>NZ_PIQA01000009.1 GCF_003987095.1 Idiomarina piscisalsi | reverse complement strand
CATCAGCAGTGATGTTATCTATATTGACGGTGCCCGCTTGCGCGCTGGTATCTAAGGTAGCGGTGTCTGTTACCGTACCTTCGTTACCTGCCGTATCAGTCACGGTCATGGTGACCGTGAGTTCACCGTCAGTCAGAGCACTTAAATCTTGGCCTGAAACGGTGACGTTACCGCTTGAATCCACACTGATATCACCGTCTGCAACGACGATTTCAGTTGTACCGTCGGTGATCACAATGCTGTCGACCGAGGCACCGTCTTCCACCTGACCAGTGAAGCTGATGTCGCTTTGCTCGTCGCTATTAATCAGTTCATCACTGAACGTAATGCTGTTGTTGCCGTCAGTACCATCACCTGGTGCGCTGGTATCCACGGTGTGCGTTGAGGTTGTTGTGCTTTGGACGGCATTACCCGCTGCATCGTTAGAGTTAACCACCACATCGAATTCAGTATCCGCAGCCAAATCGCTTCCGGCAACGTCCACGCTCCACTCACCGTTATTGTCGACGGTTGTGTTGTACTCGGTACCATTGATGATCATGGTGACACTGTCGCCCTCGGCGATGTCGCCACCTTGAGCTGAACCAGTGACAGCAATCGTTTGCCCTGCTTCGTCCGCGTTGATCACGTCATCCGCTGTGATGTTATTCACATTGACAGTGCCCGCATCGGCACTCGTGTCTAAGGTGGCGTTATCAGTCACGCTGCCCTGGTTACCCGCAGAGTCCGTCACGGTCATGGTGACGGTGAGTTCACCGTCAGTTAGAGAACTAAGATCCTGACCACTAACAGTGATGTTGCCGCCCGCGTCAACACTGATATCGCCGTCTGCAACGACGATTTCAGTTGTACCGTCGGTGATCACAATGCTGTCGACAGTTGCGTTTTCTTCCACCTGACCGGTGAAAGTGATATCGCTTTGCTCA
>NZ_PIQA01000008.1 GCF_003987095.1 Idiomarina piscisalsi | reverse complement strand
TTTGCTCGTCGCTATTAATCAGTTCATCACTGAACGTAATGCTGTTGTTGCCGTCAGTACCATCACCTGGTGCGCTGGTATCCACGGTGTGCGTTGAGGTTGTTGTGCTTTGGACGGCATTACCCGCTGCATCGTTAGAGTTAACCACCACATCGAATTCAGTATCCGCAGCCAAATCGCTTCCGGCAACGTCCACACTCCACTCACCGTTATTGCCGACGGTGGTAGTGTATTCCTGACCATTGATGGTCATCGTGACCACATCACCCTCTGCGATATCACCGCCTTGAGCTGAACCAGTGACAGCAATCGTTTGCCCTGCTTCTTCTGCGTTGATCACGTCATCAGCGGTGATGTCATTCACACTCACGGTGCCCGCATCCGCGCTGGTGTCCAAAGCGGCGGTGTCGGTGACACTGCCCTGGTTACCCGCAGAGTCCGTCACGGTCATGGTGACGGTGAGTTCGCCGTCAGTCAGTGTGCTCAGATCTTGTCCTGAAACGGTGACATTACCGTTTACGTCCACATTAATGTCGGCCGCATCGACCGTGATGCTGCCGCCCTGAGCGTCCGTAATAACGATGCTATCAACCGAGGCACCGTCTTCCACCTGACCAGTGAAGCCGATATTACTTTGCTCATCGCTATTGATCAGCTCATCACCGAACGCGATGCTGTTGTTACCATCGGTGCCATCACCTGGCGCACTGGTGTCAACGGTATGCGTTGAAGTTGCAGTACTGTTAACTGTGTTGCCCGCTGCATCGCTGGAATTTACGACCACATCAAATTCGGTGTCGGCAGCCAAGTCGGC
>NZ_PIQA01000007.1 GCF_003987095.1 Idiomarina piscisalsi | reverse complement strand
TCACCGAACGCAATGCTGTTGTTGTCATCAATGCCATCACCTGGTGCTGTAGTATCTAATATATCGTCGGTTGAATCTGTTCGTTCAATGCCGTTGTTATCATTAGCTACTGCGTTAATCGTCAACACGCCGTCTATTAAGCTGGATACGTCAGCATTAACCGTATAACTGCCATCTGCAGTTATAGTTGCGGTCGTTGTAACCGCATTATCATTTTGATCGGTGATCGTGATAGATACTTCAGTGCCCTCAGGCATGTCTGCAGAAGTACCCGATACGGTGATGCTGCCATCAGTCACAGAACTATCAACGGTTAAGTCACCAGCTACGTTATCCAGTTCTGCAGTATCAGTTGCCGTCTGCTCGGTACCGTTGTTATCGGTAGCCGTTACATCAACACTGACCTCACCGTCAGTCAACCCAGACACGTCGGCATCAACTGTGTAATTACCATCAGCATCAACAATTGCCGTCGCGGTAATGGTGTTACCATTCGCGTCCGTAATGGTTACCGTCACTTCCGTGCCTTCGGCCAGGTCCGCAGAGGTACCACTCGCGGTTAACACGCCGCCATCCGTTGTCACGTCAACCGTTAGGTTCCCCTGAACCTCGTCTATTTCTACCGAAGTACTGTCGGTAAGCGTCGCACCGGTGGCATCCACCACAGAGGCTTCCACGGTGACATCGCCGTCGGTTAATCCAGTCAAGTCAACTCCGGAAACAGAGTAATCGCCGTTGGCGTCAATCGTGGTTGAGGTTGTGAGCTGATTGCCCTGCGAGTCGGTAAGCAATAACGAAACGGTCGCCCCTGCAGGAAGGTTGCTAACGGTTCCGGTAACCGTTAAGCCAGACGTGCCTTGCGCGTATTCTGCATTCACGCTAATGGTGCCACCAGAAACACCTGAAAAATCAGGTTGCGTGATGTCACTTTCTGCGCTTTGGGGACGATTAATATCGACAGGCGTTAAGCCCACGGGGGTGTCGTATACATTTTCCAGCGCACGAGACAAGCGCACAAAGTTACTGCCGGTGTTCCCACCGGAGGCAACGTTACCCGCAGCCGTTGCTTCAAATTGTTCTAACAGATCCCCATCTGTTTCATCAAGTAAGCTGATGATGTCATCAACACTGTCTTCGCTCGCAACAAACTCTGAGTCATCCACCGACTCATCGGACATCTGCTCGCGAGTAATTGCTAACTCAACGCCTTCAGTTAATAGCACCTGTTCGTTGTTTTCATATTCAAGAACCACAAAACCGTCCTCTGGCGTTAATACAACATCGCCTTCAAACAGCTGGTCACCAACGGCTAGTGTCTCTATTGAGCCGTCTGCGCGTTGAACCTGAACATTACCTTCAATACGAACAATTGTTGCTATCATGTGTTGCCTCGATAAAAATGATGGGGATTAATCAAGGCTAACCATATCAAAGCAAGTGTAAAATCCTATTGTACCCAGGTGCAGGTTTTATCTTTTTTTCACGCGTAAATAGGTATCAAGCCTACACAGGTTTAATTGGGTATCGTACACATCCCACCAACTAACTGAGGCTCTGGCTCGGGAATGTGCTGGCAGGTGGAGTACCCCCTTTTAGCCGCCTCTTTGGCGTTTTCATTATAGCGATGAACCGCATCCAGTAACGCCCGCTCGTCGGTAATGCTTTCGCTGCTGTAAACCACGTAACGCTCGGGGCCTCCGCAGGCTTTTTTGCCCAAGGGCAACACCTTGCAACTGTCGATATGTTGTGCTTTGGCCGAGCCGATTAACGTCGTAATATCCGCCCGTGTCACGGGACGCTCGTCGGCTGGCTCTACGGTGCTGCAGCCCGCCAGTACCACCAGTGTGCTCAACAGTAATGACCCTTTCATGTTCCACCTCACGTTATTTGAGTGTTTTACAGAGTTTTAACAAGTATTCATTAGCAAAACCGCTATTCTTCTTATACGTTAGAATACATCAGCATAAACACAAGCTGTTTGTCACACACTTACACAAGAGGTTTTCATTATGCGTTTTAAATATTCCTTACTCGTTCTTGCCATGTCGGGTGTTCTGGCCGCCTGTGGTGGTTCTGATGACACACCGGATAACGGCGGCGGTGACAACACTGGCAGCACGACAACAGTCGTCACCGAAGGAGTCATTACCGGTTTTGGTAGTGTGTATGTTAACGGCCAGCGCTATACCTCCGACAACGCCAACATCGACGTGGGTAACAACACCTCAGCGGATGAAAGCATGCTTCGCGTGGGCATGGTGGTGAAAGTAGCGGCCTCCGCTACCGACGACGGCAGCGACCCCGAAGCCAACCAAATCACCTACGAAGAAAGCCTGCAAGGCCCGGTCAGCTTTATCGACCGCACCGCTGAAACGCTTACAGTGTTAGGTCAAACGGTTCAGTTTGACGAGCTCACGGCGTTCGAAGACACCAACGCTACGATGCTCAGTCTGGGCGACCTGGTGGAAGTGAGTGGTTACATTAATGAAGACGGCGATTTTTACGCCACGCTCATTGAAGTGGAAAGCGACGAAGACGAAATGAAACTGCGCGGCAATGTCAGTGCGTTAGACACCAGCACGCAAACCTTCAAAATCAATGAGCTTGTCATCGATTACTCCGGCACGGAGTTTGACGACATGACAGCGGATGACTTAGCCGACGGTCTGTTTGTCAAAGTGGAAGGCACTGAATTTAACGCTGACACCATGACGCTCACCGCAACCGAAGTTGAAAACAAAAGCAACACCGACTTTGACGACGACATCAACGAAATTACCATCGCCGGCATGGTTCGCGATTACGATGTCGACGACGCCACCTTTACCGTAAACCAGTACCATTTTGCATTGGATACCGACACCGAATTTGAAGACGGCAGCCTGGACTTACTGAGCAACGGCATGATCGTCAAAATTGAAGCGCATTTAGACGGTGACGAGCTTATCGCCGACGAAATCGAATTCAAAGCCATGACGGCCCGCAGCAAAACCGAAGGTCAGGTCACCGACGTAAACTCCGACGACAACACCTTTGTGGTGAATGGTACCACCTTCATGGTGACTGCCGACACGCGTTACGACGACGATTCCGACCTGGACGAACGTCGTTTCACCTTCGATAACATCGCGGTTAACGACTGGCTTGAAGTCGTATCTAAACAGGACGATAACGACAACACCGTTGCTCTGAAAGTGGAGCGCATCAACGAGAACGAACGCGACGGCGAGCTCACCGGTGTTGCAACCGATGTGACGGCTGACGGAATGATGTTGGGTAATGTGTCTGTTGTATTCAATGAGGATACAGAATTTGAAGCCGACGACGACCTTACTGTCGACGAGTTCGTTACACTGGCGGGCGAGCAGGACGCTCTGCGCGTTGAAGTCGAAGGCGAGTACGACGGCGATACCTTGGAAGCCATGGAAGTCGAAGTGGAGTCCGACGATGACGACGCGGATGACAACACTGGCCGTATCGAGTTTAAAGGCCAGGTACAGTCCATCGACATGGACAACCAGTCGGTAATGATTCAGGGTAACGAGGTTCGCTTTACCCAAAACAGTGAACTTGAGCTGAACGATGACACCGCCGACGTTACAACCTTCCTGAGCGCCCTAAGCGAAGGAACCGTACTGGAAGTGGAAGGTGTCTGGGTTGAAGAAACCTTTATTGAGGTAAAAGAAGCCGAAGTCGAAAACGAGGACGACGACAGCGAAGAGTAACACTCCTTAAAGCTCGGTTTGGTTCGGTGGCTGATAAGCCACCGAACCATTATTTCTGTATCATTGAATATGGGTTAAGAAATTGGCGGCTCCATAATAACCGTCTATCCACCTCGTTCAGCATCGCTTCATCACACACTGCTTCCCAGTTATCCGTGATCGTCTGAATTTGATGATCGAATATCTCTTTCGCTTCATCCTGTGACAAGAGGAAATTATGAGCAGTTTCTAAACAGGTTTTTAGTTGACTCAGTTTATTATCTCCGGAAATCATCATTGCCTGAGAAGCTTCGTTCTCTGTGCGTCCCTGAGGACAAATATCGTAAGCAGGAGTTAAAGATAGTGTTTTGCCATCCCAAAAGGCTGCATGGTTTCTGGCATGATCATCTGTATTACCGGACAAAATATTAAACGTTAATCGACAAAACAGCTCGCGCAGAGTCTTTTTGGGTTCAGTAAAGCGTCCCCGAATAATTTCCGCCAAAGTCTCATAACTTGCATAGCGCGCCATCATGTCATCAAGTTCAAATAAAGTCAGAGCCGATACAATCGACTTACGCGCCCATCCGCCCCCTTTAGCAATCCGGTCAAAGCGCTCAACCAACAATACGTCCTTATGTGCAGCTCGAGCTATCTTAACGGAAGCAACATCGAGCCCCACAAGGCTTGCTAGTCGCATGGCAACGTACTCAGCTTTTACAACACTATAAATGTCATTGCTCGCTGAAAACTTCGCTATATACTTCTTCCCCTGCTCTTCAATCAAGGCTTTGGGGCGAGCACCACCTATCGAGCTGCCGTGAAATAATGCCTGGTCTAACTCAGACGTCAGCGGAATGCCTTTTTCAACCCGTTCAGCAGATTCAACCAATTCTTCCATAGTGACATTCGTGGCAACTCGCGGCGCATAGTCAGTCGCTGACAATTGAAAGTCTAAAGCGCCTATGCGATCAGAGCCTGACTCTAACAAATAGGTGAGTTCATCAAGCTGCCCCGTGTCGATATCGTTCCCTTTATGACCTAACCGACGGTTTATAATAACTCGACGACCCCAAGCATCCGGCGCACTATCTCTTATACACCCTGGAACACTAAGGCCTTCCATCAACGGTAAAACACCAGGTTTTAGCGGTAATTCTGGTTCGTAAATTGGAATGGCATCTTTTACGCGCTCAAGGTAACTCTTACCATAGTTGAAATATAACTTCTCGCCGTCGGGCTCCAAACGCCCAGCAACAGTCGGCTTGGTTTCATCAGGCAACCAAATCCAAACGTACGCTTCCTGGTATTCCCGCTTAGAAATCATCCTTGGCTACCTTTTTTGTTTTTCTGGCGCTTTTAGGCAGCAGAGACAGTTTTTCATTAACCTGCTCAAGCTGCATCGCCAATCGACTTGGTTCTGTCTCGAATAAGCTCACACCAACAATTTTGGCCACCTCAAACGTTGCACCAATTTCGCACTTGGGGTCAGCTTTTTCTATGCGAACCAGCATGCTCCGGGAAATGCCCGCTCGGTCAGCCACTTCTTGAGCACTCATCTTATTCTCAAGCCTTGCAGCACGTATTAACCCTGCAAGTAACGATAAAGCTTCTTGAGTGTATTTAGAATAAGTTCTTACAACAGACTTTGGCATAATGCTCCATATATGAATCACAAAAGTGGCTTAAGGCTTATATATAGCACAAATTGGAAGGTTATCAAGAGCCGATTTCTATATAAACCATAAAGACTTTTTATGGTTTATATAGAGAACATTATTAGCAGTTTCTATTGTGGTAGGGATTATTTGAAGGTTACTTTTGCCTGAAAAATCTCGCCTGAGGCAAATAGCCTCAGGCTGTAATGACCGCCGGACTCTATGCCCGGGCGGGTTGTATTAAACTCTGTCTTAACGAAAGGCATCCGGTAAAGGCACGGCCTTACGAGCTTTCATATCAAACAGCACCGAGGTAGCCACATTCTCCGCCGCAACCTCTCCTGTGTCGCTAAGGTACATAGTTTGGCGATAACGAATCGACTTGTTGCCCAGCTTTTCCACCTGACAATCAATATGGACTAAGGCACCAACCGGTACCTCAGCCACATAATCGATTTCGTGACGCACATCAGCCCAGCCCAGGTTGTCTTTGCGGGCTTCAGACGCATTGTGACCAAGACAGCGCATAAAGTGCTGCATGGCATCATCGAACATTCCAACATAATTGCGGGTGTTCAAATGCCCCATTTCATCACATAGCCAAGGATGCACAACGCCCTGAAAGGTCGTAAACACCTTATTGTTTGGCATTGTCGTCCTCCTCAATCATCGCTTTTATGCGTTGCCAGGCATCCAGCGTTGCCTGCTCGTCATAAACGCTACCCGCTTCCACATTTGCAGGGTTCGGATCCGCGTGATCAAAGGTATGCGTTGCCCCCGGGTAGACAACATACTCAAACTCACCAGCATTCTCCGGGTGCTTGTAGTTTACGCACTCGGCTTCATCGATGTATCTATCATTCCCTCCGAGCAACATTATCGAGTCAATATCGACTGACCATTGTCCGCGGCACGTGCCGTAAAACATGAAAGCGCCATCAATGACCGACTCATAATCCGTTTCCGGCCAGCTTGCTACGCTCAACGGTTTCTTCTCGGCGGATAACTGGCGTAAGAACGTCCAAATGGTGCCCGCACCGTGCGAAAAGCCCGCAAGATAGACATTCTTTTCATCAAAGGTCGTGCGCTCGGACAACGACTCGATGGTCGCCACAATATCACCAGAGCGCTCCCAGGGGGTCATTTTCTCGAAGTTACAGGCATCGTTCCAATCGATACCACGACCGCTGTAGCTATCCACCGCAATAACCGCAACCCCTAACTCATTAAAGCGCTCCGCCCAATCTTCTTCGTGGCTCGCCGTAGGGCCACTACAACCATGCAGAAAGATCAGTGTCGGAAACGGTGCATCGGTTTTATCATCCGGCAGATACACTTTTTCATGCGGCAAAAGTTCGTTTTGTAACTGCGACATAGGCTTCGTCAACACCGTTTGCTCGGCATTTTTCTGCGCTTTAAGTATCCAATCTTCCTGGATACCATTATCAACCGCCTCTTCTAAGCTTGCCCGGTTATCTCCCACGTTTGACGAGCAAGCTGTTAACGCAACAAGCACCGCCATTGAGAATACGGCTCCTACAGTTTTAATTGTCATTCTTTACTCCTTTCCCGTTCGTCGAATGCTTGGTCGATACCACCAGCTCAGGTTTAGCAAGCTGTCGCCCAAAGTCATCGTGTAATTGATTCAATAAAGATTTAAACAACACCAGCAACACCGGAATAAGCGGCAGTGCCAACATAATCGTGGACGCTTTCACGGTATCCAGCGCATCAATCACTAGCAGACCAACCGCCAGCGCCGCTAGAATGACCGCCCAGGCAACGCGGTTCCAGCGCGCAGGCTCTTCGTCTCCAGCCAGGTTTTTAGTGCTAATGCTGGCAAGCACATAAGCCGAGGAGTCTAACGTTGTTGCCAAGAACACAAAGCTCAACAAGGTAAATACGCCAATCACCAACGTGCTAAACGGCAAGGTTTCTAATATCGCGACAACGGTGGCAGGTATGCCCGACGTCCCCAGAATGCTCGATACATCGAGAGCTCCGGTCAGTTGCAAGTGCTGCGCATAGGCGCCACACACCGCCAAAAAGGTCATACAGCCCAAACTGCCCCAGGTGAGTGTGCCAAGCACTAAGCTTTTTATGGTGCGCCCTTTGGAAATGCGCCCAATAAATAATCCCATTAGTGGCGCATAGGCTATCCACCACGCCCAGTAAAACAATGTCCAGTTGTCAGGGAAGTTATCGCCGGTAATGGGAGCCAGCCAGAAGCTAATTTGTGCGAAGCTATCCAGCAGCAACCCCAGGCTATTCATAGTCAGTGACAAAATGAACACAGTAGGGCCGGCAAACAACACAAACAGCACCACAATAATCGCCAGTACAATGTTAATATCGCTCAACCATCGAATACCCTGCTTTAACCCGCGGTAGGCGCTGCCGCCAAACAGTAATGCCCAAAAACCAATGACTCCTAAACGCATACCGATAGAGTCTTCCACACCAAACAGGTGGCTCACCAGCTCTGATACTAACGGCACCCCCAGTCCTAACGAAGTTCCGGCGCCACCAAGTAACCCCAGTAGTATCAGGGTGTCTGTCAGTGCGCCTAAGGCCCCATCACTTTGCTTTTTAAACACCGGACGGCAGGCTTCTGAAATACGCAAAAACGGGCGCTCGCGCACGTACAAGCGATAAGCAACCGCCACAGCTGGAATGGCATAGAGTGTCCATGGAACGAAGCTCCAATGGAACAAGGTGTACATGTGTCCCCAGTTATAAGCCGCGGTGGAGTGCGCCTCCAGTCCCAGGGGCGGGGTCGACAAATAGTAAATCGGCTCGACAAACGACCAGCTCATCAGTCCAATACCAATACCGGCCGAGAACATCATCGCCGCCCAGCTAACTTCTGAGTATTCCTTATCGGCGTGATCTGTCGCTAATTTCACCTGTCCATAGCGACCAAAAGCCAACCAAAGCGCAAAGACAAAAGCGCCAAACCCAAAAATTACCAGTAGCCAACCAAAATTATTAGTAATGGCTGACATGGCCTGGCTTGCCCAGGCTTGAGACTCGATCGGGGCTAAAATCAACGCAGCCGCCACAGCAGCTGCGATGATAAACGCCGGTGTAAAAACAGCGACGTCCAGTTTCGATTGCTTCATTAGAATGATTTAGCGACGCTAATTCCGAAAGTTCTAGGCTCTCCCTGAATTGCGAAGCCAACTCCTGTTAGTGAAAACGAATGCACAATATACTCTTTATCCGTTAAGTTTTTGCCATAAACGGAGAACTCCCAACCGTCCATGGTTTCCCAGGTAAGGTTAGAATTAACCAAAGCGTAGCTGTCCGTCTTTGCCGTTTCCTCGTTGGCAACACTAAAGAACATGTCGTCCTGATAAGTGACATCGGTGCGCCAATCCATTGTGTACCCGCCATCGAACAGCCACTGGTAGTTAAAACCAATTGACCCGCTGTGCTCTGGAGTACGAGCCAGTCTATTACCAACAACGCTTGCATCACTTTCAAACGAGGTGAACTCGGAGTCGGTATACGCATAGGTCGCAAACATCCGTAGTCCGTCAGTAATAAAGGCGTTAGCATCGAGCTCAATACCTTTTACTTCAGCGTCACCTGTTGCAGTTCGCACTTCACCGGTTTCAATGTCGGTCGTAAAGTTCTGCAAGTCGGTGTAATCAAGGAAATACGCCGCACCGTTTAACGACAGAGCCTTGTCAAAGAAGCGCGCTTTAAAGCCTAATTCATAGTTGCGCGCTTTTTCCTGATCAAAGGGCACGCCCGCCGCTTGCTCAGTAGCGGCAATACCATTATAACCTCCGGCTTTGTAGCCTTCCGACAACGTCAGGTACACCATATCGCCTTGCTCAGAAAAGTAGTTCACTGTCAGCTTCGGCGTAAAGCTGTTCCAGCTTTTCTCTTTTGCTACCTGATAATTTTCCTGTAAGAAACCTAACAAGTCCGGCGCGCCAGAAGCAACGACTGCAAAGTCTTTCTTGTCGTAGGTATAACGCCCGCCTAAGGTTATCCCCCAGTTATCGTTTAGACGGTAGTTGCCTTCACCAAATACGGCGTAGCTATCGGTTTCATTCGCGGCGTCCCACACACCGCGCGAGCTCATGTTATCAACGCCCTGTAATTCGTACATTTTGGTTGAATCCCAGGCTTCCAGACGTTCAATCTCTTCATTGAATAAGTACACCCCCGCGGTCCACTCAAACGGGTCGTTGGTGAGGTTTTGCAGACGAAACTCCTGGGTGATCTGTTTGGAAGTTTCACTGGCATCGTTCATTAGCGACAAGCCGGCATCACGCAAATACCGGCCGGTTAAGTCGTCAAAGAAGTAATAGTCCTGTTCACGATAAGCCGTTATAGAGGTGAATAAATGCTCGTCTAAGTCAACGGTTAAGTTCGCCGATAACCCAAAAATCTCCCGATCAGTAGAACCTTCTTTGTATAAGTCGACCTGGTCAATCTCATCTTGCGTTGGGTACTTGGAGCCAAACACTTCGTCATAGTGTGTCACTGAACGAGCACCGGGCCCTTCTAAAGTGTCTTTGGCATAATCGGCAATGAGTATTAAGTCAGCGGACTGAGACAAGTCGAAGTCCAGCTTGCCGCGAAACGACTTATTGTCCTGATCACGCAGTTCATTGCCGGTATAGACGTTATCAACCCAACCATCGCGCTGACGGATAGAGCCTGCAAAGCGACCATTAATATCGTCAGCGACCGGACCGCTGACCATGCCCTGAAGTTCCATCAGGTTGTAACTGCCCAATGTTCCTTTAACCTTAGCTTCAAAAAACTCGGTCGGATCTTTGGTAATAACGCTAATAGCACCACCCGCGACGTTGCGCCCGTACAACGACCCTTGTGGGCCCCGCAGTACTTCAACACGCTGTATATCGAACATGTCCGAGCGAAAGCCTCCGGCACGCCCTGCATAAACATCATCGATAAACACGCCCACAGAAGCGTCATCACCAACAGAGCTAGAGTTTGTGCCCACACCGCGAATATACGGTTGTGGTGTCACTGGGTTATAAGTCGAAATGGAAAAGCCCGGTGTCATACCGGCCACATCTTCAATATCCAGCACGTTTGCGCGCTCAATAGTCATTGAGCCCAGTGCTGTTACCGCCATAGGTACTTCATTTAAGCTTTTTGTACGGCGGTTAGACGTAACCGTAATGGTTTCATATTGCTCGTCTTGCGCGTCTGTTTCGTTTTGATTGTCCTGGGCTAACGTCACTGAGGGTATCGTTAGCGTACTAATGGTTAATGCAAGTGCTGATAATTTAAATTGTGATAATGTTTTCATCTTTATCCCTATTGTTTCTTACCCGTTCGTTCCCAAAATGAGTGCCTTGAGCGGCAAGAAGTCTTTCTAGTGTGTTATGTATGCTATAACTCAGGTAAGATTAAACTTTAGGTTATACGACACTTTATTTAGGTTTTTCTCCTATGGACTCTAAGCAATGTGACTACAATTTAAGCGATAACTTTCTGCCACCGAAGTTTGGCGACAGTGACACCATCCACATTGCTTTTATTTTAGTGGACCAGTTTTCGTTGTTTGCACTGGCGTGTATTTCGGAACCACTACGTGTTGCAAACAGACTTTCCGGCGAGCATTTGTTTGAGTTTTCTTTTGTTACGGACACCGGCAAACCTGCAACCGCCAGCAACGGTATGAAAATAGACGCCGATTATCGCATAGATACCTGCCCCGATGACTACCAAACCTTTATCGTCGTGTCAGGGTTCGACCCTTATGAACATGCCTCGCACGAATTATACGCTGAACTGCGTCGCCTGGCCGCCAACGGCTATAGTCTCGGTGGTGTTGATACCGGTGCGCAATTATTGATTAAAGCCGGTGTCATGAGTGGCCAGCGCACCACCATGCACTGGGAAGCGGCCAGCAGCTTCAAAGAAGGCCACCCAACGGTGCAAGTGGTACCCGAGCGCTTTTTAATTGAAGAGAACCGCATTTCCTCTTCGGGAGGGCTCAGCAGTTTAGACATGATGCTGAACATTATCTGGGCCAGTCACAGTTACGAACTTGCCGCCGATGTTGCCGAGCAGTTTATGTATCATCGCATTTTAGGCGCAAACGACTCGCAGCGTATGAAGCTACGCAACCGTTTAATGACCACCAATCGTAAGCTGATAAAAGCCGTCTCTCTGATGGAAGACAACCTCACGTCAAATTTATCCATTCGCGAAATTGCAGAGAAAGCATTGGTGTCTCAACGTGAACTTGAGCGACTGTTTGCTAAAGAGCTCAATACAACTCCGAAAAAATATTACCGCAAGTTACGTCTGGAGCACGCCCGTCAACTACTGCACCAAACCGAGTTGTCGGTGCTGGAAGTCTCACTTGCCTGTGGTTTTTCATCCGCTGCCTATTTAAGCGCTATTTACAAAGACGAATTTGGTATTCAACCGAGTAAAGACCGAGGATTACTGCACGCTCCTTAAAAATTGTCGAAAAACCATAAGTCGCTCTCGCTTTCTCAATAGTTAGTGACGGGAAAACCGCTAGCATGATAGAAAACTTATCAATGCTTAAGGTGACTTATGAACAACAACGTCATTGTGACATGCGCTATTACCGGGGCTGGTGACACGACCGGCAAAAACCCAGCGGTTCCGGTAACCCCAAAAGAAATTGCAGAGTCAACTATTGCTGCCGCGGAAGCCGGCGCTTCTGTTGCTCACATTCATGTGCGCGATCCGCAAACGGGCAAGCCCAGTCGTGACGTGGCACTTTATCGCGAAGTGGTTGACCGGGTCAGAAGCAGCAACACTGACATTGTACTAAACCTCACCGCCGGCATGGGCGGCGATCTTTTTTTGGGACCGGACAGCGACCCGACTCAGTTCACTCAAGATACAGACCTAGTGGGCGCAGAAGAGCGCCTGGTTCACATAGAAGAGCTGAAGCCAGAAATCTGCACCTTAGATTGTGGCTCACTTAATTTTGGTGACGAAAACCTCGTTTATGTGTCCAGTCCGGAAATGCTGCGTAAAGGCGCTAAACGTGTTCAAGAGCTTGGTGTAAAGCCAGAGCTTGAGATTTTTGACACCGGCAACCTTGCGTTTGCCAAACAAATGCAAAAAGAAGGCTTGCTCGATTCGCCCGCGTTATTTCAGCTGTGTTTAGGCATTCCCTGGGGAGCGCCGGCTGATACCACCACCATGAAAGCAATGGTCGATAGTTTGCCAGACGACTCAGTATGGGCCGGTTTCGGAATTGGTCGTCATCAATTTCCAATGGCGGCACAAGCCGCACTGTTAGGTGGCAATATTCGTATTGGCTTAGAGGACAACTTGTACTTGCGCAAAGGCGAACTGGCCAGCAACGAACAACTGGTTGAAAAAGCGGTAAACCTTTTAGATAACTTAGGGGCTGTGCCAATGACACCGCAGCAAACACGAGACAAGCTGAACTTGGTAAAGGTGGGCTAATATGACACAGGCAACAGCAGCTATTATTGGAACCGGCGTTATTGGCGCCGGCTGGGCAGCACGTTATCTTGCAAATGGGTATCGTGTGAAAGCCTGGGACCCAGGTGAAAATGCTCATGAAAAGCTGAAAGAAAGTATCGAAAATGCCTGGCCGTCGCTCGAAAAACTGGGCTTAAAAGACGGTGCCAGCATCAATAACTTAACGTTTTATGACACACTGGAAGATGCCTGTGAAGACGCAGACATTATTCAGGAAAGCGCGCCCGAAGTGGTTGAACTAAAATGCTCACTGTTAAAGCAAATTAGTGAGTGTGCCCCAACCGATGCCATTATTGGCTCATCAACCTCAGGCTTTAAGCCCAGCGTGTTACAAGAAAATGTGGCGCTGCCCGAGCGCTTAGTCGTAACGCACCCGTTCAACCCGGTGTATTTACTGCCATTGGTCGAAGTTGTTGGTGGTGAGAAAACCGCCGCTGATACCATTGACAAAGCTCAGCGCATTTATAAAAGCCTGGGTATGCATCCGCTGCATGTTCGTAAGGAAATTGATGGCCACTTGTCCGATCGCTTGCTTGAAGCTTTGTGGCGCGAAAACCTTCACCTAGTGAACGACGGTATTGCAACAACCGGTGAGCTGGATGATGCCATTACCTACGGCCCGGGCTTACGCTGGGCGCTCATGGGCACCAACTTGACTTATCATTTAGCCGGCGGTGATACCGGTATGCGGCACATGCTTAAGCAGTTCGGCCCCGCTTTAAAGCTGCCCTGGACCAAACTGGAAGCACCGGAGCTTACCGAGTCATTGATTGATCGCATGGTTGAAGGAACTCATGAACAAGCAGCTAACCGCAGCGTTAAAGAGCTTGAGCAGCTACGTGACAACTGTCTGGTTGCTATTATGGAAGCGCTTGCTCAATATGAAGTCGGTGCCGGAAAGGTTCTGTCTGATCACCGCAAAACAGTATAAATGCAGAGAATGCACCTGAGGCTTATAGCCCCAGGTGACGTTTTTTTATTTCGCAATAAAATGCGGGTTCAAATAATCGTCTTTTTGGTTGTAAAGCAATGGGTCGCCGTTAATGGTGGTAATGTCGCCACCGGCGGCGCTTAACACGGCATGAGCTGCGGCGGTGTCCCACTCACAAGTGGGGCCTAAACGCGGGTAAACATCGGCTTCGCCTTCAGCCACCAGACATATTTTCAATGAACTGCCCATAGGTACCATTTCGTACGGTTTGCCTAAGGCGTCCAGCCAATCCGTCGTTTCTTGTGACGGGTGTGAACGCGAGCCTACTACACGCAATGTTGCCGGGGCCTCGCTAGCCACTTTAATCGGCTTGTCATTCAAAAAGGCACCCTCGTCGCGCTCGCCAGTGTACATGGCATCCAGGACCGGAGCGTAAACCACGCCCATCACTGGTACGCCTTTTTCAATTAACGCAATGTTCACGGTAAACTCACCGTTACGCTTAATAAACTCTTTAGTGCCATCGAGCGGGTCAACCAGCCAATAGCGATTCCAGTGTTTGCGTTGCTCCCAGCTAATGTCTGAAGACTCTTCAGAAATAATCGGATACTGCGTCTCGAGCGCGCGCAAGCCTTCGCAAATAACCTTATGCGCTGCCAAATCGGCCTTTGTCAGCGGGCTGTCGTCGCCCTTTTGTTGCACGTTAAAGTCATCACTTTCATACACGTCCATAATGGCAGCGCCAGCATCGCGGGCAATTTGTTTTACGTTATCAAGCATGGATAATCCCTTGTCCTTTCAAATACTGCACCACTTGTTCAGCGGCTTGCTCTATTGTCATTTCATCTGTTCTTAAATGCACTTCGGGCTTCTCTGGTGCCTCATAAGGCGAAGAAATCCCCGTAAAGTGAGGAATATCGCCGGCACGCGCCTTTTTGTATAAACCTTTGGGGTCGCGTTGTTCGCAAATTTCCAAAGGCGTATCAACAAACACCTCAATAAAATGCTCACCCGCCAGTTCACGCGCTTGTGCCCTGTCCGCAATAAAAGGAGAAATAAACGCCGTTCCGACTATTAAGCCTGCATCTAAAAACAAGCGGCTAACTTCGGTAATACGTCGAATATTTTCAACACGGTCGGTGTCATTAAACCCCAAGTCTTTATTCAGGCCATGACGCACGTTGTCGCCATCTAACAAATAGGTGTGGCAACTTAACTCAAACAGCTTCCTGTCCACAGCGTTTGCAATGGTGGACTTACCCGAGCCACTTAAGCCGGTATACCAAAGCAACGCCGGTTGGTGTTTTTTCTGGGTCACACGGTCGTGGTGCGAGACAGCGGCATCATGCCAAACAATGTTTTCTGTCATGGTTGTTTCTTTAAAAAAATGATAATCGAATTGTACCGTAAATGAAGCGCCTTGCGTAGCTTACCCACGGTAGCCGTTTGGGTTATTCTGCTGCCATCGCCAAGTATCACGCATCATATCGTCAATGCCCATTTCAGCTCGCCAACCCAGTTCGCTAAATGCTTTACTCGCTTCGGCCCAAAATGCGGGTAAATCTCCCGCACGTCGCGGTGCAATGCTATAAGGAATGGTCACGCCGGTAACCCGTTCAAAAGCCTGAACCACTTGCTTAACTGACGTCGCCTTACCGGTCCCTAAGTTATAAATATGAGTGCCTGACTGTTCCGTTGCCTTAAGAGCAAGCACATGGCCTTTTGCCAAATCCACAACGTGTAGATAGTCTCTTTCGCAAGTGCCATCCTTAGTGTCATAGTCATCACCAAAAATAGACAAACTCTCCCGTCGCCCTACGGCTACCTGAGCAATAAACGGCATCAAATTATTCGGAACACCTTGCGGATCTTCACCTATTTGCCCCGACAGGTGCGCACCAAAAGGGTTAAAATAACGCAGTAGCACCGCCGACCACCGCTCGTCTGCGAAACTGATATCTGTCAGTATCTGCTCAACCATGGCTTTAGATGTGCCGTACGGGTTGCTTGTTTTCCCTCTAGGCATATC
This sequence comes from Idiomarina piscisalsi, assembly GCF_003987095.1. GTDB lineage: Bacteria > Pseudomonadota > Gammaproteobacteria > Enterobacterales > Alteromonadaceae > Idiomarina > Idiomarina piscisalsi. Next base: position 17,283 of record NZ_PIQA01000007.1, on the reverse strand, counting down.
TTCCCGGTAAGGAACTGGTGCATCTTCGCCATAAACCGTCGCTGACGACGAAAAAATCAACTTCGTCACACCAGCAGCCGCCATAGCCTGCGCTAAAACCACACTGCCACTGACATTAACCGAATAGTAATCTAAGGGTTTAGCAGTGCTTTCGCCAACCGCCTTTAAACCAGCAAAGTGAATTACCGCCTCAATACGGTGACGTTCAAAAATGCCATCCACTGCCGCCCTATCACGAATGTCGGCTTTATAAAAGGTCACGGTTTTCCCCGTTAACAGCTCAACACGTTTAAGGCTTTCTGCACTGGCGTTACAGAGATTATCTAACACAACAACATCATAGCCACTGGTCAATAATTCCAATACGGTATGGGAGCCAATGTATCCGGCACCTCCTGTTACTAAAATAGTCATAATAATCGTCCCTAATTTACATTGGCTTGCATGTTCTGCAGTCTGGTCATTCTAATTTTTAACAACTTGGTCAGCGCTATAAACCCGATTATCAGCAATAGCAGTACACTCACTCTAAGCCAAACTACTACCTCAGCATACTGAAGCGCGCCTCCAATAAACGCCACACCAAACATTATCAGCGTCAATATCACTAACGTTTGTCGTTGCGAATAGCCGGCTTTTTCAAACAAGTGATGTATATGCTGGCGGTCAGCCAGCCAAGGGCTTCGCTTCTGTTTCAGGCGTCGAGCTAAGACAGTCACAATATCCATTAACGGAATGGCAATTAAAAACAAGGCGGTTACAGGTTCAATAACCTTATTGCTTAAGTGAGGCTGCGAACCGACAATAAACAGCCACGTCAAAACAAACCCCATCAGTAATGACCCGGCATCTCCCATAAACACTTTAAATGAGTGACTGTCAGCCTGAAGGTTACTCATAAAATAAGGAAGAACAGACGCAATACATACCCCACCTAACCACACAAGCAGTGAATTACCTGCCAAATAACTTAGTATTGTAAAACTTGTCAAAGCAACTAATGAGCTCACACCAAGCAGCCCGTCAATGCCGTCTATCATGTTGAATGCGTTCATAACACCGACAAAGGCCACCACTGTAAACGGCACGGCGAGCAGGCCCAACTGGATATCTCCCAAAGCCATTAAGTTACCTAACGAGACTAAGTAGGCATCACCATAAACTGTCACAATACAGGCAACACCTATCTGACCTATAAGACGGACACCAACACTTACATCGTAAATATCGTCCAGCAATCCTATAAGAATAATAAGCCCTGCACCGACCAAAAAAGATACCGTTAAAGTGCTCAGCGGTAACCATAAGGCTGCACTCGCTGCAATGCCACAAGCGACCGTCAAACCACCAATTAACGGCGAGTGAATCGTATGTAACTTTCGTTCGGAAGGCTTATCAAGCAACCCCCATGAAGGGGCCACTTTACGGAAAGCAATAAGTGCCGAAGCACTCACAAAAAAGCTCAGGAAAATGGCTAGCCAGGAAAGTTCAGTCATTCATACATCCGTTGTCTAAAAGCGTTTTAATCGCAACACTTTTCGCTTCATGCTTCTACGAATACGGAAAAGCAGCGTCGCTGTTTGCAGCACTTTCCGCTCTTCGGCTATCTCGTTTAGCGCCTGTTCCACCGACGTCAAGCGCCTACTATTAGAGCTTAGGTAACGTGGGTAAATAATTAATGTTGCCGCCACTAACTCGTACAAACTGCGCGTTTTCTGCCTGCGCAGATTAGGATATAAATCTTGAGTAAGCCCCCAGCCAGAGTAAAAAGGCTGTCCATAACAACATACCCGAACACCTCTTAGCAAAGCCTCAAACCCCGTCAACGAAGTCATAGTATGCACTTCGTCACCAGGCGCTAATTTTTCTAATAAGGACGCCATATTATCACGTATAACAATTTCATCACAAAACTGAACCTGCTCCGATTCATTAGAGTCAGGGTTACGCAGACCCGCCACTACATCCGGATGCGGCTTGTAAACAATATGAGCGTCCGGGTTACGCTTTCTTACCTGAGCCAACAGCTCAACATTCTGCTTTAAGTGCGGCGAGCCATATTGAATGGACGCATCTGATTCCACCTGACCTGGCACTAAAATTACTGTTTTCGCCATTTTAGGACGCTTCCAACTGTTGTCTCCAACATTGTATTTACTCACCTGCTCTTTCACTAGGCGCTCAACCAAGGCGTCGGCTCGGCTAAGTTCTTCCTCAGAAAACTCATAGTCATTCAAAATAGCTTCAAGTCGTGAAGGGCGGGTGGCATCGTAATACATGCCCATATCATCAATAACCCAAGACTTTGGCGCCGTTAAGTCGGCTCCCAGCCCTACTGAACGAATAAAACCATCCTCAACACACAAACAATTAGGCTTCTCTTGACGCCCCCAAACCACACAAGGTCCATTCTCGGGCAATGCTTCACCACGTGGCATGAATTGTAGCTGTGTGCCCGAAAAAAAAGTCTTCAAATACTCACGTTTCCAGCGCGGAAAGCGTTCTGCCAACAGCTTTTCAGGAAAGCGTTGGCGCCAGATGCGCTGTTGACCAATCCACTCCATCAGCTCTTCAACCTGACATGCCGCCTGCTTCTCGGGGTGCCAATAACGTGCGTAACGCACCAACGCAGCGTATAGCAACTGTTGCAACGACACCGGCTTTCGACGCGAAGGGGCTTTCAGGGCATCGTTAGTCAGCCCCCAACCAGCATAAAACGGCATACCAAAGGTATAAACGGTTTTTCCCCATAACAAGGCCTCAAAGCCTACCTGAGAGGTCACACAAAAAACGGCATCTGCGCCTTCAATAATATCCGGCGTATGTAAGGCGCGACCTTCAAGCCTGACATTAGGCTCATTCGCGAGTTTCTCGATATTGAAATGGCCTTGCTTCAAACCGGCAATAACGTCTGGGTGCGTTTTTATGACCAATAAATGGTCTGGAAAACGTTGTTTCGCCACAGAAAGCATTTCCTGAAACGACTCAGCCGACGCCAACCCATAATTGATAGACGCATCGCCCGCCGTTTGGTCGACCAAAAGCACATAAGGCCGACCATAATCGACATTATGACTTCTATGAAGGTTGTATTTTGATAGCTTTAACTCACACCACCTGTTTTGAATAGTGTTAGCGCGTTGCTGCTGTTCTTCATCTAACGGCTGTAGAATAAATGCTTCCAATTCTGACGCCGAACGAGCATCGTAGTAAATGCCCTCTGAATCCGCCACAACACCCAGAGGCGGACAGTGAGCGCCCAACTCGACCGATCGCAAAAATGCGTCTTCAATACGCAACAACGGTAAGCGGTGTCGCTTGGCGTAACGAGCGGCAACCAGGGAAGAAGGTTTTCGCCCCCAAGCCAAAACAGCTTTTCCCCGGCTGTTTCTGACGTTTATATAGCGCTTAATCCGTCCAACAAAGCTAATATCAGCACCCAGCATAGGGGCTAAATGCTTTACTTTTCTTAATGCTGGAGACACCGAAATATAATTGTTTTTGTTTCGCAAAGAGGTATTTCCTTTTACCATAACGGTTAACTACAATAACAGCGTATTATTACCGCATTAAGAACGACAAGGACGACAACTTTTGGCTAATGAATACCCAACCCCGTTACGAATTTTATTCGTGGCTGGCAATAAAAACGCCGCGAAGTTTTTGTCTGATCCGGCTTTTATTTATCGTTGCCAAAACCCCGCATTAGCGCTTAGCGATAAAGGCCATGATGTCACATGCATTCATTATAAAGAGCTTAGCCAACAAAAAAATCCTGTCGACCTAATTATTTTTCACCGTCCATGTTTTAGAGACTTAAAGTCTCGTTGGCTGTTGTCTGCTGAGCTCAAAAAGCGCAGAAAACAAGGTGCTATGTTAATTGCCGACTTCGACGACTTAGTTTTTGACCCAGCATATGCCGAATTCAGCCCCGGCGTCATTAATGATTATGTGTCGCTCGAGCAGACCTATAAAACCTTTGCGCAGCATGCTAAAACCCTAAACTACTTTAATGTACTAACGGTCTCAACACTGCCGTTAAAAGAATATGCAGATGAACGGTTTGACCCTGACAGGGTATTCTGGATGCCAAACTCACCGCACTATTTATGGCGTGACAAAAACCCAACACCAGAAAGCTCAGACACATTCACCGTTTGCTACTTGCCTGGAACCCGCAGTCATGACAAAGACTTTGCACTTATAACAGAGCCACTGGCTGACTTTTTAACAGAGCACCCGGATGCCCAATTAAACATTACCGGAGTACTTGAGGAAGAACGTTTCCCCAAACGGTTAAAAGCACTGTCTAAACAGATACAATGGCAGGAAAAACAACCTTATGACAACTATTGGCAAGTAGTGAACAGCGGCCACTTGCAACTTGCGCCATTACAAGACACGGTGTTCAATCGTTGCAAGTCAGCCCTGAAAGCTATTGAAGCAAATTTCTTCAACCGACCCGTTATTGCCTCTGCTATTCCTGACATGCAACGGTTCACACAGCCAGGTGTTCAGCTTGCAAACAGCAGCGACGACTGGTATCAGCAGTTAACAACCGGCTATCTGCGGCGTGAACAAAACCATTGTTTGCGCAAGCAAGTACTTGAACAATACACTCCAGAGCAGCACGCAGCCGATATACTCACGTGCTACCAGCAGAGCCTGTCACAATGAATTCAGAGTTCAGAACAGTCACCGGCGCTAAGCAAGCCAGTCAGGCCGGACGTTATGACTGTGAGTTATTGCACAGCTTTCGCTACCACTGGCAGCAACAACAAAGCTTTGAGTGCTGGTTAGACTATATGATATTTAAACGCCAGCTAGGATACCCGCTGTCTCCGGCGCATCTGCAACTGGCACAGGATTGGCGTCACAAAAACTGGCTGCAGCGGTTTAAACACAAACTATATGGGCATCGTGCCCGACAATTGAGAAACTTAATTGACGAGACTAAAGGCAACTTTGCTAACCCCGCCGTCAAAACACCGTTTCAACAGAAAGTCACGGCCTGGCGGCAGCACGAAGCACAGCACTTTCAGAAATTGCAGCAACGCCTCAGTAACGCTAATGTGGTGGTGGTTGGCAACAGCCCAAACTTAGCTGGCCAGGCTCAAGGCGCACAAATAGACACCAACGATATTGTGGTGCGCTTTAATCAATACGCCAGTGAGCACACTAGAGAACGCGACATTGGAAACCGACTCGATATCTGGGTAATGGCGCCTGGATACCAAGGCCCAGTCCCCGCCAACGTTGAATTTGTCATAGTGACAGGTCCTAATATGCTATGGTGGCAACAAAATTGGCGCATCCTTCAAAGCCATAGCGGCAAGGTTATAGGCGTGCCTTTAAACTATTGGAAGCACTGTGTTGAATTGCTTAGCGCCCCACCAAGTGCTGGCTTTTTAGTGGTGCAACTTTTAAAACAGCTGCCGACAAAACAGTTAAGTATTACGGGGTTTGGCGTGCAAGAAGGTTCTCCTTACCACCATGCCATAAAAGGGCACCAAGCGGTCAGTCGTCACAACTGGAGCGCCGAGAGCAAAATAATGACGGAATGGATGCAGCAACATCGCTTATGAGTACAATTCAACTGCTTGTAAAAAGCCGACACTGGTCTGTAAACAGCCATGTTAACCAACATATTCTCCACAACCTATCGACTTCAAAGCTCGGATGGCAGCGCATTGTCGTTATTGCGAAAAATGAAGCAGCAGAGCAATTCCTAGCGCACCAAGGCATGATTATGGCGCGTCAGAACCATCACTTACAAGGTGTGCCACTGCACTACAACGACCCAAAGAAAGCCTCACTGGTATTCTACCGCCATAACCCTCTACAAACTCTAACCATGGACTGGGTTCCCCCGGTAGGAGTTGAAATGGACGAGAAGCCTCTGTTCTCTATTCGCATAAAGCCTATTTCTGCCGTCAAAGCCTGGTTTTTTATGCTACAAACGGTGGCTCGAAGAGACAAAGCTAATGGGCATAATGCGTCACAAATTTACCGCCTGACTCGTGCTCGTCAAAAACGTCGTGGGCGCTCACATGCCTTGCGCAAGCTGGTACAAGCGTATCAACCACTTCTACAGCACCAGCTGATAAGTTGTGAACCTTTTAATTACTGGCGCTTGCACAGCGAATCAAAAACTCGCGAAGCCTTACTGGCTCATTACAAGACAACGGACAGCCAGAAAACGGCAGCGCTACCAGAGAATGTCAGCGACATTAAGTCTGACCAGTGGTATCACACCCCCGCGGACGGTGTCATTTATACGAAACAGTTCGAGCAACTGCTGCATGCAGCCACGGTTGTCGCGGATCAAAAACATGCCGACATTATCTACTGGGATCACGACCATATTAATGAACAGGACGAGCGCGTACTGCCTCATTTTAAGCCCGACTGGAGCCCAGACTTATTGGCCGCGCAAGACTATATTGGCCCGGCTTACGCCATTAAAGGCCGCTGTTTAAAGAACGCTTATAACAGGGTGAAAAACACAAACGACCACTATATCAGGTTAGTCGAAGCGGTTAAGTCGCTGGGACACCAACCGAAGGTTTTGCATATTCCGGTTATTCTTGAGCATCACACCCCACAAGTGGCTATTGATGACCCCATGGCTACAATTGAAACAAACCGCCAGCAAGCGGTTTCCCATTGGCTAACACAACAAGGTGACACGGTTGAGTCATTTGCATCAGCGGTTGAAAGCGGTGTGCGAAAAATAAACTTTGGCATTACCCCGGGCCCGGCAGATAAACCACTTATTAGTATTATTGTGCCAACACGCAATGCCTTAGACATAACCCAAAATTGCATTAACAGCGTGCTGCAAAAAACTGAATTCAATAGCTTTGAAATTATTATTGTCGACAACCAAAGCGACTGCCCACAAACGCTGAAATGGTTTGAAGACATTCAAAAAGAACCTAAGGTGCGGGTCATTCGCTACGACGCGCCGTTTAATTACTCAGCCATCAATAACTTTGCGGTCACTCACGCCCAGGGCGAGCTGCTTTGCTTTTTAAATAACGACACCGAAGTTATTAATGGCAGTTGGCTTGGGGAAATGGCGCAACAGGCGCAGCGCTCTGGGGTGGGGTGTGTTGGTGCTAAACTGTATTACCCCGACAATACCGTACAACACGCCGGGGTTGTGCTCGGGCTTTGGGGGCTGGCTGGCCATGGCCATAAAAACTTTATCCGCCATTCGCCGGGCTACTGCCAACGCCTGGCCAGTTTACAGAATTACAGTGCTGTCACTGCTGCTTGTTTAATGATGAAAGCGTCAGTTTTCAACAAGGTAGGTGGCTTCAACGAAAAAGAGCTGAAGGTAGCATTTAATGACGTGGACTTATGCTTAAAAGCGCTGGCAGCAGGGTATCGTACGGTGTGGACTCCATACGCAGAGCTGTATCATTTTGAGTCAAAAACACGAGGCAAAGAAGACACGCCCGAGAAAAAAGCCCGTGAGCGCGGCGAGGTAACCTATATGCAAAAGCAGTGGGCCGAACTGATAAAACACGACCCAGCCTATAACCCTAATTTAACGAAGCTGCAGGAAGACTTTGGGGTTAACCTTGAACCAAATTTTACGCTTAAACCTTAGGTTTTTTTAAACGCTTTTTGTAAGCATCGAGTAAATTAGTGAGCTGTTTTTTCCTTTCCGGGTCTTTTGCCCGGCGAGCGGCCTCTTTCAATAACTTAGAGGCCAGCGGCACTTCTCTGTTATCAGCCAGCCACTTTGCCATTTCCGACAGGTAGTCTACCGGGTTTGACTGTTTTGACGTAAAAACCTCAACAACCGACGGTGGAATGGGCACCTTCACTTTTTGCCCCTGGCCTGGCAGGCTCACCACTTCAGGCTCTAAAATTGGCAAGCCCATTATTTCGGCTAATTTCAAAAGCGCGTAAGGTAGCTCAGCTTCATCGTTGTCTTTTAACTCTGCAGCTAACCTGGCTTTGAATGTCTTTATTAACTGAGGCGTTTCGTTGCATAAGTACTTATAAACCTTCAGTACTTGTTGCAGTGAGTCACCCTGCGAAGCGTTTTCCAGCGGTACAACACTTTGCGGTTCTAAAAAGCCATTTGGACAATACTCCAAAAGCTCATTTTTCATGCGCGCCATGGGCTTTTCGTGCAACTGCGTTATCGCGTCGTACACACTTGAGCCAACCACCTGAACTGACGAGTTAGAAGAGCGGTTATTTTCAGCGTCAGAGTATTTTTGTAACGCCCGGTCAATCGTGACGTTTTCATAGCTTCTGTCTTTATCCAGCAAGCCATTCAACAAACGCTTCAACTCTAGTGCCCCGGCGGTATAACTGGTGTTTATTTTCTTCTTGTGCAGTTTAAAACGTCTTAAAGACCAACCTGAAATGCCTAAACGTTGCAAAAAATCGTATTCAATACGGCCCTGATAAAAAGCGCTCTGAAAATACGGTCGAATACTAATGGAATTATCGCCCAGCGCCCTTTTCCAGTCAAAAAACCGCTGCCCGTTAATACCCGGGTTATTCACTATGCCCTGTTTTGTTAAAAATTCACTCAGGGTCATAGTTGAATAATGACGCTTAATAGACTGGTTATGGTTCGACACTAAAGACTCAAGCGGGTGCCTGTAATAAGCCAGTACCTGCAACTCGTGGCCTTCGAATAATGAAGTAACCGAATCGAAATAGCGATACATAGCTTCCGACGACAACAGCAACTGACAGCCCCTAGCCTGCGCTTCCTGTAACCATTGCTCAAGTTTTTGAGCCGCCTCTTCTAGCTGGCCTTCCTGCAGCATAGAACCAAACTCGGCATGACCGCCCGACACATTGTTTGAATCAAAATTGTGCTCTGGATAATAAAAACCGTGTTTTTGTAAACGCTTGCGGTTTTCATTAAGAAAAAACTGGATAGCCGACGTTCCTGTTTTCGGCGCTCCAATATGCAATACCACCTTCATTGAGTTTCCCTAGCTTTATTCACCGCAGCAACCAGCTTATTTTTTACTTTAGCAGGCGCGAACTGTTGCGCCCGCGTCCAGGCAGAAAGTCCTATTTCTTTTAAACGTTGCGGCTGTTGGCGTAACTGTTGCAGTGCGTCAATAACGGCCTGCTTGTCTTTATAGCGCACCAGTATTCCGCAGTGGTCGTCCAGTAGTTCCGGAAGCGCCCCCCAGTTGTACGCAATAACCGTTCGACGCGCCGCCATAGCCTCTACAACACTGCGTCCAAACGACTCCTGAACATGCGATAAGTTAAGTACCACATCCAATTCTCTCAGTGCCGTTGCCGGGTCTTCGACATACCCTTTAAGCGTGACACAAGAGCCAAACCGCTGGCTCAGTTGTTCCACCAGCTCCGTTTCCGGGCCATATAATACAAAGTCATAATGCCCGGTAGTATACAGTTCACTGGCTACTTGAAAGAAGTCTTCAACGCCTTTTTTTGCGACATTACTGCTTAGCATACCTACGGTTAGCGGTTTTACAGAAGGTTCACGTATTGTCTGGTTGTCAAAATGGTTAACATCAACCACATTTGGCACTACCGCCACACGTTCTGGCTGCTGAAAATACTCAGCAACGGCCTGCGAATTTGCGACCAACCAGTCATTTAACGACAGCACCGCTGTTTTAATGGTATCAGCATCTGCTCCCAGCACATGACAGAGCTCCGGGTCCGCTTGCGGTAGCTCCCGCACATGACAAAGAACCGGGACGCCGGCCATGCGAGCGGCCTTTTGCGGCTCTAATTGGGTGAGGGTATTCACATAAACCGCCTGCACATTGTGCTGCTGTAACCAGGTTGCTAAAACGTCCACAAGCGGCTGATCAAGCTTGCGATCGGCCTGCCACCAACGTAATGGCATAAAGCTCACGGCATCGGCCAGTGCGGTCACACTGTCAACATAAGCGGTGTTGTGCGCTGAAGGCAACAACAGCCACAAGCGATAGTCGTCACGCAACATGGTCAGTAAGTCTAGCAAGCTTTTTTCCGCGCCAAAGGCATCGCCAACGGTGCTGTGTGCCACAACCAGTAACAATGGTTTTTGCGTCGTGCCGTTAAGTCCCTGTAAGTCACTTTTTAACAACTTCAGAGGCTCAGCACCCGGCTCTTCGGTTAAAAATGCCGATAAAGGATTTTTTCCATCGTCTAGCTTCCGTATAAAACTATAGGCGCTGCTGCTGAATAAGCAGCTGGGGTCGCGCCCTTCAGCACCACCAAATAGGGTGTAATGACGCGCCGCATCCATGCCTGCTTTTGCCACATCGGGGTAGCGCTCTAAATAGTAGTCGGCATTGAAATAACAGCTGTTACTAATAACATCAATTTCATTTTGCTGCTGCGCCTGCGCTGTGCCACGACAAAGTTGCAGCGGCGCAATGAACGGCCTGCGCTGAGGGTAGCGGGATAAATACGTTACTGAACGGTGCCATTGCTCGGCCGCTCGTTGATAGTCGGCACGAGCGCCACCCAATTGGGTTTTAAGGTGCGTCGCTGACGCTTGAGTTAACGCCCCTTTGCTCATGCGCCCAAAGGCTAAGGGGACGTCCGGGTTGACATCTTTTATCGCCGAGCCGCCAAACACGGTCTGTAAGCGATAATAGAACTCGGTGTCACCACCGGCACTGACCGCGTCCCAATAACCTAAGCGCTTAAAAGCACTGCGGCGAAACATCAGCGAGGAAACATTGGGGTAAATCCAGGAGGCTTCGGGCCGCCAGTGCGTAAAGTTCAGCTGTTCGTCAGTGCGCACCCAGGCACTGCGTGTGGCCATCAAACTTTTGTTCGTTATTAACGCCTTCACCTGGCGCTCTATTTTCTGCGGATGCGACCAGTCGTCGGCGTCATGGGTGGTAATAAACTGGCCTTTACTGCGATCCAGCCCCGCATTACGTGCCCCATAAGCGCCCTCATTAGTGGTTAGTTGCACACACTCAATACGGCTATCGATTGCCGCAAGCGACTGCATCACTTGCCACGTATTATCGGTGCTGGCATCGTCAACCACAATAATCTGCAGCTTGCGCCAGCTTTGGTTCAGTACGCTGTGTACCGCGGTGGGCAGAGTTTTTGAGCAGTTATAGCAGGGAAAAATAACCGTGACTAGCGGCTGGCGTTGCCACCATTTTTTCGCCGGCAGCGCGTGTGCGGTTAACGCATCAAAAAGGCTCTCACCCGGGTTAAACGCTAACTCTGCCAAGCCACTGCTACGGTAAATGCTGTTCAAAGGTGTTAATTTCGCCTCGCCACTTTGCAGCATAGACTGAGCAAGCGCCCGGTTATGTTGGTAAAGCTGACTATTGACTGGCCAGTTGGGGCTATTGATCAGTTGCTCTGCACAAGCGCTATGAGACAGTTGAATGTAGGCCTCAAAAAGGCATAAATAAGGCGCCGGTGTTGGCATTAAGTGTAGCAACAACGAAAATTGCTCAAGTGGGCCTATGTATCGAACCACAGCAGACCAGTCGCCATTAAACGCATACCAGCGTGCCAACACCCAACGGGCCACTTCAGCTTCCGGGTCATTTTTTTCAGTCAGCGCCTGCAGCTCCGGAATGACTGACTCGTTACCCTGCCAAAGCCGCTGCTCCAGTATTAAGGTAGGCATAGGCCCTGGCCAACGGCCCTCATAACGACCAAAGTCATTATAGTGGCTCCAGGCGTCCTGACCACTGAGGGCAACATCGGGGTAGGTTTCTAAGTACCAACTTTCGTTAAAATGCTCTCGTAACATGCCATTTATAACCATAGTGAGGCAGACCGCTTTACTATAATGGGAAAACCCATGGTATGGCTAATAAAGACAACACGATATAAACAAAAGCAGTTGGCACACCACTGTAGAGGAAGTGCTTCAGTCGATAGTTGCTGGCGTTAAACACCATAAGGTTGGTTTGGTAACCGTACGGGGTTATAAAACTGGCCGAAGCCGCAAAGGCTACGCCCAGAATAATGGGAAACGGGTCAACACCCATACCTTGCGACAAACTGTAAGCTACCGGAAACATCAATGCAGCAGCGGCATTGTTAGTGATAACTTCCGTGAGAATGTAGGTAATTAAGAACACACCAGCGAGTAACACAAACGGCGTATGACCCGCCAGACTTGAACGCGCAAAGTCGGCAATAGCAGCTGATGCACCGGTGTTGGTGAGTGCTTCGGCAATACATAGCGCGCTAGCCACTATCACCCAAATTTCAACCGGAAAACGGCGCTTTATTTCGTTAACGTTCAGGCAACCCGTAAATAAAAGCGCGCCAATTAAAAAGAGTACGCCGTAGAAAAGCGACGCACCAGTAACAACGGTGCCGGCAATCATGGCTAAAAAGCCGTATAAAGTCAGCTTTTCACGCCAGCCACTCAGCATATTTTCAGGCTCGACACCGCTTAATACGTAAAAGTTTTTGCTCAAGTTGGTACGCGAGGCAAAGTCAGGACCGGTCGCTAATAGCAAGAAGTCACCCGCTTGCAGTTTTACCTCCCCGAGTTTGCCGCTAATTTTGCCGCCGTCTCGACGAATAGCCACAACAGCCGCGTCAAAGCGCGCCCTAAAGCCAGTGGATTTTAACGTACGCCCGGTTAACACCGACTCTTCTTTTATTATTACTTCGGTTAGCTGGTGCGTTTCTAAACCATTGTCGTCGGCGAACAGTTTTAAGCCGTCGAACTGGTTCAACGTTTTTACTTTGCTAATGTCGCCACTGAATAAAAGCTTGTCTCCTGCTTGCAGAACGTCGTAGCGTGCTACTGGCCTTAAGACTTCATGCCCGCCTTTGCGAACAATTTCGGCCAAGAACAGGTCTTCTAAATGACGTAAACCGGCTTCGTCGACGTGTTTACCGACTAGGGGCGAGTCATCACTAAGCTCTGCTTCAACGTAGTACTCGGTGGTTTCTTTGCTGCCGTTTTCGTGGTGCGGGAGAAAGCGGCTAACAATAAACAGCGTAATAAGCCCGCCGGTTAATACAATGGCACCCACTAAGGTAAAGTCAAAAAACTTAAAACCAGCATGACCGGTATCGGTAAACATGGAGTTCACGATAAGGTTGGTTGAAGTACCAATTAAGGTTAACGTGCCGCCCATAATTGAGGCGTAAGACAACGGAATGAGCAGCCGTGAGGCGGGCACCTTTTTGTTGTTACGCACGGAGTTGAGTAAGGCCGCTACTACCGCGGTATTGTTAAGCACCGACGAAGCCAGTGCGCTTAAGCCCATGGTGCGCCAAACGCTAGCGGGCTCTGAGTTTGTAAATAAAAACCGGCTTACTTTGCGTAGCAAGCCGGTTTTTTCAAGGGCAAAGGAAATAAGAATGAGCATAATGAGTGTTGCCAAGCCTTGGTTTGCGGCATTAGCAAGCAGCTCATCGGCTGAGATCCAGCCGGTAGCTAAGGTAACCAGCATCGCCCCACCGAAAATTCTCGCGCTGTACTGCTGAAATTTTATCAGCAGCACAACCATAAGAATCAGTAATCCGGTTAGAGCGAATATATCCGGCATCGAGTTATTTCAGCAGGTCTTTAGCGCCCCAATGTGGGAAGTGCTTGCGAATTAGGGCGTTAAGCTCTAGTTCGAACTCGCTGTAGTCTCCTTTCTCTTCGCCGTTGTCGTCAGACGAGAGCGCTTCGTCAACCATGCCCGCACCAACGGTCACATTGGTCATGCGGTCGATAATAATGAACGCACCGGTTTCCTTATGACTTTGGTACGCATCAAACACCACAGGGTCATGCACGTGCAAATCGACCAAACCAATTTCATTAAGCTCAAGCTTACCGGCCTCTTTTTCTTTCAGAGTATTCACATCAATTTGATGGTGCACGTCGGTAATTTCGCCGCGGGTGAACTTAGAGTTGAACTTAATGTAATACTCGCGATGCGGCTCCAGCCCTTTTTCGTGCATCCACACGACTTTAGCGCGCATACGGTTCGACACGTGCGGTAAGTTGTCCTTGCGCACAATCATGTCGCCGCGGCTAATATCAATTTCGTCATTCAGCGTTAAGGTTACCGCCATTGGTGCGTGCGCTTCTTCTAATTCACCGTCAAACGTCACAATAGACTTAATGGTGGAAATTTTACCTGAAGGTAAGGCGCGAACCGTGTCACCCACTTTGACAGAGCCCGAAGTAATCGTCCCCTGAAAGCCGCGGAAGTCCGAGTTAGGACGGCACACCAACTGCACCGGCATACGGAAGTCTTCGGTATCCTGAGGCTGGTCAATTTCAGCGTTTTCTAAATATTCCATCAAGGTCGAGCCACGGAACCAGTCCAGCTTGTCACTGCGGTTAACCACATTGTCGCCTTTCAGGGCTGAAATTGGCACAAAACGAATGTCCGGAATTTCCAGCGAGCCGGCCAGTTTCAGGTAGTCGTCCTGAATTTTCTTGTAAACGTCTTGCGAGTAATCCACCAAGTCCATTTTATTAATGGCAACCACAACGTGCTTAATGCCCAATAAAGAACAAATATAGCTGTGGCGGCGGGTTTGGGTTTGTACACCCCGGCTGGCATCTATAAGAATAACCGCTAAGTCACAGGTTGACGCACCGGTCGCCATGTTGCGGGTGTACTGCTCGTGCCCCGGCGTGTCGGCAATAATGAATTTGCGTTTGTCTGTCGAGAAATAGCGATAAGCCACGTCAATGGTAATGCCCTGCTCGCGCTCAGACTGTAAGCCGTCTACCAGTAGCGCCAAATCCACTTCATCGCCCTGAGTACCCGACTTTTTCGAGTCTTCAGTAATGGCGGCCAGCTGGTCTTCAAAAATCATCTTGCTGTCGTGCAGTAAACGACCAATAAGTGTACTTTTGCCGTCATCCACACTGCCGCAGGTAATAAAGCGCAGCAGCTCTTTGTTTTCGTGCTGTTCTAAGTACGCCAGAATGTCTTTTTCAATTAATGGTGATGCGTGGCTCATTTTAGAAATACCCTTCCATTTTCTTCTTCTCCATAGAACCCGCGCTATCGTGGTCGATAACCCGGCCCTGACGCTCTGACGTTTTGGTCAGCAACATTTCCTGAATAATTTCAGGCAAAGTTGCCGCGTCAGACTCAACGGCTCCGGTTAACGGGTAACAGCCCAGGGTACGGAAGCGCACCATCTTCATTTCTGGCGTTTCGCCGTCTTCTAACGGCATACGGTCGTCGTCAACCATAATCAAGGTGCCATCGCGCTCAACCACCGGGCGTTCTTTCGCCAGGTATAGCTGAGGAATGTCGATGTTCTCTAAATAGATGTATTGCCAAATATCCAACTCGGTCCAGTTCGACAGAGGGAACACACGAATGCTTTCGCCTTTGTCGACTTTACCGTTGTAGATATTCCACAGCTCAGGGCGCTGGTTTTTCGGGTCCCAGCGGTGGTTTTTGTCACGGAACGAATACACACGCTCTTTTGCGCGCGACTTTTCTTCGTCGCGGCGTGCACCACCAAAAGCCGCATCAAACTTATACTTATTCAGCGCTTGTTTTAACGCCTGAGTTTTCATCACGTCGGTATGCTTGGCGCTGCCGTGGCTGAATGGACCAATGCCCTGCTCTACGCCTTCCTCGTTAATGTACTCAATAAGCTCAAAGTCGTACTTTTCGGCCATGCGGTCACGAAACTCTATCATTTCGTGGAACTTCCATGTGGTGTTTACGTGCATAAGCGGAAACGGAATTTTACCCGGATAAAAAGCTTTGCGTGCTAAATGCAATAGTACGGAAGAGTCTTTACCCACCGAATACAGCATAACTGGGTTATCAAATTCAGCCGCCACCTCGCGGAAAATTTGAATCGACTCGTTCTCAAGAGCCTTTAAATGGGTTAATCGTTTTTCGTTCATTCGTTGTAACTGCCCTGTCTTTTTAATTGCGCGTATTGTAGCTTGTCAGCATGTTTTATTAAAGCATCGCACCTGATGTGAACATCAGGCTACGGCCGGGGCCTGCTGGAACATTTTGGCGTTGGTGTCTTTGTCCGAAAGCACAGGCTCACCGTCAAGCGGCCAGTCAATGGCAAGCGTGGGGTCGTCCCAGCGCACACTGTGTTCGTCGTCGGGGGCGTAATAGTCGGTGCACTTATAACAAAACTCGGCGGTGTCGCTCAGTACATAAAAACCGTGCGCAAAACCCGGCGGTATCCATAGCTGATGCTTATTTTCAGCGCTTAACTCGGTACCCACCCACTGACCAAAGGTTGGTGACTTAGCACGCATATCGACCACTACGTCGAACACCCGCCCCTGAGTTACCCGCACCAACTTGCCCTGCGGACGTTTTAGCTGATAGTGCAGGCCACGCAGTATGCCTTTTTTAGACTTGCTGTGGTTGTCCTGCACAAAGTTAAAGTCGCCACAGTGCTGCTGAAACTCATTCAGCCTAAACGTCTCCATAAAAAAGCCGCGCTCATCACCAAAAACAGTAGGGGTTATCAGCTTAATATCAGGTATTTTCTGCGGTTGATAGTTCATGTTTGTGGCTTCATCTCCGTAAGGTGCAATGTCAAATATTCCGCCAGGGTGTGCTGCAAAGCCTGCTGCCAGCTTGGCAGGGTAATGTTCAGGGCTTGCTCAATTTTTTCTACGTTTAAACGTGAGTTCAGTGGTCGCTTGGCTGCTGTCGGGTAGTCTGCGGTACTCATAGCGTCGACTTTTTTAATGGCCAAAGAGTGCCCGGCTGCTTGTGCCTGCTCAAAAATAGCGTTAGCAAACTGGTGCCAGTTCGTTTCGCCCTGCGTGGCTACGTGGTATACGCCCGTCAGTTCATGCGCCAATAATGGCCGGGTTGCCAGCGCCGCCACCTGTGCAAGCAAACGTGCAGGGGTTGGGGTGCCTATTTGGTCGTTAACAATACTGAGTTGCTCACGCTGTTTTGCTAAGCGCAGCATGGTCTTCATGAAGTTATTGCCGCGGGCACTGTAGACCCAACTGGTGCGCAGAATAAGGTGGTTACAGCTTGAACCAATAATGGCACGGTCGCCTGCCCACTTGCTACGCCCGTATTCCGATAAGGGCGCTACCTTCGCGTTTTCAGTATAAGCCTTTTCACCGTCGCCGGGGTACACATAGTCTGACGAAAAATGAATAAGCGCAGCACGGTTATTCAGGCAGTAGTCAGCCACCTGTTTTGGCAGTAAATGGTTCAGCTTGTCGGCCCGTTCTGGCTCTGACTCGGCTTTGTCCACCGCGGTATAAGCTGCGGCGTTCGCAATAAGCTGTGGCTGGTGAAAATCCAAATAATCTTGAACCGCATTGGCGTTAGTTAGGTCGAGTTCATTACGCATGGGCGCCAA
>NZ_PIQA01000006.1 GCF_003987095.1 Idiomarina piscisalsi | reverse complement strand
TCGCAATAAGCTGTGGCTGGTGGTGCTCCAAATACTTCTGAACTACACTGGCGTTAGTTAGGTCGAGCTCATTACGCGTGGGCGCCAGCACTTCACCAAAAACACTAAGGCTACGTACCAGCTCAAAGCCTACCTGGCCCGAACTGCCTGTGACTAATATGTTCATCTTTTAACTTCTTTTCATTAACGGTAATTTTAAGTGGATGCGACTCAAATGCCATTTAACCCTTTTACATAACCTTAGCTCGAAGGTTTGACCCACAACTACTAATTACTTAAACGCGGTTTATCCGTGAATTAAAAGATTTAAGCTCTCGAGAAAAACTTAGGCTCGCAATATCATCTAAACTTTTTTCAATAAAGCTTTCCGGCGAAATATTATACTTTCGAAAGTCAGTAACATTCGTATCGTGCTTTACATCCACTCCTACAAGTTTTCGAGCCTCGAAAGTATCGGCAACCAGCCCAAGCCGGTGTAGCTCTCCGTTCACACTTACTTCGTATTCATCGCCACAAGCAACCGGGAGCAGTCCTGTCTTTTCTATTAGAGACTCTTTCATTAAACGATCTAAACCTTTATTTTCTTCAACAGTTTCCCATATATTAAAAGACAGGTACTCCAATAAAGCACGAGACAAAAACCGGCCAAGCCCAATCGTTTCCCCAACTCTTTGAGGCTGTAGCTGGTCAATAGGAGCTGAGCCATACCCTAACCAATGGCCGAAACACTTAGAAGGTATATCATAAATATACATGTCTCTGAATCCATAAAAGTGAACATTCCTATCGAGGGCTTTTTTGTACAAAAAAAAGGCATCTTTTTCTACAAAGTCGTCGGAGCCGAGAATAACCATTGCATCAAAGTCTTTAGATTTAGCTGCATCCATTCCGGCTTGCCACTTTTGGGTCAATGGTTGATTATCAAACTCTACGTAATCAAACCCGTACTGTTCGCATAAGAGACGCGATACCAACTTCTCCGAGCCTACCGCTAATAACTGTAGGTCAATCGTATCTTTTAGCTCTCTTTGAATTCGACTATAGTACTGGTAGAAGCATTCTGTTAATTCATGCCTCTTCCAAACACACGTTAAAATCAATATGTTAGGCCTATTCTTAACCTTTTTCTTTTTCTTCTCTAAAAAGCTTATAAACTCAACTAACTTCTCTTTATCTCTTGCCATAACATGCCGGTAGCAAACACTTAAAGCCGGCCAAAAATCCAAAGTCCTTTTACCTGATTTTTTACAAGAGTTTATAAATGAATCAATACTCTCCTGCATCGACTGAAAACAGCTATGCTCTGATAACTTATTAAGGACGCGTATTTTTAAAATTAACCCAACCAAGCTGTTAGGCCTTTTTACTATAAACTGCTCAATATATTTAAGAGCCAAATGATAATTTTTATTAATAATTTCACTCTCAATTTTATTGAGTTCTGAAAAATCCATAATGTTCCAATTAAGCAGAGTTAAACTTCAAATATAATTTTCTTATAGCTTTTATTAGAAAAAGCTCTATACAACGCCTAACAATGACCTTTCCCCTGAACTAACACCATCTTATCGATGAAATTTCAGTTTTAAGCTACCTGTTTTGCAAACTCCACAGGCGGTAAATAATTTAACGAGCTATGCGGGCGTTCGTAATTGTAATGACGCTGCCACTGCTCTATTTCATACCTCGCTTCGTCGAGCGTTCTAAACCAGTTCTGATCAAGACATTCATTCCTAAACTTACCATTCAAACTCTCAACAAAAGCGTTCTGTGTTGGTTTTCCTGGCTGAATAAAACTCAACCTTACATCGTTGCTTTTGCTCAAGAAAAACATGGCTTTACTGGTAAAGTCGGTGCCATTATCGCAGACAATATGCTCTGGCTTGCTGCGCTCGTCGATAAGCTGAGACAAAAAGCGCGATACTTGCTGTCCTGAAATCGATACTGAGACAAGTTGCCCAACCATTTCCCGGCTAAAGTCATCGACAACGTTCAAGACTCTGAAACGTCGGCCACTTGCCAGCTGGTCAGACACAAAGTCCATCGACCATCGCTCATTAACACGCTGCGGTGCGTCCATAACGACACGCGGTCGTGTCAGCTTTTTACGTTTCTTGGTCCGAACCTGAAGCCTTTGTTCGGTATAAAGGCGATAGGTTCGCTTCTTATTCTTTACAAGCCCCTCGCGCTTAAGCAGCCCATGCAGCAGTAAATAGCCATACCGTGGATATTCCACGGCAAGCTCCTTTAGGCGAGTTGTTACCCGCTCGTCATCTCGTTGCTTTGGCTTATATCGGTACGCTGTTCGGCTCAGCCCGACCAACTTGCACGCAAGGCGCTCGCTTAGCTTATACGCAGAGATTAAGTGCTCTACGACACGCTTCTTGCTGGCGGGCTTCACCACTTTTTTGAGACGACGTCCTTTAAGGCTTCTGTCTCAAGCATTTTCTCCGCCAGTAGCTTTTTAAGCTTGCTATTCTCAGACTCAAGCTCTTTTAAACGCTTGGCCTCATTCACTTCCATTCCGGCGTATTTACTACGCCAGTTATAAAACGTGCCGCTGGAAATGCCCATGCGACGACAAATTTCGTCAACTTTTGCACCGGCCTCATGCTCTTTGATGGCCTTGATGATTTGCTCTTCGCTGTAACGTTTTTTCATATCGAGATCTCCACTTGACCCATTTTAATGGAAATCTCATCGATGTCATGGTCCTATTTTTGGGGGAGAGGTCACCGGTACTCTCGGTTTCCTGATGCAACTGACGGCGGCGCTGACTAAAGTAATCCGGATTAATACCCCGGGCTTCACAAAACGCCTTGCGGCTTAGACCGCTTTGTTCGAATTCATCAATTAGCGCTTGCCACTGCGCTTTAGAGCGGTATGCTCGACTCATAAATCACCTCGTTGGTTAGAACGTGGCGATAAATTAGGCTATCTGCAAATTGGTGACTAGGCGTGGTTTATGTGACGCTCACCTTTATCAAGCCAAAGTTCAGCTTCATTAAAGCGACTCGTAGCATGACAAACTTTCCAAGCATTAACATGAAATGTAACGGAATTTGCCCAAGCCATGTTTTTCAATTCTGCAAGTGCGTTATAAGCTTCATTCCAAGTCTTGTTTTTTACAAGCTTTTTGAATTTCTCAAAATCGAATTGCATTATCGAGTGGCACTCTCAGTTTAACTCGTGATTAGAAAGCATCTTTAAACGCTCTACCAACTCTTCACCAAAATGCGCTCTTATCTTCGACAAAGGATCGTGTACAGCAGAGGAGTTCGTACGGTATTTTTCAAAATCTGTTACATTCGTTTGGTACTTAACGTCCAAAAGCATGTGTTCAGAACCTGATTTTAAGGTCACAATGGCATTAGGGATGGCTCGTTTAAAACTACCTACGTTCATTTCTGCATATTCAACATGCAAAAAACCAATTTTAGCTAGGTTTTGTCGCATTCGAAGATCTAATCCGTTATTAATCGGCTCACCTGACCACACTTCAAAGTCAAGCCGTTCAAGTACGTCCCGCGAGAGCATTCTTCCCATGCCAATACTCTCGCCCACGCGCTCCGGCATACCAAGTTGCTTTTTGGGCCCCCCATAACCTTTCCAAAAAAGCATCTCATTAGTCGCAGTGTTGTAAAAGTGCCCGTCAATAAAACCAATAACATTCGCCCCTTCTTTATAAAGTTCAACATAACGTTTAAAGACCGAAGGAGATAGAAAATCATCCGAGCCTATTACGATTGCAGCATCAAAGGCTTTCTTTCTTAATGCTTCAGCCGCCGTTTGCCACTTTTCATTCAGAGGCTTGTTTGAGGCTTCGATATAATCGACGTTATATACTTCTGACTCTTCTCTTGATACCTTTCCCTCAGATCCAACAGCTAAAATGTCAATTTCGCAAACGCCTGATAGCTCGGCTTTTAAATTCGAGTAATAACGATAGAACAACTCGGTTAGCTCCGCTCGTTTCCAAACAGCCGTTATAACAACAAATCTAGGTACACCGTCGCTTAATCTCGATATTGCCCCCTTACACGAGATTTTTGAACTTAATATTAAATTCCGTTTTATTCGCGAAACAAAAGGGAGAACAAAATGGCTTCCTTTATCAAAGCGAGTCAACAGTTCATGTAAAGAAAGGAGATATTTTTGGAGTTCGTCGTGAGATATTTTATTTTGTCTTAAAACTAAACTCTCCCTGTACATTACCGCAAGCTCATCAAAATTTAAATCCACAACTATCTCCTCTACCCAAAAATTCAAACAGTGTTAATCAACTGAGGAGTCAGCAGCAACTAGTAGAATCTAGGATTGAATAATATGAAAATAAACCAGATTTCTAAATAGGATCAAATTCCAATTCTTTTCCAGCATAAATGGACGACGAAGGCCATAGATCAACATAATTTTTGAACTTTAAAATATAATATTCTAAGACATCTGATTTATACCACGAATTAATAGATTCAAGTGCTTTAATATGAATGAAATGATAAGCGTTATAATTTTTTCCTTCGATTACTTTTTTGAAATTTGTTGGGTACGCGACAGGATCAAAGCAATCTCGGCTCAACCTAAGCGCAACACGATTGTTAACTACAGCTTTGTCAAACGAGACATTGTCTACTAAGTCCCATCTCTCCGTTTTCATAGAGGCGGTTAAAGGGTCATAATCTCCATGAGCAATATAAATATCGAAAGATGGGTCCGATTTATTTTTTTCTATACAGCTATTAAAAGACAATTCGAAAAGCAAATTTGAATTTTTGTGAAAATAGCTTCCCACAATATTCATATCGACACTTTTATTTTCATTGATAACTTCATTGTAAGTATAGTTTTTAAAATAATAATCCCATCTACTGAAATCATCCTTTGCTAATTTGTCTTTTATATAGAAAGAGTCACCTCCTACCTGGTAACTTACTGCATGCAAACGAACACTACAATTTCTAGGAATTATTCTAAAATATACAAAACCGCCTAATTGATATCTAGTGTTAAGCAATCTTTCACAGTCAAACAAGCTAAGCATTGATTCGATTGTTGATACATTTTTCTTACTAAACTCTACTGCTTCATCATCAGCAAAAGCCTGACCGTACTCATAAACATTTTTTACTGCTGTCAGCCAACCGTTGAGTGTAAATAGCGTTAAAGGAAAGGGGTATTCTTCGATGTGAACGCCGCCATTATCAAGATAAACTGTAGGGCCGTCCATTTCTCTAGGCACTAATATTGATTTAAAAATGTTACAAGCAAAATCAGAAATTTCAACTTTTTGAGATATCCAACTAGGAGGCAAATTTTTGTATAAATTTACCGCAGCAATTAGATAGTTCGACTGTGTAAGGCCCGAATAGAACTCTTTAGTAAACTTAGTTGGAACTGTTCGGTCGTTATACCAGTATGCGATGCCACCTTCATGTTCACGCATATTTTTTTTTGCACGCCTAAGAACTAATAAAGCCGAATCTAAATAACGGCTATCTCCCGTTTTGCTGTACAGCCAAGCGTAATTTTGAATCAGATACGTTGGAAATATTGGATGAGGATACCTTATACCATCCACTTCTTTGCAGGGATTACCGTCTTCATCAAAGCTAAGTTTGTAAAACTGGTAAATCCTTTTTCTATGCTCAGGTAAAGGCATCAACCCTACTTTGTCCTCACCAAAATAACAACTTTTATCCATAACCTATTTCCTATTATTAAAATTCAATAAATAATGCGCATAGTCAATCTTGCTCGCTTTTTAGCAACAAACGCTTATTAGTTAACTCCGTCCAACAGTCAGTAGGATATACGTTAAATAATAATGACGCTATTATTGACTCCTTCATTGAATAACTTATTTCACTGTCAATATTTTTCAAGGAAATAAATAGTTTAAGTCGTGTTTCTGTCGGTGAAGATTTAAACAATGGATTTTCCGACAAAATCTTATAAAAACTTTCTTCGCAGACGATGTTTTCAATAGCGTAACTTGGGTGTGAGTCAGTCAAAAGATTGAACTGAAAATGGAAAACACTACTAGTTTTATTTATTAACGCAAGAGAAGCTATTACATCACAACTTAATAACCTCTCCTTTATTATTTTCTCGAATAAAAATAGAAACTTTGAGTTCTTTGTGATTTGATAATACTCTAAAAGATTATATAAACTTGAAAAGTCTGAGATTGACTCGTGTTGAGCCTCAATCTTTACAGCTTCATAAACACGCTTATAAATCTTTCGAAGTTTATTATATTCCTCTTTAGAAAAATCACGGTTTGCCGCGAGCGCTTTAATATAACCTTTAAACTTCACACTTTCATTCGAATCTAAAAAATAAGCACCCCTACAAACACCATCACCGCCTTTCTGACATTGCTGCATAAACCTTTCAACAGCATGCAAAAAGTTTCTTGAGACTAATTTTTGCGCTTCAATTTCTTTATCTAAATCTTGTTCTAGTGCCTTTATAATCGACTGTAATCTATACAATACATCAACTACTCTGAGAGAAGAAGACTTTTCGGCTTCATTATTCTCTAAAAGGTAATGGCTATAAAAATCTAATAGCGACTCCAGTTTAAAAAGTGTTTCTTTAGAGTTCAGCTCCCTATAAGAATTTCTTAAACGCCGTAACAGATAATCTAAAACACTGGGCGTGGAGAACACGTCATGCAGATTAAATACAGGACCAATTTCTTTTTTAACCTTATTAAACGTTACTTCATCAAAACCGAATATTTTTTCTAACTCGTCGCTATTAGTATCCAACGAGAAATTTATCTTCTTTGTTCCTATATTTTTTTTATTTAAACCTTTTAATGACATTGCAAAAATTACTTGCTCTATTTCTAGTGTTTTTTCAAAACGACTGCTAAGCTCATCAAAATTAGAAGTTTTAGACGCTCCCGTTTCCAAAACACTTCTAATAAATTTATTTATTTTTTGCGTTTGATTTTCCCAAGATTTTTTTAATATGTCTCGTTCGTAGCGCTGATTATTTTCCAAAATTCTAGTTAATGCTTTCTTACAGGAGTCTATGTCGTTGGCCAAATATATCTCGCCACATTCTTCATTTCGAACGAAGTTCGACATCTCAATAACATCGCTGACTAGAATATTAATCCCTGCTATATAATATTCGAACAGCTTATTAGGCATCGCATATTCGGTATTCAAAATATCATGTAATGCACCATGCCAACCAAAGTCTGCAGTGCTTATATATCGAGTCAGTTCAGAGTACTCCACAACACCTTTAACGTGAAGACGCTCAATGACCTCATCACGTTCAGCAATTTCATACAACACATTCAAATAAGGAGATGACGGCGGAGACAAGAAAACTAGATGTAAGTTTGGGAAATATTTTAAGCATTCGACGACTGTATGAGGACCTCTTACATAATTCAAGCCTCCGTTCCAAACACCAATTTTCGAACCCTCGGGAATTTTTAGCTCTGGATCTGTTCTAATGGTATAAGGCTTAGAACTATTAATAAAATCATCTGCGTATGGACTATTAAATGTAACACCAATTAAGCCGTTGAATTCATGCTCTAGTTCTATCTGATTCGCTATTGATTCACTAACAGTAACCACACCATCGGTTCTTCTGATAATAAACCTTTCGTAGTCCTGCATTAATTTTTGCTTGTCATTATCAATATTAGTCAAGCCGTTTACATACTCATGGGCATCATAAATAATTTTTGGATTCAAACTAACACTAGTAGGTAAACTTAAATAGAGGGTATAAGCATGATAGGCAACAAAAGCACCATAAACATCATGCCCATAAATAACAGCTGGTGATATTTTTTCGAACAATGGAGTTACAAGTATTGAATAGATACTTAATATTTTATCTAATCTATTTTTGTCTTTTGAGCCTGGTGTTATTGAATTATAAATTCTCATTGGATTTGGAACCAATATATTAATAACATTACCTACCAGTCGAATCTGATAATATTCTTTTGAAGAAAATCCAATTAAGACACTAGTATAAAATGCTTCCATTGATTTAGAAGTTTTATAAACTCTTGCATCTGATACACCATCATTATAGACGAATGAACAAATGATCGGCTTATCAAACTTTTTAATTAATAAGTCAAGCTCTAAAGTCAGCGATTGATATTTGCTATTAGATTGTATTTCCTTTACGAAATCTAAAACAGCTTCCATGTCACTCTCCTAGGTGAGCCATCAATGAGTCTATAATTTTTTCAGCTGAGTCGCCGTTGCCATATACCGTTTTACTTACTTTACTAAAGTCGACATGTATCTTCAAAGCTTCCAATATTTTCTCTGTTTTTGCTCCGACTACTGAATTAACACCAATTTCGCTTAACTCGGTCCATTCAGTTTCATCACGAACTGTCACACACTTTTTCTTGTGGAAATAAGCCTCTTTTTGAAGTCCTCCTGAGTCTGTAAGTACACCAGCACTTTTAATAATTAATGATTGGGTTTCTAAATAGCCCAAAGGCTCTATAACCTCAATATTTTTTGATAACTTAATGTCAGAATGTGTCTTGATAATTTTATTAGTTCTTGGATGTATTGGAAAAACTATTTTCATTTCTTCCGAGAATACATTTAATGCATTTATAATACTCTTCAATCTATGGTAATTATCAGTATTCTCTTGGCGATGCAACGTACAAAAAATAAACCTACCTGAATCAACCTTTAATTTATTATCTAACGCCATATCTTGATAAATAGGCTTGTAAAATTCAGAGGCATCATACATTACATCGCCACATTCGATAATTTCTTGCTTTTTATCTTTAGTTAAAATCAACGGGTAGCCCTCTTTTCTTAGATTATTAGAGGCCGTTTTAGATGGAGTAAATAAGTAAGTAGAAATTCTATCTGTCAATGCCCTATTTATTTCCTCCGGCATAGCTAGGTTAAATGACCGCAGACCGGCTTCGACATGCGCTACTGGTATTCCTAACTTACTCGCCGCCAAGGCGCCAGCAAGCGTAGAGTTTGTATCACCATAAACTAAGACGACATCGATTTTTTTTTCTTGCAATACCTCTTCAATCTTCGATAGCATTTCGCCGGTCATTTTCCCATGAGAACTGCTATTTATTCCTAGATTTATATCTGGTTTAGGAATTTTTAGTTCTTCAAAAAATATATCTGACATATTTTTGTCAAAGTGCTGCCCTGTATGAAGTAGGATTTCTTGGATGTTATCACCTAAACTTCTCCTTCTAGCTACTTCTCGAGAGACCGTCGCTGCTTTTATAAATTGTGGTCTTGCACCAATAATAGTTAAAATCTTCATGATTACCTTTCAATTATACCAGTTTCACTCTATAATTTAGCGTTAACCAAATATATTATCGAATTTTTATTTACGTCAATACTGCTTATTTCATTAATATTCAGTACACCATCGAACCTTTTCTCTACAGACTCTTTGAATTTAAAAAATCTTACATGACCAAAAGAATCAAAATTTGGAACTGAAAAGATAACATTTGTTCCTTTAGGTAATAACTCTAGCAACACAAAATCATCCTCTATATGTTCTAATACCTCTAACATGACATAAGCAGTTTCTTTATTAATTTCTTTTGTCGTGTATCTTCTAACGTCTTCGCATGCGAACTTTAGATGTGGACAACGTTCTTTAGCCAAGCTTATTGCAGTTTTACTGAAATCTAAACCTAAGTAATCAACATTTGGCAACCTTGCTGTCAGGTATTCTGCAAACTGCCCTGGCCCACAGCCAATATCAATAATTTTTTCAATGTTCTCTGCGGTTATAATATTGCAGACTTCTTTCCATATAGGCTCATAAATGGAGTCATTCGCTTCAAGAGCGTACTTATCGGAGTTTTTATAAATGGTATCGTAGAAAACAGACGAAACTTCAAAAAAAGTATTTTTACCAACAGCAACATTTGCTTTAAGTTCTGCAAGCATCGCCTCAACAGTAAGCGTTACCTCTTTTCTTTCATTTTTGAGGTGTTCTTTTGCTTCCTTTAAATGCTCGTATGCAGCGATGTACTCTGCGTCCTTCCTCAGCATATCAGCCGCAAAGATCGCAAACCCGATTTTTAACGAATAGTCATAATGCTGGCCAATGATTTCTTTAACAAGCCGCAACGTAATCTGGAAGTTTTGCTGATCTCGGTAATATACAGCCAACATATGCAGCAACAGAGGTTTACGGCCCAACTGTTCAATATTAGATTCTAAGGTTTCAATAGCCTCTTCGAGGTTGCCTAGGTTTCGCTGTGCCCGAGAGAGCCTTACAACTAATGATTCAGTGACTCCAGAAATAGCTATAATATCTTGGCATAACCGACTTGCATCCTGAAAACTATTTTGAGTCATAAACTGGTCGGCCAATACCCTTTTGTACTTTAGCCTGTCTTTTTCACCTCTGTTTAGCGAATTAAGTGTAACTTCGGCTTGTAGTAGCTCATCATTCCCAAGGCTTATAGCTTTTTTTTGTAAAGCCGTAATCCATGCATCGACAGAGTTTGTTGTTGATTGATAATTTCCTAAGCTCTCTTGATGAATGATTGTTTGTTTGACCAACTCCGTAGATTTGGGGGTCGGCATGGTTTGGGTAAACGCTTTTATTAACTTTCGGATTCGACTATCGCTTACTTCGTCACCCAATAGATGTTTTGCTTTTAATACACCTTTTTCGATACTTGCCCACAAGAACTTCTGAAGCAAGGCTTTCTCTTGAAAACTTTGCTCACTAAAACCTTGAAGGTATTGGGGAATCTCATTGTTTTTCTCCACATAAATAAGCCCCTCAAGTATTTGGGCTAAGCTCAGGCTATGTGGGGTAGAATTGTTACTCAACCGCTTAAGCTCTTGCTTACAACCTTGCCAGTCCTCAACTAGCCAATAAAAAATAGCAAGGTTGAATTCTTCGTTATTGGTCTTTTCGGACTGGCTCATTGTTATGCTCGTTTTAATTTTTATTTTATGCACTTAAACTAAAGCTGCGTCTATAACCGCAGAAACAATAACTTCTTGGTCCTCTCTAGTCATATAGGGGTGCATCGGTAAAGACATTACCTGTTCAGCGACCTTGTCCCCAACAGGAAGTGTAGCTTTGCTATCAGCAACCGCTGGCTGCTTATTCAAGGGAATAGGATAATGAACAGCAGTGGGAATACCTTTTTCTTTTAAGTGGCTCTGCACCTTTTCCCGCGACTCAACCCTTATAGTGTATTGCGCCCATGCACTGGTATTGTGTTCCACTATTTGTGGCGTAATAATCTTTTTGCTTGCTTCAAACAACTCTCTGTATGTCTCAGCAACTCTATTTCGGGCTTCGATTTCACTGTCCAAAATGGCAAGTTTCGGAAGTAAAATGGCTGCTTGAATTGTGTCTAAGCGACTGTTTACGCCAACTCTAACGTGATGATAACGGCGATCCTGCCCATGACGTGCTATTTGTCTAATAACCTTTGCAAGTTCCTCGTCATTAGTAAAAATAGCTCCTCCATCGCCATAACAGCCTAAAGGCTTACTGGGGAAAAAACTTGTACAAGCAATAGTACTCAGATTACACGACTTCTTGCCTTTGTATTCCGCACCGAAGCTTTGAGCCGCATCTTCAATTACGGCAATATCGTGCTTAGTAGCTATTTCATTAATAATGTCGAAATCTGCACATTGGCCATACAATGACACCGGTATTATTGCTTTTGTTTTGTCAGTAATGGCAGCCTCAAGTTTTTGAGGGTCAAGATTATAGGTTGCTTCATCAACATCTACATATACCGGCTTCGCCCCCAATAACGCAACGGTTTCAGCGGTCGCTATATAAGTAAACCCAGGTGTAATGACTTCATCGCCAGGCCCAATTTCCAGTGCCATTTGAGCAATTTGTAACGCGTCTGTCCCGTTTGCACAGGTAATACAGTATTTTGCGCCTGTATAGTTCGCCAAAGCTTCTTCCAGTTCAGAAACTTCTGGACCTAAGATGTATTGACCGTGCTCCAGTACTTTTGCGATGCGTTGTTCAATTTCATTTTTTATGCGGAGCTGTTGCGCAGCTAAATCGATAAACTGCATTACGTTTCGTCCTTTTTAGATAATATACCGTTCTTTAATGTGTACTTTGCCCCCGTGTGCTCGCAAACGGTTTCTCCGTCACCATTCACCGGCAGGTCTAATTGTTCACCAAACTCACTCATCCAGCCTATTTGCTTTGCGGGTACGCCAACAACGAGAGCATAATCAGGTACGTCTTTATTAACGACAGCCCCCGCGCCAACAAACGCAAATTTCCCAATAGTTGCTCCACATACAATAGTGCAATTAGCCCCTAGCGTGGCACCTTCTTTAACCAAAGTGTCCAGATATTCGTCTTTGCGTTCAACATGCGATCGGGGGTTATATACGTTAGTAAAAACCATACTCGGACCACAAAACACATTGTCTTCAAGGTGTACGTTGTCGTATACCGAAACGTTATTTTGAACTTTGCAGCCATTACCAATAGAGACTTTATTACCTACGAAAACATTCTGGCCTAGCGAAACATTTTCGCCAATCTTTGCGCCACCGCAAACATGGACAAAATGCCAAACGCGACTGCCCTTCCCAATGCGTGCCCCTTCATCAACAATCGCTGATGGATGAACGGTAAAATCCATAATGTTGCCTTCCTATAAATTAAAGAAGTTTTGCTAGGAATGGATGAGCATGGTTCTCACTGGCTTGAACCGTTTTTCCATCACGAATATGCTCAACCGTTTTAATGCAATGCTCAGCATCATCAATACCGTATCCTCTACCTGCGAGGACTTCTTGGTAACTGATGGTATGCAAGTCAGTGAAGCCTGCTGAAAATTCAATTTGCTTGCCATTAGCGGAAATTGAACGATAGGTTGTTTGCTTACCGATCACACTATCCGGCAAGTCATTCGCGTCAATAGACAGAAACCAAGGAACTCTTGCTTTTTCATATTCTAGGTAACCAGCAGCCTTCAGTTCATCACTGTAATGCAATTCATTCTTCTCTAAGTTACCGAAGATAAAGTGCAACATATCGAAAAAGTGAACGCCGATATTGGTTGCCACACCAAACGATTTACGCGGATCGCCCTTCCAGCTCTCTAAATACCACTTACCTCGTGAGGTGATATAAGTAAGGTCAACATCGAATTTCTTTCCTTTAGGCGCAGCATCAACTTCCTTCTTTAAGTCAAGAATGGCTTGGTGATGACGCAACTGAAGGATGTTGTATACTTTTTTACCCGTTTCTTTTTCGATAGTGCGTAACTCATTAAGGATTTCTAAAGTGGGTACTAATGGCTTTTCGCATATCACATCACACCCTAAACGCAGTCCTGCTGCGATGTGAGCATGATGCAAATGGTTGGGAGTACATACAGAAACGTAATCGAGCTTCGTTTTTTGAGCTCGGTTTAAGCGCCACGCGTGTTCCTGAAAACGTTCAAATTCGGTAAAAAATTCACTTTCTGGTGAAATACTGTCAATAATACCGACCGAATCGTTAATGTCATAAGCAACCGATAGCTGGTTGCCTGTTTCTTTTATTGCTTTCATGTGACGCGGTGCTATGTAGCCTGCTGCACCAATCAACGCAAAGTTTTTCATTACTACGTCCTTTATTATACCTTCAGGCTTTAATGACTTTTTCGTTAGGCTCACGGAAGATGCCTCGCGTATCGACAACTAGCTTTGCTTTATCCAAAATCAGTTGATAGTCAAACTTGTCGTGGTTCGTTGCCAATACAACTGCATCGAAGTTCTCGAATGTTTCAGCCGTTAACGCTTGACTGCTTAGATCAAAACTGTGAGCTCGCATCTTTGGAAACTTCGGCACATGCGGATCTGAGTACTCAACAATCGCGCCTTTATCCCGAAGGATTTCCATGATTTCTACCGAAGGAGATTCTCGCATGTCATCAACGTTCTTTTTATAGGAAATACCTAATACCAATACCCTACTACCGTTTAGTGGCTTTCCATGCTTATTCAATGCATCTGCTGTTTTATCAACCACGTAACGCGGCATGCCTTGATTTACCTCACCTGATAGTTCAATAAAGCGAGTATGCAAACCATATTCACGGGCTTTCCAGGTAAGATAAAACGGATCGATTGGAATACAATGCCCGCCAAGACCTGGCCCTGGGTAATACGGTGTAAAGCCAAAAGGCTTAGTTGCTGCTGCATCAACCACTTCAAAGATATCAATACCCATACGATCCGCGACAATCTTCATTTCATTAACGAGACCGATATTAACTGCTCGGTGAATGTTCTCCAGCAATTTCGTCATTTCGGCTACTTTTGTTGAGGTAACTGGAACAACTTGGTCAATCGCCTGTTCATAAAGTGCCTTACCAACTTCAAGACACGAGGATGTATGTCCACCAACAACCTTAGGAATGGTGCGAGTTTCAAAGTTCGGGTTACCTGGATCTTCCCGCTCTGGTGAGTAGACCAGAAACGCATTACCTCCCACAACCAAGTCTTGCGCTTCCATTCTGGGAAGTAGTTCTTCTTCCGTGGTACCTGGATACGTTGTGCTCTCAAGTGATACGACATGTCCTTCTCTAAGATGAGGTGCAAGGCTATTCATCGTATTAACAACAAAACTAATGTCTGGCTCACGATACTTATTTAATGGTGTAGGCACACACATAATCAGTGCATCACATTCCGCGGCTCTCGAAAAATCGGTGGTTGCCTCAAAACCTTGTTCAACAGCGCCTTGAATTCGGGCGTGAGGAATATGCTCAATTTGGCTTTTTCCGTTATTCAATTCAGCCGTTTTTGTTTCGTCAATATCAATCCCGATTACGCGGTAGCCAATATCGGAATATCTCAGCATTAACGGCACACCAACGTACCCTAAACCGACAATACCTATGGCAGCTTCACGGTTTTTTAATTTGCTAATTAAAGCATTTTTTGACATATACAATTCCTATTAGTCTCTCTGTAGTAGTTCTTTCAACAGGTCCATCTGTATTTCGATACGACGAACACTATCAGCCAATATCTTGTTTTGTTTTATTAAATCACTGTTCTTTGCTATTAAACGAAGATTTTCTGTCGCTAAAGCTTCGTTTTTTTGTTCAAGTTCTTTGATTTTCGTAGAGCTATTCTTCGCTTCTACTTTTTCGGCTTCGAGCTCCTTAGAAAGCTTAGCCTTATCACTTTTTAACTCTTGATTACTTTTTTCAAGCTCTTCAATGTATTGCTGTTTTTTGTCATTGCTATGTGCAGCCTGTGTTAAACTTTTTTTAACTTCTGAATCAGCACCTTTTGTATCTAATTCAAAGTTGAGTTCTAGAGGGCGCTTCAAATTCATGGGTTAATCCTTAGCAAATAGGCACCGTTGCTTCTTTTCTCTTCTGACGGCAAACCTCTATGCTGAAGAAGTTGATTCCAATCCTGCTGCAGTGCTTTAGTAGCAAGGTTCTCGTTCAGAAAAATGTCTAACTGCAACGCTGACAGCGAGTTTAGTACGGCTGCCAAAGTTGAGTCGTAGTGCGGCCGGTTATGCTCTGACGTGGGGTTCACTACGATAAGTACTTTAGCTTCACGTCCGTCGAATAAATTCGCTACATTAGTTAGTGTCCGAGCACAGTCGTAAAATAGCTCGCTATTATGCTCTGTTGGCACCAGTGGTGCGTATTTTAAATCCACCAAATTCTGCAGACCGTTCTGCTCAATACGCTTTTTAACCGTATTAAACTGCTTCTTCTCATACTCAAAGCTTAAAACTTGTTGCGGTAAGTCAAAATCACTGGTGTCAAAGTCACTATTTGCCGACTTGTTCTCTAATTGCGGACTAGGACTGTGATTATTGATTATTGCATTGGCCAAAAACTCGGTTGACTTTCCTGCACCAAACTCAATAATTAAATCGTAGCTATTTTCTTCAAGCTGTTGCGTGAGAGTAACCGCCGTCACTTCGCTTAGGTTAGAACTATTGTCATTGAGTTCAATCAGGTTGCTACCAAACGTGCGTTCGAGTGATAACCGAGCTTTAAGCTCAGTAACCTGCTGACTTGACGTTTGCGTAATATGTCGACCCAGCGCATTGGTCGCCTGCTCTAACTGCAACCGTTGCTGCTCGAACATATAGTCCATGCGCTCGTTCAGTTTTGCTAACTGATCGTTGTACTTTTCTGCCGCTTCGAGTTTCTTTTGTAATTTGTCGTTTTCGTTTTTGAAGCGTTGGGCGCGGGTTTGCGCTTGTTTGAGCTCTTCAATTTTAGCTTCAGCAGTGTTGACCTGTTCGCTTTTCTCGTTGAGTTTTTGGTCAAGTCCGCTTGCCCATTCTCTCTGCTTTTTATTTTCCTCATTAGCAACATCAAGCTCAGAATTTGTTCTATCAACTTCCGACTGTAGTTTTTCTACCTCCTCTTTGACTTGTGCTATTTCGTTTCCTAGCTCCTTTTCTACTTCGTGATTACGAGCTTCCGCTTGTTTCAATCGCGCTGCCAACTTGCCTTTCTCCGCTACCGCTTCTTCCAGCTGAGTCTGTAAGCTATGCGCCCACTCGGTCTGTTTTTGCTTTTCTTCGTTGGCCTGGCTTACAACCTGCTCTAACTTTTCAACTTTTGTCTGGGCACTATCGGCTTGTTCTGACTTCTCGTTGAACTGTTGTTTGAGTTGCTCGAGCTCCTTACTCGCGTTCGAAGCATTAGCTGCGGCCTCGTCGCGCTCTTCGCTTACCTCTTTGACGCTAGCTTGCAGGTCTTCAATTTGGGCTTCCGCTTTTTCTGCGCGCTCGGCTAACTTGCCTTTCTCCGCTACCGCTTCTTCCAGCTGAGTCTGCAAGCTATGTGCCCACTCGGTCTGTTTTTGCTTTTCTTCGTTGGCCTGGTTTACAGCCTGCTCTAACTTTTCAACTTTTGTCTGGGCACTATCGGCTTGTTCTGACTTCTCGTTGAACTGTTGTTTGAGTTGCTCGAGCTCCTTACTCGCGTTCGAAGCATTAGCTGCGGCCTCGTCGCGCTCTTCGCTTACCTCTTTGACGCTAGCTTGCAGGTCTTCAATTTGGGCTTCCGCTTTTTCTGCGCGCTCGGCTAACTTGCCTTTCTCCGCTACCGCTTCTTCCAGCTGAGTCTGCAAGCTATGTGCCCACTCGGTCTGTTTTTGCTTTTCTTCGTTGGCCTGGCTTACAACCTGCTCTAACTTTTCAACTTTTGTCTGGGCACTATCGGCTTGTTCTGACTTCTCGTTGAACTGTTGTTTGAGTTGCTCGAGCTCCTTACTCGCGTTCGAAGCATTAGCTGCGGCCTCGTCGCGCTCTTCGCTTACCTCTTTGACGCTAGCTTGCAGGTCTTCAATTTGGGCTTCCGCCTTTTCTGCGCGCTCGGCTAACTTGCCTTTCTCCGCTACCGCTTGTTCTAACTTAGCCTGTAAGTTCCGCGCCCACTCTGTTCGCTTATGCATGGCTTCATTAGCATGCTCTAGCTCGGCTTTAACCTCGTCGCGCTCTGCATTGGCTTTTTCTATTTGCTCTTGTGCTTGTTTTAGTTCGTTAGCTTGCTTCCACTCGGTATGACTTAACGCAAAATGCATTTTCGGAAAGTCAGGGTCGTCGACTTCTTCATTGCGAGTGTGGTAGCCATTTCTTAGCAACCAGCTTTTTAGCTCGGCGGTGCTATTAGAATTTTCAAACAATTTGTCGGTTTGCGAGGTAATACACATAAAGTTAAATGTGCATTTATAGGACGACTCCGAAACCGCTTTAGCCAGCGCTACCCCTTGTGCAGGTATATCGATAATCAGTAAATTATCGCCTTCCGTTATATTCAACTGGGCGAGTATCTCTTCCACCGGCGTCGGTGTTACAGACTCGGTATTAAGAAGCTTTAACCCCGGGAACAGTGCGGTAAGCTCGCTAGCTTTATGTATGCCATTAAACTCGGCCAGGTTGTAGTTATACCAGGTCACTTTTTCCGCGTTAGTGGCGACCACTTTTTGCTGAACGTCTATAGATACACCCTGCTCTTGCAAACTTTCGCTGACTTCAGTGAGCTGTTGGGTGTTATTTTCGTCGCCGTCTATAACGCTCCAGTGCTTTGCCGTTAAGCTTTGGGCGAGTTGCTTAAGCTCTTCACCTTGGCCTGCGCCAATGTAGACAATATGTTCAAATGCTACGTTACTGAATGGGTGCGTCATATGCTGTTTATTCCGGGTTAACTTTAGTATTTATTCGTAATTGCTTAATAAGGCTTGGGCATGCGTGCTTCGTCTTTGCCATGCAGCTCGTAATGCAGTAATGGGTTTGTACCTTCGGCTGCTACATCGGGGTTCGCCTGAAGGTAAAACTCGCTATTAAAACTGTCGCTTGGGTTGCGCCCTTCAAAGCCGCCAAAACGCAAATAATGCTCGGCGGGGTCTATTTTTTCTTTTGCTATGTCGGGGTAGGTCTGCAAGTACCAGTTGGCGTCAAAGTATATCGACTGGGCAATAAGGTCGCGGTGCTGCTTAGCAAGGCCATTGCTTTTGTTCTTTTTTACCAAGCCGAGACGCCGTTTTATTCGGTAAAACAGCGAACGCTTTGGCTGCTGTATTGTTTGTGGAGCGTCACTTTTGTCGGCGACCAGCGCTATGTCGTTGTCGTTGGGCGTGCCGGTGCTTTTTTTCAGCTGAGTTATGCTGTGTTGTTGCTCTGCGCATTGCTTTTGCGCGTCTTGATACTTAATAAAGTAGTTTTCCAACTCTTCTTGCACTTGCTGCAGTTGCAACAGCAGTAGTTCGTTTTCTTCTTCAACTTCTTTTAGCTTTTCGGGTTGCTCTGGTACAACAGCTTTAGCGTCGGCGGCTTCTTTTTTCAGAGATTCAACTTGAGTGGTTAACTGTTTATTCTGAGCGTTAAGTTGCTCTAGTTCGCTTTTAAGTTCACTTTGTTGCCGCTCCAGCTCCTGCGCTTTCTCGTCTTTCTGTTTTAATTCGCCTTCATGGCCTTTACTAAGCTGCTGCTTACTAATAAAGGTGGTTTCAAGCTCTTCTTGTACTTGCTGCAGTTGCAGTAGCAGTAATTCGTTTTCTTCTTCTATTTCTTTTAGTTTTTCGTGCGCCGCTTTTGCCTCTGCTTCAGCGTCTTTCGCTTTTGCGTCGGCCTTTACCGCTTCGGCTAGTGCTGACTCGGCGTCAACCTTTACCTGGTACGGCTGTTCTTCTAGTTGCAGAGTTAACGCTTCAAGGCGGTCTAACCGCGATATAATACCAGGGTTTTGCAGCACTATTTGGTGCCCGGCCATAAGCACTAAGTCACTGGGTTGAGCATTAAAACCGGCTAATG
This sequence comes from Idiomarina piscisalsi, assembly GCF_003987095.1. Taxonomy (GTDB): domain Bacteria; phylum Pseudomonadota; class Gammaproteobacteria; order Enterobacterales; family Alteromonadaceae; genus Idiomarina; species Idiomarina piscisalsi. The sequence goes on along the minus strand of NZ_PIQA01000006.1, from coordinate 228,470 downwards.
CACTTGCAGCTATGCCAGTCTGCTCTTCCAGGCTAACAGATTGCGCTAAGGCATTTTGAATGCATATAAGGCGAATACGACGCCGGTTTTTACGTTGTATATTCAGTATGTCGTCAATGCGCGCTAACCAGTCATTACAGGCAGTTTGGGCGTCTACCCCATTGCTTAGCTTATTAGCAATGTAAACGCTGGGGTCACTGTAAAACACATATACTGTGCCGCTTTTCTCGCTCAGTTGCTGAGTTATGTGGTCTTTGGTAACGGCGGTTTGTTGCTCATTAAATACATGAACGCTGTTAATCGTTGTTAGGTTGTCGGTCATGTCCTGCCTGTTCCGTTTACAAATTTAATACGTTAAGTAAGCGCCGATTAACGTCGCGCACATTAAACCGTTGCTCTGCCATTGCACGGCTAGCATACCCCATGCTCTGTAACTTGTCAGGGTGACTGAGCATTTTCAGTACGGCGTTTTCCAGCGCATTGGTGTCGTGCCGTGGCACCCGGTACCCGTTAATGCCGTCTTCGACGGTTTCTTTGCAGCCTGGGCCGTCGGTTGTAATAACAGGGCGCCCTATAGCTAAGGCTTCCTGTGTGCTGCGCGGCAGCCCTTCACGATAATACGAAGGCAGCACAAATACACTACTGCTTTCGATATAGGGCACAACGTTTTCAACATGCCCTACGTAGTCGATAATACCTTGCTTTACATAACGTTTCAGCTCGGGCAGTGAAACACCCTGCTTAGCAGTAGCGCCACCAACCACTTTAAACAACACGTCGGGGTGCTTGGCTTTTACCCGCTCGGCTACCCCTAAAAAATAGCGGATGCCTTTTTCGTCTAATAACCGTCCTACAAACACGAAGGTAAGAGGCTTTAACGGCACCGGCGAACATTGGAATTGCTCTAAACACACGCCTATACCACCTAAAATCACGGTGTTCGGCATGTCGACTTTGCACTGCTCTTTTAAGTCTTGTTTGTCGTCTTCGTTAAGCACTATTAATGCCGTACTGCGCGGCAATACCATGCGAAACAGCCAGCACTGTACTTTTTTAACAGCGCGCATTTTTAGGGTTAAGCCGTTTGGGCCTACGGTAAAAGGCTTGCCTAAGCCTTCAATTTTGGCAATGCGCTGTGGTACGCGCGCTAGCCAGGCCGCCAGTGTTCCGTATATGGCCGGTTTCGCGAAATAACAATAACTTAAGGTAATGCGATGCTTTTTATAGGCCCTATATAACTGCCACAAGGTCTTTAAGTCGGCTAACGGGTTTGCCGAGTAACCGTTAAGCGAAAATTTTACCGGTATAAAGCCCATTTCACGAATTTTTAGCTCGCTGGACGTGTCGTAGTCAATGGCAAAGGCGTAAACCTTATGGCCTTTGGCGGCTAATTCGCGCATAAGCTCGCCGCGAAAGCCCAGCATAACGTTTACTTCTTTGCCGACAAAGGCGATGTGCTGTGGTGTCGCTTGACTCATACCGTTTACCGCTTGGCGTTCAGCAGCTTGCGTACTGACTTTTTCAGCAGTGTGCCTGGTAGAGCTACTGCCTTTGCAATAAGGGTGCTTTGTTGCTGGCGTTGTTTCTGTAAACATGCAATGACTTGCTCTGGCGTAACACTTTGGCTGCCACTGTGCGCCAGCCGATACATAGGATAATGAATTAGGGCCGCAGCGACCAGTTCGCTTAGCTCTAATGTTCGTGTGCGTCGCGGTTGCGGATTGTAGTCTGTTGTTAAACCCCAGCCGCTGTAAAATGGCTGCCCATAGCAATGCACTTTTTTCCCGCGTATCAGCGCTTCAAAACCACTTAACGAGGTTAAGGTATGCACCTCGTCGGCGGCGGCAAACACCTGATTAATACTGGCGCTGGTTACGTAGTCGTCACATAGCTGTTTTGTACGCTCTTCGCCTTGCCCGGCCGCTCTGGCACCGGCAACTACGTCGGGGTGCGGTTTGTAAATAATAAAGGCGTCGGGGTTTTGTTCGCGTACTTGCTGCAACAAACCCATATTGGTTTTTATAACCGGCGAGCCCAGCTGTATGCTGGCGTCACTTTCTACCTGACCGGGCACTAAAATAATGCGCTTATGGGTGACCGGTGGCTGCCAGCTGTTGCTGCCGGTGTTGTATTTATTCACACCCGTGGTGTTCAGCTGCTGAATTAGCGCTTTAGCCCGGTGTTTGTCTTTGTCGGTAAAGCTGCCGTTTTGTAAAAGGTGCTCTAGGTCTGACGACTGGGTTGCGTCAAAGTAAAGGCCACGGCTGTCGACCACCCAAGAGCAAGGACGGGTAAATTCAGCACCCAACCCTACGGAGCGAAGAAAACCGTCTTCTACTCTGTATACCTTTACTTTATTGTTGAACGCGCTTTGTGGTGTTTGCAGGCCCCATATTAATGCGCTGGCTCCGGCTGGTACCTGGCTTGGTTTGGCCACAAATTGCGGCTGCAAATAGCCGAAAAACTGTTGCCAGCTGGGTTTCCAAAAGCGCTTTACGCCAACAATGTAAACCGGCGGCTTAATGCTTGTGATCACGTACTATGGCGCGCGCTAGGTGAATAATGGCCGTAATAAATACGGTAAACAGCAAAAACACCATAAAGTTATAGGTGCGGTCTGGCTTGGTGGAATATTCCGGCAGCGTTGGAAACTCTAATATCGATATTTGTTTTAGTTTTCGGGCGGCTTCAATGCGTGTACTTTCCAGTGCAGTAAGTGTGTTGGTGTAAAGTTGAAGCGCAAATTCGGCACGCAACTGCAGGGTTTCAAACTCCGCAGAGGTTTCATTTAAGGCAGTACCGGTTTGGCTGGCCATTTTGTCTTGTTCAAGCTGAGTTTGCTGCTCTAACGAACGAATTTCGCGGGACAACCGCATTACTTCCGGTGAAGTTTCGCTTTGATAGTCGAGCAATGCCTTTTTGCGCGCTTCTAATGCGGCGATTTGCGCTTGCAATTGCGACACCGTAGTAAAAATAGCTTGTACGGTTTGTGTGGGCGACACTAACCCATTTTCGTTCTGAAACTGCAGCATTTTTTCGCGCGCTGCAAATAAGCGCTCTTCCGCTTGTTTTGCCTGCTGGTCTATGAACTCAACTTGCTCTTCAGCCAAGCGCTGCCCCATGCGGTTCATATGTTGCTCACCCTCGTCGAGTAAGACCTGAACTATAGTTTGCGACATTTTTCTGTCGTAGGCTTGCACCTGAATTTTTAGTATTGCTGAGTACTCATCGAACTCGATACTCATATGACTTCGAATGTACTCGTGGAACTTTTCAATGGGAACATCGGCACTGTCGAGCCTGGACCAGGGGTCGATAAAGTCTTGCGAATAGTGACTGCGTAAGTCGAGATCTCGCTGCAGTTTTTTCAGCATCGTCACTGACAATAAGTGGTCGCGCAGCAGTAGCAAGTCGCCCGAGCCCTGGGTACCGCTTAACAGCGATGATATGTTCATGCTGGACATATTCACTTCCGGGCTTTCGAGCACAATGTGCGCTTTGGAAACGTAGCGGTCGGTAGCAATAAGCCCCCAGTAAACAGCAGCCACCAAAATTAAAACCAATGCTATGGCCCAGTGCGGTTGTCGTTTTATTGTCCGTATTAAGGGCGAGTTCAAAGCTATGTCCTCTTATTATCAATTAGGTTTTCTGGGTCGTAGCGGCCCGGTTTCTGTTTTTCATTATAATTGGGCGTTTGACCAATACTTTCATAGTAAGCGTCGAGCGCGTCGTCGAGTTTGTCATACCATATGGCTTTGCCTTCATGCAGAAAAATGCCCGACTGACATAAGTCGCGTAAAATTTTCACCTGATGCGACACCATAATAAGGCTGGAACGGCCAATGCGGTCCTGAAAGGCCTGGGTTGCCTTGTTTTTAAAAGTAACATCGCCTACGGCGGTCGCTTCGTCGGACAAGTACACGTCAAAGTCAAAGGCCAGAGACAACCCAAACGCCAGGCGTGCCTTCATACCGCTAGAGTACGTGGCTATGGGTTTATCAAAGGCTTTGCCTATTTCTGCAAAGGCTTGTACTTCTTCAATAATGTCGTCGACGTATTTATTACCACCCTGTATGCGGCTAACAAACTTGACGTTCTGACGGCCTGTCATAGATGGCTGAAAGCCGCCACTTAAGCCTATTGGCCAGGAAATACGGCAGCGTTCAATAATTTCGCCTTTGTCGGGCGCGTCCATGCCGCCTATCATTCGCAGTAGTGTAGACTTACCCGCGCCGTTTTTGCCAACAATGCCCACCGATATGCCCCGGGGTATGGTAAAGTTAAGCCCTTTTAACACCCAGTCACCGCCAAAGGGGCCGTGGTAACGCTTCCACACATTGCGTGCTTCTATTACTGGCTCTGCAGACATTAGCTTGAGACCATCCGCATTTTATAGCGAACCTGCAACGCCAGCCCAAGTAACAGTGTGCACACGCCCCACTCGTAGACGTAGCTGAGCTCTACGTCCCGCACCATGTGGTAAGTTGAGAAGAAGCTCCCGCGAATAAGCTCAATGGCGTGTAACATGGGGTTATAAAGCAAGTATTCTTGTATGCCGTGCGGCATAAGCTGTATGGGGATCATAACACCGGACAGCAGGTACAGCGGTAATGACACTAGCGCGACAATTTTCGCCGCCTCCGGGAAAAAGGTGACCAATACAGAAAAGCTCATAGCCATACCCAGCCCCAACAATATAACGGCTAGCCAGACTTCTATTGCACCGAGTGGGTCGGCGGGCACCATGTCGAAGCCCAACATCACAAATACGGTTATCATAATTAATGTGACGACGCTGTGCAGTTTGGCTTCCATAGCGCAGCGAATGATCACAGTATCGGTTGGATGCACTTGCCGGTAACAAAACAGCGCTTTATTGCCGTTAATGGCGGTCATGCCGCGGTTCCAAAGTGAACGGAATAAAAAATAAGTGAGTAGGCCAATAACCAGCCAGGGAATAAACTCTGCGCCTGGTACTATGCGGCCTCGGCCAATTAAGTCACGCACCGCAACAAGAAGGACCACATGCAGTATCGGCTCTAAAAACAGCCAAACCGGCGCAAAGCGGTCCTGCGTTAACCGCGCTATGAACTCCCGCATAAACAATGCGGTGTAAACATGCCATGTGACAAGCCACGGCGAGCGCGGTTTTGCCTTGGGGATACTCACGTTATCTCTCGCTTACCGCTTATAAGTCCAGCGCCACTTTGGTCGCTACCGCAATTTGATACAGAATTTGTGTAATAGACTGCGCTAGCTGAACGTTTTTGCTGCTAACCGCTGGTAAAACCAGTATTTCATCGCCCGGGCGCAGTTGAGCGTTGTCAGCATTCACAACTTCGCCATTTTGACGAACAATGAGTATACGGTCGTCGTCGGCTCGGTTAGTGAAACCGCCGGCGCCTTCTATGTACTGGTAAACGTCTTTGTTGTCGACATACACCGCTGACTGAGGCACATAGACTTCACCGCTGACTAATACCGAGTCGGTACGTGCTGGCAGTGTTATGACGTCGCCATGCTGTAAGCGGACGTCGACAAGTTGGTCGTTATTACTGACCACAAGGCGGCCTGAGGGTTTTACGTCGCGCGCTTTTTCCACAAACTGGCTTATGAGTTGCGCTTCCTGCGCTCGTATACTGGCCTCTTCCGCGGTTGACGACGGCGCACCTAAGTAGGTTTGCTCAAGACGATCTAAGCTTTCTTCCAGGGCTTTCTTTTGACGCTCGGCAACGCTTTGACGTCTTATGGATATGTTTTTGTAGTCGGTTTCTTTAGGGTCAATAGAAACCGTGTTTAAAAACTCCATTAAGCGAGCGTTTTTCGGTAAGACAAAATACGATTGTCCGAGGTACTTACCTTCCAGCTGCACCACAATTTGCTCGGGGCGTTTGTCAGCAAAAAAGGCAATTTCGTCGCCGTCTTTTACCGGTACATTTTCAAACTGAGACAAAGTGACATAATCTGCCACGGGGCCGTTGTTGCGAGTACCCACTAACAACGCGTGTGAAACGCCGGCTTTAAGTTGAGACAAGTTTTCAATGTCTTTACCGGTGGCTACTTTTTCTTCCAGTTCGTAATGATACGAGCGCCCGACGTCACCATAAACCGTTACTTTAGAACCTCGCTCATGAACTAATAGCGTGTCGCCCTCTTCAAGCTGCGGCTGCTTGAGGGTGCCTTTTGTCAAAAAGCTATAAAGGTCGAACTGTTTAATGACTTTGCCGTCTCTTATCAGGTCAATTTGGCGATAAGAGCCCAGTTCGTTATCTATGCCCGCGGCCTGGTCCAGAAAATATAAAACTGAGTCGCTTGGAACCCCTGCGTAACGCCCTGGTTTATTGACATACCCCGTAACCATAACCGCAACCGGCTGTATGCCCTGCACGTTGGTGTACACTTTTACGTCACTGGAATACACCGAACGAATAGCGCCTTCAATAACGCTTTTTAATTGCCCGGCTGTGGTGCCTTGCACTTTGACTGGCCCCACCGAGGGAATAAACACATACCCTTGAGCGTCTACCGGTAGTACACTTTCCACTTCGGTGGCACCCCAGACTTTTAGGGTGATTTGATCACCCGGCATAATTTTGTAGCCTGGGTTTAGGCCGTCGCTGCGCAAACCTCTAAAGCCACCGGTAAATAACTCAGCACCAAAGGGTTGAATGGCCTGGCGATCTTCTTCTGACAACATTTCTTCCATAACCGGGCCGTAGGTGCCGGTGCGCCAATTGGTGCGGCTTTGTGTTGGAAGTTGTTGACCCGAGGCTAAGGGAGATTGGTTTGCCTGACTGAACACTTGAGGGTTTGCTGCAGAGGTGTTGGCAGCCGAGCCTTGTTGACTCATTCGCTGCTCGAGCTGTTCGCGCTGTTGTGGAGAAAGGTCAGAAAGGCTTTGAGCTGTTGCTATAACGCTAAATATTAATAAGGTGATGGTGGCTAAAAGTTTTTTCATTGTAGTGCTCTCCCGCTCTCGAGCTGATTAAAGCTGCGGGTTATGCCCCAACGCTCTTCACCATATTCACAGATAACTAACGCGTTTTGCGGTGTCTGTGCTTTGACACAGTCTTTACCGCTTGCAGAGAAGTAACGCTCTTTTACTTGCAGTTCGTACTCCTGGCGGTTTGTATCGACAACATTAAGTACTTCACCCACTTCGGCAAATTTTACTTTTTCCGTGCTTTGGGGGGTTAAATAGTTAATGTTCTCAGCACTATGCCAGCCACTGTTACTGCCTGGGGTTGTGCTACAAGCTGCCGCACCGAGTAAAACCGAGAGACTCGCCACTGCGTATTTTAGTGTTTTTATTTTCATAACTTGTTTTGCCTGCCAGTAAGTTGTCAGCGTTTAGGCACGCTACCGCCCTTGGGATGCTGCTCCCAATAGGCAGATAAAGTCCTTTTATTTTTAGCCTGTCGTCATTCTACCTAGCAGACACAGTCTTATCTAGGAAAAGTCATAAAAAAGCCGCGCTAATTGCTTAGCGCGGGCAAAGTTTCAACAACCAAGTAATAATTAATGACTAAGGTCGTCAGGGCTTGTCTCATAGTTAGGGCGCATCAGGCTACGGGGAATAGCCTGATGCGTTTTCGGTTACTAGGTACTACTGTTAGTGTTTGGGTGCCGGGTTATTATTGAATCGCGGCAAGAAGCCGATGCGTTCAATGTCTCCAGCAGCACGTGCGGAAGCTGCTTTGCTGGCCGAGGCTTGACCCATATCCGGATTGCTTAAGTCGCCCGGTAGGTTGCGTAGCTCCATCATATTAACGCGAGGCTGTACCCAGGTGCGTGACACATCGACCGTGCCATTACCCAGCTCGAAGTCCTCGAATTCATACTCTAGAACATACACCCAGCCGTCTTCCGTTTCATGCAGCAGGTGCCAGCGACGTACCATACAGTCTTCAGACAGCTCCCAAGAAACACATCGCGCAGCTCTTTCAATGTCCAGAGTCTGGCCATTGTCAGAGAGGTACCAGTTGGTGTCGGTATAAGTTGCTGTCAATATAGCCGGGTCGTTGATACACCAGCCTTCGTCATCGACTTCGTTGCACCAAGTGCTCACGTTGTAACCAGTGGTCCCTTGCTCAAACTGCCATCCAAAGTAGTAGTCCAGTAAAGGCCTGCCCGACTCCTGATCCCAGGTTTCTTTTGGCCAACTATTAATATGACCAAACCACAGTTCATTTGCGTCGGTTAGAATATCGTCCGCCACCGCTGCTATTTCCGGATCTTGTTTAACGACACGATTATAGCTTGCGACAATGTTGCCATCAGAGGTCTCGGCCGCCATTAGCGCCCCATAAAGACCACCAATTTGGTTAAATACCTCGACGGTTTGTTCGACGTCACCATAGAACATTTCGACGGTGCCATCAGAAAGCTCCCAGGTACCCTCAACACCGGTATACAGAGCACTGAAGGTTCCATCTTCGTTAAAAGCAACCATGTCGGAGGCGAACTGTAGGGAGCCGTCTTCGCTCGCAAACTCACCCAGCACGTTAACGGCCCATGTGCCCACTACGTCTTCCTGTGTTACCGGAATAAGCTCTAAGCTATCGCCATTTAAATAAACGGTACTAGGAGTATATGTATTTTCACCAGGAGGAATTTGGTAAGTTTCACCTTCCCACTCAAGAGGCTCATACGTAACCGTTTGGGTGTACTCTTCGCGAATACTGTCTTGACGGTTACCCTTGGTAATAACTTTAAAGCGCTTACCGTTTTCAGTATAAGTGGCTTGAACCTGGGCTCTGTCCGCCGCTTCATAGGCTGCTCTAATATCCGGGTCGTCAGTGACATTATGGACAGACAAATAGCTCGTAAATTGAACAGGGTTTTCGTACGTCAAGACATAGTACCCGTCCTCATCAATCTCCCAGGTAAATGCGGAGTTGCTTTGATCGGAATAAACGGGCGAAACCACCATGCCACTGCCGTCGCTCTCAAATACCAGCACTTCATAAGAACGACTGACAAAACCCGGCTGAGTTGGCGATGTTGCCATGTAAAATGACGGCGGCGTTGGGTTTTCTTCCTGCTCGACAAGCTCTGGGTCATTAACAATTTCGTCAACTACAGCGTCAAGTGCTTCGGGGTCTGTTGCTTTAACGTCTTCAACATAGGCGTTGTATGACTCTTTATTTTGCACCAGATCTAACACACTTTCTGTGTCTTCAGGCAACGAGAAATTTTCGTTGTCAACAATCAGCTTAATAACTGCCGATACTTCTAACAGTTCGTTCGGGTCGACCGCTTCTTGAGCAACACTGAGGGCTTCTTCGTCTGCTGGTGCTTCACCACCATTGGCTTCTCTCATGAGTGTGTAGCTCGCGGTTGTAACGTTAGTGACGTTAGTGCCTGGCGCTTCTGAGCGCTCTAGAACACCATCGTCGCCCGCAGCTTGGGCAAGCGTTGCCATTGACTGAAGAGCACTGACAAGCTCGACATGATCCTGATTATTCTCTGCTGAGCCTTGTGCCATTATGGTCAACAGCTCAGCACCTTCTGAAAAGGTTACGTCTAATGAGTAAACGCCGTCTTCGTCGGCTTCGGCAGTGTATGTTTCTCCGCCTAAAGTGACTGTGACTGTTGCGTTAGCAATGGGTGAGTCAACAACCTTACCGGAGATGCTAACGGTTTGTTGAACCGTGATGCTGACATCGGCTGATGCTTCGTCTTCGCCGTCACTTATGGTGTAAGTGAACGAGTCGGAGCCGGTATAGTCGTCGTTAGAGGTGTATAGAATGACGTCGCCGTCAATGGTTGCGGTACCGTTTTCAGGCTCTGAAACATCGATAATTTCGAGTGCGTCACCGTCGGCGTCGGTGTCGTTTTCGAGAACATCAATGCTTAGCTCTGTTGCAGTTTCTGCAGTTACTTCGTCGTTGACTGCTTCCGGAGCGGTGTTGCTGGTATCGCCGCCTCCGTCGCCACCACCAGAGCCTGTGTCATTATCGCTGTCACTACCGCACGCAGCGAGTGTAAGCGCTGCGCCGAATAATAATAAATACGAGTATTTCATGGCTTGTTCCTAGTTATTGTCCATTTTTATTACCCGCACCACCGCTAAAAGCAGTGGTCCGAATAATAGAAACTAGGAAAGAACGTAAAGAAGGTCAACGAAACCTTTACAAAATATTTACAAATCTTTTACACCCGACGTCAATTGACGTGGAGGTTACACCGTCATCCGTTTTATAACCGCATCGGTACTTTGGTCAAATGATTCTTTACTGTCACCGTCTAATACTCGCAATACATCGACGGCAATTTTCTTACCTTTTTCGACGCCCGGTTGGTCAAAGCTATTTAAGCCCCAGATAATGCCTTGCGTAAACACCTTGTGCTCGTACGCAGCTAACAAGGCACCGAAACTTTCTGGTGTCAGCTCATCCATTATGAGCAAATTCGACGGGTGCCCACCTGGGTAGTGGTCGCGTGGTGATTCGGTATTTTCACTGCCTTCCCACAGTAGCCTGCGATGCGCCAGACAGTTCGCAACGGCTAAACGTTGTTGCTCTGCTAAGCCTTCCTGAACGGCTGGTTCAAAGCCTGGTGCTTCGCGCTTCAATACGGTAACAAAGTCGGCGGTAAATTGATCGTAGCCCTGGTGCAAATGTTGGAAAAACGCATGTTGTCCGTTAGGTCCAAAACCGCCCCAAATAATAGGGCCAGTTGGGTAATCTATCGCTTTATTGTCTGCCGTTGACTGTTTACCGTTACTTTCCATGTCCAGCTGTTGCAGGTAGTTGGGCAACATACGCAAGCGACCGTCGTACGGCAAAATCGCCAAGTTATTAATGCCCAGCTCTTCACGGTTATACACACCATAAAGCGCCAGCAACATAGGCAAGTTGTCTTCGGCCGGCGCTGTGAAAAAGTGCTCGTCCATAGCTTTGGCGCCTTCCAGCATTCGCTCAAATGGTCGCACACCAGTGGTCAGCGCTATGCTCAAGCCAATAGCCGACCACAACGAAAAGCGGCCGCCAACTCCTTCACCAAAAGTAAACTGCTGCGCAGGTGGAATACCGTAGTCGGTCATAGCCTGGGCGTTCGCCGACACACCTATTACGTGTTTGTCCAACCACTGCTCCTGGCTTAACGCAGGCTCTATCCAGCGGCGCACAGTATCGACATTAGCGAAAGTGTCGACAGTGCCAAATGACTTGGACGAAATAATGAATAACGTGGTTTCCGGGTCGACAATAGGTAATACCGCGTATAGTTGCCCACCGTCCATCGATGAGACAAAATGCACTTGTAAGTCATGCAAAACTGCATCATCGGCAAACTCTTTTAACGCAAACGAGCCCATTTGCGGACCTAAGTCAGAGCCACCTACGCCAATATTGACGACATCGGTAATGGGCTTGCCGGTAGAGCCTAACCAACGCCCCGAGCGCAGCTTTTGTATCACGTCCACAAAGCGGGTTTTACGGTTGGTCTGCTTAGCCACTGCGTGAACAGAGCGGCTTAAGGTATGGGTCACCGGGCGGTTTTCACTGACATTCAGATATTCACCACGGCTTAACTGCTTGCGGGCATCATTAAATGATTCCGGTAAGCGTTTTGCAGTTTGTTCAATCAGTTCATTCACTGACAGCTTTTGGTAGCTGGTGTCCAGTGCCAGGTAAGGTCCGTTTTTTATCATTAATTACTTCCGTTTTATATCCGATCAGGCTACGTCCGCGTCGTCACCTTTATCTTCACAAGTTCTGTGTTTATTCCAAATTACATCGCAAATACGATCATCAGTCGGCTGATAGCCCGTAGGGGCTTTCAATAACACCTCTCGTAACTCGTCTATGGCAAAGCGCTGGCAGGTGTCATCTAATTTATTCAATAATGCTTCCATATCATTCCACTCGAGCGAGTGCTCGTTAGCACGCAAAATACGAGGGTGATCACTGGCTTCTACGTTGTCGCCAATCAATAGCTCTTCGTACAACTTCTCGCCTGGGCGTAAGCCGGTGAACTCAATGGCAACATCGCCATGCGGGTTTTCCTCGGTTTTCTCTTCAAGCCCGGACAGGCGAATCATTTTGCGGGCTAAATCGACAATTTTGACCGACTCGCCCATATCCAGCACGAATACCGACCCCGAATGCCCCATAGTCCCCGCCTGAATAACCAACTGTGCAGCTTCAGGTATGGTCATAAAAAAGCGGGTTATATCGGGGTGCGTAACCGTTACTGGCCCGCCTCGTTCAATTTGCTCTTTAAACAGAGGTACAACCGAGCCGGACGAGCCCAGCACGTTGCCAAAGCGCACCATGCAAAAACGCGTGTCTGCTTCGCGCAACGCTAACGCCTGCAAGACCAATTCCGACAAGCGTTTTGTGGTGCCCATGACATTGGTAGGCCTGACCGCTTTGTCAGTAGAAATAAGCACAAACTGTTTAACACCGGCGGCAATAGCTGCCTCGGCGGTATGCCAGGTGCCAAACACATTGTTTCGCACACCCTCAACCATATTGTATTCGACAAGCGGCACATGCTTATAAGCCGCCGCATGGTAGACAGTATCGACAGAGAAAGTCTTCAGTACTGTTTCAATGCGGTTACGTCGCTGTACTGTACCAATGACAGGTATCACTTCTGCCCCAATGCCCTGATGCCGACAAATGTGCATGAGTTCGCGTTCAATTGCGTAAAGCGCAAATTCAGAAAGCTCGTAAAGCACTAACGCTTTGGGGCGCTGTTGCAGTATTTGCCGGCACAACTCAGAGCCTATAGAGCCCCCGGCACCGGTCACTAACACCGTCTGTCCGGTTATGTGCTTTTCCATTAACTGCGGCGCCGGCGTTACCGGGTCGCGACCCAGCAGATCTTCCACTCGAACATCCTGAAGCTGGTCAATGGCCATTTCGCCGTTCACCATGTCGGACATACCCGGAACCGTTTGCACCTTAACCGGCAGCATTTCTAAACCTTCTAAAATTTGCCGGCGGCGCGAGCGTGGAGTGCTCGGTAACGCTAACAGTATACGTTGTACGTCACACTCTTTGACTGCCCTTTGAATGTTCTTCGGGCTCACTACTTTTAGCCCAAGAACGGAGGTGTTCTGTAAACCAGCATCGTCATCTATGAACATAACAGGATGAAATTCGTCACCGTTGGTTAGCGCTTGCGCTAATTGACGCCCGGCCGAGCCTGCGCCGTATATCATAACGCGGTCTTTTTTACGGCTAACCGCCCGCTGATACCCTTCTCTTACTATAAGACGGCTGCCTCCTGTTAAAAGGAAGGCAATAAGTACATAGTTCACAATAGCCGCAGCAGGTAGCGCAATTCCCATCCATATGGCTCCAAGGAACAACAAAACACCGCTAAACAAAGCTGTCGCAAAAACAAGGCTGAGTATTTTAAAGCCTACATACCTTACAACGGCTCTATACAAGCCCATACGTATGTAAACCAGTAGTGTTACGCAAAGAACTATGCTTCCTAATAGCACCCACTGTGACGGACGAAGCGGCAGAATTGCGTCGAAACTCAATAAGTACGCACACAGCATGGCTATGGCAATCGAGAAAGTATCGACTGTCAGGCCAATGCCACGCTTAAAATTACGTGGCAACTGCATAAGCACTTTAAATGGTTTCAACGTTAGTTCCTTCTATGCACTATTAGCGGTTATAAAATGGCGCTCTGTCGTCCGTTATACCATACAGCGTGGACTGTCTTTGTAATTGTTGCCCACCATTTCGCATAAGCGGTGTCCAGGAAATACCGACACGCTCACGTGACGGTCGCACGCTCATTAGGTCAAACGGGATATTAACAAAAAAGCCTTTGGTAAAGCTTCCTTCACCATACTCTTCTGACGAGACATTAGTAAAAGCAGCGAAGGCTCCAACAGTCACTCCGCTGTCAAAGCGCTTTTGCACTGTTACATTAACGCCTTTGTCACCCGCCAGGAATTGACCCGCATCGAGCTGAACCATTGTATCGGACAACCATGGCATCTGGTAATAGACGCTAGCAAATCCGGTTGTGACTTCATAGTCTAAGAAGCCACTACCGCCGGTAAAGTTGCGCTGACGAACCCGGTTTACGTTCACACCAAAGGCCCAGGGACTATCAATAGGTCGGTATAAAACTTCACCACCAATACCACCAAACATACGCTCTAAGTAACCGGCATAGGCCATTGAAAACCAGTCTTGCCCTAGTCGTTTAAAGTACGTTAGCTGTGCCGTTTCCAACCACACATCATTGCGCACATAGCGGCGTATATTTGTACGTACCTCAGGTAGCTCTGAAGGACCACCACCTAAGAAGTTAAACTCGTCGTAGTTGGTTGCCAGGTTAAATCCGGCTTCACCAAATAACTCGAGGTTCTCTGTTAACCAGCGACGACCAAACGCATAAACGCCTAACTGATACGTATAGAAGTTCTCGGGGCTACCGAAGTCTTGTTGTAAAAACGGCTTTAACCCATAGCCCGTACTGAAGTCGTAATCGGGGTTTAGCATCCAGTTCGAGTCGTCCTCGGACGGCATGTCCGGAGAATCTAACCGAGCAAATAACTCTGCGGTTTCATCGACGTCTTTACCTGGCTCTGCGTTGTTAATACGGCGTTTAAACGTATCTGCATCTACCTTTGTATTAACGTTCGGGTCAAATAAGGTCATATCGACCATATTGTATGTCTTGACGGACTCGGGTAGTTCCGCCGCCATAATGCGCGCCGCTCTGTCGTACGCTTCATCGCTATCGCGGTAACGACGGTGATGCGCAAACATCGTCACTTCTTCATCATTGTTTTTATAAAAATGAGCTGCACTGAAAGCGCCCTGGCGACGCATATCTGAGCTCATGCCTTGCCAGTCAACTCCTGCTAAAGACTCATTAGCTGGCTGCTGCGGCGGCGTTCTGTCTTTCTTAACTTTTATTTGATCCAGCGTATTAAAGTTAGTGCGTAAGTTAACGTTAAACATAAGCGTGTTTCCCCGCTCGTAACTTAACTGAAAGTCAAGCCAGTCGGTAACCTTGTAGTTGGCGCCAAAGTTCCAGCGGCTGTCTGGCTTAATTGTTACACCAGGTCTATCGGTACTGTAATCGTTACCTTCGTACTCGACTTTTAAGCTCAGAGGCTCCCATGGTGTTTGGTACTCAACACCACCGAAAAACGCTGCTTCACCGGTGAACCAACGGTCGGCGTCAACGGTTCCACCTTCGCCGCCAAATCCACCTTTACGTTCGCAAAATTCGTCAGAAACCTCACAGAAAGGGTTAGAGACATCATCATATGTTCCAAGCCGGCCAAAGCCCAGACCCAGGCTCACATCTAAAGGCCCAAAGCGTTTGTTTGCCACGACAAACTCGGAGTCAAAATAACCCGTTCCGGAAAAGTCTCTGAAACCGGCGCTAACTTCTGGCAACCAGTAACCTTCTTTCCACAAGCGGAACTTAATATCAAAGCCCTTATCGGTGTATATTGTATCTCCGCTAAAGTCTGGCACATTGCTGTACTTTTTATTGGGCATGCGGTTGTAGAATGCGGTTGCTTCTAACCAGGGTAAAACCTGCATATTGACCGTGTAGCGGTAATACTCTTGCATGTCTGAGTAAGAAAGCGCCACTTCACCTTCCTCGGCCATGCGCGCTGTCGGGTTCTGCATTAACCCGACAGAACCAAAGTTGTTGTAACTTGGAGAGAGATCCTGACGAGACCAATGCCAGTCTGACGTGGGTTCAGAAGAAACGGTATACAACGGTGTGTTGGTGGTGGTCTGCACAGACTCATCCGACACAAAGTTTTTTAATAACGCCGTTATGTCATTATTTAAACTCTCGAATTTAGGCGGTAGTTGGTTACTTTCAAAACCCAGCCAAAGAATATCCCCTGCAGCCAACTCTGTATCGTCTTGTTTAAAATAGGCCCAGTTGGCCTTTACTTCCTCATCGACCGTTATTTTAGATGCCGTTGTCTTATTATAAGCACTAAGTAACCCATGTTTGTCCTCTATGCTCTGCAGCCAGTTCGCCAAGGTTTTTCCTGAATAAAATTGATATTTACCAGGCTTACCCACCAAACCATATACGTACACATAGTCTGGGCGCTGCGAAACAACTAACTCGTATTCACCAGCCGGCAACAGCGGGTTATGTGCCAACTCTTGTCTCGCCTGTTCAATACTCAAACCGCCCCAATACTGCTTACCTAACCGCCAAGTACTTATTTGAGCTTTTAATAATTCGGCGGCTTCTGCTTTTCCCGTTTCGCGGCGGCTATGCCAGTACGAAGCGAGCTCATCCAGCTGCGCCATAACTTGTCGCTTATCACTTTGTAGTTGTTCATTTTCATGAACGCTCACCAAACGCACACTTGGCCAGTAAGTATTTACCAGCATTCCTTGATCTTCCATTGCGGACAATGCCTGCTGTAATCTGACTGGCCCTTCAAACTCTATGCTTTTGGTCTCAGTTGCATTAGCAAGGGAAGTGCCAAACGCGGTTGCGGCAAGCAAAGCAGAAACGAACAACGTATTCTTCATAAAAAAGCTCATTTTTCAGTATTTTCAGAGGGAGTGTAGTCGCGACCTATCCAGGTAACCTGAGTTAGCATTAGCTTAGGTGTATTAGGAAACACTTGCTGTTCGCTTTTTACAACATGCCCGTCTTCTTCAATCCAGTATTTATTAACAAAAGACTCTTTAGTCAGTACAAAGTGCCCTTTTTCCGTTACTTCAGTTGCTTTAACAGAGCCAAAAGGCATATTTAAAACGGTTTGCTCACCCACTCTAAACGATGATATTACCTGGCGGCTGACTGTTTCACCGTTAATTCTATAGTCATGATGGCGTTGCCACTTTTTCTTGCAGTTATTTGCATCGGTTACTATACAGCTCAATGGATCTTGATTCTTGTTAGAAACGCTCAGTAAGTTGTCTTCTAACCCTTGAGTTCTTATAACCCGTCCATTCCTTATCACTAGGGTTTCTTTCTCCGCAGTAATGAAGTGCCAGTCATCGGGTTTATCGACGTAGCCGAGTACAATATGCGCCCTAGCCTTACCCTGCCACTGCGCGTACAGAGACGTATAAGGAAAATTTTCAATTTTCTCGGAGGAAAGCTCGGCGTCTTCAGTACTTTTAAATGCATATTCTACTGTCGCACGAACTTCATCGGTCACCGTAGTGCAAGACGACAATAAAATTACGGAGAGAAAAGCAAGCCAGTAACGATACATGGAAAATCTCTTAAGTTATTCGGAATGTTGATAAAAAAATACCGCCAGAAGGCGGTATTTTATCACATGATATTTAAGAAGCTATTGCGAAGCGCTTCGAAATAGCCTACTTAAAACTATTACTGTACTGGAACAGTAATAGTGTAAGTGTTAGTTCCAGTACCAGTCACAGTCACAGTGTGAGTAGGACCTTCTGGCTCTTCCGGCTCATTGTCGTCAACTGCTGGGTTTGAAGAGCTGTCAGAAACAACAGCGATAGTTGCTGCTGCCGCAACACCTGCAAACACCATTGCTTGAGTTGACATGCCGCCGATACCGCTACCAGCAGCTTCGTCACCAGCAGCACCCTGCTGAGCCATTGCTGGTGCAGTCGCTAAACCCAACGCAGCAATAATAGATAATGCTAAAGTTTTCATAAAATTAACCTCACTCCAGAGATATAGATACATGTATCGCTGTAAATAGAAAATATCCGTTTAACAGCAATTTCCATATTATGTTGCTACGCAACAAAATGCAAACAAGATTTATCGAATGACCATTAAATACTCGTAATGGCTGCAACTGCCACTGCCGAGTTATAAATAATATTGGTTACTTGCGACCACAACTCTAAGTTCTCCTGGTACGTCGTATCCAGCGGAACCACAATGGCGTCACCGGGTTGTAGCTCGGTACCACCGCCAAAGCCAAACCAGGTACTGCCGCCTTTATAAGGTTCTATCGCGCCATTAGCTTTGACTACGTATATACGGTCAGTATCGGCTTTCTCTTTTGTTCCGCCACTACGGCTTATGTAGTCATCAACCGTTAGCTCTGGGTCAAACCGATACGAGGTGGCCATTTGTACCTCACCCATAATGCTAATGGAATCACTACGTGAAGGCACATGCAGTGTGTCGCCGTCTTTTAACTGCACGTCACGCGTGCCGTTCATTGACAACACTTTGGGTAAATCCATAATTAAACGACCCACCGCCGGTGTCGACATTAAGTCGGCCAGCAAGGTGCGCATTTGCTCGTAAGACTGGTTAGCGTCGCCGGTACCGGTAATCATATTACTCGCAATTTCACGCTGTAGTTCCTGTGCGAGCATCTCTTTGCGTTTTTGCTCTTGTTCTTGTAGCTCCTCCCGCGTGAATACAGCACCTTCAAGAAACGCATGGTCGGTGAAGCCGCCGGCACGTTCAATAACGTCGGTCAGGGTTTCGCCACGTTTAATGGCGTAAGTGCCGGGGAAGCGCACTTCGCCACGAAGAGTAACTTCGTAAGTATTCTGCCACTCAGGTATACTCAGCACGTTTAAACGGTCACGACCCTGTAACGGCACATCGACTTCACCGTTTAGTACTGCCGCTAAATCTATTTTTAAATAGTCGGTGTTGGCGTTGTCTTTACCAATAGCCCAGCGAGTAATTTCGGCTTGGTCCATGTAGGCACCATTTTTCAGGCCACCCGCTGCGGCCAATAACTTCTCAGCCGTTGCGTTTTCAACTAAGGGGTAAATGCCCGGGTGCATCACCTCACCAGCTACAGAAACAAATGGCGCATTACCCGTTTCCGTGCGCTGGCGCTGCAAGCGCTGCATAATAGGCTCTAGTAAGTTCTGGCGCGAATACATCGCCAACTCTTCTTTTACCGTCGGCTTTTCTTCCTGTTTTTCAGTAAACAGTTCGCGCAACGGTACTATTTTGTCTTCGTTTTCAGCATCGGGACTTTCTGAAGAGCCCCCTAATTTAGTATTAACCACGTCATTTAAGTAGGCGTCGCGATAGGCATCTAACTGGCGCTGACGCTGCTGATATTCACGCTCTTGTTCCGACAAGGTATAACGTGACAAGTTATCGCGCTCTTCCGCTTTGGTTTCAAAGCGGCTGAAAACCACCAGCTGATCACGTTCGTTCAGGCGCAAATTTTCGCCCTCAACACCGTTAATAGCGTCTGCCACATCAAACTGCAGAATTTTCACGTCGCGGCGTGGGCCTTCCTCGCGCACTACCAAACCGTAGCCCAAGTCAGCCTGCTCTAATAGGTCATGGCGAACGTCACGCAATATATCGTTAATGCGCATACCATTTTGCCATTCGTAATATCCTGGCCGGGTAACCGCACCTACAACCATCAGGCTGTTGTCCAGCTCTTGCGATACCTGACGAATGGTTAAAGCGTCACCACCATTAAGCTCACGGTTTAAGTCTTTTTCTGTCGTTAAGTCTACAGTGCTAACCAGGCGTTTACCTTTTACAATTCTGCGCAGTTCGGCAGAGCTTAAATAGGCTGAGTCGGTAGCGCCGCCGGCAAATTCCAAAACGTCTTCTAGTGTCTCATCGCCTTTTAATTCGTAAAGCGCAGGGCGTTTTACTTCACCTTTTACCGCCACCATGTCGCCGCGTGCCGGAATAAAAATAACGTCACCACTTTTTAGAATCTTGTCAGCAGACGCGTCGCCTTGTAGCAGTAAGTCGTATAAGTCAAATTCGGATGCGACTTTACCGCCGCGCATTAAACGCACCGAACGCAATGAGGCAATATCAGAAACGCCGCCCGCTACATACAAGGCCTGGCTTATGGTAGCCAGCGAACTGACGGTGTAGGCTCCCGGTTTGTAGGCCTCGCCCACAATAAATACCTGAATAGAGCGCAGTTCGCCCATGCTAACGGCCGCTTTATAACCAATAAGGCGCTCCTGCACCTGATGGTGAATCATCTCTTGCATAAGTGAGTACGTCATACCGGCAACTTTCATTTCACCTACGTCGGGCAAAACAATGCTGCCGTCACGGTTTACCGTTAGCTTAAAACTCTCATCTTGCTTACCAAACAGTTCTACATGAATAACATCGCCCACGCTAATTAAGTAGTTAGCAGGGATAGGCGCATGCGCTACTGGTGCGAAGGTTTTAGGCTCGCCAGAAAAAATGTCATAACCAAAGGGTTTTAACTCTGAACGGCCACGGCTGAATTCTTTTTCTAAATCAGCCGGTAAGAAAGACGAGCCTGCCTGACCCATTTGTCCATTACTCGAACGCTCACCAACCGGATCTATCTCTTGCTTGGCACTGGAGTCGCCGTCACGCTGGGCGGCGTTAAATTCGTCAATTGCTGAAGGGTCAATACCATACTGGCGCGCCAGTGCCTCTTGCTGCGCACGCGGCAAGCTTTGCAGTTGCTCTAACTGTTCCTGGCTGGGCATAGACTGCGCCGCAGCATTTACTGAAAACAAGCTTGTTACCAAAGCAAAAAAGGCAGCAAAGAAAACAGTAGATACAGATAGTTGCATGGCGTTTAAGGCGTTTTTATTCATAGTCAGCAAGGTGTAACCCTCAATTATCTTTAGTATTAAAACCCAGTATTGAAACTTGAGCGCGGCAACAGGTAAAAGTGTTAAGTAAGATACAGCAATTTGTTAACAGAGAAAAGTAACAGCTTAAGCCATACTGTAAAAGCTGCGATACCAGTCAACCGTGCGTTTCATGCCCTCTTTAACAGGCGTAGCCGGTTTGTACCCCATATCGGCTTCTAGTTCAGAAACGTCAGCATAAGTAGCAACAACATCGCCGGGCTGGATGGGCTGAAAGTCTTTTTGTATTTCCACGCCCGCCGCATTTTCAACAGCCTCTATAAAAGTCATAAGCTCAATGGGTTGGCTGTTACCTATATTATAAATTCTATAAGGCGCCGAGGAGCTGGAAGGGTCCGGTTGTTTAGCACTCCATTCACTGTTGACTTCGCATGGGTTTTCAATAACGCGCACCACACCCTCGACAATGTCGTCAATATAGGTGAAGTCACGCTTCATTTTACCGTTATTAAAGACTTTAATGGTGTCACCGTTCAATGCTGCCTTGGTGAAAATAAAAGGCGCCATGTCGGGCCTGCCCCAAGGCCCATAAACGGTAAAAAAGCGCAGCCCTGTACATTGTATGCCATACAAGTGTGCGTAGGTATGCGCCATTAACTCATTCGACTTTTTCGTGGCCGCGTACAAGCTAACCGGGTGGTTAACTCCGTGCGAAGTTGAAAACGGCATAGCCTCATTCAAGCCATACACCGATGAACTAGAAGCATAACTCAAGTTTTTCACATTGTTATGACGGCAGGCCTCAAGCACATTCATAAATCCGACAATGTTAGCGTCTATGTAAGCGTCGGGGTTTTCCAGTGAATAACGCACCCCTGCCTGGGCGGCTAGGTTACAGACGGCGTCAAACTGCTCATTTTCAAACAGGCCGTTGAGTGCAGCTTTATCCTCAAGTTGTAACTTTATAAAACGGTAGTCTGGATAGCTTTGAGATTGAACTGCAGCCCCGTACTCAATGTCGTCTTTGTCGATACCACTTTCTTTCAGTCGTCCATATTTTAGGTTTACATCGTAGTAGTCGTTAATGCTGTCCAGCCCTACTACCTGGTGGCCTTGTTTAAGCAGTTTCAAGGCGGTGTAAAAACCAATAAAGCCCGCTGTTCCTGTTACTAACACCTTCATTTCACTCTGTCTCCAGAACCTTTGCCGGTAACCGTCATTAAAATATACTGAAAGTAGCTTTTTATATTGAGTGTGCTAATCATTCTTGCGTCGGTTTCTGCCAGTAACTGCGGTGTGGACATGTCTATTTCGTTTACTTGCGCTAACCCGGTTATGCCAGGGCGAACGTTAAACACGTCTTTTGCTTCGCGCGCTTGGGTTAGCTCTTCCTGGTTAAAAAGCCCTGGCCGTGGGCCAACTAGACTCATTTCGCCCTTTAAAACATTCCAAAGCTGAGGAAGCTCATCCAGTTTAGTGCGGCGTAAAAAATGGCCGAACTTAGTAATAGACGTACTGCTGGCTAAATGGCTTGCAACAGAAGCGGTGTCTTTTTTCATGGTTCTGAATTTGACTAAGACAAAGGGCTTTTTGTTTTTGCCTACTCGTTCTTGTCGGAAGATAGGAGAACCTGTGTCGAACAAGCCTATAAGAGTCAGCAGAATGAGTATAGGCAGCCCGACAGCTAAGCCCAGTAGCGCGAATATAAAATCGAGGCATCGAATCATTGAATGAATTACCACTATTGGTTTTCTGAATTAACGCATTTTTGTATGGCGTCTTCGAAGGCGACGGGAGGTTCCCAGTTAAGAGTCTTTTTTGTGTGGCTAATGTCGAGCTGTAAATTACCAAACAGCCTGTCAGCAATGTTTTTTTTACCTAAAATTGTTGCGCCAAGCTTCATTAAACTTACTGGAAATGGCCAAAGTTTGGGGTCTTTACCATAAGCCCGGGTTAGAGTTTCAAAAAGCTCTTTGCTTGAAACATCGTGGTCATCGCTAACCAAAAAAGTACCGTTTAAAGGCTCTGGGTGTTTGACACAAGTAACAATTAAGCTGACAAGGTTGTCGAGCGAAACCAAACTTCTTTTATTTTCTACTGAACCAAACGGAAGCGGCAGGTTCTTTTTTGCCAGCCCCATTAACGCTTTAAAGTTCCCCTTTACCCCAGGACCGTAGACCAAAGGAGGTCGAATAATCACGAGTTCAGTAGCTGAGCCTTCTAACTCTTTTTTTAAGGCCAGCTCCGCGTCGCGTTTTGACTTACCGTATAGGTCTTCTGGTGAGCATTCGCTGTTGTTTCTGTAAGGTGAATTGGGCGGTGTTGACTCACCCATAGCTTTTACTGAGCTTAGAAATATAAAGCGCTTTACGCCGTGTTCTTTTGCTTGCCTGGCTAGGGTTGCTGGAGCTTCTACATTCAATGCACGAACCTGGGCTTTGAACGATTCGTCTTTTGACTCTGGAACATGAGCTAATGCAGCGCAGTGAATGACTGTGTCGATGCCTTCCAGCGCGTGCCCCCAGTCGTCAGTTGTTAAGGGGACAGCCAGAACTCCCGGTCGCTTCTTAGTTGCGGTGCCCGTTACTTCACAGCCGCTGCGTATAAGGTTTTGACTTAACACCTGCCCGATAAAGCCTGTGGAGCCTGTAACGAGAACTCCTATATTTTCTAATGAGCCACTAAGCATTCTTTCTCCCTCGAGGGTCAAACACATTAGAAACATGTATGAGTAACTTCCTTAGTGGAGTAGGTAATAATGCTTTTATTACAGGAAAAGCAACCCCCAAACGGGCTTTTACACCAAGCCCTAGAGACGATACACCACTTAAACCGATTTTATATTGACTCCATGCCACAGAAAGGTTGTTACGTTTATGAGTGTCCTCAGTTATTCTATATTTTATTAATGTTTCTTCTGCGTTTTTAAAGCGATACCCCAGCTCAGCACACCTGAACCACAATTCGTAATCTTGCCTTCTTTTCAGTTTTTCGGAATAACCTCCAGCCGCTAAGATCTTGTCTTTCTTAAACATAACGGAGGGGTGAATCAAAGGACAGGTCCACATCAGCTTATAAATTTCTTGGTGCGAAATGGGTACGCCTCTCAAACCAACTGAAGCCCCATTTGCGTCTATATCAATAGCAGGTGACCCAAGAATATCTAAGTCAGTATCCTTTAAAAAGTAAGACTGTTGTGTTTTTAGCCTCGTTGGATAACTAATATCGTCAGCATCCATTCTTGCTACCAATTCATAATTGCAATAACGCAACCCAACGTTCAATGCGTGAGCAAGCCCCTTATTTCTATCCAGACGGATAACATTTAAAACATCGGGGTTCACGTTGTAATATTTACTTATTATGTTTTCCAGCTTCTCGGAAATAGTACCATCAATAACCAAAACCAACTGACCGGGAGATTGTTCAACGAGAATGCTGTGCAAGGCTTCATCAAACCAATTCGGCTTATCCCCATCGTAAACTGACATTAATACCGAAATGTTCAACTTATTATTTAGTTCTGTCATTGGATTATGTTCCCAGAATGCTTTTATACAGGGACATGTACCTAGAGGCCATTACATCAGCGCTCAATTCTGATTCAATAATCTCGCTTAATGCGGCGGTATAACTATCACGGTTATCACTAATCATACTTTTTAACTTGGAAACCAGCTCATCAGGCTCATTTAATCGGAATTGAGAGCCAATATTAGAGTTGAGCTCAAATATCTCTTTATGAGGAGGGATATCTGACAGAATGACCGGCAAACCAGTTGCCATAGCCTCTAGAGCCGCGTTAGGCATACCTTCCGCTAAAGACACTGATACAAAGCAATCACTTGCTGCTAAATAGTCGTGAACGTTTGTTACTCGCCCAGTAAAATGAATGTTGAGATCTTTAGCTAACAGCTTGCATTCACTTTCAAGCTCGCCACCACCAACCATTACCAATGATACCTTTTCCCCTGTTCCGAACGCTTCCCGGAACGCATTAATTAAGCCTATTGGGTTTTTACGCGAGCTTAAGTGCCCTGTCGATATGAATTGGTATTCGGAAACAGGCAAGTTGAGACTTTTACGACGCTCTTCTTTTATGTCGTTAGATACGGAGCTATACCTTTCAGTATCAACACCATTTAGAACACACGTAACCTTATCCAAACCATAGTGACTAATTAGATTTCGAGTTACAGCTCGTGATACTCCGCAGACAGCAGACATTTTTCTTAATGCTTTTAGTTGATTCAACTCAAGCAGCTTACCTTTGAAATTACCATAGGTCATCAGTAAATCTAACTGAGGAAAGTTCCTTACGGTAGTTATGCTGGGTATAAAGGAAGATGCTCTTACAGCCAAGCTGTCTGAGCGTACACCTTGGCTGTGAATGATGTCGGGCTGCTCATCTAGGATTACTTCCTTTAACGCTTTCTTTGACCAAAAAAGTCCGGCAAGTCTCGAAAGGTTAAGAGATCTAACTTTAACGCCTTTTCCAATAAAGTCGTTTTTAAGAGAATCATTTTCCTCAGGTGAAAGCGTCACCACAACAGTTTCAAATTTATTGCTAACTCTCGAGACCAAGTTTAAAAGCTGGTTCGTAGGTCCAGTC
Organism: Idiomarina piscisalsi; assembly: GCF_003987095.1. GTDB lineage: Bacteria > Pseudomonadota > Gammaproteobacteria > Enterobacterales > Alteromonadaceae > Idiomarina > Idiomarina piscisalsi. The sequence continues at coordinate 203,354 of NZ_PIQA01000006.1, read as the reverse complement.
CGCTTCAGTGTGGAAACCAGGTAAAGTACTTTCAAAGTAAAACCTTATAACTGTGCAAAAGAAGTAGATTTTCTGTTACCCATAAACACCCAGCTGCGACGCCGATGAAGGGTAGAAGTAGCTAACCATGCCAACTGCAGTTGCAATAGCAACAACAAGAGTAACTTTAACTTCAAAGCGAAGCCTAAAAGGCAAAAACAAAAAGATAACAGCCAACATTGGCATTAAAGCGTTTGAAAAGTAATGAACCCTAGCCGACATAAGAGGAATAGATAACAAAGCAAAACTGGCTGCAATTAAATAACCATAAACCGAGAAAACGTAAGTGCTCTTTTCCGCTAGGTTTACTTTAGGTTGAAATGCGTACTTCTTATTACTGTTATTTAGAATAAAAAGCGAAACTAAGAAAAAATACGAAATAACTAGTTTTACGTAAAATATCTTGCTGCTGTAGTCATAGTTCGAATATTTCTCAACGCTCTGTAATAGGCTAACTAGACCTAACACGTCCATGAGTATGTAGCCAAATAGCGGAAGAGCAGGCAATAGGATAAGAAGAGCCCGGCCAAGATTCCTCCTCAATGGCAACCATTTGCCAAGTAGAATAGCCAAAAAGAAGATAATAGCGGAGAAATGGGCGAAAAAAGCAAGTACAGAAACAATTAGAAAGCTAAACCCTTTGCGCCTCCAATAGTAAGCAGCAGCAAGCATCATTAGGCTAAGTGCCAACCCTTGCCTTAAAACATTCGCGTATAAAAAGATAAAAGTTGATGATAAAAGAAATAACGCAAAAGCAATAAGTGCGTACTTTTTGTCCTCCAGGAGAAGATAAAACGCTCTGTACATCAATAAAGCAGTTAAAAGAGAAAACAGCGCATGAAATTGCTCTGAAGATAACCCTGTAGCTCTACCTAGGTATTGAAGGAAACTAAAAGTATAGTTTCCATGATATGCATTCCAGACTTTTCCAAATGAGGTTAACTGCTCATACATTATTGTATAATTGCCGAAATCATTTGGTGCTGAAACATCTCGAACTAGCATTAAAATGACGTACAAGAATACTAGTAGGACAGAAAAGAAAAGAGAGTATTTTTTTCCATTACCATCATTACTAAGTAGTAATAATGCGCTAACTAAGCCTATAAAAAAAGTTACAAATAAACCAACGTGCGTCAAAACTTATCCTCAAACCGAAATAATGACAGTATCTTAGTAACCGTTTTTCGCACCATGTTTAATTATTTTTCTGATAAGACAAAAGCAGCCTCTCATACTGAGGTACAATGGAGTCAGGAGAGAACCTTAATGAGGTCCCTATAATTTCATCACTATCCCAGTCAGCATCCAAAACACTAGTTAAAGCTTTTACAAGTCGAGTTTTATTGTTCTTTTCAACAAGAAGGCCATTGACATTGTCAACCACTATTTCAGATGGGCCAGTCGCGCAATCATAACTAACCACCGGGGTACCAACACTTATTGACTCTATAAGAACATTTGGAAAGCCCTCAAACTTAGAAGTCATTAATGTAAGTTTAGCTCCCTTGTAAAGCATTCCTAATTCCTTTGTAAACCCCAAGAATATTACGCGTTCGCTAACACAAAGTTCCCTGCTATAATCTTTAAGATTCTTAAGCTCCCCCCCCTGGCCAACAATAACTAGCCTTAAACTGTCGTAACCCTGTTCAGAAAGCATCTTAAGTGCGTATATTGCATGCCGAAATTGCTTTTGATCGGAAAGTCTCCCTACACTCAAAATATAATTCTCGGGCACACCTTTAATTTCTTTTTTGTTCTTTTGAATTTGTAAGGGTTTTAATGGGTTATAAATAACGTGAGACTTTTTTGGTGATACACCGTAGCTGGATAGTAGCTCCTTTTCCATGCTTTTGCACTGACTTATTACTGCATCAAACTTCTTGTAAATTAACTTTACAAATTTGAAAGCTATTTTATCCAAACCTTCTTTATTCTTTTCAGACGAAGAAAGAGATATATTGTTTCTTAATAGAACTTTATATTTTTTTCTTAAAAAAAGTCTGCATAGCAACAAAAGGGAAGCCGTGTAGTAATGGAAACTTAAAACTAGTGAAGGCTGTTCCTTTCTAAGGAAAGGAATTAAATAGAAAAAAGCAAGCATTAGTCTTGGGGCTTTTAGATCAACTAAGTTAACCTTATCTGTAACAGCACTTTCATAATCACGGCTTTTCAAGTTTACGCAAACTAAGGTTACATCCCATCCCCGAGCCGACAAGAAATTCGCAAGGTTAATGCAAACAGATTCAGAACCTCCTCCCGAAAGAGTTCCCAAAAGTAGAGTAACTGACTTTCCTTTCATTTTATTAATAGCTTGGTGATCCCGTCCAAAGTTTTCCCATCCATAAGTCATGAGCATAGGTCGAGAATTCCTCACTACCTGAGCCATGTGCAAAAGTTAACTCACCAAAGTAAATTTTTCCACCTATATTATACAAATCAACCCTCACGTAGCTAAACGGATCCGCTAACTGCTTGACGACTTCAAGCATCTTTTCATAATTTTTAGGCTTATCTATACTGGTTTTTATAACTGGGTAACGAACTGAGAAAGGAAGCCATTCTAAACTTTCCGAAAAAAAAGAGCGGTTATGATTGGCATTACGATCAAAATCAACATGTAATACAACTTTTTGTGTACCATCCTTATCAGTAAAAACATGAAATTTATAGTCTTCTAAGTCTCGACCATCTTCTGTAATTAAACGCTCTTCTATTAAAACCTTGGGCTCTATGTGACTGTACCAAGGCTCCTTTTGAATTTTACCAAAATCGATACGAAGTTGACGTTCTATGTCATTACAAATGTACTCTAATCGATCGAAACTCTCATTGCCCGTTAATACATAAACCGGACCAGAGTTATGATTGGCTTTCACCACACACCCGTTATTAGCTTCGTTTATGCTAGACAACTGCTCTGGAGACAACGAACTTCCAACGTATAAGTTGGGAATTAAAATGCTTTCATTAACCTTATCGGAGACGTACTCTTTACACTTTATTTTATCGGCGCAAGTTACGAATAAACTATTTTTAGCATTTTTTTTTCTAAAATTAATTTTTTCATTAAATGTTTTTGGCTTCCTGAAGTTAGGGATATATTTATTCTTATAAACAAACCGTAAATAAAAATAAACTCGCCTTAAAAACCAAATATTCATAACTACAAATTTAATAATTTTTTTCATATCAACCCCTACTAAAAACGCTACGGAAGTAGATAATTAGAAGTTTAATAAACGTTAAAGTATCTTTCTTTTTTATCGATACCTTCATATCCGCATAAAAAGCGTTCCTACTGGTTCGAGAGAGTTGTTGCGCTAGTATAGGGTACATATTTGCTATTTGATTATAGGTTTTTAACATCTTTATCCTATGCTTTAGCCGCTCTTCAAGAGACCGACTAGAACTCCAACTTCCAACCGACATAACCCTATAAGTAACCATTTTCTCTGGGATGAAAATAGCCCCACCTTCATAAGAAAATAGGATCTGTAAAACAACATCGCCTACAGGGCTATCAATTTTATGTAAACGTTCAATAATCTCTTTTACATTTCTTACCATAATTGAAGCGGTCGGCATAAATCCACCACCACCTGAAACAACATCACCAACCTCATAATGAACTACATCTAATCCATGCACTGCTAAAGGCTCTTTTCTTCCATTGGCGTATAGTGCTTCCCCTGCTGAAAAGCAGATGTTACAAGTCTCTTTCTCTTCTAGAGCTTTCACTTGTTTTTCCAATTTATCCGAAGCAGTCCAATAGTCATCACCTTCACATAAGGCAATATACTTCCCTTTGGCCTGAGGAATCAAAATGTCTCGAACCGGTTTAACCCCTCTTGAGTATTGGTTCTCTCTATGGGTATTTACTTTAATGATGTTTGGATACTTTGAGGCATACTGTAATATAACATCCAGTGTAGAGTCTGTAGATGCATCATCATTTATGATGATTTCAAAAGGAAATGACGTTTTCTGAGACAGAAAGCCAATAATAGCATCTTCAATATAGTTTTCTTGATTATATGTGGCGCAGCAAATACTTACTAATGGTCGACTATTTTCTGTAGTCCAGTATTTTAAGATATCGGCTTCCTCTGGTGTTTTCTTTGTCAAATTTAGATACCACTCTCTATTCAACTTACTTACCTAAAGAAACATTATTTTTTAGCTTGTTAATATTAACTGAAGAGCCTCCGCTTTTATTATTTTGCTAATAGCTAAAAACACCGACAGTGCAAGAACTCCTCCAATTATTACCTTCAGTGAAGAAGGTAAACTTATAGTATCGATGAAAATATGCGCACATACAGAGGCAGTTAGCGCAGCGAAAAGAGGCTTACCTGCGTCAAAAAGTTGAGACACTAATGAGTAGCCAACCAGCTTTGATGAATAATAAGTATTAGGAATGAGAGCTAAAATGCTACCAACCACTTGACTAGCAGCAATAGCTAAAACTCCATAAGGAATAGCTAAGAAAAGCAGCGTTAAATTAACAATTTTCTTAATAAGACCTATTTTTAATACCAGATCTGAACGCCCTTTAACTTTAAGTAGGTTAATGTTTAACGCATGCAAAGGGTATAAAACACCAACGAGGCTTAACAACTGAACATAAGGCACAGCTCCTTGCCACTTTTCATCAAATAATAATTCAAATAGCGGAGATGCTAAGCATCCAAGTAACGCCATGACAGGAGCTATTAAAAACATCATCAGTTGCATAACTTGACGATATTTATGTCTCAACGTTTCATTATTATCTTGGAGAGTTGACAGTGCCGGAAATGTCGCTTGCTGAACAGAACTGCTAAGCTGATGCGATATAAGATTACTAATCTTCTTTGCAAAAAAGTATAAACCCGTAACCTCAGCGCTAAAAAAACGACCGATTACTAATACATATGAATTCTCAAACGCAACATTCAAGAGACCTTCAGCTAAAAGGTTTTTACCAAATGCGAAAAGTTTTATAAATGACTCTGAGCTAAATACCATTGACGGTCGCCACGAGCTTGCAAACCAAAATATAACTGAAGAGATAAATGCCTGGCTTAGCGTCATAACTACTAAACTCCAAACACCTAAGCCATAGTAAGCCGACGCGACTGCGAGTGCGCCGGAAGCAATAGAAGCCGTAGTATTTGCTTTCATCTGCGCTTTGAAGTTCATAGCGCGACTGAGCACGGCGAGTTGAACCACTTTGGTTGCATTAATAAATACAACCAGCCCCATAACTTGCACCAAAATGGTCAGTTTAGGTTGATCATAAAAGTGTGCGACATAAGGAGCAGAAAAGAAAACAGCAGCATAAGCTATAACACTAAGACCGAGATTAGCAAGAAAGACTGTATTAAAGTCATCATCTGAAACTGATTTACTTCTTATTAACGCTTGGCCAAGTCCCGACTGCACAAATGCACTAGCCAATTCAAAAACGACTGCCGCCATTGCTACTAAACCGAACGCTTCCGGAGCTAAAAATCTAGCAAGGAGAAGTGTAAATACTGTTGTCGCGCCTCTCGAGAAGAACAAATTGGCAAGGTTCCAGAGAACCCCCATTCCAATTTTTCTATTCATTTTTTTCATCAGAAGTTAGCAGCCAACCTCAAATTCAACTCTAACTAACATGAGTGGCTCTACTCCTTGTTATTAGCAATTTTTTATAGACTCGCTCGGCTTCTTCCTGTGAATACTCCGCCAATCTCCACTGGTTAGTATTAGAAAAAGACTTTTCGCCAGAATACTTCGGAACTTGATCAGCAGCTAGTCCATTCTGTTGAATCAATTTCTGCGTTATTTCGTTGTAATAACTCTTCGGCCGTTGGCAGAAATCTTCATACTGAACCACCAGCTTTTTGTGGTCTGGTAATGCGGCAATGCCTTGTTCTACAGAATAGTTAATAGCAGCGATCTGGCCAGCTACGGACTCCAACGGATCTAAGTCTTTTAAATGCGGGTATTCTTTTATCTTAAACGAATACCAGGTGTTGATATCACCGTACTGGCGTTTTCGGGCTTCCAGCGCGGATTGAATATTAAATATGGGAGCTCGACGAATCCAGATAAACAAAGGTTTATCAAACTGTTCAGAGAGCTCTGGGATGTTTTGGTTCATAATCATCCCTTTCATAGCAAAGGGCTTTTCAAAGATGTTAGCTAATGCGTTTAATTCGTCACGGAAGTCTGTCAGATTGGCATTTTCTTTTAACTCTTCCGTTGGCATATAGTCCAGTTCGTCGAAGGGGAGAAAGCGGCGCCAGAAGTACCAGAATTCATTCGGTGCAAGCGCGCCCTTAGTTTTTCCATTTTCAGAATTAAAATTGACCTCAGAATTGAAATCAAGAATTTCATTTCGAAAATTGTAACGAGGATCTGTTAAAAGTTGCTGTATTTTAGCCCCTACTAGTGGGGCGCCATAAAACCTCGACAATAAATTTGTTGGATATGCAACTAAGCCACTATTAGCTAACCACTGTGTTAAAAGTGTTGTTCCAGAGCGAAGTGCCCCAACAACGAAGATTTTAGAATATTTCTCACCATCGCTTACACTAAGCAGCTCTTTATTTCCCGGTTTTAGTAGTCCTGATAAATCTTCTAAAAGGTTCTCTAAGGAGTCGTTCTTATTAAAGTACTTAGAACGTTTTTCGTTGTTTTGGCTCACTTAATTAACCTCACAGCTTTTCATTGAATTTATTAACTAACTATCATTGGCCAGTAAAACATTAATGCTCTTCAAAGCAACTTTATTAGTTAAGGGAGACTGTACGCTAGGCGGCAGCCCGTTAACCTCATCGACTATTGACTGAACCATATTTACACCAAAACTATGACTGAAGGGATAGCCACCTCCAAACCGAGCATTCACCTCTAGAACGTATTGTTTACCATCACGTCCCTTGAAAACATCTACATCTATATTCCCTGGATGCTTAAAACATTTCGATATTTCTTCACCAAGTTTTAGCAAAGAGTCATCCTTAACTGCCATGGCTATATCGGTTTCCCCAGCACGCATTGCTATCTTTTTCTTTGGCACCGTTATTAAATAGTTACCTTTTAAATCGTTAAAAACATCCAACCCATATTCATCACCATGAATACACTCTTGAATTACTACGGATCTATTAAGCTCAGCAGACGATAATATACTAAGATAAGATTCTTGAATCTTTTTGATTGAATAGTTATAAAAGAACTGCAGCTCATCGATGTCATCGGCTTTAAACAGAGAAATGGACCCCATTCCCCACCGAGGCTTAATGATTAAAGGGAAACTTATCTGATTACTTTCTAATGAAGCGAGCGCATCATCAATAGTCAGGAAGGTCGCAGGCACATTAAACTTTTTTTCTCTAAAAAACTTATACGTTTCCCATTTATCATTAGCTATATCGACTACCCACGGGTCACTAACTACTAACTCTATCCCTGAACTTTTAAACCTAGCCTTCTCTTTAGCCAAATAAGGCAAGTCAATATCAAAAAGTGAGACCACTAATTTCACTTCATTTTCATGGCATATTTTTAACAGATCAGAAATGTAATTTGAGCTATCAACCCTAGAAACAACAAACGATTTATCAGCAACAGCCATACCGCTGGTTAGTTTTTCACTATTAGCAGAGAAGACTTTTCCAGTTGTTCCCACAGCTTCTTTAAAGTAGTCGACTAAATAACTTCGACGTCCAACAGAGGTTAAGAGAATATTCATGTATTAAGGCTTAAGTTAAGAGTAGGTGTGCAGAATACTATGTATGTCGTCCGGCTGCTTAACAACTTTACCCTCAGTGGTAACAATACCAGGCTGCGGCATTATAAATGCTGGTGTAAAGTTATTTGAATAGGCTCCTCTATTGTCAAAAACGACAAAATCTCCTGTTGAAAGGTTTCCTTTAAAGTTTGCGACAAGTATGTCGGTTTCCATGCATGTATTTCCTACCAACGTGTATTCTCTAGCGCCTGTTTCCCCATTATCGCTTGAAGATAAGCTTGAACACGATGGAGTAACCTTTGAGCGTGTGGGATTCAATACATTAATGCTAGTGTCTAGTACGGCGTATAAACGTCCGTGCATTTCTTTAATTTCTAAAACCTTTGCGGCTAATTTCATTGTGTCACCTACCAGCGATACACCAGGTTCTATAACTAGCCGGGGGCCATGCTCTCCGTATTCATCTGAAAAGGTGCGCCCCAATACTTCTGCATAACTTTCAAAAGAATGCTGTACTCCACCAAACTGTTCAAGTAAAGCTGCTGGTAAGGTTCCCATAAACCCACCACCAATATTGACTGTCTGAAGATCTGTTAGAGTCAACTCTTTATGAAGTTCAATTGATTTTCTAGCGCGCTTTTCAAAAAAGGACGGAGACTTATCTGAAGATGAGTAATGCGAATGTAACGAAGTAATTTTTACATTGTCGATAGCCTTCAGCATTTCAACAGCACGAGCTAGATCACCATTCTCATAATTAAATCCGAAGCGGCAATCTGAGAAAACCTCATTTGAGTTGTATCTAAGCCCTAACTCTATGCGGCTGAAGTCACCGCTTAATTTTTGGATTAATTCAATCTGGTACCATGAGTCTATATTTACAGTAGAACCTTCCTTTATTGCTTTTTCTATATCACTTTCGGACTTTACTGGTCCATTAAAAATAATGTCTCGACCATCAAGAAACATTCTAGCAACGTCATACTCAAAATTTGACACTACTTCAGCAGTTCCTTTTAAGGTACTGAGACTTCTTATTATTTCAGGCATATAGTTGGCTTTAACCGCATAAGCTACATGGCTGTTCTTGTAGTACTTTTTTAAGGTTTTACTAAACCTAGTATAGTTTTCTTCAAATAGTTGGCTTGAAAAAATGTAAAATGACTTTCCCATTTTTTGAGAAAGCATATCGAGTACATTAAAATCTAGTTTTGACAGCTTCATAGCTTTTTGTCTCAAATTTATATGTTCGGTCTAAGAAAACTGATAATACGTTCACAGTCTGATTCACTTAACCCATTATAAATAGGCAAGCAAAGCACTCTTCTCGATAAACTTTCAGAAATAACCTGTTCTGAATTTTGTTCTAAGCAAGTTACTTCACTTAATGACGGACGGAAGTATCTTCTTGCGTGAATCCCAGAGTCCTGCAACCGCTCTACTTTTTGCTCTAAGGCACTCTCATTTTCAAACACTACCGGAAAATAAGCGTAGTTATATTCTACCCCTTCAGTTTTAGTTTGAAGTTGCAGAAAGCGCTTCAGTCCCTTCTCATAACGTTTCCAAACGTTAGCGCGAGCCTTTAAGTTTTCTTCTATTTCATCCAGAACACATAAACCCATCGCCGCCTGAAACTCATTCATTTTGGCGTTTATTCCAAGCTCTTCTATAACATCCGGCCCTGTTATACCGAAATTGATCATTTTTTTCGCTGTTTCTAAGTCTTCTTTTCGCTTAAAAACAATAGCCCCACCTTCAATAGTATGAAACAGTTTAGTTGCGTGAAAACTCAAAATGGACGCATCGCCATGCTTTAATAAACTTTCGCCTTTGTAGTTCACTCCAAAGGCGTGGGCCGCATCGTAAATAACTTTTAAGTCATGCTTGTTAGCTATGTCATCAATTGCTTCAACATCACAAGCATTACCAAAAACATGCACAGGTACAATGGCTTTGGTTTGAGGCGTTATTGCTTTTTCAATATTTTTAGGGTCAAGGCACCAGGTGTCAGGATGAATATCGGCAAATACTGGCTCAACACCTTCCCACTTAAGTGAGCTTGCTGTTGCTATAAAGGTAAAAGGAGTAGTGATAGCCTCAGGCTTCTCATCGCGGTTTGTGGTGCTAACCCCAAGGGCTCTGTAAGCTATTTGTAATGCAAGCGTGCCGTTAGAAACAAGTAGTAGGTTTTCAACGCCAAGGTATTCTTCTAAACGCTTGGTGAGCTCTTGTACTAAAGGACCATTATTTGTCAGCCATTCACGCTCGTAAATACCGTCTATGTATTTGTCGAGCTTTTCGCGGCTGGGTAGGTAAGGTTTGGTTACAGGTATCATAGCTATTACTTTTTTGGCTTAAGACTGAGTAGATATTCGCCATAGCCATTTTTGCGTAAATCGTGACCGGCCTGTTGCACTTGCTCCCAACTCAGCCAATTTTGTAGGTAGCCTATTTCTTCCAGGCAGGCAATTTTATACCCCTGACGCTTTTCAATGGTTTCAACAAACTGTGCGGCTTCAAGTAAACTTTCGTGGGTACCGGTGTCAAGCCAGGCAAAGCCGCGGCCTAATAATTCAACATTTAAATCACCACGCTCTAAATAGGCCTGGTTAATGCTAGTAATTTCAAGTTCGCCCCGGTCAGAGGGTTCTACTTGTTTAGCTATTTCGACAACGTCGTTGTCGTAAAAGTACAGCCCAGTAACTGCATAATTTGACTTTGGTTGCTCAGGCTTTTCTTCAATTGAAATGGCGCGTTTATTGTCGTCGAATTCAACCACCCCAAAACGCTCGGGGTCTTTCACCTGGTAGCCAAATACTGTTGCGCCTGAAGTTTGGCTTGCTGCATGTTTAAGCTTGGGGCTGAAGCCTTGACCATAGAAAATGTTGTCACCAAGCACCAAACACACGCTGTCATCACCAATGAATTCTTCACCAATAATAAAGGCCTGGGCTAGTCCATCTGGGCTTGGCTGTTCTTTGTAGCTAAGTTCTATGCCGAACTGTGAGCCGTCGCCCAATAGCTTTTCAAAATTTGGTAAATCTTCCGGTGTGGAAATAATGAGTATTTCGCGAATACCCGCTAGCATAAGTACAGACAGCGGGTAGTAAATCATAGGTTTGTCATAGATAGGCAGTAATTGCTTAGATACGCCTTTTGTTATTGGGTATAGGCGCGTGCCCGAGCCGCCCGCTAATACTATTCCTTTCATGCGCTTTCTCCTGCCTGAGAGTTTCCTAAACGCTCACGCTGATAGCTGCCGTCCTGCACTCGCTGACACCATTCCTGATTGTTTAAATACCATTGTACGGTTTTGCGAATACCGGACTCGAATGTTTCTTCTGGTACCCAGCCTAAATCATTCTTTATTTTAGTTGCGTCAATGGCGTAGCGCATGTCATGCCCAGGGCGGTCTTCTACGTAAGTTATCAAGTCTTTGTATGAGGTATTAGTGGGCACTAACTCGTCAAGTATTTCACAAATGGTGGTCACTACGTCAATATTTTGCTTTTCGTTGTGACCACCAATGTTGTAGGTTTCGCCGACTTTGCCTTCTGCCGCTACTTTGACTAATGCTCGGGCGTGATCTTCCACATACAGCCAGTCTCGTATTTGGTTGCCTATGCCGTAAACGGGTAACGCTTTACCATCCAGAGCATTCAATATCATTAACGGAATGAGTTTTTCAGGGAAATGGTAAGGACCGTAATTATTGGAGCAATTGGTGATAACGGTTGGCAAACCATAGGTGCGGTGCCATGCTCTGACTAAATGATCACTACTGGCTTTTGAGGCACTGTAAGGGGAGCTTGGTTTGTAGGCATTGGCTTCGGTGAATAAAGGGAGTTCACCTTCTTGCTCTTCTGGGTGTGGCAAATCTCCGTATACTTCATCAGTCGAAATATGGTGAAATTTAAACGCTGCCTTTTGACTCTCTGGCAGGTTTTGCCAGTAGGCTCTTGCCTGCTCTAGCAGCGTATAGGTACCAATAATGTTGGTTTGCATGAACTCGCCGGGGCCGTCGATAGAACGGTCAACATGAGACTCCGCCGCTAAATGCATGACGACATCAGGCTGGTACTGTTCGAATACGCGCTTTATTTCGCTCGCGTCGCAAATATCGACTTTCTCGAAGGCATATCGGTCATTGCTACTGACAGAAGCTAAGCTTTCTAAATTGCCTGCGTAGGTGAGTTTGTCAACGTTGATGACACTGTGGTTGGTGTCATTTATTAAGTGACGTATAACTGCGGAGCCTATGAAGCCGGCGCCGCCTGTTACTAGTATTTTCATGGAGTTCATTTTATTAATTCAGATATCTCACCTGACGCAATAGCGTCAGGCTACGTGAGGTGTGTTTGGTTATGCTTCTCTGTTGTTGCGTACTAAGTGGCGGATAAAAACAACCAATAGTGATAAGAAGCCACCTAAGAAGGTGCCTATTATGCAAATTAATGCACGAGCGGGTGCGTCTTTTTCCTCAGGCACAACGGCAGGGTCAAGCACTTGAAAAATATACTCGGGTCGAACATTAGCCAGCATAATGGTTTGTGTTTGCTTTTCAATAAGCTGATAGAACACTTGTTGCATGCTGCTTAGATTGGTTTTGCCCAGCTCTTCCTGCAAAAACTCCATACTACTTTCGGCTTCTTCAATGTCGCGTGCTCGCATGTGGTCATTAATGTCTTCAATTAACCACTGTGTCCAACGATGCGCAATAATCGGAGACTGATGATTTATTGCAACAATAATTAACCCGGGTGTCTCTTCATCCTTTTCAACGACCAAGTTATCTCTAAAAGCGTTAACGTATTCCCAGCTAGTAGGCTCCGGTTGTTTCGGCGGCTCAACTTCCCGCACCCACTCTTTCGTTTCTGGGTTGTAGATTTCTTCGTCGTATACCAATTTACCACTGGGCCGGTGCCACTCTTTTACTGCCATAACCTCTGGCAAAATGTCATGCTTTTCCACAAAGTTTTTAATGAACTGGCGCGACTGCAGTATTTCCATGGCCATGGTTACTTTATCGACTTGCTGTTTACCCACGTTAATACCTGCCAGGCTTGCCAAACCACTCACTTCTTCACCAAAACCCTGCCCTTGAGCCTCTTCCGTCGGCGCCAAAGTCGCTTCGGCTTTGTAAATGTCCGGTAAGCTTAAAGAGTAAACAACCGATGCCACGGCAAACACAAAGGTAATGGCAATAATCCACCATTTGCCGTCCCAGATAATTTTAAACAGCTCGCGCAGGTCTATCTCGTCGTCTTGCGGGTAGGGTTGCGCGTAAAAGTTGGGTGGGTATTGACCGGGCCCGTACGGTGCCGGATGGTTCTGTTTATTGTTCTCGTCAGTCATTGCGTTGTCTTATTAGTTAGTCGCTATTAAGCTAGTCGTTGTTAAACAGGTCGCGCGTATACACCTTAGCTTGCACGTCTTTTATGTCGTCGGCCAGTCGATTACTGAGTATGACTTCCGACACGGCTTTAAATTCATTTAAGTCATTTATAACCCGGGAGTTATAGAATTTTTCTTCTGTGAGTTCGGGTTCGTAAACCACCACTTCTATGCCTTTGGCTTTTATGCGCTTCATTACACCCTGAATGGCCGATGCCCGGAAGTTATCCGAGCCCGACTTCATGACCAAACGATACACGCCAACCACTTTGGGTTGCTTGGCAATAATTTGGTCGGCGATAAAGTCTTTGCGGGTACGGTTGGCGTCCACAATGGATTTGATCATGGTTTGTGGTACGTCGTCGTAGTTGGCGAGCAATTGCTTGGTGTCTTTTGGCAGGCAGTAGCCGCCGTAACCAAAGCTGGGGTTGTTGTAATGCGAACCTATGCGCGGGTCTAAACACACGCCTTCAATAATTTGTTTGGTGTCCAGGTTGTGCACTTCAGCGTAGGTGTCCAGCTCGTTGAAGTAGGCAACGCGCATGGCTAAGTATGTGTTAGCGAACAGCTTTATGGCTTCGGCTTCGGTGCTGTCGGTAAAGAGTATGTCTATGTCTTGTTTCTCGGCGCCCTGCTTTAACAGGTTAGCAAAGGTTTCAGCGCGCTCGGAGCGTTCGCCGACAATAATACGCGACGGGTGCAAATTGTCGTACAAGGCTTTGCCTTCGCGCAGGAATTCCGGCGAAAACAGAATGTTATTGGTGCCGAACGTTTCTTTTAATGCTTTTGTGTAACCCACCGGAATGGTCGACTTAATAACCATAACCGCATGAGGGTTCAGTGCCATAACCTGACTAATAACGCTTTCAACGGTTTTGGTATTAAAATAATTGGTTTGCGGGTCGTAGTCGGTGGGTGTGGCAATAACCACAAAGTCGGCGTCTTTGTAGGCGTCTTCGGTTTGGGTGGTTGCTGTGAGGTTAAGTGGCTTTTCTGCTAAAAATTGCTGAATTTCTTTGTCGACTATAGGTGACTGTTTATTATTAATTTTTTCAACTTTTTCTTCGTCTATATCGACAGCAATGACATTATTTTTTTGGGCGAGGAGAACCGCGTTGGACAAACCAACGTATCCTGTACCTGCTACTGCAATTTTCATTAGTTATTAACCCTAACTGCAACGATTAGGCACGCTACCGCCCATGGGTTGCGGTTCCCATAGGCCGATGGTGCGGGTAATTTTGATCAAGCGAGTATGATACCGCACGTAGCCCTTTTCCTACAAAGGCTTTATTGCACATTTTTGACGAGATTTTGAGCGATTGGTTCCGTTGGTTGGCTACGAGGCTGGCGGGGTAAACCGGTATTGCCGAATCTGTCGATTATTAATTTGACATAACTGTCACATTAAACTTGGTTTTGAACATAACTGTAACGCTATTACCTGAAAACCTTGGGTATTTGAAGTAATCCAGCAACGTTAATCGAGTGCGCACGCGCTTAACGGTAGTTTGATACTGGAAAAGCCAAAAAATGTGAATTTTACGGTAGATTGTTTCCGCTTTATAGGCTAAATTCACTGTAATGCAGAAACAAACTACCGGCCAGCACATGAAAAATATAACACTTCAGCTGTTTAACGAGGGTAAATGGTGGGACGCTGCAAGCCTCAACTTCGCCGGAGAGCATTCTGGAATTTCCGGCCATTGGCTTTAATAACCTTCGTGAGAAATTAACTGACTTCGGTGTAAGACATGTCTGATTTATCGGTACAAAAACGGCGCGACATTATGCAGGACATTGAAGATGGTTTAGCAAGTGGTGAACTGTCTATGGGAGATGCTGTGAAAGCTATTCGTACTCGTTTGTACGATATGAGCCAAACCCATTACGCACGCTTTATGGGCATTTCTGATAAAACACTGCGAGATATCGAAAAAGGCAACACCGACCCTCGGTTATCCATTATCACAAAGCTGCTCGAGTCCGGAGGCCTGCGTTTATGTGCCAAAGTCATTCGGGTAACCGTGTCCTAATATCACCCTTTTGTCCGATAGCGGTTTTCCGCCGTTTTTTGTAATCTGGTTGTTTTAAACAAAATGGAACCAGCACATGGATGTTATACATCACGGCGCGTTTGAGGGGGTTACGGGCTCTTGCCACGAGCTACTGTTAGACAGTGACCACTCACTTTTAATTGACTGCGGGTTGTTCCAGGGGGCGGAAACCTCGGGGTCTGGTGCGGATTCCAACACGCAGGAAATTGATTTCGATATTACCAAGGTGCAGGCGTTGGTGGTGACCCACTGCCACATTGACCACGTAGGCCGCATTCCCTGGTTGTTAATTGCCGGCTTTACCGGCCCTATTTACTGCACGAAAGCTACCGCGCATTTGTTGCCTCTGGTTATTGAAGACGCGTTAAAAGTAGGCCTAACCCGCAACGCCGATATTATTGATGCCGTGATAACTCGCCTGCAGCGCCAGCTACAACCGGTGGAGTACGATAGCTGGCTGGAGCTGCCTGCTGACTTTGCGACTGAGCGCTTTAAGCTGCGCTTTCGTCAGGCGGGGCATATTCTGGGGTCGTCTTATGTGGAAATTGAGAACGTGAGTACTCACTATCGCGTAGTGTTCTCGGGTGACTTAGGCTGTAAAAACACACCACTGCTACCCGACCCGACGCCGCTGGAGCGCGCTGACTTTCTGTTGCTGGAAAGCACCTATGGCGACAAGAACCACGAGTCGCGCCTTGATCGCGAGCAACGCCTGAAGTCGGTGGTTGAGCGTTGTGTGGAAAATAAAGGCACCATTTTAATTCCGGCGTTTAGTATTGGCCGTACGCAAGAGCTTTTGTACGAATTAGAAGACATTATTCATAAAGCCCGGGCTAAGGAAGCTGAGACTGGCGTGGCGGATCCCCTGTCTTTCAAAGTATGGCACAAAATGACGGTTATTTTAGATTCACCGCTAGCCGCGCAATTTACCAAGCAGTACCGGACCATGAAGGCGTTGTGGGACGAAGAGGCATTGGCACGGGTAGAAGAAGACCGCCACCCGCTGAACTTCGACCGCCTAATGACGGTAGACGACCACAGTGACCATGAGCGCGTGGTGAATTACTTAAAAAGCAGCGGCGACCCCTGCATTGTTATTGCCGCCAGCGGTATGTGTACCGGCGGGCGTATGCTGAATTACTTAAAAGCCCTGCTACCCGACCCGCGCACCGATGTGTTGTTTGTAGGCTACCAGGCCGCCGGAACCCCAGGGCGCGATATACAAACCTACGGTCCACGCGGTGGTTATGTCGACTTAGACCACGAGCGTATAGACATAAAAGCTGGTATTTATACCTTAGGCGGCTACTCTGCGCATGCCGACCAACAAGAACTTTTAGACTTTATAGACGCCACCGAAGCCCCGGTGAAACGCATACGCTTAATTCACGGCGAGCCCGACGCGCGGGCTGCGTTGGCAGCGAAAATTCGCGAGCGTTATGGCGTGGTTGTCGATTGATAGATCGCACCTGACGTAATAACGTCAGGCTACGGCTATTTCGGCGAGCTTTCTTTTAAGAAATGTCAGCTTGTTGGCGATGCCAAAAGCCAGTGCCCGCAGGCCTTTTACAACCGGGTTGGCGGTACCAAAGCCGCGTTTAAACAGCTCCATGGCGGCTATCATGACCTGGGTGTCGGCTTTGCGGGCTCGTTGGTAGGCGTTTAAGTGTTTGGTTAAGTCGTTCAGCGCTTTTAAGTCCACGCCCTGCAACTGTTTACACAGTTCGTTAACGTCACCAAAGCCTAAGTTAGCGCCCTGCCCGGCAAGCGGGTGAATGGTGTGCGCAGCGTCGCCGGCCAGCACAATGCGCTGATGAAACCACTGGCGTGCGTACTGCATTCGAAGCGGAAAAGCTTTTATGTCAGATACACATTCGCACGCACCCAGTACCCGACCAGACTCGGTTTCTACCTGTTTCGCAAAACGCTCTGGTGTTTCATTCAGTAACTGCGCCGCTAAGGGTTCGTCTGCCGACCAGACAATAGAAACAATCTGTGAGTTGGGCGTCGGTAACAACGCCAACGGTCCGGTGGGTAAAAACACCTGCCGGGCAACGCCGTTATGAGGCTGTTCGGTACGAATGTTAGCGACAATACCGCGCTGCTCGTAGTCCCAGAAACTAATGGGGAGTTCGGCAAATTGACGCACTTGCGAGCGACCGCCGTCCGCGCCAATAACGAGGTTAGCCGAAAGTAATTGCTCACCTACTTTTACTTCTGCCGGGCTGCTGTCGTCTCCGGCACTTACTAACGACCAACTGTCGGTTTTTATGATCTCCACGCCTGCCTGTTCAGCGCTTTCCCACAAAAAGTGCTCAGCCACGTTGTTTTCTACAATAGCGCCAATGTCTTCAGCGTTAATTTCGGCGGCGGAAAATTCAATATGGGCGGGGCTGTCTTTGTCCCACACTTGCATGCTCTTATACGGCCCGGTGCGATGCGCCTGTATTTTTTGCCAGGCACCACAGTCGGCCAGTACGCTGCGGCTGCGATCGTTTAATGCGCTAACCCGTAATGCCAATTCTTCAGTCAGCTCGGGCTGGTCGTGGCGTTCTATAACAGTTACTTGCCGACCCTGTTGCGCCAGCTTGGTGGCCAGGCTCAGGCCTATCATGCCGCCGCCAACAACGACAATGTCAGTCTGTTTGCGTGTCATGGTTTCATCCCCATGGTTAGGCGGGCAAAGCGGGACTTTAACGGTGCGCAGTGCTGCAACAGCATGAGTGCGCTGTTACGCCCCAGTACGGTTGGCCAGAATTGATTGGAAAAGCCGCGCACTAAGCCGTCAGTTAACCGAATAATAGACTCGTAATCACGTTCGCGGTGCTGTTCATAATTATTAAGATGCTCAAAAGCGCCCGGATCGGTTGCGTCTGCTAAGCTTTCGCACAGCTGTTCGACGTCGCGTAGTCCTAAATTAAAGCCCTGCCCCGCAATAGGGTGCAACGCATGCGAGGCATTACCAATAATAACCGCGCGGTGATGCGTTGAACGTTTCGCCCGGCGCAAAATAAGCGGATAAAACACTCGCGGCGATACCGATTTAAAACGCCCGGCTCGATAGCCAAAGGCTTGTTGGCAACGCTGTAAAAACTCTGCGTCTGTCCATTGTTCGGCTTCAGCCAGCTGCTTTTCGGTGAAGCTCCACACCAGCGACGCCTGATTCCCCTGCATTGGCAAAAGCGCAATGGGTCCGTTTTCGGTAAAACGTTCGTACGCCCATCCATTAAGTGGCTGTTCGAGCTCTAACGTCGCAATACAGCCATACTGTCCGTAGTCGGTTACCTCTGACTTTAGTCGTAGCTGTTCGCGCACCAGCGAGTTTTGGCCGTCGGCACCAATCAGTAAACGGCAATGTACCTGCTGTTGGTTGTCCAATACCACGGTCGCCTGCGCAGACTCTTGTTGCACTTGTTCGGCGCGTACACCGCCTAACCAGGTAATATTGTTCAGTTTCTGGCAGCTTTTATACAAGCGCTCTACTAACTCGGACGCCGCCACCACTTTGCCCAGGGCTTCCACGCCTTCTTGTTCAGCATGCAGCTCAGTACCACCGATGAAGCCGCGATCGGAAATATGAATGTGCTTAATGGGCTCGTGAGTAATATTGTCGAGTACGCCCAGCTTTGACAAACGGTGGGCAGATGCAGCGGCCAGCGCAATAATGCGTTTGTCGTTGGGCGGACCTTCTTTGCGGGGTTCGCAAATAACAATACGCCAGTCCGGGCGCTGCTGCGCCAGCATCATACCGGTCAGCGCGCCAACCAGGCCGCCGCCAACAATAGCAATATCGGCAGATATTACTTGCCGCTCATCCATGCTTCTATCTCTTCTATGGTTTTAGGCACGTCGCTGGTGAGGTTTTCATAGCCCTCAGCGGTGACCACCAGATCGTCTTCAATACGAATGCCAATGCCGCGCCACTTTTCATCAACGTCGGCGTCTTCGGGAATATAAATACCCGGTTCAACGGTCAGCACCATACCCGGCTCAAAAGAAACAGGCTTGCCGTTGTCGTCTTTGTAGCGACCCATGTCATGTACGTCCAGCCCGAGCCAGTGCCCTAAACCGTGAATAAAATAGGTTTTCCAACGCATGGCTTCAAAGGCGGTGTCCGGGTCACCGTCGATAATACCCAACTCAACCAGACCGTCGTTAATCACCCGCGCGGCAGCGTTGCTGGCGTTAACCAAATTGCTGCCGGGCTTTATTTCCTCAAACGCCGCTTGTTGCGCTTTTAATACCAGCTCATACAAGGTGCGCTGAGTGTCGCTGAACTTGCCGTTAACCGGGAAGGTACGGGTAATGTCGGCAGCATACCCCTGATACTCGGCACCGGCATCGACGAGGATCAAATCGCCGTCGTTTAGTACGTCTTTGTTGTCGGTGTAGTGCAACACGCAGGCGTTGGCACCACCACCGCAGATCATCCCGTAGGCCGGATACAGTGCACCGTTCATGGCAAACTCATGATGCAGCTCGGCACCCACCTGATATTCGTGTTTGCCGGGCTCGACAAAGCGCATAATGCGGCGAAAGGCGTTGCTGCTAATGCGTGCCGACTCGCGCATGACGTTAATTTCAGCCTCTGATTTTATCAGCCGCATGTCGTCTAACAACGGACGTAAGTCGTTCAAACTTTGTGGCGGTAATGCACCGCTTCGTCTGGCTGCCTGCTGCAATTGGTTACGTGCGCTGTTAATTAGCTCGCCCACTTCGGCCTGCTCGCCCATTAAGTAGAACACGCTGTCCATGCCTTTCAGTATGTCCGGCAGTCGTTCTTCAATGGCGTCTGCGTCTTCAGCGGCGTCGACTTTTAACGTCTGCTCTGCATTTTCATAACCTAAACGCAGGCCGTGCCAAACTTCCTGCTGCGGGTCTTTGTCCTGGCAAAACAGTAAGCTTTGCGGCTTTTCACCGTTAACCAGCACTAGCACCGCGTCGGGCTCGGCAAAACCGGTCAAATAGAGAAAGTCACTGTTTTGCCGGAACGGATACTCAGTGTCGTTACTGCGCGTGACTTCACTGTTACCAGCAATAATGGCGACAGCGCCCAGCGGCATGCGCTTCATAAGCGCCTCTCGGCGTTGTGCAAATTCTTCTACGGAAATTACAGCGGTCATAAATTAGTGCAGTATTTTAGGTGGTTGATTAGCCGGCTGCTCTTTGCGGCCTAACTCGGTGTAGCACATCATGGCCGATACGCGCAGGTATTCGACAATTTCGAAGTAAGCACGCTCTTCTTCCTCGCCGCCTTCTTCGGTGAACTCAATTTTTGCCAGCTCGACCATGTCTTCAATGGCTTCTTTTAAGTCGGCGCTTAAGGTCGCCATACTTTGCTGGTTAACACCGTAGCCTGCAAGAAACGCATTCACCCAACCGGCTAGTGCATTTAAACGCTCTGGCAGTGGCTCGCCGTCTTCCGGCAGCAGTAAACGAAAGCCCAAATCATGGTCGCCCAGCGAATGTTCAATTTCTTCGGCTTGTTGCTGTAATAAATTTTTAAGCTCTGTTGGAATGCTTTGCCCGTCGTAAGCTAAGTCTGACAACACCGCCATAAGCTCGTCACTTTTCGGCTCGCTGCCGGTGGCTATTAAGCCCGTGAGCATGCCCTGAATTTCAGAAGCGCCCGGTGTCATATCGTAGCCCGCGTAAAGTTCGGCTAAACGGTCATAATTAAAGCGTGTGGACATGAAATCTCGCCTTTTGTGAATCTTGCCATAATCCTAACACTGGCTTTACATAATCGCTAGCTGACAAACGCCCGCTGCTCGTGCCATAATGCAGTTATTCACGCTGATGAGTCAGTTGCAAGGAGTCTTTTGAATGGCCGCGAAAACCATGGATATTAAATTGCTGGAGCGTAACTATAAGGTTGCCTGCCCTGTGGGTCAGGAAAGCGCGTTGCAGCAAGCGGCAGACGCCTTAAACCAAAGGCTGCAGGAAACGAAGGAAAGCACGCAGCTGACCAATGTTGAACAAATAGCCGTGATGACCGCATTAAACTTGTGTCACGAATGGATACAAGACCAGAACGAACAGTCGGCCAAAACGGCCAAGCTTGAAGAGAAAATTCAACTGCTTCAGGCGACAATTGAACAAGCAATGAGCGAACAGCGCTCGCAGCGTAATCGCTAAATAGACAAACAGTAACCCTTTCTGCGGTTCCCTGGGGTGTTTGCCAGCAGGCTAATGTCCCTGAGCCGATGCTTGTATTAAAAGGGGATCACTGGCCCGTCATGAGCAAGCCCGGCATGCACCGGGAAGCCTACGACGGATACCACTTGCTCCCCGCCTTGAACCAATGGGTTCAAGGGCTACAGCCAGCAGCGGCACCTTGGGGAACCACCCTTTCTTATTGGTTAAAGCCTTACTCAGCACGTTCGGCTTTTTCTTGTGCAACAATGCGCTTTACGTCTTCCAGCAACGCCTGAGCGTCGTACACAATACCGTCTTTAATGGTGTACTTAACGCCTTCGGTGCGCATGGGTTTGTTCTGGTCGTTGAGTTTGAAGTGACCGGTTCCGTACAGCACTTTAAAGTTCGCCAGTGGGTTTTCCTTCACAATGACCATGTCAGCTTTTTTGCCCAGCGCAATGCTGCCAATGTCGTCTTCCATGCCTAAGGCTTCAGCCCCGGCGACGGTTGCCGCATGTATGACTTCTAACGCATTTAGCCCGGCTTCACGCAGCAATTCCATTTCGCGAATGTAACCAAAGCCATAAATTTTATAGATATAACCCGCGTCAGACCCTAGCGTAATGCGACCGCCGTTAGCGTGATAGTCTTTCAGGAAGGTCATCCACTTGTCGTAGTTCTTTTTCCAGGCAATTTCATTGTCGGTGGTCCAGTCGAACCAGTACGAGCCATGCGCATAACGGCTGGGCTCGAAGAAGTCCCACAGTCGTGGCAGTGTGTATTCGTCGTGCCAAATAGCCTGGCGCTCGCGCATGAGATCTCGCGAGGCTTCGTAAATCGTGAGTGTTGGGTTAATAGTGAAGTCGAGTTCTATCAGTTCGTCACGAACCGCGTTCCACTTTTCAGAGCCCGATTCAGCCGCTTGTTTCCATAACCGCCCTGCTTCTTCAAAACGATGCTGTTCGTTGTTGTAGTTGTAGTGCGCCGGATAGTCCTGAATGCGCTGCTCTTCGAATAACGCTTCCGGTAAACCGTACCAGTGTTCCATAGAGGTCAGTCCTAGACGCGCCGAGTCCAGTGCGTTCATGGACATAACGTTGAGCTGGGCGTGGTGCATCATGGTGCCCAGGCCTTGTTTGTTGGCCTCGTCGAGCGCAGCTTCCATCACCTTACGTGATGCGCCAAAGAACTTAATGCCAGCAGCGCCTTTGTCTTTTATATAGCGTACCCAGTCGCGGGCCTGTTCTGCACCGTAAATGGGCTCGTCCCAACCTTGACCAAAACCGACATAGGGCACAATACGCGGCGATGCAATGTCGTTGTCCTGCGCTTGTTCCTGATGCCACTGCACCCAGTCCAAGCCGTTAAAACTGCCAGGTTCGCGAATGGTAGTAATGCCATGACCCAGCCACAGTTTCAGTACATACTCTGCAGGAATACCTTCGGCGGAGCCGCCAATGTGAGCATGCATGTCGATAAAGCCGGGCAGAATATAATGGCCGGACACATCCATTTCTTTGTCGCCGCGACCTGCTTCAGGACGGCGCGAGTCGATAATAGGCACGCCAGGGTTACCCACACTGACAATTTGAGTAATACGGTCGTCTTCAATAACAATATCGACAGGCCCTTGTGGCGGCGCGCCTTCGCCGGTAATGAGAGTACCGCCACGCAGAATTAAGCGGTCATAAGGCCCTTCGCCCTGCTCGCGCTCCGGTGCTTTCGGTGGTGCCTGCATTAACGGGGCGGAAAACACCTGAGAGGAAGCAGCAAGCAACAAGGCTGCGCAGGTGAAAGCTATCGTTTTTATTGTTTTCATCGGTTATCCTCGACACATTCGTTCGGCTGACTGACACAGACTTTAGCATGACCCGACAAGAACTCCGACGCAAGTTACAGCAAATTCGCCGCAGCTTACCCCAGGACTATGCCAAACAGGCCGGCATGGCGGTTGCTGACGCTGTTGAGCAGCGACTGCGCGGGTTAGAGCCGGCCCAAACCACTGTAGCGGTGTATCACAGTTTTGCCGGCGAGTTGCCCACACAACCGGTTATACAACGGCTTTGGGAAAACGGCTTTCAAACGGTACTGCCGGTACTGCACCCGTTCGCCAAAGGTCATTTATTGTTTTTGCGCCACACCCCTGACACCCGCATGACTCAAAACAAGTACGGCATAGAAGAGCCGGAGTTGCGTGTCGATAACGTGGTGCCACTGACTGACATTGATGTACTACTGCTGCCACTGGTGGGTTTTGACGAAAAAGGCAACCGCCTGGGTATGGGCGGCGGTTATTACGACCGCACATTAGCCCAGTGGTATAACGGACATACACCCCATTTATTCCCGATTGGGCTAAGTTATGACGAGCAGCGGGTTAGTGAGCTGCCTGTCGAGGCCTGGGACATTCCTTTGCCGGAAATTATTACTCCGGGTAAACACTGGCGTTTTTAACACGGTTTTTGCGGTAAAGCGTTCGATAAAAACCAACAAAACTCTTATACTGACGCTAACGATGAACACAGGGGTAATAATGATGTCAGGCAATACAGATTCACTTAAAAAAGCCGCTGCTGAAGCAGCCATGCAGTACATTGAAAATGGCACTGTGGTCGGTGTTGGTACCGGCTCGACAGTTAACTTTTTTATCGATGAGCTGGCAAAACGAAAAGACGATATTGAAGGTGCGGTGTCAAGCTCTGAGGAGTCGACCAAACGCCTGAAAGCCCATGGCATTGAGGTGTTTGACTTAAACTCAGTAGCGGATGTTCCGGTCTATATTGACGGTGCCGACGAAATTAACGAGCACGGCCAGATGATAAAAGGCGGTGGCGGCGCGCTGACTCGCGAGAAAGTTATTGCGGCGGTGGCGGACAAATTCGTTTGTGTGGCCGACGACAGTAAACGTGTGGGTCGTTTAGGCAGCTTCCCGTTGCCCGTTGAGGTTATTCCTATGGCACGCTCTTATGTGGCGCGGGAAATTGTGAAGTTAGGCGGTGACCCGGTGTGGCGCCAGGGCTTCACGACTGACAACGGCAACTGGATTCTGGATGTGCACAACCTGGACATTATGAAACCCATGGAGCTTGAGTCTGACCTGAACAATATTGTCGGCGTAGTCACTAACGGCTTATTCGCCCAGCGTGGCGCAGACGTGGCGCTTATTGCACGCGAAGACGGCGTTGAAACATTGAAGGTAGCAGGCTAATGCAAAAGTCATTGTCGAAAGACAAGATAAAAGTTTTATTGTTAGAAGGTGTGCACGACAGTGCCATACAGCTGTTTCGGCATCACGGTTATTCCAATTTAGAGATTCTGCAGACATCACTTAACGAAGACGAACTGTGTGAAAAAATTAAAGACGCGCATATTGTCGGTATACGCTCGCGCAGTCAGTTAAATGAGCGGGTCTTTGCGGCAGCAGAGAAACTCATCGCGGTCGGCTGCTTTTGCATTGGTACCAACCAGGTCGACCTTGAGGCGGCGAAAAAGCACGGTGTTATTGTATTTAACGCGCCGTTTTCTAATACCCGCAGTGTGGCCGAGCTGGTACTGGCTGAAATTATTATGCTGCTGCGCGGTATTCCTGAGAAAAACGCGGTGGCTCATGAAGGCGGCTGGTTAAAGTCGGCGAAACAGTCTTTTGAGGCTCGCGGTAAAATTCTGGGCATTATTGGTTATGGTCACATTGGCAGTCAGCTGAGCGTACTTGCCGAGCAGCTGGGCATGCACATTCGCTACTACGATGTTGAAGACAAACTGCCGATGGGCAATGCGCAGTCGGTGCCAACCCTCGACGACTTACTGGCTCAATCTGACATTGTCACTTTGCACGTACCGGAAACTGAACAAACCCAGTGGATGATTGGCCGTCGCCAAATAGAGCGCATGAAGCCCGGCAGTTTACTGATTAACGCGTCACGCGGCACAGTGGTCGATATTGAGGCTTTGGCTGAAGGACTGTCGTCTCGTCACTTGGGTGGTGCGGCTATTGATGTGTTCCCGGTTGAGCCTAAAGGCAATAATGACGAGTTTGTGTCGCCACTGCGCGGTTTAAAAAACTGCTTGCTGACGCCTCACATTGGCGGTTCAACACTGGAAGCTCAGGAAAACATTGGTGTGGAAGTGGCCGGGAAACTGGTGCGTTATTCTGACAATGGCTCAACGCTATCAGCGGTGAACTTCCCGGAAGTCAGTTTGCCAACGCATGCGACCACACAGCGATTGCTGCATATTCACAAAAACCAGCCGGGTATGCTGAATGCCATTAACCGTATTATTAGTGACAACCAAATAAACGTGGCGGGTCAGTACTTACAAACCGATGAAACCGTCGGTTATGTTGTTATGGATATCGACAGCGACAATGGTGCCGATATCCTGCAACAACTGAAAGACATTCCGGGCACCATTCGCGCCCGGCGTCTGTTTTAGTCGAGTTTATTCCCCATTACCGTGCGTTCCATGCTCTCTGGTGAGACATGGCGCACGTCTTTGCCTTTCACGAAGAAGATAATGTACTCGGCAATGTTCTGACAACGGTCGCCCATGCGCTCCAGCGAGCGGGCAGACCACAGTACGTCCATAATTTTCGGAATAGAGCGCGAGTCTTCCATCATGTAGGTCATTAACTGACGCGTCAGCGCTTCGTACTGACGGTCGGCTTGCTCGTCCTGCTGATGCACATCGTAAGCTGCTTCTAAGTCCATGCGGGCAAAGGCGTCGAGCACTTTACGCAGCATGCTGAGAATGTGCTGACCTAAGTTTTCCAGGCTGACCAACAGCTGCTGCTGGTCTTTGTTGAAGCTTTCTTTCGCCACTTTGGCAATGCGCTCTGCTTCGTCACCAATGCGCTCTAAGTCAGCAATGGTTTTGATAATAGCAATAACCAAACGCAGGTCACTGGCAGCCGGTTGACGCTTAGCGATAATGTGCACACACTCTTCGTCAATTTGCACTTCCAGCTTGTTAATTTTATGGTCGCTACTTAGCACTTTTTCAGCGAGGTTGACGTCGCCTTTTTGAATGGCTTCCAGTGCATCACTAATCTGTTGTTCAACCATTCCGCCCATACTCAGTACGCGGTTCCGCACAGCCTCAAGTTCCTCATTGAACTTACCGGATATGTGCTTACTCATGTTCATTTTATCCATAACACTCTCCTTAGCCGTAACGACCGGTAATATAGTCTTCGGTTTGTTTTTCCGAAGGCGTCGTAAATAAGGTGTCGGTATCTGCGTATTCTATCATTTTCCCCATGTACAGGAATGCCGTTTGGTCTGACACGCGCGCCGCCTGCTGCATGTTGTGGGTAACTATAACCACGGTGAACTTCTCTTTCAGCTCGGTGATAAGCTCTTCAATGGTTAAGGTTGAGATAGGATCCAACGCCGACGTTGGTTCGTCCAGCAGCAAAATCTCCGGCTCAATGGCAATAGAGCGGGCGATAACCAAACGCTGCTGCTGACCACCCGACAGGCTGAACGCGCTGGCGTTCAAACGGTCTTTCACTTCGTCCCAAAGTGCCGCACCGCGCAATGAGGTTTCTACCGCTTCATCCAGTACACGTTTGTCTTTTACGCCTTGCAGGCGCAGACCGTACACCACATTCTCGTAAATCGATTTCGGAAACGGGTTAGGACGCTGGAACACCATACCAACACGGCGTCTTAGCGCAGCAACATCAACGTTTTTATCGTATATATTCTGGCCATGCAGCTCTATTTCGCCATCAATACGGCAAATTTCCACCAGGTCGTTCATGCGGTTAATGCAACGCAATAAGGTTGATTTACCACAACCTGACGGGCCGATAAACGCCGTAACGCGGTTTTTCGGAATGCGCATGGAAATGTCATGCAGCGCCTGATCTTCACCGTAGTATAAGTCCAGGTTCTTAATGTCCAACGCGGTTTGTTCAGCTGGCAAGTTGTGTAAGTCCAGCTTTTCCATGTTGCTTGTACTCGGGTTTACCGAAATCATAAATTCTGACCCTTTCGCTAATTCATCAAAATCTTTTTTGTAAATTCTTTCGTGCTCAATTTTAGTGCTCAAGTGAGCGGTATTTTTCACGTAAATGGTTACGCACACCAATGGCCGTCAGGTTAAGACCGACAATGACGGTAATTAGTAAGAACGAGGTGGCGTACACCAGCGGTCGCGCCGCTTCAACGTTCGGGCTTTGAAAGCCAACGTCGTAAATATGAAAGCCTAAGTGCATAAACTTACGGTCTAAGTGCAAGTACGGGAAGTTCCCGTCTACCGGCAGCATAGGTGCCGACTTGACCACACCCACCAGCATTAGCGGTGCTACCTCACCAGCCGCACGAGCGACAGCCAAAATAAGCCCGGTCATAATAGCCGGCGATGCCATTGGCAATATAATGCGCCAGATGGTTTCCCACTTGGTTGCACCCAGCGACAAACTGCCCTCGCGCAACGATGGCGGAATGCGTGACAAGCCTTCTTCAGTCGAGACAATAACCACCGGCAGTGTCAATATAGCCAGAGTTACCGCAGACCAGAGCACGCCTGGCGTACCAAAGGTTGGGTTAGGTAAAGCTTCTGGATAGAAAATTTGGTCCAGGCTGCCACCTACCATGTAAACGAAGAAGCCCAGACCAAACACACCGTAAACAATAGACGGTACACCGGCCAGGTTAATCACCGCAATACGAATGAGCTTGGTGACCGGGTTTTTACCGGCGTATTCGTGCAGATAAACCGCCGCAACCACACCAAAGGGCGTCACAATAATGGACATGAGCAGTACCATAAATACGGTACCGAAAATGGCCGGGAACACGCCGCCTTCTGTGTTTGCCTCACGCGGGTCGTCACTGACAAACTTACCAATTTGCTGGAAGAAATGACCCAGTTTGGCGAAAAAGCCCATGTCATTCGGGAAGTTAACATCCAACACCCGGTACATGGGCACTTTTACGTCTTCTCCGCGGAAGTCTTTCACGATTAACGCGTCTCGCTGTGCCTGCTCACGTAAGTCGAACAGCTCTTTTTCGTAGACTTGATAGTCGGCGTTTAACTGCTCACGCTGTGCCTGCAAGTCGACGATGGCCTGTTCGGTCAATTCACCTTGTAGCTCCAGACGACGGCGCTCAAGCGACAGCTCATTCAGCTGGTAGTTAATTGACGATATTTCGCCTTCCTGCAAGCCCATGGCTTGCTCGTTCAGCTCGACAGCACGTTCAACCCGTTCAAACATGACTTTTCGGAAGTCTTCGTCACTTTGCTTGGCAACAACTTCGCCATTTTCGGTGACTGCCGTAATGCGCCCGTAGAAGTTGCCGTCTTTGCTGCGTTCAATAACCGCCATGTCTTTTGGTGTGGTGTCTTCGGTGACCAATGACTCCAGTACCCAGGTAAAGTCCAGCGGCACGTATTCACGGTTACCAATTTTCATTAGGTAACGAGTGACGGTTTCTGATTCTATGTCGGCCAAGTCGACCATGGACTGTGGCAAACGCGTTGTCGGCACCACTTCTGAGTCGTACACCTCACCGATTATGTGCTTGGTGCTGCCGTCAGCCTGCTTAATATCCATTTCATGGATGGCTGATGGCCAGAAGAAGGACAGTCCGCGCCAGCCAATCATGATAACCAGCCCAATGACCGCAATTAGGCTGATGCTGACCGAGCCAGCGGTTAGCCAAATCCAGGGTTTTCCGGTTCTAAACCACTTTTTCATCGTTAAACCTCAATTCCGGATTACATTGAGCTGTATTTGTCGCGCAAGCGTTGGCGCACAAATTCAGCAATGGTGTTAAAGAAGAAGGTGAATATGAACAACACAAAGGCTGCCAGGAACAGAATGCGGTAATGCGAGCTGCCTACCTCTGACTCCGGCATTTCGACGGCAATGTTCGCCGACAGGGTGCGCATACCTTCAAAGATGTTCCAGTCCATAATTGGCGTATTACCGGTCGCCATGAGTACTATCATGGTTTCACCAACGGCACGACCCAGCCCCATCATCACTGCCGAGAAAATACCCGGGCTGGCTGTCAGCAACACGACTTTGGTCAGGGTTTGCCATGGTGTCGCGCCCAATGCCAGTGAACCGTTCGACAAGTGCTTAGGCACGCTAAACACCGCGTCTTCAGCAATAGAGAATATGGTTGGGATAACCGCAAAGCCCATTGCAATACCGACCACCAGCGAGTTCCGTTGGTCGAAAGTAACGCCAAGTTCGTTAGTAATGAAGCGACGTGCGTCACCGTCAAAGACCACTTGTTCAACCCACGGACTGATTTCAAACGAGAACCAACCCACAGCCAGGACAACAGGAATTAACAGTAATGCGGCGCGGCCGTCGTTGACTTTGCTCTTAATTTGGGTCGGTAACTGGCTCCACAGGGCTGCCATAAGAATAATAGCCAGGGGCACCAGCAAGAGCACTGCCACAAATCCGGGCAAATAGGCCTCTACCAAGGGTGCTAACCAAAGACCGGCAAGGAAACCAAGAATAACCGTGGGCAATGCTTCCATTATTTCGACGGTCGGTTTGACGTATCTACGCACCGACGGTGACATAAAGTAAGCCGTGTAAACCGCTGCCGCTAAACCAATAGGCACCGCGAATAACATGGCGTAAGCCGCTGCTTTTATAGTACCGAAAGAAATAGGCACCAGGCTGAATTTGGACTCAAAGTCGTCAGAGCCCGAGGTTGATTGCCAGGTGTAATCCGGCTCTGGATAGCCTTCGTACCAGACCTCCTGCCACAAACCACTCCAGCTGACTTCCGGGTGCTCATTGTCGACGTCGTACAAGCCATAACCTTCGGCTGTTTTCATCAGCAGATAGTTAGCGCGCGGGTCAACCATGACTGCTTGAACTTTAGCCTCGGCGGGCTTACCTCGATAGAGATCTGCCTCTGCCGTGGTATGAAAAATGTTCATGTCGCCGTTTTCAGACAAGGTGTAAAACGTACGGCGATAATATTCTACTTCAATTTCAGTGATCGGTGAGCCGGCGTCGAAGCTGCGAATGTACTGATACTGACGGCCATCGTCACCCGGTACTTCAAACCACTGTGAGACTTTCCCTGTGTCATGGGTTAACAACACAGAAGACGCCCCGGCCAGCAGGTACATGCCGGTGGCATTACCCAGCTCGCGCGTGCGCATAGGCAGCAGTTCACGCTCAGTTACGTTACCACTAATAGAAATATCAAATACGTGCACGCGGTTGCCACGACGCGCAATGACTTGTCGTAAGTCAGGCGTGACAACAATGTCATCAATAGCGGTGTTTAACGGAATTTCAGTGTAGTTCGGCGTTAATGTAACTGCGCCGGTCATGAAGTTCTCTTCTGCAACAAAGTGCGTTATCAGCAAGGTGCTGTTTTCCACAGCTGCAGCGAACAGCATACCGTCGCCGTCAGTTTCATAGGACAGCTTTTCAAGTGCGCGGCCGTTTTCATCGACAACCAGCGGCTGCCCGTCATTTTTCACCTCAAAACGAGGCGTAATGACACGTTCAACTTTGTCTGTTGCAGCGGTTGCGGCTGTTTCCGGGAAAGTCACTGAAAACTTAGGTTCAACCACAACAGCTTCACCCGACTCCAACCCATAGGCGTACTGGTGGTTTACCGGTAAGGTTTTCGCAAAGCTGCTAACATTTTCCGGTTCAACAAAAGTTTCGCTGAGTAAAATATCGCCTGAGCGACGATCATTTTTGTCGATAAGGGAGAAAAATTGCAGCTCACCACTTCTTAAAAAGCGATAACCAATTTCGGCCTGCTCTTCCATACCAACGGCTTCAACTTGTCCCGACTCGGGCAGGTTAAAACTGTTTACTTTTTTCAGGCTGACCGACTCAAATATCGGCTGCACCACGTAAAGCAGGTAGAAGAAGATCAGAAGCAGTGCGACCAATACCATAACGCCGCCAGCCGTTACGCCGTATCGCGCAAAACGGTCTTTGAACAATCGCATGCGATTGGCCGACAGCTGTTGGGCAGATTGTGTTGCCATTGTGACCTCGGACTCTAAAATGACTTTAAGTTTAACTGCGTCTTAACTGGGTAGTAGTGTAGTAAAGTTTTATGACAGTACTGTTACAGTTCCGTCATATTTTCTTCACTAAAGTGTCAAAATAGAAAAAAGCCGGTAGTTTCAATTAACTACCGGCTTTGTTATGACGTAATTTTTTAGTGGCTAAGGCCTAGCTTTTTAAGCTCAGCGTCAACAACCTGCTTCGGCAAACCAATGTAGCCATCTTTGTTCACTATGTCCTGACCTTGTTTCGACAAAATCATTTTCATGAACTCAGCTTCTGCTTTACCTAATGGTTTGTTCGGGTGCTTGTTCACGTATACGTAGAGGAAACGTGCCAGTGGGTATTTACCCGCTAACGCCTCTTCGCGTGACGCTTCAATAAAGTCGTCGCCGTCGCCTTTAGCAATAGGTACCGCTTTCACACCAGAAGTGACATAACCAATACCTGAGTAACCAATTGCGTTCAGTGACGTAGAAACTGACTGCACAACTGACGCTGAGCCAGGCTGCTCGTTGACGTTAGAGCGGAAGTCACCGTCACAAAGGCCCACTTCTTTAAAGTAACCATAAGTACCTGACACCGAGTTGCGGCCGTACAGCTGTAAGTCACGGCTAGTCCAGTCGCCGTCTAAGTCCAGTTGTCCCCAGCGGTTGACTTGCTGGTTAGCACCGCATTTACGGGTTGACGAGAAAATAGCGTCAACTTCGGCAATCGATAAACCTTCGATTGGGTTATCTTTATGCACGAATACCGCTAACGCGTCGATAGCAACACGTACTGGTGTTGGTTTGTAACCGTGGCGCTTTTCAAACGCTTCGATTTCTTTTGACTTCATAGCGCGGCTCATAGGGCCAAAGCTTGAAGTACCTTCGGTGAGTGCTGGTGGCGCAGTAGAAGAGCCCGCCGCCTGAATTTGAATGTTAACGCTTGGATACATGCGCTTAAACTCTTCGCCCCAAAACGTCATCATGTTTGCCAGGGTGTCAGAGCCAACCGATGATAAGTTTCCTGATAAACCGCTGACTTTTTCATATTCTGGTAAGTCGTCGGTTGCTGCTGCCAGCGAGCTGAACATTAAAGTGCCCGCCGCTACTAAACCAGTTAATGTCTTGTTCAAAGTTGATTGGAACATGTTTTTCACCTCTGTGGGTTTTGTCTAACTTCAGAAAGTCATTCTTCGATAATGCGTAGTTTAAGAACGATTTGTGACAGCTTTATGACAATGTGAAAAATTTATGACTTAATTAGTCCGTGGGGCAGTTGAAATGCAAAACGACTGCCTTTGCCCGGCGTACTGCTTATGTCCAGTTGTGCATTATGGTGCTCGACAGCTTGCTTAACTATAGATAAGCCCAGCCCGGTTCCGCCACTGGCGCTGTTTCGGTCTTCATCGATGCGATAAAAACGCTCGGTCAGTCGCGGTAAATGCTGCGCTGGTATGCCTTTGCCATTATCGGTCACGCTGAATTCAACGCCGCCCGAGGTCTCTTTCCAGCACACCTCTATTTCGCCGCCTTCCGGCGTGTAACGAATGGCGTTAGTAATCAGGTTCTGCATGGCACTGCGTAGTAACGATTCTTTGCCGTAAATATGAATGGGGTCGATATTAAACTGCAGCTTGTGTTGTTTCTGTTCGTTAAGGCGATGCGCTTCCGTTTGTAGCTGCTCCAGTAAGACCGGTACATTCACCTCGTGGTCAAAAACATCGTCACTGGGAGTTTCCATGCGCGACAAGACTAATAGCTGATCAACCAAATTCGCCATGCGGTCACTTTGCGCATTCATATTCTCGACCGCTTTTTTCATCATGGCCGGCGGCGTTTGTTCCGGCTCTTCCAGCATTTCCAGATAGCCCTGCAACACCGTCAGCGGCGTTTTTAATTCGTGCGACACGTTCGCAACGAATTCACGACGCATTGAGTCCAGACGTTTAACTTGGGTGACGTCACGTGCGACCAGCAAAAATTGGTCTTCACTGTACGGCATAATGCGAATTTCAATGTCGAGGCTGTCACGCACAGGAGAGGGAATAGTGAGAGCATCGTCAAACTGACCTTTGCTGAGATACACCGAAAACTCCGGGTGACGAATAAGGTTAGACAGGCGTTGCCCGGCGTCGTCCGGCCAGCGCAGACCGAAGTAAAACTGCGCGAGTTTGTTGCTCCACAACAGCGCACCGTCGGCACGAAACACAATTGCTGCGTCCGGTAGTGCTTCTGCCGCTTCGCGAAAGCGTCTTAATAAGCGTGCCAGCGATTTACGGCGCTTTTGACTGCGGCGTTGCGAACGATAAATGCCGTCATAAATATAGGACCAGCTACCCGGCGCTGACGGCGGCATTAAAGTACGACTTTGCCATAACCATTTAATGAGCTTTTGCTGATAAAAATAATGCCAGCACACCAGGCCCAGCAGAGCAAACGTCAGCAGCGGCCAGAGAATATCGAACAGCCAGCCGACAAAAATAAATGGCAGCAGAAAAAGCGCCAAATTGCGCAGCGACTGCCAGTTTGAATAGTCTCTGTCCATATCAAGCAGACCCGCTGTTAACGACTCGAGAAACGATAACCGACTCCTCGCACGGTCTGAATAAGGCGATCATAACCGTGATCTGCCAGTGCTTTGCGTAAGCGACGAATATGCACATCGACGGTTCTGTCTTCGACGTAAACATTAGTGCCCCAAACGTGGTCTAACAGTTGTTCACGGCTGTACACGCGCTCTGGGTGTGTCATGAAAAAGTGCAGTAACTTGAATTCGGTTGGTCCCATGTCAACACTGTTGTCGCCAACCGAAATACGGTGCGATACGGGGTCGAGCTTTAAGCCTTCCACTTCCAGCGGCTCGTCTAACACGGTTGGTGCAACACGGCGGAATACAGCGCGCATTCTTGCCATGAGCTCTTTTGGCGAGAATGGCTTGGTAATATAGTCGTCAGCGCCGACTTCCAGACCTTTTATTTTGTCTTCTTCTTCGCCGCGGGCAGTCAACATAATAATAGGTATATTGCGGGTGAAGTCATCGCCTTTAATTTTTTTGGCCAGTTGAATACCTGAGCCGCCGGGGAGCATCCAGTCCAGCAGAACCATATCGGGATATGGCTCGGCAATTTTACTGACAGCGGCATCAAAATCATGAGCTTCGACTGCTTGATAGCCGTGTTGCTCCATAACAAAGCTCAACATCTCACGAATGGGTGCTTCATCTTCTACAATTAGAATTCTACGCGACATGTGTTTAGTCCCTTATTGGATCAGTTGAGCCAATTATTACTGAATAGTATGACACTTTTATGACCAGCGACACATTGCTGTAAGATTTCTTTTGTTTATGGGCTTTTTTAGTCATACTGTCCAATAAAAGCGGGTTGTTGGACAAATTTTCACTATTAACTGTCCAATAAATGTGATTTAATGGACACACTCCTATTTTAGGTGTCCATTAAAAGAATAAAGAATATGACGATTCAAACAGAATTAGAAGCTATCCTTACATGTCTGGAAGATATTGGGCAACCGGTGTCTGTTGGCGCTTTGCAAAGCCACCTCGAAATCGATATGCCCAAAAAGACGTTACAAAGGAGGCTGAAAAAGCTGGTTGAACATGGACAAGTCATTGCTGACGGTGAGAAGAAAGCTCGTACTTATCGCTTGGCATCTTATGGTATTAGCAGTTCTGCAACAGAGCGTTCAGTTACGGAAAGCCTTGTACTAAATGAAAAAGGGAATGAATATAATCAACACCCGATTTTTTCTGCGGAGTCCTTGACCAAGTTAGCCTACCTGGACACGCCTCCCTATGGCCGAACTAAACGTACTTACCAACGGCAGTTAGTTGAGCAATATATCCCTAATGAGACTTTTTACGTGCCGTTGTCTGTGCGCACGAAACTTCACACAATGGGTAAGCGAGTTGACAAGGCGCTGGCTGCCGGGACTTATGCTAAAGAGATTGGACAAAAGCTACTAATAGACTTGTCATACAACTCAAGCCGTTTAGAAGGCAATACGTACTCTAAGCTCGACACTCAGAAACTGATAGAACAAGGGGTATCAGCAGAGGGTAAGGTTCACGAAGAAACCGTGATGATAATGAACCATAAGGAAGCCATCGAATTTCTGATTGAAAACGCAGAAGATATAACACTCAGCTCTTTTACGGTTCGAAACATTCATTACTTGTTGTCTCAAGACTTACTGGCGAATCCTAATGCGTGTGGAAGAGAGCGAGAGCTTGAAGTGACTATTGGTAAGTCGGCGTATACACCTCTCAGCAACCCTCACCAAATCAAAGAACTATTAGCGCGCGTGTTGTTAAAAGCCGAGCAAATTAGCGACCCTTTTGAACAAAGCTTCTTTCTGCTAATGCATTTGTCCTACTTGCAGGCATTTGAAGATGTGAACAAACGAACAGCCCGGCTTACCTGTAACATTCCATTTATAAAAAACAATTTATGCCCGTTAAGTTTTACCGATGTGCCACAAGAGGACTACTTTAAGGCTCTGCTTTATTTTTATGAAACTAATGAGTTGATGCCCGCTTTGGAGTTATTTGAATGGGCTTATAAAAAGTCCTGCGAGCAATATGACGTGGTAAAAGAGTCTTTGGGGGATATCGATGCCTACCGCATTAAATACCGAGCGGCCAGAAAAGAAGCGATGGGACTGGTCATAAGAAATGACATTAGCGATGCAAAAATAAGTGCGTTTTTGAGCCGTTATTGCCATGACCACAATATTGAGCAGCCAGACAAGTTCATTGCTATGACAATAGCCGACTTAGAGCAATTGCATGAAGGTGCAATTATCGGCTTAGGTATTACCGAAGCCATGTTTAAAGCATGGAAACGGCGATAGCCGCTTCCTGTTTTACGCCAGAAACTGCATTAATTCATAGGTTAACGGCAGTGTGATAAAAGCCAGTAGTATGCCGTAGCCGACCATGGCTGCCGATAGCCGCGGCGCCAAACCCGCCATAATAGCAAGGGCACCAGCCGTTATCATCGGCGGCATAGCCGCTTCAAAGACAGTAACTTGAATAAGGGTACTGTCAAAGCCAAAACTGAATAGCAGTAACATAGCGACTGCCGGCATTAGAACCAGCTTGGTTAACAGGCCAATGGCCAACGGCGTTTTACTGCCCTTGGGCAGACGAAACTTCAGCTGAAAGCCAGCGGCTATCATAATGACCGGTACTAAGGTGACCGCTAATGACTCAATGAGGCGCTGGAAAACGTCCGGGTAACTCAGGCTTTTGGTCAGCAGAGCTAAAACTAAGGCAATAAACGGCGGGAAAGTAATAATTTTTTTTAAAACACCTGCCACGGTCGGCTTTTCGTCTTGGTCTTTATAAAGCGCAATTATAACGGTTGAGTAAAAGGCTAAGCCGAAAAAGGAGCCAAACTGATCATAGAGCAAACCATAGGCAATAGCGTCGCTGCCGTAGAAGGCTTCTATCATGGGGAAGCCGAAGAAAGACGTGTTTCCCAGCGGCACGCACACCAACAAGGCGCCAACAATTTCTTTGCGCCACTTCAGTGCTCTGCCAATAAGGAAAATAAACACGGCACTAAACGCTAGCAGCACCCAGGGAATAATAACCGGAATAAGTAAGTCAGCGGAGAACTCTAGACCGGGTACTTTGCTGAAAATAACACCGGGTAATGCGGCATAAATAACGTATAAGTTGAGAACTTCGGCTGTGTTGTCGGGACACTTCCCGGAGCGTTTTAAAGTAAAACCAATAAGTAAATAAAAGCCGAGTACCGCCAGGTTGGTCATATTAAGTACTGAGGTTGAGAATGACGCCTATAGTGTAGCCTGACCGAGGCGATCAGGCTACATTAGTCTGCTTTAGACGCTTACCAGGAGAAGTCGTGGCGAATGCCAACGGCGAAGAAGTCTTGCTCTGCGCCCGGTGTTGCCCCACAGCCACGGCTTTCGTAGGTGGCAATATCGCACTCACGACCGGTGTACCATGCGTACACACGAGTGTCGCCGGTAAAGAAGTAGTCCGCACCAAATGAGAACGACGCATCACTTTCACCGCTTTCGTCGACTGACTGGTACTGACCTTTTAATACCCAGTTA
This sequence comes from Idiomarina piscisalsi, assembly GCF_003987095.1. Lineage (GTDB taxonomy): Bacteria > Pseudomonadota > Gammaproteobacteria > Enterobacterales > Alteromonadaceae > Idiomarina > Idiomarina piscisalsi. The sequence goes on along the minus strand of NZ_PIQA01000006.1, from coordinate 165,893 downwards.
TTAATTGGGTAAGTCGCACTCAGCAAGTAGCCGTCGCCATCTTCCAGGCCGTCGGTACTTTCGAACTGTTGCAGCGCAGCGCCTAACTTAAAGTCACCTAATTTGGTGTGCACACTTACCTGTTCAGTGTCGTATCCGCCGACGTCTCGATCAAAAGCAATAGCGGCGTAAAACGGCGTTTTCTTCAGTTTATCGTCACCGTACAACACACCCATTGAGACGCCGTCATCTTCTGCGTCGTTTTCAGACGCAATGTAGGTCACACCGAAGGTGAAGTTGTTAAAGGTTGGCGAGTAATAGGTTACCGTGTTGTCCGGGCGTTCTTCACCAACAAATAAGCTTTTTAAGTCCGCTTCGTAGTCTTTAAACGCGTCGATAGAGCCTTGCGAGTCTTTCAGGAAGGTGTCATAACGACCCAGCATAACCTCACCAAAGTTACCGCGCAGGCCAACCACTTGATTACGATTAGTTACCGCATCTTTGTCGTCGCTGGAGTCTGCCAGGTCAACGCCAAATTCAAGTTGGTAAAAGACTTCCAGGTTGCTCTTAAGCTCAGCCGCGCCCTTAAAGCCAAAGCGCGATGAGTTACTGACCACTTCGGTGTCAGCGCCGTCACCAGTATCATTACTTTGTAAAGACACATTGGCACGACCGTAAACGGTTAGCGTACCATCGTCGTTAGCAAACGCCGGAAAAGTAGCGCCCGCAATTAACAACGCAATTAAAGACTTCTTCATAGAACCCTCATTAACTCATTACTAAACTGCCTAATTCTTAACCGCATTATAGACACGCTGCGAATTATTGCAGTTATTTTTCTGTCATGAGTCAATTCTATGTCTTTTTTGTTACAGCTTTATGACAGTTATAAGTCAGCTAATGAGGCGAGCTGTTCCTTTTGTCGATATTGCGCTTTTGCGTACTTTAACCACTGCTTTGCAGCAGATGCTGTTTTTTCATATTCGCTTGCCTGTTCAAAGGCTTGTAGCGCCAGCTTGTAGTCTTTTAGATTTAACGCCGCCATTCCTTCTACTAAATGCAAATGTCCCAGGTTCGATACCTGGCCTTTATTACGGCTGCGTTCAACGTACTTAATGGCTTGGTCATTATTGTTCAGGTTTAAATGCAGTTGTGCAATTTGCGCGGCAAAGTCGCCATGGTCGACCTGCTCTGATGCTTTCTCATAGGCCTGAATGGCTAATTCATACTCTTTTGCCTGAGCGTAGGCCTGCGCTATGAATTTCAGATTATCAACATTGGCTTCGACCACACCCTTTTGCATGGCGTTGCTTAATGTCTCCGCTGCTTTAAACGGCAGTTCATTGAAGTAGTACGCTTGTGCGAGCTGACGCCAGTCGCTGGCTTTTTCAATAAAGCCCTGCTGATTCGCAGCTTCCAAAACCGCTAACTGCTTTTTGTCCTGCTCTAACTGCGCGTAGACGCCTGCCAGTTGCAGCCAGTATTCCGGTTTACTGTAGTCTGTGACCAAACGTTCCATAACTTTGGCAACTTGCGTCGGCTGCTCTAGTTCGTAGTGCAGTGCACGCTTGAGAATTAACCAGTTTTCGTCGGGCGTTTTATTGTTGGCGTCGGCATTAGCAATGGCTTTCTCAATGAGCGGCAGCGCTTTAGTAAAGTCACCCGACTGATAAAAGGCTTGCGCTTTTAATACCCAGGCTTTGCCCAACTCATCTTGCTCGGCCAACGCTTCCCAGCGTCCCAGAAATTCTACAGAGCGCTGATACTGACCTTCGCTTAACGCCAGCTGAGCCAAGCTGAACAGGGTACTTTTTTTGAGCGACTCGGGAATTGGCGACTCATTCACGACTTTTTCAAAATAGTTAATGGCCTGGCTTATTTGGTCCTGCTCGTAATACATAAAGCCATAGAAATTCCAGAGCATGGCACGTTCATAACTGTTCATACTATCGGCTTTGCCTTCAATGTCTGACAGTATGCTAAGCCCTTCCTGAACATTACCGTTGTCGGCTTGTTCCTGCGCCCGTGCCAGCTGACCATAGACTTTTTCGCGCAGTGCTGGCACACGCTCTGTTTGTTGAGCCCCTGTCTGTTGAGCAATAACGGGCTGCGTTAATGCTATCCAGCCACTTAAGGCGGCAATAACCACAAATTTCATGTTCATAAGTCACCCAATTAGTTCATTTCAAAGGTCATGCGGTTTCTGACTCCGTCAACTTCAACCGCTTCACCATCAATGACCCGTGGTTTGTATTTGAATTTCAGCACCGCATCCATGGCGGCCTGATCAAAAATGCCTTCCGGCTCGGCCTCAACAACGACAGGATCGCGCACTGAACCTTGTTTGGTCACAGTAAATTCCACCACCACATAACCTTCAATGCCACGCTGTAAAGCACGTCGAGGGTAAGCCGCCTGCACTTTTACAATAGGCAGATATTCACCGTCGCTGGCTTGCAATGACATGCCATTACCAATGTCAGCGCCGGCATCCATACTGGCCGAGAAGTCATAACCTGAGCCGCTATCCGCATCGGCAATGTCGTTGTCCATTTGCGGTTGCGGCAAGTCTTCGGGCGGCTGTTCTGGCTCTGGTGGGCGCTCGGGCTTACGCTCTTTTTCCTGCACTTCTTCAGGCTCTGGTGTGCGCACAAAGTCCAGCACACTGCCTCGCGGCGGCTCGCTCATTGCCCCTTCGCCACCGCTTATTAGCGACTGCATTAAGTAAAACAGCCCAATTGTGACAAACGCGGCGACTAATAATGCTGCCAAAAGTCTCATTGCGGGTTACTCTTCGTCGGTTGCAACAGATACGTCATAAACACCAGCAGATCGCGCTGCGTCCATTACTTTAATGAGGACACGTGTGTTCGACTCTTCGTCGGCCTGAATCACCACAGAACCTTGCGGGTTCTCTGCGTATAAGCGCTCGATATTGGCCTGCACCGCACGCACATCAACCTGACGCTTGTTTATCCAAATTTCGTTGTTGTCACTAATGGCAACCAGAATATTGGCACGGTTTTTTTGCACCGCTGTTGCTGCGTCAGGGCGGTTTACATCGATACCCGCCTCTTTGACAAAAGAGGCGGTAACAATGAAGAAAATAAGCATGATGAACACCACATCCAGCATGGGCGTCATGTCGATGTTGCTCTCTTCTTCTTCAATTAAGTTGGCAAAATGCTGCTTCATAGTTGTTTCCTCAGCCTCACCTTAGTGACGCTCTAAAAGTATTTTGTCTTCCAGCTTCATGCGCTCGCGACGGGTGGTGCGCTGTAACCAAGTGGCGGCGAATACGCCGGACAGTGCGCCAACCATGCCCGCCATTGTCGGGATAGTGGCTTTTGATACGCCCGATGCCATCGAGCGGGCGCTGCCGGTACCTGTTACCGCCATAACGTCGAACACTTCAATCATGCCGGTCACGGTGCCCATGAGCCCTAATAAAGGACACAAGGCAACCAGAGCTTTAATGACCGGCAAATTGCCGCCCAATGCCAAACTGACGCGTGAAATCATTGCCTGACGAATTTGCTCTGCGTTCCAGGACGACTTGTCTTCACGTTGCTGCCAGCGTTTAAGCGTGTCTTTAACCCGCGCGCGATGCCCTTTCAGGTAGTAAAAAATGCGCTCGAGAATCATTAACCACATACTAAAAATTAGGATTCCGATGACCAGCAGGACTTGCCCGCCGGCCTCGATAAAATCTCGAATCGCATTATTAAACTCGATGAGAAATAACACGGTTACTCTCCTCGCTCTGAGCGCTCCGCAATAATGCCGGACGCCTGCTCTTGCAATATGTGAATCAGGTTTTTACTGCGAGTGTGCAAAGTGGCAAACAATAAGGTCATGGGTATTGCGACCACCAAGCCGAGTACGGTTGTGACCAGGGCTTGAGAAATACCACCTGCCATCAGTTTCGGGTCACCTGTGCCGAACAGCGTTATCGCCTGGAAGGTATTGATCATGCCGGTCACGGTACCCAATAGACCCATCAACGGTGCGACCACGGAAATGATTTTTATGAACGTCAGGTTGCGCGTAATTTTAGGAACTTCACGCAAGATGCCTTCACTGAGCTTCAACTCCAACGTTTCGGTGTCGGCTTGCGGGTACTTGTCCTTAATAAGCATGACTCGACCCAGCGGGTTGTCCTGGCTTGGCTTGTCTTTCTTAAGCTGACGTTTCACTTTATTGCCCAGTAGCATCAGTGACACAAAGCGCTCTAACGCGAACAGCAAGCCGATAGCACCCAGAGCAAGAATGATGTAACCCACAGTACCACCCTGATCGATGCGATCACCTAAGCTTGGTGCCTGAACTAATAAGCCAAGAATTGAGCCGCCTGTTGGGTCAAGGCCGAATGTGACAATGCCATTGTCGGTTTGCTGGATATTTTCAGCAGTGTCCAGATAGCGACCTGAGGGTTGGCGTACCAGCTCAGCAACAGAGCCAGTTGAGCTCATGCGCTCTAAATACTTGCCATTTGAAACCAGGTTAAAGGCACCAACACGAACGACTTCTTGTTCGGCTTTGTCGCCGTTGGCTGCGGTCACCTCAGTTGTGAACTCAGCGACTTTTCCCGACTCGGTCATTTCCTTTTGCAGGGCAAACCAGACACTTTCAATGTCTTCAATAGACGCCAGTTTAGATGACGAGCTCATGTTTTCTGCTAGCTGCTTAAGCGCTTCGGCACGGCCCGGGTACTGCGCTGAAATGACAGAGTTGTCGAACTTGCCTGAAGCGTCATTAGCCACCTGCTGCAGCACACCAAACAACTCTTTGAGTGAGCCCATGCGCTGAGTCAGAGTGTCGCTTAAGTTGCCTAAATCGACTTCGTTCTGTTCAAAGTCAGTTTCCAGTTGCTCGGCGCGTTGCTCCAATTGGTTTCTTTGGGCAATCGCGTCTTCGAGCATGGCTTTTTGCTCTTCCTCTTTTTCGCGGAAGCGCTGCTCGCGTTGCTTATTGCTCTCCGACTGCGAGAACTTACCCTGCTCCAATTGCTGTAACAGCTGGTCTAAGTTAATTGGGTCTTGCGGCAACGGCGCGGCTAATGCAGCACTCGAGGTTGCTGCCAGCGCAATAACTGAGAACCACTGAACAATTCGTTGTGTTAATTTCATTGGTGCGACTCCTTATTGGCCAGCTGCGCTGTTTGTGGCGGCTTTGTTGGCAAAAACGGGCATCATCAGCATGTCCGGTGCTAACTGTTTTCGGGCTATGCGGATAGCTTCTTCAACGGCAGGTAAGTGCTTACTATCGAGCTCTTGCCAGTTGCGCTCCTGCTGGTTCCAGATACCCAGGTGCTGACCGTCGCGGGTTTTATAAATAAGTGCTACCCGACCAATGCGCAGGAAAGTGACGTCTTGTTGTTGGCCGTTAATCTCATGCTCTGCAGTGTAGGCTTCAATGTTGCGGCCGTAGTCTGCTTCTATTTGATAAGCTTCCATAACACGGCGGAACTTTTCAGAAACGTCTACGTTGGCACGCTCCATCAAGTCGTTTAACTGCGCTAAACGCTCGTTACGCTCGGTTTCAAGGAACGGAACGTCCAGTTCAACAAAGGACTCGAGCGAGTCGATCATGCGTAACATCAGCGGAGTAATTTGACGCTCGACATAACTGACCTTGTCTATTGAGTCATTGATGTCTTGCTTTTCCTGTTGTTGGTTACCGATTTGCTGCTCAAGCTGTGCGGTATACACTTTTAAACCATCAATTTCCTTCATGATGCGTTTATACTGTTGCAAACGCTCTTGCATGTTGTCTGAAATTTGATCGATGGTCAGCTGAGACTGACGCGCGGACTGGTTAATTGAAGAGGCTTCTTCAACAACAGGCTCAAGTTTGTCCTGCTCTTGTATTGGAGCTGCGTACGCTGCAGTTGTCTGCGCTGGTAAAAAAAGCGCAGAGCTTAAAACGAAAGCGCCAGCGGAGGTAATGAACTTCATAAGTTATAACCCTTGTGAATTAATTTGTGGCAACTTTAGTGAGTTTTAGTGACAGCTTAATGACCAAAATGTGTCAGTTTTATGTCAATTGCTTAGGGCTGGGCGCTTTGCTTTATTGCGTTATGGGTAGCAATGATTTAGTTTAAGGTCATATTGACAAAAAATTTACACACACCTCTTTTATATGGTCATCAAAAGTATTTCATCATCGCTGCTGACACGGGTTCTGTCCGTTTACTTTGTGCTGACGCTTATTGTCACTGCAGTACAAATTGGTGCGGAATACTTTGATACCAAGCGCATACTGATTGCCGAGCTGCAAAACCAGCAACGAACCTTTAATGGGTCTTTGACGCGCTCACTTTGGGAATTTAATAGTGACCAAATTGACAGTATCGCCGACGGCCTTATTGGCATTCCGGCTATTGCCGGAGTATTGATTCGCGACGACGCCGGTAATATTTTGGTTCAGTTGGGTGAAACCTCAGAAATATCTGACTTGCCCGAAGAAGCCAGTGAGGGAATTCTGCTTCCTGAGCGTAACGGTATTTTTGGCTACCACAACTCGCTCATTTTCGAGTTTTCCGGGCATTCCACCAAGGTCGGTGACGTCAGCCTGTTTTCAACGCGAGACATAGCGATAGACCGCATTAAAGTCAGCCTGGGCTTTATTATTGGTAACGCACTTATAAAGAGTACCTTTTTAATCATTCTGTTTACGGTCGCATTCAGCCGCATGTTGAGCCGCCCGCTCAATGACTTAACGCAGCAAATAAAGAGTTTCTGCCTGGATAACCTCGAGCGCTCCCGCATTCGCTTAAAAGATCAGGACAACAACGAGTTGGTACTTATTGAGCATGCGTATAATCAGTTACTCGATAACATTGAAGAATATCAGGCTGACCTGGAGCGCACACAGAATAAGCTGAAAGCGGCAAACCGACAGCTGGATGAACAAAATGCGATTTTAGAACAGGAGGTGGCCCGTAAAACCTCCCGTTTGAGCCAGGTGATGCTGGATCTGGAGCAGCGCAAAAACGAACTGGAAATGCGACAGGAAAAGCTTGAACGCGAAATTAGCCAACGTCGTACTATGGAAAACACGCTGCGTCAGTCTAACCAGCGGCTTGAGTCGTCGTTGAACCACTTACGCGAAACCCAGCAACAACTCATTGAGTCGGAAAAAATGGCGTCGTTAGGTGGACTTGTCGCGGGCATTACTCACGATGTGAACACACCCATCGGGATTAGTGTGACTGCGGCCTCATATCTGCGCGAGAAGTTAGATTCACTGGATACCGCGTTAAGCAATAAAGAACTGACGCAGCCTCAACTGCAAAAATTTATCGAGGAAGGCAGAGAAAGCTTAAGCCTACTCGATAACAACCTGCATCGAGCGTCAGATCTTATCAGTAGTTTTAAACAAGTGGCTGTCGACCAGGCGTCTGACGCCATTCGCGATATAAACGTGAAGCGCTACATAGAAGAACTGATTCAGTCTCTGCAACCTCATTTGAAAAAAACCTCGCATCAAGTAGAGCTGAACTGTGCTGACGATTTATTTATACGCTGCCCGGCCGGTGCGCTGTCGCAGATATTTACCAATTTAATTTTAAACTCATTACGTCATGCCTTTGACGGCATTGAGCAAGGTACCATGACCATCAATATCGAACTGCGCGACAGCGAGCTTCATGTTGTTTACGAAGATAATGGTAATGGTCTGTCTGAAGAGAACCTCGGCAAGCTGTTTGATCCCTTCTTTACGACTAAGCTCAATGACGGTGGTAGTGGTTTGGGAACTCATATTGTACGCAACCTGGTTACCCAAACCCTGCAGGGCGATATTGACGCCACCAGCGAACCGGGTCACGGCCTAACTTACACCTTTTCGTTTCCTGTACAGGTTTTAAACTGACACAGACGCCGTTAGTCGATACAATTCAGGGTTTCTAATGCCGGACAGGAACCCTTATTTATGTGGTTTAAAAACCTTCGCTTTTATCATTTCAGTGAAAATTTCTCGTTACCCGAAAACTTTGAAGAGCAGCTTGCGGAGCACAGCTTTCACCCTTGCTCTCGCACTGAGCAAAGTAGTTTTGGCTGGTTTTCTCCTTTTGGCCCAGACAACGAGACGTTAACCCATAGCGTCGGTAACTGTTGGTTACTCTGCGCTAAGCGAGAAGAAAAAGTGCTTCCCAGCACGGTTGTTAACGCTCAACTCGATGAAAAAGTCCGTCAGATTAGTGAGGCCGAAGGCCGCTCTGTGCCGCGCAAAGAAAAACAAAACTTAAAAGAAGATTTGATTCACCAACTATTGCCACAGGCGTTTAGCCGTTTTCGCTTAAGCTGGGGCTACATTGATTTAGACCGTCAATTTATTGCGGTTGACGAGTCGGCGGCGAATAAAGCGGAAGACTTTCTCGGTTTATTGCGTGGCTCGGTGGGGTCTTTACCTGTCAGACCTTTCAGCTCGTCTGAAGCCGTTGAAGTGTACTTGACCGACTGGCTACAAAAACAAGACATTCCTGCCCCCTTTGAACTGGGCGACGAAGCAGAGCTGCGTTCACCTCAGGCCGACGGTGGCATCATTCGCTGTAAGCAAGAAGACCTGACTCGTGACGACATTCAGGCTCATTTAACTGCCGGTAAACAAGTGACTCGCTTAGGTTTGGTGTGGCAGGAAAACTTGGAGTTTATTCTTGAAGCCGATATGGCACTAAAACGTGTTAAGCCAACCGACGTGCTGCTGGACGCAAAAGATGATTTGGTAGACCCAACCCCGGAAGAGAAAGTGGATGCCGACTTTGCGCTAATTAGCGGCGAAGCCGGGCAGCTATTTGATGATTTGAAAAAGGCGTTTGAGTAACGCGAGTTAGCCAAATAAGTCCAGCACCTGGTGGTAAGACTCTTGAGTCGAGTCTTGCTGCCAGAAGTCCGCGCTTTCAATAACCCCTCTTAGTTCATACTCCACCACGGTCACATTTTGTCTTTCGCCTGAATTATTTCCGGTTAAAAGACTCGCCAAATGCACAATATCGCAATAGTTAACGGTAATGGCGTCGTCGAGATTGGTACGTCCTTTATCGTAATGTAGTGGCACCTGCACCAAGTTTGGTGTGAACTGCCAGTATTTCAAAATATTAGTGCCTAGCGGCGAACTTAGCTGTGAAATACACTCATTAATAAACGTGGGGTTGGCAAAGCTGTCTTCAAACTCGCTGGCCATTCTTAAAATAGGTGTTACCCCTATTCTAGACACCATCCCCGCCAGCAAAGAGACGTCCTGATGCAACCGGTGCCCTATTCCGCGGCGTTGGAGGTCTTTCGTAATAACCACCGACGCTGCCGCAATTTGCCGACTTTCCTTAATGTATTGCTCTGAGAACATCTTCACAATGTCGTTGTCGGGTTCGAAAACCTGCTCCATTGCCATCGCAAACGCCAGCGTGCGAATTCGACGCATGCCAATACGTGTTAACGCCTGCATCAAGCTTTCTGCTTTATTACGACCGCCCAGGTAAGCGCTGTTAGCCAGGCGTATTAACCGGGCTGACAATACTGCATCTTGCTGAATGATATGCGCAAGGTCATGCAGGTTACAGTCAGGATCGAGCGTAGCGTTACGCACCTGTTCAGCGGTTTTCGGCAAACCGGGCAACGTTAGTTCGTCACGCTGTAACCGTTCATCAATGAGTAAATAAAGCGCATTCTGCGATACCATTGAGAGATCCTTTTTTATGGTTATTCTATTGCTTCTAGTCAGGCATAGCAGTAGATTAACAGAACTTTCCAACAACTCAATTTTACAAAAGTATCATTATGAAAAAATCAGCCTTTTTTATTGCACCGCTGGCACTGGCTATTGCCGCCTGTGGTCAACAATCGACTACAGAAGATACCAAAAGCGCAGCTCCTGAGAGCTACCAATTGGTTGAAGGAAAAGAGCATAGACTCGATATTTACACGCCGTATGAATTGACCAGTGATTTGTCGCACTTGTCTGACAACCAGAAAAAAATGGTCAGCTTGCTTATTGATGCATCAACAATAATGGATGAGCTGTTCTGGAAACAAGCCTTCCCCGGTAACAAAGATGAGTTGCTGGCTAAAGTTGAAGGGCGGGCTAAAGAATTCACGGTAATTAACTACGGCCCGTGGGATCGCCTTAATAACAACCAACCCTTTTTAACCGGCTTTGACGATAAGCCTGAAGGCGCTAACTTCTACCCGGAAGATATGACCAAGGTCGAGTTTGAAAATGCGGACCTTGCTGACAAAGACAGCCTTTATACATTATTGCGTCGTGATGAAAACGGCGACTTAATGACGCTTCCTTACTCTGAAGCGTTTAATGATTCACTGACTGAAGCGGCGGAGTTACTGCGTCAAGCCGCTGAACTTGCTGAAAGCGAAGACTTTGCGAAGTATTTGCGCCTGCGCGCCGATGCATTTTTAAGCAACGAGTATCAGCCGTCTGATATGGCATGGATGGACATGACCGACAACGATGTTGATGTGGTTATTGGCCCTATCGAAAACTATGAAGACCACTTATACGGCTACAAAACCGCGTTTGAATCTTACGTATTGATTAAAGACAAAGCATGGAGCGAGCGCTTAGCGAAATACGCTGAGTACCTGCCTGAGTTGCAACGTGGCCTGCCGGTTGAAGACGCTTATAAAGCAGAAATGCCGGGCGCCAATGCTCAACTGAATGCCTACGACGCGGTTTACTATGCCGGTCACTCGAATGCGGGTAGCAAAACTATTGCGATAAACCTGCCTAACGACGAAGAAGTTCAGCTGGAAAAAGGCACCCGCCGCTTACAGTTGAAAAACGCCATGCAGGCTAAGTTCGATAAAATTCTGGTGCCTATTGCCGAGCAGTTAATTGTACCGGAGCAGCGTGAGAACATTACGTTTAATGCCTTCTTCGCCAATACCATGTTCCACGAAGTCGCACACGGCCTGGGTATTAAAAACACACTGAATGACAAAGGCACCGTGCGTTCGGCGCTGAAAGAACACGCTTCTGCGCTGGAAGAAGGTAAAGCCGATATTCTGGGGCTTTACATGGTGACTCAGCTGTTTGAACAAGGCGTTTTAGCTGAAGGTGAGCTGGAAGACTATTACACCACCTTTATGGCCAGTATTTTCCGTTCAGTGCGCTTTGGCGCATCCAGTGCCCACGGCAAAGCCAACATGATTCGTTTCAACTACTTTGCCGATGAAGGTGCCTTCAAGCGTAATGAAAAAGGCCAATACGCCATTGATATGGACAAAATGCGTGCCGCCATGAATAGCCTTTCAGAAAAAATTCTGACGCTGCAAGGCGACGGTGACTACAACGGTGTGGCTGAACTGGTTGCGACCTTAGGCGTTGTCAGCCCACAGCTCAAAGCCGATCTCGACAAACTCGCCGACGCCGGCATCCCCGTTGACGTCACCTTCAAACAAGGCAAAGACGTACTAGGGCTATAGGGCAGGTTGTCACTTGCTTCGCTTGAACATTGAGCCCCCTGTGACGGAGACGCTACAAGTTCATCCATGAACGCTTGACGAAGGCCATCCTTGGCCTTCGACACTCCGCCACAGGGGGCTCAACATTCATAACGCTTACAAGTGAGCAACCTACCCTATCTACACCTACCTGCCATTGATATCAGGTGAGGGCTGAAACAGGAGCACGCCCGACGGTTACAGCGGACCATTGTGGAGGTGTGCAGCGCCATGGATGGCGCTGCTCAAGCCCTACAGGGATGTATTCACGGGCGTCCTCCACAATGGTTCCTGTAGCCTCAGCGCTCTTGGTTCAGTCCCCAGCCTCCCAGCTTGGCTATTGCGCGGCCAATATATTCGGTATAACATATATATGGAATATCGAATATATGGTGTTACCTGATGACGAAAGTTTTGTTTCTGTGTACGGCGAATTCTGCGCGGTCTTTGATGGCGGAGGCTATTTTTCGGCAGTTTGCTGGTGATGACTTTGAGGTTGCCAGTGCGGGTACTGAGCCGACACAACCTGAGCCGGGTGCTTTAGCGGCATTAGAGCACTTGGGTGTTGAAACGGATGGGCTGCATTCAAAAGCGCTTGCTGATATTGATCTCAATAGCTTTGATTACGTGATAAGCCTGTGTGATCGAGCTCGCACTGAATGCCAGACTTTATGCGGTGATCAGCACTTCATTGCCTGGGACTTCCCCGACCCGGTGACCAGTAAAAAAGCGGATGCTTTTAAGAAAACGGCGCACGAATTAAGAGAGCGTATAAAGATGCTGTTGCTTATTTTACGCAAGAAAAGTGACCGTCCGCAGCTGTTTGATGCACCTCATGAGTTCTTCAAAATTATGGCTGACCCCCTGCGCCTGAAAATGATTCTAATGCTGCAACACCATGGTGAGTTATGTGTTTGCCAGTTTGTGGACGCGACTGGTATGTCACAGCCAAAAGTGTCGCGGCATTTGGCGCAACTGCGCGAATACGGCTTATTAGCCGACCGTAAAGATCAGCGCTGGGTGTACTATCGAATAAACCCGGCCCTACAAGACTGGATGGCGACTATCATTAATACTACTGCGACTTATCACGCGTCGTTGATTCCTCAACAAGTCAAGGATGTCGATAATGGGTGTGTTTGAACGGTTTTTATCGGTTTGGGTTGCTCTGGCGATTATTGCAGGAACCTTACTGGGCAACGTATTCCCGGCAATTTTTGAGGTTTTGTCAGGTATTGAGTTTGCGCAGGTTAACCTGATTATCGCCGTACTGATTTGGCTGATGATTTATCCGGTCATGGTACAGGTCAACTTCGAGTCTATTACACAAATTGCTAAAGAGCCCAAAGGGCTTATTCTAACGGTCGTTATTAACTGGCTGGTAAAACCCTTTACTATGGCCCTGGTCGGCTGGCTGTTTTTCAAAGGCGTATTTGCTGATTTCATTCAGCCCGAAACTGCTAACGAGTACCTGGCCGGGGTCATTCTACTCGGTGTTGCTCCGTGCACAGCTATGGTGTTTATCTGGAGCCAACTGACCAAAGGCGATGCCAGTTATACGCTGGTACAGGTGTCGGTCAACGACGTCATTATGATTTTTGCCTTCGCCCCTATTGCTGCCCTGCTGCTGGGTATTACCGATATTATTGTGCCCTGGCAAACCTTGCTGTTAAGTGTTGGCCTATACGTAGTAGCACCGCTTATTGCCGGGCTGTTAACGCGCCAGCGGCTAAAGAGCAAAGCAACATCGCGACAGCATAATGTCGACTCTGCGCTGCAAGCCTTTGATGCACGCATGAAGCCCTGGTCTATTATCGGGCTATTGCTAACGGTCGTACTGCTGTTCGGCTTTCAAGCGGAAGTTCTGCTTACACGTCCATTGGACATTGCCATGATAGCAACACCATTGCTGATACAAACCTACGGCATTTTTGCTATTACCTTTATTATTGCGTTATTAATTAAGCTGCCCTATAGAATTGCGGCACCAGCCTGCTTAATTGGCACTTCGAACTTTTTTGAACTGGCAGTAGCTGTAGCTATTTCACTATTTGGCTTGCAGTCCGGCGCAGCGTTAGCCACGGTTGTTGGTGTACTGGTTGAAGTTCCGGTAATGCTCTCTTTAGTGTGGTTCGCTAACCCGACTCGTCACTGGTTTAGTCAAAATTAAGGAGTCTTTTATGACTATTAAGGTTGGAATTAACGGTTTGGGTCGTATTGGTCGTTTAGCCTTGCGCGCGGCGTGGGACAATCCTGAGCTGCGGGTTGTGCAGGTGAATGACCCGGGGGCTGATGCGGCAACCTTTGCACACCTTCTGAATTTTGATTCGGTGCATGGTCGTTGGGGCTATGAGGCCGAGGGTGCGGATAACTCGATTCAAATTGGCGGGGAGCGTATTGCCTTCTCTCAGCAAAAAACCATTGCCGACAACGACTGGCGTGGTTGTGATGTGGTTTTAGAAGCTTCCGGCAAAATGAAAACCGTAAATGTTCTGAATGATTACCTGTCACAAGGCGTAAAACGAGTTGTAGTATCCGCTCCGGTCAAAGAGCCCGGCGCTTTGAATATTGTAATGGGCGTTAATGACCATCTATATGATCCTGACAAGCATCAGATAATCACTGCTGCGTCCTGCACCACTAACTGTCTGGCGCCAGTAGTCAAAGTGCTGCAGGACAAAATTGGTATTAAACACGCCTCTATCACTACTATTCACGATTTAACCAACACGCAGACCATTCTTGACGCACCGCACAAAGACTTACGTCGGGCCCGCGCTTGCGGCATGAGTTTAATTCCGACGTCCACCGGTTCGGCTACTGCTATTGTGGAGATTTTCCCAGAGCTGAAAGACAAAATTGATGGACATGCGGTACGTGTTCCTTTAGCCAATGCATCGTTAACCGACTGTGTATTCGAAGTGGAAAAAACCATTTCTGTTGAAGAGGTTAACGACTGGATGAAAGAAGCCGCAGAAGGTGAACTTAAAGGCATTCTGGGTTACGAAGAGCGCCCGTTAGTGTCGATAGATTACAAAACGGACCCTCGCTCAAGCATTGTCGATGCCCTGTCCACCAAAGTCATTAACGGTACGCATGTAAAAATTTACGCCTGGTATGACAACGAGTGGGGTTATGCCAACCGCGCGGTTGAGCTGGTCGAAAAGGTCGGTTAATGCTGAGTCAGCTGTCGCCGGCAATACGCCAATACTTAATTGTTACGGGCAACTACTGGGCTTTTACTCTGACTGACGGCGCGCTGCGTATGCTGGTGGTGCTGCATTTCCACCAGTTGGGTTACAGTGCGCTGGAAGTCGCTATGTTGTTCCTATTCTACGAATTTTTTGGTGTGGTCACTAACCTGTTTGGTGGCTGGCTGGGCGCTCGTTGGGGGCTCAATCGCACCATGAACATTGGGCTTGGTATACAGATTGTGGCGTTAGTCATGCTGTTGGTACCCAGTTCTATGCTCACCGTCATTTGGGTGATGGCTGCTCAAGCGCTATCTGGCATTGCCAAAGATCTCAATAAAATGAGTGCCAAAAGCACCATTAAGCTATTGGTGCCGGACGACAAGCAGGGTCAGCTGTATAAGTGGGTCGCCATACTCACTGGCTCAAAAAACACCTTAAAAGGCGTTGGCTTTTTCTTGGGTGGCCTGTTGCTTACGTTAATTGGCTTTCAGGGCGCAGTGCTGTCCATGGCAATTATGCTTAGCGTGGTCTGGATAGGCAGTTTGATTTTCCTGAAGAAAGAGTCGGGCAAAGCCAAGTTCAAACCTAAGTTTAAAGACATTTTGTCTAAAAGCCGGCCTATTAATATTCTATCGGGCGCGCGCTTTTTACTCTTTGGTGCGCGCGATGTCTGGTTTGTGGTTGCTTTACCGGTGTTCTTAGCCAGCCAATTAGACTGGAGCCACTGGCAGGTCGGCAGCTTTTTAGCGCTTTGGGTTATTGGCTACGGCTTTGTACAAAGCATTGCGCCTAAATTCACAAAAAGTAGCCAGGACGTGCCCAAAACTCAGGCGATTGTCTGGAATGCACTACTGACTATAAGTCCACTCGCGCTTGGCTTGGCACTATGGCAGCACCTACCGATTGCCCAGAGTATAATTATTGGCTTAGGGTTGTTCGGCATTTTGTTTGCCATTAATTCATCCTTGCACAGTTACCTTATTGTCTCGTACTCACGCGCCGATGGAGTGTCTTTGGATGTTGGCTTTTATTACATGGCCAATGCCGCCGGGCGTCTGCTGGGCACCATTTTATCGGGTTGGGTTTATCAGCAATGGGGACTGGTTGCTTGCCTAATGATATCAACGCTGCTATTGCTATTATCCACGGCTGCAATTAGCTTTCTGCCAGCGAGAAATTCAGTTAAGGAACCACAATGAAATATTTAGTGTTTTTAGGCACGGTACGTGACAGTACGCCGCCCAAGCCAGCCAGACTGGGAGAGCGAGTGGCAAAAGCCTGCGTTAATTACCTGGAGCAAAGCTTCGACGACGCCGAAGTCGAACTTGTTGACCCTTTAGATTACTCATTTGACGATGTTTTCAAGCCACATTTTTCTTATCACGAAAAAGACGTTCCCGAGCAGCTGGACGCCCTGGCTAAGAAAATTGAAGCCGCCGATGCTTACGTGATGGTCAGCCCTGAGTATAACCACTCCATGAGTCCCGCTCTGGCAAACTTACTGAATCACTTCGGTGCGTCTTTGTATTCCTATAAACCCAGTGCCATTGTGACTTACTCGGCCGGTCAGTGGGGCGGTGTTCGCGCTGCGGTTAATATGCGTACCTTCATGTCAGAGTTAGGCTGCCTGCCGGTATCGGCTATGATCCACGTGCCTAAAGCACAAACAGTGTTTGAGGAAAATGGCAAATTCAATCAGGAAGTTAAAGACACTGAACGCTGGATCCAATATTTTGGCCGAACTCTGAATCAGTTATTCTGGTGGGCCGAAGCCGCTCAAAAACAACGCGAAGCTCTGAACCCGCGCAAGTTGGTCAGCGATTTTAAGAGCGACCCCTCGCAACGCAATGCCCCAGACAGCGACCGAAAATAATTTTTCGGTTGTAGTTGGCACATTTTATGCTAAAATTCGCGCTCTTTTTTTAACCAGCCTCAAACCATAAGGAGCCACCTACGTGCTGACGCGTATTACGCCACCCTAGCCGTCATTTCCCTGTCACAGGTGCGCAGTAGGCTGTTTACTGCTTTTCTGGCCATTCCGGCCACTTATTACTGTATTGTTTTTTTAAAATTTGGTGTCACTTAACTATGTTGAAGTCTATCCAGCAGAACTGGTTTTCTAATATACGTGGTGATTTGCTTTCAGGTATTGTCGTTGCTCTAGCGCTAATTCCTGAAGCTATCGCATTCTCTATCATTGCCGGTGTTGACCCGAAAGTGGGTTTATACGCGTCGTTCTGTATTGCGGTTGTTATCGCATTTACCGGCGGTCGTCCGGGTATGATCTCCGCTGCTACAGGCGCTATGGCCCTGCTTATGGTGACCCTGGTCAAAGACCACGGGCTTGAATACCTGCTTGCCGCCACTCTGTTGACCGGTGTGCTGCAGATAATTGCGGGCTACCTCAAGTTAGGGGACCTCATGCGCTTTGTCTCGCGCTCAGTGGTAACAGGCTTTGTGAATGCCCTGGCTATTTTGATATTTATGGCACAACTGCCCGAGCTGACTAATGTCACCTGGCATGTGTATGCAATGACGGCGGCCGGCCTGGCTATTATTTACGGCTTCCCTTACATTCCGGTCATTGGAAAAATTCTACCGTCTCCGTTGGTTTGTATTGTTTCTTTAACCATTGTTGCGGTGTTTTTAGGCCTGGATATTCGCACCGTTGGTGATATGGGCGAGCTTCCTGACGCCCTGCCGATATTCTTATGGCCTGATGTACCTTTAAACTTCGAAACCTTAGCCATTATTTTCCCTTATTCTGCGGCATTGGCAGTTGTCGGTATTCTTGAATCATTGATGACGGCGACCATTGTTGACGACTTAACCGACACGTCCAGCGACAAAAACCGCGAATGTAAAGGTCAGGGTATTGCCAACATTGGTTCTGGTTTACTTGGTGGTATGGCGGGTTGTGCCATGATTGGTCAGTCAATTATTAATGTAAAATCAGGTGGTCGTACGCGCTTATCCACCTTGGTTGCGGGTATTTTTCTGCTGATTATGGTCTTAGTGCTGGATAATATTTTGGTACAAATACCCATGGCAGCGTTGGTTGCAGTGATGATCATGGTCTCTATTGGTACCTTTAGCTGGAGCTCTATTCGAGACTTGAGAAAACACCCACTGTCGACCAATATCGTTATGGTGAGTACCGTTGCGGTTGTTGTCGCAACACATAACTTAGCATTAGGCGTTTTAGTCGGTGTGCTGTTGGCTGCCATGTTCTTTGCCAACAAAATCGGGCATTATCTGTATATTAAATCGGATGTTGATGCGGATGGCATTAAACGCACATACCGCGTTGTCGGCCAGGTGTTCTTTAGCTCGTCTGAGAAGTTTCTCGCCGCATTTGACTTTAAAGAAGGTGTTGAACGGGTTGTTATTGACGTGAGCAATGCCCATTTCTGGGATATTACCGCCGTTGAAGCACTTGACCGTGCAGTAGTGAAGTTTCGCCGTGAAGGTGCTGATGTTGACGTGGTTGGGCTGAACGAAGCCAGTGCCACCATCGTGGATCGCTTTGGTGTTCATGACAAACCAGAAGCGGTTGATAAGTTAATGGGCGGCCACTAAAAAGGAATTCGATGATGAAACATGTTGTTGCTTGTATTGACGGTTCTGCCTCGACGCAATCGGTGTGCGATTACGCCAGCTGGGCAGCGCTGCGACTTGAAACGCCACTGACGCTTTTCCACGTACTGGACGAAGCGCGTTATCCGACTGAAACGGATATGACGGGCAATATTGGTTTAGGCAGTCGTGAGGCCTTACTGGAACAGCTTGCAGAACTCGACCAACAACGCAGTAAGTTAGCGCTTGAACAAGGGCATCATATGCTGGAAAGCGCGAAAGCCCGCGCTTTGGAAGACGGTGTCGAGCAAGTAAACCTGCGCCAGCGTCATGGTGACTTAGCCGAGTCGCTGCATGAAATTGAAGACTCTATGCGCCTGTTGGTTATGGGATTACACGGCGAGGACACAACTCGGACTACTCGTGTAGGCAGCCAGTTGGAAACCGTGGTAAGAACTATGCACCGCCCTATCTTGGTGGCGCCTGAAGAATTTACTGAACCCAAAAGCGTTATGTTAGCTTACGATGGCAGTGACTCTTCACGAAAAGGCATACGCTTGCTGGCCGAGAGCCCGATATTCAAAGGTTTACCGCTGCATTTAGTCATGGTTGGCGCTGGCACCAACGATAACCATGCCTCAATTGAGTCGGCCGCAAACCACCTGCGCGAGCTCGGCCATGATGTCCGTTTTGAAATACGTTCGGGCGAGGTTGAACCAACGCTGCATGCGTATCAGAATGAGCACAATATTGACGTGTTGGTTATGGGCGCCTACGGTCATTCGCGTATCCGTCAGTTTTTGGTGGGCAGCACTACCACCAGTATTTTACAAACAACCAACTCGGCTTTGCTGTTGTTGCGTTAATGCAATTTAAAGAGGAAAAAAGATGGTCCCAGACTGGGAAGAGTTAGAACTGGATGATCGCTTAATTGGCGTTCTTAAAGCAGCCGATTTAAACAAGCCGGCCAAGGTTCAACAATTAAGTATTCCACAAGCGCTCGACGGTCGGGACTTGTTAGTGAGTGCGCCAACAGGCACCGGCAAAACGCTGGCCTTTTTATTGCCCGCGCTTCAGCATTTACTGGACTTTCCTCGTAAACAACCGGGGCCGGCGCGCATTTTGGTGTTAGCGCCGACGCGTGAGTTAGCCGAGCAAATACACCAGCAAGCCTCATTGTTTTCTGAGGCAACGGGTTTGTCGTCAGTGGTTGTCACTGGTGGTATCAATTATGGCAGTCAACTGTCTCAGTTGGAAAAAAGCCACGACATTGTGGTCGCTACGCCAGGTCGTCTGATGGACTTACTGGAAGCCGAACAATACAACTTAGAAAGCGTTGAGTGGCTGGTTATTGATGAAGCCGACCGAATGCTGGACATGGGTTTCGCCGCTACGGTAAAAGAAATGGCGTTGCAGGCGCGACACAGACAGCAGTCGTTGTTGTTCTCAGCAACTCTGGGTAGCTCTGGGGTTATTAAGTTTTCTAAAGAACTGCTGGAAGAACCCGAGTACATTGACGTGCAACCACCCAAGCGCGAGCGCGGTAAAATTGTTCAGTGGGTTCATTTGGCTGACACCGATGAGCACAAGCGTAAGCTTTTAGTCTCATCCCTAAAAGACTTTGACGGCCGCCAGTTTGTGTTTGTGCGTACTCGTGAGCGGGTTGAAATAGTCGCCAATTTCCTGCGCAGTGAATTTACTGATACGCGTAAAATTGTCACGTTAAGAGGTGACATGCCTCAAAACGAGCGTCAGCAGATTATTAATACGCTGAAGGAAAACCAGAACATCACGCTAGTTGCGACCGATGTCGCTGCCCGCGGACTGGATATTGATGACATTGCCCTGGTGGTTAATTACGACTTACCGAAACAAGCGGACGTCTACGTACACCGTATTGGCCGCACCGCTCGTGGTGGGCAAAAAGGTACGGCTATTTCGTTAGTCGAAGCGCATGACGCCCTATTACTTGGCAGGATTGAGCGCTATTTAGATGCACAACTCGACAGACGTGTTATTGAAGGGCTTCGTCCTCAATACAAATTCCCGTCGACGAAAAAGTCTAAGCCTAAGAAAAAGGCGAAGAAAGATACGAAAGGGAAAAAGCCGGTTAAGTCGAAAAAACCTAAAAAGTCGCGTTAAGAACGCGACTTTTTTAATACATGGTGTAAGCCAAAGTAAGCAATAACACCGCAAGCGTCGGCTATCCAGTCGTAGACATCGGCACCGCGTCCTGGTGCATAGCTTTGCGCAACTTCAATAGCCAAGCCGTAGCAGGCTAAAAATAACAGCGATAATCGGGCAGACAAGGCAAAAGCTTTGTGAAAGGTCATAGCCAGCACAAAAAATATTCCAAAATGAACCGCTTTATCTAAATAAGGGATACTTTGGGCGCCAGTCGTTGGAAATTGCCATAAAAACAACACCGTAGTGACGGTTAACAGAATAAAAAACAGCACTCTTGCCAGCATAAATACGTCTCTTTAGTCAGGCTTATAAACAGATACGTTGGTAAAGCCATTTTCGTGCAATAGCAACGCCTGCATACGGCTCATAATTCCCTGATCACAGTAAAGCAAATAGTCATGGCTTTGATCCAATTCAGGAAACTTCGTGGCTAATTTAAAAAACGGAATTTCGATGACCTCTGCATTAACGTTCAATGGTGCAGCTTCAATTTCATCGTCATTACGAATATCTATGATGACACTCTGTTTATTGAGTTCCGCTGTGGTGTCCGGCATTTTCAATTCGTTTTCAGTTTGCTCAGCAATATCCTGCATGCTCAACACATTCGATGCACGCACGACCTGCTCTAACAAATCCTGGTTCAACTTCGCTTCTTCCGCCTCGATAACTTCAGGTACCGCTTTCACCGTCGGCTTATTCGAAATAACCCCACAGTACTCCGGAATTGACTTAGCTAACGGCTCGGTGCCTATTTTCTTCGCTTCGTCGACAATTTCCTGTTTATCTTTGGTAATTAACGGGCGTAGCACCAATGTCGGCGTCGCCTGATCGATGACACGTAAATTTGATAATGTCTGGCTCGACACTTGGCCTATAGCCTCTCCAGTGACTAAAGCCTGGGCTTTTACATAGTGCGCAACCCGGGCAGCCGCCCTTAGCATTTGGCGTTTTAGTACAACCCCCATTTGGCCGTTATCGACGTTCGTTAAAATGTCATCGACAATAGGCGCGAAGTCGACACTAATAAACTTAATAGGGTGCGATGAGCTGTACTTTTTCCATAGGAAATAGGCGATTTGACGAACCGCGACTTCGTGAGCGTCGCCCCCTAAGTTGAAAAAGCAAAAGTGAGTACGCGCACCGCGACGAATAAACTCATAGCTGGCAACCCCCGAATCAAAACCGCCACTTAACAAAGACAGCACCGTTTCCTGAGTTGGAATAGGAAAGCCGCCCAGGCCGTCGATACGTTCACCAATTAAATGAACCACCTGATTGGTAATTTGCAGCTGTACTTCTTCGTCAGGTCGCGTGAGTTGCACTCGGGAATTCTCAGCATGTTTCAGCAAATAGCCGCCTATGTAGCGTTCAAGTTGCTGCGAGTTAAACTCGTGTTTGCCCTGGCGCTTTACACGCACAGCAAAGCTCTTGCCTTGTAGCCGTTTAATCCAGTGCTCGCCGACTAAATCAGCAATATCATCAAAGTCAGTTAACGGCTGCTCGATAACTTCAGCGAACCATGAAATACCCGGAGTGTTTCTGAGGAGCTCGCGTATGGCGTCGCGAGCATCATTACTGTCAGTATCCGCCGCCACTTCAATACGATCCCACAGCCACTTCACATAAATGGACGGGTGTATCGGCGCCAAAATTTTGCGCAAGTTATTGGTTAACACCTTACCGTGGCGTTTTCGTACGGATGCGCTTTTGATGGTAATTTCGGCGTGCAGACGAACAACAAACTTCATAGCAATATCATTAGACGTTGGGGAAAGTCGGCAATTATACGTGTCCTAAGCGCCAGAAACCAGCGCTTAGTCTATAACGTCAACTTCCTCATCTGACTCAGCTGCTTTACCTTGCATGACGGAAATTTCTACTCGGCGGTTACGGCGGCGGTTCTCTTCAGAGTTGTTAGGCACCAGTGGTTTGGTGTCTGAATACCCCATAACCACCATACGATCTTCGCTAAAGTCGTCTACTTTTAGCATTTCTTCGGCAACTGCTACGGCCCGTTTGCTGGAAAGATCCCAACGTGAGGAGTAAATTTCTGACACCACTTGCTCGTTATCACTGTGTCCTGAAACAGTGATTTCACCCGGAATTTCTTTAAGCGCAGTCGCTACTTCCTGAATAATTGGTCGGAACTGCGGTTGTAAGAAAGCGGACCCCTCAGGGAACGAGCCCTGCTCACGGATACGAATAATGATTTGCTGACCATGCTGCTCTAACTCAATGGTGCCTGCTTTAATTTCATTTTCGAGCTGTTGCTCAATGCGTCGCATCAGCTCTTTAGACACCTGAGTCATAGCTTCGGTGTTCTTTGATTCTGCCTGTTTTTCATCACTTTCGCTGTCTGCTTCCTGACCCCCGCGCTCGGTTTGCTGACCGCCGGCAAAATCGGACTGACCTTCCTGAAACTCCAGCATTTGCTGGGTCATTTCAACGGTTTGCTGCTGAATGGTTTCTATAGGTGTTGGTTCAGGACGCCCCGGACGGAACTCCTGAGCAATAACGCTAGTGCCTTTCGGAATGTCTTTCACTTCAATTTTATTCTGCACACCAAGTGCGTACTTCATTGAACCCGCTATTTGCTTAAACTTCAGCACGTCCATTTCTGAAAACGCCAACAGCAAGACGAAGAAACACATTAACAGTGTCATCAAGTCGGCGAACGTTGCCATCCACATGGGAAGTCCCTGTGGTGGACAATCGCACTCTTCTTCTTCGTCTCTTACTGTTTCAGAGACCATTATTACTCTTCCTCGTCCCCATCGCCGATACGCTTCGACTCAGCCAGGTAATTACGCAGAATACCTTCAATAACGCGCGGGTTCTGACCGTCCTGAATACCCAAAATAGCATCCAGAACCAGCTGCTGATTAAGCTTTTCCTGCTCGGCACGCAGTATTAGCTTATTAGCAATTGGAATAGCAATAACGTTAGCCAGAAACGCACCATACAGCGTTGTCAGCAAGGCAACAGCCATTGCCGGACCAATGGCTTTAGGGTCATCCATGTTGGACAGCATAGCCACCAGGCCAATCAACGTACCTATCATACCCATGGCTGGTGCTACATCACTGAGAATTTTAAAGACTCGAGCGCCCTCTTCATGACGCGCAAAGCTCATTTTTATGTCTTTCGAAAGAGTTGTTCTGACAACTTCTGCGTCGTGGCCGTCGACCAGCATGTCGACACCTTTACGGAAGAATTTATTGGGGATTTCGGCTTCTTCCAGTGCTAAAAAACCACCTTTACGGGCAGCATCAGCCATTTCAACTGCAGTGTCGATAAGCTCTTGCGGGTGTTCAATTTTGAAAAAGAAGGCTTTTACGACAACCTTGCCGGTGCCCAGGAACTGGCTAAGCGAGAAATTTGCGAGCGTAATGAACAGGGAGCCGCCAAAAACAATAAAAAATGAGCGAGTATCAAGAAATAGCCCAATGTCTCCCCCTAAAACCATCGCCACAACCACGAAGCCAATGGCGCCGATGATTCCTATGAGCGTTGCAATATCCACTCAGTTCTCCTCCCCAATTCTCGTTTTGCCATTCCAGCTACGCTCCATTCTTAAACAATAGCGCTGCTCTGACAAGCATCTTCTTGTTATGTTACACAGGAATAATGAGATCATCGGCTGACATTCGGGATTCTTTATCGGATAATTAGCCCTAACACACAACAATTGCGCAAGAAGCATTATGTCAGAACAACAAAAAGCCCCGTCGTTTGAGCAGGCATTAGAAGAGCTTGAGTCATTGGTTAATGAGCTTGAGCACGGTGAACTGCCACTGGAAAAGTCGCTGGAAAAGTTTGAGAAGGCCATTCAACTGGCTCGCACCAGTCAACAACAGCTGCAACAGGCTGAGCAAAAAGTGACGACACTCATGGCTGCTCAGGAAGGCTCTGCTGATAATGATGACGGAGAAGTGATGTGAGCATTAATGCGTTAACGGCTGATGTGCGCGAGCAAGTCGACGCATTTTTAAAACAGCAGCTGGCGCGTCACTCTATTAATGAAACGCTTAGGCGGGCGATGGAGCATGGCGTGCTACTGGGCGGCAAGCGTGTCCGTCCTTATTTACTAATGACTATTGCCGAAATTTGCCGTGGCGATAAACAAGCCGCTTTGACGGCTGCCGGTGCTATTGAGCTGATTCATGCCTACTCACTGATTCACGACGACCTGCCCGCCATGGACAATGATGAGCTCAGGCGAGGCCAACCCACTTGCCACATTGCGTTTGACGAAGCGACCGCTATTTTGGCGGGCGATTCTCTGCAAACCCTGGCTTTCGAATTATTGTCAGAATCGCCGTTAGGTGGGTTGAAGGCAGAGCGTCAGTTGTCTATGGTGAATGCATTGGCTCGTGCGAGTGGCAGTGCCGGAATGTGTGCCGGCCAGGCAATTGACTTACAAGCCACCGGTCAACAGGTAAGCGAACACGAACTTGAACACATGCACAGACATAAAACCGGTGCTTTAATTGAAGCTGCGGCAACAATAGGCGTGCTGTGTGGTGAAGAGGAAGCACTAAAATGGCAGCCTCATTTTGAAGAGTTTGCGACCCATTTGGGGCTCGCATTTCAGGTTCAGGATGATATTCTCGACGTTATTGGCAACACAGAGCTACTGGGCAAACCGCAGGGCTCGGACACAGCGGCAGACAAGTCGACTTATGTTCAGCTATTAGGCGTCGAAGGTGCTCAAAAATACTTAAGCTCGTTGCATGAGAAAGCACTACTGTCACTCGCCGATATCCCTTACAATACGGCAAAACTCGAACAATTTTCTGACGTCCTGCTGAAGCGGGATCACTGAGCGAATGATACAAAATTACCCGTTACTCGATAAAATTAATTTTCCAGCTGATTTGCGCGAGCTTGCGCCGAGTCAACTGACCGATTTATGCGCTGAAGTGCGTCAGTTTTTACTGACCTCAGTCAGTCAAAGCAGTGGTCATCTAGCCTCTGGCCTGGGAACTGTTGAGCTTACTGTTGCTCTGCACTACGTGTATCACACGCCAAATGACAAGTTAGTTTGGGACGTTGGCCATCAGGCATATCCGCATAAAATTCTCACGGGTCGCAAAGAACAGCTGCATACCATTCGCCAGAAAGACGGTTTGCACCCTTTCCCATGGCGCGAAGAAAGCGACTATGACGTGCTTTCTGTTGGGCATTCGAGTACATCAATATCCGCGGCTTTAGGTTTAGCCGTTGCCGCGCAGCGTCAAAAACGTGAGCAGAAAGTGGTGTCCATTATTGGTGACGGCGCCATGACCGCCGGTATGGCTTTTGAAGCAATGAACCATGCCGGTGACATAAAGCCCGACATGCTGGTTATTCTGAACGACAATGACATGTCAATTTCAGAGAACGTCGGTGCGCTGAACCATCATTTCGCGCGCTTACTGTCTGGTCGTTTTTATACCTCATTACGCGAGAGCGGCAAGAAGCTGCTAAGTCCACTGCCTCATATTCGTCATTTCGCCAGCCGTGCCGAAGAGCATATGAAAGGCATGATGGCACCGGGCACAATTTTCGAAGAGCTTGGCTTTAACTATATAGGCCCCATTGACGGTCACGATGTTAATGCGCTGGTAGACACCCTACGTAATATGAAAGACCTGAAAGGTCCTCAGTTACTGCATATAGTGACGCAAAAAGGTAAAGGCTATAAGCCCGCTGAGAAGGATCCTATTGGTTACCACGGCGTGCCCAAGTTTGATCCTAAGTCGTCAGAGCTGCCACAAAAGGCACCGGGTGTTCCGAATTACTCCGATATTTTTGGTCAGTGGCTGTGCAGCACAGCTCAAAATGATAAGTCCTTGATGGCGATAACACCCGCTATGCGGGAAGGCTCCGGGATGGTCGAATTTTCACAAGCCTACCCTGAACAATATTTTGATGTCGCCATAGCCGAGCAGCACAGTGTTACCTACGCAGCGGGTTTAGCCATAGCTGGTATGAAACCTGTTGTCGCTATTTACTCAACGTTCTTACAGCGTGGTTACGACCAATTAATTCATGACGTGGCGCTGCAGAACTTAGATGTGTTGTTTGCGATTGACCGCGCCGGTATTGTTGGTGCCGACGGCCCAACCCATCAGGGCGCTTTTGATATTAGCTACATGCGCTGCATACCGAATATGGTAATAATGACGCCTAGTGACGAGCAAGAATGCCTGGATATGCTGACCACCGGTTATCAGTACAAGGGACCGGCCTCTGTTCGATACCCACGTGGTGCCGGTGTCGGGCTCGAGTTGAGAGACCCTGAACCACTAGAAATAGGCAAAGCCAGAACCGTCCGCGAAGGTGAAAAAATAGCATTCCTAAACTTTGGCACACTATTGCCTGAAGTTAAACAAGCGGCAGAGGCATTAAACGCCAGCATTATTGATATGCGCTTTGTGAAGCCTCTGGATACCCAAGCCATTGAAGACGCCGTTGCCAAACACGACAGTCTAGTCACCGTTGAAGAAAGCGTCATTGCCGGTGGCGCTGGCAGTGCCGTGCTGGAATATCTCGCCGACAAAGGCTTGTCTATTCCTGTCCTGCAGCTAGGACTCCCCGACGAGTTCATCAAACACGGCTCCCAAGCCGAAATCCGCACCGAACTCAACCTCGACGCCGAAGGCATAGAAGCCCAAGTCAAAGCCCGCTTTTTCTAGATCGAGGAAAAGCGAGCGCTGAGGTTATAAGGGGCACTATGGAGGACGCCCGTAAATACATCCCTGTAGGGCTTGAGCAGCGCCATCCATGGCGCTGCACACCTCCATAGTGCCCCTTACAACCTATGTGGGCGCTCGCTTATACCCCTCGATATTACGCAGCGACTATCTCTTTCTAGCCTGAAGGGACAGATAAGCCGCTTATAAGCGTTACGAGCATAGAGAAGCTTTACTGGGGAGTGTCGAAGGCCATGGATGGCCTTCGTCAAGCGTTCATGGATGAACTCGTAGCGTCTCCACAGGAAAGCTTCCCTATGCTCAAGCGAAATAAGAGGGTTATCTGTCCCCTCGGGCTTTAAAGGAAGTATGCCGCTATATGCAAGATGGCGGTGGTTAGGATGCCGGCTAGGACGTCGTCCATCATTATGCCGGTGCCGCCGGTGAGCTTTTTGTCGGACCAGCCGATGGGGCCGGGTTTCCAGATATCGAAAAGGCGGAATAGAAGAAAGGCGGCGATGAGCCAGGTTGCTTCAAAAGGTAATGCAAACATTGCGAAGCCGTAGCCGACTATTTCGTCCCATACGATAGATGGATGGTCGTGCTCGCCCATGGCTTTGGCGGTGTATTGGCACAGAAAGATACCGATAATTGTAGCCAGTATCAGGGCGATAAGTTGCCACTGCCATGTGAGTTGGGTAATCAGGTAGACAAAGGGTATGCCGACTAAGGTCCCGAAGGTGCCGGGGGCTTTTGGGGCTAACCCTGTGCCGAAACCAAGGGAGAGCCAGTGGATAGGGTTAAACCAATTCAGTTTCGGCATGACTTACTCGCCTTCTTTGACTATTTCTTCTTCGGCAAAGTGGTTAAAGCTTTTATAGCCTTGCGGAAGTTCCCACGGCTCGCCTTCGTAGTGCATGTTAATTTTTGCTTCAGCACCTTTCATTATCCGACCGATACAAACGGGTTTGGTCTTTAAATGCGATGTCAGCGTTTCCATGCGACCACGGTGCTCTTCAGGCAATGTAAAACATAGCTCGTAGTCGTCACCGGCTGTTAACGCCATAGCCAGGGCTTCATTGGCGTTTAATGTTTCGGTAAGTGCCAATGACAGGGGTAATTTTTCTAAATCGATTTGCGCGGAAACTTGTGCCTGATTCAGTAAATGCCCTAAATCGGCTATCAGGCCATCAGAGACGTCAATGCAAGACGTTGCAACGCCCCGAAGTACCTGCCCCATTGCCACCCGTGGTGTTGGGTAGTGCAGCCGCTCAATGACATGCTGCAAGTGGCGACCTGTTGTGCTGACTTTATTCTGTGTGACTTTTAAGCCAAGTCCTGCATCACCGAGTGAGCCACTCACGTAAACCCAGTCGCCGGGCTTTGCTCCGCTTCGACTAATTGCCGTCCCAGTTGGTAATTGCCCATGAGCAGTAACAGTTACCGTTAAAGGGCCTTTGGTTGTGTCACCACCGATAAGTTGGCAGTCATAGTAACGGCAGATTTCATCAAGGCCGCTACTGAACTCTGTCAACCAGTCTTGGTTAGTATTGGGGCAGGTCAGCGCTAAGCTCACCCAACTTGGTTGCGCCCCCATTGCCGCCAGGTCGCTTAAATTGACGGCAACAGCTTTGTGGCCGATGGCTCTTGGCGGCGTGGTTTTGTCGAAATGTACACCTTCAACTAAGGTGTCAGTAACCACAACGGTATCGTGCTCGGGCATGGGTTTAACGACAGCGCCGTCGTCACCAATGCCTATTACAACATCGCTCCGACAAGCGGAGCGATTTGCGAAATAATCGTTAATGAGAGAAAACTCGTCGTTAGGCATAACTATTTTCGTGCGGGTCGTAAGGTATCTACCGCTTTGTCCAGAACACCATTCACAAAACGATGGCTTTCGTCAGCACCAAATGATTTGGCAAGTTCAATCGCTTCGTTAATGGCAACTTTGTACGGAACATCCATGCGTTCGCTTAACTCGTAAGCCGCAATACGCAGAACCGCCAGCTCGATAGGATCAAGCTCGTTTATCGGACGTGCCAAAAATGGCTTCAAAGACTCGTCGAGCGAACGGTACTGACCGCCAACGCCTCGCACTAGCTCAAGAAAGTAATCTACGTCGACTTTGTCGGTGTCCGTATCTGTTAAAAACTGAGCTTCTATATCGCTAAAACTGTTTTGCGACAACTGCCAGGAGTAAATAGCCTGAACCGCTAACTTTCGTGCTTTTCTTCGTGCTGCAGGTTTCATCTTTAGATTTTATCCAGTACGTTGACCATTTCGAGCGCGCTTAAAGCGGCTTCGGAACCTTTGTTACCCGCTTTAGAACCGCTTCGTTCAATAGCTTGCTCTAATGAGTCTGTGGTAATAACACCAAAGGCTACCGGTAATCCAAATTCGGTTGCAACACGACCCAGTCCGCTATTGCATTCGCCTGCGACAAACTCGAAGTGAGGCGTGCCGCCGCGAATCACTGCACCAACAGCGATAATGGCGTCATATTTACCCGACTGCGCTAAACGCTTTGCTGTTACCGGAATTTCATAGGCGCCAGGAACACGTACCACAGTAATGTCGTCGTCTGCCACTTCGCCATAATGCTTTAATGTTTGAACAGCACCGTCCAGTAAGCTTTCAACAACGAAATGGTTGAAGCGAGATACGATAATGGCAAATTTTTTGCCAGCCGCATTGATACCGCCTTCAATTACCTGCATAAGTCTTCCTTAATTAACCTGTCTTTTATACTCAATAGCGAATTGCGCGCGATCATAGCACAACGAGGAATTATTTGCGTGAAATTGCGTATGAGAAATACTTTTCTTGTGTATCGAGGTTTCTGCCAATGTAGCGTGCTTTACTGCTTTCTAACAGTTGCAGAGCTGTTGCGTTATTTTCAGAGACAGGAAACATAACCTGCCGCCATGGCCAGCTTTCCCCAAGCCAACGCGTTAGTAAAGCGAAGAGATCGTTATGGAGGTTATTATCAACAGCACTTTCTAACAACCACCAGCTGACTTCTGCGTTATAGGCACTTTTTGAAATACCACTGTTTTCCTGGCGCTCCGACGCCACAGGCACCATATAAACCGCACCAATAATAGAATTGTCGGATTTATCCAATACAACATAAGTGAACGCAGTCTTTTGTTCGGCTTGTTCCAGGTGGTAATCCACCATTGTACTGTTTTGTTCCAGCGTACTTTTCTCAGAAGGCCAAGCCCAGCCGAGTTTCTTATACAACCATTTTTGTGATGTCATGTAAGAGTGAAAAAAGCGCGCTTTATCAGACTCACGTATAGGACGAATAATTAAGTTATTACTTTCAGCTTCACCAGGAACCGTCCATTGCTGTTGCCAAAAGTCGCCCGCCTTAGCCGGCATTGCGGCCAGTGCAAGAAAACACATAATGACAGCAGCCAAACTTCTCAGCACGATGCTTCACTCCGTTTGCCCTGCGCATGCGCGAAAAATGACTTCACGCGAAGCAGTTCTTTTTCAATTTCGTCGGTGATCATTAACGCTGGGCCAATATCAATAGCTTTACGAGCAAAGTCGAATGCAACCGGTATAACCGGTACTTTTGCTTGCTTCGCCATGTGCAAAAAGCCCTTTTTCCATTCCGTAACTTTTTTACGTGTTCCTTCCGGGGTGATAACCAGAATAAGCTCGTCCTTGCTACGAAACTGCTCCACCATGCTGCCAACTACGCCATTAGCGGCACTTCTATCGACAGGAATGCCTCCCAGCTTAGTCATCAGCGTTTTTATAGGAAAGCGGAACAGGCTATTCTTACCCAGGTAATTCAGTTTAAGTCCCATAGCAAGCATAACGAACGCGCCAACCGGGAAGTCCCAGTTTGACGTATGTGGCGCCACAGGAAGAATCGCCTTTTTAACCGCTGGCATACTGCCGTTAATTTTCCAGCCTCCCATGAGACGCATTCCAACACGACCAATCCAGCGCAAGAAACGGTTGTCTCTGACAGGAAATTCGCCTTTTACAAATTCAGGAAGCTGATCGTTACTTTTCATAAACTACTGCAGTGCCCTTTGGATTTCTCTAAGTTTTTGTTTAATACGCTCGATATTATCCGGCCCCATTCGCAACAATTGCTTTTGGGCTGCCGGTAACGCTTCATAAGCATCATCCGCATAAGTATACATGACACTGTCAGCGTTCACCTCGACCAAACCCTCCGGCACTGGTGTCGACAACAGCACATCGATAGCTTCGATTAGGGTGTCATCAAAGTTTGAATCCGGGTAGCCAATTTCCGCATACGCCTCCTGAACTAAAGGCTTAAATAGCTCGTAGTTGTCAGCTAATGCGTAGGCGTCCAGACTAACGAACCAGTCGACGAGTGCGTCGTAACGACGGTAGGAACTCTCATCAATATAAAGCTCACCATCCACTTCTATAACGCTAAAACGACCATCGGGGCGCTGCACAATAGTGCGGTCTCGAACAATACTGCCATTACTAATATTGTCGGCTAATACGACAGCGTCGCGGATAAGCTGAGAGCTTTTCAGCGGACGAATGTTAATATCGCTTGAGTCCAGCTCCTGTAAAACCGTCGGCGTACTGTTGTTAAGCTCTGGCAGTGCTATTTGTTCCGGCTCGGGGTCTTCTTCGGTTTGTTCAACCGGTTCAGGCTCTGGCTCTACGGGTTCCGGTAAAGGTTCCGACTCTTGTTTTGCAGGCTCTTCAGGTTCGTATGACTCTGCTTCTACCTCTGTTGAGGTTGACTGCTCCACGACAACCTTTTCTTGCTGCTGTGGCTTTTCCGAGGGTAACCACCACCAAATAACAGCAGCAATGACCGCAACCACAATGACAATAACAACGGCCCAGGTTGTTTTCCGGCTGGCATCTTCTGTTGCCGGAGAGTTTTCTACTTTGTCGTCACTCATTCAGGGCTCCTTATTTTTGCTCTGCCCGGCAAAACACCAACTCATTACCTTTTGACAGGTCTTCGTTGTAGCTGTATCCGGCCGCATCAAACTCTTTAAGATCAGACACAGATTGTGGCTTTTGGTTCACTATAAAGCGCGCCATCATGCCTCTTGCTTTCTTAGCATAGAAGCTAATGACTTTGTATTGACCATTTTTTTCGTCTTTAAACACCGGCGTTACAATGTCTGCGTTCAGCGCTTTTGGTTTTACCGCAGAAAAATACTCGTTCGATGCCAAGTTAACTAAGGTTGAGCTGCCGATAGCGTCCAGGTCTTTATTGAGCTGTTCTGTTATCGACTCACCCCAAAATTCATAGAGATTTTTACCTTTCTCGGTTTGCAGCTTCGTGCCCATTTCCAGGCGGTATGGCTGCATTAAGTCAAGAGGTCTTAATACACCATATAACCCTGACAATATGCGTAAATGCTGCTGCGCATTATTCACTGCGTCAGCATCTAACGAAGCTGCCTCTAAACCCGTGTAGACATCTCCGTTAAACGCATACAATGCAGGACGAGCATTTTCTTCCGTGAACGGCCGTTGCCACTCTTCAAATCGCGCAGCGTTAAGCCCGGCTAACTTATCACTAATTTTCATTAGCGAGCTTAAGTCTTGTGGGCTTAATTTGCGACAGACTTTAACCAAGGCCTCTGCCTGGTCCAGCATTCTTGGCTGGGTGACGTCTAACTTCGGCAAGTCACTGCCATAGTCTAGATTTTTAGCAGGTGAAACAACGGCTAGCATGCTCTAATCTCCTGTAATGTTAACTCAGGACCTTCTTATTGAAGAGGATCCTGGTCTGCACCTTCTTTTTCAACTTCCGGAGGCATTAAGTCTTCTCGGCTTACACCAAAGGCTAAGGCGACGGTACTTGCAATGTAAATTGACGAGTAGGTACCGATAACCACACCGAATAACAACGCTGTTGCGAAACCGTGAATTAATGGACCGCCTAAGAAGAACAAGGTCAATAACACCAAAATAGTGGTAATTGACGTGACTAAAGTACGGCTTAATGTGTCAGTCAGTGCCCGGTTAACCGTTTGCACCGGAGTCAGCTTAGCGAACTTACGGAAGGTTTCCCGAATTCGGTCACACACCACAACAGTATCGTTAATGGAGTAACCGATCACGGCTAAAAGAGCAGCCAGTACCGTTAAATCAAACTCTAATTGCAAGAAAGAGAATAGTCCCAACGTTAGTATCACGTCATGTGCCAATGCGGCTACTGCGCCGACCGCTAAACGCCATTCAAAGCGCATCGCAATGTACAGTAAAATACAGATTAGCGCTGTCAGCATGGCTAAACCGCCCTGCTCAATGAACTCGTCACCCACATTAGGGCCAACGAATTCAATACGGCGCATTTCAACTGTCTTGTCGAACTCTGCACGCAGTGCTTCGAGGATATTTGAGCCAAGTTCTTCGGCTTTTACGTCAGTACGGGGTTCCAGACGGATAAGAATATCTTCCTGCGTTCCGTAATTCTGCACAACAGCATCGCCGAAGCCTTCACTTTCTAAAGAGCTGCGCACGCGATTAAGATCGGCCGGCTCCTGAAAACCAATTTCCAGCAAAGTACCGCCGGTAAAATCGAGACCAAAGTTCAGCTTATTCACCGACAATGACACGATAGACGCAATAACCAATAATGCACTAATGATTCCGGTAACGCCCCGGAAGCGCATAAAGGGAAGTCGTTCTTCTGAATTAATCATATTCCTGTACCTCCCTTATATCGACAGCTTCGATAATCGCTTGCCACCCCAAACGGAGTTAACAATGGCACGCGTACCGACAATGGCTGTAAACATGGATGTAATAATGCCGATTGCTAAAGTAATAGCGAAACCTTTAATAGGCCCATTACCAATAGCGAACAGAATAAGTGCGGCAATTAATGTCGTGACGTTGGCATCGGCTATCGTCGACAGAGCACTGTCATAACCATGGTGAATAGCCTGTTGCGGACTGCGCTTGGCTTTTATTTCTTCACGTATACGCTCAAAAATAAGTACGTTCGCATCGACCGCCATACCAACGGTTAAGACAATACCTGCCATACCCGGCAAGGTCAGTGTCGCTCCTGGTATCATTGACATAACGCCAATAATTAAAATTAAGTTGGTTGCCAACGCCCCATTTGCGACCAGACCAAACTTCTTGTAATACACGACCATAAAGGCCAGAACTAAAACAAAGCCCCAGAAAATAGCCTGTGTACCCGAATCGATGTTTTGCTGACCCAGGCTTGGACCAACGGTTCGTTCTTCAACAATTTGAATAGGCGCAATAAGAGCACCGGCGCGAAGCAGCAGCGCCAGGTTTTGTGCTTCGTTAGCACCAACACCGGTAATACGGAAGCTACTTCCAAGACGAGACTGTACGGTGGCAACGTTGATAACCTCAGCACTTTTCGTGAATTGCAGGTTGCCTTCCGGGTCGCGCTCTTCAGTTGCTTCATACTCAATAAAGACCGTTGCCATTGGCTTACCAACATTGTCCTTTGTTGCCAACGACATTTTGTTACCACCAGCACCGTCTAGCGTTATATTTACCTGAGGACGGTTATATTCGTCGTAGCCAACGCCCGCATTAACAATGTGGTCACCCGTTAAAATAACGTCTTCTTTAAGCAGTTGCTGTGGACCGTCCCGCATTGGTAATAATTCACTACCAAAAGGCACGCGGCCATTTTGCGCATCACGCACATCGTTTTCAGTGTCGACCATGCGAAATTCCAGCGTTGCTGTCGCGCCGAGAATTTCTTTTGCCCGGGCAGTGTCCTGAACACCAGGTAATTCAACAACAATGCGGTTAGAGCCCTGGCGTTGAATGACCGGTTCGGCGACGCCAAGCTCGTTCACACGGTTACGCATAATGGTAATATTTTGGTCAACTGCGTAGTCGCGCGTTTCGACAATCTTCTGTTCGCTCATTTCTAAGCGCAAAATACGATTTTCTTCGTCTTCAGCAAGTACATAACCCTGATAACGGTTATCAAGATATTGGGCTGCCTGCTGATACGCTTCGTCGTTACGAAGCTCGACTTCGACAGCTGTGTCGTCAACTCGAACGGCGCTGTAACGGATACGCTCTTCACGCAACTCAGCTCTTACAGTGTCTTTCATGCCATCGACAATTTTGGACATTGCTTCGTCCATATCGATTTCCATTAAGAAGTGGACACCACCACGTAAATCAAGGCCGAGCTTCATTGGTTGTGCACCTAAGCTTTTCAGCCACTCGGGTGTTGCCGGTGCGAGGTTGAGTGCGACAATATAGTTGTCACCAAGGCTATCAAGAATGGTTTCTCTGGCCTTTAACTGTTCGTTGTCTGAGTTCAAACGAACCAACAGTTGTTCATTCTCTAATGACACGCTTTTCGGTTCAATGCCAACACTGTTCAGCGTGTTGCGCACGCGATCCATAGTGCTTGCATCAATGGTTGCGTTTCTATCTGCGGAAATTTGCACCGCTGGGTCTTCGCCATAAATATTTGGCAGCGCATAAAGCGCTGCCACTAATACAACAAAGATAACCAGCAAGTTTTTCCACAACGGGTATTTGTTTAACACGTCGTGCCCCTGCTTATTTCTTTATCACATTACAGTGATTTCATGGTTCCCTTAGGAAGAACAGAAGTAACAGCACCTTTTTGAATGGTCACTTCTAACTCGTCAGTCAACGCGATAACAACAAAGTCTTTTTCGTCGCTCACTTTGGTGATTTTCCCAACTAACCCACCTTGAGTCAGAACTTCGTCACCTTTGCTCAAAGAGCCCATTAATTCTTTGTGTTTTTTCACGCGCTTTGCTTGTGGGCGGTAAATCATGAAATAGAAAATCAAAGCGAACATGACCAGCATGAAGATAAGCTCCATACCGCCACCACTTTGTCCACCAGCGTCCTGGGCGTAAGCTGAGCTAATAAAAAAGTCCATAAGTTTCCCTCAAATTAACGTTAAATTATTATTCGTTATGATTGCTTCTCCAGAGATATGGGGACAAAGCAACCAAAATACAATTCGTAATTTACAGACAGCGTATCTTAACAGAAAGTTTTTCAACTCTCAGTAGAATCAAATGTCATAACCTAAGCTTTTTAAACGCCGTCTCAAGCCTATCTGTGAGACACGTAATTCCCACATCATTTTCTCGGTGTCGCCCCGGTGTTTTGCGTAGCTGCCTTTAATTTCCGATTCGCTAAGATCCTGCGCTGTCTGAAGGCCGTCAAAGCGCTGGATTAATTGATAAACCGACGCTCGCGAGATATTCAGCTGTTTAGCAACAGCCTGAAGCTCAAACCGGCAGCTTTCCAGCGCTCCGGTCAGCTCGCCACGACTTACACTATTCGGACGGCGCTGTTTAGGCGCGGATTCTACCGAACCCGTCTGAGGTGACTGAGGCTTCAATAAGGACAACAGTTGCGGGTCTAAATACAGTTGCTCTTGATCTCGGCTGTCGATAACAACCTGCCTCGCGACATTTCGAAGCTGACGAACATTACCCGGCCAGGTAAAAGTCATCAGCTGTTTCATCAACTCGCCCGGTATGACAAATTGATCCGCTTTTTCAGGATACAACTTGCGCCATTGCTCACGAACAAATGCGTCGAAGAGCAAGCCAACATCTTCTTTACGCTGCACTAATGGCGGCATAAATAGCTGATACGGCGCCAGCTTTTCAAACAGCATCGATACCATCGACGACTCATCAACGGCACTACTCTCCTGATGGCTGGTTATTATAATGCGACATTCAATAGGTATGGCTTTAGTGCTACCTTTAGGCATGACACTTTGGCTCTGCAATGCGCGGCTCAGTAATTGGTGGATGTTGTCTGAAGCGTCTTCGATATCTTCCAACACAATAGTGCCGCCAGCAGCCTGCTCGAAATAACCCGGCTGATGCTTAGCATTTCTGACCACACCAAATAACTCTGCTTCAGCGACCGCATCATGAACTGCGGCTAAATTCACTGATATAAAGGTTTTATTATCGCTAAATTGTTCTTTATGAATGGCATACGCGGCTTGTTGCTTACCAACACCAATAGCACCACGAATAATAACAGGTACGGACAACGTCGCCAGATGCTCAACTCGGTGACGTATTGCCTGAATATCTGCGCTAATACCCATTAGCGTATGGCTGTCGTCAACTGTCGTGTCTTTTAACGGAAGGCGTTTAAACAACAGCACAATACGATGGTTAAGTCCGAGTACGACACCGTTATCCAGTTCGTCCTCACTCACCAGATACTCGTCCTGAGGGCGGCGGCCGGCTAATGTCAGAACGGTTTTAGTGCTGTGCGCACGCAACTTGATGCCACCACTGTCAGTGGCCTCAAAGATAATAGGCGAGCGGCTCACATATTCATCGAGCAATGCGCGGCCGGCATTACCATTTTTCGCAAACTCAGGTTTTACACGACTTAAATAGTCCGTTCCTGATAGGTGCAAGTCGAGCAATGCCGCTCGCTCACCAATACGCTCCCGGTTCGGGTGCGTGGCTATAATGAGCATAGGCACGCGCTGGTATGACTCTACCAGTTCATCAACCGCATGTTTTGTGGTGCACTGGGTAACACTCATTGACGCTAATCCTTAGCTTGACTGTGTGTAAGACGGCATAATTTGTGCTGGGAATCAGCAAAGGTTAATGACAAACTAAGCCTTAACATTTTGACCTTTTATACCGCACATGGAACAGATATTCTACTGGACAGATCAGGCTGGTGTCGCTGTTTTTGCGATAGCTGGCACATTATTAGCGTTTCGTAAGAAAATGGACGGCTTTGGTGTCATTGTTCTCGCCTCTGCGACTGCTATTGGCGGTGGAACGATTCGGGACTTAATACTTGGCTTGCCGGTGTTTTGGACGCACGATGAAGTTTATCTGTACACCATTTTAACCGCTGCGTTACTCACCATTGTGTGGTTAAGATTTAAAGCCTACATACCCATGACAACGCTACAAATAGCGGATGCTTTCGGGTTAGCCTTTTTCGCAGCCATGGGCACCGAAAAGACACTAGCTGCAGGCTTCTCCCCATTTATTGCCGTTATTATGGGTACAATATCAGCGTGTTTCGGCGGCATGCTTCGCGACGTTTTAGCACGCGACATACCTATGGTGCTAAAAGGCGAACTTTACGCTACGACCTGTCTGGTTGGCGCTACGGTATATGTGTTACTGGTGCCATTCCAACCACTTATTGCGCTCGCCGCCGGTATGTCAGCAACATTAGTCATACGCTTAGGCGCTATTAAATATCAATGGTCATTGACAGTGTTTCGTGACCATCAGGATCATTACTAGCCATGCTGAGTATTGAGGTTACGGTATTTGCTGCTATTGCGTACCTCGCTGTTCTGTTCGTTATTGCATACAGAGGCGATAAATCCTCAACGAATACTGTAAAACCTTACCGTTACTCTCTCGCTCAAGGCGTTCATTGCACTTCATGGGCCTTTTTTGGCACTGTCACCCAATCTGCCTACTACGGCTGGGCATTTGCTCCAACCTATATTGGGGCGATTATCGTATTTTTGCTGTTACACGGTGTTCAGTTAAAACTTCTGAACTATTGTAAGCAGAAAAACATAACGTCTATCGCCGATTTAATAGGCACTCGATACAGTAAATCTCCGGTTTTAGCGGCAGCCGTTGCTTTAACGGCCTTTGTTGCTGTTGTCCCTTATATATCTCTGCAACTACGGGCAGTTACCTCCAGTTTTGCGGCCGTCACTGGGTTCGACAATAGTCCGCTGTGGCTTTCAGACCTGTCATTCTTAGTTGCTTTATTCATGGTTGGGTTCGGTTTTTTATTTGGTACGCGCCGACTTAGTCTTGCAGAACAGCACTCTGGATTAATGGACGCTATTGCCTTCGAGTCAATCGTCAAACTTGTCGCTTTTGTTATTGTTGGTTTGTTCGTAAGTTACAGCCTTTTTGACGGGCTAAGCGACCTTTTTAGAGCCAGCTTCGAAAACCCAGTCACTCGCGATGTTTTGACCGGTGAAGAAGGCGGGGGTTACGTATTTACAGTGCATATCTTGCTTGGTGCGCTGTCCATGTTTTGCTTACCACGGCAGTTTCATGTCAGTTATGTAGAAAACACTCACCCCGACGAGTTAAAAGTAGCTCGCTGGGCTTTCCCTCTGTATTTATTCAGTATTAACTTTTTCATTTTGCCTATCGCGCTGGGAGCGTTGCACTTAGCCCCCGAGCAGGCGGCTAACGACACGTTTTTATTAAGCATTCCGCTTATCAGCGAGCGACCCGATATTACACTAGTTGCATTTATTGGCGGCTTATCTGCCGCTACCAGTATGGTTATTATCGCTTTGCTCGCACTCAGCATTATGATTTCTAACGACGTAGTTATGCCCATTTGGCTGCGTCTGACAAAAAGCCGGCTGCGCCAGTTTAGCTTCACGCCTAAGCGAATCTTGAGAATACGACGGGTCACCATTGTCATTGTAATGCTAATGGCATACCTCTATTACCAAGTGACTATCGACTCAATGCCGTTGGTTAACTCAGGGCTTTTATCGCTTGCACTGCTCGCTCAGCTGGCTCCCGGCATATTAGCTACGGTTTTATGGAAGCGCGCTTCTCAAACCGGTGTTTTCAGCGGTCTTTTCGTCGGTACCTGTGTTTGGCTAACGCTACTGCTTATTCCTTCAATTGGGTCGAACTCGCGGCTAACCGATATCGACATTGCCAACGGCGTACTTTTAAGCCTTGGCCTTAACCTTTTGTGTTTCACTCTTTTTTCACTTCTGTCGAAACGACGCACTAATGATAGTCAGCTCACAAGCAGCAACAGCGAATATATTAACCAGCCAGTTATCGCCTGGGGAACAGTACATTCACTCTTGACTCGCTTTTATAATCAACAACAATTGCAAGCCCTTCACGAGCGCCTCAATATCGACATCCAGAGCATCAATACAGATGCTCTGGTTCCGGCTCCGGTGCTTATACGTATTGAACGAGAGCTTTCTGCCATTATTGGTACCTCTGCTAGTCGCCTTCTTTTAGATACCGTTTCCAAACAAAACGACGCACCCGTATCAAGCATGGTCGACTGGGCAACAGAAGCTTCGAAGCTCTATCAGTTTAACCGTGAGCTACTTCAATCCTCCGTTGAGAATATACCGCAGGGCATTAGTGTCGTTGACCAAGATCTTCGGTTGGTTGCGTGGAACCGTCGTTATTTAGAGATTTTTGATTACCCCGACGGCCTGGTCAGAGCAGGAATGCCAGTAGAAGAACTTTTGCGATTCAATGCCCGACGCGGTCTGCTGAGTCGTTCGGACGGAGCCAGCACCGATGAAGAAATAGAAAAGCGCCTGGATTACCTACAGGCTGGTAGCGCGTACCGATACCAGCGCCAGCAAGGTGACTTGACCATAGAGCTACAAGGCAACCCTATGCCCGGCGGCGGCTTTGTTACTACTTACAGTGACATTACCGAGCGTATTGAGGCGCAGAAGCAGCTCCAGCGAATCAATCAAGAACTGGAAGAGCGCGTTGACGAGCGAACAAAACAGCTATTAAAGGCTAAGCTCGCTGAGGAAGAAGCCCATAAAAGCAAGTCACGCTTTTTTGCCGCAGTCAGCCATGATCTTATGCAGCCTTTTAATGCAGCCAGCCTGTTTTGCGAAATGCTGCAATCGCGGCTGTCGCAAGATCAACAACCTTTAGCAACAAACATTCAGCGTTCGCTGGAGCATGCCGAAGAGCTGCTCACTATGCTGCTTGATATGACAAAACTCGACTCTGGAAACTTACAGCCCGACTATCAGGAGGTTGACCTGAACGCGGTGATAAAACCACTGGCGGAGCGTTATCAATTTGTCGCTGAAGAGAAATCAATTCTCTTTAAATATCACCCGACATCGGCTGTTATCAACAGCGACAGAAAGCTTCTGACACGCATATTGCAAAACTTATTATCGAATGCCGTAAGGTACACTGAGTCAGGCCGCATAGTAATAGGAGCCAGGCGTCATGGTAATACAGTCAACGTTTGGGTTATTGACACAGGCACAGGCATTCCTAAGCATAAACAATCAGAAATATTTAAAGAGTTTCACCAGCTACCTTCCACTGGCGATAACCCGGGACTTGGGCTAGGGTTATCTATTGTTAAGCGTATGTGCGAACTGCTCAATATAAAGCTCGATATGCGCTCTACCCCAGGGCAAGGCACTGCATTCAAACTCTCTTTACCGGCCGTGCGGTGGGAGTCGAACAGTAAACAACCTAAACTTCGGGAAGCGGTAGAAAACTCACAACCGCTGGCTGGAATGACGGTATTGGTCATCGATAACGATAAACGAGTGTTAGAAGCAACCTCTCAACTTATGACAGACTGGGGCGCCAAAGTAGAATCAGCGGGCGGTATAAATGACATACGCCATTTAGCCAAGTGTGACTTGATTCTGGCTGACTACCACCTTGACGACGGAGTTACTGGTATCGATATCGTTAGAAAACTGAGAGCTCTCTGGAATACTCAAACGCCAGCCATTATTAATTCGGCCGACCCTGATGAGTCACTACGAGAAGAAGCGTTAGAAGTGGATGCTTACTTTATTCCGAAACCCTTGAAAAGCGGAGCTTTAAAGCGACTCATCCGTCGTATCCGGAGTATCTAGCATCTCCCGAAATAGAATGCCCGCCTGAGTTCGGTTAACGCATCCCAACTTACGTAAAATAGCTGATGCATGCTGCTTTATTGTCGTTTCCTGTACGCCCAACTCGTAAGCGATTTGTTTATTCAGCAAACCGTCAGCGATGCATTGAAGTACTTTAAATTGCTGTGGTGTTAGCTGCTCAAGCTTGTTCGCAAACTCTGTCATATCCTCACTGGCTGACAAATCGATGTTACTCATACTTTCCGGTAACCAATTGTACCCGGCTAAAACCGTTGATACCGCTACCTGCCACTGCGGCAGAGGAACTGACTTAGGTATATAACCGCTAGCCCCCAGCGCCATAGCCTGACGAATGACTTTTGTATCCTCATTTGCTGACACAATGACCACTAATATGTCTGGATACTGACTACGCAGCACCGATAAGCCTGTGAGTCCTTTGTTACCCGGCATTGAAAGGTCTAGAAACACAATTTCGACTTGAGGCTGCTCTTGTAATAACTGTTCGAGCTGCTCGAAACTGGAAACTTCGATGATGTCGCTGTCAAGACTTTCACTTAAAGCCTGCTGCATTGCAGCCCTAAACAACGGGTGGTCGTCAGCGATGATTGCTCTGGCCATATTTTTATTATTATTCGGTAAGGTGTCTTTCATGACCATGCTATCGACTTAGAGGAAAAAAGCCAGTATTACCGGATAACCGGCAATACTGGCGAGCGGGAGTTAAAAACGATAACCGACCGATAGAGATACGGTGCGCGGGTCACCGTAGTAACCGGTTACGATATTTTCTCCAAAGGTTGAGCCAAAGTTATACCCAGACAAGCGATATTCTTCATCGAAAACGTTCTTCGCATGCAGACCGACAGTCCAGTTCGACGCGTTCGAGTACCATACTAAGCTGGTATTTACGAGAGAATATGAGTCCTCATCCAACGGCGATGGCTCTTCGAAAATTTGCGTTTCATCGCGATAAGCGACGGCTCCAGACCAAACCAAGGCGCCATTTCCCAGGTTAAACTCTTGGTTAAAGCCTAAATTTGCAGTCAACTCAGGCGTGTTTGCAAACGACCAGCGGTTAGAAACATCCTCAACTTGCTGCGTCGTTGGGTTGAATACTGCCACTTCGTCAAATTCAGCATTGATGTAACCAATTGAACCGGTAAAGTTCAAAGAGTCCGTTGCTGCAAAGGTACTTTCAAGTTCAACACCTTTAACGGTTGAATCCGCCGCGTTCAGGACTTGCGAAGACACCCCTGTTGGCACGGCAGTTTGTACAGTGACCTGCATATCCTGATAGTCTGAATAGAACGTTGACAGGTTCGCTCTCAAGCGTCCATCCATGAACTCACTTTTCACACCAATTTCGTAAGTATCTACTGTTTCAGGATCATAAGGGTCACGGGCACTTGGGTTAATTGAGACGTCCGCTCGCATATCAACACCGCCTGATTTAAAGCCGTTGCTGTAACTTGCGTAGAACATCAAATCAGGGTTTGCCTGATAACTAACGCTGGCATGCGGTGAAAACTTACTCCAATCCGCTTTTGTCGTGAAATCAGAGTTAACCGCGATAGGGTCTGCAGCGTAGTCATTACGGTCCAGAAATTTCACGCCAGCATAAGTGTAACGGTAAACATCAGCTTCTTTTTCATCGCGAGTGTAACGCCCTCCTAAGGTAAACGACCATTGGTCATCGACATGGTAAGTTGCCTGTCCAAAAGCGGCCTGACTTGAAGTATCAACACAGCCACCGTTATCAATCGTTAGACCCAACATGCCTAGCACTGTACCGAATACCCCACAGGCTTCGCCTTCATAGAAGTAAACCCCACCAACAAAGTCCATGCGATCATCACGATACATGAACTGGAACTCCTGAGTTGTTTGGTCGTCTTCATAAATAGCAGGAACCAGAAGAACCGGATTTACCGTCGAATCAAAGTCAATGTTCGTGTCAGTGTAACCTTCCCGGTAAGCAGTAACTGATTTAAACATCCAGTCGTTATTGATGGCCCAGTCGACCGTCATTGAATAACCTTCGGTTTCCACTTCGTTCCAAGTGGGCATAGCAGTATACGAGTCGTATACATCGGTTAAACGCGGCTCATCACTCAATACCGACTCTTGCTCTCTGTGACCCCCTCGGGAATTGGAGTCGTCTTTTGTCCAGTCGGCAGCAAATTTAACATTAATGTCTTTGTTTACTAGCCACTTAGCATTTAGCCGCCCTGTCATTAACTCTTTATTGTAGTTTTCATCGCCCGTGTTAACGAACTCGCCGAAGCCATCTCGGTTTAACGTCGCAAAAGCACCGCCGACGTAAAAGTTATCGGCCAGAGCCGTCTGCCCGGAAACTTTCAAATCTCTTTGGTTATAACTGCCAACCGTGCCTTTCACTTCAAACTCGTTATAACCAGTCAGTTCACGTGTGACGTATTTCATCGCACCACCGATGGTATTCTTGCCGTAAAGTGTTCCCTGTGGACCACGGAGCACTTCTACGCGCTGAACGTCAAGCACCTCTAAAACTGCGCCTTGAGGACGAGCAACATAAACATCGTCGATATAGATACCAACGCCAGGCTCAAATCCCCAGAGTGGGTCCTGTTGACCAACACCTCGAATGTAGGCCGTTAATGTTGAATTAGTACCTCGGCTGACTTGAAAGGTTGTATTCGGCATTTTGAACTGAAGCTCAGTAATGTCTTCAATACCACTTTGCTCCAACTCTTGTTCGCCGAATGCACTCACGGAAACCGGCACTTCTTGCAGGCTCTCGTTGGTTCGACGCGCGGTTACTTCAATGCGCTCCAGTTTACCTTCATCGACTTCAGCTTCTTCGTTTTGCTGTGCTAAAGCCGCCGGACTCCCCAGCAACGTAGCTACCGCTGCTGCAATCATCGATTTCTGAAATTTGGGCTGTTTC
Source organism: Idiomarina piscisalsi (assembly GCF_003987095.1). GTDB lineage: Bacteria > Pseudomonadota > Gammaproteobacteria > Enterobacterales > Alteromonadaceae > Idiomarina > Idiomarina piscisalsi. The sequence goes on along the minus strand of NZ_PIQA01000006.1, from coordinate 121,254 downwards.
ATGGTTGTTCCCCTGACAGATAATGTCGTTTGTATTTGTTATTTCCGTTTACAGCAATTTAACGGTTCAGAGCTATGGTTGCTCATTAAACTAGCGCAAATTGTTAAAATTGTGATCTGTACCATAGTACTATATGGTCAATTTCCTTAATAACGCAGAATACTTCCATGCAACGATTCAGAGCATGGTCCGTTTTTCATTCGTTGCGAGGTAACTCATGTTAAGTATGATTGGCCTGATTGGCGGCTTAGTGCTGCTTATCATACTCACACTACGGGGGATGAACCTGTTTATCAGCGCCCCTCTTTGCGCCGTTGTCGTTGCTTTATGCAGCGGCGTACCATTATTCACAGGTGACGTGAACTTTGTCAGTGCCTATATGGACGGCTTTGCCAGCTTTGTGGCGGCCTGGTTTTTTATGTTCTTACTCGGCTCTATGTTCGGTAAGTTTATGGAAGACACTGGAGCGGCCGACAGTGTTGCGCGCTGGATCATCAACAAGTTAGGCCGTAAGCAAGCGGTGCTCGCTGTAGTATTGGCCTGTGCGATTCTGACCTACGGCGGTGTCAGCGTCTTTGTAGTAGCGTTCTCAGTTTATCCAATGGCGCTCAGTTTGTTTAAAGACGCGAACTTACCTCGTCGCTTTATTCCCGCTGCACTGGCCTTTGGCTCTGTCACTTTTACCATGACCTCTGCCGGCTCACCGGAAATTCAAAACTGGATACCGGTTAAATACTTGGGTACCTCGCCTTATGCCGCCTGGGAAGTAAGCCTGGTAGTTGCTGTGTTAATGGCAACCTTTGGTTACTGGTGGCTTAAGAAAATTATTAATAAAGCCATAGCAAACGGTGAACAATTTGAAGCGCGTGAAGGCGATCCAATACTACTTGAGCGCGAACTACCTTCACCGATAAGCGGATTAATTCCACTACTGGTTGTACTTGGACTGTCCTTTACCTTTCACGATACCTTGCAGCAAAACGCTTTAATTGTTGCTTTGCTGGGCGGTGTTATTGCCATTGCGGTCATTAACTTCAAACATTTTCATAAGCCACAAACCGCCATTCATGAAGCCACAACCGGCGCCTTGGTGGCTATAGGTAACACCGCCGCGGTCGTGGGGTTTGGGAGTATTGCCAAGATAACCCCGGCTTTTGATACTGCCGTGACCGCTATGACCAATCTACCGGGCAATGAATTAGTCGGCGCTGCCGTTGCTGTGAGCGTTATTGCGGGTTTGACCGGTTCGGCTTCCGGCGGACAAGCGATTGCCCTGCCCGAAGTAGGACCTCATTACATGGCGGCCGGTGTTAATCCTGATCAGTTGCATCGAATTGTTTCAATCTCCTCAGGTGCGCTGGACTCCCTGCCACACAACGGCTATGTGGTTACCACTATTCGCGCTATTTGTAACGAGAAGCACAGTGCCGCCTACTGGGCTGTAGCTGCCGTGACCGTTGTTGTGCCGTTAATGGGTCTGGCCGTGGCCATTGGCTTATTCATGTTGTAACCCAGTAGTAAGGGGATTTGACCATGTTAGGAAATATGATGAAACGGCCACTGCAAATTATCGACTTACTGAAATTTGCAGCAAATCGCCACCCTCGACAGGAAATTGTCACCCGCCGGCTGGAGGGTGACATTCACCGGTATAACTATGCTGACTGCTGGGAAAGAAGCGGGCAATTAGCCCACGCTTTAAAAAATCTGGGCGTACAGCCCGGCGAGCGCGTGGCCAGTCTGGCCTGGAATACTTACCGGCATATGGAGCTTTATTACGCTGTCAGTGGCAGTGGCGCTGTTATGCATACGGTAAACCCACGCTTGTTCGGTGAACAGATAGCCTGGATCCTAAACCATGCTGAAAGCGGGTGGGTCTTTGTTGATCTTAGTTTTGTCGAACTACTGGAGTCCATTGAGGACGAGCTGCCCGGGGTAAAAGGCTTTGTAGTGATGACCGATCAAAACCACATGCCGAATACCAAACTTAAGAATGTGCTTTGTTATGAAGAGCTTTTAGCGTCAGAGCCTAAAGACTATGACTGGCCAGACGTTGATGAAAACAGCGCGGCGCTCCTTTGTTATACCTCGGGCACTACAGGCAACCCCAAAGGCGTACTGGCCTCACACCGCGCCATGGTTTTGCACGCGCAGGCAACCGTCAGTGCCGACATGCTCGACCTACGCAGCGATACCGTACTCATGCCTATGGTCACTATGTATCACGTAGCCGCCTGGGGCGCGCCCTACGCCGGTCCTTTGTCCGGTTGTAAGTTAGTGTTCACTGGCGACGGAACATCCGGCGAGGCAATGGCTGACATGATACGCACAGAAAATGTCACTGTGGGTTTAGGCGTACCCACTATTTGGCTCACTTTGCACAATTATTTGAATGACAATAAGCTGGATATCCCATCACTGCAGCGCGTTTGCGTAGGAGGAGCAGCCTCTCCTATGGGGCTGGTTAAAACTTACGACAGAGAGTACGACGTTTACTGGCAGCCTATTTGGGGTATGACAGAAACCGGTCCGCTGGTTCATTCGGTGCCGCCGCAGGCAGACATTATTAACCGGCCTAAAGACGAGCAATACCAACTGCAGACAACGGCTGGCCGCCCGGTTTTTGGTATTGAACACCGCATTGTTGACGCTGAAGACAACCCATTACCGCATGACGGAGAAACACGTGGCGAATTGCAGGTTCGTGGACACTGGATTGCTTCGCAGTATTTTCGCAATGACGACTTAAGTAGCTTCCCGGATGGATGGCTGGCTACGGGTGACATCGCGGTTATTGATCCCGAAGGCTTTATGAATGTGGTTGACCGCAAAAAAGATGTGATTAAAAGCGGTGGCGAATGGATAAGCTCTCTGGATATCGAAAACATTGTCAGCCAGCACGAAGCGGTTAACGAGTCCTGTGTCATTGGTGTTAAACATCCGAAATGGGACGAGCGCCCGCTATTGCTGGTGGTACTGAATAAAGGTCACCAGCTATCCAAACAAAACATTAAAGACTTTTTAACCGGCAAAATTGCCCGTTGGTGGATGCCCGACGACGTGGTCTTTGTCGATGAGTTGCCCCATACCGGCACCGGTAAGCTGGTTAAAAATAAATTGCGCGAGCAGTACCAAAATTACTTACAGGAGAATGTGTCATGACACGATTATGGACAACGGTTATTAGCATTGCGGTATTGCTGATTAGCCTACCGTTAGCAGCCGAGCAATGGGTAGAGAAAAAGACCTTTAGCATGGACAGTTATACCACTCACGGCGGTGAAACCATTAAAGACGTAAAAGTGGGCTGGGAGTCTTACGGCACACTTAATGAAGCAAAGGATAACGTCGTGCTTATTACCCACTTTTTCTCCGGTAACAGTCACGCCGCTGGCAAATACAGTGAGGATGACCAACAGGCCGGCTACTGGGATTCTATTATTGGTCCCGGCAAAGCCATTGATACCGATAAGTACTATGTTATTAGCGTTGATTCGTTAGTCAACGCTTACCCTAACCTTCCTAATGTCATTACCACCGGTCCTGCCAGCATTGACCCGGATACCGGAAAGCCCTACGGTTTAGACTTTCCGGTGGTGACCATACGCGACTTTGTGAATGTGCAAAAAGCGCTACTGGAAGATTTAGGCATTAGTAAACTGCATGCAGTAGTCGGCGCTTCTATGGGCTCATTACAGGCCATTGAATGGGCAGCGGCTTACCCGAACTGGGTTGAGCGTATGGTCTCTGTTATTGGTGCCGGCTCGTTAGACGCCTGGACTATAATGGGCCTGGAACAGTGGGCACAAGCGATTAAGCTGGACCCTAACTGGAAAGGTGGTGACTACTACGACAGCGACGCGCCTTTAGACGGCATCACTATGGCACAGGCCATGATCACCCATGGTGCGATGCATCCGGAATACATTAATCAGGCCGTACCGAAACAGGAAACTCTGCCTGAAAAAGGCCTTGAGTCCGTTACTCATGAACTGCCGGCTGTGGAATGGTTATACGCTGCCAGCCGTGCGCGTGCGCCACTGGCAGATGCCAACCATATTCTTTATCTGGTGCGCGCAAACCAGCTGTTTGTTGCCGGGCATCAGGACACGTTAAAAGACGGATTAAAAAACATTTCCGCAAAAACCTTGTTTTTGCCATCCAGTAACGACCTGCTGTTAATGCCGTACATGGCAGAAAACACGGCTGAACAACTTAGAGAAATGGGTAAAGAGGTTCAGTACGAAGAAATTAATGGTCCCTGGGGACACTTGAACGGACTGTTTTCTATTCAACAAAAAGCCGAGCTACTCAGCGAGTTTTTAACCACTGAGTAACTCAGTTGAAGCTTAAGAGTCGCCGAACAGGCGGCCCTTAAGCTTATCTTTCAGACTGTCTTCAATTTTAGACTTCAGTAACTCTTCCAGTTTCTGATCTTTCTCACCTGATTCGCTGTTCCATTGCGTCAGGCTTTGTAGCAGCTCTTCCTGACCACCTAACTGATCAGATACTTTCGCCGTTAAGTCTGCTTTAATGTCTGCCAGTTTGCCGTCAGCCTCTGACATGGCGGTATCGGCCAGTAAACTGCCCAGTTGATCATCCAAGTCCGAGTCAAAACTCAGCGAAGGACTCTGAATATCGCCCGTAATGTTGGTCGCAATGTCCAAACGCTGTAACTGGCTAAGCGCACTGGCAATAGCATTGGTCAGTTTGCTGGAGCCGCTGGCATCCATGTCCAGGTTCAGCATTCTGACCATGGCGTTACCATCAAGCTTGTTTTCTCTGACTAAAATAGTGCCGTCACTGTCTAGCAATGAGGAGACAATTTGGGCGCTCAACTCCGCACTTTCACTCAATCCAAGGTTCTGTAACTGCGCACCTTTTAACTGCCATTGTTGCTTGGCATCAATACCCAAGTCTGAGAGCGAGAGTTCGCCATTTAAGTTAAACGCCTTCCAGAGTTCACTGTTATCAGCACGCGCCTGGTAAGTCGTTGGCTGCCCCAGTAAATTGTGCTGATGAGTAATATTCTGCCAGTCAACATCAATGACGGTGCCCGCCACCATAAACTCAGTACGCGCCTTTTTAATCAGAAATTCCGGTGGTGCGTCTTCCTCGGCAAAGGAGATACTTTGCCCTTCTCCACGCACCGGTTTAACGGTTTCTGAATTATCTGACCGCGCCAGCATGGGCCCCAGTTGCTCGTAGGCCAGCAACAAGTATTGACTCCATTGCTTCGCCTGTTCACCCAATAGCAGGCCGGTCACGTTCTGTAAGCCCTGTCCGTCCATACTAAAAAATGACTTAATTCTATCAATGTCATTGCCCGGCGCGTTTTTCAGCTCTGTGACTTGTGTTTGCAGCACGTCTTTCGCTTCTGACACTCTGTTCCGGAAGTTTGCTATAGCTTCTTTGTCTTTACGAATAGACTCTTTAAGTTCGTCTAAGGCCTCTTTGCGCGCTGCAATAGCTCCTAAGTCTTTAACATCGCCTTCGGTTATTTCTTTTATCTTTTGCTCGTACTCTTTAATTTTATCTTCACTCGGCAAAGCGTCTTTCGCTGCGATAACTTGCTGCTTCTGCTTCTCATACGCCGCTTTTGACTCTTCAATAACTTTGTCAGTACGAAGGTTTACCTGAGCCATAATCTCATCGGTCGACGGCAGTGACATTTTTAAGTCTTCCCAGGACTGGCCGGCCCACTGCTTCATGTCATCTTCTGACGGCAGAACGTACACCTCGCCTTCACTATCACGCTCTTGATTGACTCTTATGCCAGTCATGGTCAGCTGTTCAATAAGAGTGCGCCCCAAAATGAGTTCTGTCGGACTGATATCGGCAGACGCTTCCCCCACTTGCACCCGGTTATGCGTTGGTTGCTGAGGATTTGTCACTTGCACACCTTTTATGCGTAACGCCAGTGGCGACCAGCTGTGCTCAACCTGCTCAATATTAACTTCAGCGCCATTTAAGCGCCCGAGTGTGTGCTCCAAAGTGACTTTTATAATAGAGTCCAGAAATAACCAGGAAATAGCCACCAACAGCAGCACAAATCCAGCAAATACGGCCAGCCCAGGCCAACGAATAATACCCCGTTTCATAATTACCCCCTAAGACTCGAGTAAATTTGCCAGAACCGGCTGCCTTTAATAATTTGCACAACTCGCAGTTTCATAAAGGCTTTTTGAATGCGCTTACGATAATTTGCCACGACAAAATAGCTAATCGCAGCAACGAAAGGAGCGGCCAACAAGCTGAAAATGACACTCCCCATGGTTATGGTGTGGTTAAACATAGACAACCGCCCTACCGCACTGGCATAAGCGGCTTCGTAGATACCCTGCCAGCTTGAAGCATTAAGAATACTCAAACCCATGTCGTGGAACACCGGATCCAACAGGTAGGCAACACCCGAGAACACACCAAAAGAAACCAGGAATAAGCTTAAATTGACCCGAAAAATAAGGGCCGCGAGAATAATAATGAGGTTATGGATCCGCCACAGTGGCGTCAGACCAATGAACATTCCTAAAACCACTGCTAAGGCCAGTGCCCAGGGACTGGTCTCTGAGTTCAACGCCTTTAGCAGCTTAGCCAAAATTGTCAGCATTTATCTGACTCCTTTCATAGCAAAAAAACAATAAAAATCTGCTTGTTATCCGTTATCTTTCTAATATAGTGTCAGTTGCTTTTAATAAGCAAATAAACTCGTGGGTTTTACACTTTTTATATCAGGACATCATGCAAACTCAGGCTCACGTCATTATTGACGAGATGGTCGATTGGCAGCCATATTACCCTAGCCAAAGCTTACTTAGCGCAAGTGAGTACTTGCAAACTACTCACTCGAATTCGCGTCAAAGTATTTTAAACCTCTGTAACGACTTATCTTACTTGTCGACCGGCTACTATGTCAGCCTATTAGCGGAAGCCCGCGGCCAAAAAGTCATTCCGTCAGTTGCCACTATTAACGATGTGAACAACTTTTCACACTATCAGTTACTCATTAATGCGACCGACCGATCACTTCTGCGTTACCTGCAACAGTCCGACAAGAAATCGTTATCCTTACTTATTTGTTTCGGTATGTGCAAAGAAAAAGCGCTGACAAACTTTGCCCGGCAGATTTTCGAGCGCTACCCATGCCCAATATTACGAGTACAGCTTGAGTTTAATGGTCGCTGGCACATTTCAGCTTTGCAGGCCGGTGCCCTAAACCAGTTAGACGACAACGAGCAAAGCTTTTTCGGTAATGCTTTGGATCAGTTCAGTAAACGAGTTTGGCGTAAAGCTCGCTCTCGTAAGGAGCTGCGCTTTGATCTGGCCATATTACACAACCCGGACGAGGCTATTCCTACCTCTGACAAACGCGCTCTAAGCCAATTTATTAAGGCGGCAAAAGAAGCGGATATCGACGCCGAGTTAATAACCGCAGACGACTTCAACCGTTTGCTGGAGTTTGACGCGTTATTTATAAGAGAAACCACACGAATTAACCATTACACCTACCACTTTGCTAAAAAGGCAGAAGCCAACGGTATGGTAGTGATAGACCATCCTGACGCTATTGTTCAGTGCGCTAATAAAGTGTTTTTGAAAGAGCTGTTAGACAAACACAAAGTAGCCACACCAAAAACTAAATTACTACTGAGCCAATCCGACATTGACTATAAAGCTATTGGCGACTCTTTAGGCTACCCGGTGGTTTTAAAAATTCCTGACGGTTCATTTTCTATCGGTGTCGAGAAGGCAGAAAACCTCGAGCAGTTACAAGCGACTGCGGAATCATTATTTAAACAGTCGACTATTTTGCTGGCACAAGAGTTTATTAAAACGGACTACGACTGGCGTATCGGCGTACTGAATAACCGGCCTATTTATGCCTGTCAGTACTTTATGGCACGTAATCATTGGCAAATTTATAACCATAAAGAGTCATCTTCTCGCGCTAAAAGCGGCTCGTTTACAACGTTGGGGGTGCATCAGGCACCTAAAGATGTGGTTCGCCTGGCATTACAGGCAACCCGGTTGATTGGCGACGGTCTATACGGTGTCGATATTAAACAAACCGAGCGCGGCCCTGTGGTAATAGAGATTAACGATAACCCGTCCATTGAATACGGTGTGGAAGATCTACACCTGGGATACGAACTTTACCGCCTAATTATGGCGGACTTTAACCGCAGGCTCGACGAGCGCAAGTAAAATCAGGTAACTCACAGTGAATGTCAATGTCGAACGGGCTCAACTTTCAGACCTGGACAACTTAGTCCGGCTGGAACGCGCGACCTTTAATTACAGTTGCATTAGTCGTCGTAGCTTTAAGCACTTAATAAGCTCTGCAACGGCTTACTGCTGGGTAGTGCGAGACGGAAATAGACTGCTTGGTTATGCGCTGGTACTGACCCGTAAAAACAGCTCGGTGTGGCGGCTCTACTCCATTGCCGTAGCGCCAGAAGCGCGCGGCAAAGGTATTGGCCAGAAGCTTATGGATGAGCTTATTTCATGCGCTCGAAAAAGCCAGGCGAAAGCTCTTTCATTGGAGGTTAAATCAGACAATAAAGCCGCAATAGCCTGGTATCAGGACTGCGGCTTTGAAACTATTGATGTTCTCGCGAACTATTACGATGACAGCTCTGATGGCTTAAAAATGCGCTTTACTTTTGATCCGGAAAGTCCGTAAACGCTCCTTCAACACCGGCGGCTCTCAGCCACTGTCGCAATTGTGAGTGAGACTCTACGCCTTCAGGTAAGTCATCCGCGCGCAAGGTATACACATGAACATCCAGACCTTTTTTGTCGGCCGTGTCTAACACTGTTGACCATTGGGGCTGCCCCTCTTTTACGCCTTCCAGTGCGTGACTCAACCAAAGACCAATGCCCTCGGCATAAGACTTCACTGCTTCCAGTCCGGCACTGGTACGCATGGAGCTGTAATCCACATCGCTCATGCCCCAGTCGTTATCACCAATAAGCTGTATAAGCGGTTGCTCCCAGTTAAACTCACGTTTCAATCGGCGTAGCACTTCCGGGTCGAACGACTGCAAATAAATAGGAGTCGCCATGATGTCGTGATAACCATTTTGAGCCAGTACCGACATAACCGCCGCCGTCGAATCATAACCTTGTTGCTGATACCAGCGCGGTGATTTTATCTCAACATAAATACCTGTGTTTTTCTCACGAGTTCGGTTCAGTTCATGAATTAACTTGAGTTGCTCGTCCAAGGTTTGAATGGGAAAGCGAACCTCAGTATTTGCGAAGCGCTTAGGATATACCAGCTCATAGTCCTTATGCCGTGGCGTTATTGACAGCTGTTTTAACTCAGCAAGGGAAAAATCCACCACATAATAATGGCCATCGGGACGGTGCTTTTCCGGAAATACCTGGGAAACATCGGTAATGTAATCCAGCACTTCGTCATGCAGCACAACAGGCACACTGTCACGGGTTAACTGTATGTCTTGCTCAATATAGTCTGCGCCCATTGCATGCGCCATAACGGTGCTGGCTTGCGAGTGCTCGGGTACATAACCCGATGCTCCCCGGTGTGCAATGTCTATAAACTGCGGTATTTTCAGGTCGGACAGTGACCCTTGCTGCGGCAGAACTTCTGCGGTTGCTGAAGAAACAATAACGCCCAGAAAACTTACCGCATAGACAAGTATTTTAGTCATTATTCCAGCTCACATTTAACACCTTATCGCCCAATGAACGATAGCGCTCAAACAATGCGTCTATCGGCTCCGGCTCAGTGCTCAACTCCCGGCCTCGAAGGTATTCCGGGTTATACAATTTACTGGCTGAACGTTCACCTAAGTCACAGGCGAAAGTCACAATACGTTGTCCAGCCCCTTTTTTCAGCGCTGCCGCTAAAGCAGCAGCAACATTCAGGGCAGAGCTGCTGCCGAGTACAATGCCGTCATGGTCGCGTACGTAACGGGAAATAGTCACTAAGTCCTGGTCCGGTAAGTTAACCGCATGGTCTATTTTTGCCTGCTTAAAGTTTTCCACTAAGCGCATAATACCGATGCCTTCAGTCATCGACCCGCCGTGTGATACATACTCGCCGGTTTTCAGAAACTCATAAATGCCAGAGCCGTCAGGGTCTGCCAGCCACACATCAATGGTCGAGTCCTGCTCTTTGAAAAACTTAGAATTACCGCCAATAGTACCGCCTGTGCCTGCCACCGACACAAAAACGTCGATATTGCCGTTCATTTGTTCCCAAATTTCGGGCGCAGTGTGCAGGTAATGCGCCCGTGCGTTACTGGTATTTTCAAACTGATTCGCCCACCAGCAATCATCGCGCTCTTCGGCTAAACGACGTGCCGTATGGTAAAAGTGGTTTTCATTTTTAAAAGGTACCGGGTCCACTGCCATCAACTCACCGCCATGCAAGCGTATCATTCGCTCTTTTTCCGGGGTCTGGTCATTAGGCATCACCGCCAGCATGTTTAGCCCGTAAGCTTTAGCAACGACAGCCAAACCAATGCCAGTGTTACCCGCGGTACCCTCAACGACGGTCATTCCCGGCTTCAGCTCGCCACGTTCCATGGCATCTTCAATAAGCTGCTTTGCCGCACGGTCTTTAATAGAGCCGCCCGGGTTTTGAAACTCGCACTTCAGGAATATGTCGCACCCTGTCAAATCCGACAATGACTGAATACGTAAGAGATCGGTCTGCCCAATTAAGTCACTCTGACGTTCACCTACCAGCATGGCTAAACCCTTTAATCATTCAATAGTGTTGGTAAATAGTATCTCTTCTGAGCACACCGCATCAATAGAACTTTTTGGTGCAATGCACCCGCTTAGTGCAGGTTTCCGCTTTAATAAGCTCTTAAAAATAAATTTAACCTTAAAAATCAACACGTTGTTTTTTTGGCATGGTTCGTGAAAGGCAAAGTTAACACTGCATTAACAAGGTAAAGCCCATGAAAATGATCATCGCATTAATTAAGCCGTTTAAATTGGACGACGTGAAGGAGTCTTTATTCGAGATAGGCTGCCAAGGACTAACCGTATCGGAAGTCAGAGGTGTTGGTCGTCAAAAAGGACACACCGAACTTTACCGAGGCGCCGAATACACCGTTGATTTTCTCCCTAAAATTCGTATCGAAATTGCGGTTAGTGACGCGCAGCTAGAGCGAGCGTTAGAAGTCATTCAGTCAGCGGCGCAGACCGGCGCCATTGGCGATGGGAAAATTTTTGTCACCCCTTTAGAGCATTGCATACGCATTCGCACTGGAGAAACGAACGAACAAGCTTTATAGAGGAAGCACTCATGGAATCTCAACAGCACTTAGCGCAACTGCCTTATGTTTTAGACACTTTCTTTTTATTAATCTCCGGCGCCTTTGTTATGTGGATGGCGGCGGGCTTCTCTATGCTTGAAGCCGGTTTGGTCAGAGCTAAAAACACGACAGAGATACTGACTAAGAATATCACCCTCTATGCTTTAGCCTGCCTCAGCTATTTGTTTATTGGTTATGCCATCATGTACCCAGATGCCGCGCCAACAGCCCACGCAGCTGACGCCGGCTTCTTTTTCCAAATGGTGTTTGTTGCCACCGCAATGTCTATTGTTTCGGGCGTTGTTGCAGAGCGCATGAAACTCAATAGTTTTTTACTTTTTTGTGTTGCATTAAGCGCCTTTATTTACCCAATCCAGGGCGCATGGAGCTGGGGTGGCGGTTTCCTGTCAGAACTTGGCTTCGTTGATTTTGCCGGTTCAAGTATTGTTCACCTAACCGGAGCATCCGCCGCTTTTGCCGCTGTTCTATTACTTGGTCCACGCTTGGGCAAATATTCTAAATCAGGTGCCGTAATGGCCATTCCAGGCGCTAATATGCCACTGGCCACTTTGGGAACTCTGGTTTTATGGTTCGGATGGTTCGGCTTTAATGGCGGCTCTCAGCTTGCATTAAGCTCTACCGCGGATGCCAATGCTATTGCTTCCGCCTTTGTGAATACCAACATATCAGCAGCGGGAGGAACGGTCGCGGCCTATTTGTTTACCAAAGTCTTTTTTAAAAAGGCTGACCTCACGATGATTCTAAATGGCGCCCTCGCAGGCTTAGTTGCTATAACAGCACAACCCGTTACTCCACCAAGTTGGCTGGCGGCCATTGTTGGCTTTACGGCAGGAATACTGGTTGTGCTATCCATTATTTTTCTGGACAAACTGCATATCGATGACCCTGTTGGGGCTATTTCAGTTCACGGGGTGGTGGGAATATTCGGTACCCTGGTCGTTCCAATCAGTGACTCGGGGGCAACTCTGCTTAACCAGTTGATAGGAGCATCCGTCATTCTGGTCTGGGGCTTTTTAACGAGCTTTGTCCTTTGGGGGTTACTAAAATTCACAATCGGAATAAGGGTCACCAAAGAACAAGAGTATGCGGGCTTAGATAAAGTGGATTGCGGCGTGGAGGCTTACCCTGAATTTATTCGCTCTCCGGAAGGACAGTGACTACTCATTGTCAGGGTTATAGCTTCCTGTTAAGTTAATGCGACATTTCTGGAAAGAATGGACCAAATGTTATGGCAACCTCTAAGGCATATGTTGAGGAATTATTAGCCAAGGCCGATATTCGCATTAACGGAAACCGCGCCTGGGATATGCAAGTTCATGACGAGTCTGTTTTTGATGAGGCTCTTTCGCGTGGCAACCTGGGACTTGGTGAGTCTTATATGGCTCGGCTGTGGGACGCCGAGTCACTGGATCAGTTCTTTTTTAAGCTGCTGCGCTCCGGTATTCAGGACGAAGTAAACCCTGCCCGGCTCATTTTTCACTCTCTGAAAAGCCGCTTATTTAACTTACAGGACAAGTCGCGTGCCTGGAAAGTCGGACAACACCACTACGACATGGGTAACGACCTGTATCAAGCCATGCTTGATGACAACATGGTCTATACCTGCGGGTATTGGGAAAAAGCGGATAACGTAGACGACGCACAACGTGACAAACTAGAGCTATGCTGCCAAAAGCTGGGACTGAAACCGGGCATGACGGTGCTGGATATTGGTTGCGGCTGGGGTAGCTTCATGAAATACGCTGCTGAAAACTATGGCGTGAAATGTGTGGGCGTCACCATTTCTAAAGAGCAGGTGGCACTGGGCGAGAAACGCTGTGAGGGGCTACCTGTCGAGTTCCGTTTACAGGACTATCGTGACTTAAACGAGCAATTTGACCGGGTGATTAGCCTGGGTATGTTTGAACACGTTGGCCAGAAAAACTACGACGACTATATGGATGTCGCATTACGCTGCACCAAACCGGACGGCCTTTTCCTACTACATACCATTGGTAAAAATGTCAGCGATACCGCCGCCGACCCATGGATTAGCAAGTACATATTCCCTAACGGAGAAATTCCTTCTATTTCTCAAATTGGGCAGGCGTTGGAGCAGAAGTTTGTCTGCGAAGATTTTCATAATTTTGGTGCTTATTACGACAAAACCCTTATGGCCTGGTTTGAGAACTTCGATGCCGCCTGGCCTCAACTGAAAGCACAGTTTGACGACGAGTTTTATCGTATGTGGAAGTACTATCTGCTTTCCTGTGCAGGCGCTTTTCGCGCCCGCGACATTCAGCTTTGGCAGTGGGTATTGTCGCCTAAAGGTCAGCTCGACGGTTATTTAAGACCGCAGCTTTAACGCTGCGGTTTATCGTCTTCATAGACATCGGTGGTATTAAACTCGGACATAAACAGCTGCCAAAACACCAGGAATAAAGCGGCAATGAGAGGCCCTAAAACGAAGCCGGTAATACCAAATAATGCAATACCGCCCAGCGTTGAGAACAGCACTAAATAATCCGGCAGTTTGGTGTCACGGCCCACTAAAAGAGGACGCAGTACATTGTCGGCCAACCCAATAACAATTGCACCGTACGCCACCAAAATAGCGCCCGCAATCCAGCTTCCGGTTGCAAACAAGTAAACCGACACCGGCAACCAAACCAAACTCGCGCCTACCGCCGGTATTAATGACAAGAACGCCATCACTACGCCCCATAAAATAGGACCGGGAATACCAAGCAGCCAGAATATCAGCCCACCTAATGCGCCCTGAACCATAGCGACAACAATATTGCCTTTTACGGTGGCTCGAGTGACCTCCGCGAACTTTTGAAATAGCTTGCGCTCACGCTCGTCACCCAGTGGTAACGCCTTCATCAAGACATGTAGCAACTGCTTACCGTCGCGAAGCAAAAAGAAGGTCAAATACAGCATTAGTGCGACGCTCATAATAAAAGCGAAGGTGTTTTGCCCAATGCTAAGTGCTTGCTCCGCCAACATTCGGCTTGCCGTCACAGCAAATGATGACAGGCGCTCTCTAACGTCGGCTGGCGTAATATCAAACTGAGCCAGTAAGTCATTAATAAAAGGAAATGCGGTTCTAATTTCTTCGAAAAACTCACCCGGGTTGACCTTGCCTGAGTCAAGCTTTTGATAAAAGCTTAGCCCTTCCTGAACAAACGAATAAGCAATGCCTAACACCGGTAACACAACAATGAACAAGGCCACCATCAAGGTACTTAAAGCCGCTCGGTTCGGCTTGTCGCCAAACACACTTTTGAGCTTTTCATGTAACGGGAAAAAGATAACAGCGACCGCGCAGGCCCAAAAAATGGCGCCCCAAAACGGCTGCAACACTAGCGCGAACGTAACACTTACCAATCCCAGCGCTAGCACAAATGAGCGCCTTTCCAGTGACTCTCTCACGGTACCCTCCATAGGGAAAAATAGCTCTACTTGACAGTAGATAACATTAAACACACTCTAAAGCGAGGTAATAACCTATCAACATAACACGATATTATAAGTAGGAATAATGGTAACCTTCTCAAAAATAAGCCGATTTTTTCAATTGGCACTGATTAGGGCATTACGAATGCAGGCGGAGAGCGTATTCATCGCTAGCTTCGTTTTACTGGTTCTTAGCGCTGCGATAGTAAGGTTAGTTATCAGCTCTGGTGGATTACCCAGTATTTATAGTTCACTCATTTATATTCCTCTGGCTATTGTCGGTCTACTATTCGGTTTTAGAGCGGGCCTCTTATTTGGAATCATCACCGCGATAGTCATGGGGCCTTTTGCCCTTTCCTCTCCATTCATCAGCGATAACTTAGTGTCAACTGGGTGGGTCTTTTTGCTGATGAGTTGCACCTTTGTTCCGGTTATCACCGGTTTGGTCTCAAGCACATTAAAAACCACTCTCCGCCGAGAACAACACGCTAAGTTCCGCCATCAAGAAACGGGACTGCCGAATATCAAAGCATTGCTAGGATATTTTAAAAGCTTGTCTAAAAACCCCCGTTTAAGTGATGAATCCCTGTTTGATATTATTGACATTCGCCTAAAAAACTTCGACGACATTCAACAAAAAATAGGCACCGAGAAAGCTCACAGGCTGGTCAAGTTGATGGCCAAGCAATTGAGTGAATTGTTAGGTAATCAGGTTCACTTTGGACAAGCTTCCGACAATGAACTTATCGGCGTGCAGCATGCTGCAGAAAAAGAAAACCACAACGTTCAGGATAACCTGAAAGAGTATCTGCAAAAAGAAGTTCAGGCGGAAGATGGTACGTCCTACCAACTCGATCCCAGCGCCAGTATTCTGCGGGTGAATAAGCGACAATTAACAGAAAGTTCTCAAGAGGTACTCAAGCGTTCACGCGACCGCGCCTATCGGGTAAAAGACACCGGCGATATCCTGTCATTTTTTGATGAAAGCGAACCAGCTCAACAACAGTCAAGTTTTTCAAAGCAGTTTAAAGACGCCCTGATCAATAATGAAATATCGTTACTTTATCAGCCACGATTAAGCACCGTCACCGGGCATTTTGAGACGTTAGAGGTATCGAGTCGATGGCTCCATCCAACCAGAGGCGACATTATTTTTAGCGAGTTTGCCTCAATGATTAAAGAAAACCAGCTAACGAAAGATTATTTAATGTGGATGATTGAGTCGTGTTTTGCGGACTTAAGTCAATTGACTCAGGAGCAACGGCAACCTAAGGTCTCTATCGATATTTCTCTGGGCGAAGACGTGGAGCCCAATGTTTTATACGCACTGGCGAATAAAATACAAACAACGGATTACCCGCCCACTCGTATTTGTATAGAAGTTCTGGATTCAGCATTGATGAACCTTACCCCTAAAACACGAACTTATTTAGAAAAGCTGCATAATATTGGCTGTAATATTATCGCGGACCATTTTGGCGAAGGGTTTTCCACCATTCAATCACTTTTTAAACTACCGGTGGATGCCATAAAACTTTCTGACGAATTGATACACTCAGCCGCATCGAACAGCGATGCCAAACGTCAGCTCGCCTCAATTGTCAAGATAGCTCATGCTAAAGGTCTTCGAACCATTGCGACGGGCGTCAACAGTAAAGAAAAACTATTGCTACTCAAACATATTGGTTGTGAAGAACTGCAAGGCTCTGTTTTGACCCCCCCAGTTCTCAAAGAAGCTCTTCCGTGGGAGCGAATTAAATAATATCCTGCGGCTTTTGATGGCAAAGTTTTTGATAAATATCGGCTACGTGGGGGTCATGAACGCCTAGCTGTTCCAAAGCCAGTTGCAACTTCACTAAATACTCGCTATTGGGTCCGCTGGGACCTGACGCTTGCCCGATATGCTCGGCCAACTCTTTACTGCTAGCTGGCCCTAAGAAGGCCTCGTTGTCCTTAGTTGCAATATAGACGAGCCCTTCATGCTGGCTGCCGTCTCGAAACGTCATAGGTGTGGTAAAGCGTAAATAACCGTTTTTCTCACGATGATCCAAATGCTCGAACACGTCGGGCGTGACTTTGTAGGCCATACCCGTACATTTTTCTCCTGGCGTTTCTATTAGTGTCAAAACACGACCTGGCGCATCCGGTGTACCACGGTGGTCGTGTGACCCCTGCCAAAAACGTCGCGACCAACCTTCAATGTAAGCCGGTGCGCGCTCTAAGTAAGGAAAGTCGACCTTGTAAATCAACGACCCATAGCCGAACAGCCAAACCTCGCTATGACCACTTAAGTCGTGACGTTTCTTGTTTTCGGCTATGGTGTTTTGCGACATACTTCTCCCGTTACGGCTTGTCGTTATTTAAGTCTTCTTCCTGTCGGAGGTAACCGGCGGCTTCCTCATCAGACGTTTGCTGCTTCTCATCTAAACGTTCTTGAGAGCCCGGAATCGCACGAGTCTGCTCATTAAGCTGATGAATTTGCGAGGCATTACCCAAATCACGCTTGCTGGTCAGCGACGCTATTGACTCTCTGTCTTTCAAAAAGTCTATCACATCGTTTCGTATACTCTCGAGCTCCGCATCGGCTCTGTGCATTTCCAGAATATGCCGCGGGTGCTCCAGATTTCTCATACCGGTAGCAGCAAAAGTCGTCGTCACTAACCGGGAAACAATAACCCAAGGGGTAATACTGCTTCTAACCAACGTATTTTCAGAGCGTGTGCTGTCGTGAATACCGGTTCCGGTTGATATTTTAGACTCGGTGAATGTACCTTCACATTTAAAATAAATAAGTAACGACTCAAACTGGATCTCGGCGAAGAATAAATGTGCTACATTCGCCAGCAAGTGGGCAAACGCCTTCAACAAATAACCAATTAAAAAGACATGAATGGCGCCAACCGCGACAGTCGCAAATGCTAAAAGCTCAGCAGATGTGTTCACTTGGTAGTCAATGCCTCGCAAGAAGGCAGCAACTTCTGTCACTTCATAAGCCAAGAGAAAGGTTGCGATAATACCGCCAACAAACAGCAAATTGCCCAGCAGCAGACTTATAAAACGGAACTGACCAAACGATCCACCCAGCTCCATACCTTTCACTTTTGGCTGTATTTCCTGGATCATCTCACCATTAAATGCGCCCTTACCATCTACTTGCTCTTGCAAGCTAGGGTTCAGTTCACGATAGACACGATTCGGCACTTCTTTGTAACGGCGATTCGCCATGACCAGGTTGTCGAGGTTGATAAATATTTCCTTCGGATGCACTGACTCCTGCCAGTTTTCACGAAGCTCTGATACTTCTGATACCGGGTTGGCTTTTGCAAGGCGCTTTTTAAGTAGCAAAACTGAAATAGCAGTAGATATTAATGCACCCAATGCGATGCCTGTTAGATAAAGCCCCGCATGAAACGAAGGCAACGCAGAAAACCAAACTTCCACTTCTGAGGCTGTCACGCTTTCAGAAGACATCCACCAGGAAAATACTAGCCCCACAATAACCGGCAGTAGCAGTGAGAAAACAACCGTTTTTGCCAAAGCTCCAGCCCCCATTGAGTCAATGGACTGCTCTGCATTTCGTGAAATTGATGTTCCCGCTTTGCGCCATACTTGAATTAAATAAAGCGTCAGCAATACGGTATAAACCGGAAAGGCGAGTTCCCCAGCCTCTCCGGCGAAACCAGCCAAAGACACAAACGCAGCAAAACCGAACGCTATCATGGCGGTAATAGTACGAACCCAGGCACCAAGCAAACGCTGCGCCATATTACGCACGGGGTATGGCATAAATAGCAGCTTAGGAAAAACCGTATGGGCAATGCGCGCCAGCAGTCCTTTAGGCTCTACAAAGGTCGCATTTTTACGACCCATAAGCATTTCTTCCAAGCCCCTATCGGTATAGCCAACATAAGGCATTTCTTCTTGTGAGGTACTGCGCTCCGACTTACTAAAGTTTCGAGCCAGAGACGTTGGGTGGTTACGCCCCACAAAGTAACGAAGCATGGCCATAATGCCGCCACTGATGACTTTTATACCAGCAATCAGCAGCAGTACACCGAATATAGCCAGAACCCAACCGGTAAGCGCGTCTTCTTTGACTGAGCCGGCCGCCGATACCAGCAAAAAGACAGCCGCGACTAGCTGTATACCGCCACGCAAGGTGGTGACAAGTCCCTCTGTTTTAAATGGGTTTTTAAGCCCTAGATCTATGGAGCCGTAATCAAAAGCCACTGACAATCCCCTATTCGCTTTAGACAAAACTAAAGGTTAAAGGTTAACGACTCGTAAACTTTTGAGCAACGAAAATATCTCAGTTTTCTTTTTAAATCACCGACTTGGTAATCACAAAAATGCCCATTAGCACAAGAAACACAGCAAATCCTTTCTGGAGCTTTTCTTTGGGTAAGCTACGGCCGATTTTAGAGCCCAAAATACTCCCGAGAATTCCGCCGGCTATCATTATAGAAATAATAAACCAGTTAAACTCGACGTCGTTAGCTGACATGACTGCATAATATTTAAAGAAGCCGGCAATAGACTTAATGACGATAATTAACAAACTTGTACCAATTGCCACAGGCATTGATAGTCCGGCTAAAAGAACCAGTGCGGGTACAATTAGAAAGCCTCCGCCGACCCCAACAAAACCGGTTATCACACCCACCACTAAGCCCTCAAGCGTTACTTTGGCATAGTTCATTTCAGTAACATGGCCAGGAGGCTTAGGCTTACTGCGCCACATAAGTAATGCTGCAACTATCATTAATAGAGAAAAGACAAGTAACTGCCAGCGGCTATCAACTAATGTGCCTATCCACGCACCACCGTATGTACCTATCATCCCGGGAATACCAAATACCCAGAAGTGGCGCCAGCTTACGTTTTTCCGTCTTATGTAGGAAATTGAGCCAAACAAACTGATGCCGGCAACAATTAATAATGACGAGGCAATTGATTCACCCGCGGGCATACCCACTAAGTACATCAGCACAGGAACAGTTAGTATTGAGCCCCCGGAGCCAAATAGGCCTAAACTCAAACCAATAATCACAGCACCTAATATCACTAGCAGCATTTTTTACCTCATATTCTTATTTGAAATATGATTATAACAAAAAAGAATTAAAACAAAAAAGGCCGCGCTTAGTACGCGACCTTTAACCTGTAAATTACTTGCTAACCCGCAGAAATTACTTAAGGTCCGTCAAGCGTAGATAAGGACGCAGTGTCTCCCAGCCTTGCGGGAATTTCGCTTTTGCATCTTCGTCAGAAACACTTGGACGAATAATAACCGGTTTACCGAGCTCCCAATCTGCAGGGCAAGCCACTTCTTGACTATCCGTTGTTTGCAGTGCGTCGATTACACGCAAGATTTCGGCGAAATTGCGACCTACAGTCATTGGGTAAGTCATCGTCAGGCGAATTTTCATATCCGGGTCAATAATGTAAACCGAGCGGATAGCCGCATTGTCATCTTCATCCGGATGAATCATGTCATACAGTTCAGCCACTGCTTTGTCTTTGTCAGCAACAATAGGAAACTCAAGCACAGTATTTTGTGTTTCGTTAACATCTTTAATCCAACCTAGGTGCTCTTCAACCGTATCAGTTGAAAGGCCTAGTGGCTTAACATTGCGTTTAGCAAACTCCGGAGCTAACTGCGCAGTGCGACCCATTTCAGTCGTACATACTGGCGTGTAGTCGGCCGGATGACTGAAGAAAAACGTCCAAGACCCTTTAGCCCATTCATGAAAGTCGATGGTGCCTGTGGTTGTTTCAATTTTAAAGTTAGGTGCGATAGTGCCAATACGTAAACTCATTAGTATTTCCTCTCTTTCGATTGTCGTCATTTAGTTAATTCAATTAACTAAAATTTATTCGCCGGAATTTTGAAGTAATGCTGTCCATCGTTCTCGGCAGGTGGCAATTGCCCTGCACGCAAGTTAACTTGCAGAGCGTGTAACATTCTGTCTGGCAGCGCCAAGGTTTCATCCCGTTCGTCTCGTACCTTCCGGTACTCCTGCTCGCTGACGTCACCCGATAAGTGCACATTGCTTTGTTTGTGCTGCGCCACAGTGGCTTCCCACTGAGCCTCGCGTCCGCCTTTTCCGTAGTCATGCCCAACAAACAAGCGTGTCTCTTCGGGAAGGCTCAAGATACGCTGCAATGATTCCCATAAGTCTTTTGAAGAACCACCGGGAAAGTCAGCGCGTGACGTACCACTGTCTGGATACATAAATGTGTCATGCACAAATGCGGCGTCACCCACAATGTAAGTAATTGAACCCAATGTATGACCCGGTGATAACCAGACTTTGACTTCAAGATCACCAATACTGAAGGTATCCCCCTCTTTAAATAGCCGATCGAAATCTTTTTTCGGATCGAAGATCCCTGATACGTTGTAGTAATCGCTCCATAGCTCTGCTATTTCAAAGGTCTTCTCTCCAATAGCATTAGGTGCACCGGTTTTCTCTTTTAAATAAGCTGATGCCATCAAGTGGTCAGCGTGCGGGTGCGTATCTAAAACCCACTCGATGGTTAGACCGTTGTCTTTCGCCAGCTCCAATACTTCGTCAGCGCTCTCAAATGACGTTTTTGCGCTGCGCGGATCGAAGTTCTGAACAACGTCAATAAGCGCCGCTTTTTTGGTATTAGGATCTGCAACGATATACTGAACAGATCCAGTGTCTTTTTCGTAGATTCCCCATACATCAGGAGAACTTCCACCTGTCGATGGGCTTTTGCGAATGATGCTTGTCATAATGACCTCCTCGCTTGAATTTGGTTATAAGCATATAACAAAAAGTAATTACTTCAAGCGATCAGCCCATTTGAAAAACGATTACTTTAATCGTTATTTTAGATTTAAAATTTTTTTCTAATAGAATTGATAACTATAACTTATTGTTATTTGCCCATTGCTCTCTTTGGAGTTAGTGTTGGTTATATAGATATTACTTTTGGTTATATATTACTGAAGAGGCTTTATATATGTCATCACAGAATCCTGTCGTTACTCACTTTTTCGATGAACCGACAAACACATACAGCTATGTTGTGCAGGATCCAGAATCTAAACACTGCGCTATCATTGACTCCGTACTCGATTTTGACTACGCCGCAGGCCGCACAAACACAGAGTCAGCTGAGGCTATATTGGCTTTTGTAAAAGAAAAGCAGCTTACCGTGGACTGGATTTTAGAAACCCACGTTCACGCAGACCACTTATCTGCGGCTCCTTATTTGCAAGAGAAAACCAGTGCAAAACTAGGTATTGGAGAATATATTAAGACCGTTCAGGAGACTTTCGGTAAAGCATTTAATGCGGGTACCGAGTTTGCTCGTGACGGTAGTCAGTTTGACCGGCTGTTTGCCGATGGAGATACCTTCAGTATCGGTAATATTGAGGCAAGAGTACTACATACACCGGGTCATACGCCGGCCTGCCTTACCTATGTCATCGGCGACGCCGCGTTCGTTGGCGATACCCTATTTATGCCCGACTATGGCACCGCGCGCTGTGACTTTCCTGGCGGTGACGCTCGCACGTTGTACCGCTCTATACAGAAAGTATTTGCTTTGCCGGGCAACACTCGCTTATTTATGTGCCACGACTACAAAGCTCCCGATCGCGATGAATATGCCTTTGAAACGACCGTTGCGGAAGAGAAGCAAAACAACATTCACGTCGGTGGCGGAAAAACCGAAGAAGAGTTTGTGAAAATGCGTACCGAGCGCGATGCGACACTGGGTATGCCCCGGTTAATCCTCCCCTCAGTACAAGTCAACATGCGCGCAGGGCAAATGCCGCCAGCGGAAGATAACGACCAACGTTACCTGAAAATTCCGCTTAACCTATTCTAAATGAGGTCTTGTTATGGAACGTCGTAAACTCAGCCCGTTTATCAGTGTTTCACCACAGATCTCTGTCGAGGATGTCGGTGTTGCTGCATCTCTGGGTTTCAAAACCATCGTCTGCAATCGCCCTGATAACGAAAGCGACGATCAAATCAATGCCGACAAAATTAAGCAGGCAGCTGAGAGAAATGGACTAACATTTAAACACTTACCCGTAGTTTCCGGGAATATCACCGACGATGATGTAAGTGCGTTTGCGAAGCTGATGGCCGATATCAAAGGCCCCGTACTCGCTTATTGCCGCACCGGCACTCGTTCATGTACCTTATGGGCGTTGGCAGAGGCTGCTCATCTAGCTCCACAAACGTTACTCGATACAGCTCAAGAAGCAGGCTACGACCTCTCAGGTCAGCAGTCCCGTATGCAACAACGCTTTGAGCAAAGCACTGCTGACACTTCTCAAGCAAACGCCCCTTCGGTCAACAAACATACAGTGATCATCGTTGGCGGCGGAGCCGGTGGCCAGTCAGTTGCCGCTAGTATTCTAAAGCGCCAACCGCAAACCGATATTGCTATTGTTGAGCCGGCTGAAGCGCATTATTACCAGCCTGGATGGACCCTAGTCGGCGGTGGCGTGTTTGAGCGCGAGCAAACCAAACGACAGATGCGCGACATCATGCCGAAGGCCGCCAAGTGGTACCAAACCGCAGTCAGTCAGTTCCTGCCTGAACAGCAACGCATCGTCCTCGAAAATGGTGACCAAATTGCGTATCAAAGTCTGGTTGTAGCAACCGGACTCAAACTCGACTGGGAAGCAATTCCGGGATTAAAAGAAAGTCTGGGGCTGCATGGTGTCACTTCAAACTATCGGTTTGATCTTGCACCGTACACTTGGAAATTAGTACAGGCGACCCGCAAGGGTAAAGCCATTTTCACGCAACCGCCAATGCCGATAAAGTGTGCTGGAGCTCCACAAAAAGCAATGTATTTATCTTGCGACGAATGGAAGCGTAGTAACTTTCTAAAAGACATTGATGTTGAGTTTTGCACGGCAGGCGCAGCTCTTTTCGGCGTCAAAGACTATGTACCGGCGTTGCAAAAATACGTTGATAGCTATGGCATCAATTTACAGTTTCAGCATAATTTAATTGCTGTAGACGGTCCCAATCAAAAAGCAACGTTTGCAGTAACTGACAGTAGCGGCCGTACCTCTGAAGTAGAGAAGTCATTCGATATGTTACATGTTTGTCCGCCGCAAAAAGCGCCTGACGTTATTGCCAAGAGCCCATTAGCCGATAAAGCAGGATGGGTCGATGTCAGTGCAGAAACACTGCAACACAAACAGTATGGCAACATTTATGCCGTTGGGGATGTGGCTAACGCACCTAATGCGAAAACCGCTGCAGCAGTTCGTAAACAGGCCCCGGTCGTTGCCGAAAATGTACTGTCTACGCTTGCAGGTAAACCCGCAATGGCGGTTTACGAAGGCTATGGCTCTTGTCCATTGACGGTAGAGCGCGGAAAAATCGTATTGGCTGAATTTGGTTATGGCGGCAAATTACAACCTACCTTCCCAGCCTGGTTAGTTGACGGAACAAAACCGACTCGCTCGGCTTGGTTCCTAAAAGAGAAAATGTTGCCGTGGCTATATTGGGATATCATGCTTAAAGGCAAGGAATGGCTAGCCAAGCCTAAACACCTCAGTCACCGACCTGAACCGCATAGCGCACCTGACGCCTGCAATTTCGAAGAAAAGAAATAAACCTTTCCCAACCTAGTGGCGGCTACTCATTCTCTCCGGTAGTCGCTGCTTTTTAGTTAAAACGGTTTAAGTACTATCGTTTCCCCCTGTGGAATTTTCGGGTTATCAAGTTCGTTTGGCCCAAGGTGGCTAATAATAATCCACGTCTTGTCCTTGTAGGCAGCAACGATATTTTCCAGCATTCTTTTCGCCAGTTGACGCTCGAGCCCCGCAAAAGGCTCATCTAACAAAATAATGGGACGCCCTTGTAATAAAACTCTTGCTAACACAAGTCTCCGTAATTGACCGCCTGATAGCATCACGCCTCTGGCACCAACTAGGGTATTCAGTGATTCCGGTAAGGCTCTTACTACATTATCCAGTTCCACTAACTGCAATACCGCCCAGAGTTCTTCATCGCCCATAGGTTGATGCGATAGGTTCAGGTTTTCTCTTATCGACCCATCCAATACTTCCGTTCTTTGCGTTAAAAAGCTGATATGGTTATCTACATCCGCCCCTTGCGATAAGGTGATTTTTCCGGTGAAACAGGGCAGCCACCCCATAATGGCTTCGGCTAACGAGCTTTTACCAAGGCCTGACGGACCATTCAGCCAATGGACATAACCGGGTTTAAACTGTGCCGATACCGGCCTTATCAGGACTCGCTTGCCTCGTTTGACACTGATGTTATCCAACGTCAAGGAAATAGCTTTTTTCAAAGACTCACTGCTGTGACTCTTCACTGGCTTCTGCACTGAGGCTTCATTAGCTAACAAGTGTTTCGCTGCCGCTACCGTTTTTCCATAACCTCCCCATTGAGACGGTAACTCCGCTGCAATCTCTTGCCACGCCAGCGCTGAGAGCACCAACATAATCATTTCAGCGCTGCTTATCATACCCGTCTCAAAAGCAAAGCCTGAAAGTATCACCGCTAGCAAAAAGACGCTGTGAGAGAATATTTCGACAAGCCATAGTGTTTTATGCTGCATTGCCAGCTGCTTGTCGTCGAGCTGCTCTTGTCGTTGGGCTTGCTTTAGTAACGCCTGCCGGTGGGTTTTATACGCCCCCCATGCGAGTAGCTCAGTAGCTGACTCAGTAAACGCCATCGACTGCCGCCGCAAACGCTGTGTTGATTGCAGTTGTTGCATTGCCAAAGCACGTGTTTGCTTTGCCATTCGAACACTGACAAAGAGCACAAGCAATGCCGCTATTGCCAGTGCTATCGCTGCCGAAGGAATATAGATTCCCCAAAAGAGAATCAACAGACACGACGATAATACGAAAACCAACACCGGCGCCATAAGCCTTAACAGCAGGTTATCCATGGCATCCAAATTACGCGTTAAATATTGCACGCCGTCGGCAACTCGCAAAGGGGCTAAGCTTGCCAGCGAACGGCCTTGTAGTCTTTTGAACAGCGCGACACGCCAGCGCGCTTGTAGCTTTAAAACAGCATCGTGATTGATCAAACGCTCTACATAGCGGCTCAGAGTACGCGTCACAGCAAAAAAGCGAATTCCGGCCCCCGGTGTGTAAATATCAAATGCAGTATATAAAGCGGCGGCTGTTATAAACCAACCAGACAATGACAATAGACCAATACCAAATAACGCAGTCGCTGTCGCAAGCCCCAAGCCAATAAAAATCTGAAGCCGGACACTTCTAAGCTGCTTAAGCCAGGGCTTTAAATATTGCCAGTCACGGTGATTCATGCCGACACCTTTATTAATTGCGTAGCCCGTTTAATAAGTAATGGATCATGACTTGCGACAATGACGGTATTGCCATCATGGGCATAACTCTGTAAGCACTTTCTAATAGCTTCCGCAGACACTTCGTCAAGATTCTCCGTCGGCTCATCGGCGATAATGACAGCTCGTTGAGATAATAGGCAACGTGCTAACGCAAGCCGACGCTGCTCTCCTCCAGATAGTCCGACCCCGTGCTCTGAAAGCTTAGTGCCAAGTCCCTCAGGGAGCGTTGCCAGAAGCTTATCAAGACGCACCTGTGCTAATGCTTCGAAAATTTGTGCGTCACTGTGATGCTCGAATATGTTGAGGTTAGCACGCAAGCTGCCTGCGGTTAGGAATGGTTGCTGAGCAAAATAGGCAATTTGGTGAGTACTTTCGACTGGTTGAGATAACTGCCCCTGAAACGGCAGCTGCCCTAACAGAACTTTGACTAGCGTCGTTTTACCGCTGCCTGAGTCACCTGTTATTACACAAAGCTCCCCCCGCGCTATCTCGCTATCAGGAAACTTTAATTGCTTATTAGCTCCGCTACTGCCAAATGTCACGCTTAGGTTATTCCAAGCATAAAGATGAGTGTCTTTGCGCAAATCATCACTAGTACCAGAGCTTTCTTCAGCGGTAAGGCTATCTTTATTTAACTCGCACAATAAGGTCGCGGCACCAACAGCCGCCGCGCGATCGTGGTAACTTTGCGCAAATTGTCGAAGTGGCGCAAAGTATTCCGGCGCCAGCAGCAAAACGAAGAGCCCTGTAAATAAGGTTAATTGGTCAGCGCCTAACCAGTCGATATAACCCAATAGACCAAAGCCCACATACAAAGCAACACCGGCAATCGCCACACTGGAAAAAAACTCCAGCACGGCTGACGATAAAAACGCAATGCGAAGAGTCGACATAGTGGCTTTGCGGTAATCTTCCCCCGCTGCTGCGACATCATTAACAGCAGCAGTACCGGCACCAAATAGCTTTAACGTCGTTAGGTTGCGTAATTTGTCGGTAAATACACGGCTCAATGCAAACGTTTGTTGTGCATGTTTTTGGCTTAACCTTTCAGCCCCCATGCCAACAAGCGCCATAAAAACCGGAATAATCGGCCCTGAAATTAGGAGTAAAGCACCAACAACCGGGTTTAAGTAAAAACACACCAGTAAAATAAGTAACGGAGAGGTGACAACCAAATACTGTTGCACCAAATAGCGGCTGAAGTAGCCCTTCAAAGATTCAATGGGCTCTAATTGCAACGAACCGTCTGCTGCCGCTAACGGCTTTCCCGCTAACAGTTTTCGCTGCCAGTCGTCAGCAAGCTTCTGACGAGCTTGTTGGCTTGCCAATAATGTCGCTCTGCGCAGAAACTGTTGCTGTATTTGCGGCAACGTTGCTCTTAACAAACTAGTGAGCGACAACCCGATCAATAGCATTGGCTGAGACCAAAGTGAGTATTCGCCCACAAATAACCTTTCGGCCAATAGTGCCAAGAATGATAACTGCACGATGACAGCCACTGTTTTTAATAAACCTAACAAAAACGCCCACTGAATGGGGCGTTTTACGTAAGCAGCAAGCTGCTTTAAATAGGCTGAAGCAGACGCAAAATCAGCGTTCATTCACCATTCCTAATGGTAACCCTGGTCAGCTTTGACCTTACCTCGGAATACCCAATAGGTCCAAGCGGTATAAACCAGTACAATTGGAATAACGAATAGCAGCCCTATTAACAAAAACAGCTGAGACTCGTGTGCTGACGCCGCATCCGCAAGAGTATAATTCGGCGGTACTACGTAAGGCCATTTACTTGCCAACAAGCCTAAATACGTAAAGATAAATAGCGCCATGGTCGCAATAAATGGCGTGCCTTCGCGACGCTGACTAACAGACCGATAAATCCAGAATGCACTGAGTAAACCGAGTATGGGCAGTAGCCAAATTGCAGAGAATTCACTAAACCAGCGCTCAGCCACAAATGCATCGACAAACGGAGTCCAAACGCTAATGACAAGGAAAATGATTAACACAGCTGCCAATAGTGGTTTAACAAGCTTGTAAGCCCACTCTTGCGTCGCTCCTTCTGACTTCATCACTAACCAGGTTGCACCAAGCAGTGCATAACCCGCAACCAAACCTACACCGGTCAAAACAGTGAAAGGTGTTAGCCAATCTAATGCACCACCAACGTACCGCATATTCTCTGTTTCAAAACCTTGAATGTAAGCGCCCACTACCGCACCCTGTGCAAACGCTGCAACGGTGGAGCCAATAGCGAATGACCAATTCCATAAGTACCTGGACGAATGCGCTTTAAACCTGAATTCAAAGGCTACACCACGGAAAATGAGCCCTGCCAGAAGTAAAAACACACCAATATAAAGTGCAGGTAAGAAGATTGAATAGACTAAAGGAAAAGCAGCCAACAACCCGGCTCCACCAAGCACTAACCAGGTTTCGTTGCCGTCCCAAACAGGGGCAACCGAATTCATCATAATATCTCTATCTTGTTCGCTCGGTGCGAACATAAACAGGATACCCTGCCCCAAATCAAAACCATCCATTAGCACATACATGATGACGCCAAAGGCAATGATTGCAGCCCAAATATAGGTTAAGTCAAAAACGGGTTCACTCATAACTGACATCCTTAATCAAAGCTTGCTTCAGCAGCAGACAGTGGGCGTTTAGCACGATGCTTTTCATCGTCGTGCTGCTCTGTACCTTCTGTTCCGGTACGAATGACGCGCGTTAAGTAATAAGCTCCGGCAGCAAAAACACAGGCGTAAACCAAAACGTAGCCAATGAGAGTGAACAGCGCCATTCCTCCAGTCAGTGACGGAGTGACTCCCTCCGCATGCGTCATTTGCCCATATACCAGATAAGGCGCACGACCTACTTCCGTAACAAACCAGCCGGCCAATACAGCAATAAACGGACTTAGCGTCATTAAACGCAGTGTTTGTAAATACCAACGCTTATGCATATAGGCTTTGTTACGTCGCAGGAACAGTCCAATAACGGCAACCAGCACCATTAACAAGCCCATAGCCACCATAATTCGGAAGGACCAGAACACGACAGGTACATTTGGCTGTAACTCCGGCGGCTGCTCTTTCACACCAGGAATTTCACCGTCCCAGTCGTGAGTTAATATGAAGCTTGCCATTTTCGGAATGCCCACTTCAAAGTGGTTGGTTTGCTGCTCTTGATCTGGAATTGCAAACAATAACAAAGGCGCGCCTTTTTGCGTTTCCCAGTTACCTTCCATCGCCGCCACTTTAGTTGGCTGATGCTCAAGCGTATTTAAGCCGTGCAGGTCGCCAATAAAGACTTGTAGTGGCGTCAGGAATAATAGCAGCCAAAGCGTCATCGATAATGCTTTACGATGTAACTCCGTGTCCCGCTTTTGAATCAGGAACCAGGCACTAACACCTGCAACCACAAAACCACCGGTCAAGAATGAAGCCAAGCCCATGTGAGCAAACCGATACCAGAAGGACTCGTTAAAGATAGCAGCCGACCAATCAACTACATGGTAGATACCGTCACGAATCTCTACCCCTGCAGGCGTTTGCATCCAGCTGTTCGCCGAGAGGATCCAGAATGACGAAATAAAGGTACCAATAGAGACCATCAACGCCGCAAAGAAATGCACACCGTTAGGCACTTTGCCTCGACCAAATAGCAACACTCCCAAAAACGCAGCTTCAAGGAAGAATGCTGTCACAACCTCGTAACTAAGCACAGGCCCCAGGAAGTTTGCGGTTGCCAGAGAGAAATTACTCCAGTTCGTACCAAACTGAAACGACATGACAATGCCTGACACAACTCCCATACCGAAAACAACAGCGAAAACCTGCGTCCAGAACGCGCCCAAACGTTCCCATTTCGGATTATTGGTTTTAAATGCAAGGCCGTAAATAAGTGCAATATAAGACGCCAACCCGATAGTGAACACCGGGAAAATGGCATGGAAAGACACAACAAACGCAAACTGAATTCGCGAGAGGAACAGCGGGTCGAGTTCCATTACATGATCTCCTAGCTAAGGATTTAACTCATTCTAAACAATAACCTTACAATATCAATGGTTATTGATTTTGATTTTTTGATCTAACAACAAAAGCCCCACGAATATCGCCAACGTCAAAACCTGTTGCTTTATCGTTTGGATACTTTTGGGTAATAGCCTTTCTTAGTTCAGGTTCAATATTCGAACCATGGCACGCCGCACACTGCGGCTGCATAACGATAGCTTTCATCCACACCGTATGCCCTTCTTCATTCGTGTAGCGCTGAGTCGGTACGTTTTCTTTCGTTTTGCTCCATAACCGCTCGAACTCTTTTAGAACCTGCTCTTGCTTTTTAGTCGGTTCATTCTGCGGGTTTCTCACTTTCAAAGACGTACGTCCAACGCTTAGGTTTAGTTCATCACTTACCGCACTGGCAATTTCTGGTGCCTGCTCGTTACAAACAGAAATTGCAGCAACATGACCGTCTTTCTGAATGGTCGACATAAGCACCTTACCTAAACGCTGTTGCAACTGCTTCGCCGCCTCTTCGTAATTTTCTTCACTAGCAAAAGCGGATGCAGACAACACTAGTATGCTTAAAATAGCAGTAGTAGAAATAAGGCGTGATGTAGCGAACATATTGGACTCCCTAACTGTAAACTAGAAACAGGTTATATGCTTATTCCATTTTGTTCTACATGTATTTATGAGACATTTTGTCGCAGTCCCACATAAACTGTATTTAGCGGTTTACATTATTAGTCGAAATTACACCCAAATGCGTTGCTAATTGACAATGGTAACGATGCGTATCAATCTAAAACGAATCTCTTCCGAAACGAAAAGCTATGAAAACAATTGCCGAACATTTAGCTCAATACGCCGCTTACCATCGTAACCGTAAGAACGTCGCAACGCATTTAATTGGTATTCCGATGATTGTTGTGGGTATTTTAACGCTGCTTTCGCGGCCAGTTTTGCCCATGGAGTTTATGATTATTACGCCTGCCAGCGTTGCCGTTTTTCTGTCGATTATTTTTTATGTTCGGCTGGATATCCCGTTAGGCCTGCTTATGACGGTTTTGCTATGGTTTGCGCTGGCTGCCGGCCGATGCTTTGCGGCTATGCCAACTGAACTATGGCTCAGTTGGGCCATTGGCTTGTTCGTTGTCGGTTGGGTATTCCAGTTTATTGGCCATTACTTCGAAGGTCGCAAACCGGCTTTTGTTGACGACATTATGGGCTTAGCCGTTGGCCCGTTGTTTGTCGTGACCGAAGTTGTATTTATGCTGGGCTTGCGAAAAGAGTTAAAAGCCGACATTGAAATGCAGTTAGTGAAACAAAAGCTTAAAGCATAGACAACAATCATTTTATTGGCGACCCATGCACCGACGCCATAACGATCACCTGACATGAGGTACTTATTTATGAAGGATGCCATTTCAACTGACACTTATGAACCACCTAAAGTGTGGAAATGGGACCAGGAAAGCGGTGGTAAGTTTGCCAATATCAACCGTCCTGTGGCCGGCGCTACGCATGACAAAGAATTACCTGTGGGTAAGCACCCGCATCAGTTGTATTCGCTGGCAACGCCGAACGGACAGAAAGTCACAATTTTATTTGAAGAGCTGCTGGAAAAAGGCATAGATGCTGCCGAATACGACGCCTATATTATTGATATTACTGAGGGCGAACAGTTCAGCAGTGGTTTTGTAGAGATAAACCCGAATTCAAAAATTCCGGCACTGCTCGATAATTCCACAACCCCAGCAACTCGGGTGTTTGAGTCAGGGTCCATACTGCTTTATTTGGCCGAGAAGTTTGGGGAGTTTTTGCCGACAGAGCCCGCCAAACGTACCGAATGTTTAAACTGGCTATTCTGGCAGATGGGCAGCGCACCTATGTTAGGTGGTGGCTTTGGTCATTTTTACTCTTATGCGCCAGAAAAACTGGAATACCCCATTAACCGTTACACCATGGAAGTAAAGCGCCAGCTCGATGTGCTCGATAAGCAACTCGCAGACAACGACTATATTGCCGGCGACGACTACACCATTGCCGACATGGCCATTTTCCCGTGGTACGGCGCATTAGTATTAAACGAAGTTTATGAAGCCGCAGAGTTTTTACAAGCACACGAGTACAAAAACGTGGTGGCCTGGGCGAAGCGCATAAACGAACGTCCAGCCGTAAAACGCGGCCGTCGTGTGAACAAAGTTTGGGGCGAAGAAAGCGAGCAGTTACGCGAACGCCACAGCGCCAGCGACTTTGAGTAACTCCGCCTATGGCAGTGGCTACGCCGATAATGATCAATAACTGAAAGTGTGGGATAATCCCGCACTTTCTTAGCTCTTCTATTTACAAGCGAAAGTCCCTCTCTATGGAAATCAATGTTCGTTTTCTCGAAAACATGCGCCTTGAGGCGAAGTTTGATGACTTCACCGTCATTTCTGACCAGCCTATTCGTTATAAAGGCGACGGCTCTGCGCCCGGTCCGTTTGACTACTTCTTAGCATCATCGGTCATGTGCGCCGCACATTTTATTCGTCTTTATTGCGATGCGCGCGACATTCCCACCGAGAACATTCGCATTTCCCAGAACAATGTTGTCGACCCGGAAAACCGCTATCAACAGCTGTTTAAAATTCAGGTTGAGTTGCCGGCGGACATCGACGAGAAAGATCGCAAAGGCATTATTCGTGCAGCTGAGCGCTGTGCGGTTAAGCGGGTTATTGAGAACGAATTGGCATTTGACGTTGAAGCTGTGGAAAGCATCACGCAGGACGCTCAGGCATTACTCACTATTGACCCAAGCGGTGACGAGAAAACCTACATTGAAGGCAAAGACCTGCCTTTAGAAGACACCATTAACAACATGACCAAGCTGTTAGCTGACTTGGGTATGAAAATAGAGGTGGCGTCCTGGCGCAACATTGTGCCAAACGTTTGGTCACTGCATATTCGTGACGCCGCGTCGCACATGTGCTTTACCAACGGCAAAGGCGCCAGCAAAGAAAGTGCATTATGCTCGGCGTTGGGTGAATTTATTGAGCGCTTAAGCTGCAACTTTTTCTATAATGACCAGTATTTTGGTGAAGAAATTGCCAATGCCGACTTTGTTCATTACCCGCAAGAAAAGTGGTTTCAGCCCGGGCCAAATGATGAACTACCGGAAGAAATACTCGATGAGCGAACGCGCGAGTTTTATGACCCTGAAGGCGAACTACGCGGCTCTCACTTAATTGACACCAATTCAGGACGTGTCGATCGAGGCATTGTGTCATTACCGTTCATGCGCCACTCCGATGGCGAAACGGTTTACTTTCCGTCGAACCTTATTGAGAACTTGTACTTAAGTAACGGTATGAGCGCCGGAAATACATTGGCGGAAGCGAAAGTGCAGTGCTTGTCAGAGATTTTTGAACGCGCGGTTAAGAAACAAATTATTGAAGACGAGATTACCCTACCCGACGTGCCGCAAAACGTTCTGAATAAATACCCTGATATTGTTGCCGGCATAAATGCCCTTGAGGAGCAAGGCTACCCGGTATTGGTAAAAGACGCTTCACTTGGCGGACAATTCCCGGTTATGTGTGTGACGCTGATGAACCCACGTACCGGCGGCGTATTTGCCTCCTTTGGCGCACACCCGAGCTTTGAAGTGGCATTAGAGCGCAGCTTAACAGAGCTATTACAAGGTCGCAGCTTTGAAGGACTGAACGACTTACCACCGCCAACCTTTAATTCTATGGCGGTGTCCGAGCCAAACAATTACGTCGAACACTTTATTGACTCCTCTGGTGTCGTTTCCTGGCGCTTTTTCAGCGCTAAATCAGACATTGAATTTGTAGAGTGGAACTTTGCATCCCCAACCAATGAAGAAGAGGCCGACACCTTGTTCGGTATTCTGAAGGAACTGGACAAAGAAGCCTACATTATGGTGCACGAAGACCTGGGCGCTCCGGTTTGCCGCATCTTAGTTCCGGGTTACTCCGAAGTATATCCAGTTGAAGATCTCGTCTGGGATAACACCAATATCGCGTTGCAGTACCGTGAGGACATTCTGAACCTGCACCGCCTGTCAGACGAGCAGCTGGAAGATTTAGTGGAGCGATTAGAAGACAGCCAGCTCGACAACTACATGGATATTATTACGCTGATTGGTATTGAGTTTGATGAAAATACCGAATGGGGTCAGCTCACTATTTTAGAGCTTAAGTTGCTTATTTATCTGGCACTGCAACGTCATGAAGACGCTCAAGAGTACGTTGAAATGTTTCTCCAGTATAACGACAACACGCCAGAGCGCGTGCTGTTCTACCGAGCGATTGAAGCCGTACTGGAAATTACGCTGGATGACGAACTAGAGCTAGATGATTATCGCTATAATTTAGGCCGCATGTACGGTGAAGACGTGATTGAAGCGGTTATTGGCTCCGTACAAGGCACCACACGCTTCTACGGCCTGACGCCAACCAATATGCAATTGGAAGGCATCGACCGTCATCTGAAGCTGCTGGACAGCTATAAAAAGCTACATAGTGCTCGGGCTGAAAGAGCGGCTAAGCAATAGCCGCTAAGCCAACAAGCCCGAAGCAGCTTATTAGCCCAAGCACAGCGATAACGGCTATGATAAGGAAGGTTAGCCAGGTTGCAGCAGGTGCCGATTTTTGCACTTAATCGAGGCCGCCTAAATCTATCTCTCTAACCAATTGGTTTGCCATGTTCACACCTAATTAAGGTTGATCCACTTAGAATTATTACATTTTAGACGGGTTTTCATTGCAGTTTAATGACACGAAGAAACTGACTAAAATAAATTGCAAATACGAACCATTATCATTACTATGTTTTCTAACTTAAACAACATAGCTATTCGCTATCGGAAAGGACAAGGAAGGCAGGAATAATGAATAAGTTCGTTTTAACTGGCGTGGCATGCGTCATGATGAGTGGTACAGGCTTTGTAAAAGCGGCTGAAACCAATAGCACGGAAGAGCAAAAGCAGCCAGACAAAAGTGCTATTGAACGAATTTCGGTGGTGGGCGCCGCAACCAACTTTAGTGTTACTGCAGAAGATATTGAACAATTCCAGGCAAACGATCTTGCTGATATTTTTCGCGAATCGCCCTCAGTTAGCGTCGGTGGCTCAGTGGGCGTTGCCCAGAAAATTTATATACGCGGCCTTGAAGACGCCTATCTGAATGTGACCGTCGACGGTGCCCAACAAACCTCTACCCTTTTTCACCATATCGGTCGTGTGACCTTAGACCCCGACTTACTAAAACAAATTGACGTACAAGCGGGCGCTGGTGAAGCCACCAGTGGACCTGGTGCTATTGGTGGTGCTATTCGCTTTAAAACCAAAGATGCACAAGATCTATTAAATGAAAACGAGCAGTTTGGCGGCCGCTTAAAGGCGAGTTACTTCTCCAATGACGGAACGCGATACAGTGGCACCGTATACGGTAAGCTGAACCCGTCTTTTGGTCTTTTAGGCTATTACAGCACGGTTGATCGCAACACCATGGAAGACGGTAACGGTAATAATATTTACGGTACCGCTGCAGACCAGGATCTCGCTTTTTTCAAAGCCAGCGGCGAAGTAACAGATAAACATTATGTGTCGTTAAGCTTCGAACAACGCGATGAAGAAGGCCAATTTTCCGCTCGCCCCAATTGGTTTGTTCCAGAGGGCACGCCGCTGTATCCCAGTGCGGCAAAACGCGACACCTACGTTGCAAATTATCGGTTTGACCATAGCGAATGGATTTATTTAGAGGCCACGGCTTATCAAACCAGCTCGTCATTTCGTGGCGGGCGCTTTGACTGGCTTGCTGACATCGACACGCAAGGTTTCGACGTCCGAAACACCACAGACACGCTTTATCATAGCTTCACTTATGGTGTCGACTACCGTAAAGACGACGTCGAAAGCGGCCCCGCAAACGGCCCGGCAGAAAACGCGGAAGAAAGCAGCATAATGGGCATTTATGCGCAAGCACACAGTAATATCACCGCCGACCTTTTGCTAAGTTATGGTGTGCGTTACGACAATTATGATTTTCAACAACGCATTCTTCTTGATGAGTACTATGGCGAGCCAGTAACTGACTCTGCAGCCGGATTAGATGACAGTAAGTTGAGCCTGAACGCAGGCCTTTCATACCGAGTCTCTGATGCCTGGAAACTTGGGCTAAGCTACGCTGAAGCCGCTCGAGGTAAAGAAATTGGTGACGGCTTTACGTTAGATGAATACTTGTACGACGGATCCGATGTTCCTGTCGTCGGCAGTAATGTAG
This sequence comes from Idiomarina piscisalsi, assembly GCF_003987095.1. Taxonomy (GTDB): domain Bacteria; phylum Pseudomonadota; class Gammaproteobacteria; order Enterobacterales; family Alteromonadaceae; genus Idiomarina; species Idiomarina piscisalsi. The sequence goes on along the minus strand of NZ_PIQA01000006.1, from coordinate 84,840 downwards.
TCCCAGAAACGGTTGAAAATATCGAGGCGTCAATTGAGTACAGCGCTAGTCGCTTAAACGCCAAACTGAGTGTTTATCAGTCAACCATTCACGACGTTATCTTCAGTGGTTTTGGCGGCGCGTCAATTTACAACAACATTGGAGATGTCGAATCAACCGGTATTGAACTCAATATGGCCTACCGGTGGGACAACGTCGATATGTATTTGGGGTTCTCCAATGCAGACGCCGAGCTTAAACCACGTGAAAATTTATACAGTCGCAACTACGACTCTGTTGATTTAAACGGATATGAGTTTAATGGCTTAGGTAATACTCGGGGTAGTACCCTGGTACTTGGTGCCGATTACTTTCTTGACCGTGATGTGAGCATTGGTTTTAACGTAACGCACGTGAATGATATTCGTATCGAGACTCTGCACCAAGCCCTCGAAAATGGCTGGGTCGACTCGTTATATACGCTGAATAAACCCAGTTATACCGTACTTGATATTTACGGTAACTGGGATATTACTAACGACTTGTCGGTTAATCTAGCAGTGACCAACTTATTAGACGAGCTCTACATTGACCATTCAAGTGTTGGTGATTACAGCGAGGTATTCCCTACCGTCGTTGGTCCTTATGAAGCCGGCCGTGACATCCGCTTGTCGTTAAGCTATGACTTTTAGGCTTAACTGACGCGGGAAAAGCGATAGTAGAGCCCTTACTGACCGATGGTCCACACTACGTTGGCCATCGGAATACTCACAAGAGTCAAAGCTCTAACTAACCCCGAAGCTTTTTACTTACTAGGTTTGCGCGCCAGCATCGTTGCAAACTGAAGTTTTGCACCATTATGCATAGTGCCGACATCTTCATTGTACTTGAGTAATTCCCAGCCCTCGTATGCGCTGCGCAACTGCCCTGTTTGAAAGGTAAAAGGAAACGGAACCGGGCATGGGTTTTCCGTCGTGTTCATTGCGCAGACAATTAGGTTATAACCGCCAGGCATCGTGCGAGATTGCATATTCTCAATAACCGCATCAACGCGCGCAGGGCTAAGAAACATTAAAGTTACCGTGCAGGCTATCAATCCATACTCGTCAGTTAGCTTCGCATCATTAATATCGTAGATGTTGGCGTCGATATTATCGAGGTTCTCTTCACTGGCAATTTGCCGCAACATATTGATGGCGTCAGGGTTATTGTCTACTGCGGTTACGTCGAAACCGAGTTGACTCAGGTATAACGCATTACGCCCATTTGAGCAGCCCATATCAAGTGCTTTACACGGCTTTATAGTCTTACATGCGTCTACGACTTCACTATGTGCGGGGTTAAGACCGTAACGGCTATTAATATCGATTGGCATGATACTTTCCTGAAGATTTCATAACATGCCGGCATAATACAACGTTTGGGAGTAAATTTAACCCGTATTGCCCGGCCTAGACATGATTTGAATCAATAAGAAAAGGCTTGTAGAGAGTGTGGTCCCCTCAAAGAAATTCCTGTGATCCTGAGGGTGTCATTTAAAAATGGTGGCCCCTCGCAGATTTGAACTGCGGACCAACCGATTATGAGTCGGGTGCTCTAACCACTGAGCTAAGGGGCCATTTCTGGTTGGAATGCTTGAAAGCGGCGCAGATTATACGAACTTTTTACCCTTTTGTCATGGGTATCAGCACGTTAAATCGCGATGTTTTTTCAAGTTTTTCGTAATTTATGTCGCCGCCCTGACTTTTTATCGCGTCTTTGACCACTTTTAAACCAACGCCATATGCATCCGGGTTTACGTCATCGGTTTCGAACATAGCACCTAAGTTTTTCTTGACTACGCCGTTATTTTCGTCGCACACGGACACATTCACAAAGTCGCCTTCAATATTTGCCTGTATCAGCACTTCGGAATTCACCGGTATAAAACTCACAACATGCCGTAATAAGTAATCGAAAACAAAACGGAACACTAACGGGCTAATCGTGACGCGTACGCTATCATCGGCAATAGAGGTTACAGTAATGTTCTTCTCACCTGAAAAGCTTTCATGATAATCCGCAATATCCTGCAGCCACGCCTCTAGCTCGAGGTCGCTTTTATCAAGCCCCTGCATGTCTGGCGACAGCTGTGAGAAGGTTTCGAACAAGCTCACAAGCTCTTGTACTTTAGGTTTCAGTTCAGCGCTATCACTGTCCCTTAACCGCTTCTCGAGATTCTCCAAATTATTCAAAGCTAATGCCGCCATTGAACGTGCCATGCGACCGGCTAAGGTTTTTTCAGAGGCAAGGCGAAGCTTGTCAGCTTCTTTCTCGAGTTCTCGCTCAGCAGCCTGTACTTGTTGGCGTGCTTGATACAACAAAAGAAGGAAAGGCTGTATTTCACCTACTTCAGAGGTCACAGAAACAGCTTTACTGGTATCTTCAGCGTCATTCACAATGCGATCACGCTCTTTGTGCCAACGCCGATTAAACGCTGACTCTCGCACAATAATGGCAACACCAATTAATGCCAGCAACACAAATAGCACGCTTGCAGTGACACTAAAATAATTCTGTACCGGCTGTATCGGGTGACTAAGCCATATGGCAAGCCCGGCGTGCTGTTTTTCCGGACATGCCACCACGACACGTATAGGCAGCTGCTCAGTGACATTTGCAGCAGCTTTATTATCAGCAATTGCCTTTCGGGCTGCGGAGCTTATAGCCAGTTGGACAGCTCCGGCTAACTGGCTGTCTTGCGAGTTACCACGTGAAGAGGCTACCGCGTAGCCCATGAATCCATTTTCAATGTGCCAAAAGCCGCCAAGCGTGTATTCCTTATTGCGAATAGACTCGCTAATAGCCTGATACAAAAGCTCGGGGTTGCTAACCGCTTGCTGCTTACTTTCAGAAGAGGGATAGAGGTTACTAACAGTTCGCTGAACAGCCGCGCAGGTTTGCTCAAGGCTGCTTGTCGTTCGACTGATTAATTGACCGGATGACTGCCAATAAGTCAGCAGCAGACCACCTATCGCTATCGCAATAATAGCGATAGCGAACCAGCGATTAGTGCGGGTGTGGCTTGCGAGTGACTGCACGTTGCGTCACTCGCTCTTATTAAGGAAGTTGGTAGAAGTCGCGTGCATTTTGATAAAACACTTTATCAACAGCATCTGCACCACCGTCGGCACTTTCCAACGCATTCACAATGGTTGTAATGTCCGAAGGCTCAAACGAACGGTTACTGCGGGTACCTGGTAAGTCGGTGCCGAACATTAAAGCATCTGGGTTAGTTTTATATAGCGCTTTAACAGCATCAGCCACATTGACTTCTGTGCGACCAAAACCGCTGGCTTTAATTTTTACGCCACCTTCGGCTAAACGACGCACTTGCGATAAGCCCGACTTAGCCATACCTAAGTGGTCAACGCTAAGTTTCGGTAACTTCAGCAGCGTAGGCACCATGTCGTCAAGCTCGCGGCTGTCGACGTAAATTTCCAAATGCCAACCCGCTAAATCCCAAATACGCTTACCAAATTCAACAATACCTTCAATGTCGCGGTGAACACCGCGCTTCAGGTTCACACGAACGCCACGAATGCGGTGTTCGTTCAGTTGCTGAATCTTTTCATCACTCACAGAGCCTGGTAGTTGGGTCACGCCTACAAAGTTGTCACCCAAATTTTCCAGTGCGGCTTTCAAATAACGCTGCTCAAAGCCCTGGAATGAACCCGACACAATAACACCGCCTTCAATAGGCAGGCCACGTGTTAAATTCCGATAATCATCAATATAAAAAGGCTCAGGGATATGACCTTGGTTTTCAATTAGCGGAAACTCGTCATCGTAAATATGCAAATGCGAGTCAATAATACGTTTCGGCCAATTGTCACGGTTATTACCCATGCTGCCTCCTGTGTCAGAGAATATCTTACTCATCCAAGAACGATTTAAGCTGCTCAGAGCGGCTTGGATGGCGAAGCTTTCTTAATGCTTTGGCTTCAATTTGACGAATTCGTTCACGAGTTACATCAAACTGTTTACCAACTTCTTCCAAAGTATGGTCAGTATTCATATCAATACCAAAACGCATACGCAAGACTTTCGCTTCTCGAGCGGTAAGGCCGCCGAGCACTTCGCGCACTGAGTTACGCAAGCTCTCAGACGTCGCCGAATCGATAGGTAAGTCCAGCGTGTTGTCTTCAATGAAATCACCCAAGTGCGAATCTTCGTCGTCACCAATAGGGGTTTCCATTGAAATCGGTTCTTTTGCAATTTTTAGAACTTTGCGAATTTTGTCTTCCGGCATCATCATGCGCTCAGCCAATTCTTCCGGCTGCGGCTCTCGGCCCATTTCCTGCAACATTTGACGCGAAATACGGTTCAATTTGTTGATAGTTTCAATCATATGAACCGGTATACGGATAGTACGAGCCTGGTCCGCAATTGAACGAGTAATTGCCTGGCGGATCCACCACGTAGCATAGGTAGAGAACTTGTAACCACGGCGATATTCGAACTTATCTACCGCTTTCATCAAGCCGATGTTACCTTCCTGAATTAAGTCCAGGAATTGCAGGCCACGGTTGGTGTACTTCTTCGCAATTGAAATAACCAAACGCAGGTTGGCTTCCACCATCTCTTTTTTCGCACGGCGGGCTTTCGCCTCACCAATAGACATACGGCGGTTAATTTCTTTTACTTTACCGATGGTTAAGCCGGTCTCTTTCTCAACATCGACCAACTTATTCACGCAACGCTCAATTTCGTCGCGTGTTTCTTTCATTGTTCCTGCGAAGCTCTCGCCTGAGCTAATTTGCGCATCTACCCATGCCATGCTGTTTTCGTTACCGGCAAAGGCTTTCATAAAGTCGCGCTTAGGCATGCCGCCTTGCTCAACGCTTAACTTCATAATAATACGTTCTTGCACACGTACACGCTGCATCATTGAACGCATGTCTTTAACTAAGCGGTCGAACTGCTTTGGTACCAGGCGGAACTGTTTGAACAGATCGCTTAGTTTGTCAATTTCAACGCGGGCATCGGCTCCATCTCGACCATGTTTGGCAATAGCCTGACGAGTTGCTTCGTACTGCTCTCGAAGCTCGGTAAACTTGGCGCGAGCGAATTCCGGATCGATGCCAGTATCTGACTCTTCCTCATCATCCTCGTCTGCATCGTCGTCTTCGTCTTCCAGCTCTTCTTCTGGTAGTTCAGAACCAACGTGTGTTGCAGCAACAGGCGCTTCATCGACCTCTTCCGGGTCAATAAATCCAGAGATGATATCGGTTAAGCGTAACTCTTCCGCTTCGTAAGAGTCCCACTGTTCTAATAGGAAGTTAATGGCTTCAGGGTATTCCGCCACAGAGCATTGAACCTGGTTAATACCTTCTTCAATGCGCTTGGCAATATCAATTTCGCCTTCACGAGTCAGCAGTTCAACGGTACCCATTTCACGCATATACATACGCACTGGGTCTGTCGTTCGGCCAATTTCGCTGTCGACCGACGCAAGGGCTTGAGCGGCTTCTTCCGCAGCATCTTCGTCGGCTGCGCTCTCGGCCATCATCAAGTCATCGGCGTCCGGCGCACTCTCAAAGACACGGATGCCCATGTCGTTGATCATGCGAATAATATCTTCAACCTGATCGGAATCTACAATTTCTTGAGGTAAATGGTCATTAACCTCAGCAAAAGTTAAAAAACCTTGCTCTTTGCCTTTCGCAATAAGTACTTTCAGTTGCGATTGCCGACTCTGCTGCATACAGACGTTCCACCCATGACTGTGAATGTAGAATACCCAAAATGACCAGACAGTATAACAGAATTCAGTCTTTTAAGCTAGAAAAGGCTGACTAGCAAGTGTTATTTCGCCTTGTTTAAGTACTGTATAATTGTCTGGTATTCTTGGCGCTCTACCTTAGTTAATGCGCCCTCTTGCGATTTTTTCAAGAGTGCGTTTGCTCTTTGTTCGAAATACTGGTCTATCAAATAAATAAAAATATCAGAAAATTCCTGCTCAATGTTTTCTTCATCGAGCTGATGATTCCAAAGCGCTAGCTTTTGCAGAGCTGAGTAATAGTCACTGTCGCGCCAGCTCTCAAGTACCTGCGCTGTTGTCATTGGCTTATTCGCACACTGTTTGTGAAGCTCAATAAACAACTCAACGCCATTTAGCTGAAGTGCCCGCAGTTCTTCTTTAACCGCTATTTTAGTGCCCAACTGCGGATACTGAAGCAGTAAGGATATCGCCTTTCTAATTGGCGTCATCTTTATTGACTCAGATTTGGGTCTTCTTTGGTTGGGTTTATCAAAGTGCCGCTCTAACTGCGATGTCTCACGCCGCAGTATTTCCGCCAACCTCTGCATTAATGAATCTCGGTAATAACCGCTCGCTATTTTCTCAATCAGCGGTTTGGCCGTGCTAAGCAACTGCGAACAACCGGCGTCAGTACTAACGTCGATACCTTCCTGCAAGTGTTCAAAAAAGTATTCAGTAAAAGGCTTCGCTTGAGTTAAGGCCTGCTCAAACGCTTCTTTGCCTTTATCTCTAACAACGGAGTCTGGATCTTCCCCTTCCGGCAGAAATAAGAAAGCCATGTCCAGACCGTCCTTTAATAACGGCAGCGCATTTTCCAACGCACGCCAGGCGGCGTCTCGCCCCGCTCGGTCGCCATCGTAGCAACAAACGACGCGCGGCGAGGTACGGAATAAACGCTGTAACTGTTCAGTTGTTGTTGCTGTGCCCAGCGATGCAACGGCATAATCAATGCCCGCCTGAGACAACGCAACGACATCCATATAACCTTCAACCACCACCACTTGATCTGGTCGGCGCACAGCTTGCTGCATATGCCAGTAACCGTAGAGCTCACTACCTTTATGAAACAAACGCGTTTCCGGTGAGTTCAAATACTTAGGTCCGTCACCTTCAATGATTCGTCCACCAAAACCGACAACCCGCCCGCGCCGATCGTGGATAGGAAACATAACCCGGTCGCGGAAAAAATCATAATGACGACCTTTCTCGTTACGGTTAATGAGTTTCAGCTCGAGCAATTGCTGACGCTGCTTAGCACCTTTCCCAAAGGTTTTAAGTAAGCTGTCCCAGTCGTCGGGAGCATAACCTATTTGAAAGCGCTTAACCGTCTCGCCACTCAAACCACGCTTTTTCAGGTAGCCAATAACTTGCTCCGAACGCGCATGATGTTTCAGCTGATGCTGATAAAACCGTGCCGCTTGATTCATTATCGCGACATCGTCCTGAGTTTGCTGTTGCTTCTTCTGCGCCGCTTGCGGGTTTTCCGGCTCTTCTCTGGGTACCTGCACCCCAAACAAACCTGCCAGTTCTTCAACGGCGTCCGGGAACTGAAGACCATCGAACTCCATTAGAAAGTCGATGGCGTTACCGTGAGCACCGCACCCAAAGCAATGATAAAACTGCTTGTCTTGGCTGACTGTGAAGGATGGCGATTTTTCGTTATGGAAGGGACAACAGGCCTGATGGTTCTTGCCGGCTTTTTTTAACGGCACGCGACTGTCAACAACTTCAACAATGTCTGCTCTTTCGAGTAAGTCGTGAATAAAGCTTTTAGGGATCAAGCCTGCCATTGCCGTCTCAGTCTCAAGGTTAAAGAATCAACAGAAACACGAAAGCCGCGACAACAAGTCACGGCTTCCAGCACTTTACGAAAAAGTGAACACTCAAATTGTCGTTAAACGCTCTTAGTATAAACGAGTACGACGAGCGTTTTCACGAGCCAGCTTTTTAGCGTGACGTTTTACGGCCGCGGCTTTCTTGCGCTTGCGCTCTGCAGTAGGCTTTTCGTAGTGTTCACGACGACGAACTTCTGACAGAACACCTGCTTTTTCACAAGAGCGCTTGAAACGACGCAAAGCTACGTCAAACGGCTCGTTTTCTTTCACTTTTACGACTGGCATTAAAACATCACCTCGGATAAATTATCTATTTGATTAAAAATTAGCCGCTACTGGCTTAAATTGGTGCTGAATTGTACCGACTAAGATTCTGCTTGTAAAGTGTTATCCGATGTTTCAAAACCAATATCGTTGTCGCTCAATAATGCCTTAACTTCCGAGGATGCCATCAGCAGTTTTCCCAGCAAATCTTGGAAGTTGTCAGGCTTATCTTTAAACGCTAACCCAAACTGCCATACCCCTGGTCCAACAATATCCAAACTTTTTACATGGAAAAGCCCAAGTGACAAATCGTTGCCCGGTTCAGTCACTGTTACGCTGGCTTGTAATCCGCCTTCGTCCTCCAGAGAAGCCGGTTGGGTCCCTCGGTATTGGAAACCAATGCCTTTTCCCGATACATCGACAACGATACCGCTTAATGGATTACCGTTACCCTGTGCACGATGCAGTTGAAGCTCTGCACCACAGTTAACCGAAATGCGAGGAGATGTGCGCAACGACTGAACATTTGCCTCTCGGGGGTAACTGACAAACAAAAGTTTTTGCGGGAATTGTGTCATGCTGAGTAAATCAACAGTTCCCGTGACTTGCTCACCCGATGCGGCTACCGTCGTAAACGCGAATGTTCTATTCGCTTTCAACTGGGGCAATACATCCTGCCAACGATACTGGCGGGACAATTCAAGAATTAAATAGTCGGGGTATTGTTGACCAACCAAGGTTATGTTCAGTGTTTGGTAACCGTCGTTTGACTTGAGTGTAATTTGAGCAGGCTGCCGAAACCGATTGTTCGCCAAAACACCTTTGCCATTCTGCATTAGTGCTGTCCTTTTATTATTATTTTAATAACCATTCATAATAGCGAATATCTGCTAATTTTTAAGTAAATACTCGATATTTATCAGTCGATGTCAATTGACGTCAGTTGTTATAAGGAAGGCTTTCGTTAGCTTGGATCCTGTTGTTTACCGACTATGCTCGCTAGACTCTGTGTTAGCTAGACAGTAAGGATGCGAACTTGGCTATTAGTTACTCCAGAGACACATTTCCATACCCTATACCCGAACGTTACCAATGCGAAGGCCTGCTTGGTTACGGCGGTAGCGGCTTGGTTTATAAAGCTTACGACGGGAGACTTCAGCGTACCGTTGCAGTGAAGTTCGCTCGCTCACCCTCGTTAGTCAGTCGTAACCGTTTGGTTCGCGAAGCTCGCTTACTGTCTCAGGTTTCACACCCTTCATTATGTCGCGTTTATGACATTGGTGAACCAGAAGTCATCTCTTCATCTTTATTCCTTGTCATGGAATATGTTGAAGGGACTAGGCTCGATAAACTCAATAAGCACTTATCAGTTAACGATGCGGTTGAAATTACCTATCAACTTGCCAATGCTTTAAGCGCACTACACAAGTCGGGGTACGCTCATAATGATGTGAAAGGACATAACATCATTTTGTCGAAACAGAAGCAGTCCGATGTGCCTGTATTGGTTGATTTAAGTATCGCTGAAAACGTTTCGAGAGAGTCTCAGCAACAAGATATCTATCAGGTTGGTGAATTACTGCTACTTCTTCTTGCCAGCATGACCCCTGATGTATTTTTAATGCAACCAGTGGCCGATAAGCGCCGATTGCCATCAGGGCTAGCGGACATTATTAAGAAAGCACTTGCCGTCGACTCTTATGAATCATTTACTGACATGTCGGAACTGGCTAATACGCTAGCTAAATGGCGAGCTAAATCTTACAAGCAACGAAGACGTCTGGGCTGGGCAACGGCATTGACCGCCTCCACCCTAATACTAGGAGGGCTGGCTCTTACCGCTTTCAATAAACTCGACACTTACGAAAGCATATACAGTGCCCCGGTTCATCAACATTCGCACGGACAAGTATTTGCTCACTATACCGAACATTTAATTGAAGATGGCAGTTGGGACGAAGCCCAGGAGACGGCAGAGTTAGCACTGTCACACTTTGACAATGCGATTAGTGAACATGGTGATGATTTTACGCATCACCGTGAACGTATTGAGTTCCTGCTCGGGCTTGATCCCATTTTCTCGGATACCGAGTACACAACTCGGCTACTGAACGCACTTAATAATATGGGCGCTCCAGCTAAGTACTCCAGGCCTGATGCCGCGTATCACGTCCAAGCCAAAGCTTATCTCGCACTCGCCAAAGTGAACAAAAAGCAGGAGCATTTAAGGACGCGCTGGGTCGAACAAGCCTGGGCGGCCCTGAGTTCAGCACAGGAGCTTTCCTCTGCTGAACATTACCTGCCTACCCAGAAAATGCTTGAGAAGTTTCAGTCCAGCGGCGGAACTGATTGACCTCGCTGCTGATAAAACGTTTCAACAAACTCGTCAAATGTATCGTTATCCAGCGCATCGCGCATATCACTCATGACCTTTTGATAGAAACGCAGATTATGAATAGTGTTTAAGCGCCCACCCAGCATTTCATTGGTTTTGTCTAAATGATGTAAATACGCACGCGAGTAATTTTTACAGGTGTAGCAGTCGCAATTTTCATCCAGCGGACCGGTATCGGTTCTATGCACTGCGTTACGTATTTTTACCACGCCTGAACTAATGAACAGATGACCATTACGCGCGTTACGGGTTGGCATGACACAGTCAAACATGTCAATACCTCGGCGCACAGCTTCAACCAAGTCTTCCGGTTTACCCACTCCCATTAAGTAGCGCGGCTTTTGCTCCGGCATTTTTGGCGCTGTGTGCTCTAAAATGCGCATCATGTCTTCTTTGGGTTCGCCCACCGACAAGCCGCCTATCGCATAGCCGTCAAACTCAATGTCAGTTAAGCCTTTCAAAGAAATGTCACGCAGCTCTTCATACATACCGCCCTGAATAATACCGAATAACGCTGCTTTGTTATCGCCATGTGCGTTTTTCGAGCGTTCAGCCCAACGCAAAGAAAGCTCCATAGAGCTACGAGCTTCTGCTTGAGTGGCCGGGAATGGCGTGCATTCGTCAAAGATCATGACAATATCAGAGCCGAGTTCGCGCTGAACCTGCATAGACTTCTCTGGTGTCAGTAGAATCTTCTCACCGTTAATTGGCGAACGGAAAGTCACCCCTTCTTCGGTGATTTTTCTTAGCTCACCAAGGCTAAAAACCTGAAAACCGCCAGAGTCAGTAAGAATGGGCTTATCCCAATTCATAAAGTCGTGGAGGTCGCCATGCTGTTGGATAATTTGCGTGCCCGGGCGAAGCATTAGGTGGAACGTATTACCCAGACAAATCTGAGCCCCGGTGTCTTTAACCTCTTCCGGCGTCATCCCTTTCACTGTGCCTAGCGTTCCGACAGGCATGAATGCGGGGGTTTCCACTGTGCCACGTTCAAACTTCATGCGTCCTCTACGGGCACGACCACTGGTTTTATCAAGTTCAAATTTCATTGTCATAATATATCGCTTCAAAGAATGTCTGTTTATCGCTGCAATAACATTGCATCGCCGTAACTAAAGAATCGGTATTTTTCATTAATGGCTTGCTGATAAGCATCCATAATTAAATCACGTCCGGCGAAGGCTGAAACCAGCATAATGAGTGTCGATTCCGGTAAGTGGAAATTCGTTATTAAGCTATCGACCACTTTAAATTCGTACCCCGGATAGATAAAAATATCGGTGTCGTCAAAAAAGGGTTGAATGTCGCCGTTTTCTGAGGCATTTGCGGCCGACTCCAACGAGCGTACGGAGGTTGTGCCTACAGCCACAACTCGACCACCATTAGCTTTCGTCTGCTTTATGGCATTGCAGGTTTCTTCACTGACCTTTGCGTATTCGCTGTGCATGACGTGATCATTGATATTTTCCACGCGTACCGGCTGGAATGTACCCGCCCCAACATGTAGCGTCACATAAGCGAAGTTAACGCCTTTGTTTCTGAGCTTCTGTAGAATATCGTCGTCGAAATGCAACCCCGCTGTTGGCGCCGCGACAGCGCCGGGCTCGCGGTTATAAACGGTTTGGTAACGTTCTTTGTCGGAGCTTTCATCCGGACGGTCAATGTATGGCGGTAACGGCATGTGGCCATATTCTTCAAGAATGTCCAATACGGATTCTTCATGCTCAAATTTAAGCTCAAATAAAGCATCGTGCCGCGCTAACATAGTGACCTTTACAGCACCTTCGAGCAGCAACTCTGCGCCCGCTTTAGGCGAGCGGTTCGAGCGAACATGAGCTAATACCCGGTGCTCATCCAGCAGGCGCTCTATCAGAACTTCTACTTTTCCGCCGGATACTTTTTCACCCAGTAGGCGAGCAGGAATAACGCGAGTGTCATTGAATACCAGGAGATCGCCTGAGTCTAAGGCATCGACAATGTCAGTAAACTGCTTATGCCCAATAGACTTTGATTCAGCATTAACCTGAAGCAAGCGACTGGCACTGCGCTGCTCCTGAGGATAACGAGCGATAAGTTCGTCAGGCAACTCGAAAGAGAAGTCACTGACTTTTAAAGAAGACGGGTTATTTTCTGACATACCTGCGCTTTTTCTGGAACACTTTTAAAGCGCGGATTTTACTGGAAAGTCGGCAGCCTGTCACTGAAACAGACTGCCTTTTCATGGCTTCTTAATTGGCGAAGCTTATGCGACGCCGAATATCGCCTTCAGGATATAGAAGAAGACAATAGACATAATGGCACCCGCCGGCAGGGTCACAACCCAGGACACAACGATATTGCGCACAACGCCTAAGTTAAGAGCGGCAATACCACGCGCCATACCAACACCCAGTACAGCACCTACCAGAGTTTGCGTAGTAGAGATTGGCAAGCCAGTACCTGACGCAAGCACGACGGTAGACGCAGCGGCCAATTCGGCAGCGAAACCACGGCTTGGCGTTAAGTGAGTAATACCTTTACCAATGGTTGCGATAACGCGTTTGCCCAGCATCGCCAGACCGGCAACAATACCTACACCGCCTAATGGCAATATCCACCACGCCAACTGCGCTTTACTGCCGATATCGCCACCACTGGTTACTACGCTGACAACAGCAGCTAGCGGTCCAATAGCGTTAGCAACGTCATTTGAGCCGTGGGCAAATGCCATCGCACAGGCAGTTACCACCATAAGTACCGCAAATACTTTCTCGACGTTGGTATAGTGCATGTCTTTGTCATCGGACGGATTAAACTTCAGTCGGCTAATGGCAAGCTTACCAATAGCGAACACAATCACAGCGACACCTAGGGCCCAAAGATAGCCCTCAAGACTGCCTAAGTTCAAACCCACGTGTTTTAAACCTTTTTTAATGGTAACCAGCGAAAGAACAAAGCCTGCAAGCCCCATATAGAAAGGAACGTAACGTTGCGCCATTTTTAGCGGGTTGGAGCGGTCAAAAATAAGTTTCTGTGCACTCATAAAAATGAGATAGGCAATAAAGCCGGATATTGCCGGGGTAATGACCCAACTTCCCACAACACCGCCAACTTTCGCCCATTGAACCGACTCCATACTGACACCCACGGCCGAAAAGCCGACAATGGCTCCGATAATAGAGTGCGTGGTTGACACAGGCCAGCCCAGGTAAGAAGCAATAAGCAGCCAGAACCCCGCAGCCAAAAGCGCCGAGATCATACCGAAGACAAGAAGCTCAGGCTGATCAACAAAGTAGGCTGAGTCGATAATGCCTTTACGTATCGTGGAGGTCACTTCGCCACCAGCGAGGTAAGCACCGGCAAATTCAAAGATCATGGCAATTAAAATGGCTTGCTTAATGGTTAGCGCTTTTGAACCAACCGATGTGCCCATGGCGTTAGCAACGTCGTTAGCACCAATGCCCCAGGCCATAAAAAAGCCGAAAATAGCCGCCATGCCGATAAGCAGCATGCTGTAATTTGAAATAATATCCATAAATTAGACTCCGCTTAGACTCGCGCCAGCATCAATTCGAAACGTGCGCCAACTCGTTCTGACAAGTCAGCTAAGTCCCCCACCCAATCCAGAATTCGATACAAGAACATCGCGTCCAGTGGGTTCATATCTAACTCTATTTTGCGCAAGTCTTTGCGTAACTGGATTTGTAATTTATCGGTGTCCGCCTCAATGGCATCAAGTTCTGCAATGAAGTCATCTACAATGTCGCGTTCGCGACCTTTAAAACCGGTTTCCAAGAGATCATCAAATTCACCGATAGTCTCTCTGGCTTTGGCTGCGGCATCAATACAGCGGTTTAAGTAAGCATCGAAGTCTTTTACCAGAGGTTCAGGAATGGTCAATTCACGGCCAGTCATAAGGCCTGAAATGTCTTTGGCTTTATTAGCAATACGGTCTTGCTGAGAAACCAGCTCGAGTAAGTCAGTACGCTCAACTGGCATGAATAAGCCACTTGGAAGATTTAAGCGAATTTTGCGCTTGAGTTCGTCCGCTCTTTGCTCGTGAGTAACAATTTTGCTGCGAGCAGTTTCTGCCGACGTCCAATCCTTAGCGTATACCGCCTTAAAAAATTCTTTAAGCGCTTCTGCGCAGCGGTGCACTTCGTCCATGTGTTCGATCATTGGTTTTATCGGGGACTTTGCAAATACCCCAAGGAATGAGTTCATTGACATAACCGGTTCCAATTTTTTCAGCTGTCGTTAGCTGCGCGAATGGTAGCGAAAAGTTTCTGTAAATGGAACCATGGCGCTTGATTAATTACCCATTAACTGAACGCCTGTTCAATTTCACTTTGTTGTTTATCAACCTGTAGTTCGACATTTTGTAACAACTGATGGGCATGACTCATATTATCGATTAACGATCGAAGTTCCTCGGAAAACGCTGTAACCCTTGAGCTCTGCTGCTCTGCGAGCTGCAATGAGGTTTTAGCCTCGTCACTTGAAGCCTGTGCTTTCTTTGAAACTTCATCCGCAGTATCGACCAGGACATTAACGTACTCATGCTGATTTGAGCTCGTCTCTATAATATTCTGGTAGCTACTGTCGATAGCAGCGGATGCGTCAGTCAGCTTTCCTAATGTACTATCAATACTGGTCAGTGAGGACTGAGTTTTCTGGGCTAACTGCCTTACTTCGTCAGCGACAACCGCAAAACCACGCCCTTGTTCCCCGGCTCGAGCAGCTTCAATTGCAGCATTTAGCGCCAGTAAATTAGTTTGATCAGCGATACCCGAAATAACAGACAGTGCCGAACTCACCTGCTCTACAGAGCTGGCAAGTTCATTAACCGACGTTTTTGCAGATTTCATTGCCTGCTCATTCACGTTCGACGCATCACTCAGTTTTCTGATGTATTCTCGGCTTACTTGCATCGACTCTTGTGTACCTAGCGCATTTTGCTCAAGCGCTTCCGTACAGCTATTTAAAGAGGTCGTCAGTTCATTGAGTTGATTAATGCCCTCAATCGTTGATTCTGCCGATGTTTGCGTTTTATGTGATGATGAGACCAGCTCCTGCAACTCTTGTATTACCGTTTTAAGTGCGTCATTTACGACAGACATTTGACGAGACTTCTGCGCTTCACTGGACTTTGTTTGCTCAAGAATACCATTAAAGAACTTGGCGACTTCTCCGAATTCTGTTCTTTTATCCGCACCGGGTAAATAGGTGAGCTGTTGCTGCTCAAGGAGTTGCTGCATAGCGTTACGCAAACTTCGAAGAGGCGTCAAAACCATTTGTTTTAGCAACAAAAAGTTAATTAAAGCAAAGAGTAGTAAAGCGGCAACTAACGCCACAATGGTTATCTTTATTTGTAAAAGTTGTTCTTGCTGAACGTCGATAAGCTGCTTTTCAGCAGCTACTGCTATTGCCTGAATTTGCGCAATGTCGTTTGAGATACTTTTGAATGCCTGCTCTCGTTTGGCTATTAACTCTAAAGTGGACGATAACTCTCGTGGATAACGGGTAACCAGACTGGCCATCTCCGAGATTATTTTAGGGCCCAGCTCTTTCGCCTCACGTTGAACAAGCATCATTGACTGATCAGGCAGTTCTTCCTTCACACCCAATGCTGGTAACCCCTCCAACCTATTAATCTCTTGCTTGATCGAGTTAAGGACTTGCTGAAGAACATCCTGCTCAACTTCTCCATTAAACAAACGCTCCCGGGTATGAACAAGCTCATTTATTAATAGGATGAGGTCACTACCAACCTGAGCATACTTTTGGCTGGCGGAAGGACTGTTTGCGATTCCTTTTCGGGCGTAATCAAATAACCGGGAAAGTTCATTCGACAATGAACGCTCAGCATTAAAAAGCAAAGCAGTTTCCTGCCCAGAGAGCTTCCCAACTGATCGGTAATCTTTGCCTATTCTGGTATTTATAGACTGGAGCTGGTTAACAACATCGGATTTTTTATCAAAGCCTAAGTCAACCAATTTAGTTTCCGCCTGCTCTACCGCCTTTTGGGCGTCGGTCAGCAGTAAGGTATTTCCGGACTGCAGGTAGCCACTTAGATCAGTAACCACATTAACCATCAAGCTTTGCTTTACCGACGAATAAGCAGCTTGTTTTTCTTCAATAGTGTTGAGCTTATGACTCGACCAAATTAGAACTGTTAGAAAGACCAGGGACAACCCAAGTAAAATAAAAGAAGAAGCTCGACTGAATGTGGATACGCGCATAACTTCAAACCGCTTTGAGTAATGCGCTAAGTTTAAGACGCTTTTATGACAGCTTTATGAAAAAGGCCGCGCAGATTTACTCAACGCGGCCTTTTAGGAACAATTTAGTCTGAATAGACCTTAAAACGTATAAACCAGAGTAACAGCCGTTTCCGTATCCAGCTTTTCAATACTTTCATCAGATACGTTTGAGTTGTGCGTACCGCTGACAGAAAACTTCATTGCTAGTGAACTGTTAATGTTCGATGACAATGAGACTTCCGCTTTACTCTTAGTGTTGTCTTCACCCAGTTCAGATGACAACAATGCATTGAACTTTGAGTTCTCGGAAATTTTCCAATCAACACTGCCCGCTAAACGAAGAATCATTTGCCCTTCAGATTCAGCAGGCGGCTCTCCTTCTATTTGAATCGGTTTAGTTCGAGAGTAACCCGGACCAATTTCATAGTCGGCGTATAAGTCTTCGTCATAACGGTAACGGGCATCATAACCGGTTGCGACCGTCGCCTGATACTCATAACCGCTAAACTCATCTTCTTCATAGGAGCCAAACACAAAAAGCGATGAACGGCTATCTGGTGAAAACTTATAGTTGCTTTGTGCAGAGACAAACATACGGTCAGCAGTCTCTATTGACTCACCCGTTGACTGGTCTTCTTGCTCAGCCGTGTAGTAGTCAATAACGCCTTTGTGACGCCAGCTCTGGACGTCTCGCGATACGTTCAGCTTGCCTTTTAAGCTTTCAGTCTCGGTATTACCCGACGTGTAAAGCAGGCCAAACTCAGCACTTGCTTCCCACTCTTCAACCGTTTCGGTATCCATATCGTCAGCGTCATCAAACATGAAGGTTTGAGCATTGGCCGATACCGACAAAAATAAACTTGCAAATAATACTGATAAACGCACAACAACCCCTTTATTTTACAATTGCGTTTAGTTCACCGCTTTCGTAGCGCTGAAACATAGTTTCTAATGTTATAGGTTTTATTTTACTCGCCATTCCCGCGCAGCCGAAGGCTTCATAACGTGCTTTACAGATTTCTTCCATTGCTGTCGTTGCTGCTGCTAAGAATTTACGCGGATCGAAGTTTGATGGATTCTCTGCTAAGTGACGACGGATTGCTCCGGTTGATGCTAAACGCAAGTCAGTATCAATGTTGACTTTGCGAACACCGTTTTTAATGCCTTCCTGAATTTGCTCAACCGGAACGCCGTAAGTTTCAGGAATTTCGCCGCCAAATTCGTTAATAACTTTCAGCCATTCCTGAGGCACAGATGATGAACCATGCATCACCAAGTGTGTACCCGGAATACGACGATGGATCTCTTTAATGCGATCAATGGACAAAATATCGCCTGTTGGTGGGCGCGTAAATTTGTAGGCACCGTGAGACGTACCACAAGCAATTGCCAAAGCGTCTACATTAGTTGCTTTAACAAACTCAGCGGCTTCTTCCGGGTCTGTCAGTAACTGATCGTGTGACAATTTACCTTCAGCGCCAACGCCGTCTTCTTCACCCGCTTCACCTGTCTCCAACGAGCCCAGGCAGCCGAGTTCACCTTCAACAGAAACACCACAAGCGTGTGCCATTTCCACGGTTTGCTTAGTGACTCGAACGTTATAGTCATAATCAGCAGGAGTCTTACCGTCTTCCAGCAACGAACCATCCATCATGACTGAACTAAAGCCTAATTGGATTGAGCGCTGGCAGACCGCAGGTGACGTACCGTGATCCTGATGAACAACCACAGGAATATGTGGCCACTCTTCAACGGCAGCTTGAATTAAGTGACGCAGGAAAGGAGCACCCGCGTACTTGCGTGCGCCTGCTGAAGCCTGAACAATAACCGGGCTGTCAGTTGCGTCGGCCGCCTGCATAATGGCACGCATTTGCTCTAGGTTATTTACGTTAAACGCCGGTACACCATAGTCGTGCTCGGCGGCGTGATCCAATAACTGTCGTAATGACACCAGGGCCATAAAAATACTCCTTTAAATTATAAAACTTGGGTTCAGGCGTCGTTTGCGCGCTCTTCTAAAACGGCCACTGCGGGTAAAGTCTTGCCTTCCAGAAACTCCAGAAATGCTCCGCCACCTGTTGAAATATAGCTTATCTTATCAGCGATACCATATTGATCAATGGCTGCAAGGGTATCTCCCCCGCCCGCAATGGAAAAAGCATCGCTATTGGCAATGGCATCTGCAATAGCTTTTGTGCCATTTCCGAACTGCTCAAATTCAAATACGCCAACCGGGCCATTCCAAACAATAGTGCCAGCGTTAGTTAGCATAGAAGCAAGCTGCTCTGCTGTTTTTGGGCCAATATCGAAAATCATGTCATCGTCAGCCACAGCATCTACCGCTTTGGTTTCAGCCTTAGCTTCCGCACTAAATTCTTTGCCTGTCACTACATCCACCGGCAACGGAATATCACCACCTTTCGCTTTCGCCTGTTCAACTAACCGGTTGGCTTCGTCTGTGAGGTCGGCTTCATACAGCGACTTACCGACGTTATGACCGGCAGCAGCTACAAAAGTATTCGCAATACCACCGCCAACAATAAGCTGGTCAACAACACCACTTAATGACTCCAGTACCGTTAATTTCGTCGATACTTTAGAGCCGCCAACAATAGCCACTAATGGGCGTTTCGGGTTTTCTAGTGCTTTGCCAAGCGCGTCTAACTCGGCTGCCAGCAAAGGGCCTGCGCAAGCGACTGGCGCATATTTGGCGACGCCATGTGTCGATGCCTGAGCGCGATGAGCCGTGCCAAATGCATCCATAACATAGACATCACATAAGGCAGCTAGCTTCTTCGCCAGCTCGTCATCGTTTTTCTTCTCACCCACGTTGAAACGTACATTTTCAAAAATAACCAGCTCGCCCGCTTCAATCTCAACGCCATCAAGATAGTCTTTGCATAAACGAACCGGGCAGTCGAGCGCGTTTGCCAAGTAGTCTACAACCGGCTGCATTGAAAACTGCGCGTCGTATTCGCCCTCGGTCGGTCTGCCTAGGTGGGACATAACCATAACCTTCGCGCCACCGTCCAACGCAGCTTTAATGCTTGGAATAGCCGCTTTCAGGCGAGCATCTGATGCGACTTTGCCGTCTTTAACCGGCACATTCAGGTCTTCGCGAATCAGTACACGCTTATTTGATAAATCCAAATCGGTCATTGCAATGACAGACATGTAAAACCTCTCTTCTTTAAATTCAGATTAAATCTGTTCGGCCATTTTGCGAGTCGTATCCAGTAACCGATTCGCAAAGCCCCATTCGTTATCGCACCAGCATAAAAGCTTTACCAACCGCTTATGGCTAACGCGAGTTTGCGTACCATCCACAATTGACGAATGAGGGTCGTGGTTAAAGTCGATAGAAACCAGTGGCTCTTCGGTGTAATCCAGAATGCCTTGCAACGCACCAGCGCTATGCTCTTTAAGCACTTTATTGACCATTTCCAGCGTCGCGTCACTATTTAGCGTAACGCTTAAGTCCATTGCGGTCACATTGGTAGTTGGCACGCGCACAGCAATAGCTTCAAAGCGCCCTTCTAAGTGCGGCAATATACGTTCAATGCCGCGCGCTAATTTTGTATCGACCGGAATAATGGATCGCCCTGCAGCACGGGTACGACGTAAGTCTGGATGGTAAGCGTCTATAACTTGCTGGTCGTGCATTGCCGAGTGAATCGTAGTGATAGCACCTGAGTCTATACCAAAAGCGTCATCCAGCACTTTAATAACCGGAACAATACAGTTCGTGGTACAAGAGCCGTTGGAAATTACTTTATGTTCAGGTGAAAGCTCGTTTTCATTCACGCCGTAAATAGCGGTGAAGTCGACGTCAGGTTTACCCGGATGCGAGAACAGTACCCGCTTAACACCATGCTTTAAGTAACGTTGACCGTCTTCCTGACTTCCGTAAACCCCCGTACAGTCAACAACAAAGTCAAGGTTGTGAGATGACCAGTCGATACCGTCAATGTCGGTTTCATGAGTCAACACAATGTCATCACCGGCAACGTTCAACTTATCGCCGGACTGTGTCACTTTGAAACCAAAGCGACCATGGCTGGAATCATACTTCAGCAAATGGGCTATCGCTTCCGACGCCGCAGGCTCGTTAATCAAAGTGACCTGAATACTATCTCGGTAATTATTTTCGTACAGTGCACGCAAAAAGCTTCGGCCAATACGACCGAAGCCATTAATTGCGATACGAACGGCTTTGCTCATTTACGCGTCCAATAAACGTTTGGCAGCGGTCACAGCGTTTTCGGCGGTAATGCCAAAGTGCTTGTATAAATCACCGGCAGGTGCCGACTCGCCGAAAGTTGTCATACCTACAACTTCGCCGTTTAAGCCAACATACTTCAGCCAAAAGTCTGCAATACCTGCTTCAATCGCAACCCGGCGTGTTACGTTTGCCGGTAAGACCGACTCTTTGTATTCAGTGCTTTGAATATCAAATACATTGGTCGATGGCATAGAAACAACGCGCGCCTTACGTCCTTCTTTAGAGAGTTGCTCATAGGCTTCAACGGCCAAATCCACTTCCGAGCCAGTCGCAATGAAAATAATTTCAGGCTGACCTTCACAGTCTTTCAGGATGTAACCACCACGAGCAATACTTGCTACTTGCTCTTCGTCACGCTCTTGCTGCTGCATTCCCTGACGACTAAACACCAATGCCGACGGTGTTTTACTGCTTTGTATTGCCGCCCCCCAGGCTACTGCGGTTTCCACAGGGTCGCATGGGCGCCAGCATTGCAGGTTCGGTGTTTGACGTAAGTTTGCTAACTGTTCAACCGGTTGGTGTGTGGGGCCATCTTCACCCAGTCCAATAGAGTCGTGGGTGTATACAAAGATACTCGGCTGTTTCATTAACGCCGCCATACGAACCGCATTACGGGCATATTCCATAAACATCAGGAAGGTCGCGCCATAAGCTTTGAAGCCGCCGTGCAGTGTCACACCGTTCATAATGGCTGACATACCAAACTCGCGCACGCCGTAGTAAACATAGTTGCCACTAGCGTCGTCTGCGGTAACGCCCTTGGCACCGTCCCATAACGTCAGGTTAGAGCCGGCTAAGTCAGCTGAACCGCCTAACAGTTCCGGCAATTTTGGACCCAACTCATTTAATACGTTCAGCGACGCTTTACGCGTTGCAATGGCTTCCGGAGCGTTCTGTAGTTTTTGTGCGTAATCAAAAACGGTTGTCGAGAAGTTTTCCGGCAGCTCGCCATTCAGGCGGCGTTTCAGCTCTTGTGCAAGTTCCGGGTGCTCTTGTTCATAAGCCACCCAGCGCTTGTTCCATGATGATTCAACTGCAGCACCTTTGTCTTTTGCTGACCACTGCTGATACACATCAGCAGGAATTTCAAAGGCATCGTGCGACCAGTTCAACTGCTTGCGAGTAGCTGCAATTTCATCGTCACCCAGAGGTGCGCCATGACAGCTTTCAGAGCCTTGCTTATTCGGCGAGCCAAAACCAATAACGGTTTTACAAATAATCAGTGTTGGCTTCTCAGTTTCTGAGCGTGCTTCTTCAATAGCTTGTGTAATTGCTTGTGCGTCATGACCGTCAATCGCTTCAATAACCTGCCAGCCATAAGACTCAAAACGCTTAGCGGTATTGTCGGTAAACCAGCCTTCAACTTCACCATCAATTGAAATACCGTTATCGTCGTAAAACGCGATCAGCTTGCCAAGACCCAGAGTGCCTGCCAGCGAGCAAACCTCGTGAGAAATACCTTCCATCAAGCAGCCGTCACCCAGGAATGTGTATGTGTGATGGTCGATAATATTGTGGTTTTCGCGATTAAATTGTGCCGCAAGTACTTTCTCTGCCAACGCCATACCAACAGCATTAGCAATACCCTGACCCAAAGGGCCGGTCGTCGTTTCAATACCAGGGGTATAACCATACTCGGGGTGGCCAGGGGTTTTAGAATCCAGCTGACGGAATTGTTTTAAATCATCAATGCTTAAGTCGTAACCCGTCAAATGCAGCAATGAGTATATCAACATAGAGCCATGACCGTTCGACAGCACAAAGCGGTCGCGATCAGCCCAGTCCGGGTTATTCGGGTTATGCTTTAGGTAGTCACGCCACAGCACTTCTGCGATATCTGCCATGCCCATTGGCGCGCCGGGGTGTCCCGACTTGGCTTTTTGAACTGCGTCCATGCTGAGTGCACGGATGGCATTGGCGAGATATTGACGATCTGACATGAAAAACCCCCTGAGGATGAAGAGCAACTTGCGATGCGCGTATTCTCCACATTTCAGGGGGTACAAGCAAATTTATTGGTTAATTTCTGGCTAAATATCGGCCTGTAAATCGGCAGCCTTGTCCGTTTGCTCCCACGGCAAGCCATCACGACCAAAGTGCCCGTATGCCGCTGTTTGCTTATAAATAGGACGCTCTAAGTCGAGCATTTTAATTAAGCCATAAGGACGTAAATCAAAATGACGGCGCACCAGTGCAATTAATTGCTCCTCTGAGTGCTTAGACGTACCGAAGGTATCAATGCTAATAGAGGTCGGTTCAGCAACACCAATAGCGTAAGAAATTTGCAGTTCGCAACGCTCCGCTAAACCGGCGGCGACTAAGTTCTTAGCAACATAGCGAGCTGCATAAGCCGCGCTACGATCCACTTTAGATGGGTCTTTACCTGAGAAAGCACCACCACCGTGACGTGCCATACCGCCATAGGTGTCGACAATGATCTTACGACCCGTCAAACCACAGTCACCCATAGGTCCGCCAACGACGAAACGCCCGGTTGGGTTAATATGGAATTGCGTGTCTTTGGAAATCCACTGCTCCGGCAATACCGGTTTAACAATTTCTTCCATCACCGCTTCACGCAAAGTTTCCTGAGTAATGTCTTCTCTGTGTTGCGTTGACAGAACCACGGTATCAATGGCGACGGGCTTGCCGTTCTCATAAACAAAAGTCAGCTGGCTTTTGGCGTCAGGACGTAACCAGTCCAGCGTGCCGTTATTACGTACTTCCGACTGACGTTGCATCACTCGATGCGCATAAGTAATTGGTGCAGGCATTAGAACGGAGGTTTCGTTCGAGGCATAGCCAAACATCAGCCCCTGGTCACCTGCGCCCTGTTCTTCAGGGTGAGCACGGTCGACGCCCTGATTAATATCGCCACTTTGCTTGCCTATGGCGTTTAAAACCGCACATGACGCACCGTCAAACCCCATATCGGAATGTCGATAGCCAATGTCTTTGACGGTTTGACGTGCCAGGTCTTCAACATCAACCCAGGCTTTTGTTGAAATTTCACCGCCAACCAGCACCATGCCGGTTTTAACGTAAGTTTCACAAGCAACACGGGCTTTAGGATCTTTTGCTAAAATAGCGTCTAAAACCGCATCAGATATCTGGTCGGCAATTTTGTCCGGATGCCCTTCGGACACTGACTCTGAGGTAAACAGGTGACGTGACATATGCCCACTATTCCTTTATTTTGATGAAATCACTCAATACTGGTTGCATAATGTAACCGATCACTCTGTTTTTTTCTACTTCTGGACGTCTAAAAGTCCGAATAAGGCGAATAGCATGCGAGTACCGCGGATCTATCACCCTGATCCCATCGACCTAAACGTTGAAGCCGAACTGAGTGCTGACGGTTTTCAACACTTGATCAAAGTGCTGCGTTTAAACGTAAACGATAGCATTGTCCTGTTCAATGGGGACGGCAAAAACTACCCGGCAACCATCACTCATGTTGCAAAAAAGTCTGCGTCCTTTAAGGCAACCGCAGCCGAAGCGAACGATATTGAATCTCCAGTTCATGTGCACTTAGGGCAAGTTATTTCGCGTGGCGACCGTATGGACTTCGTGTTGCAAAAATCAGTGGAACTGGGGGTCAGCGAAATTACACCGTTGTTTAGCGAGCGCTGCGGCGTAAAGCTCAGCGGTGACAGGCTCGAAAAAAAGCAGCAACAATGGCAGAAAATAGTGCGCTCGGCGTGTGAGCAGTGCGGCCGCAGTGTGGTACCCGACGTTAAGCCAGCACAAGCTTTGGAAGACTTTATCAACAATAGCTTTGACGGCTTACGGCTGACACTCGATCCAACTGCAGAACAGCCGCTGTCATCTTATACTCAAGCTGACAAAGGTATTCAGTTACTGATTGGTCCCGAAGGCGGTTTTACCGATGACGAAGTCAGCAACGCAGCAAGCCAGGGCTTTAAACCCATGAAGTTAGGCCCAAGAATATTAAGAACAGAAACCGCAGCGCTCTCTGCTTTAACCGCTGTGCAGTATCAGTTTGGCGATTTACGCTAGAGGAGTTTAAATGAAAAAGTTAGCAATGGTGATGGACCCTATCGCCGACGTAAAGACCGAGAAAGATACCAGCTTCCGCTTATTACTCGAGGCACAAGCGCGCGGTTATCAATGCTTCTACCTGGAGCTGGGCGACTTAGTTATCGACAACGGCAACCCGATGGCGTTCGCACAGGAAGTCACTGTCCGCGACCAAAAAACTGACTTTTATGACCTTGGTGACAGTGAATACCGGCCGTTGGAAAGCTTCGATGTTATTATGATGCGCAAAGACCCGCCGTTTGACAGCGAGTTCCTTTATGCCACGCACATATTAGAGCTTGCCGAACATCGTGGCAGCCTGGTAGTGAATAAACCGCAAAGCCTTCGTGACTGTAATGAAAAGCTGTTCACCTCGTGGTTTGCGGACGCTATTGCTGACACCGTGGTCAGTGCCCGTGCAGACGTTATAAAAGCATTCCACAAAAAGCACGGCGATGTCATTTTGAAGCCGTTGGATGGCATGGGCGGCGCTTCAATTTTTAAAGTCACCGAAGACGGTAACAACCTGGGCGTCATTATTGAAACCCTCACCGAAAAAGGCCAGCGCTACGCCATGGCTCAGAAATATCTGCCGGAAATTAAAGACGGTGATAAGCGCATTCTGATTATTAATGGTGAGCCGGTTCCTTACTCACTAGCCCGCATTCCCAGTGCCGGCGAAACTCGCGGTAATTTAGCGGCAGGCGGCAGCGGTCGCGCACAACCGCTTTCCGGCAGTGACTGGGCGCTAGCACGTAAAGTTGGACCTGAACTGAAAAAAAGAGGCCTTATTTTGGTTGGTCTGGATGTCATTGGCGACCGTATAACAGAAATAAACGTAACCAGCCCAACCTGCATGCGGGAAATTGAAAACGCTTACGATATCAATATTGCCGAATTGGTGTTTGAAGCTGCCGAGTCGAAATTAAATTGAATTTCCTCTTTGCGCCCCCATATCGGAAGTAGAGATTATCGTTAAGGAGTCGGTGAATCGATGAACAGCTTACAAAACCATTTTTTGATAGCAACACCCATGCTAAACGATCCAGCGTTTAAACGGACCGTTACCTACATTTGTGAGCACAATGAAGAGGGCGCTATGGGGCTGGTCATTAACCAGCCTGCGGAGCTCAGCGTAACGTCGTTACTGGACAAATTAGAAATTGTTTACCCTGATAACAACGAGTATCTGCAAGGCCAGGTTTACCAAGGTGGTCCTATCGGTCGTGAGCGTGGCTTTGTTATTCATCCGCCGCAAGACAATTGGCGCGCCAGCCTGAAAATGAGCGACGATATTATGGTCACCACATCGCGTGATATTTTGGAGGCGCTGGGCTCCTCGGCCGCACCGCAGCACTTTTTGCTGACACTGGGTTACGCGGGTTGGGAAGCGGGCCAACTAGAAGAGGAAATGGAAGAAAACTCTTGGTTAGCGATACCTGCCGACCCTGAGCTTTTATTCAATACTCCTGTCAGTGAACGGTGGCAAAAAGCAACCGAGAAACTCGGTTTCGATGTCTGGAAATTAGCGCCTGACGTGGGACACGCATGAGCACAATAATTGGCTTTGACTTTGGCACCAAAAGTATCGGAGTCGCCGTTGGTCAAAGTGTTACCGGGACAGCGTCACCGCTTAGCGCTTTAAAAGCCAAAGACGGCATTCCTAACTGGGACGCTATAGAGCAATTATTTAAAGAGTGGCAGCCTGAACGACTGGTTGTGGGGCTGCCATTAAATATGGATGGTACCGAACAACCACTGACTCAACGTGCCAAAAAGTTCGGTAATCGCTTACACGGACGTTTCGGCTTGCCCGTATCTTTTCAAGACGAACGGTTGACTTCAACAGCTGCACGCGAAGAGCTATTTAACAGTGGCGGCTATAAAAAACTCGAAAAAGGACTTGTCGATAGTCAAGCCGCACTGCTAATTGTCGAGGATTTCTTGAGCAATTCTTTGCCAACAAGCAATAATTCGTTATAGTGTGCTCAGTAATCAGTTGATGTGACAGGAGCTGACCTTGTTTGGTAACGAAGAACCGTATTCAGTTACGGGCAATACAATTCTCTTAAAAGATGAAAATAAAAAACTTCTCTTAATCACCGGCGCGAAATACGACAATATTCTCGTATCACGCAGCGGTGTTGAGTTTACTGATTTGCCGCCAGAGCGTCGCCCTGGACTCCGGCTGGTCTCTTTACTAGAGGTCTTTAAGAAAGAAAAAACCTACTTTTTTGTCCGTGCGGGCGGTGTCGAGTACCAAATCGACCTTAAATTCGAAGAAAGCCCCATTACGGAAATGAAGTTTTAAGGACGTTAAGGAAGCCAGCGTGACACATCATACCGGTGCGTTTTTCTGGCTTTTTCTCAGTTTTTTACTGTTATTTTCCTCGAGCAGCCTTGCTCAATCTTTTTTTCAGCTTGATGAAAAAGACAACCAACTCCACTTTTCGTATCACTGGGACGACTTCGATGGTAATCAAAACACCATAGAGTTTTCCGCTCACAAAAAAGACTTTCTGGAACCCTTAAAGCGTTATCGCGGGTTTAATCGTGAACGCAGTCAGCGTGAATTGAGCCGCCAGCTCAACCGATACATTCGCCAGCAAAATTGGCGAGGTATTCAAGCAAAACTAACCCCCAGGCAGCAAAGCGTGGAACTAGTGACAAGTAGGGCGAGAAGTCAAGAGCAGCAAAATCAACTCGAGCAGTACAAGAGACGCTTGCGCGAGTATTACAATGAGCGCTGGACTGACTATCTGGACTCTAATTTCTACGAAAGTATATCACTGCCACCTGGAGAGCGAGGTATCATTCCAGACCATGCCGCTATAGCCAGGGAAATGGAGAACGTCATAAAGCCGCTAATTAATGCGATTGGCGAGCAGTTGGGTGACAATACACAGCGAAATTACATTAATTATGTGACCAGTTTCCTACAGCAAATACCTTACAACGAATTGACCAACAAACTCGACAGCCGGGGCGATGGCTTTATTCCACCGAATCAACTGATTTATTACAACCAAGGCGACTGCGACAGCAAAGTGACGCTAATGACGGCCATTATGCGTAACATTATCAATAACGCTAAAATGGCAATTATTTACTTACCCGAGCATGCGGTTTTCGGTATTAATATGAGCAAGCGTGATAATGACACGACCATTGAGCATGAAGGCATTCAGTACGTGCTGGTTGATGTTACCGGCCCCGCCGCTATGCCGGCGGGAACCGTAGGTGAAGATACCGAGTTTCATATTCGCACCGGTCAGTACACTGTAAAACCCGTGAATTAATTTTCCCGCTTTATAAATGCTCTTCCGCAAATTGCGCCAAGGAGCTGCGTACCACACCGTTTAAGTTCACAGTCGCACTGCCCGGGTAGTCTTTAAAACGTTCCACAATATAAGTCAGGCCCGATGTGACCGCGGTTAAGTAATAACTGTCTATTTGCGCCAGGTTCCCCGATACAATCAATTTAGTGTTCTCCCCACAGCGAGTTATGAGTGTTTTAAGCTGTGAGGCCGTTAAATTCTGCGCTTCATCCAGAATGACAATGGCATTCTGAATACTGCGTCCACGCATAAAGTTTAAAGACTTAAACTGAATATTCGCCTTTTTCATAATGTAGCTAAGGCTCGACTCCATGCTTTCATCATGCTTGTGTAAAGCTTCCAGTGAGTCGGTAATAGCCGATAGCCAAGGTGCCATTTTTTCTTCTTCCGTACCTGGCAAATAGCCTATCGACTCAGCAATTTCCGGCGTATTGCGGGTCACAATAATTTTTTCATAAATGCCCTGCTCGACCACCATTTGCAAAGCCGCCGAAAGCGCCAAAAAGGTTTTCCCGCTACCGGCAGGCCCCGTTAGAATGACCATATCCATATGGGTGTCTAATAAAGCGTGCAGCGCCATTGCCTGATAAATATTTTTTGGTCGTACACCCCAGGCGTCATACGACATTAACCGTTCAACGCCTAAGTCCATAAGGGTTACCGAGTCTTTGTCGTAGGTATCCACCCGGGCCGCAAAGCTGTTGGTTTCATCAATAATATATTCATTTGCAAATATCTGCGGCAGCAACTCTCGTCCAACTGTGTGGTAAGCGTCACGGCCTTCCTGATGCGTTTCAACTTCACCGACCTGCGACCAAAAATCCCCCTCAAACTTATAAAATCCTTTGGTCAATAAGCGAATGTCGTCAATAAGCTGATCGGTACGGTAGTCTTCGACATATTTCATGCCCGCGCCTTTGGCTTTCAGGCGCATGTTGATGTCCTTTGTCACGAGAACAACCGCTGCCGGAGACTTATCTTTCTGAATCTCCAGGGCAGCCTGAATAATACGGTGGTCATTCTCGGATAAAGATAGCACCGACTCGTTTTGTTCCAACTGATAATCCGGGAATATTGCCAAGGTGCCTTGAGCGTTGTGCTCGCCGTGCATACGGCTGAGCTTCACGCCATCAATAATTTCATCCGGCCGAGCCTCTTTTAACGCCTCTTCTAAAGAACGAATTGCCACCCTCGCCTCACGGCTGACGTCTTTATTTCGGTCTTTAATTTTGTCGAGTTCTTCGAGAACAACCATTGGAATAATAACGTTGTGCTCGTCGAAGTTGAGGAAGGCAAGAGGGTCATGCAGTAGAATGTTGGTGTCGAGGATGAAGTATTTACCCGCTTTATTTTCAGACATAGGCGTTTACCTTTTGTCGTTACTGTTTAATTACAGCTTAGCCTAAAATTAATGACAAAATAGTGACACAGAGAAAATTTTTTCTCGGAATTTTTCGGCGAATTAAGTACCATTGCCGCCCTTAAATAAAGCGATTGGGAGTTCTGCAGTGAGTGAATTTAGAGTCGGCCAACGGTATCTCAGTGAAACCGAAACAGAAATGGGGCTTGGCCTTATCACACAAGCAGAGGGACGCCACATAACCGTTATGTTTCCTGCCAACGGTGAGGTGCGCTTGTATGCTGCACAAGAAGCGCCTTTAGCCCGTTACCTATTGCAGGAAGGGCAACAAGGGAAACACGCTGAGGGCTGGGCCTTTATTATTGAGGAGCTGTCTGAAGCGGCAGGCATTGTCACTTACCACGGCACACGCGAAGACACGCAAGAGAGTGTTGCTGTTCCCGAACCGCAGTTGTCGTACCAAATTGACAACAACCCAGCGCTGACCCGTTTACTGGCAGGACAAGCCGACCGCTTAGATATGTACCAATTACGCTGCGAAGCGAATCAGCATTTGGCTGCGTATCAAAACAGCGAAGTCGCCGGACTTTTGGGTGTGCGCACGCACTTACTGCCACATCAGTTATATATTGCAAAAACAGTGGCTGACCGCTACCACCCACGCGTTCTTTTAGCCGACGAAGTAGGCTTAGGTAAAACTATTGAAGCTGGCATGATCATAAAGCGCCGACTGATGACCGACCGCTCCAGTCGAGTTCTGATAGTGGTGCCTGAATCGCTCATGCATCAGTGGCTCATTGAGTTGCGCCGCCGCTTTGCTTTAAGCTTCACCCTGTTTGACGAAGAGCGTTGTGAACAAGCCTCAGAAGATACAGAAAACCCGTTTCTCACGGAACAGCATATTATTGTCAGCAGTGACTTTATTAAAGAGCCGAAATGGCAAAGTGCTTTGTCGGACGCTGATTTCGACTTACTCGTTATTGACGAAGCCCACCACTTACAACCCGACGCTGATGAGTTTGCGCAAGTCAAAGCACTGTGTGAATCCATTCCCGGACTATTGCTGTTAACAGCAACGCCTGAACAAGAGGGGTCAGAAGGACATTTCTTACGCTTGCAGCTGCTTGACCCTGATCGCTTCAATGACTACGAAGCCTTTTTAAAAGAGCAAGAGCATTACAAAGAGCTCGCCGAACAAGCAGAATCAATTACCGATAGCGAGAAACTCGATGAGCTTCTCGATAAATACGGTAGCGGCCGAGTCATGTTCCGAAATCGTCGTGCAGACATTGGCGGCTTTCCCGAGCGCCGATTCCATCCCATAGAACTGCCTGAGTTTACGCCAGAAGAGGGTATGCCCTGGTGGATGGATGACCCACGAGTCGACTGGCTCATTAACCACATTCAAGAGAATCGCAATACTAAAGCGCTCCTCATTTGTAAAACCGCTGAGCAGGTACTCGACTTATCGGAAGCATTGCGCGTTTTAGCCGGGGTTCAGGCGGCCACCTTCCATGAAGGCATGACACTGACTGAACGTGACCGTTCCGCAGCATTCTTTGCAAGTGAAGAAGACGGCAGCCCAGTGTTATTATGCTCTGAAATTGGCAGCGAAGGCCGTAACTTTCAGTTTGTTAGCCAACTGATTTTATTCGATTTGCCAACCAACCCCGATTTACTCGAGCAGCGCATTGGCCGTTTAGACCGAATTGGTCAGCAAAATACGATTGATATCTATCTGCCTTATACTTCAGGTTCAAGCGAATCCATTTTGCTGCCGTGGTATGAACAAGGCATGAATGCCTTCCGCCAGTGTAATGCCATTGGTCGTAAACTTTACGACGCCTTTGGCACCTTCATTGAAGCGGCACTTCAAAAACGTCAGCCCTTGTCCGACGACATTATTCAGCAAACTCAGGAGTTGAGTGAGGCTTGGCGTGAACTTAATAAGCAGGGTCATGACAAACTGCAGGCAATGAACGCCTGCCGACCTGAACAAGCTGAGCGCATTATTGAACATATCAATGCAGACTCAGACGTTGATACGGTTGCGGACTTTATGCTTGCATTTTGGGACCGCTTTGGTGTGAACAACGAAGTTCTGGACGAGAGCCGTTGGTTCATTCGCGCCAGCGAACACATGCGCATACCAGGGCTTCCGGGTCTGCCGGAGGATGGCATTACTGTCACTTTCGATCGTGTTACTGCATTAAATTTTGAAGATGTCGACTTTCTCAGCTGGGATCATCCGATGGTTCAGGCCGCTTTAGAGCTTCTGTCTTCAGACGACTTTGGAAGTACCTGCGTTGCGCAAATGAAAAACACGGCTATTCCAGCGGGCGCCTGGTTTCTTGAGCTGGACTTTACCAATACGGTAGTAGCGCCTGCTAAAACGGCGGTGCAGGAGTTTTGCCCGCAAGGTAACCTACGTCTGCTATTAGATAGCCAAGGCAGAGAGCTATCCGATAAAGTATCCAGAGAGTTACTTGATCAGCAAGCCAGTTTCCTTGATAAAAAAACCGCTCGCCAAATTCTTAAGCAGTTACGCGGACCGGCACAAGATCTGATACACGGCGCTCAGGACCAAGCTCGCAGTTGGCAAGAACGGCTGGTTAATGAGCAGCAAGAAAAAATCAGTGAGACCCTCCAACGCGAGCTCAACCGTTTGGAAGCATTAAAGGACGTGAACCCATCCGTTCGTGAATCAGAAATTGAAGCTCTCAAAGAGCGCCAAGCCACTTTGTTGGCCGCAACCGAGCAGCCGCAACTGTCGCTAACGGCTATTCGCATATTGGTGAATAATCACTAATGGCCCTTTTGCATTATCAGCCACCGTTAGAGCCTTACCTAAAGGTTATCTACGAGGACTCTGAATTGCTGGTGGTTGATAAGCCAGGGGGCTTGCTCAGTGTGCCTGGTAAGCATATTGATCATCGCGACTCTGTATATACCAGGGCACAGCGTGTATTACCCGATATTCGAGTTGTTCACCGACTCGACATGGCAACCTCGGGGGTCATTCTGCTGGCAAAAACTCGCCATGCTCAAAGCCATATTAGCCGTCAATTTCAGCAGCGCGTGACTAAAAAGACGTACATTGCTGACGTGTGGAGCCGCTTACCAGCGCAACAAGGCGTTGTTGAACTCCCGCTGTCATGTGACTGGCCGAACCGCCCTCGCCAACACATGGACTTTTTTACCGGCAAAGACAGCACCACGGGTTACCGCGTGTTAGCAACTAATGAAAACTATTCACGGGTTGAGCTCTACCCGCATACCGGACGTTCACACCAGCTTCGCGTGCACATGCAGGCGTTAGGTTGCCCCATTTTGGGGGACAAGTTTTACGCACACACTGACGCCTTTAACATGACTGAGCGATTACACTTACACGCTCAGTCATTAACGATTAGTCACCCTCTCACCGAGCAAACCGTTACTTTCACAAGCCCGCTGCCTTTTTAATTTTTTACGCCTCTTTATTATCAAGTTCCGTTCCCTAAAGCCGATATTACAACTATGAAACGTCATTTTCTTATCGCCTTTTTGCTGTTTTTCGTCACTGCTCCTGTGTTGAATGCACAGGACGATTTGCAGCGTTACCTTCCCGAAGACCAGCTGCATTGGTTAACGGACGGTGACGCTGCACGCTTTTTAGTGCTAAAAAAAGAATATTTACAGGCGTTTGAGAGTGGACAAATGACGCTTATTCCCGACTGGCATTATCATCCGCTGCAGTCATTTTATGTCAGTTATTTGTACAACGTGGCACCAGACTTTGGCTGGACCACCTGGGCGTTGACACCACCGGATAACACCATTCGTACAGACAACCTGCAAACGCCGGCTACAAGCACGCACTTTCCGCAGCAAGCCGATGACAGTGTATTTGAACCTTTAGTTGCTGCGCTTGAAAACCGCATAGCGCTATTGCAGGACGAGACTCTAAGCCGGCCTGGGTTTGCCGTTTGGGTTGTAGAGGGAATAACCGCTGATATTACGTTGCGGTTACTCGAAAAAACGCCCTCAATGATGCCCGATGCATTGGTGATAGTGAATGCTTACATTCCTCAGTATCATTTCAACAAGGCACTGTCGGAACGAATCGCTAAGTCGCCGCTGCCTATTCTGGATATTCGAACTGCCGAGAGTAATCATTGGCTCGACGCTCAGTGGACGTTACGAAAAAAACTCGCCACCAAATACCAACACGTTTCTTACCGTCAGCGAAAGCTACTCAGTTCCGGTAACTCAGGACAAAAAGAGCTGCGCTCTACCGTAAAAGGCTGGCTCGAATTTCACGGTTATTAACCACAACTACCGAATGTTTCGGTGTTCTTTTACCTGTTCATACGCAGCCTGAATGTCACGAGCTTTTTGCTGCGCCTGCTTCATCACCTCTTCCGGAAGCCCTTGTGAAGCCAGCTTGTCCGGATGGTGTCGCGCCATCAACTTCCGGTACGCCTTTTTAATTTCCGCATTGCTGTTTTTTTCAGTGACACCCAATATTTGGTAAGCGTCTTCTAAATCACTTTTGGTCGACGACTGGCGTCCACCGCTGCCGGTATGACTGCGCTGACGCTGTTGATGAAAGCGAAACGCCGCTTTTTCCATGATCAACCATTGGTCAAGCTGGAAGCGCGTGAAGCCCAGCGCTTTTGCCACATCCACCAGTACTTCATGTTCGGCCTTTTCCAGTACGCCATCATTCAGCGCCAGGCCAATCAGCTGTTCCATAAAGAGCTGAAGCACATCTCGATTGCCGTAAAACGACGCACTAAAATCTTTCATTACTTGTTGCAGAGGAAAAGTGGGTTCTTTGCCTTCACGAAAAGCATCTTGCGCTTCTTTGGTGGCATCTGTTCCCAGTTTTAATTGCTGCATTAAATACTGCGCTTGTGCAATGTCGCGCTCAGTCACTCGCCCTTTCGCTTTGGCCACATGCCCCATCACCGCAAATAGGGTATAAATAAAGTTTGCATCCCCCACCGCTTTTTCAGCACCGTATAAGAAGCGTCCCCAGGCACCCCGCTTGGAAAAATCCTGAGCCATACCACGGTCAAACCAATGACCAACCAACGCCCCCAAAATCGCTCCGGGCCACTTCATAAAAGCGAAACCAGCCAACGCACCTATTACCTTTCCCCAAATCATTGATACTTCCTTACTTGTTGATTCAGTTGCTCAAGCCGCTCGGGTGTGCCTACATCTGTCCAAAGACCTTTCATTACAGAGGCAAGGACGTTTTGTTCTGATATGGCTTTCTCAAAAAACGGTTTTAACGGAAGTTTGCCCTCAGGGTATGGCTGCAGTAACTCTTTTCGATACAAGCCAATACCCGCAAAGGTTTTTGATTCACCTAGCGGCTTTTCAACTAAGCA
Organism: Idiomarina piscisalsi; assembly: GCF_003987095.1. Classification (GTDB taxonomy): domain Bacteria; phylum Pseudomonadota; class Gammaproteobacteria; order Enterobacterales; family Alteromonadaceae; genus Idiomarina; species Idiomarina piscisalsi. The sequence continues at coordinate 49,917 of NZ_PIQA01000006.1, read as the reverse complement.
GCCGTCGACAACACCAAAGTCACCGTCAGGATTATGCGGTGGGTTATCAACCATCAGCAAATGCGCCAGCTTATCATCGGGTAGGCTTTTCGGCAGCTCAGAGTAATCCCAGTCTGTCCAAATATCCCCGTTAATGACCCAGAAAGGATCATCTCCGAGCAGCGGCAGCGCTTGAATAATACCGCCGGCGGTTTCAAGTCCGCCCTCGGGCTCCGGAGAGAATGACACCTGAATCTGCCAGTCAGAGCCGTCTCCAACAAAGTGTTCAATTTGCTCGCCTTTCCAGGCATGGTTAATAACCACTTCAGTCACTCCTGCCTTCGCGAGCTTTTCTAAGTGGTAAGCCAACAAGGGCTTTCCGGCGACAGGCAGCAGAGGTTTCGGCTGGTTATCCGTCAATGGACGCATACGCTGCCCGCTACCTGCAGCTAAAATCATTGCTTTCATTGCTGCTCCCACGCCGGCAACACACGTTCATTGAGCCAGGCGTTATATTCTTTCAGCTCACTGTATCGCTGGCTTACGCGTTCTAAATAACCCAAGGTTCTGGGCACGTCCTGCAGGTACCCTGGCTTTTTGTCGCGATGGGCCAGGCGTGCAAAAATGCCTGCCGCTTTGGTATGCCGCTGCATGCCCATTAAGTCAAACCACTGTTGCCACTGGGCTAAGCCAGTCTGTGCTGCTAATCGGTTCGTTTCTATTAAATGTTGGCGCAAACGATCACTCAACTCATCAACCAATTCATCGGGCCACTCAATATAGCAGTCGCGCAATAGCGACACAGCGTCATAAGTAATGGGGCCCACTACTGCATCCTGAAAGTCGATAATGCCAATACGGTCATCGCTGAGCAGCATTAAGTTTCTGGAATGATAGTCGCGATGCACGCCAACCTGGGGTTGTGACAATGCATTACTGATCATTTTGTCGCAAAAGTCCTTCCAAATGCGCTCATCTTCAGGCTGCCAGCTTATGGTTAAATGAGTACCCAATAACCAGTCTTTGAACAGCCCTAACTCACGTTCCAACAGCGCTTTATCAAACTTGGGCAAGTCCCCTTTTCGGGTATTGGTGACATCCATAATGTTAGGTAATGCAGCAAGGGCTTGCTCATAAAATTGACGGGCATTGCGCGCGTGAAGCTTACTCAGTAACAAAATTTGGCCAAAATCTGACTGCAGCATAAAGCCATGTTCAGTGTCAGCCGCAATCACTTCCGGTACAGTAACGCCAGCATCACGGTATGCTTCAGCAACCGCCAAAAAAGGTTCCATAGGCTCTTTATCTGGAGGACAGTCAACCGCAATAAGGCTCTCACGGCCGTTAGTCGCTCTAAAATAACGACGAAAACTGGCATCTCCCGACACCACTTCCAGGGTAGGTTGTGTTACTCCGGTTTGCGACTCACACCAGGCTTGCAGAGCCAGCTCTCGCTTGTCTTCCAAAATGTCCTCCAGAAATATGCTTTATGTGCCTAAACTTGCAGTGTATCAAATAGCGAAACAAACAAAATTGCTTTATTATATTGCCCTTTACGCAGATACAATAACGCTAACAACAACAAAAACGGATGACTCATTTGTTACTTAGGCTTACCACAGTAACGTCGCTACTGGCTGTCCTGCTTTTAACGCTTTCAGGTTTGGCATCAGCAGCGCCGCAAAATTCAGTATCCCAACCTATGGTATGCCAGGCAGTGCCTGTTGAGAGCATCGCCGATAAGTCCGTGCGCCTGCAAGCAACAAAGGCAGGTGAGATAGGCGTTGAGTCTAAGTCGGCTCGTATTTTATCTAATGACAAAGCTTACTTTGAAGGTAACGTCATTATTCAACGCAATGGGCAATGGCTATCTACTCAGGCCGCAACCCTTGATCAGCAAAAAGGACAAATTGAAGCCAGCAATGGTATTAATTTCAGCGATGGCTACTTGAGCGTCAGTGGTGAATCGCTGTTTCTGGATTTAAACAGCAACGAAGCCCGACTTTACTCCAGCGACTACCGACTGGCGAACGTCAACGCTCGGGGACACGCCGAACTGCTGTCCTTGTCACAGCAACAAGTGTTTTTGCAGGACTCCAGCTTCACTACCTGCCCCGGCGACACGCCAGCCTGGCAATTAAGAGCAGAGCGCATTGAAATAGATGAGAACAGCGACTTCGGTGAAGCCTGGCATGCCCGTTTCGAGCTATTTGACGTACCCATTCTTTATTTGCCGTACTTCAACTTCCCGATAAGCGATGCCCGCAAAACCGGCTTTTTGTATCCAACCTTTGACTCGTCATCTAATAACGGCTTTGAAGTTGAAGTTCCTTATTACTTCAATATTGCACCAAACATGGATGCCACAGTAGCGCCGGTTTATATGTCTGAGCGCGGCACCATGCTGACCGGGGAGTATCGTTATTTATTTGATGAAAGCGTTGGCCAGCTAAACCTTGAATATTTAAATAATGACAAAGCTATTGTCACCGAAGACAGTCGTTACCTTTGGCATGTTCAACATAAAACCCAATTTAACGATAAGTTGAGCTTGTACCTCGACGGCACACAAATAAGTGACGATAACTACTTAAATGATTTTGGCAGCGACTTTGCCGGGCGCGCCGACACCCACTTATACCGGGTAGCTCAACTTGATTACACCAATGAGAACTGGACGGCTCAGGTTCGAACGGAAGATTACGAGATTTTAGGCGACTACTTAAGCCCTTTCCGAACGCTGCCGCAAATAAGCCTGAACTATCAGCAAAATAGGTTTACCGGTTTTAGCACTAACCTTTATACTGAGCTCACCTATTTCCAGAATCAGGACAGAGCGAGTAATTACGCGACGCGAGCTCATATCGAACCTAGCTTCAAGTACCGCTATGAAAAACCGGCTTTTGACGCAGAAGCTGAACTGTCTTACTTATTTACTCGCTACCAGCAACAAAGCGACGACCCCGGGCTAGACGAAGATGTCACCCGGACACTGCCCAGAGCGCGACTGCAGGCTCAATTGCATTTAGAAAGAAGCACCAGCGATGGCCACCGTCAAACCTTGTCGCCGCAAATTCAGTACTTATATGTACCTTATGAAAATCAGCAGAACATCGGCATTTACGACACGGCCCTCTTGCAGGACGACTATTACGGTTTATTTCGCAGCCGTCGTTTCTCCGGGCTTGATCGTATTGCCGAAGCCAACCAGATAACTTACGGCCTAACCACCAGCCTCTTTACAGATAATGAGCGCGAAGTATTACGAGCCAGTCTCGGGCAAATATATAACATTGAAGACAGCCGAACAGCACTGTTAATTGAGGAAACAGAAGAGCCAACCTTTACTTCCAGTAACAGCGAATGGGTGGCGGATATCAACTGGGCTATGACTGACGAGTGGTCACTGAAAAGTTCGATTCAATACGATACGGAACTTAACAGCACTCGTAAGAGTCAGACCGCACTGGAGTACCGGAAAAACAGCAGTAATTTGGTGCAGGTGAGTCATCGTAAAGCCACCAACATTCTTAACAACGATATTGAGCAAGTGGGTACTCAGGCCGTATTTGCCGCCAGTAAACAATGGCAAGTCGCCGCCAATGTGTTTTATGACTTAACACACGACCGGGTAAATGATGCTATGGTAGGCGTTCAATATAGTAATTGCTGTTGGGCTGTTCGCGTCAGTGCTTACCGACGCATTAATCGTGACCTTGAACCAGCATTTAACAATGCGACAATCAACGCTGGTACCGAGTTTGACAATGGTATTAGCATACAATTTATTATTAGCGGTTTAGCCTCTGACAACCGGGGGCTGATAGATATGCTTGAGAAAAGTACGTACGGTTATCGCCGTCCTTTTTATCTCAGTAACTAGTGGTAGGTAGAATGAAAAAATTGGTAGCTTTTTTTGCATCGGCAATGCTTCTGGCGACGCCTTTGCTGGTCAGTAATACAACTCACGCACAACAACTTCTGGACCGGGTTGTTGTGGTTGTTGATGATGGCGTTGTATTACAAAGCCAAATTGATCAACTGGTGCAACAAGTAAAAGCCGGTAACAACTTCAACTCTGCGAACGCACCTTCTGACGAAGTGTTGGAAACTCAGGCTATAGAGCGACTGATTTTGCAGGAAATTCAACTGCAAATGGCTGATAGAATGGGCATTGAGGTTAATGACTCTCAACTGGAGCAAGCCATTAACGGTATTGCGCAAGAGCAGAACCTGAGCATTGATGAGCTCCGCCAAAAAATGGCTGACAATGGTATTAGTTGGGCAAGCTACCGTGAGAACGTTCGTAATGAAATTACCATCCAGCAAGTTCAGCGCGCAGCCGTTCAACAACGTGTTTCTATTACGCCTCAGGAAATTAATAACCTGGTCAAGCTAATAGACAGTAACCAAAGCACTCAAACCGAATACCGCTTAGGGCAAATTCTTATCGCTGCAGACTCTAATTCATCGCAAAGTGAGTTGGAAAAAGCGAAAGATCGTGCTGACACCGTCCTTCGTTTACTGGACGAAGGCAGCGACTTTTCTGACTTAGCAATTCGCTCCTCTTCAGGCTCTGCCGCATTAGATGGCGGTGACATGGGCTGGATGACAATTAACAGCATGCCAACCTTGTTCGCAGAAGCGGTGGAAGGAAAACCTGCTGGTGAAGTGGTTGGCCCTATTCGCAGTGGTGTTGGTTTCCATATTCTGAAAGTTCAGGACAAACGCGGCGAGCAAACCGTTGAAGTCGAAGAAGTGAAAGCTCGACACATTCTTATTCAGCCATCAGTAATTTTATCGGACAATAAAGCAAAAGAAATGCTAAACACATTCCGCGAACAAATTGCTGCCGGCGAGAAAACCTTTGACGAATTAGCCAAAGAGCATTCGTCAGACCCGGGTTCTGCATCACGCGGTGGTGACCTAGGCTGGGCTCGTCCTGACAAGTACGCGCCTGAGTTTAAAGAGAAAGTAGAAACCATTGCTGCAAATACCATTAGTGAACCCTTTAAGACTCAGTTCGGTTGGCACATTGTCGAAGTGACAGACAGACGCACAACCGACGCAACGGACGAAAGCAAACAAGAGCGTGCTTACCAAATGTTGTTTAGTCGTAAGTTCCGTGAAGAGTTGGACAACTGGCAGCAGGAAATGCGCGATCAAGCTTACATAAGACGGGTTGCTGAGTGAGTTACCCAACCCTGATATTTACTCCGGGCGAGCCCGCTGGTATTGGCCCGGATTTAATTTTAAAAGTGGCGCAGCAGCCCTTAGAGGCTGCTGTTGTCGTTTGTGCTGATAAAAATATGCTGAGGGAAAGGGCAGAGCTTCTGAACTTGCCGGTGACGTTCCATAAGTACGAAAAGGGGCAAAAAGTGCCCAAGCACGAAGCCGGGCACTTATGGGTAGAGCATTTGCCGGTTTGTGAGCCAGTAACAGCGGGTGAACTTACCGTCGCCAATGGCCATTACGTTGTTGATTGCTTAAAGCGCGCCTCAGACGGCAACCTTGCCGGAGAGTTCGACGCTATAGTGACAGGTCCCGTGCATAAAGGTGTAATTAATCAGGCCGGTGTCGCGTTTTCCGGACACACGGAGTTTTTAGCTCACGAGGCTGACTGTAATGACGTTGTCATGATGCTGGCAACCGAGGGGTTACGCGTTGCATTAGTCACCACTCACATACCTTTGGCGTACGTTTCCAGAGCAATTACCAAAGAACGCTTAACCAATATTTTGACGATTTTGCACAACGACTTGACCAATAAGTTTGGAGAAGTTCAGCCTAAAATTTTAGTGTGCGGTTTGAACCCCCATGCGGGTGAATCCGGACATTTAGGTCATGAGGAAATTGATACCATTGCGCCAGTCATCGAAACGCTCAATGCCGGCGGTATGAACTTACATGGCCCATACCCGGCTGATACCATCTTTCAGCCCAAATATTTAGACGACGCCAGTGCTGTTGTCGCCATGTACCATGACCAGGGGCTGCCGGTCTTAAAATACAAAGGCTTTGGGCAAGCGGTCAATATTACACTCGGTCTGCCCTACATTAGAACATCGGTTGACCATGGTACGGCACTCGACTTAGCGGGTACCGGCAATATAAACGACGGTAGCTGCCGCTTGGCAATACAAACCGCTATTGATATGGCAAACGCAAGTTATTATGAGTAAACACCACAATCATTCCCAGACCCACCTGGGTCACCGCGCTCGTAAGCGCTTCGGTCAAAACTTTTTAAATGACGATGGCATTATTGAAGAAATAGTGGATGCCATTAACCCTGAACCAGGCGAAAACTTAATTGAAATTGGTCCCGGTTTAGCTGCATTAACCGAGCCAGTAGCCGATCGCAGCGGTCATTTGAAAGTTGTCGAAATTGACCGTGACTTGGTTGAACGCTTGCGTACGCACCCGTTTTTAAACCAAAAGCTGGACGTCATAGAAGCCGATGCACTTAAGACTGACTTTCGCCAATTTGCCGCGGAAAAGCCAGCTCGTGTGTTCGGTAACTTACCTTACAATATATCCACGCCATTAATTTTTCATTTACTGTCGTTCGCAGACAGCATTGAAGATATGCATTTTATGCTGCAAAAAGAAGTGGTCGACCGATTAGCGGCACAGCCCGGCTCAAAAAACTATGGTCGCATTAGTGTGGGTGTACAACAGGCTTGTGAAGTGACGCCCGTTGTTTACGTGCCACCATCAGCGTTTACACCACCACCCAAGGTAGAATCAGCCGTAGTACGTTTAACGCCTTATAAAGACAGTCCGTACCCGGTTAAAGACCGCAAACAGCTACACAGTTTGTGTTTGACAGCCTTTAATCAACGTCGTAAAACAATAAGAAATAACCTCAAAGGGCTAATACCCGCTGAACAGTTAGAGTCTCTGGGTATTGATCCATCAGCAAGACCAGAAACGCTATCCGTTGAGGATTATTGCAAGCTTTCAGATTGGTTAACTGAGCAGGCTGAGTAATTTATGGCAGGCATAATCGAGATTGAAGTCAATACACACTACTTATCGGCACAGTCTTCTCCTGAGTCTGAGCAATATGTATTTTCGTATACCATCACCATTACGAATACGACCTCTCAGCAGGTACAACTGCTGGCTCGAGAATGGCGCATTACCGATGCTGAAAATAAGATCACTCGAGTAGCCGGTGACGGGGTTGTTGGTCAGCAGCCTGTTTTACAAGCAGGCGAGTCTTTCAGCTATACCAGTGGCACTGTCTTAGCGACTCCCATTGGCACAATGGAAGGCCATTACGTGATGATCGACGAAAACGGTGAGCAATTTAAAGCGGATATTCCGTCTTTCCGCCTCGCTATTCCGAATATTATTCATTAATTATGGCAACTTACGCAGTCGGTGACATTCAGGGGTGTTACCGTGAGCTTATGGCATTACTGGAAACCGTTGGCTTTAGCCATAAAACGGATCAACTTTGGTGCGTTGGCGACATAGTCGCGCGGGGGCCTGATTCAGCAGACGCCATCCGCTTTTTTTATGAGAATGAACACTCCGTCCACACGGTACTGGGTAACCACGACCTTAACTTAGTGGCTGTGTTACTTGGACATAGAGAAGCAAAACGTAACGACAAACTCAGCGGTATTTTAACGGCATCGGAGAAGCTGGATTGGGTAGATTGGTTACGCAGTCAGCCGCTCATGCAACAGTTAAACCCATCGACCGTTATTTCACACGCTGGAATTTACCCGTGGTGGTCTGTCGAAGAAGCTCAAACTTATGCCGACGAGGTTTCCGCTGTACTAAACAGCAGTGACTTTGAAGACTTTATTAAAAGTATGTTTAGTAACAAGCCTTCAAAATGGGACTCAAGTCTTAGCGGATTTGACCGATACCGTTTTATAGTGAACGTATTTACACGAATGCGCTATTGTCACCGAAACGGCGAGTTGGATTTAACTCGTAAAGATGATCCGAATCAACATTCGTCGCACGATGACCTGCAGCCGTGGTTTAACTTTTGGTCAGGCAATGACTATCGGTTATTATTCGGACATTGGGCTGCATTGATGGGCAACACCCATCGCCAGGACATTCTTGCGTTAGATACCGGATGTGTTTGGGGACAATACATGACGCTGTACGATCTGAGTAACGACAAATTTTACTACCAGAATGCGTTTAGTGCTTAGAATACAAAGATAATCATTGCTGTGCTGAGGAAGGTTTCATGAAAATAACGGTTGCTATGCGAGTGATTGGTGGCTTTGCCATCATAACCCTGCTTTTACTCGTCATCAGTTTGAGTTCACTGTTTAACATCAACAGTATTGGCTCATCCGTCGACAACGTTAACGACAAAGCCATGCCAGCATTGAACGAAGTTGCTGCCATTAAAGTTGATACGCTCGAGCTCTCGGGTCTTCAGCTCGAAACTTACTATGCGGAATCATTATCGGCAATAGATTCATACCGCGGTGAATTTGACGCCTCTCAAGAGTCGCTCATGAGCTCTTTAGAAGACCTTCAACGACTAATCAAGGGTGAAGGGCAAAGCGCACTTATTAACAACACAGAAGCTGCAGTAACACAGTACGTTGACCTTATTGATCAACTGTTTAACTATCAGCGTGAGTACCTTGAACTTCGAAGCACCACCGCCGATCAGCTTGACGAAATAGCCTTCAATATAGATGACGCAGCCATCATGCTACTCGATACCATGGATATGTCGAATAACGAAGTCGTTTCGCGTGAGGCTAGTAACGTTGAGTCGTCCCTATCCAGTTTAATTACTCTCATGTACGATTTAAATAAGGCTAACGACCTTGACTCAGCAAACGTTATTAAGAGCGAGATTGATATCAATATCGACAGCATTCGTCCTCGTCTCGAAGCATTAGACAATGAATCGACAGGTAGTGCTGAGCAAATGGTCGACGATGCGGTAACAACAGTACGTAACGCCATCGACCAACTGCAGGGCGCAGGCTCTTATCCGGAAAACGTTATTTTGCGCCAGCAGCGTCGCGTCGATGCAGGCCAAACCCTTGAGCAGGCGCAGCAACAGTCTGATACTCTGATGACGCAAACCGACGAGCTACAAACTGCCGTCCGCGGCATAGCCGAAGACAGCCGTAACTCAGCAGCAGATTCAATTTCAACCAGCAGCTGGATAAACAGCATTATTACGGTTATTTCTATTGCATTAGCCGTGCTGATTTCCTGGTTAACTGTACGCAGTATCAGCCGACCTCTGTCGCGTGTTAACCACATGCTGAATATTATGGCAGAAGGTAACCTGACTGAGCGTGTTGATTATGACGCACAAGATGAATTTGGTGAATTGGCAACAAACACCAATAAATTAACAGGCAACCTTCGCAAGCTTATTGAAGGCATAGCGAACCGTGCTACACAACTGGCAACGGCAGCCGAGCAATCATCAAATGTATCTGACGAAACTACCAACGCAATAGATGAGCAACGCCGTCAAATTGAACAGGTTGCGACTGCGACGCAAGAAATGAACAATACCGCCAGTGAAATGGCTGAAGGCGCTGACCAGGCTCTACGCGAAATTCAGCATTCTGACGATGAAGCAAAACGTGTCCGTGAAATTTCGAATAAGAACCGCTCTACTATTGAGCAGTTAGCTCACGAAATTCAGGGCGCATCCCAGGTCATCGATCAACTGTCTGAGAACAGCAGTAATATCGGTGGCATCCTGGACGTTATCCGCGGTATTGCTGACCAAACCAACTTACTGGCACTAAACGCAGCTATTGAGGCCGCACGTGCCGGTGAGCAAGGCCGGGGCTTCGCGGTAGTTGCGGATGAAGTGAGAACGCTGGCAAGTCGCACTCAAGAGTCTACTGAAGAAATTCAGGACATGATTGAGAGCTTACAGACTGACTCGAAGCGCGCAGTAGAGGTTATGAACCGGGGTCGCGAACAGGCGGAGCTGAGCGTTCAACAGTCAGACGAAGCAGCCCAGGCACTACAATCAATTACTGAATCGGTGCATCAAGCCTCTGACAGCAGTAACCACATTGCTAACGCAGCACAAGAGCAAAGCCGCACTGCGCACGACATCAGTGAGCGACTTGAGTCAATTGTTTCTATTGCCGAGCAAACCGCCTCAGGCTCTAAACAAACAGCCCAGGCTTCAAATGAAGTGGCTAAACTTGCTGACGAATTACAAGACTCCATTAAGAGCTTCAGAGTGTAATTCGAATCTAACCATCAAGTATAAAAAACGCCGGCTACTGATGTAACCGGCGTTTTTTTATTCAGAGAGTGTCTGCTTAAGCTGTCAGCGTCAGCTTCGCAAAACGACGTTTACCGACCTGGTAGACACCCGAGTCCTTGTCTGTACATACGTAGTTCTTGTCGGTGAAACGCTCACCATCCAGCTTCACGGCATTTTGCTTGAGCATTCGCAATGCTTCCGATGTGGATTGAACTAACCCCGCTTCTTTTAGCACATTAGCAATGCCCATGCCTTCAGCACCGACGGCTATCGTTTTTTCTTCAATCTCATCTGGCAGGGCGTTTTTCTGAAAGCGCTGAATAAAGTCCTGCTCAGCTTTGTCAGCCGCGTCGTCTGAATGAAAACGCGCAATAATCTCTTTCGCCAGCAGTACTTTGACATCACGTGGGTTTTTACCCGCCGCTACATCCGCTTTTAAACCATCAATTTCAGCAATGGAGCGGAAACTTAAAAGGTCAAAGTAACGCCACATTAATTCGTCAGACACTGACATTATCTTACCGAACATGTCGTTGGGTGATTCAGTAATGCCAATGTAGTTATTCAGCGACTTCGACATTTTTTGCACGCCATCCAAGCCTTCCAGCAGCGGAGTCATAATGACGGTCTGGGGGCGCAGCCCTTCTTCTTTTTGCAGCTCGCGACCCATTAGCAGATTGAAACGCTGATCGGTGCCACCGAGTTCGATATCTGCTTTCAGTTCTACAGAATCCCAGCCCTGAACTAGTGGGTACAGAAATTCGTGAATCGCAATCGACTGGTTGTTTTGGTAGCGCTTTTTGAAGTCATCACGTTCAAGCATACGAGCAACGGTTTGACGGGCAGCCAATTTAATCATATCGGCAGCCCCCATTTTCGACATCCACTCCGAGTTAAAGCGAATCTCTGTCTTTTCCGGGTCCAGAATCTTAAACACTTGCTCTTTATAGGTTTCAGCGTTAGCAACCACTTCTTCCGGTGTCAGGGGTTTACGAGTCACGTTTTTACCCGTTGGATCACCAATCATGCCGGTAAAGTCACCAATGAGGAAAACAATTTTATGGCCAAAGTCCTGTAACACCCGCAATTTATTGATAAGCACGGTGTGCCCTAAATGCAAATCAGGAGCAGTGGGGTCAAAACCAGCTTTAACAACCAGAGGCTTGCCGCTTTCCAGCTTCTCTGCCAGCTCTTGTTCCAGCAGCACCTCCTCGGCACCACGTGTAATTTCAGCAATAGCCTCTGCCACTTCTGTTTTCATCAAACCTCTCCATCGATTACCCGGTCAAACCGGATATTTTACGTCATTCTTAACACAGTTTTAAGCTCAGAAACTGGTATTCTGCGTTTTTTCGTATTATCCTCGAAACCATAAGGTTATTCTGAGGTCTTAAACGAGGCACCCTGTATATCGCTTACAGGGGTAACCATAATAAAGAAAGTTTGTTCTAAAGTGCGCTAAATATGACATTGAAAGTAGTTTCTCAAATGCAGCGGATGTTTCTGCAGCTTCCGCATTCTCATAAAATACTAATCAGCGCGATTAGTGTTGCCCTACTCATTTTGTTGGTGATTCCTTCAGAGCCAGCAACGGCATCTAAAAATACAACCTCCGTTGACCAACTTGTTCCGGGTAAGCGCTACCAGCTGGAACTGGCCTTTGATAATAACGCCAATAATGAAGAAAGCGCCACTCAAGAGCTTCACTGGCAAACTTATCAAATCAAGTCTGGCGATAATCTGGCCGACATTTTCAGTAAGTTAGGTTTTAGCGCACAAGAGCTTTACCGCGTCACGGAGTCAGGTGAAGAAGCCAAGCTGCTGCGCAAGGTACACCCTGGCGACCTGCTGCGCTTCGCGACAGACTCAAATGAGAAGTTAGTTCAATTAACGCACGACATTAACGGCACCGACACACTCATTATCACGCGCCAAAAAGACAGTTTCGTCGCGGAAGTTGAAGTTAAAGGCGTTGAAGTACGAACCGAGTTTGCACACGCGGTAATTGACTCCAGTTTTTGGAATGCCGGTATTAGCTCCGGACTGACCGATAACCAAATTATGCGTATCGCCAATATCTTCGGTTGGGATATCGACTTCGCCCTCGATTTACGCAAAAACGATGAGTTCAGTGTGTTATTCGAAACGCATTACGTCGACGGTGAATTTGTTGGCTACGGAAAAATACTGGCCGCCGAGTTCGTCAACCGGGGCGAACACTTCCAGGCCATATTGCATGACAATGGCCAGTATTACACGCCAAATGGCCGTGCAATGCGTAAGACATTTTTACGCTCGCCGGTTAACTTTACCTATATTAGCTCGAGTTTTAACCCACGTCGCCTGCATCCGGTGACCGGCCGCGTGCGCCCTCACAACGGCATTGACTACGCAGCATCAACCGGCACACCGGTTATGTCTTCTGGTGACGGTAAGGTGGTTCAGGCTGGCTATAACCATTTAAATGGTAATTACATTTTTGTGCAGCACGGCGAACACTACACAACGAAATACCTACATTTAAGCCGCAAGCACGTTAGAACGGGCGATCGCGTTAAACAAGGCCAGGTAATTGGTCGTGTCGGCGCAACAGGTCGGGTAACCGGTGCTCACTTACATTACGAATTCCTGGTTGATGGCGTTCACAGAAACCCTCGCACAGTGGAACTGCCACAGGCGAAATCTCTGGCCGAGTCAGAGCTGCCAGCATTCCGCCAGCAAGCCGACCAAATTATTGCAGTACTAAACGACAATAAACGTGTTTATTTGGCAATGAGATAATGTCCGAGCTTTATGTTGGCTTAATGTCAGGAACCAGCATGGACGCCATTGACGCTGTGCTGGTTCAGATAGACGCTGACGGAAAGCCAGCTCTAAATGCATCCCTTAGCTCCCCTATTCCAATTAAACTGCGTAATCGGCTCTTACAGCTAAGCGTGAATGACCAATGGTGTGCCGATGAGTTCGCTGAGCTGGATGTACTTTTTTCTGAGCACTCTGCTGCTGTCGTAAAGGAGTTATTGAGTAAAGCTCAAGTGCTGGCTGAGAATGTCACCGCCATAGCCAGTCATGGTCAAACCGTTCGTCACAAACCCGGTCATCGTTCGCCTTACACGCTGCAGTTAGGTGATCCTTCCAGGCTGGCATTTAACACCCAAATAGACGTCATACATGACTTTCGCCGCAAAGACGTCGCAGCTGGCGGTCAAGGCGCGCCATTAGTCCCGGCGTTTCACAGGCACATTTTCGCGCAACGGGAGAAAAGCGTCGCTATTGTTAACTTAGGTGGCATTGCCAACATCACTTGGTTAGGCCCTCAGCAACAGCTGCTCGGCTTTGATACAGGCCCCGCCAATACCTTGATGGACCAGTGGATACAACACTGCAATGCTAACAAAAGCTACGATGAGAATGGCCACTTAGCGAGTCAGGGCAAGGTTATAGAAGAGCTGTTAAATGTGTTACTACAACATACATTCTTTTCCCGCAAAGCGCCAAAGAGTACTGGCCGTGAAGAGTTTAACCTCACGTATTTAAAGCCGCTTCTCAAAGCGAGCTACACAGCTGAAGATGTTCAAAGAACCTTGCTCGCACTTACTGCCGAAACGCTAAGTAACGAAATTAATGGTTTACCCACGAAGCCTGAGCAGGTTTACTTTTGCGGCGGCGGTATCAACAATGAGCTGCTCATAACAGAAATCACCCAGCGCCTCGGTTCAACGATATGTGGAACGACGCAAGAGCTTGGAGTTGACCCTCAATGGGTTGAGGCGATGGCATTTGCGTGGTTAGGTTGGTGCTATGAGCATAAAAAACCGGGGAACCACCCTGCTGTCACAGGTGCGGTGGCCCCGGTTGTACTTGGTTCTAAAACGCTATTTTCTTAAACTTTACTCTGCGCCCAGCGCTTTAAAAGCGTCACGAGTCAGGTTCTCGTTGTTTCCGTCTTTACCGACAACAATGCTGTCTTCAATACGAACACCGCCATAAGGTCGTAACTCGTCAACCTTATCCCAGTTAATGTCGTCGCTGTCTTTGTGTTCTTCGAGCAACTGGTCAACAACATAGAGACCTGGCTCAATGGTAAACACCTGACCTTCTTCAACATCACGTAGCAAACGCAAGAACGGATGACGCTCACTACGCTCGTAACTGCTGCCATCATCAGACTTCAGGAAGCCCCCGACGTCGTGAACCTGCAAGCCAATAAAGTGACCCAGGCCGTGAGGCATAAAGGCACTGGTGTAACCTTTGTCGTAAATACTTTGTGCATCGCCACTGATAAAGCCAAAGTCACTCAGAATCTGAGCCACTTTCAAGTGCATCGAGACGTGTAAATCGTAATAGTTAACACCGGGCTTAATTTCACTCAGTAAATCTCTTTGAGCGTTATCCATCGCCTTAACTAAGTCCGCATAAAAGCCTTCTTCGTAAGCGTATGAGCGCGTGATATCGGCACAGTAACCGCGATAACGTGCACCCGCATCAATTAAGAACGAACGAAATTGCTTCGGCGGCTCAGTATCGTAGACATCGTAATGTAAAATTGCAGAATGACTATTCAGAGCGACAATGCTGTTATACGGCACCTGTGACTCACGAAAGTTAATAGCGGCTAAATAGGCGTGATGAATTTCCAGCTCACTTTTTTCAGCGTAGAAAGCTTCTTTTGCGGCGACATGCGCTTTTGCTGCCAGCTTATTGGCTTCACGCAAGTTCTCCAGTTCCCACTCGGTTTTAATGGCTCGGTGGAAGTGCAGATGATCAATCAGGTTTTGTGGATTACGCGCTTTTACGTTCCAGCTATGAACCGGCTCTGCGAAATCTTCACCGATAAACGCTGTTTCCGCCAGCTCGCTGCCGATATCGTCACTCATAATACTGAGGTCATCAATAATTTTTAAATCAACATACTGCTGCCACTCTTCTTCGGGTACATTGACCGGAGCGTGCCAGAAGTCTCTGGCCTGGAATAGATAAACGGTAGGACGTTGACTGCCTTTGCGATAAAAGATCGCACTTTTGGGGCTTTCAGTAACAGGTACCCAGTATTTAAACAGCGGGTTGACGCGATAAGGCGGCGCGTTGTCGTCAAGAAAATCGACTCGTGGCTGACCTGAGTAAATCAGGGTCGATTCAAAACCGGTATCTGCTAGTGCTTTATCAAAGCGCTCACAAACCGTTTTGATATGTTCAGCGTATGCACTCATAAAAAAACCTCACAACAAATGGTGAGGTCATTTTAGCGCAAATAAGGCCGGTTTTCAGCTGAAGCAGACTCCCTGTAAAGACTAGATAGAGAAACTTGAACCACACCCACAAGTGGTGGTGGCATTCGGGTTGTCAACGAAAAAGCGCGAACCTTGCAAGCCTTCTTCATAGCTAACAATGCCACCCATAAGATACTGGAGGCTCATTGGATCAACCAATAAAGTCACACCTTCTTTTTCGACCTGCATATCGCCCGGGTTGGGGGTTTCATCAAAGGTAAAGCCGTATTGAAAACCTGAACAACCGCCGCCCGTCACATAGACGCGCAGCTTCAAGTTCGGATTTTCTTCTTCCGCAATGAGTTGGCTCACTTTTTTTGCGGCTTGTTCGGTAAACTCAATAGGTACCGCTGTTTCCGCAGAACTGCTCATAGTGTTTCACCCTCGTTGAACTCTGTGGGCATTTTCTCTTACCTGACTATTTTGGTCAAGTATCGCCGTCAGTCCTGACATTCGTTGCCGGCTGACCTTTTCGAATGTCTTTCCAAAAGAACGAACGATTTAACGTGCCACGTCCTCCGTCGGTTAATGTAACCGACACATCAATACGCTCAGGTACAAGCCCTTCAGGCATGAAAAAATCACCTTCGTATACTGAGAAATAACGCATGGTGAAGTTACGTTCATCGGCACCAATGTTGGCTAACTTCATCAGGTCAAAGCGGCGCTTTTCGCCGTTAACTCGCCCCACTAAATCAATAGCGACCCGCCCTTCCACGAAACGCCGACGTTGCTCAATCTGGAGAACCGCCAACGAGAAATGGAAGTGTTTTTCGGCCTGGTTCGGTGTCACCGTAATGGAGTCGATAGTTACCCCACCTTGCTGTAACTCGGGTGCCATTATTTTCTGGTAAAACGCGAGATCCCGGCGCAAGGCATAGTTGTCATTTTGTAGTGCCGTTAACTCGTCCTGCAAGCTTTGATTCGATGAGCGCTCAATA
Organism: Idiomarina piscisalsi; assembly: GCF_003987095.1. GTDB lineage: Bacteria > Pseudomonadota > Gammaproteobacteria > Enterobacterales > Alteromonadaceae > Idiomarina > Idiomarina piscisalsi. The sequence continues at coordinate 33,484 of NZ_PIQA01000006.1, read as the reverse complement.
TCCAGTTCCACTTGCATTACGTGGCGCTGATATTCCATCTGCTCCAGACGTTTATACATATCGTCCAGTTGATTGGACTGCTCTCTGACCGTTTCTTTCAACGAGTTCGCATGCCAAACGCCGGCAAGGTAAGCTAAATAGGCAAAAAGTACGACTAAACCCACCACCGCCAAAAAAGTTGGCAGCCTGCCGATACGCTTTTGCCAATATTTGAGATTAAAGTACCGCTTCATAATGCTCGCTCATTTCCATTAGCCGCTTATGCTGATATGTTATTGATAAATATGCAAGCCTCGAGCCCGGGTTTCGTTTAAGGAACAACACTAAATGGCGCCTTTATTACGACAACAGTTACGCAAACAATTGGCCATGCCAACGACAACAATTGCTATCTGTTTGTTGGGGTTAGCCGGGGGCGTGCTCGCCGCATTAATGATTGCCGGTTTCCGTTTTGCCATTGAGTACGGCGCTCATCTCATTGGTAACGACACTTACTGGCAGGAACCCTTGCCAACAACGCTCCGTTTTATCATACCCATTGCCGCCGCGTTACTTATTTACGGTATTTTTCGTTTATCGGGTTCGCGCTACGTGCGTATGGGCATTCCCTATGTCATCCATCGTATGAAACAGCATTACGGCATGCTTCCTTGGCGCAGCACCGTTAACCAGTTTTTTGGTGGAATTATTGCCCTGATCGCCGGGTACAGTGTCGGCCGCGAAGGTCCCGCGGTTCATTTAGGAGCAGCCGCATCGACTTGGCTCGGCTTCCATGTCGATGCCCCTAAAAACGCCTTACGCACGCTTGCCGCCTGCGGTATTGCAGCGGCTATTGCGGCTTCTTTTAATACCCCACTTGCCGCTATGGTATTGGTTATGGAAGTGGTACTGCGGGAATACAAAGTCCACGTCTTTATTCCAGTCATGCTGTCAGCCGTCGCCGGGTCTTTAATCACCGAAGAGATTTTCGGCGTTGCATCAGAGCTGGCCATGTTATCGGCACAAGACATTCCAACCACTCAGTTGCCTTGGGTGGTGATTCTCGGCGTCGTGTTAGGCGTCGTCGGCGTTATCTTCAAGAAACTAATGCTGGATGTCATGGACACCGTGAAAGACATGTCCTTACTGACCCGGCTACTGTTCGCAGGCATTATCACCGCTTCTCTGGCAGTTATTATTCCAACCAGTTTAGGTCCCGGGCTAACCGCTATTGAACAGGTACTGAATCACCAAGGCGAAATGTCGTTACTGACAACATTATTACTGGCAAAGCTCTTTGCAGCCGCCATTGCTCTTGGAATGGGTATTCCCGGCGGGTTAATTGGTGCGGTGTTCGGTATTGGTGCCATTATCGCCGCGGTCTTTGTCGGTGCTGTTGACGTACTGGGTATTCAGCAAGCTCTATCTTTTGACAGCTTTATTCTATTGGGGATGGCCGGTATTCTGGCGGCCTGTATCCACGCACCTATGGCAGCACTGCTGGCTATCGTTGAGTTGTCACGCAGTGTTGAAATTATTATTCCGGCAATGCTGGTTATTGTTCCTGCCTACCTGATATCCAGCCAGCTGTTTAAGTCAAAGTCGATTTTTATCGCTCAGTTAGAGTTACAAGATCTTCCCTACCAGCTGGCACCTGTGCATGTGGCGCTGCAAAAAACCGGCGTTGAAAATGCCATGGAAACAGACTTTAAGCTATTGCTTGAGCCCACTCAGAATGAGTTGGTCGACTCGCTCGAGTCCGCTCAGGCCAAAACCGTTATTGTCATGTCAGTCGACGAAGACAACCAACCGCTGTACCGTCTTGTCTCTTATGACATTACAGCCGGTGACAGTCCAAGTTTGAGCTATACACCCATTAAGGGTTTGCGTATTACATCAACACTGGCCGAAGTCTACGACGAAATTGGACAACAACGCCGTGGTGCGGTGTATATTTATGAATCAAACGGTGAACACCCATGTGGCATAGTCACTTGGGAAACTGTCCGTAAAGCATTACAAAGAGAGTTAGCATGACGTGGATTTTATGGGTTAAAGCACTTCATATTGCCTTTATGGTCGCCTGGTTCGCAGGTATTTTTTACTTACCCCGGCTGTTTGTATATCACGCCATGAACGCCAAACCAGCCGTGCATGACCAGTTCTGTGTCATGGAAAGGCGCTTACTTTTTTTTGTAACACCTTTTGCCATTCTGACCTTAGTTTTTGGCCTGGTACTTATTTTTGCCTACGGTTCAGCTTGGTTTGCCGCCAGTGGCTGGCTACACGCCAAGCTAGTTTTAGTGACACTCTTATACGCTTACCACGGCTACTGCTTCAAGCTTCTGAAAGACTTCAAAAACGGTAGAAACACGAAAAGTCACCGCTTCTATCGAGTCTTTAACGAGCTGCCGGTACTGGCACTGTTTGCGATTATTATTTTAGCCGTGGTGAAACCGTATTAGATTCTAAAATTGTACTGACTTTGCTATAGTGTGCGTCCAGTGACATTCTGCGGCAGAGGCGCACCTATTGATGAATTTCACCGGTTCCAACATTCTCTCAGTCAACCAATTCGACCGAGACAGTATCGACTATATCTTTTCCGTTGCTGATAAAATGCAGCCCTATGCCCGTCGTAAAAAACGCACCCGGGTATTAGATGGCGCCATTCTCGGCAATCTGTTTTTTGAACCTTCGACTCGTACCCGAGTCAGTTTCGGCACTGCGTTTAACCTGCTAGGTGGCGAAGTTCGCGAAACCACAGGCATGGAAAGCTCAGCGATTGCCAAAGGCGAGTCTCTCTACGACACCGCCCGCGTACTTAGCAGCTACAGCGATGTTATCGCTATGCGCCACCCTAAGTCCGGCTCGGTGAAAGAGTTTGCCAGTGGCAGCCGGGTACCGGTGATTAATGGTGGTGATGGCGCCAACGAGCATCCGACTCAGGCACTTCTCGACCTGTATACCATTGAGAAAGAGCTGGCTTACCATCAGCAGAGCATCGATAACATGCACATCTGCATGATTGGTGACTTAAAGTACGGACGTACGGTGCACTCGCTGTCGACACTCTTGTCCATGTATAAAAACATTAAGTTTACGCTGATTTCTCCACGTGAATTGTCGATGCCCGAGTCCGTCTTAGCCACTCTGGAGAACGCGGGTCATCAGGTCACTGTCACGGAAAAGGTCGACGGCATTGTCGATGCTGACATTGTGTATCAAACCCGTATCCAGCAAGAGCGCTTCGCAAGTCCCGAAGACGCTGATCAATATCGCGGTAAATTTCGTTTAAATCAGGAAATTTATACCAAGCACTACAAACCCAATACCGTCATTATGCATCCGTTACCGAGGGATTCCCGAGCAGAAGCGAATGAGCTCGATAACGATCTTAACCAGAACCCAAACCTGGCAATTTTCAGGCAGGCTGATAACGGAGTGCTTATTCGGATGGCGCTATTTGCACTGACACTCGGCGTCGTTGACCAGGTCGACAAACACGAATGTGACGTCATCTGGTACAGCGAAAAAAGCCAACAATAAAGAGGTAACTGCGACATGAGTCGTTCAGAAGATTTATTCAAGCAAGCACAAATTAGTATTCCCGGTGGCGTGAACTCACCCGTTCGTGGCTTTAGTGGTGTTGGCGGCACACCCATATTTTTTGAAAGCGCAGAAGGCGCTTATATGTTCGATGCCGACGGCAAACGTTACATTGACTATGTCGGTTCGTGGGGACCTATGATTCTTGGCCACAACCACCCCGCCGTCTTAGAGGCAACATTAGCAGCGGCCAAAAGGGGCTTAAGCTTCGGTACGCCAACCGAAATTGAAATCACTATGGCGGAAACCATTCGTAAAATTGTACCGTCGATTGAAAAGGTTCGTATGGTGAATTCCGGTACCGAAGCAACCATGACAGCTATTCGCTTGGCGCGTGGTTATACCGGTCGTGACAAAATTCTGAAGTTTGAAGGTAACTACCATGGCCACGCTGACTCCTTGTTGGTGAAAGCAGGCTCTGGCGCATTGACCTTAGGAGTTCCAAACTCTCCGGGCATTCCGGAAGACTTAGCCAAGCACACGCTAACTGTTAACTACAACGACATCGATTCAGTTAAAGAGGCATTTAAAGAGTTCGGCGACGATATTGCTTGTATTATCGTTGAGCCGGTTGCCGGCAATATGAACTGTATCCCGCCTGTTCCCGGCTTTTTAGAAGGCCTGCGTGACGTTTGTGACGAGTACGGTTCAGTACTTATTTTTGACGAAGTCATGACCGGCTTCCGCGTTGCTCCGGGTGGTGCCCAGGAGCGCTATGGCATTACTCCCGACTTAACCACCTTAGGAAAAGTAATTGGTGGCGGTATGCCGGTTGGTGCATTTGGCGGTAAGAAAGAAGTCATGGACTACATTGCGCCAGTTGGTCCAGTGTATCAGGCCGGCACTTTGTCAGGTAACCCAGTCGCCATGTCAGCGGGCTTAGCTGCGTTGCAGCAACTGTCGACTCCGGGGCTTTATGACCAACTCTACCAACGCGTAGATGCCTTAGTCGATGGACTTCAAGAGCGAGCCAACAGAGCTGGCGTGCCAATGACAACCAACCGTGCAGGCTCTATGTTTGGTTTCTTCTTTACTGAAGATCCGGAAGTTACGTCTTATGCGCAAGCAACTCAATGCAATATGGAGCATTTCAAAGCGTTTTATCACGCAATGCTGAATGAAGGTGTGTACCTTGCGCCATCTGCATTTGAGGGCGGCTTCATGTCAGCTGCACACACTGAAGATGACATTGAGAAGACCTTGCAGGCTGCGGAAAAGGCCTTTACTCAACTGAAGTAAACCACTGCTTTAGTAGCTAACAACTCGGTGGGACTAGCCTCCAAACAGGCGGTCCCACCAACTTTTTTCCTCGATATTACCGTCACAGGTTATATTGTCCGGCAAGCGTATTCCTTCTGCTGGCAATAGTTCGCCATTATCACAATCATTAGGTATGCGTTGCCCTGTCCGTTCATGAAAACGTTGCATTTTCAAAGGCTCAGGAATCTCCAGCGCCATGCTTAGCGGTGGTTTACGTTCGTAATAGTCAGCGACAACTCTTAACGCACCGCTACTGCCTGTCAGGCCTGTCGGTTGGTTATCGTCCCTTCCCAGCCAGGCTGTCACCACTTGCTCTCCGTCAACGGCAACAAACCAGCTATCCCGGTAGTCATTAGTGGTGCCGGTTTTACCGCCAACTTTTTGTCCGGCTAACACTCGTTGTAAGGCGCTCGCCGTGCCTTCCGCTACTACACCATGCAAACCAAATTTCGTCAGATACGAGACCTTTGAGTCAAACACCTGAGAGGTACTTTTTTCAGGTGCCCGATATAAAACATCGCCCTGATGCGTGGTAATAGACGAAATTGCTGACAGAGACTGGAAGCGACCGTCATTCATGAGTGCGCTGTACATTCTGGTGACCGCAAACGGCGTTAATGACGCAGAGCCTAAGGTTAGCGATGGGTACGCTTCCAGTGGCGTAACCACACCCAGCCGCTTCATGTAATCCACGACAGTATCAACACCAACCTCTACACCGACCCTAACTGCCGGAATATTGCGAGACTGAACAAGCGCGTCGTACAGCAGCAAACTCCCTTTAAATTCGGTATCGTAGTTCTGTGGCTGCCAAGTCTTACCACGTTTGTCTTCAAGAGTTATTGCTTCATCAACCACCGGAGTATGCAGGCCGATGCCGGACTCTTGCATTGCGGTTGCATAAACTACCGGCTTTATTAGTGAGCCTATCGGGCGCAGTGCCATCAATGCCCGATTATAACCGACGGTTTGACTGAGTCTTCCGCCAGCCAGCGCCGTTATCGTCCCTTGTCGATAATTCGCCACGACCATAGCACCTTCCAGCGCACTGTCGTCATCGGTAAGCTTACGCGCCAGCGATTTTTGTACCGCCTCCTGCGCATTAACATCCATGTCGGTGTATATCTTCAAGCCCGTGTCCTGCCAGTCTTCCGGCAACGCCAGGGTTTTCATTTCGCGCTTAATAATATCCATATAGTGAGGGTACGGATGCTCTACTAACCGTCGACTTTCCCTCACGTCTAACTGTTGCTGTACCGCCGCTACATAAGTCGATTTCGCGATAAGATCCTGGTCGAACATGACCTTTAACACCGTATCCCGACGCTTTTGAGCACGTTCCGGGAATCGCCTTGGGTCATAGTAAGATGGGCCTTTTATCATTCCAATGAGTAACGCAACTTCATCAACTGACAGCTCCTGAACCTGCTTACCGAAGTAAAACTGGCTGGCAAGCCCTATACCATGAATTGCGTTGCGGCCATCCTGACCGAAATACACTTCGTTTAAATAGGTTTCCAGAATGGTGTTTTTATCAAAACGGTAGTCGATAACCAGCGACATCATGGCTTCGTGAAACTTTCGCCATAAGGTTTGCTCGCGGGTGAGGTACAAGTTTTTCACCAACTGCTGAGTTAACGTCGAGCCCCCCTGAACCGTTCTGCCTGCTCTTAGGTTCGCGACTAACGCTCTTAGAATAGCCCAGGGAGAAACGCCCTTATGATGATAGAAGTTGCGATCTTCCACCTGAAGTAGCGTCTCAATGAGTAGGTTAGGTACCACTTCCAAACCAACCAATAACCGGTCTTCTTTGCTTAACGTGCTAATTCGACCGATGAGCTCAGGCTCTAACCGAAAGCTTTTCAACTCTCTCCCACTGGGCCACGAGGTAATAGATGCAACTCGATCATTTACAAAGTGAACCTGAACCCGCTTAGACATTTGTGGACCGTCTGAGAAATCAAACGGCCGACGGTGAACCATGACGCTGTCATTGCCGACCGAATAGTACCCGGACTGCTCAGTGTTATTACTGCGGTTATAGCCAATACGCTCGAGTGTTTTTATAAGCGTCGACTGCTGTAATGGGTAACCGGGATAGACACGTAACTCGTCGGCGTAGACAAGTGCCGGCGCTTGATAACGCTCTGTTTTAAAGTGCTTAGACAGGGTGGCATCTAGGTATATCGCATACACAGCAATGACGGCAGCAACCGCTAAACCAATCTTAAAGCTTGTCCAGAATAAATAGCTTAACCATTGACGTTTTATCACTGCATTTGCCTTTTGGTTTTATAGGTCGCCTCGGCGTTTATCGGATCTTCCGGCCACGGGTGTTTCGGGTAGCGCCCGCGCATTTCCTTGCGGACGTCCTGATACGCGTTGTCCCAAAAGCTCTTTAAGTCATTGGTTCGCTGTAACAGCCGGCCTGCCGGCGAGAGTAAATCGACCGATACGACTTGCTGCCCATCAATAATCCGCGGTGAGTCCTTTATGCCAAACATTTCCTGCAATTTCACCTCAACTCGCGGGGGGCCGTCCAGATAATTTATAAAGATTTTACGTTGTGTGGGTGTTTCCCAGTGTTCCGGGCACGCATTATCCAGCCGTTGCTTTTCATCGTAGTTAAGCCGGTACGCCAACGCCTCGCATGGGTCCCAGGCCTGTAACTGCGTCAGCGACTTCACCGAATTCCAGTACGGGTAAGCCCAGTCCTCCAAGTAAGAAAGTAAGCCCTCATGTGATAGTGAGTATTCACTTAACTCACCGGTGACTGACTGTAACAAACGCATACGTGCCAGCAGTTGGTTTGCCTTGCGCGACCAGTTAAGCATTTCAAGACCTTTTTTATTCAGATAGTCGGCAAATGCCTGGCAACGCTCTTCGTTGGCCACATCCCCGTCGAGTTTTTCTTCGGAGAGAACCAATGCTCCTATGATCTTGCCCTTAATTCGAGTCAGCGTTTGCTGCGTGCCAACCCAGTCAGCGGAATAAATGTCAGTAGTTGATAACCCAGCGGCCTCTATTGCACCGAAAATGTCAGGCAGCTCGACATAACTCCGTACTTTGCCGTTGCTATCACTCTGTTGAAAGGTTGCGTCAAATATAATTACCCATTGAGGCTGGTTTAATAACTCGGCAACGGATGCGAGTCGCCCGCCGGTGACCAGCTGGTAACTTTTCTTCGCTTTGCTGTACTTTGCCAACCTGTCAGGAAACCCTGCGACGAGCGTTTTTTCTAGGCCTTTGTTGTTAGCTCGCGTACTCTCAGACACCTGTAAACGCTTTAACCAATACTGCCAACGCCTGCGCCAGCGACTCAATGTCTGACGTTGTTGATAATGTTGCTGTGCACTGTCGAGAATATCGAGCGTTTTAATGTGCGCCGATGGCTCTTCCAGGGTAGCCAAAGCCTGCGCGCAAGCAGCCTTCAGTTCATGACTTTCTGAGCGGGCCGCATCGCAAATGAGTGCAAGACGTGCATCGGTGCCCGGGTCGAGAGTCTTCGCTTTCTTCGTCAACAGACCATCAACCAAAAGCCCTGTTAATGACAAAAACTGCTCAGCAACCCGGCAATGCACAGAGTTGGGCGGTGTCAGCCAGGCCAACTCGTCGACTGAACTGCCCCACTTCATCACTTCCAGTACCAGTGACGTTAAGTCCTGACTTTCTATGTCGGCAGCGGCGTACTTGGGTTGACCGTGCTCTTCCGCTTTAGACCAAACGCGGTAGCATGTTCCTGGCTGTAATCGCCCTGCGCGGCCAGCTCGCTGCGTCGCGGATGCTTTAGACACAAAGTGCGTCGCCAACTGGTTCATGCCGTAACCCGGCAAAAAGTTAGCCCGACGTTCACGTCCGCTGTCCACAACCACATCTATGCCTTCTATGGTTAGGCTAGTCTCTGCAATGTTAGTCGCAAGAATAATTCGCTTACCATTACTAGCTTTTAACGCTTGCTGCTGCTCTTTAAGTGACAGCCGGCTATGCAAGGTATAAACATCGACAGCGGTTGCCACCAGAGAGCCCAGTGCTTGTTGCACACGTTCAATTTCGTAGATACCCGGCAGAAACACCAGCACGCCTTTATCGGCATTTCCTAAAGCCTCGACAATGACACTGGGCAAATGCAGTAACCACTCACTTCGCTTTTTAGGTGCTCGGTATTGAATGTCTATTGGAAAGCTACGTCCTTCGCTTCTAAGCGTTGTTACCCCTTCACAATACCCGGACAACCACTCAGAAATAGCTTCGGCCGGCAGTGTCGCTGACATGACCAACAGGTTTAAGTCGTCACGTAACGGCAGCGCGTCCATGACTAACGCCAGGCTTAAATCACTGTGTAAATTGCGCTCATGAAATTCGTCGAATATCAGTGTGGAGATATCACTAAGCTCAGGGTCCTCCTGTAACCAACGTACTAATATGCCTTCAGTGACGACAAGAAGCTTGGTGTTCTTCGTGCGTTTCGTCTCACCGCGCACAACATAGCCTACCGTTTCACCAACCTCTTCTCCCAGTTGCCTGGCCAGGTAACTGGCCACATTGACGGCAGCAACCCGACGCGGCTGCAGCATAACAGTGATGCCATGAGTGCCCAGCTGTTCGTGCAGTAAATAAAGAGGCAGGTAGGTCGATTTACCGGCACCCGGCGGTGCCTCTAAAACCACACGTGCCGCCGGGAAGCATTGCGCTAACTCCGGCAGCACGTTTTCAACAGGTAGGCTCATACCAAATTAGTCACCTTGAACAGTCGCGGCAATGGTTCTGACGCCTAACGCTGTCGCCCCTGTTGCCCACATAGCTGTCGCAGACTTCTGATACGCCCCGGCTAAGTCAAAGTGCAGCCAGCCTTTACCTTGCTCAGGCGCAAAGCGCAGCAGGAAACCGGCCGCATTGCTGGCCCCTCCGGCACCACCACCTTTTTGCGGGCGGCTGTTTGCGGTATCAGCAAAAGCCGATGGGCAGTTTTCCGAATGCCATGGAGCCAGCGGCAAACGCCACAGCAACTCGTGCTCTTTGTCGGCATTTTTCAATGCTCGGGCCGCGGCGCTGTCATCGACACTAAACAACGCATTGTATTCGTTACCCACGGCCATTTGAGCAGCACCGGTCAGCGTAGCTGCATCAATAATGTTTTTCGCACCAAACTCGCCAGCAGCCTGCAAGCCGTCAGCAAGCACCAAACGACCTTCGGCGTCAGTATTAACCACTTCTACGGTCAAACCGTTCTTATAACGAATAATATCGCCCAGCTTATACGCACGTCCGTCAATCATGTTTTCAGCGCAGCAAAGAATCAATTTAACGCGCTTGTTCAGGCCACGGCGAATAGCCAACGACAATGCACCAGTCACTGTTGCCGCACCACCCATGTCGCACTTCATAGACAACATGCCTTCGCTCGGCTTAATACTGTAGCCACCGCTGTCATAGGTAATACCTTTACCGATAAGCGCTGTATCAACAGGCGCGTTGTCGTCGCCGGTTGGGTTGTAGTCAAGTACCAACATGCCAGGCGCATGCTGGCTGGCACGACCCACGGTATAAATTCCCATCCAGCCTGCGTCTTTCAGAGCCTCACCTTTAATAAACTCTGCGCTTATCGCATCGGGCGCTAACCCTTTAAAATGTTCAATAACGCGCTCAGCCAGGCTTTCCGGATAAATATCTTCTGCCGGTAAGTTGGTGAGCTCACGGCTAAAGCGGGTGGCATCACGCATAGCGTCAAGGTGTTTTGCCGCTTCTGCGTCGTCTGCGTGCCATATCACATCATTTTTTGACAGTGTTGACGTAAAGCCCTGATACAGCGCCCACTGGCGTTCCATATCCCAGCCGTCACCAGACACTGCGACCTTTATTACGCCATTGTTGTCGAGGGTTCGTCCCGCTTTTTGAATACGCCGCAAATTCTCAGACTCGTCGTCTACCAAAATTATTTTTGCTGCGTCGCCGTCAAAAACGACGTTAGACTTCGGGTTCCAATGAGCTGCAGGTGCTTCATTCGTTAAGTAAACCGCTAGTGCGCTGGACATTCTCAACCTCTCTCGATAATTTGCTTTCAGTTACTTTAGAGTTATGAGGTCTCTGATGCAATTTAACAAGCCCCTTCGCCGGGGAGTTTTACAAAAACGCTATAAACGCTTTCTTGCCGACATTGATTTTGGTGATGGGCAAATAACAACGGTTCACTGCCCGAACACCGGTGCAATGACAGGCTGTGCTGAACCCGGCTACACGGCTTACTGCAGTATTTCGGACAATAAAAAACGCAAGTACTCACACACTTGGGAGCTGTCGCAAAATTTGGAGGGCAAATTTATTGCGGTGAATACCGGCTGTGCGAATACATTGGCCGGAGAGCTGCTAAATAGTGAACTTATACCGGAGCTTAGTGGTTGGTCCGAACTGAGGGCTGAAAAAAAGTACGGGCAGGAAAATAGCCGCATCGACTGGTGGGGCGTAGACCCTAATGGCAAAGAGTGCTTTGTCGAGGTAAAAAGTGTGACACTTGCCGAGAAAGAAAGCGGCTATTTCCCGGATGCCGTCAGTCAGCGTGCCCATAAGCATTTGAATGAGCTCATGCACGTTGTCGAACAAGGGCATCGAGCCATCCAGCTCTATATGGTGATGCACACCGGTATTGAATCGGTCAGCCCAGCGAAACATATCGATCCAAAATACGCAGAACTCTGTATTAAAGCGGCGGAACACGGCGTCGAATTTTACGCGGTGAAATGCGCCATAAATGAAAAAGAAATTCGACTGGAGAGACCAGTTCCAGTGCGCTTATAGCGCGAGGTTTTGAGTTAAATTTTAAGCAAAAGAGTCGTTGGAATAGCGTTGCCAACCTGATCCCTTTCTGGTATATGTAGCGTCCTTTTTTAAACGCACGCTTTTAGAGCACTCTAGTTTTAGAGAATTAGGAGATCCAAAATGCCTCAAGGCAAGGAAAAGAAAACCCATGGCATTCTGGCACTAGCCGGCCTGGAGCCTTATCAGGAGAAGCAGGGCGAAGAGTACATGAATGACGCGCAGCGTGCGCATTTTCGTCGTATTCTGGAAGAATGGCGTCGTCAGTTACGCCAAGAAGTTGATCGCACCGTGCATCATATGAAAGATGAAGCAGCGAACTTCCCTGACCCAGTTGACCGCGCGGCGCAAGAAGAAGAGTTCAGCATTGAATTGCGCACTCGTGACCGTGAGCGCAAGTTGATTAAGAAAATTGAGAAAACGCTGCAAAAAATTGAAGACGATGACTTCGGCTTTTGCGATTCATGCGGCATAGAAATTGGTATTCGCCGCTTAGAAGCGCGTCCAACAGCGGATCTCTGCGTTGACTGCAAAACCCTGGCAGAAATGAAAGAGAAACAAATGACAGGAGCCTAAGGGCTCATGTACCGCGGCCGATTTGCCCCGACCCCGTCGGGGCCACTACATTTAGGCTCGTTGGTTGCTGCTGTTGGTAGCTACCTTGATGCTCATGCGCATAACGGCCAGTGGTTTGTTCGTATTGAAGATGTCGACAAACCTCGCGCAATTCCCGGCGCTGCCGATACTATTCTCCGCCAACTCGAAGAGCACGGACTCACCTGGCATGGTGAGGTTATCTTTCAAAGTAACCGTGACGAATCGTATCAGGATTACATCAACTCGCTAATTTCCGCCGGTTTCATCTATCAATGCGATTGTTCACGTAAGGCCATTCGTGAGCGCGGTGGTATTTATGATGGCTATTGCCGAACTCGTCAACCACGCCCGACACCTTATGCATTACGCTATATCAACAGCAACCCCGTCAATCAATTCAATGACCGGGCACTCGGCGTACAACAGGGTGATACCAGCACCTGTGCAGAAGACTTTGTAGTGAAGCGCCGTGATGGCTTGTACGCATACCAATTAGCGGTGGTGGTTGATGATATTGAGCAAGGTATTACCGATATTGTGCGTGGTAGCGACCTGGTTGTTCCGAGCTTTTGGCAGCTCACTTTGTGGCAGCATATCGCTAAAGCCAAGCCTCGAATGATGCACTTACCATTAGTGACATCGAGTGACGGCCGTAAGCTCAGCAAACAAAATCACGCGCCAGCAATAAACAGCCAACACGCGTCAGACAATCTGTTAACAGCCCTCGATTACCTGGGTATTGATGCCCATGAACTCAGTGAAACGCGACAAATCGATGAGATATTGGCCTTCGCGGTGCAAAAATGGCGCAAAAAGTGGCACATTACGCCTGCTTGACGGTACAATATGCGACCAATTGAAAACAAACAACAATAACAATGGTAAGGGAGAGACCACCATTATTAAGCGAATAAAAGAGTTAGCAAAACGCGCTTTCTCCAGCAAGGATACCACCAGCAACAGTCGTTTACCGGCGTTGAAAGTTATCCCAAGAGATAAACACCCCGTATCCCGGAACGACATTAGCAAAAACGCACTTAAAGTCCTTTACCGCTTACATAACAGCGGCTTCGACGCCTATTTAGTGGGCGGTTGCGTACGTGATATTTTACTCGGTATTCAACCGAAAGACTTCGACGTGACCACCAATGCGACGCCTGAACAAGTGAAATCGCTATTTCGAAACTGCCGCCTTATTGGTCGTCGGTTTCGTCTGGCGCATGTCGTGTTTGGCAAAGAGATTATTGAAGTTGCTACGTTTCGCGGGCATCACGCCGATGACACCGACTCAAAAAGCAGTAAGAAAAACCAGCACGCACACAGTGATGAGCATGGTCAGTTAGTACGCGACAATGTCTATGGCACCATAGAGGAAGACGCAGAGCGCCGTGATTTCACCGCTAACGCGCTGTATTACAGTATTGCCGACTTTGCCATTTACGACTTTGCGAACGGCGTAGAAGATATCAACAAAGGTGTTTTACGCTTAATTGGTGATGCTGAAACACGCTACCGCGAAGACCCGGTCAGAATGCTGCGTGCGGTACGTTTTGCGACCAAGCTCAATATGCAACTGGATACCGCGGTTCGTGACCCTATTCCTGAACTAGCGTCATTGCTTGCAAACATTCCGCCAGCGCGTCTGTTTGACGAATTTCTGAAAATGTTCATGTCGGGTAAAGCCACTGCCAACTTTTCCATGATGATGGAGCTGGGGCTGTTTCAGCAGCTATTTCCAATGCTTAAAGGGCACCTCAGTGACGCCCAGTCGCCCGCATACCAAATGCTGTTAAAAGCATTTAAAGACACTGACAAGCGCATTGCTGAAGACAAAAGAGTCACCCCGGCCTACCTTGTTGCTGTGCTGTTGTGGTGGCCATTGTTGGCCCGTAAAGAGCAGTTGGAAAACGAGGGTGGCCTGCCGCCTATGGATGCGATTAACATTGCCGCTGCCGATGTCGTACACAGGCAGTCTCAGCGTGTTTCTATTCCTAAACGCTTTAGTTTACCGGCTCGTGAAATTTGGCAGCTGCAACGACGTTTGCAAGTCACTAAAGGTGGCAGAGCAATGAAAGCGCTTGAGCACAAACGCTTCCGCGCCGCTTATGACTTTATGTTGCTGCGCTCACACGCCGAGCCCGAAGACAAAAAACTGGCTGAACTGGCTCAGTTCTGGACAGAAGCTCAGAACAACCCGGCTAAGCTCAAAACCGGTAAGTCCGGTGCTCCCACTCGCAAGCCGAGACGCCGTCGTCGCGGACCGCGTAAGAAGAAGCCACAAAGCAACTCAGATAATGGCTCAGCATAATGCCTATGTCGCACTGGGGAGTAATTTAAACGACCCGCTCAATAACATACTCAGTGCGCTGTCACGATTAAATCGGTCCAATAGCTGGCAACTTGTCAGCTATTCTTCGCTTTACGGCAGCAAGCCCATGGGACCGCAAGATCAGCCTGACTATGTTAATGCCGTGTGTCTGTTGAAGACGGAATTGTCTGCTTACGACTTGCTGCAGTCACTGCATGATATTGAAGACGAGTTTGGCCGCAAACGCATTCGTCATTGGGGTGAGCGCACATTAGATCTCGATTTATTATTATTCGATAACGAGACGCATCAAAAGCCAGGCTTGACGGTTCCACACCCGGGTATTTATGAGCGTAGCTTTGTCCTGTATCCGTTGGCTGAAATAACGTCAGCACTTGTCTTACCCAACGGCAAAACAGTGACTGAGCAAGCCAAGACACTTACCGAAAGCGGTCTTGACGTGCTAGTCTACCAGTCATCTATTTCTTTATAACTTTGCTAAAGGTCGCATAATGGCTACAACCAGCATTGCTACACTGCAAAAAATGAAGCGTGAAGGCGTTAAAATTAGCTCGCTTACCGCCTACGACTCCAGCTTCGCAAAATTAATGACCGAACAGGGTGTCGACTTTATGCTTGTCGGCGACTCATTAGGTAATGTTGTTCAGGGCCGCAATTCGACTGTTCCGGTCACACTCGATGACATGGCCTATCACACAGAATGTGTGCGCCGCGGCGCCCCTGAAGCCTTCGTTATTAGCGATATGTCGTTTATGACCTACTCGACTCCAGAGCAAACCTATGACAATGCGGCGGCACTTATGCAAGCCGGTGCTAATATGGTGAAGCTGGAAGGCGGTGAATGGCTGGAAGACACCATTAAAGGGCTACATACTCGCGGAATTCCGGTTTGTGCACACCTTGGTTTACTGCCGCAGTCAGTCAATGTGCTAGGCGGCTACAAAGTACAGGGTAAAGAAGAGCAACAGGCAGAAAACACCCTGCGTCAGGCAAAAGCACTCGAAGCCGCAGGCGCTCAACTGTTGGTGTTGGAGTGTATTCCATCCAGCTTAGGCAAGCGCATTACCGACGCCTTAACTATTCCGACCATTGGTATCGGTGCCGGTCCTGACACCGACGGACAGATATTGGTGATGCACGACATGCTGGGCATGAACAGTGACTATTTGCCCAAATTTGCCAAAGACTTTCTGGCGCAGGGCGGTTCTCTCGCTGATGCGTTTCGTTTATACACCGAGCAAGTGCGCTCGGGCGAATTTCCGGCTCCGGAGCACTGCTATAAATGAAGGTACTAAAAAGCTTACAGGAGCTTCGTGAGTGGCGTAGTGCACAGCAGGAAGTCGCACTTGTTCCAACTATGGGCAACTTACATGACGGCCACTTACAGCTGGTAAAAAGTGCGCTGCAACATTGCGACAATGTGGTGGTGAGTATTTTTGTGAACCCAATGCAGTTTGGTCCCAACGAAGATCTAGACAGTTACCCCAGAACCTTAGACGCCGACTGCGCCGCATTAGAGAAGTTGGGCGTTAGTGCCGTGTTTACTCCCACAGTCAGTGATGTTTATCCACGCGGACTGGAGCAACAGACGAAGGTCAGCGTGCCCGGCATAAGCAATATTTTATGTGGTGCCAGCCGCCCAGGCCATTTTGACGGTGTGGCAACTATTGTCTGCAAGCTGTTCAATATGGTGCAGCCACAAGTCGCTGTTTTTGGCGAAAAAGACTATCAACAACTGCAAGTCATTCGGCTAATGACTCAGGACTTAAGCTTGCCGGTAGAAGTTATTGGAGTGCCAACACAGCGAGAAGCCAGCGGTTTGGCTTTAAGCTCACGCAACGGTTATTTGACAGCAGAAGAGAAAGTTCAGGCAACAGCGCTCTACAAAAGCCTTCAAGATGCGAAAGCGGGGCTTGAACGCCGGGAAGACTTTGAGCAGATAGAGTCTCAGGCAGTTCAACAGCTGGGGAAAGCTGGTTTTAAAGTGGACTACTTTAGCATCCGTAACGCAAACGACTTACAACCAGCCTCTAAAACTGACGAAAAGTGGGTCATATTGGCCGCGGCTTTTCTCGGAAAAACTCGCCTGATAGACAACCTTCAGGCTAATAACCCAGCGGCCACTTAACTCACTTTTCGGCTTAGTTCAGCATACCGAGTTCACGCATCTCGGTATGCAACGCCCCTCTCAGACTGGTTGCTTTGGATGCGATTTCACGCTGCTCTTCCAGTACTTCCTCGAGCATGTCGTGCGTCGTTAGCGGGTTCGCCAGCACAACCCGGAATACCACAGTAGGCTCATGATGATACTGTGCCGGCGTCAATTTGGTTCGCGACACAAATGAACGTCCGGTTTCACGCTGACGCTTTTGAATGTAACGCGTTAACGCATTTAAGTGCGGGGTTAAACGCGCCAACTGCTCTGGTGTCGCATTTTTAAGCGCCTTTTTGACTCTTGCCGGTACAAAGCGATAGGTCAGTATACAAAGCTCCGGCTCGGTAATGACCTCAAAGTCATCCTGCTCGCTAATAAGCTTCGAGAAATAACGCGCTTTATCAATACTGTTGTTAATTAGCAGCTCATAACCCCGGCGTCCTATCACGTGCATAGCGGAAAAGACCATCATGGCCATGCCCGCCCGGGAGCCTTCCATTGTATGCGAGCCGAGGTCTTTAGAGCCCTGTCGAATAATATACTCGGCATGGTGTTCTATCGACTTCACCAGCGACGGGTTCTTAAACAACACCAACCCCGCGCCCATAGGCACATACATTTGTTTATGAGCGTCAATGGTAATACTGTCGGCACGCTCAACACCATGCAATAGCGAACGGTGCTGCTCAGATAACAGCGTTGCGCCTCCCCAGGCGGCATCGATGTGAAAGTGTGCGCCAATGTCTTCTGCAACATCGGCCATTTCGTCCAACGGGTCGATGTGTCCTGTTTCTGTGGTACCAGCCACACCAACCAGCGCCAGCACTTTGCCGCCTTCCGCTGCTATTGATTCGCAGGTTTCACGCAGCTTATCGATACGAATGCGGTTGTTGCTGTCCGTTGGCACTGAAACTAAGTTGCGGCGCCCAATACCCAAAACATCAGCGGCTTTACTCAACGAGTAATGCCCTCGCTCAGAGACCACCACCGTCAGGCGTGAATAACCATAGTGCTGCAAACCTGCCGCTATTCCGTCCGCAGCAATGCCACCGAAGTTACCGTCGGCCTGTAACAACCGGTTTCGGGCGACCCACAAAGCCGTCATATTGGCGATAGTGCCGCCTGAGCAAAAGGCACCTAATGAGTGTTGTGCGCTATGCATCCAACGGTTATAGAATGCAGCTTCTTCTCGGTAGACCAAATGATGCAGCATACCAATAACATTACGTTCTAAAGGCGTAAACGCTTTCGAGGTTTCTATTTTTACCAGATTTTGATTCAGCCCAACCATCAACTTCGCTAACGGCAACAGGAAGTAAGGCAAAGCCGATGTCATGTGGCCAATAAATCGCGGCGAAGCGGTATGTACTGAGTGCGCTACCAATTTATCGAGCAAAAACTCGGTATGGTCAGAAACGAATTGCGGCTCTTCCGGAATTTGCGAACGATCGAAGTCCCGTTCAATTTCCTGCAAGGGTTTCTCGCGCGCAACGATATGATCGCCAAGAAACCCCATAAGATTCTCTGACAAATGCTTTTCAATTTTACTCAGTGTTGAGTCGGGCGCTTCAGGAATCGTGAAAATGCGGTAAAGCGACTCTTCACTGACTTCAGCCACGTCTGATTTAGAGCTCAATTAGGTCTCCTTCGATAAATCTGCATCGAGTTGCCACAACGGCTGGCCACTAGTTTTATATTTTCGCTCAAAAGGTGTCATCACTTCTTCGTTACTTTTAACAAGTGACACTTGTGCCTGATAGCCACTCACCATAAGTGCTTGTGTCACTTCCAGCAAGTAAAGGCTCCAGTTTGAACGCATATGCAACTGCCCACCAAGCGTGACAACATCTTTCCACACCGGGCTGCCATGCCAGCGGCGCGACAAATGAGCGGCCTTGGGCCATGGGTTCGGGTACAAAATACAATGCTTTTCAAGCTCCCAGCCCGCCTGATTTGCCAGCCGCCAAAAGTCGATAAGATCAGCCCTAACCACCCAGTAGCGCTGGCCTTTCTCATTATTCTGATAATGACTATGACGTGCCAGTCGGTGCGCTGACTTATCAACACCAATGACCATAGCGTCCGGATGTTGTGCTGCCAGTTTCGCTGTGCTTTCACCAACACCACAGCAGGAATCTAAAATAACCGGTCCCTTCCAGTCTTCAACCTGAGTATTAATTTCCTCAAATGCTCTCAGGTTATGCTCCTGAAATGGCTTTTTGAAAACAGTATTTAAGTGGCGCTCAACCACGCCTACAGTGTCTTCGTGTGGCCCATGCTGGTTACTGCTTACTGGCCTTGCTTCATTCATTACGAGCGAATTCCTATACCTTTATCAAGGATGTAGTACGCCATTGCAAAAAACAGCACATTAAATCCGACGAGTACCGCAATAGCGATACCAATACCAACGTCCGACTGACCTAAAAAGCCGTAGCGGAAACCGTTCACCATATAAAGCACCGGGTTGGCCATAGACACTTTTTGCCAAAACTCCGGCAGCAAGCTTACCGAATAGAATACCCCTCCCAGATATGTCAGAGGCGTCAGTACAAAAGTTGGTACTATGGATATATCGTCAAAGGTTTTACCATAAACGGCGTTAATCAGGCCGCCTAAGCAGAATAATGTCGAGGTTAATACCACCGTCAAAACAACGTATCCAACATGAGCAATTTGAATATCGGCGAACAGGAACGATACGCAAGTGACAATAACAGCCACTATCATCGCCCGCGCCATGCCGCCACCGACATAGCCCGCAATAATGACCGAGGTAGGCACCGGCGACACCAGCATCTCTTCAATATTGCGCTGAAATTTAGCACTGAAAAACGAAGAAGCGACGTTTGAATAGGAGTTGGTAATGACCGACATCATAATAAGGCCCGGTACAATAAACTCCATGTAGCCAACACCACTCATTTCACCAATACGTTCACCGACAATGCTACCGAAAATAACAAAGTACAGCGTCATGGTAATTGCAGGCGGCACCAGCGTTTGCACCCAAATTCTTAAAAAGCGGGTGCACTCTTTTATCCAAATGGTCTTCAATGCGATAAAGTTAGATGCTGAATGACTCATTGCGCAGCCTCCTTCTGACGACCCTGCTCAACCATTGAGACAAAAAGCTCTTCAAGTCGGTTTGCTTTGTTTCGCATGGATAATACTTTTACCTGTTGTTCGCTAAGTTGCTCAAACACACGGTTGAGGCCGGCATCCTTATCGACTTCGACTTCAATCGTGTGGTCGTCTGTCCAACGATGATTAAAGCCGTCAATGGTCGCACCATTGTGACCAGGCTCAATATCGAGAATAAAGGTTTCCCGACTGAGCGTCGCCAATAGACGCTTGATTGAGGTGTCTTCCACGATTTGGCCCGCATCAATAATGCCAATATTGCGGCAAAGCATTTCCGCTTCTTCGAGATAATGCGTTGTCAAAATAATGGTAATGCCCTGCTCGTTTATTTTGGTCAGGTAGTCCCACATTGAGCGGCGCAGCTCTATGTCGACACCGGCAGTAGGCTCATCCAAAATCAGTAGCTTCGGCTCGTGCAGTAACGCCCGGGCAATCATTAAGCGGCGTTTCATACCACCGGACAAAGAACGCGCAGGTTCATTTCGCTTGTCCCATAAACCTAACTGTTTCAGATACTTTTCTGAGCGTTCTTTAGCAAGTTGTCTGGGCACACCATAGTAGCCAGCCTGGTTCACCACTATTTGCTGAACTGTTTCGAACTGGTTGAAGTTGAACTCCTGTGGTACTAAACCAATTTGACGTTTTAAATCCGCTAACTGTGTATCCAGATCATACCCAAACACGCTCACTGTGCCCGCGGTCTTATTCACCAACGAAGAAATAATACCGATAGTCGTCGATTTACCTGCACCATTAGGCCCAAGCAATGCATAAAAATCGCCTTCTTCTACCGACAGATCGATACCTTTTAGGGCTTCAAAACCACCTCGGTATACTTTTCTTAACCCTTTAATTTCTAGCGCTTTCATACTCTGTACTATGACTCCTTTGAGTAGCCCCAACGCGCAACCAGCTTCTGCTCTAACCCTAAATGATCAAGCACTCGGGCGACCATAAAATCAATTAAATCGTCAATGCTCTCAGGCTTATGATAAAAGCCAGGTGCTGCCGGCATTATGGTGACACCCTGCTGACTTAGCTGGAGCATGTTTTGCAAATGTATGGTCGACAATGGCGATTCGCGAGGAACCAAAATAAGCTGCCCACGCTCTTTCATAACGACATCGGCGGCCCGCTCTATAAGCGTATTGCTACTGCCACAAGCTATTGCCGATAAGGTGCTGGTTGAACAGGGACAAACCACCATTTTCCCGGGCGCAGACGAGCCGGACGCCACCGGCGAAAACCATTCTTCTTTACCAAAAACCTGAAGCTTATCGTCGCTGGCTGAAAAGTATTTACGTAATTGTTCAGCCGCTTTGTCAGGGGCGGCCGGCAACTGCATACCATGCTCGGTTGCCAGAACCACTCTGGCTGCGCTGGATATCAACAAAAACACCTGTTGATCCTGATCAAGCAAGCATTGTATCAAACGCAGTGCATAAGGTGCACCCGATGCGCCGGTTATCGCGACCGTGACTCTATTATCCTGTTTCATTAGGCCTCCTGGCTTTGTTGCAACGCATTGAGAAAGCGCTGGTGTAAACCATCAAAGCTACCATTACTCATTATAACGACAGAGTCCTCCGGCTGCGCTTCATGTAGCAACCCCTCGAGTAATTGCCCGGTGCTAGTGAAAACGTGTGCATTCGGTAACACCCGCGCCAGCTCCCACTTTAAGCCGTCAGGCTGCAGTACAAAAACCTCATCGGCAGCCCTCAACGCTTCTTCCATCGCGTCAGCATGAACACCCATTTTCATGGTGTTTGAGCGTGGTTCCAGTACCGCAACAATGCGCGAATCAGGCAGGTGAGAGCGCAAGCCTCTCAGCGTTGTTTTAATTGCGCTGGGGTGATGGGCAAAGTCATCATAGACTCTTATACGGTTATGTTCGCCAATCAGTTCCATGCGTCGTTTAGGGCTTTGAAAGCGGCTTAAGGAGTCAGCACTTTGTTCCGCCGGAACACCAACATGACGAGCTGCAATAATAGCCATCATGGCGTTATTAACGTTGTGCTCACCTAATAAAGACCATTCAACGGTTGCGACCGCGTCTCCCTCATGCATCACCTCGAAGGACGTGCCATCCTCGTTGTTGAGCTTTGCAGACCAGTCTTTACCCAGCTGGACTTTGTCGCTCCAGCAGCCACCGTCAACAACTTCGTTTAACGCCTTGTCTTCGGTTGGATAAATAACCTGACCGGAGTCTGGCACAACACGCAGCAAGTGCGAAAACTGTCGTTTAATGGCGGCAAGATCATCAAAGATATCGGCATGATCAAATTCGAGATTATTCAACACCAGTGTGTCGGGGGCATAGTGTACAAACTTCGAGCGCTTATCGAAAAACGCCGTATCATATTCATCGGCTTCAATCACAAAAAAATCCGACTCGGTCAACCTTGCACTGACAGAGAAGTTTCCCGGCACACCACCAATCATAAACCCTGGATTATAACCGTTATCCTCCAGAATCCACGCCAGCATACTGGCCGTTGTGGTTTTACCGTGGGTTCCTGCAACCGCCAGAACCCAGCGTTGGGTCAGTATATTGTCATGCAGCCATTGCGCACCAGAGACATAAGGAAGCCGCTCACGCAGTACTGTTTCAACCTCTGGATTCCCCCGGCTCAATGCATTGCCGATAATAACTAAATCGGGCTTAGGTTCTAAATTCGCTTCGGCATAACCTTCCATTAACTCGATGCCCAAATTTTCCAGCTGAGTGCTCATTGGTGGGTACACGCTGGCATCAGAGCCTGTTACTTTATGTCCAAGCTGCTGGGCAATAGCGGCGATACCGCCCATAAAGGTACCGCAAATACCGACGATATGAATATGCATGCGTCAATCCAATTCATCTATTTGTTACTGAAGCGAAAGTGTACCACGTCAAAAACGCCAAACAGGATTTTTACTAAAAAATAAGGTATCATTTGCGCCCTCGAAAACATGTCGTTTAACGCACCAACATTTTAAGCTGCAGGAACTGTTATGAAACGCTTATTGCCTACACTGAGAGCCGACCAAACCAGCGAGTCGCTCATATCCGTTATTAACACCATTCAAATTGCAGCCAAGGAAATTTCGTTCCGACTTCATCAGGGCGCACTAGCCGGTGTGCTGGGCTCAACGCTGGATGAAAACATTCAGGGAGAAACTCAGAAAAAGCTCGATGTGGTAGCCAACCAACTGCTGAAAAGTCTGTTGCTGGAGTCGCCTAATGTACACGCCGTCGCTTCCGAAGAAGAAGACTCCGTTGTCGACAGCCCTAACTCCGGCCATTACCTGGTCGCTTTTGACCCACTCGATGGTAGCTCTAATATCGATATTAACGGCGGCGTAGGCACTATCTTTTCGATACTAAGAAAGCCGGAAGGTGAAGAGACCAGCGAGTCAATGTTCCTGCAACCGGGTAAGGCCCAAGTTGCCGCAGGTTATGTATTGTATGGTCCGGCTACCATGATGGTGCTCACTACCGGTAAATCGGTACGGATTTACACACTGGACCAAACCGTTGGCGAGTTTTTGTTAACGCAAGAAAAAGCAGAAATTCCAAAAGACACGACAGAGTTTGCTATCAACATGTCAAACCGCCGCCACTGGGCGGACCCAATTAAAGCCTATATCAACGACTTACTCGAAGGCAAAGAAGGGCTGCGCGGCAAGAACTTTAATATGCGTTGGAACGCAGCCATGGTGTCTGACGTACACCGGGTGCTTTCTCGAGGCGGATTGTTTACTTACCCGTGGGACGCTCGTAAGCCCAAGAAGCCTTTCAAATTGCGTTTAATGTATGAAGCAGCCCCCATGGCAATGTTGGTTGAAAAGGCTGGCGGCAAAGCTTCGGACGGCTATCAGCGTATTCTGGATATTGTGCCTGAGCATATTCATCAACGGGTTGCCGTTGTACTGGGCTCTGCAAACGAAGTTGACGTTTGCATGGAGTATCATAAGAAATATCCGAAACCGTATTAGACCTTTAGCGATATTGCACGATAAAGCCGAACAGCTATAATCGCGCAATCTGTATAACTTTTATATTGAAAATAGGAAGTATTATGAGCTTAGGAAACGTACCTGCAGGTAAAAACCTGCCAGAAGAAGTCAACGTTATCATCGAAATTCCGGCAAACGCCGACCCAATTAAGTACGAAGTCGACAAAGACACAGGTGCATTAGTGGTTGACCGTTTCATGGCAACGCCAATGTTCTACCCTGCAAACTACGGTTTCGTTAATGAAACCTTGTCACTCGATGGCGACCCGGTTGACGTTTTAGTACCAACCCCATACCCACTGCAAGCCGGCTGCGTGATAAAATGCCGTCCTGTTGGCGTATTAAAAATGACTGACGAGTCTGGTGAAGATGCGAAAGTTATTGCTGTTCCTGTCAGTAAACTGACCAAAGAATACGATCATATTAATGACGTGGACGACTTGCCAGAGCTCTTGAAAGCTCAAATTACTCACTTCTTCGAACGTTATAAAGAGCTTGAAAAAGGCAAGTGGGTTAAAGTAGACGGCTGGGAAAACGCAGCGTCAGCTAAAGAAGAGATTAAAACGTCATTTGAGCGCGCTCAGAAGTCGTAAATTCTTAACGTTAGAAGGCAGTATCTATGATCGCCGTTTCTGTTCGTGATTTAAGCTTCTCCTGGAAGCGCAATGAACCCGCCACATTAGAAATACCCGAGTGGCAAGTACAGAACGGCGAAACTCTGCTTTTACGCGGCCCCAGCGGTAGTGGGAAGTCCACTCTGTTATCGCTGCTGGCCGGCATTAATACACCGCAAAAAGGTGAGTTGAGCCTTTTCGACACACCGCTTTCTAAACTTTCCGGACGCCAGAGAGATCGGTTCCGGGCCGATAACATCGGTTATATCTTTCAGCAGTTTAATCTTTTGCCTTATTTGTCTGCATTGGACAATGCTTTGTTAGCTTGTCAGTTTTCAAGCATTCGCAAAGAGCGCATTGCAAAGGCTGGCGAGACACCAGAAGCCTCAGCTCACAATATGTTGAAACGTTTAGGTTTAAGCGAGAGCCAGATTCAACAGCCCGCGCACTCCCTCAGCGTCGGTCAGCAACAACGGGTTGCTGCTGCACGCGCTTTGTTAGGCGCACCACCACTTTTAATCGCGGACGAGCCGACATCAGCACTCGACGCTGAGCACCGTGACAGCTTTATTCAATTGCTTCTCGAACTGTCCGCTAAGAACAATACTACGGTGATTTTTGTCACGCATGATGCCGCTTTATCTCGCTACTTTGACTCCCATGTTGAACTCAATGACCTCAACAAAGCAGGAGTAACGGCATGATAAAGCTGGCCATTAAAAGTTTGCTGAATCGCCGTGCGAGTGTTCTGCTGACTGTTATTGCTATTGCAGTCAGTGTCACCTTGCTACTTGCTGTCGAACGCACGCGAGAACAAGTGCAAACAAACTTTGCTAATACGGTCTCGGGAACGGACTTAATTATTGGAGCCAGGACCAGTCAGATACAGCTGCTGCTGTCGTCCGTTTTTCATATTGGTAGCATGACCAACAACATGAGTTGGGATGCTTTTGATGACATTCGTTCACGCCCCGCAGTGGAGTGGGCAGTGCCAATTTCACTGGGTGACAGCGTCGGCGGTCTACCCGTTGTTGCCACTACTGAGGACTACTTTAAACACTTTAGATACGGTAGTAAGCAGTCACTAACCTTTGCTTCCGGCGACGCTTTTAAAGGTGAAAATCAGGTTGTACTGGGCGCTGAAGCTGCGTCTAAATTAAACAAGAAAGTCGGTGATAACATTACCATTGCGCATGGCAGTGGTGGCATTAGCTTTAGTGAACACGATGATCACCCACTAACTATCGTAGGTATTTTAAAACGCACAGGGACACCCGTTGACCAGACTATTTTAACCAGCTTAACGAGCCTTGAGGTTATTCATGGTGGCGAAAGCCATGACGAACATGACCACGGTGACAGCCACGCTCACCCTCCTGCAGAGAGCATTAGCGCTGCATTACTCGGGCTCAAAGCCAAACCGCTGGCGTTAAGGCTTCAACGACAAATTAACACCTATAAACCGGAGCCACTCACAGCATTATTACCCGGTATGACACTGCAAGAGTTGTGGAAGACTCTGCGCGTATTCGAACAAGCGTTAACCGTTATATCCTCGATGGTAGTACTTATTGGGTTACTAGGCATGCTGACCATTATGCTTGCCAGCTTACGGGAACGCCGTCGCGAAATGGCGGTCTTAAGAGCAGTAGGAGCAGGGCCGGGCACTGTCTTCGGTTTGTTAGTCAGTGAAGCTTTGTTACTGACATTGGTAGGCGCCGCAAGCGGGTTGGCTTTGCTGTACTTGCTCGAATGGTCGCTGGCCGGCGTTATTCAGTCGCAGACCGGCATTGTTCTGAGCTTTGCATGGCCAACAATAGCTGAGTGGTGGCGCTTAGGGCTCGTGGTAGTTACCGGTTTTGTGTTAAGTTTAATTCCAGCCTGGCGAGCGTATCGCCAGTCTTTAGCAGACGGACTTACGGTGAAAGTATGAAGCAGTTATTAGCGTTAATGTTTTTGGTCGTTGCAATGCCGACGTTCGCAGCGGAGAAAATTGGCTGGAAAGACTTAATTCCTGAAGGTTTTACTCCACCACCGGTTAAGCCTCAGTCTTACTATGACGCTAACCCTGAAGAGGATAAGCAAACTAACTTAGATGCACCTGTGGTTGAGTCTTTGGATGGCAAAAACGTACGCATACCCGGTTATGTGGTGCAGCTTGAAGGCGACGCTGACAACGTCACTGAATTTTTGCTAGTGCCTTATTTCGGCGCCTGTATTCACGTGCCACCACCGCCGCCCAACCAGATTATTCATGTTGAATACGAAGAAGGTGTCCCTTATGAAAACACCTACGATGCCGTATGGATTGAGGGTACGATTAAGGTGGAACGCAAAGAAGGCGACCTAGCCGTCGTTGGCTACACTATGGATGCCGACTCTGTTGAGGTATATCAGTAAGAGTCTTTTTGCTCTTTCAATAATTGAATAAGCTCATTAGCCGGCATGGGCTTGGCGAAGTAAAAGCCTTGCCCCTCCCGGCAGTCCAGACCAATGAAATAATCCCGCTGCTCTGTTTCTTCAATACCTTCCGCCAGAATTTCCAGACCCAGTCGATGGGCCATATCCACAATAGTCTCAATAATGATTTGCCCGCTTTTATGGGCGGAGTTATTCACGAAGGTTTTATCAATTTTAATTCGGTTAAGCGGGAGTTTCTGTAAATAACTGAGCGAAGAAAAACCGACACCGAAATCGTCAATAGCAACTTTCACGCCTTGAAGCTTGAGTCGCTTTAAAATATCTGCGACTAACTCAGGCTCTTCCATCAGAATGCTTTCTGTAATTTCCAGCTCAACACGCTCAGGCGATATACCTGACTGCTCAATTTGTCGCTCAACCAATTCGGGGAAGTCCCGTTTTCTGAACTGCGGAACCGATACATTAATGGCGATACGTAAGTTAGGCAGGCCACTTTCATCAAAGGCTTGAATTTGTCGGCAAGACTCTTCGATGACCCAGGAGCCAATATCGACAATAAGCCCCGAGTACTCCGCCAAGGGAATAAACTCAGCCGGTGAAATAAAACTTCCATCGCTCTGTGGCCAGCGCAATAGTGCTTCAACACCAATAATTTCCTGAGTCTTCAGGTCAACCTGGGGCTGATACCAGACCTGCAGTTTTCTATCCGCAAAGTCAGCTCTTAACTTTCTGATCAGTTCGAGACGACGCTGAGTCTCTTGTTCCATAATGGGTTCATAAAAATCGAAGCGCTCGAATGAATGAGTTTTCGCACTTTTAAGTGCAATATAAACCTGCTTCAAAAGACCTTTACCGTTAACTCGTTCGGTATTTTCCGCCGAGGTAAAGCCACAGGTGACTTGCAGCGGTATGTAATGCTCGCCGGCTCTGAACGGCAACATAAACAGTTGGTTAAGGTTGTCTGGCGTGACGATAGCTTTAGGACCTGTTATGCCAAAAACATCCGCTGAAATTCTGGAAACAAAGACTTCATTACCAAGTTGTTCGGTAAGTCGAAGCGCAACGGAACGTAGCAGTAGATTGCCTATATCCTGGCCGAGGCCATCGTTCACATCTGAAAAGTGGTCAATATCCACCACGGCTATGGCGGTTTCCTGGCAGGGCTTTTCAGAGATAACCTGAAGCTTTCGCGTAAATTCAGCGCGGTTAGGAATGCCGGTTAGCGGGTCAAGATAAGCAGCAGTGCGTAGCTCTTCAAATAAATTCGCATTTTCAAACCCGACAGCAATATTGGCTAAAAAGACTTCCAGCAACTCCTGATCGTACTCAGCCACTTTTTGGTCAGTCTCAATATAGGCCGCAGCCTGATGCTCTTGCCCGTCGATGAAAAATACCGTTGCGTGCTCTGTCTGAATGTGTCGCTTTTCATTCAGACACTGACGAACAGATCTTTCTATTTCCTCAGAGTTTAGCGTCGATAAACTTTTATGTATGCTGTTCGCAAAGTGACCAGCAGCCCCCAGTACTAAAATATCATTATCTTTATGAGGAGCTCGTGCGCCGACAATGCCTTCTGCGTTTAGGCCAAGCAGTGAAGCAATTTGAGTAACGACACCTTCGGAAAAATTCACTATGGAGTGCCGTTCCATCAAATTCGAAGCAGAATGAATAATTTTTCTTAAGCCACGGCGATTTTCATTAATGGTTTTTAACTGTTGGTAAGAACGCACCGCCGAGAAAACAGTGGTTAACAGGCGACTACGAGTGAGTTCAGTTTTTGTTTTATAGTCATTGATGTCATACGCTTTTACGACATTTTCTTCCGGTGCATACCCGGGCTGTCCCGTTCGCAACACAATACGTATTTCATCGTTAGCGAGCTTTTCTCGAATATCCTGCGCGACTCTCAAACCGGCGTCGTCAGTTTCCATAACAACATCCAGTAAAATCATAGCAACGTCATCGTGCTCGCTTAAACGATCGAGCGCTTCGCTACCGCTATACGCATGCAAAAATTGAAGGGGTTTGTCTGAAATAATGACATCGGCGAGAGCCATTTTTGTGACAGCATGAATCTCCTGATCATCATCGACAATCAGGATTTTCCAAAAGTCCTTGGGCTTGTCTACCTTGATCTCTTCATCGTCATCATGAAGGAACAGCGGCTCATCTGGGGGACTGCTCATTCGCCTTCCGCTTAATTCGTTACAAACATCTAACAATTTAGCTTATAAGGTTGTACAACTGCAAGCGAATAAGCAGTATTCGAGTTATTTAGAAATGTACTTCCAAGCCCACAAAAGGACCTTTGAAGGTGACGTCAGAATAAATATCGTCAACATCATCTAATTCAATGACAGAGTGGCGGTAACCGGCATGCAGATTCAAATCGATTGCCAGGTTTTCAACCAAGCGATATTCGATACCAATTTGGGCATCCTGTACTTTTGAATCCTTCACGCTTAAAGCACTGGCTTCTGCAAACAGAGTTAGTTCGGTCATTGGGATACCAACACGAGTTGCAAGATAAGCTGTGGGAACAGTGACCGAGAAGTCCTGTCGACCAAAAGTCGTGCTTACCGGTGTACGAACCGTACCGTCAAAGTCCATTGCATTAATACCCGCGTCAAACGAGATAATGTCGTTATCGAAAAACTCGTAATAAAAAATATAGTCACGGTGGCTAAAGTCATTACGCCCATACCCACCATCAAACTCAAGTGAGTTCTCACGTATCTTTACGTTAGGGATTAATGGGATGGGGTGCTCTAATGCTACGTAATAACTGCCTTGCCCCTTATCTTCAAAGCCTGCGTCATATCCTTCTGAGCCTACCACGTATTCACCGCTGGCATCGGTATCCCAGTATTGGCCACCAAGATATAAACCTAAAACAGTGTCAGCGTTTGCTAGTGTCGGCGTTAACGCTAAAGTAGCGGCAACCATAATGCTTTTCTTGTACATGTTCATCCTTAATACGACGTTTTATTTAACACGAATAGTAATTGGCTGGGCTTCACCATTGGTAAAGTGTAATTGCAAATCAAACGATTGCCCACTTTTCAGCGGTGACGAGAGTCCAAATAACATAAAGTGATAGCTTCCGGGTTCAAAGGTTATTTGTTCATTTGGAGGTAATTCAAGCGCCTTTACCTGTTGCATCGACATCATTCCATCGGTCATCACATGAGTATGGACTTCTATCTTGTCTGCAACAGACCCCCTCACGCCCTTTATAATCAGAGCTTCTTGAGATGGGTTGGTTAGCTTGCCGTAAGCGGCTCCATTTTCCGCTCCGGGTATGCTTTCTCGCGCCCACCCCTCAGAAAAGCTAACAACATCGGCATATACCACCGATGTTGTTAGTAGTAAAAATATACCAGCCAGTAATGTGCGCATTGTTATTCCAATAATTAGCTAATAATGCACTATCTTACACTTAATTATGGAGCCCTAGAAACCCTCGGTTTGCGAAACACTAAGTAAAGAACGAAAAGACAGAGTAAAAGTGGCCAGAAAAAACTAATTCCACTTAGCACCAATGCTATAAACGCTGCGCAGAAGCCAAGTAGCGTACTACCAAACACCGTTGTAACTACGAAAAACACACCGCCAACAATGAGTAACCAAACAATTAATGAAACTGACAACTCTACAGCAGCTCCTAAAATAGACCCTGCTAAACCAATAATCTCATCCCCAAACAATAGAAACGCAATAACCGCAATTACAATGAGCCAAACCGTTTTCTTGTCGGACATAATCTACTCCACACCTATTAATTCACTTTAATAGTATTGCTTTCATAAACCATGCCAACGAGTAACCAGTTGTTTTCCCGGGGTTTTATCGAAAGTGAGGTTGCCGAAAATAAAAAAACCGCCAAATAATGGCGGTTTTTACTAAGTTTTCGAGAATTTAAAACTTGTACTCGACTTCGGAATAGAAGTAAGCACCGTTGAACCCAATGGGAGAGTTCGTATTAGGGTACTTAAATATCGTGTCAAACGCGCTCTCTACAGGTTGCTCTTCTGGATACTCACTAAACACGTTCTGACCGCCAACAATTAAGCTTAGGTCATCAGAAAATGAATATTTTACTGAAATGTCAGTCACCCAATTTGGACCGTACGTATCGTTGGCTTCTTCAGCCGTTTCACCAGCGTCATAGTCACCAATAATGTAAGTTCCAAAGTAATTAAAGCGTACGTCTGTTTTCCAGTTTCCTAGTGAGTGAGTAAAGCCCAAGGAACCACTGTGATCCGGTGTTGAGTCGGTCATTCGCACTTTCTCATCATAATCGAATAATACCGATTCCAGCCCGTCAAAAAGTGGCGGCAAATTAACTGACTCTATTTCCGTGTTATTAAAGCCATAAGCAAGTTGTGCTTTTAGCTCACCAAAGTCATTTAAGCTAAATGTCTTGCTCGCAACAATATCCAAGCCTTCTGTTTTTGTATCAACTGCATTGATAAAAAATCGGGCATTTTCTGCGGACACCGTGCTTAGCGCATCGGCTACAGCCGGCGAGTCCCCCGGAAGCACTTGGTTTGATAAAATAATGCGGTCATCAATATTGATTCGGAAATAGTCTAATGTAATGGCCAAACCGTCATAACCATTCCAGACAATACCTGCGCTGATACTGTCAGATTCTTCTGGTTCAAGATCAGGGATATTCAAAGCCTCTGTAACCGGACTCAGAGAGTTAAAGGTTCCAGAGCGTTGCAGAACTGTCTCACCATCAACATCAACAGCCAAAGTCGAGATGTTGGTGAAATAAAGTTGTTGGGCACTGGGTGCTCTAAAACCGGTATTAACCGCGGCACGTACCGCTATTCTGTCCGTAATGTCGTAGCGTCCGGATACCTTCCAGCTCGTATTGTCACCAAAGTCTGAATAGTCTTCATAGCGTACCGCTGCACCCCACATAAAGTCTGTAGTTAGCTGGTTTTCGGTTTCGAAGTACACGCCAACATTGTCACGGCTTTGGTTAACTTCTGCGTCAGGTCTAAAGCCTGTGTAGCCCTGACTCCCGCCGGCAAAACCATTTATGGCATAATCGGCTTCGTAATTTCCTTTTATATAGGACTCTTCTTGGCCAGCTTCAATCTGGTAAGTGTTGTCTCTGTAGCTTACGCCAAAGGCAACCGATAAATCAGAATTGTTCATAAACGGGACAAAACGCTGGGCATCGAACGTGATATTTGCCTCTTCATTAGTCAATGTTCCCGCATCGAACGACGTTGGCGTTACGTCGGGTCCCAAAGATGCATTCAATGAGTTTTCAACGTTGTACTGGAACTCACTAATACCATAACCACCACTAAAATCTAAAGTCCATTCCCCTAGGTACCACTCGTAGCCGGCGTAGGTAGAATAGTCTTTAACATCTGGTGCTAGAATAGGCAGAAACCCGTCAGGATAGATCTCTGGTAATGTTTGGCCAGCATCATCCTCATAAGCGCCATTTTGAATCGCTCTTCTGTAAAAAGCCCCGGACTCAGATTTGCGGTCACTCATGCCGCCAAAGGCATAAAGCCTACCTTCGCCCAAAGTCATATCGAAGTTAGCAAATAAAGAGGCATTCTCGTATTCAGCTTGGCCAATATGAAAACTTTGTCTATCAAAAGTCTCTTCTCGGGGATCTGGGTCACCGTTTTCAAGCAATGGATACTGTTGCCGAGTATCTGGCCCGGCTCTATTGGTACGGTTTTTGTGGTGAAGCTCTCCAGACAACGTCAACGCGCCGTCTTCACCCACCGAAAATCCCGTACTAGCCGATGCGCGCCATTGTTCTCCATCGCCTTTATGTGTTTGGCCAAGCTGAAAGCTCGCACTTCCGCCCTCTGAATTGTCTTTCAACACAACGTTAATGACACCAGCAATAGCGTCCGAACCATAAAGTGCAGCAGCGCCATCTCTTAAGACCTCAATCCGTTTTATAGCGGACATTGGTATTGCGTTAAGGTCAACGTTTGAGCTACCTCTCCCTGTTGTTCCATTTAGGTGTACTAAGGCAGAGCTGTGACGACGTTTCCCGTTGATAAGCACAAGCGTATGATCAGGCGATAAGCCTCTTAATGAGGCCGGTCTAACAGCGTCACTGCCATCCGTAATAGAAGATGATGGGAAGTTAAAGCTTGGTACCGCATATTGGAGGGCTTTTGCAGTATCAGTCATCCCTGTGGCGGCTAGATCTTCTCCGCTAATAATGTCGACCGGAGCTGCACCGTCAGTAGCAGTTCTCATTGACAAACGAGAACCGACAACCTGGATAACCTCTTCAACTTCTGCACTGTCATTTGTATCAGCACTTTGTGCTATTGCCGTTGGAGCGACAAGAAAGCTACTAGCCAAAGCTAGTGTTATAGGATTTATACGTTTCATACTGCTGTTCTCCCCATTTATATGTCATTTTAATATAGCAGTTAAAACGTAATTTGGTTCAGT
Organism: Idiomarina piscisalsi; assembly: GCF_003987095.1. Lineage (GTDB taxonomy): Bacteria > Pseudomonadota > Gammaproteobacteria > Enterobacterales > Alteromonadaceae > Idiomarina > Idiomarina piscisalsi. Next base: position 114 of record NZ_PIQA01000006.1, on the reverse strand, counting down.
CCTGTTAGCGATGACATATGAACATTTGTTATAAGTATCCTGAGGCTATTGCATCAGGTGAGATGGGAGTCCCACCCAGAAGACGGGCATAACAAAGCCCCCAGCATCAGCTGA
>NZ_PIQA01000005.1 GCF_003987095.1 Idiomarina piscisalsi | reverse complement strand
TTCAGCCTGCTCTTCGGTTTGAGCTGCGTGTTTCTCTGCTTCTGGACCGTACTTCTTAACCCAGGCATATAAACTATGAACGGAAACATCGAGCCGTCTTGAAACGTCAGCAACAGAATAACCTTTATCGGTAATTTGCCGGACAGCTTCGATTTTAAATTCTTCAGGGTATCGGTTGTTACTCATAAGCACCTCTTTTATGCCATTATCTATGGCTATGAGGTGTCTAGCAAATCAGTGGCGATTCAGTAGGTTTAAGCCCTTCACAAGCACTTAAGCTGTTTGCCCGAGCAGTCATTAATCACGGAGGAATACCTTTTGAACTAAAAGCGCGCCAGCCAAATGCGGCAACCGTCGCTGCTATCAAAGAGTTAGCTGAGGGTAAAGGTCATAAAAGTCAGTCTGTCGACGAGTTGATTAACGAATTGACTGAGGGCAAAGTCCAAAATGCTCAACCATGAGCCAATTTAAGACCTACAATACCGGCACAAATTAACCCTAAACTGACCAGTTTCAGAACGTCCGCTGACTCACCGAACAAAAACATACCCATAATCGCTGTACCTACAGCACCAATGCCCACCCAAATGGCGTAGGCTGTGCCGACGGGTAACGTTTTCAGTGCCAAGCCTAACAAGACAAAGCTACCGACAAGAGCTACGGTGGTGCCAACGGTTGGCCAAAGTTTGGTAAAGCCGTCTGTGTATTTTAGACCAACCGCCCAAGCGACTTCCAAAAGCCCGGCGATAAATAGAATGACCCAACTCATAAGCACCTCTTCATGATTGTGGGGCCGTCCCCGAATGAAAATTGAGCGGTGAGGTCGTCCTCACTTCCGCTTAGTTTACGCCATAAGCGCAATACTAACTTTCATCGTGGTTATTATCACGATATAAGCCAGAAAGCCTATCGATTTTCTGCGCCTTTGAGGCAGCAATTCCGAAACAACAGAGCCGTCACTATTTCGCAATTTAGAAAACCAAAAGATCATCCAAAATATTGTTAGCGTCGCAGGCTTATCGTTAATGACTAACTTACTTCTTCTAAACGGCAGCAAGCCAAGAAAGACTGAGTAAACCAGAGTGCCATTTTCTTTTAGCTCGAACTTTGTCGTCAGGCGGTCATAAGAAACATCCAGCTCTGATGATGCAAATGTATGTTGTCGCTTTTGGACTCGTTGGAATTTCATTTTAAACACTTATGCACCGCATGTGGCCGATAATAGCGAGTACGCTTAGCTCAGTTTTTCCATAACAAAGTTACGCAGCTTCTGACCACGAATTTCTACCGTTTGCTCTTTTGCGAATTTAAAACCAAATTTCTCATAAAACGGACGAGCTGTAATGCTCACCTTAGAGTAAAACCGGTTAATTCCTTGTAACTCACCCACTCTTAGCAAGTGCTCCATCAAATGACGCCCGACACCTTTCCCCTGATGCTCATGGTGGCAAAAGAAATGATCAATTAGTCCATCTTCCTGAAGGTCGGCATAACCGACAATTTCTCCGACAATTTCAGCAACAAACGGAGAGATAGCATTCATTTTTCGCTGCCATACCTCAGGAGATACGTCATCCGGCGCCCATGCTTCGACTTGCGCTTGCGTGTAGTCACGTGAGTTCACATTGCGAATGGTGTGATAAAAAATTGCCCATAAATCGGGCGCGTCTGATTCGTTATATTTTCTGATATTTATCATGCTGGTATTTGCCGTTCACGCTCAACCACTATCATGACCGAGATCTAAATAAGCGATGAGATACCCATATTCTTTATCCGTAAGCATCCCTTTTGCATGATGCTGCTTTGCCAGCTCATGGCTCCACGCTTTTCCTTCGGGAGGGGGAGGGGGCGGAACCGACAAATCCTTTTCGAGAAGCGCGGTATCTTCGACCGTGTAGCCTCTGGATACCGCCTCTTGAGCGCAATGCGCCAGAACATATTCAACTGCATACTTATCAACACTAGGCTGCCATGTGTATTCCGTTTCGCATGCAACCTTTCGTTCGCCCTCGGCGGTGAAATACTCCAAACGTCCCGATGTGCAAGCCGATACTAATAACGCTAAAGCGAAAACAATACAGGTACTTTTAATTTTCACCGGTGTGGTTCCTGTTTATATAACGACCGCCATAAGCGGCCGAGTGAAACGAGGTCCGCCGCACGAAGTGTGTGAACTTAATGGCTTGGTTATACATGTCAGAGATCTCCTGCTTGATGAATTACTTCAGACCAAGATTTACCTGAGTGCCAGTCGCTGTATTTTGCCATCATGGGTAGGTAATGCTCAGGAATATCTGATTCCGGCGCGCCACTGTACACATACGCCATGCCTTCTCTAAACCATTCCGGTTTCATCATGGTCGAAACTGCCCCAATTTCGGAAAACTGAAACCAATGAATCAATTCATGCTGAGTGATGTAACTTTGCCAAGACTCGGGAGCTATTACCGTACCAAGAAAAGGATATGAAATGGCCCGCTCACTGCCTCCTCCGAATGACTCGTAGCACTCTGCAGTAGAGCAGTAAATGAAGTTGGGGCTCGCGCTGAGAGAAATGCGTACAGCAGCTAGATTTGCTACGGCGGAGTCATACAGATCAGCTGCTTTATCTATTTTCTTGGGGTCCTCGACGCAAATTGCGCCGTTACATTGCATTCCATTTAAATTGGGTAAAAGCAACCTAATCGGCTTTGCATACGACCAAGCCAGTGCAGGTATTAGAACAACGACAAAAATCAAAGCTACCTTATTAACCACATCGAGTCCTTTTTGCATAACGCCCGCATTTGCGGCTGGTTTGGAGCGCAGCGGAAAACCAGTCCGACAACATGCGCTTGTTAAATGCTTATAGCAGAGGCGTAGGCTTTAGTTCTTTGCTTTTATACAAAGGATGGCCCGGCCTGCCGCTTTTTAGTTTAGTTAAGCACTTTGGTGATTTTAAGATTGGTAAAACAGCCAAGTCGCGCTTCATAAATGCGCCATCATCTGTCCATGCACACACTGTTTCGACAGCCTCTTCGCTGAGTCTCTGCAAGTGCTGATCATTTTCTGGGCCTACTGGATCAGAAACTTGATAGAGCACTGATTTGTCAGTAGACCTATATGCAAATAGATTTGCTATAACCAGCCCGCCATAGCCCCAGCGCTTAGCGTAATTTATACACACCCGAGAAGTATTATCCTCTTCTTCATGGTCTGCTGTTGACGGATTGAGACAAATAAAAAGAACCCAAGGCTTTGAATCATCCCAAATCCGTTTTAGTTCATACCTGTACATTCCGCATTCGGAAATTATTGCTGACTTCTGCATGATTCCTCTTGGCATTTAACGCCCGCAGCAGCTGCATTTCTGGAGTGAGGAACGAGCGGAAAAATGTCCGACTGACTGCGTTTGTTATACGCTTTATTTAGCATTTAATTTCTTGAACCTCTTGCATGCAGCACTAAACTCTCTTGCTAACTCTCGGCCTTCTAAAGCTACAGACTCTGATTCTGCATCTATGGCTGGAACATCTAGTCTCTCATCGGCTAAAGCATGCATAAGAGCATTTCGTTTTTTTGCCCAGTCACTTAATCGCTGAATCATGTCACCGAAAAATGCCTGTCGCATTTTAAGAGAGCTTGTTTGTCTGGACTTTATTTTACCTATTTTAGGACCTAGCATTCTTATTGAGGGGCCGCCACCTGATTCTTTAAGTGCCGACACTAATCTATCTTCTAAGATGGCATATGCGATCCATGTTGCTTCAAGATAAAAGCCATCTTCAATGGCCGAGTCAATTCGAGAAATAAGTTCTCTGTATTTACTGTATTTATCTATCATGATTTAATTTCTTACGTATAACGCCCGCCTAACACGCAATGTGTTGGCATGGCTTTTTGCGTTGTTTGCCAAAACCATGACAACAAACATTGTCGTAGTTGAGGCGCTTGTTATGTGCTTTTCTTTTAGATCGAGCAGACTGCATATTAGTGGCTAGTCAGAATGAATAAAGGAAGGTCAGTTAACTTACTGTGGGATAGATTTCTAAAAGATATTCCCTCAAAGTAGCCAACAACTCCTTGTCCTCACTTAATCCTCAAAAGCAATAGCTGCCGACAATACGAAGTAAAGTTTAAAGCAACAACACGAATTAAATTTGAGGTTTATAATTGCAAACGAAAAAGGCAAAGTCCACATTTGGTGGCCTAAAACCTGTTTAGCTCGATAGCGGAATTAACACCGGGAAGTCTTTGCACATAACGCCTAGCTCACCGCGCGATCGACAGAGAGTCCGGTGCAGCTACTTGTTAAATTTAGATTCATGGTGCTTATAATATGCTGAGCTACCTGCCCAATTTTTTACAGTATTACCTTCGATTTTTCTAATGAGCACATCCAATGCTGGAATCGTGGAACGCTTTTCGTTTTTCTTGACTACACCTTCAGAGACAAAAACATAACCTTTTTCAAACATATCATCACACCCCGCCTTACACATTAAGGCAGCGATATTGTCAAAATCTAGCTTTTCTGATTTAGAACACTCGGATCTTTTCTTAATGTGCGCAGCGACCAGGAATTCTAAGGGGTACTCGTTTTGACAGAGGACGCACATTGCTTGCGGTCGCCCGCCTGAAATGTGCACTCGAAGGAATGCTTGCTCCTTTCTTGATTTTGTAATCGAGTCAAAATCTAGATCCACTTCCTCGCTCAACTTTGGAAGTACAGTTTTTGCGACGAACGGAGGCGAGCTATAATCAGTGAACTCGATGTTATCGGCAGTAATAAGGGATGCTGCCTGTTTGATATCAGGGCTGGACATTCTTGCTCCTAGGCCAGACCGTACCAATGCTTCAAGTTCTTCTTCCGTATCTACATAAACATAGTCAACTTCAAATCGCAAGGGGCTGGCCACATAAGTTCCGTCTTTATGTTTGTGCGGATATATGGACTCGCCTTTGTATTCGCCTCTGGACTTGTAAGCTTTCAATTTATTCACGCACTCTCCCTAGATATTTAACACTTCAAACACCGGTGCAGCTTGCTGCGTCCGAGTGCTTCGACTTGTTACGTGATTGACTTGACAAGATAACCTTTGGATGATCTGGGTCAATTGCCAAAAGCTCTTGGATGACATGCCTTAACGCTTTCCTGCAGTTTTTCATTGATTCCTGAATATCTTGTTCACGCGCCTTCATATAACTTGCCACTTCTTCATTATCGAAATTCATTTCTCTTGATTTCAGATGTACGAGAGAGTTTCGATCTTTGTGGAGACGTCTTAATGATTCATAAGCTTGACCCGATTTAGATATCTCTTTTCCAGTAATCAGTTTAGGGATAACGAGCCACTTCGATATGAAGTCTAATTTGTCCAAGTGATCTTTCGAATACTTATCTCCTAAACAAGATGCAGCATAGTCATAAATAAAGGCCTCAAAGTACATCGCCGTGAACACGACAGCAATAATACATGACTGGTCTCTAGCCTCTTCGAGTGGATCTAGCTCTATATGGAGCGAGTAGTATTCGGCTGGAGGGTTTTTGGGGTCATCACAGCTTGATAGCAATGATGAAATATCAGCCCAAAGCTTTTTCACTTTTGGGTCGATTTCCTCGAACGTGTCCAGATTACTCTCGGCAATCCATCTAAACCTGTCATCTCCACCTAAGCGGGAATATGTTTCAAATTTTTCCATATGGCTTAACGTAATGTCTTGAATAATTGGATTTTTTTGTCGGCAGCACAAAGCGGCCGGCTTGATTCACTGGTTAAGTTCACCTTCAAACCCATACTTTCGGTTACAGTCTATAAGCGAAAACTCGACAAAGGGACTCACCTCTTTATAATTGTTCTTATAATCTTCAATAAATCTCAAAACCCTTGATTCGTTTGCCTTTTTGCTAAATCTAGTATTCGCCATTATTGCGTGATAATTAGACATCAAAGATCGACCGAAGCCGTATATTTCTGGCGTAACATCGAGGTCTTTTCTCTCCCCATTGAAAAAGTATTCAGCACAGTTGGGCAACATATACTTTGGATTATCTTTATTAAACCTCATAGCTAGCTTGTAGTCGTCTGAGTATGCAAAAAACTCCAACAATGCCATTTTAGACATAAACTCTAAGGATTCTGTTTCCGTACCGCTGCTTTTCAGAATTGAGAACCTACTTTGCTTCAAATCCTGCCAATGTCGGCTTTCATGGAAAAGAACACGAATAAGATTTCGCTTCATATGAAAATCTTCTTGCCGCATTAAAGCTTGACCAATTTCTAGATGGTCTCGATTAGGTCCATAGATCTGACCACCAAGGTCTTTGGGATCATCAATTAGCCGAACGCTATTAACCTCTTCCAGCATATCTATAATTCTGTCCCTCTCATGCTTATGCAGCATTTTTTGAGGAAAGTCATTCACTCTCGATATGAGTTTTTTTCTCAGAGACATTTGCTCTGCAGCAATAAGTTCTGGTTCCGACTGCCAGTAACTAAATAGAAAAATACCAAAAAAAAACGCTATGACAGCCAGAAAAACTTTTCTCAAAACAACCTCAATATTGATTGATGTCCGCTTATGGTAATTTAACGCCCGCCATAAACGGTCGAGTGAAACGAGGTCCGGCGACCGAAGGGAGCGAATTTGATGGCTTGGTTATGCATGTCAGAGATGTCCCGCCTGTTCAATGACTTTTGGCCAAGATTTCTCTGAATGCCAGTCACTATATCTTTTCATCATGGGCAGGTAATGCTCAGGAATATCTGATTCCGGCGCTCCGCTGTACACATAGGCCATGCCTTCTCTAAACCATTC
>NZ_PIQA01000004.1 GCF_003987095.1 Idiomarina piscisalsi | reverse complement strand
CAGGAATATCTGATTCCGGCGCTCCGCTGTACACATAGGCCATGCCTTCTCTAAACCATTCCGGTTTCATCATGGTCGAAACCGCACCAATTTCGTAAAACTGAAACCAATGAATCAATTCATGCTGAGTGATGTATCTTTGCCACGATGCGGGAGCTATCACGGTACCGAGAAAAGGATATGAAACGGCCCGTTCATTGCCTCCTCCGAACGACTGATAACACTCCATAGTAGAGCAGTAAACAAATGTGGGTCTGGACCGAAGTGGGACGCCAGAAGTAGAGATTGCCTTTATGGCGGAGCCATACAACTCAATGGCCTTTTCCATTTCTTTTGTATCCTCGACGCAAACTGATCCGTTACATTGCATCCCGTTTAAATGCGGCAGAAACAATCTAGTCGGCTTTGCGAACGACCAAGCTAATGCAGGAATCAAGGCAACAGCCAAAATCAACGACAACTTTTTGACCACATTGGCTCCTTATGCATAACGCCTTGCTCACCGGCACATGCTGCGGAGAGAGTTTTTGTGTAAACTGGAGCGCAGCGACACACAAAAACGAGCGTAGCAGTATGTGTCCGAGTGCAGCAACTTGTTATGCATTTTGTTGATAGTCAGGCCTTAAACCCTCGGTTAAGTATTTATTTATTTCGTATTTCAGGTGTTCGAGAAAAAACTCCTGCCCACTCATGTCATAAACACGGATAAACTTTGCGGAAATGTTCATTAGTACATCTCCAGATATTTTTTCACCTTTGCTTTCTGCCGCTTGTGTAAATGCACGCATAGTTGTCTGCACGATTTCAAGAATTTTTTCATCTGAAACTTTCTTGTTATTAACTAATAACGGTCTATACATTTTGACAGTTGCATCATTAAGCTCATCAAGAAGAGTTCTCTTCTTTTTTCTAAAAAATCCAAACATCATTATCTCCTAACGATCAATTTTTGACTCTTCAATAATCCTATTAATTGAATCCAAGTTCTTGCTAGATCTTTCCCAAACAACATCAGCTTCAATTACGCTGTCATGCTTTTCTTCTTTACTATTTCGATTGTAAATTGAGTCTTCTTTTTTATTAGCAATGCAATCCATGCCATACACAAATAGTGCAGTTCCTGGCGTACCTATAGCTAATGGAGCAAGAAGGACATAAGGAGCAAAAATTAGTAGAAGAATGCCAATGATCACCGAACCGAAACAAAATACCAGCCATGATACTAAAGCTGAAATAGCTAAGCCCCAAATAAATACCCCACCGACTAAGCTTAACAAACCTATTAGTGCTCTCATTTTTTCACCGAATGATAGATCATACTAAAGAAAAGAAATATTGACCCACCTACAATTACAATTGGCCAAAAAACCGCTGTTAGCAATGCAGTAAAAAAACCATTTTTTTAATTGCGCAAAAAATAGCAAAACGGCAATAACGATATAAATCCCTTCTAACATAAAACTCTCCTTCAAATCTTACTCAACTGCCGATTGTAGGGCTTCAAGCAACATATCGAGTTTGCTGATTAAAGAGTGATCAACACTGTTGTTATTCAAGGTAACTACAAGATAGTCCATAACATTCGTTAATTGTTCTTTTGGGATGTCAGATATACTCATCCCAGATAAGACTAAATTGATGTTTTCACAGTCCAAAGGTGATAGATAACCACCATCTCTTACTGAATATAATTTTGAGATGCTCATTTTAAGCCCCTGATTTCGATTTTATGCATAACGCTCGGCTATGCGGCGCGAACTGGTGAGCGTCCGGCAGCCAAAGGCTGCGAACATAAGCCGTTGGTTAGGCGCTCTCATCCATCCTCTCTGACTTAAATTTTATCCCACCAGTATACTGGGCTGTGTAGTTGTACAATAAGCCAAATACCGCGACCGTGAGGTATGCAAATATAAATGTAAGTAAGGGGTAAGCTAAGAGCAGTATAATTTTCCCAGCTGTGCCTGAAACCGTTATTGAAATGACATAGTTGAAAGAAATGCTAGTTTCAATACCGACTATGGCTAAAGCAATCAAACCAAGTAATGATATAAAAGCACTTAATATGGCTGCAACGGTAGCGAGCGCTTTTGCGGTCTGCTTCACTTCGATTCTGGTTACTTCCAACTTCACTCCCTATTCTCCTATCAACTGGCCTAACACGGTCACAAACTATCCAACCAACATTAAACAAGTTAATACTAAATTACAATAATATAAGCAATAGCTCATATTCGAAACTTACATCCCCTTACCAATCCCCCATTTCCCTCAAACTAATAACCCAGTAAAATCCCCTAATCATTCAACGCAGGCACAACGAATCAGCGTATGAAAACCAATTTAATTACCCTTGGCGGTTATGAAAAGTTGCAGCAGGAGCTCGAGCACCTTTGGCGGGTGGAGCGGCGCGAAACCGTGGAGAAGGTGTCATGGGCGGCGAGCCTTGGCGACCGGTCTGAGAACGCGGATTATAAATACAACAAGCAGAAACTGCGCAAAATTGATGGTCGTATTCGCTACTTAACCAAGCGTCTGGAGCAGGTGAAGGTGGTGTATTATTCGCCACAACAGGACGGTAAGGTGTTTTTTGGTGCCTGGGTTGAAATTGAAGACGAGGACGAAAACGTGCGGGCCTTTCAAATTGTTGGTCCGGACGAGATTTATGATCGCAAAGACGCGGTGTCTATCGACTCGCCCATGGCGCGGGCGTTGCTGAAAAAAGAGGTAGACGACGAGGCCGAGGTTCGTACGCCACAGGGTACTAAGACCTGGTTCATTAATAAGATAAGTTACCAACAGCCCGCGTAGTCAATTCGTGATAGTATTCGTCCCCATTATTTGTCGTAACGTTTTAAAACCAAGAGATGTACTATGAGCCAGATACCGCAATTACTTGCTAATGAACTGAAGGTCGACGAGCGTCAGATTGCCGCTGTTATCCAGTTGCTGGACGAAGGCTCGACGGTGCCTTTTATTGCCCGTTACCGTAAAGAGGTCACCGGCGGTTTAGACGACACGCAATTACGTCAGCTTCATCAGCGCCTGAACTACCTGCGCGAGCTAGACGACCGCCGTCAGGTGATACTGAAATCGATTGACGAGCAAGGCAAGTTAACCGACGAACTGGCTCAGAGCATTAAAACCGCCGACTCGAAAACCGAGCTGGAAGATTTATACCTGCCTTACAAGCCTAAGCGCCGCACCAAAGGCCAAATTGCGATTGAAGCCGGTATTGAGCCGCTGGCAGACCTACTGTGGAAAGACCCAACACAAAACCCGGAGCAAGCGGCCGCTGACTACGTTGACGCCGACAAAGGTTTTGCTGACGCCAAAGCGGTACTAGACGGTGCCCGCGCCATTTTAATGGAGCGCTTTGCCGAGCAGGCGGAGCTGCTGAAGCGTTTGCGTTCTCACTTGTGGCAAAACGCGCACTTAACCAGCACCGTTGCGCCGGGCAAAGAAAAAGAAGGCGCTAAGTTCCGCGACTACTTTGAGTTTTCTGAGCTGTTTAAAACCATTCCGTCGCACCGTACACTGGCGTTGCTGCGCGGCCGTAACGAAGGCTTTTTGCAGCTTTCCATGGACGCTGACCCCGGCAGTGAAGACAAAGCTACTGGCTCGCACTGCGAAGTGATGATTGCCGACTTCCTGAACTTTGAGCACAAAGGCCGCGCTGCCGATGACTGGCTACGTCAGGTTATTCAATGGACCTGGCGGGTGAAATTGTCACTGCACATGGAAACCGAACTCATGGCTCGCGTGCGTGAGCGTGCCGAAGAAGCGGCCATTCAGGTATTTGCCAGCAACTTAAAAGACTTGCTGATGGCGGCACCTGCGGGTGCAAAAACGACCATGGGCTTAGACCCGGGCGTTCGTACCGGTGTTAAGGTTGCGGTCGTGGACGAAACCGGTAAAGCGGTTGCTACTAACACGGTATTCCCGTTCCAGCCGCAAAACCAAATGGACAAAGCCATGCGCACGCTGGCGACTTTGTGCAAACAGTACAAGGTTGAGCTCATTAGCATTGGTAACGGCACTCACTCGCGCGAGACCGACAAAATGGTCGGTGACATGCTAAAACAGCACAACGAAATTAAAGCCACTAAAGTCATTGTGAACGAGGCCGGTGCGTCGGTTTACTCGGCTTCTGAATTGGCAGCGCAAGAGTTTCCGGATATGGACGTGTCATTGCGTGGCGCGGTGTCTATCGCCCGCCGCTTGCAGGATCCGTTAGCCGAGCTGGTTAAAATTGAGCCTAAGTCTATTGGTGTGGGCCAATATCAGCACGATGTTAGCCAGTCACAACTGGCACAAAGCCTGGATGCCGTGGTTGAGGACTGTGTAAACGCAGTAGGCGTGGATGCCAACATGGCTTCTGCGGCCTTGCTTCAGCGCGTTTCCGGTTTGTCGAAAACGCTAGCGAAAAACATTGTCGATTACCGAGACGCCAATGGTGCTTTTGCTAACCGCAAACAGTTATTAGATGTGCCACGCATGGGACCGAAGGCGTTCGAACAGGCTGCGGGTTTCCTACGCATTAACAACGGCGAACAGCCGCTAGATGCCTCAGCGGTTCACCCGGAAGCTTATTCAGTGGTAGAGCGCATGGCAAAGGCAAATGACTTGCCAGTACAAGAGCTTATTGGCAACCACTCATTAGTTAAAAGCCTGAACGCTGCCGACTACACTGACGAGCGCTTTGGTCTGCCAACAGTAACGGACATTTTGTCTGAGCTTGAAAAACCGGGCCGCGACCCGCGCCCTGAATTCAAAACGGCGGAGTTTAAAGAAGGTGTTGAGAAAGTCAGCGACCTGAAACCCGGCATGCAATTAGAGGGCGTGGTGACCAACGTGGCGAACTTTGGTGCCTTTGTGGATGTTGGCGTGCATCAGGACGGTTTGGTTCACATTTCCGCTTTGGCAGACAAGTTTGTCAGCGACCCGCGTGAAGTGGTTAAAGCCGGCGACATTGTGAAGGTAAAAGTGCTGGAAGTGGACATTGAGCGTAACCGTATTGGTTTAACCATGCGTTTAAATGACGAAGTGTCTGCGAAGCCGGCCGCTAAGACTAAGCCGCAGGGCGGCAGTTCAAATAAAGGCAAGCCTCAGCGTGACCGTGGTCAGCAAAACAAGCCGCCGCAAAATGCCGCTATGGGTAATGCTTTAGCAGACGCTTTCGCAAAAGCGAAACAGAAATAAATAAGAGAAAGGATTAAGCGGTAGCGCTGAATGAGTCCACGGATGGACGAACTTTATTGTCGTAGAAAGAAGCCACCATAGCGCCGCGCTCTGGCGCAGATAGGGTTTTCTTGCCTTGCTCAGCCGGTGGTGCAGCATCAGGTGATTCACTTTTCGACGCTTCGCCCTCACCTTCTAAGCTTTTCTTAAAGGGTGCGTTAATGCTGATATCAGGCGCTTGCTCGCCCTCTTCACCTTGAACTTGCTGTTTTGCCAACTCTGCACGCGCTTGCGTTGCTTTATTAGCAGCGTCCGCAGCAATTGCACGGTCAGCAGCAGACGGCTGAGCCGGAGCTAACGCCGCACGACGTACCACCTGCATTTTCTGAATGGTTGCTTGAGGGTCGCCCTGAACCGGACTAACGTCAATCTGAACCTCACCGCCAACGGCATAAGACTTACCATCGGGACCCCGTTCGTATTCGTAAGAAGGTGAACCGGCGTACTGCCCGCCCACAGCCGCGTGGGCTTGTTCATGCACACGCACTTCCTGATCACGACTTTTCAGCTCATCAACTTTTTCGAGCTCTTGCTCGTCCAGCTGCTGGCCGTTTGGTTTCTTTTCTTCGGTCGCGTCAGCTTTTTTCTCGTCCTTAGTTTTTTCGGACTCAGAGCCTTTAGCTTCAGCACCTTTCGCCTCACCCTCGGCTGAGTCTTTGCCTTTTTTGGCAACTTTACCGTTAGGAGAATAAGTGGGAGCTGCGCTATCGGCGCTGTTGTTTTGCTTTTCGGTTGCGGTAGGTTCACTGACCAGCGCTTTTGCGGCATTGTCCGTCTGCATCGACTCCATAGGAGGAGCCGATGTAACAGGAATAGCCGGTAGCGCTGTGGTGATATTCATGACTAGAACATTCGGCTACTTAAGCACTGGTATCGATAAGTGTGCCCAACATTTCGTCAGCGGTTTCTACTGTACGAGTGTTGGCTTCAAAGTTGGTCTGCCCTTCGTTTAATGAAACCAGCGAGTCAGTTGTACTGGCAGCGTTAACACTTTGCGCAGTTTCAGTCGCGGTTTCGGTAGCTGGCTGACCACCATTTGTATTGGCGTTGTCTTGCTGCTGCACGTCATTACGACCCGCTGCAGAGGCAATTTCCTGGCTTGCTTCAGACACTTGCTGGTTTGCACGTTGCATACCCTGCAGGCCTGTATTCATTGCTGCGCCAATTTCCATAGTCACCTCTCTTGCACAATAAACTCATTGCGCCTACTTCGAAGAATGTACCCTCCAGTATTGATTGTATTTTGTTCATTTTCAAGTACTGAAGGGTTAAATTCTTTTACGCGTGTTGTTGAATTTGGTTCAACAAAGCTTTCCAGTGACGCTTCTGCTCAGCAAGAGATTCACGCATGTCATCGACCTGCTTTTTCAATGCATCAATGTCATGGTTTAAGTGCTCTTTTATGTCCTGAGCTTTAGAGTCCAGCAGCTTTTTACGCGCTTTGTAGTATTCACGTAACTGCGTACCCAGTTGTTCGTAGTGCTCGTGCGCTTTTTCGAACAATGACTCTGGTGCGCTCATGGCTTTCTTACGAGCGACTTTTAACTGCATTTGCAGCTTCGCGCGCTCGACCTGATACGGCGAGCTGCGTTTAAGGTTACGCGCTAAACCGAACCAACTGCTGGCACGAATAAGCCATTTGGTCGGGTCAAACTGCCACCAACGGATGCCGTTGCGGTAGTCGCTGGCAAAGATGTGGTGATAGTTATGATAGCCCTCACCAAAGGTCATAAACGCCAGCACGCCATTGTCGCGCGCGGTATTTTTGTCGGTATAAGGCTGCTTGCCCCAAATATGCGCCAGCGAGTTAATAAAGAACGTCGTGTGGTGGTTAAGCACCAGGCGCAATACACCAATAACCAATAAGCCGGCCCAAACATCGCCCAGCATAAAGCCGGCGGCAATTGGCCAACCGAAATTTACGAACAGCGTCAGCGGCAGGTAATACTTGTGCTGCCACATAACGATAGGATCTTTCTGTAAGTCTTTGACGTTGTCGTAGTCGGAATAACGACTCGCCTGGTACTCACGCAGCATCCAGCCAATGTGCGAATACCAAAAGCCGCGTTTTGCTGAGTACGGGTCTTTGTCGTTGTCATCGACATGTGTGTGGTGCACACGGTGATCGGACGACCAGTGCAAGGCACTATTTTGCAGCGCTACAGCGCCGCCAATAGCAAATAAAAAGCGCAATACCGGATTGGCGTCGTACGTACGGTGCGCCCATAAACGATGGTAGCCCGCGGTAATGGAAATACCCGCAAAACACGCGGTACCAAACATAACCCACCAAAATTCTGCGCCAATACCGACGGTGAACGCATATAAAGGAACACCAATGGCGGCTATAGCGAAAGTAATGGAGAACACTAGGATGTTAAGCCAAATAAGAGGGGGTTTTTCAAAATTCTTTTGCATGTATATAACCTAAAACAATCAAAAAAGTCAGGTGACAAAACAGCGTACACCTGTTCGCTGAATGTACGGGTTTTGCGTTCAAATTACAAGCGGAAAATGTGTAAAGACCTGTGTTACTATTCGTTCAATAACAGCGAAGGATGGCAACAAATATGGCTGGGGTTCGAGCAAAACAGAAAGAAAAGACGCGCCGCGCACTGATTAACGCAGCGATGAATCAGCTTAGCGCTGAAGCCGGCTTTTCCAGCTTAAGTTTACGCGAAGTAGCACGCGAGGCAGGTATTGCACCAACGTCTTTTTACCGGCACTTCCGCGACATGGATGAGTTGGGGCTCACTCTGGTTGATGAGTGCGGTTTAGCCTTGCGTCAGTTATTGCGTCAGGCACGCCAACGCATTGAAACCGGCGGCTCTATTATCCGAGTGTCAGTAGAAACTTTTATGCAATTTGTGGCGGAAAACACCGCAATTTTTCGGCTGCTTCTGCAAGAACGTTCAGGCCGTTCGCGCAGCTTTCGTTTAGCGGTTGTGCGTGAAATTGAGCATTTTAAAGCTGAGCTGGAAGAGTATTTAGTGAATGAGCAGTCGTTCTCTCGTGAATTAGCAGAGCTGCAGTCAGACACTATCGCCAAAATTGTATTCAGTGCCGGTGCCGACTGTTTCGACGTAAACGAAGAAGAACGCGAACGCATTACCGAAACGACTATAGCGCAAGTGCGTTTGGTTGCGCGTGGCGCCGAAGCGACAAAACGATTTATGAAGTAAACCTAAACATTAGAACAACAACGGAGACAACTATGCTTTTACGTGTAGCAGGGGGTATCGCGTTAGCGGCTTGGGCAGTCGATGCCGACGCCCGTGAAATGACGCTGATAGATACCGTAACAACAGAAGCGGTGCGCATGGCGGACTTGTCGCCAACGGGCGAATTCACGGCAGTTATCCGCTCCATTCCACGCACACCGTATGAAGACGATGACGGCTCAGACTACAATGAGTTAGTACTTATTAACTCAGCGGGTGAGGAAACTTCTTACCTCGGTAAAAATGAAAAGTTTGGTCGAGTCAGTTTTGGTCCAAAAGGTGAGTACTTGTACTTCACTGCGAAAGAAGACGGCGACGACTACCAGGAATTGTACCGCATGCCGGTTAATGGTGGTGGCGTACAGTCGGTGTTTGAATTCGACGGTAATATTGGTAGCTACGACCTAAGCGAAGACGGCACACAGTTAGTGTTCTTGTCGTCTGGTCCTAAAGACAGCGACAAAGAAAAGCTGTCTAAAAAAGGTTTTAAAGCCGAAGTGTATGAAGAAGACTTAACCTACACCCAGGCTTATCACGTAACGCTTGGTGAGGAAGACACTGAAGCTAAGGCGGTAACGCCGGATGATCAGCAAGTTTACTCAATAGCATTTCACCCGAACAACGAACAGCTATTAGTTCGCACTGCGCCCACACCGCTTATCGATGACAACTATATGAGCAGCCAGTACCAGCTCATTGGTTTAGATGGCGAAGTGGCGGCTACTTTTGAGTCTGAAGGCAAGTTGGGTCGTGCTGAGTTTTCACCGGACGGTCGCTACTTAGCCATGATTCGTGCAGCGGACTATAACGACCCGTCTGCCGGCTCTTTGTTTGTTTACGATACTCGCGAACAAGAGCATCGCAACGTATTACCGAACTATAAAGGCTCGGTAAAAGACTTTACCTGGCGTACCGGTGAAGAACTAGTCTGGCTTGGCCACCGTGGTACTGAGTCAGAAGTTCAGGCGTTAACGCTTAAGTTCCTGGAAAGCCGTGTTCTGATTGAACCAGGTGAAGCCATTGTGACCAGTATTGACGGCGAAGCAGGTAAGTCTGAATTTGTACTGACTGCACACCGCCCTTCTCACCCAAGCGAAGCTTTTAAGTACGCCAACGGCGGGTTAGAGCGCTTAACAGACTCAAACCCTTGGTTGTCAGAAATTGATATGCCACGTCAGGAAACCATTACCTATGAAGCGCGCGATGGTTTAGAGCTGGAAGGTATTTTGGTTTACCCGAAAGACTACGAAGAAGGCAAAAGCTACCCGACCATTATGGTCATTCATGGTGGTCCTGAATCGCATTACAGCAACGGCTGGTTAGATCGCTATGCGTCACCGGTTAAGCATGCAGCGTCTAAGGGCTATGCGTTGTTCTTCCCTAACTACCGTGGCAGCACCGGACGTGGCGTTGAGTTCTCAAAGCTAGGTCAGAATGACTACGCGGGTAAAGAATTCGACGACATTGTTGATGCCAAAGAGCACTTAGTGGCCTTGGGCATTGCTGATGAGTCTCGCGTTGGTATTACCGGCGGCTCTTACGGTGGTTATGCTTCTGCCTGGGGCGCAACGGCGCAGACTGAGCACTTCGCAGCTAGCGTTATGTTCGTCGGTATTAGCAATAACTTGTCAAAATTCGGCACCACCGATATTCCTAAAGAAATGCACGCCGTTCACGCGCGTAGCTACCCTTGGGACAAGTGGGAATGGTACTTAGAGCGCAGCCCTATTTATCATGCAGAGAAAGCGCGTACGCCAATTCTGATTATGCACGGTAAAGAAGACACGCGTGTACACCCGTCACAGTCGATGGAGCTGTACCGTTACCTGAAAACTCACGGTAATGTGCCAGTACGCTTGGTGTTCTACCCGGGCGAAGGTCACGGTAACCGCAAAGTAGCGGCACAGTTGGACTACAGCATGCGTTTCATGCGTTGGATGGACACCTTCTTAATGGAAAAATCAGAAGAGAAGCCTCCGTTCGAGCTGCCACACGCAGAGCAACTGAAGTAAAAATCTACCTAATAAAAAGCCGGGAGCTGTTAGGCATCCCGGCTTTTTTTATTCCCTCAACTCATTTATTTACCGGCGACAGCTCGCCAAATTTCCTTCCAGCCCGGTTCTTTCCCGTAATACTGAATACCCATGGCAAATAGCCGCCCAGCAACACTACGCATCCAGTAAACAAAGGCGCCCAGTAGCGCTAAACTCAGCAACCACTCCCATACTGCAACATCTGTTTGCAGTAAACGAGCAGGCATCATTGCGAATGAACTGACCGGAATAATGCTCATCACCGTTGCGATAGTGGAGTCTGGCTCGCCAATTACACTGAAGCTTAAAAACACCGGTAACAGCGGAACTAGCATTACGGTACTGCGGGAGGAGTGATTCGGGTCATCAATGGTTGCCGAAAAGCCAGCCAGCATCGCATTGATTAATACTGTTCCCAGCACCACAAATATAATACTGAGCAGAGTCGCTCCCACGCCCCAGTCCAGACCCGAACCACCGTCTTCTGAAAAAGCGGCAATCACCATACTCACGCCAAGAATCATAAGCCCAATAAAGGTCATGGACTTAATACTGTGCAGCGTAATACCTATAATTTTTCCATCCATCCACTGGGTGGGCGTCACTATCGTCAGTAATTGTTCCGTCACGCGTTGCTGCTTTTCGGCAGTAATCGACATCATCATCAATCCAAAGCCGGTGAAAACGCCCACCATGATGACCATCAGTAACATAGTAGCGGAAGCGTCGCTGGCATCGTCTATCGACGCATCTTCGTTTTCTTCAATAGCGAAGGTTATGTCCGGTTTATCATCAATAACTGTGCGCTCTTCCGGCGTCAGTTTCAGTTGCTGAATACGAAGAGTCTGCAACTGCTCTTGCAGCTCCCTGCGTAAATCCTGCTGCCAGCTTTGTGACTTTTTCACCCACACCTTAGCGGTTAACTCGGGTGTAATCACAATCAAGGTATCTAAGTCTTCTGGTAGCTGCGTTTGCCACTTTTCCATTTCCATGGTGCCGGCTCTTCGAAGGGTTAAGTCTTTTGGCGCTTTGAATTCCCACGCCTGAGGCTTACCCTCCTGATAGAAAATAGCGCCTTGATATTGGTCGGAAAAAATTTGGGTAATAGCGCCCCAACCAGCACTCACGGCAAAAATTAGCACTAAAAGCGCAACTGAGAACAGCTCCTGCTTCCACTTAAAAAAGCGTTTGAACTCCCACCAGGCAATGGCTTTCAACTGTTGTAAGTAACTAACTTTCATCACTGCACCTCCCCAGTTTGCTGACGTATCGTGTCCAGGTACAAGTCATGTAACCCAGGCTGGATAGGTGCAAAAGCCATTATCGGCACCTGCTGTGCTAGCTGTGGCCACAACTGCTCAATATCGGTATCCTTATTAAGCGTCAGTTCGACCTGCTCGTCGTTTAATTTACGAACCGACTCTATTTGCTCAACTGCTCCCCAGCTTTCCATTGCAAGTTGAGCGTTGGTGGTCACCCGGTAAACCGGCTCGGGTAGCAACGTATTGCGAATTTCCTGCAGGCTTCCTTGCGCAACAGCCCGACCTTTATTCATTAGCAACATGGTATCGGCTAAACGTTCCACCAATGCCATCTGGTGCGCACTCAGCACCACGGTTTTGCCGCGCTCGCGCAGCTCACTGAGTACCGTCAACACATGTTCCTGATTCACCGGATCCAGACCTGAAAACGGCTCGTCCAGAATCACCAGCTGTGGGTCATGCAGTAAAGTGGCTATAAGCTGCACTTTTTGCTGGTTACCTTTAGACATCTGACGCAACGGCTCGTCTTTACGCTCCGTCAGTTCAAACCGTGCTAGCCAGCTGTCAATGTCGCCACGTATGTCGCTCAGCTTCAATCCGCGCAGACCGGCAATGTAATTCAGGTTATCGAGAATCGAACGATCCTGATACAAACCTCGGTCTTCGGGTAAATAAGCGAAGTCATGATAAGTCAGCTCTATGGTTTGTCCGTTATTCTCAACCACAATTTCCCCTTCGTCGGGGTGCGTCAGGCCAACCAGCATACGAACTAAAGAAGATTTGCCCGCACCGTTGGGGCCAAGCAGAGCTTGAATTTTTCCGGGCTGAATATCGAGTGATATTGCATCTACCGCCGTAACCGTGCGATAGCGCTTAGTGACATGATTAACTGAAAGGCGCATGTTGTTTTTCTGTTAATTTTAAGGAGCACCTATCTTAGAAACACAAAGGGCCCGTAACAAGTGTTACGAGCCCTTTAATTTGTTTCAAACTGTGACTTACAGCTTAGGACCAGCTGCCACTAACGCTTTACCGTTCTCAGTGTCGGTAAATTTCTCGAAGTTGGCTACGAAACGTTCCGCTAAGTCTTTCGCACGAACATCCCACTCGCCTTCGTCTTCATACGTTTTACGCGGGTCTAAAATGCTGCTGTCTTCAACACCCGCTAACTGAGTTGGCATAGCCAGGTTAAAGTAAGGCAGTTCAACGAACTCAGCATCTTCAATAGAACCGTCTAAGATAGAGTCGATGATAGCGCGCGTTGCTTTAATAGAAATACGCTTGCCAGTACCGTTCCAACCCGTGTTAACCAGGTAAGCTTCTGCGCCAGCTGCTTCCATACGTTTTACCAGTACTTCTGCATACTGAGTTGGATGCAGGCTTAAGAATGCCGCACCAAAACAGCTTGAGAACGTTGGTGTTGGCTCAGTCACACCACGCTCGGTACCCGCTAATTTCGCGGTAAAGCCAGACAGGAAGTGGTACTGCGCCTGCTCTTTGGTCAGCTTAGACACCGGCGGTAATACGCCAAACGCGTCAGCCGTCAGGAAGATTACTTTCTTCGCGTGACCCGCTTTAGACACCGGCTTAACAATGTTGTCGATGTGATAAATAGGGTAAGAAACACGAGTGTTCTCAGTTTTCGAGTTGTCATCAAAGTCGACAACGCCGTTATCATCAACCGCAACGTTTTCTAATAAAGCGTCACGACGAATCGCGTTGTAAATGTCCGGTTCCGCTTCTTTCGACAGGTTGATGGTTTTCGCATAACAGCCGCCTTCAAAGTTGAAGACACCGTCGTCGTCCCAACCGTGCTCGTCGTCACCAATCAGTGCGCGTTTCGGGTCAGTCGACAACGTGGTTTTACCGGTACCTGACAAGCCAAAGAAAATAGCAACGTCGCCTTCTTTACCCACGTTTGCTGAACAGTGCATTGACGCAATGCCTTTTAGCGGCAGGAAATAGTTCATCATTGAGAACATACCTTTCTTCATTTCGCCGCCGTACCAAGTACCGCCAATTAGCTGAATTTTTTCAGTTAAGTTAAACGCCACAAAGTTTTCAGAGTTCAGCTCTTGTTCTTGCCACTTAGGATTAATGCACTTCGCACCGTTCATGACCACGAAGTCTGGCTCGAACGTTTCCAGCTCTTCTTCGCTTGGGCGAATGAACATGTTTTTCACGAAATGTGCCTGCCATGCCACTTCAGTAATGAAGCGAACCGCTAAGCGTGTATCTTCGTTAGCACCGCAATAGGTGTCGACCACAAACAAGCGTTTGTTCGACAGCTGCTCAGTTACTAAGCCTTTCAGTTCTTTCCAGGTTTCGGTCGACAGTGGTTTGTTGTCGTTTTTACCCTGATCAGCCCACCACACAGTGTCTCGTGTGGTGTCGTCGCGAACAATGTATTTATCTTTTGGTGAACGGCCGGTGAATATTCCGGTATCGACAGCAACCGCTCCTAAGTCCGTTACCGTACCTTTTTCATAACCCTGCAGGTCATCGCGAGTTTCTTCTTCAAACAGCAGGTCATAGGACGGGTTGTGGACGATTTCTTCGACATCGGTGATGCCGTAGCGGCTCAGATCCAGATTTGGCATGACGTAAGGCTCCTGAGATTACGGTCTTGTACGTTAACGTTTAGGTCAGCTGCGTTTACTTGAAACGTCCTGTTCAGTAATTGGGCAACTGGCTGAAATTCAGGGCGCGAATAGTAACCCGATTGACTAAAAAAAGATAGGGCAAAATTTTCTCAGTTCGTTAGAATGCCCGCCTGACTTAAGTAGGGGCAGTAAGCTTTTTGGACATTTATGCGTGATTCATTTCATAGCCGCATTGGCTTTATTTTAGCGGCCGCGGGTTCCGCCGTCGGGCTCGGCAACATTTGGGGCTTTCCGACGCAAGTCGCCAATCATGGTGGTGGCGCTTTTTTACTCGTGTACCTGTGCGTTATTTTTATTTTGGCTATTCCTGCCCTTTATAGCGAACTGCTCATAGGTCACAGTGCACAAGCTAACCCGGTTAAGTCACTGACTCAGCTTTCCGGCGGCAAGGCCCGCCATATCGGCAAGCTAATGGGCTATTTGAACGTACTGGGTTCCTGCTTAATGCTGAGCTTTTATCACGTGGTGGCCGGCTGGATGGTGGTTCACGCACTCGGCTTCTTAGCCAAAGGCGTTGGCCTCACATCGGTCTCCGAATTCCTGCTGAACAGCTCTATGCCGCGCGACTTAGTATTCACGGGGCTGTTTTTAACCGCCACCGCGTTAGTCGTCTTCCAGGGCGTGGAAAAAGGTATTGAGCGTTGGTCCAAGCGTTTAATGCCAACATTAGTGATTCTGCTGGTTGGCCTTATTATTTACATGCTGACGCTACCAGGCGCCAGCGTCGGCTTAGAGCGTTATTTAGTGCCAGACTTCACGCAAATAACCAATACCAGTATTTTAGTTGCCGCTATGGGTCAGGCATTCTTCTCGCTGTCTATTGGCCTGGGCGGCATGATGATTTATGGCTCGTACTTAAAGCCCGGCGCAAAGTTGGGCCGTTTGAGCCTGTCAGTTGCGGCGCTTGATACCTTCATCGCGTTTTTAGCCGGCTTACTGATTATTCCGGCACTATACGCAGGCATTCATTTAGGCGTGTCCGTTGGTGAAGGGACCGAGTTGGTCGGCGAAGGGCAACTCATATTTGCAGTACTGCCAGAGCTTTTCAACAGCATGGGCGTTGCCGGTCCCTTTGTCGCTTTTGCCTTCTTTAGTCTGCTGAGTATTGCCGCACTAACATCGACCATTGCTCAGGCAGAAGTCCCGGTGTCTTACTGCATTGAGGAGCGCAAGTTAACCCGTCCGGTTGCTACTGCGGCATCGCTGGTGCTTATTGGTGTGTTCTCACTCTTACTGATTTTATTCTTCGAACCACTATTCGGCTGGGTTGTCACCGCCGTCACACAGTTCCAGTTACCACTGTCAGGCTTATTCTACTTACTGGTAGTGGGTTGGTTATGGCGCCGCAGTAATCACCTAAAAGCCATTGCTGCGGGCAGTTTCGGACTGACGTTATTGCGCTGGCACATTCGTTACTTATGCCCGGTGCTCATGAGTATCGTGTTTTACCACGTAGCGTTAAGTTAGTTATTTCGGGTCAGGTATTACTGACCCGGACGTTTCCCCGCAAACTTTTGCTCTAAGGCCGACGCCACTCGTGCGTCGGTAAAGCCAGATACATCTCCGCCGTGCAGCGCCACTTCCTTCACCAGCGACGACGAAATGAACGAGTTTTCTTCGGCTGGCGTTAGAAAGACGCTTTCTAAATTCGGATCCAGACGGCGGTTCATGTTTGCCAGCTGGAATTCATACTCAAAGTCGGACACCGCACGCAGCCCGCGAATAAGCACCGTTGCATCATATTCGTGAGCAAAGTCCACCAAAAGGCCTGAAAAACCGACCACACTGACATTATCGAGCTTTTCAGTCACCTGCTGCGCCAGTAAAACCCGCTCTTCTAGCGTGAATAAAGGTTTCTTACTGGGGCTTTCTGCTATACCAACAACCACTTCGTTGAACAGCGCTGCTGCGCGTTCAATAAGGTCTGCATGCCCATTGGTAATAGGGTCAAAAGTGCCTGGGTAAATAGCTCGGCGATGCATAAACTCTCCTAAACCGACAAATTCTCGCTGAAATTTCCCTAAAGAGTACACGCAATTGGACACCAAACAAAAGTCTGAAATTGAAATTAAGGATGCGAGTTGGGGCTAACATCAGTAAACTAGAGGGTAACGAATTTTTCAAAACATGGAGTCGAACATGAGTTCTGCGTTTTACCAGCAACTGGCCGACCAACTGGCTGAAACCAAAGCCGAAGGGCTTTACAAGAAAGAGCGTATTATTACCTCTGACCAAAGTTCTGAAATTACCGTTAATGACCACCGTGTGCTTAACTTCTGCGCCAATAACTACTTAGGTTTGGCGAACCACCCTGACCTTATTGCTGCAGCCAAAAAAGGTTTGGACGAGCATGGTTTTGGTACGGCTTCAGTCCGTTTTATTTGCGGTACTCAGGACATTCACAAAACGCTGGAACAAAAGCTGAGTGACTTTTTAGGCACCGAAGACACCATTTTATATTCGTCGTGCTTTGATGCGAACGGCGGCTTGTTCGAAACGCTGATGGGCCCGGAAGACGCCATTATCAGTGACGAGCTGAACCACGCGAGCATCATTGACGGCATCCGTTTAAGCAAAGCAAAACGCTACCGTTACAAAAACAACAACCTTGAAGACTTAGAAGCACAGCTTAAGCAGGCTGACGCTGACGGCGCCCGTCATAAGCTGATTGCTACCGACGGCGTGTTCTCTATGGACGGTGTTATTGCAGATTTAAAAGGCATTTGCGACCTGGCCGACAAATACGACGCACTGGTTATGATGGACGACTGTCACGCCACAGGTTTCTTAGGTGAGAACGGTAAAGGCACACACGAATACTGTGATGTTATGGGTCGTGTCGATATTATCACCGGAACCTTAGGTAAAGCGTTGGGCGGTGCATCTGGTGGCTACACTTCAGGCAAGAAAGAAGTCATTGATTGGTTACGCCAGCGTTCACGCCCATACCTGTTCTCTAACTCGGTAGCACCAGCCATCGTTCAGGCGTCTATTCGCGTACTGGAAATGCTGGAGAATGGCCATGAACTGCGCGCTCAGTTGTGGGAAAACGCCCAGTATTTCCGTGAGAAAATGACTGCGGCCGGCTTTACTCTAAGCGGCGCAGATCACGCCATTATTCCAGTGATGGTTGGCGACGCACGCTTAGCATCGGAAATGGCGGATAAATTGCTGGAAGAAGATATCTACGTGATCGGATTCTCCTTCCCTGTCGTTCCTAAAGGCAAAGCTCGTATCCGCACGCAAATGTCGGCGGCTCACACACGCGAACAATTGGATCGCACCATTGAAGCCTTTACCCGTATTGGTAAAGAGCTGGGTGTGATTTAAGGAGTATTGAAATGAAAGCTTTGGCGAAACTGCATTCCAAACCCGGCATTTGGATGACCGATGTCGAGAAGCCGGAATGCGGCTACAACGATATTCTGATTAAAATTAAGAAAACGGCAATTTGCGGTACCGACGTACACATATACAAGTGGGACGACTGGTCGCAAAAAACGATTCCGGTACCTATGGTGGTCGGTCACGAATATGTGGGCGAAGTTGCAGCTATGGGCGACGGTGTTCGTGGTTTTGAGATTGGTGACCGTGTTTCTGGCGAAGGTCATATTACTTGTGGCCACTGCCGTAACTGCCGCGCCGGTCGCCGTCACTTATGTCGCAATACGTATGGCGTTGGTGTTAACCGTCCGGGTGCATTTGCTGAATACTTAGCGTTGCCGGCGGAGAACGCGTTTAAACTGCCAGACGATGTAACCGACGAAATGGCGTCTATTTTTGACCCATTCGGTAATGCCGTACACACAGCGTTGGCTTTCGATTTAGTCGGTGAAGACGTTTTAATTACCGGCGCCGGCCCTATTGGCATTATGGCGGCAGCGGTTGCTCGTCACGTTGGCGCGCGCCATGTGGTTATTACTGACGTAAACGAATACCGCCTGGACTTAGCCCGTAAAATGGGTGTGACACGTGCAGTCGACGTCAGCAAAGAAAAGTTATCTGACGTCATGACAGAGTTGGGCATGAAAGAAGGCTTTGACGTGGGCCTTGAAATGTCAGGGGTGCCTTCTGCGTTTTCACAAATGCTGGCGACCATGAACCACGGCGGTAAAATTGCTATGTTAGGCATTCCACCGGAGAATGTCGCCATTGACTGGAACGAAGTTATTTTCAAAGGTCTGGTCATTAAAGGCATTTACGGTCGTGAAATGTTCGAAACTTGGTACAAAATGGCGAGCTTGCTACAGTCAGGCTTAGACATTTCGCCGATATTAACGCACGAAATGTCAGTCGACGACTTCGAAAAAGGCTTTGAAACCATGATTTCAGGTCAGTCGGGTAAAGTCATTCTGAACTGGGACTAAACCCTATGAGCGCAGACGAGCGTACTTACGAATTAATGGAGCTAAACACCGCGGCAGAGCACTGGCAAGCCGGTGATGCGGTGTTTGCCGACATTCGCGACCCACAGTCTTTTGCTATGGGTCACATTCCGGGTGCGCAGCGCATCGATAACAGTAATTTGGGCGTGTTTTTGGAGTCTGTCGACAAACACGCGCCGATTATTGTGGTTTGTTATCACGGTATTAGTAGCCAGGGCGCCGCAGAATATATTGCGGCTCAGGGCTTCACTAATGTTAGTAGTATGAACGGCGGTTTTACCGCCTGGTCAATGTCTTACCCCGAGCACGTTAACAAGGAATAAATCATGCGCCGATTGCTGAGCAGTAAAGACCCGGAATGGATGCGAAAGCTTTACCAATATCTGCGTCAGCACGGCATACCGGTTAGCGTTACTGAAAAAGGCGAGCAACTTGAACTATGGCTGCACCAAAGCAGCTACGAGGCGCTCGCTAAAGACCTTGTTCAGCAGTGCAAGGCGAACCCTGAACTGCTCGACGAAAAGCCGCAGCAGCATTCTGCTTCAACACAAGACTCAAGCCAACCTTCTCCAACGTCGCGTCGGTCAGCGCCTATTTCCTTGTCACTTTTAGCGCAAAGTGGCTGGCTCACACGAATAGTCGCAGCACTAGCGGCTTTGGTCTTTTTAGTTCTGAATATGTGGCCAGAAGCTACGTTAGAAGCTCTAAAAATCAGTCGCTTCTTCAACGCACTGCCCTTTGACCAGCCCTGGCGCTTTGTCACTCCGGTCTTTATGCATTTCACACTGCTCCATATTGTGTTTAATGTATTTTGGTGGTGGTATTTAGGCGGTCGTATAGAGAAGACACTGGGCACGTCCTGGCTACTGGCCCTATTCTTGTTTTCCGGCATTACCGCCAATGTTATTCAGTACCTCATGAATGGTCCAAATTTTGGCGGTATGTCGGGTGTGGTGTATGGTCTTCTTGGCTTCTGCTGGGTGTACAGCTTCCACCGCGCAACACCGTTGTATCTGCCGCCGGGGCTCATTGTCTTTATGTTGCTTTGGCTGGCACTGGGTTATACCGGTGTGCTTTGGGTCAATGTAGCCAACGAGGCGCATTTAGCCGGGTTGCTTTCAGGGTGTTTAGCGGGTTTTGTGGTGCGGGCACTCAACCCCACACCCAAAATTCGTTACTGATAAATATACTTGGTAAAAATAACTTCTTTGATGACCGGGTTACCGGTTTCCTGAGTCATTAATTCTTTGGCGCGCTCTAAGCATTTGAGCCGCAGCTGGTCACGTCCTGTCATAGTCCGAACCTGACGCTCCGTTGCTGTACTCAAAATACTTATAAACTCATTACGCAGTAACGGCGCATGATGCTCAACCACACTCACGTAGCTAGGGTCCGGAACCATAACTTCTACCGCAACTCGCACAAACCCCAAGCGGTAGTCATTCCCTTCTTTTATAAAGTTTGTTGTTATGTCAGGTTCAAAGCCGTAATACGCTACGTCGTCTTGCGCGCTTGCAACTGTGCTTAATAAACACATGGTTAACAGTAAACCCAATGTCCTAATCAGTTTCATATAGCCACCCAGCTTTCGCTGTTCAATTGTTTCCTCTTTGCTATCATAGCGATAGAGCTTGATAACGCCAATACAAATGACAACAGAGTTATACCCAGCACCAACATTTCCTGTCAGTGAACCTCTTAAATGGCAGGCTCCTGATAAGGTCGAGCTAACCCCGACCCAGCATAACTGGCTGTGCTTCGAGGGCTCTTTAACCCAGCGTCTGAAACGCAATTGCGGACATTTTGAGGTCCGTTTATTAGGCCAACAGGAAATGCTACCTCATGAAGAAGAATGCCGTCGCTTAAAACAGAGTCAGCCCGCGGTAGTGCGTGAAGTACTGCTATACTGTGATAATAAACCCTGGGTGTTTGCCCGTAGTATTTTCGCAAAAAGTGCCGAAAACAACGAGCAGTTGCAACTTTCAGAATTAGGTAACCGTTCATTGGGTGACTCGTTATTTCAACGAGAAGACTTAACTTCAGGGCCCATTGAAGTAGCGACTGTGTCGGAATCTCATGTTATAGGCAAACTGAACCAGCAATGGTTTAATCAGTCGAAACCCTTATTAGGCCGCCGCCGAATATTCTCGACCGCAGGCGAGCAACTGTTAGTGAGCGAGATATTCTTAACGTCGTCACCACTTTACGACCATGTGTTAGAGGTACAGAGCAAGTGATAGCACAAAAACTTCAGGCTTTTTGGCAGTTAATGCGGGCGGACCGCCCCATTGGTACTTATTTGCTGGCGTGGCCGACAATATGGGCGTTGCTGATTGCCGGCACCGGTAACCCGCCGCTGAAAATTGTAGTGATATTTTTGCTGGGTACTTTTGTGATGCGCTCCGCCGGTTGTGTGATCAATGACTTTGCCGACCGCAATTTTGATGGTCATGTAAGGCGCACTAAGCAACGCCCTATTCCCGCCGGGAAAATTTCCGCAACGGAAGCTATTATTGGTTTCTTTATTTTGCTGGCTATTGCTTTTGGACTGGTGCTTCAGCTGAATACAAACACCGTTATGTTGAGCTTCCTCGCTGCCGGCGTTGCCGCACTTTACCCTTTCTGCAAACGCTGGACTCACCTACCCCAAGTGGTACTGGGCGTAGCCTTCAGTTTCGGCATACTAATGGCGTTTACGGCACTTGAATCGAATGAATGGTTTATCGCTGCTCTGTTGTTTATCGCCAATATTATTTGGACCGTGGCTTACGACACCGAATACGCCATGGCCGACCGCGAAGACGACTTAAAAATTGGCCTGCAAAGCACGGCTATTTTATTTGGTCGTTACGACAAACTCATCATTGCGTTATTGCAGCTGGTTGTCATCGGCTTGCTGGCATGGGTGCTTTATATACTCACAGCGGACTGGATAGCCTGGGCGGCGCTTGCGATAAGTGTGCTGTTGTTTATGTACCAGCACTGGTTAATACGCCATCGCGAGCCAATGAAATGCTTCCAGGCCTTTTTGCACAACCATTACGTCGGTATGGTTTTCGCTATAGGCCTGGCATTACATTACTGGTACTAAGTTTACACTAAAGGCTATTCACTCGGCTGATTGACGAACTGCTGCACCGACTGCCTTATAGTTTGCAGGACAGGCCCGTCAATCAGCTCATCGACCTGGTCACTTAACGCCCCAACCGGCTCTGCGGCAATTTGCTGACCATCGTCATCAATTTCAACCAGCCCCTGCTGCTTAAGACTAGCAATTAATGTCGCCATGACTTTCTTGTCATAAAACTCCGGCGCGTCAATTCCGTGGATAGAACTCAAACGCTCGGCCAGAGTAATAGACTGTTTCTCAAGCTCCGCCCGCATTATTGGCTGTGCCTGCTGAAGAAGCTCTAACACAATACAGTAGCGTTGCAGAGTTTCACTGGCACTGTTGGCTAGCAAGCGCAAACGATACCACTCGGCACTTTCACGCTTCGCAATGACACAGTCGCTCCCTTCGCAGGTAATTAATTGCTGACGTGCCAGCTCTTCGCATAGCGCCTCCACCCACAATGGAATTTCGTCAGTTTCGTGGCTAAGGTACAGCTCTGCCTTTAGCATGGGGTAGATAGCTTGAGTGCGCTCGACAATCTCATTAACCGACACACGCTTTTTTGCCATGATAATTGAGGCAACAATGCCCGGCACAACCATCATGTGCAGTATGTTGTTACGATAATATGTCATCGCAATAGCCGACATACGTTCGAGCGAGATAACTTCGCCCATGGTATCTGACTCAACTTTAAACTTATCGGTGCGCAGCGCCTGCTGCCACAATTCTTCCGGCGTTTCTTTAGGCACACTAATATCGGTACTGTAAGGCACTTCTTTTAACACACCCAGATACACTTCCAGCTGAGCTAATAGCTCTTCTTTCGTCAGCGCATGATGCTCAGAGCTGAGCAATGCCAGAGCCGTTAGGTTCACACTGTTTGCGGCTGCAGAGTCGTTTATGCCCTGCATAACACGCTCGGCCAAACCATTGACCACAGGGGTTAACCAATTGGGTCTTAGAGGCTCTTCGGCTCCTCGCGTTACCGACTTATGCCAGTCGGGCGCATTACAGTCCAGCGTATGCTTTAAATCGATAGGCTGACCGAAAGTCACAAAGCCCTGACCAAAATTACGCAATTTGGTAATTGTTTTTAGAATTTGAAAAACGGATTCTTTCTCTTTGTCCTTACCTTTCAATTCTTTCAGGTAAGTGGCAACTTCCATAATGTGTTCATAACCGAGATACACCGGCACCAACGACACTGGACGTTGTTGATCACGCAGCATACCCTGAACGGTCATAGCGAGCATGCCAGTCTTTGGCGGCAATAAACGCCCAGTTCTGGAACGGCCGCCTTCACTGAAATATTCCACCGGGTAGCCTTTTTGAAACAGCCAGCACAAGTACTCGCGAAATACCGCAGAATAAAGCTTATTGCCACGGAAACTGCGGCGTATAAAGAACGCTCCACCACGACGGAAAATGCCACCAACCGGGAAAAAGTTCAGATTGACCCCTGCTGCAATATGCGGCGGCACCAAGCCTTGCTTGTAAATAACGTAGCTTAGTAGCAAATAATCCATGTGACTTCTGTGACAGGGCACATAGATAATTTCGTGTCCCTGCTGAGCAAGACGACGTATGCGTTCACCGCCTTTTACATGAATACCGTTATAAATACGGTTCCACATCCAGGTCATAAAGCGATCGAGTACACGCACTAATGTCGAGCTGTAATTCGCCGCAATTTCGTCAATGTAAGAGAGTGCTTTTTTTCGGGCTTCTTCTTCACTAATCTTCTTGCCTTTGGCTTCGTCGGCAACGGCCTTTTTGAGTGCCGGCGTGTTAATGAGCTGGGCCATAAGCTCTTTACGATGGCTGAGCTTGGGGCCCGCAACCGCGTGACGCATGCGAACAAAGTGAACACGGGCAACACGCGCCAATTTATGGGCTATGCGCATGTCTGCGCCGTAATCATTAGCCATTTGACCTAAACTGACGCTACGCGAGAAGCGCAACAAGACCTGACGACCTGAAAAAAGCACAAGCCAGAATTTACGAATAGCGCCTGGGTTATCGAGGTCACCCGTCATTGCCTTGCCGGCAGTTGCTTCCTGGCCTGCCTGGCGCCCCCAGAACACCCCTGCGGGTATAAGCTGTAAGTCGAGGTTGCTATTGTCTTTATGTAACTTCAACAACTGATGAAATTCTTCCACCGCTTCTTCAGAGGTTTCATTAGCAAATTCTTCCAGGTACATAACCCGGCTGTATTCTTTGCCATCAATTTCGAGCGGCTCGAGAGGATCAGGAAGACCACGACGTCTAGCAGCGCGCTGCAATATGGAGAGGTCAGCCGTAGAGGTTGAGCGCATAACGTAAGCCACCGGCTTTTGCACCGTGGTTTTGTGATCAGTTTCATCGCCGTCCCAAATATCTTCGAACCGTGTTAGCCAACGTAACGGATACTTCAACACCGCGTAAAAAGGGCTTTTTTTACTCATACATCAACCTCTGTTTTAAACAGAGCTATAGGATACCAACTTAAAAAATAAAAGTCGTTGATGAAATGACTTGCGAAATAAAAATACCTGTATATACTCACAGTATCACTGTACATAAACACAGGTTCGAATATGCGTCCTTTAACACCAAGACAGTCTGAAATATTAGAGCTTATTAAAGACAACCTGCACGCAACCGGTATGCCACCAACACGTGCGGAAATTGCCTCCAAGCTGGGCTTTCGTTCTGCCAACGCCGCCGAAGAACATTTAAAGGCGTTAGCACGTAAAGGTGTTATTGAAATTATGCCGGGTATGTCTCGTGGCATTCGCTTAGTCGGCGACGACTTCGATGTCGCCGAAGGTTTGCCGCTGATTGGCCAGGTTGCTGCCGGTGAGCCGCTGCTTGCAGAACAGCATGTTGAAGGGCATTACAAAGTCGACGAATCGTTATTTCAGCCTGCCGCCAGCTTCTTATTGAAAGTCAACGGTATGAGCATGAGAGACATCGGTATCTTGGACGGTGACTTACTTGCCGTGCACAAAACTGAGCAAGCCAGAAATGGACAGGTTGTTGTTGCTCGAGTTGAAGACGAAGTCACGGTGAAACGCTTTGAACGTAAAGGCCGCACGGTCTTATTACATCCAGAAAATCCTGACTTCTCCACCATCACTGTTGACTTGGCATCGCAAGTATTCGCGATTGAAGGTCTGGCAGTTGGTGTTATCAGAAATGGAGCTGCACTATGAAAATTCAACAGAACAACAAATTACACCACCCGGGTTTGTGGAAAGCTGCACCGACTGATATTAAGTTTGAACAAGAAACAGGCGCAGAGGCAGTCGAAACAGATGCCTTATCACCAGCTGTTCAAAATGCTTTACAGCAAAAACCAAGTGAGTGGGTTACTGTTATCGGCGGTGACAAAAATGTCATTGCCCAGCTCATTGAGTCCGGTGTTGCGGAGCATCAAATTCGTTGGTTACGCAGTCACTCTGCCGAACGTTGTGAATGGGCATTAGAGCAGGCATTATTAGCGGGAAACAGCAGTATGGTTATTGCCTATCTCGACTCTGTCTCAAGCCGCACATGGCAGCGCGCAAAAATGGCAAGTAAATTAAGTCACACTCAATACTTCCTGTTTGATAAAAACACACTAACATCCCACCTCCACTAAATCCTCGTTAGTGTGTTTCTTCCTTGAAAGGCTGCTTCGGCAGCCTTTTTTTAACAGATTCGCTCATTTATTAGCCAATTGTTTGATTTGATCTGGATCTTTCTGTGTAAATTAGTTAATAAATGTACTACCCGACTATAAAAATATTATAACAACGATAATTATAACAAAGAGTCTGTGGAGAAAGTGATTTCTGGGGAGATGCTGTTCCTTTTTCTGCTTACCTCTTTGTTCTTCGAGTTTTGATCGGAATTAAAGATTCGATCTCATTGAAGAATAAGAGGAGAAGTCACGTGAAAATGAAGCCTCTGTGGACACTACTGGTTATGTTGAGCTTGCCTGCTAGTGCAGAAAGCCAACTCAACTTAACCAAGGGTGTTACTGAAGTCAGTAACCGAGTTTATGACCTGCATATGACGATATTTTATATCTGTTGTGTCATTGGTGTAGTCGTATTCGGTTTGATGTTCATTTCGATGATTCGCCATCGTAAGTCGAAAAATCCTAAACCTGCGAATTTCCACGAGAACGTTAAAGTTGAAATTGCCTGGACCATTATTCCGCTTTTAATATTGGTGGGTATGGCCATTCCGGCAACAACAACTCTTATCGCTATGGAAGATACATCTGACGCTGATGTTACTATCCAAGTTACCGGTTCGCAGTGGAAATGGCACTACAAGTATTTCGAGAATGACGTTGAGTTCTTCAGTCGTTTGGCGACGCAACAGGAACAAATCAACAATAAATTCGACAAAAGCGAAAACTACCTACTCGAAGTCGACCGCCCTCTGGTTATTCCAACGGGTCAAAAAGTTCGCTTCCTAGTCACTTCTGACGACGTTATTCACAGCTGGTGGGTGCCTGACTTTGCTATCAAAAAAGACGCTAATCCAGGCTTTATTAATGAGACCTGGACAAAAGTCGATGAGCCGGGTGTTTACCGGGGACAGTGCGCCGAACTTTGTGGTAAAGACCACGGTTTTATGCCAGTTGTGGTCATCGCGAAAGAGCCAGCTGAGTACGAAAAGTGGATAACCGAAATTGAAGCGGAACAGGAAGCAGCACGCCAGCGAGAGCAAGAATTATTGTCTATGGAGATGTCGAAAGACGAACTCATGGATCTCGGCGAAAAAGTTTATAACAGCACTTGTGCAGCTTGTCACCAGCCTAACGGTCAAGGTGTCAATGGTGTATTCCCGGCATTAGCGGGAAGTGGCGTTGCAGTCGATCCAGACGGCACCTCGAAACACATCGATATTGTTGTAAATGGTGTATCTGGAACTGCTATGCAGGCATTTGGGGAGCAGCTCAGTATGCAAGAATTGGCAGCTGTTATCACCTACGAGCGTAATGCCTGGGGTAACGACACTGGCGACCTAATTCAGGCAGCCGACATCAACGAAGTCATGAATCAATAAGGAGACGGTGATGAGCACAGCAGTCGACGCAACACATCACGACGCACACCACGATCATAAGCCGTCTGGCATTGGTCGCTGGTTATTTACAACAAACCACAAAGACATAGGGACACTGTACCTATGGTTCAGCCTAATTATGTTCTTTGTTGGTGGTGCAATGGCCATGGTAATTCGGGCTGAACTATTTCAGCCGGGATTGCAGCTTGTAGAGCCTCACTTTTTTAATCAAATGACAACGGTTCATGGCCTTGTCATGATATTCGGTGCGGTTATGCCTGCCTTCGTAGGCTTGGCTAACTGGATGATTCCAATGATGATTGGCGCACCAGACATGGCACTACCTCGAATGAATAACTGGAGCTTTTGGATACTGCCATTTGCATTTTGTATTCTGTTAGGCTCTTTGTTTTCAGCGGGTGGTGGTCCAGCATTTGGTTGGACAGCCTACGCACCGTTATCAACCCAGTACGGAGGCGACTCAACCGCGTACTTTGTCTTTTCCGTCCATATTATGGGGATCTCTTCGATAATGGGTGCGATTAACGTCATCGTCACGGTGCTTAATATGCGCGCTCCAGGCATGACACTGATGAAAATGCCGATGTTCGTATGGACTTGGTTAATTACCGCCTTTTTACTGATTGCCGTTATGCCTGTTCTGGCAGGTGCGGTAACAATGCTTCTTACGGATACTTACTTCGGCACCAGCTTTTTTGATGCTGCTGGCGGTGGTGACCCCGTGATGTACCAGCATATTTTCTGGTTTTTCGGGCATCCGGAAGTTTATATAATGATACTGCCGTCTTTCGGTATTGTCTCAGCGATTATTCCGGCATTTGCAAGAAAAAAACTCTTTGGCTATTCCTCTATGGTCTATGCCACAGCCGCTATAGCATTGCTATCCTTTCTGGTCTGGGCTCACCACATGTTCACGACTGGTATGCCAGTATTCGCAGAACTGTTTTTCATGTACTGTACGATGATTATAGCCGTACCCACTGGGGTGAAAATCTTTAACTGGGTAGCAACCATGTGGCGAGGCTCTCTGACATTTGAAACACCTATGCTATTTGCATTGGCCTTTGTCATACTCTTTACCATTGGTGGTTTCTCCGGCTTGATGCTAGCCATTACTCCAGCTGACTTTCAGTATCATGACACCTACTTTGTCGTAGCACATTTCCATTATGTGTTGGTTACCGGTGCCGTTTTCTCCATCATGGCCGCTGCTTACTACTGGTTACCCAAGTGGTCGGGGTACATGTACGATACGACACTATCCAAAGTCCATTTTTGGTTATCGGTCATATCTGTAAATATACTGTTCTTCCCTATGCACTTTGCTGGACTAGCGGGCATGCCTCGTCGTATACCCGACTATGCAACGCAGTTTGCAGATGTGAACCAAATTACCAGTATTGGTGGTTTTGCATTTGGGCTATCACAACTCGTATTTCTCTGGGTCGTAATTAAATGCGCTCAGAAAAAAGGTGAAAAGGCCGACAGTAAACCTTGGGAAGGTGCAGAAGGATTTGAATGGTCGGTGCCATCACCAGCGCCATATCACACCTTCGAAAAGCCACCTAAAGTGGAATAGCGAGTATGTCTGAGCAACATCAGAATAACAGCATCTTGGTTAAGCGACTGTTACTAACAGTCGCTGGAATGTTTGCGTTTGGGTTCGCGCTAGTACCGCTTTACGATGTATTTTGTGAAGTGACAGGCTTTAACGGCCGAACCAGCAATGAAGCAGCCACTTATGAGATGGTAGAAATTGATGAATCGAGAACGATTCGAGTTCAGTTTTTGACTCGAAACGCTAAAGGCATCCCCTGGAAGTTTGAATCATCGGTTAAAGAAGTACGAATTCATCCAGGGGAAACTAAAGTCGTTAATTTCTTAGCCGCTAACCCAACTCAATCAGACATGGTTGCGCAAGCGATACCTTCTGTGGCACCTGCAGAAGCATCTCTTTACCTCAACAAGGTCGAATGCTTTTGCTTTAATCAACAACCGTTAACTGCGGGTGCTAATACCAAAATGCCAATGCAATTTTATGTTGACCCGGATATTCCCGACCATATAACAACCTTTACTCTGTCATACACTCTGTATGATGTGACAGCCCAGTCGTCCCAGTCGTTTAAGGACGAGCAAAAAGAAACCGAATAAGGAAAGAGGCTATGTCAGAACAACAAAGTTACTACGTACCGGCGTCCAGTCCTTGGCCGATCATTGGTGCCCTTGGACTCGGATTAATTGCCTGGGGAGCCAGTACTACTGTCATCCAGGCGTCAGCTGAACAAGACGGCCATGGAAGCACTGTATTATTTGCTGGTATTGGCGTCATCGTTTTCATGCTTTTCGGTTGGTTCCGTGATCAAATAAATGAGTCAACCAAAGGACTTCATAACGAGCAATTAAACACTTCATACAAACAGGCGATGAGTTGGTTTATTTTCTCAGAGGTCATGTTCTTCGCCGCTTTCTTCGGTGCATTATTCTATGCCCGCGTCATTGCGGTTCAATGGTTGGGTGGCGACAGCAACAACGCCATGACCAACGAAGTGCTCTGGCCGGAATTTGTCGCTCACTGGCCGTTGGTGAATACGCCGGGTGGCACAGAAACACAGGCAATGGGTTGGTACGGTTTGCCCGCTATCAACACCATCATTCTTTTGATAAGTTCTGTGACTTGTCACTTTGCCCACACCGGCCTTGAGCAAGGCAAGCGTAAGCAACTGACCGGCATGTTGGGTGTGACCATTATTCTTGGTTTAATTTTCCTGTATCTGCAGGGTGCGGAGTACGTGCATGCGTACGAAGAACTGGGCTTAACGCTGGACTCAGGCATTTACGGTAATACCTTCTATATGCTCACCGGTTTCCACGGTTTGCACGTAACTTTAGGTACCGTCATGCTCATTATTATGTTCCTGCGGGTCCTGAAAGGCCACTTCACGCCGGATAATCACTTTGCATTTCAGGCCACGAGCTGGTACTGGCACTTTGTTGATGTGGTTTGGTTATGTTTATTTGTGGTGGTTTACGTACTGTAAGAAAAGCGCCCCGTTTAATAGGGGCGTGGATTTAACGGCAAAAAGCCGCCGTAAGTGGCCGCTATTAATGCAATTAAAATAATAGCGGCTATTCCCACTCGTTTTCCCAAATAATGAGACATCGGTGGTTTGTTGGGATCGTTACGCAGCATAGAAAATAATGCGCGGAACAAATTCACCACCATATACACGAGCAGTAGAACAATAATGACCTTAAAAACGACCAACATAAAAATTCCCCTTGTTGCAACAATCATTACTTTGCTGGCAATTGGGGTGTTGGTCAAGCTTGGCTTTTGGCAGTTAGACAGAGCTGAGGAAAAACAGCTGTTGTTTGCCGACTACGAGTCTCAACAAACTAATGAAGCTCGGCCTTTAAGCTCTATAAAAAGCTTAAGCGCAGATAAGCACCGATTTACTTATGTGTCAGTCAGTGGCGAATTTCAGCCGACACCGGTGTTATTACTGGATAATCAAATTCAGGACGGAACCGTTGGCTACAATGTGCTGGGCTTTTTTCAACCAGACTCGCCCGAACTGCCAACACAGCTGGTTAATCTGGGCTGGATACCAGCTCCCACGTTACGCAGCGATATTCCCGAGGTCGAATTACCTAAAGGCAGGTTAACACTCACCGCCTATCTGTATTTCCCGAGTCAAAACGAGCTAACCCAAAACTCTTTCGAATACGCTACAAATAATGACTCCGTTCGTATTCAAGAGGCGCATCCAAATGCACTTGCGAAAAAGTTCGGCCTGACATCCCGCTCTCACCTGCTACTGCTTGAAACGCCAAAAAATATCGGCTGGCAACGAGACTGGGAACCACAAGTCATGAAACCGGAAAAGCACTATGGATATGCGACACAATGGTTTTCTCTTGCGGTCGCATGTTTGGTGATTTTCGTAATTGCTGTTATAAAACTTAACAAACAATCAAAAAAAGAAGAGGAGACCCAATGAGCTCCCCAAATCGCTCAAGAAAAGCTATTTTAACGGTGTTTGCGTTATTCCTATTACCAGTCATAGCTGCCTGGGTTATTTTATCGCAGAACTGGTATGAAGCAGGCACCAACAAAGGCACTTTACTACAGCCACCTGTTACGCTGAGTTCAGAAGTCGATACACTGCCGGAAGGCTGGAAGCTGGGCTATATACCTCCCGAAAACTGCGACCAGACCTGCAAAAATGCTCTCTACGTAATGAATCAAGTTGATGTCGCCATTGGCAAGGATACCGATCGCTTAACGCCGGTCACCTTTCACGACAACAATGACCAGCTTTCAGATTATGAGCGTGATGCGCCGCAAATAACTCCAATAACAGCACCGGCTATCATTCGAGAGCTTCACAATTTACCCGCCAATACGCTGTTTATCATCGACCCTATGCACAACGTTATGCTGTACTACCCAACACATAGCGACAAAGAAGCGATGATTAAAGAAGGTAAAAACGTACTGGCTGACCTTCGCAAGCTACTTAAGCTAAGTCGAATTGGATAAGGAGCTTAGCTAATGAGAACTTTGGTTAAAATTAGCATATTTTTTGCCTTTGTTGTTATTGTTCTGGGCGCTTTTACCCGCCTGACCGAGGCGGGTCTCGGTTGCCCGGACTGGCCCGGATGTTACGGATTTTTGAAAGTGCCTTCGCAGGAAGAGCATATTGTGCAGGCGGAGCTTCGTTTCCCGGACGCCCCGGTTGAACAGGACAAAGCCTGGAATGAGATGATCCACCGATATTTCGCAGGCACACTCGGTCTTCTCATTTTGGTGATTGCCGTTGCTTCCTGGATAAGAAGCCGCAAACCTAGCCACTACCCAACACCAGTGAAATTGCCGACACTGCTGCTAGGCCTGGTCATTTTCCAGGCCGCACTGGGTATGTGGACTGTGACTATGAACTTACAACCGCTGATAGTCATGGGCCATTTGCTGGGAGGGTTCTCGGTCATATCACTACTTTACCTGCTGTCACTGAGGCTGTCCGACTTCCGGTTAGCAGGCGGCGACCCCGAACTTCGACGATACCGAGGCCTGGCATTTTTTGCGATGCTGGTCGTTATTGGACAAATAGCTCTGGGCGGTTGGGTCGCAGCCAACTACGCCGCTGTTGCCTGTACCGAGCTGCCATTTTGTGAGGGCGACTGGGCGTCGAACTTAGACTTTGTCGGCGCATTCAGTATTCCGGAAGCCGACACCTACCAATTTGGTGCTCACGACTATGATGACCGCATGACCATGCATGTTATTCACCGTATAGGCGCTATTGTGACCTTCTTAGTGTTGTGCACGTTACTGTTTAAATGTTGGCGCAAAGCGAAGTCTCAATTTTTCCGAAGTAAGCTATCTGTTATAGGCTTGTTATTAGTTTTGCAAATTGCTCTAGGTATTAGTAACGTAGTCTTTCAATTGCCGCTTTGGAATGCGGTAGCTCACAATGCTGTTGGGGCATTATTGCTGCTGTCTTTGGTCGGGTTGAATTACAACTTGTCCAGAAAAGCGTAAGGAGTCGTAGTTATGCAATCCGTTGCCACAAAACAAATAACAAAAACGCGCAACGCACATTGGCGAGACTACCTTGAGTTAACCAAACCTCGTGTCGTCGCGTTATTACTGCTCACTGCCGTTGTTGGCATGTGCCTGGCCACTGAGCAGCTTGTTTCTCTGTCGGTATTAGTGCCTGCCTTAACCGGTATTGGCTTAATGTCCGCTGCCGCCGCAGCGGTTAACCACTTGGTTGATCGCCACATAGACGCAAAAATGGCTCGAACGCTTCGCCGTCCGCTGCCTCAGGGGAATTTATCGCCCGCTAAAGTCATCACTTTTGCGACCACTATCGGTGTTATCGGTTTTGTCACCTTGTACGCTTGGGTAAATCCGTTAACCGCTTGGTTAACCTTTGCGTCTATGGTCGGCTACGCCTTTATTTACACCATGTTTTTGAAGCGCGCGACACCGCAGAATATCGTCATTGGTGGCTTGGCAGGAGCCGCACCACCGCTGTTGGGTTGGACCTCAGTTACCAATGAAATATCGGCCTTCCCTATTCTTTTGGTAATGATTATTTTCACCTGGACACCGCCACATTTCTGGGCATTGGCAGTGCATCGTGCCAAAGACTACGCCCGCGCAGAAATTCCTATGTTACCAGTAACCCATGGTATCGAGTTCACCAAGACCTGTATTTTCCTGTATACCATTTTGCTGGGCGTGGTTTGCCTTATGCCATTCCTTATTGGCATGACCGGTATGATTTACCTGGTGGGTGTTACAGCGCTGAACGCTATATTCCTGGCTTATGCGTGGAAGCTGAAATACGCACCGAATAAGAAAACAGCCTTTAACATGTTTGCCTTCTCTATTTGGCACCTGATGCTGCTGTTCGTTATTTTGCTGGTTGATCACTACGTATAGGGTAATTTATGAGTCGTTTCATTACCGTCATTGTTGCTGTTATTGCGTTAATTGCCGGCTGGTTGGTGTATAGCAACTTACCACAGGCGAAACCTGAAGCGCTTATTTACGAGCCGCCTCGCGCATTGAAGCCTTTTACCTTAACCAGCACTAATGACGGTGAGGTTTCAAACGACGCGCTGAAAGGTCAGTGGACCTTGCTATTCACCGGCTACACCTTTTGCCCCGATATCTGCCCGACCACCATGTCAGACCTGAAGCAGGCACTTCCTGAGTTGCAAAACAGTGCCGATGCACCTGTGAAAGTCTGGATGATTTCGGTAGACCCTAAACGTGACAACATAGAGCGACTGCAAGAATACGTTGGCTATTTCGGCGACAACTTTGTTGGTGTGCGCGCTGAACATAAGTCGCTGTTTCCCTTCGTACGCGACTTAGGGCTAATGTACTCCATACCGGAAGAAGGTGAAGAGAATTACCTGGTGAATCACAGTGCCGCCATTATTTTGGTGAACCCTAATGGCCACCGCAAAGCGATTTTCAATGCCGACCACAAGCGTGGGGAAATACCTGTGGTCGACATGGAACAGCTAAAACGCGACTTTTCAATTATCGCTGACTAGCTCAGTCTGGCCAGGAGCCTTGTGCGTCGGGACGAATAAGCGCTATTGAATACCAATAGTAACGCGACTCTGACGCACTGGGCGCGGTGCAATTAACACGCGAACGACCCACCGGTAAGTCAGTGGTTACTTCTACGGTAAAACGCGTGTCACTGTGCCATTCCGGCTCTAACACCTGGCCACCTGAGAAACACCGTAGCTGATTCGTGCGCACATCTTTTAACGCTTCATCACCCGTTAGAGTAACCTCCAGTGTCGGTTGCGTGTTTTCATAATCGAGCAATGGCTCTTCAGGCTTGTAACTGACCACCGGCATCGCCTTGGAACGCAGCTTCGTCTTTAG
This sequence comes from Idiomarina piscisalsi, assembly GCF_003987095.1. GTDB lineage: Bacteria > Pseudomonadota > Gammaproteobacteria > Enterobacterales > Alteromonadaceae > Idiomarina > Idiomarina piscisalsi. The sequence goes on along the minus strand of NZ_PIQA01000004.1, from coordinate 269,091 downwards.
AGTGTCTAAGTTGGCATAAATACCCGATGCCGGGAAACGAGTAATCGCCGTTTCTTCGCTCCACTCCGACCAGGGCCCGGAGTGCTGAGCAAACGCCAGAAAGCCCCAGTCATCAAGCAGCGCTCTGAGTTCGTTATCGTACTCTCCATATGGGTACGCGAAATACTTTTCCTGCTCTCCTAAGTTTTCGTCGATAGCCTCTTGTGCGCTGACTACATCGTAATGCATACGCTCAACCCACTGCTCTTTGGTTTCATCGGGCTCACGGCGAATTAAGTGTGCATGGCTCTGACCGTGGTTAGCAATGCGAGCACCTCGAGCTTCCAAATCTTTCAGTTCCTCCCAGCCCATATAGTGATCTTGGTGCTTAGCCATTAAGTCCGGGTTCACAAAAACGGTATATGGCATTTCATATTGCTCTAGCAAGTCAGCCGCGTTTTCATACACATTTTGGTAACCGTCATCGAACGTAATAACAACCGCTTTTTCAGGTAACTCGCCGTTACCCTCAATGGCTTCCTGGGCCTGCTTAATATCAATGACGTTAAAATTATTGTCTTTTAAGTAGCTCAGGTGCTCTTTAAATGTGTCAGGATCAATAGAAGTGACCGCCGGCGTACTGTCGCTAACGTGGTGATACTGCAAAACAACGACGCTATCATTGGCCGCCAGGCTCTCTGATGAGCAGCCTAGGCTCAACACCGCAAAGCTGCCCACCAGTAATTTGTTCAACACCTTCATAGTCACTCCTGATACAGTATAAGTACTTGAATTAATACTTTAAAAAGTCACGAAAAGTTTATGCGAACGTTTTTGGGGTTTCCAACCGTTGACCACAGGCATGTGTTTGCCATTGCACTGCCTATGATTGTGTCCAATATCGCTGCGCCGCTTCTCGGCTTGGTTGATACTGCCATCATAGGGCATTTGCCAGACGCTATCTACTTATCGGCCGTTGCGGTCGGTGCCATGGTCGTCAGCTTTATTTATTTGCTGGCTGTATTCCTGCGTATGGCGACCACGGGCTATATAGCTCAGTCTTACGGGGCTGAAGACTTGAGTGCACAGCGCCAGCATTTCAACAACGGTGTCATTATTGCAGTCATTCTGGGGTTGGTGATTGCCTTTGCCAGCCCCTGGATTAACGACGCCGCCATGTGGGTTGTCGCACCTTCGGCTGAATTAGAACCCTACGCTCGCGAGTACATTCGTATTCGCTTATGGTCGGCCCCTGCCGCCCTTATGACGTTGGTAGCTTTAGGTGTGCTACTGGGCCGCCAAAATAGCCGCAAAGCCATGTTGTTGGTTATTATCACTAACGCCGTTAATGTCGTGATGGACGTGGTGCTGATTATCGGTCTCGACCTCAACGTGAAAGGGGCGGCCTGGGCGTCGCTGATAGCTGAATGGGTCACCGCGCTTATTGGGTTCTACTGGACAGCCCGGGCGCTGCAATGGTCACTGCCACATTTCGTTGTTAGCGGGCAGGCACTAAGGCGCTTTCTTGGTGTTAACGGTAACATCTTCGTTCGAAGTTTGGTTCTACAGCTTTGTATGGCCACCATGACCGGCTACGCAACTCGTTACGGCAGTACACTGGTTGCTGTTAACGCCGTGCTCATGCAGTTTTTAATGCTGATATCTTTGGGGTTAGACGGCATTGCCTATGCGGTCGAGGCGCTAGCCGGAGCTGCAAAAGGACAGAAAAAGCCTGATAAAATTCGCTACTGGTGCAAGATAACCCTGCTTTGGTCGTCATTATTTGCCGTCAGTTACACCTTAGTGTTTGCCATTGCCGGCGAGCAAATCGTTCGTTTAATTACAGACATTCCTGAAGTGGTGAATACCGCCATGAACTATCTGCCGTGGATAATTCTTATGCCGATTATCGCGCACTGGAGTTATTGGTTTGACGGGGTATTTATTGGGTTATCGATGAGCAAAGGGATGCGCAATACCATGCTGCTATCCGCTTTAATCGGTTTTATGCCGTTGTGGTGGTTAGGATTGCCGCTGGAGAACCACGGTTTGTGGTTGGCTCTCAGCGGCTTTTTACTCATGCGTGGTGTTACCCAAGCTATTTGGTTATGGCGAACTAGTAGTAAGAGTGCTCACCGTGCTCATGTTCGGTGACATCGCGAACGCCGGTGATTTCATCCGGAAAACGTTCCAGCAACTCCTTCTCAATGCCGTTCTTCAGCGTTACATCTATCATACTACAGCCATTACAGCCGCCACCGAATTGAAGTATCGCGACACCGTCATCGGTAATTTCAGTGACCATTACCTGACCACCGTGGTTTGCCAACTGCGGGTTAATTTCCACCTGAATGACATATTCAACACGGTCTACTAACGGTGCATCATCAGCTACTTTGCGCGCTTTTGCGTTGGGCGCTTTCAGCGTCAATTGAGAGCCTAGCTCCTGCTCTTCAAAGTCAATGGCTGCGTCTTCAAGAAACGGCGCGCTACCCGAGTCGACTACCGCGTCGAAACCGTTAAACGGCAAGCGCTCATCGTCTGGTTCAACTGCGTCTGGTGGACAATAAGAAACACCGCATTCTGCGTTTGGCATACCCGGATTGACCACAAACACACGAATGTTGGTGCCCTCTGGTTGTTCTGCCAATAGCTTTTGAAAATGCGACTGCGCGGCTTCTGAAATACGAATCATAAACTGGTTACCTCACGGCTTATACCTGAGTAAATTACTAGGGTATAGTGTACCTGACATCCCACTCACTTTCTAGTCACCCTGATTATAAGCAATAGCCCATGCGTCAACATGTTTTGCCCCTTTTCTATAAAGCGCATCTGCCGCTGCCATTACCGTGGCTCCGGTGGTAATAACGTCATCAAGTACCGCAACTGACTGTCCGTTAAAATCACCCAGGGCCAACTGACTTTTATGGCTGTTATGCCAACGCTCTCGTTTACTGGTTAAATGCTGCATTGGCTTTTTTCGCACGACTCTAAGCGCATTAGATACATACCTAACATTCAATAAGCCAGCGACTTCACGCGCAACAAGCGCTGTTTGATGAAAGCCGCGCTTATGCCAGGAAGTTTCAGTCATGGGCATAGCGACAATAGAGTCCGGCAGCGGCTTGCCCTGATAACACAAGGTGATATGCGCCGCCAGAATTCGGGCGAACACTGAAGACAACTCAGCTCGATACTGAAACTTATAAAGTTGCATCAGTTGGCGGGTTTGAGGCTCCCAGCGCAGGCTGGCAAACCAATAGCGACACTGCTGCTCGGTTAATGCATGATTTAAGTCTGCCAAGTGCTGACAACAAGCTGGATACCAGCGAGGTAACGCCAGCTCACAGTAGCCGCAAAAGCCGCTATTGCCAGCTTGGTTCGTACCACAACTCCAACATTTGCCGCGACCAAACTGGTTGGCGATATCTTTTAAAAACGCTAGCATAAGCGCAGTTAACCGTTTGCTATTAACGTTGAGGAAGTATAGTGAGTCTATCTATTCAGTGCCACGGGGCAGGAACGCCTTTAGTTGTAATCCATGGCTGGGGAATGAACTCGAACATATGGCAACCGGTTATTCCTTCCTTAAGTGATAAGCACAGAGTGTACTCTGTTGACTTACCGGGCTTTGGTGACTCCTCATGGCCGTTCGAAGAAGCGGTTAATTTAGAGATTTTAGTCGACGTAATAGCGCCTGCATTGCCTGAAAAGTGCCATGTTATGGGGTGGTCATTAGGTGGCTTAGTTGCTACACAGTTTGCCCTGAAGCATCCAGCTAGAACGTTGTCGCTGACAACCGTGGCATCTTCACCACATTTTGTTGAATCGGACAGCTGGCCAGGTATAAAGCCTAATGTTCTTGAGCAGTTTCAGCGCCAGCTCGATTCCGACTTTCGCAAAACCATAGAGCGTTTTTTGGCAATACAGGCAATGGGCAGTAGCGACGCCAAAGCACAAATAAAATTAGTAAGAGAGCTTATTTTCAGTAAACCAACACCAGAGCAAAAGGTACTAAAAGAGACATTACGGCTATTGCAGGAGTGCGACCTTCGCGAACAACTCGCCAACATAGAGGTACCTTTTTTACGGCTTTATGGTCGCCTGGACAGCTTAGTGCCGGAGCGCGCCATTACAAACATTGACGCACTGGCACCGCAGTCGACATCATTCTCTTTTAATAAAAGTTCACACGCTCCGTTTTTATCAGAGCCAGGCGACTTCTCCCGTATACTCACTGAGTTTACGCAGCGTTAGCGCTGGCAGGTCGTGCAATATACAGTACTGCGTTGACCCAGCCGAATTTCTTTCAGACGCTGACTGCAGACCATGCACAATTTGCCACCACGGCCGTATACCTGAAGCTTTTGTGCAAAGTAGCCCGGCGCGCCGTCTACTTGGGTGAAGTCACGAAGTGTCGTGCCACCCTGCTCTATTGCCTGCGCTAAAGTGTCTTTGATAATAGGTACTAACTTCTCGTAGCGCTGTTTACTGATCTTACCGGCGGCGCGTTTAGGATTAATACCAGCTTTAAACAGAGCTTCATTCGCGTAGATATTACCGACGCCAACCACCACCCGGTTATCCATAATAAAGGTTTTGACCGGCTGCGTGCGCTTGCGTGACTGCTCGAACAAGTAGTCCGCATGAAACGCATCTGTTAAAGGCTCAGGCCCTAAGTGTTTCAATAAATCATGAACGTCAGGCTGCTCTTTGGTAAATAGTAAGGCACCAAAGCGACGCGGATCGTTCAAGCGCAAACTCTGCCTATCGTCGAACTCAATACTGATGTGGTCATGCTTGTAGAAAGGCGTTTCAACAGGTACCACACGTAATTTCCCGGACATACCTAAATGCAGAATTAAGGTGCCGGCATGGGTCTCCAATAGCAAATACTTCGCTCGCCTTTTAACGTTTAACAGCGTTTGCCCTTCAACTTCTTTTACTGTCTCAGGTACAGGCCAACGCAAACGGCTATCACGGACATTAACGTGACGTATTTGGTGACCTTCTATGTGCGGCGATATGCCTAACCGACTGACTTCAACTTCTGGTAACTCAGGCATGTACTAACGTCCTAATAACTGACTTACGTGTAAATTCTCAATTTTAAAATTCTGCTGCTGGTTCGGTAACCGTAGAATTAAATACGGCGACGCATACAACTCTACCCGGGCGGTATTACCGTCATTAAACGACAGTAAAACATCGGTAATTTTATCGGTAGCCTGCACATCGACCGGTGTCATCTTTATCGATAACCAGTTATTGACCACTCCACTGATTTGCTGATTTGTCAGGCGACAGTCGTTTGCACACTGCCATTCGCTGTTTGCCAGTTGTAGAGTTAAATCCGGAATTTCTATAGCAGACAAAGAGCCGTTGTCAGGAATCAATCCCATTTGCTCCGCAGACTCAGGCGCTGCTTCATTCGTTTCTTTCAATGGCGGCGCTACGTACCAGAACACAAACATAATAATTAGAATGACGTACACCAGAACATTGTTCCAGGCACGTTTTGTCATTGTCACGCCAAAGAGTTTGCGTTTCTCATTTACCTTCATAAAAGGGCACCCAGGTGTGTTATTTTTTGCTTGTCGCTGTGTTAAGAATACCCTATATTTCGCGCGACAAAAAATGAATATGGTCTTACTACTATGCTGCTAACTACTATCATCGACCGTGTTGCCGACAACGGATACTGCATTGTCGATAATTTCCTGCCAAAGCAGCAATCACAAGCTTTGTATGACTACTCTCAGCAACTGCCCGCACAATACTGGAATATGGCTGGCATAGGCCGACAGCAGTCGCAAACCATAAACACTATGGTTCGTAACGACCGTATTTACTGGCTAACCCCGGACCAGCCTGAACACGCTGACTATCTCGCTATTATGGAAGAGCTGCGTGTTGAATTTAACCGGTCGTTGTTTATGGGTTTGTTCGATTACGAATGCCACCTGGCGCACTACCCAAACGGCGCGTTTTATAAAAAACACTTAGACGCTTTTAAAGGGCGCAGTAACCGAGTGCTAACCACGGTATTTTATTTAAACCCGGAATGGCGGGAAGAAGATGGCGGACAACTGGTGATATACGGCGCAAAAGGCGAAGTGCTGGAGACTGTATTACCTCAACAAGGCCGCTTAGTCGTGTTTTTAAGTGACCGATTTGTGCATGAAGTACTGCCATCAAAACGCGACCGGTTTAGTGTCACCGGCTGGTTCCGTATTAATGCCAGTGTTTCCGGTATTATTGACCCACCGCGCTAAATAGCTGAGTAACAGGCAATAAAAAACCCAGCTCTGGCTGGGTTTTTTGTAAGCGATAAAACCAATTACTTGATTTTAGCTTCTTTGAAAATCACGTGTTTACGAACCACTGGGTCGTACTTTTTGATTTCCATTTTTTCTGGCATGGTGCGTTTATTTTTGTCTGTCGTGTAGAAGTAACCCGTACCCGCAGACGACACCAAACGAATCTTATCGCGCATAATATCTTTTCCTTACACCTTGATACCACGGCCGCGGAGATCCGCTAATACCGAGTCGATACCGTTTTTATCGATGATACGCATACCTTTAGTAGAAATGCGCAGCTTAACCCAACGCTTCTCGCTTTCTACCCAAAAGCGGTGCGATTGAAGGTTCGGCAAAAAGCGACGTTTAGTCGCATTGCGTGCGTGCGAGCGGTTGTTACCGACTACCGGACGCTTACCTGTAACTTGGCATACTTGTGACATGTCTTTACTCCAAAATTGCTGCAAGCTCGCCTGTCGCCCAACGTGACCTTGCCTATAAATCCGAGGGCGCATTTTATACAGCAAACTGCCCTTCTAATCAAGCTAATACGACGGAAATATGATCCTTAACGATCGTTCGGGCGGATTTTACGTGATTTTTCACCAAACTGCCAGTATAAAACTACAACAATCCACGTTCAGCGAACGAAATGGGTGCACCTGCCCCAATAACGAAATGATCGAGCAAAGAAACATCAATTAAGTTCAGGGCTTTTTTCACCCGTTCGGTCACTCGTTGGTCCGCCTGACTTGGCTCTGCCACGCCCGACGGGTGATTATGCGCTAAAATAACCGCCGCTGCATTGTGCTTCATAACCAGCTTAATTACTTCCCGAGGGTACACCGGCGCCGCGTTAATAGTCCCCTGAAATAATTCTTCGTAGTGCAACAGGCGGTGCTGGCTGTCGAGCAATAGCAAGACAAACAGTTCCCGACTTTGGTGTCTGAGCTTCGCCGTCAAGAAATCTTTGACCAGGCTGGGTTCTGTAAAGCCGTCGGTGCGCTCCAGTTGCCATTTTAAATATCGCCGGGACAACTCCATAACGACCTGCAATTGATTCACCCGCGCTGGTCCAATACCATCACATTCAAGCAGCTGCTCCCGACTGGCAACAAGTAACGGTCCGATGCCATTAAAATGGTGCAGCAACTTGCGCGCAAAAGTCACTACATCCTGCCCTTGTCGGCCACTACCCAGTAACACCGCTAATAACTCTGCGTCACTGAGAAACTGCGCTCCCTGTAACTGCAATTTTTCGCGCGGACGCTCAGCAACTGGCCACTCCTTGACACTCATTATTCTCTCCTTCGTTTGAACAGCGGATAAGTATAACGAGCATCTACCGTGTTTCCGGGTCTCGTGTTATCTTTACATGAGTTAACACAGAGGGGTTCGCATGACACAACTGCAGAACAAAAACATTCTTTTGGGTATTACCGGCGGCATTGCAGCCTATAAAACACCTGACCTGGTGCGCCGATTGCGTGAACAAGGTGCAGTCGTGCGTTGTGTCATGACCGAGAGTGCCAAAGCCTTTGTAACCCCACTTAGCTTACAAGCAGTGTCTGGTTTTACGGTCAGCGATGACTTGCTTGATCCCACAGCAGAAGCCGCTATGGGCCATATTGAGCTGGCACGATGGGCCGACCTTATTCTTATAGCCCCGGCCACGGCGAATACTTTGGCTCGTATTACCCACGGTTTTGCCGACGACCTGCTCAGTACTCTGGTTTTAGCCAGTAAAGCGCCTGTTTGCGTTGCCCCAGCAATGAACCAACAAATGTGGGCGGCCGCCGCAGTGCAGAATAATGTATCCATTTTACGCGAACGCGGTGTTGCCTTTATAGGCCCTGAAAGCGGTGAACAAGCCTGTGGCGACATTGGCTATGGCCGCATGACCGACCCCACCGATATTGTTAAAGCGCTACTCAACGAAAAGTTGCCGGAAAGCACGTCGACAGTCCCTGAAACCTGGCAGGGTAAAACCTTTGTCATTACCGCAGGCCCAACGCGCGAAGCTATCGACCCCGTGCGTTATATCAGTAACCACAGCTCAGGGAAAATGGGTTACGCGTTAGCTCAGGCCGCTGCGAGTGCCGGAGCAAAGGTTGTATTGGTGTCTGGGCCCACCCAGCTTGCCACACCGAGAGGTGTGCAACGTATTGATGTTGAAACCGCAGAGCAAATGCTGACAGCAGTACAACAACAGCTTACAGACTGCGATGTTTTTATTGGCTGCGCCGCAGTCTCCGACTATCGCGTAGAAGACATCGCCGAACACAAAATTAAGAAAGAGCAAAACAGTGAACCGCCCAAGCTGTCACTGGTGCAAAACCCTGACATTTTAAAAGCGGTGGCACAGTCTGCCAACGCCCCTTTTACCGTGGGCTTTGCCGCAGAAACCCAGAACTTAAAAGAAAATGCCTTAAGCAAATTACAGCGTAAGCAACTGCAAATGATCATCGCCAATGACGTCAGTGAGTCTCATCAGGGGTTCAATAGTGACCAGAACAGTGCGTTGATATTAAGCAAGGACAGTGAGCAGTCACTTCCAACTATGAGCAAGCATGATATGGCTGTTGCCATTATCGATGCTATTGCAAAGCGCTATTTTGATACATCCAACAGGAGCTAAGTGAACAACTCATGACGCAAGTGGACGTTAAAATTCTCGACGAACGTATCGGTCAGTCTATCCCTCTTCCTAAATATGAAACCAGCGGCTCTGCCGGCATGGATTTGCGTGCTTGTTTAGACGAGCCACTGACCATAGAGCCAGGCGAAACCCAACTCATTGGCACTGGCATTGCCATGTACATTGGTGACCCGGGCTATGCCGCTACTATTCTGCCGCGCTCAGGCCTCGGCCATAAACACGGTTTGGTCTTAGGTAACCTGGTGGGTCTTATCGATTCTGACTATCAGGGTGAGCTGAAAGTATCCTGCTGGAACCGCAGCAATAAGGCATACACCATTGAACCGGGCGACCGCATTGCCCAGTTGGTAATTTTGCCAGTGGTACAAGCCAGCATGAACATTGTCGACGAATTTGAAGAATCAGACCGTGGCGAAGGTGGCTTCGGTCACTCTGGTCGTTCTTAACTGTCCATACATAAGGAAATAATCACTCATGGCAGAACAAAAACGTAACCGTCGCGAAGAAATACTTCAGGCTTTGGCCGCAATGCTGGAAACCAGCCCGGGTCAGCGTATTACCACTGCTAAGTTGGCGGCTAACCTCGGAGTTTCCGAAGCCGCTCTGTACCGTCACTTTCCTTCTAAGGCGCGAATGTTTGAAGGCCTTATTGAGTTTGTGGAAGACACCCTGCTGACGCGTATAAACCTCATTATGAATGAAGAAAAAAATACGCTGTCTCGTTGTTACATGATTTTGCAGCTGCTGCTGACTTTCGCTGAACGCAACCCGGGCATTACCCGAGTTATGACGGGCGACGCACTCATGGGTGAACATGACCGCCTGCGCAGTCGCATGGAAGACTTGTTTAATCGTATTGAAAGTTCAATTAAGCAGGTTCTGCGTGAAAAAGCGATGCGGGAACAGCAGAAGTTTATTGTCGATGAGGCCGTTCTGGCAAATATGCTGCTAAGTTATGCCGACGGTAAAATCAGTCAGTTTGTTCGCTCTAACTTTAAACGCTTACCTACTGAGCACCTGGCCGCGCAATGGCAGGTCATGGAACAGCAATTAGCAAGTGCTTAAGCGAATCTTGCTAATAAAGCCTGGGACGTAGAACGATTATTCCGTTTTACGCTCCCGGCTTAGTAAGTCGATAGCCGCTTGCTGCGGTTCTTTACCTTCATAAAGGACCGCATAAATTTGCTCCGCGATGGGCATTTCCACATCATTTCGTGACGCCAGTGCAACCACTTCTTTGGTGTTACGATACCCTTCTACAGACTGACCAATATCCTTTAACGCTTGCTCAACCGACTTACCTTCACCCAAAGCCAAACCAAAACGGCGATTGCGCGACTGATTGTCAGTACAGGTTAAGATGAGATCACCAAGACCTGCCATACCGGTAAAGGTGTCGCTTTTCGCCCCTAGTTTTAGACCCAACCGGGTCAATTCAGCTAAACCACGAGTAATCAGTGCAGTGCGTGCATTCGCGCCAAAGCCTATGCCGTCGGCCATACCCGCGCCAATGGCTATCACGTTTTTTACCACCCCGCCTAGCTGAACACCAATAAAGTCATTGTTGGTGTAAACACGGAAGGAGCGGTCACAATGCAGCATGTCAGACAGTTCATCGACAAAGGTTTGGTCGGTCGATGACATAGAGATAGCGGTAGGTAGACCTTTCGCCATTTCAATAGCAAAAGTGGGCCCTGACAGTACCGCCAGCGGATGCTTGTCAGCCAGAATCTCTTCGGCAACTTCATACAGCAGTCGGCCTGTATCGGGCTCCAGCCCTTTGGTTGCCCAGGCAACGCGAGCATTCTCTTTCAGCAAGGGCTTTGCCTGCTTTAACATGCTGGAAAATGAATGACTGGGCACCACAACGACCACGTTGTCGACGTCTTTCAGCGCGAGCTCAAGGTCATCAGTAACTTGCAGAGACTCAGGAAATGGGCATCCGGGTAAATACGCGGCGTTCTCTCTGGCCGACGCCATTAACGCAACTTTCTCAGAGTCCCGCCCCCACAACATTGTCGGGATGCCTTTTCGCGCAAAACAAATAGCAAGGGCGGTCCCGTAAGAGCCCGCCCCTAATATCGTCACCTGTGGTGTTTGCATTATAGCGTTCGCTTAAGCGTCAGCAGTCTGTTGACCCTGAGCTTGCTCTGCTTGCTGCTGCATGTGACGTGCAAAGATAGCGTCAAAGTTAACTGGTGCTAAGTTCAACTGAGGGAAAGTTGCACGGTTCACCAAGCTCGCTACGCACTCACGTGCATAAGGGAACAAAATGTTCGGGCAGAAAGAACCCAGCATGTGTGCCAGTTGACCTTCCTGAACTTCTTCACCAATTGAGAAGATACCTGCCTGATGCACTTCACAAAGGAAAGCAACGTCGTCTTCAACTTTGTTGGTTGCTGTTAACGTCAGTACCACTTCGTAAACGCCGTCTTCAATTTTCTCGTGTTTAACGTTTAAGTCCAGTTTCAGGTCTGGTTTCCACTCTTTGCGGAATACATTTGGAGAATTTGGCGTTTCAAAAGAAATGTCTTTTGCATAAATACGCTGGATAGCAAATTGTGCTTGCTGCTGTTGGTTTTCGGCTGCTGCGCCGTTTGCTTGCTGTTCTTCAGCCATGATTTTACTTCCTATTCACTATGAGTTTTCAATTCGTTGTTATTATTTCTGCGAAACCGGCAGTTTTTCATTACGCCAGGTGTTCATGCCACCTTGTAATACCGCCACTTGCTTAAAGCCCTCAGCGGTTAACTGAGATGCGGCTGCTTTTGCCGTCATTCCTGTTGCACAGACTAACACAATGGGGGCGTCTTTGAACTTTTCAATAGACGTTAAGCTTTTTTGCTTAATTTTGTCCATGCTTAAGTGCTTTGAGCCGTGAATGTGGCCTTTCTTGAATTCATCCTGGTTACGAATGTCAACAAAAATGCCATCGCCACGGTTAACCCAAACCGTTGCCTCTTGCGGCTGTAGGCTCTTAATAGGTGACATGGCAGAACGCACATAAGTAATAATAAGCGCAACCAATAACACCACCCACAGGCCACTCATCATGGGGTTTCGGCTAATGAAATCTAACAGTTCTTGCATATAAGCTACCACTACCAGAGGGTTTTCAGAAAAATCTCGCGGGCAAAGAGTATACCTGTACAAATTTCAGTTGCCAGTAAAATCTTGAATGGATGCGGATGCGCCAGAAATAAAGTAGAATAATTCGCAATAACGCATCGCATTAGTTAAATAACGAGGCCCTTTATGAGTCGTACGATTAAACCTTTGGTTCTATTGATTCTTGACGGTTGGGGATACCGCGAAGACGCGCCGGACAACGCCATTTCAAATGCAAAAACGCCGGTTATGGATCGTCTTTGGGAGCAATACCCACACTGCTTAGTCGATGGCTCAGGCGGTGCTGTTGGACTACCCGATGGGCAAATGGGCAACTCCGAAGTCGGACACGTCAACTTAGGCGCTGGCCGAATTGTTTATCAAGACTTTACCCGCATTAGCCAGGCTATTTCTGATCGCAGCTTCTTTAAAAACCAAGTGCTGTGTGACGCTTTAGCAAAAGCAAAAGACGCATCAGGCGCTGTGCACGTTATGGGGCTGCTGTCTCCGGGCGGCGTACACAGCCACGAAGACCACTTAATTGCGATGGTAGAGATGGCAGTCGAGCAAGGGGCTTCTGAAGTTTACGTACATGCGTTTTTAGATGGTCGCGACACGCCACCGAAGTCGGCAAAAGCGTCAATAGAACGTTTTGAAGCGCTGTTTGCACGTTTAGGTAAAGGCCGTTTTGCAACGCTTAGTGGTCGTTTCTACGCCATGGACAGAGACAAGCGCTGGGAACGTATTGAAGAGGCCTACAAGGCGATTTATCACGGCGTATCCGGCGTAACCAGCCCGAACGCAACTGATGCTTTAGAAGACGCCTACGAGCGCGGTGAAACTGACGAGTTTGTGAAGCCCGTTATTATTGGTGCACCAGCGCCCGTGAAAGACGGCGATGCCGTTTTCTTTATGAATTTCCGTGCTGACCGCGCACGCGAAATGACCCAAGCATTTATTAACGATGAGTTTGACGGCTTCGAACGCGGGCCTCGCGCGAAAACCTCAGACTTTGTCATGTTAACGGAATATGCTGATACCCTGAAAACCTCATGTGCTTTTCCACCGGAGCAACTCAATAACGTGCTGGGTGAATGGCTATCCAAGCATGGCAAAACCCAGTTACGCATTTCAGAAACTGAAAAATACGCACACGTGACGTTCTTCTTTAGTGGTGGTCGCGAAGAAGAGTTTGAAGGTGAAAAGCGTGTCTTAATTCCGTCGCCTAAGGTCAAAACCTACGACTTACAGCCAGAAATGAACTCTGAGCAACTCACCGATGAATTGGTAGGCGCCATTGAGTCGCAAGCCTTTGATGTCATCATTTGTAACTACCCGAACGGTGATATGGTAGGGCATACCGGCGACTTCGATGCGGCAGTAAAAGCCTGTGAAGCGGTTGATCACAGCGTTGGTCGTGTTGTCTCAGCACTGGAAGCGGTTGGTGGAGAGTGTTTGATTACCGCAGACCACGGCAATGCGGAACAAATGAGTGACGCTGAAACTGGTCAGGCACATACCGCGCACACCAATGAGCTGGTTCCTTTCATTTATGTGGGCCGTGACGCACAGGCACGCGATGGTCGCTTGTCAGATGTGGCACCAACCATTCTTCACTTAATGGGTATGGAGCAGCCTGACGAAATGACCGGGCAAACCTTAATGACGCTGAAACAGTCATGATAAAAGCCTTTGCTTTAATTCTGTTAATCGCCTGGCTCAGCTTTTCTGGCCAGGCGTTTGCACAGTCTTATAGTGAAGAGGATAAAGCTGCTACGCAGGCCGAAATTGAAGCGTTAAATGCGGAGTTAAATAAACATCTGCAAGCTATTGAAAGCCGTGACGAAGAACTGTCTGATATTGAAAACGAGTTGCGGCGATTAGAGCTGAAAACCGCTGAAATTGCGGGTGCTATTCAAAAGACCTCAACAGAACTTCGTCGTATTAATTCAGAAATCGAAGAAGCACAACAAGAACTGGAACGCTTACAGGCAGAGCAGCAAAAGCAACTCGCCCTGCTTGAAGAACAAATTGTTTCTGCCTACGTTAATGGCGATAATGGCTTCCTGAAAATGCTGCTTAACCAGGGCAGTCCCGCAGAGCTAGAGCGGTTACTCACTTATTATCAGTACATGAATGACGCTCGCGTTGAAGAAATTGAGCAAATCAAACAGACTCAAGCCGATATTGAACAATTAACAGCGGAGCTGACGGATAAAAGAGCTGACGTTGTCTCACTTCGTGAACAGCAGGCAGAGCAAAAACAACAGCTGGAGAGTCAGCAACGAGAACAGGAAGACACCTTAGCGAAACTGCAAGCCGAGCAGCGTAGTGACAAAGCTAAAATAAAGCAGCTAGAGCAAAGCCGCGCTCAGTTAGAACAGGTTCTGGCCGCCATTGAGGCGGCTCTTAAGCGTCAGGGCGATGTTCGCTTAGTCGGTTTAAAGCCCATCAAGTCACAGTTAAAATGGCCCAGTGACGGTACAGTCCGTCGCGTTTTTGGCCAGCGCCGCGAAGGCCCGGTTGAATGGAAAGGCGTATTGATAGAAGGCAGTAACGGACAGGAAGTACGCTCTATTGCCGATGGCCGCATTGTTTATGCGGACTGGTTACGCGGTTTTGGTTTAGTCATTGTAGTTGACCATGGTGAAAACTACATGAGCTTATACGGACATAATCAGGCATTGCTTAGAACCGTTGGTGAGAAAGTCAAAAAAGACGAAGAGATAGCGCTTATGGGTCAATCCGGCTCTCGCGACAAAGCCTCTTTGTACTTTGAAATTCGTCATCAGGGCAGACCGCAAAACCCAAGTCACTGGATACGTTAATGAAACTCTTACATGTGATAATCGCACTGGCACTTCTGACTTGCAGCAGCGCACAGGCTGCGAAAATTGCTATTGTCATAGATGATATAGGGAATCACCGAAGTCACCTGGAAGCGGCGCTACTGCCGGGTAAGGTGTCCTTTGCCGTACTACCTTATACGCCTTACGCCCGTTCATTTGCGCTGCGGGCGCATCATCAGCAAAAACAAATTTTACTGCACATGCCAATGGAAGCGGTCGACAACATCTGGTCCGGGCCGGGTGAAATTACCTCAACTATGAGCGCACAACAGATAAAACTGCAATTAACCGATGCCCTGGAGTCTATTCCGTACGTTGCAGGTGTAAATAACCACATGGGCAGCAAGCTAACGCAGTTACCCGTACCTATGCACGCAGTAATGGAAACCCTGTCCTCTCGACAGCTGTTCTTTTTGGACAGCCGCACCTCAGAGTTTAGTGTGGCAGAAGACACCGCCAAATCGGTCGGTGTTAAGTCGAGTCGACGCCATGTATTTCTTGATAACGAAACCGACAAAGCTTATCTCGCCCAACAATTCAAAACTTTGTTACGGCATGCCAGGAAGCACGGTTCTGCTGTTGGTATTGGGCACCCTTACCCAGAGACGTTAGAGTTCCTTAAACAAAATTTACCCCAGTTAGAAGAACAAGGTATAGAGCTGGTTTTCGCATCAGAGCTTACTGTTGCACCTAATCGTTCGATGTCGCTTCTTCCAGTGACGTCAGCAAAATAAGCGCTTCTTCTCGGGTATCTTTGCAAATATCGTAGTCCGCCGTAAAAGCTTCACAGACATCTGGACGCTCTGGTTTGCCAAATAGCCGGCACAAATTATTGTCATCAAGTTGAACACAACGAACCCCGGCAGGTTTGCCATTTGGCATACCGGGGATAGGAGAACTAATGGAAGGAGCTATGCAGCAAGCGCCGCAACCAACGCGGCACTGCATTTAGCTCATAGCGACGCGAAGTTTTTTCATGGCGTTCTGCTCTAACTGGCGAACGCGCTCGGCAGAGACTTCATACTTCGCGGCAAGGTCATGTAATGTGGTTTTATCTTCAGACAACCAACGTGACTGCACAATATCCTGACTACGTTCGTCAAGCTCACTCATTGCTGTCAGCAGTTTCTGTTGGTTATGAGACTCGTAGTCTTCGGCCTCAATTTCAGCGGCTAAGTCTGAACGCTTATCTTCCAGATACATGGCTGGAGAGTATGTGCTGCCTTCTTTTGAGTCGTCGTCATCTGAGCTTAGCTCGAAAGCCTGGTCATGGGCGCTCATACGCGCTTCCATTTCCAGCACTTCTTTGGTGCTGACGCCTAACTCTTCAGCAACAGTTTCAACTTCTTTCTGGCTGAACCAACCTAAACGCTTTTTCATTTTGCGCAGGTTGAAGAATAATTTGCGCTGAGCTTTGGTGGTCGCAACTTTTACAACACGCCAGTTACGCAGTACATATTCATGAATTTCTGCTTTAATCCAGTGAACGGCAAAAGAAACCAGACGAACACCGACAGACGGGTTGAAACGCTTCACGGCTTTCATTAAGCCAATGTTACCTTCCTGAATTAAGTCGGCTTGTGGAAGACCGTATCCAGAATAGCTACGGGCGACATGCACAACAAAGCGCAGGTGTGACATGATAAGCTCACGCGCTGCATCTAAATCACCTTCTTCATACAGTCGAGTTGCTAAGTCTTTCTCTTTTTCAGCGCTTAGCATAGGAATACGGTTGACTGACTGAATATAACCGTCGAGTCCTCCCCCTTGGGGAACCGATAATGCCATGGTGCTTAATTCAGTGCTCATTTAACAACCTCTAGTAAAAATACCGACAAAATACCGCTTAACCGTCAGTGTCTAAGACCGTTTTTAGGTCTAAAAGTTCCGTTCAGATCATTGGCGATCGGACAAATTAGTATAACTAAGACTATGGCTTTCGCAACTCTAATTTATTCTGGTTCGATACTTTGTATATGACGTCTTACAGCTAAGTAAGAACCTGTCAGACCCAACCCAATTGCAATAACCCAGATGGCGATTAATTCGCCGAATGTCAGACCGTCTAACTGAAACTGACTATCGTATAAGTTTGTAACAGTTAATACGGCACTTTCAATCCACCAGATCAATAAAAGCGTCACGACCCAGGCGAAAATACCACCTATAAAGCCGTACCAGGCACCGGTATACAAAAATGGACGTTGAATAAACGCATTAGTGGCACCCACCAATTTCATAATGACAATTTCATCGCGCTTCGAGAGTATGTTCAAACGAATGGTGTTACCAACTATCAGAACCACTGATAAACACAGCACTAAGGCCAACGCACCTAAGGTGTCTTCAATTAAGTCGAGTATTGCCTGTAACCGGTTGAGCCATTCAATATCCAGTTTGGCATGCGCTACTTCACGCTTATTCTGGAACTCCAGTAATAACGCCTCGGCCTGCTCAGCGGCTCGGTAGTTTTCGGCCGGTATCACGACCAACACATCGGGCAACGGGTTATTCGACAGGTAATCGAGCGTTTCGCCAAAGCCGGACTGCTCTTTAAACTGCTCCAGCCCTTCGTCCTTGGGTACCCAGCGTACCGATTCGACGTTATCAGACAGGCTCGTCTGAGTTTTGAAAGTTTCAATTTCCGAGGTTTTTAGCTCTTTTTTCAAAAACAGCGTAATTTCGGACGCTTGCTGCCAACTGTCAGTAATACTACTGGTGTTTTTGACCAACACATACAGCGACGACGGCAGCGTTAAGCTTAGGCCCAACACGGCCATAGTCATCAACGACGCGAAAGGGTTACGCCACATCTCACCGAGGCTGGCAACTGCTTGTTGAACATGATGTACCGGCACCATAACGGCGCGCCGCCACCAAGGTAAACGTCCGCGATTACTCGCTCCTTTTTCAACGCTGCGGTTGCGAAATAACAAACTCATAGCTCGTTATCCTCCAAACCGTCGTTTATCATGCGTCCGTCTTTCAATGTCAGCGTTCTGTAACGCAGTCGCGCAATGAGGCCTAAGTCGTGCGTTGCTATAAGCACCGCAACCCCCACTTTATTGAATTCCTCAAACAAGCGGATAATTTCCATCGATAGCTTAGGGTCGAGGTTACCGGTGGGCTCATCGGCAAGTAGCAATGGTGGCTTCGTGACAATGGCGCGGGCAATTCCAACGCGTTGCTGTTCGCCGCCGGATAGCATTTGTGGGTAATGCTTCACTTTGTCGGCTAAACCAACTTTTTCCAGTGCTGCCAGTACCCGCTTGCGCGCTTCCTGAACGCTATAGCCTTCAATAATAAGCGGTAAGGCAACATTATCGAAAACCGTTTTGTCCATTAACAGACGATGGTCCTGAAAAATCATGCCAATGTCCCGGCGCACATAAGGCACCTGTGACGGCTTAATTTTTCGTAAGTCATGCCCGTTAATAAGCACGCGACCCGCTGTCGGTCGTTCCATCAAACTAATGAGCTTCAGTAACGTACTTTTCCCCGCCCCCGAGTGGCCGGTTAAAAAAGCCATTTCTCCGGGCTTTACGTGGAAGTCAACATGGCTCAGTGCCTGATGACCTCCCGGGTACGTTTTACTGACTTGCTCAAAGCGGATCATGTTAGTTCGCCGTTGTGGTTTCTGATGCTTCTACATTACGGTCAAATAACGCCGCAATAAAGTCCTTCGCTACAAATGGGCGTAAATCTTCCAAACTTTCGCCGACACCAATATAGCGAATTGGAATGGCAAACTGATCAGCAA
Organism: Idiomarina piscisalsi; assembly: GCF_003987095.1. GTDB lineage: Bacteria > Pseudomonadota > Gammaproteobacteria > Enterobacterales > Alteromonadaceae > Idiomarina > Idiomarina piscisalsi. The sequence continues at coordinate 250,431 of NZ_PIQA01000004.1, read as the reverse complement.
CGGCGAATATAACACCGCCTTTGGCGGTACCGTCGAGTTTGGTCATGACAATGCCGGACACTCCTACCGCTTCGGTAAACAACTTGGCCTGGCTAATGGCGTTTTGTCCCGTGCCTGCGTCCAGTGTCAGCATAACTTCATGTGGAGCTTCCGGGTCGAGCTTTTTCATCACTCGAACTAACTTTTTAAGTTCTTCCATTAAGTTTGCTTTGTTCTGCAAACGCCCTGCCGTATCTGCAATAAGCACGTCGGTGCCCCGAGCTTTCGCGGCTTCTAAAGCGTCATACAAAACAGAGGCGCTGTCCGCGCCGGTATGCTGAGCAATAACAGGTATATCATTGCGCTCGCCCCATACTTGCAACTGTTCGACCGCAGCGGCCCTGAAAGTATCGCCGGCTGCCAGCATGACTGACTTACCTTCGGCTTTGAATTGTTTTGCTAACTTACCGATGGTAGTGGTTTTACCCACGCCGTTTACACCCGTCATGAGAATAACGTATGGCGAGTCAGATTTCGGAATCTCTAGTGGTCTGTCGACAGGCTTTAAAATGTCAGCTAGCTGTTCTTGCAGCAATTCGTAAAGTGCTTCAGCGTCTTTCAGTTGTTTGCGGTCCGCTTGCTGTGTCAGGTTGTCGATGATTTTCGTTGTGGTTGCAACACCTAAGTCAGCCATCAGCAGCTGGGTTTCGAGCTCTTCGAACAAATCATCATCGATTTTCTTACCGCGAAATACGCCGATAAGGCCAGAACCAATGGAACCAGATGTTTTACGAAGCCCTTGCGTTAAGCGCGCCCAAAAGCCTTTCTTCTCACCTTTTTCCTGAGTTTTTGTGTCGACAGGCTCCGCTTTCGGAGTCTCGGCTTCCTTCCGCTCTTCTTTTGCTGGCTCTTTCTCAGGCTCTACCTCTGTTTGCTGCGCTTCATCGGACGCTTCCGGCTCGGCTTGCTGCTCACCGTCAGACGACTCTTGCTCGTCAACAACGGCTTCGTCTTGTACCTTTTCTTCTTCAGACTCTTTTTTATCACGCTTCTTTTTAAACAGCGAAAACATCGACATATAGGTTTCCTTGGAACTGACACGCAGGAATCGTTAAACTTATGGCTTTAGTTTACCATGCTGTTTAGAAACTGACGACGGTCTGAATAAAGGAACTCATTGTGGCCAGAAAGCGTGCAGGAAAGACCCGCCCTTCTCAAACAACCGGCGACTACCGCATTATCGGCGGACAATGGCGCGGCCGACGCTTGCCCATAGCCGACAGTCCCGGGCTAAGGCCGACCACGGACCGTGTGCGTGAAACCCTGTTTAACTGGCTGCAGTGGGATATTGTCGACGCTAAGGTGTTGGATTTATTTGCCGGCAGTGGCAGCTTAGGGTTTGAAGCAGCGTCACGGGGGTCGGCTCAAGTCACGCTTATCGAGGCTGAGAATAAAGTCAGCAAACAATTACAGGACAATACGTCACTGTTGCACACTAAGGGTATGGAAGTCGTTACTGCGAATGCTCTCGATTGGCTGAAAAAGCCCAGCGACAGCCGCTATGACATTGTGTTTATTGATCCACCATTTCGTCAGGGGCTCGCTACGTCAGCTATAACTCTGCTCAATGAGCATTCATGGTTGGCACCCGACAATCAGGTGTATTTGGAAACTGAAAAAGACTATGAATTGGCATTGCCCGCAGGTTGGCAGCTTTTAAAAGAGAAGACACATGGGCAAGTGTGTTTTCGTTTACTGACAAAGGACATTACATGAAAGTTATCATTATTGCCGGCAAAGTCGTGTTTGCCGTAATTTGGCTAGGCTTGTTTGCTATTTTAGGCGGCGCTACTGGTGAGCTGAGTAGTCAGTCCATAGGTCTTTTAAGTGTGTTGCTGGCGGTTCTGGTGATTATGCACTTGCTGCTTCTGGGAGTATTCATTGGCACTATGAAGCAGCATTTACCGTGGAAAAAAGGCGACAGCTGGCAAATTCTTGCGTTTGGTATTTTCGCCTGGTTGTCTATTCTTCAGCGTCCAAAGCAAGACCAAGATTAGACACGCCCTCGTCACTGAGCATCATTTTCAGTTGTTTCACTAGCGCGCTATTTACTGCAGGCTGTTGCTCCAGAAAATTGAGCATGGCCTGCTGAATGGCAATTTCGTACTCCATCAGCTCGTGGTTATCGACGTGCTCTTTTAAATGCTCAGTGCCAATATCTTCTGCGTCGTTCAGCTCGATAAATTTCGCCACGCTCGCCTGGGATATTTTTGCAACGTCCAGCAAGTTGGCGGCGTTATCGTCCAGCAAGCCCTGAAGTAATGTGCTTATTGCCGTACAGGCGTCCATCGCTGGGTACACGCCCAACATGTCATGCCCATGCTCACTCGGGGTTTGTTCGTCGACCTTTTCCTGCCAACGGGCAAAGTTCACTTTGGTTTTTTTCGGGTTTACTACCCAGTCCCAACACGCATTGAGCGATCCGTGCAGCGGTTTACTGTCACCAAAGCCTGTGAGGTGGTGGAAAAAGTCATAGTTGGGCACCATGCGCTCGCACAAATAAAGCGCCAGAACAATTTGCTGATCACGAGGCAGCTCGCGAATACGTTGAAACGTATTAAGTTGACTCACGTTGAAACTCCGAAAGTGCGGTCGCTGAAGCGTTTAGGTTGCGAAGATTTGGCTGTCGTCGTTAAAGGTTTTGAACTCCAGCGCATTACCGCAGTAATCGTAGAAGAACATAGTGCCCTGCTCGCCGGGTTTACCTTTAAAACGAATATAAGGTTCAATAACAAACTCGATACCCGCAGCTTTAACCCGCTCAGCCAATGCTTCCCAGTCGTTACGCAATAGTACCACGCCAAAGTGAGGAACGGGAACTGAATGACCGTCAACGCCGCTGTGGTTTTTCATGCCTGCAACGTCGGGTGCTACGTGAGTGACAAATTGGTGACCGAAGAAGTTCCAGTCTATCCAGTCGTCGCTGCTACGACCCTGAGGAAGCCCAAGCACATCGCCGTAAAACGCTCGGGCATTGTCCAACGAACTAACAGGAATGGCTAAATGAAAAGGTCGTACGTTGGTGGTGTCTGACATACTGCTAACTTGCCTTACCAGTTAGTGACTGAGTTTTGCCGCACTAAGCTTTTCCGCAATAGTATCGGGAGACCGGCGCCACATTCTGACACCAATCGACAATACCAGTAACGCCCAATTTAATGGTGGAATGAAACCGGCGGTAAGCACGGCAAGTAAATTCCACAAAGGCTTCTTCTGGTGTTGGCCCACTAATACGTAAAACAACAATGCGGCTACGAGTCCCTGGAGTACCATTAGGCTCAATAGCATAAGTCTTTCCTTCTCGTTGTGTATGTAACGCTTTTTGGCGTTTTTTCTTATTTATTGCCGACGTTTTCACGGCTGAGATAACTCTACTGAATTATGACGAAAGTGTAAAATTTTGTATAAATTGTTGAATTAAAAAGCAAAAAACCGGCTAGATAGCCGGTTTTATTTATTAAACGTTATTCTTTTAATCGTTGGTGGCGATTAAAATGCGCTTAGCGCCTTGTCTAAATCGGCTTTCAGATCATCCAGATCTTCAATACCAACCGATACGCGAACAAAGTTATCTAAAATGCCTAACTTCTCGCGGTTTTCTTTCGGCACTGACGCATGCGTCATAATAGCCGGGTGTTCAATAAGCGACTCAACGCCACCTAAGCTTTCCGCCAAGGCGAACACTTCTACCGACTCCAGGAATTTGCGCGCAGCTTCTAAATCGCCTTTCAGCAAAATCGAAATCATGCCGCCAAAGCCCTGCATTTGCTTTTTAGCCAGCTCGTGCTGCGGGTGGCTTTCCAGTCCCGGATAAATGACTTTTTCCACTTTCGGGTGTTGCTCAAGCCACTTGGCCAGTTCCATTGCCGCTTCGTTGTGGTGACGCATACGCAAGGCCAGTGTTTTCACGCCTCGCAACGCTAAGTACGAGTCAAACGGACCGGCAATAGCACCTGCTGAGTTCTGCAAGAACAGCATACGCTCAACCAGGTCGTCATTGTCACCAACAACTGCGATACCGCCGACCATATCAGAGTGACCGTTAAGGTATTTGGTGGCCGAGTGCATTACCATATCTGCGCCCATTTCCAGCGGACGCTGGTTAAATGGCGTAGCGAATGTGTTATCCACCACCACAATAATATCCGGATTCTTTTTCTTAGCCAGCTTCACAATGGCTTCAATATCGACCAACTTCAGCATGGGGTTGCTTGGCGTTTCCACCCAGATCATGCGGGTGTTGTCCTGAATGCTGGCTTCCACTGCGCTTAAGTCGGCTAAGTCGACATAAGAGAACTTCAGGCCAGCAGAGCGTCCGCGCACTTTATCGAATAAACGGAAGCTGCCGCCGTACAAGTCGTCCATTGCAACCACGTGGTCGCCACTGTCCAGCAGCTCAAGAATAGTCGAGGTTGCTGCCATACCTGAAGCAAAAGCCAGACCTTGCTTGCCACCTTCCAAAGAGGCAACAGAACGCTCCCAGGCAAAGCGCGTTGGGTTATGTGAACGCGAATATTCAAAACCTTTGTGCTGACCCGGGCTTTCCTGTGCGTAGGTTGAGCTGGTGAAAATTGGCGGCATAACCGCGCCTGTTACCGGCTCAGGAGACTGCCCGCCATGAATGGCGCGCGTCGCGAATTTCATTGTTTTTTCATTTGCCATGATTCAGGTTCCTTAATTTACAGCAAGCGTTACAGCAAGTTTTGAGAACGCATCCAGTCGTCGTTGAACAGCTTGGACAAGTAACGGTTACCCGTATCGCAAGCCAGCGTCACAACGCGTTTTGGTTCGGTTTGTTGTTGGCAATAGCGTAGCGCTGCGGCTATTAAGTAGCCACTTGAAGAGCCCACCATAACGCCTTCTTTTTCCAGTAATTTACGCGCGGTTGTTAGACCTTCTTTGTCCGATATAGCAAATGCGGTGTTCGCCAATTTGATGTCACAAATTTTCGGTACAAAGTCTTCACCGATACCTTCTGCCAGCCAGCTGCCTGCTTCCACTTCTTCGTTGCGGTTCACAAGCGGCTCAAGAATAGAGCCTTCCGGGTCAGCCAGTACCAGATCCACGTCACTGTTCTGCTCACGCAAATAACGGCCAATGCCTGTCAGCGTACCACCCGAACCGACACCACAAACAAAGGCGTCTAGCTTGCCATCCATTTGCTGCCAAATTTCAGGGCCGGTGGTTTTGTAATGAGCATCAACGTTTGCCGGGTTCTCAAACTGGTTCACATAGTAGTAACCGTTTTCTTCCGCCATGCGCGCTGCCATGTCCTGATAATATTCCGGGTGGCCTTTTTGCACATCAGAGCGCGTTTGCACAACTTCAGCGCCCATTGCACGAAGGTTATTGACTTTTTCCTGGCTCATTTTATCGGGCATAACAATTTTCAGCGGATAGCCTTTACTGGCAGCCACAAGCGCCAAACCTAAGCCGGTATTTCCCGCAGTTGCTTCAATAATGGTGTCACCAGGCTTTAATTTTCCTTGTTTTTCCGCTTGCTCAATCATTTCCACAGCAATACGGTCTTTAATAGAGCCGCCCGGATTCTGCAGCTCTAATTTCAAATACAGCTCGCACGGGCCGGTGTCCATGTTGGTTACTTTAACCATTGGCGTATTGCCGACCATTTCCAGTACAGTATTAAAAACTTTCATATTGGGTCGCTTTGTTGTCGTGTGTTTGGTTCAATAATGGGGCATTATCCCTTGACTGAGCTCGCTAAACAACCATGAGCTTAGAACCGGATGATAGTTGTTATAACCAATACCCAGATGAGGCTGTTATGCTGGACTTACGCAGTGATACCGTTACCCTTCCAAGCGCCGCTATGCGTGCCGCTATAGCCGATGCAACCGTTGGCGATGATGTTTATGGCGAAGACCCTTCCATTAACGCGCTGGAAAAGCGTGTGGCTGAATTACTGGGTAAAGAAGATGCCCTGCTGTGCAGTTCTGGTACGCAAAGCAACTTACTGGGTATCATGAGTCATTGTCGGAACGGCGAAGAGTATATTGTCGGCCAGGAATATCACACTTATCGGTACGAGGCTGGTGGCGCAGCAGTTTTAGGCAGCGTGGTACCACAAACTATTGAGGTTGAGGCCGACGGAACCTTATCACTCGACACCATAAAACAGCGGATCAAGCCTGACGACCCGCACTTTCCTATTACCCGGTTGCTGGCTTTTGAAAATACCCACGGCGGGCAACTGATTGACCAGGCCTATTTTGATGAAGCCCGAATTTTGGCGGACCAGAATGGTTTGTCGATGCATTTAGACGGCGCGCGTTTACCTAATGCAGCCATTGCCAGCGGCCGCAGCATGGCCGAACTTGCAGCACCTTTTGACAGTGTGTCTTTGTGTTGCTCAAAAGGTCTGGGCGCGCCTATTGGTTCATTGCTGGCAGGGTCAAAAGAGTTAATCGCCCGCGCGCGCCGTTGGCGTAAAATGGTCGGCGGCGGTATGCGCCAGGCCGGGTTTGTTGCCGTAGCCATAGATTACGCATTAACGCATCAGCTTGAGCGCATTCAGGACGACCATGACAATGCAGAGTGGCTTTTCGAGCAGCTTTCGGAGTTGCTGGCCGGCACCGAGGCTAAAGTTCGCTATTCCGGCACTAATATGACCTTTGTTGATTTGCCTGAGTCCTTGAATGCAGACGGCTTACGCGAGCTTATGGCGCAACATGATATAAAGCTGCCCGGAGGCCAGAAACTGCGCCTTGTCTGCCACTTAGATGTTAGCCGTAAACAGCTTGAGCACTTTGTTGAACTCTTTAAGCGGTGGTTGAACGGCGGGCGCTGAGGTTGCCTACGGAGCTAAAAACTCTGCACCTGGTCTATGAGTCGGTCGAGGGCTCGGTAGTTGAGGGCTTCGGCTAAGTGCTGCTGTTCTATGGTGTCGCTCTCAGCTAAGTCGGCGATGGTTCGGGCGAGACGAAGAGTTCGGTGATAGGCTCGGTGGGAAAGTTTCATCTTCTCAGCCGCTTTTGCTAAAAACGCTTCGCTTTGTTCGGACAAAAGGCATATCTGCTTCAGCGCTTTTGGTTTTAATTCACTGTTTAAACAACCCTGTCGCTTTAATTGGCACTGTCGGGCTTTCTCGACTAAGCTTTTTGCCTGAGCTGTCGTCATTTGACGACACCGTTTTACTCCGCCATTCAAACGCATGGATTCAGTTTCTCTCGGAACCATCACCTGAATGTCGATACGATCCAACAATGGACCCGACAGCTTATTCAGGTATTTGAGAATTTGGTCGGGTGTAGAGCGGCAATTAGCTAACGAGCCGTCGAACTGACCACAGGGGGAAGGGTTCAATGCGCAAACAAGTTGGAAGTTTGCGGGGAATTTAACGTTATGACCCGCACGACTAATCGTAATTTCACCGCTTTCCAATGGTTCGCGCAGACAATCCAATACGTGCCGGCTAAACTCGGGTAATTCGTCAAGGAAAAGCAGCGACCGATTCGCTAATGAAATTTCTCCGGGGCGAACAGAATTACCGGTACCTGTCAGTTCGCAAATAAAATTCAACTATCAGTGAGCAGAATCAACTACTTAAGACTATAAATCGCAAAATAAAGCAACCCTACTTTCGCAGAATAAGCGCTACTACACCTAAATATTCGCACAATAAAGGCTACTGAAAGATAACTTTTGATTCCCTCAGGTGAAATCTGCGCTTTTGTCACTCAACTTTTTACATTAGCGTTGTTATCGTAGCCCATTAAAGTCAGTCGTCTAAATCCGATTAAGGGAGAAAGTCGAGTGATTTTTATTAGCTACTCAATAATCTATATTATGTGGTTAGATCAATTAATAGGAAGGTTATGGAATACAGCAAAACGGAGTTTTCACAGTTCTGTGCGCCATTATGGTTGTCTAAACCGTTCATGCAAGATGGTCATGATGCAAACAAAGCTAATGCCACAGTAACTTTCATTAAATATAAAGGTAAGGGTTATGTAGTTACCTGTGCCCACGTATATTATCAACAACAGATAGGGTCAGATGATTTTCGGGAGTTGATATTGTTTGGTAACTCTTCGCTAATTGTTAGCTTCCTAGACTTCGGAGCAGGTCGTCCTGCAAGTGCCTTTCGTCCATTGATCGATGATTCTCCTAAAGCAAACGGTCCCGACATTGCTATCGCACCAACAAACTTCGTAATCCAACAATATATGAAAGATAATGATAAAGAATGGTTGGACTTAGACTCGTGGGAAGAGCCAGATTGGTCGATTAACTCCCCAAAAATCGCGGTTGGTTATGCAACTGAGCACAAAAGCACTGATGGAAAGTATGTATTATCTGGTTTTGTGCAGGCAGTGGCGGAATCACCTAGCGGCGTTGAGTCAACCAGGGATAAGTTTATGCTATTTTCCCAGCTTGAAGAAGAGCACGAAGTTTTCTTTAGTGGTATGAGTGGCGGGCCCGTCTTCTATCAATATGAAGATGATAGAGAAGCTGTTCCAATTGGTATTATCTATGAAGGCTCGCCAGGGAGTTCCTTAGAGTGGGAGAAGCGCGGCCACGAAAGTTTCTTGACTGGTAGCCACATAAAAATTGATGCGCAATTACTCACGCCAAACACATTTAAAGAGTGGCTGTCCTTAGCAGGACTCAATACATAAATAGCTAAGCACTTAAACCTGATAGCTGGACTTCCTATTCAGAAACTTACTTCATAGTAATTTTGATTTGCTAGCATTAACACTAGAGCTTTCTGATGAAGTGAATTCCTGAAGGTAAAGTTATACGCTTATCTGGGGTTTTGTCTTTATCTTAGTCAGCCACTTACAAATCATTTTAAAATCTGCAGCATTGGCAACCACCTGAAGTCCTGCTATGTTAAGTTCATATTCGCACAATAGCCACTACTGTCATGGATTTCAAAACGCCGGTTCGCAAAATCAAGCCTACACGCAGAAGCGTATCTGGCTACTTTTCCTTTCGAGGTAAAGAGCCAACGCCCTACGAATCTACTCTTGAGCGCGACTTCGTTATGCGGATGGATTATGATCGCTCTGTTGAGCAAGTAATCTCGCAGCCTGCTCGCTTATTTTATATCGATGCCAATGGCATAGAGCGCCGGTATACGCCAGATTATCTGGTTTACTTCACTAACCCTGTGCGCAACCCGTTACTGGTAGAAGTTAAAGAGAAACAAGAGCTGGAAAGCGACTTCCACAAGCTGCGTTATAAGTTCTCTGCAGCATTTGCGTTTGCAAAACAAAACGGATGGACTTTTAAAATCTATGATGAACGACGCATCCGGGACTCGATACTGGAAAACCTTCAGATGCTTAGGAACTTTGCCAGCCGAAAAGTCAGTAGTGACATAGCAAACGAAGTTAAAAGCACACTGCAGAGCATGCCTCTTCCAATTCCTGTACGACGCTTTACCCAGAGGTTTAATTCAGTGCAAAAAACGCCTGGCATTCGAGAAAACGATATTTGGCGATTGGCGCTTGACCATAAACTAGAGCTAAACTTATCTGAGCCGCTATCTGAGGAAACCGAAATCGTCGGAGTTAACCATGGCAACATCTAACGGACATCAGTTAAAACGACGCCGGTTTAAAGTGACGCCCGGTACCTCGGTTATCATGGGTGGCGAAGAGTACCTAGTAAAAGAGATACTCAACGAAAAAGAATGTATCGTCAAAAATGTGGCCTCCAACACAGCCGACATCGTTGCAATTAGTAAACTCATAGAGCATGCCACTACCGTTAGGTCTGATTTGATGCCCGCCGAGCCTGATTTAGATGACATTTCAGAGGCTGACTACCAAACAGCGAAAAAGCGACTCGAAGCCATTAAGCCTCTACTTGAACTTGACCACCCCAAAAAAAGCGATGTCCGTTTACGTGCGGCTGAGGTTGATTACCACTACACGACACTCTACAACTGGCTCAGGGCTTATCAATCAACCCAGGCTCTCACAAGTCTCATTCCGAAGCGTAGAGGATGGAGTTATAACCGGAAGCGACTGGATAGCGATGTTAACGCGATAATTGACCACTATATCGAGAACCTTTACCTGACGATAAAGCAGCCAAGTCCTAAAAAGGTGTACTCAGAAATCAAAAGAGCCTGTTTGAAAGCTGACCTTACACCACCGCATCAAGCCACTATTTACCGACGAATTGAGAGAATTCCAGAGGAAAAGCGTTTGCGCGGTAGAGGACGAGTAGAAGCGGCAAACAACCGCTTTTCGGTAAAAGCCGGGAAGTTCCCCGGTGCAGACACCATCCTGAATGTGATTCAAATCGATCACACCCCTTTAGATATTATTATTGTTGATGAAGAAACTCGGCAAAGTATCAAAAGAGTCTGGTTTACAGTCGCAATTGACGTGTTTTCCCGAGTCATCACCGGGATATACCTATCCCTGGATGCGCCTAGCCTAACATCCGTCGCTATGTGCATATCTCATTCAATACTGCCCAAGGATAAGTGGTTAAAGCACATCGGTGTCGAGGGAGAGTGGAATGTCTGGGGCTTTCCGAAAAAGATCCACACAGATAACGGCGCTGACTTTCGCTCCATTAACCTATCAGAAGCATGTGCAAGCAACGGGATTGATATTGAGTTCAGACCTGTCAAGAAGCCTAATTATGGAGGTCATGTAGAGCGTTATCTAGGAGCTTTCTCTAAAAAAATAGCGGAGTTGGATGGTAAAACTTTCAATAGCACTGGTAAGAGGGAAAGTTATGACCCGGAAAAGAACGCTACCATGACTATTGATGAAATAGAAAGGTGGCTCGTTCACGCAATAATTGAGTATCACCATACACCTCACAGCTCACTAGGCATCGCTCCTATAACGAAGTGGCGGATGGGTATAGAAGGAGCGCCCGGCATTATGGCGACCGGACTACCGGAGATACCTGATGACCCGTTAACACTAGAGCTTGATTTTCTCCCTCGAACAATGAGGAGCATCTCTGGGGAAGGAGTAGTCTGGGATAGAATACATTACTATTCGGATGGAATCCGGCACCTTATTGGCGAGAGAGACAAGCACGGTAAAAACCGAAAATACATTGTTCGACGCGACCCTAGGGATATAACTAAAGTATGGGTCTACGACCCATTTCAGAAGCTCTACCACGAAGTTCCTTATTCCGATCCGACCCACCCCTATACGAATAAATGGGAACTCGAGAAGGCAAGAAAATATTTAAAGTCTCTTGATGACACGCTCATAAATGAGCAGGCAATTTTTCAGGCTATCGAGAGCATGAGAGAAATAGAAGAAAAATCCAAGGCCACAACTAAAAAAGCGAGGCGCGCCGGCGCGGCCAACACCCGTCGAAAAACACAGTCGTCTCCAGCACAGATATATACAGGCACTAACAATAAGGGGAGTAGCACTTCTAGCCCTCAACGTACCTCTAGTGAGTCAAACGATCCAGCCGATGATATCTGGGGAACGGACATTGAAAGTTTTGAAATAGAGTGAGAGCCAAATGGACGAATTCAAACACGTTGACAAAAAATATCGGCAGGTAGTCCTTTTACCAAACAAAGAGCGTGTTTCTTTTATCAATCAAAAGAGGTGGATAAGCTACCCAATAGCCATCAAAGCGATTCAAGAGCTAAAAAACCTTATGGATCAGCCAAAACAGCAACGAATGCGTTCGGCGCTTCTCATCGGCGAGTCCAATAACGGTAAATCATCAGTTATTGAGAAGTTTTGCGAAGTTTATGGGCAGCCTATTGTTGATGAAGAGGATGAAATACTTAAGAAGCCTGTTTTAGTCACCGAAGTATCAGCCCCGAAAGTCAAAGATATCTACATATCAATATTAGAAGAATTCTGGGCACCTTTTAAGACGACACAAACGGAAAGCGAACTCAGAAAACAAGCCTTTGACTTGATGAGAGTTTGCGAGGTGAAAATGCTCATTTTAGATGAGTTTCACACGTTGTTGGCAGGCACGGCTAAACAACGACAAAATGCCTTAGCTGAATTAAAAATGATTTCTAACAAGATAAAAATCCCTATTGTCGGTGCCGGCACTAAAGATGCTCTCTCGGTTATTCAAAACGATCCCCAGCTACAAAGCCGCTTTTGGGTGATGAAGCTACCGAAATGGGAGCGAAATAAAGACTTTGTTCAACTCTTATCTAGTTTTGAAAAGGCATTACCCCTTAAACAGAAATCCAATCTAACAAGTAAAGAGCTGGGCGAACGTATTCTCGAGATTTCTGATGGAAACCTAGGTAATTTACATGAGCTGCTGAAAGTTTGCGCAATTGAGGCTATACATAATGGTAAGGAGAAAATTGACATAGACATTGTGGAAGCTTTTTCATGGTTCACCCCAACGAAAGGACAGAGAGAAATCAAACTCACTTAAGACCCTGGCCGATACGAACCAAGCCTTTTGAGGATGAGTTATTGTCCTCCTGGTTGATAAGAGCTAGTTTTGATAACTTCACAAAGCCATTGATACTGACATCATATCTTTGGGGTAAATGGAGAGCCTGGACCTTAGATTTAGACCGAGAACTCACAAAACCCCGCCTTCATAGACTCAGCATATACTCCGGAGTCTCTGAGGAACGTATAGAGCAAATGATGCTGCGTTCAACGTTAGAGAAAATTTCTCGCGCCAAACTTATTTCACAAACGCCTTGGCCTTGGGTCGTAGCAAGGGGAACTCGGAATTTAAATACCTACCGTTATCAGCCCTTCTGCCCTGAGTGCTTAAACAATGATTCAGAGCCATATTTCAGGCGTATGTGGAGACTTTCTTTCATTACGATGTGTCCAAAGCACCAATGCCTCCTTGAAGACTGCTGTCCTTATTGTAAACAGTCAGTAGAGCCTCACCGGCTTAAAAAGAAAGAGCTGAGAGTGTGTAAGTACTGCCAAAGAGACATTTCTAGTCATCCTGCTAAAAAAGCCAACGAGGAGTTAGTCAATACAACACATGAGCTCGTTCGGTTAATCAATGAACCCAATAGGGATACTCAAGACAGGTTTCATCAATTGGATTTCTGGATAGCTATGCTTCGAAAGTTATCCTTGGGGCGCACAGAAGCACATAGGGAAGTCTTCTCAGATCTTGTAAATAGGAAAGATCGGGCATTAATAGCATCTTGCTCAGGAGTAAACTTCGACTTTCTGACAGTTGAAACTCGAGCTACTTTCCTTAAGTATTGCAAAGCAATGGATAGCAATTCATTCAGCAAAGAAATCGCCCAACTGGTTCCAAGAGGTTTAAGCCAGTCATTCATGCGCTCCCTTCTAACAGTTACTCCACCCCCCGTCCTAAAAATTCTAGGAGTAGAGCACTCATCAAAGCCCAAAGAGAAAAAGAACAACAAACCTGCGGTGGTTTTCAGTAAAAAGCCTTGCTCCCGGCCCGTTGTTGAGAAGAAATGGGAACTCCTTATCAGGAAGCATAACCTTGGAAACCTCTAAAACAAAAATATGCGATCAGTGTGGTCGTTTTGTTGACCAGTTCACTCGGCGTTATAAAGAACAAACCTACTGCGCCAATTGCTATCTGCGATGTTTCCCACTTACAACCTGCAGCAATTGCAATCAGCAAAAAAGAATCCACCAGGATGACAAAAAGCGCTTATGTTGTGACTGTTACCCCAGAGTAACGCCTTGTGTTCGATGCAAACGTACCGGTCGGAAAATAAGTAAGATACTCGCGAGCGGACCATTCTGCAGCAGTTGCTACCGCTATATAAAAGAGCTCAAGACGTGTTCAGTTTGTGGAAAACAAGATGTCGTTTCCAGGGGGCTCTCCGTAGGCGTGAATTCACCCATTTGTGATGGGTGCCGTCATAAGCTACGCCCTAAATGCCCGCAGTGCGGTATTCGCAGAAAGCTTTATACACTCGATAACGGAGCGCTCATGTGCTATCGATGTCGAGATAACATAAAATATTACTGTACCGGATGTGACGAAGAATTAACCGGAAAAGAGAAAACTATATGCCAGCTTTGCAGCGCAAAGCGCCTTAATAAGATCAGAAAGCAGCAAAATGCTTTAGGATTCGACACGCTAAATGGCAAGAATCTGTTTATCGAATTTGTAAATTGGCTAGAGAAAACTCGAAACTCTTTCGATGCCGCCCATAAACAAAACCGCTACATCCCATTTTTTGAAAAGATTGAATCGTTCCCTAAAGACTGGTACCTGACGCTCGATTTACTTAAGCAAATCGATGGTGGCTATTTAAGGCGGTCTTCAATGCCTCGACAATTTCTGGAGAGTAAAGGAGTTATATTTGACGAGAAGTTACTCGTCACAGCCATGGATTTACGAACTATTGATATGAATACTTTGATCTTTGAAAAAGCAAAGTCATCTGCCCTCCAAAAAGCGATTCTCGAATATAGCAGCCTGAGAAAACATCAGCTTGAAAAAGGGGATATTAAAACACGAACGCTACGTTTTGAAACCTCAGCGATGAAGAGTCTCCTAGACCATAACCGGTGGGCGAAAAGTCCTCAGAACGCATTAGAAAACCTCTTAAAAGAATCGCCAGGGCAGCGTGCATCGATATTTAAGTTTGTCAGCTTCACTCGAGAAAACACTAGCCTCGGTATTTCCATGCCTGGCGCAAACGCCGAAAATGGCGTTGTTGCCTCTCTTAAACGTTATTCAAAAAATCCAAGCTCAAAAGCTTTCCGTCTATACACTTTCTTCGCACTGGATTACTTTCACGACTTTTACCTTCCCAGAAATGCACATATTCACATAAAGGAAGTTGGAGACGGTCTGGAAGTGACGTTTAAAAGCCAGACGTACTGGGTACCATCTCCAACTCGTATTTTAAAAGAAAGAAGCGACTAACTTTCAATAGCAGCTTCCAATTTTCCACTAATCTGACTTGCAATAGCCACTTCATTGCCTCTATGCGTGATCAAAGAAACATTACTGCCAGCGATACCCGCTGCTCTTTTCCAGACCCCCTTAGCATCAACAATACCAACGAGTATTTGAGGTAACGCATTTAGAAAATCACTTCGAGATGAAAAGCGAAAAATAGCAGTTCGAAACTTGTCACTATTAAACCTTTCAATACACACGAAAAAGAAGTTTATACCTTTGAAAGTGATATGAAACACGCCAAATCGTCTCTTAGGTAAACCTTTATATGTCTGTCGGTTTAATCTGCGGTGCTCTTTTTTGAATAGCCAATCATTGTCGTGCTCAGGCTCTATTAGAGCCAGCTGTCCTGATGTAAATACACCGCTATCAATCCCACTTAGTGATGCGGGCTTAGACACTTGTTGTGACTTTTCGGTAATCAGTTTATTAAGCGCTGACCAAAGCAAGTTCAGCGTATTCGGCGATTCCTTTTTGGGCTCATCGTCTCCATTGGTGAGGTTCAGCTTGCCGATATTAGGATCACTGCCTCCTTGATTGCTCGGTGAAACCTTGCCTTGTGGAGTCGGCACTATTTTGACTTGCGTATTCTTTGTCTTATTTTCTTTAGGTACCGCTTTTTGAAGACCCGTCTCGCCCCAGTGCTCAATGTCACCCAATCGAAGGTCTTCACCCATAGAGCTCGATGATGGCCTAGACTTAGAGGTACCAATGAGCTTTTTACTCGCAGTCTTAGCGCATTTCTTGCGTTCATTCTCGGAACTGTTTCCGTTTTCGTCAGCAATGTTGCTGTTTTCACGAATGATAAAGAAGTCGGGGCATTGCGGCAGTTTGTACCTATGAATTTTTAGGACCAGGAACCGCTTTCCTTTTTCTAACCAAATACCGGATACAAGCCATTTGTGTGATCCGGAAAACCACGGACGAACACTCAGGTAAGTTGCTCTGGCGCGATTGGAGTCCAGTTGCGCGGATATGTAGTTAACAGTTCTTTGTGTATATCGTTGTGATTTTAAAGCCCATATAAAGTAACGGTCATCGTCATAGACTTCTTTTGAAAGGCCTAGCCTGTATTCATCGTGTTGAGGGGGATTACTGAAGTCAGCGGTATCAAATTTTTTGAATTCAAGTTTCTCCAGCGCTGCATTTGTATAATTGTTAAGGACGGTCTGCTGAAGAAATTGGGAGGCGCCATAAGTATTATCAAAGATAGTTAACGAGTTGGCTAAAAGCTCAACGCCACACTCGGTTCTTACAGTAAAAAACTTTGTGTTTTTGAAGCTACTTGGGATTTGGTATTTCCTCGGAGGTAATATATAACGCTTGTTTTGGCCTTCTTCGGAATTATCGCTTTCGTCTACCCGCTCCCAGGCACTGACGAAATTACCGTCATCTTTTGGATCGATAGAGAATTCAAATATGGCTTCTATTAAGTCAGCACGCTCGCTATGGTACTCACCGTTTTTCCAAATACTGCCTTTTTCTAAGATCCTCGTGTAGCTTTTCGCTACCTGAACAAGCGTAAACTCACCGCTTTCAGTGTCTTCCAACAAAACATCTACCAATGGCTCATCAGAAGCAGACTCATTCCAGATTAATGCTCCGTATTCTTTTACAAGCCATTCTCGGTCGTCACTCGGGAGCCCTTCAATTTGTATACTGTCAGCCACAGTCGCACCTTCCACTATATAAAACTAAATGAAAGGCTTGGTTGTCTCGGTCGTAAGTATTTAGGTGGTCAGCCAGTAACTACTTAACTGTAATCACTTTTTTTCTGAGCCAGACTCAGACTTAATGCGTAAGAAAATCTCTTCACGGTGAACGTCAACATCTTTCGGCGCGTCAACACCCAAGCGTATCTGATTCCCTTTAATACCGAGAACGGTAACGCTGATATCGTCGCCTATTTTTAACGTTTCACCATTTCGGCGAGTGAGAATTAACATATCGACTGTCCCTGTTGAAAAATTAAAGCTTAACGAAAGCCTTAAAAAATAGAAAGGCAGTTGCAGAGCTTTAAGTGAGAGCCTACAAAACAAGAAGCTATTATCTCACAACAGAGGTTCGTCACCACATTAAGAAAATAAGACAACCAAGCCAGTTTGATAAAAGGGCTGGAGTAAACCAACCCTCCGGTTATTACTCTCCAGTTAAATCGTGGGTCGAAGCGTCCGGCCCATTCGCTTTAACCGAAGCAATTCCCGTTTCTCTGGCTTCTCTAGTGGTATACATCTGGCTCACACCGATAACTTCCCAGTTACCGCCCTTAAGGACGAAGTAATACTGGTCATTAGTAGAGATTTTTCTCTCGTACTGCTCATCCAGTGGGCTGTTAACTTTTACTGAGCTTATTCCGTTTTTAGCCCCTTGCTTCGAAACATACCCCTCACTGCGAAGGATTTGCTCACCATTTTCGGCTATAAGACGAAAGTAAAACTGCTTATCAGTGCCTTTAAATAATTCATACCGTGCTGCCATGTTACTTCTCCTTTCTCACGCCTTTGAAAGGAGTTTTGTCAGACTTCATATCCATGAAGCGACCCGTAACTGCATCACGCTTAACCCAATGACCACTTTGGGTTTCTGTTTGAGAACGTTGGCGCACTGCGCCGCGACGTTGGTTGTCACCAACAGGGGGATTGGTAGCCATAGTAGGCCTCCTCAATTAGTTCAAAATATAAAAAGATTTGACACTAACCGGGAGTTGATAGAAACTTATGTCGTCGAACAGTAGTTCCATTAACTCCGGTTAATGAACTCAGAAAAGAAGCTGCTCTAAAAAAAGAGTGGCTTTTTTTCTATACCTACGATAATACTAGTCAATCTGAGTACGTCAAGCATTTTGATCTGTTTTTTAGATCTTTTTTGATCGTGCTGATCGAACAACTAGATTGAGGCAGCCATGATTAGCGAACTTTCAGGTTATCAGAAAGAATTATTAGCTCACATTGAGTTTATAGGTCGATTCTATGGAGTCGTATCTCGAGCTGATCTGGTCAAAAGGTTCGATATAAGTGAGGCAAGTGCTACCCGCACCTTTCAACTGTACAATTCAATAGCACCTGATAATTTGATTTACAGACCGAATATCAGACGTTATGAGTGGCAAGACAATGCATCGCCTGTTATCGAAGTATCTATCAATAAATGCCTGAGCACACTAACAGATGGTTTCGGCGACAGCTTTGCACACGCAACAGATAAACCATTTGCGGTTAAAAACAGTTTATTTCATGTAAACCTAGATATCTTAGCCGGCATTACTCGAGCTATAAAACGAAAGTACCCAATAGTCATTAACTATCTATCCAAGTCATCCCCACAAGGCGCTAAAAGACAAATTGTACCTCACTCGATAGCTGATAGCGGACTGCGTTGGCACGTAAGAGGGTTCGATCGCAAGCGCAATGAGTTTCGTGACTTCGTAATTAACCGAATTAGTGCATTGGAGCCTTGCAAGACTGATGGAGTTTTACCTCATGAAGAGCAAGCAGCTGACAAAGCATGGAGCACTATAATCGAGCTTGAGCTTCAGCCTCACCCCAGGTTAGCTAATATAGCTCCAATGATTGAGTTCGAGTACCAAATGATGTCTGGGGTTCTGAAGAAACAAGTAAAAGAGGCTTTAGCCGGATATTTACTGGATAGCTGGAATATTGATGCTTCACCAGATGCATCACTCTCTGGAGAGCATATAATGCTGCACCTAAAAAACAGCCAGCAACTACAGTTTTCAAGCAAGCGTTTGGCACCCGGCATATACGACGATAGTGTTTAGCTGACATTCCCTCAATGGTTCAGTTAAAGCATACCTTCTAAAGTGAATAACAAACTATTACAACTGTAGATTCAGCATCTAGCCAACTGACGTATCTCAGGGTTCAGCAAAATAATTTGCTGAACTGTGGCTGGACGGTCACTCTCTTGTTCAAACAAGTTGAATTGGTCAAGCAAATATAGCAACAAGGCCTGCTTGATATGAACCTTTGCCTCACCATCGACCATTGCATAGTCCGCTTCAATGACGGTGCGCTGAGCGTTCGTAAGTTCAGGGTGAGGGCCTATACGGACAATAATCAATGTATTCCATGCGTCATCTTGTTCTTTACCAGGGCCCGCGTCATCAAAAGCGTATGTCTCAATTATTCTTCCCAAAACAAAGTCACGGAACTCTTCGCTATGGTGGCAAAAGGCTCGAACATGGTATCGGGTACCTGTAAAGGCGATACTATGAGGGGAAATTCTACGAACCATACCCTCTGGAGTTGTTAGTGAGCGGTAGCTTATTTTGATTGACCGCCTTTGATGTATGGCCATGGTAAGCGGTTGCAGTACCGCCATACTCACGCTTCGAGACGGAAAAGGAACTTTGGTGATAGAGTGCCCTATTTCTCCAGCCCAGTTGATGTACTCCTCTACACTGGGTTGAATAAACTCAGGCTGAAACTTCTCCGTAGGTACGTAGCGTTTGATGGAGCCGTTAAAGCGTACCGCTTGTCCTACTTTCTCTAAATAAAGCTTTAGGTCGGCAGATGCCTGCTGCGGAGATATCCCAAATCGAACGATAAGATCTGTCCGACCCACACTCCCCGCCCAGTAAAGCTGCCTATCAATCTCCTCCAGGCGGCGCTGGACTTCCCATTTTTTTAATGCTGTTGTAGTCATATTTACTCGATAAAACCTAATTAGTATGCGCTGTTGCGACTGCCTATAGACTCTATTGTGAACAAGTCTATTGCATCAATCAACTAGATAATGCAGAATCTAGTTACTAGACACTAATCAAGAACTGGTCAAGACCTATGGAATGGCCCTTATTACTGGCGTCAACCGCAAGACTAATCGACCTACACGATTCCGATCGTACAGTGGGGGGGAGTATTTATTCGCCAGACGAGCGCAGGCGAGGAGCAGGAACCGGACTTTGGTTGGATGTTGGCACTAGGCTATTGCAATATTTGTATGAACGCGACTTGGAAAGCAATGAGGCATGGGTACCACTAGAGGGAATTATCAGCGAGCTAACTCAATTACATGACGTTACTCGCGAAGACATTATTTTTGTAGCTAATTACCTAGCAACTCCCACTCGACTTATTACGCTCAAGGATGGTGAAAATGATGCTCTACAACGTCAAACATATAAGCGGGAAACGGCTCTTATTGAGTGGCCTAGGAACACAAATCGGCGAGACAGGTGCCGGCTCAGCTCGTCAGGTACAAAGGCGGTTCTTCTATCTCAAGCCGCACAAAACTGGCTTTACGCCGCAGATGATGCGAGCAAGGTAGAAAGAGCTATAGACTATGGTGCGTATGCTGACGTCCCACAATTAGCCGAGGGGCTCATCTCCCAGGTCCGTCGTTTTTCGAAAGAGATCACTCTCCTATTGGAACGTCAACATATGGAGGATTTGTTGAGAGACTTCGCTAAACACCGAGACGACTACATGAGGGTAATTATAGAAGTTCAGAGCTCTGTCGAAGCAGCCAGCGAACAATTCAATACTAAACAAGCGAAGGAGCAATATTCACGCTGGCTGGAAACGGAAGCTGGAAATTCTTTCACTCCTTATACTGTCACTCAGTCGTTTACAGAGATCCTGCAAGCAATTGAACGGCTCAGCCGAAAGTTTCAGAAACTGGTGTCAATGCTAGCGTCATCCAAACGCGAAGTTATTGGGCTTGTGCGTTTTGATTTAGCCGCCGTTGGCCTTGCTTTTCACCCCTGCTCAGAATCTATTACAGAGCTATGTATTGCTGAGTTAGGTCCCTGGAGCACAGATATCGCCGCTCCATCTCACTTGGACTTTTCGGGGATACTTAGCCTTCAGCAGGAAGAAAACTCCAGCACCACTCTCGTTTTTGATGACGAAGCTGTTGATGAGCTTCCCTCCCTTATTGAGCGTTTCCTTTCTGCCTACCGTGAAGAGATTCTTTCCCAGCTAAGCGTTGGTCCAGTATCACTAAGCTCTGCGGTAGAAAAGGGTTGGCTCACTGTTGAGGATTTCGATGCATTACCACAACTTATTGGCGTTTATGCTTCCCCTGAATGGCTAGATGATACAAACAGCGAATTAGCTGTCTCAGTCTCACCAAACGCTTTAAACATTCAGCTCCCAGATGGTAACCGGCTTGAAGGGGATGATCTTATTTTACATTGGCTAAAAAGCCATTCTTAATGGTAATAGAGGGTTAACGACGTGAAAATGGAAGAAATTGGACGTGTCTATCACTATTTACTGAAGCACCGTTCCATCGAATCCAAACCGCAACTTCGTAAAAGTAGGTCAGATGAAACTCTGGTTGCCTCGATTCTTAGAAGTGCATCAATCGATCAGTTAGAACGATTCAATGAGTTTCTTGCTCCACAAGGATTCAAGTTGGTGGAGTTCGATGATCTTACTCGAGGTGTTGCCGTGGCAGGTCGAATATGGGTTTTGGCGCGAACTGGTGAGGTTTCTGCGCCGAGTTTTCTCTCAAATGAACGGGTCTACTCAGAGATGAACATCCGCGGCAAGGACAGTCGAGAGACATCAGCAGTCTGGTTTTTACATATTTGGCTGATTTACCTGTCCCTTATCTATACCAGAGTTGGCCGTGGCGTTTCTGAGGTATCGAGCTATGTTGATGCGACATTTTCAAGAGAAGTGCTTGAGGAATCAGTGTTGGAGCATATTGCTCACATTCGACAGATGGGATTAAGTGATGGCGCATCATCAAAAGTCGTCGCAATTCTTGATTCAGAAAAAGGGAAGGATGTATCCCGTCGAGTTAGCGCCTTTTTAAAGCTGATGACAGCAGCGGGCCTCATTCAAGAATCCGAAAAGAATGAATACCAACAAACCTTACTGGGAGCATATGAAATTGCTGAGCACTACGATAAGTCGTTACGCATACCCATCGATAACACACTCGATAACATCGTAAATATTGTAGCCCCTAACAATGAAGACAAAGATACAGAGGAGTTGACTGATGGGATTGATTAACCGAGTAGCCATTAGCAACATGTTGAATTTTTACGGCGATGGCAAGCGAAAAAAGTGGTCTCCGCGTTTTCGCTACGAATGTTTGGACTTTCGGGGGCAATCTACAGCGGTAAACCTCACCAATGGCGGCGGTAAAACTACTCTGGCGGAGGCAATGCTGGCCGTACTGTCTCGTGATCATACTCTGGTAAGTCACACAAAAAAGAAATTTAGCCCGAAATCTGTGGGAACTTGGTCGCACATACAAGTCGAGCTGATAAGGCCATTGGCCAATACAGGACAATCCGACTTCATTACCGCGGAAGGCAATGAAGTGAATGGTGAGCATTGGGTCTTCGGTATGTACGGCTATCTAGGCGATCAAGGGGTGAATTATTACTATTACAAGGGCAGGCTAGAAGAACTCCCTATTGGCACAGATGATGGAAAACAAAGAACATTACTTAGCAACGAAGAGTTTGTGCAAAACCGAAAGGCTCTTCCCGGGCTGGTAATGAGCCCACATGAAGATGAATGGGAAGAGGCGCTGGCACTGAAGGTCAACCTTCCCCAATCGACTATCCGCCAAATGACAGACTTCCAGAAGCGCGGAGGGCAGGACAAAAGTGCTTTGCTATATGAAATAAAGACTCGACCTGGTCAGAGCTACGCTGAGGTCTTCTTTTACAAAGTGTTAGCCCCCGCGATAATGGAAGGAATAATGGACCGGGAGGGCGAGGAAGGAGAGGTAAGCCTTGAAGACTCAGTAGAGCGTTCAGTCTTCAGTACCGTAAAGGCCAAACAGGATACTGCTACCAAACGCGCGGAAACCGATGAGCTAGAGTCTGGAGTAGAACAGCTCACGAAAGTAATGAGTGTCGCCAATGAGGTTGAAGAAAAACAGCGCGAGTACGACCGCCACTTGGCAAAAATACAACGTGATGTTCAGGTATTGAGTGAATTAGTCGGTAAAGGGCGACTGCTTGGAGTGCCGAAGTCATCGTTACCTGAAGGCTTAGTGGGTGATGTAGCCAAACATCTTGTGATTGAGCCCGGACGTTCCGAAGTCCGAGTGCTGGATCGGGGATTGGCGATACTGCTCGACAAACAAACAAGGCATGTAAATGAGCAGGCTCAAAGAAATGGGATAGAGGGTGGTGAAAGCTCTCAAGTTATTGATATTCCTTGCGACTTCAAGTTACATGACGGCCTACATGGTGGCAGGCGGAAGGGGGAATCATATTCAATAGAAGCGGCAAAAGCCTTGCTGAAAGCCGCATCCTCAATGGGACATGATCTAACGAATGAAACAGCCATAAACCTCTTAGAGGATGCAGTTTACTGGTTTGATAACAGTGCAGACACCAATCCCTACCGGCTGTTATACATAGAACAAGAGGCTGATCTGAAGCAACAAAAGCGAGATGAGCGTAATCTCGATAGTGAACTTGATCGTTTACGGCAAGAGCAGCTCCGTCTTCAGCAGCAGCAAACCCGAATGGAAACAAACGAAGGTCTTTATGCGGACTTAGTCGAATCGGGCTTGTTTAGCGAGGAAGAGCTTAAGGCACCAAAGGAAACTGCTGGTATCGTAAGGGAGAAGCTCATTACTGCACGCAAAGCGATGAGTGACTTTTCCATTCTGGAAGCACAACTTAACGAGCACTATGGTGCGTGGAAGGCATATGTAGCTGAATATGGTAAGGAATGTGTACCCGTAGAAACACTCGAGCAGAAAAAGGCAGAGAAGAATCGTCTTTCTGAGTCAATGCACGCTATTTCTTCCAATCTCAAAGAGTGCACTGCGGATCTCTCAAAGAAACAGGAAAAACTAATAGAGGCGCAAGGAGAGCATGACAAAGCAAGCCAGACGCTTGAACGCCTCTCTGAACACCGAACCGCCTATAAGCATTTCATTGAACGATTCGGTAATATTTCTCCCGAAGGAAAGGAAGACAAACTCAGGGCTGATCTGAATACTAACCAGACCCGACTATCGACGTTGCAACAACAGCAGGAGTCTTATCAGGAAGGGGTAAGTGCCCTTCATCGATTTAGAGAAACTGTCTCTGAAATCGTTTCTCCCGAGCAGTGGCTGAAAAACATAAGCACCCGTCGAGCTGAGATTGCTATCGAACTGAATGACTCAGAAATGTTGCTAAAGAACCTTTGTAAGCAACGTGAAACCCTCGAAAATGAGCGAATTGCAGCCAACGCGTCTACATGCAGCGCGTTAGACTACTTAAGCGAGAAAAATATTTCATACCAAGTGCTCCATCATGTTATTGATGAACTAGGCCTAAAATATGAGCGTAAACGTGAAGTGCTGGCCGTTTTCTCTGCGCTGCTCTTTGCGCCAGTTTTCCCTACTGAACACGAGGCGAAACAAGCAGCGGAAGCGCTATCAGATTTCGATGCTCAGGTACCGGTTTTCCTTTATCGTAGCCTTATTGAATATTGTCAGAGTGCACCAATTGAACATGCCGACAATAACGAGCTGTTAGTGGGTACCACTGCAGGTATAGTCACGCGACCAGTCTCTTGTTTGCTGGATCCTTTACTGGTTGAGCGTGAGAAGGAATCGCTCGACACCCGCATAAATACAGTGAAAATCACCATCGAAACCCTCCAAAGCGAGTCAACATCAATAGGTGATGAAAGCGAGTCGGTAGTCTTAGCCCGGAGGGCTTTAAGAACCATACAAGACAATGAAATCAAAAAGCTCGAAACGGTAAATCAAGAACTCGAGAAATGCCAATCCAAGGTAGAAGAACTTCGCCAGCACACTAGCCCGCAAGTTATTGCCATAATCCGATCTGCTGATAGCTATGCAAAACTTGGCGGCGAAAAAGAGGATACTACTCTACAAAAACGCCTAGTTGAGCTGAGCGCTGACATTCAAACATACGAGCTACAAATTTCCGAGCGACAAAATCAACAGTCCAAACTAGAGGAGCAGATATCTACCCTGAGCGAAAAAATAGAAAGGGTGTTGCCAAACGATTTAGCGATTATGCTTAACAGTGCTGGCTCGTTTTACGAGAAAGGTGGCCCTGAATTTATGGCTAATTGCGATACACGCCGCCGCGACCTCCTCCAGGAGGCCACCAAAGCCGAGAATCGCAATGCCTACAACAAACATTTTGATGGAGCACAAAATTATTTAGACAGCATTAGCGCAGACCAAGTGAATAATCTGTCACAGCAGCTTGGTGAGATTTCCCGCGGAATCGAAGAAACGCAGCGAAAACGTGACGCCGCCCGTATTGAACGGGACAAGTTATCTGAGTCTGTTCCCCAAGTTCGCAACGCGATGGAAAGTATTGATAAGTTAGTGCTCTTGGCACTAAAGAGATATCGAAAGGTAGCTAAGCTAAGCGCGGATGCCACCAACAAAAGCGATCGTGATATAAACGAAGACCCATTAATTGAACAATGTGAAAAACTTCTCCATGCAAACGTTAATGACGAGCCTGAAACGGTCAGAATAATTGCAGATGCACTATCGGGCGAGTTGGAAGAAATCGATATTGATCGCAAAGCAAGCGGCTTGGCGCGTGCGAAAGATGAGCTAGAAAAAAAAGGCAAAGCGTTTGTAGACTTAGCCAAAGACGTTATCAAGTCACCCACAGGCCTAAAGCCAGTCGAAGTTCAGATCCTGAAAGAAATCAATGGTGTCGTGGATATACCCAAGGTGCGAACACTTTACGAGGGCATATTGGAACAGCTCTCAAGATCCAAAGAATTGTTACACCAATACGAATCGTCCGAAAGAGAGTCGCGGCAGCTAGTAAGTAGCCGTCTCGCGCACCTTATTGAATATGCAGCATTGGATCTTGGAATCTTACGCTCTGTTGTGGGATCTAACCGTGGTAAACACACCTCATATTTCAACGTGGAAGCCGAGGTGCTGGACAGAACCGGAATACAGCGGCTGATGGATGGTATTGTCGAGGAAATAGATATCCTTGAAAGACAGCGCCGTGAACTTGAAAAACAAAGAACGCGCTCAGAAGACACTGAAGACTACCACGAGTCACTGCGTTCTCTAATTCGAAAGAAGCTTTACCAAACAATCTTTTCTAAACCAACCATCACCTACGTAAACACCTCGATAAGGGGCGCTGGCGACGAACATGAATTTAATGAAAATCTCAGTGAAGGTCAGAAAGCAGCGTTATCGCTTATGTGGGCAATTCGCTTAGCTGAGTTCGCTATTGAACGCGAAGCAAAGCGCCTTTCGTCACGCCGTTCACAACAAAAAGCTAGAGACATGTCCGTGAACATAATGCTCATTGACGGCCTATTTTCAAACCTGTCCAATCGCGAACTGATTGATAGTTCTATGGCTGGCATCGAAAGTACACGAGGAAGCTTTCAACTTATAGGTCTAATCCATAACCCTCACTATCAGAATGATTTTAATAAATTCCCAGTTTTCATAATCGGGAAGAACGAAGGTAATGGTAAGACAGGGGACAGTGGCAAAGGCTGGGTCAGTTTTCGTGAGTGCACCTCCGATGAGCCAGCTCTGCGCACTGCTCAAATCCGTCGTGTTCCACCATCACAGGTTGTCAGATAATGCAAGCTGTTAATATATTGAGAAACACTCTCTCGATTAGTCAGAAGACATCAGTTCAAGGTGATCGTCTGGTTGAACGCCTGTGTAGAAAAACAAGGCTTCACCGGAATGAGGTTATTAAAGGTCTCCAGAAATTACGTGATTCCGGCGAAGTAAGTTGCAAAGATTGGCATCGTGGTGAGCCCATAGGCCGTGTTCTGCTTTCAATTCAACAAGTGCGATCGCCATGTGAAGAGAGCTGGCTTGCCGTCATGTCTGACTTGGATGTCGATCCTGCAGATCAAGAAATATTGATTGCACTTAGTGACAAAATGCAAGGATGGGCAGTAGAAGATATGAAGCGCCTTTTGAGTGGCCTTATGGCCTTGCGAAAGGATCTTTCTCTACTAAAAGGGCAATCTCGATATTTGGTAAGCGCCAAATATCTTCTTGGCAGCTCAAAGCTGCTCGATGCGCTCCCATCCCCCATACTTCGCAAGTTCGGTATTAACCTTGATCTGCTTATTGGCCCACCCTCTTATATCATCACTGCAGGTCCCAGCTCACCAGCCTGCGTTGTGTTGGTGGAAAATCCGCAGTCTATGGAGGCAGCACTACAAACCTGCATGGGAAACAAAGTCGCTTGGGTCACAACATTTGGCTATGGGCTCTCTCGTTCCGGCAATGAGTACGGTAGACAGCTGGCAAGCCTTGTGGAGGAAAAGAGTCGGCTAACAGCTCTTGTGCGCCAGGGAACACCACCGCCGATTGAGTGTTTACTTCAACATCCCCAGATCTATTTTTGGGGCGATTTTGACCGCGAGGGGTTTCAGATCTATTGGCGGCTAAGAGCTACTATCTCTCAGCTCCGGCTTAGCGGGCTCTACCATCCCATGCATGCCATGCTAGAGAATACTAGCAACCACCACGCCTACAGCCATTTGGTTGCCAAACCAAACCAAAATACTTGGAAATGCTCAGACATAGAACTGCAAAAAATGCTGGATTTATGCGAAAACCGAGCCATTGATCAAGAGTCAGTTAGTCTTTCAGATATCGAGAAGTACGCTTCTCTACCGTACACTCATTGTTAAACGCAACCGTTTTAAATGTGTCCGTAAAATCTGGATGGAACCCAGGTGCCTTTAAAATACTGAAAAAAGTTTAGCTAGCTTAATTCGCTAATCAATCGTGAAGCTTCTTCAGATACTGTATCCTTCAACTTGCTTAGCTTGTCTTCACCTCTAGAGATAACACGTTTGATTTTATTAGTAGAATGCTCATATTGTTTAAATAAATCATTGAAACTCTCAGCCTTAGTAAACAAAACCTCTGGAACAGGCAAGGAAAGTATATTAGGTTGAGATATATTTTTCTGGCATGCTCCGGCCGCCATAGCAGCAAGATAATTTTGGACGTCAGCTAAGTTAATATAATTCGCTATAACATCAGCTGAATATCCCGGCTTTATTTTTGATGTAATAACGAATCCAGATGCGACATAGCTACTTTCATCAAAGTCAAAGCTGCTGTTGTTGGTTGAGAGACCAACGCCAACGGTTCCCGAACGTGTAATTAGAACCATTTCAGGCTCTAATTCAAAGAAATTATTTAAATCACGAACTTCTTCTGATAGATAATTTTGGTTTTTATTTATAAGCCCATATTCTTTTATTTGTGAAACAGATGTGTATAAAATATCAGTGGGTTCCATTGAGTAATATTCAGTTTTAATATTCATGCCGTTTTGAATATTTTCAATAACTGAACCCAGAGAAACCCAAGATATGTTTTCGTTAATAAAAAAAGATTCCGACTTCTTTATTTTGCTGCGAAAGTAAGTATCACAACGAATTGGTTGAAAGTCTGATAAATAAGATATTGAATTAGTTTCTACCGTTATTGCCATATTTTTAGGCCCTTTAAAATTCCTAATACAGTATTTTTATCTTCACAATGAATTTCATTCCACTCTTGAGAGTATTTTAAATTGTAAATTAAGCCACCATCTTTATCACTAACTGAAATCAGTTCATTAGGTCTATCTTTGCAGCCTTTCTTACCGCATTTATAGCCAAGTTCATCAATATGAAAATTATGAAAAACATTGTCGTTACTTTTGCTGACTGAGTTTAATACCCAGCGTTCTTTCGCTGCGTAAACTGTATCCCGTATCTTTTTCTTTAGTTGAGTATAGAAGTCTTCTCTAAGCTGCTCAGAAGTGAAAAATGGTAAAACTATGAAGCCAATACCGAACTCTTCGTTGCAGATTGCATCCACTTTTTCTATTATTCTTCTAATAGAATCTTTCTTATCTTGTTCATCTAAATCAAAACATACATTGGCTTTTTTAAGTGGCAATACTGAGTGTATCTTGCTAAACTTTTCTTCAAAAAGACTTGAGAACTTATCCCACTCGTTTGCAAACTCTTTCTCCTCTCTAATACTCTTCTTTTCAGCAAAAAGAAGACTTGTATTGGTTGGAGTGTGAGGCAGAAATGCATGTGAAGGAAGTGATACAATCGCCTTAATGTTGAAGTGCCGATATAAGAAATATCTTCCTGAAATATCCTCTTCAACTGCAAAGAAACTTTCCGGAAGAACTACACCTATTCTGCCCTTAGGCTTTAATAACTGATACCACCTTTCCAAAAAAAACGCTTCCGACTTTCCACGAACGTTGAAAGTATCTTTAGCTTGTGTTTTGTCAACCTTTACATTAAAGGGTGGATTCGAAATTATGAAGTCGAATTTACCCAATGAATCCTTATTGTAGTAACCGGTAGGTTCGCAAAGTTCAGAAGAAAGCATATTCATCGCTCCGGTCACGCTCTCTTTGCTATACTCTTGGAATTTTGCCAACCCATCAGTGTTGTATATGTTGGTACTGCCATCGCCATGCAGAATTAAATTGATTTGACAGGCGGTGGCGAGAACTGGCTCATAATCAATACCGTAAACATAATCAACTACCCAACGGAAAGCGTATTTATCGAGAACGTTCCTTTCGATAAAATCTTTAACGTCTTCATCTCCTTTCGCTATATCTTTATGGTTGCGCTCTATATACTTTTGTACATATTGCATGTAGTTGACTAAAAATGTGCCAGTTCCACAGCTCGGATCGATCACGTATGGGAGCCTATACCTTCGATCATGAGGTTGGCGAATAGTATCTACAACTTTTTCTTCAACATCTAATGCAGATAAGATAAAAAGAACAATATTGGGATGAGTGAGAAATAGCCCTTTGGTCTGCTTGAATGCATCCCTTATAACCATTTCATAGAACTCACCAAGCACATCTACATTTTTAAATCTATTCCTTTTAAACGAATAGGGTTGAAGTTCCGTAACACATTTAGAAATAAGCTCTACAGGAAATTCTTTAAAATCTATACCTTTTACGGAAAAAAGTTCTTGAGACTTGTCTTTTGAAAGGTACTCAACGTATGCTTTGCGGTAAAGTAAATCAATATTGTTTGCCAGACTTTCATTTGTTATTGGTTTTCCCTTGGAAAACTTGCGCTGAAAAGAGTATGCAGTTCCCTCTAAAGTTTTCGATTCATCGTAAATTTTAGCTAAAAGAACCTTGTTAAAATTTTCAAATTTTTTATTATCCTCAAGTGTTCCGCCCCAAATATGATTCCAGAGATTAGACCATAATCTTCTTAATTCATTGTTCCCAAAATTATCATTTAAATCTCGAGCATTGCTACTATCTAAATTTGATCCTCCTGATTTTATAAAAACGTTTCCTAAATCAGGGGCACTTCCGTTTAATACAATATCGACAAAATGAGGGCTTCCTCCCTGCTTTAGCCATTTTTCATGCGTTGGAGATATTGACGTATCTATCCCGATACACTGTAACGGGAAATGAGAAGGCTCTAGAGGAATATCAACACTCAAATAAAACAAGTATTTTGCTTTTCCATACTTAGTGTAGCTTTTAAAAGGAACAAAAAGCTGATTTTCCAATGAGTTATCTTTTGAGTTGTTATAATCCTGTATGCGCTTAATCTCGCATATGACTTCTATTTCGCCTTCTTCATTAGTTATACAAATATCAGTTTCAAGCAGCTTTTTAGAGCTTCTACTACGCTTGCTTCCCCCACCTTCTACATAATCTTCTATAACTATTTTATCTGCTGAGTAATTATAGTCGTGGATCAAATACAATAAGATAAGAGCGCGGGTTAGCTCTTCGTCAGTAGGCTTGCCATTAATTCTTTCAAATGATTTTATTAAACTTGAATATGATAGGGTGTCAGACTCTTTATTGTAATTTACGATCTTTTTTTCTGGATCTTTATTAGCTATCGCATTGTAAAACGCGACTCTCTGATCAAGCGTGAAAGCCTTTTTGCTCATTTTTTTACCTTAATTACTTAATTTCAAAGGAATTGAGAACAGCCTTAAAGTCAACCCGATGCTCTTTCATTTCTGCTATCAAAGTAGCAATAATAGCTATGTTTTTTGGGACACTCTTCTTTTTAAAGTTTGTTATGCTGTTGGGATTTATTCTTATTAGCTTAGCAAACTCTTTATTAGTTAAGCCTGCTTTACCAATTTGGCGTTTCAACTCATCATATTCCATGTATTAAATAGTATGTTCTATATTTAACTTACAGACATTAGATCACAAATGATTTATAAAGTACACCCTAGGATTCACGCTTATTAGATTTCAGATTAGATATGTCCTCTGCTTAATAGTTTTTATATTAAGGCTTTACGACTGAAAAACGCGCTACTATTTAAGTTCTCGTTAAGGCTTGCCAAAAGTCAAGAGTAAGCAGTCTGTAATAAAGGCTCATATGAAACACTTACTTTTACTGTTAACCCTTTTAATAGCCTTTGGTTTTGCAAATGCAGATAGCAGTACTGATAAAAATCGCGTAGCTACCAGTATAGGGTCTTCGGTGACAATCGATGACCAAACAAACTGCGCCTCGCCTGATGGAAGTTTATCAGCGGATAGTTTGCTAGCTGATTCCAAAAAGTGCTGCAAAGTCTGCAAGAAAGGCAAAGCTTGTGGAGACTCTTGCATAGCTAAGAGCAAAACGTGTACTAAAGGTCCCGGGTGCGCCTGCAACGGCTAATAAGCCTTCCAATCTTCCCGTCATCGTGCGGGCTGCTACTTTTACTGAAAGACTTTGTCCCTATCATCAGTCCACCATCACAAAATAGTCTTAACTGGGAGGTGCTGATATAGTTGCTGTAATACAATTCACAGGGATATGAAAAATTGCAACGCATCACACACTTGATAACAAGAGCCTACAAGCCTCTCATTACCGCCGTTATCGTATCGGCCGCCTTACTTCTTTCTGTTACACCGGCAACGGCTTACGCTCAAACCCCGTCGGTTAAAATGAGTAACAGCAAGATATGTCACGACACATCTAGTCTTTATTATGAACGGACCAATAACTTCAAAGCATACGACTCCATTAACGCCTGTCTTGATGCCGGAGGCCGACTTCCTACAGGGCAGAAAGCACCAAGCGTACAAAGCTCTCCTGAGTTAAGCTCACCCGGTGAGTATTCCAGAAACGCTTTTGCCGGTTGGATAGATGAAGACGGGGATTGTCTCAACACTCGCCACGAACTTTTGTTAGAGCTTTCGACCGGTCCAACAACAAAGTCTAGTGACGGTTGTCGTGTGGTAAGAGGTCGGTGGAACGACCCATATTCGGGCTCTGTCTTTTTTGATTCTTCTAAAATGGACATCGACCACCTGGTACCTTTAGCCTGGGCCTGGAGAAATGGTGCTTCCTCATGGTCTGAGTCAAGAAGAGACAGGTTCGCCAACGACCCTATTAACCTTTTCGCGGTAAGCGCGAGTTTAAACCGCAGTAAGGGAGCCCAGGGACCCGATAGCTGGTTGCCCCCTAATGAAAAATTCCACTGCCAGTACGTGACAAGATTTTATCGTGTACTATTGAAGTACGAATTTCCTGAAGCTGTCCGTAGTCGCGCTAAGGCGATTGTGAATTCAAAATGCTAGCTTGGTACCACAATTGGCCTTAGCTCAGGGCTACTTAATATCCATGAAAACCAGCATTCGATTAATGGTCTATATTGGATTTGAACACTGTTATTAAGGAAGCTGCTATGAAAAGAACGGCAAATCAATCGGTAGAGGTTATTACTGATATTCTTTGTGATGCCTGCGGTGCCAGCGTTGTCCCTGACTTTCAAAAAGAGCATCACGACAACCTTAACGACTTTAGCGAGTACGGGAAACTGAATGCATCGTATGGTTATGGCTCAAATCACGACGGTGACTCGTTTCACTTTGACTTGTGCGAGTCATGCTTCAAAGAGTTAGTAAAGAAGGTAAAAAGCATGCGGGCATCTAACGTTCAAGGCGCTTAAGCCACTTTTTTAAAACACACCCGGTGCGAGGAACGTCCCAAGAACGGTTTATGGCTACCAGTACACTTCCAAAAGGTTACACAACCGATGTTCCAGAATGGTTTTCGTTACTGAGGTAATAAAATTGTGAGTTTACGTCAGGTACAAAAACCGACATTGTGTCGCCCTTGCGTGAAACTGATCGAGCATTATTTCAATGAGGCGCGAGTTTTTGTGCGGACTCTGCCTTCTTGCTTAGCTTTAGCAACAGCGGCGTGAAGCATGCGCAAACCGGCAGCCTTCCTCTCAGAGATTTTACGAGTTTGTTTTGAATGCATAAGAATCTCCAGAATTATCATCGTGGTAGTTACCTACTAACCATCAAATCAATCTTACTTCAGCACTCACACAGCTTGCAAGCCCCTTATAAGAGGCACAGGCTGCCTAGTAAAAGCTGGACCCAAACCATGCTTCAAAAATTAGCCGGTAAAGTAAGAACTATGCGAACACCAAATAGCTTGAATAGCTAGTTGGATTTGCTTTATAACGGGGGAACTTATTAAAAATTGCCTTTCACTCCTAAATTAACACCTTTATTAAAACCGTTCGGAGTTCACAATGACTAATAGCTTTCCATACAGCGTACCTATTATGGATGCCATAAGGCACGATTATGAGCGGTTTAGGCTTGAAACCTATCAACACTCACATAAGGGGCTTTTTACTGATGGGAAGAAGCTATTTGCGGTAATTCCCGAAGTAAAACAAAATAAGGCCTTATTAAACGAACTAAAAGAGCAATACTATAACTTGCATAGTGTAGGAGTTCCCTACGCCACCATAGTTGGTGAGGAACTCGACAACTACTACCCGATTGAATCGCGCAGTATGCTTGAAAAAATTCAGGTTTATGGTCATCCCATGACGATGGGTGAAGCGATAAACCAAATCAACATTCATATTCCACGAAAATACCACCCATTTCATGTGCAGTTTTTGTTTGCCACTAATGAATTCAAACTAACTTTTAAAACAAGGCTGGCTCAAAGTGAACAGCAAGATATCCGGTTAATTTGCGAATCTTTAGGGCACCAAGGGTATGACTTTACTTTTGAAACTAATCCTACAATTTCTGACTATCCTGGAGTAGTGGACTTTAAGCCTAACACGCAAAACAACATGCAACTTGTTGCCAGTGGTTTTATACAGAAACAGTTCTCAAGAGAGTTATTGGCTCGCTACGAAGAGGATGAAGAATTTTGGGTTCAAAATAGACAGTCCGTTTTTAGTGGGGATGAAACAGCTCAAAAGGACGAATTTTTACTACCCAAGTTTCTAGCTAAACAAACACGATGCTTTGTTGATGCTTCTGTGTTTCCCAGGCAAAACTTAAGAGTGTATTTAACGCTATATGAACAGGTCGTCATTGCTTTACCCTTACAAGCTGAAGACGAGCATTTTTATAAAATGTTCAATATTAACCGTCATGAACTTAGAGAGTTGGTGGCAAGAGGCCGCTTGCTATTTGTTGTTCCACAAAACCTTTCCCGTTATTCTCAAAGCTTATTGCTAGACATTATTTCCGTGGATCCAAATGCGATCATATTCTCAAGACGGCTTGCAGCCGCAACCATAAAAGCTATTCAGAGTAAGACGAAAATCATGGGAGCTACGTTTTCAAGTGACGAGCAGTATCACTTTTTACATCGATGCGCTCGAGTTAATATCCCTGAGGTTCAAAAATTGGCAAGCATACTTTCCGAGCAATGGCAGTTTGGTGAGTTTTTGTTAGATAAGGAAGGTGCAACGTCAGCACATCAGCTAGGCGTTTCAAGACTTGCTGCTAAGAGCTTTCAAGAGAGAGGTAAAGATTTATTAATTGAGCTCACATCTGCTGGTTCAAGCTATGAGTATGCTCAAGGGCTTGGAGCACATCACTTTCCTTTCGATAGCAATGATTATTCAGAAGCTGCGGCATGCCAAGTGATCAGTGGACTATATAACGGTGTAGCTAAACAGACAAAGCAAATTCGAGAGTCTGAACTTAGTACTCTATTGAGTGAAATATTAACCATTAATAATGATATGGACATACTAGAGCTTGATAATGCACTGTCATCTAGCTTGACTCGCTCTTTACCCAATATAGTCAAAGAGTACGCCAATATGGATGAGAGTGAGCGATTCCAAAAGTTAAAAAGCCTAGAACAAGAAGTAAAGACAATAGAAAATAATAAGGCTCGCTTATCGAAGCTCAACATGTCGGGATTTCTGGGCTCATTAGCCGGCGCAGGCATGGAGTTAACCGGCACACGAGGCGGAGGTTTTATCGCTTTGGGAGGCTGGCTCATAAATGCGTTAAAAGTTTATGCCGACGAACTCAAGCTAGAAGAGAACCCCATATTTACAAAGCTATCAAGTCTTAATCATTTTACGAGTAAAGACGCAATTATCGTACAGCGGGTCAGAGACTCCGTATCTAAATAAGGCTTCAGCTCACAAGGAAAACTTTATAAAATCTCTGACTTTTTCGATATGCTTCGCGTTTCCGCTAGCTATCAGTTTACTTGGTTGGTCATCTTCAAGATGCTTATGTGGCGAATTAATCCACTCAATATGATGCGCATCCTGTAAGAACAACTTACGCAAGTCGGCATAGATACCAAGTATAAGCGATGCGGCAAAAACAAATTCATCGGAAAATTCATATTCGGAACTCAGCTCATATTTAGACAACTCTTCTTTGAAAAGAGAGTGCACAGGACTGTGCTTCAGCTCCCAGAACTCAAGGATATTTATTACTACTTTTGCGGCTTTAGCTGTCTTTTCCTGGGTTAATTGAAGACGCTCACGGTTCAATTCAAAAGTACGGTAAAGTTCGCTTGCATGGTTTATGTCAGTATCCATAAAAAGCCTTCTAAATCTGAGGAAAAATACTTTTCAACTAATTGCTTGCAACCTAAAAATGTGTAGCAAAATATGGGAAGTCCAGTGGTCAGCATACTCAAAGTATACTTGAAGGCTAACCCTCAAGAGCCTTAACTGCTTCAGCTATATAAACCGCTGGTATATAGCAAGCCGCATAAAGGTTCCCCGTATGCTCTAACGAAGTATAAGTCGCATTTATTTCTGCTATGTAGAGACCGACAAGAGAGTGTCCAGAAGAATCCATGACCGGTGAGCCAGATGCTCCTGTACCCATTCTTTCCCCTGAAGTAATCTGCAAAGCTTGAGACCCTCTGATTTCGCGTTTAAAACCGGACACCGTCAGATTCTCCATAGGTAATCTTATGAACTTACCATCTATTTTCTTCGGGACTAGAATTAAAGATGAGCCTTCCACACGATTTTGTTTTAGGTAGTCAACAGGGTAACCAGATATGCATGCTGTTGAACCTATATTTAATCCTTTATTAATTGTACTGCGCTCTAAATTTATAGGCTGACTGGTAGACTGGAGTGAGGCCGGAACCTTATATATGGCAATATCATAACTCGAAGTCGGGGTATCATCTGGGTGGAAACTCGGCTCACTAAGCTCAATAAAGTCTTTAGGTGAAGGAAAAACATTTTTACAGCAATTTAAAATTGCGACTACTTTACCATCGATCACTTTGTCAATTACGTGTCGGCAAGTGACAATAAACTGATTACCATTAAAAACAGCTAAAAATCCGGTTCCGATAATATCACATTTCTTATCATTCAGAATGTTGGCTATCATGACTTCCAAAAAAGCTATCCCCTTTAAAGTAATATTCTCTCTTTTCTAAAGATACACGTCTTTACTGCCTCCTTGTATTAGAAGCTTTCATTTCGGTATTTTCAACTACCTTAAAACTCACAGCAGCACCGGGCTGAATTAAGATGATGTATTTCTGCCAATATAATCCATTCCTGTTATCCCGGTAGCGCTTATTATGCGAATTTAGAATTTATTGTGCGAATTGACAGTACCCCCACCCACTAAAGCAGCCGCAGTGCACGTATGGTGTGGGCTTCTCACTTCACGCTGAGTTAATGCCTCTGTCCCGTGGTAGTCAAAAGACACCGATTTAACCGCGGCTATTTCCATCGCCTCTTTCTCAGTCAATGACGGCAATAGGCCACTCAAGCGCTGCGCCAGCATGGTTTTGCCCGTGCCTGGCGGACCCACAAATAACAAATGGTGCTTACCCGCAGCGGACAATAACAAAGCCCGTTTTGCCTGCTCCTGCCCGACTACATCGGCTAAATCGCCTTCATCACTTTCCGCCTGACACGCCCAGTCTACTGGTTTGGACTCTCGAAGCGGCTGATGTTCATGCAAATGCTCATACACACTGACCAAGTCAGCAGCTAACCAGCTTTTTTGCTCACGAACTAATCCCGCTTCCTGCTGATTAGCAATTGGGACAAACGCCTGACGCTTTTTCTCACGACACGCTAACAAAGCAGGAATGAGTCCATTCACAGCACGTAGTTCGCCTGTTAACGCTAGCTCCCCGTAAAACTCTGCCTGCTCTAAAATACTGTCCGGTATTTGCCCCGACGCCGCCAATATACCCACGGCTATAGCTAAGTCATACCGAGCGCCGGTTTTCGGAATATCTGCAGGTGCTAAATTAACCGTAATACGTGTGGCCGGTGGGTATTCAAACCCCGCGTTCATTAAGGCGGTTTTCACCCGGTCGCGCGCTTCCTTAACCGTGGTTGCAGGCATGCCGACCATAGTAAACCCAGGCATTCCCCGGGCCAGATCCACCTCAACCCGAATTTCCGGCGCATGAATACCTATCAGTGCCCTCGTATAGACTCGCGCTAAAGCCATCTGTCTCTCCCTGACTGAACAACGGCGTCACTATAAATATTCACTCCGTTGCTGTCTGTAAGCTATCAACGTTAAACCCTGAGCGACATCGCGCCTTTCCTCCCTTGATTTTACCCCCACTTCTGTCATCATCTTGCCCTAATTAAGAACAAACCGAATAACCAAAGGTCAGTAAAAAACATGTTCCACCAACTGAACCAACAGTGTCGAAAAGGTCGGTATATAGCACCATTGCTATTACTGGTGTTTGCACTGTGTTGGGGACAAAACCTTGGTTGGCTGGAAGGCTGCCCTAAGCATCAGGGCGCGCCAGCGGCTGAACAGATAGTGGGCAGCCATGTAGACTCAGGCACAAAACACGAAAATGCCAAGGCCGACTGTGACAAAACAGCGCATTTATTACAGCAATTTCTGTCCGACATAACCTACGCGGCACTGTCTTTCTTTATTCTTCTGACTTTGGCGCTGAGGACCACTGTAAACAAACGGCTCGCGCCGCCACTTTTTCTCTTTCCCTGTAAAAGGCGACCCCACGCCGTATTTTGTTGTTTTCTGGAGTAGCGCTTCCAACGGGTTTTCATCGTTGGAATACTAACTTCAGGAGTAATGTATGAATAAAATTTTACCGTTGTGGCTGCTATCGCTTATTGCTGCGTTGCTGCTTTACAGCGCGCAAAGCCTAGCAGAAACGCCGTCTACCGGTTGGCTGAATCATGAAGATCATCCGCCGGTATCGGTGAAGCTGGAACTGACCGGCCACTATGAGGCTGAGCGCAACCTACTACCCGCCCTGCTGCATGTTGAGCTGGATGAGGGCTGGAAAACCTACTGGCGCTCGCCGGGGGAAGGCGGCATACCGCCAACCTTTGACTGGTCTGAGTCATCCAATATTGACGATATTGAGTGGCACTGGCCGGTGCCCTCGCGCTACAGCATTCAGGGTATCGATACCGTGGGGTATCAGGGGTCGTTGGCCTTTCCGTTAATGATACAGTTAAGCCCGGATGCCGCGCAGGCACACATTAGCGGTACACTGACTATGTCATCCTGTACCACCGTTTGTGTGTTAACGGACTACCCAATTGACTTGCAAGTTGATCTGGACACCCTGACCATCGACAGTGATCGTGCCTTTGCCTTTAATCAGGCGATGGGCAAGGTGCCTCGGGAGTACGACAGCAATAACGTCAAGCAGGCTATTTGGTCCGACGCCAACCAACGCATTCAACTGACCATAGAGCGTGACAGTGGCTGGCAAGATCCTCAGCTGTTTATACACAGCAGCGACGAAGCTCTGGCCGATGCCGCTTTTTCATCACCAGATATTCAGCTCCAAGGCAATACACTCACGGCGAATATTGAGGTTAGCCACTGGCTGGATCTGCCGGACCTAAGCGGCGCTGAGCTCATAGCAACAGTCAGTGATAAAAAGTTTGCCGCTGAATATAAGGTTCAACTAACCGCAGGCACTATTTCGAATAACACACCGCCGCTGTGGGCCATTTTACTTATGGCGTTAGCGGGTGGGCTTATTTTGAACATTATGCCCTGCGTGTTGCCGGTATTAGGCCTGAAAGTTCAAAGCCTGATGCTGTCTGATGCACAGCAGCCGAAGGTCGTGCGTAAGCAGTTTTTTGCATCGTCACTGGGTATTATCAGCTCGTTTCTGGTCATTGCCCTGGGGCTTATGGCACTGCGCTGGTCAGGCAGTTCTGTCGGCTGGGGTATTCAATTTCAGAACCCTTACTTCATTGCCGCATTAATCGCTATTACCTGGGTATTCGCACTGAACTTAATGGGTGCCTTTGAGTTTAGATTGCCGTCTTCTTTGAGTACCAGTGCCGCAACCGCTGGCGATGACAGCTATAAAGGGCATTTCCTGCAAGGCATGCTGGCAACGGTTTTGGCGACACCTTGTACAGCGCCTTTTTTAGGCACCGCAGTGGCCTTTGCATTAGCTGCTGAGTCATCGGTTATTCTGCTGATTTTTGCCGCGCTTGGGGTTGGCATGGCGCTGCCCTGGTTACTTATAGCCGTGTTCCCGAAAACCGCCAAGTTACTTCCCAAACCCGGTCGCTGGATGCAGTGGGTAAAACCCGTTTTCGCCATTATGATGCTGGCAACCACGGTCTGGCTAACAACCTTGCTGAAAAACTTTATCAGCAACGAGCTATTCCTGGTGCTAACCGTCGGTTTATCAGTTCTGACATTGGTGATTATTGGTAAAGTGCATGGCCGCAAAGCTCTGTTTTTATCCATTGGTGGCTTTTTGGTATTAGCTGCCGTTGTCGGTACGACGTTAATTCTTACCGCGGACCGTTGGGTCAACAAACTACCACAGGACCACCAATGGCAGCCACTAACCCAGCAGCGTATTGATGAAGCCGTTGCCAGTGGCCAAACCGTGTTTGTGGATGTGACCGCAGACTGGTGTGTGACCTGCCAGGCCAATAAGGTGGGCGTATTACTGCAAGACCCGGTATTTAACGCCTTAGGCCAGGAGCACGTCACCCGTCTGCGCGGCGATTGGACCAAAGCCAACGAGAGCATCACGCAATACTTAAAGGCCAACAATACCTTTGGTGTGCCCTTTAACAAAGTCTACGGACCCGGCGCTCCGGACGGTATAACCCTGCCCGTAGTGCTCAGTAAAGACAAAGTCATGGACGCGCTGGAGGATGCTCGTGAGCAATAGCAAAGCTAAGCCGTCGTGGGCAAAGCGGCTACGAACCGCAGCGCTTTATATTGTCCTGTTCTCGGTCGTCGCTTTCGTAGTTGATGCCTTTCGTAATAGTGACGTGCCGGAGTCTGTTCCGGCGGAGCTGTCGTCACTAACGGACATAAACGGCGAGCAATATAACTTACGCGAGATGAGTAAGGACAGCCCGGTTGTGCTGTATTTCTGGGCAACCTGGTGTCCTGTTTGCCCGGCGGTATCGCCTACGATTGATTACGTTGGTAACCACTACCCAACCATTAGCGTGGCGTTGCGCTCCGGCGACAACGACAAACTCACGCGCTACGCGCAGGCGAAAGGGTATGAGTTCCCTATTGTTAACGACAACCTCAACCGCGTCTCAAATGGCTGGCAGGTATCTGCCACGCCAACCATCATCATTATTGAAAACGGTGACATAGTTTCGGCGACAACCGGAGTCACAACACCTCCCGGTTTGTTTATTCGTCTTTGGTTTCACCAGTTTTTTTAAGTCACTCAT
The DNA here is from genome assembly GCF_003987095.1 of Idiomarina piscisalsi. GTDB lineage: Bacteria > Pseudomonadota > Gammaproteobacteria > Enterobacterales > Alteromonadaceae > Idiomarina > Idiomarina piscisalsi. The sequence goes on along the minus strand of NZ_PIQA01000004.1, from coordinate 209,601 downwards.
TTTTAAGTAGGAAAGTTGTATGAATTTTATCTATAAAACGTTTTTTATCGTTGCTTTTATCTTTAGCAGCAACGTATTTGCGCAAGATTTAAATCCACAACAAGAAGAAGATTTAGAGAAAGTCGAACAGCTATTGCGTGAAAATCCGCAGCTAATTTCAAACATTCACAGAGGCTTGCAGCGCTTTTTAGAACAGCAAAGTGAGCAGAAAAATGCCTTTGCTAACCACCAGGAATGGCTCTATCAGTCGGCGGCACATCCAATTTTAGGTGACCAAGACGCGCCACATAAAATCATTGTGTTTACCGACTACAACTGCCCGTTTTGTAAGAAGTTAGAGCCTGGCCTTCATAAACTAATTGAGGAATACCCGTCTATTCAGGTCGTGAACATTTTCGTGCCTTTACGCCAACAGCAGGTTGATGGGCTCAAAACCAACTCAGCACTCTATGGGCTGAACCTTTGGCGCAATGACCCTAAGGCATTCTTTGAAGCCCACAACTTAATGATGAAAAAGTCAGGTATGCACACCGCCGATTCACTGCAAAGTGTTGCGCAAGTCACGAGTACCAAGGCCTTCTTGTCACCGTCCGGCGAGAGCGAAGCGGTTATTCGCAAAAATATGTCAGCATTTCGCGAACTAGGCTTTCGCGGCACACCGACTATTATCATTGGTCAGCAAGTAACGCCCGGTTACATCCCTTACGACAGGTTGGAAGAAATAGCGACAGCACAGTTCGACCTGAATTAATCCGTGGCGTTTCATCACCAGCCTAGTATGAAGCCTCAAGGATGAAGAGTTAACCATCTGAAATTAACTCTGCTATAATTCATGCGTATGGTTAATGCGCATGAATTACGCATTTTTAATAACAGGTGATAAAATGGCTGCTTACACAACCTCATCTGCTTCAAAGAAGCCGACAAATGTCAGTATTAACGCTGAACTTCTGGCAAAAGCAAAATCGCTTGATATCAATTTATCGGCGACACTTGAGTCTGCATTGAAGGAACAAATTCGTTTGAAAGAACAAGCGCAGTGGCTGAAAGAAAACTCTAAAGCAATGGACGCTTACAACCAGTTTGTAGAGCGCAACGGAACATTCAGCGACAGCGTGCGAAAATTCTGATGGCTCAATTCACCGTCTACGCCAATAACAATACAGCGACACGCACAACCTACCCCTATCTTATCGATGTGCAGAGCGATCTGCTGTCAGCCTTATCGACAACCTTAGTGATACCTTTGATACCCACTGCGCTGGCTGAATCCTTTCAACTCACCAAGCTGAACCCGGATGTTACCGTTGAGGGAAAGACTTTCTCATTGATGACACAAGATATGGCGAGTATTTCTAAAGCTCAGCTCACTAACACAGTCGGTGACCTATCCCACGACAGAGATAGAATCACCGCAGCTATTGATCTGCTCTTTTTTGGAATATAACGAAGACTAAGCTTTACCAATAGTTCTCAGAGGTCACATTACCGGGCTTACGGCGGGTGTTTTTGGCAAGTCCTAACTCAGCCAGCGCGGCGCGTGACTCTTTTATCATGTCGGGGTTACCACAGAGCATGACTTGTGCGCGGCTATCTAGCGGTGTGCCGAGTGCATCGCTTAATTGACCTGAACCAATCAGTTCAGGAATGCGAGCAGAAAAAGCCCCCGGAATGTTTTCACGGGTTATAACCGGCTGATAGCCCAACTGGCCGGGGTATTCTTGTTGCCACTGCTCTATTTGTCCCTGATAAACCAGGTCTTCTGCCACACGAACACCGTGTACCAGATTAATGCGTTTGAATCGTTCCCACGGCTTTTCGGTTCTCAGCATGGAAATAAACGGGCCAATACCGGTACCGGTTGAGAGCATCCACAAGCTGTCGCCGTCCGGCACTTCGTCCAGTGTAAAAAAGCCACCGGCGGGCTGGGTGATGTCGACACTGTCGCCAGGCTGCAACTTAGCGAGCTTAGTACTAACCTCGCCATCTTCCACTTCGGCTATGACAAAATCCAGTATGGCTTCGCCCGGCGCACTGGCCAGTGAATAGGCGCGCAGCAGTTGTTCACCGCCAACATTCAAGCCTAAACGCACAAACTGCCCGGCTTTAAAGTCAAACGGCTCGGCCACGACTCTCAAACTGAAAACGCCAGAACTCCAACGGTAATTCTCGACTACTTTTCCACTAATCCATTGGATCATACGTCTGACTCAGTCCTTGTTCTGGTTTTTGCTGGCTTCCAATTCTTTTTCTAACAGTTCAACACGCTCGCGCAGGCGCAATAGCATTTGCTGCTGTACATCCAGCTCTTCGCGGGTAACTAAATCCAGCTTCGACAGCTGTGACTGCAACGTTTGTTTAACTCGCTGCTCCATATTACCGGCCAGTTCTTTTACGCCGGCAGGCATGCTGTCGTTAATTTGGCGAGCAATATTTTCTATTGTTTTGTTGTCCATAAGTCTCTCTTTGTGTAAATCGTTGCTTATTCATTTAGCTTAGCAGGAGATTCAGGTAAAATCCGAGCTTCTTATCGGCTTTTTCACGAATCAGGAACTCTACGGCGCCCATGCTGAACGATCGCCAGAACCAGGCTGTACATTATACTCAGGGACCTTTATTGGTACTGGCCGGGGCCGGGAGCGGTAAAACCCGGGTGATTACCGAGAAAATTGCCTACCTTATTCGTCAGCAAATTTACACGGCACGCCAAATTGGCGCGGTGACTTTTACCAATAAAGCCGCCAAAGAAATGAAAGAGCGTATTGCGCAAACCTTGCCGAAAACGCAATTGCGCGGTTTAACCGTGTGTACCTTTCATACTCTGGGGCTGAATATTATCCGGCGCGAACTCAGCACTCTGGGGTTTAAGCCCGGCTTTTCCTTATTCGACGACCAGGACACCTTTGCCCTGCTGAATGCCTTAACTGAGGATGTATTTGAGGGCGACAAAGCGCTGATTCAAGCCTGTCAGCACCAGATAGGCCACTGGAAAAACGCCATGCTCTCGCCCGAGCAGGCCTTAGAAAAAGCCGGAAACGATCAGGAAAATGCCTTCGCGCAGGTTTATCAGCAATACCAGAATAACCTGAACGCCTGCAATGCCGTCGACTTTGATGACCTTATTCGTCTGCCGACCTTATTGCTGGCAACCAATGAAAACGCCCGCGCGCGCTGGCAGAAGAAGTTTCAGTACCTATTGGTGGATGAGTATCAGGACACCAACACCAGTCAGTACCAGCTGGTTAAATTACTGGTGGGCGAGCGCGCCCGTTTTACCGTAGTGGGTGACGATGATCAGTCCATTTACTCCTGGCGCGGTGCGCAGCCAAAGAACCTAGCACTGTTAAAGCAGGACTTCCCACAGCTGGAAGTGGTGAAACTGGAACAGAATTACCGCTCCCACGGCCGTATTCTGAAGGCAGCCAACATCCTCATTGAAAATAACCCGCATGTCTTTGAGAAAAAGCTGTTTTCTGAGATGGAATACGGTGAACCGCTGAGTGTTATCTTTGGCCGAAATGAAGAGCACGAAGCAGAGCGCGTGGTTGCCGAAATTGTAAAACAGCGGTTCCTGCGTAAAACGCCGTATCACCATTTTGCTATTTTATACCGGGGTAATCACCAGTCGCGTCTGTTTGAGAAAGCCCTGATGAACAATCGCATCCCGTATAAAATTACCGGTGGTCAGTCATTCTTTGCCCGGGCGGAAGTGAAGGACATTATGGCTTACCTGCGGTTGTTGGTGAATCCAACCGACGACACCGCCTTTCTGCGTATTATTAACACGCCGCGCCGCGGCATTGGTCCGCAAACCGTGGAACGTATTGGTCGTTTGTCGCAGGAATTAGGCTGCAGCTTATTTGAAGCCTGCCAGTCACCGCATTTAAAAACGCAGCTCAGCACCGGTATTTTTCAGCATGTAGACGTGTTCCGCAATATGATAGATACCCTCGCCCGTCAGGCTGATCACCAGGAAAATGCGGGAGATGCCGTACGACAACTGCTGAGCGATATCGGGTACGAAGACTGGTTGTTTGAACAAAGTCCCAGTGCCAAAGCCGCTGAGATGCGCGTTAAAAACGTCTATGAGCTGCATCGCTGGGTATCCGATATGCTAAAAGGCGACGCTGAGCATGAGCCAATGTCACTCGATCAGGTGGTCAGTCGTTTGTCACTGCGCGATATGATGTCCCGTAACGAAGACGACGAGCAGTTTGAGCAGGTACAGTTAATGACCCTGCATGCGTCCAAAGGACTGGAGTTTCCTAACGTGTTTTTGGTGGGCATGGAAGAAGGCTTACTGCCGCATCAAAGCAGTATTGATGAAAACAATATTGAAGAAGAGCGTCGGCTTGCTTACGTGGGCATAACACGAGCACAGCATAAGTTAGTCTTCACTATGGCGAAAGAGCGCCGTCAGTTTGGTGAGAAACTCGAGCCGCAGCCCAGTCGGTTCTTGTTAGAACTGCCTCAGGATGACTTAGAGTGGGAACACCGCAAGCAGAAAACAGATGAAGAACGGGAAGAGCAAAGAAGTCAGGGACTGGCAATGCTGAAAAGTGCGCTGAAAAAGTCTTAAGCGCAGACAAAGTTACTGCCGTCGTCCTTTTTCAGTTCCACTTCATAATTAGCGTTAATATAACTGCCCTGGCCTATGGCAACCCCCTGCTCTTCGACATCCTGCTTTTGACCCTCGGTTTCTAAGCCGTCAGCATAAACCTGAATATCAAGCTCGTGGCAAAGCGTCACAACATGTTTAAGCATAGCCTGCGCGCGCGAATTACTACCCAGGCGCGCTATGTAATGATGATCCAGTTTCAAAATACTGAACGGGAAGTTATATAAAAACTGTAATGGCCCAGAGCCGCTGCCAAAGTTATCTATTGCCAACGTAAAGCCAAACTCGGATAAACGTCTCAGGCTGGCCAGCACACGGCGACCGTCCTGCACTAATGAGGTTTCATCAAACTCCAACGCCACCTGCTCTGGTTTAACACCGTTATCCAATACGATATTAACCAGCTCGTTCAAATGGCTTGTTTTAAGCAAATGACGCACAGACAAATTCACATGCAACAAAACGTCTTGCGGGAGGCCTTTGTTTGCAACCCACTGACACGCGGTTTTGAGTGCATAACGGTCGAGCTTAACAATAAGCCCGGTACGCTCTGCAAGCGGTAGCAGTTCACTACTGTCGAATGAATAACGCGGATCTTGCCACTCAATACGTGCTTCAATGCCTCTGACCTCGCCTGTATCGAGTTGCATAATAGGCTGATAATTTACCGCAAAGTCTTTCTCAACTTTCGCATGTCGCAACGCCGTTTCTTTTCTGACGCTGTCTACCAGAGACTCGTGCATACTGTCATCGAATAGCACATAGCGACCGCGCCCCATGCCTTTTGCCTGATACATGGCGGCATCGGCGTCACGCAGCAGACGCTCAGCTGAGTCGGTTTTTTCAAGACATTCAGCAATACCAATGCTAGCGCCGGAGTAATGCTCTTGTCCATTTAACTGGAAAGGCTCATTCATTTGTTGAATGATGCGTTTAGCAACGTCTTTTGCGTCATCAATAGAGGTAATGGTATCCAGCAGAATAACGAACTCATCTCCGCCTAAACGCGCGACCATGTCATTGTCTCTGATACAGCTACCAATACGCTTACTAACTTCCAACAGGAATTCGTCGCCCGCTGAGTGGCCCAGGGTATCGTTGATGTTTTTAAAACGATCTAAGTCGACAAAAAGCACGGCAAAATGATGCTCAGGATGCCGGCGCTTATGAACAACCGCTTGCTTCAGTCGCTCGTTGAATAAAATTCTGTTCGGCAGGCCGGTTAAATTGTCATGGTGCGCAGCGTGGAACAGGTTCGACTCAGTTTTCTTGCGTCGTTCAATTTCCGAAACTAGCTCTTCGGTGCGCTCCGCGACTTTCTTTTCAAGGAACTGATTTACGCGCTGTATTTCTTCAGCCGAGCGTTTGCGGTCAATTGCCACTGCAACATGCTGCGATACGAAGTTAAGCAGTTCCAGATCGTCGCTCTGGTATAAAAACTCGCCGTCGTAGGTTTGCACCGCAATAACACCAAACACCTGACCGTTCATCATTAAGGGACTGCCCAACCATTGCTTGGCGAGTTTCATGCCGCCAAAACCTAGCTCTATCTCATTGGTTTTAAGCAACTGCTGACGTTTGCCTGAATCAATAAAAGCAGGTTCCCGCTTTTTAATGACGTACTCGGTTAAGCCTTTACCCACCCGCCTTTTCTCTGCTTTATTACCGGTTTCATCAACGTGGTAAGGGAAGTGAATGAATTTCTTATCATCGGACAGAAGTGCTACATAAAAGTTATCGGCGTGAATGAGTTTGCCAATTTGTCGGTGCAGCTGCCTATAAAACGCCCCCATATCATCTGAGGTATTAGTCAACTCCGAAATGGCGAAAAGCACCGAAGTCTGCTGCTCAGCGCGTTCACGAATGGTAATTTCGCTCATCAGACTTTCGTTGACGTGGCGTAGCTCAGCCGTTTGATGCTCAATTTCACTTTGCATTAAGTCGCGTTGCTTCAAACGCTCGAGCGCATTCACAACGTGCTGAGACACGAACATTAATAAGTCTTCGTCGGCACTGTCGTAACGCACATCTTCGTTATAACTTTGCACAACCATAATGCCGATGGTGGCTTCACCATGTTTAAGCGGTACACCCAGCCAGTCTTTATGCTCCGCACCGAGCCCTTCTATTTCACCTTGTTCAATTAAACGCTGATAGACCTCTGGCGGGCAGCGCAGTGACTGGCCTTTCCTTAACACATAACCAGTTAAACCTTTGCTTAGCTGGTCAATAGGTACTTGCTCAAACAAGGTGTCTTGGTCAACTTCATCGACGAAGTAAACAAAGTCGACAGTTTCGTCTTTCGCGTCATACAAACTGATGTAGAAATTACGCGCATACATCAGCTCGCCAATAATTTCATGCAGGGAACGGTAGAAGTTATCCATCTCGCGCGCAGAAGCCGCCAGTTCCGAAATACGAAACAGCGCCTTTTGAACCACTTCAGCGGAACGGTATTTTTGGGTCAGGCCTTTAAGCCTATCAATGACCTTTTGTAAGCGCTCATTTTCAGTCTGTAATTGCTGAATTTGCGCGTTACTTACCTTTCCTTTTGTCATTTCTGCTTACCTTTAAGCACGACTCTCCCTGCCAAGTACACTTAATCAACAGATGTTAACTTTTTTAACAGATAAGTAGTATAGACAGTGGTCAGACGTTTGGGAAGATTTTGCGAAAAAATTTGAATATTCAGGGAAGAAATACTACGAGGATCACGTCAATTGACGTTAAAAAGACCGCTTAATGCGGCCTTTTATAACATTTAGAATGTATCTAATGCTTAAATATCTTCAATCATGTAGTCGATTGCTGCTTGAATCTCTTCTTCAGAACAATCGCTGCAAGTACCTTTTGGCGGCATGGCATTGAAACCTTCAACGGCGTGTTTCAATACTGTGTCCATACCTTGCGCCAAACGGTCTTCCCAGTCTGCTGCATTATTAATTTTTGGAGCGCCCATAACGCCGCTCGTGTGACAAGCTGTACAATACTTATTGTAAACTTGCTCGCCAGAGCGAGGACCACTGCTTTCTTCCGCAGCACTGCTCTTACCAGCCACATAATGTTTACCAATAGGCTTAATGCGCTCAGCGATAGCTTCACGAGACATATCGTCTTGTACTGACGCTGCGCTTACAGACAGCGCAAACAACAAAGACAAAGTACCTAAAACACTTTTAACAAAGAATGAATTCATAACTTTCACTGGTTTCTCCTAAAATGGCTGGTGTTCTTGCACGCCCAGTTAGTGGATGCGATTATAACCACAAATGCGCAAAGGATAAACACTTGGCTGAAATTGCCCGAAAAATTGCTCTTCTCGATCTGGATGCTTTCTTCGCATCTGCGGAAGAATTGCGTAATCCAAAGCTTAAGAATCGCCCTTTTGCGGTCGGTGGCGGCGGCGAGCGCGGAGTGGTTGCCACAGCTAATTACCTGGCACGTCAATACGGCGTTCGCAGTGCCATGCCCGGCAGTCAGGCACGAAAACTTTGCCCGCAACTGACCTTCGTCAAACCCGATGGCAATTATTACCGCGAACTATCCAACCAAGTACTGGACGTTCTTTATGAAGTCACTCATCGAGTAGAGCCCGCATCTATTGATGAATTCTACCTCGACCTGACCCATAACGAACTTTATCGGGGAAGTGCGACACTAACTATGAACGCCGTGAGAGAGCGCATTCGTTCGCTAGGAATAACCGGCTCGGCAGGCATCTCCAATCAAAAAATGGTCGCAAAAATCGCCAGTGAAGAACGCAAACCGGATGGTCAGTTTGTCGTACCTCCTGACGACGTATTAGATTACATAGCCAAACTTAATCTCAAGCAAATACCCGGCGTTGGCCCTAAGAGTCAGCAAGTACTTACTAACTATGGCCTAATGACAGGTAAGGACATTCAAAACATAGAGCTGCAACAACTTCAGGAAATACTGGGCGAAAAAGCGGGTTATGTTTTGTTTGAGCGCTGCCATGGTCGCGACAAGCGGGAAGTAGTTACTGAACGTATCCGCAAAAGCGTTGGTGTGGAACAGACATTAACGTCTGACATGAAGCTAGAGTCCACCGCACAATCTTACGTTCAGGAAAACTTACTGCCAAAACTCCGTGAACGCATGAAAGTAAAGCACTGGCGCGAACAACCCATACGAAGCCAGACGCTAAAACTGAAGTTCTCAGACTTTACTCAAACGACGGTATCAAGAAGCACTCAGTTTGTGTCACCCAGTTTGTTTTATGAATTGCTGAGCGAAGCCTGGCAACGGGGTAAAGGGAAAGGGGTAAGGCTGCTAGGGATCAGTGCGGCATTACCTGATCCCAGTGAACAGCTGCAACTTGAGCTTGAGCTCGATTAGTCGCCTTTTACCGTAATGGTGATTTTCTTAGATACAACCGCAGGGTCGTGTGGTACGTGATTTTTGTCACCCAGGATAAGCTGTAAAGTATGCTCGCCCGGCTCCAAAGTCACCATAGTTTCTGTTTGGCCGCCACCAAAGTGGATAACGTCACCACCCATAGGTTTGTCCATAGCCGGCAGTTCGTCTTTATCGATTAATAAATGGTGATGCCCCGTATGTTTAACATCAACACCCGCTGGAGCAACCCCCATACCGTTCAAGCCAAATTTCACTTTAAAGGTTTTGCCAACCACTTCACCGTCTTGGGGTGAAATAATATAAGCCTGCGCATTCGCTGACGCTTCCGTTCTTTCCATTTGAGCGGCTTCAGCGGTTGCCAGTACCGGCGTACCTATAAGCGCAAGTGCGCCAATCATCCAAGCCTTTTTCATAACCATAACTCCGTTATTTGATGTGTATCACTTCAGTTTAAACTGTGTCACCAATTCTTCCAAGCGTTCAAATGCACGACTTAACTCGCTACACGCTTGCTGTGTATTATCCAGGTTAGCAACACTTTGTTCGTTCATACTGCTGATATCCATAATGTCTTTATCGAGGGTTTGGATCACAGAGGTTTGCTGCTCTGTTGCTGACGCAACCGAATGATTCACCTCGTCAATTTGCGAAATAATGGCGTCAATTTCGCTCATGTGCTCAGCAGATTCCTCGGCACTCTGCACACAAGCGTCACTAATTTCACGACTTTCTTCAATCACATTTACCGCTGACTTGGTGCCCTGCCGCACTTTCTCAATCATGTTCTCCACTTCAGCCGCTGAGTCTGAGGTGCGTTGTGCCAGGTTTCGAACTTCGTCCGCGACAACGGCGAAGCCTCGGCCCGCTTCACCCGCTCGTGCAGCTTCAATAGCGGCGTTAAGCGCCAGCAAGTTAGTTTGCTCGGTGATGTCTTTTATCACCTCAATAATCTGACCTATGTTTTGCGTGTCTTCATCGAGTTTCTCAATAGCCTGGCCTGAAGCATCCATTCGTTCAGACAAATGCTGAATTTGTTGACGGTTATGCTGCAAGGCCTGTTGTGCCGCAGAGGTTTTTTCACTACCGGTGCTAGCTTGCGCAGACGCCTTCGCCGCACTGTCGGCAATTTCAGTCGCACTCGCGCCGAGCTCATTAATCGCCGTGGCCACGGAGTTCGCCTTATTCGCCTGCTCATGACCAATATGCATTGAGTCGTCACTGGCCTTAGTCATGCTTTGAATGTTTTGCTCAACCTGCTTCGCAGCGTTTGTCACTTCTTGTAAGGCGTTTTGAATACGCTCAATAAACTCATTCATCCGTTGTGAGACAACGCCAAATTCGTCATCAGATTCCACTGGCAGTCGCTGCGTTAAATCGCCTTCGCCGCGGGCAATATCGGTTACCGCTTCATTCAGTCGGTTAAGTGGTTTCAGTAGCAGTCGTAATAGCCAGCTCATGGACACAACAACCGCGACAATACCCAGCACTAGATACACAATAGCGGTCCAACCAAAGGTAGACACATCGGCATAAGCTTTCGTGCGGTCAATGACGACTCCTAAATACCAGTCGACGCCTTGAATGCCTTTAATTTTATGGAAAGACACCAAGCTGTCCTGACCATCGACCTCGTACTCTTTAAAAGTCGGGGAAAACGACACCGAACTGTCTATGTAGTCATTCAGAGAGGTTTCTATACGGTCATCGTTCGGGTGAACCAGGATATTTCGGCTATCGCTGACCAGAAACGCCTGTCCCATTCCCATAAAATCAATGTCATTAATAATGGCGGAAATATCGTCCAGCATCATATCGCCACCAGCAACACCCACTAAACGACCACTGCGTTCCATTGGGACTACGGCAGTAATAGTCAGCTCATTAGTGGTTACATCAATATAGGGGGTGGTGTAAGTCGGCTGCCCTTCATCAACCGCCAGCTGATACCAAGGGCGGGTGCGGGCGTCGTAGTCGTCAGGCAAATCAATGTTGGTGTCATCGAGCAAGAAGGTCCCGTCAATTAACCCGTAATACACGTTTTTAAAATTGCCTGCCGCTTTTGACTGTTGCACACGTTCCAGTGCGCGCTCAGTTGAGTCCGAAGTTTGATAAGCATCGGCGGTGGCCTGCACTATGCTCATACGGTCGTTAAACCATTGTGAGATATTATTCGACACCGAGTCCGACAATGCCTGCATTTGCTGCTGAAGATCACTCCTGGTTTGCGTCGACATTTGCAAAAAATTAGTCAACGTAAAAATACCCAAGACCAACACCAGTATCGCCGATGCAGCGACAATGACTTTTTGAGTGAACTTCAGTTTCTTTAGCATGATTTTTAATCGCTTTTTATTATAAGTTTTGCTTAGCCAACCTGAATATCCGTTTCAGGGAAACGTATGTGTCGTTTACGCGGCGTGGCTAAAAAGTACGCTAGAGTTAATGGCCCGACACGACCGGCAAACATTAAAAACACCAGTATCACCTGGCTTGCTGCCGTTATCTCAGCAGTAATACCTCTTGAGAGCCCGACCGTCGCAGACGCCGATAAAACTTCAAAGGTTATATCTATAAACGGCAGCGGATTCAAAATCATTAGGATAAATATGCCAAGAAACATTAAAGTGAGCGTAACTAAGGTCACCGCCAGCGCTTTCATCACAATTTCCTGTGGCACAGTTCGGTTCAACAAAGTCACGTGTTCGCGACGTCTTAAAAAAGCGTAGGTTGCCACCAATAACACAATAAAGGTGCCTAACTTAATACCGCCTGCAGTACTCATTGAGCCGCCGCCAATCAGCATGAGCAATAGCGTGAATACAGCACTAGCTTCTGTCATAGCGCCGGTATCAACCGTATTAAAACCTGCCGAACGGGGGGTTGTTGCCTGGAACCAGGCCGCCATTGCCTGATCTCCAATACTCAAATTGGCAAAGGTGGCCGGATTGTTCATTTCTAACAACCAAATAATGGCCACAGAGAGCACATTAATAATTAGCGTGGCGATTAAAATAGCGCGGGTATACACCGAGAAGTCATGCCAACGCCGCTTCTCCGCAATATTAGTAATAACCGAGAAGCCCAAGCCACCAATGACAAATAAAATGCTGACAATAAGGTTCACTGGAATACTGCTAGCGTAATCGACTAAACCATTAGGCGAGAGCACAAAGCCGGCGCTGTTAAAAGCAGAAATGGCGTAAAATACTGCTTCCGATAAGGCGTCTACAAAGCCTTTATCACCCCACCAGGTGAGTGTTAAACCCACTACGGCAACGGCCTCAACCGTCAGTGCCAAAGACACCACTGCTTTAGCCGTACGACCAATATTGGCAAGACTGGTTTGATGCATGGCTTCTTTAGCCATTAACTGATGCTGAAGTCCGACATGGCCACCAAGCGACATAGCTGCCAACACAGCGAAGGTCATAAAACCTAAGCCGCCCGCCTGTATCAACACAGCCAACACGGTTAGCCCAAATACGCTGTACGTTGCGCCGGTATCCACTACCACCAACCCGGTTACTGTTACTGCCGACGTTGCAGTAAACAGGCTTTCCAACCAGGTGATAGGCTGCTCCGTGGCTCCCGGAATTTTCAGCAACAAAGTACCCAGTAGAATCAGGCAGGCAAAGCCTCCTGACAAAATAACCGGCGGGCTGGCTTTAAAAGCCCGACGCTTGCGCCGGCCGGGCTTTCTGTATAACCAAGCTAACGAGGGAACCCACTGTTTCATGAAGGCTCTTTCAGTTTAGGTGCAATGGACTTCAGAGCTTTTAAACTACCTGCCATTACCAAAGTTTCATTACCTTCCAACTCCATATCCATTGACGGATTAGTTGTCACCTCATCACGCTTTTTCAGCAGCAACATGTGAAAAAATTCAGAGTCTTCAGAGGAAACATCGCGCAATTTTTTACCTTTTAAATACTCACCAATACTGATTTCCACACAAAACCAGTTATGCCCAAGCGACATATACTCATTCACCATGGGGTAGTTCAGTGACTGCGCTACACGAATGCCCATTTCCTCTTCCGGGTGAATAATGCGGCTCACCCCCAGTTTGGAAAGAATCTGATGGTGTGACTTAGACGTGGCTTTGGCCCAAATTTCTTTTACACCAATGCTTTTCAGGTGCAAAACACAGAGTAAGCTGGCTTGAAGATCCTCGCCAATAGCCACTAAGACGACTTCGCAATTGGCTAAATCGAGCTCTTGTAGTGCTTTTTCATCGGTCACATCGGCTATGGCCGAATGCGTCAGCACTTCCGCCATGGCTTCAACAGCTTTTTCATCTGAGTCGACACCAATGACGTGGTGTCCAAGGTCTAAAAGCTCCATCGAAGTTCGGGCGCCGAAACGTCCTAAACCAATAACGCCAAACTCAGCCATAGTTCGCTCCTATTGCGCTTTCGCTGGTGCTAAAAATAGCGCATTCATTAATAAGGTATTCAAGCCATCCATGTATGCGCGGTAGGTTGGCTCCTGAGTAAAGCTAATTACCATACCTTTTCCACTGGGTTGCCATATTAACAACGGCTTATAAGGTAGTTGCTTAGCAATATCATCCCATAAAAAACCGCTTGCCAGCATAGTGTCTGCGTCGGCAAACCATGCAATGTTGCGGCCATGGTTAATGTCGATAGGGGTCAGCACGTCGTTGCCGTTATAAATGCTGACGACTTGCGGTTTTACACCCGCACTTAACCAATGATCAGTATCGACTTGCGCATTTAACAACGCACCAGGCACCCAGTCTGGATCAGCGCCGTGCGGTTTTATTTCCGTTAAGAATTGTTCTCGACTTTCAATCACTTTGCCGTCAATTTTTAGCTCCTCGGCCGGTTTTTCCACACCTTCTTCCGGTACTTTGCGCTCGAGCTTGGTATTAAGAAGACCGGCATCGACAGCCCAGGCTGACGCACCACCTAAGGTCAATAGCACACCGCCGTCTGACACCCATTGCTTCAGTTTTTCTACAGTCCCTTCGGTGAACACACCGTCATAACCACCTTCCGGTAAAATCAACACGTCTAAGCCGTCCAGATCATCCTGAATCAACTGCATGGTGCGAATAGCGGTTACCGGATAGCCCATTTGACGTTCAATCACAAAGCGGGTGTGGCCAGCGTTATACGCACTCACCGGTTCGTCCCAGGCAATGGCAATGTTCGGCGCTTCTAACTGACTGACATTATGAGAGCCAAAGTTTGGACCTTCAGTAATCCAGCTCGTATCCACACCTTCCACTGTCGCGCCGGACTCTTCCGCCAATTTTTGCAGGGTTCGTGGCAGATCTTGACCGTTGTCTGCAACCGTAAGAATCAGTGAACCACTTGGGAACTGACCCGCTTTTTCATGAGTGAATGCTAATTCACTTTGGCGTACACTTAAGCCTTCACGTAAGGCAGAAGTTAAAAAGCGCCCCGCGTTCATGTCGCCCCAACGCACTAAATAAGCCACTTCTGCGTCCGGATTAATCACTTTACCCGGGGCAATGCGACCTTCTTCAACCATAGCGGTTCTTACGTCAGGCAAGTCGTCACAGCTGTGGCTGTCTACGTTAAACATCAGTGGCAACGACCAGCCGGTTACATCATAAATTTGGTCTGGCAGGTTGTTCTTGCGGCGTTGTTCCTGCTCTTTTAAGAAGTCGTCCGCCATGTCGACTTGTTCGTCCATCAGTGTGCGAATAAGACGATGCGACGGCTGTGCCATATCAACGATATAAGCCCCCGGTTGGTAGTCAACGTCGCACACTTCAAAGGCCTGCTCAGCCTGCTTCACTTCGACCCCCTGTTCAACCAGCAAAGACGCTAGTTTACGTGCGCCTGCCGGGTCATCTGTTGCCGGTAAAATTAACGAACGAACATCGCCGTCTTCACCCGCTTCAACGGCGGACTTACGATAATTCCAGAACTTCTGTAATAACGCTTCACGACGTTCTGACACTGTTTGAATCGTCGAAATAGACGCAATAAAGTGCTGTTGAACACCGTCGGCATAGGTCAGTACGTCACCGTCTTTACGGTTAAACAAATGACCGCGAGCCGACGCCATTTCGTACGTCATTGCCACCGAACCATAATAGAGCGGCCAGCTGGCACCGTAGCCCGGGTAAAACGCATCGAAAATTTCGCGCGTGAAGTAGTCGAATCCTTTTTTGTCGAACCACTGACCGTTATTTTTGCCTATCCAGTTCAGGCTTTCGCGCTGAGACTCGGTAATTAACGGGTTATAGGGACGTGCTTCCGGCGTAAAGTAGTAGGTCGAATCACCGCCCATTTCATGTAGGTCTACAAACACCAACGGATAGTATTTCAACAAGGCATCAATTTGACCGCTAATTTCTGGTTGCGTCAGAGCAATCCAGTCTCGGTTCATATCGAATAAATAATGGTTTGTGCGCCCGTTTGGCCAGGGCTCGTTATGTTCCGCACTGCGGCGATCACCCGAATGTTCCATGCCAACACTCATGTAGTAGCGGTCAACAAAACGTGCTCGACCGTCTGGGTTTTGCAGTGGGTCAATAAAGACCATGGTGTTATCTAACCAGCGTTGCGTTTGCTCGCGTTGGTCATGCAACAAATGATACGCCGTCATCATAGAGGCTTCCGGCGACGAAATTTCGTTGCCGTGAACACCATACGACAGCCAAATACTGCCCGGCAGTTCGTTAATTAGCTTTTCTGCTTCACTTCGGCTGGTCTTGCGCGGATCCGCGAGTGACTGCATACCCTGCATAAAGCCGTCAAAGTCGGCAATATTTTCTTCGCTGGAAATAACCGCATAATACAATGTGCGACCTTCCCAGCTTTCGCCGTACTCCAAAAGCTTCACCTGCTTCGGATACGCCGCTTTCAGCGCCTCAAAATAGCGACTCATATCCGCCGGGCTGGTTATTTTGGTGCCGAGTGGGTACCCAAGCACCTGCTCTACCGTCACTTCAGAGTCGGCATAGTTAGCTTCAGGTAGTAGCGATTGCTCGCCAGATAATTGCTGTGCCTCTTGTGCTGAGGCTGCGGACGGTAAAACAAACCAAGAAGCGGCTACAAGAGCCGCAATTTTGAGACTGCGCATGGTCATTCCTGTTGTTCAATACACTTTTTAATAGTGTTTAGGGTTTCTTTTTATGTTCCCCTAATGTAAAAGCTTGAACAAGGGAAGTGAAGCTCAATTTAGGCGCTATGAATAAAAAGACTCAATTAAGCATGCTGCTGGCGGCTATAGCCACAATGTTAGTGTTGGCCGGATGCCAAATAACACCTAATAACGTAAAACGCGTGATCAATTCCGGCGTGCTTAGCGGTAACGACCCAACCGCCGTAGTGGAATCTATGGCACGTGAACGTTTGCAAAGCTACCGCAACAACCCACAACTGCTTATTACCGACATTGAGGACTTACGCGAGGCTTTGCGCGATCTGCGTGCCGTTGCTGAAACCATTTGGGGCGACGAGGAAAACACGGTTCCCAGCGCGAAAAAATACGTTAAATACAGCGATAACTTTCATGCCAAAGCCGTTGTCGATTTTGAGCGGGGCTTGCTGACCGTCGCGACATTGCATAACAACAATGTCCCCGCCAAAACCCGGGCACAACTTAAAGCCGCCATTGTGCGTACGCTGTTAACGCCAACCGACCTCACTGCCGTTGATATCTTTACCGATAAAGAACCCGAACATACGGGAAAACCGTTTTTGCGCGGACAAGTTGTTGACCATGACAACGTGGTGGTCGAATACGAATGGCGGGCGAACCGCTTTGCCGAGTATTTGGTGAAAAATCAACTGCGCACCCGGCGCGCTAAAAACAATACGGTGTACGAGGTTCAAATAGACTTAGTTGACGAACACCAAGAGCTGCGCAAACACCAATATTCAGACTACGTTATAACCGCTGCTAACCGGTATAACATTGAGCCTGAACTGATTTACGCCATTATTGAAACGGAAAGCAGTTTTAACCCTTATGCGGTAAGTCATGCAAATGCCTATGGTTTAATGCAAGTTGTCCCCTCTACCGCCGGTCGTGACGTGTTCGAGCGTATTCGAAAAATACCAGGACAGCCCACTTCTCAACAACTGTTTGATCCTGCACAAAATATCGACATTGGCAGCGCGTACCTGCATATATTAAAAACTCAGTATTTAAAGGGTGTTTCAGACCCGAGTAGCCGAGAGTATGCTATTGTTTCAGCCTACAACGGCGGCGCCGGTAATGTATTAAAAACATTTTCCAGCAACCGCAACCAAGCTTTACAAATAATAAACCGAAGCCAGCCCGGGCTTGTGTACCGGGACTTAACATCGAAACACCCGTTGGCAGAAAGTCGTCGTTATTTAGAAAAAGTAATGTACTTTAAGCAGGGCTACTGATTACCCCTAAACATGCATATTTAATCGGAAAAGAAGTAATGACCCGAGAGCTATTCATTAAGATACTTTGGCGATCACTTGCTGCATTTTTTGTTTTGCTGGGGTTAATTGGAATCGCGTTGCCGGTTATGCCGACTGTTCCGTTTCTCATTGCTGCGCTGTGGGCGGCAAGTAAAGGCTGGCCAAGACTCGAGTCATGGTTAATCAACCACCCTAAGTACGGCCCGGATATTCAGGTATGGCGGGAGTATCGCGTCATTAAACGACGCTCTAAAGTCTATGCCCTAATCATGATGGCTTGTGGTTATATAGTCCTGTGGCTATTTATTCCTCAAGTCGCAAGTTGGCTAAAAGTAACCGTAGGGCTCATTTTACTTACCGTCGGAAGTTGGTTAGCTAGTCGCCCAGAGTCCCCACCTAAAACAAAAACTGATTCTCCTTAAATTAATAAAAGGAATAACTTTGATCTAAGTCACCTGCTTCGGAACTGTATAAGTGGCGCAGTGTTAAGATACACAGAGGTTAGTCTGAATTTGAGGTTCATATGTCAGTTATTAAGTGGGACAAAAAATTAATTGCTAAATACAATATTAATGGCCCCAGATACACATCGTATCCGACGGCATTAATGTTGTCTGAGCAGTTTTCTCAAGATCGCATTGCCAATGCACTGAAGACGGCCGGCGATGAACTGTGCTTATATCTGCACTTACCCTTTTGCCATAAACTCTGCTATTACTGCGGCTGCAACAAGGTTATTACCCGCCACCAGCATAAAGCGGACAAATATCTAGACTACCTCGCACAAGAAATGGCGATGTATCAGCCATTAGTTAAAAACAAGAAAATTCGTCAAATTCACTTAGGTGGGGGAACGCCTACCTTTTTGACCGAGGAACAACTGACACGGCTGATGGACTTGGTTCATCAGCACTTTACCTTTGCCGAAAACCCAGAGGTGAGCATTGAGATAGACCCGCGCAGCTGCAGCGATGAAAAACTACGTCACTTGCGCGAACTCGGCTTTAACCGTGTCAGTTATGGCGTACAGGACTTTGATAAAAAAGTACAAATTGCCATTAACCGCGTGCAGGATGTCGACCTTATTGCACATCAGTTAAAACTCAGCAAAGAGCTGGGCTTTGACTCAATTAACCTCGACTTAATCTATGGCCTGCCGTACCAGCGCCCGGAAACCTTTAAGAAGTCGATAGAGCAAGTCATTGAAATGGATCCCGATCGCATTTCCGTATTCAGCTACGCGCATTTACCACAGCGCTTCGCCGGTCAGAAGAAAATACCCGAAGAGTCCATTCCACAGCCGTCAGTTAAGTTGAGCTTGCTCGAACAAGCCATTACTCAGCTCAACGACGCCGGCTATCAGTTTATTGGCATGGACCACTTTGCTAAAAAAGACGACGGCTTAGCCATTGCCCAACGCGAAGGTCGCTTACAACGTAACTTCCAGGGTTACACCACAGACGGTCAGGACGCATTACTAGGCTTAGGCGTGTCCTCCATTAGCCAGGTTAACGGTGTGCTATGGCAGCATGAAAAAGAGCTGCCGGCTTACTACAAAATGATAGATAGCGGACAAAAGCCCATTGTTAAAGGCATGGCATTAACCGACGAAGACAAAGTGCGTGCAGCACTTATTTCACAAGTCATCTGCCACTTTGAGCTCGATATAGAAGCCTTTAAAGCACAGTGGAATATCGACGATTTCTGGGCACACTTTGCTGAAGCCATACCGTTGCTAAAACCGTTTATTGAAGACGGCTTAGTCGACGTGTCCGACAAAAAACTCCGCGTCACAGAATTAGGCCGCCTTTGGGTACGCAGCATTTGTGCTTGTTTCGACGAATATCTGGACCACGGCCAGAATAGGTACTCCAAAGTGGTTTAGCGGACAGCAGGGAAACGCTCTCTCCGGGCCGGGTATCTGTTACCAGAGAGACGCCGTTAACCCATCCGTGGGGGGCTTGCGTGGCGCCATCCTTGGCGCCACGCACTCTCTGATAACAGATACCCAACCCGTCGACGCTTTTTCCCCTCCTAAATATTGAAGGTTGCTTCGTTCAGCCACAAGTGCAGCAATATACTGGCTATGTAGCCTAGTGCAATAACGGGTGTCCATTTTAGGTGTGAGGCAAAAGTGTAGTAGCCGCGCGCCTGACCCATCAAGGCAACACCGGCGGCTGAGCCAATGGAGAGCAAACTACCACCGGTACCTGCAGTTAGAGTAATGAGCAACCACTGGCCGTGTGACATGTCGGGTTCCATCGAAAGCACAGCGAACATAACCGGAATGTTATCGATAACTGCTGACACTACACCTAAAATACTGTTTGCCAGGGTGGCGCTCATTCCGCCGTACAATGACTCCGACAACAGGCTCAAATAGCCCATGAAACCTAAGCCACCAACACACAGCACAATGCCGTAGAAGAACAGCAAGGTATCCCACTCGGCTCGGGAGACACGGCTAAACACGTCAAAAGGTACAACACCACCAAGTTGTTCCAAGCGCTTTTGGTCGCCTTCTCGCTCCGCCATAGCACGTTTACGCGCTAGTGAGCCTGGTAAGGTCATACGCAGGAAGTAGCCGAAGAACTGTAAGTAGCCCAGACCCATCATCATGCCCAATACCGGTGGCAAATGCAGCCAAATATGACAGATAACGGCGGTTGCTACGGTCAGTAAAAATAATGAGGTAATACGCAGTGCGCCGCGCTTCAATTCAACTTCTGTATGCAGTGTGCTGGGTTTCTTGTTTTCAATAAAGAAACTCATCACAAGCGCTGGTATTAAGTAGTTAGCTACTGATGGCAGGAACAGCCTCAAGAACTCGGTAAAAGTAACCTGTCCTGCTTGCCAAACCATAAGCGTGGTAATGTCACCAAACGGACTGAAAGCGCCACCCGCGTTGGCCGCAATGACAATACTGACACAACATAAGGCGACGAATTTTTTGTCATCTTGCGCCACTTTCATAACCACGGCACACATCAATAATGCGGTTGTCAGGTTGTCGGCAACGGGCGAAATAAAGAAGGCTAAAATGCCCGTTATCCAAAACAATTTTCGGTAGCTGAAGCCTTTTTTCAAAAGCCAGGCGCGCAAGGCGTCGAATAAGCGCCGCTCTTCCATCGCATTGATATAAGTCATCGCCACTAGCAAGAAGAGCATCAGCTCAGCGAATTCCAGCAGGTTATGGCGAAACGCCGACTCGGCTAAAGCAGCATGCTCGCCTGTATAAACAACGCCAATGAGAATCCAGATAAGACCGGCGGCAACCAGCACCGGCTTAGACTTTCTCATGTGGAGCTTTTCTTCGCCCATCACCAAAATATATGCGAGAGCGAAAATAATCAGGGCGGCGTAGCCAACGGTGGAAGAGGTTAAATCGATACGGTCAGCAGAGGGCTCTGCTGCCAGTACTGATACCGAAAATAACAGGGAAATGACGGTAAGCAGTAATTTTGTCATGGCGCTTATTGAGCGCAAGCTATGCCGGACTACATAACTTGCACCAACTCTCCTTGTCGGTTAATGGTTAAAAAGTGTTTGATCATGCCAGTCTGAACTTGAAATGCGAACGGAGAATACCACAAAACCACTTTTTTACAGCATTAAAAAAGTGGAAGTTAAATTTTCTCTTTGTAGGTAGATATGTCAAGTTACCTACCTTATGTCACTGGCTATTACGTGAGTTGGTAAACTTGCTCTGTCACCGGGTTATCTTCGGGCTGCTCGCCATTCACGATACCCTCGTCGTCCTCTAACTGCTCAATGCTAAAGCGCTGACCAAAACCGGATTCTACTTCGCCTTCACTGACAGAAAACGGTGGTCCTTCCCGATAACCGGCAGGATACTGCAACGTTATCAATAGCCCCTGAGCGCGTTCAGGCAACTGCTCGCTTAACTGCTTCACATAGCGGGTACGCATTTCCGGCGGTAACGCCACCATGGCAGCGCGGTCATACCAAGCGTCAACGTCAGTCATGTCGGCTCCGGTTAGCTCAAAAAAGTCTCCCACCCAAATGACCAGTTCATCCAGTGCGTACTCCTTAAACTTACCTTTTTGCGTCACTGTCGGCGTTAACTCGTTGTCACTGAAAAACTGCTGTACCGCAATATCGCTCAGCTCTATACCGAACACCCGGTAACCGTTGTCTAATAACCACAGCATATCGTTTGATTTACCGCACAGCGGCACAAATACCGTCGCACCCGGCTTGGCGACTTTCTTAAAATAGCGCCGCAGCATCTCGTGAGCTTCCGGGCGGTGAAAGCCAATTTGCTGATTTTCCCATCGTTCATGCCAAAAGCTGGCTTCCATGGTGACTCCTTAAATCAAAAACGATTACTACCAATAAAAAAGCACCCACGAAGGGTGCCTTTAAATACATTAAAAATCCAGTAGTACTGAGCCCTACTGTAACTGTAACAGCGGCGACCCGGTACTGACAAAATCAAAACCTTTAATGTCCGCTTCTTATTCTAAGGCTCAACGCTCAAAACCGGATACGGCTCACCCTCAGCTAAGATAAGCGAACCAAATTTACCAATTATTGTTTCAAGACCCACTGTTGCTATATCATTGAACTGTTAGTAACAGAACGCTGGTTATTTATGCTGAGCAATGCGTCAATTATCAATGTCTTTCGAATATCTCTTGCGATTATTGTGGTTGCCGCCAGCGCATCCTCTTTATCTGCTTTCTGTCTGCTAGAAAGTTCAGCGAAAGATACCAAGCTTATTAATACTACTACCGCCATACGCACTAACACCCATAAGTTCACCACCGAGTTTATAAGTAACCAAAAAGAACAAGCTCAGGCGACCGCAGAAAAGATTCAACGGCTTTGGGGGAGTCCCGCTCTGAGATCTCTTACATTAGAGGCCGATGCAGAGATTAAGAATTACGCAGCTCGTATAAATCGGGAATGGCAAAGCATTGTTGAGGAAGTTCAAAACAGAGGTTTTACTCAACTATCTAGTAGCGACCTACAACGAATTGACTCATACGTCGACGACCTAAACGAGCTTATAAAGGTTCTGCAGGCTCAGACAGAACAAAGAATACTCACTGTGCGCATTGCTTTAGTGCTGGCGTCGCTTGTTATTGCCCTGGTGGTCTTTTTTCTATTAACCGTACTGAAGCGCAAAATTGATGAGCCGCTCACGCACTTAATGTCTGTTTCTAAGCAGTTAGGTCGCGGTGACTTTACCGCCAAATCTAAGCTTAATAATAACGATGAAATTGGTCAGCTGGCACAAACGCTGAATGAAATGTCAGACACCGCCAGCTACTTTTACGGCGGTCTGGAACGCCGTGTCAAACAGCAGACCGAAGAACTTTCTCGTAAAAACAAAGTATTGTCGTTCTTGTATGACACCGCCCGCTCTATCATCGAATACGGTTACGATTACAGCAATTATCAGGAAGTTGTTGAAAGGCTTTACGAAGTGGGCGAAGTTGAAGACATTGAACTGTGTCTGCTGACCGAAGAAGGTAACCGCCCGTTCCTGCAATTGCAGCCACGCCCAAATTCTCATGAACCCTGTGAAGCCGGCGACTGCGCCACTTGTATAAAAGCCGGCCCGGGTGCGTCTGTTATTGAAGACAAAATGGTGTATCGCTTTGTGTTAAAACGCGAAGACCAAAACTACGGTGTGCTCATTGTACGCTGCGACCCAACAGAACCACTGGCCACCTGGCAACAACAGCTGATGAGCTCAACCGCCGACCAACTGGCCTTGTCGCAAAGTCTTAAGTCTGAAGAAGAGCAAGTGCGCCGTCTGGCACTGATGCACGAGCGTACCGTTATTGCGCGCGAGCTACACGACTCACTAGCGCAGGCGTTGTCATACTTAAAAATTCAGGTAACACGACTGCACAAAGCCGTCGATAAAGACGACCGTGACACCATTGATGACGTGAGCAACGAGCTGCGTGAAGGCCTGAACGCCGCCTACCGCCAGTTGCGCGAACTGCTGACCACCTTCCGCCTGAAAGTCGACGGCTCTGGCCTATACAACGCGCTGCAAACCACGGTGAAACAATTCTCCGAACAAAGCGACATGGCCATTAACTTGGATTATCGCCTGAACAATATTCCATTGGCGCCGCACGAAGAAATTCATCTGCTACAGATTATTCGGGAAGCCAGTCAAAATGCGATAAACCACAGCGAAGGCACCGAAGTCAGCATTACGTTGTCACAGCCAAGCGGACAAGACGTTGAGCTAAGCATTCGCGACAACGGCATTGGCCTGCCTGAAAACGCCGAGAAAATTAACCACTACGGCCTGGCGATTATGCAAGAGCGCAGCCGCAACCTGGGCGGTGACATTCGCCTGAACCGGCTAGAAGAAGGTGGCACCGAAGTGTTCTTTACCTTTACCCCGGATTATTTGTTGCAGTAAAGGGCTGCTTTAAAATCACCAACCAAGTGACGGAACCACTGTACTTTACAAAAGTCCAAATGAGTTCCAGCTTTCTCTCGCAAGGTAATTAAAAAGGAATTTATCGTGCTAAAAAGGAACCGTTACATTGTAATCGTTTTATTATGTATCCTGCTCCCGTTTCTAGAAAGCTACGAAGGAGGAACCCTTTGGGGCTTAAATTATGAATCTCCCAAGACTATGGATACACTTGGAGACATCGTCCGCTTAGTTAAATTATTGAGCGTCGTTGCTGGTCTTTATTTACTGGTTAAAAGTCGCTCCATAATTGCTGAGGCTTTCCATTCTAAAGTGTTAAGAGTCACTTTCTTTAGCATTTTTTATTTACTTTCATTGGTTCAAATTCCTATGCTCCTGTTAGGGAGTTTATTTTTTGGAATAATGACTCCAAAAGATTACATCCACTATGAACACACCATAGATCAAGAGTCATTTTACGTATACACCGCTGACCCCGGTGCATTTGCAAAAGCTTACCACCATGTTTACTTGAAATGCCCGTTACCTTTTAACCGATATGAATTAATTAAAATAGGAAGAGTCGGCTGGCTTGGTGACTTTGATATAAAACGGGGGGATAACAACTTGATTTTAAGCTCGAAAGGTACCGTTAATGGCTCCCCTGATCTTTACCGCTTATCCATGGACAATGTGAGTTGTGGGGAGAGTTAACATTTTGGCTCCAGGCATTAGATCGCTAGGCATTTAACCTCCCAAGGCTTTCGTTACCCCCAAATGCGTCCTAGACTGATGGTAAAAGTCATTAGTTTAAGACGCATTTATGGGACAAGTTTCAGGCACCCGTTTTGCGCTAACAGGCGCTACACGACTGTGCTGTCTTCTTTGTTTGGTGTTTTCGGTCTGGCGTTAGTGAGTCAGGCAACTGGCCCATTAGTCTCGGCTTAGGCGTATTTGCTTGTGGCATATGCACTGGCTTAATGATGCCGGCGTTAACTTCCGCCATGCAGGCTTTGGTCGACCGTTCCATTCATGGCCGTGTCAGCTCGGTTATGAATGCCGGCACAAGCATTGGTGTAGCGCTCTCTGTTCCGGCAGTCTTGTTTTTAGTGGGGGCATGGCGTTACGCCTATTTGTCATTCACGGCAGTCGCCATTATTGGTGTTCTGCTTGCCTGGTTTTTAATTCCTTCGGTCTCCAGGCAGCGTACGATAATCAGCTGCAAGATGAAGAAGGCGAACCTTTAGAAAATGCGAGTACTGAACAGTGATAGTGCCAGCTGTCTTACCATAGTAAAAGAAAGTCTTGTACTATTTGGGAGCTTTCAGATAAGTCTTCCAATGCTCTCGCTTATACTCAGGGGACATCTCGAAAAATAAGTTCAAAAGACTAATATACCCTGCTCCAAAGATGACCAAAATAGACAATTAGAATTGTTTGCAGTGAATTTTCACGCGACCTATGCCAAACTAGCAACAGTTTGTTATTTAGGGAGAAAATAATGACAACCGAAGCCGCGAGTATCATGCTGGTGGACGACCACCCACTGTTACGGAAGGGCCTTAAACAACTGATTGCGATGGAAGACGACATGAAAGTTGTCGCTGAGGCAAGCAGTGGCCTCGATGCATTGAAGCTCGCCGAAGAATATGACCCTGACTTGATTGTTCTCGATTTAAACATGCAAGGTATGGATGGTATTCAAACGCTCAAAAGGCTACGTGACAAAGGCGTTAGTTCTCGTATTATTATACTGACGGTTAGCGATGCGGACGATGATGTAGTAGCGGCTATAACAAATGGCGCCGACGGCTACCTGTTAAAAGATATGGAGCCAGAGCTCTTACTTGAACAAATACACCGAGCGGTAACGGGGAAGATGGTACTAAGCGAGGCCATTACTGAAATTTTAGCCACCGCTTTACGACAGCCAAAATCAGTAAACTCGCCGCTAAGCTCGTTGACTAATCGCGAATACGAAATTTTAAGCCTGATTGCTCAAGGCATGAGCAACAAGATGATAGCTCGGGAGTTGGATATTTCAGACGGTACAGTAAAGGTACACGTTAAGCACTTACTGAAAAAACTCGGGCTGCGCTCTCGTGTCGAAGCAGCAGTTTGGATGGTTAACCAACAAGACCAATAAGAAAAAGTAATACCCTGATTCCCCCAGCCATAGATTTTGATTCATATCAAATTGAGCGCCCGTGAAATTTGCTAACCTTTGCCGCCAATTTGGTCATACAGGTGTTTTATGTCTGCGTCAGCCGCTAATTTCCGTCCCGAACTGCTTTGCCCTGCGGGTAGCCCTGAAGCTATGCGTATGGCCTTTGCCTATGGTGCGGATGCCGTTTATGCCGGCGAGCCACGCTACAGCCTGCGTGTGCGAAACAACTCTTTCACGCTGGACAATTTAGGCGACTGCATTGAAGAAGCCCACGAACGGGGTAAGCGTTTCTATGTGGTCGTAAACATTGCTCCGCACAATACAAAATTAACGCGCTTTGTCGAACACATGCGCACTATTGTCGACATGCAGCCCGATGCGTTAATTGTATCGGACCCCGGTGTGGTGATGTTGCTGCAGGAGCACTTCCCCGAGCAGCCGCTGCACTTGTCCGTTCAGGCCAACACCATTAACTGGGCGGCGCTAAAGTTCTGGCAGAAACAAGGCATTGAGCGGGTCATTCTGTCACGCGAACTAGGTTTGAAAGAAATAGCCGAAATGCGCCAGCAGGTGCCCGACATTGAAGTCGAAGTGTTCGTACACGGCGCTCTTTGTATGGCGTATTCCGGCCGCTGCTTACTGTCGGGTTATATGAACAAACGCGACCCGAACCAAGGCGCCTGCACCAATGCCTGCCGCTGGGGTTATGAAGTGCACGAAGCCAAAGAAAATGCCGTTGGTCAGTACGACCCAGTGCTACTTGGCGATCCTAAAAAACCACAGGACTTAATGCTGCTCGATGAAGACCAGCACGGCTCTTACATCATGAATTCAAAAGACTTGCGCGCCGTTGAGTACGTTAACGATCTGGTGAAAATGGGCGTTCATTCGCTGAAAATTGAAGGCCGTACTAAGTCCGACTATTACATTGCCCGGACCGCTCAGGTGTATCGTCAGGCCATTGATGATGCGGTTGCCGGTAAGCCTTTTAACCCGGCGTTGCTCAACGACTTAGAAGGTATGGCAAACCGCGGTTTCACGGCGGGCTTTTTGCAGCGCCATACACCGCAGGACTTACAAAATTACGAACGCTCACACAGCGAAGGGCAACACTTATTAGTTGGCCAGCTTTGTCATGCGCACGGCGACGGGCGCTATCAGGTGGCGGTAAAAAATGGTTTTGCCATTGGCGATGAGCTTCTGCTGATGACACCGAACGGTAATCATCGCTTTCAACTGGCTGATATGACCTCGACACGAGACGAAGCCATGATTCGCGCGCCCGGCTCTGGCTACACAGTGGTGCTAAACACACCTGTCGCCATAGATGAAAAAGACATCCCCTACTGTTTCTTGGTCAAAGAAAACCTTGCGAGGAAGGCGGCATGATTAAGATAAACGACGGTTGCATTAACTGCGATATGTGCGAGCCCGAATGCCCAACAGAAGCGATAGCTATGGGCGACGACATTTACGAAATTAATCAGGATAAGTGTGTTGAGTGCGAGGGGTATTACGACACGCCTAACTGTTATGCGGTTTGCCCGGTAGAAGCAGTCGATATTTTATAAGAAAAGGGGTACGTCCCCCCTCTCTTTAGAGGTACATAAATCAATTGGAGGGTTTTGTATAGTGAGCCAGGTCAATAATACAGTCGATGAGATGACTATGCGTACTCCAATTCAATGTAATCAATGCAGCATGCAATCTATTTGTGTACCTGCGGGGCTTATTCCCAGCGATGTCGAAATTCTCGATAAAAGCAGCCGCGAGCCGCACTTATACAATAAGCGCAGCGTGGTGTTTAGCGAAGGCGAAGCACTGAACTCGGTTTTTGCGATAAAAAGCGGCTCAGTGAAGTGCTACACTATAGACAGCAATGGCAAGCAGCAAATTACCAGTTTCCACATGGTGGGCGACATTGTCGGGCTTGAGTCTCTTGCCAATGGCAACGCCAGCACTTATTGCGAAACACTGGAAACCTCTATGCTTTGCGAAATAAAGTTAAATAAACTATTCGCACAAGAGCTGCCTAAAGTGGAAGGCAACCTGATGCGCCTGATGAGCCGGCGCCTGGGTAATAACAGCAAGCATTACTTAAACATCGTGAACACCAGCGCCGAGCAAAAAGTGGTGTCGTTTTTACTTTCAATAAGCACGCACATGCAGCAACATGGTCTGTCTCGCAGTGAATTCCGACTGCCCATGACACGTACCGACATTGCCAACTATCTGGGTTTGGCAGTTGAAACAGTCAGCCGTATATTTACTGCATTGAAAGAGCAAGAGCTCATTCAAAGCAAACAGTCCATTTTAACAATTAATGATTTAAGCGCATTGGAGCGTCGCGTCGCTTAAGCGCTAAGCAGGAGGTTACATGTCATCCGCTGGGTTTAACTGGTCCGACCCGCTCAACTGGCAAAACGCACTTACTGATGAAGAAAAAATGATTCAGGAAAGTGCGCATCAGTACGCACAAGAAAAGTTGATGCCGCGTGTGCTGGAAGCCAACCGAAACGAAAATTTTGATCGCGACATAATGAGCGAGCTGGGTGAGATGGGTCTTTTGGGCTCGACGTTACCGGAAGAATACGGCGGCAGCGGTGTAAACCACGTTAGCTACGGCCTTATTGCCCGCGAAATTGAGCGCGTTGACAGCGGCTACCGCAGTGCCATGAGTGTGCAGTCTTCCCTAGTCATGCACCCTATTTATACCTTTGGTACTGAAGCACAGCGTAAAAAATATTTGCCGAAGCTGGCCAGCGGCGAATGGGTCGGCTGCTTTGGTCTGACCGAGCCTGACTCGGGCTCTGACCCTGCCAGTATGCGCACGGTCGCTAAGCGCACCGACAACGGTTATGTGCTGTCCGGCTCGAAAATGTGGATAACTAACTCGCCTATCGCAGACGTATTTGTGGTGTGGGCAAAACTGGACGGAGACATTCGCGGTTTTGTGCTGGAAAAAGGCATGAAAGGTCTGAGCGCTCCTAAAATTGAGGGAAAGTTCTCATTACGTGCGTCTATCACCGGCGAAATTGTTATGGATGGTGTTGAAGTCTCTGAAGACCATATTTTCCCGGAAGTGAAAGGCTTGAAAGGTCCGTTTAGCTGTCTCAACAAAGCGCGTTACGGCATTGCCTGGGGTTCGCTGGGTGCCGCGGAGTTCTGCTGGCACGCTGCACGTCAATACACGTTAGAACGCAGTCAATTTGGCCGCCCACTGGCAGCAAACCAGTTAATACAGAAAAAACTGGCGGACATGCAAACGGAAATTAGCTTAGGTCTATTGGGCTGTCTGCAAGCCGGCCGTGAGCTCGATAACGGCACCTTAAACCCAACTGCCATTTCACTGATTAAGCGCAACAGCTGTGGTAAAGCACTGGATATTGCTCGCCAGTCTCGCGACATGCACGGCGGTAACGGTATTGCCGACGAGTATCATGTTATTCGTCATGTCATGAACTTAGAGGCTGTAAATACCTACGAAGGTACCCACGATATTCACGCATTAATTCTCGGTCGGGCTCAAACCGACATTCCAGCATTTTAAAAACGCATCCCCAGTAATTAGCCTGGGGCTGTAAGTTCCTATAAAAGTTAGTGAATGCCTTTGCCGTTTAAGTGGCTTTTGTACGCCATATCGCTTTTCATAATATGGTTCATTAGCCACGCTTTCACAAAGTCCAACAGCTCATCAATCACGTCTTCATGGTTATCGACGCGGTGTTTAAAGCGCATTACATCCTGCACCAACTCTTTGTGCTTCACTTTGTGGTTTTCTAAGTCCGGGTAGCCGTTTCGCTCCATGAGCAGCTCTTCGTAATTAAAGTGCGTAGCCGTGTAGTTAATTAACGAGTCTACCAAGCGTTGCAGCGCATGCTGGTCGCCGTCACGAAGTTTCAATCGGTAAAGCTCGTTAGCAATATAAATTAAGCGTTGATGCTGACGGTTAATCTCTTCAATACCTACATCGAGCTTTGACGACCATTCGATGAGGACATCTTGCTCTTGTAGGCGTTTTTCAATAACTGCATTTTCAATGTAGTACCGGTCACCCAGCGACTTAATTTCGCCGCCCAGGGTGGTTAGCTGAGCGGAGCTTTCCAACGCCTCCTGAGAACGCTCATCAATAACTTTCGCGCTTTCTGACAGCGAGTTGACGTTTTCCTGAATGTTCATGGTCACTGCTGACTGCTCTTCTGCCGCAGAGGCAATTTGCGTATTCAGGTCGTTAATCACACCCACGTTTTCAACAATGTCGGTCAGAGACATTGACGCCTTATTCGCGTGCTCAACGTTCTCACCGGCCAACGCTTTGTTCCGCTCCATGGTATGAACGGCATTTTCCGTATTTGTTTCCAAACGCCCAATAACGCTCTGGATTTCACCGGTCGACGCCTGTACACGTTGCGCCAGCTGACGAACTTCATCGGCAACCACCGCAAAGCCTCGCCCCGACTCGCCGGCACGCGCCGCTTCGATAGCCGCGTTCAGTGCTAACAAGTTAGTCTGGTCGGCAATATCGTTAATAGTCAGAAGAATTTTCGAAATGGCCTGACTGTCTTCCGATAAGGTTTTTATGACCTGCTGAGACTCAGACACTTCCTGCTCAAGTCGCTGAATAGCCTCAACCATAGTATTGACCACCTGCTGACCGTTTTGCGCAGAGGTCATGGTATTGTCGGCCTCGGTGGCCGCTCGTTGTGTCGACTCGGACACTTCGCTAATGGCGGCAGTCATTTGCTCTACCGCTGCCGCCGCGCTTTGCATTTGCGCCGCCTGTTCTTTCGCTCGCTCCGCTAGGGCTTTTATCGCCTGGTAGTTGCCGTCACCCAGGTGATCCATACCGTCGCTGGACTTACGAATGGCATCAACCGAGTAGCTGGTTTCTATGGCAACGGAATTCAGATAGTCGGTAATTTTAGACAGCTCATCTTTACCCTCGGCAACGCCCAGGCTATTCAAGTCACCGTTGGCCAATTGTTTGGCCATGTTGATGTTAGCCGCTATGGCCCGATAAATGCCTAAATACAAACTCGTGAATAGCAGCAGTTGCAGCAACAACACCAGCGCCAGCAGCACAATGTTTTTCCAGATAACGCCATCCAGTTTATCCAGGCGTTCGGCCAAGCGCTGTTGATACACCGGAATAATGGCATCATAGAAACCAAGTAGCGTACCAATAGCCGCAGAGCCTTCACGGAAGAAGTCATCGGCAGACATAGTCCGACTCGCTAAATGCTGCGCCGCAGAACTACTAAACATAGACAGTTGCTGTTCTGCAGCTTTAGCGTGGCTCATTAAGGTTTCATCGTTACTATTGTCGGTAAGCGCTTCAACCGCCTGAACGAATTGTTCAACTTCACTTTCAAGGACGTAGCTTAAGGTCATGACCTGCTGCTGCGAGGCAGTACTAGAAGTGTTCAACCACTGGGCGCCCAGGCCACGCAACTGCCCGCTTAGCTCAACCAGCTGCGGTAATGACTCTGTGCTTAAACGCGCAAGTTGCAGGCTGACCAAGTCATCTTCCAATAACAGTTTGGCGTCGGTGCTGAGTTGTTTTAAGGCTTGGTGCAGCTGAGCAATAAACTGTGAGTGCTGCTCGAATTTTCCAGTAGAACCTTTTAACGGCTGCCAGCTGCGTTTAAACGCACTAACTCGGTTTTCAGATAAGCTTTCATAGCGGCTGGCTAAGTCCGCTAACGCATTTAAATGTTTATCAACTTGCTGTGCTGAACGCTGTATTTCTGTCGAAAAAGCACGGCGCTGCTCTGCCGTTCCAGTCATACCCCGGTGCTTGGCGACATGTTCGAACAAGCCTTTAAACTCAGGCCAGTACATAGCCACCTGCTGCTTTTGTTCCTGCGCATCGCTTTTATCAAGGGAGTCACTTACGGTCAGCGCGCTTAGCACGATAACCGGCAAAAATAGCAAAAATCCAATCAGGCTGAACTTTCGGCGAAAACTCAGCACATTAAACAACTTTTGAATCGGTCGCGTCAGCCTATCCAACCACTTCATAACCACTCCACTTCAAGCGAATACATTTAGCGACAAACTCGCTATTGTGCCTATACATCGGCATTAGTCACATGAAATATAGGGTTATTACTTAATAGGTAGCTCTTTATTGATCTTGGTCAATAAATTCATTCAGCTTAGTAAATGACTGTGCTTTCTAAGACCATTTCGGTCATATCCTTAAACGTTGTTTGGCGCTCCAAAGCCGACAGTCCTCGCCCGGTTTGCAACTCATCAGATACCGTCATAACAGCCAACGCCTGGCGTTTGTGCACTGCCGCGGCGGCATAAAGCGCGGCAGCTTCCATATCCAGAGCCAATGCACCCATAGCCTCGGCTTTCTGGTTCAGCTTTTTATCAGGATGATAGAAACTATCAGTAGAAAACACATTACCGACGGCAATACGCTGATGACTCAAGTCGCAATGATTGACGAAACGGCTCAGCAAGTTGTAGTCAGCAATAGGTGCAAAATCGTAGTCACCAAACATGTGTCGGTTCATTGCAGAGTCCGTGCAGGCTCCCTGAGCTACAACAATATCTCCGAGCGTCAAATGAGGAGCGACGGAGCCGCAACTGCCTACGCGAATCAGCTGTTGCACACCGTAATGCTGAAACAACTCCTGCGCGTACAACATACAAGAGGGCATGCCCATACCGGAGCCCATCACCGAAACCGGAACACCGCGATAACTACCGGTAAACGCAAGCATATTGCGGGTATCACTAACAAGCACCGCATCACTGAAGTGTGTTTCGGCAATATGCTTGGCGCGTAACGGGTCGCCGGGAAAGAGACATAATTCAGCAAAAGCACCTGGCTGTGCGGCAATATGAGGTGTGGTCATAGCAATTACTCTGATAGTTTTTTAACCAAAATAGATGACAAAATGAAAAAGATCGATTATATTTCGTATTTATCTAAATTAGTGAATACGGAATTAATATGATCGATGTCATTATGAAATTGGCGACAGGGTACCGCAGAAGCGTGTTTTGGTTATTGACGCTGATCACGCTTGGCGTTGCTGCTTTTATCCCCTCAATTACCATTGATACCGATCCTGAGAACATGCTACCGGACAACAATCCGCAGCGGGTTTTCCATAATGAGGTTAAAGAAACCTTCGCTATGCATGACATGATTGTCGTTGGCGTAGTGAATGAGAACAGTGTTTATAATCAACAGACATTAACCGACCTGCATACCGTGTCGAATTACGCCGAGTCTTTGGACGGGGTGGTTAGTGACGACCTGATGTCGCTGGCTAACGTTGACAATATTACTCAGGAAGGACCCGGCACCATTCGCTTTGAGTGGATGATGAAGCAGCCGCCGGAAAATGACGCGAAAGCTCGCTACATTCAGCAGCAGGTTGAAGACTTGCCACTGCTTTATAACACCATTGTCTCTGGCGATAACAAAGCCGCCGCTATTTATGTGCCTATTGAAAGTAAAGACGAGAGCTATGCGCTGGCGGAGCAACTGCGTGACAAAATCAGTACCTTAGAGAGCGGCGACGACTGGCACATTACCGGCTTACCGGTAGCTGAAGACCAGTTCGGCTATGAAATGTTTGTGCAAATGGGCATTTCCGCACCATTAGCTGCCGCTGTTATTTTCGCGTTGCTTTGGGTCTTTTTCCGCAATGTCCGCTTCATTAGCGCCGCTATGATAGTCGCCATGTCGACCGTACTCATTACCATGGGTGCGCTTATTGCGTTGGGCTTCACTGTACACATTATGTCGTCGATGATCGCCATTTTCCTGATGCCTATTGCCGTGGTCGACTCGGTGCATATTATGTCAGAGTTCTCTGACCGATACCGTGAAAAAGGCAATGCAAAAGACACGATAAAAGACGTGCTGGGGCACTTATTTACCCCCATGCTGTTTACGTCAGTCACATCAGCCATTGGTTTTTACTCATTAATGCTAACTCCGATTCCACCGGTACAAGTGTTCGGTGCTTTCGTTGGCTCCGGTATTCTTCTGGCGTTCTTTATTACCGTGATTTTCGTGCCTGCCTATGTGTGCGCACTGAAACCATCAACCCTGGAAAGCTTTGCTCAAGTTACTCACGAGGAGCACAAAGATGGTTGGTTACAAAGACTCGGCGCTGTTGCAGCTCGTCATGCGAAGCTGTGGATAGCCTTTTTCCTGGCCGTATTAGCCTTTGCCTGGTTCGGTATTCAGCAAATTAACATTAACGACAACCCGGTGCGTTGGTTTAAACCTGACCACGAGGTGCGTATTGCTGATGAAGTATTAAACGACCACTTTGCCGGGACGTACAATGCGTATATGGTATTTGAAAATACCTTTGATGCGACCGAAAAAGCTCGTTCAGCGGTTCGGGAGGCGCTGAATAACGATGCGCTGTCAGCAAAGTCGCGCGATGCTCTAAATACCTTGCTGGAGCAAGACGATGTTAACTTTAACCAGTGGATTATCGCTATTGATGACTTGCTCTTCAGCGTCGGCTCTGACCAATTAGAGCCATTAGAGCGCTTAATGACTGAGCTGGAACAACTGAATACCGCCAGCAAGGCGTTCCAAAGCCCCGAGTTACTGGCTTACATGAGCGAGATGCAAGCTTACCTGCAAACGACAGGCTTGGTGGGCAAGTCAAACAGTTTGTCCGACGTGGTTAAGACGGTGAACCGCGAGTTACGCTCGGGCGAAGAGAAAGACTACGAGCTGCCGGACAATGCCAACGGTGTTGCGCAAACCCTGTTGCAATACCAGTCATCGCACCGTCCGCAGGACCTCTGGCATTTTGTTACGCCAGACTACAAACGCAGCTTAATGTGGCTGCAGCTGACCAGTGGTGACAACCAGCACGTAACTAAAGTCGTCAACGCTGTCGATAGCTACATTCAGGACAACCCACTGCCCGCCAACATTGAAATAGACTGGGCCGGTAAAGCTTACCTGAACGTGGTATGGCAGGAAGCCATGGTTGAAGGCATGCTCGATAGCTTAATCAGCGCCTTTGTGGTGGTGTTTATTATGATGGTACTGCTGTTCCGCTCGGTGGTCTTCGGTGTGTTGGCTATGCTACCACTAAGTCTGACCATTGCCTTTATTTATGGCCTTATTGGCTGGGTCGGTAAAGACTACGACATGCCCATTGCGGTGTTGTCGTCGCTGACGCTTGGACTGTCGGTGGACTTTGCTATTCACTTTATTGAACGCACCCGCGCTACCTTCAAGCAAACCGGTAACTGGCAAGACACGCTGGCGGTTATGTTTGACGAGCCCGCACGGGCTATTTCCCGCAATGCCATTGTCATTGCTATTGGCTTCACGCCACTGCTGTTCGCACCGTTAGTGCCCTACATTACCGTAGGCGTATTCTTAGCCAGCATTATGGCGATATCCGCCATAGTGACACTCATTATGCTCCCGGCGGTAATGACTGCCTTTAGCCGCCTAATATTCCCTGGAGGTCAATCATGAAAGCTTCATTTTTAACTGCTGTATCGGCTGCGTTGCTGATCATTAGCGGCCAGGCCATTGGTGCTGAGAAAAGCGCGCGTGACATTGTCGAACAAGCCGAGTTAAACGCCTATTACTCGGGCGATGACGGTCGCAGTGCGGCGCGCATGATCATTACCGATAATCAGGGCCGCCAACAAATGCGCCAATTCACCATTTTGCGTAAAGACCAGCAGGACGGCGGCGTACAAGACATGATGATATTTTTCTCACGCCCTGCTGACGTGCGCGACACGGTGTTCCGTGTGGTCAAACAGGTCAACGACGACGATGACCGCTGGTTGTATTTGCCTGATCTCGACTTAGTGAAGCGTATATCCGCTGGTGACAAGCGCACCTCTTTTGTCGGGTCACACTTTTTCTATGAAGACGTTTCCGGCCGCAATACAGATTTAGATAATTATGAGCTGGTGTCTGAAAGCGAAGACAGTTACGTATTAAAAGGTACACCGAAAGACCCTGGCAACGTCGAGTTCAGCTACTACGAAGTGATCATTGATAAGGAGCACATGCTGCCGATAGAAAGCACTTTCTATAACGAGAGCGGCGAGGCCTACCGAAAAATGGAAGTCCTGAAAGTGGAAACGGTCCAGGGCTACCCAACCGTAACTCATTCACGCATGTCTGACTTAACCAATGGCGGACAAACAGAAATGCAGTTTCGCTTTATGAAGTACAACATCGGTTTGCCTGACAGCATTTTCAGCGAGCGTAGCTTACGTAACCCGCCGGCAGAATGGCTGCAACTGAGAGATTAGTTATGATCTATCGTGCTTTTTTCCTCTTTACCGTTCTTTTCACTTTGGCTCAGGCCGCGTCAGCGCAAGACTCCTGGGACGACGAGCAATGGGACAGTGACTGGGGAACGGAACAAGACCAGAGTATTAATGTCTATGGTTTCGTTGAGGCGGCAATAGGCGGACGATTTGAATCCTCCCCCTATCACAAGCGTTTGTCTATTGCCGAACCTCGACTTCAGCTCGGTTTTGACGAACGCTGGCAGGACATTACCTGGACCGCAAAAGCCGACGGCTGGTACGACGGTTTCGATGAAACCTGGCATGGCCAAATTCGCGAACTGAATGCCCAGTTCACAGTTTTCGATAACACTGACATAAAAGTGGGCCGTCAGGTACTCACCTGGGGCACCGGCGACTACCTATTTCTGAACGACCTGTTCCCGAAAGACTGGCAGTCCTTCTTTGTCGGGCGTGACCAGGAGTACTTAAAAGCGCCTTCTGACGCACTTCGGGTGACCAGCTATTTCGACTGGATTAATATCGACCTTGTGTGGACACCGGAGTTTGATCACGATAACTACATTCGTGGTGAACGTATCTCCTATTTTAATCCGCTCTCCGGGCAATTAACCGGTGACGATCCATCCATTCAGTTTGTCGAGCCTACGCGCGACGAGTTCGCAGTGCGCCTGTTCCGTAATTACGATGGTGTGGAGTACGCTGCCTATGGTTACGACGGCTTCACCAAAAGCCCCGAAGCCGTTACTGAAAACTTTCAGCCTACCTTCGGCCGTTTAACGGTGGTTGGGGCGTCAGTGCGAATGACCTTTGGCCCGGGTCTGGTTAACACCGAGGTGGCCAATTACAACCGTCACGACGCAGCAGACCACTGGCGCGCACTGGTTGGCTATGAGCAAGAGCTGTGGACACGATTTACCGGCGGCTTTCAAGCCTACATTGAGAAAGGCGATACCCAAACACGTACCGTACTCACCACCCGCTTAACCTGGCGCGATGAGCGTGATGACCTTAACCTGTCGCTGTTTGCGTTTGTGTCACCGAATCAAAACGACGGCTACTTGCGCCCGACCTTTGACTACCGCATTGACGACCATTGGTCGTTCAGCGGTGGCTTTAACCTGTTCTTCCGCGAGACTCCGAATACCTTTTTCGGTCAGTTTACGGAGAATAACAATGCGTATCTGCGTATGAGATACGCCTTTTAATGCGAGAAACTGAAGGAGTTTTACGATGAGCGTAGAAAGAGCTTTAACCGCATTTGCCGGCTTTATGGTATTGTTATCCGTAGCTTTAACCTACTGGGTTCACCCAAATTGGATGTGGCTAACTGTGTTTGTCGGTGCTAACTTATTCCAACAATCATTTACCGGCTTCTGCCCGGCAAGTATGGTTATGAAGAAAATATTCGGACTCAAAACTGAGCGCGAGTTAGAAAAAGCAGGAAAATAAAGACCCCATGAGTGCAACTGAATCACAAGAGATGCTTCAGCATGAAGCGCAGAACGCAGCAAGCTTTCTGCGCTCGCTGGGCAACCCTCATCGATTACAAATCCTATGTCGGCTGGCATTAGGAGAACAAAGTGTGGGTGAGTTGCACCAGCATTTTGATTTAAGTGCGTCCGCTTTTTCACAGCACTTAGCAGTGCTTCGGGAGCAAGAGCTGGTCACTATTCGAAAAGAATCTCAAACCGTCTACTACTCAATAAAAGACCCGGACACCGAAGCTTTCATGAAGTTACTGAAGAACAAGTTCTGCCCGTCTCTTAAGTGATATCTCTTTGGGGATGCTACCTTTTGTCGCATCCCTCTTTACCTTCAATTTCATGATAATAGCGACATTATCTTTCTAGAGATTGTGTCGTATGAAGTCATTTACTCCGTTAGTTTTAGCATTAGCAATACCGTCCGCCGTTTTGGCTAAGCAAACCACTGTCGATGAACGCATTGTCATTATTGGCGAGTCTATGCAGGCCCCCAGTGAATGGGTGGTTGACGCCAAAAAGCCGCGCCAGCCACTACCAGCTCATGACGCGGGTGACTTTTTGAAAAGCCTGGCGGGGTTCAGCTCAACCCGTAAAGGCGGCGCGTCGTCAGACCCTTTGTTCAGAGGCATGGGCGCTGGTCGCCTGGCTATTGTGACCGATGATCAAATGCTGCTAGGAGGCTGTAGTAATCGCATGGATCCTCCTACGGCTTATATTACCCCACAGAGTTACGACAGTGTGACTGTGGTTAAAGGCCCACAGACCGTTCTGTTTGCCGGGTCCGCCGCATCTATCCACTTCGAAAGAGACATCACCCGGTTTGATGACCACGAGTTCTCGGGTTTTCTGAACGCTACCACTGCCAGTTTCGGGCGTGTTAACGGTTCGGCTGATATGACCTGGGGCTCTGCGGCGGGGTTTGTGCGCTTAAACGCAACCGCCGCCACTGCCGATGATTACCAGGATGGCTCTGACCGTGAAATTAACAGCCAGTATGAACGTTGGAGTGGTGACGTTGACCTTGCCTGGACTCCTTCAGATAACCAGCGCCTTATGCTTAAGTTTGGCGCCAGCGACGGCGAGGCAGCTTACGCAGACCGCAGCATGGACGGCGTGTTATTTAAGCGAGAGAGCATGTCTCTTGGTTACAACTGGCAACCCAAGGGCAGCCATTTAGAAGAAGTGTCAGTAAATACTTACTTTAACTCTATAGACCACGTTATGGATAACTACTCATTACGTGACTTCACTCCGTCCATGATGATGCCTAACCCCACCGCCCGTAATCCCGACCGTCATTCACGTGGCACAAAGATAGCGTCTGAATGGTCACTAACGGCTAGTAGTGGGCTAAAGGTCGGTGTTGAATATCACGAATCGGAGCATCGCGACCGCATTAGCCGCAATCAGCTGAACATGCCTTATCAAAACCTACCTCGCATCGACGATGCCGCATTCAGCCAGGACGCCTTTTATGCAGAGTACGACTACGCCATTGACGCTGTTTGGAAGGTGGTGACAGGTTTCAGGCTTGATCATTGGTCGATAACTGACAAGCGCGACATGTTAATGGTCATGGGCTCTCCGGCACAGCCCAACCCAACCGCCAATGAAACTCGCAGCGACAACTTACACAGCGCCTTTGTGCGTGTTGAAAGAAAGTTCGACAACGGCTACTGGTATGCCGGCTGGGGGCAAGCCGAGCGTTTCCCAGACTACTGGGAAGTCATAGGCAACAATCGCCGCTCACCAAGCTCTCTGTCGGCGTTTAATACGGACGCTGAAACCAACCAACAGTGGGATATCGGACTGAACTGGAAGAGCAATAAATTCACCCTGGAAAGCTCGCTATTTTTCAGCGAAGTGGATGATTTTATCCTGCTGGAAAAAGGCATGATGATGCAACCTGAAATGGTGCGCAATATCGACGCCCGCAGCTGGGGTGGCGAGTTGACTTCGCGTTACCAAATAACCGATCCCTGGTCGGTCTCCGCCGCCATTGCCATTGTTCGTGGTACCAATACAACGGACGACAGCTACCTGCCCCAACAGCCGGCTGATGAGCTGCGGCTGGCCAGTGACTATCGTCTTGGCGAGTTCACCTACTCTGTGTTGTGGCGTTTAGTTAAAGAGCAAGACCGTATTGCACCAAACCAAGGGAATGTTATTGGTTACGACTTAGAGAAAAGCGCGGGTTTTGGTGTTCTTTCTGCAAATATTGACTGGGAAGTTGATCCACAGTGGCAGGTTAGCCTGGGCGTCGATAATATACTCAATAAGACCTATGCTGAACATTTGAGTCGTTCAGCATCCAGCATTTCAGGGTATGAGCAAATTGATAAGGTGAATGAGCCGGGTCGCACATTCTGGTTACAGACCAATTATAACTTCTGAGACACTCGATGATTACGCTACTGACTTATAAACTCATTTCAAAACAACATTGGGCCGTCTTTGTTGCGCTAGTTATCGACATTGCTCTGGGGAATTTGTGGGTTGCCTACAATGGTGGCATTAGCAACCCGTTCACCTCGTTGTTGCTGATTTTTATTGTCATAGCGTTCTTATTACTGCCGACGGCACCGGCGGTTGCGACGCTCTGTATAAGTATTCTGGGACAGGTGTCCCAGCTTGAGCTGCCATCACTATTGCAAGCAAAAACCGTGGAGTTTCCACACGCCATGCATCCCGAAATGCTGCAACACGCACAAGGTATGCTCATCGGTTTTGTGATTGCAGCGATGATTATTGCTTTATCGATGTACTACCTGAAACGGCAGTGGTTACAGTCTGAAAAGGCCTTTCAAGCAATGCGGGAAAGGCAACTTAGAGACGAGCAACTCCTGACTATTGGCGCGGCCGCAGCGCAGCTCACTCACGACGTCGCCACACCGGTACAATCCCTGCGACTATTAAATGAAGAACTTCAGGAAACTGATGTGGATATTACTCTTAAGCGTGACTTTAGCGAGTATCTGCGACAGGTTGAGCTCAGCTTAACCCAGTGGCGCGAAGCTGCCGATGATGTTCGTAGCAAGCGTCAGCACCTATACACAGCAGGAGAAATGTCAGTACAACTGCAACAGCTTCTGCGAGTGGTTAAGCCCGACGCTCAATTACACTGGGAGTTACCGGAATCGTTACGATACTGCGCAATTAAAGCCGACCGAACACTTTTCCCGGCTATCGCTAATTTAATTATGAACGCCATTGAAGCCGGTATCCGTAATGGTGAACAAGAAACGATTGTTACTTTCGACGACTATACGTCAGAAGGTCAGCAGCAATTAGTAATTCAAATTCTCGACAAGGGCTCGGGCATTCAAGTTTCTGGCGAGGAAAAGCTTGGCATGTCGTTGAGTAAAAGTGATACTGGCATGGGTGTCGCGGCAGTCATTAGTCACGCCACCATCGAGCGTCTTAACGGCAAAGTTAGCTGGCAATCAAATGGCAACGGCACCATGACTCAGGTACGACTACCCATAGTGGACAATGACTGAAATAAAGCTCCTTATTATTGACGACGACGAAGGCTTTTGTCGCATTTTAAAACGCCGGCTGGAACAGCACGATATTAGCGTCGTGGTTGCTCATTCGGCGCCTCAGGCGCTTTCGGCCAGCGGCGAGTTCGATGTCGTATTGTTGGACATGATGCTGGGAGACGATAACGGGCTGTCGCTTATTGAGCCTATTACCCGGCATATTCAGCCCAAACACCTCATTGTACTTACCGGATACGCAAGCATAGCGACCACTGTCGAAGCTATGAAGCGAGGCGCAACTGATTACCTAACGAAGCCCGTTGGGACATCCGAGTTATTAAGCCGAATACGGGGTGAAGAAGTCGATACAGAAGCGTCAGAAACACAACGGTTAAGTCCATCCCAAATAGAGTGGGAGCATATTCAGCGAGTGCTGCACGACAATGACGGGAATATTTCTAAAACAGCGAGAGACTTAGGCATGCATCGGCGAACACTGCAACGTAAGTTAGCAAAGCGTTCGCCGCATTAAGTGTTACTTTAGAAGTTGTAGCGCACACCAGCCATAGCAACATAAGGGTCGATATCAACGTCAACGCTTTGTATGGTATTGCCGTTCACACGCACGTCACCGGTGGTATCAATATCCACTTTGCTGACCATAAAATGCAGACCCCAGTCTTTATTAATGGCCACGTTCACGCCCGCCTGTAATGCGTAACCCCAGCTGTTCTTAAGCGCTAAGTCAACCGAGTCGCTGTCGGTAACAACGCCCAGGCTACCCAACGTTGAACGCAGCTGCGGGTCGACCTGCTCATCGAAAAACGCGGTGTAATTCACACCAATACCAACAAACGGTTTAAACGTATCGCTGTTCAAATCAAAGTGATACTGCGCTAGTAGTGTTGGGGGTAAATGCTTAGTTTTACCCACTTTCAAACCAGCTAATGCGCCTGTGGCGGTAATATCGTGACTGAACGGTGTTGCTGCAACCAGTTCCACTGTCCAGTTGTTGTCAATCGCATAGTCTAGAGTCAGACCAAGTTGCGTATTGGTATTAACGCCAACGCCCGTGCTGTTAGCCGGCAACCCTGCTACGCCTTCAACGACATTCAGGCTTGAGCTGCTGTCATCAGGCATGACCGAGATGGCACCAACATTGAGGGAAAAATCACTTGCTAAAGCAGGGGTGCTTAGCAAGCTCAACAATACACCATAAGACAACGCTTTAAGCTTCATGGGTAACTCCTTGTTATTGAATACCCATAAAGCTTAAAAGGTTTAATCTTTGCGCGTATTGATCTCTATCAACTTACTGTTCGGCGTTGTGGTAAATGCGCTGAACGTCATCTAAGTCGTTTAACATATCCATTAAACGCTCAAACATAGGTTGGTCGTCTTCTGAAATTGTCGTAGTGACATGCGGCAGGAATTGAATTTCGTCAGCGTCAAAGTCAATGTTTTCAAAAGCTGATGTCAATGCCTGACGAGCCGCAGCGTATTCGGTATGCGGAGCAAATACAGTGACCTGACCGTCTTCAAACTCAACGTCAGTGACATCAACATCGGCTTCCATTAACGCTTCTAACACATCGTCTTCACTGTCGTGTTTAAAGGCGAAAATCGCACAATGCTCGAACGAGTGCATGACACTGCCTTGCTCACCTATTTTGGACTTACTTTTGGTGAAAGCGTTACGAACGTCGCCGAATGTACGGTTCGGGTTGTCGGTTAAGCACTCGACAATCACCATGCAATTGCTTGGCCCGTAACCTTCATAGCGAGCGGGCGAGAAGTCTTCACCAGCACCGCCTTGTGCTTTGTCTATGGCTTTTTCGATAACATGCGCTGGTACTTGGTCTTTCTTAGCACGGTCAATGAGAGAACGAAGAGACAAGTTTGCGTCAGGGTCTGCCCCGCCTTGTTTTGCACACACATAAATTTCACGGCCATAGCGGCTGTATACTTTACTTTTCGCATTTGCAGTTTTGGCTATCGACTCTTTACGGTTTTGGTAGGCGCGACCCATCGTCTTACTCTCTTTTAAAAATACAGAAGTCGGTAATTCTACACAGCCGATGCAATATAGCCAATATATCTACCATAGAACGTTTTGATTCTTCAGTGCCGCTCCACCTGGGCGTAGAATCCAGATCAAATTTTAAAGCAGTTTGCTTTATTGAGGAGTGTTATGTCGTCTTCAGTTCCGGTTTTGTCACTTGCTGACTACAAAAACGCTGATGATTCAATCCGTGCGTCTTTTATACGCAAGTTAGGCGCTGCGGCTAGAGATGTTGGCTTTTTCTACC
This sequence comes from Idiomarina piscisalsi, assembly GCF_003987095.1. GTDB lineage: Bacteria > Pseudomonadota > Gammaproteobacteria > Enterobacterales > Alteromonadaceae > Idiomarina > Idiomarina piscisalsi. The sequence goes on along the minus strand of NZ_PIQA01000004.1, from coordinate 166,066 downwards.
TGGAGAATCACGGCTTAACTCAAACAGAGCAAGAGGACATTATTTCACTGTCAAAATCATTTTTTGCCTTGAGTGAAAAAGAAAAACAACAAGTGAAAATGGCAAACTCACCGCACTTTCGTGGTTATAACCAAACACACGCAGAAGTGACAGCGGGAGCGTCAGACTTTCGTGAACAATTCGACATTATGGACGAGTTGCCCGCAGTAAACAGCCACTTAATTTCTGATGAATGGCAAAAGCTCATTGGCCCAAACCAATGGCCAGAAGCAATCCCCCGTATGCGTTCGACACTACTCACTTGGCAGGACCGTTTAACCGAGGTAGGGCTGACATTATTGTCGGCACTTTGTGAAGCATTGGAGCAACCTGCGGACGCATTGCAGCCAACGGTTGAAAACGGACCCTACCGGCATACCAAACTGATTAAATACCCAGGTAGCAAGACTACTGACAACCAAGGCGTTGGCGCTCATAAGGATCCTGGCTACCTAACTTTTGTCCTGCAAGATGAACACAGCGGTTTAGAAGTTGAGATTAACAATGCGTGGCACTCTGTAAGCCCTCGTAACGGTGCTCTCGTCGTTAATATCGGGGAGTTACTTGAATTAGCGTCAGACGGCTATTTAAAGGCAACCAACCACAGAGTTGTTAGCCCGCCGGCTGGAGTAACGCGTTATTCTTCGGCGTTTTTCATGGCCGCACAGCTTGATGCCGATATTCCGGTATTGGAACTGCCAGAGCACTTAAAGCGTTTGGCGCACGGACCTAGCAGCGATCCTAAGAACCCACTGCTGCGACAGGTGGGCGAGAATGTTCTTAAAGGGCGTAAGCGATCGCACCCGGATGTCACAGAAAAGTTTTACAGCGATATACCTCAGCAGTTGTCGGCATAAATTTGTACGCTGGGCTCGCTGGTTGAGGTTGCTTCTGAGTATGTTAAGTAGCAACTATCGATATGGTCGTTGCTTGCCGCAATACGAATAACACTGCCAATGCCTACTTCAGACACTGTCCAGTCGGTTAAGTTAATCACATTATTAAGCACATTCCCTTTTGCTGCCGGATAACCATAAAAAAGCAGCGTGCCTCCGTCCGGGCAACTGATATTAACGTCATCAAACTTACCACCCAAGCAGGCCGCACTTTGCTGCTCTATTCCCTGAATAGCAGCTTTACTGTAGGTAATGTCTAACGCTGATTTAAGTGACGCTTCCAAGCCATGAAGTCGGCTTTTCTCAGCATCGCTGGAGAAGTTAATAAATTGAGGAGCGGCTGTAGCCGATAGCACGCCAAGTACAACAATGACGATAATAAGCTCGACTAATGTAAATCCTTTACTGCGTCGCATAACTAAATACCAAAAAATAAAATAGGGACCGTAATGGCCCCTATTATAATACCAGTTAGATTGTTAACTCAATGTTAATTAAAAACTAACAGTCACTGAGTCACAAGCTTCTGTACCCGCTTCACACAGCTGGTAAACAACGTCGCTACCGTCTGAGTCAAAGCGGTCACGAGCGCGACCTGTATTTGACAGTGTTTCAACAAACTCACCGTTGCGATACAAGTCTACGTCACCTGCTGCACCTGACCAGCGAAGGTCAACTAAAGCAGTACCGCTGCGTAATAAGCGCGAACGATAAACATCTAACTCGATATCCGTCAGACTCACTGTCACCGACTGCGTCACTGTATCTGACAGCTCAGTTGCATCAGTCACTGTTAGAGTCACGTCGTAAGTACCTTCTTCAGAGTACGCATAAACCGGGTTGGCTTCGGTTGAAGTACTGCCATCACCAAACTCCCAGAAATAGCTTTCAATGTCGCCATCGTTATCACTTGAGGTATTGGTAAAGCTGACAGTTAGGTCTTCAACGCTAGCCTCAAAGCCTGCTACCGGAGCATCTGGCAAACCATCGTCTTCTTCAACTGCGGTCAGAGTTAACGACCAATGGTTTAAAGTACCAGTATCTGCACCCGCGTTATCCGAGACATTCAGAGTCCAGTCGCCGGTCATGTCTTCGCCGTTGAAGGAATCAACATTCCAAGTTGCGACTAAATCATCTTCGCTACTTCCAGCGCGGTCGTGCAAGGTTTGGGTCGTACCTTCAGGTGAAGTCAATGTAACAATCAAATCACCTCGCCATGTATGAGTAATATCAACGCTCACTTCAGCACCAAATACAACACCGGTTTCAGGCACATTAATCACACGGCTGATACCGTTACTGTCGTCATCTGGAATATCTGCGTTTGCGGCGTCTTCATAATAGAAGTCAGAAAGACCTTGCGGAAGCACGTATACAGTAGCACTTACGTCGCGAGTCATTTCGCCCGTTTCTACATCGGTACCGCTAACGGTAATAACGTACTCACCCCACGCAGTTTCTTCCGTTGTCGTCACTTGTACGTCAACCGTTTCGCCGTTTTGCGCTTGGTTCGAAGACAGAGAAACGTCTAGCTGAGGTTCAGCAGAAACACTTAAGTCAACCGCACCAGACCAGTCAGCAATGCTGCCAACATCCAGCGTTAGAGTTGTGCTGTCACCCGCAACAATTTCCTGGTTTGATGGGCTCAGCTCTAAGCGGTAAGCCGGGTCTGGGTCAGCTGCAAGCAGGGCATTAAGCGCGTTCAAGTGGTTTCCTGACGCAGTTTTACCTGACAGAGCAGGAATACTCTCGCCAGAGTCCATCAATATTTGCTTCACTTCTGTAACACTCAGGTGTGGCGCAATCGACCAGATAAGGCCAGCCACACCAGCAACATGCGGACTTGCCATAGACGTACCCGAAGCTGTTGCATAGCCTCCATTTAAGTACGTAGAAAGGATTTCGGTACCTGGCGCACCTAAGTCAACAGACACCGCACCATAAGTTGATGACGCAGCGAGTGAGTCAGTGCGTGTTGTGTTAGCCACATTCACAATACCGTCCAGGTCATAACCGCCCGGATAACTTGCCGTAACATCAGAGTCAATCCCGTCGTTACCGGCAGCAGACACAAACATAATGCCTTGATCGATGCTGTCAGCAATTGCGGTTTTAAGTGACTCAGAGTAGGCACCACCGCCCCACGAGTTGTTTGTCGCCACTAAGTTAACCCCATGATTGACCTTTAGGTTCGTCATGTAGTCAATACATTCGATAGCGGCCGCTGTGCTGCCACGCCCATCGGCTCCCAAGAACTGACAGCCGATAATTTCGACGTCCCAGTTAACGCCGGTTACACCTTGACCATTATTGGCACTCGCACCGATAGTACCGGCAACGTGCGTACCATGGCCATTTTCATCCATTGGGTCACCATTGCCATTAACCGCAGAGTAACCATAACAGTCATCGACTACACCGTTACCGTCATCATCTTGACCATTGTCACAAACTTCGCCCGGGTTAACCCACATATTACCGGCTAAGTCTGGGTGCGTGTAATCAACACCCGAATCGATAACACCAATAACAACGTTAGAGTCGCCGGTCGTAATATCCCAAGCTGGACGCGCATCAATATCTACACCTGGCGTACCGCCGCTTTGACCGGTATTTTCCAGCGCCCACATGTCACCAAATGCAGGATCATCCGGAGTTGCTAAGATATTGAAATTAGAGCTTTTCGTGTCATTAATTGAAATGATGTAGTTTGGCTCAGCAACTTCTATAAGGGGATGATTAGAAAGGCGCTTAATAAGAGCATCACGCTGTTTTGCATTGCGAACATTAACCTGTGCAATGCGGCCATCGGCGATATTACGCATCGCGATGTCACGGCCACGGTTATCCAAGGCTCTTAGCGTACCACCAGCGCGGCTTATTAAATCTTGACGCTGCTCTTTCGTCGCTGAATGCTTAAATACTACCAGCAATGAATCGTCATCCGCCTGTTTACCATTAGCCGCCGCAGCACCCGTTGCTAGCGCCATGGATACGCCGACGACTAATTTTTTTAAATTCGTCATTCTTCCTTCCTCATTATTGTTGTAGGAATTTCATTCAAATGTGCGTACTGCTCATCTCGTCACTAAAAAAATAAGTAGCATATTTTCCACAGCAATTTACGCCAAAAGTTAGATATTTACGTTTCTTAACGCTAAATACGACAAAGGGACTAGGACATCTAGGTGGGTTAACTCACAACAGAAACATAACACCATGTATTAGCTGATAATTTTCGTTCAAAAACGATTTTAAAAATACACCGTTCATACGATTGTTGAGTAAAAATCAGCCGTTATTCTTGTTAGCGGAATTATTAACAATAAGGTGTTCCGCTTTGACTTTTTTAAAACAACTTTTAACAGCAACAGTCGTTATGTTGGTCTCTCTTCCGGGAGTAGCCGGCGACATTCCTGTTGCTTTAGCAGGGTTACTGGAGCGGCAGTCCCTTGCGAACCATGCGGAAATTGCTCAGCTAGGCTCTTATAACCTCACTTCACTCGCCCAGGCAGGCGAGCAAAACTACGCATATCTCACTCAGTTTGGGTTGGAAAATACCCTCACCGTCGAGCAGCAAGGGTTCAATAATTCTGTCACTGCAGAGCAGTCTGGACGCAGTAATTCAGCGACCATCCTTCAAGTTGGTGCGAACAATGTTATTCAGCTTCAACAACTTGGTGATGGCAATTCAATAACCATTCAGCAGACGGGTGCTGCCGCTGAAATGTCCATCACGCAGTTCAAATAAGAACAATCAATGGAGAACAATCATGTCTAATACAATTCTTAAAAAAAGTGCAGTTGCTTTAGCTTTAACCTTAGCGTTTTCAGGTTATGCGGCCGCTGAAGCTCACATCGCAGTTGTGAACCAAGATTCATCTGAAGCTGTTGAATCAGGCAACAACATGTATATCGAGCAAGGTGGTTTCTTAAACTGGGCTTACGCTGACCAATACGGTGAAGGAAACGACACTTTCTTGCTACAGCTAGACAGCCTTCAAGAAGCGTACGCTTATGTCACTGGTGACTTTAACTTAGTCGAGGGTGAGCAGTATGGCTTCTGGAACACCTTAGACTCGAATATTGAAGGTGACGAAAACGTACTATCAAGCTTCCAGGAAGGTGACTACAACGTTGCTGAAGTATTCCTTGAAGGTAATGCTAATACTGCTATTGTCGAGCAGTCTGGCAGCGCGAACACAGGCTCAATCGATTTAGCAGGCGACTACAACAGCGCGTCTATTGCTCAATCAGGCGACCTTAACTGGGCAAGCTTCCAAATTGAAGGTAGCGACAACTACTTTGAAGCGAACCAATCAGGCTCTTCTAACGAAGCGGGTTACTTCTCTGCAACTGGCAACATGAATGAGTTCACTGCTGACCAGGAAGGCGACGGAAACGTTGGCGGCGTTGTTGGTGCTAACGGCGATATGAACGCTGTTTGGGTTCAGCAATATGGCTCAACAAACACCTTCATCGCACAGAGCCTTTCGGGTAATGAAAACTTTGTTGATGTTTATCAAGACGGCTCAAGCAACGAATTTCTTATCCAGCCAATTCAAGGTGATGTTAACCAGATTGCTGTTAACCAGGAAGGTAACACTAACGTTGTAGAAGCAGCTACCGGCATGATCGGTAATTACAATACAGTTGACGCCGACCAAAATGGTGACAACAACTACGCCGTATTTGCGACTGAGGGTGACGATCACATCATTAAAATGGATCAACGTGGCGATAACAACATTGCTGTCGCTGAATCTTATGGCTCTTTCAACGATATCTACATCTCCAGCCGCGGTGACGAGAACTTTAACGGTGTTGCTCTGATTGGTTCAGGCAACGAAGCTGATAGCCGACAAATTGGTGATGCGAATACTGCTGAAATCGTTATCGCCGGTGATGATAATGATGTGTACTCTCGCCAACACGGTGACAGCAACACGCTACTTGCTTACTCTTACGATGCCGGAACCACTTCAGGTAACGACCTGCAATCTACGCAAACAGGTGACATCAACTTAATTGATACCATTATCGGTGGTAGTGACAATGTTATTGCCTTTGCTCAAGAGGGTAACAGCAACGTTATCGCTGGCGATGAAGGCTCATTTATTGTTGGTGGTAATGGTGGTAATGTTGACATTCAACAAATTGGTAACAACAACGTTGTAACTGGTGGTCAGTTTAGCGATAGCAACACAATGAGTGTTTATCAGCAAGGCGATTACAACGTAGCAACCGTCGTTCAGTACTAATATTTCAGTATTAGCTCGATAGTAAAGCGGCTACTTTCAGGTAGCCGCTTTTTAGGCTCTTATGATTAAGAAACTATTATTTATAATAATTTTAATAACACCATTTAGCCACGCCGATGAAATTGAGCTTGGCGGTATGGTTTTAGACCGAACGATTTCTCGTTTTGGTAAAGATTTTTTCTTCTATTACACGAGTTACTGGCGGGACATTCCGTCAACTAACGGTATTACCGTCGTCGTCAACGAACGCGTTTACCCTCAAGCAGGAACTTATTTGTGGGTGGAAATGGAACAAAAGAAAGTGTTCGAGACCTATTTTGGACGACGCCAGAACGACGTTAAAAAATTAGCCGAACAGGCCATCCTTATTAGTATTAACGAAGTCGCTCGCATTAAAGCGGACTCCGTTTTCGACTCGCCAAACAATAATGAATTTTAAAAGGCGTTAATTATGAAAAAACTCTCAATTACCATGCTGGCTTTAATTGTCTCATCGGCATCCGTTAGTGCTACTGAGATTGTATACCAGCCAATAAACCCAAGCTTTGGCGGAAACCCAATGAATGGCAGCTTCCTTCTGCAAAAAGCTCAAAGCCAAAATGCTCATACAGCTCCAGACGAGGGGCGTTCCTTCGTTGATAGGTTTCGCGATGCTTTGGAGCGCAACATCATTAACTCTCTAACCCGACGCATAGCCGATGGGGAAATTGTCGAAGGTCTTTATGACACCGGTGAGTACACCGTAGAAGTTATCGGTCAACCAGACGGTAGCGTTCTGGTTTACATAACGCATAACGAGACCGGTGAGCAAACTGTCATTACCATGCCAGCGATTTAAAAGAGAGTGACCATGAATATTCGTATTATTACTTTACTATGTTTAACGTTGGCAGTGTCAGGCTGTGCGATGATGCCAAAGCCAACCGATTTAAACATTACCCCAGCTGAAATCGACGCACCAAGTTCAATGATGGTTGCGCTTCAGAAGCAGCCGGTGCCAAAAAGTCGGATCCCAGTTTCGGTTTACGCGTTTCGCGATCAGACTGGACAGTATAAACCACAAGCGAATGTGTCCAGCTTTTCAACGGCAGTGACTCAAGGTGCAACATCTATGCTAACGCAGATGCTGCTTGAGTCAGGTTGGTTTTTACCCATGGAGCGAGAGAATCTTCAGAACCTGCTGACTGAGCGAAAAATTCACAACTCCAGTAAGGACTCTGATTTACCGCCGCTACGAGAAGCCAGACTACTTCTCGAGGGTGGAATTATTAGTTATGACACTAACGTCAGTACCGGTGGTATTGGCGCTGAATACTTTGGTATTGGTGCCTCAGAGCTATACCGCGAAGATCAGGTGTCGGTCTACTTACGGGCAGTTGATGTCTACACCGGCCAAGTATTAATATCCGTTTCAGCAAACAAAAAAGTATTTTCTCAAGAGCTACGAGCGGGCCTATTCCGTTACGTATCGTTGAATCGCTTAGCTGAATTTGAAGGCGGCTACTCAACCAATGAACCTGTCCAGCTTTCAGTGAAACAGGCGATGGAAAAAGCGTTAGTTGAATTGATAGAAAAAGGTCAGGAGCGCGGCTTTTGGCGGGCAGACAGCTAATAACTCGCTGTTAATTAGATATCGCATAATTCGACCACTTCAGTAATTCGACCCGATTACGCGCGCCCGTCTTTCGGAAAATGGAGGACAGGTGCGTTTTCACCGTATGCGCGCTAATATTCAGTTGCTCACCTATTTCCTTATTTCTGGCGCCAGTACCAACAAGCTCAATAATCTTCAGTTCTTGCGGCGTTAACGAGGTTAGCTGCGAGAAAGACGCCGCAGAATCATCTTCTGCATGACGACGCAACATCATTTCTTCTATCTTGTCAGACAGTAATGAACGTGGGTAATAAAGCTCTCCCTGGCTAATGACTTTAAGAGCCGTCAACACGCGGTCTAAATGCTCATTCTCATAAATTATGCCGCGGGCACCTAAATTCAGTGCTTGCGACGGCTTAACCGAGTCCGGCTTAACATTGACCAAAAACAAGGCGTAGCTCTTAGCAAGCGCAGCAACTTCATTCGCTGTGCTTGTTCTTGAAAGTTGCTCTGAACTTAACGAGTACGCAACCATGATGTCTTTATCCGGAAGCTGATTAAGCAGCTCGGATAAGCTCGGATGAGTCACTTCAATTTCCAGAGATTCTGCCAATAAAGCGAGGTTCTGCGTCCGTTTTTGGTGTTCAATTAGAGCAAGTTGAGAAAAGCGCGTCATAACACCCCTTAAAACCGACCACAAAGACTTTCAAGTTTTTATTTACATTTTTCAAACGAAAGTCATGGCCCTTTATAATAGCAAAAAAGCATCACTTGGAAGGTGGCGCGGGCAAACAATATGTAACAATTTGTTACAGCCCTTAAAAATTAAAAGGTTAGCAATGCAAATTATACGACTCATTTTGTTATTTAAAGTCTACATTAATTTTAAAAAAAGCCAAATCCTACCAGCCCCAAAACTCCAACCTAAGGCGACAAATTATGCAAACAAACGTATAATGCGCGCAGCTTAAAGCAAGGCTTCGGATAAAGTTGAGTGTTTTAGTCAGGTATTTTATAATACTCAGTATTCGCATATAAGTAAGGTGGTAAACATGAGCGAACAAATTGATCAGGCTCTAGAACGTAAATACGATGCTGGGTTTGTCTCTGAAATAGAATCGGAAACCTTTGCTCCCGGTTTAAACGAGGATGTCATTCGTCGTTTATCGGAAATAAAGGGTGAACCGGAGTGGATGACCGAATGGCGTCTGCAGGCCTACCGCAAATGGCTAAAAATGAACGAGCCTGAATGGGCGCATGTCGACTATCCAAAAGTCGACTATCAGTCTATTTCTTATTACTCAGCACCTAAGAGCATGAAAGATAAACCGAAGTCGTTAGATGAGGTTGATCCTGAACTGCTGCGCACTTATGAAAAGCTGGGCATTCCTTTGCACGAGCAAGAAATGCTAGCAGGTGTTGCGGTTGATGCCGTATTCGACTCGGTTTCCGTGGTGACCACCTTCCGCGAGAAGCTAGAGGAAGCTGGCGTTATTTTCTGCCCAATTTCCGAAGCTCTTCACAAATACCCAGAGCTCGTGAAGAAATACCTTGGGACCGTGGTTCCAAAAGGCGACAACTTCTTCGCGGCGTTAAACAGCGCGGTGTTTACCGACGGCTCGTTTGTTTATATTCCAAAAGGCGTTCGCTGCCCTATGGAACTATCAACCTACTTCCGTATAAACGAGCAGAATACGGGTCAATTCGAGCGCACACTGATTGTTGCCGAAGAAGGCAGTTACGTCAGCTACCTAGAAGGCTGCACGGCACCGCAGCGTGACGAAAACCAGTTACACGCCGCCGTCGTAGAACTTGTCGCACTAGACGATGCTGAAATTAAATACTCAACAGTGCAAAACTGGTACCCGGGCGACGAAGACGGCAAAGGTGGTATTTATAACTTTGTAACCAAGCGCGGATTGTGCGAGAAAAACGCAAAAATCTCCTGGACTCAGGTTGAAACAGGCTCCGCGGTTACCTGGAAATACCCAAGTTGCATTCTCAAAGGTGACAACAGTGTCGGTGAGTTTTACTCAGTTGCTCTAACTCGCGGCAAGCAACAAGCCGATACCGGCACTAAGATGATCCACTTAGGTAAAAACACCAAGTCGACCATCATCTCCAAAGGTATTTCCGCCGGACGCAGCAATAACGCGTATCGTGGTTTGGTTCGAATGGGCCCTGGCGCTGAAGGCGCGCGTAACTTTACCGAATGTGACTCGCTGCTTATTGGCGACCAATGTGGTGCGCACACATTCCCGTATATCGAAAGCAGCAATCCAACAGCGATTGTTGAACACGAAGCCACCACCTCTAAGGTGAGTGATGACCAACTCTTTTTATGTCAGCAACGAGGCCTCGACCCTGAAAAAGCAGTCTCAATGATTGTGAATGGCTTCTGTAAGGAAGTATTCCGCGAACTACCAATGGAGTTCGCCGTGGAAGCCGGTAAGTTGCTTGAAATCAGTCTTGAAGGTTCAGTGGGGTAAGACATGCTATCAATTAAAGATTTACACGCTCGCGTGGAAGAAACAACGATTCTTAAAGGCCTTGATTTAGATATTAAGCCGGGTGAAGTGCATGCCATTATGGGCCCCAACGGCGCCGGTAAAAGTACTTTAGGTTATGTGCTTTCTGGCCGTGAAGGTTATGAAGTAGAAAGCGGCAGTGTCAGCCTTGAAGGCAAAGACTTACTGGACATGGAAGTGGAAGAGCGCGCTCAAGCGGGTTTATTTCTGGCATTCCAGTACCCGGTCGAAATTCCGGGCGTCAGTAACATGGAATTCATGAAAGAGTCGGTCAATGCGATGCGCGAAGCTCGCGGTGAAGACGCACTAAGCTCTGCAGAATTCCTGAAAAAGGCAAAAGAAGCCTGCAAGCAGGTTGAGCTTCCTCTCGACTTCTTAAAACGTGGCGTTAACGAAGGTTTCTCAGGCGGTGAAAAGAAACGTAATGAAATCATGCAAATGATTATGCTTGAGCCTAAGCTGGCTATTCTCGATGAGTCAGATTCTGGCTTGGACGTTGATGCGCTTCAGGTTGTTGCGAAAGGCGTTAACAGTCAACGCGACGGCAAACGCAGCTTTATCGTTGTGACTCACTATCAGCGCTTGCTGGACTATATTGAGCCGGACTATGTTCACATTCTGTCAAACGGCAAAATCGTGAAAAGTGGCGGCCCTGAGTTGGCTAAAGAAGTTGAGAAGTCGGGCTACGCTTGGCTTAAGGAAGGAGAAGTCGCATGAGTCAATGGCTAGCACAAGTTATTGAGCGTGCCGGCAATGTTGACGACTGGTTAGCGTCTGCGCGCTCGAAAGCGTTAGCAGAGCTGAAAGAAAAAGAGTGGCCAGGACGTCGCACAGAAGCTTGGCGCTACACGTCTTTGCACAAAGTCGCAGACTTAAACCTTGCAACGACAAGCGAAGCAACAACGGCCGAAGCGCCTCAGGTTGAGGGCTTAAACAGCATTGATTTGGTGTTTGTTGACGGTCGCCTGACGAGCGACATGACCAACTTGGTATTACCTGATGGCGTCACCATTGCCTCTTTGGACACGAAAAACGACGCGGCAGAAAATCTGTTCGGACAAGTTAAGCCTCAGCATCATTTATTTGGTTTGGTGAACGATGTACTCGCTCAGCACGGTGTGGTCATTGATATTGCGCCAAACGCGAACGTTGAGCAGCCAATACGCATTGTTAACTTTGCCAGCGATGGCGTTGAGTCGCATCAGCGCTCATTGGTTCGTGTCGGTGAAGGCGCCAAAGCCGTTATTATTGAGCACGGTGCGGGTAATGGGCATAGCCTGAATACCGCCTTCGCAGAGTACGACATTGCCGACAAAGCAGCTTTAGAACATTACCGGTTAGCGCTGCACGAAGGCGAAGCTATTCACGTTGGTGGTAGCCATTTCCGCTTACACAACGAGTCGAAGCTTAACAGCACTTTAGTTGGGTACGGCTCTCAGCTAACACGTCTGGATGTCGATATTGAACACGCAGGCGAGCACGCCTTTGCGAAGTTCAACAACATTTATTTGTTGGCACCGAAAGAACATTTCGACTTACACAGCACCATAGAACATGCGCAACCTAACGGTACCACCGAGGAAAATGCACGCGGTATTATTGGCGACAAGGCAAAAGCGGTATTTAACGGCCGTATTCACATACATCGCCATGCTCAGAAAACCTTAGCTGAGCTGAACAACCGCAACCTGCTACTGACTCGTGGCGCACAAATTAATACCAAGCCTGAGCTGGAAATTTATGCGGACGATGTTCAGTGTGCTCACGGTGCTACCGTCGCAGAAATTGACGAAGAAGCTCTTTATTACATGCTGACTCGCGGTATCGACAAGCAGCAGGCATTGGTTATGCTTAACTTCGGCTTTGTACAGGAGCTGCTTTTCCAAATGCCAAATCGCGCATTAGCAAACTGGCTTCAGCCAATACTTAAGCAACGCTTCGAGCGTATGATGGAGCAGCAATGAGCCTAAATGTTGCAGACATTCGCAAGCAGTTTCCAATTCTGTCACGCGAGGTTAATGGTCACCCGTTAGTGTATTTAGACAATGCCGCTACGACTCAAAAGCCGCAAGCGGTGATTGATGCTCTGGTGGACTATTACACGCAGTGCAACTCTAACGTGCATCGCGGTGCTCATTACCTGTCAGACGAAGCAACACGCCGTTACGAAGCTGCACGCCAAACGGTCGCAAAGTACATTAATGCGAACCGTAACGAAGAAGTGATTTGGACCAGCGGTACAACTGAAGGCATTAACTTAGTCGCTAACGGTGTTGCACAACGACTAAAAGCCGGTGACGAAGTCATGGTCACCGAAATGGAGCACCATGCTGATTTGGTCACTTGGCAACAGGCGTGTAAACGCTCTGGCGCTACCCTAAAAGTGGTGCCCATTCATGACAATGGCGAGCTTAACGTTGACGCCTTTCATGAGTTATTGAGTGACAACACCGCGTTTGTTGCTATGCCGCATGTGTCCAACGCTCTAGGTACTGTAAACCCAATTAAAGAACTGACTGCCGCGGCTAAAAGCAAAGGCGCCTTAGTCTTAATTGATGGCGCTCAAGGCGTTGCTCACGGTGCTATAGACGTTCAGGACATTGGCTGTGACTTTTACGCGTTTTCTGGCCACAAGGTATTTGGCCCAACCGGCATTGGCGTCCTTTGGGGTCGGTTCGATGTTTTGAATGACTGGCCAGTGTGGCTAGTTGGCGGCGAAATGATTGCTACCGTTAGCTATCAGGATGCAACCTGGGGCGAGCTTCCTAACCGTTTAGAAGCAGGCACGCCGAACATAGCAGGCGTTATTGGCCTGGCCGCAGCACTTGACTGGATTCAGCAGTACGACGCGGAAGAAATACGCGCTCACGAACAAGCGTTACTGGCACGAGCGACCGAATTAGCTAAGCAAACTGAAGGCTTGAGAATTATTGGTGACGCCCCTAATAAAATTGGCGTACTCAGCTTTGTTTTGGAAGGCGCACATCCGGCTGACATCGGCTTCCTGTTAGATAAACAGGGAATCGCAATTCGTACTGGCGACCACTGTGCGCAACCATTGATGAAACGCCTGAATGTGCCGGGAACCGCACGTGCGTCATTTACCATCTACAATACATTAGACGAGGTTGATCAGCTCTTTGCGGGCATCAACAAAGCTCGTATGATGCTAGCCTAACGGCAGGAGGACACAATGTCTGTAGAAACTTTTAGCCCTTCGTCATCACTTATTTCCATGACGGACAGTGCCATTAAGTATTTTGAGTCGCGACTGAAAAACGAGTCGGGTAACTTGATACGCTTATCAACAAAGCAAAGTGGCTGCACCGGCTATGCGTATGTTCTGGACTCCGTCGACGCTATTCAGGAAGGTGATGAAGTCGTAGAAATTAACGACAACATTAAGGTTGCTATAGCCCCGAATGCGCTGGAATTAGTGCGTAATACAGAAATCGATTACGTTAAAGAAGGCATTAACGGTATTGTGAAGTTTAACAACCCTAATGTTGTTAACGAATGTGGTTGCGGCGAAAGCTTCAGCGTTAGCTAAACGGGAAAGATAACGACATCATGCAACAGAAAATGGTGAATACCTTACGCGAAGTGAAAGCGCGTAAGGTGCCATCGGGCGAACCTAAAATCATTCCCAAAGGGGAGTTTGTGAATATTACCCAGGACCTGGGCGGTAATTACACCGTCACTTGGCAGGGTAATATGCTGCGCATTGACGGTACCGATGGCGATGCCATTGGTCGCAAGCCGGAGAAACTCGACTTTCCCGCGCCCGAAGACGGCCAAATATCCGAACAACAAGTTTGGGATGCACTGGAAACCATCTACGACCCGGAAATTCCCATTAACTTAGTGTCTCTGGGGCTTATTTATAAAGTCGATATAGACCAAGACAGTTCGCGGGTTAATATTGATATGACGCTCACCGCGCCGGGTTGCGGCATGGGACCAGTACTGGTCGGTGACGTTGAGTATCGTGTCTCACTGGTGCCGAATGTTGACAAGGTCAATGTAAACCTAGTGTTCGATCCTCCTTGGTCGCGCGATATGATGAGCGAAGAAGCGCAGCTTGAAGCTGGTGTGTTTTTCTAAACAGGAATACCGAATTAGCCATGAACTTACCTACAACTGACGAAATTCTTGATGATTTAGAATTCCTGGACGACTGGGAACAGCGCTACCAATATATTATTGATCTTGGCAAGGCACTACCAGGCTTGCCGGAAGAGCAGCATAAAGAAGAGTATCTGGTACGCGGCTGTCAGAGTAATGTTTGGCTTATTAGTGAAGAGAAAGGCGGGAAGTTGCTGTTTCACGTCGACAGTGATGCGGTCATTGTGCAGGGGCTGCTAACACTAGTTATGGCGGCTTACCATGACAAAACGGCTGAACAGATTTTGGCGTTTGATATTGACCAGTACTTTAACCAGCTTGACCTGGAAAACCACATTACCCCAACTCGTGGGAATGGATTAAGAGCTATTGTTGGAAAAATCCAGCAGTTGGCCAAAAACGCCAGCGCTTAAATGGTATTAAATAACTCTTGTACGTTATTGGATACCAAACGGTAGGTTGATAACAGGCGTGGCTGAAGGGTTTCCAGCCGCAGCTTCATTTGAATCAGGCGTTCCAGTTTCAACGCAATACTCAAACACTGACCCATAGGCCCTTTTAAGTTATTCACTGCTGCTTGTGTTTCAGGTGACAGAGGCAACTTTTCAAAAAACGCCTTTTTATCCACCCCCAACATAATATCAATACCTGATAGCAACCCCACGAAATAGCATTGATCAGGATCTAAGTCTTTATTTCTCTGCCCTTTAGCCAGTTCGTAGCACATTTGTGCTCTTACCAACACCATACGTGACGCTTCCTGACTACTGGCAGCAACGGAGCCTATAAGCGCTATCCAGCCCCGCAATTTCTCAATACCCAATCGCATGATCACATCTTTGACCCGAGTAATTGGGCTCGCCGTTGGATACAGAGGGCTATTCACAATTTTAAGAAGGCTGACGGACAACTTTGGATCTTCTGATATCACTCGCGACAATTCAGTCAAATCCGGCTCTTTTTCAAAGCATAAAGACAGCACTTTTGCGAGCTGCAGGGAAGACGGCTCTAGGCGAGTACCATAGATGACTTCCGGCTTAGCGAAGTAGTAGCCCTGAAACAAGTCAAAACCCAGTTCTTCGTAAGCGTTTTTGGTCGCTTCGTCTTCCACTCGCTCTGCTAACCACTTGCCTTTGAAGGTAGTGGTTTCCTGTTTAAAGGCTCGAACCTGGTCAATAGTGACAGTAGACACATCCACCTTTATGTAAGACGCGTACTTTAGTAACGGCTCCCAGGCAGGGTCAAACTCGAAGTCATCGAGTGCAAAGCGAAAGCCCTTCTCATGCCAGCGTGCTACTGCATTCACAACAGCTCGCGTTGGCTTTATGGTCTCTAAAAGCTCAATAACGACCTTATCTGGCTCTATAGGCAGGAAGCTCTGTGATAATAGAAAGTCACTTGATACGTTTATAAAGGCCGTTGCGTCGTACTGAGTGGTTTGCTCAGTAATACCCGCACATAAGTTAAACACGACTTCACTGGTCGCTGCGGTGTCACCCACAGTTTCAGCCGATAAATTAATGGCGCTTCGGTACAGTAGCTCTACTGCGTAAAACCGATTCTTTTTGTCGTAAATGGGCTGGGCAGCCAATAAAGGGGAGGATTCCAAATCTGTCTACTTTTTAAACACTGATTATTATCTGAATTCTACGGTAGTTTTTAATAAAAGAAAAGATGAACGGTTGTTATAAATTTAAGATTTACGACGCCCTGTAATCATGGGCTTTATAAGCTCAATGCGGCCCCACCAACCTGTCAAAAACACGGCTGCAACATGAATAATAGCACCTATAAATAAGCTATGGGCAATGTATTCGTGAATGTTCTCGACAAGCGTACTGCCAAAAAAGGCGTCGGTTTCTTCAAGTAGAAAACCGGTAACCCCCTGCGTTAAAAATAACAGCCAGAACAACAATATCAGTATGCCGCCGATGGCGTTATGACCTGACTCTTTAGGAATCTTGCGACTTTTTAATTCACGCAGATGTTTAGATATTCGGCTGGGGGTAGGAAAAAAGTCATTCAATCTTGCTCGCTGAGGGCCAACGAAGCTCCATACAACACGAGCAAATACTAAAGCCCAAACACTATAACCAATCCACTGATGGACCGTTTCACCTGGCTCTAATACAAAATAATTTAGCGTAAAGCCAATAACAATAAGCCAGTGGTAAATGCGAATAAACTTATCCCAAATAACCACTGGCTTACCCATTAGCTTACTCTTTCTCTTGTTTTACGACACTGCCATCGACTGGGTTGAAGTAAATTTCTACTTTCTCACCTGTCTGATTTTTGCCGTAAATTTCATAGCAGTTACCCGGGGTGACTTTAAACTCATTAATGTCATACCCCTGCTCTTTTAAACCAGCCTGGAACTGCTCTTGATCCATCCATTCTGATTGCGGAGCGGTCGTACAACGAGTTTCCGTCTCTTCCGCACTACAAGCGGCTAACAGTGCCGCTGCACCTGCCATAGCGGTTAATTTTAATGCGTTCATATCCATCTCCTATCATTCGTTAGGAAGTGACTCGAAGCCCATGTGATAGAGCGTAAAGCCGAAAATATCCGAATACTGCTCAATCGTTTTTGAAACTGGTGTTCCTGCACCGTGACCCGCATTGGTCTCAATGCGAATTAACTGCGGATTATCACCACCTGCTTTATCCTGCAGCTCTGCTGCGAACTTAAAGGAATGAGCAGGCACTACACGGTCATCATGATCACCCGTAGTAATCAGCGTTGCCGGATACTCAACACCTTGTTCTACGTTATGCACTGGCGAGTAGTTCAGCAAGTATTCAAACATTTCTTTACTGTTTTCTGCTGTACCATAGTCATACGCCCAACCAGCACCAGCAGTGAATGTGTGATAGCGCAGCATGTCCAAAACACCAACCGCTGGTAACGCAACCGCAAACAGCTCGGGACGTTGTGTCATTACCGCACCAACCAGCAAGCCGCCGTTTGAGCCACCACGAACTGCCAAGCGCTCAGACGAAGTATAGTCAGCTTCTATCAGATATTCCGCTGCCGCAATAAAGTCATCGAACACATTTTGCTTTTGCATCTTAGTGCCGGCTTTATGCCACTCTTTACCGTACTCACCACCGCCACGTAAGTTGGCAACCGCATAAACACCACCCATTTCCAGCCAGGCAGCATTAGCAATGCTGAAACTTGGTGTCAGACTAATATTGAAGCCACCGTAGCCGTATAGAATAGTTGGGTTCGTACCGTCTAGCTCAACACCTTTTTTATGAGTGATGATCATAGGAACTTCAGTGCCGTCTTTAGACGTATAGAACACCTGCTTACTCACATACTCGTTAGGGTCAAAGTCCGCGCCCGATTCTTCGTACACGGTCGACTCTCCCGTTTCAGGGTTCATTTCGTATATGGTGCTTGGCGTGCTGTAGTTAGTGAAGCTGTAATACACTTTTTCTGCGTCTTTCTTTTCACTAAAGCCACTCGCACTGCCTACTCCCGGCAAGGCGATGTCACGCACTTTCTTACCGTCGTAGTCGTATTGCTCGACTTTTGATACCGCATCAACCATATACTCTGCAAAGATATAACCTGCACCTGTTGATGGGTTTAGCACATGCTCGCTGTGTGCAATAAAGTCCTGCCAGTTGTCAGGTGTTGGGTTGCTTGCATCCACGGTAACAACACGACCGTTAGGCGCATCCATATTCGTTTCTAAATAAAGAGTGCTACCGCGAGTTGTTAGAACCGAGGTATCGTAGTCCATGTTACCGTCAACCAAGACCAGTTCAGAGTCCGGCTGAGTCAAATCTTTAATGTACAGCTTGTTACCAGACGTCGAATTAGCAGCCGAAACCACCAGGAAACGATCGTCTTCGGTCACATAACCTCCAACATAGCGATGCTTCTCAGCTTCCGTACCACCGAAAATTAGGTCGTCTTCAGACTGAGGCGTACCAATCTCATGGTAATACAACTTGTGCTGGTCCGTTTTTGCGGACAACTCACTGCCTTCAGGCTTGTCATAGCTTGAGTAATAGAAGCCCTCGTTGCCCTTCCACGAAATACCGCTGAACTTCACGTCTACTAACGGTTCTTCATGCTGGTCGCCAGTTTCTGCGTCAATCACAATAATTTTACGCCAGTCACTACCGCCTTCAGAAATAGAATAAGCGGCAATAGAGCCGTCTTCACTGAACGTTAGCTGAGCCAGCGACGTTGTGCCATCTTCACTGAACTTGTTCGGGTCTAAAAAGACCTCGGCTTCAGCATCTTCACTTTTCTTACGATAAACAACGTACTGGTTTTGCAAACCGTCGTTCTTGTAGAAATAGATGTAGTCGCCCTCAAAACGAGGCGCGCTGACTTTTTCATAATTCCACAGTTCCGTTAAGCGCTCTTCAATTTTTTCGCGGAATGGAATTTTCTCCAAATGGCTAAAAGTCACTTCATTTTGCGCTTTTACCCAGGCTTCCGTTTCTTCGCTACGGTCGTCTTCTAACCAGCGATACGGGTCTGCGACTTCAGTGCCAAAGTAGGTGTCTACGACATCGCCTTTACGCGTTTCCGGATACTGCATCTGATTATTCACTTCTTCATCATTGCTTGGTGACTGTGAGCAGGCTGTCAGCAAACTTACTGCAACCGCTCCTAGTAAGTATTTCATTGTTGTTATCCTTATTTGAACTTAACGACTTCACCTTTTAGCGCAACGCCGGCCATTAAGAAGCCTGCGCCACATTGAAACTCTTCGGCACTCGCAAACTCATTATGGTTGTAGTTCGACTTAATGTTAATCACCGCGTCGTAACCATTTTCACGAGCGTTTTCCTGTAATACTTTTAGTGCCGACAGCAGTACCCATTCACAGGCTTCTCGGTCAGATTTACCAAAGGCATTGGTTTTACGACTTGTGCTAATAACGCCCATGGATTGAGCCACTTCCGGGTGCGATTGCCCCGCAAAATAGAAAGGCACATCATGTAGAGCTTCTTTTGCCTTAGCAGTCTCTACTGCTGGCTTAATTTCCAAAGTAACCACATCATCCCTGGCTTCAGCTGAGAACGACAGTAACGCAGCAGCAAGCAAAGCACTAGCAACAAGTAAGTTTTTCATGAGTATTTCCTTATTTATTAGAGTTATTCCAACGTTTAAAGATCAGTGATGTATTAATACCACCGAAAGCAAAATTGTTTGTCATGACATAATCAGTATCGAGCTTACGTCCCTTGCCGACAATATAGTCCAGCTTTCCGCATTCTTCATCCACATCACTTAGGTTAACGGTAGGTGCAAACCATTGGTCTTTCATCATTTCTAGCGATGCCCAGGCTTCGATAGTGCCGCAAGCACCTAATGTATGTCCTAAGTAACTTTTTAATGAACTGATTGGCACCGCCCGGTTAAAAACAGATGCGGTCGCATTCGACTCAGCAACGTCGCCACGATCAGTTGCTGTTCCGTGCGCATTTACGTATCCGATAGCGTCTGGGCTTAGCTGCGCTTGCTCCAACGCTAGCTTCATGGCTACAGCCATTGTTTCAGCCGTCGGCTGAGTCACGTGGGCGCCATCTGAGTTGGTTCCAAAACCCACTAGCTCAGCATAAATGGGCGCGCCTCTCTCAAGCGCATGGTCTAATTCTTCCAGTATGAAAGTACCCGCGCCTTCGCCTATTACCAGGCCATCACGGTTTTTGTCGAACGGGCGCGGTGTCGCTTCGGGTTCGTCATTACGAGTACTAGTCGCGTATAAAGTATCAAACACCACAGCTTCGGATGGACACAGGGCTTCAGCACCACCAGCAATCATCACTTTCTGATGACCATAGCGAATGGCTTCATAAGCATAACCCAGACCTTGTGATGCGGAAGTACAGGCCGAGCTGGTGGTGTGAACTCGCCCTTTGACACCATAAAAAACACCTAAATTCACAGCCGTAGTGTGGCCCATGCTTTTTATGTAGGTTGTAGCATTCAAGCCGGTCATATCGCCTGTGGATAGCATATTTCCGAAGATTTTCATCTGCTCGGTATCGCCCGTTGAAGAGCCATAAGCAACCCCGCAGCGCCCGTCGGTAATACAGTCATCATTCAGTAGCCTGGCATCTTCTAACGCCATTTCTGTCGCGCGGGTAGCCATCAAACTAACTGTGCTCATTGAGCGCACAGCTTTGCGCGAATAATGTTTCGGTTTTTTAAAAGGCGGTTGAATAGGCGCAGCTAAGCGCGTATTTAAGCCTTCAAAACGCTCCCATTCCGGCATAGTGACAACCGCATTTTTACCCGCCTCTAACTGCCGACGAAAATCCTGCCAGTTATCACCAAAGGCAGTTACGCAGCCCATCCCTGTTACGACAACCCGTTTCATTACACTAACCCACCATTCACTGAGAAAACTTGGCGCGTGATATAAGCCGCAGACGGCTGGAATAAATAACCGACTAAACCGGCAACTTCCTCAGGCTTACCCGCTCGACGTAGCGGAATCATCGACATGATTTGTTTCTCGTGTTCCAGCTCTTCTGTCATATCAGTTTCAATGAGCCCCGGCGCCACACAGTTAACGGTGATTTTCCGCTTTGCCAGCTCCAATGCCAACGCTTTTGTCGCCGCAATAACACCGCCCTTCGAGGCACTATAATTCACTTGCCCGCGGTTACCGGCAATCCCGGAAACTGATGCGATTGTCACAACGCGACCGCCCTGACGCTTTTGAATCATTGGCATAATGAGCGGATGCAATACATTGTAAAAACCGCCTAAGTTCGTTTCCAACACACTGTCCCAGTCATCTTCTGTTAACGAAGGGAAGGCACCATCACGAGTTACGCCCGCGTTACACACTGCGCCGTAATAGGCACCGTGTTGTTCAATGTCTGATTCTATAGCCTCTCTGGCGGCGGTTCTGTCACTAACATCAAAAACCAAAAGTGATGCTTGTTGTCCCAGCGCTTTTATCTCAGCCACGACCTTTTCCGCGGATGCGCGATCGGAGCGACAGTGCACAGCAACATCATAGCCATCCTCGGCAAGCTGCAATGCAATAGCGCGCCCAATCCCTTTACCTGAGCCTGTCACTAAAACGCGATGACTATTATCGCTAGCCTCTTTTGTCGTCATCTTAGTCGCCATAATTTTCCTCTATAAATGCTTTTTCATCGGGTGGCTGATACACATTGAGCCTCGCTTTGGCTACTACAGCCTCTTGCTGAGAAATACTGCACTCAAAAACACTCAAACCCGATTCCTCGGCATGAATTTCTTCAACATCTACGTCATAACTTTGCCCGACGTCGAAACACTCGATATCACAGGTATATTTTCGAGTCCCTAATAAAAAGCCTAACTTGATGTCATCACCTGAGCTTTTGCGTCGATTACCCGCAACAGCAGCAATACTCTGCGCCATAAGCTCAATACCAACATGTGCTGGCAGACCTTTTAATACATCATTGTAAAACAAGTTATCTTCTGTGACTGTCAGCCGACAACGTCCTTTTGTGTCATCCACCGATATCAACTCATCTATGAGCTTCATCGGTGGCTGGTGCTTAATTAGTTCATTGAGTGTATAAGTCACAGTTCACCCTTACTAAATACAAGCGAAACATTATTACCACCAAACGCAAACGAGTTGCTCAGGCAATGATTAACCGGTTTAGCAAGCGGCTCACCTTGATACAGGTTAAGCCGCTTGATGTCAGGATCCTGCTGACCGTCCCAGGCATGTTTGGGCAATCCATTTTGTCGCTGCAGCGCCAGCCAGCACATCACTGCTTCTATTGCACCAGCAGCGCCCAACGTATGCCCTGTTAACGCTTTGGTTGAACTGGCCGGGATATGCTGCAAGCCGAGTTCAGTGACCGCATGCGCTTCCATTTTGTCGTTAAGCGGCGTGGCTGTACCGTGCAAGTTGATATAGCTAAGGTCTGCGGTTTCAATACCCGCCTCATACAACGCGCCACGCATGGCGGCGACCGCACCTCGTCCTTCCGGATGAGGCGCTGACATATGATGCGCATCAGAGGTCGATTGAGCGCCCGTTAAACACACCAAGTCATCCTGTAGACCATCTTCTGTCCGTGTGGCTATAAACAACCCTGCCGCCTCGCCAATGGTAATACCGCTGCGATTAATGCTGAATGGGTTACAGCGCTCAGCCGCCATTGATTCCAACGCTTTAAAACCGTTCAATGTCAGGTTACACAAAGAGTCGACACCACCGACAACAACAGCGTCAGCAAACCCAGATGCCAATAATGAGCGTGCACTCATAAAGGCTCTTGCGCTCGATGAGCAAGCTGTCGAGATACCGTAGGCCGGTCCTTCAATGTCCATCATCTCGGCCAGACACTCAGCCGGAGCCACCATTTCCTGCATTTTATAATTAAATGTGTCAGGCAGCTCGCCATGTTGCTCATGGTGAGCCAGCGCCTCTTCTCCTGACGCAATACCGGAGGTACTGGTACCTAAAACCACAGCAACTCGATGCGCTCCAACCTGTTCAATGACAGTCCGTAATGGCACCTCAATTTGCTTTAAAGCGCAGAGCAGCAGTTGGTTATTTCGGGTTCGCATAGTTGCGGGGAGCTCATTCAACGCTGGCAACTTATTATCCGCCACTTTGCCATGGTAATAGCTACTGCCGTCATTAAGCGTGTCGTTTGCCAACGACAGTCCTGTATTGTCACCCGCAAGTGCGGCAGCCCAAATGTCATAGCAAGATGCGCCAGCGGCGCAAACGGCACCGGGCTTACTGAGGCTAATTTTCATCATTATCTAACACTTCGTACTGTAATGTATTAACCGTCAACTCATAGCCCCGTTGCTTATTTTTTATTGTGCCGCTGGTGTTCATTGTGGCCCCCGAGGACCAAACCAGCTCACCGTCATCTCTTAAGTTTCTGCGACCATTCTCTCGTTGCAGCTCGCCAGACGATATGTGGACATTTACTGTTTCTAACGGCCATAACGCAAGCTGTAAATCGGCCCAAACCTGTAATGCTAACTTGGGGTCATCAAGAAAGTCGGAACCTTTAAAACTCTGTCCGGAAGCAGTGAGCTCTGAGCGAAACAGCTCATTCCCCAGCGGCGACAACGCCACAAGTAACAAGCGCTCATTTTCTAGCAAAACAGAAACCACGAACTCTCGACTTTTCGTCTGATCCGCTTTTTGTGACCAACGCACTTCCTGCCACATCTGCAATGGCTCACCCGGCCACTGCCACTGTAAACTGTAATAACCTGTGCCCACCGGTACCTGCAAACGGTCTTTACTGCCAAGAGCCGTGCAGCCCGCGACAGCGAAAAGCATTAAGGTTAGCGTTACGCATCGAAAAACGCCGATCACGCGCACAACTCCGCTAATACGTTTAAGCGACGTTCGCTTTCCTTAACGTATGGGTTCTTCTCGTCCCAGGCATAGCCGGCTAATATAGAGCTCATCATTTCTTTCACTTGTTGTTGCTGTTCCGGGTAAAAAATTACCTTTTGGAAACGCGTATCATACCATCCTTCCACAAAGGTTCTGAACGTTGAAATACCAACCCGCAACGGCTTACTGAAATCGTTTTCCCAGTCTTGCTTTTGCCCTTCTAACTCTTTTAACACGAGCGGTACAGCTAACGATGATGACTTCATTGCTATTGTCACACCCGACGAAAAGACCGGGTCCAGAAACTCGCCGGCATTGCCTAAAAGCGCAAAGCGGTCTCCGTAAAGGCGACTCACACTAGCCGAATAACCGGTGATGCATTGTTCAGGGCGGGTTACTTCATAATTTCCCAGCACTTCAAGCAAGTAAGGCTCTTCTTTGATCTTACTCCAGAGTTTATCGGACGGGCTGTCATGTCCCGCGAATAGCTGCTCTTCGCCGACCACACCAATACTTGCTGTACCATCGGCGAAAGGAATCAGCCAATACCAAATTTCCGGATTGGTCGGGTGAACCGTAATGAGAATTTGGTTACGGTCAAAGCGGCCCCCTTTTAAATCAGACTTTACGTGACAAAACACCGCTTGGCGCACAGGAAAGTCTGACGGAGACTCCAACGACAATAACCTTGGCAGAACCCTACCAAAGCCGCTGGCATCAAGCACATAAGCCGCTTTTATATCAAAGCTCTCATGCTCCGTTGTGACGCTGAGAGACACAAAGTCAGGCGACGAAAAGTCGATATCGGTTAGCGTCACACCATGTTCAACCTGCGCACCTTTATCTGCTGCGCCTTGAATCAGCAACTGGTCAAAACGTTCGCGTTTAACTTGAAACGTAGTGCCTGGTCCCTCACTAAACTTCTTTCGAAAGTCGAAGTTCACATGCTGCCCCTGACAGTAAAAAGCCGCGCCATTTTTAAACTGAAAGCCGAGCTCATCAGCGTTTTCTGTCACCAGGCTTTCCAACCCGGCTTGCTGTAAATAGGCCATACACTGTGGCAGTAAACTTTCACCAATAGAAAAGCGAGGGAACTGCTGACGCTCAATCACCAGTACCTTTTTTCCGGCATCAGCCAGCATGGCGGCGGCAGTCGCCCCAGACGGACCAGCGCCAATAATAGCAACGTCGTAGATTTGATTCTTCATTGTACTTCGTCCTTTTTAATGTCTTTTGTTGGGGCTGCTGTTATCAACGGGCAAAAAAGCACACTTACCAATACGCCTACCATGACCACTTGCCCAAAGGCTGCTATTGCCGGTGTTGAACTGAACGTCAGCGCGCCAAAAGCCACTAACGTGGTTAAAGCCGATAAGTAAATAGCCTGTAGTGCGTGTGAGCGTTGCAGTCGACTAGCGCAAAACACGCCATAGTCAATGCTCAGAACCAGCACAAACATGGCACCTATCCAGTGGAACAGGTTCAACGGCTGGCTTAATTGCGCAATAAGTAATGCCGTAGACACCGATAGCAAAATAACACTGAATACCTGCCAGGAAGCTTTCGCTTTTTCTTTTAGTGCCGCTCCCCGATTCAGGAATATAAACAGTACAAAGAAGCTTAAAGCCAACAGCACACCCAACCAAACCTGCATAGACTGCCGGTATTCGCCCAACGCACTGGATGCATGCTCTATTGGGTCGAAAACTTGCGCCCACGGTTTGTCACCAAAACTCGCAGCGGCCTGCCCCTGTTTTAGGCGCACAACACTTAGCCAAAGGTCTTTAAAAGGATACAGAAACTGGTGTTCAAGCGGATGAGCGGCTTCTACAGCATTAAGTTTGGGCGCTGATATCCCCAACCACTGCAAAAAAGCAACGCCTTCACTGGATTCAAATAGCTGACGTTGCAGTTCGATGGCATCTTGCTGCTGGGAGATTGGCGGATAATAGCTGCTAATACCAATGGCGTGATAGCTCTCGTCGACAAGACTGGTTCTTTCAATCACCTGCTGGCGAGTATCGCCGGCAACAAGAATAACTTCGGGACTGAAATAAAACGACGTATGCTCTCGCAAATAGTTTTCTTCTTCTAACAGCGGTTTGGGGGAGCTGGCTAGCAAGCGGACGCTGTCATTAGATGCATGAGCGGCTATCAGAATGACCACCGTGATCACCGGCAGCACCGTTAGCCAACGACTCGGTAGTTGTCGTTGTAATCGACAATACCCTGCTTCGGCTTTTTCACAAAACCGCTGCCATTTCGCTTGCGGTTGCTTAGGTTTAGGCAGCCAAGGCAAAGTAAGAGTCACCAACAAAACCGCGCTGAATAATGCCGCCGCCATAAACACACCCAGCTGTTGTAACAGAGGAAGCGGAACCGCTAACAACAGAGCATAGCCGGCTATCGTTGTTAAACCACCCAACCAAAGTGCAGGGGTCAATGCTTTCCAGGCTGACGCTCCGTGACTGCGCGCAATAAACCCATGGATAACATAATCAATACACAGGCCGATGAAGCTGGTTGCAAATACCAACATCAGCACATGCGGTGAAGACGACCAAAACAGCGTTGCCAGTAGCCCAAACGCCGACGCAACAGCCAGTAAACTTAATGTATAAAACAGCTGGAAGGGGGAGCGAAACACCCAAATTAAAACGCTTAGAACCAATAATAAAGACAGCCCACCAAACCAAGTCATTTCCTGTTTGGCTTGCTTAGCGCCAGCATCCGCATGAAAAATTAAGCCGCTTCTATAACTGCTTATGTCAGCATCGGTTTGCTTTACCGCTCTGATAAAGCCATGAAGCTGAGCAACCACTTGTTGTGTCTGGTTAATGCTCAATGCGTCACCCGCAATTTGCAGTGGCACCAGTACTTGCACCGTTTCTCCGTCAGTGCGGCTATAAAGACCGTTATGGTTTTTATAGCCCGGCATTAAATCCGGTAAGCTCTTAAGATAGCGCTGCGTCAGCAATAAAGGATCTTGAGTCACTGGAACCAATACGGGTTCAGGACTTTGCAACAGGCTTTGAGCATCGCTAATAAGCCCATTGAACTGCCCCGCACGTAACCGCTCAGTATCTTGTTTCGTGGCCAAACGCCCCGCATGCTCACGGTAAAATGATAAAAACGCTTTGGTGTCTGTCAGTTCAGCTCGTTTTAACGTCGGTTCACGCTGTAGCAATACAGCAACTTCCGACTCCACTATCGTGCGTAGTTCGCCAGCGCTATGTCCGCTTTGCTCGAAAGCAATCAGTAATTGCTGTGTATTGGGCTGCTGGCTCTCAAGATAAGCGCGCTGGGTTTCTGACACTTGATTGGGTAACGCATCCGCTAAGCTGCTTTGCCAACTGGCTTTGGGTAACTGCTGGCTTAAGCCCGCCACCAATAGACCCAGAAGTATCAATAGGAAGACAACGCGACTCACCCGTGTCACTGCGGCGCCTCGGCAAAGTTTATTTCGGTTCTATTGCCGTTCGTTTCGTGCAGTTCGACACGCTCGACACGCGCATCGCCACAACTGAGGATACGTTGCATGACACCAGCCAGTGTGTCGGAATTTGGCACCATCTGTACGCAGTTTTTTTGTAAGCTCAAACTAAACTGCTCTTGCAGAACTCGTTCGTCCTGTTTCAGAATCGCCAGCAGCAACTCAGCGATGGTTTCACTGCCCGTTGCTGACGTTTGCTGTGAATCTTTAAAAATGCCCTGCTCAGTTATTTTTAATGATTGCTTCTGTGGCTTCTGCGTTTCCCACAAAATGGCATCTTCAGTAATGGTCATTTCGCCAGAGCTCACTAGCGCTCTTGGTAAGCCCGACAAATACTTACGCTGCTCAAATATGACCTTCAGCGGCAATGGCTGAGCTTGCTCTGATAGCTTTTTTAGTGCCTGCTCAGATGTTTCTGTATCAGCTTTCACACCTGCAGTTAGCATGAATGCCAGAATTAATACGAATAAACGCATCATGAGCGTGAGACCCCCAGCTTTTCAAATACGATGTCCGGCGACTCAAACAGCATTTCTTTTGTGTTTTTGCAGACAGCCACTTGCACACTGGTCGCTTTGGTCAATAACTCATCCGTTTCAACACAGCGAATTTCGTAATTCATCTTCAGCCGGTGCTCCCACTCGGCGAGTGTTGCCGTCACGCGAATATCCTGACCGTAAGTGGCCGAGGCTACATACTTCAAACGTAAGTCGACTATCGGCCACAGGTGCCCGTTCGCTTCCATCGTCGGATAATCGTAGTCGAAAGTTCTCAGCAACTCGCTACGCGCCATTTCAATGTATTTAATGTAATGACCGTGCCAAACCACCTGCATGGCGTCGACATCAAAAAATGGCACATTAATGATTAAACTGGCTTGCTTCATGCGGACTCCCCATACAGATTCCATGGTTTGCTGCGAATTTTATCTAACCAGCCTCTGAGTTCGTGTTCCAGCGGTCTGTCTTCTACCAGCAGTTCGAATTCAGCGGCTAGCGACGCTCGCATTTCCGCCAACTCGGCCCCGGTTTCACGCAGCTTCCCAGCCATACGTTCGCGCAGAACACTGCCCTGGTAGGACGCTAACAAGGTGGCCACTGTCACTTGCTCCGTGAGCTCTAGTACCCGCATACAATCGCGAGCGGCAATGGTTCCCATACTGACTTTATCCTGGTTATGGCATTCAGTAGAGCGTGAAAAAACACTCGCTGGCATAGTCAGTTTCAATGCTTCTGCAGTCCAGGCAGAACAACCAATTTGCACCGCTTTAAAGCCATGGTTAATCGCTTTTCGCTCACCTTCAGCCGCCGATAAATTCGATGGCAAGTCATGATTCATTTTCGTATCAAGCAACAACGCCATTTGCCGGTCATGCAAATCGGCGAGGTTCGCTATAGCGGCCTTCATCGAGTCCATGACCATAGCAATGTGGCCGCCGTAGAAGTGGCCTCCATGCAAAACATGCTCGCCAATACCATCAATAATCGGGTTGTCGTTAGCACTGTTCAGCTCGTTTTCAATGGTGTCTTTGAACCACGGTAAAGCGTCTTTCAACACACCAATAATGTGCGGCGCACAACGAATGGAGTAGCGATCCTGCAACCGGGAAGAATTACGCGGATGCTCATGATGATTCAAGTCGTCACGTATCCACTTGGCGACTTGTTGCTGGCCTTTATGCGGTTTAACGGCAAACAGCAGTTCATCAAAATGGTTTGAATTACCGTCTAATGCAATGCTGGCTAACGCAGTAATACGGCTGGACAGGCGGGTTAAATAGTCGGCACGATCCCAGGCCAGACAAGCCAGTGCGGTCATCACCGCCGTGCCATTCATTATCGCTAAACCTTCTTTAGGGCGCAGCGTGTGAAGTTCGACACCCAGAGCCTTGAAAGCTTCCGCGCTTGTCATAACTTCACCGTTAAAGCGAACATCCCGCTCGCCAATTAAAGCGCCAGCAATATAAGACAGCGGTGTTAAGTCACCACTGGCGCCAACACTGCCCTCTTTCGGAATTAGTGGCAGCATATTTTCATTCAGCATCAGTACCAAACGTTCTAACAGCGGCCAACTCACCCCTGAGTAACCCTGAGTCAACGATGCCAGGCGCACCGCCAAAATAGCGCGCGTTTCCTGCTCATTAAAGTAGTCGCCCAACCCACAGCCATGGAAGCGTGTTAAATGAATGGGCAGCTCTGACACCAGGTTGTCAGGCACAGAAACGGTACAACTGTCACCATAGCCCGTGGTCACGCCGTAAATCATGCCATCCTGCTCTAACAGGTCATCGAGGAAACGAACACCAGCGTCAATTCGGGCAACAAATTCCGGCGCTTTACTCAAGGTTGCTCTCACCTCTTTGTTAGCAAGTGCTACAACGTCTTTTATGGTGACCGGCTGTTCGCCAAAACAAACGTTTGATGTCGTCATACTACTGACTGTCCTTATGCCAAAAATCAAAAAAATTAAACCACTGGTATGGGTAGCGAATAGCGAGCTGCTCTAATTGCTCGGCATATTGCTTCAGTACCGGCTGCAATGCCTCTTGCCGACTCTTTCGCGGAAGCTTTAACTGCTCACAAGCGAAATTTAAATACAGATCGTAGTTACCATCTTCCGGGTTCTTCAAACAGAATAAAAAGTACACAGGGCATTCTAACACGCTCGCTAATATCCATGGCCCCAAAGCAAATGGCGCTGGCTGCCCCAAAAACTCATGAGTTACTGACTGCCTTGGTGCTGTTACCGACGTTCTGTCGCCGACAATAACGACATACTCGCCATTATCAATTCGTTCTTTAAGCATAATGGCGAGCCCCATATCAATGTCAGTGACCTGAATCAGATCAATATCCGCCTTCGGGTTAACGGTTTTTAATGCTTTGTTGAACGACTGAGCATGCTGGGTGAACACCAGCACATTCAAGCGTCGACTGTATTTTTTACCCGCCATTGCTCTGGCAACCTCGAGATTCCCCAGGTGACTGCCAACAAGCAGCCCGCCTTCGGGTCGCTTTTCCAGTTCAGAGAATTGCGTATCGCCACAGTTGCGGACGGTATATTTGGGAGATTTTCCGACCCAGGCATCAATCTTTTCCAGGGCATGCAAACCAAACTGCCAGAAATGATACCAGCTTTTTCGCCAACCGGGCGGCTGGGTAAACGGGCTCTTGCCCCCCGCAAATTCATGGACTCGCTTTAAAAACTGACAGGACGCGCGCCGCGACGCTTTGCCCGTTAAAAAAAAGTAGGTTATAACAGGTGCCAACACTAGGCGCATCAGCCAATGCCCACCGTACTGGTAGGCTCTTAGAACAAAAAGAATCCCCCAATAGCTGCCACGCTCTTCGGTTTTTGCCCAATGCTGCTCTGCCATAATCTAGCTCTTAAACCTTCTGGCCAATAGCATCGGCGCTCTTGGCAGCATCCCAAAAAACAACCGAGTGTGTAGCCAGGATATTTTCACATTGTCTTTAAATGCTCGGAAATGTGACTGCCCCTGCTCCGGGTAAATAACCTTAGTAGGAATAAACAAAACGGGCACTCCCCGCCAATACAGCCTAACCATAATTTCGATGTCGAAGTCCATTCGTGTGCCAATGTTGGCCTTATCCATAAGTTCAGTGGTAGCCGCTAACGGGTACACTCGAAATCCGCACATGGTGTCTTTGACTGACATAGAAAGTGTTTCAATATGCACCCAAAAATGCGTAATCTTTCGGCCAATTCGACGGGCGGTTGGCATGGAATCATCATACTGCGGATGTCCGCTTATTAACGCCTCAGGCCGCTGTTTGGCGAGTTCTAAAAATTGAGGAATATCAGCGCTGTCGTGCTGACCGTCAGCGTCAATTTGCAGCGCATGAGTATACCCTTGTTTTGAAGCGACTCTGAAACCCACCAGGCAAGCACCGCCTTTACCGGTGTTCTCAGGAAGCGTATGCAGCAACACCTCGGATGCAAAGCGTTCAGCGAGTTGTGACAAAACCATTTTTGTTTCTTCGTTAGAGCCATCATCAACAATAATTATAGGTAGTGCATAACTCAGAAGCTTCTCCACCGTTGCTTCGATAGTGCGGTGGTGATTATAAATTGGAACGAGAAAACAAAACTTCGGCTCAGACATAACAGTCACTTAAAACACCAAACGACCGGACGATAACGCCGTGTCGCCTTTTTTATAGTTAAACGTAATGCAGTCTTTTCGTTTACGCTGTATCACCAAGTCAACGTCGGCACCGGGTAAAATCATATCGTTGAACTTTAACACCTCAACCCGCTGAATGCTGACCGGTGTAGACCAGTGCTGCGATGCCAGCTGAACCACCCAGTCAAGCTGTGTAACGCCCGGAAGAATGGGCGCCGATGGAAAGTGCCCCTGCAAATAGATACAGTCTTCACTCAACCGAAAACAGCCGACTATTTCAGCGTTATCAGCATCGTTCACTCGCTCGCTCAAGGATGAAAATTCCGGTAGCTGCGTTTTCATTTCAGTCATTCCTTGTTACGTCGGTAAAGAGGTTTTGCAGTGCGGCCTGAGTGACTTTGCCGGCATCGTTAATTGGGAGCGCAGAAACATAGCGAAACCGTTTGGGGGCCACGACTTTTTCAAACCGTTGTTGCAAATGGTGCCTTAATGCCTGACGCACAGCAAAGCGTCCCTCGCTTTCCAGTGCTTTTCTGCCAGAGTCCGTCAGTATTATCACCAAGCCAATTTCATTGCGTTTACCTTCCAGCAAACAAGCCTTTACCTGACTTACCCAGTCTTGTTGGAGGGTGAAGCGCTCAACTTCATTTAAAGACACACGTTTCTCAGCAATTTTTACCACGGTGTCTTTTCTACCTAACAAATGAAAGCGACCCTGTTGCTCAATTTTTATCTGATCTTCAGAAATAAACTCATCCTCTGGGTTCGCCAGATGAGGTGATGTCACAGCCAAAACGCCGTGCTCAGTAGCCCGGACTTTAACACCAACAAGCGGGGTAAATGCCTCGCCGCCGTTGTTACGCTGACGCCATGCAATACCGCCGGTTTCGGTACTGCCATAAACCTCAATAGGAACCACTAAATCATGCTTTTTAAAATCGATGGGAACCTGTTCCGGTAGCGGCCCGCCCGATGAGAAAATGGCCTTTAACACCTCATTCCGGGCGCTCAGCTCATCCAGATTATCAAGGCGTTGTAAATGTGCAGGGCTACCGACCAATACATGACACTGACCGTCATCCGCTAGCGCTTCGGCAAGCTGCTCCGGATACTCAATTAACTGTGTGTTCACCACCCGACCACTGGCTAACGGCCACAATACCGTAAACAACAAACCATAAATATGTTGATGGGTGACGGTGGAAACTATACGGCTATCCGCTATCAACTCGCCAAAGGTCGCTTCCAACGTCTCAACTTCATTGAGCAACTGACGAATCGTTTTGATGACCGGTTTGGGCTTACCGCTACTGCCTGATGTGAAAAACGTTAACTGACTGTCTAACGAGCCGCTCAACGTCTGAAGCTGTTGTTTCTCACTAAGGCCAGGTAACTTTGACGGCACCCTCACATCATAACTTTGACTTAGTTCAGCCAGGGTTACTGGTTTATCGTTCGAGGGTAAGACGATATCGCGGCCAAGGCTTAACAACGCAAAAAACCAAACACTAAATTCGTAAAGATCGCTACGATATAACAACATGCGACCCGCATGGTCATGTAACCATTGAACAGCGCCTTGCACATCATTAAGCCATTGCTGAGCGCAAATGGTACTTTGTGGCGTTTGCATACAGGGTGCATTTAATGTCTGCCAAGACAGCTGCCAACGCTTAGTGTTTGTCTTTAACAACACGACGAACACTCCATTCAATAATAAACAATAAGCCCATCAGCACGTAAGCGATAAATCCGTTATAAAGAGTCCAGATGTCCATATCACCATGGAGCACAGTAAAAAGAGAGATAGCACCATTCACCATAAAAAAGCCCACCCAGACCCAAGTCACCTTTTCTGTGTAAGCAACGGCTTTTTCCGATAACTCCCCTTCCATTAAACGAGCCAGGCGGGTGATTACGGCAGGCTTGAACCGCAAAGACAGCAAAAAGACAATCAGCATTGCTGCGTTCATCCAAACAGGGTAAAGCAATACACTGGTAAGCTGGTCCGTAAACAAGAAGGTGATAGCGACCACAATAAGAACGGCTGCTGACACCCAGCTCCTGGGGTTTTTTATACCTTGAATTGCCACTTGTGACACAAGTACGGCAAGCAGGATTAATAGCAGCCCGTCAGTTAATCCTTGCTGCGCTAACCACCAGACTAAGAGTGGGTAGGCAATCAGCACTATACTGATTAAAGTGCGCAGCAAGAGCTTCATTATTCGCCGTGAACAAGCTTATAAACTTCGTTGACAACGTCGTCTACTGTGCGGACGGCTTTGAAAGCGTCGGGGCTAATTTTCTTACCCGTAATTTCGCGTAGCTTAACAACCAGGTCTACCGCATCAATCGAGTCCAAGTCTAAATCTTCATATAAGTTGGCTTCTAATGCGATTTCATCCGACTCAATCTCGAAGTCCTCTTCAAGAATCTGGGTGAGCCTAGCGTATACTTCGTCTTTCGTTTTCATCTTTCCCTCGTTCATTAACCGCGATTTGCCGTAACAAAGTCAGCTAAGGTATCCACGCTATAAAAGTGCTTTTTTGTCTCCGCCGAATTCGCATCCAGCTTTACATCAAACTTTTTCTTAATGGCTAACCCCAACTCTAATGCGTCAATAGAGTCCAGGTTTAAGCCGTCGTCATCGTCGCCAAATAGCGCTGCTGAGTCGTTAATATCGGATACTTCTACATCTTCAAGATCCAGCGACTCGATAATCAACTGCTTGATCTCTGTTTTCAGACTGTCTGTCATCTTCTAACACCTTTTCATAAAAATTCTGCAAGTCACGCGTTAAGTGGCGTGCAGCAATACTCAGTTTTTCTTCATCGCGATACGCTTGGGTATCAATTTCTTTTAAATAATGAACGGAAAGTGTTGGCTTTTCTTTAGGTGCCTGATACCACATTTCATTTTTAATCAGTGTGACTGGAGAGCAGTTAACCCAAAGTGCTGTCACCTTCGCTTTTGTGCGCAACGCTAAATGCGCTGCCCCCCGCTGAAACCGAATCATCTCACCGGGCGTTGTGCGTGTGCCTTCAGGGAATATAATCAGGTTACAGCCTTGCTCGAGCGACTCCTGACAGTCCTTCACCAGCTCATCCGGGTCTTCATTACTTAAGTAACCGGTCGACTTTATCACCCCCTTCATAAAAGGGTTTTTCCATAAATGTGACTTAACGACACAATCTGGGTTGGGCACAAAGGAAATAAGTGCCACTACGTCAATAAGGCAAGGGTGATTCGCAATGATAACCTGCCCTTTCACCTGTTTAAGTTGCTCTACCGCTTTGAAGTCGAAGTTGAACACCCCCGTCCACTTCATGACACCAATAAACCAGCGAAAAGTTAGTTGCACCAAACGTCTTGCCCGCGCCTGACGCAATTCCTCGTTGCCTGCTGAAATGAGCTTCAGTGCCGGCAGCGCCGTAAGTGATAAAATGACTCCGCCAATACCAAAAATGGCAAAGCACAACCCCGTCGCTAAACGACGCCAAGTTCTGTTAATAAACTTCCAGAGCCTAACTAACATGCCAACTCCAGCTGTTTGCGCCATAGTTTACTACTAAGCGTTGCTTGCCTTGTTCCAGACAATGTTGAAGCTTTTCAGCAACATCGTAAGCGTCGTAATATTCAGCAGACTCACGAGACTGATCC
This sequence comes from Idiomarina piscisalsi, assembly GCF_003987095.1. Lineage (GTDB taxonomy): Bacteria > Pseudomonadota > Gammaproteobacteria > Enterobacterales > Alteromonadaceae > Idiomarina > Idiomarina piscisalsi. The sequence goes on along the minus strand of NZ_PIQA01000004.1, from coordinate 130,961 downwards.
AAAATCACTTCGCGACCGTTTTCTCTATCGAGTAAAACCGCCTGAGCGAACGCATGAATAGGCGAGTTATGCTGTTTTTTATACACTTCAGGCGGTGTTTCGTCAGCCACGACCAACAACACCCTTTCAAATTCATTCGATACTTGTGCAATTGCTTCCAGCCAACCCAGCGGATACGTTTTTTCCCCGCCAGATACCGTTGTCATTGCCTGCTGATTATCGACAGCCATACTATACTGACCCAAAGCAGCATTATTCACAGAAAGCGCGAATTGAGTCGGCGATAACACCTCACCCTGAACCAATGTTCTTAACAGCTTTTCGGTACGGTGCAAGTCGCCATGACGTGTGGCCAAAACGACAGGAATGTTATGTATACCTTCATCCCTTTCTGCAAGCTCTATTATGGCTGTTACAATTAATTTGGAATAGGAGCTCAAACGACGTCGCATTGACGCCGGGACACGCTTTAAACGGTCACGACATTCACTGGTAACTAAGGTACTATCAGCGACAAAAGTTTTCGCTTGAGAAGCTCTCATAATGTATTTGTTCAGGTACTCAAAAAAGATGCGGAATAGTACAGAATTTAGCGTCGATTTTCAAAAATATAACATCGTCTATGGTTATCGGATATAGGCTACTCCCTTATGGGTTAAGCCGCAAAAAAACGTCCTTAGAAGCAGGAAGACTGTTAAAACAGTTAGTTGCACAAGAAACCGGCGTGACCGTAACTGATATTTCTCTTCAAAAGGGCGACAATGGCGCCCCTCAGCTGTCCATTTCAGGCACTAATGTTTATTGCTCTATTAGCCATAAAAACAATTTTGTCGTTGCCGCATACTCCGCCGAGTACCCCATAGGGGTTGATGTTGAGAATCTAGAGTCTGATAAAGATTATTTACGAATAAGAGAGCACTACTCAAACGCTTTTTTGCATGGGGTGACAACAAAAGAAGCCTTCTTTTACCGTTGGACGCTTGCGGAGGCCTACGCAAAGGCGTCGGGGCAGCCGTTATTAGAAGTCTTAGCGCAACCGTTCGAGCCTACCGATAACCTGCATTACACAACGATAAGCAACTTTTTAGTCTGCACCTACGTAGACTCTAATAAGGATAAATTTCAACGACCTAAAGTCATTCTGTTATAGAGTGGTCGTTATTTTTCTTTGCTCTACACTTAAATAAAACACTAAAAAAGACGAGCTCACTATGAACACAGCCAAAAACAAACTGATATACACTCTCGGGTTTCTCGGGCTCATTCCTTTTATCGTTAGCTCGCTGGCTGAGCTTATGCAGGTTGAGTCTTTGTTTGGCATTCAGCCTCTTAAGTTGCTCATTACCTACGGTGCGATTATTCTGACGTTTCTCGGTGGTGTGCTGTGGGGCCGAGCGCTGCACAGAGCAGAGAGCGAACCCACTAATGCGCTACTGGTTCTAAGCAATGCTTTTGCCATACTTGCCTGGCTAACCCTATTACTGGACTCATCTGCTTGGTCACTAGGTCTTCAAATGGCCGGATTTGCGACCTTGCTTTTCTTCGAGCAGAAGCTGGCGAGAAGCTCAGCCATGACCTCTTACATGGGTTATTACCGCATTCGCTTAATACTAACGTCAGCGGTAATAGTCTGTGAGCTGTTAGTTTTCGGGAATCATATTCTTTAATTCTTTGCTTCATGATAACGAGCCAGGGTTTCGGCATAAATATGGCGAACATCCTGGCTGAAACGCTCTACTGAATAAGCTTTGGCAAAACTTTCAGCGTTGTCGGAAAGCTCCTTACGCAAGCTCTCATCGTTAAGAATACGCTCTACTCTTTCCAACCAAACCGCTTGCTTAGCGGGCGTTTTATAACCGTTAAATCCGTCTTCCACAACATCATCAATACCACTAGAACGAACCGCAACAACCGGTAAGCCCGTAGCCATAGCTTCCAAAATAACCATGCCCTGCGTTTCCGACTGAGACGCGAACAAAAAGGCGTCTCCTAGCTGATACCAGTTGGCCATATTTTCAGGCGCTACCGAGCCCACCAGCTGAATGGTTTCCGTTAAACCGAGCTCGTCTATTTTCGCTTGTAATCGCTGCTTCTGGTGTCCATCACCCACAATTAATAGCCGGAACGCCTTGTCGGTGTTCTTCTTGAGCTCTGCCAGCGCGTCTATCATAAAGTCGATGTTTTTCTCGTTAGAGAGTCGCGACACGCTCACAAAAACGGTTTCATCTTTTATTTTCAGCCGCTTTTTAAGCTTCTCAACTTGCGCTGGTTCCACGTGCTGAAAGCGGTCGTATTCAATGCCTGTCGGCTGCACATAAGTTGGCGCTGTCACCCCTATCATGCGCAGATACTCTTCGGTTGAGTCGGTTGGCACAATGACAGCATCACACTTGTTCGCAAATCGACGCACTAGAAAGTGCGCAATAATATTACGAAACAGAGACCCCGGTAAAAACACAAAGTGCGCGTAATGCTCAAGCCGCGTGTGGTAGGTATAAACAGCTGGTACTTTCAGCCGACGAGCCATGTAAACACCCAGTGAACCTATCCAAAACGGGTGGTGCACATGAATAATATCCGGCTTAAAAGCTTTTACCTTCTTACGAACCGCAGACGAAAAGATATTGGCGAAGCGAAATTCACTTTTTTCACCAAACGAGAAAATGGACGGCATGCGTATTACATTCTTTTCTTTTTTTCGTGTTTTCTTGTAGCGCGGTGCCACAATGAGCACGGTGTCTTTAAGCTTCTCCAGCCCACAGCGCAAACGTTCTATGGAAATAGGTACACCACCAATAAACGGCAGGTAGTTGTTGGTGAACATGGCTACTTTCAGGTGGCGGTTTAACCATGGGTCGGCATCAATGTCGTAGTCCGGATAGTAATCCTTTCCTATAAAAACCGCGTTATAGAGCTTGGTGCTGATAACCAGAAACACCGCCACTAATAAAATGAAGTTTAAATAGCCCACGTAAAACAACGAGTGGATGAAAAACCAAAAGCTCTCTAGTTGTTTTAGTATCGGATGCTGGCCAATCTCCAGTTCTTGAACTGAGTGGTCGACCGAACCATCGGCGTTCACGGTCACTTTGACGTAGTGATAAAAACTCTCGTCCTGATTCAATACCAACCCGCCAGCACCACCGGTCGTGATATAGGGGATGCCGTTATGTTCTCGCTCGGAATAAATGGATATGTTTGACGAAAACACCCTGTCGACACCATGGTTGCTGAGTGTCTGCTGTAGTGCGTGACGAAATTCGATGGGCTGTAAATAGTCATCCTCTTCCGCAAGAATAAACTCTTCTGCGGGCTCCATAGGAGGATGTCCAATAAACACAAACCGATGCTTGGAGTTATCGGCTTTTAAAATGTCGGTCAACCAACGCAGCTGCCACTGCCACGGGGTTTTACCGGTGCTGTCGAGGAATATTAAGCGACTGTTCCCGGCTGTAAAACTGAAAAAATGCGGGCCGTAATGGTCATAAAAACGGAAGCTGCCAAATTCCTCATATTCATTGGCGCCAAACGTCAGTAAATAGGTTTTTTCCAGGTGCGATAAGGTGCCTCGTAACGCTCGATATTTATCTTCCCCCCCACCGCTCACGGCATTACCCGCTGAAATAACAAAGTCGACATTATCTTTGTTAAGCATAGGAATAATGCGGCGCTCGAATATTCCTACCGAGTTATTAATGTTGCCGACAACGGCAAAGCTATAACTGTCCTGACCTTCCAGACGAGCACTAATGGCAGCCAGTTGATCGGTGTGTTCCGCTTTAAACTCTGAGGTAACCAAGTTTAAATAAACCTTATAGCCAATAAGACCAACAATAATGGCGATATTTAAATAAAACAGGATTTTTAAAAGCTTGGTTTTTGTCATGATACATCCTGTTTATGAGCAGATTTAACGAGATACCTTTGCAATACCATTAAACCGACGATCATTCCCAGATAAATCGTCAAAAAGCGCCAGCTAAACGTAACTAATAATAAATGATTATTCGCCAAAATTTCATTAAAGAAGCTGCCGAACACACCTTCTGATATGCCTGATGCCCCAGGGGTCGGGGCGAAATACATAATGAAAGTAGTCACCACCAGTAAGCCAAGGCTCACTAAGTAATTTATATCGTAGCCCAGCCCCCACATTAAGAGCGCAGGAAAACTGAATAAACTAATGAGAAACACGGCGGTGAAAAATACCGACAACGCAATAGCTGACTTTGAACCACGGCAATACTCCGCAAAGCTTCGACTAAAACGAAGCATTTCCCGACGAGCTTTGTATTGCCAGCGCTGATGCCGTGACTCGCTTATCAAACGCAACTTGTGCAAGCCGTGAAATAACTTGCTTAACGGTCCAATGAGCCAATGTGCTCTTAGCAAAACAATAGCGAAAAAAGCCAAGTACAACACAATGAAAACAGCCAGTGCGCCACCTATGTCGCTGATAAAGGCTTCGTTTTGCAAGGGGGTTAAAGTCAGCAAAAACACCGGCGTTAGCGAAAAAATAAAGAAAATGGCCAGCACCGTTCGTATGGTGGTTGCGGCGGTCGCCCTGCCAATAGGCACCCCGTGCCTGTGCAAAAACCAAACCTGCGCGAAGCCGCCACCGGTAGCCATAGGAGTAATATTCGAGAAAAATATATTAATGAACACCAGCTTGGTCATTGCGCTTTTGGGTATTCGGTAGCCCAGCGCTCTTAAGGTGTAATAAAGTCGCAATCCGTCGGCAGCGAAGTAAACAATTAGCAGTAGAATGGTCAGGCTGATAACTTCAGGGGCAAACAGCCGGAAGTCGAAGGTAAGCTCACGGTTAGAAAAGTTATTATAAATGGCGTAGAAACCAGCGGCTGTAAGTCCAATGAACAGCAACGCAAACAAAAGCAGTCGTTTCCCTGACGTTTGGGGCTTTTGCGTATCCTTACTTTCGGTTGTCATGAGTGATTCTCCGCCCCTTCGTATCTGCCTGAGATTATGAGGGGGCGGAGAAAGTATGTCAAAACAAGGCGTTAAGATTTGCCCGTTAATATGCCGGCATTAAGAACACTTCACGCACACAGTTACGCGGGTTTGCGTTTATTGCGTACAACACAGCGTCTGCAACGTCATCCGGGTCCAGCTTGTCCGGCTTAGGCTCGTCAAAGAACGGCGTATTGACCATACCTGGTGCTATCGTCGTGCAACGGCCATTCCATTCTTTCATTTCTTCTGCCAGATTTTGTGCAAAGCCATGCACAAACCATTTAGTGGCGCCATACACCGAACCTTTTAGCGTAATACGTCCGGCAGCTGATCCTGTCATTAAGAAATGGCCGGTGGTTTTACGCAGGTACGGTAAGGTCAGTTTTGCGGTATAAAGAAGCCCATTAATGTTCACATCAATCATCTGCTTCCACTCGTCCGGGTCACCCTCTTCCGTTCCCGGCGTTGAAACACCGGTTCCTGCATTGGCGAACACCGCATCTAGTTGACCAAACTTATCGACGCCTTGTTTAACAGCCTGCTCAAGTTCATCATAGTTACCCGCATCAGCGGCAATACCAACAGCGTTGTCAGAGCCAAACTCTTCAACCAGCGCATCCAACTTGTCTTTTCGGCGAGCGGTTAATATCAGCTTCAGGCCTTCCTGTGCCGCTTTACGCGCCGTAGCTTCGCCGATGCCGCTTGAGGCACCGGTAATCAATAGAACTTTCGACATGCTTCCTCCTTAAGCTAAATCAAAGCGGTCGGCATTCATGACTTTAGTCCAGGCTTTAACGAAGTCTTTCACAAACTTCTCCTGGTTGTCGTCCTGAGCGTAAAGCTCTGAATAAGAACGCAGAATAGAGTTTGAACCAAAGACTAAGTCAATGCGGTTTGCAGTCCACTTAAGCTCGTCCGTTTTGCGGTCGCGAACTTCGTAGTGGTCGCCTGCCTTTTTCCAGACATTGTTCATGTCCGTCAGGTTAACGAAAAAGTCATTCGTTAATACGCCAACACGGTCGGTAAATACACCGTGCTTAGACTCGCCGTAGTTCGCACCCAGAGCACGCATACCACCGACAAGAACCGTCATTTCCGGCGCTGTTAAGCCCATTAATTGAGTTCTGTCGAGCATTAACTCTTCTGCAGGCACGTTGTAATCTTTCTTCAAGTAATTGCGATAACCATCATGCAACGGCTCTAACGCATCGAAGCTTTCGGCGTCAGTCTGCTCGTCTGTTGCGTCACCACGACCCGGAGCAAACGGCACAGTAATGTTGTAGCCCGCCTCTTTCGCGGCTTTTTCAACTGCTGCGGTACCCCCCAGAACAATTAAATCTGCAATGCTGACTTTTTTGTCCAGAGATGACTGCACCTCTTCCAGTTTCGCCAGCACTTTTTGCAGTTTTTCCGGCTCGTTACCGTGCCAGTCTTTCTGCGGTGCTAAGCGAATACGGGCACCGTTTGCGCCACCACGGAAGTCTGAGCCCCGGAAAGTGCGAGCACTGTCCCATGCTGTAGAAATAAGCTCATAAGAGGTTAAGCCACTATTTAACAGCGTGTCTTTTAAGTCGGCAATTTCCGCTTCACTCAGGGTGTAGTCCACTTTTGGAATTGGGTCCTGCCAAATCAGGTCTTCTTCCGGCACATCAGGACCTAAATAACGGTCTTTTGGACCTAAGTCGCGGTGCGTCAGCTTAAACCACGCGCGAGCGAACACATCAGCAAAGTATTCCGGATCTTTGTAGAACTTCTCCGCAATTTTGCGGTATTCCGGGTCAACCTTCATGGCCATGTCAGCGTCAGTCATAATCGGGTTATGACGAATGGACGGATCTTCCACATCGACAGGCTTGTCTTCCTCTTTAATGTCGATAGGCTCCCACTGCCACGCGCCAGCCGGGCTTTTCTTCAATTCCCACTCGTAGTTAAACAGTAAGTAGAAATAGCCGTTATCCCACTGAGTTGGGTTCGTCGTCCACGCACCTTCAATACCACTGCCCATAGTGTCGCAACCCACGCCTTTACCGCCGCTGTTGCGCCAGCCCATGCCCTGCTCTTCCACATCTGCCGCTTCAGGCTCTGGGCCTAAGTTTTCTTCTTTGCCATTACCGTGACATTTACCCACAGTATGGCCGCCCGCGGTTAACGCACAGGTTTCTTCGTCATTCATCGCCATGCGCTTAAAGGTTTCGCGTACGTCTTTTGCGGTACGAAGCGGGTCAGGGTTGCCGTCAACGCCTTCCGGGTTCACATAAATTAAGCCCATTTGCACTGCGGCCAGCGGGTTTTCCAGCGACTCTCGCTCTTCATCTGAGCTGTAACGGTTCTTCGTTTCTGCTAACCACTCTTTCTCGCTACCCCAGTATGTGTCTTCCTCAGGGTGCCAAATGTCCTCGCGGCCACCAGCAAAACCAAAGGTTTTAAGACCCATAGACTCATAAGCCATATTGCCGGCCAGAATGAACAAATCTGCCCAGGACAGTTTGTTGCCGTACTTTTTCTTAATTGGCCATAACAGACGGCGGGCTTTGTCTAAGCTTACGTTGTCTGGCCAGCTATTCAGCGGAGCAAAGCGCTGATTACCCGTACCGCCGCCACCGCGACCATCGGCCAAGCGGTACGATCCCGCCGAGTGCCAGGCCATACGAATCATTAAACCGCCATAATGGCCCCAGTCGGCCGGCCACCAGTCCTGGCTGTCGGTCATAAAATCTTTTAAGTCTTGCTTTAATTCTTCTAAATTAATTTTTTTGAATTCTTCTGCGTAATTAAAGTCTTCATCCATCGGGTTCGACTTAGTATCGTGCTGGCGCAGAATTTCCAGCTTCAGTGAATTAGGCCACCAATGGGTGTTCGTTTTCTTTTCAGACGTCATGCTGCCATGCATGATTGGGCATTTACCGCCACCGTTTGAGCTACTCATTACGTCTTCCTTCTTTCGAGTGAACTGTTCGTTATTGTTGTATTAGTTATAGCAACGGTTTTCCAACGACTCCAAGGCAACATACCGTTTGCTTTAATAGGTTTTATAGATACAGCTCAAAGAAAGGAAAAGATCGAATCAACTTTTGACAAAACTTCGCACTCACATACCATAAGCGCATGAACTGCACCTTATGCCACTCACCTTCAGTCTTCTTTTGTGAAGACAAAAAACGCTCTTACTCTCGCTGTACTGAGTGTGACTTAGTCTTTGCCTCCCCCGACAGTTACCTGAACGATAGCGACGAAAAAACGATTTATGACTTTCATGAGAACGACCCTAAAGACAATCGCTACCGTCAATTTCTAAACCAGCTTGCGACGCCACTTCTGGATAAACTTTCGGTTGGTATGGAAGGTTTGGATTTTGGCTGTGGACCCGGTCCCGTTCTTAACCTAATGATGGAAGAACATGGTATGAGTATGTCGGTATACGACATTTACTATGCCCCAGACAAGAATAAGGTGACTCGTCAATACGACTTTGTCACCAGTACGGAAGTTGTCGAACATTTCTATAACCCCAGTGAGGCCTGGCCCCAACTGGTTAGCTTAGTCAAACGTGGTGGGTGGCTAGGTATTATGACATCCATGTTTACCAGAGAATCGCCCGCATTCTTTAAGTCATGGCAATATAAAAACGACCCTACACATGTCAGTTTCTACTCGCCCAAAACCATGCATTGGATAGCAAAGCAATTTGAGCTAGACATTGAAATAATCAGCAACCGGGTTGTTTTATTCCAACGGCGCTAGTTATTAGCGCCACAAACCAAATAGAATTTTATCCGAGCTATTAGCTAACATTATGAGCGCTAGCACAAACCAAGTTCCCAATACCCACCAAAAGGCTTTCCAGGACATCCAGGCAAGCTCCAGAAACAACAAATCGAACACGCCAACTACCAGCATCGACAGTAAAATTGAGGGTAAAAGAACGAGAAATATAACGCCCAGCGCCAAAGGAATAGCACTGAGCGTTTTTAACCAGTTAGTGAGCCGTTGCATAAACGCTTATTATTGATTGAAGGAGTCGGCAAAAGTACCTCGCCCGTGCTTAGATATCAACTTAAAACACTAATTTCGGCTACCTAAAGCAACAGGAAAGTTAATCCAAAAGCTGCAAAGACCGTATTACTTCAATACACATTTAAGCAACGGAGAATGTTATGTCTGAAGTAGCTGGAAAAGTAGTAGTAATTACCGGAGCGAGCAGTGGCTTAGGTGAAGCCACCGCAAAAATGTTGGCCGAAAAGGGAGCTAAGCTGGTTCTGGGCGCACGCCGTGAAGAGCGATTAAAACAGCTGGTTGATGACATTAAAAACAGTGGAGGTGAAGCCATTTATCAGACTGTTGATGTTACTAAACGTAGCGAAGTCGAGGCCTTGGCAGATGCTGCCCGAAACGAGTTTGGACGCATTGACGTGTTAGTTAACAACGCTGGCCTTATGCCGCTGGCTCCGCTTGATGAGTTAAAAGTCGATGAATGGGATCAGATGATTGACGTCAACATCAAGGGTGTTATGTATGGTGTTGGTGCTGTACTGCCGACGATGCGCGAGCAGCATGCCGGACACATTATCAATTTGTCGTCAGTGGCCGGTCACGTGGTATTCCCAGGTGCGACAGTTTACTGTGCGACCAAATATGCGGTTAAAGCGATCAGCGAAGGGATTCGTCAGGAGTCCAACGGCGAGATTCGCTCAACCAATATTTCACCGGGAGCGGTCGCTACAGAATTAACCGACCATATTAGCCATAAAGACTCGAAAGAAATGGCAGACGATTTATACAACGACGCCATTGATTCAGACTCGATAGCCAGAGCGATTACTTTTGCTATTGAGCAGCCTGGCGAGGTTGACGTGAATGAAATGATCATTCGCCCAACCAAACAAGAGTTGTAATTGTCGACCAGCGGTGTCTGACATGTGATTAAAAAAAGCCTGCTTTAAACGCAGGCTTTTTTAACAATCAATGATTTACTTCATTGTCCCTGTTTCTTCAAAACGCTCATGCCAGCTCAACGCTTCGCCGAGGATATGTGGAGTATGCATTCCTCGCCCCGTCGCACAAGAACGTTCAAAATAGTCTGATAACTGGTCTTTAAAGTCCGGGTGGGCGCAGTTTTCAATAATTGCCCGTGCCCGCTGACGTGGTGATAACCCTCGCAAATCCGCTAGACCTTGTTCAGTTACAATGACTTTGACATCATGCTCGGTATGATCGACATGTGAAACCATCGGTACTATGGATGAAATTTGTCCATTTTTTGCTGTCGATGGCGACATAAAAATAGATAAGTAGCCGTTTCGTGCAAAATCACCTGACCCCCCAATGCCATTCATCATACGAGTCCCCATAATGTGGGTTGAGTTGATGTTGCCATAGATATCCGCCTCAATCATGCCATTGGTCGCAATGATACCGAGTCGCCGAGCAACTTCAGGGTGATTACTTATATCTTGTGAACGCAGGAGTATTTTATCGCGGTAAAACTCAATATTCTCATCGAATTCGGCCAACCCCTCAGGGCTTAAAGAAAATGCTGTCGCCGAAGCCATCTCCAGGGTGCCCGACTTTAACATTTTCAGCATGCCATCCTGTATGACTTCGGTATAGGCCGTTAAGTTTTTATAGGGGCCACTGTCCAGTGCTTCGAGTACCGCATTCGGGATATTGCCAACCCCTGATTGAAGGGGCAATAATTCTTTCGGTAATCGACCAATAGCGATTTCCCGTTCAAAAAAAGCTAAAATATGCTCAGCAATTTTACGTGAGTTGTCATCAGGCTGTTTAAACGGCGTATTGCGGTCCGGCGCATTAGTTTCCACAACTGCAACCACCTTTTCGATCGGGCAACGCAAGTATTGCTCGCCAATACGCTGGTTAGGTTCCGTCAGCATAATGGGTTTTCGATGGGGCGGTAACGCAACGCCGTAATAAACATCATGCATGCCTTCGAGCAAAGCTTGCTGCTTATGGTTGACTTCCAGAATGATTTTGTCCGCCTGTTCAATCCAGGTTTTGTTATTACCCAGTGACGAAGAAGGAATCAGCGAACCATCCTCACGAATCCCCACCACTTCGATAATGGCAATATCCATTTTTCCAAAAAAACCAGACCAGGCGTATTGGGAAACCTCAGACAAATGGTAATCTGCGTAGCTCATGGTGCCGTTATTAATTCGTTCCCGGCAAATAGGGTCACTCTGAAATGGCAATCGCATTTCGATACCATCAACTTCAGCTAACTTACCATCCAGTTCGGGAGCCGTTGAAGCACCTGTTAATACATTAATACGAAACTGTGTGCCACCCAAAGCATTATGGCGACGAATACGATCAGCCAGCGCACCCGGTACGGCTTTCGGATAACCAGCGCCGGTAAAACCACTCATTCCTACGGTGGATCCGGCTGGAATAAGTTCAGCCGCAGCTTCTGCGGAAGTCACTCGCTTTTGTAACTCGGGATTTAGAATTCGAGACTGCTTAGACATAACATTACCTGTATTGTTAACTCACAAGACTGCATTCTTTGCGGGACAGGGATGCAGGTAGAACGTTTATTGTACACCTTAAACACTAAGTTGAGGTTAAGCTACGACTAAAGTCTATGTAGGGGGCTTATTATTTGAACTCTACTTATCTATACTGGTCCATACCCTTACTATCTGCACACGACGGGAATCATTATGTTTAAAACATCGCAAAGCTTGATTGTTGCAGCCACTGTTATTATTAGCTGTGTCATATTGGGTAGCTTTTTCGTTAAAGGGTTGACCGATTTTCGTGCCATGGAACGCAGTGTGACTGTAAAAGGATTATCCGAGCGTGAGTTTGTGGCAGATACCGTAATTTGGCCTATTCAGTTTGTTTCGGCCAGCAACAGTCTCGAGGACATCTATCAATCCATAGAAACTGGTAAGCAACAAGTAGTGGATTTTCTAACGACTAAAGGCATTCAAACTCATGAGATTTCCATGGGTGCCCCTTCGATAACCGACAAATCGGCACAACGATACGGCTCGGCTCAAGCGGCAGAGTTTCGTTATACTGCAACACAAACCATCACGGTCTATTCAAGTCGGGTCACGGAAGTACGCAACATGATGAGTGCGTTGTCTGAACTCGGTAAACAAGGGATTGTTTTATCCAGCGACGACTATCAAGCGCAACCTCAATATCTATTTACTCGACTTAACGATGTTAAGCCAGAGATGATCGAGGAAGCGACTAAAAATGCACGTGAAGTGGCTGAAAAATTTGCCCAGGACAGCAATAGTGAGTTGGGCAAAATAAAATTTGCGCGCCAAGGCTTATTTAGCATACAAGCCCGTGATCAACATAACCCACATTTAAAGAAGGTTCGGGTAGTGACCACGGTTGAGTATTATTTATCTGACTAACGCACAATCCTTTTTGTAATTTGCGGCTAAAACACGTAGATTACGCGCCTATTTTTTGTTCGGGTGTAAATTGTGATTGCTGCTTCTAATGTCACCATGCAATTTGGTGCAAAACCTCTGTTTGAAAATATCTCTGTAAAATTTGCTAACGGCAATCGCTACGGTCTGATTGGCGCCAACGGCTGTGGCAAGTCCACGTTTATGAAAATTCTGAGTGGCGAGCTCGAGCCGTCTGTGGGTAATGTTTCGGTGGATCCCGATATGCGGGTTGGCAAACTACGCCAAGATCAGTTTGCCTACGAGCAGTATAGCGTGATTGATACCGTTATTATGGGTCACGAGCAACTGTGGGAGATCAAAGCGGAACGCGACCGAATTTATGGTTTAGCCGAGATGAGCGAAGCAGATGGGATGCGGGTCCCGACTTAGAGACAGAGTTTGCCGAGCTTGACGGTTATACCGCCGAAGCACGGGCCGGCGATCTACTGCTCGGCGTGGGTATCCCGCTGGAGTCGCATTTTGGTCCCATGAGCGAAATCGCTCCCGGCTTAAAACTGCGTGTATTGCTGGCCCAAGTACTGTTTGCCGAACCCGATATCATGCTGCTGGATGAACCTACCAACAACCTCGATATCAATACCATTCGTTGGCTGGAAGATACGCTTAATGAACGCGATGCCACTATGGTCATTATTTCCCACGACCGCCACTTTTTAAACAGCGTTTGCACCAATATGGCGGACATTGATTATGGCGAACTGCGCGTGTATCCGGGTAACTATGATCAGTATATGTTTGCCGCGACACAAGCGCGCGAGCAACTGTTAAATGATAACGCTAAAAAGAAAGAAAAAATAGAATTGGCCGAAGTGAAAACATCGAGCCGCGTTAGCCCGTACATCCGTTTCGAGCAAGAGAAAAAACTGTATCGCTTAGCGTTGGAGATGGAGGGATTGAATAAGTCCTTTGACGACAATCATGTGCTGAAAGGTTTAAGCGGTATTATCGAGGTCGGCGAAAAAGTCGCTATTTTAGGTGCTAACGGTATTGGTAAAACCACTCTGTTAAAATGCCTGATGGGAGAATATGCGGCTGATAGTGGCCTGATTAAATGGTCAGAAAACGTCAATATTGGTTACTATGCGCAGGATCATGCTGACTGGTTTAAAAGTGACTTAACGGTGTATGAGTGGATGAGTCAGTGGAAACAGCCTCACCATGATGACCAAGCTATTCGCGGTGTGCTAGGCCGCATGCTGTTTTCACAAGACGATATCAATAAGCCGGTAACCATTCTTTCCGGTGGCGAAAAAGGCCGCATGATATTCGGTAAGTTGATCATGCAACGCCCTAATATCCTCATTATGGATGAGCCGACAAACCATCTGGATATGGAGTCCATCGAAGCCCTTAACTTGGTTAGAACAATATGATGGAACCTTGCTGTTCGTTAGTCACGATCGCGAGTTTGTATCATCACTGGCGTCACGGATTATCGAATTAACCGACCAGGGCATGCGTAACTTCTCGGGCACCTATGAAGACTATTTACGCCAACATCAATGATAATTGGCAACTCTACGGTGAGGCTTTATTTGAATATTACAGTAGTGACGTTCGGGATAGTCCAATTGCTCGTAGCAATTACGAGGCAGAGGTCGGTATAGGTTTCATTTACATCTTCTAGTCGCGCAAAATGCGCGACCTACCGAGTAAGACGTGCACCCCCTCGCACTTCGCGGAATGATAGTCAGATGTATCATTCCGCGATAAAACTAAAATAGGCAACACCACTATGAAACGACTGCTTACAAGCCTGCTTGTATCTGCGGCGCTGGGGGCGTCCGCGTCTGAAACCACCTCAGAACGACCTTTGATTATGCAACCCGAGATTAGTCCTGATGGGACGCGAATCGCCTTCAGTTACCAGGGCGACATTTGGACAATGTCGACATCGGGCACCAATCCAAACCGTTTAACCATTCATGAGGGCTATGAAAGCTCGCCGAAGTGGTCAAAAGACGGCAGCTCTATCGCATTTAGCAGTGACCGCTTTGGTAATGATGACGTGTTTGTCATGCCAAGCGAGGGCGGTCATCCCGATCGCTTAACTTATCACAGCGCACCCGACCGTGTTTTAGAGTTTAGCAACGATAACCAAGTACTCTTTAATACTCGCCGTTTATACGCTGAAGTTGAACGCGAGTGGGAAGTCTATGGTATAGCTCCGACAGGTGACGCAACCGAATCGCGTTATATGGACGCTCTGGGCTTTGATGCCGTGGTATCTCCAGACGGCACAAAGATTGCCTTTGTGCGCAGTACCGCCAGAGTATCACGTGAGGATTACCGTGGCCCTGCCAATCGCAATATCTGGATTTATGACACCGAAACCAGTGAGTACGAACAGCTAACCGACTTTGATGGCAATGACTTTATGCCTAAATGGTCGAGTAATAACGAGTTGTACTTTATTTCTGCTCGTACCGGTAAATACAACGTGTTCAAGCAGAAGCTAGGTTCGAAGCGAGCGACACAAGTCACCGATGAAAGCGAGTTTGGTGTTGAACACTTTAGTATTGATAAACAAGCAAACCATCTTGTTTATAAGGCTGCTGATAAAGTTAAACTTATCGCTGATGGTCAGAGCTCATCGCTCGACCTGTCAATTCCTACAGACTTTCGTTTTGACCCCGTCACCAAAAAATCAACCACGGACTCACTGGATGAATACAGTGTATCCCCTGACGGTAAGTTAATTTCTTATGTCGTGCGTGGTGATTTGTTTGTAAAACGCAACGACAAAGAAGATAAGCGGTCAGTCAGACTAACAACAGGAGCCGCGCGAGACCGAGATGTCACCTGGCTTGATGACAACACCTTGCTGTTTGTGTCCGACCGCGATGGACAAAACGATATATTTGCGGTGACATCGGCTGACTCTGAAGAGCCGAACTTGTTTAAATCGCTGAAGCATTCAGTAACACCTGTCACACGAACCGATGCGCAAGAACGCCAGCCTCTGGTTTCTCCTGATGGCGAAAAAGTTGTCTATCGTGAAGGGCGCGGTAAATTGATTGTCGCTGATATTACGGAAGACAAGTCATTAACCAATAGGGTTACCTTGTTAGACGGCTGGGCAACACCCAGCGGCGTAAGCTGGTCAGCAGACAGTAACTGGTTAGCCTACGCTAAATCAGACCTGTCATTTAACAGCGAAATCTTTATTCATGCTGCTGATAATTCGCAAGAGCCCGTTAATGTCAGTATGCATCCGAAAGGCGATTACAGCCCGGTTTGGTCGCCCGATGGTAGCAAGCTAGGCTTCACATCCATGCGCAATAATGGCGATTACGACATTTGGTTTGCCTGGTTAACAGAAAGCGACTGGCAACGCTCTAAAGAAGAGTGGAAGCGCGATGAGTTTGTAGACGAAACGGCCGATACCCAAAAGGACGAAAACGACTCCGAAGCTGATGAGAAAGCAGTCGAGCCGATGCAAATTGATTTAGATCGCATCTATGAACGACTGGTTCAGGTCACGCGTTTTGCTGGTAATGAATCGGGCTTAGCGTTCGACAAAGAAGGCGAGCATGTTTATTACACCATTGGTGGTGCTGGTCGTCAGAACTTTAAAATGGACCAGGATCTGTTCAAGATTAAGTGGAACGGTGAGGACAAAAAGCAGGTCATTGATGGTAATAAAAGACCGCGTAGCTTATCGTTGAGTAACGACGGCAAGCACTTGTTTGCGTTAACCGGTAAAGGCCAGTTAGTCAAAGTAGACACCAAAAAAGACAAGCCTGAAACCTTATCGACCGTGTCTCAACAGAACATCGAGCATATGGCCGAGCGTGAACAGATCTTTGACGAGGCCTGGCAAGCACTTAATGCCGGTTTTTACGATCCTGAGTTTCATGACAATGACTGGCAGGAGCTAAAAGAAAAGTACCGTCCTTTAGCATTAAAAGCGTCAACCAAAGAAGATTTTCAGTATATCTTCAACTTGATGCTGGGCCAGGTTAACGCCAGCCATATGGGCTTATATCGCGGTGAAAACCAAAAACAGACCCAAAAAACCCAAACCGGTTTAGTGGGTGTTGAGGTTATACCAACCGATGCAGGCTTAGAGGTCACTTCTGTTCTTAATAAAAGCCCTGCGGCCCGCGATGAAAGCCGCTTGCAAGTCGGTGATGTCATTACTCAAGTCAATCAACAATCGGTCAAAGACACCAACTTTTATGAGTTGCTGAATGGCTACGCAAACCAACGGGTGTTGCTCAACATCAAGCGTGCCAATGAGGACACAGAAGTCGTGCTGTGGCCAACCACCAGCTTGAGCGATGAGAAGTACGACAACTGGGTCGAGACGCGCCGTGCAATGACCGAAGAGTACTCCGACGGACGCTTAGGTTACTTGCATATTCGCGGTATGAACTGGACCAGCTTTGAGCGTTTTGAGCGGGAGCTAATGGCTGCCGGTTACGGCAAAGACGGTATCGTCATTGACGTGCGTTATAACGGCGGGGGCTGGACAACCGACTACCTGATGGCCGTATTAAACGTTCAACAGCACGCTTATACCATTCCTCGTGGTGCTACTGACGACCTAGACAAAGACCAGAATAAGTTCAGAGAGAAATACCCCTACTCTGAGCGCTTACCTTTGTCAGCGTGGACCAAGCCATCTATTGCCATGAGTAACGAAAACAGCTATTCAAATGCTGAAATCTTCTCTCATGCTTATAAAGCCTTAGGCATCGGCAAATTGGTTGGTCGCCCCACCTTTGGTGCGGTAATCAGTACCGGCGCTGAACGTCTTGTTGATGGGTCTATTATCAGGATGCCATTTAGAGGCTGGTGGGTTAAGGAGTCCGACGCCAATATGGACTTTACCCCGGCACAGCCCGATATCGAGGTATTCAACCCGCCGGCTTATAAAGCCAAAAACGTGGATCCTCAGTTAAAACGTGCAGTTGATGAGTTATTGAAAACTCTGTAGAGCGTTTTATTGAAAGGTAAAGAGGGAAAGTGAGCTCTGTAGCAGGGGCTCACTTTTTTTCTGGCAAAACGCTAGTTCTGAGTAGCTATAGTCTGAATCGCGCATAAAGCGGATTGTGATCAGATACTTTACTGGTATCGATAGCTAGTGTTTCTTGCAGTGTGAGATCCCGGTAAAAGATGAAATCAAGTGGATGCTGTCGGTAAGCCTTAACATGATGTGGGTCGACCATAATTGCTTGCCGAAGACCCACACTTCGACAGAACTGCAGCAAGCTTAGCCGGCGCTGGCGGCTCCACACGTTAAAATCACCCGCCACAATAAGCGGTCCTTTATGTTCTAGTATTTCTTCTTTGATGAGCTCTATTTCTTGGGAAAACTGGCGCGCACGAACAAAGTTAATCGCGTGGACATTGACGACCAGCAGTGAGCCGTCCTCTGCCAACGAATGATGAGAGAGCATGTAACTTTTATGGGTGGCGAACATGCCTTCGCGCTTGCTGCTCAGTCGAGCCTGAGCTTCTTTAAACGCATAACCGCTTGCCGTAAGAACGCCATAGACAGAGCGCCGGGTTTGCATATTCGGCGCCACCGCATAAGACCAGTTCGGCAGCAGCCAATTATTTTTTGCACTCAGCTTCACCTCCTGAAGTAACAAAAACAAACTCGGATAGTCTGTTAAAACGCCTGCTAAGGTACGTTGAAACTCTGGCTTCTCGGTCAATTTTTGCGTATTCCAACACAGCACGCCAAACTCTTCCCCATGATGAATAGGGTGTTTGTGAATAAACTGCTGAGGAAACAAAACCTTTGGCTTTAACACTCTCTCGCCTTTTAATGTTGTAGTACGTTATTAATGTACAGTGGCAAGCTGAGTTTAGTTTATGAAACGTTAGTCTGGAAATGTTCGGGCACATTCTGGACACAGTTTTGCACATACTAAATTCTTAGTAAGTGATTACTATCAAGGAAAGTCTCGCTGAGATGGCGCACCCTATAGGAGTCGAACCTATGACCTTTGCGCATTTCCAAATTTTTTTATCCGCGCCAAAAAGCCTAAGAGCTCATGTAGAAATTTTCCGACATCAAAACGTTGCCTTGTCAGTTTGTAACTTGCATTAATCTAATAGCCAAATTAACTATGCTACTGAACAAGTATTTCAGCATTGACTCCTTTTAGCTCAACATGCGAATTATCCGCAACACCGGTGTCACTTGAGCGATATAAGCTAAATCTTTTATCCGCAAAAGGAACCTTTATGCATCTGTCATCCTTAACCAAGGTCGCTTGCACTATGGCGCTGATCTTAACGACCAGCGAAACCATGAGTGCGGTTGATACTCAGTCTGCCAATACCTCAGTACCCGAAGGAGAAATTCGTTACCGAGTATCTGCATTTCCAGATCGCGTGGCGCTGATTGCGACTGCCTCCCCCGCCCACAGTCAGACTTTTAGTTGGCGTACTCGGGTAATGTCAGAGCCTGCGCTTTTACAAATTACCACAGCAACGCCCTCGCCTGGTTTGCATCTGAAGGCAACGGAGCACAGCGCTGAACACGTTAGTTTAACCAGCGCTAACGGCAAAGCACAGCACCATCGTGTCACCGTTGACGGATTAACGCCGGATACTCTGTACGCTTATCGTGTCAGCGGCGACGATACCTGGAGTGATTGGTACCAGTTCCGAACCCCAGCAGCAACATTTAGTCCTTACACGGCGTTGTATTTTGGCGACGCGCAAAATTCGGTTTATTCTCATTTTTCACGGACCGTAAGAGAAAGTCTGCGCACCGCACCACGGGCCAAGGTCATGTTATACGCCGGTGATTTGGTGAACTCCCGTGATGGCATCCACGATGACGAATGGGGCGAGTGGTTCGCAGCCGTGGACTGGATGGCAGCTACCGTTAACCAGCTACCGGCAGCCGGAAATCACGAATTCAGCAGTGATGATGACAATCCGATACGTCACCTGCTGCCAAACTGGACAGCACACTATCCAGTGGCGGGTAACGGTCCAGAAGCGCTGTCTGACACCGTTTATTTCAGCGACGTTCAGGGCGTGCGTTACATAGCACTGGACTCTACCGAGGCGTTACAAGATGAAGCACACGCTAAGCGTCAGGCTGAGTGGCTGCAGAACGTATTAGCCGACAACCCCAACCGCTGGACCGTGGTGTTTCATCACCACCCCATTCAATCGGTATCGAAAGGTCGTGATAATCCGCCTTTACGTAAATACTGGCAGCCTATTTACGAACAATTCGATGTCGATTTTGTCTTGCAGGGACATGACCATACGTACGGACGCCACAGTCAATTGTCCGACCATTCGGGGCCTGTTTACGTGGTTTCGGTTGCCGGACCGAAAATGTATTTGGTCAGCGATGAAGCACAACGGGTGATGCACCGTACCGCGGAAGACACGCAATTGTTCCAGACGCTGGCGTTTTCCGAGCAACAGGTAGCGTACCGTTCTTACACCGCCACCGGCGAGCTGTACGATGCTTTTATATTGCATAAGCGCGCTGACGGCACCAAGCGCCTGACGGATCAGAGGCCGGATACGGCTGAACGTCGCTGTCAGAGCCCAGCGCCAGCACGTGACGATCGCTGCTGGAACGGCACGGACGTTATCTACGCACAGCCGATTAAAAAATAGCGCGTTCGAAACCCCACAAAAAACCGGCTCGAAGCCGGTTTTTTTATGCCGAACCAATAACTGCTGCTCAGAGCAGATCGATGATCTGTTGCAGCGGCACCAGCTTCAGGTTTTGCCCAGCTTCCGGCATCCGGTTGCGACCGTCCTGAACAATGAACGCACCCTGTTCAAAGCCCTCACCTAATGAGTGTGTGGTTACCTCGATACCGTCGGTTTCCGAAGCGCCGTCCAAGCCCAATTCAATGTTAGTGCGGATGCGATAATGGGCGCGCTGCGCCCACGGGGCCTGCGCATCGAATACAATATAACTGTCATTACCCTGACTGGACACAAACAACATGGGTTCATCGTTAATACGGGCAAAAGCGAGTCCTTCAATGTCATCCACCAGTTGCGGATGCTCCGCTACCCGAATAATGATGTCACCGTCGCTGCCGCCGTCGGGTTTAGCATCGAACAACCAGACCGCCACATCTTCCTCACCGATAAACAAACGCTGGCTGGCGTCATCGACCACACAACCTTCCGGTTGCGTCGGCACCTGCATTTCTCGCACTAACTGCAAACTACCGTCGGCATTAACCAGGTAGTGCTGAATGCGACCGGATTTACCGTTGATGTAAACAGACGCTTGCTCAGTGTTACTGTCATAACCCATGCACAGCCCATAGATTTCTTCGATGTCCGTGGTTTGGTTAGCGGCAGGTGTCAGCACGCCGTCGTCGCTGATGGAAAATAACTGAATGCTGTTGTCATCTCGCAATGTCGCAGCGGCCAGGTTGCCACGCACATCAACGTTGTTTAAACGGCCGACGGCCAATTCCTGCACAATATTACCCTGCATATCGTACACATACAGGCCGGTGCGTTTATCGGTGCCCAATATCCGGCTCGCCGCGGGCTTATCGGGGTGCACCCATACTGCTGGATCATCAATGGCATCACCACGGCGCGGTGATGGCTGCGTTTCCAGCGTTGCCGCAACCTGGGCGACCGGCCGTTGCGACCGCGGCTCTGTCGCAGCCACTACGTCGATCTGCACAGTCTGCATCGCATTCAGGTCTTCTTCAGTTAGCAGCACATCACCATCAGCCGTCAGCGAAATATCGGTAAGCGCGTTAATCCCGTCAAAGCTCATCGCGCGCTCAAATTGATAGCCATTATCGTCGGCACGATAAAGCAACAGCCGCGGTGCTTCTTCTTCCAATGCCAGCAGACTGCCATCGGACATCAATTCCAGTGCTTTCAATTCGGCTTGAATGTCACCGAACGGCGCTTTGGCCGCGATTAAGTCACGTCCTTCGTCGACCTCGGGTTCGGCATTGTATGCCCAGATGGCCTGATCGGCTTCAGCCACATAGAGTTTACCCTGTTCTTGCGATACGGCGCAGGCCGTGCTGTCAAAAGGGACATTCATGGCGCGAATGGTCAGCGGCTGTGGCAGCCATTGACCGTCCTGTTGCAGTAGGCGCTGCTCAGCACCGCCACGGCCACCGAGCAAAAATACCGACAGTTGCCGATTTTCACGACTCTCGTAAAAACACAAGTCTTCAACCACACGAGTAGTAATTTCTCCCTGCCATAACGGCTCTGCTTTGCCGTCTTTAGCCTGCCAAAGGTGCAATTGCTGATCGTTCCCCTCAACGGCTGTAAACACAGTCGCTCCGGACTTTAATTTCAGCGCTTTTAAGTGGAAGAAGTCTCCTTCTACCAGTTGTTGCCCGCCAAAATAAACACCGGTATTCGTCGCCACCACGGTGCTATCCCCAGCCACGGCCTGATGACGTATCGGTGTCTGCCCAGCAACAGAAGCGCAGGCGGATGTCAGCATCAGTACCGATAAAACGGCGCCAGTTCTCGTATTAAGTTTCATTGTTTTTCCTAATTTGTTTGTCATGATTTCGTTCATTTACCAGTTGATCAGTTGAATACCCAGAGTGTAGCTGCGCCCGTAGCTCTCGTATTGTGCGTTGTAACGGCTCTGGCCGGTATACACGTAGAAAGGCTCGTCGGTCAGGTTATTAGCCGCAAAGCTCACATTGAGGTTGTCGTTGATGACCCATTTCGCCGAAAAGTCAACGGTCAAGTTATCGTCCTCCATGATGTCGTAACGGCTGTCCTCAATGTCGCCCAGCTCCGCCAGGTACTCTGACTTATAATTAGCGGCCAGACGCAGGCTTAGGCGATTGGTTTCATAACCCAGTGCCAAATTGGCGGTAGTGTCTGACTGACTGGGTAAAGCAATATCACGAGTTTGCAGCTGCCCTTCATCCAGCCAATCGACTGTGGCTTCGGAGTCGGTCAGGGTGACGTTGCTGCTGATGAGGACGTTATCCAGCCAGTTATTGAAGCCCGATAATTGGTGAACCACGTTCAGCTCCAGGCCATACAGATAAGCGTCATCACCATTAATGAAGGTCACCGCTTCGTCGAAGTTTTCATAACCCGAACGACCTGCCAGATCAGCCTCATAAACGAAATTCTCAATGTCCTTATAAAACGCCATCAACGATACCACGCCCAATGACTCGTCATAATGCTCGATACCCATATCAAGATTTTGCGAAGTCAACGGTTGCAGTGCTGGGTTACCAAACTCAGACTTTAAGTCGCCGTCGTCGTTTTCCAGGAAGTAACTTGGTCGCACCTGTTCGAAGTTTGGACGCACCAGACCGGTGCTGTACGCCATACGCAGGATAGTGGCATCACTTACGTCATAGCGTGTAACCAGGCTCGGTAGCCAGTTGGCGTCACTGAATTCTGCGTATTCCGGGGTAAAGGTGTCGGTTTCATCGTTATAACGGCTGCCGTTTGCGCTGCGCTTTTCATGTTCATAGCGCGCACCGGCGATGACCTGCCAACGATCAAACCCGATATCAAACATAAAATAACCAGCACTGATGTCTTCTTCGATGCCATAACTGGCAATACGCGACTCTACCTCGTCGAAGAACTCATCCCTATCCAGCGGCTCCAACATCTGCCACAAATCACCGGCATTGATGCCCAGCCCAAAGCGATCGAGCCCGTAATCGACCTCACCAGTCTGATAATCCGCGAGGGTTAACCCACTCACACCTAAGTCCGCAAAGTCCTCGTAGATGTATATGTCTTCACGGGCGGTTTTTTCCCGTTGACTGACTTTTACCCCGGCTTTAAAAGTCGCCTGATAGCTTGGCTGCATCCAGTCGTAAGCAATGTCTACTTTCGCGTTGCTTTCGGTTTCCTCGGTATAGGCGTCGCTGACTTCAACTTCATCTATATCATAACCGCCAGTCTGATAAGCCGTATCCGGTGCCAGCAACTGCAGTTTTTTCACCCCACGATAGCCGAGGCCCTCGTCAAACTCCTGCACAAACTGAGCGCCACCGATGGCAAAGGGCTGTGACTCACTGGCTTCACTGGTGCCCGCTTCCACCGTCAGTTGCCAGTCACCCATGCGTTGTTCCGTACCCAGTACATAGGCCTGAATTTTCTGGGTTTCTGTGCGATCCTTCAGTTCACGCACCACCTCACCGGCACCGGTTGAGCCTTCCACCAGAGGATCAGCAAATTCAGTAATGATGCCTTGGCGAATTTCAGTGTCAGCAAACTCGCTGTAGAGCGTGCGCAGGTAATACTCGGCATTTTCAGTTGGCCGGTAGTCGAGGTTAAGGGCTAAGCCCGTCCGTTCACGAGTGACGGCATAGGCACGTTGTTCAAACTCTTCCAGGCCCGGTTCATCAAAGTCCCAGTTACCGCCGGTTTCGACATTATCCGTGGTAAACGAGCGTTCCTGATGGCTACCGGCTAAGGCAACCCCAAAGCTGTCGTCGTTACCGCCGATATCGAACGTATTGCTGATTACACCAGAAACTTTAGGGTTGGTCTCTGACGCCTGCTGGTTGTAACCCAGATCTGCACCCAATGAGTAGAACGCTCCGTCACGATCAAAGGCGGTCATGCTTTTCAGCTCGATATTACCACCGAGGCTACCGGCAGCAATGTCCGGCGTCAGTGTTTTATTCACCACCACCGATTCCAGTAAGTCCGACGGGATAACATCTAACGCTACCGCGCGGCGACCGGCCTCAGGGGCAGCCAAAACGGTGCCATTGTAGGATACCGAGTTAAGATCCGGGGCCAGACCACGAATGCGGATGAACCGACCTTCGCCTTGATCGCGCTCCACCGATAAACCGGGAATACGCTGTAAGGCGTCACTGACACTGTCATCCTGCAGTTTTCCCATATCGTCCTTTTTTAGCACGTTAATGATTCCATCTGATTCGCGCTGCTGCTGAACGGCTCGCTTAACCGAGTCGCGGTAACCTATGGTCACGACCTCTTCCAGAGCCTTTTGCTCGTTTTCAGAACTTTGTTGTGTTTCTTTTTGCTGCATAGCAGCCTGTGCGGTTCCTGTCACTATACAAGACACGGCAATGGCATAGGCCAAATACGACTTTTTCATGATCATCCTCACCTGAGTTGTTTGGGTTAACGCTTGCTACCCTAGGCGGCTTTCATGACACTACAACGGTTGCCGGTTAGGCATTTCGAGCTGTTCTGATTCGGGTCGTATTAGCTCAACTCGGTATCAAGGTGTCACCGCTTTGTCATAAACGCAGGTTATGGTTACAGCAATTTTGCACGATAAACGGAGCCTAAGGTGTATACGAAAAAACCATCCTGGATAATACAGTTAAGTAACTGGAGAGTGGCATTAATGATTCTGGTGATGGCTCTGGCGTTACTGTTCAGTTATCAGTTAGGTTCAGCAAAAGCGCTAACAATCATTGATTTTTTTGATGTACTCGGTGAAGCATCAACTCTGATACTTGCGGTGCTTGGTTTGATATTGATGGTATCAACACGCCCTCAAGGGCGAGTGACGGAGCATTTTTACAGCGGTGGCCTCATTTTGATATTTTCCCTGAGTCTCGACCTACTCGATGAGTTTGTTCACTACCCCGACGATTTGCGCCTGATAAGCTGGCTCGAATCGCTGCCTCAGCCGCTGGGTCTTATGCTAATCGCCATCGGTGCGCTGGAATGGCGCAAAGAACATCTGCAGGTTACTCGACAATTGGCCACACGGGAAAAAGTGTTGCGCGACCACCAATGGTTAGATCCTCTGACAACGCTTTATACCGCACGCTATTTCCATTATTTGCTACAACGCGAAATCGCTGATGTCGCCAAGTCAACACAACCACTGTGTATCGCTCACCTTAACCTGACTTGTTTTTCTCGTTTTAATCATAGTTATGGTAGCGTCGCCGGTGATCAACTTTTGCATCACGTCAGCGAATTGATTTCATTGTTGCTACGACCCTGCGATTGTGTGTGTCGCGAGCACAGCGACCGCTTTCTTGTTCTGTTGCCAAACACCGATTACGCACAGGCTCGTCAATTGCTTAAGGGATTAGCCAATGCCATTACCAATGAGCTGGATACGCCTGCTTATCTGGGTTGCCAGGTTACCCTGCACGAAGTAAAGGAAGCCAACGCAGAGCAGGCTATTGATATGCTTCATGAAGCTACCGAAAATACCAGTGCCGACACCCAGCAAGGGGATACACGTGCAGCCCGGACGCTCGCTTAACTCACCTTTGTTGTACGCTAAACCGTGGCTGGCTGCTCTGCAGCCACTGCTGCGGCAGCGGGGCATCAATACTGATGAGTTACTGCGAGACTTACCTCCCTATTATGACGGCATAAAAACTGCTGACTACCGGATTTCCCACTGTCAGTTGCAACAATTATTGGGACAGGTTGAATGCCAGGTTAACGAGCCACAGATATGGCAATTGATAGCCGAGACCTTTTGTCGAAGTGCACTAAACCCATTGGTTGATTTGAGTTTACAAGCCGCCAGTCTTGCTGATGCGCTTCGATATAGTTATCGCTACCGCGATCTAGTGATTCCCAATGTGATTCTGTTACCGCAGCAGAGACCTAAAGAGCTTGTCGTCGACATCATTCCTTTTTCAGGCAGCCGCAATAAAATGACTACCGCAGCGCGGTGCGCCAGCATAAAACTGACTATTGCCTTATTCGTGTCTATTGCCAAGTTGCGTGGCGATGATCTTCATCATTGGTGTTTGCACCTGCCACCGGACATAACTCCCCTTCCAGTGTGGCGAAAATGGCAAGTACAAACTCATGTACGCGAGATTACTCGCCTTGTAATACCCCGCCAACAACTGATTCAGTGCCGAACTGTGAAGCCGGGACAATTAAAGCAAGCACGCTATTTTTGTCAGATACAACGGCAATCTTTAGCAACTCCCACGCAACTTGAACGTATTTTTCGCTATTTGTTGTTGCGGCTTAACCGCTCTGAGGACGTTTCACTAAGTGAGCTGTCAGAGGTCATGGGGCTTAGCGTGTCCTCATGCAAACGCCTATTCGCCAGTTTTGGTCAGTCTTATCAAATATTTTATGATCAAGTGCGGCTGTATAAGCTGCTGGATTTGTTGCAGCAACCCGGTGGCACTAACCGCGAACTTGCGCAGAAACTCGGTTACAGCAACCCCAACAATTTTCGTCGCGCCTGTAAGCGATGGCTTGGTCTGGCGCCTGATGAACTCAGGCAACGCCTACTTGGTTAACGACGCAGGATGCTCTCTAGGAAACTTCCCCTAATATCTTGAGATGTTCCTAAAATCTAGGTGAAGCCCTATAGACATAATAAATTTAGAAGTGTAATGGCAAACCAAATTTGGCCATCTCATTATAGGTGCTATCATGTACGAAAACACAATTAGCAGGCAAGATGACGAAGAAACTAGAACGTAATTTCAGTCTTTATGAATCTCCACTGATTTGATAGACACCTATAACCATCTAGGTGGCATCAGCCCCAAGCAGTTCGAGCAAACCTCATTTTGAGGTGTCAGGGTGTCAATGGTACTGGGGTCATTCCAGAGGTAAAGGTCAAACTCACTGTTTTTTAGTACGGTTGTAAAATCTCAGGCCACAATCTGGACACAGAATGGACACAGCCTTGATCCACCGAAAAATCAGCAAAGAAAAGAATTTAGAGTAGATGCGAAAGGAAGAAAATCACTGCAGGCCAGTAAAATGGCGCGCCCGACAGGAGTCGAACCTGTGACCTCCGCCTCCGGAGGGCGGCGCTCTATCCAGCTGAGCTACGGGCGCATTTCCAAATTTTGACTTCTAACCACTGTGCCTATTTACCGAACGACCTTTGCCTCCGGAGTATACCCCAACGAAAAGTGGTTAAGTGGTACCATACCTACGAAAGTGGTTTTATCAGGTGTGGCGAGGCTTACAGACGATTTTTGATCAGGCCATTTAGCCAGGTATTTCAACTAGTGAGGCCAACAAGCTGCAAAACATGACACATCGAACTATGCCAAAAATACATCGGATTTAAGGCCAACGAAAGTTTTCGGAGGTAACTCCGAACAAAAAGCACATGAAAAAGAATATAAAAACCGCGCCAAATTTGAAATAAAACTGAGTAAATGTGCTACCTTAAGCCCATAGGGCTTAAGGCAAGGGGTACGGGGTAAAGTGGTTTAGGAAGAACACGACGCGCGTTATGAATTGAGAGCTTCCTTAAGTTTGTTATAAGCTATCCGGTGCCTTTCCTCACTCATTTTTTGGAGGTTATTCAGTTTCCAACGAACAGCAGGCAACTGCTCAATATTCGCAATTCCGAGTAATGACCAATCCGGTTTGCGTGACTTAAACGTCAAAAGAAACGACCTCTCCTCGTCAGTAAATGTAGCATGCATACGTTTTACAATTTCCTCACGCGCAGCCATAAGCTCCACTAGCGGGACATCAATGTCTGCCATCGACTTAAATTCCCCCTCATAAAGGGCAGCAATATCTTTGAAATTGGGTCGTAATAATTCCGAAATAGGACGCGGGTGGCTGATCATATAAACAATTAACGCTTTACGAATATCATCAGTGAGGCCTTCATTATCCAAGAGTAGTTTGACGTCAAACAAGTCCCTAGGGTGTTGCCGATCGAGTGCGGCGCAAATTTTACCAGCATAGAGGTCGGCAAAACTGACCACTGAAATTTCCGCGAATCCGAATTCATTTTCAACCGCTTCAGTAACACTCAAAGCGTTTGATTCGTAGACCGTTCCTCGAAGAACAGGTGACAGTTCTATCTTTATCTGAACCTTTGTACCGCCAACATCACGCTCCGCCAATAAACGGAGCGCGTCCTTTTTAACTTCAAATGAGCGTATGACAGTCACATCTTGCAGCGCTGCGGTAAGATTCTTTGCTATTTGCTCCAGGTGACTTGTGATCATTTGAAGTGCCTCACCCCGGTCCATCATAGGTAAAAAGACGAGGTCAATATCAACCGACAGCCTTGGAAAATCTCTGACAAATAGGTTAATCGCTGTACCGCCTTTGAGCGCAAAACAGTCATGAGCCGCAACAAATGGTAGCACCTGCATAAGCAGCTGAACCTGACGATAATAAACGCTATTTCTATCCATGATAATTTACATCTCCTTGGGAACCGTAATTTGCCATTTACTTTCCAGGCGGCCATCTACTGCTATGACCCTCTTGCCTGAGCCTAGATCATATTCGCTTGGGTTTAAGTGTTTAAACCAAGGCTGTTGATTACGCTCCGCTAGCCAACAGAATAGCCGTTTGACTTTTACGTTAAGACAGGCTTTTAACAACGTATCCAGCTTCCGAGGTGATAAGTTATGCAACCCCTGAAGGAGGGCGTCAGCGTGCTCAAAGCTGACATGCTTAGGTACCTCGTTAAGAACTTCTAAGTAAGCTTTTTCAACACATGAATACGTTATTTCCGGCAGGCCCTTTGCCCATTGATGATGACGAATAACGCGCTGTTCGTTCATTAATGATTCAGGCCACAGACGTTTCGTACCATGCCATTCAAAATTGGCTTCTACATTTATCTTATCAATCCAGACTGGGAGCTTATCGGGAGAGTATAAGTCAACTAGAGGCTTGCCACTGTTATTTACGAAATGGCTTACACCATGTAACGCTACCGCACTTAGCCCTCCCATATGGACAGGGGGCCTGACCATTCGCTGCAGTGAAGCGACCACACCCTGCCAAGTAGGATAAGATTCTTCTCGATAATAAACTCCGGGAGCAACTACAACTAAGGCTCCTCTTCGGACTGAGTTGTCGATGTAGTGCAAACTTAACCCCTGCTCTTGTAGCCAACGCTTCGTTGCTACCATGCCCAAAGGTAGCTTTAGTCTTAATGTTTTCCTTGCTTCATGGTTTAGCATCAGGCGCCTTCAGTTTAAAAATTTAGATATAAACGTTAATTATTGACGTGTATTTTTAATTAATCAAACTATAAGTTTAATAAAATGACTACCCACGGTGTTTGATGACGTACTTTTAGAAGTTCGCAAACCGTTGATAGAAGTCAATTAAGACACGGAATGGACACAAGAAAATAAAAAGTTAGTAATAACTAACGCTGCGAGATACATAGAATATGGCGCACCCTATAGGAGTCGAACCTATGACCTTCGCCTCCGGAGGGCGACGCTCTATCCAGCTGAGCTAAGGGTGCGCATGCTTTGGAAAGCGAGGGCATTATAGGGACTGGCCCTCGCTATGTCCAGAGTTGGCGTGGTTACTGCTTCTCGAGTTTTAAGTTGTGAAAGTCGAAACTAAAGTCCGTAAAGTCAGCTACCACTTCCATTGTTGCTGTCTTTATTTCGTTGTTTCTATTCACATTAAAATCAATAAAGGCATCGGCTTCTAACAAGGGTTCATCCCAACGCACAATAAAGGTATTGCCGTTGTAGTGCTCCAGCGAACCTTTCAGCATATCGGTATGGGTGAAATCTATGTGCAGAGCGTCGCCCTTCTCAGATATAACGACATCGCCGTACCAGGCGTCGGTATAAGTTCCCGCATATTTCGATAGCGCCAGCGATGGCTGCGGATCATCAACCGCCTCTACCTTAAAGTCCGTCTTTTTCTGAATGAACTCATGATATTTCTTACTTTCCTTTGCGACCCATTCCTGGTCCGGCACATCCAGAACTACTTCCAGAGACTCTTGCACTATTGCGGTCAACGCACCAAACGCCTGCTGATTACTCATAACAGTAATGGCGAACTCTTTTTCAGGAATAACCGTTGTAAAAGACAGCATTCCCAAAATACCGCCGCTGTGAGACACATGCTTAACACCATAATAGTCTTTTACGAACCAACCTAACCCATAGCCACGAAAGTATGTGCCTTGCTCTGCCGCATCAGCCGACACCGGCAGTGGCGTGGTCAGTTGCCACATATCGTGCAACGACTCTTCCTTAAATAAACGTCTGTCGGTCGGTGTTTCGCCTTCATTCAGCAGAGTCAGCAGCCAACGGCTCATATCATCAACACTTGCTGCCGTTGCTCCCGCCGCAGAGAAGTCCTCAAGAAAGTCGAGCGGGAACCGATGCAGTTCACCGTCCATTTCAATGGTGCCTACCGCCACATTGTCGTAACTAGCATCAATACGAGAAAATCCAATAGTGCTTTCGTCCATTTGCATGGGCTCAAACAGCGTTTGCTCAACGTACTGATGATACGGCATACCCGAGACTTCGCTAATCACCTCACCTGCTGTCACAAACATCAAGTTGTTGTAGTCAAAGCGTTCACGAAAGCCATGTTCAATGGGCACATTGGCCAAGCCGGCAATGACTTCGTCGGTGGTTTTGTCGGTGTTCGGCCAAATCATCAAGTCGCCGGCACCTAACCCAAGGCCAGAACGGTGACTCAGTAAGTCCCGAATGGTCAGCTCACGAGTGATGTATGGGTCTGCTAGTTTAAAACTTGGTAAGTGCTCAATGACTTTATCGTCCCACTCCACTTTTCCCTGCTCAACCAGGGTTGCCATAGCCGCAGCGGTAAAGGCCTTGGTATGAGAAGCGATACCGAACAAAGTTGTTGGCGTAACCGGCTCTTGTGACTCAATATCGCGTACGCCGAAGCCTTCAGCTAAAATGACTTCACCGTCTTTAACCGCAACAACCGCAAGGCCCGGAATGTTAAAAGCATCCAGAGACTGTTCGGCGGTTTGACGAATTTTCTGCTCCAGTGAGACGCCCTCTTCCCGCTCAACTTTTGCACTTTCAGAGCAAGCCAATAACGCACCAGCAGCTGCACTAACACACAGAATTTTAGATAATGTTTTCATGATGGTATGACCTTTTTCTTGTTTTCTCTCAGACTACCACAACCTGTGTTGTTTTTATCAGTATCAACTATAGCGGACAATGAATTCGTCGTGCTTTTATCGGGTTTGGCCTTAATCGCTTTGCCTGTCAGTGGGTTATGGTTTTATAGTAAACGCAGACAACTCAAGAAAACCTAATTCAAGGAAAACACTATGTCGTTAAAACAAGTCATGAGTGCTTTGGCTGTTTCTTCGGTTTTGTCGCTGCCTGCGTTGGCAAGTGACTACCTGGACACGTCCACGAGCTTTTCTGATGAAAACAAACACACCAAAACTCGCGTTATTTTTGTGCCGGAAGGTACGGCAGTTGAGCTACCAGAATGGTCAGGCTCTGACGCAAGTGCCGTTAGCCGCGCAGCAGAGATTGAAGAATTTAAAGGCGAAGCGTCACAGTTAACAACAGTGATTGCGCCAGAAGGCACCAAAGCCAATCACCTGCTTCTGGCGGGCGTAGGAAATCCGACTGAACTTTCCCGTTTTGAAGCAGAAAAGTTAGGAGCGTCTATTGCGGCCGTTTTAAAGCCTGAATTAGAAAACGTTGTTTTCGACACACGCCTTATTAGCAACCCGGGCATTGCCGCCGAATTGAGTGCTCACATTGCTCACGGTATGGATTTACGTAATTACCGCTTTGACCGTTATCAATCCGAACCAAAAGAGCGTCCGCAAGCGGCTTATCACTGGTTAGTAAAAAGCCCTGACATGGCAGAGAAAAAATACCAGGCCTCTCGCGCTATTGCTGAAGGCGTATTTGTTGCCCGCGACATTACCGCTCTGCCCGGCAGCGACGGCTACCCTGAAGCTATTGTGAAATTAGCTCAGGAAGCCATGAAAGACTTAAACATTGAGCTGACCATTGTCACGCCTGAGCAGGTCGACGAAATGGGTATGGGTTTATTAAAAAGTGTTAGCCAGGGCAGCCAACACGGCTCTTACCTGCTGGCCGCGCACTATAAAGGCAGTAACGCCGACCCAATTGCATTGGTCGGTAAAGGCAATACCTTTGACACTGGTGGCTATAACTTAAAAACCAGTTCTTCGTCTATTTTGCGCATGCAAACCGACAAAGCTGGTGCTGGAGCCGTTATTGGCGCGGTTATGGCGCTAGCGGCACAAGAAGCTCCGGTCAATGTGGTTGCTGTAGCACCGCTGTCGCACAACCTTATTTCTGGTTCAGCAACATTGCCGGGCGACGTCGTTAGAGCTGGTGACGGGACTTTGGTAGAAATTGCCAACACCGATGCCGAAGGTCGTCTGATTCTTGGCGACGGTAACTGGTATGCCAACGACAAGTTCAAACCTCGCGCCATTGCCAATATTGCGACCTTAACCGGTTCGAAAGTTGGTGCATTGGGTACCGGTTATGCCGCTTTATTTGCGTCTGAAGACGACTTACGCACAGCCATTATTGAGGCTGGCAATGTAACAGGTGAAAAAGTCTGGGAACTGCCTTTAGAAGGCTATGACGGCATTATCGACAGCCCGCTGGCCGATATTCGTAACATTGGCTCTCCGGGCACACAGGCAGGTGCAGCGTTTCTTAAGCACTTTGCCGGTGACACGCCGTGGATCCATATCGATATGGCTGCTGACGCAATGGTCAGTTCGGATACCGGTATTCATCCGGCAGGACCAACCGGCTTTGGAGTGCGCTTGTTAACTGAGTGGGTTCATCAGTTAGAAAACTAAGTAACTTTAGGTCTCAAATAAAAAGGCACCCGCCAATGGGTGCCTTCACCCAACCTTCTGTTTCTACAATAAAGCCCAACGGATAAGGCCGCCAACTAAGGTGACAGCCAGCACTCCCAGGCACCACAAACCGACAAACCACAGCCACTTTTTAAGTACCGGTTTCATCAGTCATGATACCCGCTGTTTGGGTCTACCTTACCTCTGAACACCCAATAGGTATAACCGGTGTAGGCAAAGATAATCGGCAAGAGTACCACGGCACCAACCAGCAGAAACTTCAGGCTGTTTTCAGGCGCGGCGGCCTGCCACAAAGTAATGCTGCGCGGTACCAGGTAAGGGAAAATACTGACCGCAAACCCGGCAAAAGACAGAAGAAACAGCCCCAGGCCCCACAAATACGGCCGCCCTTCCTGCCGTTTTTGTAACGATCGCAGTAAGCCCAGAGTAATAACCACCAACAATACTGGTAACACCCACAAGCCAACCGATGCGGGGTAAGTAAACCAACGCTCAGCAATGTAGCTGTCAACGTAAGGCAAATAAAGACTCACAAAAGCAATACAGGCCACTAAAAGAATAGCGCTGTACCAACCCGCCCGATAGCTTTGACGCTGCAGGTCACCTTTGGTTTTCATGACTAACCAAGTCGCTCCCAGCATCATGTAGCCAATAACTACAGCAATACCACAAAAGAAGCTAAATGGGGTGAGCCAGTCAAACCAGCCGCCGGAATAGGCTCGGTCTGTTACCTCAATACCCTGTAGCATTGCGCCCAGCATAATGCCCTGACTCAAAGCCGCTATTAATGAACCAATAATAAAGGATAAGTCCCAAACCCCTTTTGCTCGCTTAGTTTTAAAGCGGTACTCGAAAGCCACACCACGAAAAATGAGCCCCAACAGCATAGCAATAACCGGCATATAAAGTGCAGGCATGAGCACAGAGTAGGCAAGCGGAAACACCGCCAACAAGCCACCACCGCCTAGTACCAGCCAGGTCTCATTACCATCCCAGACTGGCGCCACAGTGTTCATCATTACATCGCGATCTTCTTCTTTTTTAAACCAGGGGAAAAGCAATGCAATACCCAAATCAAAACCGTCAAGCGCAACATACGCAAATACGGCGACCGAAATTAATATTGCCCAAATCAGTGCGTAATCCATAGCTTAGGCCTCCTCATCGTAAATGCGCTCAGCCGCCATTGTCGGCTTATGTTTGGCATACTCGGGAATCGTTACTTTTGCAGGATCCGCTGCCATTTTGCGCAGAATATAGAACGTACCGGCGCCAAAAACGAGGAAGTAAACCACAATAAAGGCTATCAGACTGCCTGCGACACCCGCTTTATCAATAGGAGATGCAGCATCGGCTGTGCGCAATAAGCCATAAATAACCCAGGGCTGACGACCCACTTCAGTGACTATCCAGCCAGCAATTACAGCAACAAACCCCATGGGACCCATGAACACACTAAAGCGCAGTAGCAGGCTGTTGTCATAAAGCTTTCCGCGTAAACGCTGCAGACCTGACCATAGTCCCGCCAGCACCATCAAAAGTCCTATTCCGACCATGATTCTGAATGACCAAAACACGGTCGCTACTGGGGGCCAATCTTCACGCGGAAATTGGTCAAGACCAGTGACTTCTGCATTAATATCATGCTTAAGAATAATGCTGGCAAGCCCCGGTACTTTTAAGGCGTAGTCCACTTCCGCCGTTTCTTCGTTGGGCAATCCGAATAAGTACAGTGGTGCCCGGGCTTCGGTGTCAAAGTGCCCTTCCATTGCGGCAACTTTGGCGGGCTGATATTCCTGAGTATTCAGCCCATGAAGGTCACCCACAAAGACTTGCAGCGGCGCAACAATTAACGCCATCCACATGGCCATGGAAAACATTTTGCGTGCCGCGGCGTTGGTTTTGTCTTTTAACAAGTGCCAGGCACCGACGGCACCAACGACAAAGGCCACGGTTAAATAAGCGGCCAGTAGCATATGCGCCAGCCGATACGGAAAAGAAGGGTTGAATACCACTTCAAACCAGTCAGTCACCACAAACTGACCAACGTCATTCATGGCGTAGCCGGCTGGGGTCTGCATCCAGCTGTTTACCGATAGTATCCAGAAAGCAGAAATGGCCGTACCGATTGCAACCATCAAGGTAGCAAAGAAGTGCAGCTTTTCACCCACTTTGTTCATACCAAACAGCATGACACCAAGGAACCCGGCTTCAAGGAAGAACGCAGTCAGTACTTCGTAACCCATTAACGGCCCGATAACCGGCCCTGCTTTGTCTGAGAATACCGACCAGTTAGTCCCAAACTGATAACTCATCACAATGCCGGACACCACGCCCATACCAAAAGCAACGGCGAAGATTTTGACCCAGTAACGGAATAATTTCTGATAAACCGGATTTCTGGTTTTTAGATATAGCCCTTCAAGCACAGCTAAATAGCTAGCCACACCAATGGTGAACGCAGGAAAAATAATGTGAAACGCGATAGTGAAAGCGAACTGAAAGCGCGCCAGGAACAATGCGTCAAAACTCTCAAACATGGCAAACACCTGTTATTTAGGTTTACCTTAAGTATACGTCTTTATTGATAAAGATCAGGTGCGCTTGCAGGACAAATACTAATAGTCGCCATACTTTTTGTATGGCTAATAGCGCGGCGTGGCTCTAGACCTTAACCCTAGGCACTCTCACGCTAACACCTGTGAGCAAGTGCCAGGAAATAGTCCCGGCACATACGGCAATTCGACGCACATCGACATTTGGCCCCCAGAGCTCAACATCGTCGCCTATCTGAACATCGGCAACATCTGTCACATCTATGGTCAGCATATCCATAGACACGCGCCCTGCTACGCCTACCTCGTGCCCACGAACCATGGCAGGCGTTCCGTTTTCAGCCTGGCGAGGATACCCGTCCGCGTAGCCCATTGCCACAGTTGCTATAAGGCTTGTCCGCTGGGCTGTCCACGCACTGCCATAGCCAACTGACTCTCCTTTCTCAAGCTTATGCAGTGCAATAATCGGCGCAACCAGACGCATGGCTGGTTTCAAACTATCCTGCACTTCTGTGACCGTTGACGGATTAACGCCGTACAACAACAATCCCGCCCGAGCCCAATCATTGTCTCGCAATACCCACTGGGTTTCCGGGTTCAATAAGCCCGCTGAATTGTGGAAACTGCGAGCTTGGTAGCCTTTGATACTCTCAGACAACTGGCAGAACAGTCGCTTTTGCTCTGCGTTCAGCTTATGGTCTGCGTCCGCATTTGCTAAATGCGACATGAGGGTAACATCCGCCACATTCTGGCTTGCGTTTAATCGCACCAGTGCTTGTTGCGACTGTTCTTCAGACCAACCCAGGCGGTGCATGCCTGTGTCGACTTTTAACCATACCCACAGCGGCTTATTTAACGCAGTTTGTTCAATAGCCTGTAATTGCTGCTCACAGTGAACAACGGGGCTTAAATTATATTCTGCACACACAGCCAGCTCTGACGCCGAGAAGCAGCCTTCCAAAATGACCAAAGGTCCCTGATACCCAGCTTCGCGAACCGCTAACGCTTCTTCCATAAAACCAGCCGCCATACCGTCGACATGCGGCTCTAACGCATTGGCAGCATGAGTAACGCCATGCCCGTAACCGTCTGCTTTAACCACTCCCAGAAGCTTGCCACCCACCATCGTTTTACGCACCCACTTAGCGTTATGCGCTATTGCTGTGGTCGATATTTCGGCGCGAGTTTGGCGGTAGTGCATGCGTTTTCCTTATACCTGCTTTGGGAACAGAGTGTCAGTTTACCGTATTTTCTGCGAATTTGAACGGAACTCTTTGCATCGCTTCGTCAGCTTGAGTAACGTAAAGCCATAACTGAAAGGAGAACAACAATGTGGTTAAAGCAATCCGTTATCGCAGGTAGCTTAGCGCTACTTTTCACTTCCGCGCCAACTTTGGCTCAGGAAACCGCCAAAACGACCTTTCAGGCGGAAGATATTTTCCAGCTTGAATACGCCAATCAAGTCAGTATTTCACCAGACGGTAAGTATATTGCGTACATCCGCAACAGCTTCGACGACATGAAAGACAATACTCGTCGTTCATTATGGCTGATTGATACCGAAACCGGTCAACATTTACCGATTTTTGACGATGAATTCAGCTACGGTAGCCTAGCCTGGTCAAACGATGGTACCCGCCTTGCTTTTGCCTCTAACCGCTCGGAAAAGAACCAAATTCATGTGCACTGGATTAAAGAGCAGCGCACCGCCAAAGTCACTCACGTAAACAACAGTCCGGGCAGCATTAGCTGGTCTAACGATGATTCTCAGTTGGCTTTCACCATGTCAGTGAATGCTGAACCGACGCCATTCGCTAAAAGCGTAAAAAAACCAAAGAAGCCGAAAGGCGCAAAGTGGTCTAAGTCACCGATTATAGTGGAAGAAGCTTATTATCAGCGCGACGGTAAAGGCGTTCTGGAGCCGGCGCATACACAACTCTTTGTGGTTCCGGCTGAGGGTGGTACTGCTCGCCAGCTGACCGAAGGCCCTTATCGACATGGCGGACCCTTAGCCTGGACAGAAGACGACAGCCAAATCGTATTTTCCGGAAACCGCTCTGAAGACTGGGCATATCAGGTGAATGAAAGTGACCTTTACAGCGTCAGCCTGAGCTCAAAAGAAGTAACACAGGTCACTGACAAGCCTGGCCGTGAGTCGTCACCGCAGTTTTCTCCTGACGGCGAGCGACTGGCATACTTACACAGCTCGAACGAGCCAGTGCCTTACCATAAGTCACAATTGTGGGTCATGGACTGGAGCGAACGCTCAGAGACAGAACTTCAAGCTGACTTTGACCGTTCTTTTAGCTCGCCACAGTGGACTGGCAATGAATCACTGGCGGTTTCATACGCCGATCAGGGGAAAACTGTTGTTGCTGATGTCACTTTAAGCAATGAACTGACAAACCGAGTGGATGACGTTTCCGGCGTTTATGTCAGCCGCCCTTATACCATGGGCTCTTTTACAGCCTCAAAAACCGGTGCTATTGCCTACACCAAAGGGTCTGAATATCGCCCCGCCGATGTCGGTTATCAGCCACAAGGTGGTGAAGCGGTTCAGTTTACTCAGTTAAATGAAGATCTGCTCGGCCACCGTGAGCTGGGTGAAGTTCACGAAATTCGCTATGAGTCACGCTATGACGGTCAGGAGATTCATGGCTGGTATATTACTCCGCCGAATTACGATGAAAACAAGGAGTACCCGTTACTGTTAGAAATACACGGCGGTCCTCACCTGTCTTATGGTCCGCATTTTGCCGCAGAACACCAACGCTATGCAGCCGAGGGCTATGTGGTGCTTTATGTAAACCACCGCGGCAGTACTTCTTACGGTAAAGACTTCGCCATGTTGTTGGACGGCAATTACTCGTCACCTTATGACTTTGCTGACCACATGACTGGCATTGATTTACTCATTGATAAAGGCATTGCCGACTCAGACAACCTGTTTATTGCCGGCGGCTCGGCAGGCGGTATCGCCACAGCCTATGCAGTCGGATTGACCAATCGCTTCAACGCCGCGGCAGCCACTAACCCGGTTATTAACTGGGTCAGTAAAGTACTGACGGCTGACAGCTCAATAGGCCAAATCACCAACCAATTCCCGGGTATGCCATGGGAAGAACTAGAGCACTATTGGCAGCGCTCGCCGCTGTCTATGGTCGGTGACGTTGAAACACCGGTCATGCTGTTCACCGGCG
Organism: Idiomarina piscisalsi; assembly: GCF_003987095.1. Taxonomy (GTDB): domain Bacteria; phylum Pseudomonadota; class Gammaproteobacteria; order Enterobacterales; family Alteromonadaceae; genus Idiomarina; species Idiomarina piscisalsi. The sequence continues at coordinate 92,254 of NZ_PIQA01000004.1, read as the reverse complement.
AGAAGGATCGTCGCACACCGATATCGGAAACCGAGCAGTTCTACCAGGCATTAAAGCTGCAAAAAGTAGATACAGCTATGGTTCGTGTTCCGGGCGCTTTTCACGGAGTTACGGCTCGACCTTCCAACATGATTGCCAAAATTGAACATGCACTGGCCTGGTTCGAGCAATATAAGAAATGAAACTAGCCACTTTAGGCCCTGCCGGCACCTTTTCGGAGGTTGCAGCGGGGCTTTTCCAGCCGGAACAAGATCACGATATTCAGTTACTGGATAACCTGGTCAGCTGCCTGGCGTCGGTTGGACGAGAATGCGATGCTGCCGTTGTCCCTATTGAAAATTTGACCGAAGGCTTCGTTTCTCCGGTCGTCGACTATTTGGTGCAACGACCCTTACGCATCCAGGCAGAAATTCGTATTCCTGTCGGCTTCCAATGCCTCAGCAACAGCGCGAACCCTACACAGATATGGGCGCAGTTTGTCGCAGCCGGACAATGTAATCAGTACTTACACAAGCTCGGGCTGCCCATTATTCATACGGCCAGTAATGCCGCCTCGCTTCAAGCTCTGCTAGCGGCTGAAGCGGCGTCTGCAGCCATAGTTCCCCAACACATTAGTTGCCCGGAGACGCTGCAGATCTTGAATAACAATATCGCTGACAACCCACGCAACGAAACGCGCTTCGTGGTATTATCTGCAACTTCTGAAGAGCCTGAATTCAATAAAGACCAGCGCTGGAAAAGCAGTTTGCTGCTCATTGATGACAACGACCATCCCGGCTTGCTGGTCGACAGCTTGCAGGTGTTTGCAAAGCAGCAAATTAACTTAACCTCCATAGTGTCACGGCCGGCGGGTAGTCAGTTTGGTGACTATCATTTCTTTATCGACTTTGATGGCCACCGCAGCGAACAAGGTGTCGCTTCGGCTCTTGAAGAATTGGCCGCTATGAATAACATTCACTGGCTGGGTTCGTACCCTGCCGCAGAAATAGGAAAGCAGTAATGTCTCTGGAAGTCATAAAACACGAACCGGCAGGCACAGCCGACGCCGTTATCATTTGGCTACATGGTCTGGGTGCCTCGGGCAATGACTTTGTCCCTATGACCGAACACCTGAAATTTGCCAATGCGCAGGTTCGCTTTTTGTTTCCTCACGCACCGCAAATGCCGGTAACCATCAATCAGGGCATGGTCATGCCTGCCTGGTACGACATTACCGATATGAGTATCGACCGCCAAATAGATAGCAAACAGCTACGCGAATCGGCGGCTAAAGTACACGCCATGATAGACGAGCAAATTGCTCAGGGCATCGACAGTAAACGCATTATTATTGCCGGATTCTCTCAAGGTGGTGCCGTGGGTTATGAAGCCGCTTTAACCTATCCGAAACCGCTGGCGGGTTTAATGGCGCATTCTACGTACTTTGCCACCGCCGGTGATATTCAGGTTAATGAAGCCAATGCACAGTTGCCAATTTTGGTTCAGCACGGTACTCAGGACCCTGTGGTTCCGGAAGTTCTTGGTCAGAAAGCCTGCGCAATTTTGAAAGAGAAAGGGTTTTCAGTGACGTATCAAACCTACCCAATGCCGCACTCGCTGTGCTTAGAACAGGTTCAGGATATGCAGAAATGGCTGGATGAGCGGTTTTAACCGCTCATCGCAACGAGCGTTAACTCACTAACAGTTGCAGTTTATCCGCCCAGGTTGAGGCCAGGTTCTCACCGCGCTCAAACGAGTCGATCATTATATTCACGTGGCCCACTTTTCGACCGGGTCGCGCATCCTTACCATACCAATGGCAGTCGGCAGCAGCCGCTTCCCATAAAGCTTCAGGAATACCCGCAACACCAATGACGTTCACCATCAGAGTAGGCGCAATGAGCAGTTCGGGCAGCGGTAAACCGGTAATAGCACGAATGTGCAGGTTGAACTGGTCACAGTTAGCACCACTCATCGTCCAATGCCCGGAGTTGTGAACCCGCGGAGCCACTTCGTTCACCAGCAAATGTTGGTTTTCGCCTTCACCAACGACAAAGAACTCAATAGCTAATACGCCCACGTAATCCAGTGCGTCGGTCAGCTTCTTGTGATGCTCTTTAGCCAACGCTTCAAGCTCTTTAGAAAAGTGCTCTGCGCCAGCCAGACTGTAAGACAAAATGCCCTGTGTATGAACATTTAAGGTCAGCGGAAAACAACGCTGTTGCCCCTTGTGTGAACGGGCACCAACAACCGACACTTCGTCGGTAAAGTTAATCATGTCTTCAACAATACCCGGGCGTTGCCCTGCCTCTTCAGCGACAGCAGCAGTGTCCTCACCCGGTTTCCAGCGCCACTGGCCCTTGCCGTCGTAGCCGCCTTTCGCCGACTTAATAACAACCGCATGGTCACAACTTTCTAAAATAGCCGTCAGCTCAGCTACATTCTCATAAGCCTTCCAGGCCGAAGTCGGAATATCCAGCTCATCACAAAGCGCTTTTTGCGTACGACGATCAACTAAACCGTTAAAGCGCTCCGCTTTTAATAAGAACTTATCGGCAGTTTTAGCAACCAGCTCTTCGCCTAAGTGCTCGTGCTCCCAGGTGGTTACATCCGCCCAGTCATTGGCCTCGGCTAACGTCATCGCCAAAGGTTGTTGGCTACCTAAAGCCATCACCTTATCCAGCCGGTCACTGTATAAAACACATTCATGCCCCTGCTGAATAACGGCTTTACCCAGCATTTGACCTAACTGTCCGTTGCCAAGGATCAAAATTTTCATTTTGGCAGCTCCAAATCTGAGTTAGCCATCACTTTTTCTTTCTGCGCTTTGCGGAATTCATGGACGCGTTTGCGTACTTCGCCGTCAAAGCTGCCAATTACCTGAGCCGCCAGCAAACCCGCATTGGCCGCACCGGCATCACCAATCGCCAGAGTACCAACAGCCACACCTTTAGGCATTTGCACAATTGATAACAAGCTGTCTAAACCTTTTAACTGCTTGCTTGGAACCGGCACACCAAACACAGGAATAGCCGTATAAGCCGCCAGCATACCCGGCAAGTGAGCAGCGCCACCGGCGCCGGCAATAACCACAGGCACTCCGTCTTGCTCGGCTTGTTCCATCGTCGACTTAAGTAAGTCCGGCGTACGATGCGCAGAAACGACCTTCGCCTGCCATTTTACGTTCAGCGATTCCAGCATTTCTGCTGCTTTTTGCATTACCGGCCAATCGGACTGGGAACCCATTAGAATCAATACCGGAGCCATGGTGTCACCTTTTATTTACTGTTTTGGATGTGCATCTGCATTTGGAAAGGCGGGAATTGTAGCTATTGGCGGGCGCGACTGCAAATTTACTGCGGATTTTTTAAGCAGGTTACGACTTTTTGCTAATCGTCTTGTTAATCCGCTAAAGTAGAATGCAATAAAACATTGCTAATGAGGTATTCCATGTTGCTTTCAGCCCAAGACTCGCTGCTTCTTATTGTCGACGCTCAGGAACGGCTGTTACCGGCCATTCACCAGCGAGACATTGTCACCTCTCGTATGCGCTGGCTGGGTGAAATTGCTATGCAGCTGGACGTACCCATTTTAATTACCGAGCAATACCCTAAAGGCCTGGGCTACACCGTCAGCTCTTTGCAGGAAATTATTGAAGCCGGTCGTGTGGTTGAGAAAACGCACTTCAGTGCATTGAAAGAGCAAACGTTTCGCGATGTTCTTAGTGAATACAATAAAAAACACATTGTCGTCATGGGGATGGAAACTCACGTTTGTGTCATGCAAACTGCCATTGATATGCAAAACGCCGGCTACCAGGTGTTTTTGCCGTCTGACACTGTTGGCTCACGACGTCCCACAGACAAAGAATGTGCGATAGAGCGCATGAGAAACTCGGGCGTTGAAATTATTACCTCCGAAATGGCGGCGTTTGAATGGCTTGAGAAGTCTGGCACCGATACTTTCCGCCACATTAGTCGTAACTGGTTAAAATAAAACAAGGTCTTGTTGACTCGGGCTGTATTAAGCGTATACTCGAAGCCGCTGAGAAAATTTCGGCTATTGATTTGAGATTATTTACGAAGTCCTTTTTGCTGTACCTCGTTTTGTAAGTCCAAGTAATACCAAGTTTTTTGAGCATTTTTGTTTTTAACATGCACTACGAGGAAATATCAGCATGTCTACTACTACTGGTAAAGTAAAATTCTTTAACGAAGCAAAAGGCTTCGGTTTCATCGAGCAAGAAAATGGCGCAGACGTATTCGTACATTTCAGCGCTATCCAAGCAGACGGTTTCAAAACTTTGGCTGAAGGCCAGCAAGTTTCTTTCACCGTTGCTCAAGGTCCTAAAGGTCCTCAAGCTGAAAACGTAGTTCCTATGTAAGGAACTCTTAGTGCACATTGTGCATTAAGCGTTTTAAAGAATTTCGAAGCGCCGCTTTTTAAGCGGCGTTTTTTTATGGAAAAAACAACTTTATTCCGGTTTTCCCTAAACTTTCCCCCCAAAAATACGATAACCTTACTAATGTTGATGTTAATCAAACTTCTGTAATAAAGGTTGCTATGAAAAATAATGGTCCGGTTACCGGCAAAGAACACCGCTTTCCCGAACACTATCGGCTAATTTCGTCGACAGATCTAAAAGGTGTTATTCGTCACTGCAATGAGGACTTCGTCAAGGTCAGCGGTTATACACGGGACCAGCTCATTGGTTCGCCACACAACATTCTGCGTCACCCGGATATGCCTGCGAGCGTATTTGAAAACATGTGGAAGACCATTAAACGCGGTAAACCCTGGATGGGGCTTGTCAAAAACCGTTGTAAGAATGGCGACCACTATTGGGTTAGTGCCTATGTCACGCCCATTATGGAAGACGGAAAGCCTAAAGGGTTTGAATCCGTTCGCGTTGCAGCGTCGGACTCTCGAAAGAAAAGAGCACAAAACATTTATGATCGCTTAAACGCAGGCAAGCACGCATTACCTTTAGCACAGCGTTTATGGCTTAGCTGCAAAGACTTGATGCCCGTAGTAATACCAGGCGCCGTAGCCAGTGCCGTCATTGCCTTAATGGGCCAGCCCATTTCAGCGCTCATTGCACTGGCTGCAACCGCGGTAACGACCTTTGCTTACGGCGCCTATATTGGCCGTATGCTACAAGGGCTACTCAACCTACGCCCGGAAGCATTCGACTCTGAGCTGGTCGGTATGACCTATTTCGATATGCAGGGCCGCGAAGCAAAACTGGCAATGCAGTTGCTAAGTGAAGGCGCACGTAATAGAACCGCACTAAGCCGCATGAAGGACGCAGTGTCGGGACTTCTCACTATTGCAGAAGACACGCATCAGCAAGCAGCTGACAGTAAGACGCAAATTGACAAACAAACAGCATCGACCGAGCAAACGGCAACGGCAATGAACGAAATGTCCTCAGCTATTCAAGAGGTCGCCGACACCGTTGAGCGTAATGCACAGCAAGCCGAGTCTGCTAATGCGAACGTTGAGAACAGTGTCCGTCTAGCCCGTCAGGCAAGTGATGTCATTGTCAGCTTGCACGATGCAGTTAAAGAGATTGCTCAAACAGTCCATGAGCTCGATCAGTCAACTGGAGCTATTGGCGAAGCAGCAGATTTAATTTCATCTATTGCTGACCAAACCAACCTGCTGGCGCTCAATGCCGCTATTGAAGCCGCTCGCGCTGGTGAGCACGGTCGGGGTTTCTCGGTAGTCGCCGACGAAGTACGTAACCTGGCTCAGCGCACAACGCAGTCAACAGACAGCATTCATCAGGTTATTCAACAGCTGCGCGACAAAGCCAGCAACGCAGTGTCTGTATCCAATAAAGGCGAAGAAGCCGCAGCGGACGGAGTTAACAAGGTTCGTGAAGCCGATGCGGCGTTAGGTGAAATATCAACGGCTATTCAGGAAATTTCAGATATGTCGACCCAAATGGCATCGGCGGTTGAAGAGCAAAGCGGTGTTGCAGAACACATTAGTGAACAAATCACTTCCATTGCTGACACCGCTCGTTCCACTCAGGCTACGTCTGAACAGACACAACACTCAAGCACAGAGCTGCAAGCAACCATAAAACAGCTCTACTCGCTTATTGAACGTTTCGACTTGAAGTCCTAAGGGTTATCTTGCTCTTTATGATGAGCGCGTCGCTCAGCGGCGCGCTCGGTTTCTTCCAAAAAGTCCACATCATCAACATCGACTTCAGGAATTTCACCACAAACATCCCCACCAAGCTTATTGACCGCCTGGCACAGATCTGAAACTTTATTATCCAAAACTTGCACATGATCGAGCATACGACCTATAGCAGTCGCCACCGGATCGGGGTTGTCCGCTGAAATCGCATACGCATCGAAGCCGTATTCCTTTGCCATTTTCTCACGACGTTCGCTGGTCTCTTTATCGACCCCCGATTTCGCCACGCGAGCGGGTATGCCAACAACCGTCGTTAACTCAGGAACATCCCGTACCACCACGGCATTCGAGCCAATTCTCGCTTGCTGTCCAACGGTTAGAGGACCCAACACCTTTGCGCCGGCACCAATAACAACACCGTCTTTCAACGTTGGGTGTCGCTTGCCTTTATGCCAGCTGGTGCCCCCTAAAGTAACCCCATGATACAAGGTCACATCATCACCAATTTCAGCGGTTTCACCAATAACGACACCCATGCCGTGATCAATGAAAAAACGGCGTCCAATTTTGGCTCCGGGATGAATTTCTATTCCGGTCAACCAGCGCGCGACGTTTGAAAGAAAACGAGCCAACCAGTAAAGCTTCCAAGTCCAGAGTTTATGGCTTATGCGATGAAACCAAATGGCATGCAGTCCAGGATAATGGAACAGCACCTCCATTGTGTTTCGAGCAGCCGGATCACGGTCGAATACACTGGCGATATCTTCTTTCATTCCTTTAAAAAACGCCATGCGGCCTCCTCAGGCGGCGGGAAAGTTTTTCAATAGCTTGTCGACGTCTGCAAGAATAATGTCGCGCATCGTTTTCTCATAACCTTCACGCTCATCATCAAGTGCGCGAATTTTTTTCTTCGGAAACTTCTTACGGTTTTCATGCGTCGGCATGTGCTTTATTTTTTCATACATGTCGTGCATCGCCGGGTAATCCTGCGAGTAGTCATATTTTACAGCTTCCGGTCTATGATCAAGCAGCACAACAATGCGCAGACAGCCCTCAGAAAGCGGGCATTGCTCTTGCTGCATCGCTTTAGCAATCGTAATAATACTCTCATCAATCCTATCAATACGCTTTTGCACCGCCGCTTTACGTATATTATTCTGACCCCGCAGGCGTAACATTAGCGTTGTGGCATACCAGCCAAGCCCAATAATAATAACGAGCCCAAGTATGGCTATCACCCAAAGTAATTCACTGGACATTAGTACTCCTCATCATCCCAGTCGTCATCAAGCTCGTAGCCCAGCTTGCTGACAAGTGTCTCATAACGCTCTGACTTTTCGTCCAAATAACGTTGATCGTCAGCGCTGAGCGTTTCACCTTCCTCAAAGCGCTCGACCAAACGCTGCAAACGTTCATCATTTTGCAGCTGCTGAAGCTCCTGCTCAGGCGTCATCACGAGCTCTATTTTACGGCGGCTACCAATGCGAGGATCTTTCTCGTCCGTACTTTTACTTTGAGCAACACCTGCTTTTTGATTCTCTAAATGCCGCTGGCCCGGTCGCAGACCTTTCCCTTTCTTTTTACCTTTAGTGCTTGTTTCACTTGGGCGCTTGTCTTTTGGCTGCTTCGAAGGCGCCAAAGGACCTGTTTTACGTGTTTTCTTTCGGCGAGTCATTGTCGCTCCTGGTTAGGAAAACTTTAAAGTAAAGATATAGGGGTATTGTAACGCAAGAATGCGTAAAACGTCATTGTTGGAATAATAATGAGGGCAGAAAAGAAAAAAGGCGATGTTTCCATCGCCTGCTTTCTCATAAGATGGGCAGCGCACTGCTACTATGAGAATGGTTGTCACTGCTTCCGAGTTTGTTATTGCGGTCTTCCGTAACCTGCTTTTATTGTTGTTATTATTAAATGGAGCAACCGCAAGCCTCTCGGCTATTTACTCCCTGGATTATCGATAAATGAGATGACCGTTTATAAAAACGAAATCTAACTTTTCGATAATCTCCTCGACCTCTTGTTATTTTTTTGTATCGAGTCAGCTGTATTTTTACAGTCTTTTTATTATTTTCTCAAGGGTTCTGTGCCAATTATTTTTGTTTTTGTCAGGCTACATCGTCCTCGAGCGTTGTTTACAATACTTGAACCAAATATTAATTCAACAACTTTCTTGATCTAAAAACCAACTTTTTTATTACTTTTTGTTAACAATGGGAAAACAGCTTACTTATTATTAGCTTAACCATAAAAAAAGCGGCTTTAAGCCGCTTTTAGTCTGTTTATTGGCTTGTAAAGAGGCTTAATACAAGCCGCTTAAGAATTTTGACATCAGCTCAATTTCTTCATCTGTCATCTTTTCAGCAACACCGCGCATCATACCATTGGGGTCATTTGCACGTTCGCCGCTGCGGAACATTTCCAACTGAGACTTAGTGTAAGCTGCGTGCTGACCTGAAATGTCCGGGAATGCCGCCAAGCCCATTCCGTTACCACGAGGTCCGTGACAACCTGCACATGAAGGAACATTAGTTTCTGGGTTACCACGACGGAAGAAATCTTCGCCCTTAGCAATTAAGTCTTTTGGCGTTTCCCCTTTAGGCTCATCCTGAGACGCAAAATAAGCGGCTAAATCGGCCATGTCCTGCTCAGACAGACTAGCAACCTGGCCCATCATTACGGCGTTATTTCGACCTTCTTCGCCGCCTGTTTCAGACGCCAGTTTAAAGTCTTTTAATTGCTTTAACAGATACTTTTCATGCTGACCGGCCAGGTGCGGGTACATATCGGTCGGAGATTCACCATTGGGCCCATGACAAGCCGCACATACCTGCGATTTCTCTTTACCAGCTTCGGCATCGCCACTTTGCGCTAATGCGATACCCGTGGTACCGAAGAAAAGTCCCAATAAGATTGCGAATTTTTTCATGTTTGCTTCTCTTCTGTTCTGGATGGCGCCATGCGCCCCAACAAATCACCTTAAACAGGTTGCTATTTTACACAAAACTTGTGTGGATTAAATGATTAATAGCTAATCTATCTGGAATTCATCGTTGGCTGACGTGCTCAGATCATTCATAATGGCGTCTGTCTTTGCTTTTTTAACCAATAAGTGACCCTATCTGTGTCGATGAAACCTTTGAACTACGCAAGCGCCAGCTTTGTTACCAGCGCGCCGGATATTACCAAGTTACCGCCTGATACGGGAATAGAGATAGCCTTTGCCGGACGCTCAAACGCCGGCAAGTCAAGCGCTCTCAACACGCTTACACGGCAGAAGTCGCTGGCAAGAACCAGTAAGACTCCGGGCCGTACGCAGCTAATTAACGTGTTTGAGCTCGACAGTGGAGAGCGACTTATCGACCTACCCGGCTATGGGTTCGCCAAAGTCCCTATGGCTGTTAAAGAGAAATGGCAAAAAGCATTGGCTGAATACTTGCAAAAGCGCGATAGCTTAAAAGGCATTGTGGTACTCATGGATATTCGCCATCCGTTCCGTGAAACTGATCAAGAGCTTATCTACTGGGCTGCGGACTGCGGCATTCCTGTACTGGCGTTGCTGACAAAAGCAGACAAATTAAAGCAAGGTGCTCGTAAATCAACCGTTCTACAAGCTCGGCAAGCCGCTATTGCCTTCAACGGAGATGTTCAGGTCGAAGCCTTTTCGTCATTAAAGCGCATTGGCGTCGAGCAGCTCGAAAACAAACTTAATGAGTGGTTTGGCAGCCAAGATGACGGATAACCAACACCCATTAAGCGCCTGGTTGCTGTTAGGGCTGCTGTCTCTTATTTGGGGTAGCTCATTTTTGCTGATTAAAAAGGGGCTTATCGCTTTTGGTCCAATGGAAGTCGGTGCGTTAAGAATCAGCTCGGCCGGCATTGTGTTAGCACCATTTATTGCGAAGCGTTTGAATAAAATAACGCGTAAACATTGGTTGAAATTAGCCAGCGTTGGGTTAGTCGGTAGCTTCATACCGGCTTTCATGTTCGCAATTGCACAAACGCAACTGGCCAGCGGTGTCACCGGCGTGCTGAATGCACTTACACCTATCACCACACTGGTTATCGGTGCCCTGTTTTTTCACCAGTCTGCTCGTATAGCTCAAGTTATCGGCATTATTATTGGTTTAGGTGGCACGCTGTTGCTCATTACCGCATCCGCTAACGGCGGCTGGAACTTTAATCTCTACGCACTGTTAGTCATGGCTGCAACCGTTTGCTATGGCCTTAACCTGAATCTGATAAAGCATAAAATAACCGACCTCGCACCACTGACAATAACCGGCATTTCATTATTAATGGCTGCAGTACCTGCAACGATTTATCTGTTTGCTGGCACTGACTTTATGACGCAAGTTCAACAACCGGGCGCAATGCTGTCTTTAGTGTCGATATTGGTTTTAGGAATTATTGGTACGGCCGGCGCCTTAGTTATTTTTAACCATGTGGTTCGTTTAACGAACACAGTATTTACCAGCTCAGTGACGTACCTTATTCCGGTTGTTGCGGTTTTGCTGGGTGTACTAGACGGTGAACCTTTCTGGCTTCAGCATGGTGTCGGTATGGCAGCTATTTTGGTTGGTGTTTGGTTTGCTAACCGTAAGGGCCGCTCCGGGCTTGCGGGGATGCCTGCGCGGGACAAAAACAACTCGACTCAGAAAAGCGCATAAAAAACCCGGCTCAAAAGAGCCGGGTAAAAAGTAATCCAGGGAGAACAATTTGTTGAGGGTGGATTATTTCCCTCAATTAATCTGACTAGGGTGCTCAAAAAAAGTTCAGCTTTTTTTGAATCTAGTGTGCTTCATCCCAGTTTTTTCCTTTTCCTGCCTCTGCAATTAGAGGCACATCAAGGCGTGCAGCGTTTTCCATAACTGCTGTTAACTCTTTAATATAGTCGTCCAGTTTTGCTTCTTTTATCTCAAAGACCAGTTCATCGTGAACCTGCATTAGCATGCGCACATCGTCCTTGCAGTTATTTGTATCTATCCAGTCCGCCACCTGCAGCATCGCCTTTTTAATAATATCAGCCGCCGTGCCCTGCATTGGTGCGTTGATAGCCGCACGCTCAGCACCTTTTCGACGCGCTCCGTTACTTGCTTTTATGTCCGGCAAAGGCAAACGACGACCAAATAAGGTCTTAACGTACCCTTGCTCTTTCGCTTGTTTACGCGTGTCTTCCATATACTTCAACACGCCCGGGAAGCGCTCAAAATATTTGTCCATATAATGCTGTGCATCGTTACGAGCAATACCAAGCTGACGCGCCAAACCAAATGCCGACATACCATAAATAAGCCCAAAGTTTACTGCTTTAGCTTGTCGACGCTGCTCATCAGTTACTTCTTCAGTTTTGCATCCAAAGACTTCTGCTGCCGTTGCCCGGTGAATGTCCAGCCCTTCGGCAAAGGCATTCAGCAGTGACTTGTCCTGCGACAAGTGAGCCATAATACGCAGTTCTATTTGACTGTAATCGATAGCCACTATTTTATAGCCATCTTCCGGAACAAACGCCTGGCGAACGCGGCGTCCTTCTGCGGTTCGAATTGGGATATTCTGCAAGTTCGGATCCGTCGATGACAGTCGTCCGGTTGCGGCAACCGCTTGCTGATACGAGGTATGCACACGTCCCGTATCCGGGTTTATCATTTTCGGCAGCTTGTCGGTATAGGTCGATTTTAACTTAGACAAGCTACGATGCTGCAAAATAACATCCGGCAACGGATAGTCATGCGCCAGCTCGTGCAAAACTTCTTCCGCCGTTGAAGGCGCCCCTTTAGGCGTCTTCTTAATCACCGGCAACTGCAGCTTCTCGAAAAAAATACGCTGTAACTGCTTGGTCGAGCCTAAATTAAACTCTTCACCGGCAATGTCGAACGCCTTTTTCTCAAGCTCAGCCAGTTTTTCGGTAATTTCCTGACTTTGCTTACCCAGCAAATTAGCGTCAATTCGAACGCCGTATTGCTCCATATCGCGCAGCACCGAAATAAGAGGTACTTCGATATCGGTTAAAACACTTTGCAGCTCACTGCCGGTTTCTTCGACTTTTTTCCAAAGCACTTCATGCAGGCGTAAGGTTATGTCTGCGTCTTCAGCTGCATAAGGCGCAGCTTTCTCCAGTTCAATTTGGTTAAAGGTCAGCTGTTTTGCGCCTTTACCAGCAATGTCTTCAAAACTTATCGTTTTATGGTTTAGATAATGCAGGCTCAGAGTGTCCATGTCGTGGCGTGACCCGACGCTATTAAACACATAAGACGCCAGCATGGTGTCATTTAAAATACCACCCAGGCGAATGCCATAGCGACGTAAAATATGCGCATCATACTTTAAGTTCTGGCCCACTTTTTTCGGGCTGTCACCTTCTAAAATCGGCTTCAGCTTTTCCAGCAGCCAGTCACGACTGACTTGTTCAGGGGCGTCCATGTAATCATGTCCTACCGGGATATAAACCGCTTTACCGGGTTCTTTCGCCAATGACACCCCCACCAACTCAGCCTGCATATAGTTCAAACTGGTGGTTTCTGTATCAAAAGCAAAAAACGGCGCTGAGGACAGCTCCTTCAAATAGTCTTCGACATCTTTTTCCGTTTGCAGAGTTCTATAATTCTCCGAAGAGATATCGCTACTGACTTTATCAGAGCTTTCTTGACCCAATGCTTGATCCGTCGCAGCGCCCTGCTCCATAAGCTCGCCTAACCAACGGCGAAACTCACACTGACCATAAAGCTCGGCCAGCTTTTCCGAATCTGCCGGTTGAATATGGAGATCATCCGGGTGCATGGGTAGCTCTACATCGAGCTTTATGGTGGCCAACTCACGCGACATGAGGAGTTGATCTTTGTACTCACGAAGCTTATCCGGCATAGACTTAGCCCCACGGAATGACAAAGATGTTACCGCCTCAACATCTTCGTAAATTTTATCAATACTGGGTATGCCCTGAAGCATCGCTTGCGCAGTCTTTTCGCCCACTTTTGGAAGACCCGGAATATTATCTGAGCTGTCACCCATAAGTGCCAAGTAATCAATAATTTGTTCAGGCTTAACCCCAAACTTTTTCTCAACACCGTCGGTATCAAGCAAGGTATCAGTCATGGTATTAATTAGCATGACATGCTCATTCACCAACTGCGCCATGTCTTTATCGCCAGTGCTAATCAAGGTGAAACGTCCTTGGTCACCCGCTTGCTGGGCTAATGTGCCAATAACATCATCGGCTTCGACACCGTCAATACAAAGCAGCGGCAGGCCCATGGCTTTTACGATATTGTGCAGCGGCTCTATCTGGCTTCTGAGGTCATCCGGCATTGGCGGCCTGTGCGCTTTATACTCTTCGTAAATATCGCTTCTAAACGTTTTGCCTTTGGCATCAAAAACCACCGCCATGTGCGACGGCTGATACTTTTTCAAAAGACTGCGAAGCATATTTACTACGCCGTATATTGCGCCGGTTGGCTCGCCATTCGAGTTGGTTAAGTGTGGTGGCGCATGAAAAGCACGAAATAAGTACGATGAGCCATCAACAAGAATAAAGGGGTTCTCAGGAACTGTTGCCGACATAGGTTTTGTGTCCGATTAAGCATTTCCTATAGGATGCCACATCTGAGGGTTTCGCACCACTGAACACCCTGTGCATAAGCTGTTGATATGTTTGTTAACAACGTATTTCGCCACAGTCAGAAAACAAAGTTTCCCCGTGTCTTTTAAAATAGCTAACTTATTGATATAGAGGGATTTAAAACGGCAGGTACCCTGACATACCTTATTATTTTTATCATTCAAGCTTCTCTGTGGAAACTTGTCGATTTAGGTTTCAGCAAGACTGAAAAACTTTCCCAAACCGGTCAAACAGACTACCACAAAATTCGGGATGATCTACTACCAAAATCCATTTTTTTATATTCTTTTGTTCGGTAACTTTTAAGCCTTATAAGACTTTTCGTAAATTGCTTATAAATCAATAGGTTCTAGGCCTTAACTTAGACATAACAAAGGTCGTATCCGGTCGTTCACCACCCATCCATAATTGGTAAGAGGACGCCGCCTGCTCAATCAGCATACCCAGGCCATCTGCACGGTTTTTAACGCCAGCCTTTTCCAGTTGTCTAAGAAAATGGGTAGGAGTGTCGCTGTACATTAAGTCATAGCCCCATGCATCATCCGCAAAACTCCCCGGCAATGGAATGTCGATATTGTGAAGACTACTGCTGGTGGCGTTTACGACTGCATCAACCTGTTCGTTAATACTCTCGGCATTTGATACAACCTGAATATTTTCGGCACCGTGAACGCTCAAATCGACAAGCAGTTGCTTAAGCACCTGGGCTTTTTCCAACGTTCGGTTAACCAAATACACCTTCGCCGGATTCAAACTCAGTAATGCCGGTAACACGCCGCGAGCCGAGCCGCCCGCACCCAACAAGACAAGTGAGCGCCCACTTACATCAAAACCCTCGCTATTTAAGTCTTTAACTAAACCTTCACCGTCAGTATTATCTCCAACAACAAGGCCTGAACCGACTTTTATTAAAGTGTTTACTGCGCCAGCAACCCGCGCTCTATCCGTTAAGGTGTTCGCCAGTTGTGCAGCTTGCTCTTTAAACGGCAAGGTAACATTCGCACCCGAGCCACCGTTTCGAAAAAACTGCGCTACCGCTTTTGGAAAATAAGCCGGCGTTGCAAGCATTCGCTCGTACAAAATACGTTCATCGCGAAGCTCTGCAAACAAACTATGAATGATTGGTGACAAGCTGTGGGCCACCGGATTGCCGAAAACACCTAAACGCACTGGGTTCGTCATTTCTCTGCCAGCCAGTCTCGGGGTTGCAAATAATAAGATGTTAGCTGTTCTTCGGGCGAACCAGGCTCCGGTGTCCAGTTGTACTCCCAACGCACAAGCGGAGGCATCGACATTAAAATTGATTCCGTACGGCCACCTGTTTGCAGGCCAAACAAAGTGCCTCTGTCCCAAACCAGGTTAAATTCAACATAACGCCCGCGGCGATACAGCTGGAAATCTCTGTGGCGCTCCGTGTAAGGCGTATCTTTACGGCGCTCCACTATCGGTAAATAAGCCCGGGTAAACGCACCACCCACCGCCTTTATTACCGAAAAGCATTCTTCGAATGGTCGGTCGTTCAGATCATCAAAAAAAACACCACCCACACCACGCGCCTCATTGCGGTGTTTAAGGAAGAAGTAGTCGTCACACCATTGTTTGTATTCTGGATAAAAGGCTTCATCAACGCTGTCTAACGCCTGTTTCGCGGTTTTATGCCAGCCAACAACGTCTTCTTCAAACGCATAAAACGGAGTTAGGTCAAAGCCACCACCGAACCACCAGACCGGCTCCTCGCCTTCTTTTTGTGCAATGAAAAAGCGCACGTTCATATGAACAGTGGGTACGAATGGGTTTTTAGGGTGCAACACCAACGATACGCCGCAGGCATTAAAGTCACGACCTTCAAGCTCCGGCCGATGCGCAGTTGCAGAGGCAGGCATTTTTTCACCATACACATGCGAGAAACCGACGCCGCCTTGCTCAAAAACAGCCCCGTTTTTCAATATTCGTGAGCGCCCGCCGCCCCCGCCTGGGCGGTCCCAGCTGTCTTCCTGAAACTTTTCTGCACCGTCTGCCTCTTCTAGCTGTTGGCAAATACTGTCCTGCAGTGCCATTAAGTAGTCTTTTACTTGCGTTAAATAGCTACTATGCATCGTCTCGAAGCACCTTATTGCTAAATGGGTCGATAATACGAGTCGGGTTCTTAGCGCCGCCGGTTGGGGCATCCATTACCCAGCTGACTTTATCACCAAACTGCTGTTTAACTTCTTCGGCGGTACGTGCCGGCTCTTCGCCAGTTAGGTTGGCACTGGTGGACACCAATGCATGACCAAGCCCACGGCATAACTCTCTTACCGCTTCATGAGCTGACACACGTACAGCAATAGTGTCTCGCCCGCCAGTCAGCAGCCGCGACGTTGTTTTCCTTGCTGGCAGAATAAGCGTCACAGGCCCCGGCCAGTGAGAAAGCACGGAGAACCGTTTATCTTGCGGTATAGCGGTATCATCGACGTACGGCAGCAATTGGCTGTAGTCAGCGGCAATTAAAATAACGCCTTTTTCTGCAGGGCGCTGTTTTAAGCTGAGTAATCGTTGAATAGCAACTTCGTTGGACGGGTCACAGCCAAGCCCAAAAACGGCTTCTGTTGGGTACGCTATCACCCCGGTTTTTACCGCCTCTTTCGCGGCTTCCCAGTCGTGAGACATAGCACTCTCTCTCGTTAAATCGTTGCGGGGTATTATAGCGTGTCAGATTTATAGTCGCATTGCTTTTGTATACAGACTTTTCGCACACCGGAGGCCGTTTTTCGCTTCACTAGCAGTGCAAAACCACACTTGGGGCAAGACTCATCCACGGGAGGCTGATTCACCGTAAATTGGCAGGTGGGGTACTGGTCGCAAGCGTAGAATACGGTGCCTCGGCGGGAGGTTTTTTGTCGTAGCTGACCTTTTTTACACTCAGGGCATTGAATGGTGTCGTCATTACCCGCATCAGGTTCAGTAACGAACTCGCACGCCGGGAAGTTACTGCACCCGACAAATAAGCCATAGCGACCGCTTTTCAGTTGCAATTCTTCGCCGCACTCAGGGCAAGGAACGCCTAAGTTTTCCGGCTCTATTTCAGACTGTTCTCTTAAGCCACGCTTGTAGTCGCAGTCCGGGTAGCCTGTACAGCCTAAAAAACTGTTATGGCCAACATGCTTTATAACTAACAGCCGCTGACAACGCGGGCAGCGTTCATCAGCGGACATTAATGTAAGGGTCCGTCTGCTTCTTCGAACAGAAGCCCTTCCATCTGATCATAAGCGGCTTCTTGTCCGGGCACATTAAACAACACCATCAAAACAACCCATTTTAGGTCGTCTAATGTAAAGCGGCTTGTTTCCAGCTCCATGACACGATCAATAACCACTTCACGCGTAGCAAAGTCCAACACGCCCAAGTTTTCCAGATACATGATAAAACCACGACACTGGCTATCCAGACGAGTCATTTCATCGGCCGTATAAATGCGAGTTGCCTGAGTGGCTGATGCATCGATGTAGGATTTAGTTTCTAACTCTTGTAAGTCGGCCAAGCACTCTAACCACGCTAACGCCTTTTGAATTTCCTGTTCACGGAAACCAGCGCGCGTTAATTCATTGGTCAGCTCGTCGTGATCGACCACCACTTCCATTTCAGAATGGATATAGTTTTCAAATAAATACATGAGGATATCAAACATGATTTAGCGCCTCCCCACTTTGATATAACCGCCTGGTACGGCTGCCACAAGTCCTTCTAATTCGTATAACACTATCTTCTCCATGACTTCAGCAACCTCGAGTCCGGACAATTGTACCATGTCATCAATTGTTCGTGGCTCTGAATTCAGACTAGCGAACAAACGGCAGTTTGCCAAGCTTTGATTCTCTTCGTGCGGTTCGCCGCCATCGACCGAGCCGGTAGCGCTTACCCCAAACCAATCAAGAATATCCTGTGGTGTGTTAATAAGCTTAGCGCCTTGCTGTAATAACCAATGACAGCCCTGGTGTTCCGGCATCAGCACAGAGCCCGGTACCGCCCCCACTTCCCGACCTTCATTAAGACCATGAATAGCCGTCGACAGAGAGCCGCTTTTACGAGCCGCCTCGACCACCACAACAGCCTGACTAATACCACTAATAATACGGTTGCGGCGCGGGAAGTGATCAATTCTGGCAGTCTGTCCCGGCGGAAATTCAGAAATCAGCAGCCCCTGATGAGCAATGAAATCTTGCAGCGTTTTATTTCTGCGTGGGTAATACTGATCGATTCCTGTCCCAAGCACCGCAATGGTTTTGCCTTTATCCGCCGCAGTTTTGTGCGCCTGTGCGTCAATACCCATTGCCAGACCGCTTACCACCACGATACCTGCAGCAACCAAGTCTTTTGCTATCCAGTCCGTAATTTGCAAGCCACTGTGCGATGCTTTTCGGCTGCCGACAACAGCCACTCCGACGCCTTGCAACAATTCTTTGCGCCCCCGGTAATACAGCAGCCACGGCGGATTCTGAATAGACTTTAGCGGCTCAGGATAGTCATCACAAAAATACGAAATGACTCCCTGCCGCTCCGTTTGCGTCCATGTTTTCGCCGCTTTCACCCATTTAGGGTCGACCGGTTTAAACGATTGCCCCCATCGTTCAGATAGCTCGGCAATAGAGGCACACTCCCTCGCGGCTTTCTGTACCTTGTTTGACGCCCTTGACGCCCCCATTAATAAACATAACTGCTCAGCATCCATGCCCTGTCCTTCACCGGTCAATTTAAGGTAAACTATAGGGTAGATGAAGTTTTGGAGGTTTCTATGGCAAAAATGACAGTTCTTAAATATCCCGACGAACGTTTACGTAAAGTCGCACAACCAATTGCGAAAGTAGACGATTCTATCCGTGCGGTTATCGATGATATGTTCGAAACCATGTACGACGAACAAGGTGTTGGACTTGCGGCGACGCAAGTAGACGTGCACCAGCGCTTGTTTGTCGCTGACTGCAGCGAAGATCAAAATGAACCACTGGTTTTTATTAACCCGGAAATAACCAAGGCCGAAGGGCATTTTAAAAATGACGAGGGCTGCCTGTCGTTCCCGGGGGTTTACGCCAAAGTTGAACGGGCCGAGACCATTACTGTTAAAGCGTTGGATAAAAATGGTGAAGAGTTCTCAATGAATGCAGAAGGCTTACTGGCTATTTGTATCCAGCACGAAATTGACCATTTAAACGGCAAGCTGTTTGTAGATTACCTATCGCCATTGAAACGTGAGCGCATTCGCAAGAAGCTTGAAAAAGAGCAGCGTTTAGCAGAGAAGTTTGCTTCGGAAGCCCAATAATGCGCATCGTTTTTGCCGGAACTCCTGACTTTGCGGCACAGCACTTGTCGCACCTTTTAGACACTGACTTTGATATTGTCGGTGTCTATACCCAACCTGACCGCCCTGCCGGGCGCGGGAAAAAATTACAGCCTAGCGCCGTTAAGCAGCTGGCTGAAGCCAATCAATTACCCGTATTTCAGCCCGAGTCGCTGAAAACGGAGGAAGCACAGCAACAGCTCCAGGCATTAAAACCGGATGTCATGATTGTTGTCGCTTATGGTTTACTGTTGCCACAGGCGGCGCTCGATATTCCCGCTAAAGGTTGCCTGAATGTTCACGGCTCACTGCTACCAAAATGGCGAGGTGCAGCCCCTATTCAACGAGCGGTATGGGCAGGCGATACAGAGTCAGGCGTTGCTGTTATGCAAATGGAAGCAGGGTTAGATACAGGCCCTGTACTACTGGAAAAGCGCTGCGCAATTGACCCTAACGAAACTTCCGCATCGCTGTATAAGAAGCTGGAAGCACTTGGCCCACAAGCTTTAGTTGAAACGCTGAGAGACCTGGATGCATATCAGGCGAACGCAACCGTTCAGGATGATACACAAGCCACTTATGCGAAAAAACTCAGCAAAGCAGAAGCGAAAATAGACTGGAATGAGTCCGCCGCTTTTATAGAGCGATGTACTCGCGCATTTACTCCCTGGCCTGTCAGTTGGTGCGAGTCTGACCAACTGGGTGAACAGAAAACCATTAAAATACTCGAAGCTGAAATTGCACAAGGAGCAACCCGGGAGGCTCCCGGAACTATCCTACAAAGCTCCAATGACGGCATTGATGTTGCCACCGGAGACGGTGTTCTAAGAATTACTAAAGCGCAGATGCCGGGCAAGAAACCACAGCCCGCTGCTACGCTGATAAACGGTTACGCCAAAGTATTTGCTGAAAGCCTACAGCTATCATGAGTGAGCCTAATAAAACCGAAAGTAATGGCTCAGGAGCCGCGAGCCGAGCCGCCGCTGCCACTGCGCTTTTTCAGGTGTTGGAAAAAGGTGAGTCTCTATCGACCGCTTTACCCAATGCTACAGCAACGCTTTCTGCGTCAGATAAACGCTTAGCAAGTGCAATAAGCTATGGTGTATTGCGTGTCCTGCCGACATTAAACAAATTAGTAGGTGCTAAGCTTCAGCAACCCCTTAAAGGTAAGCTTAAGATTCTGCATTATCTGTTGCTGGTCGGTGCTTATCAGCTCTATTGCCAGCGGATAAAAGACCATGCGGCCGTCAGCGCGACGGTAGAAGCCGCTGCCGTTTTAAAAAAGCGAAATAACAAAGGCTTGGTTAACGGGGTGTTACGCCAGCTATTGCGAGAAGCGCCCGAGGCAAACGACAACTTTGAACGCCAATTACCTGAAGACAACAACCAAAATCACCCGCGCTGGCTGGTTCAGCAGCTAGAAAACGACCACGGTAATAAGACAGAGGTTATTCTTCAGGAAAATAACCAGCATCCGCCAATGTGGCTGCGGGTCAATGAGCGGCTGTTTTCTCGTGATGATTATCTTCGTCAGCTGCAAGACGGAGGCATAGAAGCAGTTGCAGACCCTCAGGCCCGTAATGCCATTAAGCTGTTAACCCCCTGCTCTGTCGATAAACTTCCCGGCTTCCACGAAGGTGCCGTTTCCGTACAAGATCGTTCAGCCCAACTTGCGGCAGATTACTTAAACGTGGACGCCAATCATCGTGTGCTCGACTGTTGTGCGGCGCCAGGCGGTAAATTGTTACACCTGTTGGAAAGACACACTTTTGATTACCCCGTTCAAGCGGTTGAACTCGATGCAAACCGAATAGAACGCATTAAAGAGAACTTAACACGTCAGCAACTCTTCGCAGAGGTTCATTGCGCAGACGCTGCAGATACTTCAGCCTGGTGGGACGGCAAGTCCTTTGACCGTATATTATTAGACGCCCCCTGCTCGGCTACCGGTGTTATTCGTCGTCACCCCGATATCAAATGGCTGCGCCGCCAGAGCGACATAAGCGAGCTTGCAGAGCTTCAGGGCAAAATATTGAGGGCGTTATGGGAAACATTAGCGCCTGGCGGCGAACTTCTGTACGCGACGTGCTCTATATTACGAGATGAAAACCAAACGCAGGTTGAGGCTTTCCTAAAACAGCACAGCGATGCTACTCTCATACCCATAGAGGCGAATCGGGATATGTTGCAAATTTTACCCGGTGAAGCTGACGGCGACGGATTCTTTTACGCGAGACTCAAAAAAGCACAATGAAAATTATCATACTTGGGGTTGGTCAGGTTGGAGGCACGCTTGCTGAAAACTTAGTCGGTGAAAAGAACGATATCACGATTGTCGACACAAACGCCGATTTGTTAGACGACCTGCAGGACAAATATGATCTGCGCGTGGTAGCAGGAAATGGCGCTCACCCGGACGTTTTAAGGCGTGCGGGGGCAGACGATGCCGACCTGCTTATTGCTGTAACCAGCAGCGATGAGACCAATATGATTGCCTGCCAGGTCGCGTACTCTATTTTCAATACGCCAAAGAAAATTGCCCGGATTCGCTCAGAAGAATACATTCGCTACAAAGATCAGCTGTTTCATAATCAGGATGCGCCGGTCGATAACATCATTTCACCTGAGCAGCTCGTTACCAATTACATTAAGCGGCTTATTGATTACCCCGGCGCTTTGCAGGTTATGGAGTTTGCCGGTGGCCGTGCGTCTCTCGTTGCCGTAAAGGCTTATTATGGCGGTAAGCTGGTGGGCCATGCTATTTCCACCTTGCGCGAGCACATTCCCAATATCGATACCCGTGTCGCAGCCATTTACCGTCAAGGTAAGCCTATTCGCCCAACCGGAACAACGGTTATTGAAGCCGACGATGAAATATTCTTCATCGCGGATACCCGACACATTAGTACGGTCATGCAAGAGCTACAAAAGCTTGAAGACAAGTATCGCCGAATTATGATTGTTGGCGGCGGTAATATTGGTGCAGGCTTAGCGAAGCAGCTTGAAAGTGATCATCGGGTTAAGCTGATTGAACGCTCTGAAGCGCGAGCCGAGGAATTGTCTCAGCGCCTGGAGCACACTTTAATTTTCCGGGGCGATGCGTCTGACCAAAAGCTATTAGAAGAAGAACACGTTGAAGACATTGATGTTTTCATTGCCGTCACCAACGACGATGAAGCCAATATCATGTCGGCCATGCTGGCTAAACGTATGGGCGCACGCAAAACCATGGTGCTTATTCAACGCAGTGCTTATGTCGACTTAGTGCAAGGCGGAGAAATTGATATTGCCATTTCGCCGCAACGAGCAACCGTGTCGGCATTACTGACCCACGTCCGTCGAGGCGATATTGTTAACGTTTACTCTCTGCGAAAGGGTGCTGCGGAAGCTATTGAAGCCATCGCACACGGAGACGAAGACACCTCAAAAGTGGTTGGTAAAGCCATTAAAGACATCAAATTACCACCGGGTACAACCATCGGCGCAATCGTGCGTGGTAACGAGGTGCTTATGGCACACAGTGAAACCATCATTCATTCGGACGACCACGTTATTCTGTTCTTACTGGATAAGAAGTACATTGATCAGGTTGAGCGAGTTTTCCAACCCAGTGCAATGTTCTTTTAATCGATGGGTTCATAAGGCCGCAGTTGCACACGCCCTTGTGTGGCGGCCTTTAGTTTTTCCTGTAGTTCATCCACTTTAGACGGCTCTATTCGTACTTCTTGTTTAATAATGTCGCTGTATTCAGCTTCCCAAACCTCAGCGTCATAACGCTCAAAAAGCGGCTCAACAGCCCCTTGGTCGGTATAGTCAAAATTGACTGAA
Organism: Idiomarina piscisalsi; assembly: GCF_003987095.1. Classification (GTDB taxonomy): domain Bacteria; phylum Pseudomonadota; class Gammaproteobacteria; order Enterobacterales; family Alteromonadaceae; genus Idiomarina; species Idiomarina piscisalsi. Next base: position 69,368 of record NZ_PIQA01000004.1, on the reverse strand, counting down.
AAGGGTTTTTTGAATATTAAGGTTTCGGCAGCTAAGTCAGGCAAAGCTTCAAGTACCGCATCTTTATAGGCTCGCTGAAGACCGCCTGTACCTAACTTCGTTCCCCCAAAGTATCGAACAACCACAGCGGTTACCTGTCCTATACCGACGTCACACAGTGCCATCAGCATAGGCCTGCCCGCCGTTCCAGAGGGCTCACCGTCATCACTATAAGCATAACCGTTACTGTCATTAGGGTGACCAAATATCGAAGCCGTGCAATAGTGGCTCGCTTTTGGGTAGCGCTTCTTAACTGACTCTTTGAAGTCGATTGCTTCTTCAGGGGTTTTCGCAGGGCTTATACACGCTATAAACCGACTGCCTTTTACTTCAATTTCTGCTTCAGCATCACTTATGGCAATTAAATAGCTCTCGTCTGACAACTTAACCCACCTTTAATTTAAAGTCTTTCAGCTCTGTTCGGCGCGTTAAGTTATCATTTTTTTCACGGTACACCACTATGTTATCTTCAATTCGAACGCCACCGAACGGGCGAAACTCGTCGACACGCTTCCAGTTAATCAGGTGTTTTTTATTCGACGACGCCAGCTTATTCAGCAAAGGTTCAATAAAGTAGATGCCGGGCTCTATGGTATAAACCTGCCTTGCTTCAACCGTACGTGTTGTTCGCAGCGTGAGTTGGCCTTGAGGTGACGGAATAGGAGTCCCCCGCTCATCAGCTTGCGCTGCGCCAACATCATGGACTTGTAAACCAAGTGGGTGCCCTAAGCCATGCGGGAAAAAGACCGTTGTAATGCCCTCTTCAATCATTTGCTCAGGACTACAACGAACAAAGCCAAACGCAAACAACAAGTTGGCTATTTGTTCGTGAGCAAGCTTGTGCAAGTCAGGGAAACTGACACCAGGCTTCAACTTATCAATCAACGCCAACGTAATCTGATCGACAGCCACAATGAGCTCTTCGTATTCGTTATGTTCGTAAGACCAAGTCCGCGAAATGTCTGCCGCGTATCCGCAAACCTCCGCGCCGGCATCAACAAGCATTGAGCGCAACGGTGTTTTATTTGCAGTAGCAAGCTGCCAGTGATGCAGCACACTGGCATTTTCATTCTGGCCAATAATGTGGCTGTATGGCACCTCGTTCTGGCCTTGCTTAGTTTCTGACATATAGCTCAGTAAGCATTCAAATTCAGAAGCTCCCTCAGCAAAAGCTTCAGCTGCCGCTATGTGCCCTCGTGCGGCGAGTTCATTCGCCTCTTCTAAACAGGCAAGTTCATAGTCGGTTTTAAACAATCGGTGATAATGGAAAAAGTGCAATACTGGGTCTGGGTTGATATTCTCAAAACCTAAGGCTTTAGCCACCTCGATATGCTCACCAATATAAGCGGCGTGCTTTTTGTCATAAGGTAATAGCGTTTCTATAGCTTCAGGTGTTTTTAAATGTTCCACGTGGAACGCCGCCGTCCAATCTTCAGACTCAACCGATTTAACGGTATGCCAAAAGTCATCAGCTGCCAGCAAAACCAAGGTCGGCTTTGTTTTTGGTTGAACGATAATCCAGGCGTTCGGTAATTGCGTTTCTGGACACCAAGCTTTGAAGTGAGGATTCGCTCTAAACGGGTAATTCATGTCATCCAGAAACCAGCGCTTTTGCTGACCTGAATGAATCGCGAGTAACTCTAAATTTTCGCGTTCTAACAAGCGCGCTGCACGCTTTTGCAATTCATCAATGTGGCTTTGAAACAACCGCCATAAACCGGCCGATGTGGTCATAAAGTCGTCCTATTCTGAACCAACAATTTTCATGTCTATCACGTCTTCAAATAAATTATCTTCTTTACCACCCAACATCCGATAAATCTGCTGATAACTTAATACCGCTTTAACGTAATCTCTTGTTTCATAATAGGGTATTGTTTCAATCCATGCATCTGCTTCCATAGGATCTTCCGGCAGCCACTCTTTCACCCGGTAGTAGCCCGCGTTATAGCTCGCCGTTGCCAGTAACCAATTGTTTTCGAAACGATGCTTTAAGCGGCCTAAATAATAAGTGCCCAAACGCACATTAACTGAAGGGTTATTCAGGCGTCGCCAATTGCCCTTTCCATCAAGCTTTTTAGCGGTACTTGGCAGTATTTGCATAAGCCCCCGCGCGCCCGCACTAGAATAGGCATCGTGTCGAAACGCACTTTCTCGCCGGGTTATTGCCAAAGCCCATTCTTCATCGATTCCTGCAGCCTGAGATGCACGACTTAAAATATCCTGATAGGCCAATGGAAACCGAATACCCACTGCATCGAAATGACCAATTTGCGCGAGTGTCCAAATGGCTTGATCGTGCCACCCCCATTCACTTGCCAAATACGCAGCAACTTTTTGCTCTTCGCCGTCAAGTTGGGTCAGTAGATAATTCCACTCTCTGCGAGCATCCACCCAGCGTTCGAGCTGGATAAACTCGTAAGCCCGCTGGACACTGGGGTGGCTGCGTACCTGCTCTAACTGAAGTACGCTTACTTCCAGCTTTTCCTGCTCGAGGCTAATAGGCTTTTGCAATCGCGCAGCCGCTAAAAAGCCATAATAATGGCGCTCGTCTGATAAATCCTCATAAAGCTCCTGTGCAACAAGCTCATTCCCCAGCTTCTCCTCACTACGCGCCAACCAATAACGCCACTGGTTCCCTTGCTTTATGGCGATAGGCAACGCGTTTATAACGGCTCTTAGCCCTTCAAAATCATTATCCTTTAAATGCACCGCTAACCGCCACTGTAACACCCTTTCATTCAATGCTTCAGGTGGTACTCGAGAATGCCAAATTCTTGCTTCAGGGTGGTCATCTAAACTCAGCGCCACCGCAAATTCTTCAGCTATCTCAGCGAGCTGTTCATCATTAAAAGGGAGGCTCTCTTTAAGCTTTTTATAGGCTCGTAAAGCAATATTCTCATCTCTCCAAACAAGCTTTTTTAAGCCAAAGGTCGCAATTTCAGCCTCTTTGTTGGGATAACGACCTTTAAACCAACTTTCATCCTCTAAAGCAGCCGGTGAGTAACGCACCTTATGATAAAACTCGCCAAGATACTGTTGCAGTTCCGGAAGCAGGCCCGTCAGGTAGGGAACAAGCGTCGCATTACCACTGGTAGCCGCTAATCGCAGACGCTTCCAAACCAGTTCGTCTGTACGACCACCTAATTCAGCCCATTCTTTTAAGATTGGGTCGCAAGCTTGGGGTAAAGAGAAGCCATGTTGCCAAATAGCATCGACCTGCCGCTTGAAGGGACCGTCTTCTAAGTCCTGTTTACGGCGTGCATGAATAAACTGGCAGCGATGAGTGAGGGTTCCGGGGTGTCTAAAGTCGCGAATGAAGCGTTTGTGCTCGTCTTCGCCAGCCAGATAACTTAACCAGGGTTGGCGCAGCTGCCAATCCAATGGCGTGCCTTCATAATCTTCAAGGAACTTTAACACTCTGTCTTCGTTGGCTAAGTACCCCACCTGCTCCAGACGAGCAAGCTCCAGATAAGGTTTTAAAGGGTAGCCTTCGAGCTCTTTGAGTAACTGCCGGTACTCATTTAAACGCCCTCTTTTGGCTGCATATTCAGCCTTTTTAAAGAGCTCGCGTTGCTGTTCTCGTTGCTCCGATGCCATGACTTCTGTCACCGCAGGCTCTGCATGCGAAAACCCGCTTATAGCAACCGCGCAAGCAAAAATACAAGTTCGACTGTAACGTAGGATAAACGACTGCTTGTTCATTAATTCAAACGCATGTTTAAATAACCGTTGAAAAATTAGCGTATTCACGCCAAACTCTCTCTACCTTAACCCAAAGCTATAACAGAATCAGTTTCTTTACAGCAACAAATTAATGGAAGTCGTGGGAGACCCAAGATGATCTATCAAGGTGAAAGCATTCGGGTCGATTTTATCGAACCAGGTTTCGCAGAATTACAATTTGATGCGAAAGGCTCGGTTAATAAATTCGACCAGGCAACATTAGAAGAATTCAGCGAAGCGCTGACAAAACTTAAAGATACAGATGACCTGCGTGGCGTCATTGTCACCAGTAGCAAGTCGACCTTTATTGTCGGCGCTGACATTACAGAGTTCCTGACACTCTTCTCTGATCAAGAAAAGACCCGCAGCTGGGTCGCAAAAGCATCGCGCGTATTTGACCAATTAGAAGACCTGCCGGTACCAACCGTTGGTGCGGTTAAAGGTTTCGCATTAGGCGGTGGTTGTGAAGCGCTATTAGCCTGTGACTACCGTGTAGCGGACACCACAGCAACTATCGGCCTGCCTGAAGTTAAACTGGGCCTTATACCTGGCTTTGGTGGCACGATGCGTTTACCACGCGTTATTGGTCCTGACAACGCTTTAGAGTGGATCACCACAGGTAAAAACAACAAAGCAGAAGACGCGCTGAAAGTGGGTGCTGTCGATGCGGTCGTTGAACCAGAAAACCTGACAAAAGCGGCGTTGAATTTAGCGAAAGCTGCCGCTGCCGGCGAACAAGACTGGAAAGCCAAGCGTCAGCCTAAGTTAGAGCCGCTTAAAGCTAACGACACTGAGTTAATGATGACGTTGGTTACAGCAAAAGGCTTGATTGCAGCGAAAGCCGGTAAACATTACCCGGCACCACACAAGGCGCTAGAAGCAATTGAAAACGGCGCTCGCGAGCATCGCGAAGGCGCATTGAAAGCAGAAAATAATGCGTTTTTCGATCTGACTCAAACTGACGCATGCCAGGCTCAGGTTGGTATATTCCTGGCTGATCAAGCTGTTAAAGGTAAGTCGAAGAAATACGCCAAAGCCGCAACCAAAGAAATCAAAACTGCGGGTGTATTAGGCGCCGGTATTATGGGTGGCGGTATCGCTTACCAGTCAGCGTTAAAAGGCGTCCCTGCCGTGATGAAAGACATCAAGCAAGACGCTTTAGACCTGGGCATGAAAGAAGCCGGCAAGATCCTGAAAAAAGGCGTTGAGCGCGGTAAGGTAAATAACGAGAAGATGATTAAAGTCTTGTCTTCTATTACCCCAACCTTGCTGAATGAAGCCGTTAAAGATGTCGACATTGTCGTAGAAGCCGTTGTTGAGAATCCGAAGATTAAAGGCTCAGTGCTGGCTGAAATTGAAGGCGTTATCGGTGACGACGCTATTTTAACGTCAAACACCTCAACTATTTCGATTACTGAATTAGCGAAGAACCTGAAGCGCCCTGAAAAATTCTGCGGCATGCACTTCTTTAACCCGGTACATAAGATGCCGCTGGTTGAGATTATTCGTGGCGAGAAAACCTCAGACGAAACCGTTAATGCGGTAGTCGCCTACGCACTGAAACTTGGCAAAACGCCTATCGTCGTAAACGACTGCCCTGGCTTCCTAGTTAACCGTGTATTGTTCCCTTACCTGGCAGGCTTTGCCGGTATGGTCGACGAAGGCGTCGATTTTGTTGGCATCGACAAGGTTATGGAGAAGCAATTCGGTTGGCCTATGGGCCCCGCGTACTTAAGCGACGTTGTCGGCATCGACACCGCTGATCACTGTACGGTCGTTATGGAAGATGGCTTCCCTACCCGCATGAAACGTGACACCTCAAGCGCTATTGCCAAACTGGCAGCTGCTGAGCGTTACGGTCAGAAAAACGGTAAAGGCTTCTATGTTTACGGCACCGACAAAAAAGGTAAGCCAACCAAAGAAGCGGATCCGGCGACTTACGAATTACTCGGCTGTGAGCAAGGCAAAAAGCTGGACGCAGACGAAGTCATTGCTCGCTGCATGATCCCAATGGTGAACGAAGTGGTTCGCTGTCTGGAAGAAGACATCGTGGGCTCTGCTGCCGAAGCAGACATGGCATTGCTTTATGGCTTAGGCTTCCCTCCATTCCGTGGCGGCCCGTTCCGTTACCTGGAAACTGTAGGTATCGACAACTTTATTCAACTGGCAGACAAGTACGCGCACCTGGGCGAAATTTATCAGGTTACCGACGGCATGCGCGAAATGGCTAAAGCCGGTAAATCTTACTTTGACACAACCAGCGCGAAGTAAGGCTTGAGGAGGTTATTAAAATGAAAGACATCGTCATTGTAGATTGTATTCGTACGCCAATGGGGCGTTCAAAAAATGGTGTTTTCCGCCATACTCGTGCCGAAGACCTCTCAGCTGCGCTGATGAAGGGCTTGCTTGAGCGTAATCCGGAAGTGGATGTTGAAGAACTGGAAGACATTTACTGGGGTTGTGTGCAGCAAACCCTGGAGCAAGGTTTCAACATTGCGCGTAACTCAGCGTTAATTGCCGGCATTCCTCATAAAGTGGCCGGCGTTACCGTTAACCGTCTGTGTGGCTCTTCAATGCAGGCATTGCACGACGCAGCACGCGCTATCATGAACGGCGATGGCGACATCTTTATGGCCGGTGGTGTTGAGCACATGGGTCACGTACCAATGACTCACGGCATCGACTTTCACCCGGGCATGAACAAGTCTGTAGCAAAAGCTTCAGGCAGCATGGGTATGACCGCTGAATTGTTGTCTCGCAAGTTCGGTATTACTCGTGAACAACAAGACGAATTCGGCGCGCGCTCTCATAAGAAAGCGCACGAAGCGACCGTGGAAGGCCGTTTTGCAAAAGAGATTTATCCAATTAACGGGCACAACGCCGACGGTGAGCTGGTACGCGTGACAGAAGACGAGGTGATTCGTCCGGAAACCACTGCAGAAGGTCTGTCACAGCTTCGCCCGGTGTTTGACCCTGCCAACGGCACGGTAACCGCAGGTACCTCGTCAGCCTTGTCTGACGGCGCAGCTGCTATGCTGGTTATGTCTGCTGACAAAGCCAAAGAACTGGGTCTCAAACCACGCGTTAAAATCCGTTCAATGGCGGTTGCAGGCTGCGATCCTTCTATTATGGGTTACGGTCCTGTACCAGCCACAGAAAAAGCGCTGAAACGTGCTGGGGTGTCTATTGACGACATTGACGTTGTCGAGTTGAACGAAGCCTTTGCCGCACAGTCTCTGCCAGTTCTTAAAGGCTTGAAGCTGTTCGACAAAATGGAAGAGAAAGTGAACCTGAACGGCGGTGCTATCGCTTTAGGTCACCCATTAGGCTGCTCTGGCGCACGTATCTCAACCACGCTGATTAACCTGATGGAAGAAAAAGACGCGAAGCTTGGCTTAGCCACCATGTGCATTGGCCTTGGCCAGGGGATTGCGACGGTATTTGAACGCGTTTAAAAGAAACAGCAAAGTTAGGGCGGTTTAACACGACGCTCTCAGCAGAGGGGCCATTTGGTAACTCCTCCGCTGTTAATTGACGTAGGGTACTCAGAAACTGTCTGCAGCCATGGATGGCTGCAGTCAAGCCCCCACGGATGGGTTCACGGCGTGTTTCTGAGTACCCTGCGTTAAATAAAAGGAGGAGCTGCCAAATGGCTCCTCTCCCCTCACCTATTAAGCGCGAAAGTGTTAAACTCTCCGTTAATTTCACCTAACGTCTTTTAAAGAAGTCATGACTCAAATTACCTGCGACAAAGAACTCGATACCCTTGGCCTTAAATGCCCAGAGCCCGTAATGTTAGTTCGTGCGGCTATTCGTAAAATGGAAGTTGGTGAGGTGTTACTGATTATTGCGGATGATCCCGCAACAACCCGGGATATTCCGGGCTTTTGCGAGTTTATGGAGCATGAACTAGTGGGCTCTGAAACCGAAGAGATGCCTTACCGCTACTGGGTCAGGAAATCCCACTAAAAGCCTGACGTTCAGATATCAGGCTTTATCTTTATTTAAGTACATTTCCCAGAACTCAGCCTGTCCAACATCGCCCAGTTCATAAGGTTCAAACCCGAAGTTTTTGTAGGCCTGTTTAGCACGGTCATTGTTCTCAAGCACTTCCAGAGTCAGTTTTACGCAACCGCGAAATTCCGCCAGCGTTTTCACTTCTTCTAAAAGCTTTTTAGCAACGCCCTGCCCTCGGTATTCGGGAATAACGGCTATGTCATGAATATTCATTAACGGTTTTGCTGCGAAAGTAGAAAAACCTTCCACACAGTTTGCAACACCAACCGGGGTATCACCATCGTATGCCAGCAGTGAAAATACATGGTCTCTTTTTGCCATTTCATCTATCAGGTTTTCTTTCACTTCGTCTGAGATACCTTCGCCGCCGCCCATTGGGTCTTTGGCATAAGCGTCGAGCATAGCGATAACCGCGCTGCGATGTTTGGGATTATTGTAATCCGCCAGTGTTATTTCAATCATTCTTCCTTCGCTCTTTTGACAACGTTCTATAACGTAAATTGTTTCATCTGTTTTACGACGGGTTCGTAACAATGACAACTGATAACATGGTCGTTAACCATACCAACTGCTTGCATAAAAGCATAGCAGATGGTGGGGCCAACGAACTTGAATCCTGCTTTTTTCAACGCTTTTGCCATCGCCCTGGAAGATTCTGTTTCGGTGGGTATTTCCGCTTGTGTTTTGTACTTGTTAATAACGGGCTTTCCGCCAACAAAAGACCATAACCACTGTTCAAACTTAATACCCTGCTCTTCCAGCTTTAAATAAGCTTCGGCGTTGGTAAAAATGGCGTCTATTTTCTTCTTACTGCGAATAATATCACTGTTGGTGTACAGCGCTTCTTTATCTTCGTCACTCATTGCCACAATAGCTCGTGGGTTAAAGTTTAAAAAAGCGTTTTCGTAGCCCGTTTGTTTGCGCAAAATGGTTATCCAGCTGAGACCTGCTTGCTGCCCGTCCAGGCAAAGCTTAGCAAAGAGCTCTTGCGGGTCACTGACCGGTCTGCCCCAGACATTGTCGTGATAAGCTCGGTAATCGTCAGCAGATTCACACCATGAACACCGTTCTGGCGCATTATTTGTCATGTCATCCCCTATAACCAAGGCGCTTCAGAGGGTATAATCTACGCATATTTTTCGACCATCGGTCAACCACAAATAACAAAGCAGAGAAAGCGTATGTCGAAATACGATGTAAAAACCTTTCAGGGGCTTATTTTAGCCTTACAAGATTACTGGGCTCAGCAAGGCTGCGCGGTGGTGCAACCGCTCGATATGGAAGTGGGTGCAGGTACATTCCATCCCATGACGTTCTTACGCTCTTTAGGGCCAGAGCCTGCCAGCTTTGCGTATGTGCAGCCCTGCCGCCGTCCAACAGACGGCCGCTACGGCGAAAACCCAAACCGCCTTCAGCACTACTACCAGTTTCAGGTCATTATGAAGCCGTCGCCAAAGGACATTCAGGAGCTTTATCTGGGCTCTCTGGAACTGTTGGGCTTTGATACGCTAACTCACGACATACGCTTTGTAGAAGATAACTGGGAATCGCCTACTCTGGGCGCCTGGGGCTTAGGCTGGGAAGTATGGCTCAATGGTATGGAAGTCACCCAGTTCACTTACTTCCAGCAAGTGGGTGGTTTAGAGTGTCGACCTGTTGCCGGCGAAATTACTTACGGTCTTGAGCGCCTGGCAATGTATATTCAAGGCGTAGACAGCATTTACGACTTAGTTTGGACAGACGGTCCACGCGGTAAAATTCTGTACCGCGACGTGTTCCATCAAAATGAGGTTGAGCAGTCGACTTATAACTTCGAGTATGCCGATGTCGATGTTCTTTTTCAGCGCTTTGAAGACTGCGAAAAAGAATGTGAATTACTCATAGAGAAAGCATTGCCACTTCCTGCTTACGAGCAAGTCATGAGAGCCTCTCATGCATTCAACTTATTGGACGCCAGACACGCAATCTCCGTGACCGAAAGACAACGTTATATATTGCGAGTACGTACCATGGCTAAGGCAGTTGCTGAAACTTATTATCAGGCACGAGAAGCTTTAGGCTTCCCTCTGGCCGACAAGAAAGCCGAAGACTAAGGAGAGCATAGCTGTGAATAAAGACAATTTACTGATTGAGTTAGGCACGGAAGAGCTTCCTCCAAAGGCTTTAAGAGCATTACGTGATAGTTTTAAGTCGGGCATACAAGCAGGTTTAGAATCGGCCGAGCTGTCTTTCGAGAGCATAGACGCTTATGCGACACCACGTCGTTTAGCGGTGCTTGTGAATCAGGTAGAGACAGAACAACAGGACAAAGTTGTAGAAAAACGAGGTCCTGCTGTTAACGTTGCCTTTGATGATGCTGGTAACCCGACCAAGGCAGCGGAAGGCTGGGCTCGCTCTAATGGCATTACGGTTGACCAGGCTGAGCGCTTAAAAACCGATAAAGGCGAATGGCTACTTCATAAAACAACGGTTAAAGGCCAGTCTTTAAAGCAGTTAGCGCAAGGGTTTATTGAGTCAGCGATTAAGACACTGCCTATTCCTAAGCCCATGCGCTGGGGAGACAGTACGGCTCAATTTATTCGTCCGGTACACACCCTGACAGTCATGCTTGGCGATGAACTCATTAATGCCGAAGTATTGGAAACGAAAAGCGCTCGTTTTATTCAGGGGCATCGCTTCCACTCCAAAGACGGCTTCGAGCTTGATCATGTCGACAACTACTTAAACAAGCTGCGTGAAGCGAAAGTGATCGCTAACTTCGAAGAGCGCATTGATATTATCCAGTCCGAAGTTACGCGCTTAGCAAACGAACTTGGTGGTCGCGTTATTCAGGACGATGATTTAGTCGAAGAAGTGGCTGCATTAGTCGAATGGCCAGTTGCTTTAACAGCAAGTTTTGATAAAGGCTTTTTGGACGTACCTAAAGAGCCGCTTATTGTCACCATGAAAGATGACCAACGTTACTTCCCGGTCGAGGACGGTAACGGCCAGTTACTGCCGCAATTCATATTCATTACGAATATTGAAAGTCGCGACCCGCAGCAAATCATTCACGGTAACGAAAAAGTCATTCGCCCTCGCCTGGCTGACGCTCAGTTCTTCTTTGAATCCGACAAGAAACAGTCTCTTGAATCGAGAGTCGCCAAACTCGATTCGGTTCTTTTCCAGAAGCAACTTGGCAGTATTGGCGACAAAGCTCGTCGTATCGCTAAATTGGCAGGAAAAATTGCGTCGCTTCTTAAAGCGGACGCTCAAGCAGCTAAACGCGCCGGTTTGCTGTGTAAGGCTGACTTGGTTTCCGATATGGTTTCAGAGTTCCCCGAAACTCAAGGCGTTATGGGTAAACACTACGCGCTTAATGATGGCGAAACTGCCAGTGTTGCAGAGGCTATAGAGCAACACTACTGGCCTCGTTTCTCGGGCGACCATTTACCCGAAAGCAAAGAGGCATGTGCCGTTGCACTTGCAGATAAGCTAGATACCCTGGTCGGTATTTTCGGTATTGGCCAAGTGCCTAAAGGTGACCGCGACCCATTTGCTCTGCGCCGTGCTGCACTTGGGCTTTTACGCACATTGGTTGAGCGTGACTTACCACTCGACTTAAATGAGCTTTTAGCAGCCTCTGCCGAAGGTTTTGGAGATAAGCTATCTAACCAAGCGGTAAAAGCGGATGTCTTCGACTTCCTACTCGGACGTTTCCGCCCATGGTATCAAGAGCAAGGCATTTCCGTTGACGTCATTCAGGCGGTGCTTGCTCGCTCTCCGTCAAAACCGGTTGATTTCGACAAGCGTGTTAAGGCCGTTGATGCGTTTAAATCGCTGGATTCAGCAGAGAGCTTAGCTGCCGCGAATAAACGCGTAGGTAATATACTGGCGAAATCTAAGGAATCGATAGACGGTAAGGTTCAACCAAACCTTTTAAACGAAGCGCCTGAAAAAGCTTTGTATCAGTTGCTAGATGAAACAGAGCAAACGGTTAAACCGCTCATTCAGGACGGTAACTACACCGATGCCCTAACGCAACTGTCTAACCTGAAAGAGCCTGTCGATGAGTTCTTCGAACACGTTATGGTGAATGCTGAACAGGATGATATCCGGCTTAACCGCCTGAACTTACTGTACCGTTTACGCCAACTGTTCTTGGAAATAGCGGATATTTCATTACTGCAGTAATCGTTTAAAAGACAAAGAAAAAGGCGGCTCCGGAAACGGTAGCCGCCTTTTTTATATCATTACTAACTGACTTAAACGTCCAGGTTCGCCACTTTAAGAGCGTTAGACTCGATGAAGGCACGACGTGGTTCTACTTCGTCACCCATGAGGGTTGTGAATAGTTGGTCTGCGCCAATCGCGTCTTCAATAGTTACTTGAAGCATACGACGCGTTTCAGGATCCATAGTGGTTTCCCAAAGCTGATCCGGGTTCATCTCGCCTAACCCTTTATAGCGCTGTACGTACAAGCCGCGTTTGGATTCACTAATCAGCCATTCTACGGCATCGACGAAATGCGACACTGGCTGTTTTTTCTCACCACGCAAGACGTAACCGCCTTCTTCAACCAAAGAGTCGATTTCTTCACCCAAGGTGACAATTTGCTCGTAGTCTTTGGACATTAAGAACTCGTAATTTAACGGGTAATCGGTATCGACACCATGCTGGCGAATGGTCGTTGTCGGTAACCACATCTTACGCTCTTCGTCTTCATGCAAAGAGATAGTATAAGTGGCTGAATCAACTTCGCGAGCTGTTAGGTCATCATTAAGTGTCTTAACCCAGCCTTCCATGTAGCTTTGGTCTTTCAAGCGCTCATCCGTTAAACGAGGCGCATAGAATAAACGCTGCAGGAACTTCTCAGGCATACGACGACTTAGCCGCTTAATGTTTTCTTGTGCCATTTGGTAACCATTTACTAGGGTTTCCAAACGCTCGCCCGAAATACCCGGAGCAGTCTCATTCACATGCAAAGATGCATTATCTAACGCAAGGCTGGTCAAATAACGAATCAGTGCTGGGTCATCTTTTATATAGACTTCCTGTTTGCCCTTTTTCACTTTATAAAGCGGTGGCTGAGCAATATAAATATAACCACGCTCAATAATTTCCGGCATTTGGCGGTAGAAAAACGTCAGTAGCAATGTACGAATGTGAGAGCCATCGACGTCAGCATCGGTCATGATAATAATGCGGTGGTAGCGCGTTTTATCCGGGTCATATTCATCGCGACCAATGCCGCAACCCATAGCCGTTATTAACGTTCCTACTTCCGCCGACGACAGCATCTTATCAAAGCGAGCTTTTTCAACGTTCAGAATTTTACCCTTAAGCGGTAGTATTGCTTGGTTCTTACGGTTACGGCCTTGCTTCGCAGAACCACCTGCCGAGTCACCCTCCACTATATAGAGTTCAGAAAGTGCCGGGTCTTTTTCCTGACAATCAGCTAGCTTGCCTGGCAAGCCGGCGATATCTAACGCGCCTTTACGACGTGTCATTTCGCGGGCTTTTCGTGCGGCTTCTCGCGCTCGAGCGGCATCAATAATCTTATTAATAATAAGCTTCGATTCGGTTGGGTTTTCTAATAAGTAGTCCGCCAACTGCTCATTCATTGCTTGCTCAACCGCTGACTTCACCTCAGAAGACACGAGTTTGTCTTTCGTTTGAGATGAAAACTTAGGGTCTGGTACTTTCACAGAAATAATAGCAGTCAAACCTTCGCGAGCATCATCACCCGTCGCTGAGGTTTTTGTCTTCTTAGTGAAGCCTTCTTTTTCCATGTAAGCATTCAATGTACGCGTCAAAGCTGCACGGAAACCAGCTAAGTGAGTACCACCATCGCGTTGTGGAATATTGTTCGTAAAGCAGTAAATGTTTTCCTGGAATGAATCATTCCACTGCATACTTACTTCAACAGATATACCATCTTCTCGTTCCGCCGAAAAGTGGAATGCTTTCTCGTGAATAGGCGTTTTATTCTGGTTTAAGTAATTAACGAAAGCGGCAATACCGCCTTCGTACTTAAATAGATCTTCACGGTCATCGCGCTCGTCACGTAAACGAATACCAACGCCTGAGTTTAGGAATGACAGTTCACGTAAACGTTTGGCCAAAACGTCGTAATGAAAAACAGTGTCACTAAAGGTTTCAGCGCTCGGCCAAAACCGCAGTTCTGTACCTGTTGAGTCGGTATCGCCAATAGGCTTAACGTCACTTTCAGGTTCACCCATATGATAGGTTTGTTCATAAACCTTACCCTGACGACGAATGGTTAACTTCAGCTTTTCAGACAGTGCGTTAACGACTGAGACGCCAACACCGTGTAAACCGCCCGATACTTTATACGAGTTATCGTCAAATTTACCACCAGCATGAAGTACGGTCATAATAACTTGAGCGGCCGACACACCCTCTTCTTCATGAATGTCGACAGGAATTCCACGGCCATCATCTTTTACTGACACGGAACCGTCAGAATGAATAGTGACGAGAATTTCTGAACAATGCCCAGCCAAAGCCTCATCGATAGAGTTATCGACAACCTCAAAAACCATGTGATGCAGACCTGTGCCATCATCCGTATCGCCAATATACATCCCTGGACGTTTACGAACTGCATCCAATCCTTTAAGGACCTTTATACTCGATGAACCGTAGTTATTTTCTTCCATAGTTATTATCTCGATATCATTCGTTTATTGCCCCATGTTCCACGTGGAACATTTTGGGCGATTTTTGAAATTTATCCGACAACTGCTTTCCAGTAATCGCTGTGACAAACACCTGCGCATTTAACTTTTCTAACTGCTGGCAAAACAATCGTTGATTATCCGCATCCAATTCAGATGTCAGATCGTCCACTAAGTAAACGCAAGATTCGCCCTTAACAGACTGAAAATGCTTCCCTTGCGCCAACTTTAATGCTGAAACCAACGTCTTTAACTGCCCTCTGGACAATCTGTGCTTAACATCCACGCCATCGGCTAAAATTTTTATATCCGCCTTGTGTGGACCCACTGACGTAAAGCCATATTTCTTATCTTTCTCTGTATGGCTTTCTAAGGCCGAAAAAAGTGATTGGGTACTATCCCACCCTTTTTTTAGTCGAACCTCGATTGTAACATTTGAGAGGAAAGATTTCGCTAATTCTTGTATATAATTCGACAGTTCTTTCAAATAATTTTCACGACTGACACTAATCAGTTCACCATAGTAAGCGAGTTGCTCTAGCCAATATTTATCTTGTGTTGCAGACGCTGAGTATTGCTTTAATAAACTGTTACGCTGTTTCAGTATTTGAGTGTAAGAAACCCAGTTTTTATAAAACGAATGTTCCACGTGGAACACTCCCCAATCTAAGAACTGACGTCTTAAACTTGGCCCTTCTAAAAGAATATCGACCGACTCCGGAGTCAAAAGCTGAACAGGGACCAAACGTGCGACCTCAGACATTTTTGTTGCGTTGGCATTATCTAAACGCAACGTCTGAGCACCGGAAGTGCTTCGACGAACGCCTATAGAATGGTTTGCCGTACGACAAAATATCGTAAATTGATCCGCGTGTTCATTTATCAGCTGACGAAATCCACCGGGCCGAAAAGAACGACCAAAGCCTAATAAATAAATCGCTTCTAAAAGGCTTGTTTTACCGGATCCGTTACTGCCGGTAATTAAATTGATATGTCTATCAGGAGAGATAGCCACTTCCTTAAAGTTTCGAAAGTGGCTTAAATTGAGAGATTCAATAAACATCTACGATGATATTACAGGCGCATTGGCATTATTACGTAACAACATGAGTCATCATGCTGCGGCTCAATCAATGCACTGCTGTTAGAGTCTGACAGTGTGAAAGATACCTGTTCCTCATCAATGTTGTTCATGACATCAAGCAAGTAACTGACGTTGAAACCGATTTCCAAGTCATCGCCCTGGTAGTCGACCTCGATAATTTCTTCTGCTTGCTCTTGCTCTGGGTTAGTTGCGGTAATGCAAAGCTCACCCGAACTCAAGTTTAAGCGAACGCCTCTGAATTTTTCATTCGATAAAATAGAGGCGCGACTGAATGCATGGCGTAAGGTATCGCGATCAGCCACTACCACTTTATCACCGCCGCTAGGTAATACACGACGGTAGTCAGGGAATCGGCCGTCTACTAATTTACTGGTGAACATAAGCTCAGGTGTTTCAACACGAATATGATTATTACCGATAGACACCGTAACTTCGTGTTCGTCATCGCCTAGTAAACGAAGTAGTTCAACCACACCCTTTCTTGGCACAATCACCTGTCTTTGAGTTAAGCCCGGCTGGTCGATGGCACAGGTGCTCATCGCCAAACGGTGGCCGTCAGTTGCGACCGAGCGCAGCATACCACTGTCTGTTTCGAACAACATACCGTTTAAATAATAGCGAACATCCTGATTTGCCATGGAGAAATGTGTTTTCTCCATTAAGTCTTTTAAAATACCTTGCTCTGTCACCAGCTGGATATCGCTTTTCCAGTCGTCAATATTCGGGAAATCATCAGCAGACAGGGTGCTGAGTTTAAATTTACTGCGACCGGATTTTACGGTTGCGCTGTCGCCTTCAGCAGTAAATTCAATAACAGAGCCATCGGGTAAACTACGCACAATGTCCACTAGCTTTTTAGCTGGTACTGTTACCGACGCATCCATATCTGCCGACTCTAGCGCTACAGACGAAACCAGTTCTACTTCCAGGTCCGTACCTGTCAGCTTCAACTGACCGTTCTCAACCTGTAACAATAAGTTAGCAAGAATAGGTAAAGTGTGACGTCTTTCTACTGCGCCACTAACAACTTGCAGTGGCTTTAAAAACGCATCGCGATTGATAGAAAATTTCATGACTCATTCCCCTGTAATGACGACATGCTTAAGACGACAACGTCCGTATTAAATTACGATAATCTTCTTTTATGTCGTTCTGAGCATCTTTTAATTCTTGTATTTTTCGACACGCATGGAGCACAGTTGTGTGATCCCGACCACCGAACGCGTCCCCTATTTCCGGCAAGCTGTGGTTGGTCAACTCTTTAGCTAACGCCATTGCTAATTGCCTTGGCCTTGCCACCGATCGGCTACGACGTTTTGACAGGATATCAGCCAACTTAATGTTGTAGTACTCAGCCACCGTCTTTTGAATATTATCAATAGTAACCAGTTTTTCCTGCGCTGCGATAAGGTCTCGTAATGCTTCTCTCACAAAATCGATGGTTATTGGACGACCGGTCAGTTGGACATTTGCAACAACTCGATTCAAAGCACCTTCTAATTCACGAACATTGGAACGTAGTCGTTTTGCGATAAAAAACGCCACTTCATGCGGCATATTTAAACCACGTTCTTCCGCCTTGCGCATTAAAATAGCCACCCGTGTTTCCAGCTCCGGTGGCTCTATGGCAATGGTCAGTCCCCAACCAAAACGTGACTTTAAGCGATCCTCCACCCCTTCTATTTCTTTCGGGTAATGGTCGCTGGTCATGATTATTTGCTGATTTCCCTCCAGCAGGGCGTTAAAGGTATGGAAAAACTCTTCCTGAGACCCTTTTTTATTCGCAAAAAACTGAATATCATCAATTAGCAAAGCATCGACCGACCGATAATAGCGCTTAAACTCGTTCGTTGAGCTATTTCTGATGGAGTTAACCATGTCCTGAACAAAACGCTCTGCTCTAATATAGAACACTTTGGCGCCTTTTTTGTGGGCCATAATGCCATTACCGACAGCGTGTAATAAGTGCGTCTTACCGAGACCCGTACCACCGTAGACAAATAACGGGTTATAGACACCACCAGGGTTCTCAGCAACCTGAATAGCTGCCGCGCGCGCTAACTGATTCGATTTACCTTCAACGAAATTATCGAAGGTGTACTCTGGGTGGATATTGCTTTCAAATTCTTCTGCGGACTCGTTACTACTTCCCGAAAAACCGGTCGCTTTTTTACGAACAGCTGCTGCTCGTTTTTGCACCGATGCCACCGAAGAAGAACGACCATTAGAAACTTCGCCTACCTTTAAAACAACATTCGGTGCGGTTTCACCATTACAAAGGTTTGTAAGGTAGTCGTTAATGGTTTTTAAGTATTTGTCACGCACCCAATCAACCGAATAAATGTTCGGCGCAAATAATGTTAGCGTGTCACCGTTTTGTTCGGCTTGAAGTGGTCTGATCCACGTGTTGAACTGCTGTAACGGAAGTTCCGATTGCAGTCGCTCTGCACATTGTTGCCAAAGCGAATTATTCACACTCTTCTCCTGGATCGTTTATTTATTATAGTATTCATCGATTGTACTTCAGTCATTCGGTTTCTGCTAGTCAAAATGCGTTGAAAACGGCATAAATAAAGGATTTTTTATTTTATAAAGAGCTATAACCCTGGCTCATATTTTGCTTTAAAATAGCTATTACAAAATAAACAAAAATTAGAAAAAGTGCATAACTTAAAAATTATCCACATTAAAGAAAACTTAACCGATATAATTGTGGATGACGTCAATTTGCGAAAACCGTCAAAAAGTCAGCGAAAAAGGCTAATAAATGCACGCATAGTCGTTGACTAGCGGGTAAAAGATCGGTAAGATCCGCGCTCTAAAAAATTCCCGTCACGTTTGGTTTCAACTTTTTCGGCCAGCGTGGGAACTAGCAAACTGACCGATGGAAGATTAGTTATGAAAAGAACATTTCAACCAAGCGTATTAAAGCGCAAGCGCTCTCACGGTTTCCGTGCTCGCATGGCAACTAAAAACGGCCGTAAAGTATTGGCTCGCCGCCGTGCTCGTGGTCGTAAAGTATTGAGTGCTTAAAAGTACCTCATACGGACGGGAGTTACGTCTGCTAACTCCCTCTGACTTTCAGACTGTATTCTCAAACCCTCCTGTAAAAGCTGTCACTTCTCACATTACTATGTTGGCAACGCCCAACACGAAAGGCCATCCTCGCATCGGCGTTACTATTAGTAAGAAACGAGCCAAACGCGCTGTTGATCGTAATCGTATAAAACGCCAAATGCGCGAGACTTTTCGCTTAAGCCAACATAAACTACCGGCTTTTGACATTGTTATTATTGCCAAGCCAGGTATCGTTGAGCAAGATAACGCCGCTTTACGGGATACGTTGAATTATTTATGGCGAAAATTAGCAAAGCGCTGCGTGCAATACCAATCGCGCTAATTAAAATCTACCAATGGGTCATAAGTCCGTTACTTGGACCGCGTTGTCGATTTTATCCGTCATGTTCACATTACGCCTGTGAGGCTATTGAAAAACACGGTACAATCCGTGGAGTTTTTCTTGCCACCAAGCGAATCGGTAAATGCCATCCCGGTCACCCCGGCGGTTATGACCCCGTCCCTCCTTGCGAGCAAGAACAAAAAGCTAAAACAGAAAATAACAGTCAATCATTAACGAAACAGCCAACAGAGACGAAATCACTATGAATTCGCCACGTTCAATATTATTTATTGCCTTTTTAGTGGTGTCCTTTTTCCTTTACCAGAATTGGGTTGTGGAATCGGCACCAGGTACAACGGCTCCAGCAAATTCCGAGTTTATGCAGCAAGCTGCTGACAAATCTGGCTCAACTGACGTTCCAAGCGGTTCAGTCGCTGCATCCAGCGATGTGCCTGAAGCCGAAGGCGCCTCAAAAACCTCGAGCGCAACGACTATTCACGTTGAAACCGATGTACTAGACGTTCAAATAGATACGCGTGGCGGCGATATTGTTTCTGCAAAATTGCTGCAGTTCGCAAAAGAGCTCAATTCTGACGAACGTTTTCAGCTACTGCAAAACGAATCAAACGCTGTTTACGTCGCTCAGTCGGGACTAATCGGCGCAGATGGTATCGACAATAAAAACGGTCGTGCCGTATACAGTTACGAAAAGACGGATTATTCATCGACGTCTGAAAAAATAGAAGTGCCACTTACCTACACCTCTGAAAATGGTGTGGTATACCGTAAAATATTCACCTTTACGCCGGGTCACTACGATATTGATGTTCGTTTCGAAATTGAAAACAACTCCGCTGACACCTTAAGCACGCAGTTCTACGGTCAGTTAAAACGCTCAATGGGCACTGGTGAAAGTGGCAGCATGATAATGCCAACTTACTTCGGTGCCGCGTATTCTCACGACGACGACAAGTTTGAAAAGTACGACTTCGAAGACATGCAAGATAAACGTCTTGATGTCACTTCTCAAACTGGTTGGGTGAGTATGCTGGAGCACTACTTTGTTTCTGCTTGGATTCCAACGCAACAACAAACCAATCGTTTATTCTCACGTGTTGCCAATGGTTCGCAAGCTATTATCGGTGTCGTTTACCCTGCGACTCAGATAAATCCGAACAGCACTGAAACTATTGAATCTAAACTGTATTTGGGTCCAAAAGATCAGGACGCCATGGCTCAGTTAGTCGAGCACCTGGATTTAACCGTCGACTACGGTTTCCTTTGGTGGTTAGCGCAACCCATTTTCAAATTACTTCAGTTCTTACAAAGTATCGTTATTAACTGGGGTCTGGCTATTATCTTAACCACGGTTATTGTAAAAGCGCTGCTATTCCCGCTGACCAAAGCACAGTACGTGTCTATGGCGAAAATGCGTATGCTGCAGCCGAAAATGACTGAGCTTCGTGAACGTTACAGCAGTGACCGCCAGAAACTGTCTCAAGAAATGATGAAACTGTACAAAACAGAAAAAGTGAACCCACTTGGTGGTTGTTTGCCAATGCTGTTGCAGTTACCTATCTTCCTGGCACTTTACTGGGTACTTCTGGAAAGCGTCGAATTACGTCATTCAGAATTCATTTTCTGGATTCAGGACCTATCGACAAAAGACCCTTACTACATACTGCCTATACTAATGGGTGCTAGTATGTTCCTGATGCAACGTCTGCAGCCAACGCCGGCAACAGACCCGATGCAACAGAAACTGTTCCAGTATATGCCTGTTGTATTTACCGTATTCTTCCTGTGGTTCCCATCAGGTCTGGTACTGTACTGGTTAGTTAGTAACTTAATTACCATTGCACAAATGCTGATTATCTACCGTGGGCTAGAGAAGAAAGGCATGATGGTAAGAGGTAATAAGAAGAAATAAGCATGATAGAGAGCAACATGGACGATACCTTTAGCGATGACACCATAGTCGCTCAAGCGACACCACCCGGTCGCGGTGGTGTTGGTATTGTCCGTGTTAGTGGTTCGGCTGCCACCCAGGTCGCCGAACAGCTATTAGGCCACTGCCCAAAACCCCGTAAAGCCGAATACCTTCCCTTTTATGACAGTAACAACGAGTTGCTCGACGAAGGTATCGCCCTATTTTTCAAAGGTCCTAATTCCTTTACCGGTGAAGACGTTTTAGAACTTCAGGGTCACGGCGGACCGGTATTAATCGACATGATCATAAAAGCGATACTGGAAATGCCTGGTATTCGCCCTGCTCGCCCCGGTGAGTTCAGCGAACGAGCTTTTATGAATGACAAGCTCGACTTAACTCAGGCAGAGGCTATTGCCGACCTTATCGACACCAACTCTGAACAAGCCGCAAAAGCCGCATTACAAAGCTTAAAAGGCGAATTTTCTCACCGGGTCGATCAGCTCGTTGATGCGGTTATTCATCTTCGTATGTATGTTGAAGCCGCTATCGATTTTCCCGACGAAGAAATCGACTTTCTAAGTGACGGCAAAGTCGCCAACGATTTAGCCGACATTATCGACCAGCTTTTCCATATAGAACAAGAAGCCAAGCAAGGCACACTCATGCGCGAAGGCATGCGTATTGTTATTGCCGGTCGTCCCAATGCCGGTAAATCGAGCTTGCTGAATGCGCTTGCCGGACGTGAGTCAGCCATAGTCACAGAAATTGCAGGCACCACTCGCGACGTATTACGTGAGCACATTCAAATAGACGGCATGCCGTTACACATTATTGATACGGCCGGCTTACGCGAAAGCCCGGATCAGGTTGAGCAAATAGGTATTGAACGTGCCTGGGACGAAATTCGCCAAGCCGATCGTGTACTGTTCATGGTCGATAGTCAGGAAACCTCAGCAATACACCCTGACGACATTTGGCCGGAGTTTTTCGCTCAGTTACCCGATGACATGCCTTACACCGTTATTCGTAACAAAGTCGACTTGTCCGAAGAGCCCACGGGGATTGACGAACATAACGGCATCCCGGTTGTTCATTTGTCAGCAAAAACCGGCCATGGCATAGAGCTGTTACGCGAACACCTGAAGCATTGCGTCGGTTACAATGCAACTTCGGAAGGCAGCTTCATGGCACGCCGGCGTCATTTAGACGCACTTGCCAAAGCGAAAACACATTTGCTGCAAGGTCAGGAACAGTTAGAAGCCAATATGGCCGGCGAAATACTCGCAGAAGAGCTACGTTTAACGCAGCAACACCTAAACGAGATAACCGGTGAATTTACTTCTGATGACCTACTGGGCCAAATTTTTGGGTCGTTCTGCATCGGTAAATAAAAAAACCGACAAATAAGGACTCTTTTTTGAAAGACAGCTTAGCGCAATGGGGGTTTGACTACGTCCGTTTACGGTTTGGCTTTCGAACCGGCGTTGCTGCCTGTCTGTCGCTTCTTTTTGCCTGGGCGTTAGGTCTCGAACACCCTCAGTGGTCCGCTATGACTGTTTGGGCAGTATCGCAACCAACCCGCGGTCTTCTTATAGAAAAAGCTTCATACCGGGCATTAGGCACTCTGCTTGGAACCTTATTTGGTATGGTTCTGGTAGTTACCTCTGGCGGTGACATTCTTTGGTTAGTTACAGGGCTGACATTGTGGGTAACGCTGTGTGTTTACACGGGCAATCTCCTGCATGGGCTTATCTCCCACGGTACTATTTTGGCAGGCTACTCGGCCTCTATGGTGGTGCTTCTAACCCAAAGCCCGGATGCCCTTATTCCGCTGGGTATTGACCGCCTGCTGACCGTTTTCGTTGGAATTATTTGCTCGTTAATCATTGGTTTTCTATTCACTTACAAGCGTGCTGAACAAACCATCATTAACGAGTTACGTCGACACACGGCCGCTAACCTATATGAGCTTGCTCAAGCGTTCTCAGACCCAAAAAATACCGCTATTCAACTGGATAAAAAGCTTTCAGAACTGGCTAATTTAGAGTCTCAGTTGTTAGACCACGGTACCGGTTCAGTCAGCGCTCACGAGTCAGCAAAAACCATTCGCCAGGTTATCAACACCCAACTTGGTTTTATCACCGAATTACAAATACAGGGCTTTGAAGAAAACAACGAAGTAAGTACACACTTACTTAAAGCTTCAAATAAAATAAAAGCGTCTGTACACCGAAAGGCTATTTTAAGTTCGTTAAATAATGCCTATAAGGCAATGCAAAACGATGCAGTAAAACGTCGTTTTAAAGAGTTTATCGATGCAACCGAAGAGCGCTTATCGTTCAAAGATACGGGCAAAACCGCTAATTCAACGCTACTTTCAACGACATTACTGCACAGAGACTGGCGCGGCGCTCGTCACTCTGCCATTAGAACCTGCATTATACTCGCCATAATTGGGGCGTTATGGTGGTACACCCATTGGTTTCAAATGGCTTATTTAATGCTTGGGGCATCGGTCATGTTGACGCTGTTTTCAACCGCTGATAACCCCGCCCTAACCATGAAATACGTATTCTTTGGGCAAAGTGTCGGCGCATTAACGGCTGTAATTATGCAAGCAGGTGTTTGGCAATTTAGTGACTCTATTTTTTGGATGCTCATTGCTATTATGCCGATTATTCTTATCGGTGGTTTTCCCATGTCTCATCAAAAAACCGCCAATGGCAGTATGGACTTCAACCTGGTCTTTCTGCTGCTGATGCAACCTGCTGTACCTTATGTGTTTAATTTAGGTCATGCAATTAGCATTGCACTGGCAGTCATAGCAGCCCCCTTATTAGCCATGCTCGCCTACCGGATAATTTATCCAACCAGTTTGAAAAAACGCTATAACCAACTGTTTGAATTACTCGAAAAGGAAATAGCAGCTCTGAACAAAACATCACTCACATTAAGTCAGTACAAACGTCGCAAAGCCAGATTTTACCATCGTATATTTAAGCTCACTCAATTGGCTGACAAACTCGCGATGAAAGACAAATCCCCTATTATCAAACAATTACTGGAAGGGCAAAGCCGCTTAAACGCCACTGGCTAGTTCGGCTTTTTCGGTTCGTTTCATCCGTTTTATTGCAGCTTCCCGCTGGCAGGCAGATGACCGCGACTCATGTGGCTCGGACCAAAACAAGCGAACCGGTCGACGGCTTTTCGTGTATTTCGCTGCCTTTTTATCGTCACCGTTATGCTCATCGACACGTCGTTTTAGATCCTTTGTGACGCCAGTGTAGTAAGTATTATCAGAGCATTTAAGAATATAAACGTACCACGACATGACTTGAACTCTTTGGTAATCAACCTCAGATAACAGTGTACCAAGAGAGGCATAAGAGACCCAGAAGGATTCCATTATGAGCAGACATTTCGATGAAGCAAAAGGTTTATCTGAAAACCATGACCCGGCGACACATGATTTTGTGTTCAACCAAACCATGTTTCGCATTAAAGACCCGGAGCGCACGTTAAAATTTTACAGCGATGTACTGGGCATGACATTAGTAAAACGCCTCGACTTTCCGGAAATGAAGTTCACGCTATATTTTATGGCGTCTATGTCGCCGGAGGAACGCAGTGACTGGTCAACAGACCACGATAAACGCATTGAGCAAACCTTTGGTCGCCCCGCCATGTTAGAACTGACTCACAACTGGGGCGACGAAAACGACGATTCCGTTTCGTACCACAGCGGTAACGAAGAGCCTAAAGGTTTTGGCCATATTGGCTTCGCCGTACCAGATATTGACGCCGCCTGTGAGCGTTTTGAAGAAATGGGTGTGGAATTTCAGAAGCGTCCAAACGACGGTAATATGAAAGGCATTGCCTTCATTAAAGACCCGGATGGCTACTGGATTGAGATATTTACGCCAGAGCGTCAGCCTGAGTTACTCAAAGAACATTTATAAAACACAAAGCCAGTTCAGAGCGTTTTAACGTTTTTGAACTGGCTTTTTTACCTTCTTTAACTACTTACTGAGACAACATACCTTTTACTTTCGCTTCTAACGATGTCATACCATGCTCTTTACCTACAGCAATTGCTTCATCGACAGACATACCGTCTAACCAACCCGCTCGTAATGCCATTAATGCCCCGACCCGGTTGCTTGATGCACAATGAACCAATACATTCTTATCGCTGTTTTTCAGTAATATACGATCGACCATACGAGCATTTTCCAGCGTCACACCGTCAGCGCCATTAACCGGAACATGGTAATACACCATGCCGTTTTTAGTCACAACAGCCGCTTCATTACTGTCTTTCATTTCTCTTTGAGACAGCAAATTAATAACCACTTCACCGCCATTTTGAGAAAATTCAGACAATTGCTGATCTGACGGCGTACCCATCACCCAAAGGTGATCTGACACTTGTTTAGGCGATTCAATACCCGCATAAGCATTCATTGAAACTAAAACGGTGCTGACAAGTACTAATACTTTAGCAAAACCTTTTACCATAATTGTTCTCCTGTATGATTCGTATTTTTCTAATATAGCAAAGGTAACTCGAAATATGGCTGTTTTACATCTATTAGTTGGCACTACATCCGGTAATACGGAATTTTTAGCCGATACTATAAGTGATGAACTTATAGAACAGGGCTTTGAAACCGAACTCCATTACGAACCTGAACTTGAAGCCTTGCCAACCTCAGAGCCTTGGTTAGTGCTGTTATCCAGCCATGGTGCCGGCGATTATGCCGACTCTATGCTCGACTTTTACGACGAAATAACTGCTCCACAAACACCGGATTTAAGCGATCTTAATTACGCGGTTATTGCTATTGGTGAGTCTTCTTATGACACCTTTTGCCAGGCAGGTCGTCACTGTGACGAACGTTTGCAAGAACTTGGCGGTACCCGAATGTTAGAGCGACTTGAAATAGATATGCTCCAGGACGATCCAGAACAAAAAGCGGCACAGTGGATCCCGTCAATGACCGACGCATTAAAGGCTCTGTGATCATACCCACAGGCTTTTGCACAGACTTGTACAGCTGTGATTAAGATAAGCATAAGATCAGTTAAGCACTGTCCACGAGGTGGGTATAACTGTGGGGACAATTCGATCTGTGTATAACTACCCTAGTTATCCACGATCTATGATCGGGGTTATTATGCAGTTATCTACACTTTTTGATCTCTCTGAACGCGTTGAATATAAAAGCATTCAGCGATCTATTCACAGAAAACCGCTGACTAGTAGTAATAGTAATAAAAGATCTAAATAAGATCCTTTATTGATCTTTTTTTAGATCAAAACCAGTGAACGAAATTTAACCGTTTCGATCTGAGTCAAAGCACGTTAAAATAATCGGCTATTTTTCTCTTCTTTAACGAAAGGTCATTTAAATGTCACAACAGAGCCAACAACACTTTGATGTTATTGTTGTCGGTGGAGGACACGCCGGAACGGAAGCCGCGCTTGCTGCCGCACGTTCAGGTGTTAATACCCTATTGCTTACGCACAATATTGATACTTTAGGACAAATGTCTTGTAACCCCGCTATTGGTGGCATAGGGAAAGGTCATTTAGTTAAAGAGATTGATGCTTTAGGCGGTGTTATGGCAAAAGCTGCTGACAAAGCAGGCATTCAATTCAGAACGCTGAATTCATCGAAAGGCCCGGCAGTACGTGCAACACGAGCTCAAGCCGACAGACAGCTTTATAAGCAAGCCATACGCTATGCATTAGAAACACAGCCTAACCTGTCAATATTCCAGCAAGGCTGTGATGATTTGATCGTAGAAAACGATCAAGTTACGGGTGTGGTTACCCAAATGGGTCTTAAATTTACGGCTAAAACCGTTGTATTAACCGTTGGTACATTCCTGGGTGGCCAAATTCATATTGGTTTAGATAATTACCAGGGTGGACGAGCTGGTGATCCTCCGGCAAACGCATTAGCGAAACGCTTGCGTTCACTGCCTTTACGAGTAGAACGACTGAAAACCGGTACACCGCCACGTATTGCCAGTCATAGCATTGATTTTTCAGTGATGCAGGAACAACCCGGTGATAATCCAACCCCGGTATTTTCCTACATGGGTTCTCAGGCTGATCATCCTGAGCAGATCCCTTGTTATATCACTCACACCAATGAAAATACCCACGATATTATTCGTTCAGGGCTCGACCGATCGCCCATGTATTCAGGAGTAATCGAGGGCGTAGGACCTCGGTACTGCCCATCGATAGAAGATAAAATTATGCGATTTGCCGACAAAGGATCGCATCAAATCTTTGTTGAACCAGAAGGGTTAAATACCTTCGAAGTTTACCCTAATGGTATTTCTACAAGCCTGCCATTTGATGTGCAACAGCAGTTGGTTCGTTCCATTAAAGGGTTTGAAAATGCCCACATTACGCGTCCGGGTTACGCCATTGAATATGATTATTTCGATCCGCGAGATCTAAAACAGTCTTTGGAAACCAAAGTTATTAATGGCTTGTTCTTTGCCGGACAAATTAATGGCACTACAGGTTACGAAGAAGCCGGAGCGCAAGGCCTTATCGCTGGTCTTAATGCGGCATTACAGGCACAAGGTAAAGAGTCCTGGTCACCACGTCGCGATCAAGCCTACATGGGCGTATTGATCGACGATTTATCGACTCTGGGAACCCAAGAGCCGTATCGCATGTTTACGTCTCGAGCGGAATATCGTTTGTTGCTGCGGGAAGATAATGCCGATATTCGTTTAACAGAAATTGGTCGAAACCTGGGCTTAGTTGATGACGAACGCTGGGCAGCATTCAATGAAAAAATGGAAGCGGTTGAGCAGGAAAAACAACGTTTAAAAGCGACCTGGGTTCATAAAGATCATCCAGCGGTCGAGCAAATTAATGCGTTAGTGAAAAGTCCGGTCACGAAAGAAGTTAACGGTGAAGAACTGTTACGTCGCCCGGAAATTCATTACAAAGATTTGGCTAAAACAGAATTTTTCGCCCCGGGAGTAACTGATCCTGCAGCTGCTGAACAGGTAGAAATTCAAATTAAGTACGCCGGTTATATTTCTCGTCAGCAGGATGAAATTGCGAAACAACAACGACATGAAAATACGCTGCTGCCCTCGCCGTTCGATTACGCTAAAATTAAAGGCTTATCGAACGAAGTCATTGCGAAACTGAATGATCATCAGCCGGAAACCGTGGGTAAAGCAGCTCGTATCTCAGGTATTACGCCGGCCGCAATTTCTATGTTATTGGTGCATCTTAAAAAACAAGGGTTATTGCGCAAAAGTGCTTAAGGATTGAGTGTGGAAGAGCAGTTAAAGCAGTATTTACAGCAAGCTGACATAACCCTGACAGGCCAACAAGTTCAACAACAAGTCGCGCTTGTTGGTTTATTGGATAAATGGAATAAAGCGTATAATTTAACCAGTGTCCGTAATCCGAACGATATGCTAACACGGCATATTATGGACAGTGTGACAGTACGCCCATATTTGCTGGGGCAGCGTTTTATCGATGTAGGAACTGGTCCGGGTTTACCAGGACTGCCGCTGGCTATAGCGGAGCCAGACAAAGAGTTTGTATTACTGGACAGCCTGGGCAAGCGAATTCGTTTTATTCGTCAGGTTTGTCATGAACTAAAACTTGATAATGTCACGGCTGTTCAGGCTCGCGTAGAAGAATATCAGGACGAAGCTCAGTTTGATGGCGTTATCAGTAGAGCCTTTGCCTCGCTTAATGATATGCTGAGTTGGTGTCAGCATTTACCGAAAAAGAACGGTAAATTTTATGCATTGAAAGGCTTATACCCTCAAGATGAGTTGGACGAGTTGACTGAGGGCTTTGAAGTCGATGATATTCAGCAAATTAACGTTCCGGGCATTGACGCGAGCCGACATATCGTCATTATAAGCAAACGGTCGTAAAACCGAACGTCGAGTCGACGACAACAACAAGAGGTTACCAAACCCGTGGCTACAACCATTGCTATTGCAAACCAAAAAGGTGGCGTTGGAAAAACAACAACAGCGGTGAATTTAGCAGCTTCTATGGCTGCGACTCGCCGTAAAGTGCTGCTTATAGATTTAGATCCACAGGGTAATGCCACTATGGGCAGCGGCGTCGATAAGTACGACGTTGAAAACACCATTTACGAACTGCTGATAGAAGAAAAGCCGGTCAAAGACGTTGCTATTACTGACACTAACGGTAAATACCATCTTATTGCCGCTAACGCAGACGCTACTGCTGCTGAAATAAAGTTAATGGAAGTCTTTGCTCGCGAACTGCGTTTACGAAATGCATTGAAGTCGGTTCAGGACAGTTACGATTTTATCTTTATAGACTGCCCACCCTCACTGAACATGTTGACCGTGAATGGTATGGCAGCAGCTGACTCTATTTTAGTACCAATGCAGTGCGAATATTATGCATTGGAAGGTTTAACGGCATTGATGGAAACCATCCGTCAACTTGCTGATGTTGTGAACCCGGGGCTTGAGATTGAAGGTATACTGCGAACTATGTATGACCCTCGTAATCGCCTGGCAAATGATGTGTCAGAACAGTTAAAAAATCACTTCGGCGACAAAGTATATCGCACGGTTATACCCCGTAATGTACGTTTGGCCGAGGCGCCATCTTTTGGTGCTCCAGCAATGTATTACGATAAGTCGTCAACGGGTTCTAAAGCCTACTTGTCATTGGCCGGTGAGCTTATTCGACGAGCAGAAACAAAAAATAACAGCGTTGTAGAAGAATCTTAACAAGGGAATTTATTCAGCATGTCGGCAAAAAAACGAGGACTGGGTCGCGGTTTAGATGCGCTTTTAACGAGTAACCAGCAAAACTCTGAGCGTCAATCATCAGAACAAGTTTCTGAAGAAGCGAAAGGCGAACTTCAAAAGCTGCCTATTGAGCAGCTGAAACCGGGCCGCTACCAACCTCGTAAAGACATGTCACCGGAAGCGCTGGAAGACCTAGCGGCGTCGGTTAAAGCGCAAGGCATTATTCAGCCGATTGTGGTGCGCCCGACCGCTAAAGACGAATATGAAATTATTGCTGGCGAACGACGCTGGCGTGCTGCGCAACTAGCGAAGCTTGATATGGTACCTTGCTTAGTGAAAGAGGTACCCGATGAAGCTGCCGTTGCTATAGCTTTGATTGAAAACATTCAGCGTGAAGATTTAAACGCAATGGAAGAAGCGACCGCATTACAGCGGCTGCTCGATGAGTTCCAAATGACTCATCAAGATGTCGCACAGGCGGTTGGTAAGTCGCGCACGACTGTGACCAATTTATTGCGGCTTAATAACCTCGAAGATGGCGTTAAAGTACTTTTAGAGCGTGGTGATATTGAACTTGGTCATGCTAAGTTGTTGCTTGCTTTGCAAGGTGAACAACAAGCCGATGTTGCGCAGCAAATTGTAGCGAAAGATATGACGGTGCGGGACGCTGAGAAATTAGTCCGCCGTACTATCGACCCACCCAAACAACCTGAAAAACCAGAACCCGATGCGAATATTGAACATTTAGAAACCAAGTTGTCAGAAACACTTGGGGCGAAAGTGCAAATCAATCATGGTCGAAAAGGTAAAGGTAAACTGGTTATCAACTATACAAGTCTTGATGAATTGGACGGAATACTGACTCACATCAAGTAAAAATCCGCATCTTACTGAAACGTGTAGAACTTTTGTTAAATGGCATAGAAAACAACGCCTACAGCCAAATTTGTTTGCAATTTCGGGGTAGATCTTTATACTAGCGCCAGTTTCATTACAGCTGTCTAAAAGCTGTGCAACAAGAGCCGCCAGTTAAAAGGTTTTCATCGTGACACAGGCATTGAATGCGGTAGGCAAACAACTGGCAGGAAAAATCGTTGCAACACAATTTGTGGTGTTGCTGGTTGCATCATTAGTCACGATAACAATTTTTAGCTTACAGTCAGGCCTCGGCGTTTTATCTGGTGGGCTGTCAGCGGTAATACCCAACGCTCTATTTGCAGTCATTGCGTTTCGCCATGCAGGGGCAAGAGCGAATAAAAAAGTCGTCCAGAGTTTTTTTGTGGGTGAAGGCGTAAAGTTAATTTTAACGGCAGTGCTACTCGTATTAGCGTTGCTGGTAACAAATTTTAATCCTGTGTGGTTGTTAACGGGCTTTATCATTACCGTCATCATGCAGTGGATTGCACCAATTTTGTATTTAAAATCAACGTAACTGGGAAACAACATGATAAGTGGAGAGCAAACTCCGACTCAGTATATTCAGCACCACCTTAAAAACTGGACGGTTGGTGAAGGATTCTGGGCGGTTAATGTCGATACTATCCTTTGGTCCGTGTTACTGGGTACGCTATTTTTGTGGAGCTTCCGCAAAGTAGCGAAAAAATCCTCCGCGGGGGTACCTGGTAAGTGGCAATGCTTTGTCGAGATGATCGTCGAATTCGTCGATAATAGCGTCAAAGAGTCCTTCCACGGCAAAGATAAACTCATTGCACCTTTAGCGTTAACCATTTTCGTCTGGATATTCCTGATGAACTTAATGGACCTTGTGCCGGTAGACTGGCTGCCAACAGCGGCTATGTATATTGGTTACTGGTTAGGTTTTGCTGAAAGTCCACATGACATTTATTTCAAAGTGGTTCCAACCACGGACTTGAACACCACCTTTGCATTGAGTCTGAGTGTTTTTGCTCTAATCATTATTTACTCAATCAAATACAAAGGTATAAAAGGTTTCACCAAAGAAATGACCATGAACCCGTTCAATCACTGGACACTTATCCCGGTCAACTTTGTACTTGAAAGCATTACTTTACTGGCAAAACCAGCGTCACTGGCGCTGCGTTTGTTCGGTAACCTGTATGCGGGTGAGTTAATCTTCATCCTAATTGCAATGATTGGTTTGTTCCAGCTACCGGCGCACTTTGCCTGGGCGGTATTCCACATTCTGGTCATTACATTGCAAGCGTTTATTTTCATGATGCTGACCATTGTTTACTTAAGCATGGCGTCATCTGAACACTAAGTTTTAATACGTTTTAACTGAAAAGTTTTTGTTTTACTTTTTAACTTTAATCTACTGAAAAACTGGAGAAATCAATGGAAACTGTAGTTGCTTTTACTGCTATCGCTGTATCAATCATGATCGGTCTTGCTGCACTAGGTACAGCACTTGGCTTCGGTATGCTGGGTGGTAAATTCCTGGAAGCTGCTGCTCGTCAACCTGAACTAGCGCCTCAGCTGCAAGTTAAAATGTTCATCGTAGCGGGTCTTATCGATGCTATCGCGATGATCGGTGTTGCGGTTGCATTGCTATTCACTTTCGCAAACCCGTTCTTAACTCAGTTAGGCTAAGCGCGATTCGACGGTCACCAGATAAAGGAGGTCCGTTGTGGATATCAACGCAACTCTAATTGGACAAACGATCGCGTTCATCGTGTTCGTGTGGTTCTGCATGAAATTCGTGTGGCCACCGATCATCAATGCTATCGAAGAGCGTCAGAAGAAAATTGCTGACGGTCTAAATGCGGGCGAACGCGCTCAAAAAGATTTAGAAAAAGCCCAGGAAGAAATTGCTGAGCAGTTAAAAGAAGCGAAACAGCAGGCAGCTGAAATCGTTGAACAGGCGAAAAAGCGTGGCGCTAAAATCGTTGAGGAAGAAACTCAACGTGGTCACGAAGAACGTGAAAAAATCGTTGCGTCTGGTCACGAAGAAGTGACTGCTGAGCGTAATCGCGCTCGTGAAGAGCTGCGTAAGCAAGTTGCTGTTCTTGCAGTAACAGGGGCTCAGAAAATCATCGAGCGTGAAATTGATAAAGACGCTCACAGTGACATTGTTGAAAAACTGGTCGCTGAACTTTAATAAAGGGGTTTAGAGCTTATGTCAGAATTGACTACGGTCGCTCGCCCCTACGCTAAAGCAGCTTTTGATTTTGCTTTGGAACAAGGAGCGCTTGATAAATGGGACGAAACGCTCTCTTTTGCTGCCGCGGTAGCACAAGATGACATTATCGCGTCTTTCTTGAGCAGCTCTGCGACTGTTGGGAAAACCACGGAAGTATTTTTAGGTGTTTGCGGCGATGAAATCGACGAAAACGTTAAAAACTTCCTGAAGGTTATGGCGGAAAACGAACGTTTACCGGCACTTCCGGCGGTTAGTGAGCTTTATCAGGCGTTTCGTGCAGAATATGACAAAGAAGTCACTGTCGATGTCAAATCAGCCACTCGTTTGCTGAAAGCTCAGCAAACAGAGTTAAGCAAAGCACTGGAAAAACGTCTGCAACGCAAAATTAAGCTGAACTGCAGTGTTGATAAGTCCATCATTGGTGGACTGGTAATTGAAGCAGGTGACACCGTTATCGATGGCACCTTGCGTGGCAAGCTCGATAGACTTGCCACCGCACTGCAATCCTAATTGGGGACTTGAGCATGCAATTGAATTCAAATGAAATCGCAGAACTGATCAAACAGCGAATTGAGAAGTTCGAAGTCACCAGCGAAGCTCGCAACGAAGGTACCATCATGTCTGTTCAAGACGGTATCATTCGTGTTCACGGACTTGCAGACTGTCTGCAAGGTGAAATGATTGAGCTACCTGGTAATCGTTACGCTATCGCATTGAACCTTGAACGTGATTCGGTTGGTGCGGTTGTTATGGGCCCATATGCAGATTTGCAAGAAGGCACCAAAGTAAAATCGACCGGTCGTATCCTGGAAGTTCCGGTTGGCGATAAACTGTTAGGTCGTGTGGTTAACACGCTAGGCCAGCCTATCGATGGTAAAGGCCCTATCGAAGCAGACGGCTATGAGCCGGTTGAGAAAATCGCACCGGGCGTTATCGAGCGTCAATCTGTTGATCAACCAGTACAAACTGGTTACAAATCAATTGACTCGATGATTCCAGTTGGTCGTGGTCAGCGTGAGCTTATCATCGGTGACCGCCAAACCGGTAAAACTGCATTAGCCGTTGACGCTATCATTAACCAGAAAAACTCTGGTATTAAGTGTGTTTACGTTGCTATCGGTCAGAAAAACTCCACTATTTCTGCAGTTGTTCGTAAGCTGGAAGAGCACGGCGCAATGGAAAACACCATTGTAGTTGCGGCTTCTGCTTCTGAATCAGCAGCACTGCAATACCTGGCAGCCTACTCAGGTTGTACAATGGGTGAGTTCTTCCGTGATCGCGGCGAAGACGCTCTTATCGTATACGATGATCTGTCTAAGCAAGCTGTTGCTTATCGTCAGATTTCATTGTTGCTGCGTCGTCCACCAGGTCGTGAAGCATTCCCGGGTGATGTTTTCTATCTTCACTCTCGTCTGCTTGAGCGTGCTGCGCGTGTAAACGCCGACTACGTTGAAAAACACACCGACGGTAAAGTGAAAGGTCAAACCGGTTCATTGACTGCGTTACCTATCATTGAAACCCAAGCGGGTGACGTTTCTGCGTTCGTACCAACTAACGTAATCTCAATCACCGATGGTCAGATCTTCTTAGAAACTGACTTATTTAACTCAGGTATTCGTCCTGCAGTTAACGCGGGTGTTTCGGTTTCTCGTGTCGGTGGTTCAGCACAGACCAAAATCATCAAGAAACTGGGTGGCGGTATCCGTCTTGCTCTTGCTCAGTACCGTGAATTGGCGGCTTTCGCTCAGTTCGCATCTGACCTTGATGAGTCTACTCGCGAGCAGTTGGAGCACGGTCAACGTGTTACCGAACTGATGAAACAGAAACAGTACAAGCCAATGAGCGTTGCTCAAATGGCTGTATCAATTTACGCCGTTGAAAAAGGCTTCCTGAAAGACGTTGCTGTCGACAAGATCATGGATTTTGAAGAGTCTCTGCAATCTTTCATGGCGAGTGAATACGCCGACCTAATGGCTGAGATTGATAAAACTGGCAACTATAACGACGACATCGACGCCCAGTTGAAAGCGGCGCTTGAGAAATTCAAGCAGACGCAATCGTGGTAATCGAACGTGGCCGCCCTATTTGCGGCCATTTGTCGTTGAGTTAACAGGAGAATCGTCATGGCCAGCGGTAAAGAGATAAAAACTCAGATCTCGAGTATCGGTAATACTCAGAAGATCACCAGCGCTATGGAAATGGTGGCTGCGTCTAAAATGAAAAAGGCGCAGGAACGTATGGAAGCAAGTCGCCCATACGCTGAAACCATTCGCAAGGTGATTGGTCATGTGGCACGCGGTAATCTGGAATATCGTCATCCATTTATGGAAGAACGCCAGGTAAAACGCGTGGGTTATATTGTGATTTCTACCGACCGTGGTTTGTGTGGCGGCTTGAACGGTAATGAGTTCAAAAAAGTCGTTAAGCACGCAAATGAGTGGAAAGAGCAAGGTGTAGAAGCTGATTTTGCTGCAATAGGCAGTAAAGGAACTGGATTCTTTAAGCGCTTTGGTAAATTGCAGGCGCAAGTATCAGGCATGGGTGAAAAGCCTGAGCTGAAAGAAATTACCGGTTCTATCCAAGTCATGTTGGATGCCTACGAAGAAGGCAAAATCGATCGCTTGTACGTTGTATTCAACAAGTTTGTGAATACGATGACCCAAGAGCCGACCATTCATCAATTGTTGCCATTGCCGCAAACAGGTTCGGAAGATGATGTACAAACAGGCAGCTGGGACTACCTGTATGAACCGAATCCTGAAAGTATCTTAGATACGCTTATTCGCCGCTTTGTAGAAATGCAGGTGTACCAAGGCGTCGTAGATAACTTTGCAAGCGAGCAAGCCGCACGGATGATTGCGATGAAAGCCGCAACGGACAACGCCGAAGATCTTATCGATCAGCTGCAATTGCAGTACAACAAGGCGCGTCAGGCAGCAATTACGCAAGAAATTTCGGAAATCGTATCCGGCGCCGAAGCGGTATAACGCGGCAACGGTAAAAAGAATTGAAGAGTTAGAGGAAACGTCATGAGTCAAGGTAAGGTCGTACAAATTATCGGCGCCGTTGTGGATTTAGAATTTCCACAAGACGCTGTACCAAAAGTATACGACGCACTGAAAGTGACCGACGGTGGTTTAGAAGGTCTGATTCTCGAAGTTCAGCAACAGCTGGGCGGCGGAATTGTACGTGCCATCGCAATGGGTACAACTGACGGTTTGCGTCGTGGTATCACCGCTGAGAACACCGGTGAGCCAATCATGGTTCCAGTAGGTAAGAAAACTCTGGGCCGTATTATGGACGTATTGGGTAACCCAATCGATGAAGCGGGTCCTATCGGTGAAGAAGAGCGTATGTCTATTCACCGCGCAGCGCCAACTTATGAAGACCAGTCAAACACTAACGAACTGTTAGAAACTGGTATCAAAGTTATCGACCTGATTTGCCCATTCGCTAAGGGTGGTAAAGTCGGTCTGTTCGGTGGTGCTGGTGTTGGTAAAACCGTTAACATGATGGAGCTTATCCGTAACATCGCTATCGAGCACAGCGGCTACTCAGTATTCGCAGGTGTTGGTGAGCGTACTCGTGAAGGTAACGACTTCTATCACGAGATGAACGATTCAAACGTTCTGGATAAAGTATCACTGGTTTATGGTCAGATGAACGAGCCACCGGGTAACCGTTTACGTGTTGCTCTGACTGGTTTGACTATCGCAGAGAAATTCCGTGACGAAGGTCGCGACGTACTATTCTTCGTCGATAACATCTACCGTTACACACTGGCAGGTACTGAGGTATCAGCACTGTTAGGTCGTATGCCTTCAGCGGTTGGTTATCAACCTACACTTGCTGAAGAAATGGGTGTTCTTCAGGAACGTATCACCTCAACTAAGACGGGTTCAATCACGTCTGTTCAGGCCGTTTACGTACCTGCGGATGACTTAACGGATCCATCACCTGCAACAACCTTCGCTCACTTGGATGCGACTGTTGTATTGAACCGTGACATTGCGTCATTGGGTATCTACCCTGCGGTTGACCCGTTGGATTCAACGTCACGTCAGTTGGACCCTCAGGTTATCGGTGACGAGCACTACAACACGGCAATGGGTGTTCAGGAAGTACTTCAGCGTTATAAAGAGCTGAAAGACATCATTGCTATCTTGGGTATGGACGAATTGTCAGAAGAAGATAAGCGTACTGTTGCCCGCGCTCGTAAAATTCAGCGTTTCTTGTCACAGCCGTTCTTCGTAGCCGAAGTATTTACCGGAGCTCCTGGTAAATATGTATCGCTGAAAGACACGATTGCTGGCTTTAAAGGTATTCTTGAAGGCGAATACGATGATCTGCCAGAACAAGCTTTCTACATGGTAGGTACCATCGAAGAAGCGGTTGAGAAAGCCAAAAACCTGTAACCAATCTGGAGGTTTAAATGGCCACACAGACATTAACTCTGGACGTTGTTAGCGCTGAAGAAAAACTTTTCTCCGGCGCAGTACAAACGGTTCAGGTTTCTGGTAGCGAAGGTGAGTTGGGTATTTACCCGGGTCACGCACCTCTACTGACAAAAATTAAGCCAGGTATGGTGCGTTATGTCAGTGAAGCAGGTGATGAAGAGCTTATGTATGTCGCTGGCGGTGTTTTAGAAGTTCAACCGGGTCACGTCATTGTACTTGCTGACGTAGCAGTACGTGGTGACGAACTGGACGAACAAGCCGCAGAAGCTGCGAAAAAACGTGCAGAAGAAGCTATTGCCGATTCAGGTGCCGATGTCACCTACGCAGAAGCAATTGCTGAATTGTCACGTGCGCTGGCTCAGCTTGAGGTTATTCGTAAGCTTAGACGCTAAAAGTTTGTATATAACCTGTAAAAGGCCTTGTTGTGAGTACAACAAGGCCTTTTTTGTCGTTACAATGCGGGTTATGAACGTTTTATTAAGGACTCGATGACTATGAAGTTACGCGTTGTGATTCTGGCGGCTGGTAAAGGAACCAGAATGCGCTCAGACTTGCCTAAAGTGCTGCATAAAGTAGCGAATAAGCCAATGGTAGAGCATGTAATAGACACGGCTCGTTCGTTAAAGCCTGAAGCAATAAACCTAATATACGGCCATGGTGGTGAGCAGCTACAGAACACAATTCAGGGAGATGACTTAACCTGGGTAGAGCAACGCGAACAACTGGGCACGGGACACGCAGTTCAGCAAGTCATCCCTTACTTAAAAGACGATGAAAAAGTCGTTATTTTGTACGGTGATGTGCCGCTATTAACCGAGTCGACCTTAATTAAACTTTTAACTGCCACCCAGACGACAGAGTTAGGTCTTCTAACCATGACTCTCGACGATCCTAACGGTTACGGTCGTATCGTCAGAAATTCAGATAAACAAGTGACCGGCATTGTCGAACAAAAAGACGCAAATGCCGGGCAACTCGCTATTCAGGAAGTGAACACCGGCATTATGATTGCCGATGGCGCTAAGCTTAAAGCGTGGCTAGAGAACTTAAGTAACGACAATGCCCAGAAAGAATATTATCTGACTGACATTGTTGCTATGGCCGCTGAACAAGGCGTGACAATTGCTACTGCGCAACCCGATGCGACCTATGAAGTTGAAGGAGCGAATAACCGTCAACAATTAGCGCAGCTGGAGCGTGCGTTTCAACGTCGTCAGGCTGATGAATTAATGACACAGGGCGTTACCTTAATTGACCCGGCTCGTTTTGATTGTCGCGGTAAACTTACTGTCGGTAACGACGTTACTTTCGATATAAACGTGGTTATTGAAGGTGATGTCACTATTGGTAATAACGTGACGGTAGAGCCTAACTGTGTGATTAAAGACGCAATCATTGGCGACAACACGGTTATTCGTGCTAATTCACACATCGAAGGTGCGACGGTAGCGAAAAACTGTAAAGTTGGCCCGTTTGCTCGCTTGCGCCCAGGCGCGGAACTTGCCGATGAAGCGCAGGTCGGAAACTTTGTTGAAATGAAGAAAAGTCGCTTAGGTAGAGGCTCCAAAGCAAGCCATTTAACCTATCTGGGCGACGCTCAAGTTGGCGAGTACGCCAATATTGGTGCCGGAACCATTACCTGTAATTACGACGGTGTTAATAAATTCCTGACGGAAATAGGTAACGGAGCCTTTATTGGCTCTAACAGCTCGTTGGTTGCGCCAGTAAAAATAGGTAACAATGCAACCGTTGGGGCCGGCTCGGTAGTGACCCGAGAAGTGGCCGATGAAGAACTTGCGGTAGCACGTGGAAAACAGCGTAATATCAGTGGCTGGCAACGCCCTCAGAAAAAAGGAAGTTAAGTTATGTGCGGTATAGTAGGTGCAACATCAGAACGCCGTGTCGCCGGTATTTTGTTGGAAGGTCTTAAACGTCTTGAATACAGAGGCTATGACTCAGCAGGCGTTGCTGTCATTGATGCCAATAACGAATTAAAGAGTGTTAGACGAACCGGTAAAGTCCAGGAGCTGAAAGATGCGATAGCGCAGAACCCACTGGACGGTACTATAGGCATTGCGCACACACGCTGGGCAACACACGGTGGTGTAACGGAAGCAAACGCCCACCCTCACCGCTCTGAGGATGAAATTGCCGTAGTGCATAACGGCATTATTGAAAATCATGAACGCCTGCGAGAAGAGCTTAAAGCCGAAGGTTATGTTTTTAACTCGCAGACTGACACCGAAGTAATCGCTCACTTAATTCATCACGAGCGCAAAACAAAGGGTGATTTGTTAGATGCGGTTCAATCGGCTGTTCGTCAGTTAGAAGGCGCTTATGGCACGGTTGTTATGGATACTAAACATCCTGAACGTCTAGTCGTTGCTCGCTCTGGCAGTCCATTGGTTATCGGTGTCGGTATTGGTGAAAACTTTGTCGCCTCTGATCAGTTGGCCTTATTACCGGTTACTCGCCAGTTTATTTACCTGGAAGAAGGCGATGTTGCGGACATTAATCGCACAGATATTGCCATTTACGATACAGAAGGCAATTCGGTAGAACGCGAAGTGGTCGAGTCTGATGTCAGCTATGACGCCGGTGGTAAAGGCCAGTATCGCCACTTCATGCTGAAAGAAATTTACGAACAGCCAATAGCCGTTCGTAATACGCTGGAAGGTCGTTTGTCGGAAACTACCGTACTGGATAATGCTTTTGGTGAAAATGCAGCGGAGATTTTAAAAGACATTGAGCATGTGCAAATTGTTGCCTGTGGTACCAGTTACCATGCAGGTATGGTTGCCCGCTACTGGCTGGAATCTATGGCGAATGTGTCATGCAATATCGAAATTGCTTCAGAGTTTCGTTATCGCAAGTCTTATGTTCACCCTAACAGCTTGCTGGTCACCATTTCTCAAAGTGGTGAAACAGCGGATACTTTGGCGGCACTGCGTTTGTCGAAAGAGCTTGGTTATAAAGGCAGCCTGACCATTTGTAATGTGGGCTCGTCGTCTATGGTGCGCGAATCGGACCTGGCCTTTTTGACCCGCGCTGGTGCGGAAATTGGCGTGGCGTCTACCAAAGCTTTCACAACCCAGCTTACCGGTCTATTAATGCTGACATTAGGTATTGGCAAATATCGCGGCATGCCAGAGCAGCAGCAAGAGGCCGTTGTTCATGCACTGCAAGCCTTGCCAACTAAGCTGGAAGAAGCGGTGGCATTAGCCGATGAAATTGAAGAGCTGGCTCAGGACTTTGCCAACAAAGACCACAGCCTGTTCCTCGGACGTGGTAACCAATACCCTATTGCTATGGAAGGCGCTTTAAAACTGAAAGAAATTTCTTACATTCATGCAGAAGCCTATGCTGCTGGTGAGTTAAAGCACGGCCCACTGGCACTTATTGACGAAGAAATGCCAGTTATTGTCGTGGCACCAAACAACGATTTACTGGAAAAGCTGAAGTCGAACGTGGAAGAAGTTCGCGCCCGTGGCGGTTTGATGTACGTTTTTGCTGATAAAAACGCCCACTTCAAGAGTGATGATACAATGAACGTGTTGAACGTTTGTCACTGTGACGAAGTGATAGCGCCTATTGTTTACACCGTTCCGTTGCAGCTGCTGTCCTATTACGTAGCTCTGATAAAAGGTACCGATGTGGACCAACCCAGGAACTTGGCCAAGTCAGTTACTGTTGAGTAAGATATTGATTTATAAAGCTATATTTTAAAAGGTTATTTGATCTTTTAGTGAAACCCAACTACCTTGAGGTGGTTGGGTTTTTTTATGGGACTTTTATGGATAACTTCATATCACTATGGGGCGAATCGGCGTACACGAGCCTTGGTTTTTTCTGGATGGCGTTATGGGCGTTTGTATTAGGTTATTTGATCAGTAGCTTAATCCAAGTGCTTATTACTAAGCGGCGCATGCGCAAGGCGATGGGCGGTAATGACTTAAAGTCTGTGTCGCTGGGTACCTTCTTTGGTTTTATCTCTAGTTCTTGCAGCTTCGCAGCACTTTCAACCACCAGAGCTTTATTTAACAAAGGCGCGGCGTTCAGTGCGTCTATGGCGTTTATGCTGGCTTCTACCAACTTGGTTATTGAGCTGGGTTTTGTTATTTCAATATTTCTAGGCTGGCAATTTGTCGTTGGTGAATACGTTGGCGGGTTGTTGCTGATCCTATTCGTCTGGCTCTTTATTACGTTAACTAACCCTCAAAACCTGATTAAGAACGCGCGAAAAGAGGACGAAGAAGACGAGGAACATCAACACGAGAGCACATTATCGGATCTTTTCAGTAAGGATACCTGGCAAAAGGTCGGCCAAAAATACGTAATGGAATGGCAGATGGTTTGGAAAGACGTACTTATTGGTTTTACCGTTGCCGGCGTTATTTCTGCCTTTGTTCCCAGTGCGTTTTTTGAATGGCTATTTATTGGTGTGGGGACTCAAGGCGAGCCAGGTTTCTGGTCATTATTGCAACAGGCTGCTGTAGGTCCTATTGCCGCGTTTTTTACTTTTATAGGTTCCATGGGGAACATTCCATTGGCGGCGGTGCTTTTTGGTGAAGGTGTCGCTTTTGCGGGTGTTATGGCATTCATTTTCTCTGATTTAATTGTCCTGCCAGTGCTGAAAATTAATGCGCGCTACTATGGTTGGAAAATGGCTCTGTACATTGCATTAATGCTTTTTATTTGCCTGGTAGCGGCGTCTCTTGCTATGCATTACGGATTGTTGGCCTTTGATGCCTTACCCGATGCGTCTCAATGGTCCTCACCGGCTAAGCAAGAACACTTCAAACTCAATTATGGTTTTGTTCTGAATGTTATTTTCTTACTACTTAGCGCTGTCATGGTTGTACTTTGGCGTAAGAAACAAAAAGAGCATGAGCACCACCATCATCATGACCATGGCGGGTCGTCTGTTGGGGATAAAGTAATGAATACATTATGCGTAGTGAGTGTTCTTTGGCTAGCAGGCGGTATGATTGCTTATACTATTTGAGAGTCTTATTAGTACAAAGAATTGTTAAGTTAGGAGCACTATGCATCACCACCATCATCATGATACGGCTTCAGAGCGCATTGGCTGGGCGTTCTTCTTAAACTTGTGCTTCACAGTTATCGAATTTATTGGCGGAGTGCTCACCAACAGTACCGCGATACTTGCCGATGCGGTTCATGACTTAGGTGACAGTATCTCTATCGGTATGGCCTGGTTGCTGGATAAATTCAGTCGCAAAGACGCGACCAATACCTTTACTTATGGTTACCGTCGTCTCTCCTTAGTCGGCGCCTTTATTAATGCGGTTATTCTTACAGTAGGTTCCATTTGGATTCTGTTTGAGGCGATTCCACGGCTGTGGAATCCGGTTATGCCTATGGCTGAAGGCATGGCTTTGCTGGCCGTATTTGGCGTTATTGTGAACGGTTATGCGGCATTCAAACTCTCGAAAGGTCAGTCACTTAATGAACGGGTATTGAACTGGCATTTGCTGGAAGATGTTCTCGGTTGGCTTGCAGTGCTGGTTGTCTCTATTGTCTTACTGTTTGTCGACTGGCCTATTTTAGATCCTTTATTGTCTATTGCGTTTACCCTGTTTATTTTAGTGAACGTGGTACGACATTTAGGATCCACTATTAAGTTATTTGTTCAGGCTTCCCCTGACCCGCAGGTTTATCAGCAAATCCATAAAAAGTTGGTGGCGTTGGATTTAGTCGATAACGCACACCATTTACATTTTTGGTCGCTCGATGGCGAACGGCATGTATTAACAGCACATATTGTGGTATCAAAGGAGTTAACCAGCACCGAGAGAGCGGTGTTAAAAGAAAAGATATCAGAACAATTGGCCGAGTTTGAATTAGCTCATACAACCATAGAGCTGGAGTATCCGGACGAAGCCTGTCGTGATCATTAACGGAGGTTTACCATGGAATTGTTTGGCAGTTATACGTCACCTTATGTAAGACATTGCCGTATTGCCTTGCTAGAGACGGACACG
This sequence comes from Idiomarina piscisalsi, assembly GCF_003987095.1. Taxonomy (GTDB): domain Bacteria; phylum Pseudomonadota; class Gammaproteobacteria; order Enterobacterales; family Alteromonadaceae; genus Idiomarina; species Idiomarina piscisalsi. The sequence goes on along the minus strand of NZ_PIQA01000004.1, from coordinate 26,089 downwards.
AAGTTTTCGCTAACAGAGACTGATTTCGACACAAGCGCAAAACTGAGCCCGGCGAAGAAGGTCCCGTTTTTGCACCATAACGATTTACGACTGCATGACTCGACCAGTATTTTAAAGTACGTGCGGGAGAAAGCCGGTGAGCGTTTCTTTGCCGATACAAAAGACTTCGATCAATACTGTCTGGTCAATACGGCAATGGATGCTGCCATTAATATTTTCTTGCTGGAAAAAGATGGTATAAAAAGTTCACAGGCGCCTTATTTGCAGCGCCAGCAAGAGCGCATCAATGACATATTGCAGTTGATGGAAGAAAAAGATCACGCAGTGGCGTACGAGGGTCCACATCCATTCAGTGATGGTGAGCTGCGGTTGGGCTGCTTTTTAAGTTGGGGATTATTCCGTCAGCGTTTTAATTTGGATAAGTACCCGCGACTTGAGGCTTTCGTTGATAAGCTCAACGACTACCCCTACTTCGCGGATACCGACCCATCTAAAGCTTAATAGGCTTTTATCGCCCGGCTGCGTTCAGGAATTTCTTCGTTCAGCAGCCGGTCGTTTTGTGAATAGTCCATGGGAACATCAATGAGGTGTACGCCTGGTTTATCCAGGCATTCTTTCATCAGTGGTATCAAGTTTTCGGTGCTATCCACCCTATACCCTTTAGCGCCATAGGACTCAGCGTACTTCACAAAGTCCGGGTTATTGAAGTCTAAGCCATAGTCGCTTAAACCCATGTGCTGTTGTTTCCATTTAATCATGCCATAGCCACTGTCGTTAAGAATAACAATGACAATGTCCAGATTCATGCGCACTGCGGTTTCTAACTCCTGGGAGTTCATCATAAAGCCGCCGTCACCGCAGATAGCCATGACTTTTTTCTCAGGGTTGACCAGTTTGGCAGCCATTGCCGAAGGTAAACCGGCACCCATAGAGGCTAATGCGTTATCCAGCAATACGGTATTTGGCTCACGTGCCGGATAATTACGGGCAAACCAAATTTTATAAATGCCGTTATCCAGTGCAATAACGCCATCGTCTGGCATAACGTCACGAACATCCTCAACTAAACGCTGAGGCAGAATTGGAAAGCGATCGTCATCGGCACCTTCGTCGGTATGGTCACGCATGTGATCGCGGACTTTCAGCATAAAGTCAAAGTCCCAGTGCTCTTGTGGCTCAATACCTTCCTTCAGTTGCCAAATGCTGTTACCAATGTCACCAATCATACTGGCGTGCGGGAAGTAGACAGGGTCGACTTGGGCACCCTGAAAATTAATGTGAACCACTTTTCTGTCGTCGTTTACCCCGGTTTTCATCATAAACGGCGGCTTCTCGACAACATCGTGCCCCACATTAAGAATTAAGTCCGCTTTTTCAATGGCACGGTGCGGGTAGTCCCCATCTGAAACTGCGGCATTGCCCAACCAGCGGGGATGGTCCTCATTAATAACGCCTTTACCCATTTGCGTCGTAATAAACGGAATGCCGGTTTTATCAACAAAGGCTCTTAACATTTTCGCTGTGATTTTACGGTTTGCCGCGGCACCAATAAGTAACACCGGATGTTTTGCATCTTTCAGTAATTGCAGAACATGACGAACCGCTTTATGTTCAGTTATAGGACGGCGAGAGAAACTCGGCGTTATTGGGTTAGCACTCACTTCCTCACGAGCAATGTCGTCCGATAACTCCAGGTGTGAAGCACCGGGGCGTTCATCTTCCGCTCGGCGAAAGGCCTCGCGGATATGTGCCGGAATACTATTAGCGCTAATAATAGGCTGTGTGTATTTGGTAATGGGCGTCATCATGTCGACAACATCGATAATCTGGAACTGGCCCTGCTGGCGCTCTTTAATAGGTTTTTGGCCTGTAATTACGACCATAGGCATCGCACCTAGCTGCGCATAAGCAACCGGAGTGACCAGGTTGGTCGCGCCCGGTCCTAACGTCGACAAACAAACACCTGGTTTGCCGGTAAGTCGACCATAAGTGGCGGCCATAAAGCCGGCACCTTGCTCATGACGAGTTAGAATAAGCTCGATATTAGATTTTGAAAGAGACTCTAATAAGTCCAGATTTTCTTCGCCCGGAATACCGAAAACGTATTCAACACCTTCGTTCTCCAGAGCTTTTACGAATAAATCGGATGCTTTCACGTCGCTGTCTCCTTGCGTTAATTCTTTTTAGTTTAATGAGTTACGTAAAGCATAGGAGATATGATCAAAAAAATCCGCAATCAGACCAAACTGATTGCGGATTTGTAGTGGGGTTTTAGCTAAAACGAATTAAGAATCAGAGGTTAACTCTTCTAAACGAGCGCGCAGTTCTTCGTCGTTTTGAGCTTGCTGAATGATCATGTTGTACTCTTGAGGAGTAAGGCCTGCGTCTTCAACGGCCGCAATCATTTCTTCTTGAGCTGATTGCTGAATTTCGCGAGCTTCTTCCTGGTTTTCTGCGTTTTGGAACTTGTCACGGTACTTCTCGGTAACGCCTTGTACCTCTTCCATTGCTGAAACAAACTTAACCAACATGCCTTCAGAAATTTCCTGAGTTTGCTGTTGTTGCTGAGCCATTGGATCTTGAGCTTGTTGCTGTTGAGCCATAGCTGCAGTGCTACCCAGTGCGAATACAGTTGCTAATGCGATAATTGTCTTTTGCATGATAATCTCCTTGTTGATTCTGTCAGATTTACTAACGCTCTTACTAAAGCGAAGACTGTGCCAACTTTTCATCTTATTGTTATTAATAGACTTTTTATAAAATGAGTGTATCGGTAGGCAGATCCTGTAAAAAATATGTATCCTGAATACACAGTTAAAGGAGGAAAGTGTGACAAAAGTATACAGATGGCCGCTTTCTAGCTTACAACGCCGATTACTTGCCTATGTTGTTTTTCCTATGTTGCTTATTTCAGGCATAGCGATAAGTGTTGGCTTACAGATTGCTTCAGAGGAAGCTAATGATCGTTTAAAAAGCGATTTAGAGCTTTTGGGAAGGGCTATTAGCTTGCCTATTAGTGATGCATTGGTGAATAACGACTTGGATACCGTGCAGGCGAACCTGGACTCTGTGTTTAGCATTGGTCGGGTTTATGGTGCTTCTGTATATAACGTCTATGGTGAGCAAGTTGCTGAAGCGGGCGTAACGGAAACTGACTTAAGTAATAGTCAGTTGGCTTTACAGACAGTAGAGACAGGCATTAAACAAGATGACTATCGTCGTGTAGAGGGACGTGATGTTTTTTCCCAGTTCCTCCCTATTGTTGACAGAGGCGGACGAATTATCGGGTTACTGCAAATTAACCGCCGAGCCAGTGACTTTGATGAGTCTTTTGAAGAACTTAGCCAATATGCCTGGTTAACCTGGGGCGCCTTTGCCGTTATTACTATCGCCGTATTAGTATTCGGTCATTATCGAGGTGTGGGGCGACACGTTGTCAAACTGAAAGACGCGATGCTGCAAGTGGCTGAGGGGAACCGTACGGCTCGAGTAAAACCTGAGGGGCCTTCTGAGTTGCAGGAGGTTGCGCAAGGGCTTAACCGAATGTTGGACAGTATAGAGCAGGCCGAAAAAGAGTTAGAACAACGCCGACAGCACGAAGCCTCGCTTCAGCAAGCATTACGCGAACAAGAAAAAATGGCGGCAATAGGGAGCGTTGCCAGCGGCGTTGCACATGAACTAGGGGCGCCGCTTACCGTTATCGACGGACGCGCCAGCCGATTGCTTAGAACCCACAAAGATGAAGAAAGTCAGCGTCAATTGCAGGCCGTTCGAGGCCAGGTTCAGCGGTTAACCGGGTTGGTCAACCAATTGCTCGCGTTCTCCAGAACGCCAGTTCAGCACCGCGAGTCTATAGCGCTGGCAACCTTGATAGATACGGCAATAACCAGCATTCAGTTTGAGCAAGACAAAGGAGCCGCCAGAGTCGAACTGGGTGAGTTACCTGCTGTCACACTAAAAGTTGATATTAAACGGTTGGAACTGGCGTTGGTGAATGTCATGCGCAATGCGTTACAGGCAGCAAAACATATCGTGCACTTGTATGCCGAGCTCGATAACAGCAATACGTTGAAAATAATTATTGATGATGACGGTGAAGGTCTGCCTGACAATATGAAAGAAAAAGCCTTGCACCCTTTTGAGACCAATAAACCACAAGGTAAAGGCACCGGTTTGGGACTGACGATAGTGAAACATGTTTTGAGTGATCATCAGGGCGAATTGATGTTAACGAATAACGATAAGGGTGGCTGTCGGGTCACTTTATGTTTGCCGGCATCGAGCCTGGCCGATAAGCCTGCACTAGGAGGTCAATAATGGCGGTACTGAAAGCTGTCATAGGTGTTGTTGAAGATGACCCTGCATTACAGGAGCTTTTGGTCGAAGAACTTGAAGCGGAAGGCTACCAGGTGGATGCCTGGGAAAGCTTAGAAGACTTTAAGAGCAGCAATGCAAGCCCTGACTTAATTGTCAGCGATATACGCCTGCCCGGAGAATCGGGTTTAACCTTACTGGAAGACTTGAAGCAGCACGATAACCCGCCTGCGCTATTGCTGATAACGGCATTTGGCACGGTTGATCAGGCGGTTGATGCGCTGAAAAAAGGTGCCGATGACTTTCTGACAAAACCGCTGGATATTGAGCACTTGCTGTTGAGCGTTGATCGAATATTAGAGCATCGCTCATTACAGCGGGAACTGAAACGTTATAAACAACAGCAGAAAGGCCCCGGTGGCTTGGTGGGGCAAAGTCCGGCTATGCGCAAGCTTTATGACCAAATTGAACACATTGCGCCAACCGGCGGCAGTGTCCTTATTACCGGCAAAAGCGGTACAGGTAAGGAGTTAGTGGCTAAAGCCTTACATGAGCTGAGTGATAGATCTGACAAACCTTTCCAGGCAGTAAACTGTGCGGGTATTCCAGCCGACTTAATGGAAAGTGAGTTCTTTGGTCACGCGGCGGGGGCTTTTACCGGCGCGCAGAATAAGCGGCAGGGGCTTTTAAAGCAAGCCGACGGCGGCACCTTATTGTTGGATGAAATTGGCGAAATGCCAATGGCGCTTCAGGCCAAATTATTGCGTGTTTTGCAAGAAGGCACGATAAGAGCTGTTGGTAGCGACAAAGAAGAGCAAGTGGATGTTCGCATTCTTGCAGCGACGCACCAAGACTTAGAGCGTCTGGTTGAGGAGGGCAAATTCCGGCAAGATTTATTTTATCGTCTGGAGACGTTTAGCCTGCGAGTGCCTTCTTTACGAGAACGAGGAGAGGATATCGAGCGACTGGCAAATTTCTTTTTGCAGCAGCAACAGAAGAGCAGTGATAAAACAGTACGTGGAATTTCGGCGGAGGCTCTCGATTTATTGTATCGGTATCCATTCCCGGGGAACGTTCGGGAACTTCAAAACGCCATAGAGCGGGCGTTTGCGTTTTCCAGTGACGAGACCCTGTCGGTAGACGACTTTCCGCAGCGTATAGTCGAGAAAAGTGATACCAATCATCCGGCGGCAACGTCAGCCTGGCCAACGTTAGATGAGCACCAAAGCCAGTACATAAGGAAAGTTTTAGAGCATACCGACGGCAATAAGTCACAGGCAGCACAAATACTCGGCGTTACTCGCCGCACGCTGTATCGCTGGCTTGATAACGAGGCGGAGTGATCAAATTGGTGACTTTTTGCGTAAAATGCACGTAAGTTTACAGAGAATTTCACACGAAATTTAAGGAGTACCCAGTGAAAGTATTAATGGTCTTAACCTCACACGACAAGCTTGGCGACACTGGCCATAAAACTGGCTTTTGGGTTGAGGAATTTGCTGCGCCTTACTATGTCTTTGTGGATGCAGGTGTCGATGTAACGCTGGCGTCTCCTAAAGGCGGTAAGCCACCAATGGATCCGAACAGTACAGCGCCGGATGCGCAAACTGAGGCGACCAAGCGTTTAGAGAAAGATTCGACTGCGCAACACAAGCTGGAAACAACTTGCACGCTGGACGATGTTGACCCTGACGACTTTGACGCTATTTTCTATCCAGGTGGACACGGGCCGTTATGGGATTTAACCAACAATGAGCAGTCTATTAAGCTGATTGAGCACTTCTGGAGTAAAGGTAAGCCGGTGTCGGCGGTGTGTCATGCGCCAGCGGTGCTGCTGAATGCAAAAACACCAAGCGGTGACTCCATTGTTCAGGGCCGTACGGTAACGGGCTTTAGTAATAGTGAAGAAGCAGCCGTTGAATTAACGGACGTTGTGCCTTTCTTACTGGAAGACGAGCTCACAGCTAAAGGTGGTCATTATCGTAAAGTCGATGATTGGCAAGCCTATGCGGTTCAGGACGGTATGTTAATTACCGGTCAGAACCCAGCATCATCCGAGCAGACGGCTCAGCGCCTGCTCGATGTACTAAGAGCTATGGTCTAAAGCCACTTAAAAGCGTCGGCGCCAACTTATGCCGACGCTTGCTTGTCGCCCTATTCCGGGTTCGTAGTAACGGCGATATTGCTGATTCACTACAACCGCAGTGATGTACTCTTTGTCGGTGATATTGTCGACCCGAGCCCATACGTCTAATTCGCTGTTTGCCCATTGCCACTCGCGGCTCGCGGCAAAATTCCAGGTGGTATAAGACGGCGCGAACGTGTCGTTGGCATCATTAACCGGAGTTTCGTCACGATACTGACCCGAAACTTGAACCAGCCACTGCTCGGTTGGCTGCCAGTTTAAACGCAAATAGCCCTGACTTTCTGCGACACCGGGTAGCTGGTTACCTTGTAACGGTCCTTCGCCAAATACCGCATCTATATAGCTGTACGAGACCAGTAAGTTTAACTGCTGTGTCAGCGCACCGTTAATGGTTAGTTCGGCGCCCTCGCGAGAGGTCTCTGATGCATTTCGGTAGGTCGTTCTGCCGTCAGTTGACTGGTTAACCAATATCTCGTTTTCGCTCTCAATACCGAAGAAAGCTAAGTGCAGGCGCCAGTCTCTTGGTAGTTGGTGCTTAATGCCCCATTCCCACTGATCGTTGGTGGACGGCCCGAGCTCCCGGTTTAAACCCGATCCTTCATTACGATAAGCCAGCTCGGTCAAGGTGGGTGTTTCAAAGCCTTGTCCTACGCTTAAGTAGGTAGCGGATGTCGGCAAAAACTGCCAGGTGAGAGAGGCCGCGGCGGTGGTTTCCTGAAACTCACTACTGCCGCTGTCATCAGCACCATCAAGCTCCGTAAAGTAGTCTTTAACGTCGTAGCTGATATCGCTGTAACGAACACCACCGGTTGCTGACCACTCAGTACTTAACTGCCATTGAAAGCGCAAGTAGGCCGACGCATTGTCTATCCAATTAAACTCATCGCGGCGCAACTCACCCTTTTCACCATTGTCATTCACATAACCAAAACGATGATCCTGCTGTCGCTCAAGCTGCGCTCCCAATGTTGCTGACCAATTGCTACCGCGTTGACGCCAGCGCGCGTGAGCGCCTTCAAACTGGCGAGAGACATCAATGACCGCACCGGAACTGGTGTAAATGCCTTGTTCATTAATATCGTCTCCGGCAAATGGCAGGAACTGCTCAATATCACGGTCGCCCTGCCAAACAGAGACTAAACCTTCGCCGCTGTCGCGTTCATGAAACCAGCTTAAAGAGCCTTGTCGGTGATGAATGTCTTTGCGGGTATTAAAGTCGATAGCACGCTGCACGGTCTGTGTCGGATCTTCCCGCCAGGCTTCCGGCGTTAAAGCACTGGGGTCCTGCAGTAGCGGCGCGTCATTATTGTCATAACGCAGAATAAACCGGTTTTGGTCGTCCCATTGATGGTACCAGCGTACGGCCTGTTGCTGGCGCTCTGCAGAATTATGGCGACGTGGTCCGTCGGTCTGAAAGTCGGTTGCCATAAGTTGCAACTGCTTGGTGTCTGTCGCCCACTGTGCGTTGACGCTGTAGCGCTGCGTGTCGTTTTCACTGAACTGACCGCCCCACTCTAATGCTGTTTCGGTGGGTTGGCGGCTAAACCACTCAACCACTCCGCCCCCGGAGTTGCCGTAAAGAGTCGCCAATGGCCCACGAAGCACTTCTAACGAATCAACATTGTCGAGAATGAAACTCGAGGTTTGTGCCTGTCCGTCGGGCATAGACAATGGAATACCATCGACATTCAGTTGCAAGCCACGCACACCAAAAGCGGCTCTGGATCCAAAGCCTCGAACCACTAAGCGTGCGTCCTGTGCGTAGTTGTAACGATTATCAGCCTGAATACCTGCCACACCGGCTAAGGCATCGCCAGCATCAATGTTCATCGATGGCAGTGTATTCTCGACGTTTACCCGGTCGATACTCGCCGCTGTTGTCAGCCAGGGCGTTTCGCTCTCTGTTGCCGTCACGACAACGGTTTCGTCCACTTCGGCGGACTGCACAACGAAAGAGGCCGCCAGTAAAGGCAGCCCCGTGTAAGTTAATTTTCTAAATACCGCTGAATACAACATCGTTAATCTGCCGGTTTAATTTGAATGATTGCGCCATTGGACTCGTCAGTCAGTAAATACAGATAACCGTCCGGCCCTTGATTAATGTCGCGAATACGCGCATCAACAGCATCCTCGAACAAGCGCTCTTCATGCATCATTCGACCTTCGTACAAGTCCAGGCGAGCCACTAACGAGCTTTTCAGTGCCGCTACGAAAAAATCACCTTTCCACTCAGGGAAAGCGTCGCCAGTGTAAAAAGTTGCGCCAGCTGTAGCAATCGACGGTACCCAGTAATAAAACGGTTGTTCCATACCTTCTTTCACTGCGTCTTCACTAATAATGGCACCGCCGTAGTCAACACCATAAGTAATTTCTGGCCAGCCATAGTTCTTGCCGGCTTCAGGAATATTCACTTCATCACCGCCTTGCGGGCCATGTTCTACTGTCCATAATTCGCCCGTGTCAGGGTGAATGTCTGCACCTTGGACATTGCGGTGACCGTAAGACCAAATTTCGTCTAAGGCGTTATCTTCACCAACAAAGGGGTTGTCTTCAGGAATACTGCCGTTTTCGTCTAAGGCGTTATCTTCACCAACAAAGGGGTTGTCTTCAGGAATACTGCCGTCGGGCCAAATGCGTACGACTTTACCGTGGTGGTTGTCTAGTGTTTGGGCATCATCCATACGTGAATAGCGGTCACCCAAAGTAACGAACAAGTGTCCTTCAGGCGAGAACACCAAACGCGAACCAAAGTGTGCGTTGCTTTCATATTTCGGAGCCTGACGGAAAATCACTTCTTTATCGGTAAAGGCTTTGTCCACCAGTTTTGCTCTCATAACGGCTGTGCTGTTACCTTTGCCAGCGTCTTGCGCAGGCTCTGAATAACTAATGTAAACCCATTGGTTTTCATCAAAGTTTGGGTCAATGGTGACATCCAGCAAACCGCCCTGGCTTTTTGCAACAACCTCAGGCACACCAATTATTTTTTCCCGATATTGACCGTTTTCTGACACCCAGTAAAGATCACCCGAGCGCTCGGTAACTAACACGCTGTTGTCTGGCAAAAACGTCATGCCCCAAGGGTTAGTGAAGCCATCCGCAAAGGTGGAAACGGTGACTTTATGACGCTCTGTTTCGACGGTATCGGCTACTGCAGTCATGCTGGCAGAAGCCGCCAGAAGTGCGGTTAATACGAGTTTTCGGTTAAACATAAGGGTCTCCTTTGTTTTTCATTATCTTCAGTATACGTCATTCATTGAAATTTTGATGACTCTTGGCTTGATTTGTTTATGGCTTTAGCCGTTAATAGACGTATTAACTTTCAAAATAAGTGCGAATGGAATGAGCGAAAAGCTTTTTGGTACGGACTCTCTTCTGGTGTTAGCGCAATGGTTAGCGGCCATTTTTGTTCTTCTTATTATCACGCTGATTGTTTCCGTTGGTGTGATGTATGTGGTGGATAAAACTCAGAATAAGCACACGATTCGGCGTAATTATCCTGTTGTCGGCCGTTTTCGTTATATTTTTGAGCGCATGGGCGAATTTATGCGCCAGTATTTTTTCGCGATGGATCGCGAGGAAATGCCGTTTAATAGGGCGCAGCGGAGTTGGGTGTATCGTGCGGCAAAAAACTCAGACAGAAACGTTGCTTTCGGGTCTACCCGAGATTTAACCCGTACCGGCACCATTATATTCAGTAACGCGCCCTATCCGCCTCTTGCAGAGCAAGCTGCCGCTCCCGAGCCCGTGCTTATTGGGCCTTATTGTGAGACGCCTTATTCCCCCATTTCCTATTTTCATATTTCAGGTATGAGCTACGGTGCCTTGTCGCCGGTGGCGGTTAAGTCATTGTCGCAAGGGGCTGCGAAGGCGGGTTGCTGGATGAATACTGGCGAAGGTGGTTTGTCGCCTTACCACCTTATGGGTCATTGCGACATAGTATTCCAAATGGGTACAGCAAAGTTTGGGGTGAGAGATAAAGAAGGTCGATTGGATGAAAACCGTTTAGCGGAACTTGGCCGCCACGACAACGTGAAAATGTTTGAAATAAAATTGAGCCAGGGCGCTAAACCGGGTAAAGGCGGTATTTTGCCGGGGGTTAAGGTAAACGAGGAAATTGCGCAAATTCGTGGCATCGAAGTTGGTAAAGATGCTATTAGCCCTAACCGCCATCCAGAAATCAGTAATAACGAAGAGCTGCTCGACTTTATCGATAAGGTTCGGCGTATTACTGGCAAGCCAACCGGTTTTAAGTTCGTGATGGGCGACCCGAGCTGGATCGATGAACTGATTGACTCGATTTTAACGCGAGGCGTTGAATCCGCGCCTGACTTCATTACGCTCGACAGTGCTGACGGTGGTACCGGTGCTGCACCGCAACCATTGATGGACTATGTCGGTTTAAAAGTATCAGAAAGCCTGCCGGTGTTAATAGATAAGCTCACAGAAGCTGGGTTGCATGGGCGTGTGCGAGTTATTGTTTCAGGTAAAATGATAACCCCGGCTGATGTTGCCTGGGCTATTGCAATGGGGGCTGACTTTGTAACCTCTGCCCGAGGGTTTATGTTTTCGCTGGGCTGTATACAAGCCATGCAGTGTAACAAAAACACTTGTCCGACCGGGGTTACGACGGACGATCCTAAACTGATGAAGGGGCTCGATCCAACCGATAAGTGCGAGCGCGTGGCGAACTATCATAAATACATGGAATACGGGGTAAACATCATTGCGCACTCTTGTGGCGTAACCGATCCGCGCCAGCTTAACCGACGCCACGCCCGGGTTATAAAGCCGGACGGCGAGAGTATCAGTCTGGCAGAGCGATACCCATTGCCGCCGGCAAGAAGACGCTAACAGGCGCTGTTAGCGTAAGGTATTAATTGGCAGTAGTTGGGCTATTTCCTCCGCAACTTTGCGGAATGTCTGACGACGACTGGTCGTAGGGCGGTATACCAAGCCAATATCACGAGACGCCTCTTGCCCGGTTGGTTTTAACGGCACTAAGTCGGTGTTACTGAGAATCCCCTGATCTATCGCCATTTGCGGAATAAAGGTTGCGCCTAACCGGGCATCTGCCATTTGCACCAAACTGTGTAAGCTGGTGGCAGTAAAAGGGTTCATTTTTACTGAGTCGGTTAACTGACAAGCGGCTACCGCGTGCCCTGTCATGCAATGCTCTTTCTCCAGCAGAAAAATACTTCTGTCAGGAAGTTTGTCGTAGTCAACCGGCTCACCAATGTTATCCGCTAGCTCTTTATGCACAACCAGCTTAAATGGGTCGCGACCCAATACCCATTTCTGATTGCCCTGAATGTCCATTGGCAACGCCAGCAATAAAATATCGAGCTCGCCGTTTTTAAGGCGAAGCAGTAGGTTTTGCGTGGTGTCCTCGGAAATTTGCAGTAGCAATTTCGGGTAGGCATCCTGCAATCGCTTGCTTAACTGACCAATAACAAAAGGGGCTATAGTGGGTATAACGCCTAAACGCAACGGGCCTTCCATAACATTGCCCTGCCCCTGGGCATAGTGGCTGAGCTCTTCAGCGGCACTTAAAATTTGCCGTGCGCGCTCGACAATTTCTTCGCCTAATGCCGTAAACAAAAATGACTTATGGTCACGTTCAATAAGCTGGCAGCCCAATTGCTCTTCTAAGTTTTGAATGCCGCTACTTAACGTCGATTGGCTGACATTACATTCAGCCGCTGCACGATTGAAGTTTTGCTCTTGATGCAACGCCAGCAAATAACTGAGGTTTTTTAAACTGGGTAATTTGCTCATGGTTTTCCTTTTGCAACGAACTTAATTGGTATTTCCGATTATCATAATCCGTTTTATTCGTTTTATCCAATCTGTATCCATCCGTACACTAGCTCTCGACTCGTTAAGGAACGAATAGATTTAAATCCCAATCAAGGAGACACTTTATGTTAACAGTAGGCGATAAATTACCAGAATTCAGCGTTGTTGCAGCAAAACCTAAGTTCAACATGCCTGAAGAAAACGGCGAAAGCGCGTTCGAAACCATCGACAACAGCAGTTTTGCCGGTAAATGGAAAATTATTTTCTTCTACCCAAAAGACTTCACTTTTGTTTGCCCAACTGAGATTGTTGAGTTCGCAAAACTGAACGAAGACTTCGCAGACCGTGACGCGGTTGTTATGGGCGGCAGCACCGACAACGAATTTGTGAAATTAGCATGGCGCCGTGAGCACCCTGATCTTGACCGCCTGAATCAGTATTCTTTTGCGGACAACGGCTCTTTAGTCGACGGTCTGGGCGTACGTGACAAAGAAGAAAACGTTGCTTTGCGTGCAACTTTTGTTGTTGACCCGCACAACGTGATTCAACACGTATCGGTCAACAACCTGAACGTGGGTCGTAACCCAGCAGAAATTCTGCGTATTTTAGACGGTTTACAAACTGACGAACTGTGCCCATGTAACCGCGCCGTTGGTGGCGACACGCTTTAATAAGGAGTTAATCCATGTCAATTGCCGATTATAAGCAGTTACTCGGTGACCACAGCAAGGATACCAAGCTGAACCTGTCGAGTTTGTTCTCGAATGTGGAAGCGTCAGGCTTAACGGCTGACCAGTTCTACGGAACAGCGCTTTCTTTGGTGTACAGCTTGGCGGATAACGAACTTATCGAAGCTGTGGAAGAAGAAGCCGAAGGTAAAATCGAAGACAATGTGAAGACAGCGGCAAAAACCGCAGCGTCTTTAATGGCCATGAACAACGTGTATTACCGGTTCCTGCACTTATCGAGTGATAAGCAGTTTGGCAAAATGCCAGCCGGTCTGCGCATGAACGCAATGGCTAACCCTGGTGTTGATAAAGCCGATTTTGAACTTTTTTCACTGGCAGTGTCAGCACTGAACGGATGTGGAATGTGTATTGACTCGCACGTGCAAACGTTGCTGAAACACGACGTAACAGCACAAGCGATTCAATCATCCATTAAGTTGGCGGCGGTACTTAATGCAGCTTTGACTGCACGCAAACTGTCGTAAACCCTCTTGGGGCTCCCCTTTGCCCCATGCAACGCTTGCCCGCACTGTCATGGTGCGGGCTTTTTTATGTTCGTTTGGTTGCTCTGCTGGTTTTGTCCTAAGCTTAAAACAAAGGCAAAGGAGGAATTATGCAAGGCATTAATGCTGACCGTTTAAAGAAGTCTGTCCTGGAGCTATCCAATATTGGTTATAACGACAAGGATCACGGGGTGTATCGGTGGGGCTTTACTGACGCCGATATGGAAGCCCGAAAGTGGATGATGGAACAGGCCAAAGCGGAGGGTTTTGAAACCTTTATGGACGGTGCCGGCAATGTTTTTTTCGGCATCGGCGACTTTACCCAGAAGCCGGCTGTGCTAACCGGGTCTCACCTCGATACTGTTCCCGCTGGTGGTATTTTTGATGGTGCCTTGGGCGTGCTTGCCGGATTCGAAGTTTTGCGCTCGATCAAAGAAAACGATATTAAATTGAAGCATCCTGTCTGGGTAGTCGGTACAGCCGAAGAAGAAGGTAGATTTGGTGGTATGATGGGCTCGCAGGCAATAGCGGGCGTTATAAACCCGGACTGGTTAATGTCAGCGCACGATGCCGACAATGTGTACTTGAAAGATGCTATGGCTGCACACGGTATGAATGTGATGGATGTGCTTGATGCAGCCTGGCCACCGGAGCGACTTAAAGCGTTTTATGAGCTGCATATTGAGCAAGGGCCGGTGTTGTTCCAAAAGGAAATAACCATTGGTGCTGTGGAAGGCATATCCGGTGTTTTCAAATGGATAGTGCACTTAAAAGGTAAAGCGGACCATGCTGGTACAGCACCAATGAATATGCGTAGCGATGCGTTTATGGGATTGGCCGACTTTGCCCATGAAATTGACCGAATTATTGCTGAAGATGGCACGGACAAAACCCGTATTACCGTCGGTAAAGTCGACTTAAAGCCGGGTAGTCCGCATACCGTGCCGGGTGAAGCTATATTCACCATAGTCGGCCGCGATATGAGTAACGATGTGATGAAGGAGCTGGCAGACTCGTGCAACAAAGCTTTGTCAGCCATTGCGCGTAAACATCGCTTGAAGTTTGAGTATGAGCAAGTCAGCTGGCTTAACCCAAAAGACTGTTCAACAGCACTGACTCAGAAAATTCTCGATAAAGCCAAAGCACGCAAGTATTCGTGTTTGAAAATGCCCAGTGGTGCTGGTCACGATACACAGTTTTTGGCGGAATTAACCGATGCCGGGCTTATTTTTATACCGTCTGTTAATGGTGTCAGCCATGCGCCCGACGAGTGGTCGCATTGGCATGATGTGGAAGCAGGTTGTAACATACTTTTTGATTGTATAATTGATTCAGCTCAGTGAGCTGCGCAGGGCAGTATGATCCGTTATACTAGGCGCACCTCGCTGTGACACTAAGTGGTATTGTTCATGGAACAAAAGCAAAAGATAACGGTTCAGTCTGCGGACAAAGTTAAAATCCAGCGCCCCGACGGACAAAAGCACAACAACAATTACTCTCCCCGCAGCCGCATTTATGTGCGTAGCGTAAAAGGTGCTCTAGAGTACTTCAGGCGCAGCTTTGGTTTTATTCTCCTGGGCGTATTTGCGCTGCTGCCCTGGCTTACTTATCAGGGCGAGCAAGCCATTTTGCTCGATATTATGGAGCAACGCTTCCGAATTTATGGACTGACCCTGTGGCCTCAGGACTTCACCGTAGTTGCCTGGTTTGCGATTGTCGCGGCGGTTGCTCTGTTTTTTGTAACGACGATATTTGGCCGGGTCTGGTGCGGATTTATGTGCCCGCAAACCACCTGGACCTTTATTTTCATGTGGTTTGAAAAGAAGTTTGAAGGGCCGCGTAATAAGCGTATTAAGCTTGATGAACGCAAAATGGATTTCGACAAGCTGTGGCGAAAAACCGGTAAGCAAGTAAGCTGGGTGTTGGTCGCTTTGCTGACATCCATGACGTTCGTTGGTTACTTTACCGATATTCGTGAACTCTTTATTAATTTCTTCACATTAGACGCCGGCTTTTGGGCTACGTTCAGCGTGCTCTTCTTTACCTTCTGTACCTACGGAAACGCCGGTTATATGCGCGAAATTATGTGTACGCACATGTGCCCGTACGCGCGCTTTCAGTCAGCCATGTTCGATAAAGACACTTACACAGTCTCTTACGATGTCGAACGCGGTGAACCGCGAGGTCCCCGATCGCGAAAAGCGGACCCTGCCGAAAAAGGTTTGGGCCATTGTATCGACTGTTATATGTGTGTGCAGGTTTGCCCCACAGGTATCGATATCCGTAACGGGCTCCAGTACGAGTGTATAGATTGCGGGGCTTGTATCGATGCCTGTAATGACGTTATGGACAAAATGAATTACCCACGCGGTCTCATCCGTTTCACTACAGAACGTAACCTGGCGGCAAAAGATAAAAAGCAGAAGACCAACCCGTGGCGCATGAAAAGTATTGGTTACTTTATTATGTTGCTGGCGGTAAGTGCTGTCTTGATATGGGATGTAGCGACGCGTATTCCATTGGAAGTCGATGTGCTTCGTGACCGTAATCAGTTGTATCGTGAGAACATTGAAGGTCAAATTGAAAACGCCTTCACCCTTAAATTAGTGAATAAATCGCAGCAAGACCAGACATACCGAATAGAAGTCAAAGGCTTTGAACAGTTCGAACTCATTGGAGAAACGACAAAAGATGTTTCTGCCGGTGAAGTGGGCACAATGCCGGTGACCTTAGCGGTACCCCCTACTTTATTAGATGGCCAGGTGACAGAGTTTTACTTTGTGGTGACAGCCGTTGATAATCCGGACATCACAACTGAGCACCAAAGCCGTTTCTTATATGAGTAATTTACTGGATCATTCGTCAGACTTTGCATTTCAGGGTCTGACGCCAGATATTGTTGTTAATGCGTTGGAATCTGTCGGACTGTATCCTGCTTCGGGATTGCTGGCGCTTAACAGCTATGAAAACCGTGTGTATCAATTCACGGACGACGAACGCAAACGTTATGTCGCGAAATTCTATCGTCCCAGTCGCTGGACCACAGAGCAAATACAAGAAGAGCTAAACTTTGCTGAAGAATTGGCGCAAGCGGAAGTACCGGCGGTATCTGCTTTGGCGCTGCAAGGTCAGCGTCTGCATGAATTCGACGGTTATCGCTTTTGTGTCTACCCAAGTGTTGGTGGACGCGCTTTTGAGCCTAATGATTTAGACCAGTTAGAGCGGTTGGGTCGCCAAATTGGCCGAATGCATGCGGTCGCAAAAGCCGGCCGTTTCGAAAGTCGTGAGACAATTACTTATGACGGTTTCGTTGCGCAGTCAGTGGTCGAGCTGAAGCTGTCTGAGTTGCTGCCCGCAGAGTTAAAAAACGCTTTTTTTGCCATTTTGGACCCGTTAGCAGAGCGTCTAAAAAGCATGCCACTGAATCAATTTGAGTTTCAACGCTTGCACGGAGATTGCCATATCGGCAATATTCTTCAATACGATGACAAACTGACCTTTGTCGACTTCGATGATTGTCGCTCTGGCCCTGCGGTGCAGGATCTCTGGATGATGTTGAGCGGGCCTAAAGAAGAGCAGACGCTGCAACTCGATGCGTTAGTCTGTGGCTATGAAGATTTTTGTGATTTTGACACCGAACAAGTGGTTTTAATTGAACCTTTGCGTAGTTTCAGAATCATTCAATATATGGCATGGTTGTCGCGGCGTTGGCAAGACAGTGCATTTCAGCGGGCATTTCCGTGGTTTGCGGAAAGTCGTTATTGGGAGCAGCAAATTCTTGCGCTCAAAGAACAACTGGCGGGGCTTGACGATGCGCCGCTGAACCTTGGTTTTAACGGATAGTTTTAGCAGATAACAGGAAGACGTAATGAAAAATTGGTTAGTCAGTATTATTGGCTCTTTATTGTTAGTGGTTGGTGTCGCTCAGGCTCAGGACTTTGAGGAAGGCGTGCACTACGAAGTGATTGCAGACGAAGCGACCAGCAAGCCTGAAATTACAGAATTCTTCTCGTTTTACTGTGTGCATTGCTACCGCTTTGAACCTATCGCTAAAGAGATGAAGTCAGAATATCCAAATGCGTTTCAAAAAGCCCACGTGTCTTTTATCAGCCCGCGCGGTAATGTCGGCGAGGAAATGACTCAGGCGTTTGTGGTAGCGGAAAAGCTGGGTAAAAGCGACGAACTGTCAGCGGCTATTTTTGATTACAACTTCAACAAGAATAATATGCTGACCAGCAAACAAGACATTCGTAACGTCTTTATTGTGAACGGTGTTTCTGGCGAAGAGTTTGATAAAGCAATGAAAAGCTTCACGGTAAGAACGGCTGCCGCGAGAATGGATCGCCGAGCGACTAATTTAGGTGTTAATGCAACTCCAACTTTTATCGTTAATGGTAAGTATAAAATGCTGCCACAGGGCTTCCGTGACAGTGATGACTTTGCCGGTGACTTTACGGATCTGGCAGGCTACTTATTAGAGAAGTAACCTGCCTGGACAGTAAGAAGCTTTAAGGGTTGTACTTACAATAAGCGCCTTCTTCATTATTGGAGAAGGCGTTTTGATTATTCAGGTACTGATAATTCCGTAAGCCAAATTCCGGTAATACGCTGTACAAGTGCTCAAGAATAGAGCTTTGAATCGCTTCGTACTTGGTCCACTCGGTATCTTTTGAAAAGGCGTAAATTTCTAATGGAATGCCAGCTGCGGTTGGCTGCATTAGACGAGCCATGCAGGTTAAGTCCTCGCGCACTTTAGGATGATGCTTCAGGTAGCCATCCGCAAAAATTCGAAATGCGGTTAGGTTACTGACAGGCTTTTCTAAATCGTTTTCCTTAAGCCATTCATCCACTGACTTTCCAAAATACGTATCAACAACCTTTTCGAGCTGGTCGTCAGACAGTAGCTTTGAGCTATCCAGGTCAATCATCAGAGAGCGTTTCATACGGCGACCGCCTGTTTCAATCATGCCTTGCCAGTTCTTGAAGGACTGATGAATCAGCACATAGGTTGGCAGGTACACAATGGTTTTATCCCAGTTTTCGACTTTAAGCGTAATAAGCCCGACTTCTTGTATGGTGCCATCAACATTGTGATCAGGCAGCTCTATCCAGTCGCCTATTGCAACCATGCGGTTAGTGGCAAGCTGAACACCAGCGACAAAGCCCATCAGTGTGTCTTTGAACACCACCATGAGTATGGCGGTCATGGCACCAAAGCCGCTGAGCAAGTACATGGGCGACTTATTCATGATAATAGCCACAGTGATAATGATGGCCATTAATACCAAGACCAATTTCACAACCTGAATAACGCCGGTTATAGGCACATCTCGCGCTTTTGGTGTGTAGTCGTAGGCGATGGATACAAAGTTAGCAATAGACGTCAGAATACTGGTGATAACCCAGGTAAGATAAATGCCGACAGCCGTTCGCAGGGGTGACTGCCAGCTTTCGAAGTCGCCGGTGAACAACACCGGAATAAAGCTATTAATAATAACAACCGGTGCTAAGTTGGCGCAGCGTTTGAAAAAACCACTGTCTACTAATGCCCGATACCACCGTTCCGGCGCTCGGCGTAGCGCACGTTCAATAGCATGGTCGAATACCCAACGGGCAATGACGTAAGTGATATAGCTTGCGACTAATATAATAGTCACACCGATGACTAAGCTGAGCTCCTGCAAATTGTTTTCGATGCCCATACTTTTCAGCCACTGGCTTACAAACTTAAAGTCCATGGCAACGCTCCTTATCGGGTTTCCGTGATGGTCTTACGGATATCATAAATGGTTTGATCTTTCTCGTGCCAACGCTGATTAAGCCAGTTTTGAAAGTGCTCTTTGAACTTCGGATCATTAGCGTAGTCGCCAATTAAGTCCGCCGTAACTGGCAGTGTTTTGATATCCACGTAAACGTTTTTGAGTCGTCCGCTGAGTAAATGCCAAACAACAGGGCGCGAATCGTTACCTGGGTAAACAATAGTCACGTCTAAAATGGCCTCAAATTGCTCTCCCATTATTTGCATGGAAAAAGCTGTTCCACCTGCTTTTGGAGGCAATAAATTTTTAAACGGGCTGTTCTTTTTCTTATGCTTTTCGGGCGTAAAGCGAGTGCCTTCGCAAAAATTAACAACCGTTGTTGGGATATGTCGGAATTTAGCGCATGACCGTGTGGTTGTGGCGATATCTTTGCCTTTTAGGTGAGGCTTTTTCTCTATCAAGTCTTTTGAATAACGCTTCATAAAAGGCATATCTAAGACCCAGCATCCCCATCCGACAATGGGTATCCACATAAGCTGAGATTTTAAGAAAAAGCGAGGCGTCGGCATATGGCGGCGGGTTAAGTGCATTAATACAAGAACATCCACCCAGCTGCGATGATTCGCCATGACCATATACCAGCCGTTTTCATGGAGATCTAAGTCACCTTTTATATGCCATTCCATGCGTTGAGTCAGCTGGAACATCATTGACATGCAGTAAGCCCAGACGCGGAATAGTCCGTTAGCGGCGGCTGAACACAAGCGTTGAGTTGCAGGAAAAGGCAGAAGAATTTTGAAAACACCGACACCAATAATCAAAACGCCGATAATAGCGGTTGTGATAACTCCCCACAGTAAGTGAGCGATGACTCTGAAGGGAATAAGTAACGATGTCAGCATATTTCCTGGTGCCTTCCTAAAAGTAAATAGTTACAGAAATAATAACTTAAGCCGTGCTTTATGTCTGTTGCGAAAGGGTAAAAAATAATGATACTGTATAAATATACAGTATTGGAGGGCAGTATGCAGCCAAATCTACAGCGACTGATAGAAAAAGGGGTTGTTTGGCAGGGCCAGACAAAAGCATCTCAAGCTGACCATTACATAAAAACAGGCTTTTCCAAGCTTGATGAGCTGTTAGGTGGTGGTTGGCAAACTCCCGGACTGCATGAATGGCAGTTAGAGGCGCCTTTTTCAGAGCAGCGGTTGTTATTGCCGCTTGTGCAACAAGCTATTGAACAGGGGGTTGCTGTGTTTTGGGTAAATCCACCGGCGCAGTTGTCTGCCGCCAGTCTGCATTATCATGACTTAGCCGATGCTATGCATGTTGTGGTTGAGGCCAAAGGAAGTGATGCTTGCTGGGCTCTTGAACAGATATTACAGACGAAAAACGCCATGGCGTTTGCCTGGCTTCCGCAAAAAGAAACGACGTCTCCGAAAGTCCGGCGCTGGTATAAAGCGGCAGAGTCCGGGCAAATGGGCATCGTTATTAGCGGCTTTAGCGATCACCCGGAGGCTCGACCCTATAGTAACCGGTTAAAAATACGTTTAACGGAAAATGGATTAGCTCTGGATATTTTAAAGCGCAAGTCTGGATGGCCTGTTGAGAATATAGAGCTGAGCTAATGTGGTTATATTGTCACTTTCCGCAGTTGCTGTTAGATAGCCTGTTAAGAGCACAGCCCGAGTTTGAGAAACAGGCGGTCGCGCTTTATCAGGTTCAAAACGGACAGTCACTTATTGAGCAAAGTAATCAAGTTGCTCAGCAGGCAGGAGTTAGTCAGGGCATTGCCAGTGTTATGGCTATAGCCCTCTGCGAAGACTTAAAGTTAAAAGAGTACAGTGTGGCAAAAGAAGAAAGGCTTCTTTGTGGCGTGGCTGACCATTTGTACCAGTGGGCGGCCAAATTGGTATTAGAGCCGCCGCAGGGCATATACGTAGAGCTCGATAGCCTCGAAAAGTTGTACGGTGGGTTGTCGAATACGGCGAAAACGTTGCATTTGGCGGTAAAACAATTGGGGGTGAGATCGCAGCTGGCGGTGACTAACAATGCGTTAGCAGCGAAAGTGCTGGCTGAAGCCGATGCCCCGCTGACAATGAATGACGAAAAAACCTGTCACCAGTTAAAAGGTTTATCCATAAAAAGTAGCGGACTGCCGGACAAAGTCGTTCGAGACTCACTATCTGCAGGCATTTTCTCTATTGGTGATTTACTGGACATACCGGTTAGTGACATTGGCCGGCAACTTGGAAAAGAAGCTCTGTTTTATATACAAGAGTTAAAAGGTGAGTTGAAAACGCAGCGAGCGAGTGACTTTTATCAGCCGTCCGAGCGATTTTTTCAGCACGTCGACTTAGTTTCCGAGGTATCTAATTGGCAGGGCTTACGCTTTCCTATGAAGCGGCTGCTTAATGAATTAGAGAGCTTTTTATATCAACGCCAAAAAGTTGTGCAGCATATCAAGTTTCAGCTGTACCAGCGTGATAAAAGTTGTTCAGAGGTTAGAGTTGCGACAGCAAGCCCCAGTTGGCGCGCGCAAAGTTTTTGGTCATTACTGCAGTTAAAAATGGAGCAAGCTCCTTTAAGTGCGCCTGTTTTGGAAGTGTCTCTTCAGGCATCAGACTTTTCTTCATTGTCGGTAAAAAAAAGTCACTTTTTTCATGATGCAAAAGACACCCAGGGCTTATTTCCTCTCATTGGAAAATTACAGGTGAAGCTTGGCGAAAATGCGGTTTATACCCCGGCAGTGAGCGATGATCCCAGGCCCGGTATTAATGAATACAAACAACCGCCCTGCCGTTTCGGCGGTTTCTCCGTCAAGCCTGTTAAGCGGCCTTTATGGCTAAATCACCCTGAACGGGTCAATTTGGATGAGTGGTCTTTAAGCAACGGTCCGGAGCGAAAACGTTGCGGATGGTGGGACAACCAACCAATAGAGCGAGACTACTGGATAGCGACGGACAGTAAGCATCGCAAAGGTTGGCTTTTTTATGAGTCCGGCCAGTGGTATTTGCAGGGATGGTTTAGCTGATCTGGCTTCACACCCAGTCAGCCTGAGATCTTATGATGGCATTTGCAGAGTTACACGCACTCAGTCATTACAGCTTTCTGCGCTCAGCGGCTGCGCCAGAAGAGTTGGTATGCAGAGCAGAAAAGCTAGGCTACTCAGCTATAGCCATTACCGACGAATGCTCGGTTGCAGGAGTTGTTAAAGCCTATGAAGAGGCTAAGCAGCGCGATATTAAGCTCATTATAGGCAGTGAGTTTCATATTACTGACTACGGCACTTTTGTCGTCCTAGCTCCAACGCGAGAAGCCTATGCTGAATTGAGCCAGAAAATTACTGAATTTCGTGGGCGCTCGAAAAAAGGCAGTTACCAGGCGAATATTGAGGACTTTTTTACGGGTTTTTCGGACTGCTTTTTGTTATGGCTTCCGGATTTTCAGCAATCTCAACTCGTGGCTGTTGGCAAAAAGCTTTGCCATGTTTGGCATTCGCGATTTTGGCTATTGTACGAAAGGCATTACCAGGCCGATGACAGCGAGACATTCAATGCAATCGTCGAGCTTAATAAAGTATTAAAAGCCAGGGTAGTTTGTGCCGGTGGCGTGCGTATGGCCACAAAGCAGCAACAACCATTGTTTGACACTATGAGTGCTATACGCGAAGGCCATAGTTTGTATGAAAACAGTGGTGTTGCAAGTGGTAACGCAGAGCGTCATTTACGAAGTTTGCAAGAGCTAAAGCAGTGCTATCCGGCGGCATGGCTGAATGAGTCAAGCAATATAGCCAACCATTGTCATTTTTGCTTATCAGAGCTTCGTTATGAGTACCCCGCAGAGCTTACGCCGAAAGGCCTGTCCGCTACGGCGTATTTACGGCAGTTAACCGAAGACGGTGCGCGGCGACGTTATCCAACAGGCATTCCTGCGAGTGTTAAAGCTCAGTATGAAAAAGAACTGAAGCTTATACAGGAAATGCAGTACGAAGCGTTTTTCCTAACTATCTATGACTTGGTTCAATTTGCCAACAGCCAGGGCATTTTGTATCAGGGGCGAGGCTCAGCGGCGAATTCGGTGGTGTGTTTTTGCTTAGGTATTACCGCGGTTAACCCTTCGCAAATAGAAGTGTTGTTTGAGCGATTTATTTCGAAAGAGCGTAATGAGCCGCCAGATATTGATGTTGACTTTGAGCACGAACGTCGCGAAGAGATCATTCAATACATTTATAAAAAGTACACTCGAAAACGAGCGGCACTGGCAGCAACGGTGATCACTTATCGCTTTAAAAGCGCTTTTCGTGATGTCGGAAAAACGCTGGGTTTTTCTGAGCAACAGTTACAGTTTTATAGCCAGAACTTAGATACCCGAGATAAGGAAGACAGTTGGCAACAACAGTTGATGCAGCAACACCCAAACGTATTTGGGTCTAAAAAAGGACAACTGCTACTCTTGCTTGTCGAGCAGTTAAAAGGAGCGCCGCGACATTTATCTCAGCATGTTGGCGGCTTTGTTATTGCGTCCGACGAGGTTGCCCGGCTGGTTCCGGTGGAAAATGCATCGATGCCTGAGCGCACCGTTATTCAATGGGATAAAACCGATTTAGAAACACTGGGTCTGCTTAAGGTCGATGTGCTGGCGCTGGGAATGCTGACAGCACTACGTAAAATGCTTGCGTTAGTGAACGAGAAAGGCACAAATAACGGTAAGTCATTAACCCTTGCAAATATCCCTCAGGAAGACCAAACCGTTTATAAGCAGCTTCACCAAGCTGACTCTATGGGTATTTTCCAAATTGAGTCGCGGGCGCAAATGACCATGCTGCCAAGGCTGAAACCAAAAACGTTTTACGATCTGGTTATTCAAATTGCTATTGTCAGACCCGGGCCTATTCAAGGCGACATGGTTCACCCTTATTTACGGCGCCGAGATGGCCTGGAAAATGTGAACTATCCCAGCGAAGAGGTTCAATCGGTACTGAAGCGTACTCTAGGCGTGCCAATATTTCAGGAGCAGGTTATAAAACTGGCAATGGTTGCAGCTGGGTTTACCGGTGGAGAGGCCGACCAATTACGACGAGCCATGGCATCCTGGGGTAAGCGGGGTCAGTTAACGCACTTCGAGCATAAACTAATAAAAGGAATGCGGGAGCGAGGCTATACGCAGGACTTTGCAGAGCGCTTATTTCGTCAAATTTGTGGTTTCGGGCAGTACGGCTTCCCGGAATCCCATTCTGCCAGCTTTGCGAATCTAGCCTATGCCTCAGCTTGGTTCAAAACGCACTATCCTGCCGCATTTTATGTCGGTTTACTGAATAGCTTACCGATGGGGTTCTATTCTGCCTCCCAACTGGTTCAGGACGGACAGCGGCACAATGTCGAATTTTTACCTGCTGATATTAATAAGAGTAACTGGGATTATGAGTGGCTAAGCCAGGAGCCCAATGTTGTAAGAATTGGATTACGACAAATTAAGAGCTTGTCAGAAGTACGTATAAAAGAGTCGTTAAAGCACCGACCTGAAGCAGGCTTTAAAGGGCTGAAAGATTTAGAAAACGCAGGACTGAATAAGTTTGATATACAGGCGTTGGCAAAAGCGGATGCGTTGCGAAGCGTTTTAGGACACCGATACCAAGCTCACTGGGAAAGCCTCAGTGAACGAGACAGCCAAATGCCGTTGTTCGCTCAGGTATCCGACTGCCCTGCTCGTCAGTTACCGGCGCCTCAGGAGGTTGAAGACATAAAAGCAGACTATGAAACACAGGGTCTCAGTTTAAGACGCCACCCTGTTACCTTATTACGAGCTCACTCAAAAGAGCTGAGTCGATGCGTTGTCGCAAAAGAATTAACCGACTGTCGCTCAGGACAGGTGTTATCCGTAGCTGGTTTAGTAACCTGTAGACAGAGACCCGGAACAAGTAGTGGTGTTACATTTTTTACTCTAGAAGATGAAACGGGCAATATAAATGTGGTTGTTTGGGCGCATACGGCCAGACAGTTCAGACAAGCCTATTTGACCAGCAAGTTACTTTGGGTAAAAGGTGTGGTCGAAATAAAGTCAGGTGTTGTTCATGTCATAGCTGGGAGGTTAAAAGACTTAACCTCCCTACTGACTATTGAAAGAATCGAAAACCGTCGTTTTCATTAATATCAGGAAACGGGGCTTACCTGCAGTAGGTAGTCGTCTTTCAGGTCTACGTAGTTTTGCGCCGACTGGCTGAGAAACGCAGACTCTCCTTTATTAAGCTTACGTTTTTTTTCAACGGGGCTGCCAACATACAAATAACCGCTTTCCAGGCGTTTGCCGGGAGGAACTAAACTCCCTGCCCCAATAATTACATCATCCTCAACAATAACATCATCCATGATAACGGCAGACATACCGACCAAAATGCGGTTACCGAGCTGACATCCATGCAACATACAGTGGTGACCGACGGTCACATCGTCACCAATGATAAGTGGATGCCCGTCAGGGTTCGATGGTGACTTTCGGGTAACATGTAATACGGTGCCGTCCTGAATGTTGGTTCTTTTGCCGATACTGATTGAGTTTACGTCGCCTCGGGCGGCAACCATCGGCCAAACACTACTGTCGTCTCCGAGAGAGACATTTCCTACAATGACCGCGCTAGGATCTAAATAGACGCGCTCGCCAATAATAGGCTCATGTTCTTGATAACTGCGTAAGTCCGCCATATTGGGCTCCAACGTTAATAAAGAGTTACTCCTTTTATAGCAGATGATGTGGTGAAGATCATGCACCGCCTTATTCTGCACATAAAAACAGCGTGTTGCTGAAACTTTACGCAGTCAGTAAAAAAACAGTTAAAAAGGCATA
>NZ_PIQA01000003.1 GCF_003987095.1 Idiomarina piscisalsi | reverse complement strand
TGGTCGTACTGTAGGTGCAGGCGTTGTATCTAAGATCCTAGACTAATACGGTTTAAGTATCGTATACAAAGCCCGGCTTTATGCCGGGCTTTTTTATGGCTGTTGAACGGCTCATCTTTACAGTTCTTGACATTCAAGCCTCAAAAGTGAAAGATGAAATGTCGTGATCTTCATCAATAACAACTAGGTGTGGAGCTTTTGGGTCGTTTTTTACTGCTTTTCGCAGCATTACTCTGTAGTTTTCCTATCGCAGCACAGACAAAGGTCTATGTTGCCGCCTACGACTACCCACCTTATTTTTCTGATATTTTAGAAACTGATTTAACCCGAGAGTTGATT
Source organism: Idiomarina piscisalsi (assembly GCF_003987095.1). Lineage (GTDB taxonomy): Bacteria > Pseudomonadota > Gammaproteobacteria > Enterobacterales > Alteromonadaceae > Idiomarina > Idiomarina piscisalsi. Next base: position 352,542 of record NZ_PIQA01000003.1, on the reverse strand, counting down.
AAGTGCCTGAACGCTCATCAGAACAATTACGAATTTGTGATTGAAGTGATACCACCTTCTGCGCGTTATGAAGCATTAAGCGAGGGCGGCTGTTGCGATGTTGTTTTTTTCGAGTCTCCGGTTTGGGGCTGGGAAGAAAGGGGTATTCCTGTCGATTCAACATTTCCTCTTGTGAGAGGAAAGGAGCGGCTAGTTACAGCGCAAAAAGAGGGTCGTTCACAAGCATTTTTTAATAACTTTAAGGGCAAAAGCCTTGCCGGGGTAAAAGGTTATCACTACCTGATAGCCGGAGAACTCCGATCCTCTAATGAGCTAAAAAATAACTATGCCGTTTATCTAGCAGACTCAAGAATAACAAATATTCGAATGGTGTTAGGTGGACGTATCGATTTAACCACAGTCAATGACGAGTTGTTAGCGGCTTTAGAAGGCTCAACTCAAATTAATATCGAAGACTTACTTCTAGCAGAGAAGCCTGATTTCGTATATGACCTGCATTTACTAGTTGGCAACTCTAAAAAGATTCAAGCTTCTACATTGCAGCGGTTTTTAAGTGAGTTAGGCAGAAAAGGGGAAATTGACCGGCTTTTTCGACGTTTCAATATGGAACGCTTTCAATTATATCGACCGTCCACAATTCGCTAAAGCTTAATAAACGCTTAACCCCAGTTTATTCGCGACTTCTCGCACCATAAACATACCGCGAGCGCTGTTGCCAAACTCGTTTAAGCGCGGACTCCAGGCTGAAATAACCCCAAAGTCAGGTACAATAGCGACTATACCGCCGCCAACACCACTTTTCGCAGGTACGCCAACAGTAAACGCAAACTCACCACTTTGATCGTACATACCGCTGGTGGAAAGCAAGGCATTAATTCGTTGCGAGTCACGCTTGGACATAATTTCTTTTTTAGAAAACGGACATACGCCGTCATTTGCTAAAAAAGTAAATGATCGTGCCAAATTTTCACACGACATCGACAGCGCACATTGCCAGAAGTAGTGATCGAGCAGTTCTTCGACGTCCGAATCGATATTGCCAAAGCTTTTCATCAAATGAGCTAAAGCCGCATTGCGGTGCCCGTGATCTTTCTCCGACTCATGAACTTCATGATCAGCATAGACTTCTTCGTTACCACAAAGGCCACGTACCAAGCTGAGTACAGCGTTTTTACTAGCGGAGTAGTGACTAACAAGCACGTCACTGACTAAAATAGCACCGGCGTTAATCATTGGGTTACGAGGTATGCCTTTTTCCCATTCAAGCTGCACAATCGAGTTAAATGCTTGGCCTGAAGGCTCCATCTTCACCCGTTCCCATAATTCGTCACCCAGACGCTCCATCGCTAACATAAGGCCGAAAATTTTGGAAATAGATTGAATGGAAAACTGGGTCTGTGTATCACCGACCGTGAAGGTTTCGCCATCAAGTGTTGCGAGAGTGAGTGCGCATTGCTCAGGGTCAACCGCGGCAAGGGCGGGTATGTAATCCGCCACCTTGCCGGTTTTTATCGTCATTGCCTGCTCATGAATGTCTCGCAGCAGGCGAGTTAAATCGTCAGGCGCATGTATTTGCTGCCCGCCGCTAACAATATCACGCGTCAAGAGAGTGCTCCGGATGCGTTATTGTTGCCAGTCGATCTCGTATATCCTGAGGTAGCTTCACTGAACACTCCTTTTGATAGTCGAAATAAACCAACACAGACTTACCTTTAGCGCAGAGTTTGTCTTTCTGCCAAACTTCGGTCGTAATATCAAATGAGCTGCCGCCCATTCTGGTGACGTAAGTGTTTACTGTAACCGGGCTGCCAAAGTAAATTGGGAACAAATAGTCCACTTCCAGTCGTGCTACAATTAAGCTTTGAGTTTCTGGCGACATTTCACCGAAAAACTCGAATATCGGCAGCCGGCCGGTTTCAATCCAGCCGGGTATGACCGTGTTATTCACATGGCCTAGCGCATCGGTTTCATAAAATCGAACTTTAAAGTCTTCCGTTAACATACTGCTTCCTTTTAGTTTAGCATCGGCTTTAGAAAACGTGCCGTATGCGATTGTTTATTCTCACAAATAGCTTCTGGCGTGCCTTCGCAGAGTATTTCACCGCCGCCTGAGCCACCTTCAGGACCAAGATCAATAATCCAGTCGGCTGTCTTAATGACATCTAAGTTGTGCTCTATGACAACAACCGTATTGCCATGATCGCGTAAGCGATGAATCACGGCTAATAACTGTTTAATATCGTGGAAATGCAGACCCGTCGTTGGCTCATCCAGAATATACAGTGTCTTACCGGTGTCTCGCTTGGATAGCTCGCGCGACAGTTTGACACGTTGCGCTTCACCACCGGAGAGCGTTGTCGCCGACTGACCCAAGCGAACGTATGACAATCCAACATCCATGAGCGTTTGTAGTTTACGCGCTATTGCCGGAATTGGATCGAAGAATTCACGTGCGTCTTCTATGGTCATTTCCAGTACTTCATGAATGTTTTTGCCTTTGTACTGAATTTCAAGCGTTTCACGGTTGTAGCGTTTTCCTTTACAAATATCGCAAGGCACGTAGACATCCGGCAAGAAGTGCATTTCAACTTTAATAACGCCGTCGCCCTGACATGCTTCACAGCGTCCACCGCGCACATTAAAGCTAAAACGGCCTGGTTTGTAGCCACGAGCCCGCGCTTCAGGAACACCAGCGAAAAGCTCGCGAATAGGCGTGAATATGCCGGTATAAGTCGCCGGGTTAGAGCGTGGTGTCCGACCAATCGGGCTTTGATCGATATCGACAACCTTATCTAAATACTGGAACCCATCGACACTTTCATAAGGTGACGGAACATCGGCTGTTGCGCCGTTAAGCTCTCTGTGGGCTATTTTAAACAGCGTGTCATTGACCAGAGTCGACTTACCCGACCCTGATACCCCGGTAACGCAGGTCATGATGCCAAGCGGCAACTTCATAGTGACATTTTTAAGGTTATTACCGCTGGCCCCCTTTATGACGAGCTGGCGGTCATCAGGCTTATGTCGTTCTGCAGGCACATCAATCACTTTACGGCCAGACAAGTAGTCCCCGGTTAGCGAGTCCTTACTTTCAATGATGTCGTCAACGTTGCCCTGAGCGATAATCTCACCACCGTGGACACCGGCGCCCGGACCTATGTCAATGACATGATCAGACTGACGAATTGCGTCTTCATCGTGTTCTACGACAATAACCGTGTTACCTAAGTCCCGCAGGTGCGTCAGGGTATTTAACAAGCGCTCATTATCGCGCTGATGCAAACCAATACTGGGCTCATCAAGAACATACATAACACCGACTAAGCCGGCACCAATTTGGCTGGCCAGACGGATACGCTGAGCTTCGCCACCAGATAACGTTTCTGCACTGCGCGACAAGCTCAGGTAATTAAGGCCTACGTTCACCAAAAAGCGCAGCCGGTCGTTAATTTCTTTAAGGATTTTCTCAGCTATTTGAGCGCGTTGACCTTCCAAGTCTAATTGTTGGAAGAAGGTCATAGCGTCACCAATGGACTGCTCGACAACTTCCGGTAAAGTCACATTGTTAATAAAGACGTGGCGGGCCTCAGTGCGCAGGCGCGTGCCATGACAACTTTTACAAGGTTGTGTTGCAACGTACTTCGACAACTCTTCGCGAACTGCTTGAGATTCAGTTTCGCGATAGCGGCGCTGCATGTTTGGAATAATGCCTTCGAAGGCATGTTCGCGGACGACTTTATCGCCGCGGTCATTCATATAGGTAAATTGTATCTCTTCTTTTCCGCTGCCGAACAGAATGATATTCCGAATATCTTCCGGTAAGTCTTTAAATGGCTCAGACAGCTTAAATCCATAATGCTTAGCCAGTGACTGCAGCATTTGGTAGTAATAAAAGTTCCGTTTGTCCCAGCCACGAATAGCTCCACCGGTTAAGGAAATCTCGTCGTTAACAATGACCTTTTTCGGGTCAAAAAACTGCTCAACGCCTAAACCGTCGCAAGTGGTACAAGCCCCCGCTGGGTTATTGAATGAGAACAGGCGAGGCTCCAACTCCTGCATACTGTATCCGCAATGCGGACAGGCGAAGTTCGCTGAGAACACTAAGGTGTCTCCGTCGCCTTCCATAGGAGCAACCAGCGCCGTACCACCACTTAACTCTAAAGCGGTTTCAAAAGACTCGGCTAAGCGTTGCTCTAAACCTTCGCGAACTTTAAAACGGTCTACAACCACTTCAATGGTGTGCTTTTTCTGCAGTTCTAATGGCGGCGGATCACTTAAGTCGCAAATTTCACCGTCGATACGTGCGCGAATAAAGCCCTGTAACGCGAGGTTTTCTAGAACTTTTAAATGCTCGCCTTTGCGGTTTTGAATAATGGGCGCTAATAACATGCGCTTCTCGCCTTCTGGCGCATCAAGCACTTTGTCGACCATTTGCGAGACCGTTTGTGCAGCCAGTGCCACGTCATGAGTTGGACAACGTGGCTCACCAACGCGTGCGTACATTAAGCGCAAATAGTCATAAATTTCGGTAATAGTACCCACAGTTGAGCGCGGGTTATGAGATGTCGACTTTTGCTCAATGGAGATAGCAGGAGACAGACCTTCAATACTGTCTACATCGGGCTTTTCCATCAGCGATAAGAACTGACGCGCGTAGGCCGACAATGACTCGACGTAACGGCGCTGACCCTCTGCATAGAGTGTATCGAAAGCTAACGACGACTTACCAGAGCCGGATAAGCCGGTGATGACAATAAGTTTGTCACGGGGTATCGTCAGATTGAAATTTTTCAGGTTGTGCGTTCGCGCACCGCGTACTTCAATGTTATCCATAATTCCCGTCTGTTTTTCAGCAAATCTTCAACTTGTAGGAAGTCGACGACAAAACGCCATTATCGCACAGTGTGTGCCTTCTGGTACAATATCCGCATGATTCATTCTGATACTAGCGCAAACGCAGTAACATGACGCAACACTCGTTAAATAAGACCGAACGTAAAGCCGCTTTCTCATTGGCGTCTGTATTTGGTATACGGATGTTAGGGCTGTTTTTGATCATGCCGGTATTGGCGGTTTACGCACAAGCCTATCCGGATTATTCACCATTGCTGGTTGGTATTGCACTAGGCGCTTATGGGCTGACCCAGGCGTTGCTGCAAATTCCATTAGGTATGGCATCAGACCGTATCGGCCGAAAACCCATTATTATTGGCGGTTTGGTCGTGTTTGTGCTGGGCAGTATTGTCGCTGCATTAGCAGATAGTCTGGTGATGGTGAGTGTCGGTCGTGCGCTGCAAGGCGTTGGCGCGATAGCTGCTGCTATCCTGGCGTTAGCGGCGGACTTATCGCGTGACGAGCAACGACCGAAAGTCATGGCTATTATTGGTATGTGTATTGGTTTGGCGTTTGCGGTCTCGTTGGTTGTTGGGCCGTTGCTCGGCGGTATTATTGGTTTGTCGGGGCTTTTCTGGTTTACGGCTGCAACCGGAGTGTTGGGTATTGTTGTGCTGGTTATAAGTGTGCCTCAAGTGGTGACAACTTCAGCGCGAAGAGAATCTCTGCCAGTGGCTTCTGAACTGAAAAAGCTCTTAAAGCATAAGCAGCTTTGGTGCCTGAATAGCGGCATTTTTGTGTTGCACGCTATTTTAACGGCTTGGTTTGTGACCATTCCCACACAGTTGCAAAGTGCTGGTTTTGAGAGTCAAACACATGCTTGGTTTTATTTACCAACGCTAGCCGCATCGGTGGTGTTGATGGTGCCAATGATTATTCGAAGCGCCCGAAATAATAGCTCAGTACAGTGGTTACGAGCATCTATCGCTATACTCATTATTTCGCTGGCGACGGTTTTCTATGCCGGTGAGTCAGCCGTTTGGTTGGTCGCGGCGCTAGTCGTATTTTTTACAGGCTTTAATTTTATTGAAGCCAGCTTACCGTCATTGTTAACCCGTATAGCCCCTGCCGGTAGTAAGGGAAGTGCCAGTGGCATTTATTCAACCAGCCAGTTTTTAGGAGCGTTTGTCGGCGGTGTTGCTGGCGGCTGGGTCTTACAAAACTATCAGACATCGGGCATTGTGGTATTCTGTTTGATCTTGCTACTATGTTGGTTTGTTATCAGCTTCCTGATGAAGAACCCGGAAAGCGTCACCAGCTTGTCGGTAGCAACCCCAAACTTGACGAAGGACAAAGCGATACGTTTAAGTGAGCAGTTACTAACCATCACTGGTGTAAAAGAAGCACGCTGGGTCGAAGACGATCAGGCAACGTATTTAAAAGTCGATAAAAAAGCGTACGATGAAAAAGCAGTGAATGAGCTGCTTAGTGCATTAAGAACAGGAGAGTAAAATGGCCAGCCGCGGTGTGAACAAAGTAATTTTAATTGGTAATCTGGGTGCAGATCCCGAAGTGCGTTATACCCAGAACAGCACGGCGATAGCCAACTTATCGATTGCGACCAGTGAAACCTGGAAAGACAAGCAAACCGGAGAGCCGCGCGAGCAAACTGAATGGCACCGTTGTGTAGCGTATCGTCGTTTGGCAGAAATTGCTGGTGAGTACCTTAAGAAAGGTTCCAAAGTTTATGTTGAAGGGCGCTTACAAACTCGTAAGTGGACAGGGCAAGACAATGTAGAGCGTTACACGACAGAAATCGTAATTAACGAAATGCAGATGCTTGACTCACGCGGCGGTTCTCAAGGTGGCCCTCAGGGCGGACCTTCTCAAGGCCAGGGTTATGGCGGTGGTCAACAAGGTAACTATGGCGGCCAGCAGCAACAACGCCCGGCACCACAACCGTCTCAACAGAGTCAGCAGCCGCAACAGAAACCGGCTGAGCCGGCACCGTTCTCGCCGGACACCGACTTTGACGATGACATTCCGTTCTAGAGTACACCTCAGGGTTATATTGTGAATATTGTTTCTAAAGCCCCTTTAAACAGGGGCTTTGTATTTCCTATGAGTTATTCACTTAGTCCAAACTGCTCGACCACCCTGTCAAAATACGCCAGGTTCTGTTTGGCGTATTCACGCTTCTCAACATAACGGCCTGGGAAAAAGTTCTTTTTAAAGCCGTACGCGACAATGTCCTTTAAGCGTTTCAACGAAATATCAAAGTTATCCAGTGCTAGTTGGTACTCGTTAGTCACTGTTGTGCGAGACACCAGGCGATTGTCTGTACAAATAATGGTGGCTAAGCGATTATCCAGCATGTGCTTGAAGTTGTGGTTTTTGATATCACCAATCGCTGGGTTTGTCTGCAAATTACTGGTCAAACACACTTCTACAGCAATGCGCCGGTCAGCAATATAAGATGCCAAGCTTTCGCCGTAGGCTTTTGGATCTTCAATGGATGGGTCTTCCGTCATTTCCGGCGAGAATAACGAATACCCGTGACCTAATCGGTCAGCATGACACTTGGTTAAGGCTTCAAAAATACTCTCGGCGCCGTAAGCCTCACCCGCGTGCACGGTTTTCAGTAGAAAGTTTTCGTGAGCGTATTCGTACACTTCTTTAAATTCGCCCGCTGGATAACCAATTTCCTGACCGGCAATGTCCAGCCCTACTATCGGCATACCTTCTTCATCGCGCATTCGCACGCTGGCGCGCACTAAATCCATAGCCGCCGTCTTAATGACCTGCATCGGTTCGAAGTCGCGCATTAACTGGAAGATTTGTGTGTAATAAGGTGAAAACCCTTTTTTGCCGAACATGCGCATCGCACAGTTAATAATGCCGTAATCGAAAGGCGGCTTATCACCATTTTTTACATCCGGACGGTTGTTGTACTCTTTCTTTGCTCGTAATAAACCGTCATTAACCACATGCATAATAGTGTCAAAGGTAACGCCTTTACTTGGATCCATCAGCAACTGCGGCGCAAACCGAACCTCTATGTAATTAACGCCTTCTTCCTGGTTATCAACCGCCAACTCGTAAGAGGCTTGCTCCAAATTTTCAAGGTCGCGCAGTACGGCACAGGTGTACTGAAAGCCATTGAGGTATTCGCCCAAATTGTTGTAGTGCGACTTAAAAACTTTTTCGAACAGGCCTTCTTCGGTATAGCTGGGGAGTTCAACGTCGACCCGTTTGGCCATATCTATCAGGCTACTGGCGCGCAAGCTGCCGTCTAAGTGCAAGTGTAAGTCGGCCTTTGGAATCGCTTTGATAAATTCGGGGGAATAGTGCATTGGGAGAACTCCTGAATTGCGTTGCTTTGTCCCATTTTGGCATAAAATCGTGGTAATCTCTGCATGAATTGCTACTGCTTTAAAAATAACAAGAACAGAAATGGCTTCACTTTATTTCACCTATTCCGCTATGAATGCGGGCAAAAGCACATCCTTACTGCAGGTTGCGCATAATTACGAAGAGCGTGAGCAGCATGTGTTGCTAATGACGCCGACGGTTGATGATCGCGCGGGGCATGGCAAAATCGCATCGCGCTTAGGCATCGATCGCAAAGCACTGTCTTTTACCCACAAGTGCGATTTAACCGAACTTGTTCGGCAGGAGCATAAGCGTAAAGCTATCGATTGCGTCTTGATTGACGAAGCCCAGTTTTTAACCGAGCAACAAGTTTGGCAATTGACGACTCTGACTGATACCGACGACATTCCAGTTATGTGTTATGGCATCCGTACCGATGCATTTGGCAGCGCATTTCCGGGCAGTGCTGTGTTGTTGGCTGTTGCCGACAAGCTTGTGGAGATGAAAACCATTTGCCATTGTGGGCGCAAAGCTACGATGTCGCTAAGAGTTGACGAACAAGGAAATGCAGTACGCATGGGGCAGCAAATAGCCATAGGCGGTAACGACCGCTATGTGTCTTGTTGCCGAAAACATTGGAAAGAGGCTATGCAGCTGCGCTAACAAGCGACTGAATAATACGCTACAATAGGGCATCATTTTTCAGTGGCGTATGACTATGCAAACTTTCACAATTCCAACCCCCGATGACTGGCACTTGCACCTACGTGACGAGGCGATGTTAGCAACGACCGTACCTGCTTCTGCGGCGGTTTTTAATCGTGCGGTGATTATGCCGAATTTGGTTCCCCCGGTCACTACCGTCGAAGCGGCTATGGCGTACCGGCAGCGCATTTTAGAGCAACTACCTGAAAACTATAGCTTTGAGCCTATGATGGCGCTGTACCTTACCGCTGACACTACACCTGAACTGGTTGCCGCAGCGGCTGCCAACGAGCATGTCATTGGCTTTAAACTGTATCCGTCCGGGGCAACTACCAACTCCGCGGCCGGGGTTAAGTCGGTTGATGCGCTGGCGCCAGTGCTAGAAGCTATGCAGCAACACGAGGTGCCGTTGTTGGTGCACGGAGAGGTAACAGACGCTGACGTGGATATTTTCGATCGCGAGAAAGTCTTTATTGACCGTCATTTACGTCCTATTACGGAAAAATTCCCGACTTTGCGCTTGGTACTCGAGCATATAACAACTGCGGACGCTGTTGCCTTTGTTGAAGAGTCGTCTGAATATGTGGCTGCGACAATGACGCCACAGCACTTGCTGATGAACCGCAACGACTTATTGGTTGGAGGCGTGCGCCCTCACAATTATTGCCTGCCTATTTTAAAACGTCGCTCTCATCAAATGGAACTGCAAAGAGCCGCCCTGTCGGGTAATCCGAAGTTTTTTTTAGGAACCGACTCTGCGCCACATACACAAGACAAAAAAGAAACAGCATGTGGCTGCGCGGGCTGTTATTCGGCACCGGCGGCCATTGAACTCTACGCTGAGTTTTTCGATGCACATGGTGCGCTGGATAAACTGGCCGATTTCGCCAGTGGTTTTGGTGCAGACTTTTATCGTATGCCAAGAAATACCAGCGAGTTGACTCTGGTTAAAGAGCCTTGGCAGGTGCCGGCAACCGTGGATACCGAAAATGGACCCATGGTGCCGTATTGGTCGGGTGAATCACTTAACTGGAAGGTTCAGAGCTAAGAGTGAAAGAGCCCATAGAAATATGGGTTATGATATTGGTTATATTTGAGTGTTTAAAGCGCATTTTATAATGTGCTTTGCAAAGATTCTGATAAGATGCTTTAAAAATAATAAAAAGGTGTTGCCGGGTGTTTGGATTTAAGCAACAGAAAAAAATGCTCATCACGTTTGCTTCCAAATTACGCAAAAGAGTGTGCGCTTATTAGTCGCAAAGAGTTACGCGGGAAAGTGTGAGCTCATTGTGAACGATCAAGAAGACGCGCAGCCCGGCAACCTCATTGAAAAAGCCGCCCATATTCTAAAAAAATACAAACGACTCTCGTTAAAAGATGCATCGGTTTCGCTGGTATTAGGTACCGACTGCTATGAGTCGGTTCTGGTTGACCGTCCCATGGTTGATTCAGAAGAGATAGCAGATAGCCTGAAGTACAGTTTAGATGATCTCGTGTCTTTATCTGCAGACGATATTATCGCGGATTATTATGAGTTCCCTGAACAACCAACGGGTCAGGATAAAGTTGTGGCTGTAGTGGCGAGTAAACAGCTCCTCAAGCCTTGGGTGGACTTTCTGGAAGATAATGATTTGTCATTGGTCGCTATTACCGTATCTGAATTGACATTACCGAGCTTGATTAAGCCGCCAACTCACCCTGAAATGGTCATTTACCAAACTCAGGAAAAGCAGTATTTGGCTCAAATTTACACCTCGAAAGGACTGCTGTTTACCCGTATTTTGCGCGGCGTTACCGCAATGAAGCAAAGCGTTAACTTATATCGTGGTGACTTAGTCCCTGTTAATCAGCGCCTAACTTTGGGTAAGTTAACCATGGGTTTAGTGGTTATTGCGGTAGTGATTCTTGCGTTAGCTACTATTGCCGGGTGGCAACAAAGCCAGGCTCAAGCTAAGAATGAAGAGCTGACCGAGCAATTAAACGCCGCGAATAACCAATTAACGTCGTTGCGTGACCGTTTAAGTAACCGTAAACAAAGCCCCGATTTGGTGGCTAAGAAAACGGAATTACAAACCTATATTCAAGATGCAAGAACGTTTCGACAAAGTATTAATGACTTTGAAACGTCGGCTTCGTCTGCGGTGGCTTCTTTATTGAGAGAGTTGGCGGACATTACGCCACAGGGTATTTGGCTGGAAAACTTCGGGCTTAATGGCGAAAAGATTTACTTGCAAGGTTACGCAACCGACACAGAAAAGTTAGTGTTGTGGATGGATAAATTTAAACTTTTAACGGCTGAATTTGATGGAACCTGCACTGACTTCTACTATATGGGTCAACCTCAGCCGGTATCGCTGTCAGCACAAGTGGTTAATGCTTCAGGTAATAAAACGCTCAACTACACTGGTTCTTTAGCAAAAGCTGAGCCGTTATTTTACGCCTATGACTCGTCTAGGAACCAACTTGTTGATCACACCGTCAGTTATGACGGGGTTTGGGAGTGGGGTGACGGTGTGGGTCAGTTTACAGGGAACGCTTCAGTATCGGTTTCTCGTTTAAGTTCGGGGCAACCCGATGGCCCGTTCAGAAATTATATTCTGGGGTGGCAGTTAGATGACCGGGAAGACGCGAACTTTTACTCAACGCTTCAAAATAGTGATTTGTCGGCTTCTTACGGTGCTGCGGAGGTAGACTCAGCAAACCTTTACTATGGTCGATTAAACCTTCAGGACACTTACACGGCGATGGCTCGTTTGATGAAAACCCTCAAGCAGAAGGCACCTTTGGTATTTACCGAGGACGAGATCGCCAGATTTACTGGCGTGAGTTAGGATGGTAGTATTCTTTTAACGAATAATCGACAATTCGGTGACAATGCCTCTTGCTCTTTTGTTAACAAGCAAATAGCATAAAGCAGAGTTTAAACAAAAAATGCGCGACGTTGACGAACGTTCATTATTACAATAACGATAGCGCGATGACGGCTTTGGCTTTTACGCCGCTTTGTTATTTTTTCAAGCTTGGAATGGAAACATGATGCGATTGGCTCGACTGGCCTTAATTATGGCCTCTACATTGACTCTCGCCTCGACGGCTCTTGCTCAGCAGGAGATGACCGTCGAAGAAATTACAAATCAAATTTCGACGCTAGAGAGCGATTTTGAAAACTTTTCCGGTACCGTGAATCAACTTCAGCAAGAAGAGCGGGAGCTAAGGAATAAGTTGCAGAATCTACGCGAGCGTAATAACGAACTTGAGCAGAAAAGAGAGTCTGCACTAGCGGAAATGAATGACCGCTATCAGCGCTTAGTGGAAGATCCTACCATTGATATCGCTGGCGCTCAGGAAGCGTATAAGCAAGCGGTTATGGCTCATCAGCAAAATAAAGAAGACATAAAAAAACAAGTCAGCTTGGTGAACCAAAAATCAAAAGAAGTAGAAGAAGCTCGAGTTAGCAAGCATAGCCTGATTAACGAAATTGAGACGTTAAAAGAGCAGCGTAATATCGCTCGTGTTGATCGTCTTGAAAATGAATTTAACCGCTCAGGAGAACTTGAAGTTAGCCAGTCAATTAGCTGTGACCGCAATGAAACGCTTGGACAATGTGAAAACCGCGGTAAGCTGATGGCTAAGCAAAAAGCGTCGAAGCAATATCTTGATGAAATTCTTGCAAGTTTAAGTGAGTCTTCTCTAGCGCGCGAGAATTTAGAGAAAGCCAGCCCGAATGTTCAGATTTTAGGTTCAAAAACTATTAGCAACGGTTTCAGCGGAGCGGGTAACTACGGTGTTAAACTCGCAGTAGAACTACGTGGTCAGCTACCTCAAAGCCAGGCATGTACACTGCTTGGCGTCGATATGCGTTATTGCGCAACGGAGCAACGGCCGGGGGAGTTGCAGGCGGGTGATGAAGAAACGGTTGATAGCTCCGTCATGCACCCGTTAACGATACGCTCAAACGTATACGACGACGAAGTTATCATTGATGGTGTTAGTTATGGTTCGACACCTATCGAAGTGATGTTGCCAGGTGGCGAGCACGAAGTCGAAGTCCTGAAGTATGGCTATTCAGCCTATGCGGAAAAAATTCGCCTTAAAGACGCTATGTCTATTCGAGCGGAACTGGAAAAGTCTGAGTACTCATTTACTCGTGGTGAAAAAATTCAGGATATTTTATATCGTGACGTTCGAGGTCCAGAGCTTGTTGTAGTGCCTGCCGGTAAGTTCAAGATGGGTAATTTAATTGGCAATGGCTTACCTAATGAACGCCCAGCGGAAACTCGTGAAATTCCCAATGCATTAGGTATTTCAGATACAGAAATTACCGTTAAGCACTTTAGAGACTTCGTTGAAGACACCGCCTACGTAACCGATGCTGAGAAACGCGGAACTTGTGCAACGCTTAAAAACGGGCGTCCTGAGTTTAATGAAAAACTAAGCTGGAAGAATCCGGGCTACAAACAGTCTGATAACTCACCCGTTGTATGCGTAAGTTACAACGATGCGAAAGCTTATGCTGACTGGCTGACAACGAAAAGCGGATTTAAATACAGCGTACCAACCGAAGCTGAGTGGGAATATGCCGCTCGTGCTGGAACTGAAACGGACTTTTGGTGGGGTAACGATGTTGGTTTTGGTAAGGCAAACTGCCGCAACTGTGGCTCTGACTGGTCTAATCAACGTCCTGCACCAGTAGCCAGTTTCCACCGTAATCCTTGGGGATTATTTGATACCGTTGGTAATGTCTGGGAGTGGGCGCAAACTGACAACGGTGTCGTTGTGAAAGGCGGTGCGTGGAACTTTACGCCAAGTCTTGCCCGAGTTTCGACTAAAATGGAACTTCCGGCAGATTTCAACTCTAACTACATTGGATTTCGTGTTGTAAGAGCGCAGTAAGTACTTACTGTGCTCTTTGCTGTCACTCTGTTAGCTTTATAAGTAGGGATATACCGCTTCATGTTTAAAAAAATTCGCGGCCTTTTTTCAAACGATTTATCAATTGACCTTGGTACCGCCAACACTCTTATTTACGTTAAAGACGAAGGTATCGTCTTGAATGAACCTTCGGTTGTCGCTATTCGACAGGAGCGCTCAGGCGGCCCCAAGTCGATTGCTGCAGTTGGTTCGGCCGCTAAGCAAATGCTGGGGCGTACACCGGGAAACATTCGCGCTATTCGCCCCATGAAAGACGGCGTTATTGCTGACTTTTATGTGTGCGAAAAAATGCTCCAGTTTTTTATTAAACAAGTGCATGACAGCCATTATTTCCGTCCAAGTCCTCGGGTTTTAGTGTGTGTTCCTTGCGGGTCAACTCAGGTAGAGCGCAGAGCGATTCGTGAGTCAGCTTTAGGGGCTGGGGCTCGTGAAGTCTACTTAATAGATGAGCCTATGGCCGCAGCAATTGGTGCTGGCTTGCCTGTGTCAGAAGCTACTGGCTCTATGGTTGTAGACATTGGTGGTGGTACAACAGAAGTTGCGATTATTTCGTTGAATGGTGTTGTTTACTCCTCGTCAGTCCGCATCGGTGGTGATAAGTTCGATGAAGCTATTATTAGCTACGTTCGCCGTAACTTTGGTGCGCTTATTGGTGACGCGACAGCGGAGCGTATTAAGCATGAAATTGGCTCTGCGTACCCGGGTGAAGAACTGAAAGAGATTGAAGTTCGCGGTCGTAACTTAGCGGAAGGTGTTCCACGTTCATTTACACTGAATAGCAACGAAATTCTAGAAGCTTTGCAAGAGCCTTTGATGGGGATCGTGAGTGCAGTCATGGTTGCGCTAGAACAGTCACCACCAGAGCTAGCATCGGATATCTCAGAGCGTGGCATGGTATTAACCGGCGGTGGTGCGTTACTGAAAGACTTAGATCGCCTGCTTGTCGAGGAAACGGGTATACCGGTAATTATTGCTGATGACCCGCTTACGTGTGTAGCTCACGGTGGGGGTAAAGCATTAGAAATGATAGACATGCACGGTGGTGATTTATTCAGTTATGAGTAAGTCATGAAAACGCTGTTTGTCCGCGGCCCGTCTTTACTCTCCAGGCTAGTGCTCGCACTAGCCTGTTCGTTTCTGCTCATATTTATTGATCATCGGTTGCAAGCTATGCAGCCTGTTCGCGTGTTTCTTAACTCACTTGTTGCTCCGGTTCAGTATTTAGCAATACTGCCTGAACAGCTATTAGATAATTTTTCAGAGTCAGTCAAAACTACTGATCAACTAAGTGCGGAAAACAAAGCGTTAAAACAGCGGATATTAAAACTTCAAGGCCAACAGCAACAGCTACAGTTTCTACAGAATGAAAATCGCCGGCTTAGAGAGCTATTAGGCTCAGAAGCGCGGGAGTCTGCTCGCCGCATGGTCGCTGAGGTCATTGCAGTGGCGTCCGAACCATTTTCTCAGCAGTTGGTCATTAATAAAGGCACCTTAAGCGGTGTCTATGAGGGCCAGCCAGTGCTCGACAGCAGTGGTATTATTGGGCAAGTGCAGGATGTTGGCGGAAATACTGCTAGGGTGTTACTTATCTCCGACCAAAGCCATGCCATTTCTTTACGCTCTGAAAGAAACGACATTCGCGTGCTCGCTCAGGGTACCGGCGATATAGGTCGGTTAGAATTGATGTTTATTCCTCATAGTACAGAGCTACGAGAAGGCGACTTACTGATGTCTTCAGGATTAGGTGGCGTGTTTCCGGAGGGGTACCCCGTAGCGCGTATCGGCAGTATCGTGAGAGACGAGTCACTGCCTTTCGCTACCGTTTTTGCTGATCCGGTGAGCGCTTTGGACAGAGTCAGAAATGTCTTACTGTTATGGCCAAGTGAAAGCGAGCTGCAACCGATTTACGGGGGTGATAAATGAAGGTTGTGAAGCCAGGAATAGTGACTTTACTCGTCACCTATGTCATTGCGCTAACATTAATGGTCATGCCCATGCCGGCGACTTTTGACGTGTTCCGTCCGGACTGGGTGACTTTGGTCATGCTTTACTGGATTATTGCTTTGCCACACCGCGTCAGCATAGGAACCGCGCTTATTCTTGGCGTATTAAGCGACGTATTGCTCGGCTCTATTGTTGGTGTTCATGCACTTGGAATGGTTATTGTTGCTTACCTTGCGGCGAGAAACTTCCAACGCATTCGTAACTTTGCATTGATTCAGCAGGCAGTCGTCATCGCCGTTCTTATATTATTGAAGCGGTTTATCGTTTTTGAAGCCAATGTATTCCTACATGACGCTGAGTTTACTTTCTCCTATTTTTGGCCGGTACTTACCTCGGCGGTTTTTTGGCTATGGGTATTTCCGTTATTACGAAAAGTACGCCGTCAGTTTGGAGTGTCATAATGCGCATTGTCCTGGCGTCTTCGTCTCCCCGCCGACGTGAACTCTTACACTTTCTGCATCGCCCGTTCGACTGCGATGTGCCCGATATAGAAGAAAGTCGCGCTAATGCTGAAGACCCCGAAGACTACGTATTACGGCTAGCAAACGACAAAGCCTTAGCCGTTGCTAAACGACAGTCTGATGAATGTTTGGTCATTGGCTCAGACACACTGATTCGATGCAACCAAGACGTCATGGAAAAGCCGTTGGATTTTGAGCATTTCCAAAAGATGATGCGTCAATTGTCTGGACGTACCCACGATGTGCTGACATCGGTTGCCGTTTGTCACTGGAGTGGGCAGTGTTTAGTGGCGAGTGAGTCTGCACTTATTACCACGAAAGTTGAGTTCGCCGCATTGGCAGACGACGATATAGAGAGTTATTGGGCAACTGGCGAGCCACAAGATAAAGCCGGTGGTTATGGTATTCAGGGCTACGGCGGCAAATACGTAAAGCGCATTGAAGGTAGCTACTTTGCGGTGGTTGGCTTACCCTTATATGAAACAGAACAATTACTTCGCATGTTCGAAGTAACAGGTGGTTGAGATGAGCGTTGAAGTTCTTATGAACGTCACCCCGACAGAAACGCGGGTGGTTCTTGTTGAAAACGGTATTTTGCAGGAAGTTCATATTGAGCGGCAGGCGAAACGTGGTCTGGTGGGTAATATTTACATGGGCAAGGTGTCTCGTGTTTTGCCGGGCATGCAGGCGGCGTTCATCGATATTGGTTTAGATAAAGCCGCCTTCTTACACGCATCCGACATTGTCGTGCAAGTTGATGGTGACGACATACCTCAGCCTGATCGCCCTGAAAGAAGCATTACCGAGCTGGTTCATCAAGGCCAGCAAATTATGGTTCAGGTTGTCAAAGACCCCTTAGGCACTAAAGGGGCGCGGCTAACGACGGACATTACATTACCGTCCCGTTACCTGGTGTTTATGCCGAAAAGTGACCATGTGGGTGTTTCACAGCGTATTGAAGAAGGTGAAGAACGAGATCGTCTCAAGGAAATTGCGGAATCGGTCAGCACTGATGACGGTAAGTTTATTGTTCGTACTGCGGCGGAAGGTGCGTCCGAACAGTCATTAAAAAGTGATGCCGACTTTCTTTTCCGGCTTTGGGAAAAAATTAAAACGCGCAAGAAAAGCCAGCGTAAAGCTGGCATGCTGTACGAAGACCTGAACCTGTCCTGCCGTGTGTTACGAGACTTTGTCGGTGAAGAAATAGAGCGCATTAGGGTGGATTCAAAAGTCACTTTTGATACTCTCAAAACCTTTACGAAAGACTTTATTCCAGAATTAACCAGTGTATTGGAGTACTACACCGGTGACCGGCCTATTTTCGATTTATTTGATATTGAAAATGAAATGCAGCGCGCGCTCGATCGCCGTGTTGAATTAAAATCTGGCGGCTCGTTAATTATTGATCAAACCGAGGCGATGACCACCATTGATATCAATACCGGTGCTTTTGTTGGTCACAGAAACCTCGAAGAAACCATATTCAACACCAACATAGAAGCGACGCAAGCAATTGCCCGGCAGCTACGACTGCGTAATTTGGGCGGTATTATTATTATTGATTTCATCGATATGCGCGACGAAGAGCATAAACGTCGGGTTTTACATAGCCTTGAGCTTGCCTTGTCTAAAGACCGGGCAAAAACCACTATTAACGGTTTTACCACACTGGGGCTTGTTGAGATGACTCGCAAGCGCACCCGCGAGAGTCTCGAACATGTGCTGTGCTCGGAATGCCCGGTTTGCCAGGGACGCGGCACCATGAAAACAGTAGAAACCGTCTGCTATGAAATTATGCGAGAGATTGTCCGGGTACATAAAGCCTACGAGGCCGATAAGTTCGTTGTGTATGCGTCAGCTAAAGTCAGCGAGGCCTTAGTCAACGAAGAATCTCATGCATTGGCTGAACTTGAACTGTTTGTTTCACGTCAAATTACAGTACAGACCGAACCTCTGTATAATCAAGAGCAATTTGACGTGGTAATGATGTAGGTTAATGCGAGCACTGTCCTGGGTATTAAAAAAACTGTGGCTACTACTGGCTATTGCGCTGGTATTGGTTGCTGTTGTTCTGAGTTTGCTCCGCTACAGTCTGCCGTACCTTCCCGATTTAACTCAACCTCTTGAAAACGAGCTGGAAGCGCGTTTCCAGCAACCCGTTAGTATCAGCGACTTGTCCATGGCCTGGACGCAGCAAGGTCCATCTGTTGTGCTCGAGAATTTATCGTTGTCAGCAGACGACAACGCCAAAGTGAAGTTCAAAGTTGCCGAAGTGCATGTGGTTTTGAATTTTTGGCAAAGCATTGTTCAACAGCAATTTGTGGCTGATGAGTTTATTCTGGACAACGCCAATGTTGCTATTGATCTTCGCCAGTTAAACGATGTTTCGGATGATGACACCTTCGATATCGATAACCTTAGTGAGCTTTTCCTACATCAGCTTGAAAAATTCTCGATTCATCAGGGGCAGGTGTTTTTAACGAACTTACGAGGGGTTACTCGACGCATTGATCTTGAGCGTTTGTCTTGGGTCAACGAAGGGGCCCGGCACCGTGCGGTTGGTAGTCTGAGAATGGATGACTTTGCGACGAACGCACTGGATGTCATTGTCGATCTTAAGGGGGATACGTGGTCGGACTTAACCGGTCAGTTCTATGTCAATGCGCAAAATATTGATATTAGCCCGTGGCTGGAGGAGCGGTTGGGCGATGTTGATGTACAGGAGTCCGATGTCAATTTTACGGGCTGGTTGGATATTCAAAACGGGGAGTTGTTCGAAGGACTTCTGCAGCTTCGTCAGAACCGTATTACATGGAAGTATAAAGGCGTTGAGCAAGCGCACTGGTTAGATATTCCCGGTGGAAAAGTGATTTTAAGGCCGCAAGAGGATGGCTGGTTAATGAATAGTCTGCCAATGACTCTGAACTCTTCGGCTGGCAGTGTTCGGGTTCCCAGAATCGCTTGGCAGAATGAGAATAATATTCACGATATTAGTGTATCGAATGTCGATATAGATAATGCTACGTCGCTGTTAACACTGCTTCCGTTTACTTCGGAAGAAACAAGTCAATGGATTAAAAAAACAGGTATCAGCGGCCAGGTTGATGGTCAATATCGGCTACACCCTATTGTAGGAAGCCAATGGCGTGTCGATGGTAAAGGGTTATCGATTGAAGGTGGTAATAACACGCCCAGCGTAAGCGGCTTACGTATGAGTGTGAGCCAAATAAGTAATAAAGCTCAATGGCGTTTGTATGGCTCTGACGTTTCTCTGGCCAGTCGGCATTTATCTCCGGAGCAGGCCTGGAACATAAATGAGCTGGATTTGTCTGGCTCGTGGATGACGAATAATACTGGTTGGTCTGTTTCATTAACTAAAGCACAACTACAAGTCAATGACTTAAGATTGGCCGGAAGTGCTCAACTGTCTTCAAATAGCGTTTCAGGAAAAATGCATATTGATTCCTTCATTTATTCAAACGAACCGTTTTCGGTGGAAACCGCCCGTCAGTTATTGCCTCAGGCAATGGGCAAAGGCGTGCAAAGCTACCTGTCCGGAGCTTTGCAAGCCGGCCGGTTAAGCGGAATTGAAGCCGTGTGGCGGGGCGAAGTTGATAGCTTTGCCAGTGGCGGTTTTGAATCAGTGTTTAATGCCCGGGTGGGCTTTGAATCATTAAATTTTAAGTTCCAGTCCGACTGGTTAGCGCTTGAGAATACTCCTATTCATTTAGACTTTTATCAGAACAGCTTATTTATGCATGCCAAGACGGGAAGTATTGGTTCAGCCCGCGTCAATAATGTTTCTGCACAGATTCCAAACCTAACTGATGGCAGTGTTGGTTTACAAATACAAGCGCAGGCGTCGGGAGAAGCAGAGCAAGTTTATGAGGTTTTCCAAAACTCTCCGCTGGACTCAGTCACTGAAACCTTTAATCAGCTGAATCCGGAAGGTAAGGTCACGGGTCGTATGGAGCTCGATATTCCGTTCGATGAGTCGCGTGAGGTTGGTGTCTTTGTGGAAGCGCCACTTGCCGGTGTCCAGGTTACCGTTGATGCAATAAAGCAACAATTTAACGTTAAGCAAGGCATCTTAACCATTAACAACGCCAAAGTTAGTACCTCTGACTTAGTCATGAACTGGTATGGTATGCCGGTGACCGCGTCTGTTAATGGAGATGAGAGCCGCCAAGGTTATGAGCTGGCCATTCAAACGGCACTAGACTGGCAAACGGAGCCACTGTTTAAGCAATTTCCGTATGACCAGTGGGAAGAATTCTTCTACGGTGCTGTAAATGGTGAAAGTAGCGTAACGTTGCAGTTTGTGGGTGACAACTTCAATGTGGAAGCCGATGGCCAATACGACTTAACCGGCTTAGAAACCTATTTACCGGCACCGTTACAAAAGAGCTTTGGCGAAGGTTGGCAGTTCCGCTTTTCTTTAAATGGTCAGAATGATGATTATGTAATAAATGGGAATATTGACGAACGCGCAAACTTTGAAGGGGAGTGGCAACTCGACAAAGCCGGCTGGAAAAAAGCCACATTAACGATTGGCAATGACAATGAAGCGGATGATGTAAGTCGCGGTTTTGCTGTGTTAGCTCAGCTGGATGAAGCGGATATCGGTCGCTGGTATTCTCTTATTTATGCATTGGCGGGTGGAGAGTCGTCCTCCGAGCCCGCCAGCTCTGCAAGCAACCCCTGGTTACCCGACTCAATACACGTGTCGACACCTAACCTGAAATGGGCGGAGCAAAGCTTTGGCGCGGCCGATGTACGCAGTTGGCCAGAGCAGAATAAGTGGCAGGTGCAGGTGAACTCTGATAAAGCGGTGCTGAACGTCGGTATTCCTAAAGAGTTTATGAGCGAGGGTATTGATGTCAGAGCAGATTACCTGGTGCTATCCACTGATATCGAACTGCCAGACTCAGAGGGCGACGACGAATCTAAGTGGAACTGGCTTGGAAAAGTGCCACCGGTAACGGTCAATTGCCGAAGCTGCAGGATTAACGAGCATAACCTGGGGGAAGTCGATTTAGCCATCTCTCCAATAGAGGCTACGTCGCAGGTTAAAGGCTTTACCATTGACCGTCTAAATGTGACCCGAAATGGAGATAGCATTCAGACAAACGGAGTTTGGCGTTATGAAAATGAGCAGGCATATAGCAAGTTAAACGGTCGCTTGAACACCAGTGATTTAGGTGAGCTATTGCGCCAATTCGGCATAGAAACCGCAATACGCGACAGCTCTGCGAATATTGAATTTGATTTAAGCTGGGATGACCACCTGCATCAACCAAGCTGGCCGTCGCTAGATGGCGAAATTTCCTGGTCGTTAGGTAAAGGGTATCTTGCCGAAGTAAGCGACGGTGGTGCGAGGATATTCTCGATACTGAGTTTGGATAGTATTCTGCGTAAGCTAACCCTGGACTTTCGTGACATATTTTCCCAGGGTATGTTTTTTACTGAATTATCGGGGAGTGCCGCTATCGAAGACGGCGTGGCTCAAACCGATGATGCCCGGTTACTTGGCTCCGCTGGTGATATGGATATTCGTGGCTGGACAGACATGGCAAGTGGTGAGTTGAATTATAACCTGACGTACGCCCCTAAAGTGACCTCGAGTTTGCCGGTTATTCTGGCCTGGATGGTCAACCCTCCCAGCGGATTGGCGGCGTTGCTCATCGATAAAGTACTGCATGACGCCAAAGTCATTTCGAAATTACGCTATGAAGTGAGTGGAACCATAGAGAATCCGGTTGTTCAGGAAATAGAGCGTGACAGTCGCCCTGTTGATTTGCCAGAATTGGAGGAAGACTCAACTGACTCAGAGGTGAATGATGAAGAAGGTGCAACTGACCGCGGTGCAAATGAGCAGCCGCTCTAAACCTGAAGACAACCTCGACATTGTCAAAAAGCTTCTTAACAATCTCCCGTCTTCCAATTACTCCCATTTAGTGGTCCTTCCTGAAGCCTTTGTTTGCTTCGGCGCCGGTGACAGAGCGCAACTGGATATGGCTGAAAAATACAAAGATGGCGCTGTGCAAAGGGAGCTCTCTTCGCTCGCGAAGCAGCACGGCGTGTATTTGATAGGTGGTACCATTCCTATTGACGCGGGTGAACGCTTTTCAGCCGCATCGTTAATGTATTCGCCAACGGGAGAGCTTGTTGCGCGCTACGACAAAATACATTTGTTCGACGTAGATGTGGCGGACAACACTAAGCAATACCGCGAATCAAAATGGACTCAACCGGGCAGGGAGGTGGTTGCTGTAGACACTGACTGTGGTGCTGTCGGTATGTCAGTGTGTTATGATCTTCGCTTTCCGGAATTGTTCAGAGCGCTGCGTCAGGCAGGCGCCAATATTATTGCTTTGCCGTCCGGTTTTACTCGGGTGACGGGCGAAGCGCACTGGCACGCATTGGTTAGAGCGAGGGCGATTGAACAACAAGCCTACGTGGTAGCGCCAAATCAGGTTGGCGTGCATGATAACGGACGCGAGACTTATGGGCACTCCATTATTGTCAGCCCCTGGGGTGAAATTTTAGCGGAACAGGCAAAAGGTGAAGGCATTATTTCGGTCGAAGTCGACTTAGACCGAACCGAAGAAATACGTCAACAAATGCCGGTCGCCAAACAAAACCAATTTGAGGTAGTAAATATACATGACACTAAATGATTATTCGTTGTCTGAGAGCGATATTAGTAAAGCGTTGGCAACGTTATACAGCGGTACAATTGATTTTGCAGACATTTATCTGCAACACAGTGTCAATGAATCCTGGGTGCTGGAAGACGGCATCATTAAAAATGGCGCATTCCATATTGAAACCGGTATGGGCGTTCGAGCGGTGCAGGGCGAGAAAACTGGCTTTGCTTACGCTGATGAAATTACACTGGAAGCGCTTAAGCGCACCAGTGAAGCTGCCCGCGGTATTGCCCGTCAGGGGCAGAGTAAGTCGGTAGCGGCGTTACAGTCTGTGCAGGCCGCATCACGATATGAAGGCATTAATCCTTTAAATACGCTGTCGGAAGATGAAAAAATTGAGCTGTTAAAACAGACTGATGCTCATGCGCGTGCGCAGGACAGCCGAGTGTCGCAAGTGGTTGTCAGTTTAAGTGGCAGTTATGACGATGTACTGGTTGCTGCGACAGATGGCACCTTTGCTACCGATAAACGTCCGCTTATTCGTTTGAACTGCTCTGTTATTGCGGAGCAAAACGGCCGTCGTGAGCGCGGTAGCGCCGGTGGTGGAGCGCGCGTTGGTTACGAATTTTTTATTGAAGACACAAACGGCAGTACCCGTTGGAAGCACTTCGCCGAAGAGGCGGTTCGCCAGGCGCTGGTGAATTTAGAAGCGCGCCCGGCACCTGCAGGTAACATGCCTGTCGTTTTAGGGGCAGGTTGGCCTGGAGTGTTACTGCATGAGGCGGTTGGTCATGGACTGGAAGGAGACTTTAACCGTAAAGGGTCGTCAGCTTACTCTGGTCGTGTGGGTGAAAAAGTGGCGTCAGAGCTGTGTACTATTGTTGATGACGGCACTATGAATGACCGTCGTGGCTCTATGACCATAGACGACGAGGGAACACCGAGTGGTTACAATGTTCTGATTGAGAATGGCCGCCTACGTGGTTATATGCAGGATAAAATGAACGCGCGTCTAATGAAGCAAAGCGTAACCGGTAATGGTCGCCGGGAAAGCTTTGCTCATTTACCCATGCCTCGTATGACGAATACTTATATGCTGCCGGGCGAAAGTACGCCGGATGAGATTATCAGCAGTGTCAAAAAGGGCATTTATGCGCCTCAGTTTGCCGGCGGACAAGTCGACATAACCTCAGGGCAGTTTGTGTTTTCAGCGTCAGAGGCTTACTTAATTGAAGACGGTAAAATTACCGCGCCAATAAAAGGGGCTACCTTGATTGGTAACGGACCTGATGCTATGTCACAGGTTTCTATGGTCGGCAATGACCTGGAACTGGACGCCGGCGTTGGTGTTTGTGGTAAGGACGGTCAAAGTGTTCCTGTTGGTGTCGGACAACCAACCTTGAAACTGGATTCAATGACCGTTGGTGGTACGGAGTAATTAAAGAATAACGCTGCGCAGATAAACAAAAAGCTCGCGGGCCGCCTT
Source organism: Idiomarina piscisalsi (assembly GCF_003987095.1). Lineage (GTDB taxonomy): Bacteria > Pseudomonadota > Gammaproteobacteria > Enterobacterales > Alteromonadaceae > Idiomarina > Idiomarina piscisalsi. Next base: position 328,099 of record NZ_PIQA01000003.1, on the reverse strand, counting down.
AGGTGGCTTTTCCTGGGCTTTTTGCTGCTCAGCTAAGCGCATAAGTTGTCGGATTTTTTGACGATCGGCCTGAGGGTAGTTCTCGATAAAGCTTTGCAAGGCCTCGTCTCCGCCATTGAGGAGCGAGTCCCGGGCGTCTTCGACAGCGTGAAACTTAGTGGTTTCCTGCTGGTGCGCATTACGAAGGTCTGACAGCGCTTGTTCAATGGGCTCAATGTCCCGGGAGCGCATCAGTTTACCAATGAATTGAAGCTGGCGTCGGTAGCCTTCGTGTTTATTACGAATTTTACGAGCCAGTAATATGGCGTCACGAAGCTCATCGTCTAGTGGCATGCTCTTTAACTGAGCATCACTGAGCTCGACTAAGTCGGTACCGACCTTTTGTCGCTCTGCCATTTCGCGCTTTTTTTGTGACTTACTGACGAAATCGTCATTGTCATGAGCGTCGACATCAGAGGATGGTTTTTGTGATTTTCGTTTCGACATAATTACAACTCGATTAGCGCTAAAGCCGCTAGTTTAGCAGTGAGGAGAGTTTTTTGATAGTACAACTGGATGACCTTAATAAAGAGATGGGGCAGGTTGAGGCTGCGGTAAAAGAAGCCTTGTCACTGGCGAAGCAAAAAGGAGCCAGTGATGCGGAATGTTCTATTAGCCAAACTTCAGGTATTTCTGTAGGGACTCGTTTGGGTGAGGTCGAGACTGTCGAGTTTAATCAGGACGGCGCGTTAGGTATCACAGTATACCGAGGAAATCAGAAGGGCTCTGCTTCGACGACGGACCTGTCAAAGCAGGCTATTGAGGCGGCGGTCGAGAAAGCCTGTGACATTGCTCGCTTCACGTCGCCAGACCCATATAATGGCTTGGCCCCGGCAGAGCTCATGGCAACCGAAATTGCGGACTTAGATTTGTGTCATCCGGGTGACCAAAGCGCCGAATATGCGATTGAGCAAGCGCTTGCGTGCGAGAAGCACGCACTGAATCTCGATGACCGTATTGTGAATTCCGACGGCGCACACTACGGAAGTCATACCGGTTTCCGTGTTTATGGAAACACACACGACTTTATCGGCGGGTTCCTGCAGTCTCGCCACAACCTGGGCTGTGCGTTAATTGCCCGTGAAGGCGATAAAATGCAGCGGGACATGAGCTACACGGTAGCGAGAAAAACGTCGGACTTGTGGACGCCAGAGAAGGTGGCAGAAGACGCCGCCAGTGAAACGTTGTCTCGTCTGGGAGCCAGACAGGTACCAACCGCCAAAGTCCCGGTCATTTTCCGCGCCGATATTGCTGGCAGCTTGTTTGGGCATTTAGTGTCAGCTATTAGTGGTGGCAATTTGTATCGTAAGTCGAGCTTTTTACTCGACCACCTCGGCAAACAGGTGTTGCCAGAATGGCTGACCATTCAAGAGCGCCCACATATTGTGGGAGGCCTGGCAAGCTCACCATTTGATGCGGAAGGTCTAAAAACCAAGGACAGAACCATTGTTGATAAGGGAACGCTCGAAACCTACCTGTTGACGAGTTACGCGGCTCGTAAAATGGATATGCAACCAACCGGCCATGCAGGCGGCATACATAACTGGCGTGTAAGTCAGCAAGACAACTCGTTGCAGCAGTTGTGCCAGCAAATGGGAACCGGGCTTCTTGTAACGGAGGTCATGGGGCAGGGTGTTAATCTGGTCAATGGTGACTACTCACGCGGTGCCGCTGGTTTTTGGGTAGAAAATGGCGAAATTCAATACCCTGTAGAAGAGGTGACTATCGCCGGAAACTTAAAAGATATGCTGGCGAATATAGTCGCTATTGGTAACGATACGGATGATCGCCATGCGTTGCATACCGGCTCTGTACTGTTAGAGCAAATGAGTGTGGCAGGCCACTAAGCTTCCCTTTACGCGCTTAAGGCGGTTAAGAGAGTAACAGGGTTGCTGAGCCAAGGAAGGCGAAAATACCCACTACATCGGTGACCGTAGTCAGAATAACACCGCCGGCAAGAGCCGGGTCAATGTTAAAGCGTTTCAGTATCAGCGGTACGGTTGCACCGGCCAGTGCTGCTGCCAGTAAGTTCATCATCATGGCAAAGGCGATAATACCGCCGACCAGTAAATCCTGCTTCCAGAGCGCGACAACCGCCGCAATAAGTACCGACCAAATAACGCCGTTCAGAAAGCCTATTGCGAGCTCTTTACCGATTAACCAGCGAGAGTTACTGGAGCCTATATGGCCGAGCGCCATGCCCCGAATCACCAACGTCAGAGTCTGACTACCGGCAATTCCTCCCATACTTGGAACTATGGTATTGAGAATAGCCAGCACCGCCATTTGCGCTAAAATATCTTCGAATAATGAACTCACCATGGCGGCGAGCAAGGCGGTAACTAAGTTGACGGCTAACCAAACAGTGCGGCGGCGGGTACTTTTCAGTACGGGCGCGAAGGTATCTTCGTCGTCTTCCAAACCTGCCATACTCAGCATAGAGTGCTGAGCATCTTCGCGAATAATATCCACCACATCGTCGATAGTGATACGACCAACAAGCTGCTGGTCACTATCCACAACCGGCGCGGAGACCCAGTCATGACGTTCGAAGAGCTTTGCTACTTCGGTTTCTTCCATATCGACGGGTATGGTCGTAATATCTGACGACATAATTTCATCGATACGGCGGCTGGGATCTACGGTCAGTAATTGCGTTAGAGATATTTCACCGGTAACTTTTTCATTACGGTCGACAACATAGAGCTTGTCTGTTGCTTCCGGTAACTCCCCTTTAAGGCGCAGATAACGCAATACAACGTCGATGGTGACGTCTGAGCGCACCGTAATGGTATCAGTATTCATGATACCACCAGCGCTGTCTTCGGCGTAGGAAAGAGCGGTTTCAGCCCGCTCCCGGTCGCCTTCGTCCATCGACTTTAAGACTTCCTGATACACTGGCTCGGGCAAACCCCGTAACACGTAAGCCAAGTCGTCGGTATCCATGCCTTCAGTCGCGGCGGCCAGATTTTCCGGCGCCATCTGACGAATAATATCTTTCTGAACCTCTTCGTTCAGTTCTTCAAGAATTTCGCCGTGCTCGTCAATGTCGACAAGCTTCCAGATTTTCGAACGGCTTTTCGGTGGCGACGACTCCAGAAGTAAGGCAACGTCGCAGGCAGGCATGTTGTGAAGCATGCGTCGAGCGGCCACGAACATACCGTCGGCTAACGCAGAGTTAACCTCCTGAATTCTTTGCATGGCATATTCTTTATCGGACAGCTCGGCTATCATGTGTTACTCGTTTTCCTCAAAGCGATCTTCGAACAATTCACTCACTGCTACTAATGCGTCTTCTGCGTCATCGCCTTCAGCACAAACCTCAACCGACTTGCCCTGTTGACTGGCAAGTAGCATTAAACACATAACACTTGCTGCGTTAACACACTGCTCGCCTTGCTGAACGGTAATTTCAGATTTGAATGACTGTGTGAGCTGCGCAAGTTTAGTGGCTGCCCGAGCATGAAGTCCTAGTTTATTTTGTATAACAAGTGTCTTGCAAGCTTTAGTCATGCTGCTTTAACTCCCGATGACGAACCTGAACTTTCACCGATTTTTGTTCAAAACGCTCTGCTAACTGCTGAGAAATATAAACGGAACGATGCTGCCCGCCAGTACAGCCTGTAGCAATTGTTAAGTAGCTGCGGTTGCTGCGCTGGAAGTGTGGCAGCCAGGTTCCTAAAAAGTTTTCGAGCTGATAAATAAACTTAGTCACTAACGGCTGTTGCCGGAAATAATGCTGCACATCCGGGTCTAACCCCGTGAGCAATTTGAGCTCGGGTTGCCAGTGCGGATTAGGCAATATGCGAGCGTCAAACACAAAGTCGGCGTCTTTCGGCAGTCCATACTTAAACCCGAATGACTGAAAAACGATAATCAGTTTTTTATCTGCTCTGCCTAATACACGCTCTCGCACCTCTTCGCTCAGTTGATGCAATGACAAGTCGCTGCTGTCGAGGCGCCAGGTGGCGCGTTCCATAATAGGCTCTAGCAACTTCAGTTCAGCTTGTAACGCATCAACCAAAGGTAACTCTTTTTGCGACAGCGGGTGCAACCGGCGTGTTTCACCAAATCGCTTAAGTAGGGTGTTGTCGTCGGCGTCAATAAACAGAACTTCTGGTTCAACCCCTTTGGGTAGAAAATTCAGTGAATCGAGCAGCTCTTCTGAATGCTCTGGCAAGTTGCGAACGTCAATGCTTATGGCAATTTTAGAATACTGTTCCATGACCGCATGGACCAGTGTTGGTAGTAGGCTAATGGGTAAGTTGTCGACACAGTAAAAGCCAAGATCCTCGAGTACTCGAAGGGCGATAGTTTTACCCGATCCCGAGCGACCACTGACAATAATCAGTTGCATGGCTTATCTTCACCTTCCCCAATAAATAGTTGATAAAGTGCGTTGTCTGTATCAGCGTTGCGAAGTGCTCTGGTGCAATCTTTGTCGTTCATGCGACGTGCAACTGCGGCCAGTGTCTGTAAATGGTTTTCATGCTCTGACTCAGGTACTAACAGCGCAAAAATAATATCAACCGGCTGGTTATCAATAGCGTCAAATTCAATCGGCTCATCCAACGTCAATAATACGGCAACCGGATGGCTGGCTTTAGCGAGTCGTCCATGAGGTATCGCAATACCTAAACCAATGCCGGTACTTCCCAAGCGCTCGCGATTTATAAGGCTTTCAAAAATGTCATGACGGGTAATGCCTGACAGTTTCGGCGCGACAATTTGGCTAATGGTTTCTAATAACCGCTTTTTACTTGCACCCTCGACTGCACACTTGGTGCAGTCGGGGCTTAACAACTCACTTATTTGCATGGACTAATGCTTTTTCATTTTTTCTTTGTGTTTAATAACCTGACGGTCAAGCTTATCGATTAAACCATCAATGGCTGCGTACATATCATCGTGAACAGAGTCAGCAAAAATTTCACCGCCGTTCAAATGCACGGTAGCTTCTGCTTTTTGATTCGTTTTTTCAACATTAAGGATGACGTGAACGTTGGTTATATGGTCAAAATGGCGCTCTAACTTAGCAAATTTTGTATCCACATACTCACGCAGAGACTCAGTGATATCGATATGATGACCAGTAAGATTAATTTGCATAACGTCTTCCTTCTGCAGTTTACAAGTTATAAAAGACTCTTGCGTTGACTCGATGAGGGAATATTCAATGATTCCCGGTACTTCGCAATTGTCCTCCTCGCTACTTTGATGCCTTGCTCGGCTATCAGTTCAGCGATTTTGCTGTCGCTTAACGGTTTGCTGCGATTCTCTGCAGCGACTAACTTCTTAATTAAAGCACGTATTGCGGTACTTGAACACTCACCTCCACCTTCTGTACTGACATGGCTAGAGAAAAAGTATTTCAGTTCAAAAATGCCTCTTGGGCAATGTAAAAACTTCTGCGTTGTCACTCGTGAAATTGTGCTTTCATGCATTTCCACCGCTTCGGCGACATCATTAAGCACCATTGGCTTCATTGCCTCCTCGCCGTGCTCAAAAAAGCCTTGTTGGCGCTGGACAATGCAGTTAGCCACCTTCAGTAGCGTCTCATTACGGCTTTCGAGGCTTTTAATAAACCAACGCGCTTCTTGCGTATGGTTTTTAATATACTGACTGTCAGCCGATGATTTCGCAGCCTTGCTTAAGGCAGCATATTCTTCATTCACCTTTAATTTAGGTACGCTGTCCGGATTTAATTCGACCACCCAGCGACCATTCTTTTTCATGACCGCAACGTCAGGAACAACGTACTCGACTTCTTGCTGAGCAATTTGCTCGCCCGGATGCGGGTGCATTTGCTGAATCAGGCGCATCACTTCCCGCAAGTCGCCTTCTGTTAGCTTTAGTTTGCGCTGAATATTGCGAAAATCGCGGTTGCCTAACAAGTCCATATGATCGCAAACAAGGGTTAGGGCGTCGTCTTTGAACGGCGTGCGGTCATCCAGTTGTTGTAACTGAATAGCGAGACACTCACTGACTGTGCGCGCACCAACTCCGACAGGATCGAAATGTTGAATGCGCTTGAGTACCATGCAAACTTCTTCCTCGCCAACCTCGGGTAGGTGCACAGACTCTATAATGTCGTCGATATCGGCGGTTAAATAACCGTTGTCGTCAATAGCCTCAATAATGGCTTCGCCAATGGCGGTGTCTTCCTCAGAAAAGTGTGAGAGCTGCATTTGCCAAATGAGATGATCCTGCAGAGATTCGCTGGTTGAGCCTTGGTAAACCTCGTAGTCGCCGTCGTACGACTTATTGCTCGATGCTGCGCCATTGACTGGCGTAGATGACGAATAAGTATCGTCCCAGGTACTGTCGACAGGCAGGTCTTCCGGCATTTCCTGAGTTTTAATAACGTCGGATGTTTCGCGCTGGCTGTCGTCTTTATGTGAGGAGTTTACATGGTCCGCATTGTCGCTGTCCTGGGACTGCTCACTCTCTACTTCTAACAGTGGGTTATTGTCCAGAGCGTCTTGAATCTCTGCCTGTAAGTCGAGCGAAGAGAGCTGCAGCAAGCGTATAGCTTGTTGTAACTGAGGCGTCATGGTCAGTTGCTGACCAATTTTTAGCTGCAGACTTTGTCTCATGGTTATCGTCCCGGTATCACATTAAAGGGTGAACTGCTCACCGAGGTAAACGTCTTTAACCTGTTGATTTGATAATATACTTTCTGCATCTCCGCTGGCAATAAGTTCTCCATGACTAACAATATACGCGTGTTCACAAACGGACAGTGTCTCTCTGACATTATGATCGGTAATAAGTACACCAATACCACGCTGTTTTAAATGTTCAACAATTTTCTTAATATCGATAACCGAAATAGGGTCAACGCCTGCGAAAGGCTCATCTAACAGAATAAACGTGGGCTCAGCAGCTAATGCGCGGGCGATTTCAACGCGGCGCCTCTCGCCGCCAGATAAACTCATGCCCAGGCTATTAGCGATATGCCCAATATTAAACTCCTCCAGCAGCGAGTCGAGCTGCTCTTCACGCTCGTTTGCAGAGAGCTCTTTGCGAGTTTCTAAAATAGCCATCAAGTTATCACGCACGGTCAATTTTCTGAAAATAGACGCCTCTTGCGGTAAGTAGCCAATTCCGCGGCGAGCACGCTCGTGCATAGGTAGAGCGGTTAAGTCGTCTTTATCCAGTAAAATTTGGCCTTTGTCGCTGTTGATTAAGCCGACTATCATATAGAAGGTGGTTGTTTTGCCGGCACCATTTGGCCCTAACAGCCCAATAATTTGGCCCTGACTGACTTCCAGGCTGACGTCCTTTACAACCTGACGACGCTTAAAGCTTTTGGCGAGATGTTTAACTCGTAAGGTTGCCATATTAAGGGTTCTCGTTATCGTTTTTGTCGTCTTTTGTTTTCGGCGTAAATATCGTAATCACGCGTCCGTTATCGGTATCAGAACTGCTTGCCGAGATGGTTTGCTCAGCCAAGTCATAAACAATAGTATCGCCACTTGAACTACTGGTACCTTGCGAAATTTTTGCATCGCCACTTAACTCCAGCCGCTGCTCAGCCTGGAAGTAGGTTATCTTATTGGCTTGAGCACTAATTTCATTACCGTTTTCCAGCGTTTGTGTATAGGTTGCCGGAGAGCCTTCCGCAATAAAGGTGTCTGCTTGTTCACCGTTTTCACTGGCAGAGGCTTCAAGTCGGTCAGCGTTAATAAGCAAGGTACCTTGCCGAATGATAACGTTGTCAGTCAGTACTAGCTTATTATTCTTGATGTCGAACTGCTCGTGGCTCGACTCGACTTCCATCGGCTTTTTAAAGTCAGCTTTTCCTTGCGCCATAACAGCCAAAGGAAGCACTAATAGCGCCAGGAAGCTAAGACTTTGGCTGGAAAACCGTTTTAACATGTCGTTTTAACTCCATTATTTCTGCGCTCATGTCGGCGCTTAAACCATCACCACGAACGACCACTTGTGGCCCTCGCATTATTACTGGGTATTCAGTACTCATGGACTCATTGGCTAAGTCTATAACCAGGTATTCTGTCATGATGCGTTGTATTGGTGAACTTTCCAGCAAAGCCTGTATCTCGACACTGCGCTCCAGAATCAGCGTTTTGTCATCGTAAAAGGTACCTTGCTCCGCACTGACTTGCCAGGTTTCAGTACCGTCTTGTGAAAAGACGGAATACTTTGGCTGTTTCAGTTCGGTCAAACCAATTTGGTTGTAGTGTGCCATTTCTTCAGAGCGAATTTGGTGCGCCAAAGCACCATAACTCTCAAATATCTTGGTCTCAAGGCCGTAGGCCGTAAAGTCCGGCTGCATCAACTTTGTCGCAGTAGCAGCGCCTTCTTCGTCGTCATCACTAAAAGGACGCAGCACAAGTAAGAGTCCTAAGCCAAACAAAAGGACAATAATACCGACGATACGCCAATTCACACACTGGCTCCTTTGGCGTCATGCAAAAGCCCCTGGCTCAACATAATTAAATCGCATACTTCACGCACGGCACCAAAACCGCCAGCGCACCGGGTAATATATTGTGCCTGTTGCTGAACAGACGGGTGTGCGTCTTTCACCGCTACGCCAATGCCTGCCTGTTGTATTAGTGCAAGATCTGGTGTGTCGTCACCCACATAAGCGGTTTGTTCCGCACTTAAGTTGTGTTGAGACAGAAGCTCGTTGAACGCCTGGGTTTTATCCGTTTGTCCCTGATAAATGTGAGACACATCCAAGTGCTGCATGCGCCGCTGAACGATGTCCGATTGACGGCCAGTTATAACGGCTGTTTCTATACCGGCATTCTTTAGTGCTTTCATACCAAAGCCGTCACGAGTGTGAAAAGCTTTTAGTTCCTCTCCGTCGTTACCGAGGTAAATGCGACCATCGGAAAAAACACCGTCGATATCGAGCACTAACAGTCGAACTTGAGAAAAACGCTCGAACAATGGCTTTTCGATGTCGCCATACCAAGTATTAATGCATTCCATGTTACAGAACTCCTGCTTGCAGTAAGTCATGCATATTCATCGCGCCACAAGGACGGCCTTCCTGGTCAGTAATGATAAGGCCGTTTATCTTGCGGTCTTGCATAAGTTTTAAGGCTTCTGCGGCCAGCATATCAGCATTTGCTGTTGTGCAAGAACGAGTCATAACATCGGCAATAGAAGTTGTGTGTACATCGACTTGGTTATCGAGAATGCGGCGTAAATCGCCATCGGTGAAAATACCGGCCAGTCGACCTTGTGCGTCGGTAATTGCCGTCATACCTAGACCTTTACGTGACATTTCCAGCAATGCATCACGAATAATGGCACTTTCTGACACTAACGGAATACGTTCGCCGGTGTGCATAATGTCTTGCAAACGAAGCAGCAAACGCTTACCTAAAGAACCGCCAGGATGTGACAATGCAAAATCGTCCGCCGTAAAGCCACGGGCGTTTAACAGGGCCACGGCTAACGCATCACCCATCACCAGGGTTGCTGTAGTCGAGGCTGTTGGCGCCAAACCTAACGGACAGGCTTCCTGTGCTACTGCAATGCAAACGTGTGTATCAGCCAGTCGGGCAAGTGTCGACTCGGGCTTGCCTGTCATGGCTATCAGCGGCACACCAAGGCGCTTTATAACTGGCAAAATATTGAGAACTTCTGATGTTTCACCGCTGTTTGAAATAGCGATGACAACGTCTTGAGCAGCGACCATGCCCAGATCGCCGTGGCTGGCTTCACCCGGGTGAACGAAGAACGATGGTGTTCCGGTTGAGGCGAGTGTCGCCGCAATTTTCCCGCCAATGTGTCCTGATTTACCCATGCCGGTAACAATAACCCGGCCTTTGCAGTTAAATAATGTCTGGCAGGCAGCATCGAAGTTGTCATCAAGGTACTCATACAGCCCTTCAATGGCCTGTTTCTCAATATCCAGGACTTGTTGGCCTAATTGGCGGAAGTTCTGGGTCACTTGCTTCATAGCTTTTTCCCAATCTTAACTATACTGGGGCTATAATACGTTATTCACTTAGGTTATGCCTACCGCATAGGAAGAATTCTTGCGATTTTGCAGGAATTTAATTACTATACCAACCAGACGGTTTATAAAGAGAGTTTTGTATGCACTGCAATATGCAGCATAAAAATAAGGTGGGTCGGCCTAGCAATAAAGAACTAATTCTGGATGCTGCGGACAGCTTGGTGGCAAGCGAAGGCGCCTCACACCTGACCTTTGATGCACTCAGCCAACAGACCGGAATTAGCAAAGGCGGCCTGCTTTATCACTTTTCCAATAAGGATGCATTGCTGCAAGCCATGTTGCAGCGTCGGGTTGAACGTTTTGAGCGGTTGAAGCAAGAGCATTTAGAACGTTTGGAAAATGACCCAAATAAAGAACCTAAGAGTATATTACTGGCGGCTTTGGATACTGATGCTGAGTGTGCTCGATTGGGTAGCGGAATGTTGGCAGCCGCAGCGAGCAACCCAGATTTGCTCGAGCCTTTAAAACGGCATGTCAATGACACCATAAAGCAGATGGAGCGGCACCTGGGTGAACAAGTAGGGCGAATGCTGTTTTACTCGGTGCATGGAGCGCGTTTGTTCGAGCAACTGAACTTGTGCGAGCAATGCGTGACCGAACGAGAGCAATTTGCGGAATATTTACTGAATCAAATCGATAAATTAACGGAAACAAACTCCGGTAGCTGATAAACTTTGCAACAATTATTGCGGTGCAGGATGTAACCGGAAACCGTTATACTCTTCAGCTTTTATGAAGCTTGGCGGTTGAGAGAAACAGGACAGCGTGTGACACAGTTAGTTGAGTTAAAAGACGTTCATTTTGCGCATGGTGACAGACCTTTATACAACGGTTTGTCATTGACTGTGCCAAAAGGAAAAGTGATTGCGGTGATGGGCCCCAGTGGTATCGGGAAGACGACATTGCTGAAACTTATTGGTGGGCAACTAAAACCAAACAAAGGCAGCATTAAAGTTGCAGGGGAAGAGGTTCCGAAACTCAGTAGAGATAAGCTCTATGAGTTAAGGAAGCGTATGAGCATGCTGTTTCAAAGCGGTGCGTTGTTTACCGATATGTCTGTTTTTGACAATGTGGCGTTCCCGTTGCGCGAGCACACTGAACTTCCCGAAAATATTATTCGCAGTGTTGTTTTAATGAAACTGGAAGCTGTAGGGCTTCGTGGTGCGAGAGACTTAATGCCCTCTGAATTATCAGGCGGTATGGCTCGGCGCGCAGCTCTGGCAAGAGCCATTGCGCTCGATCCCGAATTAATTATGTATGACGAACCTTTTGCTGGGCAGGATCCTATTTCAATGGGCGTTATCGTTAAACTGATTAAATCACTGAATCAATCGCTGGGCTTAACCTCTATAGTGGTTTCTCACGATGTAAAAGAGGTGCTTTCTATTGCTGACTATGCGTACGTTATAGCAGACAAAAAAGTGGTTGGTGAAGGCACTCCTGATGAGCTAAGAAATAACGATACCGATATTATTAAGCAGTTCTTACAGGGGAATGCGGACGGTCCTGTGGCATTCCACTATTCTAACGACGACTTCACGACGGACTTACTCGGAGGCGAAAAATGAGTCAGTTTTTCGAAAATGTCGGCCGTCGTGTGCTCGATAGTGTTGCAGGTATTGGTTTTGCGTTAGCGATGTTTGTCAGTGCCATTATTGGTAAACCGCAACCACGTAAGTCCTGGCCTCTGTTTATTAAGCAGATGTACGTTGTTGGTGTACTTTCGATGGTTATTATCATTGTCAGTGGCTTGTTCATTGGCATGGTTTTAGGTTTGCAAGGCTATACGATATTAGTGGACTACGGGGCTGAGCAGAGCTTAGGTCCAATGGTCGCATTGTCACTTTTACGCGAACTAGGGCCCGTTGTTACAGGCTTATTGTTTGCGGGCCGAGCCGGTTCAGCGCTCACAGCAGAAATTGGGTTAATGAAAGCAACCGAGCAGTTATCAAGCCTGGAAATGATGGCAGTTGACCCGTTACGACGGGTCATTGCACCGCGCTTTTGGGCTGGTTTAATCAGTATGCCGCTGTTGGCGCTGATGTTTTCAGCAGTGGGTATTTATGGCGGTTACTTAGTAGGCTCTGGCTGGCTGGGCGTTGATGAAGGGGCGTTTTGGTCCGTTATGCAATCGGCTGTCGACTGGCGGGATGACCTATTAAACGGTGTCATAAAATCTATTGTTTTTGCATTTGTAGTCACCTGGATAGCCCTCTATAAAGGGTACCGGGCAGTGCCAACATCTGCGGGTATCAGTGCGGCAACAACTTCAACCGTTGTCACGGCGTCGTTAGCCGTTTTGGGTCTAGACTTTATTCTTACAGCTATCATGTTTGGTGGGTAACCATGGAATCAAGAAAAACACAGTTATGGGTAGGTATTTTTGTTGTGCTGGGCGTGTTGGCGCTGTTTTTTATCGCTTTGCGAGCGGCCAGTGGCACCATGACTACATCAGGAGAAACTTACACGCTTTACGCGAAGTTCGACAATATCGGTAGCTTGAAAGTGCGTTCACCAGTGAAAGTGGGAGGGGTCGTCGTTGGTCGTGTCACCAATATTTCGTTGACAGGCGACTATTACGAGCCACTGGTAGAGATGTCTATTAGCAAAGAGTACGACGAATTTTCTGAGACCAGTTCGGTTTCTGTCCTGACATCGGGCTTGCTTGGAGAGCAGTACTTAGGCTTACAGCCAGGCTTCATTGACGACAGCGTCAGTATGCTTGAAGACGGCGACTCAATCACGGACACGAAGTCGGCGTTGGTGTTAGAGAATCTAATTGGGCAATTCTTATTTAGTCAGGGCAATGATTAGTTTAAAGGAGTCAATCATGTCATTTAAAAAGTGGCTGCTAGCGCTTGTCGCGATGGTCGTTGTGAGCTCAGCAGCAAAAGCGGAACTTATTCGAAATGACGATCCATACGAGCTGCTAAAGGAAGTGGCTGAAGTCACTTTTGAACGTATTGAAAACGAAAGAGACAAAATTGACGCAGATCCAAACTATTTAAAGGTCATCGTTAAAGAAGAGCTTATGCCTTATGTGGATAGCTTGTATGCATCTAAGAAAGTGTTAGGTCGGTATTTGAGAGATACAACAAAAGAGCAGCGAGCAGCTTTTTACCGAGCTTTTTACGACTATTTAGTGGCGACATATGCGCGCGCATTTACACAGTACGACGAGAGCAAACACTCGGTCTCTTTTGAGCCGGCAGCTGAGCTTCCGGAGGACGCGCGGACGGCGGTTGTAAAAACACGGGTGAAGGAAACTGGACGCCCTGAGATACGCCTGGATTTTCGTATTCGTTATGACCGGGATGAAGACATCTGGAAGGCCTATGACTTAGTGGTGGAAGGCATTAGTTTATTAAATAGCAAGCAAAGTGAAATTTCTGCTGTGATTCGTTCAAACGGCATCGACAAAACGATTGAGCTCATTGAACAAAAGGCTCAAGAGCCTATCAAAGCTGACGAAGAAGTTGATAATCCAGCTGAGGGAATATAATGAGCACGACAGAGGCATCGGTGAGTCGAACACAAGATAGTATTATTGCCTTTAAAGGCTCGCTGACGCGTAACAGTGTCCCGGCTTTATGGAAAACGCGTAAACAGTGGCTTGGCGACGAGCTAGTGTCAGTTGATGTAAGCCAAGTTGAAGTTATTGATACTGCTGGCGTTGCTTTCCTGTTGGAAATTATGAAAGCAACGCAGGGCACTAAAACCCCCCTCAAGTGTATTGGCGCTTCTGACCAGTTGAAGCAAATTGCGTCAGTAAGTGGCGTTGAGTCGCTGCTTTCGTTAAGCTAGTCGCCTTTGGACGGAACATAAGCGGTTTATTAGATATGAATGAAGAACAGTTAAAAACATTGCTCAATGACGCATTAAACCTGAGTGAACTCTACGTGAAAGTTGACGGTGCTAATGTTGAAATTATCGCCGTCAGTGATGACTTTGAAAGTATGAGCAAAGTGAAGCGTCAGCAAGCTATCTACGCACCGCTGAACCCTCATATTTCAAGCGGTGAAATCCATGCGGTATCAATAAAAGCGTACACGCCGGATGACTGGGCGCGTGATAAAAAACTGATGATGCCTTAAGGCCTGATTGTTGATGGATAAGTTTAAAATTAGAGGTGGGCAGGCGTTGTCCGGCACAGTAACTATTTCTGGTGCTAAAAACGCTGCACTACCTATTCTTATGGCAACGGTTTTGCCATCCGATAAAGTGACGTTATCGAACGTGCCGAATCTGCACGATGTCGATACTACTCTGGAACTGTTAGATTGCCTTGGCGTAACACACCGCCGTGTCGGCGAGACTGCAGTATGTATCGATCCAACCACCTTGAACCACTTTAAGGCGCCTTATGAGCTCGTAAAAACAATGCGTGCGTCCATTTTGGTGCTAGGTCCTCTGCTGGCTAAAACAGGCAAGGCAGAAGTGTCATTGCCGGGTGGATGCGCAATAGGTGCGCGGCCTGTTAACTTGCATATTGAGGGTCTGAGAAAAATGGGCGCTCATATTGATGTTGAAAATGGTTATATAAAAGCATCGGTCAATGGACGCCTAAAAGGTGCCGAAATCCTTCTTGATACCGTCAGCGTCACAGGTACTGAAAACTTAATGATGGCGGCCGTGTTGGCTGATGGGCAAACGGTGATTGAGAACGCTGCCCGCGAGCCAGAAATTGTCGACTTAGCAAATTTCCTGAATGCACTGGGCGCAGATATCAAAGGCGCAGGCAATGACACCATTTATATTAATGGCGTTGAATCTTTGTCGGGTGGCGAGTATAGCGTAATGCCGGACCGCATTGAAACGGGGACATTCCTGGTTGCAGCGTTGGCGACGGGAGGCTCAGTTCGATGTGAGAACACAGACCCTTCAGCACTCGATGCTGTTATAAAAAAGCTTGAGGAAGCAGGGGCTGATATTGAAAAAGGCGATAACTGGCTGTCTTTGAAAAGCACTAAACGACCGAGAGCCGTTAACATTATTACTGCTCCACATCCGGGGTTCCCGACAGATATGCAGGCGCAGTTTTGTACGCTCAACGCTATTGCTGAAGGAACTGCCAATATCCGCGAAACGATTTTTGAAAACCGCTTCATGCATATTCCAGAATTGAGACGCATGGGGGCAAATGTCGACTCAGAAGGTAATACTGCTATCTGTCATGGTGTTGATAAATTAACCGGGGCAGAAGTTATGTGTACTGACTTGCGTGCCTCTGCATCGCTTGTTATTGCCGGACTTGTAGCGACTGGTGAAACAACGGTTGAGCGTATTTACCACATCGATCGCGGCTATGAGTCTATTGAGAAAAAACTACAAACGCTTGGCGCTGATATTGTTCGTGTCAGCGAAAAATAATGCTATCGGGGCAGTTCAGAAACGGTTACGGTTGTAACCATCTTCTGTTCACCCCGATAAAACTCGACTTTAAGCTTGTCACCCGGTGACGTGCTGGCAACTTTATCCAAGCCTTCAGGAGCGGAGCGAACCGGTTGACCGCCAATAGAAACAATAAAGTCATTACGTCTTAACCCGGCTAAAGCGGCGGGGCTCCCCCTTTCTACGCCAGTCACATAAATTCCCGATAACGACTGCTGCTCACTAAAGTTTGGATTAACAGTAATACCAATGTAGCCTCGAACGACTTCTCCCTCACGGATTAAGGTTTCCATTACCGACTTTGCAGTTGCGTAAGGTACTGCAAAATAAATACCTTCACCACCATTATCGAATGAAGAGTTATACCGAGCGTTATTAATACCAATAAGCTCTCCAGCTGTATTAACCAGGGCTCCTCCTGAGGCACCTTGATTGATGACTGCATCCATCTGAATAAGGTCAGAATAGGAATTGCTGACACCTACGCGTCCACCGGTTGCGCTGATAATTCCCTGAGTAATGGTCTGGCCAATATTGTAGGGGTTACCAATGGCTAAAACGATATCACCCACTTGCACACGGCGGCTTGACTGCACAGGAATGACAGGCAAGTTATTAGCGTCTATTTTAAGCACCGCAAGATCTGTATATCTGTCACTACCAATGAGTTGCGCCGCGTATCGACGGCCGTCCTGTAGTGCGACTTCAATCTTATCGACGCTATCGACAACGTGATGAGCGGTAAGAATGTAGCCGTTAGAGTCCATGATAACGCCCGAGCCCAATCGCCAAACGCGCGATGACTGAGGCTGGTAGTAAGAGCCTTGAATTTCACCCATGCTGTAAATGTTGACGACAGCTGGCGCGGCCTTTTTGACGGCCTGGCTAAAAGAAATAACGTCGTTTTGTGACTGGCGGAAAGAGTTGCTTTGTCCCCAAAGGGGTTGAGTCAGTAAAACAATGGCGGCAACGACAAGACCTAAACCAACCGATTGAAACAAAAACCGTAGTATTGGAGACACGCGTTACTCGCCTTTTATATTTATTATTAGGTGGCATCAGCATAGCACTGATGCCACTGAAATGTCACAACCTCAGTTTGCGTTACGCAGTACAATAAAGAGTGAACTGTCGCCACGCTTAACGTTGAGAGCTATGACCCCTTGCTTGTCTTCTATTGCTGCTCTAAGGTCTGCCACACTAGTGACTCGTTTGCGGTTAACACCTTGAATAATATCGCCTTCCTCAAGACCTATATGGGCCGCGGGTGAGCGTTCCTCGAGCTCGGTTATTTCAATGCCCTGCTGACCACTGGCCACCGCAAGGGTTGCTCCTTCAAGGGCGGGGTGTATGACGGCAGCAGTAACAGCGGTATCTTGCGAGCCCAAGGTGACATCAACGGTCATCTCCTCGCTGTCGCGGATAATACCAAGCTCTATGTCCTGACCAGAACCAATGGATCCGACTAAGGCGCCTAACTCAGAGAATGATCGGATGGCCTGACCGTTGACTTCAATAATAACGTCACCGGACTCAATTCCAGCCTCTGCTGCGGCACTGCCCGGAATCACTTGAGACACAAAAGCGCCCCGGTTAACAGGAATATTCAGCGCTTGTGCAACATCGTGAGTGAGGTCGTTACCGCGCACTCCCAGAACACCTCGACGGACTTCACCGAATTCAATTAATTGCTGAACCAGGTTGTTCATCATGTCTGAAGGGATGGCAAACCCAATACCTATATTACCGCCGTTAGGACCAAGGATAGCGGTGTTAATTCCTATCAGCTTGCCGTCCAATGTCACCAGGGCGCCGCCAGAATTACCGCTGTTAATAGCAGCGTCGGTTTGAATGAAGTTTTCTAACTCTTCAATGCCTAAACCACCGCGACCTAACGCACTGACAATGCCTGAAGTGACGGTTTGGCCTAATCCAAATGGATTACCGATAGCAACAACAAAGTCTCCAACACGAAGTTCTGATGACTTGCCCAGTTCAATTTCGCTGAGACCTTCAGCGTTTTCGATTTTTAATAACGCAACGTCTGAACGCTCATCTGTACCTATCACCTTAGCATCCAATTCGCGACCGTCTTTTAAAGTCACTAAAATCTCTGTTGCGTCATCAATAACGTGATTGTTAGTGACAACGTAGCCGTTTTCAGCATCAATAATGACGCCCGAGCCTAGTCCTTGAAAAGGGTGCTCGCGAACTTGTTCACGTGGTGCGTTGGGGCCGAAGAAAAAGCGCAATGCATCGGGCAGGCGCTGTCTTACTTCGCGTTTACCTTTTACGGAAATATTAACAACGGCAGGTGTGACTTCTTCAAGCATGGGAGCAAGTGTCGGCTGCTCGTCATTTTTACTGAAAAATGGAATACCTGCACTTACGGGAGAGCTCAAGGTTGCCGATGTAACAATAACAAGAGCACTGAATAAGGCTAAGACTCGTTTCATGATTAGAGTAACTCCTTAAATAATCACCAACAAACGGTTCGTGTTTATGACCGCTTGTCAGTGATATGAGTTCACTCTAAAAATGTTTCAAGATATGTTGGACGTATCTTTTTTGTCGGACTCACGGCGATCATCAGAGAAAAGGCCGCTTGAACCTTCCGTATAGTCACGCGGAATTTGTTCAGCCTCACGGCCATCTCGACCTGAGCGGTGATCTTGATTTAATGAGTTGGCAACCCGTAATTGCTTAATGGTATCTTCCGAGAAGAAGGGAAGGTCACCTTGAGAACCTGGCTGCTGGAGAAGTTCCGCGCTTTGATTCAGGTAACTTTGCAACTTCTGCTGAGTGTCAGACAGTTGCTCCATCATTGCGTTAGCGGTAGCAAAATGTTCGGCAACTTCACGCTGGTACTCGCTCAATTGCTGCTGACTTTTCTCTACTTGCTCTTCAAGGTTGCCGGACTGACCGTTTGTTTGAGTATAACGTGCAACAAAAAAGCCGATAATGGCTCCTGCTATCACTAATAAAACCCCAATAATCCAGCTCATAATTGACTCCTCAGCAAATGGCGACAGCTTTTCTTGATTGCTGCAAAACGCCTTCATGATAACATATTATTTATTAGGATAATCGCAACTGAGGTGAAGTGGTAGTGCCGCAACAGCAAATGTCGCCAATTGAGCGTTACCGTTATGACATTGAGCACAATGGTTTTTCAGAGGATGCGGCGCAGCTTAACGCTGTCGAGCATTTACAAAGACTTTACGAAGAACTCATTGCCTGGAATAACTATCAGCAGCTTCCAGCACTTAAACGCTGGTTATCAAAGGCTCCTGTTAAACCTAAGGGACTTTATTTCTGGGGCGGTGTCGGGCGTGGCAAAACCTATTTGGTGGATACTTTTTTTGAAAGTTTACCAATTGATGCGAAGTGGCGTATTCATTTTCATCGATTTATGCACCGCGTTCACAATGAGTTAAAGCAATTAGACCAGAAAAGCGACCCCCTAAAAATTATTGCCGATAAAATTGCAGACGAAACTCAAATTGTTTGTTTTGATGAGTTCTTTGTACAGGACATTACTGACGCAATGCTGCTCGGAAAGTTATTTGAATATTTGTTCGAGCGAGGCGTAATTTTAGTCGCAACGTCAAATATCGTCCCAGATGACCTCTATAAAAACGGCTTGCAAAGAGCCCGCTTTATTCCGGCAATAAAACTGATACAGGCCAATTGTGAGGTAGTGAATGTCGATAGCGGTATTGACTATCGCCTGCGTACACTGACGCAAGCTGAGATTTTCCACTCGCCGTTAGACCCTCAAGCGGATGAAAACTTGTGGCAGTACTTTAAAGATTTAGCACCAGAGTGTCGTGACCAGTATGAATCTGACAGCATTGATATTGAAGGTCGGAAAATTTCTGTCCGAGCTGAGTGCGATGATGTCGTTTTCTTCGACTTTGATGCCGTGTGCAAAACGGCACGCAGTCAAAATGACTATATGGAAATAGCGCAGCTATACCATGCCGTGTTAGTAAGCAATGTCGAGCAAATGGGCGCAGGTAAAGACGATATTGCTCGACGCTTTATCGCGTTAGTGGATGAATTTTATGAACGCAAAGTGAAGCTTATTTTGTCTGCGGAAGTACC
Organism: Idiomarina piscisalsi; assembly: GCF_003987095.1. Lineage (GTDB taxonomy): Bacteria > Pseudomonadota > Gammaproteobacteria > Enterobacterales > Alteromonadaceae > Idiomarina > Idiomarina piscisalsi. Next base: position 308,559 of record NZ_PIQA01000003.1, on the reverse strand, counting down.
CATCGAGTCCCTTTATACAGAAGGGCAGCTGAGTTTTGAGTTCCGCCGCTGCGTGAGTCGCTTGCAAGAAATGCAAAGCCGTGAATATTTGGCGATGGCACACAAAGCATAAATTTCAAAAAATGCGTGATCTTTAACCGCATTTTTCCTATAATCCGCGCAGCCCACGTTACAGTCCATTGCGTTAACTTCGGTTAAGTAATGGTTGCAGCAAGTAAATTAATGATTTTATTCATTATTTTATTGTTGTGATTCGCGGGGAAGCCCGGAATTACTGTCCGTGAACTTTTAAAATGTAGGTTTTATACAATGAAAACATTTGTAGCCAAGCCAGAAACGGTAAAACGCAACTGGTACGTAGTAGACGCTGAAGGCAAAACTTTAGGTCGTTTAGCTACTGAAATCGCTCGTCGCCTGCGCGGCAAGCACAAGCCTGAGTACACTCCTCACGTAGACACTGGCGATTACATCGTTGTTGTTAACGCTGAGAAAGTTGCTGTAACTGGTAACAAAGCTCAGGATAAGATGTACTACTCGCACACTGGATTTCCGGGTGGTATCAAATCAATCAGTTTTGAAAAGCTGATTGCTAAGAAACCAGAAATGGTCATTCAGAAAGCGGTTAAAGGTATGTTACCCCGTGGTCCATTGGGTCGTGCCATGTTCCGTAAACTGAAAGTGTACGCAGGTGCTGAGCATAACCATAATGCTCAACAGCCGAAACAACTGGATATATAATACGGAGCAAGAACACTATGGCAGATAATCAATACTACGGTACTGGTCGTCGCAAAAATTCCACGGCTCGCGTATTTTTGCGTCCTGGTAGCGGCAACATCAAAATTAATCAACGTGAACTGAATGAGTACTTTGGTCGTGAAACCGCACAAATGGTTGTTCGTCAGCCTTTAGAAGCGGTAGAAATGACTGAGAAGTTTGACCTTTACATCACGGTAAGTGGTGGTGGTACTACTGGTCAGGCTGGTGCGATTCGTCACGGTATCACTCGTGCATTAATGCAATACGACGAAGCGCTGCGTTCAACGCTGCGTAAAGAAGGTTACGTTACTCGTGACGCACGTCAGGTTGAACGTAAGAAAATCGGCTTGCATAAAGCACGTAAACGCCCACAATTCTCGAAGCGTTAATCTGCTTTTTGTGTGGTGTCAAAAACCCAGCTTCGGCTGGGTTTTTTTATGCGTACTCCAACAGGGTTACACCTCAGTTGTCGACGCATTACTCTTGTAAAAAGTGTGTCTTTTCTTTATTATCTCAAAGCATTTTCTGTGATCCGCTAAAGCGGACAAAAGCAGCAGCTAATTCCGACTTCGCGGCAATGAATCGTGAAGCGTCCAAAACTGGAGAATAGATGGATGAGCAATGCGCCTGTAGATAAAGGTCGCCGTCGTTTTTTGACTGTCGCAACCTCAGTGGTTGGCGGCGCTGGTGCGGTGGGTGTCGCCGTTCCTTTTATAGCGTCGTGGAACCCGAGTGCGAAAGCGAAAAACGCGGGCGCACCTGTAGAAGTGAATATTCGTAAAGCTGAGCCGGGTCAGTTAATCCGTGTGAAGTGGCGTGGCAAACCTGTATGGGTTGTGCGTCGTACACAGGATATGCTCGATGGGCTGTCGAAAATTGAAGACAGACTTCGTGATCCTAATTCAGAAGAACCACAACAGCCTCCTTATGCACAGAATAAATACCGTTCAATTAAAGAAGAGTTCTTCGTTGCGGTTGGTATTTGTACTCACCTGGGCTGTTCTCCATCTTATTTGCCGAGCGGAATGGGCGAACACGTAGAGGGTGTGGAATCAGGCTTTTTCTGTCCATGCCATGGCTCTAAGTTTGATATCGCCGGACGTGTATTCCAAAGCGTCCCTGCACCATTAAACTTGGTTGTACCGCCGCATTACTTTGTCGACGAGAACACCATTTTGGTGGGTGAAGATAAGGGGCAAGCATAATGTTTAAGCGATTTGTAGAGTGGATGGATGCTCGCATCCCGATGACAAAAACTTGGAACATCCACCTGGCGCAGTACCCAGCTCCAAAAAACTTCAATATGTGGTACGTATTTGGTTTTTTGGCGACGATAGTTCTTATTAACCAAATACTGACCGGTGTTTGGCTGACCATGAATTACGTGCCAAGTGCTGAAGGTGCTTTTGCGTCAGTTGAATACATTATGCGTGACGTCGAATACGGTTGGTTATTGCGTTACATGCATTCAACCGGTGCTTCCGCATTCTTTGTCGTGGTCTATCTGCACATGTTCCGCGGCATGATGTACGGTTCTTACCAGAAGCCACGTGAGCTTATCTGGCTGTTCGGTATGTTTATCTTCCTGGTGCTAATGGCGGAAGCCTTCATGGGCTACTTGCTGCCTTGGGGACAAATGTCCTACTGGGGCGCACAGGTAATCATTTCATTGTTTGGTGCTATTCCGGTTATTGGTGATGACCTGACACTGTGGATTCGTGGTGACTACGTTATCTCGGGAGCAACACTAAACCGCTTCTTTGCACTGCACGTTATAGCCTTGCCTCTGGTATTGGTTATTTTGGTGTTCTTACACATTGTTGCGCTGCACGAGGTTGGTTCGAACAACCCCGACGGTGTCGATACCAAAAAGCCAAAAGGCACAGTGCCAGACGAAGAAAAGCCGAAGTTCAAATTTCACGAGCGCTTTACAAGCAAAAAAGACATTGTCGACTCAATACCGTTCTTCCCTTACTACATCATTAAGGATATGTTCGGTTTTGGTGTGTTCATGTTCTTCTTCTGCTATGTCATTTTCTTTAATCCGGAAATGGGCGGATTTTTCCTGGAGCCACCAAACTTTGAGCCAGCGAACCCTCTGAAGACACCAGAGCATATTGCGCCTGTTTGGTATTTCACTCCGTTCTACGCAATTTTGCGTGCGGTACCCGACAAGTTATTCGGCGTTATTTTAATGTTCGCAGCGATTGTTTTCCTGGCGCTGTTGCCATGGATAGATCGTGGTAAAGTTCGCTCAATTCGCTTCCGTAGCGTATTGCACAAACTGAACTTAACCGTATTTGCGATTAGCTTCATTGTGCTTGGCTATTTAGGTACTCAGCCAGCGACGCCTGTAGCGACTATTTTTGCGCAAATATTTACGTTCCTATACTTCGCTTTCTTCGGGTTACTGTGGTTTTACAGTAAACGTGAGAAGACGAAACCGGTTCCAGAAAGGGTGACGTCGAAATGAAAAAATTGTTAATCGCTCTTATGACTTTGGTCCCGTCGCTGGTTTTCGCGGCGGGTCCAACCGTACCTTTGGACGAAGCTGAGGTTGACCTGCACGATAAAGCATCACTGCAACGTGGCGCACAGTTATACATGAACTACTGCTTGGGTTGTCACCAATTGCAGTATCATCGTTATAACCGAACCTTTGAAGATCTTGGCATTCCACAGGAGCTGGGTGAAGAAAATCTGCAGTTTACTGGTCAAAAAGCGGGTGATCGTATTACCAATAATATGAGCACCGAAGCAGCATCTAACTGGTTCGGCACTGCAGCGCCTGACTTAACTAACGTAGCCCGAGTTCGTGGAGCCGACTGGATATACACTTACTTACGCTCTTTCTATAAAGACGACAGCCGTCCGTTTGGGGTGAATAACGCAGTATTCCCTAACGTGGGAATGCCGCATGTCTTGGAAGAACTGCAGGGTGTACCGGAAAAGACATACGAAGAGCGTATGATAGATGGTGAAATGAAAGAAGTTTATGTAGGTATCCAGGCTGACGGCAGTGGCCGCTTATCAGGGAGTGAATATGATCAAGCCGCGCTTGATTTAACCTCATTCCTGGTTTACACGGGTGAACCAATGCTGTTGGAACAACGTCGCATTGGTTGGTTTGTGTTCGGATTCCTGCTTATTTTTACGATTTTAGCGTGGTTCTTGAAAAAAGAATTTTGGAAAGATCTTAAGTAATTGGGTCTGTTTATCCGCACAAGCGGAATTTAAAAGGGTGGCTTGCCACCCTTTTGCCGTTGATATTATCTGGAGAAAGGAATGGCTGTAACAGCAAATAAACGCTCAGTAATGACGTTATATTCAGGAAAAGATGATTTAAAAAGTCATCAGGTGCGTTTGGTTTTAGCTGAAAAAGGTGTCGGTGTTGAAATCACATTCGTGACGGAAGACTACACCCCGGAAGATCTATTGCAGCTTAACCCTTATCCTGAAGCGGCACCAACGCTTGTTGACCGTGACTTAGTGCTATATAACGCACAAATCATCATGGAGTATTTGGATGAGCGTTTCCCACACCCGCCGCTTATGCCTGTTTATCCTGTCGCACGAGGCACTAGCCGCTTAATGATGTATCGTATTGAGAGGGATTGGTACTCGTTGGCCGATAAAATTGCTAAAGGTGACGCACAAGCGAAACAGGAATTGAAAGAAGGTATTCTCTCCTTGGCGCCTGTTTTTGCCGACGCACCTTACTTTATGAGTGAAGAGTTTAGCTTGGTTGATTGTTACCTGGCACCGCTACTTTGGCGTTTACCTGCTTATGGTATTGAGTTAGACGGTCAAGGCGCAAAAGAAATTAAGCAGTACATGGTCCGTCTATTTGAACGTAAGACATTCCAGGACTCGTTGACTGAAGCTGAAAGAGAGCTTGCACGCGGCTAATTAATGCCCAATCGCTTCAAAGGTGGAGGAAGTAATGATGACACCTAAACGTCCCTATTTACTGCGAGCACTCTATGAGTGGATCGTTGACAATGAGCTCACACCCCACTTGGTTGTCGATGCAACCATTGTGGGTACGGTAGTGCCGCAGAACTTTGTCAGCGATGGTCAGATTGTTTTAAACATCTCACCATCTGCTGTACAGGGACTGCAATTAGGAGACGCTGAAGTCAGGTTCAATGCTCGTTTCGGTGGAAAGCCTATGCAAGTTGTTGTTCCTATGACTGCGGCATTGGCTATTTATGCCCGCGAAAATGGCGCTGGTGCCATGTTCGAAGCGGAACCAGAGCTTGATAAGATGCCCGAACTTGATGATGAAGTTGGAGATTCAAACCCTGGTTCGAATGAAGGTAATGACACCCCGTCAGATAAGCCGAAAAAACGCGGCCATCTTAAAGTCGTCAAATAGTGTAAGCCAAGGCATTAACCCTTAATCGTTAATGCCTTGATGACTCTCTCGACACCGTCAACATTTCTGGCAATGTCGATAGCAGCATTTGCTTGTTGTTGAGTGACATTTCCTAACAAGAAAACTTCACCATTTTCGGTAACTACTTTAATGCTAGTAGCTGGTACAGCATCATTGCTGGCAAATTTAAGTTTTATCTTGCTGGTTATCCAGCTGTCCCCTGCTAAAACCCCTGGACTAGCTTTAGAACCAATACGGATCTGATTAAATATATTATTAATACCATTGGTATCGCGAATAGTGTCTTCTGCGAGGCGCTTTAGCGCTTCTGTCGGAGCTTGACCTATAAGAAGTACATTGTTGTTGTAGCTAACTGCAACGATGCGAGCTTCGTTAAGCTTTTTCTCATTGCCTAATTTGGCGTTAGCTTTCATTTCAATGGTTTGATCATCGATTTGGGTACCGATAGTACGAGGGTCGCTGGCGGAGCTAACGCCCACGGCAGCAGCTCCCACTGCTACGGCCGCACAGCCCTGAAGAAACGCTAAACAAAGCGCTGATACAATGAGAATATGACGACTTTGGTTCATCATTTTAATGCTCCTCAGGAAAAATAGTCGATTCAATTTGCTCGCACAGGCTGTGCAGTATAAACAATTGTGTTTCCAGCACTCGGGCTGCATTTAAACTGGGCACTCGCAATTCAACGTCATTTGGCCCCAGCAAGCCCGACACTAGCTCATTTCCTTCACCGGTCAGTGCGATAATAATCATTTCCCGGCTAATTGCGCTTTCCATAACCCCCGTTAGTTGTTCGGAGTCTTTATCCGCAATAACGAGCAAGATATCGCCGGACTGGCCGAGTGCCGCAAGCTGTTTTTTGGGGCTCGATGTTAGACTCATTACCGGAAAAGGCGGACGCTCTAATTTCATGCCTTCCGTCATTAGGTGCACAAAATGACCAGCCAGTGAGCTACTTGTGTCCGTTCCGGAAATAAAAACACGCTGACCGTTCAGAAGATGTCCAACGAGTAGTTCAACGGTTGCCAGCATGTCCTCTGAGAGGCTTTCGACAGCCGATATTTGGGTTTGAATGCTCTGTGTAAAAAGCGCTTTAATAGACTCGTCAGTCATCATTATTAAAAGGCGTCCTTAATCCATTCTATGTTAAGCGAACTTCCGCTTATGCCAATAACATCAAACCTTATTGCTGCGGTATGTTCATCTATATTATGAGTCATTAAATAATGGCGCGCAGTATAGCGAATTCTACGACATTGTTGGGGCGTTATTTGTTCCAGTATTGACGCAAACTTTTCATTAGCACGATACTTTACTTCTACAAATACCCAAGCGTCGTTATCTCTGGCTATTAGGTCGACCTCTCCACCGTCAATACGATAATTCCGCTCGACAATGCTAATCTGATGCTTGGCCAGAAACTCGGACGCTATGGACTCCGCTTTATTACCGGTTGTTTTTTCCTGCATTGGGCTGCTCCTTTAGCACGGTGATACTCCCGTTTTTAAATGCAGCCCATTGTAACTGTCTATTTACGACTTGGTTTTCTACACTCAGAACGCCACTTAAACCTTTCCAGTGTGTTCCTGGCATACGTTGCATTATGGGTAAACGTTGTAACAAGTCGACGCTATCGTAACCCATAGCGGCTAAACGAGCTTGTGAGAGGTCCCACCCTGAACGAGCGTCAAGCCATTGGTTTAGCAAAATATTTTGGCCGCCGTTCCGGACTAACCAAGGTGTTTCAGAAAATATAAGACCGTTGAGATCGTTGTCGCCGAGTTGATTCGTAAGCTCGTGTGCAGACGAGGTTCCGTAAACAGGTATACGTTCAGCAAAAGGTGAAATGCTGACGTCAATAAAGGGTTTTAACAGACGAACTTGTTGGAGGTTACCGGGCAAATAAATACCACTTATATCACGCCGGCTACGCTCTTGCTCATCAACGATGATTTTACCAGCTGCAATTTTTACTGCCCGAATTCGCTCTTTACTGCCCACGAGTCCCAGCGATGTTTCCACTGCCGACTTCATGTCGTCCCGTTGGCTGAATAAGCTCACCGAAGGCTCGTTAATACCTGACCAGCTTTCTTTATAGCGCTCAACCATGCGTTGCGAACCAGGGGTATTCGCTGCCAAAACCAGCGGACGCTTCGTTCGGCTCGATGCTGAGCTCATAAACTCAGACGCTTGCTCTGCTTCTGTTTCAGGATTTAGCGCAAAGAAAATGGAATGGCTATTTGCCGTCGCCTTTGAGGTATCTGCATCAATTTGGTTAAGAAAGACCTGAGGAGTATTTAAACTTGTCTGTCCAACCCATTCGGCAACAGAGTCTTTTAACAGAGGACCAATAACTCCTGCTGGCTTTAACTCTTCTAGCTTGGACTGCTGCTCTTCGAAGCTTAGCTGGTGAGTGTCGATAAAAACCAGCTCATGGCTTCTGGTTTCACTAACTTTGGCAATAATGCCGTCACGCACTGCTAGGCCCTGCGCTTCATATTGACCGGATAATGGCAGTAAAACAGCAACGAGTGTATTTTTACGTTTGTCGATTTCATTGCTTTGGCTATCAGAGCTAACCCAGGAGTTGACGAGTTCACGCGCAGGGTGATTCGGGAAACTGTTTTGCCAATTGTCTAACAACGCTGAAAAAGCGCCTGGCGACGTCATTGCCTGATGGTGGTTATCGATTAGACGCCACCAACCGGCTAAAACAAGATCTCTAGGTCGTTCCGTTGGCAACTGAGACTGTGTCACCTGACGTGCTATTTGCCATAACATGTTAGGTGATGGCTCGTCGGAATAGCGTTGGGCCTCGACTTGCCACGTCAGTGCCTGCCAATACTGATGCCGTTCTCCAGCAGCGAAGGCGAGTAACTCCAGAGTTAGGCGTTTGTATTCTTTTTGAGTGAACTGCTCAGGCAGCCCTTTTAGTGTTTTGTAAACTTGAGGCCACTGCTGATTGTGTGCATACCAACGGCCTTTGGCCAGTCGGAAATAACGGTTAGCGTCATTCGTAAGCTGGCTTTTATCCAGGCGCGAAAGTATCGCTGCCGACTTCTGCCATTCCTTCTCGTCCTGAAGGGTCAGTGCCGCCTGCACTAATGCTGAGTTTTTGGCAATATCATTGGAAGCCTGCCATGCTTCTTCCAGCCAGTCAGCAGAGCTTTTCGCGTCCTCTAAATCGAGCGTTTGCTGCTGAACATCCGGCCGCTCTTGTGGCTTTGGGGTGCGTTGTGGCGCTGACGTACATTGTGTCAGAGCAAAGCAGGCAATAATGGCGATAAAAACAAAACGATACGCTTTAAACACAGTAAGATTCCGCATTGACGACTATTCGGTGATACTATAAACCGCATTGAACATGGACACAAACGAAGGCGCTTTTATGTCGGAACCAGGCACTCTTTATATAGTACCTACGCCAATTGGAAACCTCTCGGATATTACCGAACGAGCACTCACAGTGTTTAAGGAAGTGGACGCAATTGCAGCGGAAGACACACGTCATACTCGTAAATTACTGGAACATTATGGCGTACAGGTTCCTGTCTTTGCATTTCACGATCACAATGAAAAAGCAAAAGCTGAACAACTGATTGAGCGGGTGACACATGGTGAGTCGATAGCTCTGGTCTCTGATGCGGGTACTCCGTTAATTAGTGACCCGGGCTATGCGCTGGTAAGTTTGTGTCGGAAACAGAATGTGAAAGTCACTTCGTTGCCAGGAGCTTGTGCGCTGACAGTGGCGCTTTCAGGGGCCGGTTTGCCGACCGACAGTTTTCAATTCGAGGGCTTTTTACCGTCTAAGCCGGCACAACGTCGAGCAAAGCTGGAGAGCTTGGTGAACACACCGCGTACTTTAGTGTTTTATGAAAGCCCACACCGAATACTGCACACTCTGGAAGCGATGGCGGATATTTTCGAGGACGAGCGGCAAGTGGTGTTAGCGCGCGAGCTTACCAAACAATTCGAGACTTATTTAACGGGCTCGGCTGGGGAGCTCATAACACGCTTAAACGAGGATCCAAACCAGCAGCGCGGGGAAATGGTTCTGTTGGTTGAGCCGTTTCAGGCACCTAAGGACACCTCTGGTCCAGGGGAAGAAGCGAAACGCACTTTGCAAATACTGCTTGAAGAACTGCCTTTGAAAAAAGCGGCGGCTTTAAGTGCGAAGCTTCATGGCGAGCGAAAAAATGAATTGTATCAGTGGGCGTTAAGTCAGAAAAACAACGATTGAGTTAGAGCGCCACACAGCGTAGAATCCGTCGCCGGAGAGTTGGCCAGACAATCGCTGCCTGTTTACAGGGGGAGGAAAGTCCGGGCTCCATAGGGCAGGGTGCCAGATAACGTCTGGGCGGCGTAAGCCGACGACTAGTGCAACAGAGAGCAAACCGCCGATGGCTGCTTGCAGCACAGGTAAGGGTGAAAGGGTGCGGTAAGAGCGCACCGCACGGCTGGTAACAGTCCGCGGCACGGTAAACTCCACCCGGAGCAAGGTCAAATAGGGGTTCATTGACGCGGCCCGCGTTGAACCCGGGTAGACTGCTTGAGGATCAGGGCAACCTGATCACTAGATGAATGATTGTCCACGACAGAACCCGGCTTATCGGCCGGCTCTCCCCTTATTTCAAAATTGCCACTGTTTTAAGAAACGTGTGAGCTCTTCAATACCCAGGCCGGGACTAATGTAGTAGCCCTGTGCAAAGTCGCATTTCTGGTGTTGGAGAAATTCCCATTGTTCTTTGTTTTCAACGCCTTCGGCAATCACATCAATATCTAATGCGCGGGCCACTCGCAGCAATGCCTCAGTCAAGGCAACTTGTATTCTATCGCCAGGTGCGTGGTTCAGAAAGCTCCGATCAATTTTCAGGTAATCAACCGGATAGCGCTGAAGGTAATTAATACTGGAGTAGCCAGTCCCAAAGTCATCAATCGCAATTTTAACGCCGTTTGAACGCAAGTAATGCAGAATGTGAATCTGTCGCTGTTTATTGCTCATTAGCAGTGATTCAGTAATTTCAAAGGTCACTTTGTCCGCCGGTAACTGGTGCTGACTAATACATTCAAGCCATTGTTTGGCGGCATTTAAATCATTCAGCTCCCGTTCGGAGCGGTTAATGGACAAGCCTATATGAATGTCGTTTCTCTGCAGTAAATTCCAATCAGCGCAGGCTTGCTCTAAAACAAACTGACCAAGTTCGTGTATTAAACCGGTACTTTCGGCAACCGGGATAAATTCTGCAGGGGATATGACATTACCGTTGTCGTCTGTCCATCGCAGCAGAGCCTCACACTTTTCAACTTTGCCGTTACTAAAATTAACGATAGGCTGATACACCAAACGAAACTCACGGTTTTTCAGCCCTGCTCGCATACGGCTATGTATCGAGTTCTGGTGCTCCGAACGCCTGCGAAGCTCTTCGTTGAAGAAGTAGTGCGTGCGTCGCCCAGCTTCTTTCGCGGCATACATCGCTAAGTCGGCATTTTTAAGTAACTGTTCGGTAGTCAGGCCATCGTCTGGATAAAGTGCAACGCCGATACTGCATGAGGTTTGCACTTGGCTATGACTTAACGCAAAGGGTTTATTCAACGCGTTATTTAGTTTCAGGGCTAATTGGTCAATAACGTCTTTTGATTTCAGCCGGTTAATAACAACAACAAACTCGTCGCCGCCCAAACGAGCGATAAAATCCTCCGTTCTAAGCTCTTTTCTTAAACGTGAGCCCGCCACCTTTAATAACTCATCACCAGAGTCATGCCCAAGACTGTCATTCACCTCTTTGAAGTGATCTAAGTCGATAAACAGAATTGCGAAGTGGTTGTATTTAGCCGCTTTGCCCGTTAAACGGTTGAGGTGTCTAATAAAGGAGCGCCGATTGTGCAACTGTGTGAGCGAGTCAAAGCTGGCTTGTTCATCAATAATGGTAAGGGCTTTGCGCAGTCGCATTTGCGTATAAAAAAGGTAATACATAAAGGCATTCATTAAGGCTGCCAATATGAGACCAAAAACGACAATGCTCCAGTAGACGAAGCCTCGGGAGACCCAGTTCCCATCAACCGGCGCTGTTGCTAGTAGCCATTGCCCAGCGGAAAGTGAGACGTCGCTAGTGACATGATCTTTCTCCCACACAGATAAATCTCCGAACTGAAACTCTCTGGCGCCCGCCGCATTAACTTTCGCTAATGATGTCGAATAGATGCTTTGCTCAGAAGTTAAGCCACTATTGGCCATAAGCTCATCAATTTGAATAACAACTGCAATGACACCCCATAAGTCGTTTTCTAAAACAACGGGGGCTCGCGCAATTAAGGCTAAACCGCCTTGTACTAACTCGACGGGGCCATCTATAACAACGTCGCCGTTTGTAATGGCTTTTTGTACGCCCTCAAGTTGGGCTTGTGACTCTCGGTAATTAAAACCAAGAGCTTGCTCGTTGCCCTTTAATGGGTGCACAAATTGAATAACCAGGTCAGGTGCTAAGGCAACATGGCGGATGGGGACATCTTGGGTGATTAACTCGGTCATCAATGCGTTAAACCGAGCATTAGAAATATTGGGAGAAAGTTTAATTTCAGCTCGCAAAGCGCGCACAGTGACTAACGAGGAATTCAGTTGCCCCTCTAACGAAGCACGCAACTTGCCAAGGCGTTCGGTTGCTGTGCGCTTTCGGGCTTCTACGGTTTGAGCGTGTTGGTTTTCGGCAAACCAAATAACACCGGTGCTGGCAACAGCAAAGCTAAAAATAATGAAAAGCCAAAAACGCTTCATGCACGAATTTACCTCAAATGTGACTCTCCTGAGTATTACACAAATTAATCCCAGGCTCTAACACTGCTATTTCACACGTTTCTTCAAGAGTTTAGTTGTTATCGGCCAGAAACCCTGACAAATAGAGCGGTTTTTTTCTTGACAGTGGGAAACAGTGGCACCTAGACTGTAACATTGTGGGGATTTGTGGATAATAGTGGATCTTAATGATCAGGTGGGATCATGTTCCGAGGAGCAACAACACTCAGTCTTGACAGCAAAGGGCGCTTAGCAATCCCAGCTAAGTATCGCCAAGCCTTGTCTTTAGACTGTGAAGGGAAAATGGTATGCACGATTGATATTAAACAACCGTGCCTGTTGTTGTACCCGCTTCCCGAGTGGCAAATCATTGAGCAGAAACTCACCCGTTTATCGAGTATGAACCCCGCAGAACGCCGCTTGCAGCGGTTGTTACTCGGTCATGCAGACGACTGCGAAATGGATAAAAACGGTCGTTTACTGATATCAGCACCTTTAAGACAACACGCAGGGCTCGAGAAGAAGCTTATGTTGGTTGGTCAGCTGAACAAATTTGAACTGTGGGATGAAGACGCTTGGCATGACCAAGTGGCTCAGGATATGGACGTTGAGCGCGAGGGCGACTTCACCCTAAACGAAAGACTGGAAGACTTCTCTTTATAATGATAACAACGTCACCACAACACGTTTCGGTGCTACTGGAAGAGTCCATCAACGCTTTAGTGACTGATACAGCAGGCACCTATATTGACGCCACATTTGGACGTGGCGGTCACACGCGTGCGTTGTTAGAAAAGCTAGGCAATGACGCTCAGGTTATTGCGTTAGACCAAGACCCACAAGCTATTGAAGCCGCTAAAACACTGCAAGACGACCCACGTTTTGACATTATCCACACCCCTTTCTCAAACCTGCAACAGGTACTTGAACAGCGGCAATTAACCGGAAAAGTCACCGGTATTTTATTCGACCTTGGCGTGTCGTCCCCACAACTCGATGATGCCGAGAGAGGTTTTAGCTTCATGCGCGACGGACCACTCGATATGAGAATGGATACCACGCGCGGTGAAACAGCCGCCGAATGGCTGAACCGAGCTGAAAAAGATGAGATAAGCTGGGTACTTAAAGAATACGGCGAAGAGCGTTTTGCGCGAAAAATTGCCAGCGCCATTGTTATGGATCGCGAGAAAGAGCCTTTTGTGCGCACGAAACAACTGGCGGACATGATTGCCCGTGTCAGCCCGGTAAAAGAAAAGCATAAGCACCCAGCAACGCGGACATTCCAGGCTATTCGAATTCATGTCAACAAAGAACTGGAACAAATAGAGCAGGCGCTTGAAGCCTCTCTGTCGGCACTGAAGCAAGACGGACGTCTAGTCGTTATTAGTTTCCATAGCCTGGAAGACCGATTGGTTAAACGTTTTATTCGCAAACACAGCGAAGGCAAGCAGGTACCAGCCGGATTACCTGTTACTGATGCCGAGATAAATAAAGACAAGTCATTAGAGAAAGTGGGTAAAGCCATAAAACCAGGCAAACACGAAGTCTCACTAAACCCTCGGGCACGCAGTTCGGTGCTGCGTATAGCAAGGAGGGTCTACCATGACTAAACAACGCTATCCCAGCTTAACCAAAATGGTGCTGCAAGATTTAGTGCAGCACAAGTGGATTGTGCTACTGGGCGTGGTGGTCGTTTTTAACGCACTAAGCATTGTTTATGTGGCTCACTTGAACCGTCAGCTGACAGCTGAACGTGATGACCTGTTGTCTTACCGCGACACGCTTGACCGCGAGTGGCGACATTTAGTGATTGAACAGAATGCACTGACAGAGCACAGTCGGGTTGAACGTATTGCTCAACAGCAGCTCGGAATGCGTGACGTAACATCCGAAACGGAGGTTATGGTCTCATGGTAATGGCGAAGCGTAAAAAACGGACTGAACCGGCTGGTACTCGCTGGCGTTTTTATATCGCAGTGACCGTGCTGTTCGGTGTTTTCTCCGTTCTGGTTGCGCGTGCGGCTTATATACAAGTTGTTAGCCCTGAACGTTTTTCTTTGCAGGGCGATATGCGTAGTTTGCGCTCTGATAGCTTGCCAGTGCAGCGTGGCAGTATTGTCGACCGTCATGGCCGCGAGCTTGCAGTTAGTGTCCCGGTAGAAACTGTCTGGGCTGACCCCAAACGTATTGATGAACATAATGCGTTGGCGGATAAGCGGCGCTGGCAGGCATTGGCAGAGACCTTTCGAATGAATCGCGAAGCCTTGGTTGATAAGGTCGATGATCCAAGCAAACGCTTTGTTTATTTGCAACGAAAAGTCACACCTTCGGAAGCGGATTACGTCAAGCAACTAAAAATTCCGGGCGTTTATTTAAAAACAGAGTCTCGCCGTTATTACCCAACCGGTGAAATTGCTGCCCATTTAGTGGGTCTGACAAACATTGATGGTGAGGGTCAGGAAGGACTCGAGTTACTGTATGACGAACACTTGACCGGACAACCGGGCAAGCGAGTTTATCGCAAGGATGCGCAAGGGCGGGTTGTTGAGGAAATTAGCCAGACAGAGGCGCAACAACCAAAACAATTAACCTTGAGTATTGATCAGCGGATTCAGGCGACTGCCTATACAGAGCTTAAAAAAGCCGTGCGCTACAACCAGGCAACGTCTGGCTCCGCTATTGTACTCGATGTTGATACTGGTGAAATCCTGGCAATGGTCAACAGCCCGTCCTTTAACCCTAACAATCGTGCCGATTTGCAGTCATTCAGAATGCGAAATCGGGCGATTACCGACAGCTACGAGCCAGGCTCGACGGTCAAGCCCTTGGTGGTGCTGAGTGCGCTGGAAAACGGCCGTCATAAAGCCGGCGACGTTATTGACACTAGCCCTGGTTGGCTGCGCCTGGGTGGACGCCGTGTGAGCGACCCGCGTAACCGCGGAGAACTTACCCTGACGGAAGTTCTTAAACACTCGTCAAATGTGGGGGTGACGAAAATGGCACTGGACTTAGGTGTCGACCCATTACTGCAAACCTACGCGGATGCTGGCTTTGGTAGTGATACAGGAGTTGCCTTACTGGGTGAGGGGATGGGGCTGTTGAGCGATCGTCGCCGTTGGTCTGAGTTTGAAATAGCCACGTTGTCTTATGGTTATGGTTTGTCTGTTACGACCCTACAGCTAGCTAAAGCTTACAGTATTATTGCATCGGGTGGTGTAAAACGACCGCTGACTATATTCCGCCAAGAGTCACCGCTACCAGGCGAGCAAGTCTTCAATCCTGACAATACACGTGCGGTCATGCACATGATGGAAGAAGTCGTGCGTGACGGTACCGCGAAACAAGCTCAGGTACCGGGATATCGAATTGCCGGAAAAACTGGAACCACGCGGAAAACGAAAGCAACGGGGGGTTATGGTGATGAGTATGTCGCTTTGTTTGCCGGCATTGCGCCGGTGAGTAATCCTGAAGTGGTAGTTGTTGTGACGATAAACGAGCCGGGAACTGATGACTATTACGGGGGTACCGCAGCCGCCCCTGTATTCTCGAATATCGTCGCGCAAACTATGCGCTTGTTGAACGTGCCGCCGGACAACCCGGATGACACAGAAATTCGCGCAGCGGGCTTTGGAGGTCAGCAATGAAAATGCTTTCTGAACTTCTAAATATGTTGCCTGCATCATTAAATATTCCAGATGTGACCGTCTCGGGCGTAAAACTGGATAGCCGTCAGGTCGCTAACGGTGATTTATTCATTGCAATACCCGGGTACGAAACCGATGGTCGTGCTTATATCGACGCGGCTATCGACCAGGGCGCTGTTGCGGTGATTGCTGAGTCTCCGGGCCCAGCGGTAGAGCAGCGGCGAGGCGCCGTTGTTATCGGCTTTAGTGGGGTTCGTGAGCATCTGTCTGAAATTGCCGGAAACTTCTTCGAGCACCCGTCAAAAGGTATGACTGTTATCGGCGTTACCGGTACTAACGGCAAAACATCAGTCACTCATATTATTGCGCAACTTACTCAGCGCTTGGGTAAGGAGTCTGCCGTTATTGGCACAACAGGAAGCGGCTTAATTGGACGGCTGTTACCAGAGCGTCATACCACACCAGATGCGGTTACTATTCAACAACGGCTAGCTACGTTGAAAGCGGAAGGTGCTGAGTTGGTGGCTATGGAAGTGTCATCGCATGCGTTAGTGCAGCGCCGGGTAGACGCCATTCAATTTGCGGCTGCCGCTATTACCAATATTAGTCGTGACCACCTGGATTACCACGGTACGATGGACAATTACGTTGCTGCAAAACAGCGCCTATTTACGGACTTTGGTGTTCAACACCGAATTGTGAATGCCGATGATGCGGTATTGGCGAACTGGTACAAAGAGCATGGTGCCGAGCTTTGGGTGACATTAAACGACGCATCGTTAGAGCCAAGTTTAAAAGCGTCAGGGCTGCAATTCCATGAAGAGGGTTCGGCATTCGAGTTGAACTGGCAAGGTCAGTCTTATGCAATAGAAACGCCGCTATTAGGGCGTTTCAATATCTACAACGTGTTAACTGCGATAGCGACATTGCTTTCTCTTGGGTACAAGCTAAGTGACTTAGCCAATGCCTGCAAGCAGTTAATGCCTGTGCCGGGTCGTATGGAGGCCTTCCACAATCAGCATTCGCCATTGGTCGTCGTTGATTACGCTCACACGCCGGACGCTTTGGACCAAGTGCTAAGAGCGCTACGACTGCATTGCAAAGGTAAACTATGGTGTGTGTTTGGGTGTGGTGGTGACAGAGACCGGGGTAAACGCCCGCAAATGGGGAAAGTCGCGGCAGACTCAGCCGATGTTGTCGTTGTTACCGACGACAACCCGCGTACTGAACCCAGTGAACAGATTATTGATGACATTCTTGCCGGCATTGCTGAAAAGGACAAAGTAAAAGTATGGCCGGGTCGCCGGGAAGCGGTGATTCGGGCTATGCAAGAAGCCCAGCAGGATGATGTCGTACTTTTGGCTGGCAAGGGGCATGAAGATTATCAAGTAATAGGCACACAACGTGTTGATTACAACGAACGAGCGGTTGTCAGCGACTGGCTGCAAGGAGACTGCGCATGATTTCTGTAACCTTAGCCTGGATAGCAGAGAAAGTCGGTGGACGTCTTGTCGGTGAAGACAAAACCATCAGTAAGGTATCAACGGATACGCGTGACGACTTAACCGGAGCGCTATTTATTGCGTTAAAAGGACCTAATTTCGATGCGCATCGATTTACCGAACAAGCTCGACAAGGCGGTGCTGAAGCCTTGCTTGTCGAAAAGCCACAGCAAACCGAATTAAGTCAAATTATCGTTGAAGATACGCGCTATGCACTGGGGCTGCTTGGTGCGGCAGTGAAAGCAGAAGTGGCCCCAAAAACCGTTGCTATTACCGGTAGTAACGGAAAAACCACCGTTAAAGAAATGCTGTCTTCCATTCTGTCGCTTAAGGACAGTACTCTGGCAACAGCCGGTAACTTCAATAATGACATTGGTGTACCGCTGACATTGTTACGCCTTGAAAAGCAACATAAATACGCGGTTATTGAGTTAGGCGCGAATCACCCCGGGGAGATTGGCTACACCACTCAATTAACTAAGCCTGATGTAGCAATACTGAATAATGTCAGCGCTGCCCATGTTGAAGGGTTTGGCAGTGTACACGGTGTTGCGCGCGCTAAAACTGAGATTTTCCGTGGTCTGGGGAGCCAGGGAGTGGCGATTACCCCACTGGAGTCTGAGTATAGCCAAAGCTGGGAGTCAGTTTGCGCTAATTACCACTGGCAGACGTTCGGTTTATCTGATCAAGCCGATGTATATGCAACAGACATTCAACTCAACGATGAAGGCCACCCAACCTTTACCTTACATATTGACGGCCAAGCCGAGGCAGTGACTTTACAGTTAAGTGGCCGCCACAATGTGCTTAATGCGCTGTCAGCCTCAGCAGCAGCTTATCAGCTAGGCGCCTCTCTGACTGACATTATTCGCGGCTTAGAGCTGGTAACTCCCGCTAAAGGTCGTCTAACCACCATCAAAGTTAGTGAGCACTTACGTATTATTGACGACACCTATAATGCGAGTGTTGCCTCAACAAAAGCTGCGCTAGATTTACTGGGTAGCTACAGTGGTTATCGAATTTTTGTCCTGGGTGACATGGGAGAACTTGGGGCTGATGCCCGCGCCTATCATGAAGAAATAGGCGAGCATGCAATAGATACAGGTATTGATAACTTATACAGTCTGGGCGTACTCAGTCAAAGCGCCAGTGAAGTGTTTAACGGCCACGGAGGCAAGCATTTCAGTCAACTAGATGCCCTAGTGCAGGCGATTTTACAAAGACTTACAGAACAACAGGGTAAGCAGCCGGTCACAGTGCTGGTTAAAGGCTCACGGTCTGCGCACATGGAGCGCGTCGTAGCGGCGTTGCAAAGCGCTGTAGAGAGCCACAGCAGTATAGGGGATAAACACGCATGTTAGTTTGGTTGGCTGAGTACCTAATGCAATTTGAAAGCGCGTTTAACGTGTTTTCTTACCTAACGTTGAGAGCAATATTAAGCATCTTAACGGCATTGGTACTATCGCTCTGGTTAGGTCCAACATTAATTCGTCGTCTGCAGCTTCTGCAAATTGGGCAGACCGTAAGAGATGACGGCCCGCAAAGTCATTTAAGTAAGAGCGGAACCCCAACCATGGGGGGCGTTTTAATTTTGGCGGCAGTGCTTGGCTCTTCATTACTCTGGGCTGACTTAGAAAACCGTTATGTCTGGGTTGTGCTACTGGTCATAACAGGTTTTGGCATTATTGGCTTCATCGACGACTACCGTAAAGTTGTGCGTAAAGATCCAAAAGGCCTCATTGCCAAGTGGAAGTACTTCTGGCAATCCGTTATTGCCAGTGCAGCGGCGGTATACCTGTATTGGAGCAGCACCATGGGGGCTGAAACTGCGCTACTGGTGCCGTTCTTTAAAGATGTCATGCCGCAGTTGGGCATGCTTTACATTCTTATGGCCTACTTTGTAATGGTGGGTACCAGTAATGCGGTGAACTTAACCGATGGCCTGGACGGTTTAGCCATCATGCCAACCGTTATGGTGGCAGCGGCGCTGGGTATTTTTGCTTACGCCTCCGGTAACGTGAACTTCGCTGAATACTTACAAATTCCTTATTTACCTCTAACCGCAGAGTTACTGGTTGTTTGTGCCGCTATTGTGGGAGCCGGTCTTGGCTTCCTTTGGTTTAACACCTATCCGGCACTGGTATTTATGGGCGATGTTGGTTCGCTGGCGCTAGGGGCTGCGCTTGGCATCATTGCGATTTTGGTTCGTCAGGAGCTGGTGCTGTTTATTATGGGCGGTGTGTTCGTCATGGAAACCGTGTCGGTCATGCTTCAGGTTGGCTCATACAAGCTTAGAGGTAAACGAGTCTTCCGTATGGCACCTATTCATCATCATTACGAGCTAAAAGGGTGGCCAGAGCCACGCGTTATTGTGCGCTTTTGGATATTGTCTTTAATTTTCGTGCTAATTGGTTTAGCAACACTGAAACTTCGGTAATAACAATGACAACGATAAACTGGCAGAAAATAAAACACATCATGGTGCTTGGTCTGGGTAAGACCGGGGTATCGGTTGTGCGTTTTCTGGCCAACAAGCCGTCGTTAATTGCTGATGTGCGAGTGTTTGATTCGCGTGAAAACCCGCCAGGTCTCGAAGACGCGAAAGCGATAATGCCACGAGCTGAGTTCAACACTCGCCGTTGGGAAATAGAGGACACGTTAGCCGCCGACTTGATTATCACAAGTCCTGGTATTGATTTACGTGAAGAGCCGCTGACGCTAGCTCGCGATGCGGGTATTCCAGTCGTTGGAGATATTGAGGTTTTTGCTCAAAACATCGATTTTCCGCTGGTGGCTGTGACCGGTTCAAACGGTAAGTCGACAGTAACCCGACTGGTCGAGTTTATTGGTCAGCAGGTCGGAAAGAATGTGGTTGCTGCGGGAAATATTGGTTTACCTGTATTAGACCTGCTGCAGCTGGATAACAAGCCAGACGCTGTCGTGCTTGAGTTATCGAGTTTTCAGCTGGAGCTGACAGAAAAGTTAAAATTAAAAGCCGCAGCATTGCTGAATATTAGCGTTGATCACCTCGACCGTTATAATGCGCTTGAGGATTATATTGCTGCTAAGCAGCGTATATTTAATAACGCAGATACCTGGGTGTTGAACCGTCAGCAACAGGATACCTGGCCTCACCCTATCACCGGTAAAGTACTGAGCGTTGGCAAAGACGCTCATCCCAATGATTTCGGCTTGCTAGGTGGCAATGTTGATAAATCAACCGGCCCTGTTGCCATTACCTATGCCGGGGAAGTGGTTCTGCGGGCAGATCAGCTTCAGCTGCAGGGTGTTCATAACTTATTGAACGCCCAAGCTGCACTGGGACTGGCATTGTCGCTAGGTATTTCAATAGAAGATGCAGTAGAAGCAGCTAAAAACTTTACAGGGTTAGCACATCGTTGCCAGTTAGTGAGTCAGGAATCGGGCGTGTTGTGGGTTAATGACTCAAAAGCCACCAATATTGGTGCAACCGCTGCGGCGGTAGAGGGGCTGCGACCGGCAATTACCGGTAGACTGCTCCTAATAGCCGGTGGCGACGGCAAAGGGGCGGATTTTAAGGAATTAACCGAGACCTTAGACAAAGTTGACATACTGCTGACAATAGGCAAAGACGGTCCGAAAATTGGCAAGCTGTTTAATGGCTCAAGGCAGGTTAAGAGCCTGGAGCAGGCTGTAGAGCTTGCTAAGTCACTGGTGCAGCCCGGCGACATGGTGTTGTTATCGCCAGCATGTGCAAGCTTTGATCAGTTTAATAACTTTGAGCATCGCGGTGACGTATTCTGTCAAGCGGTGGAGGCAGCCAATGGCAACAGTGCGTGAAGAACAATTAGCGCTTGAAATGCCAGCCGCCAAAGCGCCGCGCTGGCAGCAACTGGTTGAGTGGTTTAAACCGTCAACCAGTCAGGCTCTTTACGACCGCGTGCTGCTGACGGTGTCACTCGCATTGTTAGCCTTTGGGTTTATTATGGTGTCTTCAGCGTCATTACCAACGGCTGACCGGTTGACAGGAAATCCATTTCACTTTGCAATTCGGCATGGCATTTATATTGTTATCAGCTTATTGGTAATGCTGGCGTCCTTGCGGATTCCTACCACGTTATGGAATGAACATAGCGGCAAACTATTGTTGGTTGGACTGGCCATGTTGTTGGTCGTTCTGGTTATTGGGCATGAAGTGAACGGTTCGCAGCGCTGGATAAAAGTGGGACCCGTCACTGTGCAAGTGGCCGAAATGGCTAAGTTGTTTTTCTACGTGTACATGGCCAGTTACCTGGCGCGTCGTGAAGATGAAGTCCGGGAAGCTATTAAAGGCTTTATCAAGCCCTTGGTCTTGTTGTTTATCGCGGCGGTATTGCTGCTGATGCAACCTGACTTTGGAACCGTCGTTGTTTTGTCAGCGACGACTGTCGCCATGCTTTTTCTGGCGGGGGCTAAACTCTGGCAGTTTTTCGCGGTATTCATTACTTGTGTGCTGGCAATGATACTGCTGATTATTGTTGAGCCTTATCGAATGCAGCGCTTTTTGACCTTCCTTGAGCCCGAGAAAGATCCATTTGGCGCAGGGTACCAGCTAATGCAGTCGCTTATTGCCTTTGGACAGGGGCAATTTAGCGGTGCGGGTTTAGGGAATAGCATCCAAAAATTGCAGTACCTGCCAGAGGCTCATACCGACTTTATCATGGCCGTTGTTGCCGAAGAGCTTGGCTTTGTAGGCGTCATGGGCGTGATAGCGGTCGTATTAATGTTGGTTTGGCGCGCTTTAATTATCGGGCGCCGCTGCCTAATGGTCGACCAACGCTATGGCGGGTATTTGGCCTATGGCATTGGCGTTTGGTTTAGTATCCAGGCCTTTGTGAATATCGGTGTGGCATCCGGTGCGTTGCCGACAAAAGGCTTAACGCTGCCATTAGTAAGTTACGGTGGCACCAGCTTGGTTGTGTCAGCACTGGCTATCGGATTATTGCTGCGCATTGATCATGAGCGCCGAATGAGTGGTCGCAAGGTTGCGCCGCGCGGAGGTGCTGAATGAACCGTGCACTGATTGCGGCTGCCGGTACTGGCGGCCATATTTTCCCAGCACTGGCTGTTGCTGAAAATTTACGAGATGACGGCTGGCAGGTTGACTGGCTGGGAACCCGGGAAGGGCGTCTTGAATCCAGAGTTATTCCGGCCGCAGGCTTTAGCTTGCATAGTATTAGCATGACCGGAGTTCGCGGTCACGGGCTATTGCGCAAGTTGAAGATGCCGTTGGTGCTAGCGAGAGCTGTCCTGCAATGTCGTCGGCTGTTAAAGCAGTTACAGCCGAACGTTGTTGTGACTTTTGGTGGCTATGTTTGTGCGCCGATGGGCATTGCAGCAAAAATGATGGGCATTCCACTGTTAGTGCATGAACAGAACGCAGTACCGGGTATGACAACCCGCTTACTGGCGCCTCGGGCAACCAATGTATTTTTAGGTTTGCCGGTGGCGACACCTCAATGGCGCCAATACTCGGTAGTAGGAAACCCGCTGCGCCAGGCTTTTACCGAGGTTGTAAAAACGCATCAGGAAGACAAGAGCATTGCAGGGCCTATAACGATATTAGTTGTCGGCGGAAGCCTGGGCGCAAAAGTATTGAATGAGCAAGTGCCACAAGCGGTTCAGCAGTTAGCGGATGTAGAGCTCAATGTGGTTCACCAATGTGGTCAGGGTAACGAAGCCAGCACTAAAGCAGCGTATGCCGGGGCTGAAGCCATAAGTTCGTTGGCCGTACATGAGTTTATTGACGATATGGCATCGGAATTTGCCAAGGCAAACCTGGTGATTTGCCGCGCTGGAGCGTTAACTGTGTCGGAGTTAGCTGCCGTTGGTGTCGCTTCTATTTTGGTGCCACTGCCGCATGCAGTGGATGATCATCAAACAGCGAATGCAAAGGTTTTGGAAAGTTGTGGTGCGGCACTATTAATGCCGCAAAAAGAGTTAGAAAATGGGGCTTTAGCCATCCACTTAAAACGTTTATTGCATGACAGGCAACAACTGTGGACAATGGCGCGTTTCGCCCGCGAGCGTGGGATGCCAGAGGCGACCCAACGCTTAGCGAATGAATGTAAAAGATTTGAGAAGAGCGATGACTAGCATGACCGCAACAAAAGCACAGCCCTTTACCATAGTGAATGTACCTGAGATGCGTCGGGTGCAGCGCATTCACTTTGTCGGTATTGGGGGCGCCGGCATGGCCGGAATAGCAGAAGTGTTGCTGAATCAAGGCTATCAAATATCGGGCTCTGATATTGCTGAAAATGCCAATACGGAACGCCTAAGAGAGCTAGGCGCGACTATTGTGTTAGGTCACATGGCGAACAATATCGAAGGTGCCAGCGTGGTTGTGGTTTCAAGCGCTATAAAGCAGGACAATGCTGAATTATTAGCGGCACATGAGTTGCGGGTTCCGGTTGTGCGTCGAGCGGAAATGCTGGCTGAATTAATGCGCTTTCGACATGGAATTGCGGTGGCAGGAACCCATGGTAAAACCACCACTACCTCATTGGTAGCGAGTATTTTTGCCGAAGCCGAGAGAGATCCAACTTTCGTTATTGGTGGCTTGCTGAATAGTGCAGGCTCCAATGCTCGTCTGGGCAGCAGCAAGTATTTAATTGCAGAAGCGGATGAGAGCGATGCCTCCTTCCTTCATTTGCAGCCTATGGTCGCAATAGTGACAAATATTGAAGCGGATCACATGGATACCTATGAAGGTGACTTTAATAAGTTGCTGGATACTTATGTGGAGTTTCTGCACAACCTACCGTTTTACGGATTAGCAGTTATGTGTGCTGATGATGACGTTGTGTCAGAGCTTATTCCAAGGGTTGGGCGTCAGGCAATAACCTACGGTTTTAGTGAATCGGCTGATGTGCGTGCCGTTGACTATGAACAAACTGCAAGCCAAAGCTGCTTTACCATCTTACGCAAAGACCGGGAGCCGTTCCGTGTCTGCCTGAATATGCCAGGGAAACATAACGCACTGAATGCACTGGCGGCTGTAGCCGTTGCAACGGATGAAGGTATAGACGACGACTCTATTAAACGAGCCCTGACAAAATTTGAAGGTATTGGCCGTCGCTTCCAGCACTATGGAAACTTTTCCGTACCTTCTGACTCGGCGCAAGAGGGTGAAGTCATGTTGGTGGACGACTATGGACACCACCCGTCGGAGGTCGCCGCGACGATAAGAGCTGCACGCGAAGGCTGGCCTGAAAAGCGTTTAGTCATGGTGTTTCAGCCTCACCGTTATTCGCGCACCCGGGACTTGTATGAAGACTTCGTCAATGTGCTGTCGCAGGTCGATGTATTGATAATGCTGGAAGTATATAGCGCAGGTGAGGCAATCGTGCCTGGTGCAGACGGTCGTTCATTGTGCCGATCAATCCGTCAGCGCGGGCAAATTGATCCGGTTTTTGTGGGTTCGCCGGAAGAAGTACCACAAGTGTTGAAATCGGTACTGGCGGGGAACGACTTATTACTGACCCAGGGAGCCGGTAATGTCGGCGCTCTGGCGAAACAAATAGCTTCAGAGGTATTGAATAATGACGCCTGAGGCCTTCGGAAAAGTCGCGGTTATGCTTGGCGGTTATTCCGCCGAGCGGGAAGTGTCGCTTAAGTCCGGAATGGCGGTGTTAAAGGCGTTAGTGGCTAAAGGTATTGATGCGCATGCATTTGATCCGGCAGCCCATGACTTACATGAGTTAATTGAAGAGCGTTACGAGCGAGTGTTTATTGCTTTGCATGGTCGCGGAGGTGAAGACGGCAGTATGCAGGGCGCACTGGAAGTGCTGGAAATGCCCTACACCGGCAGTGGTGTTTTAGGCTGTGCCTTAGCAATGGATAAAGTGCGTTGCAAACAGATTTGGCACGCACTACAGCTCCCAACAGCGCCATGGCGGGTGGTTCGGGCGTCGGAACTCGACAAAGTAGACAGCGAAACCTTATTAGAAGAACTCGGTGGACGCGTTATTGTTAAACCAGCAAGGGAAGGCTCATCAATAGGTATGAGTATTGCTGATACTGCTGAGCGTTTAACCTCGGCGTTAAAACATGCAGTTCAATTTGATGAACAAGTTTTAGTCGAAAAGTGGATAGAAGGTAAAGAATACACCATTGCTTTGTTGGATAATAAAGCGTTGCCTGTTATTCGTCTGGAAACACCGCATGAGTTTTATGATTTTGAAGCAAAGTACCAGGCAAACGACACTTTGTATCACTGTCCGTCCGGTTTAGACAATGACGATGAAGTCTACCTAAAAAACTTGGCTGAAGACGCTTTTAAAGCGGTTGATGGTAAAGGGTGGGGGCGCATTGATGTCATGCGATCGAACGATGGGCATTGGTATTTGTTAGAAGCGAATACAGTACCGGGCATGACAGAAAAAAGCCTGGTGCCAATGGCAGCGAAAGCATCAGGTATTGATTTTGGTGAGCTGGTGCAGCGCATATTGGCGCAGACGCTGGAGCAGTAGATATGGCCGCTGAGCAGCGCCTTAAGTTGGTTAACTTTTGGTCTGGCGTCATCGTGTTTTGCCTGACTTTGATAGGTTTAGGCGTCGGTATTTATCAGTTAAATGAAGTACTGACAGATGAACAGCAAGTGCCTATAGCCAGCTTGAGTGTGCAGGGCGAGCTTATTTATACCGACAAAAGTGAGATAAGACAGGCACTTTTGTCAAAGCCGTTAGGCAGTTTTTTTACGGCTGACGTTGACAGTTTAAGGCAGCGAGTGGAAGCGCTGCCGTGGGTACAAAAAGTATCCATACGGAAAGTATGGCCCGACCGTTTATCGGTATTTGTTTCGGAGCATCAGCCGCAAGCGCTTTGGAATGCGGACCGGCTGATCAACGAACAGGATGAAGTGTTTCGGGCTGACGTGACAAAAGTGAGTGCGCAGCTACCCCAACTTTTTGGGCCTGAGCACGCGGTCGAGGACACGCTAAGCGAGTTCTATCGATTACAAAAGATGTTGTCGGTGAATGGTTTTTCGATAAGAGCCTTACGTTTAACCGACCGCTTTGCTGTCAGTTTGGTGCTGGAACAAGGTATAGAAATCAAGTTAGGGCGGGAAGCCACCCTGGAACGCATTAAACGGTTTATCGACTTGTTTCCAAGCATGATGAACCACGAAAACAGTAAAGAGAACAAAGTCGACACAGTGGATTTACGATACGATACCGGGGCTGCAGTAGCCTGGCGTGAAGCAAAAAGTGAGAGTTAGACAGATATGTCGAAAACATCGGAACGCAATATGGTAGTAGGTCTGGACATAGGTACGAGCAAAGTAACCGCTCTTATCGGTGAGTTGTTGCCGGACAATGAAATCAGCGTTGTAGGCGTTGGTACTGCGGTTGCTCGTGGTATGGACAAAGGCGGCGTTAATGACCTGAATTTGGTCGTTCAGTCGGTTCAACGAGCTGTCGACGAGGCCGAATTGATGGCTGACTGCCGAGTTGCATCTGTTTACTTAAATATCTCCGGTCGCCACATCTCGTGCCAGAACGAAAGCGGCATGGTGCCGATTAATGAAGCGGAAGTGACACAGGACGATGTCGACAGTGTGATTCATGCAGCGCAGTCGGTGCCTATTGCGAAAGAGCGCCGCATTTTGCATGTGCTACCGCAAGAGTATGTGATTGACTCTCAGGAAAGCATTCGCAGTCCTATTGGTATGTCGGGCGTGCGTATGGAGTCAAAAGTCCACATTATTACTTGCGCTAATGACATGGCCAAGAACATAACCAAAGCCGTGGAACGCTGTGGTTTGTCTGTCGACAAACTGATTTTTTCAGCGCTGGCATCCAGCATCTCGGTATTAACCGATGACGAAAAGGACCTAGGCGTGGCGTTGGTCGACTTAGGCGGCGGTACGATTGATATCTGCATCTATGCAGGCGGGGTGTTGCGTCACACCGCTGTGATCCCGGCGGCGGGTAATCAGGTGACCAGTGATATTGCAAAAATATTCCGCACACCAACGAATCACGCGGAAGAAATTAAGACCAAGCACGCTTGTGCGTTGCGTCAAATGGTTAGTATGGAAGACACCATTGAGGTGCCGTCGGTGGGTGGTCGTCCTTCGCGTGTTATGTCGCGGCATACGCTCGCAGAAGTGGTGGAACCACGTTACCAGGAATTGTTTGAGTTAGTCAGAGATGAAATTCAGCAAAGCGGCCTGGACGAACAAATAGCTGCTGGTGTGGTTATCACAGGTGGTAGCGCGAAAATGGAAGGCTGCGTTGATTTTGCAGAAGAGATATTCCAAATGCCGGTGCGCGTAGGCGTACCGCTTGGTATGAAAGGTTTACGGGACTACGTAGAAGACCCGGTTTATGCGACAGCGGTCGGACTGTTACGGTATGGACAGGAAGACGCCGCTGTATCACAAAAAGAAAGTTCTAAAACTGACGTTATCGGGCTCTGGCAAAAAGTGCAGAGCTGGTTTAAAGGTGAGTTTTAACTTGGGGTAGCAAAAAAAAGCAGGTAGGGAGAATTATTATGTTCGAACTGATGGATAATTACGAAAGCGAAGCCGTCATTAAGGTGATAGGCGTCGGTGGTGGCGGCGGTAACGCTGTTCAGCACATGGTAAAAGAGTCAATTGAAGGCGTGCAGTTTATTGCGGCGAACACCGATGCGCAGGCATTGCGTAATCACACTGCAGACGTGACCATTCAATTAGGTCAGGACATCACTAAGGGGCTTGGCGCTGGTGCTAACCCGGAAGTGGGTCGCCAATCAGCGGAAGAAGACCGCGAAAATATCCGTATTCAATTAGAAGGTGCGGATATGGTCTTTATTGCAGCCGGCATGGGTGGCGGCACTGGTACCGGTGCCGCACCTGTGGTTGCTGAAGTCGCCAAAGAGCTGGGTATTCTGACAGTTGCGGTTGTTACTAAACCCTTCCCGTTTGAAGGTAAGAAGCGCATGGCCGTTGCCGATGAAGGTATTCACGCGCTAGAGCAAAGTGTGGACTCGCTTATTACTATTCCTAACGAAAAACTGTTGAAGGTTATGGGCAAAGGCACTTCGTTGTTAGATGCCTTCAGCGCAGCCAACAACGTGCTACTGGGCGCGGTACAGGGAATTGCCGAGCTTATTACTCGTCCAGGCCTTATCAACGTTGACTTTGCCGACGTTCGTGCAGTGATGAAAGAAATGGGTACTGCGATGATGGGTACCGGCGCCGCAAGCGGTGAAGATCGTGCGCAGGAAGCGGCGGAAATGGCTATTAACAGCCCGCTTCTTGAAGACATCGATCTGTCTGGCGCGCGCGGTGTGTTGGTTAATGTAACCGCAGGCATGGACATGAGCATTGACGAGTTCGAAACGGTAGGTAACACCGTGAAGGCGTTTGCGTCAGATAATGCGACCGTAATTGTGGGAACCGTTATCGATACTGAAATGTCTGATGAATTAAGAGTAACCGTTGTTGCGACAGGTATCGGCGCAGAGCGTAAACCAGATATTTCTCTGGTCAACAATGCGCAAAATGCACCTAAGCGTGAACCGCAACCTACGTATCGTGCGGACATTGACCGCGGCGCTACAGCTCCTCGTTACGAAGAGCAGGAAGAGGCTCAGGCAGAGCCTAAACCAGAAGCGAAGCGTCAGGCGGCGGCGAAGCCAAAGCAGGACAAAGAACTGGATTATTTGGATATTCCGGCATTTTTGCGCAAACAAGCGGACTAAATTACCGCTAAGCCAGTGTAATTATGCGTAAAATTTGATCGGACCATGACAAATGTCGTATAATATGCGGCCGCTTCGGTTTGAATGGTCGTTTTTTGACCAGAAGCCGTATAAAGCGAACCGATTTTATAAGGTAGGTGAATAAAACTCATGATTAAGCAACGTACATTGCAACAAGCGATATCAGCAACAGGAATTGGCTTGCACAAGGGCAACAAAGTGAACTTAACTTTGCGTCCGGCGCCGGCTAATACTGGGTTGATCTTTCGCCGTACTGACTTAGAGCCGGCAGTGGATATCCCTGCGCGTGCTGACTGGGTTCGTGATACGCAGTTGTGTACGTGCTTAATTAATGAAGAAAATATTCGCATATCTACAGTCGAACACTTACTCGCTGCGCTTGCAGGAGTTGGCATTGATAACGCTATTATCGAAGTCGACTCTCACGAAATACCGATTATGGATGGTAGCTCTCACCCGTTTGTTTACCTGCTACAAAGTGCGGGCATTGAAGAGCAGTCAGCAGCGAAGAAGTTTATCCGAATCAAAGAGCCGGTGCGTGTTGAAGACGGTGACAAGTGGGCGGAACTGCTACCCCACGATGGTTTCCGTATCGACTTTGCTATCGACTTTGACCATCCGGCTATCGCAGACACAGGGCAAACTGTCAGCATGGACTTCAGTGCTAATGCCTTCATTAAAGACATTAGCCGTGCGCGTACCTTTGGCTTTATGAAAGACATTGAGTACTTGCGCAAAAATAACTTGGCGCTTGGTGGCAGTTTTGATAACGCCGTGGTTCTGGATGACTTCCGCGTGTTAAATAATGACGGCCTGCGTTATGACGACGAGTTTGTGAAACACAAAATGTTGGACGCTGTGGGCGATCTCTACATGGGCGGTCATAGTATTTTGGGCCATCTGCGTGCATACAAGTCAGGCCATGCGTTAAATAACCAATTACTTCAGGCGGTACTGGAAACTGAGTCTGCCTGGGAGTTCGTGACCTTTGAAGATGAGCAGGCAAAAGAGCCTATCGCATTTTGGTCACCAGCTAATACTACGGCTTAATTAGCCTTTATTGTTGGCGGCGTTGTTATCAAACTTCGCCGCTAATGCTTCTAACTGAAGTCGCAGCGGCTCGCTGCAACCCTCCGCCATATTCCTTAGCCTTTGTGCGTTGTCATTTGTGGTGTTTACATTCGGTGACACTTTCACGCTCAGCTTGTTGACCGGCACCGTCGCATTGTTTTGAAAATACGTTATAATGGCCGCTTGTTGGAATTTAAGTTTTGTTGACCAGCTGCCGCTGCCAGCCTTTACAATAAGCTCGCCGTCGCGAATATTCACAAGCTGACAATGTTGAGCGGTTGCTTTGTCCACGCAGTTTTTAAACAACTGTTGCCATTGAGAGAGTTGAGCGGCAAACTGTGCATAGTGTCGCAACGTTTCAGCCATAGGTTGCTGACCCGTACGTAGCAATTCTGATGGCGTTTTGGGTTGTCGTGACATAAGTGGTGTAGTCAACAAATAATAAGAGAGTTCAGATGAGTTTATCAGTCTTTTATCGAGGCTCCAAAATTCGTTTTCGCATTAATTTAAGTCGTAGACGGATGTTGTCTTTCGCCGGTATAGCGACCTTTATTGGGCTTGTTACCTGGCAACCTTGGGAATACCGGGGAGTTGATCCAGAGTTCGCGCAGGCACAAATCACCGAAGAGCAAAAAAACCTTATTCTTCAGCAAAAAGCCGTCAAAGCGTTGAAAGAAGATACCCAAAAGCAATTGGGGGCAATGAAAGTCTACTTAGGTGAGTTACGGGCACAAATGCGCCGCCTGGACGCTTTAGGCGAGCGCTTGGCCGGTGTAGCAAATTTGGACAATGGCGAGTTTAATTTCCAGCAGGAAATGCCCATCGGCGGACCTGAAATAGAAGTCGCTGAACTGCCGCACGCCTCAGGAGCTGACGTACTTACCGATATTGAAGACATGTTGTCGAAGATATCGGACAAACAAAAACAGCTATCTCTCCTTGAATCTGTGATGATGAATCACCAACTTAATAGTGATGCATATATTGCTGGGCGCCCTATCTCCGATGGTTGGCTCTCTTCGCAATATGGTATTCGTAAAGACCCTTTCAATGGCACTCCGGCCATGCATAAAGGTTTAGACTTTGCGAGTTATAACGAAGATGTGCAAGTGGTTGCGACCGGTGCTGGTGTTGTCACTTGGGCAGGTGACCGGTACGGCTATGGTCAGTTGGTTGAGATTGACCACGGTGGTGGCTTAAAAACTCGCTATGGGCACAATCACAAATTATTAGTAAACGTCGGCGACGTGGTAACACGAGGTCAGCAAATTGCAGAGATGGGTAGCAGTGGTCGTTCAACCGGACCGCATGTGCATTACGAAGTTTTACGCAATGGTAAGCAGATTGACCCGAACCAATTTGTGTACCGAAAAGCCGACTAATACACCTGAACATTAAGAGAATAAACGCAAGCGGTACTGAGTACCGCTTTTGTTGTTAAAAAGTAACACAGGATATATCAAACTCATGCTAGGCAGTCTGTTTCGAAAAGTTTTTGGAAGTCGCAACGATCGCATACTCAAAAACATGCAAAAAGATGTTGATCGGATTAACGCGTTAGAACCCGAATTTGAAGCATTGAGTGATGCCGAATTAAAGGAAAAGACCGCCGAGTTTCGTAAGCGTCTGAACGAAGGTGAAAAGCTCGATAAGTTACTTGTTGAAGCCTTTGCTACGGTCCGTGAAGCCAGTAAACGCGTATTTAAAATGCGTCATTTTGACGTCCAGCTTATCGGCGGTATGGTTTTGAATGAAAACCGTATTGCGGAAATGAAAACCGGTGAAGGTAAAACTTTAACTGCAACTCTAACTGCTTATTTAAATGCTTTGCCCGGGAAAGGCGTGCATATTATTACCGTGAACGACTACTTGGCAAAACGTGACGCTGAATTTAACCGCCCTCTGTTTGAATTCCTGGGCTTGAGTGTTGCTTTCAATATTCCGGGCATGAATCCGGAAGATAAAAAAGCTGCTTATCAAGCTGACATTACCTACGGCACCAATAACGAGTTTGGTTTCGACTACTTGCGCGATAATATGGCCTTTTCGCCACAGGATCGCGTGCAGCGCGACCTTTACTATGCGCTGGTCGATGAGGTGGATTCTATTCTTATTGACGAAGCCAGAACACCGTTGATTATTTCGGGGCCGGCTGAAGACAGTTCGGAAATGTACCGAAAGATGAACGAGCTGGTTCCACATTTAGTGCGTCAGGAAAAAGAAGATACCGAGGAAGAGAAAGGCGACGGCCATTTCACCATTGATGAAAAGGCTAAGCAACTTCACCTAACCGAAAATGGTCAAGAGCATATAGAGTCGCTACTCAAAGAAAAAGGCATGCTGGCTGACGATGACTCACTGTATTCCGCTGCCAATATTAGCTTACTGCACCACATTAATGCGGCGCTAAGAGCACATCACCTATTCCAGAAAGATGTCGATTACATTGTTAAAGATGAGCAGATCATTATTGTTGATGAGCACACAGGTCGTACGATGGAAGGGCGCCGCTGGTCTGAAGGTTTGCACCAGGCGGTCGAAGCCAAAGAAGGTGTGCCTATTCAAAACGAAAACCAAACACTAGCTTCTATTACCTTCCAGAACTA
The DNA here is from genome assembly GCF_003987095.1 of Idiomarina piscisalsi. Classification (GTDB taxonomy): domain Bacteria; phylum Pseudomonadota; class Gammaproteobacteria; order Enterobacterales; family Alteromonadaceae; genus Idiomarina; species Idiomarina piscisalsi. Next base: position 276,055 of record NZ_PIQA01000003.1, on the reverse strand, counting down.
CTTCCGTTTGTATGACAAATTGGCGGGTATGACAGGTACAGCCGACACCGAAGCCTTTGAGTTCCAGTCAATTTATGGGCTTGAAACCGTTGTTATTCCAACCAATAAGCCAATGGTTCGTGATGATCGCGCTGACTTGATTTACCTAACGGCAAAAGAAAAATACGAAGCTATTGCTGAAGATATCGAAGAGTGCCGTAAACAAGGACGCCCAGCGCTGGTTGGTACCGTATCTATCGAAAACTCGGAGTTGTTGTCGAGCCTTTTGAAGAAGAAGAAAATACCGCATGCGGTGTTGAACGCTAAGTTCCACGAACAAGAAGCCGATATTATCGCTCAGGCGGGCCGTCCGGGCGCCGTAACTATTGCGACCAACATGGCCGGGCGCGGTACTGACATCGTGTTAGGCGGCAATTGGATGGTCGAAGTAGAGAAACTGGAAGAACCATCTAACGAAAAAATAGATGCTATTAAAGAAGAATGGCAGAAAGTGCATGACAAAGTCATCGAAGCGGGTGGCTTGCACATTATTGGTACGGAGCGTCATGAATCTCGCCGTATTGATAATCAGCTTCGTGGTCGTGCTGGTCGTCAGGGTGACCCGGGTTCGTCTCGTTTCTATCTGTCACTGGAAGATCCACTAATGCGTATTTTCGCATCGGATCGTATTGGTACCATGATGAAACGCCTTGGTATGAAAGAAGGCGAAGCTATTGAGCACCCTTGGGTGACACGCGCCATCGAAAACGCACAACGTAAGGTTGAAGGGCGTAATTTCGATATCCGTAAGCAACTGCTTGAATACGATGATGTGGCGAATGACCAGCGCTCGGTGGTTTATGAACAGCGCAACGAGCTGCTTGATGAAGGTGATATTTCTGAAACCATTACTGCAATTCGCGAAGACGTTGTTAATGCGGTGATTGACGAATATGTGCCACCACAGTCGCTCGCTGAACTGTGGGACTTAAAGTCACTGGAAGAACGTTTACGCGCTGATTTCCATATTGAGCTACCTTTACAACAGTGGCTTGAGGAAGAAGAACACTTCCACGAAGAAGTTCTTCGCGAACGTGTTTTGGAAGAGCTGGTTAAGACTTACCAGGAAAAAGAAGAAATGGTAGGTCCGGAAGTTCTGCGCCGTTTTGAAAAGTCGATTATGTTGCAAAGCCTTGATCAGCACTGGAAAGAGCACTTGGCAGCAATGGATCATTTACGTCAGGGCATTCACTTACGCGGTTACGCACAGAAAAACCCTAAGCAGGAATATAAGCGCGAAGCGTTTGAGTTGTTCAGCGAAATGCTTGAGAACCTGAAGTTGGATGTTGTGACTATTTTAAGTCGCGTTAAAGTGCGCGCTCAGGAAGATGTCGATGCCGTTGACCAACAGCGTAAAGCTGCCGACAGTGCACCTCGTGAGTTTAAACACGAGCAGACAAAGCCAGCGACTCAAGAAGAGCAACCGCGGGAGCAGGGGCAGCCACAACCGGCCAGAACTGAAAAGAAAGTCGGTCGTAATGAACCTTGTCCATGCGGCTCAGGTAAAAAATACAAACATTGTCACGGTAAACTGTAGGTTAATATGACCACCCAAAAACCTCCCGCTGTACATGTTGCAGTGGGAGTTATTGAAAACTCGAATGGCGAAATCTTTATCGCACAACGGCTGCCAGAACAGCATCAAGGCGGCAAATGGGAGTTTCCCGGTGGTAAAGTTGAGTCAGATGAAAACGTTCAGGAAGCCTTAGTCAGAGAGCTCAAAGAAGAGTGTGGCATAGATGTTACTGACATGGCGCCACTGACAGTTATCGAACACCAATATTCCGATAAACGCGTATTATTGGATGTTTGGTGGATTTTGTCCTATCAAGGCGAAGCTACCCAGCTGGAAGGGCAGAAATGGTGTTGGGTTGATAAAAATCAGTTAGATGCATTTCAATTTCCTGATGCAAACCAACCCATTGTCGACTGTATTATGCAGTCAATGAATACTTACTAAATGTAGGGCCTAAAAACCGTCGCCCTCGTTAATGTAGTCATCGTTGGCGACAGGAGCGGGCTCTCCAGGAATACTTTTTTCTTCATTTGCCCACTCGCCTAAGTCAATGAGCTTGCAGCGCTCGCTGCAAAACGGACGAAATTTCGAGGTCTCTTTCCATTCGACTTCTGTTTCACATGTTGGACAGTTGACCGTTAAACTCATTGTGCACACCTGGCTATTTCTAATTGAACTGACTGGATTGATTGAGTGTTATTGACACCCGGTAACGGCATGAATCTTACCGTAAAGCGTTGTCTATGCCCACTAATAACCGGGTAAACGGAAGACTCTTTAGGGACTTTAATTCGTAGCATAGCTAACGGCTGCTCAGAGCTTTCCTGCATAAAGCCACTGGTTAATGTTATATCAGAAAAGGTAGACTGCTCTCGCATTAAGGTGAGCTTTAGTTGTACCGCTTTTTCGATAGGTTGAAATAACTGACACCATGCATCGCATTGTTGCTGTTGGAGTTCATTCTCCTGACTTAACCAGAGTTGCAGTTGCGGCAGTTCGAAAAGGCCACTAATACCCGGTTGGCTAAAACGTTGTCTTATACTCGCCAGTAGTGCATCGTCTTTAATTTCTCGCAATACCTTAGGAATGTCCGGTAAAAATTGTTGGCAGTCGCCAATTTCTTCAATAGTGGTCCGCAACGCCTGTCTATCGACTTGTGGGTGTTGCTCCCATTGTTTCAGGCGCTGTTGCTGTGCATCGAGATCTTTTGAAAGCTCAGTGCGAATGTCGACCCTTTCAAGGAGATCGCTGAGTAAAAACAGGGACTGGAAAAAAGCATCAGGCTGTTGTTGAAACAACTCTCTACTGACGTTGAGCTGCTCGAAGCCGTGTTCAAGTCGTAAATATGTGCGGACACGCTCCTGAAGCGGGTATTCATAAATAATGTGCTGGTTATCCGTGAACGCCATAATGTCAGTAGTTAAAGGGTAATGCGCCTATAATAGCGCATTAAGATGGGTGTGCAATGGCTGCTTCCAGATACCTTTTGTGTAATTCCTGAACCTGAGTGTGAAGTGCGTCTAAAGTGGTGTCATTAACAATAATATCATCCGCTTTTCGGCGTCGCTCTTCACGAGTCATTTGAGCGTTTAAAATGGCTGCAACCTGTTCTTCAGACGTGTTGTCACGAGTAACCGTGCGTTCAACTTGTAATGATTCTGGTACGTCTATAACCAATACTTGGTCACAGTATTTATCCAATCCATTTTCCAGCAGTAATGGAGCGGATAAAATCACATACCTGGAAGACGCATTATTTAACTGAGCGAGTATTTGTCGACGAATTTCAGGATGCAATAACTGGTTCAGCCATTCCTTTTCATCGTTATTACTAAAGACTTTTTCACGCAGCGCTTTACGGTCTAAGTGGCCGTCACTTTGAATCACTTCTGGGCCAAAGTGGTGTTGAATTTCTTTTAGGCACACAGAGCCTGGCTCCACAACTTCGCGAGCAACAACATCTGCATCTATCACGTCAATGCCTAGACGTTGAAACTCGTCTGTGGCGGCGGTTTTACCGCTGCCGATACCACCGGTTACACCAACAACATAAGTCATGCTTACGCCCCTCCTAGCCAGGACCAATAAGCGTATAGCAGCTCGTGTCCCCAAAAGTAGCTTATGATCCCTCCCCCAATTAGAAAGGGGCCAAATGGAATCGGCTGAGCCCGGCCGCTGAGTTTAATGTAAACAATACCAACAACAGCGCCACACAGTGACGCGGCCAATACGGTCACTGGCAATACTGTTGCACCGGTAAACGCAGTTAGTGCCGCCAGCAATTTAAAGTCGCCATAGCCCATCCCTTCTTTTTTGGTCAGAAGTTTAAACACCCAATAAACTGACCACAAGCTGAGGTAGCCCACGACCGCACCGATGAGCGCCTGCTCTGTGGTTATGGAACTGTACTCGGACAACGACCAGAGTAAACCGAGCCAGAGTAGGGAGTAATTGAGCACGTCGGGCAATAGTTTGTGATGTAAATCGATGACAAAAAGGCAAATTAATAAGCTTGTGACTACGGCGTAAAACAGTGCTGGCACAGTGATGCCATATTGCCAGCCAATTAGCCCGAAACTGATGGCTGCGATAATTTCTACCGCCCAGTAGCTGATTGAAATCGGTGTTTTGCAATGGCGGCAGCGAGCTCTTAAAAACAGGAAGCTCAACAGTGGGATATTGTCATACCAGGCAATAGCGGACTGACATTTCGGGCAATGAGACGCTGGGAAAGCGAGATTAAAGGGTTCGACTTGATTTGCAGGTGTGCCGTTTGCCTCGGCACATTCCAGTTGCCACTGTCGCTGCAATTGAATAGGCAGGCGATGAATAACAACATTCAAAAAACTGCCAATAACAGCCCCCAGTATGACTGATAAGATCAGCATTGCGATTGTGTGAGCTGCGAATAATTCGGTCATTCGATAGCGTCCTGCTTAATTAAAATTGCTCGCCCAATGAGAATAAAGGCAAGTACATAGCCACTAAAAGAGTGCCTATAATGCCGCCTAAAATAAGCATCAGCAAGGGCTGTGAGTAACTTGAAATACGCTCAGAATAAAGAGTGAGCTGCTTTTGCTGGTACAACGCCAACTGCTTAAATGCTTGCGCCATACGGCCGGACTTCTCTGCTGACTGAATAAAGCTCATGGTTTTCGGCGTATTCAATGCCGACGATCTGAACGCCTTAGACCAGCCTAAGCCTTTTTCTAAATGGTAACTAATAAGGTGAAGCCGGCTTTTATAGACCGGGCAGCTCAGGTTATTTGTCGTAAGCTGTAGGGCATGAATAGCATCAATGCCTGCTTCTAGCGAGAGCCCAAGCTGATAATAAATTTGTTGTTCGCGCGAACCAATGACTAATTGCCTATAAACCGGCAGCTTTAGCGTGCAGTGTCGCCAAAACGCAGGAAACCGGTGTCTAATCAGCCGGCAGGAAAGGTAGAGTAGACAAAAAGCGCTGCCGATAAAAACAGCGTGTTGGCTTACGAATTCTGAAATTGCGATAACCTTTTGAGTCAACAGCGGTAAGTTGGCATTCCCAAAAAGCTTCTGAAACTGGGGAAGTACCCAAGTCATCATGAGTAAGGCAACGGCACAGGCAAATGCCGCAATAATTAGCGGGTAGCGAAGTGCTTTGGTGAGTTGTTCCTTTAGTGCCATTTGCTGCTGCTTTAACGTCAAAATATTGTGCAAGCCACTGACCAAATGACCGCTCGACTCCGCCCATTCAATGGTTTGTATGTCAGCAGCGGGCAGCCAATCTGAGTATTGCTTAAGCGCACTCGAAAGTGGGCGTCCCAACTTTATTGTCGCAAGGCAGTCATTCACTAGCCAAGTCATTGCCTTTGAAGAGTGCTGATTAACACTATGCTTTAATGCGTCGGGTAAAGGCAGACCGCACTCGAGCAGTTCAAGCCACTGCTCTATAGTTTGCAGCCATTCTTTATCAGCGGGCTTAGGTGTTTTTATAAGGTGTTCGCGCTGTACTGAAATACAACTCAACCCTCTTTCCGACAAAAGTCGAATGGCGTGCAATTGACTGGTGGTATGTATTAACCCAGTCTGTCCGGCACTTTTCCAGCGCCAGCGAGTTACTTTTTGCTCAGTCATTAATGCTGACCTTGTGTCTTTCGTAATAGGCTCTTGCCTGCTCAAAAGTTGGCAGTTTTAGGTGCTCTAAATAGTTGGCTTTATCGGTACCGGATGCTCTGGAGTTAAGCAGCGGGCTGGCCTCCTGTCCCCAGGGCAGCACCTCAAAAATCGCCTGTCTATGAGGCTGGAAGTTATTGTCAAACGCCGGAAGTAAGCGCTGACTAACAATTAGAGTGAGCGCGCTAGCAATATCTAGCGGATTAACGCCGAGCGACTTTAAACGAGCGAGCGTTTCCAACGACCCATTGGTATGCATAGTAGTTAAAACAAGGTGACCCGTTTGAGCCGCTTGCAGGGCTATTTTAGCGGTCTCTGCATCGCGAATTTCGCCAATCATAATGACATCGGGGTCTTGTCTTAGCAGGGCTCGCAACAGCGAGGCAAACGACAGTCCTTTGCGCTCATTTACCATGAGTTGTGTGCACCCGGCTAAAGGAGCTTCAATTGGGTCTTCCACCGTGCAGACGTTGAGTTTTTGAACATTAATGGACTGAAGTGCGCTGTATAAGGTCGATGTCTTTCCGCTCCCGGTTGGCCCTGTGACAATAATAAGTCCCTGAGTCTTTGATAATGCCTGCTCGAAGCATTGATACTGGCACTCTAACAGTCCTGTATCTGCCAACGGTAAAATGTGTTCTGAAGATTTTAGGCAGCGCAGTACCAATTTTTCACCGCCGAGGGCTGAACAGCAATTCAACCGAAACTCAAAGTTCTGATGGGTCGCTTTGTGTGCGACCGTTAAGCGGCCATCTTGCGGTATTGGTTGTTCGGTCAGATCGAGATCAGCCAGTACTTTTATTCGAGCAATAACTTGCTTGGCAAAAGACACCTGAAGAGCGTCTTTGGTGTCTAAATCGCCTCCTGAACGCGTCCTCACTCGATAACTGCTCTGGTAAGGCTCTATATGAATATCTGAGCCTCCGTTAAGTGCGCATTCACACAAGAGCTGCTCGACGTAATCGACAGCGGAGTTTTGTAAAGGCTTATAGCCTGAAAGCGGGTGAGAGTTTCTAACAACAAGCACCTTTTTGTCACTGAACAGGCTTAACAGAACGGGTTCAACCGGTTTGCACTGAGGATCCTGCGACACTAATATCCACTGCTCCTCTTCAGCAAGCCGTGTTAGCCCGTGTTGTTTTAAAAAGCCCTCATTCTGGTTCGTCTCTGTTAGCTCGCTGTTTGCTAACAAAGCTATATCAATTTCAGCGGTAAGGCAGGTTGCAACGTAACTCATTATTCACCAATACCTTGCTGGCAGCCGCTAACAACGCTTCGGCTTTGCTGATAGTCAGAGCAGCCAATGCTCCATTCCAAGTGGGTGTTCGACGGAACAGGGTTCAATTCGACGGACAATGGTTGTTCATCTATGGTTACAGAGGCTAATTGAAGGCTAATACGAGCGTCCTCACCAATGCTGAGACTGGCTACGTCATCCGGTAGCGGCGACGGCACATTGGGCAGGCCGTTTTGGCCTGGTTGAGCACAGTCTGAAAGTTGCCCTTCGGTTTGCCAGCATAGCGCAATGGATAGCTGGAATGGTTGAGCATGTGCTAACGCTTTAGTGACTTTCGCTTGCTGTGTGTAATGGGTGTAGGAGGGAACAGCAATGGCCGACAATATCGCTATGATAGCAACCACCACCATCATTTCTATAAGACTAAAACCGTTGTACTGAGTATTTGCATCCTGCATAAGACAGCTCCTGATAAAAAGTCAGGAAACTGTCGTCTATTAAGCAGAATTTGTCGAATGTATTTATTTGTAAGTTATTGACGAATTTAGGAAATTCGCATTGAAAGATCAATGGCTTGAATGTTTTTGGTCAGTGCGCCAGAGGAAATAAAATCGACGCCGGTGGTAGCTAACTCAGCCAAACGTTCGTCAGTAATGTTACCGGATACTTCCAGCTTGGCTTTATGTTCAGCCTTATTATTGGCCGCAACTGCAGACTCAATATCAGCCAAACTGAAGTTATCCAGCATAATAATGTCAGCTTCGGCTGTCAGTGCCTGTTCAAACTCGTCTAAGTTTTCAACTTCCACCTCAACGGTTTTTCCGGGGTTAAGCTGCTTGGCTTTTTTGACTGCCTGCTCGATACCGCCGCAGGCAAAAATATGGTTTTCTTTAATTAAATAAGCGTCGTACAAGCCAATACGATGGTTTGCCCCGCCGCCACAGCGAACCGCAAACTTCTGTGCCAGACGCATACCAGGAAGCGTTTTACGGGTATCCAGTAGTGTCGTATTGGTGCCTTCCAGAAGTCGGCTGTATTGGTGCGTTAACGTTGCGGTTGCTGACAAAGTCTGCAAAAAGTTCAGGGCAGTACGCTCGCCGGTGAGTAACACACGGCTTGGGCCTTCTAAGTCACACAGCGTCGTGTTCGGCTCGACCAAGTCACCATCTTTAACATGCCAGCTCAGAGACACTTCTTGCCCAAGTTGTCTAAACACCTCGTTGACCCATTCCACACCGCATATAACCGCTTTGTCGCGAGTGATAATGGTCGCTTTAGAATGGCTGGTAGGACTAATTAACTGGGCGGTAATGTCCAGGCTGGCATCTTTTTCCGACAAATCTTCAACCAGTGCGTTACGAACACCTTCCTGAATGGCGAGTTGCAATTCATGCTGACTCATATTGGCTTTACCTTTTTACAGACAATACGGATACTAGGGGGCAAACTTTACCGTTTTGTTGAGCCTGTGAAAAGCGAACAACTGAAAAACCATAAAATAACTCACGCTATACAGCATGCGTCGCCGCACTTTGACGAGCGGCCTGACGAATCTGACATCAGTCTGCTGGTGATTCATTGTATCAGCTTGCCCGAGGGTGAGTATGGCACGCCTTATGTCAAAGACCTGTTTATGGGGGAGCTGCAGATCAATGCACACCCAGACTTTGCGCCTTTAGAAGGGCTGCGAGTGTCAGCGCATTGCGTCATTCGCCGGGACGGCACGTTAGAGCAATACGTACCTTTCGATAAGCGCGCCTGGCATGCCGGACAATCACGTTACTGTGGTCGCAAACGCTGCAATGACTTTAGTATTGGCATTGAACTAGAAGGCACCGACCAGAGTGCCTATACTGATAAGCAATATCAGTGTTTGGTGGAGGTGACGGAGCTTTTATTGATGCACTATCCAAAACTGAACCGGCGACGCATTATTGGACATGAACACATAGCGCCTGGCAGAAAGACAGACCCGGGCAGCGGCTTTGACTGGCCGAGATATTTGAATCAATTATAAGGAGCATTTGATGGTTCTCATCGCGTTGCTAATTGCATTGAGTATTGAACGGCTTTACCACAGCCCTGACGCTTTGCATTGGCAGTTTTACCTGAGTCGTTGGCAGCATTGGAGTGCTTCAAAGCTGAGCGATGAAAAATGGCAAAGTGCTCCGGCAACCTTTTTGAGAACCATAGCACCGGCACTTTTTGTAGGGCTGTTAATACAGTTGCTCGATAATTTGTTGGTCACCTTTTTAGTGAGCATTGCCGCTTTATTGTTAGCAATAAACTGTGAGCCTGCCCGAGTTTCCTATAAAACCTATTTAAAAGCCGCAAATCGAGGTGACGATGAAACGTGTCAGCAACACCAGCGTGCGTTATCGCAATATGCAGGACTGGGTGAAAAGACATCCGTTAATCAGTCTCTGATTTGGATCAATTACCGGCATTATTTAGCGGTAATGTTTTATTTTGTGTTGTTTGGTAGTGTTGGCGCTCTGCTTTATGCAACGTTCCGAATAGCCGCTGATGCTGAAAATAATCCAGAATCACAAGATAATTCAACGTCTTACTGGTCAAGGTTGCTATGGTTTGCTGATTGGGTACCGGCACGTTTGGCTGGTTTTGGATTATTAATTGTCGGACACTTCTCACGGGCTCTGCCGGTTTGGATTCAATTAACATCCACGCCTTACAGCGAGCCTAAAAGCCTGTTATTTGAAGTTGCAGAAAATGCAGAGGATACGCCACAGCACCCGGATGATAAGACCGAGCACGCTACTTGCCAGCTAAAACTAATGCGTCGACAGCAAATATTCTGGGTGGCCGTTATCGCAGTTTTGACATTATCTGGTGCCGTTCTGTAGTGGTTGTACCAGCCCAGAAAAATTTGGGCTGGCGCTATAAATGATTTAGAATGATCGTATCTTTTGGTCTGACCAATTTACCGCTATGTCTGAGTTGCCCATAAAACAAACGAAGCTATCGGATACTATCGTTGCTCATTTTGAGCAAATGATTGTGGACGGGCGCTTGCGTGCCGGGCAAAAACTACCGTCGGAACGGCAGCTGGCGCAGCAGTTTAATGTGTCTCGCCCGTCGTTGCGCGAAGCCATTCAAAAACTGGAAGCGAAAGGCGTTGTTGAGCGCCGGCAAGGCGGTGGCACTTATGTGGTGAATACGGTTAACGAACAATTGACCCAGCCATTATTTGAGTTATTGGCAAAACACCCTGAGTCGCAGTTTGATTTGCTGGAATTTCGACATGCACTGGAAGGCATTTCGTCGTTTTATGCGGCATTGAGAGGTACCAAAGCCGATCTAGAACGCATAGAAGAGAGTATAAAAGGAATAGTGCAAAGCCAAAGCGCTGAAATAAATGAGCAAGTAGACGCTTTGGTCGAATTTTACCACCGCATAGCAGAAGCCTCTCATAACGTCATTCTTGTGCACGTTGTGCAGGGCATGCAAGAGCTATTGGCTGAGAATATTCGACAAAACCTGGAAATAATCGGTAGCCGCAAAGAGCTGCTGGAAAAACTGAATCAACACCGTCAGCAACTGGTTAGCGCCATTGTTGATGGTCAACCGGAGCAAGCGCGGGATGCGTGTCACCAACATTTGACCTATATTGAACAGATATTGTTAGAGTTGGGCAAAGAACAGTCTCGTATTCAGCGTTCGCTGCGACGTTCCTGAATTGATAAGAAGGTAAGGAATTGCTATGAGTGATCAATTAACACAAGATGTCGACACACAGGAAACTCAGGAGTGGTTAGACGCTCTTGAAGGTGTGCTGGATGCCGAAGGTCCGGAGCGCGCCCACTTCCTGTTAGAGCAGTTAGTCGATAAGGCCCGCCGAAACGGGGCCTACCTGCCTTATAAGCCGACGACGGCTTACTTAAATACGATTCCTGCAAGTCAGGAACCCACCATGCCGGGTAACCAGACGCTGGAATCGCGTATTCGCTCAGCTATTCGCTGGAATGCGGCCATGATGGTATTGCGGGCATCAAAAAAAGGCGAAGAGCTGGGCGGGCACCTTGCCAGTTTCGCTTCTTCAGCCATGTTGTACGATGTGGGTTTTAACCACTTCTTCCGCGCACCAAGCGAAGGTGACGGTGGTGACTTCCTGTTTATTCAGGGCCATGTGTCACCGGGCATTTACGGTCGTGCTTTCATTGAAGGGCGTCTGACCGAAGAGCAACTCAATAACTTCCGTCAGGAAGTCGACGGTAAAGGCTTACCTTCCTACCCGCACCCGAACTTAATGCCGGACTTCTGGCAGTTCCCAACGGTGTCTATGGGCTTAGGTCCTATTCAGGCAATTTACTTAGCCCGCTTCCTCAAATATTTGACGGATCGGGGTATTAAAGACTGCTCAAAACAGCGCGTTTACTGCTTCTTAGGTGACGGTGAAACCGATGAGCCAGAGAGCCTGGGTGCTATTGGCCTGGCCGCGCGTGAAGAGTTAGACAACCTAACCTTTGTTATCAACTGTAACTTGCAGCGTTTAGACGGTCCGGTTCGCGGTAACGGTAAAATCATTCAGGAACTGGAAGGTAACTTCCACGGTGCAGGCTGGGAAGTGATTAAAGTGATTTGGGGTCGCTACTGGGATCCTCTGCTGTATCGCGATACCGAAGGTAAGCTGCAACAGCTAATGGAAGAAACCGTTGACGGTGACTACCAGAACTTTAAAGCCAAAGGCGGTAAATTCACGCGTGAAAACTTCTTTGGCAAGTACCCTGAAACCGAAGAAATGGTCGCCAACTTGTCTGATGAAGATATCTGGCGCCTGAACCGTGGTGGTCACGATCCGGTAAAAGTCTACTCGGCGTACCACAAAGCGGTGAACACCAAAGGGCGTCCACAGGTTATTTTGGCGAAAACTGTCAAAGGTTACGGTATGGGCGCAGCAGCTGAAGGGAAAAACATTGCCCACCAGGTTAAGAAAATGGATTTAGACGCGGTTAAGCACATGCGCGACCGTTTCAATATTCCGTTTGAAGACAAAGAGCTGGAAGACCTGCCGTACTACAAATTTGATGACGACAGCGATGAAATGAAGTACCTGAACGAGCGTCGCGAGAAGCTCGGTGGCTATATGCCGGTGCGTCGCCCGGAAACGGACGTGGAACTGGAGTTGCCTGCCTTGAAAGCGTTTGATGCGGTACTGAAAGGGTCAGGAGATCGTGAAATTTCTTCTACTATGGCCTTTGTTCGAGTTTTAACAGCGCTGTTGAAAGACAAGAAAATTGGTAAGCGCATTGTGCCGATTATTCCGGATGAAGCCCGTACTTTCGGAATGGAAGGCTTGTTCCGTCAGGTGGGAATTTACTCTCATCATGGTCAAAAGTACACGCCGCAGGATAAAGACCAGGTGGCCTATTATCGCGAAGATAAAAAAGGTCAAGTTATTCAGGAAGGCATTAACGAGCTGGGTGCAATGGCATCATGGGTGGCAGCGGGTACCAGCTACTCGTTAAACAACGAGCCGATGATTCCGTTCTACATTTATTACTCGATGTTCGGCTTCCAGCGTGTCGGCGACTTAGTCTGGGCCGCAGGGGACAGCCAAACTCGTGGATTTTTAGTGGGCGGTACGGCCGGACGCACCACGCTGAATGGCGAAGGCCTGCAGCACCAGGACGGGCACAGCATGGTGCACTTCGGCACGGTGCCAAACTGTATTAGCTATGACCCGACTTACGGTTATGAAATTGCAGTTATCGTGCACGATGGCCTGAAGCGTATGTTTGGCGACCAGGAAAATGTTTTCTATTACCTCACGGTAATGAACGAAAACTACCATCAGCCAGAAATGCCGGAAGGGGTCGAAGAAGGCATTGTTAAAGGGATTTATGAACTGGATAAAGTGAAGGCTAAGAAAAAAGCCAAAGGCGATGTTCAGTTGCTGGGTAGCGGGACTATTCTAGAGCAAGTGCGTGAAGCAGCGAAAATCTTGTCAGAAGACTTTGATATTAATTCCACAGTTTACAGCGTGACCTCGTTTAATGAGCTGGCGCGTGATGGTCTGGATACTGACCGCTGGAATATGCTAAACCCTGACAAGAAAGAAAAAGAAGCTTACATCACGCAAGTGATGAAAAAAGCCAAAGGCCCTGCGGTTGCAGCAACCGATTATGTGAAGTTGTATGCTGATCAGGTCCGTGCATGGGTACCAACCTCATACCGTGTACTGGGCACCGATGGCTATGGCCGTTCTGACAGCCGTGCGAACTTGCGTAAGCACTTTGAAATTGACCCGCAATACATTGTTGTTGCGGCGTTAAAAGAGCTGGCAGACCAAGGTGATATCGATAAGAAAGTGGTAGCGAAAGCTATCAAAGATTACGGTATCGACACTGAAAAACTTAACCCACGTTTGGCGTAAGGAGGTACTGAGATGGCCGATCAAATCGAACTCAAAGTCCCCGACGTGGGCGGTGAAGAAGTAGAAGTCATTGAAATTCTCGTCAGTGAAGGCGATACCGTTGAGCAAGAAGACGGTGTTGTTACTGTCGAGAGTGACAAAGCGTCAATGGATATTCCGGCGTCTTCGGGCGGCAAAATTGTTGAGCTGAAAGTCAAAGAAGGCGACACCATCAGCGAAGGCGATGTGCTCGCTATTGTTGAAGCAGCTGGCGACTCTGACGCTTCTGATGAAGAAGAAAAAGAAGCTGAGCCGGAACAAAATGATGACAAGTCTGACGATAAAGACGAAGAAAAGTCTGAGTCGAAAGACGACGGTAAAGAAGAAAAAGAAGAGTCTTCTGAACCGAAGAAAAAGTCGTCAAGTGGCAGCAAAGTCATTGATGTAGAAGTACCGGACATTGGTGACGAAGAAGATGTCGAAATTATTGAAGTGTTGGTGTCAAAAGGTGACTCGGTTGCTGAAGAAGACGGCCTTATCACCTTAGAAACCGACAAAGCGACAATGGATGTGCCTTGCCCGCAAGACGGCGAAATTGAAGAAATGCTGGTCAGTGTCGGTGACAAAGTGTCACAAGGTTCTGTTATTGCTAAGTTGAAAGTATCCGAGGGTGCTGACGACGGCGATGACTCGAGTGATGAGTCAGAAAAAGAAGCGGCACCAAAAGAAGAAAGCAAATCCGATGACGCCGATAAACAGAAGTCAAAAAGCGACAGTGGTAGTAGTGCGAAGCCAAGTGGTGAACGCCAGCCGCCCGTGCCTGACCATCCAAGTCAGCGCAGCGATCGCAAAGAAGGGGTATTGCATGCGTCACCAGCAGTACGTCGTGTGGCTCGCGAATTTGGCGTTGACTTGTCACAAGTCAAAGGCTCAGGCCCGAAAAATCGTATCCTGAAAGAAGACGTACAGGACTTCGTTAAATACGAACTGTCACGTCCGAAAGCGGTTGCAGGCGCAACTGGCCAGGGCGGCGGTGGCTTGCAAGTCATCGATCCTCCTAAGGTCGATTTCAGCAAGTTCGGTGAAGTGGAAGAAGTTCAACTGTCGCGCATTCAGCGTAAGTCTGGACCTAACCTGCACCGCAACTGGGTGACCATTCCGCACGTGACACAATTTGACGAGGCGGATATCACCGAATTGGAAAAATTCCGTAAAGCCGAAAATGAAGTGGCGAAAAAGCAGGATTTAGGCTTCAAGATAACGCCGTTGGTGTTCATCATGAAAGCTTGTGCGAAAGCGCTGCGTGAATTCCCAACCTTTAACTCATCACTTTCTGAGTCTGGTGAGTCGTTGTACATGAAAAAATATGTGCACATTGGTATTGCGGTAGATACACCTAACGGCTTAGTGGTTCCAGTTATTCGTGACGTTGATAAAAAAGGCATCTACGAGCTGTCTGAAGAGCTGGTTGAAATTAGTTCGAAAGCTCGCGACGGTAAGCTGAAAGCATCGGACATGCAGGGTGGCTGCTTCTCGATTTCCAGTCTGGGCGGCATTGGCGGTACAGCCTTTACGCCAATTGTAAATGCGCCGGATGTAGCTATTCTTGGGGTTTCTCGAAACGAGATGAAGCCTAAATGGAATGGTCAGGAGTTTGAACCACGCTTAACCTTGCCATTGTCATTGTCTTACGACCACCGTGTTATTGACGGCGCCGAAGCAGCGCGCTTCACCGCCTACTTAAGCGGTGTGTTGGGAGATATACGCAAATTGGTGCTTTAAGCACCAATTTGGGCAGGAAATACGAATTAATTCGCGCTACAATAGCGCCACATTTAGCGTTGATTGACCTCGGCTGGTGGCTCAACCGGCCGTGACAAATAAGGGGTTAACATGAGCGACAAAATTAAAACGCAAGTAGTAGTGTTGGGTGCAGGGCCAGGCGGTTATTCAGCTGCTTTCCGTGCTGCTGACCTGGGTATGGATGTAGTTCTGGTTGAACGTTACAATACTTTGGGCGGTGTTTGCCTGAACGTTGGCTGTATTCCATCAAAAGCACTATTGCACTTAGCTAAGCACATTGAAGATGCAAAGCACTTGGCTGACGAAGGCATAGACTTCGGTAAGCCTAAAATCGACCTGGATAAAATCCGTAAACACAAAGAGAAAGTGGTGGGTCAATTAACGGGCGGTCTTGGACAAATGTCTAAGATGCGTAAAGTAAAAGTGGTTAATGGCTTAGGTAAGTTTACCGGTAGCAACACCTTGAAAGTTGAAGGTGATGACGGTGCTACTGAAATTGAATTTGATAACGCGATTATCGCAGCGGGTTCACAAGCCATTAAACTGCCGTTTATTCCTCATGATGACGAGCGCATCTGGGACTCGACTGACGCTCTTGAACTGAAAGAAGTTCCTGAGAAACTGTTGCTATTAGGCGGCGGTATCATTGCTCTGGAAATGGGTACGGTATACAGCGCTTTAGGTTCTAAAGTTGATGTCGTAGAAATGACTGATCAGCTTGTGCCACCAGCAGACAAAGACATTATTAAGAACTTCAACAAGCAAATGAAAGGCAAGTTCGAAAATGTCATGCTGAGCACTAAAGCAACGAACGTTGAAGCGAAGAAAGACGGCGTTTACGTGACTTTTGAAGGTGACAAAGCGCCGAAAGAGCCGGTTAAATATGACGCCGTCTTGGTTGCTGTTGGCCGTGCGCCAAATGGTAACAAGCTGGATGCGGACAAAGCGGGTGTTAACGTTGATGACCGTGGCTTTATTAAAGTCGACAGCCAAATGCGTACTAACGTTGATCACATCTTTGCTATTGGCGACATTGTGGGTCAACCAATGCTGGCGCATAAGGCGGTACATGAGTCTCACGTTGCGGCAGAAGTTATCTCTGGTAAGAAGCACTTCTTCGAACCAAAAGTTATCCCTTCTATCATGTACACAGACCCAGAAGTTGCATGGGCTGGTGTTACTGAGAAAGAAGCGAAAGAGCAAGGCATTGAATATGATGTTGTGACTTTCCCATGGTCTGCATCTGGCCGAGCTATCGCTTCAAATGCACAACAGGGTATGACTAAGCTTATCTTCGATAAGAACAACCGTATTATCGGTGGTGCTATGTGTGGTAGCAACGCTGGTGAGTTGTTGGGCGAAGTTTGCTTAGCCATTGAAATGGGCTGTGATGCAGAAGACATCGCGTTGACAGTTCACGCTCACCCAACCTTGCATGAGTCTGTTGGCTTAGCCGCAGAAATTCAGGAAGGTTCAATTACCGATATGCCGAACCCTAAGGCGAAAAAGAAGAAGTAACATTTTGTTACGATAAATCATCGGTAAAACGGCTGCATTCACCGCGAATGTGGCCGTTTTTTTTGCGCTGAATTTCACAATGCGCTAGTTTAATGGGGCTAAAATAACGAACACTATAAAAAGGTGACGACCAATGAAAAAATTGACCGCTGTAGCGCTAGGCGTATCTATGGCACTGACTCTGGGTGCCTGCTCACCGCAGCAAGAGCAAAATAACCAGCAGTCTCAACAAGCAGAAGAAACCCAACAGCAACTGACGTCGGGCGTTATTCTTGAAAACTTTGATCATAGCGCGAAACCACAAAATGACTTGTTCCGCTATGTAAACGGCAGCTGGATTGAGAAAACTGAAATCCCTTCAGATCGCTCTTCTATCGGTGCGTTTTACGATTTGCGTGAAATGAACCAGAAGCGTTTGCGTGACATTATTGAAGGTGCTGCAGCAGCTAACCCAGAGCCAGGTACTCCTGAACGTAAAATCGGTGACTTCTTTAATGCTTATATGGACACCGAAACGCTGAACGAGCTTGGCGCTAAGCCAATTGCAAGCGACTTGGATGCAATTCAGGCACTGGATAGCCATGAAGCTGTTACTGAGCATATGGCGCGCATGTTCCGTAGCGGTGTGTCTATTCCATTTGGTTTCTATGTTTATCCAGATGCGAAAGATCCACAAACTAACGCTATGTACATGTACCAAGCAGGACTTGGCTTGCCGGACCGTGACTACTACCTAAAAGATGAAGAGAAGTTTGAAGACATTCGTTCTGAATACGTCAGCTACATTACAGATATTCTGGGAATGGTGGGTTTAGAGAACACGGATGAAGCCGCGGAACGTATCCTGGATTTGGAAACTAAGCTTGCTGAAGTTCAGTGGAGCCGTGTTGAAAGCCGCAATGCCGATAAAACCTATAACAAGAAAACAGCAGACGAAGTGGCAGGAATGTTCGCCAACTTTGACTTCAAACGTTTTATAGAAACGTCTGAGTTGGCACACGTTGAAGAAATGGTCATCCGTCAGCCGTCGTTCTTTGAAGATTTCGGCAACATGTTTGCTGATGTTGATTTACAAACCTGGCAGGACTATTTAAGCCTACGTTTGGTGAACGAATATGCGTCGGCTCTTAGCGAAGAAATTGGCCAGCGTCGTTTCGATTTCTATGGCACTGTTTTACGTGGTACACCAGAGCAGGAGCCTCGCTGGAAGCGTGCGGTTGATGCTACCAATAGCGTGCTTGGTGAAGTTTTAGGTCAGGTTTACGTTAAGGAATACTTCCCGCCAGAAGCGAAAGAAAAAATGGAAGGTCTTATTGAAAACCTGCGTGATGCGTACGGCGAGTCCATCAAGAACCTTGAGTGGATGACCGAAGAAACCAAAGAGAAAGCGTTAGAAAAACTCGCTAAGTTTGACCCAAAAGTGGGTTATCCGAACGAGTGGCGTGATTACAGTGAGTTGGACATCTCAGCGACTGACCTAGTCAGCAACTACAAAGCTTACGCTGAGTTCAACTACCAGGAAGAAATTGCCAAAATTGGTGGCCCGGTTGACGAAGAAGACTGGGGTATGACACCACAGACAGTCAATGCTTACTACAGCCCGGTACGTAACGAAATCGTATTCCCGGCGGGTATTTTACAGCCTCCGTTCTTTGATATGGACGCTGAAATGGCCGTGAATTACGGTGGTATCGGTGCGGTTATTGGTCACGAAATGGGTCATGGTTTCGACGACCAGGGCTCTAAATACGACGGTGACGGCAACCTGCAAAGCTGGTGGACCGAAGCTGACCGAAAAGCGTTTGATGAGCGTGGTCATAAATTGTCTGAGCAATTCAGTCAGTACGAACCTATTGAAGGTTTGAACGTGAATGGTGACCTGACGCTGGGTGAAAACATTGGTGACTTAGCGGGTCTGACAATTGCTTATGAAGCCTACAAAATGTCACTGGACGGTGAAAAAGCGCCAGTCTTGGACGGCTTCACTGGCGATCAGCGTGTGTTCATTGGCTGGGCACAAGTATGGCGCGGGAAGTATCGTGAAGACGCTATTCGTCAGCAAGTTATGAGTGACCCTCACTCGCCGGCTGAATATCGTGTAAACGGAACTGTTGTTAACGTACCTGCGTTTTACGAAGCCTTTGAAGTAAAAGAAGGTGATGAGCTGTATGTTGCACCGGAAAATAGAGTGACTATCTGGTAATATTCACTTTATGAAAACGCTAACGGTAATTTTGACATTAATAACTGTGCTTTTGGTGGGGAACTATTCCTCACCAATGGCACATGCTATGCCAATGTCGGATGCCGTTAGCGCTTCTTCAGAGCACACTATGTTGCCGGAACATAGTATGCAGCAACATGACTGTTGTGATGACGCTGATATGGATATGGCCGAGCAGCAAAAAAACTGCGACGAGGAAAGCTCATTTTGCCAGCATTGTGAACAACATTGTGCTGGCCAAATTGGTTTAACGAATGTCTTTAATTTTATTGGCAGTACACATCCTACTCAAAACTACTCAATGAGCGAGTTGTCCTTGTGGCAACGCACCGAACGCTTAATCAGGCCGCCTAAACTGACAACGGTATAAGCTTTATGCCCGCTTCATAAGAAGCAGAATTTGTTGTCAGAATGATTAGGTGGTAACCCATGCGAGTTTTATTGTTAGCGCTTATTGCGCTGGTTTTTAGTACCTCTGCGTTTAGCTCACCGGCGCTTACGTTGCAAGATCACAGCGAACATCAGCACCAGAGTCAGCAAGAAAATGACGCGAGTTCATTTGATGCTGAAACGGAATACGTGTGCCCAATGCACAGCCAAATTGTTAAAGATGAACCTGGCACTTGTCCTATATGCGGTATGGATCTGGTTGAGCGAGAGAAAAAGCAGGATCCTCAATCGACAGAGGACGCTCATAGTGAACACGACATGAGCGAAACGTCCTCAGAAAAGAGCTTTCATGTGCCTAAAGCACAGCAACAGGCGATACGTGTCACCACTGCTAAAGCAACCCGTAAAGATCTGCAACCAATGCTCACGGCTCAGGCCCAAGTACGTTGGCAACAGTCTGCCAAGTATCATGTGCACTCTCGCGCTGAAGGATGGGTGGAAGAGCTTTATGCTGATGTTGAAGGTCAGTGGGTGGAAAAGGGTGAAAAGCTTTACCGCGTGTATGCACCTGACTTAGTTGTCGCTCAAGATGATTATCTCCAGCTTCTAAATTCAATTAACGAGGTAGGTAACGCCGAGAGCCAGCGACAATTTAAGCGTCGTGGTAAACAGCGTTTACTGCTACTTGGTATGAATGAGCAGCAAATTAGCGAGCTGGAACAAACGAAACAAGCGTCCTACCAGGTGGATTATTATGCGCCGCAATCGGGTTATATCACCGAACTCAATATTCAGCAGGGCATGTATGTGAATCCCGGATTGGAATTAATGACTATTACTGACGACAAGCAATTGTGGTTTATGCTGGATATACCTGCGCGCTACGCCGACCAGCTTAGTGTCGGTCAAATGGTTCATTTAAGTTCCGATCAGGTGAGTGGTCACTGGATGAATAACATTGACTACATTTACCCGCAAATAGACCCTCAGACTCAAACACTTACCGCGCGTGTGCCGATTGATAGCTCTATAGATAGCCTTCGCGAGGGACTATGGGCAACCGGTCATGTAGAGCTGTCACCAGTAAAAAATGCCCTGGTGATTCCGGTCCAAAGCTTAATTACCACCGCTCAAAATAGCCGCGTGTTAGTGCAGGTTGCTGACCAGGAGTTTGCTGTCAAAGAAGTGAAGACTGGCCTTCGGGTGGGGGATGATGTTGTGGTTAAGTCGGGCCTTGCTGACGGTGAGCAAGTGGTTACTAACGGCCAGTTCCTTTTAGACTCTGAAGCCTCACTACGAGGGCTACAGCCAAGCGGCGAAAAAGCACCTGCCATGTCTGATGAACATGGAGGTCACTAATGCTTACCCGAATCATACAGGCATCATTGCGTAACCCTTTGTTGGTGCTGTTGTTATTTGCATCACTCAGTTATTTGGCCTGGCAGTCGCTCAAGGAAACGAAGCTGGACGCGATACCAGACTTGTCTGATGTGCAGGTTATTGTCAAAACAAATTACCCGGGACAAGCGCCTGCGGTGGTCGAAGAGCAGGTCACTTATCCGCTTTCCAGCGTGATGTTGTCAGTGCCCAACACAAAGTCTGTACGTGGCTTTTCTTTTTTTGGCGATTCTTATGTATACGTCATTTTTGAAGAAGGAACTGACCCTTACTGGGCAAGAAGCCGGGTTATTGAGTATTTAGACCAGGCTAAAAGTCAGCTGCCTGCGGACGTTCAGCCAAGCCTGGGCCCTGATGCCACTGGTGTTGGTTGGATTTACCAGTACGCATTGGTTGATAAAAGCGGTGAACATAACCTCGGTGAGCTCACGCGACTGCAAAACTGGTTCCTTCAGCAAGAACTGCAAAGTGTGGAAGGCGTCGCTGAAGTCGCACGGGTCGGCGGCATGGTGGAGACTTACCAGGTCGTTGTTGAACCCAGCAAACTGCATCAGTATGAATTAACACTGACTGACATTGAGCGCGCTATTCAGCAAGCCAATGCTGAAGTCGGCGGCTCTGTCGTGGAAATGGCAGAAGCTGAGTATATGGTACGCGGGCTTGGTTATATTCAGTCTATTGAGGACTTACGCAAGCTACCACTAATGAAGCGTTCGGCGAATGACGGCGTGTTGCTACTGGAAGATATAGCGGACGTTCGTTTAGGGCCGCAGGTGCGCCGGGGCGTTGCTGATTTAGATGGCGAGGGTGAAGTGGTTGGCGGAATTGTGGTGATGCGTTACGGAGCGAACGCATTGCAGACCATTGATAACGTCAAAGCGAAACTCGATGAGTTAAAACAGGGGCTACCCGAAGGCGTTGAGCTTGTCACGACCTACGATCGATCGCAGCTGATTCAGGCATCGGTCGACAATCTAACCTCAAAGCTGATTGAAGAAATGGCATTGGTGGCTATCGTTTGTGTGCTGTTTTTATGGCATGCACGCTCAGCGTTAGTGGCGGTGATTAGCTTGCCACTATCGGTTCTTCTCGCTATTTGGATAATGAATGGGCTGGGTATCAGCGCCAATATAATGAGTTTGGGCGGTATTGCGATTGCCATTGGTGCGTTGGTCGATGCAGCTATTGTCATGATAGAAAATGCGCACAAGCATTTGTATTCGTATCAGGAGCAGCATAAACAGCCTGCAAAAGGAGCCCAGCGTTGGCGTCTTATCACTGACGCCTGCAGCGAAGTCGGGCCATCATTATTCTTCTCATTGTTGGTTATAACGGTCAGTTTTATTCCGGTGTTTGCGTTGCAAGGTCAGCAGGGCAGGTTGTTTGAGCCCCTGGCTTATACCAAAACACTAGCGATGGGGGCCGCCTCTATTCTGGCGGTAACACTCATTCCCGTACTTATTGCGCTATTAGTCAGAGGCAAAATTCCGTCGGAAAACGCCAACCCGTTAACGCGAGGGCTTATTTGGCTTTATCGACCGTTTTTAAATTTTACGCTGCGCTGGCCGAAAGTGCTTATCATTTTGTGTGTTGCTGTTACAGCAACGGCTTGGTACCCGTGGCAGAAGCTTGATTATGAACTCATGCCGCCGTTGTATGAAGGCGACTTAATGTATATGCCGACAACCTTGCCGGGTATTAGCGTTAACGAAGCAGGAGAGCTGCTTCAACAAACCGACGAGTTGATAGCCCAGCATCCGCAAGTTGAACGTGTTTTTGGCAAAATCGGACGCGCTGATACCGCGACGGATCCGGCACCGTTAACTATGATTGAAACCAGTATTACCCTAACGCCGGAGTCGGAATGGCCTGAAGGTAAAACGGTGGATGACATCATTGAGGAACTGGATGACACCGTTCAGATTCCGGGGCTGACAAATGCCTGGGTCATGCCCATAAGAACACGCATAGAAATGTTGGCAACGGGAGTTAAAACACCGTTGGCCATAAAGGTGAGCGGGGCCGAGTTCGGCGAAATACAAACGTTGGCAACCGATATTGAAAAGCGTCTAGCGGAGCGAGAAGAAACCGCATCGGTTATTGCGGAGCGCGCCGCTGATGGACGCTATATTGAAGTGACTCCAAGACTGCGTGAGGCAGCTCGTTTCGGTTTAACACAAGCTGACATACAAAAGCATCTGACTCAGGCCATTGGCGGGGCAAATATAGCGACTTCAGTGCAGGGCAATGAGCGTTTTCCGATTAACTTGCGTTATCCGCGTGATGCTCGTGACCATATTGATAAATTGCGTGAGCTGCCTATTAGAGCGGATGGACGCTGGCTAACGTTGTCGGATGTGGCAACGGTTGAGCTAAGCTCAGGACCTGCCGTGCTAAAAAGTGAAAATGCCCGTTTAAGCAGTTGGGTATTCATTGAGCCTGCGGCCGGAGTGACGGTCAGTGAGTATATCGCTGCAGTCAGCGATGAGCTTAGCCAACTGAAAATGCCAACCGGTTATAACTGGAGTTGGACTGGGCAGTACCAGGCCATGCAGCAAGTCGAAGCTGATCTGAAAGAGATTATTCCGCTAACGTTAGCATTGATTCTGATACTGCTGTATTTGACGTTCCGCTCCATGAGTCAGGCCTTGTTGGTTATTGCCACCTTGCCTCTGGCGTTAACAGGCAGCTTGTGGCTGCTGTACTGGCTGGACTACAACCTGTCACTGGCGGTTATTGTGGGTATGATCGCCCTTGCTGGCGTTGCCGCTGAATTTGGCGTAGTGATGCTGCTTTACTTAAATAATGCCTGGAAAGGCGTTGGTGAAAAGCGTGAACAGCTGGAGTCCGCAATTGTTGAAGGGGCTGTGTTACGAGTGCGTCCCAAAGCGATGACGGTAGCAACCATTGTAATTGGGCTCCTGCCGATTATGCTGGGTAGCGGTATTGGTAATGAGGTCATGCAGCGCATTGCCGCGCCAATGGTTGGCGGCATGATTTTGGCTCCATTGGTGTCTATGTTGCTTATTCCTGCTGTGTTTTATCTTGGGAGGAAATAGCTTAGGGAATACCGGCCGCTGAGAGGATGTTTCGCTTGAGCAATGAAAGGGCTTTATGCCAGAGGCGCTGCAAGTTCATCCATGAACGCTTGACGAAGGCCATCCATGGCCTTCGACACTCTGTCATAAAGCCCTTCATCACTCGTAACGCTTACATCCCCTCAGCGGCCGGTTATATTACTAGCGCTCTCCTGACTTAGGAAAACTCCTGCCAAATTGTGTTTGCAGCTGGCCCTAATGTTCTGTTCGCGGAACGTACTAAATGAATTTCCAGACGGACTTGTTGGATGAAGCCGGGAATGCTTATTTCAACCAGTTCACCGGACTCCAGTGCACTTTCGGCAATATGCCGGGGAATAATTCCCCAACCAAAGCCTGCCTTTAACAGTTCAAATTGAGTATTCACTTCATTCACTCTTATGCGCTGCTGACTGGGTAAACGCAGTACCGCATCTAAATTAATGCCAATCTCTAAATTTTGAGGGACTAGCATTAGCAGCTCAAGCAAGTCCTGTCGGCTGGATGGCATACGTCCGAAGTCATCCACTAAAGAAGATGCAATGGCGACAGTAAGCTCAAATGGTGCGACAGGTAGAGTTTCAAAGTCGCCGTACTGACGAAATAAGGGCAGCCAGGGACACAGCGCTAAGTCTGCCGATCCATTATCAATACGCTTGAGGGCCCGCATTTGCGACTCGCCGTCAATGTGAACTTCGGTGGCGGGGTAGTGCTGTTGTATATGCTCAATACTTGGCAGCCATAACTTACTGTCGCAGGTGTGGTCATAGCAAAGGGTCAATAAAGGCTCGGCACCGTATTTCAGTTGTTCGGTCAGTGACTGCAGACGCTCCTGCTGGCGCACGACTTCTTCTGCCTGTCGCAAAAAATGTTGTCCCTGTTCGGTAAGCTGCAGGCGGTATCCGCTTCGGTTAAATAGCGCAAACCCGGCACTGTCTTCCAGCTTTTTCAGTGCCATACTGACAGCAGATTGTGTGCGGTTTAAGTGATCGGCTGATTTTTGCAGGCTGCCAAATTCAGCAACGGCAATAAGCATTTTTAGGTGCGATAAATTCATTAAATTATACTGATTAAGTTTTTAATTTTAATTCAATATAATTGTAACTGTACGTGCAGTAAACTAATTATCAATTCATAGTTCGTCATTAGGAAAATACGCATGCGTTGGTTTGTTGTCACATCCCTTGTGTTATTCATGGTTGCTTGTAGCGAAGCACCAGCAGAAGCAGAGAAAACTGATGAGGCTCGTCCGGTTAAGTTGATGAGCGTTACTGAGAATAATGGCGCAAAATTGCGAGAATTTCCGGGAGTGGTTGAAGCGGCGAGAGTTGCGCAACTGACATTTCGGGTTGCCGGCGAAATTACGGAATTACCTGTTCGTCCGGGAGCTGAAGTAAAGCAGGGCGACCTTATTGCTCGTCTTGACCCGACCGATTACCAACTTGCTGTGGATCAGGCTAAAGCTCAATATGAGTTGGCGGCATCTCAGTATGAAAGGAACAAGGTCTTGGTCAATGAAGGTGTGATGTCAGAAGCGCAATTTGACCAAATTGAGTCACAACGGGCGGTGGCTAAGTCGAACTATGAAACGGCTAAAGCAAACCTGAAATACACTGAGTTACGGGCCCCCTTCGATGGCGTGATAGCGAGTTTAGCGGTTGAAGCTTATGAAAATATTCAACCGAAACAACCCATAGTCACCTTACAAATTAATAACGCGATTGATGTCAGTATTCAGGTACCGGAGAAACTGTTTGCCAGAGTCAAAAAGCAAACTGACTATGAACCAATGATTCGCTTTGACGCAGCACCTGAGTTCCAATTCAGGGCTCACTTGAAGGAATGGGACTCGCAAGCCGACCCAGCAACCAATACGTATGAGGTGGTTTTTACTCTGCCTAAACCCGACAACCTGAATGTTCTTCCGGGCATGACTGCAACGGTCATTGTGGATATGGCTCAAGTTCTGCGCTCAACAATTACCGGTATGTTGGTGCCAACAAAAGCGGTGTTTACTAATGGCAGCAATACAGAGCAGCCGCCGTCTTATGTGTGGGTAGTGGCGGAAGACATGTCCGTTGAAAAGCGCAAAGTGGTTGTCGGTACCGCGACCAATGATGGCCTGACAATTGTCAGTGGATTGAAAGAAGGCGAAACCATTGTTATTGCGGGAGTCCATCAGCTTCGTGATGGCCAGAAAGTTCGTGAATGGCAACGCGAACGGGGGCTGTAATGGATATCGCTCGCTATAGCATGACCCGCAAAACAACCAGCTGGATGTTTCTTCTGCTGTTGTTGGTCGGAGGAATTGTCGCACTAACTCAGTTGGGTCGCCTGGAAGACCCTGAGTTCACCATAAAACAAGCGATGGTCATAACACCGTACTCGGGCGCGTCGGCTCAACAAGTGGAAGAGGAAGTCACGTATCGTCTGGAGAATGCGATTCAGGAACTGAGCTACGTGGATAATATCCGCTCGATATCGAAGCCCGGGCTGTCGCAAATTACGGTGGAGATGAAGAGCACTTATAGAGCGGATGACCTGGAGCAGATTTGGGATGAACTTAGACGCAAAGTGAATGACACTAAGCGTCAACTTCCTCCAGGCACAGGCGAGCCTATTGTTCGTGACGACTTCTCTGATGTTTATGGTGTGATGCTGGCCATTACCGGATCCGATTATTCGTACAAAGATATCGAGCACTACGCTGACTTTCTGAGAAGAGAGCTGGTTCTCGTTGAGGGTGTTGGCAAGGTCTTGTTGTCAGGAGAGCGTCAGGAGCAGGTTATTGTTGAGGTCTCTCGAGCACAACTGGGTAATTTCGGTATACCGCCACAGCAAGTCGCCAATTTACTGCTAACACAAAATGCCGTCGCAAATGCAGGGCGTGTGACTATTAATGAAGAATCGATGCGCATTGCTACCAATGGTGAGTTTTCGTCTGTCGAAGACATGGAAAAGTTGGTCATTAGTAACCCAGGGGCCAGCGAGCGGATTTACTTGCGCGATGTCGCCAACATTTATCGTGAGACAAAAGATATTCCTGATCATGTGGTTCGCTACAATGGTGAACCTGCGCTTTGGTTAGCATTGTCGTTCGCCGATGATGTGAACGTCGTGGAAGTTGGTGAGCGTCTTGAGCAACGCTTGAATGAGCTTTCCTATGCTCAGCCAATTGGTATGAACGTTGAGCGTATTTACGATCAGCCCCACGAAGTTGAAAACTCCGTTAATACCTTTTTGCTGAATTTAGTCGAAGCGGTCGCTATTGTCGTTGTAGCGCTGCTGCTGTCTATGGGTTTTAGAAGTGGCCTGCTGATTGGCTCTGTGCTGTTATTAACGGTGCTTGGTACCTTTATTTTTATGCGTCTTGGCGATATTAACCTGCAGCGGGTGTCGCTAGGCGCACTGATTATCGCTCTGGGTATGTTGGTCGATAATGCCATTGTTATTGCTGACGGCATTATGGTCGGCATGCGTCGTGGGCAGAGCAAAGTGCAAGCCGCAACTCAGGTGGTCAAACAAAATCAATGGCCGCTGTTAGGGGCTACTGTCATTGGCATTATCGCTTTTGCACCAATTGGTCTTTCGTCTGACGCCACTGGCGAGTTCGCGGGTAGCTTGTTCTGGGTCTTGCTGATTTCCTTGCTGCTTAGTTGGGTGACGGCTCTAACCTTGATTCCTTTTTTAGCTGATAGGCTATATTCGGAAAAAGACATTGGCGATGAAAACGACGATGCCTTTAAGCACCCACTTTATGTAAAGTACCGCAGTGCGTTGCGTGTTTGCCTGAGACATCGCGTGATTAGCATGCTGGCCATGGTCATTATGTTGGTTTTAGCTGTTGTCGGTTTTGGTCAGGTAAAACAGGCCTTTTTCCCGCCATCTACTACGCCACTGTTTTATGTGGACTTATGGTATCCACAAGGCACGGACATTCGTCATACCGAACAGGATTCAAAACGCCTCGAAGACTACTTGCTGGACAAACAGGAGGTGGTTTCGGTCGCAACAACCGTCGGCCAGGGAGCACCGCGCTTCACACTGACTTATTTGGTCGAAAAAAGCTATGAAAGCTACGCTCAGTTGCTGGTGCGTGTAAACGACAAAGAGGCGATGTCGCCACTTATGGCGGATATTCGGGAACGTATAAAAAACGCTCACCCTGACGTTGAAGACAAGCTGATTAGGGTCGAAATAGGACCTGCAACGCCGGCGAAAATTGAGGCACGCTTTTCAGGACCGGATATTCAGGTGTTACGTCAGTTGAGCGAAAAAGCGCAGGCGATAATGCGTGACGATGCAGGTGCCGTCAATATTCGTTCTGACTGGCGACAGCGCACTAAGTTATTGCAGCCGGAATATGACGAAGCGGCCGGACGACGTGCGGGCATTACTAAAGAAGACGTGAATAACGTTTTGCTGGGTAACTTTGTCGGCCAGCAAATTGGGGTTTATCGCGACGGAACCGACCTTTTACCAATAGTGAAGCGAGCGCCGGCGGCAGAGCGTGTTGATCTTAACAATTGGCAGGAACTGCAAATCTATAGTCCGGTACTCGATAGGTTTATACCGCTGGCGCAAGTGGTTAGAAGTATTGATACCACATGGGAAGATCCGCTCATACTGAGACGTGATCGCAAACGCACTCTTACGGTAATGGCCGACCACGATATTTTGGGGAATGAAACCGCGGCTCAGGTATTTGAGCGTGTGCGTCCGAAAATCGAAAACATTGAATTGCCTCTCGGTTATGAGCTGAGTTGGGGCGGTGAGCATGAAGCATCAAACAAGGCTCAGAAGGCGTTATTTGGGGCATTGCCGCTGGGCTTTTTGGTGATGTTTATTATTACTGTGTTGCTATTTAACAGCATCCGTCATGCCGCTGTGCTTTGGACAACGGTACCGCTGTCGATAATTGGTGTGACGGTTGGTTTATTGTTATTGAATAAACCTTTTGGATTTATGGCACTGTTAGGCTTTTTAAGCTTGTCAGGCATGCTGATTAAGAACGGGGTTGTGCTTTTGGAGCAGGTCAATGTCGAGCTTGAGTCTGGTAAATCTCGCATTGATGCGTTGGTAGATGCTGCTGTTAGCCGTGTCAGACCGGTCGCTATGGCGGCAGCGACAACCATACTGGGTATGTTGCCGCTTTTGTTTGATGACTTCTTTGC
Organism: Idiomarina piscisalsi; assembly: GCF_003987095.1. Taxonomy (GTDB): domain Bacteria; phylum Pseudomonadota; class Gammaproteobacteria; order Enterobacterales; family Alteromonadaceae; genus Idiomarina; species Idiomarina piscisalsi. The sequence goes on along the minus strand of NZ_PIQA01000003.1, from coordinate 247,154 downwards.
CAGTATGGCAACGGTTATCATGTTCGGCCTTGGTTTTGCCACAGTACTGACGCTGTTTGTGGTACCGGTTATGTATGCCATTGTGCAAAAAGTGGAGCGCCCTTAATCAGGGCGCAATCAGCCAGCGCATTCATCTTATTTATACCCTGAATTATCTGATTTATAGCCCTCTCGCATGGGAATTTAAGCGCAAAATCCGTATAATGCGCGGCACTAGTGAACCGTCTTGAATTCATGCAAGCAAATGAGAGGTAATACGAGTGCTTAAAGAATATCGTCAGCACGTGGAAGAGCGTGCCGCAGAGGGCATCCCTCCGAAACCACTAACGGCAGAGCAAGTAGCCGATCTTGTTGAACTACTGAAGAACCCACCAGCAGGTGAAGAAGAATTCTTGGTAGAGTTATTGTCTGAGCGCGTACCACCAGGTGTTGATGAAGCCGCTTACGTAAAAGCTGGTTTCTTGAGTGCTTTGGTTAAAGGCGAAATACAAAGCCCGGTTATCAGCAAAGAAGACGCCGTTAAATTGCTTGGCAATATGCACGGTGGTTACAACATTGAAACCTTGGTTGCTTTGTTAGACGACGCTGACCTGGGGCGTTTAGCAGCCGAAGAGTTAAAGCATACCATCTTAATGTTCGACGCCTTCCACGACGTTGAAGAAAAAATGAAAGCGGGCAACGAGCTGGCTAAAGAAGTGGTTGAGTCTTGGGCCGAAGGTGAGTGGTTCACCAGCCGTGACAAAATGGCTGACCAGATTAAAGCGACCGTCTTTAAAGTGACTGGCGAAACAAATACCGATGACTTGTCACCAGCACCTGACGCTTGGTCACGTCCTGACATTCCACTGCATGCCAAAGCTATGTACAAAATGCCACGCGAAGGCATCACTGATGCAAGCAAGCAGATTGAAGAGCTGAAAGAAAAAGGCCACCCGGTTGCTTTCGTAGGCGACGTCGTAGGTACTGGCTCTTCACGTAAATCAGCAACCAACTCTGTCCTGTGGAACATTGGTGAGGACATGCCGGGTACGCCGAACAAGCGTGCAGGCGGTATCTGTATTGGCGGCAAAGTCGCGCCTATCTTCTTCAACACCATGAAAGATGCAGGTGCGTTGGTATTTGAAGCTGACGTCGAAAAAATGAATATGGGTGATGTCATTACCATTTACCCATACGAAGGCAAAATTGAAAATGAAGCGGGCGACGTTATCGCTGAATACGACTATGCGTCACGCGTTATTCTTGACGAAGTGCGTGCCGGCGGTCGTATCAACCTGATCATTGGTCGTGGCTTAACCACCAAGGCGCGTGAATCACTGGGCTTAGGTCACTCTGACTTATTCCTGACCCCAGAGCAGCCAGAAGACAGTGCTAAAGGTTACACCCTGGCACAGAAGTTAGTGGGTAAAGCCTGTGGTATGGAAGGCGTTCGTCCTGGCACTTACGTTGAGCCGAAAATGACCACCGTGGGCTCGCAGGACACCACCGGTCCAATGACCCGTGACGAACTGAAAGACCTGGCTTGTCTTGGCTTTAACGCTGACTTGGTTATGCAGTCTTTCTGCCACACGTCAGCCTATCCGAAGCCAGTCGATGTTGAAACTCAGCATACACTGCCAGACTTCATCATGAACCGTGGCGGCGTTTCGTTGCGCCCGAACGACGGTATTATTCACAGCTGGCTGAACCGTATGTTGTTGCCGGATACCGTCGGTACTGGTGGTGACTCGCATACACGCTTCCCGCTGGGTATTTCGTTCCCGGCAGGCTCTGGTTTGGTTGCCTTCGCAGCTGCAACCGGTGTTATGCCGTTGGATATGCCAGAGTCAGTACTGGTGCGCTTTAAAGGTAAAATGCAGCCGGGTATTACGCTGCGTGACCTGGTTCACGCAATTCCTGCGTTTGCTATTAAAGACGGCTTATTGACCGTAGAAAAACGCGGTAAGAAAAATGCGTTCTCAGGTCGCATCCTGGAAATCGAAGGTCTTGAGCACTTAACCGTAGAGCAAGCGTTTGAACTGTCAGACGCATCAGCAGAGCGCTCTGCAGCGGGTTGTACCATCAACTTGTCAGAAGATTCAGTCAGTGAATACTTGCGCTCTAACATCACCATGCTGCGTTGGATGATCAACGAAGGCTACGGCGATGCGCGTACGCTTGAGCGTCGTGCTCGTAAGATGGAAGAATGGCTTGAGAACCCATCACTGACGCGTGCCGATAAAGATGCGGAATACGCAGAAGTTATCGAAATCGATTTGGACGAAATTAAAGAGCCAATCGTCTGCTGCCCGAACGACCCGGACGACGCTAAGTTCTTAAGCGAAGTTGCCGGCGACAAAGTTGATGAAGTATTCATTGGCTCGTGCATGACCAACATTGGTCACTTCCGCGCTGCAGGTAAGCTGTTAGAGAAAAACTCTGATCCGCTGAACACTCGTTTGTGGATTGCACCACCAACGAAGATGGACAAAGCACAGCTGGAAACCGAAGGTTATTACGATATCTATTCGCGTAACGGCGTACGTACTGAAATGCCGGGCTGTTCACTGTGTATGGGTAACCAGGCTCGTGTAGAAGCTGGCGCAACCGTACTGTCAACGTCGACTCGTAACTTCCCGAACCGCTTAGGTGACGGCGCGAACGTTTACCTGACGTCGGCAGAGCTGGCAGCAGTTGGTGCTATTGTAGGCCGCTTGCCAACTCCGGAAGAGTACCTGGAGTACGCGCAGGACATTAACTCGATGGCTGGCGAAGTTTATAAATACCTGAACTTCGACCAAATGGATGCCTTCCGCGACGCAGAAAAGGCGGCCAAGGAAAACATCATCCCAACCATCAACGTGGCTTAATGAGTGCTTAGGTTGCAAGGACTCTTTACGAGGACGCCCGCAAGTACTTCCCTGTAGGGCTTGGGCAGCGCCATCCATGGCGCTGCACACCTCGTTAAGAGTCCTCGCAACCGTTGAGCGCACTCATTAGCCACTTATAAAACCGCTTCGGCGGTTTTTTTGTGCCCGGTATTCAGTAGCTTGATGTTCACATCAGTGAGATATCCTAGCTTGCAGGTGGTCTATTTATAGTCTATATTTAGACTGATCAGTCGGGAGGAAGCTATGCAGATAAAAACCATTAGTTACATTAAGCAAAATGCGGCGTCACTGAATGTCGAAGAGCCTATTGTGGTCACTCAAGGTGGAAATCCGGTATATCGTATTGAGTCGGAAGCTAGTGCTAGACAACGGGACGAAGCTATTGCGACACTTAAATTGATGAACCTGGCTGAACGGGATATTCGAAATCAGAACCTTCTATCTCTTAGCGAAGCAAAAGAAAGGCTAGAGCGTGAACTCAGCACAAAGAAGTTTGAGCTTTAGTCCTCAGTTATGAACTACGATGTCTATTTAACTGAGCTGAGCTATAAAACATTGGCTACTTTAACTCGCTATATGAATACCTTTCTTGGGGAAGATGAAGCTATTCGACTGGGCCATCAACTTGTTGAGTTCGTCTCGACTAAGTTAGCTGAAAACCCTTTGCAATTCCCCATTTCTCATGAACTTGAGACGTTAGGTATCACTGACTATCGAGTGGTGCTAGTAGATAATTATAAGATCTTATTTCGTCTGGATGAAGATAAAACGAGTTATGTCATGGCTTTTCTTCGACAGAAACAGAATACCCAAGAGCTGCTTTACCAGATAATGATTGGGTAGCCTGATGAGATGGTCCCCTCCCTCTTACGGCATCGCAATGTGCCAATATAGAGGTTCAAGCTTCTATAGAAACAGAGTGGAGAGGACCAATGGCTATTGTAAACAGAATTGCACTGGATTTGGCAAAAGATTTTATTCAGGTTTTGGCGCTGGATGAAAATGAGCAGGAAGTGTTTAATAAAAAGCTGCGCAGCAACAAGGTGCTAGCGAAGCTGGCGACATTGAAACGTACGGATGACTGTGAAGTGGCGGTTGAGTCCTGCGGCATGAGTCATTACTGGCGCCGCGAATGTGAAAAGCTGGGTTATCAAACGGTGGCGCTGCCACCACGCTTCGTCAAAGCGTATTTGCAGGGTGAGAAGAACGATGCGAATGATGCCCGGGCGATAGCCGAGGCGGCATCCCGGCCTAACCGTCAGACGGTCAGGTTGAAAAGCATTGAGCAGCAGGATTTAGCGCTGATGGTGAATCAGCGGGAAGGCTTCGTGCAGACGAGAACGCAGTTCTCGAACCGGCTGCGGGGGCAGCTGGCCGAATACGGTATTATTTTACCCAAGCGGGTTAGTACCATATTACAGAGAGTACCGGAGATACTGGAAGACGACAGCAATGCGCTGACGCTTCAGTCACGGGACTTAATTAACCGGCTGTATCAGATGCTGCGAGCGGTCGATGAAGAAGTTAAAGCGTTGGATAAACGGTTAGCCGCTCAGGCAGACAACAACGAAGACAGCCGCAGGCTGATGACGATACCGGGCATCGGCCCGATAACAGCAACATCGTTGTTGGCTCTGATAGGCGATGTGAATGAATTTAAGCGCGGCCGTAACCTGTCGGAATATCTGGGGCTGGTGCCACGGCAAAACAGCAGTGGCGGTAAAGACCGTTTAGGCGGTATTACCAAAAAAGGCAATACCAAGCTGAGGACACTGCTGGTGCATGGCGCGCGCTCAGCGCTGCGGGTCGCGCAGAAACGTCAGGACAGGCTGAGCCTCTGGGCACAGGATGTCGCCAAACGCCGGGGTAACAATGTTGCGGCGGTGGCACTGGCCAACAAACACGCCCGGATAATCTGGGCGATGTTAAAGAATCAAGAAGATTACCGAATGACTGCTGCTTAACAGCAACAGTATTCAGTAAAAGAGCACAGCGAAGGTTCATTCCTTCCGGGAGTTGCAAACGTAAGCAGGATGGTAAAATAGGGTAAACCGACGGCAACTGAGACTGGATAGCCTCAGTACACTCAGTACGTTAGCCTGATAAGCCAGTTGCCGTGCGGAGTTCATCCAGGCCAGGTGCGCAAAGCGCACCATAAACAGGCCGTATATATGCGAGCGCCCCGACATTTACCACAGGCTCACGTTGCAAAAACGGGAGGGGACCATATACGATGCTATTGCATCAGGTGCGATCTCTCTATCATAACTAATGCATCATTGTGCTGTGTTGGTCAGCGGAGTGTTCGTAAGTCGATAGGGCAGGTTGTTCACTTGTGAGCGTTATGAGTGTTGAGTACTTCTGTGGCGGAGTGTCGAAGGCCATGGATCGTACATACTGGGAGAAATAATCGTGAGCGCGTCCAACGGTTATAGGGCCTCGTGTGGAGGTGTGCAGCGCCATGGATGGCGCTGCTCAAGCCCTACAGGGATGTATTCACGGGCGTCCTCCACATGAGGCTCTGTAACCTAAGCGCTCATGATTCTTTCTGCTCGGCTATCCAATTGTTGATGTGTTGTTCGAGTACTTTCAGTGGCACGCTGCCGTTTTCTAGTACCGCATCGTGGAACTCACGAATGTCGAACTTATCACCTAACTGCTGTTCTGCTTCGCGGCGCAAACGCTTAATGGTCAGTTCGCCCAGCTTGTATGAAAGCGCTTGCGCAGGCCAGGTAATGTAACGATCAATTTCGGTTTTCACGTTATGCAGCGACAATGCCGTGTTGTTGGCCATAAAGTCCATTGCGCGTTCACGGCTCCAGCCTTTGGCATGCATACCGGTGTCCACCACTAAGCGTGCCGCACGCCACATTTCATAGCTTAAACGACCAAAGTTACTGTAAGGGTCTTCATAAAAACCCGCTTCCAGACCTAAATACTCAGAGTACAAACCCCAGCCTTCACCAAAAGCTGAAATGTAGGTCTGTTGACGGTATTCCGGTAAGTCTTCTAACTCACCCGCAATCGCGTTTTGTAAGTGATGACCCGGTACCGCTTCGTGCAGTGTCAGTGCTTCCATCTGGTAGAGAGGACGACGGTCTAACGCGTAGGTATTTACCCAATAAAAACCCGCACGATCATCTCGGTTGGTTCCTGAATAACGGCCGGTTGTGTACTTAGGCGCAATTTCTTCGGGAACTGGCGCTATGCCATAAGGCTTACGAGGTAAGGTTTTGAACAGCTTCGGCAATTCACCATCCATTTTCTTAGCTATCCAGGCGGCGTATTGCAGTAACTCTTCTGCCGTTTCCGGATAAAACTGGTCGTCGGTGCGCAAGAACTCAACGAATTCATCAAAGTTACCATCAAAGCCGGTTGCTTCAATGGCTTCGAGCATTTCACCGCGAATACGAGCGACTTCCTGCAAGCCTATCTCGTGAATTTCGTCAGCGGTCATATCCAGTGTGGTGTAATGTTTAATACGGTTTTGATAAAACGCCTCGCCGTTAGGAAGTTCACTGGCACCAACGCTTTCGCGTGCGTTCGGTAAGTATTCTGTCACCATAAAGGTGAAGTAATCGTCGTACGCAGGCATGACGTGCTCGTCAATCGCTGTCATTGCGTCTGCTTTTAGCGCTTCCCACTCAGTGTCATTGACAAAAACAGGCTGTTTGGCAAAAGGAGAGAAGTAAACACTTTTACTGGCGTCCTGAACAATATAAGCCAGAATACTTTCTTCGAAGCCAGCCATAGCTGCAGCGGGCTGTGTGTAGCCTTCCTCAATGGCTTTTCTGAGCCAATGTGTTTGCTGTGTCATGTACCGAGGAATGCTGCGCAACTTCGAAATATAGTTTTGATAATCTTCAACCGAGTTAAATGAGGTATACGACGGCATAAAGGCCAACGAACTGTGGAAGCTACCCTCGGCCGTTAGTGGCATGTAATGCGCATTAAAACGGTATTCGTCGACACGGTTTTTCAGCGAGTAGCGAATCATAGCGTGGTTAATTTTATCTTCGTCGCTCAGCTGGCTAAGTTTTATCGCGTCCAATTGCTCTAGCCATTTTGACTGTTTTTCATAGCGAGCTTTCAAGGCTTCCGGCGACATGTCCGTTAGCTCGGTATCGCTGGACTCATTCATACCTTCCCAAATGGTGTCTGCCAACTGATGAAATTGCTCAGCAACACTCTGTTGTGCAACACTTTGCTGGGTCTGTTGCTGTGGTGGGTTTGTAGCACAGGCTGTTAAGCCTAATAAACTTCCAATAAGAATCAGATTACGCATGATTTTTCCTTGCGGTGTCATAACGAATACAGGCATTCTATAATGCCTTTTGTATGAATTAATGTAAAAAGCAATGCAGCGAACTCACAATAATAATAGTTAAACGGGAGAAAAGGGTGGATAAAGCGCAATCAGGGATATACGCCGAGCCAAATTTGCACGGCTTAACCTTGTTTTGTCATGTCATGAGTGACGATGTCGAGAGTTTACGCCGTAAACTGTCTCGATTTCCGGCTATCATTCAGGACTTAGATGCACGCTTTTCTGAAGCCATGCTGACCGGCTTTGTCGGAATTGGTGCTGAATATTGGGATATCCTTTACCCGCATAAACGGCCGCTGCACCTGCAGGCATTCCCTGAGCTAAGCGACGCAGACCGGGAAGCGCCTCGTCATCCCTTTGACTTAGTCTTGCATATACGCTGCGACCGCTTCGATGCCAATTATTTAGCTGGCAGAACCATTATGGAGTGGTTTGGTTATGACATTGAAGTGGCAGAGCAAATCCGTTCCTTTCGTTATTTAGACGGCCGCGACCTGCTGGGCTTTATTGATGCCCCTGATAACCCAAGAGGTATGCGCAAACGCGAAGCCTCGCTAATAAACGCAGCTGATGACACTGCCTTTGTTGACGGTAGTTATTTGTTTGTTCAGAAAATTCGCTATGACTTACGGCGTTGGGACTATTTAGGCCCGGAAAAGCAAGAGCAGATTATGGGACGGGAGAAAGTCTCCGGCGAGCGTTTACCAGAGGCAATGATCGACGGCGTCACTCATGCTGCTAAAGCGAAACTAATGGATAAGAATGAACAGCCAATACCTTTGTTACGGCAAAACATGCCTTGGGGCGACTTGCGCGAGCAAGGATTGTTAGGGATGTACTTTTCTCATGCGCCTAAAAGTGTTGTCGAATGGTTAAAGGCACGTTATTACGCCGATGAGCAGGGGCAATACGATCCAATACTCGATTACTCTCAAGCCGTTTTGAATTCCAGCTTTTTTGTTCCGTCAACGCGTTTTCTCTTAGAAAACAGAGAGCTACCTGTTAATCAGGAAGACGGCAGTACTGACTGATTGGCAAACAATTCTTTGACTTTCCGCAGCGTAAAGTCAATGTCTTGTACTTTTACCGGCGCAATAAAAATAGTGTCGTCGCCGGCAATAGTCCCCAACACGCCTTCTTTCTTACCAACTGAGTCGAGTAAACGGGCGATAAGCTGAGCGGCACCAGGGCTGGTCCGAATAATGACCATGACATCATTATGCTGAATATCCAGTACAAGCTGGCTTAATGGCGCCTTAGTTGAAGGAACGGCTAAATCAGGAGGCAGACAGTAAACCATTTCCTGCTTTGCGTTACGGGTTCTGACTGCACCGTACTTACTAAGCATACGCGACACTTTCGACTGGCTAATGTTCTCAAAGCCTTGTTCTTTCAGTACGTTAACTATCTCGCCTTGCGAACCGTAACGTTCTTCACGAAGTAACGTTTTGAAGGCGTCAATTAATTGATCTTTCACCATTATCGTGCCGCTTCCTGACTGTCATTTTATGCTATAATGCGACCAGTTTACTGCATTCTGTGACGCTATTCGAGCTTTGTTATAAAAGGCTTGTCAGTTGTATTTAACAGCGTATTCAAGTACAGTTTTGCACCAAATTCTGCATGTTTATGCAGTTCTAATCGACAAACAAAACGGAGTCTGAGATGAAAGTAGCCGTATTAGGTGCGGCCGGTGGTATCGGCCAGGCATTGTCATTACTTTTGAAAACACAACTTCCAGCAGGTTCAGAGTTATCTTTGTATGACGTTGCGCCAGTAGTTCCAGGTGTTGCGGTTGATCTAAGCCATATCCCTACCGACGTAAAAGTCACAGGCTTCGGTAAAGACGACCTTGCGTCAGCGTTGGTTGGCAGCGACATCGTATTAATTCCAGCGGGCGTGCCACGTAAGCCAGGCATGGATCGCTCTGATCTGTTCAATATGAACGCAGGCATTGTCAAAAACTTGGTGCAAGGCGTTGCAGACAACTGTCCTGACGCTTGTATCGGTATCATCACCAACCCGGTCAACACCACTGTTCCAATTGCTGCTGAAGTTTTGAAAAAAGCAGGTTGTTACGACAAGCGTAAACTGTTCGGTGTTACCACTTTGGACGTTATCCGTTCAGAAGCGTTTGTTGGCGAACTGCGTGGTCTTAACCCTGAAAACGTAAATGTGCCAGTTATTGGTGGGCACAGCGGTACAACGATTCTGCCATTACTGTCACAAGTTGAAGGCGTTGAGTTTACCGAGCAAGAAATCAAAGACTTAACTCACCGTATCCAGAACGCAGGTACTGAAGTCGTTGAAGCAAAAGCTGGCGGTGGTTCAGCAACCCTGTCTATGGGTCAGGCAGCAGCACGCTTTGCATTGTCATTGCTAAAAGGCCTGCAAGGTCAGGACACTATTGAGTGCACTTACGTAGAAGGACCAGGCGACAACGCTAAGTTCTTTGCGCAGCCAGTACGCTTAGGCAAAAATGGTGCCGAAGAAATCCTGTCTTACGGCAAGCTCAGTGCCTTCGAACAAAAATGCATGGACGAAATGTTGGACGGCCTGAAAGGCGATATCCAAAAAGGCATCGATTTCGCCAGCTAAGCTTTCAGCTATCCGCTCTTGAAAATATTGGGGCGGGCCAGCATTGGCTGGCCATTGCAGGTTATCTTCCGAAAGACGCCTGCAAGTACGTCCCTGTATGGCTTGGGCAGCGCCATCCTTGGCGCTGCACACTTTCTCCAGATAATCCTGCAATGACTTTTCGCCAATACCGATCATCCCCAATATTTATCTAGGCTTGTGCGCGAATATCTTAACTGACATAAAATGTTAGTCTTAAATTGTCAGGCTACGGAAATGGTTGATGGGGCAGGCTGTTGGATTGCGAGCGTTACGAGTGTTGAAGGTTTCTATGGCGGAGTGTCGAAGGCCATGGATGTTTATTAGAAATGCCTAAAGCGGGAAGGGTTCTGTTTCGGAGGTGTGTAGCGCCATGGATGGCGCTACCCAAGCCCTACAGGGATGTATTCACGGGCGTCCTCCGAAACAGAACCCGATCCCCCAAGGCATTTCTTAAGCCACTCGGTCGACAGCCAGATGGGTTAGGGAGAGTAGGGCTTGTTTGTAGTCGGAGTCCGGGAGTTCATTTAAGGACTGGCGAGCTTGTTCGGCGGCTTCTAATGCTTTCTCTCGAGTGTATTGCAGTGCTCCGGTGCGTTCCATAGCGGTTAGCACGGTTTGTAAGTGCTCACGTCCGTCGCCTTGCTCTATAGTTTTGCGAATCAGTTTCTGCTCTACATCGTTGCCATTCCACATTGCGTACAACAACGGCAGCGTTGGCTTACCTTCCGCTAAATCATCGCCGGCATTCTTGCCCATTGAGTCGCTGTCAGCTGTGTAATCCAGTAAATCATCTACAAGTTGAAAAGCAGTACCTAAATAGCGGCCGTAGTCCGCTAATTGGGCCGTAAGCTTTTCGTCCTGCCCTGTAAGTACACCTGCTAACTCTGTTGCGGCTTCAAACAGCTTGGCGGTTTTGCCGTAAATGACGTCAAAGTAACTTTCTTCAGAGGTATCCGGGTCATTACAGTTCATCAACTGTAAAACTTCGCCTTCAGAAATAATATTGGTGGCGTCGGCTAAAATGCGCAGGATACGCAAGGAGTCTAAGTCGATCATAAGCTGGAATGCGCGGGTGTAGAGAAAGTCACCCACTAATACTGCGGCTTCATTACCAAATACGGCGTTTGCAGTTTTGCGACCACGGCGTAAATCAGATTCATCGACCACATCGTCATGTAGTAGTGTTGCGGTATGAATAAACTCTATAATGGTGGCGAGTTTTTGGTGGTCTTTGCCGTCATAGCCCAAGGCTCGGGCGGTTATCACCGTCAGCAGGGGGCGTAGGCGTTTACCGCCGCTATTGACGATATAAATACCCAGCTGGTTGATTAACGCAACGTCGGATTTTAGTTGTTCACCAATAAGCGCATTCACACCCAACATGTCGTTTTTGGCTAATGCGTTAATGGACTGCATATCCATCATAGATATCTGAAATTTACAAAATTTAACGGAAACCAGATGGTACACTAATTCAACGGGCTCGGAAACTCTAAAGGCAGCAAATTAGGGCTTGCGATCGTTGGCGGGATTACGTACAATTCGCGCCCTGATTTGAATTTGGATACCCAATTGGGTTGTGGAGAATAATATGTACGCAGTATTCCAAAGTGGCGGTAAGCAGCACCGTGTGTCTGAAGGCCAAATCGTCCGCCTGGAAAAACTGGAAGCAGCTACCGGTGATGTAGTTGAATTCGACCAGGTTTTGATGGTTTCTGACGGCAACGATGTAAACATCGGTGCTCCGTTCGTATCCGGTGGTAAAGTGAAAGCAGAAGTGATTGATCACGGTCGTGGCGATAAAGTTAACATCGTTAAGTTCCGTCGTCGTAAGCACTCTCGTCGCCAACAAGGCCATCGTCAGTGGTTCACTGAAGTGAAAATCACTGGTATCAATAGCTAATTAAGGAGTAACGACATGGCACATAAAAAGGCTGGTGGTTCTACTAAAAACGGTCGCGATTCAGAGAGTAAACGCTTAGGTGTTAAGCGCTTCGGTGGTGAATCGGTTCTTGCAGGTAATATCCTGGTTCGTCAGCGCGGTACTCGATTCCACGCTGGTAGCAACGTTGGCATCGGTAAAGATCACACGTTGTTCGCGACTTCAGAAGGCAAGGTATCTTTCGAAACGAAAGGTAAGAACAACCGTAAGTATGTGAGCGTTATTACTGACTAATAACCTCGACATAAACTGAAAAGTTTCGGTTCGAAAGCCCTGCCATTACGGCGGGGCTTTTTCTTATGTGCTAGAATTTTGCACAATATTTAATAAGTGATAAGTAGCAGATTGCGATGAAATTCGTTGATGAAGTAGAAATTCGTGTCGACGCTGGCGACGGTGGTAATGGCTGTATTAGTTTTCGCCGCGAAAAATATATACCCAAAGGCGGTCCTGACGGTGGTGACGGTGGCGATGGTGGTGATGTCTACCTGCAAGCCGATGAAAACTTGAATACGCTTATCGATTATCGATTTGAGCGTTTTCACCGTGCAGAGCGTGGCCAAAATGGTATGGGTAAAAACTGCACTGGTAAGCGGGGCAGCGACATTACTTTACCTGTCCCTCCGGGAACTCGCGCGACCGATATTGATACTGGCGAAGTCATGGGCGACTTGACCAAGCACGGTCAAAAGCTGTTGGTTGCAAAAGGCGGCTTTCATGGACTTGGTAACACGCGCTTTAAAAGCAGTGTGAACCGTGCTCCGCGCCAAAAGACGGACGGTACTCCTGGTGAAGTTCGCAACTTAAAGCTGGAACTGATGTTGCTGGCTGATGTTGGGCTTTTGGGTATGCCTAACGCGGGTAAATCAACGTTTATACGCTCGGTATCTGCGGCTAAACCTAAAGTAGCAGATTATCCGTTCACTACCTTGGTTCCAAACCTCGGTGTAGTGACACCGGCACCTGGACAAAGTTTTGTTATAGCGGACATTCCGGGGTTAATTGAAGGTGCTGCGGAAGGAGCTGGTTTAGGTATACGTTTTTTAAAACACCTTGAGCGCTGTCGACTGTTATTGCACTTAGTTGACTTAGCACCATTTGACGAAACAGACCCCGCTGAACAGGCTCGCATCATTATTGACGAGCTTGAAAAATACAGTCCTAAGTTGGCTGAAAAACCACGCTGGCTTGTTATTAATAAAGTTGACTTGGTATTGGATGAAGAAGTCCAGGAGCAAGTTGACGCGTTAGTGAAAGAGTTGGATTGGGACGGTCCTGTGTTCCAAATTGCTGCACTAGAAGGTCGAGCTGTCCAAGAACTTTGTCGCGAAGTCATGAACTATATTGAAACTTTGCCTGTACCTCATATGGAAGAAACAGAAGAAGCGGATCCGGTCGAGTTTAAGTGGGACAGTTATCACGAAGATGTCATGGAAGAGCATTTTGATGATGACGAAGACGACGATGATGACGATGATCACGGCGTCGAAGTTATTTATCAGAAGTAAAAGGTAATTCTAAATGAAAATATCGCTTGTGGTTGCAATGGCGGACAATAGAGTCATTGGAGAAGACAATAAAATGCCTTGGCACTTGCCCGACGAGCTTCAATATTTCAAAAAAATTACTTTGGGTAAGCCAATTGTTATGGGTAGGAATACCTTTGAGTCAATTGGCCGCCCATTACCCGGCCGTAAAAATATCGTCCTAAGCAGAACTTCGGAAAGTCGTGAAACCCATGATGGCCAAGTGCTTTGGGTTAATGGCCCTCAACAAGCCATTGCAGCGGCAGGACCCGTTGAAGAGGTTATGGTCATTGGGGGCGGAAAAATTTATGAAAAATTTTTACCCCTGGCTGACCGCTTATATGTTACTAAAATAGACCTAAATGTTGACGGTGATACCTTCTTTCCTGATTACGAGGAAGTCGCTGACTGGCAAGAGATAGAGCGGCAAGACTTTGCCGCAAACGAGCGAAACTCCAACGACTTTACTACCCTTATTTTCGATAGGAAACGTTAATAAGACGTTATAATTTCAGTCACTTACGCTACTTACCCCCCATTGCAGAGCAACTCATATCGTAGTATCATTCTGATGAATTTTTGAACAGTCTTGTGATGGGGTTTTAGATGAAAGCGATTGTATTAGGCACCTTGATGGCTGCGGTTGCAGCAACTGGCGCAACTTTTTCAAAAAGCGCAGAAGCGAACGAATTGGCGTTAAGCCTTTGCACCTACGTGCAGGGTGACGACACCATGCGTATGCGTAAAAAGTTACGTGACTCACGTGTGCGTGTCCGTGACATCTACTCTGGCATTCAGTGTAATGGTCAAAGCTTATTGCAATTCGCAATGGCAAATGGCTCACAAGACATTGGCGAGTTCATCGTTGGACGTTTATCAGTAGATGAGTTGAAAAGCTCTGGTGACTACGAATGGGCGCAATCTAACGGTCACGGTAGCTCTCCGATTGCTGCAGCAATTAAAGAGCGCGCAGGCCTTTAATTACAAAGCTAAAATGAATTACTAAAAACCCGCAAGCTTAGCCTGCGGGTTTTTTTACATCTTCTAACAATTCTTTCAGTTACTTACCTTTTAATTTTTTCTCTTCTCAACGACAATAACTCACTGTGATTTAATTCAATTGGACTGATTATGAAACAGTGGATGCTTGTTTCCATACCGTTGTTGGTGTTGAGCGCGTTTAATAGTAACGTCCAAGCACAACAACAAAAAACTACGGACACAATCGATAATGAGTGCTACCTGCCGGGAATTCAGGAACGCTTGGAATGCGGGATTGTTCAAGTTCCTGAAAACTATGAGAAACCACAAGGTAAGCAAATAGGCTTGCATTACGCGGTGCTTCCGGCAATTCAGGAAGGCGCAAAGCCTGACCCAATGCTGATTTTAGCGGGCGGCCCAGGTCAGGCAGCCACCGAGTTGGCACCAATGATTTCCCGAATGTTCGATAAGGTTCGCCAAAAGCGAGATATCTTGCTGATCGATCAGCGTGGCACAGGGAAAAGTCATCCTCTTGAATGTGATATCAGTCGTCCGGATGAACTGATACGAAGCGACGACGACCAGGATTTAGCTGAGCTAACAGAAGACTGCCTACAAAAGTATTCAGATACCGACACGACCCAATACCACACGGTGAATGCTGTTAAGGACTTTGAAAGAGTTCGAGAGCATTTAGGTGTTCAGCAACTGAACTTATACGGTGGGTCTTATGGAACTCGGGTTGGGTTAACCTACTTACGAGAAGCGCCGGAATCTGTGCGTACTGCTACCTTAGATGCCGTAGCTCCGCCTCAAGTGGTAATTGGTCCGTTTGGTCAACATGGGGCACAAGCATTTGACGCTATGCTGAAGAACTGCGAAGAGCAAGCTGCTTGTCAGGAACAGTTTCCCAATTTAGAGCAAGACTATTTTGATGTTATGTCCGCTTTAGAAAAACAGGAAGTACTGCTGGATACGCATGATCCTCTGTCTTTCGAACCTATTACCATAAACTTAACACCCGGGCGTTTTAGTTCTATTGTGCGTATGGCGTTATATCACCCAAATACACGTCAGCTTCTGCCTTATGCGATTCATTCGGCTTCGGAGAAAAACTACAAAGCTGTATTGGGGTTAATGGGCGGCACAATGTCACAAAGCAGTATTTATCTCGGTCTAATGTTATCGGTAGTGTGCAGCGAGGACTTACCTCGTGCGACCGAGCAGCTGCTCGCTGAAGACGGCGATAATCAATTTATTGGAGCCCGGACTGGTGATGCGTTTATCGATATGTGCAGGGGCTGGAAGTCGGTTTCGGTGCCATCCTATTGGTCGGAACCGGTCGTTAGCGATAAACCCGTGTTATTACTCTCGGGAGAGTTGGATCCAGTGACTCCGCCTTCATGGGGAGAGTTAGCCTCAGAAACTTTACCCAATAGTGTTCACTTAGTTGCGCCAAACGCGAGTCATACTATTGCCAGCCATACCTGCGCCAACAACCTCATTGCTGAGTTTATTGAAACCGCAGATGTCAGCGCCCTTGACGGTAGCTGTTTGCAAGAACAACGCCTAAAGCCGTTCGTACTAAATCAAAATGGAGCGGGGTTGTAATATGATTAATGTCGATAAACTGAGTAAAACTTTTAAGAGTGTGCAGGCCTTAAACTCGCTGAGCTTTCAGGCAAAAGACGGTGAAATCACCGGACTTCTGGGCCCCAACGGCGCAGGAAAAACCACTTGCCTTCGAATTATTTATGGGTTGCTGCAAGCAGATGAGGGTAAGGCGGAAATCGAGGGCGTTGATGCTAACGTGAACCCTATGGGAGCGCGTAAGAATTTAGGTATTTTTCCAGACAAGTTTGGACTTTATGAGCGTTTGACTGTGCGTGAGCAGGTAGCTTACTTTGCTGAGTTGCATGGATTAAGCGGCAGCGCTCAAAAAGAAGCCGTATCTCAAGTAATTAAAAAGCTGGATATTGAAGAGTTGGCTGACCGCCGTACAGGTGGTTTTTCTCAAGGGCAACGCATGAAAGTGGCATTGGCTCAGGCTTTGGTACACAGCCCTAAACACCTTATTTTGGATGAACCAAGCCGTGGTCTGGATGTTATGAGTACTCGCATTTTGCGCGATGTGCTTAGAGAACAACGGGCACAGGGAACCTGTATATTATTCTCCAGTCACGTTATGCAAGAAGTCGCTGCACTGTGTGATCGTGTTGTTGTGATGGCCGCTGGAAAAGTGGCGGCAGAAGGCACACCGGAAGAGCTGTGTCAGATGACAGGTGAAGAGCAGCTCGAAGATGCTTTCGTTAAAATTATCGGAACGGATGAAGGAATTGCGGCGTAATGAGTGCATTAGTTACCGTATGGAAAAAAGAGTTCCGCGATGCAATACGCGATAAACGATCAGTGTTTGCGGCAATGTCTTACGCTTTTTTTGGTCCCATGCTTATGGCGGTCGCATTTTTCTTTCTAATTTCACAGCTGACTGATCAAGCTGATGTTGGTATTGAGATAGAAGGTAAAGAGCATGCACCGCAATTTGTTGAGTTTTTGAATGAAAACGGGATTGTTGAAAAGCAGGGTGATTGGTCAGAAAACGAAACCCCAATTATATTGCGTTTGCCAGAAAGCTGGTCCACCAAAATTGCTGACGCTGAGCCTGTTGAAGTTGCATTAAATGCAGATTGGTCTTCTCAAAAGCAGCAAACTGATATCAAGCGTGTCGAAAAGGCGGTACAAGCCTATAGCAGTCAAATTGCCAGTTATAGGCTCATTCTTCGTGGAGTTGACCCACGCGTTGTGCAGCCTATTCAGTTGCAAAAGCAGGATGTTGCCACAAAGGGCTCGAAAGCGGCGCTGATTATGGGCTCTGTTTTGGTGTTTATTATTCTGTCAGTGTTTTGGTCAGGCATGAACGTGGCTATTGATATTAGTGCCGGTGAGCGAGAGCGAAACTCACTTGAGTTCTTGTTGAGCCAGCCATTAAGCACCTGGGATATAGTGACAGGAAAGGCTCTGACAGCCTCTACCTTCTCGCTATTTGGTGCCGCGCTGTCGCTGATTATTATTCCTATTATTTTTGCTTATGTGCCACTTCACGAAATAGGCATGAATGTGAATTTTAGTGTGGGCATGATGCTGCTTATGTTCCTGCTGCTCGTACCGCTGGCCGTGTTCGCAACCGCACTGCAATTGTTTGTCTCGTTCAGGGCAAAGAACTTCAAGGAAGCACAAACCTATATCAGCTTTTTGCTGATCATTCCCATGGCCGCTTCTTTCGGTGTCGAGTTTGCAAGGCTTAAAAACCCAATACTCTATTACTTGCCTCTTACCGGGCAACATCAGGCTTTTCTGTCACTGATTCGCGGAGAGTCTATTAACGTCATGGGAACAGTGATAAGCGCAATAGCTACCTTAGTCGCCGCTTTATTGCTCATAAAATACATAGCTCGCCTCCTCAAAAGCGAGAAAATAGTCTTCGGCCTGTAGCTCCAGGGCAGGCTACTCACTTGCTTCGCTTGAGCATTGAGTCCTTCTGTGGCGGAGACGCGACGAGCTCATCCATGAGGGCTTGACGAAGGCCATCCATGGCCTTCGACACTCCGCCACAGAAGGACTCAACACTTGTAACGCTTGCAAGCGACTAGCCTGCCCTTTATACGGGGGAGATGGCGGATAGAGCGCGCGCCCGACGGTTAGAGTGGGCTGCTATGGAGGTGTGCAGCGCCATGGATGGCGCTGCCCAAGCCCTACAAGGATGTATTCACGGGCGTCCTCCATAGTAGCCCCTATAGCCTCAGCGCTCTCTATCTGCCACCCTCACCTTCAGTCGAGTAGGCGGCCGTAATGGTAATAGAGCCATTGGGCTAACCGGCGGAATTTGGGGAGGGGGAATGGTTTTAGTTGCGACTGATAATAGGGTAGTTTGGGTAGAGCTGCTCCCATGGCGCATTCGGCTAACCGTTGGCCGGCTAATGCGCTGAAACTAACACCGGCGCCGCAGTACCCCATGCTGGCGTATATGTTGTCGCTGAATTTGCCGACGCGAGGGTAATCGTCAAGTGATACGCTGACCCAGCCGCTCCAAAAGTTGTCCCATTGGGTAATCCCTTTTAGCTGAGGGAATGTTTGGTGCATTGCTTTTAACAATCGCTTGGCGAAGACTGGGTCTTCAGCATTTTTTCCCTGAATTGCTCCTCTACCGCCAAATAATAAACGGTTGTCAGGCAGTAGGCGGAAGTAATACTTCAGAATCCGTGTATCCATGATGGCATACTCTGGCGACAAGCGAATACTATCAGCCTGCTCTTGTGACAACGGTGGTGTGGTTATAATGCTTGAAAGTACGGGTAAAGAGCAGCTAGCGAGCTTGGGAAGTAATTGTTGGGATGTATAGCCATTCGAACAAACTAATAGCTTACGAGCCCGTACATTGCCTTTGGCTGTTTCCAGATAAACGCCTTTTTTACCTAAAGAAGCCGCTGAAGTGACCGGGCAGTGTTCAACTAGTTGCGCTCCGGCTTTAGCGGCTCGGCGGGCTGTTGCTGCGGCTAGTAATAATGGGTTAACGGCAAAACAGTCAGTAAAGCGAAGGGCTGCGTGCGCTTGAGGACTATCGATAACTTGACTTAAAGCGCTGTTATCTAACCACTCAACAGGTTGTTCAAATTGTCTAAGACTGTCGTATTGCTGTTGTAAGGGGGTTACTGACGCTAGCTTATGAGCAACTTTTATATAGCCGCCGCTTTGACGTTGGCAATGCTCAGGACACTCTTCAATGGTTTTTTCAATAAGCCTCAAACCTAACCCATGCTCTTGGGCTATACCCTTAGCAACGTCCTCACCAAAACGCTCAGCCCAAGCTGAAAGTCCTAGCCTGCCCGTACTTTTCATGACAAAGCCAGCATTGCGTGATGAACAGCCCCAAGCCAGGTTATTTGCTTCAAAGACAGCAACAGAATGTCCGTTTTCAGCCAACGTCCGAGCCGCGTTAAGACCCGTATAACCGCCGCCAATTACCGCAAAGTCCACATCCTCTGGAGTATCAGTGCATTGCGGAAATTCAGCCTGAGTATGCAGCTGCCAATAACTAGCTCCAGGCGCATCATGAGGCCCCGGAGGCGCATTAACCAAAGGATCATACATAATCACCACCTATAGCAGAGGAAGAAGGTAGTGAGCGCTGAGGTTACAAGGACTATTATGGAGGACGCCCGTGAATACGTCCTTGTAGGGCTTGAGCAGCGCCATCCATGGCGCTGCACACCTCCACAATAGTCCTATGTAACCGTCGGGTGCGCTCAACTATCTCACGCCTCAGATAAAAGCAAACTTAGCTGTTATGGAGAAGCATAAGGGGCAGGTTGTTCACTTGTGAGCGTTACGAGTATTGAAGGTTTTTGTGGTGGAGTGTCGAAGGCCATGGATGGCCTTCGTCAAGCCCTCATGGATGAGCTCGTTGCGTCTCCGCCACAAAAGCCTTCAATGCTCAAGCGAAACAAGTGAGCAGTCTGTCCCAGCCCCTTGCAACCTCAGCGCTCGCTGTTCGGAGCCTTACGTATCGAATTTCAGCAGCATTTCGCCGGCGTTGCAGTAACAGGTGCCGTCACACACTGGGCAGTAGTAGCCGTCTTCTACTGAGGCTTTATACCAGCGTTTTTCGTGCTGTTTAATCATTTTGCCACCGCAGCGCGTGAAGTACTCGTAGGCGCTGTTTTTTGGGCTTTGCATCCAAATGTGTGCAAGACCGCCTTTGCAGCCAAGTTCTTTTGCGCTGTCAATACTGCGTTGCAGTAAGGTTTTACCAATGCCTAAACCGCGTGCTTTTTCTGAGACAGCAGCGCATTTAAAGTAGCATAGTTCTTCTGCGGGGAAAGGCCACTCGGATGGAGTACAAAAACTATCTATGGGCCATTGACCAGGCGCCAGTGTCAGGCGAACACCTAGCATTTGTCCGTCTTTCAGAGCCAGCCAGTTCAACTGCACATCTTCAACGGTACCTGCTTGTAAGTAATGCTGAAAGCTCTCTGGCGATAAGTAGTTGTCGCCATGAACTTCGTTGGCTAGATCAATAACGGCCGCCTCATCGGCAGCCGTTATTTGACGATATATGACTTCGCTCATTAGTAGCGATACTCGTCAGTCTTGAATGGACCCTCAACCTCGACGTGAATGTAGTCGGCTTGCTCTGGTGTTAGCTGAGTAATGACACCACCAAAGCCCTGAACCATGTAGCGAGCGACTTCTTCATCCAGTTGCTTAGGCAGAACTTCCACGCGCAGGTACTCTTCCTGCTGCTTAATGTCCATATCAGCGAACTTCTGCTCGAACAAGTGAATTTGAGCCAGCACTTGGTTTGCGAAAGAGCCGTCCATAACGCGGCTTGGGTGGCCGGTTGCGTTACCCAGGTTCACCAAACGACCTTCTGCCAAGAGAATGAGATAGTCGCTGTCATCGTCTGAGCGGTAGATTTTGTGAACTTGTGGCTTTATTTCTTCCCAACGCCAGTTTTTTCGCATGAAGGCGGTGTCAATTTCGTTATCGAAATGACCAATGTTACAAACCAGAGCCGTAGGCTTAAGCGCAGCCAGCATATAACGATCGCACACATCCATATTACCGGTTGTGGTGACAATCAGGTCGGTATTGCCCAGCAAGTCTTTGTTAATGTTCTCGCCGTTACCTTTGTTGTTACCGTCAATGTAAGGAGAAACCACTTCAAAGCCGTCCATGCACGCTTGCATAGCACAAATTGGGTCAATCTCACTCACTTTAACAATCATGCCTTCCTGACGCAGACTTGCGGCAGAACCTTTACCTACGTCGCCATAACCTACAACCAGTGCTTTTTTACCAGACAATAGGTGGTCGGTCGAGCGCTTGATAGCATCATTCAGTGAATGGCGGCAACCGTATTTGTTATCATTTTTAGACTTAGTAACGGAGTCATTCACGTTAATCGCGGGAACTCGCAGTGTCCCCTTTTCCAGCATATCGAGCAGGCGGTGAACGCCGGTGGTGGTTTCTTCGGTAATGCCGTGAATTTTTTCCAGCATTTGAGGGAACTCGTCGTGGATCATCAGCGTTAAGTCGCCGCCGTCGTCCAGAATCATGTTCGCATCCCAAAGTTCGCCGTCTTTATGACAAGTTTGCTTAAGACACCATTCATACTCTTCTTCGGTTTCACCTTTCCAGGCGAAAACAGGTACGCCAGCGGCAGCCATAGCGGCAGCAGCGTGGTCCTGAGTAGAGAAAATATTGCACGAAGACCAACGCACCTCTGCGCCCAGCTCCAGCAGTGTTTCGATTAACACAGCCGTCTGAATAGTCATGTGAATACAGCCGATAATGCGTGCGCCTGCTAAAGGTTTGCTCGCTGCGTATTTACGACGAATCGTCATCAACGCCGGCATTTCCGACTCAGCAATAGCAATTTCTTTACGGCCCCATTCTGCGAGGCTTATATCAGCGACTTTGTAGTCTTGCGAATTTTCTACACTCATAACGACTCTCTTTTCAGTAATTTTCGTGAATTCTATGCAGTTTCAGCGTTCATAACGCGTTCAATTAACTGCTGTTGGCGCGTTTTATCTAAGCGGGCACCAAACTCGGTGACCAGTTTAGCGGCAGCATGACTTGCTAAGCGCCCAGCGTTCTCCAGAGACATTCCCTGAGTTAATCCATACAGCATAGCACCTGCAAACATATCGCCGGCACCGTTGGTATCTATTGCTTTAACTGGAACGCCGGGTATATGAACTTGGCGTTCTTTGTTGGCAATAATAGCGCCGTCTTTGCCCAGCGTAATGGCGACGGTGTCAGCTTTGTCTAGTAATACGCTCAATGCCGCTTGAGGATCTTCTTTCCCCGTCAATAATTCGGCTTCCTCGCGGTTACAGAACATTAAATCGACACCACCGTCTAGAATTTCGTCAATGCCATCGCGGAAGAACTTGACCATAGCTGGGTCTGAACAGGTCATTACCAACTTGGTGTTGTTCTCGCGAGCAACTTTCTTCGCATGTTGAATAGCACCGCGAGCAATATCTGATGTAATCAGGTATCCCTCAATGTATAAGTAGTTGGCAGCAGCAATGGCGTGATCATCGATTTCGGTGGTTGATAAGTCAGCCGTAATACCCAAGTGCGTGCGCATGGTGCGTTCTGCGTCAGGGGTAACCATAACCAGGCAACGGCCTGTGGTGCCAGGGTTTTGCTGATTTTTAAGGCTGGTTTCGATACCGACTTG
This sequence comes from Idiomarina piscisalsi, assembly GCF_003987095.1. Lineage (GTDB taxonomy): Bacteria > Pseudomonadota > Gammaproteobacteria > Enterobacterales > Alteromonadaceae > Idiomarina > Idiomarina piscisalsi. Next base: position 224,638 of record NZ_PIQA01000003.1, on the reverse strand, counting down.
CTCTAAATCCTGACGATAGAACATACCTGCTTCGTCGTCAGCGACTTTGCAGCAGTAGTAAGCATTGCCGCCGAACTGAGCAAAAGCAACCAGAGAGTTAGCGGCTGAGCCACCACCACACTGCTTTTTTAATTCGCCAAGTTCAGAGAGTTCGGCAATAAGAGTATTTTGAGCGTCTTCGTCAATTAACTCCATCATGCCTTTTTTAAGGTTGTGCTTTTGCAGGAAGTCGTCTGTGACTTCAAATTCCTGATCCACCAGCGCATTGCCAATGCCGATTACATCAATGGTTTTCATAATTTCAAATGGTTGCCTTATTAGGGCGCGTAGTATACCCGATGAGTCAGTCAGGGTCGATAAATGAACAACGTAAAAAGTCCAATTAGCAGGCAAGTAATGAAGAAACCTTGCCAAAGCTTTTGCCAGCGAGCCGCTTGAGGCAGTAACAACTCTGCCGGACGGCCGCCAAAACGCTGGCGACTAATACGAATTCCGGCGGCTTGTATAGGTCCGCCGAGAGTCACCTTATGACAATAACTGAAACTTTGTAGCCAGCTGAGCAATATTGTCGGAAACACCGGGTTACGCTTGAGTGGTTCAATTTTCGGGGTATTGCGACGAAATAGCCCGACTGCCCGAGCGAATAATGACAGAGCAAATGAGGGTAAAAAATGCGTAATAGCGTACAACCAAGCGGTTGCCTGACCAAAGTTACGATAGCGAGCCTGCGCGGTGGGCCAAACCTCTTTAAGTTCGGCCAAAACACGTACACCAAAGGCGGCTAACGGTCCGCCGAGACACCAGAATACCAGGGGAGCAAAGCGACTTTCTAGAATGCTAGTCGCCCGTAACTCAATACTGGTTTTAGCAATACCGTGTTCACTAAGTAAGTCGCAATCGCGCCAGGTAACCCGCGTTAACCAAGCGCGTGCCGCATTTTTGCGACCTTTTGATAAATGCTGTTCGGCCAGATGAGTGGCTTGCCGGACTGTTTGCTGGCGCAGGCTGACTAAAAGAATCAGCCAACCTATGGCTAAAGACACTTCAGCGCCGGCGAAAACGATAGCGGCGGGTAATAGAACCAGTAAAAGCATAGTTAGTAATGCTAAAAAACCGGCAATTTTTTGCTGGCTGGAAGGGCGGTCTGGCTTGTTCACTTTGCCGCTCATGTAGGCGGCCATTAGCCGCAACACGGCAAAAGGGTGCCATTGCTCAGGCCAGGGGAACCATCGCTCTGCCAACAAAGCCAGCAGAGCGAGACCAAAAGGTGAAAATAGTAATTCTTTAAACAGTTCGACGGTCATGCCGTCATATTGCCACGGCAAGGCTTAAGCGGCAATTGGCTGGTTATTCTTATCTTTATTGGTCGGAACTGCAGCTCGAACATGTTCAGCCTGGCGAATTTTTCCATGAATATAGTCATGTAATTCGGCAACTCGGTATCCTGGCTTGGCTTTAAAGCGAAGGAAGGGTAATCCCGCTGCAGCTAGCGTGTTTTTCAGGAACAAATTGCGTTTTTGTTGCTGCAACGATGACTGATTCGGTTCAAGCTCAATAGCTGCCTTCACTTGCATAGTGTCGATATCACACAGAACATAGTCCAGAATTCGTTGACTGGCTTTTTGCTGGGCATCTTTGCGTGCCGAAGCCGATAGTCCAGAGCGAACTGTAACAATGTCGCTTAAGCGTACTTTTGTGAAAATACGAAACTCATTACCGACAGACTTTTCCAGAAGTGTCAAAAACTGGTCTTCCTGGGCCGTGCATAATGATACGTCTTTGAGTTTATAAGGGTAGGGCACATAGTTCTCCGACATACGGCTTGCAATAACAGCGACCGCAATAAGAACTACAACAAACAACAACAGGATAATTTCCATTTTCACACCTCATCAGAAAATTGACGCTACATGAGGTATGAAGCAAAAGCTGTGCCATACTTTATGACACAGCTTAATTCTTTAGGCTTTATAGCCGCCGGGAACACCTTTAGTGGTAACACTGACCGCGTCGTGTGCGTGCAGAGACTCATAATGGTTCACGCGCAACCAGAAATCGCGGAAATTCGGCATCTGGTTCAGTGTGTGCTGCAGGCGACGAGAAGCGTCTTCGCAGAACATGAGGTTTTGCCCATTCAAGCGAGCAAATTCCTGCTCGTCTTCACGTTTAACCGCAGCCTGAACTGGGGTTTTTAAAGCACCTTCCACAGCGTCTATTAACTCGACAATTGGGAAGTCGGTGACATTTTCACTAAGCTGAACTTTGACTTCAGCAACTGAACGCTGGCTGTGAGGAGTTGCCACAATACCTTCGGTAGAGCCAAGCCATTCGTGCATCGTTGCTGCGTCGACAGTGTCCTGCCCGGCGAATTTCTCGCTAAACGCGTCCTGTATTAGTTGGCGAGCAAGCGCTGCAGAGCACGGACAAGTTGATGAGTAAGGGACATCAACAGAAAGCTCGAGGTTCAGAGTGCCCGCGTCATAACGACCGGTTAAACTTACCGGGTAGGCCTTCCAGCCCTGCTTTTTGCTTATTAACGATTTACGACGCAGATGATAGTCGAAGTCGAACTTAATAAACGCTTGGTTACTGATGTCTTTGTGACTCTCAATGAAGTCATTCAGTAACTGCTTTAATGATTCGTGACTGAGCTCGCCGTTGGTTGATAACTCGTCCAACAGTAAATAAAGACGCGACATGTGAATGCCTTTGGTCTTCGGGTCTTTTAAGTTTACAAAAGCTTCCACATGAGCTGATACAGGGCGTTCAGAAGCACCGGCCGCTGCCACCATCAATGGAACTTCAATATTGCTCATGCCAACCCAATCCAGGGTTCCCTCTGTCTGGGCCTGTGTTTGGTTGGCTACGTCGGGCATAACTGTTGGCATTCGTTGTGAACTCCAAAAATTTTGTGAATATTGTCAGGGCCGAGTTGATCTCTATCAATTTGGCTCAGTCTTAAAGTCGGGCATTATAGCGCAGAATTCCATCGGGTGACACCGATTGCCCTAATCGATTCTCCCTGACAAACAGGCCGGGGAGTTGACTAAAACAGTAATTACGCCGAGGATAGAGTTTTGGATTGACGGAGTAACAAAATGTCAGAAAAATCGGTTATCGATACCGAATTATTGCAGCAGTACGTTGACTCACTGGGGGTTGACGGCCTGAAAGCAACATTAGCAACCTTTGACGGTGTCATTCAGGAGTACGCGAAGCTTATTCATACAGCCGCCAAAGAGCGAAAAGAAGAAGAGCTCCGCAAACAAGCGCATAAAGTAAAAGGTGCATGCAGTTCTGTTGGTCTTACTGAACTTGCTGAAATGATGAAGCGAGTAGAGAAAGAAAAATGGGAATGGCCGCAGGTAGAGCGCTGGCTGATAGAGTGGGCCGACGCGGTTATCCCGCATCGGCAACAAATTGACGCTTGGTTAGCCACTCATCACTGAGCTTGCTGATCAACCTCACCAATAAACCGATAGCCTTCACCATGGATGGTGGTTATTAGGTTTGGCGTTTCCGGGTGTGACTCGAAATGACGGCGAATGCGACGAATAGCAACGTCAACGGTACGGTCATTAGGGCGTAATTCTCGGTCTAACATACGCTTGACCAGAGTCTCACGATCTAAAATACGACCCGGATGAGTTAAAAACAGCTCTAGCGCACGGTACTCACTTTTCGGCAAACGGAACATTTGGTTGTCTGGTGAGTACAGGCAGCGACTGTCACTATTCAAACGCCAGCCGTGGAAACGGAATTCAACGCTGTTACTTTCCACTGGATTGCTTGAGCGCGATGCTTCAATACGACGGCATAAGTTACGAACTCGAATGGTTAACTCTTTCGGGTTGTAAGGCTTAATAAGGTAGTCGTCAGCACCGAGCTCAAGAGCAAGTAGACGATCATCTTCGCTATCGCGGCCCGTTAGGAAAATTAGACCAATATTGTCTCTTTCACGCAGTGACTCGGCAAGCTCCAGGCCATTTTTTCCCGGTAAATTGACGTCCATAATGACAACATCCACACGTTCCTGGTGCATAATGTTTTCCATTTGCAGACCGTCCGCCGCGTCAAATACTTCATAGCCTTCCTGTTGGAATAAACGAGTTAGAGTCTGGCGGGTAACGACTTCATCTTCAACAATCAGTATTCTGGCATTCATAAGCGTTGATTTTCCCGGAAAGTTCGTCGCTTGACGTGAAAGTTAGCGTCAAATTATAAAAGTTATGACGTTACATTATGACTTTTGTTTCAAATTTTTCAAGCATTGCTGAGCACGGTGACCGGAAAGCGAATAATAAATTCAACGCCGTTATTCTCTTCACTGAAAAAGTGGATGTTTCCACCCAGCACCTGCGTGACAAGGTTGTAAACTAAATGCAAACCCAAACCACTGCCGCCGGAACCACGCTTTGTTGTCACAAAAGGATCAAATATCTTACGGCTAATGTCAGCGTCAACGCCACAGCCGTTATCGGTGTAGACAATTTCCAGTTCGTTATCGTTCATTAACTGAAACCTTATATCTACTTGTCCCTGGTCACGGCCGTCGAACGCATGAACCATAGAATTAATAATAAGGTTCATGAGTATTTGATTTAGTGGACCTGCTTTCGCCCGTACCTGTATGTCACCTTCGCAGTGAATATTAATGGGGAAGCGTTCAGGGTTTAAACGACGTGGTTTCACGGACATCAGTACGTCATTCATGAAACTGTTTATTTCAATGTCACGGTCGACTTCCGATGACTGGTCTACAGCAACTTGCTTGAAGCTGGTGACTAAGTCGGCAGCTCTGTTTAAGTTGCGGTAAATAATCTGCAGATTTTCGTCACAATCATTCAGGAAGCGCTCAAATTCATTGGTGGAAATACGTTTAGCATCAAACTTCTCTTGCATGATGGCAAGTTTGTCTTGCAGTAGCGTGGATGCTGTAACCGACAGCCCAATTGGTGTATTCACTTCGTGAGCAATACCGGCGACCATGTCACCTAGTGACGCCATTTTTTCCGATTCTACTAGCTGTCCTTGATATTGGTGCAATTGCTCTAAGGTTTTCAAAAGTTCACTATTTGACTCTTTCAGCGCTTGAGTACGTTGTGTGACTTGTTGCTCTAGTTGGGTATTTAACTGGCTGGCTTCTTCTTCAGCGCGGCGCTGGCGAGTAATGTGTTGCTGTACCCGATCAAGCATGGTGTTGAAGGCTTGTGCCATCATGTCAAACTCAGCTAATTGTGACGAGGGCAAACGCAGTGAATAGTTTTTGTCCCGGGCAACTTGAGAGACAACATCAACGACGGAGTCGAGAGGTTGAACGATGGCTTTACGCAGTCTTAGGGTTGCTAGCCAGCATGCGAGTAATGTCACTAGGGCTACTACAATAGCTACCGCTATCGAGCGCCACATGAACAATCGAACTTGCTCGAGGGAGCCTCTTAGGTAGACATAACCTATAACCTCACCGTCCAGGGTGACCGGTTGAGACACCTCTATATCGGAGTCGTTAACCTTAGGCGAAGTTAAGCGCTCTAACTTTGAAAAGCGAGCCGGAATAGGCGCTAAGCCTTGCTTGTTATAACTGGAGAAAAAAGTCAGTTGCCCACTTGTTTCATCCATTTTATAAACATGAATATGCTCAATAAAAGGCGTATTCTGAAAAGTGCCCAGCCTCTGTTTTTCAGAAGCGGAGTCGTCGAATACGATAGTTCGTGCAGCATTACTGGCGATAATTCGCGTGTAAGAGAGTGCTTGTTCCTGAAGCGACTTTTCGAACTGTCCAACCTGACTGACAATATTTATTGTAAAGCCAATGAGCAGCGCAAAACTGGTGACCAGTAGCACCAGATAAATGAGTATGCGCTTCAGTGAAATCGTATGCATTCAGTTAACAGCTCAACTTAATTATTGTTTATGTTTATTTATGTTAGCAAATCGTTAACAAAAGAGTAATCGCCTAAACTATAAAACGCTTATTTTATCGACGAATGGCTTCGTAAACTCGGTAGCGGCCATCATCAACAAGAGTTTCACAGTGCCCAAAGTGTTCTTCGATAACCTCTGGCCAAGGTAAAAAGCGATTCGCAACGATATACAAAGCGCCATTTTTCTTCAAATGTTTGCGAGCACTACTCAAAAATTTACGAGCAATGGTATAGTCCGTTTTTTGGCCTGTGTGAAATGGTGGGTTACTGACAATAGTGTCATACACCCCTAAATTATCAGGTAAACCGTCGGCTAAGCGCAAATCAACTTCAATACCCTGCTGAGCAAACGTCATAGTGCTGGCAGCGATAGCCATAGGGTTAACATCACAGGCGGTTAAATGCTCTGCTGACTGACGTAATGCGCTGGTTATCACACCGGCACCACAAGCAAAGTCTAACACTTGCCCCAGTGGTTTTTCGCTCAGGGTGTTCAATAGCAATAGGGTGGCAGGGTCAATATGAGTTTGACTGAATACGCCTGGTAATGTGGTGAAACTTTCAGTGTGCCCATTTAACTCATAATGGACATGGGTTGCGTAATCCGTTAAAGGCCTGGGGTCAGTCGCTGCTTTAATGTGGCTCGAGCTAAATAATTGGCAATGATTTCCCGATGCGACCTTACGCGCTTTTGAAAAGCTCTCAGGCAATTTTTTAGCGAGGGACTGAACGCCGGAGCGCTTCTCTCCAACCAGCCAGACAATCGCGTCCGTAGGTAAAGCAGTGAGTTGCTCTAGAATATAGTGATTCAGCGCTTTTTCTTTGGCAACCACCAGCATGACTTGTGTGTACTGGCTTATGTCAGGAGCTGAAGCCTGACAATAGGCGATGCTACCTTTTGCTTGCCATTGGCTCGCCGTGCCCGCATGAAAGCACCAGGCTTCTGCATTCTTGAGTGTTGCTAAAGCGTCGTCCAGAGGGTTAATTATCAGTAAAGGAGCATCGCGCCAGGGCTGCTCGTGTTGGCGTTCTAATAAAGAGAAAATAGCAGATGACATTATATTGAATCGTTACAGTAGACTGTCTACGCGCAGTTGTTTGTCTTCAAGTAAGAACATTGTACCATTGCGGTGCTCTTTAATGCGCAGGCTTTTTTCTTTAAAGATGAAGAGTATACCGGGGAATACTTCGCGACTAACCATTGTGCGCAGAGTAGGGTGGTTCTCAAAGGCCTCCAGCACGGAATCAATGCTAGTGCGCGTAGTAGTAATTCGAGACTTTATTTTCTTCAGCTCACCATGCAGTTTTTGCTGGTATTGCACCCGTTTGGCCTCATCTTCAAGTAACTTACAGCGTTCCAAGCCTTGCTGCAACGTTTTAGCTCGAGCAATAAGCTTAGCAAGTGAGCTGCGCAAATGGTTTAAATGGCTAACTGACTGAGGGTCTGCCGGTGGTAATGACCAGTAAATTCGAGTTTTCGTGCCTGCTGGCGCGCCTAATTGACCGCAGTAAATGTGATCACAGGTTTCTATGGTGCCACCAATGAGTTTACCCCTGGCGGCTTTACCTTCCCCGCCAATTGCTAAAGGACCTTTTGTAACGACATGGCAATGCGTGAGCTGCTTATTGGTATGCACACCGTTTTTCGCATCAAAAAACGAATATTGAGCGTAAGCACACCAGACTGAGCCGCCGGCAACCAATTTTGTCGATACTTCGGGAATCCAGTCGTCAGCATCTTCATCGTGTTCGCCAGTTTCTGAGGTATTTAGAAGTCGACCAATACAGCCTTTTTGAACGGTAATGTTACCGTCGGCATAGAGCTCTGCAGAGTCGACATAACCACCAACGGTAATATCGCCGCTGCAGGTTACTTTCATTCCTTCGCTCACGTTACCGGTGACTATCACGCTGCCTTTGAACTTGACGTGACCTGTGGAAACATCAACGTTATTTAACTGCATAACGTCGTCGACTTGTACGCTATTACCATTAAAACTGGGTAAACCGGTGCGGTCAGCGATAATAACATTCGGATCATCATCGCTTATTTTCGTGCCCTCACCGGGGGCAAAGTCACGATCTTCTCCATCCATTGCCTCGAGTTCCTGGCCAAACACGGTGAAACCCGGTCGACCTTTACTCAATGGTATTTTCTGCAGCAGCGGCTGGCCGGGGTCAACAGTGACTTGCGCACCTAAGTCACGCATATCGGCAGTACCGTCTTCGCGAAGTTGCGGCCGCAAGACTCTTTTGCGTGCATCGTCAACGAGAGGTTTAAAACGTGCATTACTGCCGTTAATCGGATGCTTTCCTTTAGCGACAGTTACTGACATTTCCGCCCCGGGAGGCGCTTCGTTGGTATGCTCTACCAGAGCTTCTATGCCTTTACGTTGAATGCCCGAGGTAATATCTTTTTCCCGAAGCGCCGCAATGATCATCTCTTGCGTTAAAGGCTTACCGCCAAAGCCAACAATGGCAGTGGCTGTCACTCTCATAGTGTCGTCAGTGACTTGCAACTTAAGCTCAGCGTCAAAAATTTCGGCAATAGTGACTTGAAAGGGAATGCTTTTATTGCTGTCTTTGGAGTAGTGTTGCGCGTATTTAGTCGCCGTTTGCGTCAACATTTGGGGATCTAACAGTTTGGCAGCCGAAAACTCAGAAGCCTGCCAGGCTTTCTGTAATGCTTCTGCTTTAACCTCTGACGGCGATGTACCGGCATCAATACTTATGTATACATCGCGTTCAGAAACCCGGAAACTGACCGGACTGGACATTGCGCGCCTACTGTCTAATTGTTGTTATAATTTTATCGACCAATCTTAACGAACTTTGATGAGTTTTTGTATTGTTTTTAGTCAGTTTGCAGGTTTTCGTTGCAATAGTGTTGGACTTTTTGATTCACTTCAAAAAGGAAGTGATTCAGTTGTCTAATCTCTTGGCGCTTTTCACTGTCAGTTAAACTGGACCACTTAATGAATACTTGTCCAACAAACTCACTAAACGCATACGCACCAATTGTTGCCGTTAAACTTTTTAGTGTGTGTATGTTAATTTTTGCTTCATCGTCGCTGGCAAGCAGGGCGTCTTCGTCTAGCAGCGGCGAAAACTCCTCCAAGTAGCAGTGAAGGACTTCACGATAAAGCGACGGTACATCGTCGCAGTGGTGCAGACCTTTCTCAAAGTCGACTGTTGACAGCTCCATCGTCATAAGGGCTTGTTCTCATACACCTCGGTAAATGAATCCACACTTTCTGTGGCATCGGATATGACATCTTTGTCAAATTGAGCCACATTGAACAACGCTTCACCTTCGTTCGCAACCGGAATATTGCTGCAGCCAATAATAATGCCGCGAACCGGTGACTCAATAGGGTCGTCTGCACCGCCGTGAGGGTTCACACTTAACGCCAGTATTTGACCTTTCTGAATGGTTTGTCCCAATTCTACTTTCGGTAGTATTAAACCATCTCGCTCGGCGCGAACCCAAGTGGAACGGTGTGATATAACTGGTGTAATACGTCGTCCTTGACGACGGCCTTTAAGCATTTTGAGGTGCTTCATGACATTTTGAACACCAATAACCCCGGCACTTATTGAAGCCTCGTCAAAGCGCAACGCTTCGCCTGCTTCATAAAGAATGAGCGGAATACCTAATTCAGTCGCCAAAGCCCGGAGTGAGCCATCTCTCTCTTTTGAATGCAAAATAACAGGCGTACTGAATGATTTAGCCATTTCGAGAGACTTGTCGTTATCAACGTCGGCGCGAATTTGCGGTAGGTTACTGCGGTGAATAGCGCCGGTATGTAAGTCAATAATATGGGTGGATTTTTTTACCAGCTCTTCACTGAATAAAAAGGCCATACGACTGCCTAATGCACCCCGTTCAGATCCCGGGAAACAGCGATTTAAATCACGCCTGTCGGGTAGGTAACGAGACTGTTGGATAAACCCAAATAAATTCACTATAGGCACGACGACCAGCGTTCCGGCAAGGTTGCGGGCGTCGGTTTCGTTAATTAAGCGGCGGCATATTTCTATGCCGTTGAGCTCGTCGCCGTGAATAGCGGCGGATACCAATAAAACCGGCCCCGGCTTGGTACCGTGGAATACATCAATACGTAAGTCCAGCGGCGCATCGTTATAAAGGCGAACCGCCGGCAACGTAATATGCTGATGTGAACCGGGTTCAATACTTTGTCCGGCAAGCTCAAAGCCCTTCATTTTAGCCTTTTCCTTTCGTACGTGTTTTATGCGCCTTTGCATTCTTTTCTAAGAATGTAATAATTTGCGCCGCAACATCTTTTTCTGTTGCCTGCTCAATGCCTTCAAGGCCTGGCGATGAATTCACTTCCATCACTAATGGGCCGTGATTCGAGCGTAAGATATCGACGCCGGCCACATTCAACCCCATAGTTTTTGCCGCTTTAACTGCGGTTGCTCGCTCTGCCGGAGTCAGTTTTACTAAGGATGCGCTACCTCCACGGTGAAGGTTCGAACGGAATTCTCCGGGTTTGGCCTGGCGTTTCATGGCGGCTATCACTTTGTCGCCAATAACAAAACAACGAATGTCGGCACCACCGGCTTCTTTGATGTATTCCTGTACCATGATGTTGGACTGTAGACCCATGAAGGCTTCGATAACGCTCTCGGCTGCCTGACGCGTTTCTGCCAGCACGACACCAATGCCCTGGGTCCCTTCAAGTAACTTAATTACCAAAGGTGCGCCACCAACCATATCAATAAGATCAGGAATGTCCTGAGGTTGGCTCGCGAAACCGGTGGTTGGCAAACCAATACCTTTACGCGAAAGCAGTTGCAATGAGCGTAACTTGTCGCGGCTGCGTGAAATAGCGACCGACTCGTTTAACGGGTAAGTGCCCATCATCTCGAATTGGCGCAATACGGCGGTTCCGTAGAAGGTTACCGAAGCACCAATGCGCGGAATAACGCAGTCATAGTGGGGAAGCTCTTTGCCGTGCTTATGAATTGATGACTCCCGAGCATTAATGTTCATGTAGCAGCTCAGCGGATTGAGTACGTCAATTTCATGACCGCGGGCGCGCGCAGCCTCAACCAGTCTGCGAGTCGAATACAGCGAAGAGTTTCGCGATAAAATCGCTATTCTCATTTTACATCTCCAAGTAAGTGAGAGGCATCAGGGTTGACCAGAAAATGACCTCGCATGGCCTGGCGTCCCAATAACATTCTGAATTTCATAGTGTCTCTGTTAGTTAAGGTCAGTTCGACCTCCTGGTCAAATGAGCCGAGCACGAAACGAGTTTTTATCACGTAGCGTACTTCAGTATGGCCTCCAGAGTCGGTCACTTCTCTTTTGTCATATACTCTTGCTTCGCAAATGTGCTCTTCCAGTGATTCTTGTTTAGGGTGAACGAAAATGCGCAGCCATTCCTCGCCTTCTTTCATAAACGGTTCGAGTTGAAAAGCGTGCAAACACGACGTTTTTGCGCCAGTATCGACTTTCATGTGAATGTTACTAATGCCGAGTGCGGGGAGGTGTCCCCATTCTCTCCAACCAATTGTTGTCATTGTGCTACCTTGTAATTAACGCTGAATGCTTAATACAGTATTTTTCAAAAAAGGCAATTTTTTTAGTGATCATTTGAAAGAATTTTTTCGTTTGAAGACGATGAAAAAGTAAGCAAGGAAACTTTATGTCTGCATGTCCAGGATGCGATTGCCGAACGCCACTAAACTTCGGTATTAAAATGGCTTTTCAACCCATTGTTGATGCCAGTCAAAAAAATGTGTTTGCCTACGAAGCGCTCGTGCGCGGAGAAAATGGTGAAGGCGCCGGAGAAGTATTAGGGCGAATCACGGAAGATACAAAATATACCTTTGATCAAAGCTGCCGTGTTAAAGCGATAGAAACAGCCTCAAGAATTGAGTTGCCGTCAAAGCTCAGCATTAACTTTATGCCAAATGCGATTTATGAGCCTGAAACTTGCCTGGCTAAAACGCTATCTACTGCGCGTAAAACAGGATTCGAAAAAAGTAATATTATTTTTGAGGTAACCGAACAGGAAAAAGTGGTCAGCCAGGACTTTCTGGTGGATGTTTTTGAAGCCTATCGCAAAGAGGGATTTATGACTGCTATTGATGACTTTGGTGCTGGTCACTCTGGATTGAACCTCTTGTCTGATTTTCAGCCTGACATCATTAAGATAGATATGAAGCTTATTCGTAATATCGATTCTAATAAAGTGAATCAGGTACTGGTTAAAGGTATTTTGGATATTGCAGAGCAGCTTGGCATACGAATTATTGCCGAAGGCATAGAGACCGAAAACGAGTTTAAGTACTTGCAAGATGCTGGTGTCTCTCTTATGCAAGGTTACTTCTTTCAAAAGCCGATGCTAGAAGCCATACAACCCGTCGTGTTCCGGTAACGACGTAGCCTGATTGCTATTGCATCAGGTGCGATGGTGAACCATCATTAGCCTGTGAATTTAAAATCGCACCTGACGTAAATCACGTCGGGCTAGATAAACCAGTTTGCAGGAATAAAGGAACGCCATGCAATTCAACGTAAGCCCACAAGCCAGACGCAATGCCATAAGCTTTTGCGGTATCGCGCTGCTTATATTGATGCTACTAGTCTTTCTGCATCTGATTAGGGATGACATTCCGATTGGCGTTTCAGTTGTTCTCGGAGCGGCTTCGGGCATATTCATGTTGCTTGGCATAGGAAAGTTAATAGAACCTCCAGTCTCACTGGTAATTACCCCAGAAGGTATTCAATATCTACACCGGCGCGGAGAGTGGCATATTCGGTGGGAAAATATCATTCGCTTTGACGTACCCAGAGTAAACCGAGTACTCGATCTTGAAGATGCGCCCTTTATCGGTTTCCGTCTACATAACGTAGAAGAGGTGTTAGACGAGATATCGCCGCGCTTAGCTTCCGCACTATTGTTTGAGCAGCGCCAACTCTTGACAATGGCACTAAGGCACCAAGCTCCCGACCGGGAGGACTATACGCCATACTTCGACATTCCAGACAGTTATACAAGCCCCAATGGTAAAGTTTATAAAGGACTTATTGGCGTTTTTGGCAAGCGAATGGAACAAATGCGCGAGCTTCTTGGTTACGACCTTTATGTTAGTGCTAATGCACTCGATAGAGATATCTACGAATTTAAAGCTCACCTCCAGCGTTTGCAGGCGAGCCGTTAAGATCGCACCTGATGCAATAGTATCAGGTATCTACGTCGAGGTGCGCCTCTGATTAAGCAAAAACACGCTGAAGGATGGCTCGGGTGAAGTCTTTTTTGAGGTAGAACCCGCGGGGACGGACTTTAATGATAGTGCCTTCAGGGCCAATGGCGTCAGTTAGAACAGAGCCGTCAGCAGCTTTGGGCCTTATTTGCATAACTTCACCTTGTCGTGCAGTAATACTTTCGACTTGGCCTAAGGCTATTCTATCCATGTGCTCTTCCCAGTCGGCACGCAGTTGGGCTTCTTCTTTTTCATTGGGTGCCCAAAGAAAAGCGCTGCCAACCACTCGGTCAGGAACGGGTACCTCACGGCGGCCATCAATAGGTAGCCAGAGTACATGCTGAAGTTTGTTGCGCACGTTCGATGTAGCCCACTGTACGCCCTCAATACTCGTCAGAGGGGCGCTGCAAACAAAAGTCGTTTCCAATGGTTCTCCTTCGGGAGTGACCGGTAGCGTTTTTAATTCAACGCCTAACTCAGGGAAGTCCTGAGTGGGCTTAGAGCCTGCAGTAGCGCCAAGGTGCAGTTCCAGAAGTTGTCCCACCCAGCCTTTGTCCCGGCGTAGGTTTTCTGGGGCAGTTAAACCCACCTGTTCGGCTAATTCCGAAAAGCGCTTACCAGCAAGTGCGGCTGCGCGTTCAAACAGTTCGTCAACGGATGTAGGGCGAGAAGGCTTGTCTGTCATGTCGTAAATCTGCGCAAATCCAAAATGAGTATTTGCCCGAAACCGGGCTTTATGGAAGAATCCACTGTAACAGAGAATAATTGAGGATGCTCGCGTGATAGATGCTGAAGGATTCCGACCCAACGTAGGAATCGTCATCTGTAACGGGCATGGGCAGGTATTTTGGGCTCGTCGAATTAACCAGCAGAGCTGGCAGTTTCCACAAGGAGGCATTCACGACGGCGAGACTCCTGAACAGGCAATGTACCGAGAACTTTATGAAGAGGTCGGTTTAAAGCCTGAGCAGGTCGAAATTCTGTACACCAGCCGTCACTGGTTGCGTTATCGGTTGCCAAAACGACTGATTCGGCGTGAACAACGGCCCATGTGTGTTGGACAAAAACAAAAGTGGTTTTTACTGCGCCTGAAGTGTCGGGAAGAAGACGTCGATGTCTTGCATTCAGGTCATCCCGAATTTGATGGCTGGCGCTGGGTAAGTTACTGGTACCCTGTACGACAAGTCGTATCGTTTAAACGCGATGTGTATCGCCGGGTTATGAAAGAATTTGCCCCGCATGCTATGCCATTTCGCTCGTCCGGAGGGCGTCACCACCGACGTAGAAGATAATGATGTTAGTCACACTGCAAAGAATTGTTGAAGGCGTGAATAAAGCGCCTGACTTTAACATGGCACTAAATACCATGGTCGGTCAGGTACGCGAAGCGCTAGAAACAGACAGTTGCAGTGTGTTTATTGCTGATAACGATCAACGTCAATTCGTTATGGCCGCCAGTGATGGCCTGCGAACAGAAGACGGCTCGTCAATTCGCGTCGACTTCGGTGAAGGTATAATCAGTCTCGCTGCACAGCGGGAAGAACCACTGAATATCGCAGACGCCAGTCAGCATCCTGCCAATAAAAAGCTAGTCGACACCAACGAAAATATTTATCGTGGGTTATTGGCTGCGCCTATTATTCACCGCAGAAAAGTATTGGGTATCGTGGTTGTTCACCAAAGCGTTGCCAGGCAGTTTACCCGCGAAGAAGAAGCTTTCATTGTAACGTTGGCGGCGCAGTTAGCGGTGGTCATTGCTCATGCCGATGCGAAAGGCCTGTTAATGAGTGACCACTCTCCGTGGGTTCACAGTCTTCGAGGGCTTCCAGGGTCTCCCGGTGTGGCTATTGGTGATGCTTATGTGTCCCGGCCTGAAGCAAGACTGGATGAAGTCACTCCAAAACGCTCCGATAAACCGGTTCATGAAATACGTAAGTTTCGGCAAGCCGTTGCGCGCACACGAGCTGACTTAAAAGAACTGTCCCGACGCATGGCCGGGCAGGTTCCTGATGATACGCTGGCTATTTTCGATGTGTATCAAGGCATGCTCGATGCAGCCAGCCTTGGTGATGCCGTCGAAAACATGATTAAAGAAGGCTGGCGTGCGCAGACCGCATTAAAATACGTGGTTGAACAGTTCGTCTCGCAGTTTGAAGCACTAGAGGACTCCTACCTTAAGGAGCGAGCGACAGACGTTCGAGACATTGGTCAGCGTGTGCTTATGCACCTGCAGAACCGTCAACGGCAACGTAAACCGCTGCCGGATTGTTTCATATTGGTGGCGGATGAAGTCACGGCTTCTATGCTTGCAGAGTTACCGCAGGACCATATCGCCGGTATTATTTCATTAAATGGCTCCAGTAACTCGCACGCAGCCATTATGGCGCGCAGTATGGGTATTCCGGCGGTATTGGGTATTGATGATATTGATCTCCATTTTTTCTCTGACCGCCAGCTTGCAGTCGACGGTTATACCGGTGAAGTCTATATTGACCCGCCGCCACAGGTGCTTAGTCAGTTTCATCAGTTGGCCGAAGAAGAACAGGAACTCAAGGATATTGTCTCTGAGCACAGCCATTTGCCAGCCGAAACTCAAGACGGTCAGCGGGTTAGCTTACATCTAAATCTGGGCTTGGATGTTGCTCACGATTATTTACAGTCCTTGAATATTGACGGTGTTGGGCTTTATCGCTCTGAAATTCCGTTTATGATGCGCGACCAGCTACCGACAGAAGACGAGCAAACGGAAATGTATCAGGAGGTGCTTGAACAGTTTCCTGATCGTCCGGTGGTTATGCGGACACTCGATGTAGGCGGCGATAAACCTTTACCGTATTTTCCGCTGCAGGAAGACAACCCTTTCTTAGGTTGGCGCGGTATACGATTGACGCTCGATCACCCTGAGATTTTTCTGATACAAATTCGGGCAATGCTAAGAGCTAGTATTGGTAAAAGTAATCTACGTATTTTATTGCCTATGATCACTAGCACCAGTGAGGTAGACGAAGCATCACGGCTCATTAAACAGGCGTACTTCGAGGTTGCAGAAGAGCAGGGGTGTGAAGTTGGCGTAAATCTATTCCAGCCGCAATTAGGAGTGATGATAGAAGTCCCTGCAGCTATTTATCAATTACCGGCCATGGCCAGTAAAGTCGACTTTTTCTCAGTAGGTAGTAACGATTTAACACAGTACTTACTAGCTGTAGACCGCAATAATCGACGCGTTGCCAGCCTTTATGACGCCTACCACCCGGCAGTTCTGGCGAGTTTGGATGAGATTGCCCGGCGCTGTGAGGAACTGGGTAAGCCTGTTAGCGTATGTGGTGAATTAGCCGGAGACCCTGGTGGTGCGCTACTACTCGTCGCAATGGGCTACCGACAGCTAAGTATGAACAGTTATAACGTTGACAGAGTACGCTGGATTCTCCGCAACGTGCGTTCAAGTACGCTCAATGTCATGCTGGCAAAAGCGTTACAGGCACGTAACCCGGAGCAAATACGCAGTATGATAGCGGACAAAATGGAAAGCATGGGCTTGGGTGGCTTCGTGCGAGCGGGTAAGTAACTATGCTACTAAGCACTTGGCTTTTATGCTTGGGGGGCGGTACAGTAGCTGGCTTGCTAGCCGGCATGCTTGGTATTGGTGGTGGTTTGGTTATTGTGCCGCTGCTTATTTATTTGTTGCCGATAATAGGCGTCCCTCCTGAATTGGTTGTACCTTCTGCCATTGCAACCAGTCTGGCGACCGTTTGTATGACAACCGCCAGCGCTTCGCGTTCTCATGCTAAGCACGGCTTAATGGAAAAGTTTTGGTTAGTTCGTGTTTTGCCTGGCTTGTCTATCGGCGCAATGACCGGAGCGTACCTGGTTACCGTTATCGACCCGGACTGGCTGAAACGTATTTTTTCCATTGTATTAATAGCCTTGGCTGCGCGTATGGTTATGCCGCAGAAAACAGGTGAGCCGATGACATCGGTGTCAAAACGGTTGGTCGCCTTAGGGAGTTATATTATTGGCACCATATCGGGCTTAGTTGGAATTGGTGGTGGGGCCTTAACTGTGCCTTTTTTAACGAAAATGCGACTGCCTGTGCGTCAGGCTATTGCAATATCGTCGCTCGGTAGTTTTATTATTGGTTGTAGTTCCGTCGTTATGTTCATTGCTAACGGCTGGCTATCAGGAAAAGCCACAGGCGCTTTCGGGTTAATTCATATTCCGGCTTGGATAGGTATTTCCGTAGCGTCGGTTTTAATGGCGCCATTAGGTGCTAAACTCGCCCATAAGTTACCGGTTAAGCAGCTGCAGAGAGTGTTTGCAGCCTTTCTAATTATTGTTGCTGTACAACTCATTTTTAAATAGAACAAGGGAGTGTCCTCAGTGCCTTCGAACGAATACTGGCAGTTTCCAGCGATAGATCCAGTGGCCTTTAGCATTGGCCCTATTGATGTGCATTGGTACGGTATCAGCTACCTTGTCGCCTTTGCGTTCGCCTATTTCTGGGGCGTTCGCCAAACTAAAACAGATGAAAACTGGAGCAAAGAACAGTTTAGTGACTTACTGTTCTGGTGTTTCATCGGTGTTTTCGTTGGAGGACGTGTCGGTTATACCTTGTTCTACCATTTTGACTACTTCCTTGCCGACCCCCTCTATATTTTCTATATCCACGAAGGTGGCATGTCTTTTCATGGTGGCTTATTGGGTGTTATAGCGGCAATGTTTTTATACGCAAAGAAGAAAAAGCGCGACTTCCTTCAAGTGGGGGACTTTGTGACACCGCTAGTGCCCATGGGCTTATTCTTCGGACGTATAGGTAACTTTATCAATGGCGAGCTATGGGGCCGTGCGGCAGAAGTACCCTGGGCAATGTACTTCCCCAGTGGTGGCCCAGTGCCAAGGCATCCGTCGCAGCTTTACGAAGCGCTATTAGAAGGTTTGCTGCTGTTTTTAGTTATCTTATGGTTCCAACGAAAACCTCGCGGCGTTGGAGCGGTAAGCGGTTTATTCCTATTGGGCTACGGTATTGCTCGCTTTATTGTCGAATTTTTCCGCGAACCGGATGCGCACTTAGGCCTGTTGTCTTTAGGCATGTCAATGGGTCAGTGGCTGACTCTACCAATGATTATTTTAGGTGTTCTTCTGATGGTTCGCGCAAAGCGTCGCGTTTAAAATAATATACCGAATGTTCCTTGCCTAGGGGGCCAAACAACGGCTGTTGAGGCGCATGTAAGCGTTACGAGTGTTGAGGGGGTCTATGCCAGAGTGTCGAAGGCCATGGATGGCCTTCGTCAAGCGTTCATGGATGAACTTGCAGCGTCTCTGGCATAGAACCCCTTAACGTTCAAGCGAAACATGTGACTTAACAGCCGCTTCCTCCTAGGCCTCAGGCAACCTCACCTACACAGCAAATGGGTACTTTATTGGCTCGTGGCACTGGTAACCGCTGACCGTGAAGTCATCTTTGTTGACCCAGGTTTCAATGTCTTCTAAAGATTTTATCTCAGGATTAATATGCAGCTGCGGCGACGGAAACGGTTCCCGCTTCAGCTGTACATCACGCATGAGTTCTAACTGGTTCTCATAGATGTGAGCGTTCACTATCTTGTGATAGGCCTTGCCCGGCTTGTGCCCGGTAATTTGTGCTACCAGAGCCAGCAGAACAAAGCACTGAATTTGGTTAAAGTTGAGCCCCAGCGGTACGTCGCAGCTGCGCTGGTACGAGGTTAAGTAAAGCGTGTCGCCTAACAGCGAAAAGTTGTGGGTATGCATACAGGGACGCAAACAGCCTAACTCAAATTCCCCCGGGTTATAGAAAGTGACTATTTCACCGCGATCATCAATTCCTTTTGATAGGTTATTAACCACTTTTCTCAACTGATCTAAGTGGCTGCCGTCCGGTTTTTGCCATGAACGCCCCTGTACTCCGTAAACGCGCCCCATATCATCTTCGCCTTTGCGGTTAGGGTTGTTCAGCCAGGCCTGGTTTTCATTGGCATTCGCGTCCCAGGTTTTGCAGCCAATATCACGAAACTGAGCCGCGCTGTCGTAGCCACGCAAATAACCCAAAAGCTCAGCAATAGCTGATTTGTAATAGCTTTTGCGAGTGGTAATCAGCGGGAATTGGTTGTTGGCAACGTCGTACTCTAAGTCGGCGTTTATAACCGTTAGGCAGTTAATGCCTGTACGTTCGTTTTTAACCCAAACACCTTCGTCGACAATGCGTTGGCACAGCTCTAAGTATTGTTTCATTTTTTATATAAATTGTGTTGTGCGTAATGTTTTATATCGTACCTGATGCAATGGCATCAGGCTACTGCCTGCGCTAGAATAACGGTATTAACCAACGGGCGGAAATCTGACACTATGACGCTAAAAGTCACCCTGTGCGATGACTCGAAAATGGCGCGTAAACAGTTGCTGCGCACGCTACCCGATGACTGGGATGCCGAAGTGCACCAAGCGGAGCACGGTGAGCAAGCGCTTACTTGTGTGCGTGAAGGGCGTGCGGAAATCCTGTTTCTGGATTTGAATATGCCGGTAAAAGACGGCTACGAAACCCTGCAGGCAATCAAAGACGAACAACTCGAAAGCCTGGTGATTGTGGTGTCCGGCGATATTCAGCCTGAGGCACAAAAACGGGTGCAGGCATTGGGTGCCATGGCGTTTGTGAAAAAGCCCATGAAGGCCGAAGAGGTGCAGACTTTGTTGCAGCAATTCGGTCTTTATCAGCCCGCGGGTGGTCAACTGAAAGTCGCCGACGAACAAACCCACGCACCGGCGAATCCGCTGGATGTGTACCGCGAGGTTTCGAACGTGGCTATGGGCCAGGCGGGTGATCACTTAGCCCGGGTGCTGGACACGTTCATTGAGTTGCCGGTGCCTAACGTTAACTTCATTGCACCTTCTGAACTGCACATGGCCATAGAGTCCATCGACGCCAAGCAGCAAGTGGCGGCAGTCAGTCAGGGGTTTTCCGGCAGCGGTATATTGGGTGAGGCGCTAACCCTGTTTAATGAAGCGGCTATTGACGACATAGGTAAGCTGCTGGGTGCAAAACTGGGTGACAGTGGCTCGGTGAAGCAGCAACGCATTGAATCGTTAATGGACGTCGCCTCTATTTTATCCTCTGCCTGTTTAAACGGTTTAGGCCAGCAGTTGCATGTGGAGTTTGCGGCGTCGCAGCCGGTGTTGCTTGGCGAAAACCAGTCCATGCAGGAATTACTGAAGCATGGTGAGCAACGCTGGCAGAAAATTCTGGCCATAGAAATTGGCTATCAGTTGCCAGAACATAAGCTGGCGTTTGATCTCTTACTGTTGTTCCCGGCCGATGCCGTAAAAATTCTCGACCAGCAGTTAGCGCACTGGCTGCAAAGCGAAGAGGATGACCAATGATAGACGACATGGACGAGCTGCACAGCAAGCTAAGCATACTGGGCGCCATTGACGTGGGTATTGTGGTGGTCGATAACGACAACAACATCCAGATGTGGAATGAGTTTATGCAGAACCACAGCGGTCTGCGACCCAGCGAAGTGCGCGATAAAAATTTATTCCGCTGTTGTCCGGGTATCGACCAGGTCTGGTTCCAACGTAAAATAGACCGCGTGCGGCAATTGAATTCGCGGGTGTTTATTACCTGGCAACAGCGTCCTTATGTGTTTCGCTTTCGCCACAGCCGGCCTATAAGCGGTCAGAGCGAGTGGATGTACCAAAACGTGACCCTAATTCCGCTTAAGAACCCGCGTGGTGAAGTGCATCAGGTGGGCATTATTATCTACGATGTGAGTGAACAACCCAGTCATGAGTGAAGTACCCGATCAACGCTTTGGTGGTGTCAGCCGTGTTTACGGACAGCAGGCGCTCAACCATTTTCAGCAGTTACATATAGTAGTCGCCGGGCTTGGCGGTGTAGGTTCCTGGGCGGTGGAAGCACTGGCGCGCACCGGCATAGGCAAGCTGACCCTCATTGATTTAGACGACGTATGCACCACCAATATCAACCGTCAGTTACCGGCTACGGATGAAACCATTGGGCAACTCAAAACAGAAGTGCTGGCACAGCGGGTGAAAAGCATTAACCCGAACTGCGAAGTTAAAGTTATTGATGACTTTTTGCTGCCCGAAAACTTTGAAGAATACTTAACCGGTGCCGATGCGGTGCTAGACGCCATAGACAGCGTTAACACCAAAGCGGCGCTGGTAGCCTGGTGCAAACGTCACAAGTTACGCTTAGTGGTGTGTGGCGGTGCCGGTGGGCAGATAGACCCGGGCATGATCCGCATCGGTGATTTAGCCAAAGCCAAGCAGGACCCACTACTAGCCAAAGTACGCTCACAACTGCGTCGCGACTACGGCTTTTCCAAGAACCCCAAACGTAAATGGGGCGTTGACTGTGTCTATTCCGAAGAGCAGCTGCGTTATCCCATTATTTCCGGTGAGCAGGAAGGCGAAGTTACACTACAAAAACCCGGCTCCGGCTCCATGCGCATGGACTGCAGCTCCGGCTTCGGCGCCGCTATGGTCGTCACCTGCAGCTTCGCAATGCAAGCCACCGCTGTTTTGTTGAAAAAAGTGTAATTTGCCGATGAGCGCGATCGACGGTTATGGGAGCTACTGCGGAGGTGTGCAGCGCCATGGATGGCGCTGCCCAAGCCCTACAGGGATGTATTCACGGGCGTCCTCCGCAGTAGCTCCTATAACCTCAGCGCTCATTTACAACCCGCTGCTTCAATGTTTTGGCGACCTGGTACAGGCCGTTGCTGCGCGAGGGGCTTAGGGCATTATCTAAACCTTCGGCGCGGTAAAAGGCGTCAATGTCAAAGGCGGCTATTTCTGCTACCGAACAGCCGTCCAGCCGTTGTTGCAGTAGCGCCAGTAGTCCGCGCACAATGCGCGATTCAGAATCGAAACGAATCACTACCGCCTCTACATCAGAAGTATCCAGCCACAGCCATACCTTAGCCTCGCAGCCACCCACCAGATGATCGTCATCACGACATTCTGCCGGATATTCTGGTAGACTTTTGGCTTGTTGAACTAAGTGACGAAAAAGCTGTTCCCAGCTGGCCATGTAAACTCTCCCTTACGGTAATAGAGTTTTATTCTCCCACAACTTGTGAGATCGACGCCAGTCTAGGATAATGGCAGCATAATAAACACCAACATTAAGAACATTCCAGCAAAAGGAAGTACAACATGAAGATACTTGTCGCGGTTAAGCGCGTCATTGACTACAACGTCAAGGTGCGTGTTAAACCAGATCAGTCCGATGTCGATTTGGCGAACGTCAAAATGGCACTTAACCCATTCTGCGAAATTGCCGTAGAAGAAGCCGTGCGTTTGAAAGAAGCTGGCACAGCAGACGAAGTCGTTGTAGTTTCTATTGGCCCTAAAGCGGTACAGGAGCAGTTACGTACTGCACTGGCACTAGGTGCTGACCGTGCTATTCAGGTTGAAACCGACGACATGCCAGACTCTTTATCTGCCGCTAAAATTCTAAAAGGTGTGGTAGAGAAAGAAGGACCGGACATGGTCATTCTGGGTAAACAGTCTATCGACTCAGACAACAACCAGACCGGTCAAATGCTGGGCGCCTTAACCGGTATGCCACAAGGTACTTTCGCGTCTAAAGTGGAAGTTGGCGACGGCTTTGTGAACGTCACCCGTGAAATTGACGGTGGTCTGCAAACCGTTAAATTGAACCTGCCGGCTATTGTCACTACTGACCTGCGTTTGAACGAACCGCGTTACGCGTCGCTGCCAAACATCATGAAAGCCAAGCGTAAGCCGCTGGAAACCACAAGCCCGGACGAACTGGGTGTGGAAGTTAAGCGCACTATTAAGCTGCTGAAAGTTGAAACGCCTGCTGAACGTAGCGCCGGTGTGAAAGTAGCTGACGTAGATGAGCTGGTCGACAAACTGAAAAACGAGGCGAAAGTATTATGAGCATCTTAGTGGTAGCAGAACACGACAATAACGCGGTTGACCCTTCAACACTGAAAACGTTAGCCGCTGCACAGAAAATCGGTGGCGACATCGAGGTACTGGTTGCCGGTAAAGGGTGCTCAACCGTTGCTGAAAATGTAGCAAAAGCCGACGGCGTGAAGAAAGTCATGCTGGCAGACAACGAGGCTTACGAGCATCAGTTGGCCGAAAACATCAGCGAACTGGTTGCTGATTTAGGCAAAAACTACAGTCACATTCTGGCTCCGGCAACAACTACCGGCAAAAACTTCATGCCGCGCGTTGCTGCTTTATTAGACGTAGCGCAGGTATCTGACATTATTTCGGTAGAAAGCGATGACACCTTTAAGCGTCCTATCTATGCCGGTAACGCCATTGCCACTGTGCAGTCAGAAGACAACATTAAAGTCATTACCGTTCGTGCAACAGCATTTGATGCGGTTGCAGCAGAAGGTGGTAGTGGTGACGTTGAAAGTATCGATTCCGTATTTAACAACGACAAATCGGAATTTGTTGGCGAGCAGCTGGCAGAGTCTGAGCGTCCAGATCTTACAGCGGCGGAAATCGTAATTTCTGGTGGTCGTGGTATGCAAAACGGCGACAACTTCCACATGCTGGAAGACATTGCTGATAAATTAGGTGCGGCGGTTGGTGCATCACGTGCCGCTGTTGACGCTGGTTTCGTACCCAACGACATGCAGGTGGGTCAAACCGGTAAAATTGTTGCGCCACAGCTTTATGTGGCTGTCGGTATCAGTGGTGCTATCCAGCACTTAGCCGGTATGAAAGACTCCAAAGTCATCGTTGCTATCAACAAAGACGAAGAAGCACCTATCTTCCAGGTGGCGGATTACGGTTTGGTAGCCGACTTATTTGATGTTCTTCCCGAACTCAAAGAAAAGTTAAAAAACACTTTTGAAGACTCGTTACCAGCGTCAATTTAGACGCTGGTAACGACATTTTCCCGCACTTTTTCCAACAACTTGTTATCTTTTCGTGTTCATACACTTGCATATTTTTAACTCATCGGACATGATTCATCTATAACCGCCAAACAAGTTTAAAGGATTAGGTGGCTCACAATGAAAAGAAGAACAACTATGCTAAAAAAACTTCCTCTGGCTACGGCCATTGCACTGAGCTTTGCGGCTACAGGCCAGGCTGCTGACTTCGAAGTCGGCGACTATGAAATTAAATTCGACTCTATTTTGTCCTACGGTGCGTCATGGCGTATGGAAGATCAGGCCAACCACCTGATTCATCCAGGCAACCGCGCAGGCGGAACCGCAGGCTCAAGTGTCGGTGATGACGGCAACTTGAACTTTGACAAAGGCGACTTAGTATCATCAGTTTTCAAAGGTGTTCACGATTTAAGCATTGACGGCGATAGCCATGGTGCTTTTGTGCGCTTTAACTATTGGTACGACTATGTGATTTCTGAAGAGGAAATGCCTCATGGTCACAGTCCCAATGGCTACTTCCCGAATAAGAAACTAAATGATGATGCTTTTGACGATTATTCGCAGGGGCATGGAGTTGAGTTGCTAGACGCATTTGTTTATGCAAACTTTGATATCGGTGATATGCCTGCAAACGTCCGTGTGGGTCGTCAGGTATTAAGCTGGGGTGAAAGTACCTTCGTTTTCAACGGCATTAACGACATTAACCCGTTAGACGTCAACGCCGCTCGCCGTCCGGGCGCGGAAATTAAAGAAGCGCTATTACCAGTCGGTATGATAAGCACTAACATCGGTTTAACCGACGTAATGAACTTTGAAGCCTTCTATCAATACGAGTGGGATAACACTAAACTGGACGGTTGTGGTACCTACTTCTCAAGCGTTGATATTATTGGTGGTCCCGGTTGTGGTTTGGTGACGCTGAATCCTCAATTGATCCCGGCTGACCCTGTGCAAGGTACACCAGGAGACCCTAATAGTTACTTAAGTGATCGTCAGTCATTTGAAGCAGGAGCTTACATTGGTAGTAACCCAATGTTGGAGGCTTCTGACAGCGGCCAATGGGGCGTAAATTTACGTTACTACTCCATGGACTTAGGTGCTGAATTCGGTGTTTATTATCTGAACTTGCATAACAACACGCCAATTATTTCAGCTTATAATTGGAGTGAAGATCCATCACCTAGCTTGCAAGGTGTTAGCCCTTTGGATCTGAGCTTTTCTTGGTCGACATCAGACGGTTATCCCATCGACGGTCCTAAGTTAGTATTGGAGTACCCTGAAGATACCGAAGTTTACGGTTTAAGCTTCAGTACAAACCTTGGCATGTGGTCAGTGTCTGGTGAATACAGCTACCGCGACGGTATGCCGGTGCAAATTAATACGACGGAAATTTTAACTGCAGGCCTACGACCGAATGCTCCAAGCACTTTTGCTGATCGAGTAACTACAACGCCTTTTGGTGAAAAGGCAAATGGTTATGACCGCTTAGACGTAAGTCAAGCACAAATTAGTTTCGTTCGTTTCTTCGACCGTTTCTTAGGTTCAGATCGTATGACCTTTGTCGGTGAGGTAGCGATGAACAGTGTTCACGACATGCCGGGCATTCAAGAGCAACGTTATGGTCGTCTGCCTTTATTTGGCAAGTGTTTCACGCAAGCGGACATGGATCCATATATTGGAGCAGCTTCTCAAGCTGGGCAGGATCAAGTAGCCGGAGCATTTCAGGCACAAGTAGGTAACTGCGATGGCTTCGTCACTTCAACATCTTGGGGCTATCGCACGCGTTTCCAGTTTGAATACTCAAACGTATGGCAAGGTTGGGGGTTAAATCCAACAGTCCAGTTTAACCATGACGTAAATGGTCATTCGCCAAACAGTAACTTTATTGAAGACCGTAAATCACTGGGTCTTAATTTAATGGCTGACTACCTGTCAACTTATAAAGTGACTCTTGGTTACACTATGTACTCAGACAGTGACTTAGATCCGTTAGCTGACCGTGATTTTGCGTCCGTTAGCTTCTCATACGCGTTCTAATACATTGATTCATGTTTTGAATCGCGATAAAACCGTCTCTATGAGGCGGTTTTTTTATTTGGGGGAACAACAATGAAAAAATGGGTAATAGCGGCAGCGGCGCTGGCAGTATCAAGTGCCTCAATAGCCCAAGAAAAGTTAGAATTAGAAGACGTATTCACTCTGGAGTACGCATCGTCACCGACCATTCATCCAAGTGGTGAGTGGGGCGTATTTGTCCGCCAGTCTATGGACATACAAAACGACCGTAAAGTTGGGCGCTTATGGAGTGTACTACCGGACGGAGATATACGCCCGTTAACCGGTGAACAAGGCAGTGAAAGCCAACCAGTGTGGTCGCCTGACGGCAAGCGTCTAGCCTATGTGTCAACGGAAACCGGTAGCCCTCAAATTCATATCTACTGGGTGGATTCTGGCGAAAGCGCAGCCATTACTCAATTAACGAAAGCGCCGTCAGGACTGAGTTGGTCACCCGATGGAAGCCAAATCGCATTTTCAATGTTTACACCAAAGCCCGAACCTGCTCCGGTAAGCTTGCCGGGAAAACCCGAGGGGGCGAATTGGACAACACCACCGAAATATATCGATAAAGGCAATTACCGTTATGACGGTGGCGGCTATGCAGAAGACGGATATCAGCAAGTTTATGTCGTGCCTGCTACGGGGGGCTCGCCACGTCAATTAACCGAAGACGAGTTCAACCATGGCGGTAACTTGGCCTGGTCGGCTGACGGAAAGCATATTTTCTTTTCGGCTAATCGTCGAGACGACGCATTCCTTAACCCTGTAAATAGTGAAATTTATCAGCTAACTGTTGCTAGCAAAGAGATATCACCAATCACTGACAGAAATGGACCAGACAGTTCACCTAAAGTGTCACCAAACGGCGAGAAAATCGCGTACACCGGTTATGACGATGAAAAAATGAGCTATCAGATTACTAAGCTCTACGTCATGAATACCGATGGTACTGATATGGAAGTGCTAACGCCAGACTTAGATCGCAGCGTTACAGGCTTCGAGTGGGACTCTGACAGCCGTGGTATCTATTTCACTTATGACGACAACGGAGTCGGGCAGCTTGCACGTACGGACTTAAGCGGCGAGCACACGCACTTAACTGACCGTGTGGGCGGCCTTTCCTACAGCCGACCTTATGGTGGAGGCGACTTCAGTGTTGCAAAAGGGGACAAAATTGCTTTTACCATTTCAAACCCAATGCGCCCAGCTGAATTAGCGTTATGGGAAGACGATACTGTCCAACAAGTAACTCGCCTGAATGAGGACGCCTTGGCTCACAAGCAACTCGCAAAAGTAGAAGAAATTCGCTATAAGTCGAGCGTCGATGGTAAAGACTTACAGGGGTGGATTGCGTATCCGCCAAACTTCGATAAAGACAAAAAATACCCATTGATGCTGGAAATTCATGGCGGTCCACATACTAATTATGGTCCGCGTTTTGCCGCTGAAGTTCAGCTCTTTGCAGCTGCCGGTTATGTCGTGCTGTATACCAACCCTCGTGGCAGTACTAGCTATGGGGCTGATTTCGCCAATGGAATTCATCATAACTATCCAAGCGACGACTATAACGATCTCATGGATGGTGTTGATGCTGTGATTGAAAAAGGCTTTATTGACGAAGACGAGTTATTTGTCACAGGCGGTAGTGGCGGCGGTGTACTAACCGCCTGGATAGTGGGACACACTGACCGTTTTAAAGCCGCTGTTGTGGCTAAGCCGGTCATTAATTGGTACAGCTTCGTACTGACTGCAGACATGTATAACTTCTTCTACCAGTATTGGTTCCCGGGTTTACCATGGGAGAATATGGAACATTACATGGAACGCTCGCCAATTAGTTACGTTGGCAATGTGACAACGCCAACCATGCTATTAACCGGTGAGAATGACTACAGGACGCCCATGTCGGAAACCGAACAGTATTATCAGGCGTTGAAATTGAAAGGCGTCGACACTGCTATGGTGCGCATTCAGGACTCAGGTCATGGCATTTATGCAAGACCAAGCAACCTGATGAATAAAGTTGCTTATATCTTACATTGGTTTGAGAAGTATAAAGATAAATAATTCTCTGATGAGAGTTGAAGTCTTCAATTCAAAGCTCACTCTGGGAAATCCAGTAGTGAGCTTTAGTGTTAATTGCTTCATATTTAAAAACAGTGTTTAATAGCGCCATTGTTACTCTGCATAACAGGTCTTGCATTTAATAATATGCGAAACTGAATCAGTAATAAGACTCTTCATCTAAAACGACACACATTAGATAATATTTAATGAAATATAAAACTTTTTTAATTAATTTAGAGCGCTCTCCGCACCGGTTGGCTGATGCAAAAGCACAGCTTGATTCATTGGGTATGCCATTTGAACGTGTTAGTGCTGTTGATGGAACGAAACTAACAGAAGCGGAAAAAGCTTGTTTTGATCAGGGTAAAGCAAAAAAGCGTTATCACTACGATTTAACCTGGGGAGAGATAGGTTGTTACTTAAGTCACATTCGCTGTTGGCAACGAATTGTTGATGAAGAACTCGATTACGCAATCGTACTTGAGGATGATCAAAAGTTAACGCCTGACTTTGCGAAAGTTCATGATGTCTTGGTAAAGCTGGAACGTAATTGGTCTTTTATTAAACTAGGCAATCCATTTAAGCCTCGGAAGGAAACCGAGCTGGAAAAAAAGTTAGGATTTAGCCTGGTAAGCTACGATAAACCTCCTTCTGGAGCTGGAGCTCAAGTAATTAGTTACGAGGCTGCAAAAAAGTTATTGGCAGCTCGCTCTACTTTTTTCAGACCTGTAGATGTTGATTTTCAATGGCACTGGGAAGTACCTATCGAGATTCTAGGTCTGACACCTCATGTTGCGGGCCATAACCTAGGCTTCAATAGTGATATCCAGCAAGTGGAGCAGCGCAAAGAGAAGCAAAAGCGCTTCTGGGTGCGTTTGAAAGAGCATATCGTCTTCTTTTATCACTCAAAATTGCGACATCGTTAGTCTGAAGTCAAAAGGGAATAGGCTGATTAGATGAAAATTGCACATATTATTCTGACTCATAGCTTTGCTGGTAGTGAACGTCATGCGATAGAACTGGCTAATATGCAGGCCGATACAGGCCATGATGTTACGGTTGTTTTGCATAAGCGGGGAACAGAAAATCGAGACAATGCAATTATCCAGCATATTGCCGATAATATTAGTGTTAAGGTTATTGATGGTAGCCGTTTATTCGCAAGTCGCCGTGCTCGTCAAGTTATTAGGGAAATTGAGCCAGACGTTGCCCATGCTCACCTCAGTGCGGCCTGTAAAGCGTTAAAAGGCCTATCAGGAAAGTGTTTAAGGATTGCTACCTTACATATTCACTACAAACCGCAACAACACCGTCACCTTGATGCTCTGATCGCCATTGCACCATGGCAACTGGAAGCTATCCCTTCAGCGCTGAAGAAGAACAGCGCCCAGATTGATAACTGGAGTCAAGCTGTTCCTGCCAGTAAAGATGCTCGTGAACAACTAAGAGCACAGTACGGTATAGCTAATGATGAAATTGTGTTTGGAACCTTAGGAAGAGTTGTTGATAGCAAAGGTCATGAAACTCTCATCGAGGCATTTCATTTAGCAGATGTGCCAAATAGCCGTTTAGTTATTGTTGGCGATGGCAAAAATTGGAAAGCAATACGGGAGAAAGCTGAAAGTAGTATTGTTATGCCCGGCTTTTCAAACAAGCCTCACGATTGGCTTGCTTGTTTTGATGTATTTGTTAGTGCTGCTAAAAGTGAGCCTTTCGGCTTGGTATTTTTAGAAGCTATGCACGCACAACTTCCAATTGTGTCTTCTGCTTCACATGGGGCTCAGTATTTGAAAAGTTACTTTCCTTATCCTCTCAGTGATATTGGGAATGCCGAACAGCTAGCTGAGATAATGCAACAGGCAGCGAAAAATACTAGTCCCGTTGATTATGATATGGAGAGCTTTCATCCTGACGCTAAATGTAATGAGGTCATTCAGTTTTATCAGCAACAGTTGCAGAGAATCAGACAACAATAATAAGTTAAATTTGATAATTATACCTTTTATAAAAAACTAACAGGTAAAGAGTGGAACTTATGCCCTGGAGTGACTTACTCGCCGAAGAAAAGCAAAAGCCGTACTTCAAAGAGTTGTGGCAACGTGTTGAGCAGGCACGTCAGCAGACGGTCGTTTACCCACCTAAGGAAGAGGTGTTCAATGCGTTGAAACTGACCGAGCCCGAGCAGGTGAAAGTGGTTATTTTGGGGCAGGACCCTTATCACGGGCCAGGGCAGGCGCATGGGCTGAGCTTTTCTGTTAAAGAAGGCGTGAAGTTCCCGCCGTCTCTGCGCAATATGTTTAAAGCCATAGCCATAGACTACCCCGATACTGTCTTACCGCAGCATGGTGATTTAACCAGCTGGGCCGAGCAGGGTGTGTTGTTGCTGAATACCGTACTTACGGTAGAGCAGGGAAAAGCGCACAGTCATGCAAGCTGGGGTTGGGAAACCTTCACCGATACCGTTATTAAAAAAGTGTCGGAAGCGACAGAGCATGTCGTGTTTTTATTATGGGGTTCACATGCTCAGAAAAAGATCCCGCTGATTGATGGCACTAAGCATTACATTCTGACCGCGCCACACCCATCGCCCTTATCTGCACATCGTGGCTTTTTTGACGCTAACCACTTCAAAAAAACCAACGATTATCTGCAGCAACACGGACGACAGCCCATTAAATGGGCGTAATGGACGTTTGTTTACTTCACAATATCTATCCACACCAAACGGTGGTCAGAAGAGGCCTCGCGCTTTCGCATCATTTCGGCACCGGGCTCATCGTTAACGGGCCAGAACACACCTGCATTTTTGACAATTAAGTCATCAGACGGTAGGGCATAGTCAACACGTTTGCGCCAAGCCGCTGTGTGAAATTGAGAACCCTCAATATCCGGCGAATGCAATTTACCACCCTCGCTTTGTGGCTTAACGTCGTTGACGCGCGGGTGCTCGAGGAGCTGCTCAATTGCACCGTCAACACCACCTGCGCCTGCTTGTGCATTCATGTCTCCCAGAATTACAAAGCTAGCGTCTTCACCTAGCCCGCCACGAACACCGTTATCGTCATAAAGATAGTTATCGCGACCAGGTGTTAAATAATCAGCAAACAAGCGGATTTCATCATAGTTGCGCATTCCGTTACGGTTCTCAGGACCGTCAAAGACAGGCGGTACCGGGTGCGCCGCTAATAGGTGAATAACACGGTCCCCAATGTTTACCGGCACATCCCAGTGAGATTTCGAGCTCAACGGATACTGAGCCATAGCGTCTTCAGAGAACCAGGGCTCAGACGTTGGCTGCTTGTCTGAGTCATGTACATAAGGAATGTGGCGGCCCGGCATATCTTTCCATAGGAAATGCTGGAAGGTACGCGCGTCCTCAGCTGCCAGAGGGTATTTTGACAAAATAACCATGCCGTATTGACCCGGGTACCAACCAAAAGCCCAAGCGTCGTCACCAGAGCCGCTGGCTTTGCCATCGCGGTTTAAATCAAAAGGCGAAGGCACCCCCGTGTTAACAGGGGCGGTGTAGGCATAAGGATAATCAATAGCTGCCTGGCCGTTTTGAGACACTTCTAAATAATCACTGCGGAAAACATCAATACCTACGGCTTTATCAACGTAGTCAAACTCGTTCAGCAGGACCACATCGGGACGTACGCGTTGAAGTATTTCTGCAATACCACGAATTTGCTCATGGTTTTGCTCCAGAACACCAGGAAGAGGAGAGCTCTTCAGCGTAGGGAGTTCGTTTTCCGGCAAATAATTAGACGCGTCCATACTGACATTAAAGGTTGCAATACGAACTGTTTCTGGGGCGCTTTTGCCAGAACCTGCGAACGCAGAAAGAGAAGTGACCATAAAAAGTACAAATGTTGAGTATATTGAAAACCGCATAAAGCCCATGGGAATGCCTGTTTGAGAAACGCCTAAGACAATTAAGAAGAATAAAGGTTCCCAAAGCGCTAGGCAAGGGCGAATATTTTGATTAAAATATGTCACATATCTGACACATAAATGTCTTAGAAGCGTAATGAATCAAACGGCATACCCAACAGCTCCGACCACCAACCACAGTCTCGAGGCTTATCAAGTCATGAGCTTTCCTGTGATGAATCAGCTGTTATGCCGTGGGGCATCATCGAATAATAAACGAACGTCTTATTTTTCTTCTTTTTATTATTCTCTGTCCTCCTTCTCCAAAGCTTTCGCTTCGTTAATTTTTTCCTTTTTCTTTCACAGAATTGTCACAAATAAGCTATACCCTTATTTGTGCTTAAAAACCCAAAACCAAAACCGGGAAGAACAAAACTATGTTTAACTCTACTTTCAAGCGTACAGCTCTTGCGGCTGCTATTGCTATGGGCCTTAGCGGTGCTGCTATTGCTCAGGAAACATCATCCAGCATTCGTGGTGTTGTAACAACTGAATCAGGCCAAATGGTATCTGGTGCTACCGTCCAAATTCGCGACGAACGAACAGGGAGTGTGAAAACCTTACGTTCAAACGAACAAGGCACATTCTCGTCACGCGGTATGCCAGTAGGTGGCCCATACACTATCGTTGTAGAAGGTCCTGAAGGTAGAAACCAAGTTGTTGAGGATGTCTACCTAACTCTAGGTGACTCTCAGAATGTGAATGTGCGTCTAGAACGTGAAGTTATGGAAACCCTGAGTGTAACAGGAACCATGACCAGTAACGCGCTTTACGGTAGTAATAGTCCAGCGGCTAATTTTAACTTGCAGGACTTAGAAAATGCGCCGTCGGCAAACCGTGACTTGAAAGATGTTGTTCGTATTGACCCGCGTATTTATATTAATGAAACCAACGCCGGCGATATTCAGTGTGGTGGTGCTAACCCGCGTTTTAACAGCTTAACGGTTGACGGCGTTCGTATGAACGACAACTTCGGCTTAAACAGCAGCGGATACCCAACCGAACGTATGCCGTTCTCTTATGATGCTATTGAGCAGGTTGCTGTTGAGTTTGCTCCATTTGATGTTCAGTACGGTGGTTTCACAGCTTGTAATATCAACGCTGTTACCAAAACCGGTGACAATGAGATGTTCGGCGGTGTTTTCTATGACTACACCAATGACTCATTGCAAGGCGACGAGCTAGAAGGCGACAAAATTAACGTTGGTGACTTTAGCGAAAAGCGCTACGGCTTTAACCTGGGTGGCGCAATCCTCGAAGATAAACTGTTTTTCTTCACTTCTTACGAGAAGCTTGAAGGGTCAGATACCTTTGATCGCGGTCCAGAAGGGTCTGGTGCGGCTACTGAAGTTGTGGGTGTAACGAATGCCGATGTAGAGCGAATTGCTACTATTGCTCAGGATATCTATGGGTATAATCCAGGTGGCTTCCCATCAAGCTTGCCTGTTGAAGACGAAAAGTTCTTGGCCAAGTTAGATTGGTATATAAGTGATGCTCATCGTGCGTCATTGACCTACAACTACAATGACGGTTACTCGATTGCTGAATCTGACGGTGATTCCGATGAGCTTGAGTTCTCTAACCACTTCTACGAGCGCGGTTCTAAGTTTACCTCTTATGTCGGTGAGCTATATTCAGACTGGAGTGATAACTTCTCAAGTGAAGTACGTGTTGGTTACTCAGAGCTTGATGCGCGAGTTAACCCTCTTGGCGGAACCGATTTTGGTGAAGTACAAATTGGTGTGAACGATGCAACAGTTTACTTAGGCGCTGACGACTCTCGTCACGCGAACAAACTGAAGTACGATACCACTTTCTTTAAAATGAAAGGTACGTACTTGCTAGGTGACCATGTTATTTCTGCCGGTATCGAGCGTGAAGAGTACGATGTTTTCAACTTGTTCGTACAGGAAGCCGAAGGTGAGTATCGCTTTGGTTCTATCGATGACTTTGAGGCAGGAACACCTTACGCAGCAATTTATGAAAGTGCAGCAGGTACAAACAACCCGCAAGACGCTGCTGCTGAGTTTGCTTATGCAGTGAATACCGCTTATATCCAGGACGAGTATTATTATGCGCCAATGGATATCACGTTCACTTACGGTTTACGTTATGACTGGTACACAAGTGATGACTACCCAACTTACAACCCGTTAAATGAAGAGCTTTATGGTTTCTCAAACCAGCAAAACATGGGCGATCAGGACTTACTGCAGCCGCGTTTTGGCTTTAACTGGTTCGTGAATCCTGATATTGAAGTACGTGGTGGTATTGGGTTGTACTCAGGTGGTAACCCGAACGTTTGGATTTCTAATAACTACTCGAACAACGGTGTGACTCAATACGAAGCATTCCGCGACTTCTCAGGACAGTCATTGTTCGATGTGCCGCATACTGGTGAAGGAAACCCAATTTACGATATTCCTCAGGAAATGTTTGATGAAGTTGCTAATGCAGGTGGCCAAGGTCCGATTAATACAATGGATCCTGACTTCGAACTACCTAAAGAATGGAAATATGCTTTAGGTGCAACTTTCACATTGCCTGATGACTATATTTTGATGGCAGATTTCCTATATACGGATAAGAAAGATGCAGCCGTTATTTATAACTTAGGTCTTGAGCAAGTTGATACAGCGCCGGATGGCCGTCCAATTTTCAATGAAATGTCAACTGACGGTCGTGATCAAGGCGACGACTTTATGCTGACAAATGTGGATGGTGACTCAGGCTCTCAAACTACGTTATCTTTAGCGTTAAACAAGTCGCATGATTTCGGGTTAGATTGGACATTAGGTTACGCTTACAATAAAGCAGAAGACGTTAACCCAATGACTAGCTCAGTGTCGTTCTCAAACTACACTAGCCTGGCAACCGCAAATGCTCAAAACCCAGGTGTGGCAACGTCAAACTATGAAATTCCACATCGCTTTACGTTCAAAGCTAACTACACTAAAGAGTTCTTTGATGGCTATGATACAACCGTTACGCTATTTGCAACTCGCAACAAAGGTCGTCCGTTCTCTTACACGATGACTGACGGTGCGTTTGGTGATATTGCATATCAAGGACGTAGCTTGCTGTATGTTCCTACCGGTATCGATGATCCGAACTTCGCTGTTGGTTCAGACGACGGTACGCCGTTTGCGACTGCTGACTTCTTTGAGTTCTTAGAAGAGTCTGGCTTGAACAAGTACGCTGGTGGTATCGCACCACGCAACGAGTTCAACAGTAAATGGTGGACGAAGGTTGACTTGCGCTTAGAGCAAGAACTGCCTGGCTTCATGGAAGGACATAAAGCTTCAGCATTCTTCGTGATTGAAAACTTAGGCAACATGATTAACGACGACTGGGGTGTGCTTTATGAAGCAAGCTTCCCTCGAGCAGTCACTATTGCTGACGTTGAGATCAATGATGCTGGTCAATACCAGTACAACTCATTCCGTGATGTGAGCAACGTACAAGCTCGTGCGGGCGCACCGTCACTATGGTCTGTCCGTTTAGGTGTTGAATACAAGTTCTAATTGGACTTACTGTAGCCTGACGTTATTACGTCAGGAACAATGCTCAAAACCGTACCTGATGCAATAGCATCAGGCTACGGATCAGGATAAGAGCAAACGAATAAACCGCCGCTGGTATTGCCCGCGGCGGTTTATTATTTTAACCTCCCTATATCAAACACAAACGAACGTACCCACATGGAACTGAGCTGGACGAGCCTTTTACCTTCCCTGCTGGCAATTGTCTTTGCCATTGTTACCCGAAAAGTGTTGTTAGCCCTTATTGGCGGCATTATTCTGGCGAATGTTCTACTGTTCTGGCCTGCTCCGGCAAATATTGCTTATGGCACGCTCGACAGTACCTGGGAAACACTTATTGACCCGGGCAACATGTTGGTGTGGTTTTTCACGCTGGGCATTGGCGCACTATTTGGCGTACTTGAAAAAGGCGGGACTTTTAAGCAATTCGTATTGAAGCTCGAGCGTAAGCAGTGGATAGAAAGCAAGCGCCGAGCGCGTTTTATGACCTGGTTTCTCGGTGTCATTGTTTTTATTGAGTCCAACGTGACTATCATGATTTCAGGCACTACCTCGCGGCCTATTTATGATCGACTGGGCATTTCTCGCGAAAAACTTGCCTACATTGTCGACTCAACCTGCGCAGCCATTTGTATTCTTATTCCGCTGAACGCTTGGGGAGCATTTAACTTAACGCTTATTTCAAAGCAGGGCGTTGATCAGCCACTCATGGTGTTTATTCAGTCTATCGCATTTAATTTCTATGCCATATTTGCGGTTTTGCTGGCGTTGTTCGTGGCCTTATTCGACTGGAATATTGGTCCTATGAAAGCGTTTGAGAAAAATGCCGTGCCCGATCAAGTCTCTAAAAATCCCTGGGGGGATGGCCCTGACGAAACAGCGACTTTCGGCAAAGGTACCACAGTGGTACTGACCAGCCTTATTTCCTTAGTCGTTATGGTACCGGTTATGTTGCTGATAACCGGGAACGGCGTCTTGGTCGAAGGTGACGGTACGCTGAGTGTCTTTATCGCCATATATATAGCGTTGGGCATTGCGAGTATCGGTACCTTGCTGACGCAGTCGGTCAACATTAAAGATATCGTCGAGTACATACTAAAAGGTGCCTGGAATATTTTGCCGTTGGCTGTCATTTTATGGTTGTCGATAGCGCTTGGCGGGCTGACACGCGACTTGGGCACAGGTGAGTTCCTGGCGTCTGTTCTGGACGGTTCGGTGGCGCTATGGATGTTGTTACCGCTTATTTTTGTGCTGTCGGCAATTACCGGTTTTTCCATAGGCTCAAGCTGGGGCACTTTTGCCATAATGTTGCCGTTGGCTATTCCTTTGGCAATGACACTTGGTTTGCCACCCGCGCCGTTTATTGCTGCCGCCATTTCGGGAGGTATTTTCGGCGACCACGCATCGCCGATATCGGATACCACCATTATTGCGTCTATGGCCTCAGGCGTTGAGCATATCGATCACGTCAGGACGCAATTGCCGTACGCTTTAATTGCAGGTGTTGGCGCGACTCTGGCTTATGCGGCAACCGGGCTACTGATGTAGTCCGGGTTTTATTTAGTGCGAGTCGGCTAAGAACTGGCTGGCTTGGTCGACGACTTGCGGCGTGCCCGGAAAAAACGCCGCAAAATGTCGCCACATTCGTCCGCCAAGACGCCGCTTTCAACCTCTACTTTGTGATTCATCGACGCATGGTTCAGCACTTCAATAGCGGTGCCGGTAGCCCCGGTTCGCGGGTCGCTGGCGCCAAACACTAAGCGCTTAACCCGAGCATGAGTAATGAGCCCGGCGCACATGGCACAGGGTTCTAGGGTGACGTACAGAGTGGAGTCGACTAACCGATAGTTTTCAATAGACTGCCCAGCGGCACGAATGGCTTGTGCTTCTGCATGGGCGGACGGGTCAGATAGGCTAATAACCTGATTATAGCCCTCGCCAATAATCTCGTCGTTTAGCACCAGCACCGCACCAACCGGTACTTCGTCCGCTTGTTGCGCTTTTTCGGCAAGCTCTAATGCTCGCTGCATATAAATTTCATCGGTTGTCATGGCGGCGATTTTAGCGCAGGATATTAGCCAGTACCAGAACAACAATTCCTCCCGGTTTAACGAGTTCAATTTGGGAGCACAGGAGAGCATTTATGAAAAAGCTTGCTATCAGTTTACTGTTGGCCAGTAGTGCCACTTTGGGAGCCTTTGCCTTTCCCGGTCAGGCTATGGCGCAGCAGTCGCCAGTGACTGTCGGCAATGACTTAGAGCAGCAAGTCATTGAGTGGCGCCGTCATATCCATGCGAATCCAGAGCTCAGTAACCGGGAGTTTGAAACTGCCAAAATGGTGGAAAAACATTTACGATCATTGGGTATGGAAGTGGCGACAGGCGTTGCTCATACCGGTGTCGTTGGGCTGTTAAAAGGTAGCAAACCAGGACCCACTATCGCACTCCGTGCCGACATGGACGCTTTGCCGGTAACTGAAAAAACCGATGTGCCGTTCAAGTCAACAGTTACCTCTGAATACCGGGGCAAAGAGGTTGGCGTTATGCATGCCTGTGGTCACGATACTCACGTTGCTATGCTCATGGGCGCAGCGACCAAACTGGCAGAAATGAAAGACCAGTTGGAAGGTAACGTTATGTTTATCTTCCAGCCAGCAGAAGAAGGCGCACCAGAAGGTGAAGAAGGCGGTGCGGAGCTCATGCTAAAAGAAGGTTTATTTGGTGATCTTATTGCTGAAAACAAACCGGAGAAAGTGTTCGGAATTCACGTTTGGGCTGGCTTTCCGACCGGTCATGTGGGTTATCGTAAGGGGCCATTAATGGCTTCGTCTGATAAATTTGAAATTACTGTTAAAGGTAAACAAACTCATGGCTCAACTCCATGGGGCGGTGTTGATCCAATCGTAACTTCTGCGCAAATCATCAATAACGCACAGACTATTATTAGTCGCCAAACGAACATTACCAAAGCACCAGCGGTTCTCTCCTTTGGCATTGTTGAAGGCGGTGTTCGTAACAACATTATTCCCGACGATGTGACGCTTATTGGTACTATCCGTAACTTCGACATGGACATTCGCAGTGATATTCACGCGAAG
Source organism: Idiomarina piscisalsi (assembly GCF_003987095.1). Lineage (GTDB taxonomy): Bacteria > Pseudomonadota > Gammaproteobacteria > Enterobacterales > Alteromonadaceae > Idiomarina > Idiomarina piscisalsi. Next base: position 185,856 of record NZ_PIQA01000003.1, on the reverse strand, counting down.
TTAAAGCACACTGCTGAGAAAACAGCGGAGGCTAATGGCGCAGAAGCTCATGTACATGTTGATTTAGGCTATCCGGTAACGAGTAATGATGACGACCTCGTAGAGCAGATGCTTCCGGTAACTAAAGCTGTAGCTGGCGCAGACAAAGTCAAAGAAGTGCCTTTAGTGACAGGAGCGGAAGACTTCTCTTACTACGCACTGGAAGTACCCGGTATGTTTGTCTTCTTGGGAGTAACACCACCTGAGCGAGACATGAGCAAAGAGCCCAGCAACCATTCGCCCTACTTTTATGCGGACGAAGATGCGCTTAAAACAGGTACGGAGCTTTACGTGAATTGGGCGCTGGAATCACTCTAATATGCCGAAGTCTGCAGTTTATTTTTTAGTAACTTTGTTTCTGGCCGTCACAACATTGACGGCCTGTACCCCACAAACCCGACCAGATGCTATGACGGTTGTGCAGGAGCGTCAGGTACTTCGAGTTGGAACCTTGATGAATCCAACCAGTTATTATTTCGACCATGATCGGGAGCAGGGCTTTGAGTATGATTTAGCGAAACGCTTTGCTGATCGTTTAGGCGTCGAACTGGAAATGGTGCCGCGGTTCGACATAAATGACTTATTTACTATGTTGCGACGCGGGGAAGTCGATATTGTAGCTGCGGGTATCGATAGAACGTCGACGCGGGCACAGTTGTTTCGTTTTAGTCCCCCTTACGACGTTATTAGCCAAAAAGTAGTGTTCAAACAGGGAGCTCGTCAGCGTCCGCGAGACTTACAACAAATTACTGACGGTGAAATTGTTGTGGTCGAAGGTAGTTCACACCACGAGTTTCTGAAAAGCTTAGGGAACAGTATCCCTACGCTAAAGTGGCGTGCAACGTCAGACCATGATGCCGTTGAATTATTACGCATGGTTATCAATGAAGAAATCGATTACACCATTACGGACAGCACGGCGCTAGATATTCAGCGGCGCTTTCATCCGGATTTGAGCGTGGCCTTTACGGTTAAACATGATCAGGATATTGGCTGGGCATTACCACAAAGCAATGATGATTCTCTGTATGCAGCCGTCATCGAGTACTTTGGGGAAATTCGTAGTAGTGGACGGTTAGCGCACATTAAAGAGCAGCATTTTGGGCACGTAAAACAATTTAACTATGTAACGACCAGTCTATTTATAGAGGCAGTAGATGCCATATTGCCTAAATACAAAGAATTATTTAAAGAGCATTCCGGGACTCTTGATTGGCGTTTACTGGCGGCTATTTCTTATCAAGAGTCTTTGTGGAACCCGCGGGCGGTGTCACCAACCGGCGTGCGTGGCATGATGATGCTGACACTACCGACAGCAAAAGCCATGGGCGTGAGAAGCAGGCTTAATGCAGAGCAGAGTATCCGCGGTGGCGCACGTTATTTAGAGCGTATGTTAGAGCGGGTGCCTGATCGAATTCCTCAGCCAGACCGTACCTGGTTTGCATTAGCGGCGTATAATATTGGCTTCGGGCATTTGGAAGATGCACGCATTCTGACCGAAAAGCAGGGCGGCAATCCAGACCGCTGGGTCGACGTGAAAAAGCGCTTGCCTTTATTGCGCCAGAAGCAATTTTATCGACAAACACGGTTTGGCTTCGCGCGCGGCGACGAGCCTGTCACTTACGTTGGTAACATTCGCCGCTTTTACGACACCCTTAAGTATTTAGACGAGCAGGGTAGGTTGTGATGACTAAACCTACCTCGGTGTGGCTGTAGCCTGACGTTACTTACGTCAGGTGCGATATTAAAAGGGTCAATAACATGAAAAAAATAGCTGCTGCCGTACTCGTCGCTCTAACACCAATATTTACCTGGGCTCAAAGCCTGGGAGACGCGATTCAACTCGACGTCAACGACGAAACCATTGAAGCGACCCTCGCAGAGCGGCTTTCTTCACAAAGCAGCTACCGTCTGACCTTTGAAACGGCCAGTGGTGATACCCAGCACCTCGGTTTTATGCACCGACGAGGTGACAACCAGCTCATTTCAATCACTCACCCAAAAGCGGGCTCCGTGATTATTCGCACGGTAAAGGGAAAAACGGTAGTAGAAACCACCAGCTTACCGCCGGCAGAGCCTAAACAACCTCGAATTGAGAGAAAGACTCCAACGAGCGTGAAGGCACAAGCTCTGCCTCAGAAGTCTTACTCCATCAAAAAATCGGCCGCTCCAGCGGATGAAGTTCAGTTATTTGATAACTCACTCGATGTTTTGTTTATCTATGATGACCGGTTGTTAGGGTACGCCGAGGAGAACAATTACGATTTAGAGCTGGCTGTCCAAAGTGCGGTAGATACAAGTAACCAGATATTTGAGCGATCAAACCTTCCTATCTCTATGACTGTGGCTGGCTTGGAGCCTTTCAGACCGGAGAGCACAACCGACTTTCCTAATGAAACCCCGGATACCATACTGGATGAGCTTATCGATGATCAGCGGGTAATAAGACTGATAGATCGCTACAAAGCTGACGTGGTGCATTTTGTCGGTGCTGAAAACCCCGACCTATGTGGTATTGCGTTCAGGGCGTCCGACTTTAACACCAGTGATAACCGAGTGAACTTTGTCAGTGGCGGCTCAAATGCTGGCTATACCGCTATAGATTGCATGGGGAGCGGCACCGTTGCCCATGAAGTCGGGCACAATTTTGGCTTAAAACACGATCGTTATACTTTAGCTGATAACTCGAGTGGTGGGGACGGCAAACAGTTTGATAATCATATCCCTTATGGCTACATTGAAGGCGAGGGTCGCTTTTTCACAACTATGTCATACGGCTCGGTTTGCCGCAGTGAATTTAGCTCTGGTGAATGTTTCAGTGAAGCCGCATTTTCAAGCCCGGACCTCGTCGACATCAACTATGGCTTACCGTTAGGAAAAGCCGAGTCTGAAATTGACGCCGCCAATGCCAGCTTAGCCGCCCAGCGCAGCAGCGTTATTTGGTCGAACAATAGCTCAAGAACTAATGTGGCGGGTATGCAAGTCACTCGTTCAGAAAATGATGAGGTAACACTTACCTGGCCGAGAGTTGAGGGTGCGGACAACTACGCCATTTACTCTAATGCGTGTGAAGAACTGTCAGAGATATTCCAACAGCAGCTCTTAGACACAGCGTCTAGTCAGGCAGTTAACACCAATGGTGCTGTGACGCCAGCAGGTGGTGGTTTTGACAATCTGTGTGTTATCGCCATTGATCAGCTCAATCCTGACGCGGCCCGCTGGCGCTTTGTTAGCAATGCCAGCTTTAGTGGTGACTACACCGACGCATCAGCGAACTACCTCTTATTGAATAATAATGTTCTCAGCCTGGTTGAAGCCGGTGATCAGGCACAGGTTACGATTGAGCTTTCTGATGAAACCACTGACAACTCTGCCATTCAGTTTGCGCTTCCGGTAACGGCCAGTGGCACCGCCGTCAGTCAGCAAGTCGGCATCGACAATGCGGCTGAATGGTTCAGCTGGGAAGTAACCGGCTCAGGTACTACTCGAACAATGACAGTAACCCTTAAACAGTCACTGGCTGATATTAGTGCCGGCCTGGACAAAGACAATGTTCACAACCCATATCATCTGCCGTTAAAAGTAGTGAATACTGAGGCACCGGACTTCTCCGTTTCCAGCGGTTTATGGATTGATCCTGACAGCATGACAGGTGGTGCCGCACAAGCATTTGTCAGCCAGGGTGAACGTGTTGGAGAGGTTATGACGCTGGACTCTGCGATTAGCGTTTATAATGTACCGGAGGACGTTGCTATTACGGTGGACGACACCGACGGCGTTATTCAAAACTTTACCGCAGCAGAAGTTGAGCCGGCCGTTGAAGGCGAGCGTCATATTCAATTAACTGGTGAAACACCGGCCGTCGACCAGGCGTTGTCCGTACCGCTACAAGTGAACTTTAGCGACGGTAGTGGCAGCATTAACGTGTCTTTGACAGTGGAACCAAGAGCCATTGCGCCCACTATACGAAGCTTCCGAGCAAGCAATACTATCGCTGGACAAACTGTGTCGCTAACTGCAACGGTGACTGATGCTGACGGAAACTTAGATGCATCCAGCATTGAGGTAGTTAGGCTAAACAGTGACGGTAGTGAAACCAGTGTTTCTAACGTCAATTATGAAGGTGATACTGCCTCCGCGTCATTAGGTAGTCTGTCAACCGGCGATTATGAATACCGACTGACAGCGAGTGATACAGAAGGTAACAGCGAAACAGCAACAACCAGCTTTACTGTCACTGAAGCTTCGTCAGGAAGTAGCGGCGGTAATGCTGCCTGGTTACTGCTGTTGGTTCCAATAGCTTGGTTGGTGCGACGCAAAAGCGTTACTTAAACTGAAGCTCTTTGTAACTGAAGTTGGCTTTAACTTCTTTTTGCATCCACTCGAGCATGACGAAGCATCGTGACTCGCCGTCAAGCTGAACAATTTTGGCAAGGAAGCCACGGAACGGCCCTTGCTGAATTTCGACGCTATCACCCACTTTCGGGGCCTGTTCATCTGTCAGCTCGTCAACGCCTTTCATTTCGTCGACCCACTGCTGTGGAATTTTGGGAATATTGTTACCAAACCTCAATACGCCAGCCACACCATAGGTACTGCGTATTTTATAAAACTGCTCGATAATATCGTCTAGCTTCACAAATAAATAATTCGGGAACATAGGCTCAACAACAGACGTGCGCACGCCGCGGCGAATTTTTTTCACCGTTAACTTAGGCGCAAATACTTCAAAACCCTGATTTTCAAGATTTAATGCAGCGCGTTCTTCCTGTTTAGGTTTCGTCCGAATAACGTACCAAACATCACTGTCGAGCTCGTTCATAACACACCCTTTCCTTTGTTGGCGGCGGATCTTTCCATATTAGCCTATACGACGCAAGCGTATTGACTTGAGCGTTCACTTAAGGCATCTTAACGCAAAATTAACAACAAGGAGCAACAAATGGAATTTAATCACGGCGGTTTCTGGCTGCGCTTGGCGGCAGCTATTATCGACACCATTATTACGCAGCTAGGTTTAACTATTATTGGCGTTATTATCGGAATTTTCGTCGGCATTTTCATGGGCGCGGCAGGCTCACCCATGGGTGATATTGAAATGGTGGCTGGCGGCATTGGTTACGCTATCGGCATTATTGGCCAATGGCTATATTTCACTATTTTCGAAATCTCCGGTTGGATGGCGACACCAGGCAAGAAAATTCTGGGCTTACAAGTCACCGACCTGAATGGCCAGCAAATTGGCTTCGGCCGCGCCAATGGCCGTTATTGGGGGAAAATTGTGTCTGCACTTATCTTGATGATTGGTTTCATCATGATTGCCTTCACCGATAAAAAGCAAGGTTTACATGACATCATGGCGGGTACCTTAGTTATTAAGAAACCGTCTGCATAAAATTATTGCAAAAAACTGGGGCGGCAAGGTAAGCTGAAAAGGTCTTTCAACGCAATAAAGGCCTAAGTCTATGCGAGCCAACCGCCTCAGACGCGAAAACAACTCCCGCCGCCGTGCCGTCATTCGCAAGCGCCGCCAGCGCATCATTGAACGCCGTGAAAAATGGTTCCGCATTGTTCAAAAAGAAGGCCGACCTAAGGTCGAGTAACGAGGTGCAACCCCCGGTATTTTACTGTATAATCCGCCAGCAAAAATCGCCCAGCTTTGGAGACCTTGCTTGTGGAAATCTACCGCGGTGCACCAGCCTTATCAGCCTTTAAAACAACGAAGCAACTCGAGCAACTGAAACAAGCCGGTTTACCGGTTGAAGAGCTCTACGCCGAGTATCAACACTTTGTTGATTTGCATAATGACCTAACTGAAGAGCATCGCTCGGTCCTGGTGCAACTGCTTAAATATGGCCCGGAACTACCGGCGCATGAGCCAGAAGGCGCACTTATTCTGGTTACTCCGCGTATAGGCACTATCTCTCCGTGGGCTTCAAAAGCCACTGACATTGCCCACAACTGCGGTTTAAAAAGCATACACAGAGTCGAGCGCGGCACAGCGTACTACCTAAAAGGCGATTTATCGGCGGCAGAATTAAAACAAGCCGCAGCACTGTTGCACGACCGCATGACTGAAAGTGTGCTGTACGACATGGATGACGCATCCCAATTATTCCGCACCCAAGAACCGCAACCGCTGTCATCAGTGGATATTTTAGCGGGCGGTCGCGAAGCCTTAGCGCAAGCCAACATCGGTTTGGGCCTGGCATTAGCCGACGACGAAATTGATTACCTTGTCGAGAATTTTGAAAAGCTTGAGCGTAACCCAAACGACATCGAGCTTTATATGTTTGCTCAGGCAAACTCAGAGCATTGCCGTCACAAAATTTTCAATGCCGACTGGACTATCGACGGTAAAGAACAGCCGAAATCGCTGTTCAAAATGATTAAAAACACCTTTGAAACGACACCGGACTACGTACTGTCAGCATACAAAGACAATGCTGCGGTTATGGAAGGTCACGAAGCCGGTCGCTTTTATCCGCAACCGGACAGCATGAGCTATGGCTATAGCCACGAACCGGTGCACATTCTCATGAAAGTGGAAACGCACAACCACCCAACGGCTATTTCTCCTTACCCCGGGGCCGCGACAGGCTCTGGTGGTGAAATTCGTGACGAGGGCGCTACCGGCGTGGGCTCGAAACCTAAAGCAGGGCTTGTTGGTTTTAGTGTTTCTAACCTGAACATTCCGGGTTTCAAGCAGCCGTGGGAAGAAAACTACGGTAAGCCGGCGCGTATTGTCTCTGCGTTAGATATCATGCTGGAAGGCCCGCTGGGCGGGGCTGCGTTCAACAACGAATTTGGTCGTCCGGCTTTAACTGGTTATTTCCGTACCTACGAACAAACCGTCGACAGCCATAATGGTCGGGAAATGCGCGGGTACCACAAGCCCATCATGATAGCCGGTGGTATGGGTAACATCCGTGAAACGCACGTCCAAAAAGGCGACATTCCGGTAGGTGCGAAGTTAGTTGTGCTAGGCGGCCCGGCAATGAACATTGGCTTGGGCGGTGGCGCAGCCTCTTCAATGGCATCAGGTGAGTCGACCGAAGACTTAGACTTTGCTTCTGTTCAACGTGAAAATCCGGAAATGGAACGCCGTTGCCAGGAAGTGATTGATCGCTGCTGGCAGCTAGGCGCCGAAAACCCTATCGCGTTTATTCATGATGTGGGCGCTGGTGGTTTGTCGAACGCTATGCCGGAACTCGTCAGCGACGGTGGTCGTGGCGGTAAGTTTGAGCTGCGTGACATTCCGAATGACGAACCGGGTATGACGCCACTGGAAATTTGGTGTAACGAGTCGCAAGAGCGCTACGTTATTGCCATTGCGCCGGAAAACCTTGCGCGTTTTGAAGCTATTTGTGAACGTGAACGTGCTGAGTACGCGGTCATTGGCGAAGCTACCGAAGAGCTTACAGTGCTGCTCAATGACGCTAAGTTTTCAAATCAACCTATCGACCTGTCGCTGGATATTCTACTCGGCAAGCCGCCGAAAATGCATCGCGACGTCGAGACTAAACAAGCTAACGGTGTCGATTTGCACTTAGAAGGTGTCGATATTAATGACGCTGCAGACCGCTTATTGCGATTACCGGCTATTGCTGAGAAAACCTTCTTAATTACCATTGGTGACCGCAGTGTTACTGGCTTGGTCGCTCGTGACCAAATGGTAGGCCCCTGGCAAATTCCGGTAGCGGATGTTGCGGTAACCGCCGCGAGTTATGACAGCTATCACGGTGAAGCCATGGCCATGGGCGAACGCACACCGCTGGCTTTATTGAACTTTGGCGCTTCAGCACGTATGGCGGTGGCTGAATCACTAACAAATATTGCTGCGGCTGACATCGGCGACTTGAAACGCATTAAGTTGTCGGCGAACTGGATGTCAGCAGCGGGTCACCCGGGTGAGGACGCCGGGCTATACGAAGCGGTAAAAGCGGTGGGTGAAGAGTTGTGTCCTGAACTGGGCATTACCATTCCGGTGGGTAAAGACTCCATGTCGATGAAAACCCAGTGGCAGGAAGACGGCGAAGACAAGGCCGTTACAGCACCGTTAAGCTTAATTATTACAGCCTTTGGCCGCGTTAATGATATTCGCGCAACATTAACGCCGCAGTTGCGCACCGACAAAGGTCAGTCGCATCTGGTGCTTATTGATTTAGGTCGTGGAAAGAACCGTCTGGGTGGCTCGGCATTGGCGCAAGTTTATCAGCAACTGGGTAAAGAGACGCCAGATCTCGACGACACTGATTTATTCAAAGCGTTTTTCAACACCACGCAGCAGTTGGTGACCGAAGGGCGTTTACTGGCTTACCACGACCGCTCCGACGGCGGTTTGTTTGGCACTGTGGCTGAAATGGCATTTGCCGGTAATTGTGGTGTGAATGTCACTCTCGACGAGCTGAGCTCTGATGACTCAAGTACGGATAACCTGGCGGCGCTCTTTAACGAAGAGCTGGGCGCGGTTATTCAAGTGAGCGACGAGCAGTATCAAAACGTCATGGATGCCTATGCAGCAGCCGGTTTAGGCGACTGTGTAAAACGCATTGGTGAGCCAACCAATGAAGACGCAATTGTCTTTACCCGCGATGGTCAGAAAGTACTGGCACAAAGTCGCACGCATTGGCGCACGGTGTGGGCTGAGACCACGCATCAAATGCAGCGTCTGCGTGACAACCCTGTGTGTGCCGATGAAGAGTTCCGTCTGAAACAGCGTGCTGATAACCCCGGGTTACAGGCTGATTTAACCTTCGATCCTTCTGAAGACATTGCGGCGCCTTATATTGCCAAAGGTGTGGCGCCTAAAGTGGCGATTCTGCGCGAGCAGGGTGTGAACTCGCATTATGAAATGGCGGCTGCTTTTGACCGTGCCGGTTTCGAAGCGGTAGATGTTCATATGAGTGACATTTTAGCCGGTCGCGTGTCGTTAGAAGACATGCAAGCGCTGGCAGCTTGCGGCGGCTTCTCATACGGTGACGTGTTAGGCGCCGGTGAGGGGTGGGCAAAGTCTATTCTGTTTAATGACCGTGCTCGCGAACAGTTTGAAGCCTTCTTTGGGCGTAACGACACGCTAGCGCTGGGCGTATGTAACGGCTGCCAAATGTTGTCGACGTTAAAGTCACTCATTCCGGGTACCGACCACTGGCCACGCTTTGTAACCAACCGCAGCGAACGTTTTGAAGCGCGCTTCAGCTTGGTGGAAGTACAAAAATCTGCGTCGGTGTTCCTTGGTGACATGGCCGGTTCTCGTATGCCAATTGCCGTGTCACACGGTGAAGGGCGCGCCGAGTTTGCTAATGCACAGCAACAAAGCCAGTTAGAGCAAAACGCTCAAGTTGCACTGCGTTACATCGACAACTGGGGCGAAGTGGCCGAGCAATATCCGGCAAACCCGAATGGGTCACCACAAGGTATCACCGCAGTCACCAGCGAAGACGGTCGCGTTACCGCAATGATGCCGCACCCTGAACGGGTCTTCCGTACCGTCGCTAACAGCTGGCACCCCGACGAGTGGGGCGAAGACAGCCCATGGATGCGCATGTTCCGCAACGCCCGCAAACACCTCGGTTAAGGAGTGCCCTTCGAATCACCCAAATCGCTGCAGCAGTTGAGCGACCATGGGGTGTTCGAAGGGGCGTTTCAGGGTAATAGCGTAGAAGTGCTCGAAGACGTTAGGTAACGTCAGGTAGCGCTTCAGCTGGCCGCCGGTTAGCTCGTCACGTACAACAACGTCTGGAATGACTGCTAATGCGCCCGTGTCGCGGGCGAGCAGACGAAGCATTGCCATATCATCAGCTTCCGCCAGCACTCGAGGTTGCCAATTGTACTCCGCGCTGAGCATGTCAAATGCTGAGCGAAGCGGCATATTCTCAGGAGGAAGCACCCAATTTTGCCCCACCAAAGCCTCTGACGTTAGCCGTTCAATATCCCGGCCGACAGGACCAATAACCGAGACCGGCTGCCGGGCTAATAACCGACTTTGCCAAAGTTGTTTGTCACTGCCGCGCACGTTCGTATTTGCCAAAGCAATATCAATTTGATGATTCGCTAATTCATTAAACAACTGGTCGGGCGTCATCGAGTGCAATCGGTAATTTACCTTCTGCTGATGCACTAAATCATTAATAAAGGCCTCAACGAAGTTGCGCGACATCGTCGATGCATGACCAATACGAATGACCACATCATCACCGGCCTGGCCATGCTTCAGCTGCTTTATCAAACTTTCGCCTTCGTGAAAAATTCGACTGGCGTATTGGCGTGCAATATAACCGGCCTCAGTCAGCACTAGCTGGCGCCCCTGACGCTCAAACAAGGGTGTACCAAACCACTCTTCTAACTGCTTAATTTGCGCCGATAACGCCGACTGCGACACATGCAGCTTTTGCGCCGTCTGCGTCAAGTGACCGCTTTCCGCCACGTGCCAAAAATAAAACAAATGTTTGTAGTTCATATCGCAAACCATTATTCATAAAAACAGAACGAAATAATAATATATATCTATTTTACTTAACATCAATAAACCATCGATAATTCGTTACAACATAAAGCCCTCCAAACGAGGTACCAACGACGTGTTATTGACAGAATGGCTTACATTTTCAGGCATACGCCCAGTGTTACTCGTACTCGTCGGTGTTTTGGCGTTTGTGGTCACTAACTATGCCAGAACCAACTTCAGGCTCGATCCGCGCCGCCGTGCTTTTATCGCCAAACTTATTGGCTGCCTGGCAGCCGTTCTTGTCCTCATTGTCAGCAATAACATCATCGTTTTTTTCGCCGCCTGGATGGCAATCAGTCTCCAATTGCACAGCCTGCTCATGTTTTATCCAGAACGTGACCGCGCCGTGCTTGCCGCGCATAAAAAATTCATTTTGGCTCGCTGTTCGGAGTCCTTTCTCGGCACCGGGTTGTTACTTATGTACCTGCACACCGGCAGCTTACAACTCGACACCATTTTACAAAGCGTCACCGCAACCAACACCGAGCTTGAGCTCATTCAACACATTGCCGGGCTTTGTCTGGTCATGGCAGCACTTATAAAATGCGCCCAGCTGCCATTGCATGGTTGGCTCATTCAAGTGGTAGAAGCGCCGACACCGGTATCCGCGTTACTGCACGCCGGTATCATTAACCTTGGTGGCTTTTTGCTACTCACAACAACACCTATTTGGAGCAATAGCGCCCCCGCAGTTTGGTTACTCTGCATAGTTTCTGCTGCATCCTGCTGTTTCGCCGCTCTTATTATGGCTACACGCATTAGCATCAAAGTCCGTTTAGCCTGGTCTACCTGCGCACAAATGGGACTCATGCTGCTGGAAATTGGTCTGGGCTATTATGACTTAGCATTACTGCATTTAATCGCACACTCGGTCTACAAAGCGCACGCATTTCTGTCGGTCAGCGAAGTTGCCATAATAAAACAGCCGCAAGCTCGCTCATTATGGCGTGTCGGTTTAATTTTTATCGCGTTTCAGGTCATTGTTGCGGCGGCGTGTTGGTGGTGGCTCAACGATCCGAAATGGCTGCCGTCGGCATTACTCGCCATGGCGCTTACTACAATATGGATGAACCTTTATCAACCGCTACTGCGACTCGGTGTGTCAGTGCTTACTATCGCGACATATCTTGTTCTTGGAGCGCTGGCGCAACAAATAATAGAGCCTCAACAGCTTACTAGCGTCTGGCTGGAGCCTTTTATTGCGCTACTTTTCAACGCATTTGCTTTTACCTATTGGCTGGTGCACCACACGCCGTCGCACAGCTTAAGTCAACGTTGGTTTATTACCCTGAACGCTGGTTTGTACCTGGACGAGTGGCTTACCCGCTTTGTGCTGTGGCTATGGCCAAGTCACCCCATTGAGTATTATCAGCGCCGCAGTAAAAAAGAGGGGCTATCATGATTTCAGTCAGCCGTTTTGTGTCCATAGCAGAGCAAGTGAGCCAGTCTGTTGCTCCTCAGTGGCCGCTATCTCAATGGATAGCCGTGAACCCATTCTGGCAGTACCGCAATAAACCGGTAGAGGACGTTGCTGCGCACTGGCGATACAGCGCCGGCAGCCGCTTACTGATGAGCCCTGAATTTTATTGGCAAAAGTGGCAACAGAATGACATAGACAAACAGCACGTGACCGACAAAATGGTCGAGCAACTGCAACAGCGCGTTAGTATTATCACGCCCATCCCGCAGTGGCAGAACCTCAGTCGTCTAGTCGATAAATATCAACAGCGCAGCCGTAAAATGCGCTGGAACGAAGAGGTTGTTCTGCAAATTAGCCAGACTTGTGGCTTGTTTATGCAGTTCCCCAAGCGCTTTCAGGAAGAGGGCAGCGACAGCTCTTTATACAGTCATTGGCTGACCATTTCGAGGGCTGACCGTGGTATTGAAACGCTGATGGACGAGGCTGACCTGAACGAGCTGTTTGCGGAACTTCCCGATGACCCTCACGAGCTAATTAAAGTATGTCAGGCGAGTTTTCTGACTGACGCATCGGATTATGCGTTGCAGTGTTATTGCCAGGCACTTATCAGTGACTTGTGGGGTTGGGCGGCTGCACTTTCCTATCAGGACGCTCGTCAGGACAGCCAGTGGGTGTTTGATCTGCTGTGTATTCGTTTAGCCTGGGAGTATCTGCTGTGGCACTTGGCTGAGCGTACGAATACATCCGTGCATGAGCAGTTAAAAAGCAGCTTCAACGAACAGCTTGAGCACTGCTTAGGCTGGGTGGGGTACGCTCAACAATACAACGAACTACTTTGGAAGTGGCAGGGCGCATACGAACGCTCACAGGCGACTCGTCTCAAATTTACCAGCGCAGAGGATGCTAAGCCGTCAAAAGCACCTGAAATTCAGGCGGTATTTTGTATTGATGTGCGCTCAGAGCGTTACCGCCGAGCGCTGGAAAAAGCGGGGCAGGCACTTAGCATAAACACTCAGACCAAAGGTTTTGCCGGATTTTTCGGTGTGCCACTGGCGTTAAAAACCAGAAGTGGCAGCACCCCGCATGTACCGGGATTGCTGCAGCCGTCTTATTACATACAAGCACCGGAACAAAAGCAAAGCGTGACCTCGCTGCTGGCAAATTTATTTAACACACCGGTGTCTATGTTTAGTGGGGTTGAAGCCCTGGGTTTGAGTAAACTCAAGTCTTTATTGACGGGTGTACCCGGCAAGATAGCAACCGCCGATGCACATGCCAAAGCGACGGTGTGTAACGACGATGGAGAGGTGTCGACCGACGCATTAGTTGCTATTTGTGAACAAGTCTTAGCTGGTATGCAATTTCAGGCATTTGGTCAGCATGTCGTATTGGTTGGGCACGGTTCGCACCACAGCAATAACGCGCAGCGTGCCGGTCTTAACTGTGGTGCGTGCGGTGGTCAGACAGGGGCTTTGAGTGCTCGCGTGTTAACAGGTTTGCTCAATGACACCACTATTCGCGAGCATTTACGTGAGCGAGGCTTCGATATTCCAGCGAAAACGAGGTTCTATTCAGCCCTGCATGAAACGGTAACAGACCGCATTGTCTGGCTGTCCGACGCCGTGCCGGGAGAGGTAAAACGAACCTTTAATGCCGCCAGTGAGTCACTTGTAAATAACAGCAGCGAACCGTTTAAAGCCCGTAAAAAGCGCTCCAGTCACTGGGCTGAATTACGTCCGGAGTGGGGGCTTGCTGACAACAATACATTATTCTTCGGGCGCTCTGAACGTTTAGCATCCGCCGACACCTCAGGCAGCAACTTTTTGCACGACTACTACAGCGACAATGACCTGAACGGTGCTTTGTTGAGTCAATTATTTAGCGCACCGGGCCTGGTCGCTAACTGGATAAACTGGCAGTACTACTGCTCTGTCACTGACCCGAAACAGTTAGGCAGCGGCAACAAGCTACTGCATAACCGTGTGGCTAACGACATTGGCGTGTTTGAGGGTAACGGTGGCGACTTGCGGCAAGGCTTAGCCTGGCAGTCTGTTCACGACGGAAAAGACTTTGTGCACCGACCTATGCGCTTGCAAGTTATTGTTGAAGCTACCGAAGACATCATTCAAAAAGCACTGACAGGTGCTAGTGACTTTAATCAACTGTTCCAGCACGACTGGATAAACCTGTACCGACTCGATGAACGAGGTGAGTTATGTCCAGTAACCAAGTGAATACCGCCCAAACAGTCACCTGCTGCACAATGAAAGAGCTGTACGACGTTGTTCGCACAAGGCCATTCAACCAGCCTTTTTCCGTGCATTACCAGGACGGGCGCACTGACACCGGCCTTAATTCCGAGGATGACTTAAAAGCCAGCCTCCGTCGCCATGGCAACGCCTATTTGAAAGAGCCTGTAGACGTGGTTGTTGAGCGCGGCTAAATTCTCGCTTTTAAGTAATCTGCCAGTTGAGAAGCCGCGCTGGAAGCACCACCTGCCAGCCGCATAATGACATTAACAGAGCCCGGCGTTGGTAAACTTTGCCCGTTAGCGAGTGTGTCAATAATAGATACATTGTCAGGCACCGTGCTTTTCGCCAGAACAGTTAAGCCAAGCCCGCTGTTTAAAGCAGCTGTCAGCCCGGAAAAGTCTGTGTTGGTGTAGGTAATTCGATAAGGCTGGCGTATGCGTTGCAAACTTTGCTCGGCGCGACGCCGATAGATACAGCCTTCCGGTGCGACAACCAACGGTAGACTGGTTTGCTCTATTAACGCTGAAGACCCTACCCAAACTAACTCTTCGCGTTGAATTAAAACGTCGCTTTTATTGGTTTGCTCGCGCAGTGCCAGAATAATATCGAACTGTTGTCCTAGTCCTGACAGTAAGTCTTTACTTAGCGCAGAGGTTACCTGCAACGTAACCTGCGGGTATACCTGGGCAAACTGGCCCAGAACTTTGGGTAACAAGCTGGAGGCGAACTCACTGGTGATACCTAACCGAACTTTACCACTGACTTGTTGAGGTTCAAACTGCGCCCAGGCTTGATCATTCAGTGCCAACATTCTCTGTGCGTAATCGAATAGTACATCGCCGTCAGGAGTCAGCGCAAAGCCGTTGCCTTCTCGGGTTAGAAGCTCAACGCCGAGTTGCTGCTCCAGTTTTTTCAGTTGCAGACTAATAGCGGGTTGGGAACGCCCCATGCGCTCGCCGGCAAGCGTCATACTGCCCAGCTCTATAACAGCACTGAAACTACGTAGGGCCTCTAAGGATAAATGCTTCATTGGCTCACTTTATAAACTTAGTATTTGATATTTAAAAAATTAATACCATTATAAGCATTATTGATTTTAAGTTTAAGTCAATCACGCCTATAATTTGCGCCCATAAACACGCACATAAAGTGAACAGATAAGGAACGCGTTATGGGTAGCAAAACGCCACTGTACGATGCACACGTAAAAGCTGGTGCCAAAATGGTCGACTTTCACGGCTGGGATATGCCGCTGAACTATGGTTCTCAGATTGAAGAGCACCACGCGGTACGCCGTGACTGCGGTGTTTTCGACGTGTCTCACATGACCATTGTTGACGTCGAAGGCCCACAAGCTCAGGCGTTTTTGCGTTACCTGCTTGCTAACGATGTGGCCAAGCTAAAAACCGAAGGTAAAGCACAATACACCAGCATGCTGAACGAAAACGGCGGTGTTATTGATGACCTTATCGTGTATCACTTCTCAGAAACGTCTTACCGTATGGTTGTGAACTCAGCCACTCGTGACCGTGACTTAGCATGGATTGAAAAAGTCGCTGCCGATTTTGATGTCACCACGAAAGAACGTGACGATATGGGCATGCTTGCGCTGCAAGGTCCTAACGCGGCTGAGAAAATTCAGAAAGTACTTTCAAGCGAACAATACGCCGAAATTGACGGCATGAAACCTTTTGTGGGTAAAGACGTTGGCGATTACTTCATTGCTACCACGGGCTATACCGGCGAAAAAGGCTACGAAATTGCAGTATCTGCTGAGCAGGTCGAAATGCTATGGGGGCAGCTGATGGAAGCCGGCGTTGCTCCGTGTGGTTTGGGCGCCCGAGATACTCTGCGTCTGGAAGCCGGCATGAACCTGTATGGTCAGGACATGGACGAGAATATCACGCCGCTGGAAGCTAACATGGGCTGGAGTGTGGCATTTGAGCCGGCAGACCGAGATTTTATTGGCCGTAAAGCATTAGAACAGAAGAAAGCCGAAGGGCACGACAAGCTGGTAGGGTTGGTGATGGAAGAAAAAGGCGTGCTTCGTCACGGTCAAAAAGTGACCGTTGAGGGTGGCGAAGGTATCATCACTTCTGGTACATTCTCGCCTACACTTGGTTTCTCGGTCGCATTGGCGCGTGTTCCTGCTTCAGTGGGTGATACCGCAGACGTTGAAATGCGTAAGAAACAAGTACCGGTGAAGGTCGTCAAACCGGGCTTCGTGCGAAACGGTCAATCTGTTTTATAATTCTGTTTCATCACAATAAACGATTTTGAACTACAGGAAGTCATTATGAGCAATATTCCAGCCGATCTGAAATACGCATCAACTCACGAGTGGGTGCGCGACGAAGGTGATGGCACCTTTACCGTTGGTATCTCTGAACATGCGCAAGAGCTGTTAGGAGACATGGTTTTCGTTGAGTTGCCAGATGTTGGTGACAAAGTTGAAACAGGCGACGACATTGCTGTCGCTGAATCTGTAAAAGCGGCATCAGATATTTACGCACCAATGACGGGTGAAATTGTCGCTATTAACGAAGACTTAGAAGACGCGCCGGAAACAGTCAACAATGACTCTTATGGCGACGGCTGGTTATTCCGTATTAAAGCGGATGACAGCAGTGAACTTGAAAATTTATTGGACGCAAACGCTTACGAGGCTTCAATAGACGAAGACTAAGCCATTGGACTTTGTACCAATGACTAAGCGTCCTGAGCCCCGGAAATTAACCGGGGTTCGTTGTTTCTTACTATCGATAAATGTACGAGGCTGAGTTAAATGAGCAGTACTACCCTGACGCAATTAGAACACCACGATGAGTTCATCGGTCGCCACATTGGCCCAAGTGCTGAAGAGCAAAAAGCCATGTTGGCAGAGCTGGGTGTGGATTCTTTAGAAGCTTTAACCAAAGACACGGTGCCTGGCGCGATATTGCGCGAACCGTTCTTGCAAGTTGGTGAGCCGCAAACGGAACGTGAGGCGTTAGCTCGCCTGAAAACCATTGCTCAGAAAAACGAAATTTTCACCTCGTACATTGGTATGGGTTACTACGACACCGTTGTACCGAACGTTATTTTACGTAACGTGTTGGAAAACCCGGGTTGGTATACCGCGTATACCCCGTATCAGCCGGAAATTGCGCAGGGCCGTTTAGAAGCGCTGCTTAACTTCCAGCAAATGACCATGGACTTAACCGGCTTGGATTTAGCCAGCGCCTCATTGTTGGACGAAGCCACTGCCGCCGCCGAAGCAATGGCTATGGCCAAGCGCGTGTCGAAGAATAAAAAGGCCAATGCGTTCTTTATTGCGGACAATGTTTACCCGCAAACCATCGACGTAGTGAAAACTCGTGCCGAGTATTACGGCTTTGACATTATTGTTGGTCCTGCGCGCGAAGCGTCCGACCATGATGTCTTCGGTGCGTTACTGCAATATCCGGACAAACAAGGTCAGCTGCACAACATCGAACAATTAATTGGTGAGTTGCAGGAGAAAAAAGCCATTGTCGCCGTTGCTTCTGACTTAATGAGCCTGTTAATGCTGAAGTCACCGGGCGAAATGGGTGCGGACATGGTCTTCGGTAACGCTCAGCGTTTCGGTGTGCCGATGGGCTACGGTGGTCCTCATGCAGCGTTCTTCGCAACTCGTGACAAGTTTAAGCGTTCGTTGCCAGGTCGTATTATTGGGGTTTCTAAAGACTCTCGCGGACGTCCGGCATTGCGTATGGCTATGCAAACGCGTGAGCAGCACATACGCCGTGAAAAAGCGAACTCAAACATCTGTACCGCGCAAGTTTTGCTGGCGAACATGGCGTCCTTCTATGCTGTGTATCACGGTCCACAAGGTCTGCGCCGTATTGCCAACCGCATTCACCGCCTGACTGACATTGTCGCCTTAGGTATGCAGGACAAAGGCGTGAAGCTGGTCAACAGCCATTGGTTTGACACCTTAACGTTCGAAATGAAAGACAACGCGACCGACGTGTTAGCGCGCTCTAAAGCTGCTGGCATTAACCTGCGCGTTGACGGCGAGGGCGTATTTGGCGTCAGCCTGGACGAAGCGAAAACGCGTGACGATGTTGAAACGCTGTTTAACGTGTTATTTGGTGATAACCACGGTCTGGACATTGACGTCTTGGACAGCCGTGTTGCGGGCGGAGATGTCGAGTCGATTCCTGCGGCGTTGGTACGTCAGTCAGACTACTTACAGCACCCGGTATTCAACGAGTATCACTCAGAAACCGAAATGCTGCGTTACATTAAGAAACTGGAAAACAAAGATTTAGCATTGAACCATTCCATGATTTCATTGGGCTCGTGCACCATGAAACTGAATGCGACCGCTGAAATGATTCCGGTCACCTGGCCTGAGTTTGGTCAGTTGCATCCGTTCTGCCCGGTAGAACAGGCACAAGGCTACCAGGAATTGGTCGGCACCTTGTCTGAGTGGCTATTGGATATTACCGGTTATGACGCCATGTCTATGCAACCGAACTCGGGTGCGCAAGGCGAATACGCTGGCTTGCTGGCTATTCAGAAGTACCATGAGAGTCGCAACGAAGGGCACCGCAATATCTGCTTAATTCCAAGTTCTGCGCACGGTACTAACCCGGCTTCTGCGCAAATGATCAACATGAAAGTGGTGGTGGTTGACTGTGACAAGCACGGCAACGTGGATATGGACGACTTAAAAGCCAAAGCAGAAGAAGCGGGCGATAACCTGTCGTGCATTATGGTGACTTACCCGTCAACGCACGGTGTGTACGAAGAAGGCATCAAGGAAATTTGCGACCTGGTTCACAGC
Organism: Idiomarina piscisalsi; assembly: GCF_003987095.1. Lineage (GTDB taxonomy): Bacteria > Pseudomonadota > Gammaproteobacteria > Enterobacterales > Alteromonadaceae > Idiomarina > Idiomarina piscisalsi. The sequence goes on along the minus strand of NZ_PIQA01000003.1, from coordinate 166,828 downwards.
TACGGCGGTCAGGTTTACATGGACGGTGCCAACATGAACGCACAGGTTGGCGTAACCTCACCGGGTTACATAGGCTCGGACGTGTCGCACCTGAACTTGCACAAAACTTTCTGTATTCCGCACGGTGGCGGCGGCCCTGGTATGGGTCCTATTGGTGTGAAGCAGCACTTAGCTGAGTTTTTGCCAAACCACTCGGTGATTAATATCCAAGGCCCTAAAGCAGGCAACGGCGCGGTATCTGCTGCTCAGTTTGGTAGTGCCAGCATTCTGACCATTTCATGGATGTACATTGCCATGATGGGCGGACGAGGCTTACGTGAAGCGTCAGAAACCGCTATTTTGAACGCCAACTACGTTGCTGAGAAGCTGAGTAAGCACTTCAAAATTCTGTATCGTGGCCGCAACAACCGTGTCGCGCACGAGTGCATTATCGACTTGCGTCCAATGAAAGACGCCGCCGGTATTGCCGAAATTGATGTGGCTAAGCGCCTGCAGGACTATGGCTTCCACTCGCCAACCATGAGCTTCCCGGTAGCGGGTACCATTATGGTTGAGCCGACCGAGTCTGAGTCTAAAGCTGAGCTGGACCGCTTTATTGAAGCCTTGGTGAGCATTAAAGCCGAAGCCGATAAAGTCGCATCTGGTGACTGGCCAAAAGACAACAACCCACTGGTAAATGCACCGCATACACTGGCCGACATTACCGACGCCGAATGGGACCGCCCATACGACCGTCAAACAGCAACCTACCCGGTTGAAGCCGTTGGTTACGACAAGTTCTGGCCAACCGTTAACCGCATTGACGACGTATTTGGTGACCGTAACCTGATGTGCTCGTGTCCGAGCATTGAAGAGTACCGGTAAGCTTTTTGGTGGTTATTTCCATGAAATAAGTCGTTTAATGGGAATAAATAAGTCGTTTACCGTAAATAAGCCGTTTAAAAGTGAAGCCCACCTTGTGTGGGCTTTTTACTTTCCGATGTGGAATTAAGAATCCCAATCATCGTCGACGTGCTGCCAGTCGTTAGCAATTCCTGCCCAGTCGATAGATCTATCTTTTAGGCGAGACCAAACGTCCCAATAATCAGGGTCGTCAGAATGAGGCCGTTGGTGTTTATCTAAATCATTCATTTTGACTACTATTGGTAGTTCAGATGCCCAGCCCAGAAGAATTGCTTGCTGCGAGGGCAGAGATGGTAGCTCTCTTAAGAGGCCCCGTAAGTTATCCGGTACTAGTCGATGTACCAATTCCTGATCTCGGTCATTACTTATTCTATGTAGAAGGAAGCTATTGCATTGAGATAATACCGTTGGCGATAACTCAGAGGGGCGCTGAGATGACAAAACCAATCCAAGTCCAAACTTTCTACCTTCACGGGCTACTTTTTCGAATACCTGACAGCAAACGGTTGCTGCATTTTGATTTTCGGTATCTTCCTTATATCTTTTGACAAACGTGTGTGCCTCTTCCATCACTAGAACTGTCGGCAGTGTCTCATTATTTACTTTACGATATCTTTGAAGGGCTTCAAATGTCATTCTAGCGATTACAGCGGTAATTATGTGCGTGATATCAGCCGGAACCAACGAGAGGTCTATTACTGTAACACATCCATTTTGTGCATTATCTTCACCGATATAAGTATTAAGCCAATCCGCAAGCGATATGCTCTCGTTATCCCCAATAATTTCGCTCATACGAGTATCCGCAAGCATGGTTCTTATGCGGGTTAACAAAAATTCTACGAATTGTTCATTCCCAGTTTCTTGTGCAAGGGACTCCAGATAAGAAACGAAAACATCACCATCAAAAATACAGGGGGTATCTTCACTCTTGGGAAGCAAATCTTTTTCAGAACCACCAAATTCATTAAATGCAGTCGTTATAGAGTCGATTAGTTGATTAACTTCATTTAAGTCGGACTCGTATGTCGGGTGTCGACCTGATCTCGCTTGTTGATAATTATCAAGTGTAGTTAGTAAATCATCCAGCCTAGTATCTGTCCCTTCCAATAAGCCTTTTAGCGACTCTACACTTGTTGTCCATTTACAAATTTTTTCATAGAATCCTTTGGGCTTAGGAAAAGAGCCCCAAGGGGCTCCTGTTGACCGTTCATGTTTAGAACTAATCAATATTGTGCTTAAGAACTTCCGCACCGAAATATCTATTTCTTCAGACAATTCGAACTGTTCATTTCTCATAGCCCGAAGTGCTCTTTTCAGTAGAGGCGCTTGAGCTTTAGGACTAGCTTGTGTAAATGAAATCCACTCGGCGCTATTCCAAAACCAGAGTGGCACTTGTAAAGGGGTTACTTCATCTCCAACCTTAAATACTCGCGCCTGATCGCCAAAAGCCTTTGAGTATTCTCCGTTGGGATCGAGTACTATAAACCTTGCATTGGGCTTCTGATTATCTTGTTCAACTTTCGCCTTTGCTGACTCAAGTGACCATTGTATGAGGCCAGCAACAGAACAAGATTTACCACTTCCTGTGTTACCTAAAATAGCTAAATGTCGTCCGAACAGACGATCTGGGTCAATACATACATCAGCGTTCGCTGCAATTGGGCTCGTGCCAATTTTTACTCGTCTATTATCGCCTGATTCTACGATGGCTCTCAACTGAGTATCTGTAGGTATTAAAACGGGTTCACCAACGCTTGGAAAAGCTTGAACCCCTCGTCTAAATTTAAAATTTTTTCCATCAGACTTTAGTAACCCTAGCGGACTGACTTTCATTTTTCTTAATGGAAAAGGTAAATCTATTAACCCGTAATCCTGAAAGCCTTTGCGCTTTGGGAATGGTGACTTCTCGACAGCTATCCATTCCACTTGAGACACGATAAATCCTGACTCGGTTGCAATGAGTACATAACTGTTAATTCTGGGAAAGGCCCGAGGTGTCCCAGCATTAGCGGCGATACCGTCTGGAGCGTCCAAATCGAGCCCAACTTTTATTTCATCGGGAGAGACAAATTCAACTGATCCGATACGTAGTGATGCTGAGTGTTCTATCGGTGAAATGTTCATGCTTTGTCCTCACTCTCATTATGTTTACTATCGAACTGAGCTAAGCCTCGAGACTTGAGCAAGTCGGCCATTTTTATAGTGGTTCTATCTATGGCAGGCTTTGGGAGGTAATTGTCAACGAGAGTTTGAAGATCACCGAAATGTTTGCCTATTAAGAGAGAAATCTGTGCGGGGCGTTTCGCCTGAGCATAGAAGTTCTGAACTCTACCGCTATCGTCATCGTAGCTAATTATCACTAAATGTGTGGATGGAATAGACAGCATATCCACTAGCACGCGATTTATGTGCTCATCTCCGAAGCTGTAACCGTATACGACTAAGGTAGAATTGGCTCGACAGATAGATGCAGCAAGGTCTCTAAACATTTCAACGTAGGGGTATTCTGAAGTTTCTCTATCTTTTGAAGAATTAGGGTAGACCATTAAATTTATTTGATTGTCCCTAGTATATTGGGTTATGTCAGATGCTCCATAGGGCAGTGCAAACCTTTTTATCACGTTGTCTTTGGCTGCCCAATCTAACGAACCATGAAGTTTTGTGAAATGCACTATGCCTTCGAGGTATCTTGGTTCACCTCTTATTCCCGGAGGATTGTAGTGCATGTCGACCTCAACCCGAGATGACCTAAATACAGGGTTTATCGTGCCAACAAACCTGTCTATTAGTCTGACTCCAGCGAGTTCAGCTCCATATTCTATCAGACGGTCATAATTTGTCGTGAAAAGGTTTAATCGCTCTCTGGTAGCAGATCGACTTGAAAAGCTCACTAAAAAGTTCATTAGATACTCGGCTGCGACTTCAGAGTTTGCCGCATTAATAACATTGTGCTCGCTGCGAAGTACGTTGTTTGCAAACGAAGCTAATCCATGCGCAACTTCAGATTTTAGTTTTTGAAGCTCCTTTCGAATCTTGCCAGAGCCATAAACATCGGTAGTGACATAGATTTCCAGCCCCCGAATCAGCTCGTTACATACCCTGATTTGGTCTTCAATGTTGGCATTTCCTCTTCCCGCACGTTTTGCACTTTCGGTGGTGGCTTTACCTATTTGGTCGCTAAAAGCTGACAAAGGCATTCTCTCCATCCCCGCACCAGCATCGCCTTTGGCCAAAAAATGCAATGCTGTAGGTAGGCCAGCCCCGAGCAATAAGCCTAAATGTTCGCTTTGAAATAGGGCTGTTAACCAAGGCTCTACTTCAGATCTTAATATTTCTGATTCAGGTTCATCAATTAAGACAGGTGATCGCTGATCTCGAACTTTGTAAACGTGTTTTCCTTTCCAGCTTACCTCTTGTTGTGTCATTATCCTTATCTCCTGTCCTTAATTTTGCTCGGTAGTGTCGAATGAAAAAGTACGGATAGTTCGATTGTTGAGTAGTGCTTAATAATTTTAGAGTCTAGTTCTATTGGTGGCTTTCAGTTCTGCCATTACTTCTTATTCTTACGGCAGAAATTTAGTCTTATTTGTTTCAACGGATACTTTCAGCTAAATGCGCCAATGCTATTAAAAGCTAAACCTGCGATTGCAACCGCTAAAGCAGCCGATGAGACCCATAAAGCTATCTTGGCGGTTTGAACTGATTTATATGACAAGTAGCTGAAGTACGCATTTGCATTTAACTGCCAATGACAAAAAATATTATCGGTATTGTTATTATCTACTGTGGTATATCTCGCAAGGCTGCCATCATCTTCTGGGTCGAGGCAGATATCACGCATGATCCGGGCGAGATGATATCGGCTTATTCCATTCAGCTCTTTGCTGTTAGTTGCTGACTGCACGCTGAACGTTTCATTCTGCGACGCCTTGTCTAAAACGTATTCAACCACTCTAAGTACATCTGGATGCTTCTTGCGTATCATTTGACCAATCCTTAGTATCAACGCATGTAAGTATTATCTTGGCGATTCATGCTAGTGCGAGCACTGTGAAGTGTATTAAAAAGCCTTTCGATATCGTGCCACAAAGGTGGTTTAAACGGAAATGAATCAAATCATCAAATTTACATGCCGGACGGGGAAGATATTTGTCAGTTACTGCATAGATTTTGAAGAGGGCGATTCATGCAGCTCATATAAAGGCTTTTAAATTAATTTAATTACGACCCTTAAATAGTCTGCTAAACCCTAATTATCAGTTTAAAGTCTATTTAAGGTTCTTTATATGGATTCTGATCGTGTTTCAGCAATCACTGGTCAGCGAGTCAGGCAGTATCGGTTGAATCAGGACTTAATTCAGGAGGACTTAGCTACCTTAGCTAATGTCTCACTGAATGCGGTTAAATCCGCTGAGGGTGGTAAAAGCACCTTACCGACTTATGTCGCTATTCTCCAGGCTTTGGGTCATATCGACAATTTACTGGCCGCATTCCCGGACGAGGGCGTTTCTCCTGTGCAACTGCTCAAAAGTAGCACTAAGCAGAAGAAACGGACGAGCGGTAAAAGGCACGTGAAACCTGCGGAGGACAAGGAGCTGGACTGGTGATTAATACCAGTGAAGTTCGCTACAAAGGCGACACAGCTGCTTGGTGAGAGTACTTATCTGAATTTGTCGCAGGAAGTTGTCGACTTCCGAAGTGGCTTTCGTCAGCGCACGCACTTTGACTACCCGCTAGGTTACGGCGCCACTTTGTGACCAAGCGCTTACCGCCATTAAGCACGTGAACTACCACGACATTGGCGCGTTTTCTTATGAAGAGCCGTTCAGGCGTTATCTGACTTAACTTTATGAATGAGCTCGCGCATAACGTTATTGTTGTAAGCATGAACAATTTGTTGTGACTTAAACAATTGCGGCAGCTCAATAATGACAATGCCGACAAGAATAATAACCCCGACGATAGGTAAGAAAGGTAAGAAAACCAGACCAACCAGCATGACACACAGATTAATAACCCCGCGCTGCGCGTTGCCTAAATAAAAGTGATGTAAACCGGCCATAATGAACCAGTTCAGTACCGCGTAAGTGTCAGGGTCTTTAATTTTCTGACCTTCAAGGCGGTAGTATTCTTTTCGCTGTTCAGGTGTCAGCTCGCGTATTTGGTTACGCAGAGCTTCTTCTTCATCGCGCAACTGTTCAGAAGACATTCCGTAAGACATAAGGGCTACCTCATTTAAGGAACTGGATCATGTTTTTTATGAACGCAGTCAGGGTCGTTACAACGCTTCATGCGCGCGACACCAAGCTTTATACCGCGCCAGGTACCGTGTTGGCTAATGGCCTGATAAGTATAGTGCGAACAGGACGGCTCAAAATTGCATTCGGTATTAAAGAAGTGGCGCGAACCGCCACGACGCTGATACCAACGAATTGACGCTAAAATGAGCCGCTTTACCATGGTCGGTTTTATCGGCCCAGAGTTAAAATTGCCGCTTCACGTGTCCAGAACAGCCAAAAGCGCTTTTGCTCAAGTACCTGAAACACTAGTTGCCAGCCGTCGGCTGCTTCCTGGTTCAAAGTAGACTCAATTTTCTTTAACGGCAGACCACTAGAACCCAGTAGCAGAGTGCCGCAGCCACCTTCGGCTATATGAATGACTTTGTATTCCGTAAACTTAGACATGCCTTCTTCCTTATTTTATTTTGATTATTCTGACCATACTGCGTATTCGTTGCCGCTAGGGCAATTAAATTGAAAGCGTCGACCACCGGGAAAATCAAATATAGGCTTAATGATTTTACCACCCGCGTCCTCAACGCTTTTCAGGCTTTGCTCAAGATCTTTGCTATACAAGACTACCAGAGCGCTGCCAGTGGATGTTTGGGCAACTAAATCAGATTGGTAAAACCCACCATCGAGCCCTGCATTCTGAATCGCCGCGTATTCCGGACCATAGTCAACAAACTCCCAGCCAAAGGCCTGTTGAAAAAGCGCTTGGTAGCTTCAAGGCTCCGCGCTGGTAGTTCAATGTAATTAATTTTGGTTGAGTTCATTGTATGCCTCGCTTAGGGCTTTTTGGAAAACGATTTTGCTATGCAACGGTAAGATCAAGCTTCTGAACCTTATCTAAACTTAAGTTTTTTCCAGCATGCCATAAGTCGTATGCATCCTGCATAGCTAGCCAACTCTCCGGGCTTCTGCCCAAAGCTTTTGATAAACGTAACGCCATTTCAGGGCTTATGCCACTTTGGCACTTCAAAACTCTGTTTAAAGTGGAAGGGGAAACATTAAGTTTTGCCGCTAAATACCGACAGCTCAAGCCAAAAGGCTGCATATAGGTTACTAGAATAAATTCACCAGGATGGACAGGGTTATGCATAATAGACATTAGTGATAATCCTCGTAGTTAAGCAGATATACGTGACCATCACGAAACTCGAAGGTTAAACGCCAATTGCCACTCACCGCTATCGACCAAATATCTTTTCGAACACCTTTTAACGGATGAAGCCTGTATCCCGGGATATCGAGATCTGAAACTTTCATAGCAGTATTTAATGCGGCTAACTGCATACGTAACCTCGCAGCATGATTTGCTTGAATTCCGCGAGTACTTCCAGTTTCAAAGTAGAGCTTCAGTCCTTTGTGTCTAAATGTTTTGATCATGAGATATCAGTGTATCGTGTTGCGCAACATTGTCAATTGGTGGTTTCTTTGTATTTTGTTCATACTCATCTTTTCTAAAAGCTTATTCACCTTCCACGCCTTTCCTAATTCGTAAAAAGCTGGCAAAGCGTGGCACGCCATTATTGGTGTAGCCGTGGTACTTGTAGGTAATGATACTGCCGACAGGTGGCGGGTTAGCGCGTTCGGCGTCGGTGAATCCGGTGCCAATAGAAAATTCAATGCCTTGTTGGTTGCGCACACGCAGCGCACCGAGCATGTCGGTGTATTTGCCTTTGCCGGGTAAATGCGCGATAACTTTGGCCTCATCGTCGAAATAGGGTTTTAACTTCAATAAAGCGTCGCTCCTGCCCGACTGATGATGCGCTGTTGCTAAGTGCAGCATCAGGCCTTCTGCCCCATTCTCAACCATAGCTTGCAGGTGTTTGCTTAACTCATGGTTGGAATGAAACCGTTGCTGCTTAACCGCTTTAATATGTTCAGTGTTTATTTGCGTAATTAAGTTCGAATAGTTTTTGTATCGTTCTTCGAAAGGCAGCTGAGCGTCAGGCATATCAAACACCATATATTGGACTTCGCGCCAACGTTCTTCTTCTGGTATTTGCGTTCTGACAATAGAGCTCAAGTCCTCAAAGTTCTGACGCTTTGTCCATAGCTCACCATCAAGCCAGACGTCAGGTAGTGGTGCAGTAAACCAGTCAGGAGCAGATATTGGGTTCCCTTGCCGAGTCAGTAGTTCGGAACCCGTCCAAATGGCTCGTATACCGTCATACTTTTCGCTGACCAAGTAGTCGCTAACGGGAATGCTCGTGTTGTCTTCATAAACTTTTGCCAGTTGGGTTTGCGTTGCTGTCTGCAACGCGGCTGCGGGGAAGGTACAAAAGGCAGCGATAAAAAGTGCCGCTAAGTAAATGAAACGAATTTTAGAGAGTGTTGGCATCCTTGCCTCTTATTTTGGGTTGAGTTGCAGCGCGTTTGCGCCAGGTGTCATAAAGAGACTAGCATCGGTTGCTACAGTTTTCAGCGTGGCGATGTCGTATTATGAGCTAAGCAAACCGATTTTCGCATGACGTTATGAGTCAAATTCTCGAAAACGGCGTATAAGAAAGCGAAGTTTGCAAAAGGTGGTCCTAATGTCAGAGCACAGTTCGAAACTTATTATTTTCTTTGATGGTGGATGCCCATTGTGCGTTAAGGAAATGAGACATTTAAGAAAGCTTGATGAGAAACGACAAATAACGTTCGAAAATATAAATGAACCGGACTTTAACCAACGGTACCCTCAAGTTAATGTTGCTAAGGCTAACCAGTATTTACACGGGCAAGTCAGCTCCGGTGAAATGATCTATGGCTTAGATGTTACCCACGCGGCTTGGTCGTTAGTAGGTAAAGGCTGGATGATTGCCCCTCTGCGCTGGCCGGTTATTAGCTGGTTTGCGGATAAAGCCTATTTATTTTTCGCACGTAACCGCAACCGTATTTCCAAATTACTGACAGGTAAAGAGCGCTGCGCGCAGTGTTCAATTGATTAAGGAGGTTATTATGCCAGACGTTTGGCGTGGTAAAGACGAGCGAATGTATCAGCATATTAAGCAGTCGCAACTGGATGACGGGAAGAGTGAAGACGAAGCCAAGGAAATAGCCAGTCGTACTGTGAACAAGCAGCGGCGAGAGGAAGGGGTTACCGATAACACCACCACTCAGGGTACCGGTAACCCCAGTACCCAGCTGGAAGAGCGCACCAAAGGTGAGTTATATAATAGGGCGCAACAGCTCAATATTAATAACCGCAGTCAAATGAGTAAAAACGAACTGATTGAGGCGATAAGGCAAAAGCAGTAATGGATTAAAGCTGACGACTGACTGCTTTGATGGTTTTATAAAACCAGTATGGCTAAAACCAGAAATCCTGACTATGCTAGAGCATTTATTTGAGAGCAGGATACTCAGGGATGAGGGGTAAAACATGAAAAATACGCAAGTTCAGATATTTGAAAGCCAGGATGGGCAAGCGCAATTGGAAGTGGCCTTAGACAAAGAAACTGTCTGGCTTTCCCAAGAGCAGATGGCTGAGTTGTTTGATAAAGCAAAATCGACGATAAACGAGCACATAAAGAACGTATTCAAAGACGGGGAGCTTGAAGAAAATGAATCGATAAGAAAATTCGGAAATTCCGATTTTTCTACAAAGCCTACAAACTTTTATAATCTAGACGTTATCATATCTGTTGGTTATCGGGTTAAGTCTGCACGAGGAGTGCAGTTCCGGAAGTGGGCTACTCGTATACTTCAGGAGCATTTAGTGCGGGGCTATACTTTAAATGAATTGCGACTAAAAGAACGAGGCATTGAATTTGAGCAAGCCCTGAATCTACTCAGTCGTACTCTTAGCAATCAAGGTTTAGTATCTGAGGAAGGTGAAGCCGTTGCGCAGGTTATCAGTGACTACGCTCGTTCCTGGTCACTGGTACAAGGCTATGATGAACAAGTGTTAGCAGAAGTTGGTGCTAGGCAAAATGGCATGCAGGTGTTAGACCCTGAAAATGCAATAAATGCTATACAACAACTCAAAAAACACTTATCGCTAAAGGGGAAGCTACTGAACTATTCGGACAGGTCCGTGGTAATGGGCTTTCCTCGGCATTAACGACGATAGAACAAGGTTTTGCAGATGAGTTGTTTTACCCCAACATAGCCAGCGGATAGTAAGAATTAAAGCTGACGACTGACTCCTTTGGTGGTTTAATAGAGCCATCATTAGCAAGGAAAAGCAGTCAAATTGTCATGGCCGACACGCAGTACATAACTAAAAATCGTCTTTCTCAGGAAGTGAATAAAGCCCGCGTATGGGTCGCTATTATTGGCGCGCCTATTGCGGGTTTTTTAATGTATAACTTGCCAAATTTCTGGTGGATTGTTGGGCTAGCCTACTTATTCAGTGTTATTGGGGCGGCATCCACTAAGCGCTCAGGTGCCAAGGGCGAACTAAAAACACTGAAGCTTTTAGAGAAGCTCCCTGATAGCTATGTTTTGTTTAACCAAGTTGATGTACCCAACTCGCGAGCAAAACGCGGCTTTACTGAGCTGGATTTGATTGTTGTGGGTCCTAACGGTGTGTTTGTTGTGGAAGTGAAAAACAACAACTCAAAAGTAACGGGAGATGAGCAGTCTCCTAATTGGATAGCTCATAAAGTAGGGCGCAAAGGTGGCCGTTATACCGCTAAAGTTCGCAATCCAATAAAACAGCTAAAAAAACAGGTTCATGTTTTAGCTGAGCACTTGAAGAAAAACCGAGCATCAACCTGGATAGACGGCGTTGTGTTTTTCTCGCACCGCAGCGCACGAGTTAAATTGTCTTCACCACCCAGCGTGCCCGTTCTTGAACGTAAAGGGCTGGTTGAGTATATTTTGAACTATCAGCCCAAACGGGCACCGTCAAATGTTGAGAAAGTCGTCCAACAATTAATAGAACTTAAGCAAATGACGAGCTGAAGGATGTATAAAGAACAACCCCTTAGGGCGAGGCTGACCCGGAAAATCAAAGGCATTCCTGCCTGGCTTTGGTTATTAACCATTTACCTTAGTTACTTTATGGTCTTGCACTTTATCGGCCAGGGATTTGCAGTTTTGTTCGTAGCCGTAATCGTTGCCTCTGCGTCGCTCATTAGCCCCGGAGATCGAGAGCAGAACAAAGTTAAAAATATCATGGCGTTGTTGGATGTTAATGGTGACAAGTTACGTGTTGGGTTGGAACAAGTCCCCAATAAAAAACTGAAACGCGTAGCGGTGAGCGAGTACGACGAAGAATACGCTATTTTACAGTTCCCTTTTAATTATCAAGTCTCGAGTGACCATCTATTCCCCATTCAGCAGCTAGGTTCTGTCCGCGAATTTTTCAAAACGCATTATCCCCAAGTTGAGTTGATCACCTAATTCTTCACAGCTTTGCCATTTTTAATTAACAAAACTGCAACAAAAGGCTTTTAAAGTATCAAAGTGTGTGGTACTTATGAGTTGTGGTGTTTTTGTTAACAAGTGCGCTAACACCATCGCAAAAAACATAAGAATAAAGTCGTATAAAAAGCAGGAGGTCTTACCATGGATCATTCAGAAGAACTGCAAAAGGTAAATGACAAGTCTGGCAAGGGTCGCGCTGCAAAACGTAAATGGCGCGAAATAGAACAACTAAAAGAAAAGTATCGGCTGCGGGAAGAGCTTGCCGAAATGGACTACTCGTTAGACCTCGACTTAGAAGAAATCGAACTTTAAAAAGAAACGCCGCGTGATTCATTTCAAGCGGCGTTTTTGCTTTAGCGAATTTGTGCGAGCATTTGCTTGAGGGCTTTTGGTGCACCTGCGGCAATGTTGCCTGACTGTACATAGTTATGGCCGCCCTGGAAGTCACTGACAATGCCTCCAGCTTCGCGAACCAGTAATTCGCCGGCGAGTATATCCCAGGGCTTTAAGCCCATTTCCCAGAATGCGTCGTGGCGTCCGGCTGCAACGTAGGCCAAGTCTAGTGCTGCTGCACCTGCTCTGCGCACATCTGCACAGTGCTCGAACAACTTGCTGAACATTTCCAGGTACTCAGGTAATCGGCTCTTCATTTTGAACGGGAAGCCCGTTGATAAAATGGCACCTTTCAATTCAACTTTAGGTGATATGCGTAAACGGCGACCATTCAGCTGAGCGCCCGCGCCACGTGATGCAGTGAAGAGTTCTTCGCGCATAGGGTCATACACAACGGCCTGCTGAACAGAGCCCTTGTGAAGTAAAGCAATAGAAATACAAAAGTGGGGAATACCGCGCATGTAATTGGTCGTGCCGTCTAGCGGGTCAATTACCCACTGGAAGTCGTTTTCTTTACCAGCCTGAGTACCGCTTTCCTCTGCAATAATACCGTGATCGGGGTAAGACTTCTTAATTGTATTGATAATAGCCTGTTCAGCGGCTTTATCCATGTCGGTGACCCAGTCGTTTAAGCCTTTTGATTCAGCTTCTACGGGGTGTCCCTGATCGAAATTTTTAACTAAAATTTTGCCGGCCGCACGCGCTGCGCGCACCGCAATATTTAACATCGGATGCATACCAATTACCTGTGCTGTAAAAGAACAATTTTCGGTCGCGGATCATACCAGTGTTGGGGTATCATGCCAAACTTTTCGACAACCTCGCAGAATAAGCCGAGAAGTTAACGCGCAAAGCAAAGGAAATACTCATGCTCGACAATATACGCATTGTGTTGGTGAACACCTCTCATACCGGGAATATCGGGTCAGTCGCCCGTGCTATGAAAACCATGGGGCTCTCCGACTTAGCCTTGGTTGATCCTGTGCAGGAGCCGGACAGTCATGCATCAGCACTCGCTGCGGGCGCGACGGATATTCTGGCTAACGCGACTATTGTTGATAACTTGCACGATGCAATTTCAGATTGTGGACTTGTGGTTGCGACAAGTGCACGGAACCGAACGTTAGACTGGCCGTTGCTCGACCCTCGTGAGTCGGCTGCGAAAGTATTGCAAGAGTCCACTCAGCATAAAGTTGCGTTGGTATTTGGTCGTGAAAGTAGTGGTTTAACAAACGAAGAGCTGCAGCAAAGTCACTTTCACCTGCATATTCCGACCAACCCGGAATATGGTTCACTGAACTTAGCAATGGCCGTTCAGTCAGTCTGTTACGAAGTGCGCATGCAATGGCTTGAGGCGGAGGAGAAAGTCGAAGCCGACATTCCTGAGTACCCGCGAGTGGATGATTTAGAACGTTTTTATGATCATTTAGAAGCCACACTGACAAATACGGGGTTTATTAATCCGAAGCATCCGGGGCAGGTCATGACGAAATTGCGACGCCTTTATAATCGGGCGCGACCGGAAGAGAGCGAGATCAATATTTTGCGAGGAATGCTCGCGTCTGTGGATAAATCGGCCGACAATACTTGACTAAAATAGTCGGGAATGTAGAATTTCAACTTACGAATAACACTTCCCGAGGAAATTGCTATGCGTCTGACATCAAAAGGCCGATACGCGGTAACCGCAATGCTTGATGTGGCTTTGTTTTCAGCAAAAGGCCCCATTCCACTGGCGGATATTTCAGAACGTCAGGGCATTTCCTTGTCGTATTTAGAGCAATTGTTTGCACGTTTGCGTAAGCACGGTTTGGTTGACAGTGTTCGGGGTCCTGGCGGTGGTTACCGACTGGGACGTGAGCCGGCTGACATATCGGTGGGTTCGGTTATTCATGCAGTCGATGAATCAATTGATGCAACGCGGTGTCAGGGCAAAGCGAACTGCCAAGGCGGCGAGCGCTGTTTGACGCATTCATTATGGGAAGGTTTGAGTGACCGTATTTCCGATTTTTTAGACGGAATTACCCTTGCTGAACTAATGAAAAATTCTGATGTAGGCGACGTTATGCAACGCCAGCATTTGCGCCATGCATCGGATGAAGACATAAAAGTTAACTGCCAACTGTAACGGCACTTACCAGGAGGACCTTCGTGCCTAAACAACCCATCTACATGGATTATGCCGCAACTACGCCAGTAGCTCCTGAAGCGGCAGAAAAAATGGCAACTTGCTTAACCATGGACGGGGTGTTTGGAAACCCTGCCTCGCGTTCTCATAAATATGGCTGGCAAGCCGAAGAGCTTGTGGATATTGCACGGCATCAAGTCGCCGACTTAATTCATGCCGATGCCCGCGAAATTGTTTTTACCTCAGGCGCAACCGAGTCGGATAACCTGGCTTTGAAAGGTGTTGCGCATTTTCATGCCGACAAAGGCAAGCACATTGTTTCGGTGAAAACTGAACACAAAGCCGTGCTCGACCCTTGTGCACAGCTTGAAAAAGAAGGCTTCGAAGTCACTTATTTAGACGTTAAAAAAGACGGTCTTATCGACTTGGATGAGCTGCGTTCAGCGCTGCGTGAAGACACTATTCTGGCCAGTGTTATGTGGGTCAATAACGAGATTGGTGTGATTCAGGATATAGACACTATTGGCGCTATTTGCCGTGAGAATGGCACCTTGTTTCATGTTGACGCAGCACAGGCCGCCGGTAAATTACCGATAGACGTGGCAAATGTACCTATCGATTTAATGTCGATTTCTGCGCATAAAATGTATGGTCCGAAAGGCATTGGCGCGTTGTATGTACGTCGCCAGCCGCGCGTTCGTATTGCCGCACAAATGCACGGCGGTGGACATGAGCGGGGAATGCGCTCAGGTACTCTGGCAACGCACCAAATTGTAGGTATGGGTGTGGCGGCAGAGCTTGCGGCTGAAAACCTGAGCCGCGACATTGAGCGTTTTGAGAGTATGCGTCAGCAGTTTTTGTCGCCGTTACTGGCGGACGAGGGCATTAAGCTTAATGGCAGCGATACGCAACGAGTACCTCAGATTGTGAACTTACAATTCGCTAATGTTGAAGGCGAGTTGCTGCTCATGTCGCTTAAAGACTTGGCTGTATCCTCAGGCTCGGCGTGCACATCGGCCAGTGTTGAGCCTTCGTATGTTCTGCGGGCTATTGGTGTCAGCGATGAGCTGGCTCATGCTTCACTGCGTTTTAGTTTTGGTCGTAGCACAACCGCAGCTGATATTGAGCATGCGGTTGAACACATTTTGACGACCTATAAGACCCTGGCGCAGCGTTAGTTTTTTAATAATCCTGAAAACGTTTTCCGGAACTTCGCCAGTTTCGGTGAAATAACCGCTTGGCAATACGGATTTTCCTGATTTCTTGCATAGTAGTTTTCGTGATAGTCCTCGGCTGGGTAAAAGGTATCCAGCTTGGTCACTTCGGTGACTATTGGGTCAGCGAAGGCACCATCGTTTTCTAACTCCGCAATAATGCTTTCGGCTTCCTGCTTTTGTGCTTCGTCGTGGTAAAAAATTGACGTACGGTATTGAGTGCCAACGTCGTTACCTTGACGGTTCACCTGTGTCGGGTCGTGCAGCGTAAAAAAGATTTCTAAGATTTGGCGGTAAGAGATTTGCTCAGGATCATAGGTGAGTTGCGCGACTTCGGCATGACCCGTGTCACCGGTACAAACCTGTTCATAGGTTGGGTTTTCAGTGTGGCCGCCGGTGTAGCCGGATTTCACCGATTCAATTCCTTTTACTTGTAAGAAAGCGGATTCCACGCACCAGAAACACCCGCCGCCGAGAGTTGCTTGCTCAGCTTTGTTCGCTGCCATGATTTACTCCTCTTTGTCTATTTGAAAGCTAAATAGACGTCTATATGGCTAATTTGTTTTGCCATGCTAAATCAGAATGAACGAAAAAACAATCATTATGGATTCGATCTCGAGCGTATTCTCACGTATAATCCGCGCGACTAATTTTTCCTATCTTTATTGGAGTGAATACACATGGCTTTAGAGCGCACTTTATCAATCATCAAGCCTGATGCGGTTGCTAAAAACCTTATCGGTGCTATCTACAACCGTTTTGAGTCTGCTGGTCTTCGTATTGTTGCATCAAAAATGATGCACTTAAGCAAAGAACAAGCAGAAGGCTTCTATGCTGAACACAAAGAACGTCCTTTCTTTGGCGCTTTGGTTGAATTCATGACATCTGGCCCTATCGTTGTTCAAGTACTTGAAGGCGAGAATGCAGTATTGAAAAACCGTGAAATTATGGGCGCAACAAACCCAGCTGAAGCACTGGCAGGAACCCTGCGTGCCGACTATGCTGAAACTATCGACGAAAATGCGGTACACGGTTCAGACGCAACTGAAACAGCTGCGCGCGAAATCGCATACTTCTTCAGCGACGAAGAAATCTGCCCACGTACACGCTAAGAACGGAGCTTTATGACCAACGCAATTGATAAAAAAGTGAATTTACTCGACCTAAATCGTGAAGGAATGAGAGAGTTCTTCCGCGAGATGGGAGAGAAGCCATTTCGTGCCGATCAGGTTATGAAGTGGCTGTATCATTTTTGTGTTGATGACTTCGACGAAATGTCAAACATCAACAAGAAATTGCGTGAAAAGCTCAAGCAAGTTGCAGAAATACGTGCTCCGGAAATTCGCGAACAACAGCAGTCGTCAGACGGAACTATCAAGTTTGCAATGACGCTGTTTGACGGCCAGGACGTAGAAACGGTCTGGATTCCGGAGCGCGATCGCGCAACCCTTTGTGTGTCCTCTCAGGTCGGTTGTGCTCTTGAGTGCACTTTCTGCTCTACCGGCGCACAAGGTTTTAACCGTAACCTGACGGTCGCGGAAATTATTGGCCAGGTATGGCGAGTAAACCAATTACTGGGTGCTTACGGTAAAACGGGTATTAAACCTGTTACTAACGTTGTCATGATGGGCATGGGTGAACCTCTGCTGAACTTAAACAATGTTGTTCCGGCAATGGAGTTAATGCTGGATGACTTTGGTTTTGGCCTGTCAAAGCGCCGTGTGACCTTAAGTACATCGGGTGTGGTTCCTGCGCTTGAAAAACTGCGCGAACGCATTGATGTGATGTTGGCTATTTCTCTGCACGCACCAAACGACGAGCTGCGTAATGAAATAGTACCCATCAATAAAAAATACGATATTGAAGAATTTCTGGCGTCCAGCCGACGCTATGTTGAACAGTCTAAAGCTCAACATAAAGTCACGGTTGAATACGTCATGCTGGACCATGTGAATGACTCAACAGATCAAGCACATGAGCTGGCAAAAACACTAAAAGATACCCCGAGTAAAATAAACTTAATTCCGTTTAATCCGTTCCCGGGGTCAGATTACGGGCGTTCAAGCAATTCGCGTATTGACCGCTTTGCTAAAGTGCTTATGGAATACGGCTTTACCGTTATGGTTCGTAAAACGCGTGGTGACGACATTGACGCCGCCTGCGGTCAGTTGGTTGGTGATGTCATAGACCGCACTAAACGTATTCTTAAGCGTCAGCAAATGCAGCGCGGCGGCGACGCTATTGCCGTAAAGACTTCGTAAAAACACTGAATCGCAACCACAAGGAGTGTGATAATGCGAGCCGCTTTGCTATTGATAGCACTGGCGTTGATGGGTTGTACCGCCAGTTCCAATGACCCATTGCCTGTAAATAAAGACGTACGGTTACAGCTTGGCGTAGCTTACCTTAACAAGGGGAGGCTCGAGCTCGCGAAGCCGCACTTGCAAGCAGCAATGAAACGTAACCCCCGTTCGTTAAATGCCTTATTTGCGCTGGCGCAGTGGCATTTAGCGGCAAATGAGACAGATTCTGCTTTGTCACTTTACCAACAGGCATTATCATGGCAACCTATGAGCGGTGCATTGTATAACAACTATGCGGTTGCATTGTGTATGGCTGGAGAATGGGAAAAAGCTCTGGGGTATTTCGATAAAGTAACACTTGATACTCAATATCTCTATCACGCAAAGAGTCAACAAAACCGAACTCAGTGCGAGAAGAATAAAGGCCATTACGCAAGTCAGCCTTAACAGGGAACCCCCTAACAATCATGACTGCTGAAAACGAATCAAATAAAGAGAATAATTCCACGGAATCTGACGCGGCACAAGAAACAAAACAACAGCCAGTTCAGGGACCAGGTGAAATTCTAAGAGAAGTGCGCGAGGCTAAAGGGCTGAGTCAGCGAGAAGTTGCTGATGAGCTGCGCTTGCGAAAACAGATCATCGAGCTTTTGGAAGCGGATGATTACGAAACGTTTTCTACTCTTACCTTCATAAAAGGTTATTTGCGTGCATACGCTAGGCTTTTAGACGTTGATGAAGAGAAGCTTTTTGCTGCTTATAAAGCAAAAGGTTACCAGGAAGTCCAAAGCACACAAATGCAGAGCTTCTCGCGTCGTAAGAAGCATCAGGAGAGCGATAACCGTCTAATGCTGATTACCTACGCTGTCATTATTATTGTCGTAGGTTTGGTGATTTGGTGGTGGCAGGACTCAGGCATGAGTTCAGACGAGCCAGCACAGTCATCAACCGTTGAAAGTGCAACACAAAGCAATAATGAAGCTGAAGTTAGTGCGGTTGAAATAGATTCAGAGCCTAGGCAACCGGAGATAGAGCCTAACACTGAAGAAGCGGTGCTAGAGTCAGACGTATCGTCAGCGGATACAAATATCTCGATAAACGAGTCAAGCTTTGAGTCCAGCAATTCTGAGCAGAGTCCTGAACAGAGTAGTAAGGAAAAAAACACTGAACAAAGCTCTGAACAAAGTGCGTCTGAAACAACGGTAGAGTCTTCAGTTGCGCAGACAGAAGGCGCTTCAGAAGAGAGCACAGAGCCAGTAAGGGAAGTGACTGAGACTGCTCCGAAAGTGGAAGAAGCGCCTGCTCAAGAAGAGGTTGCTGAGGACGCTGCTGTCAGTCGTTTAGTCTTCGAATTCAACCAGGAATGTTGGGTGAAAGTCGATGATGCAGAGGGTGAAACTCAGGCTGTTGGTGTAAAAGCCGCTGGTTATACAATGGCGGTTCCGGGTGAGCCTCCGTTTTCGATTACAATGTGCAAACCAGAAGCGGCAGCCATTACCTTTGATGGTAATGACGTTGATATGAGCCAATTCCGTCGTGAACGAGTTGCACGATTTACTGTGCCAATGTCAGAGTAATGACTAAAATAATAGAACCTGAATAGTTGTAGAGGTTAAGTAAGTAATATGATGCACGAAAGTCCAATTAAGCGCCGTCCTTCACGCCGTTTATACGTAGGTAATGTACCTATTGGTGATGGCGCGCCGATTGCCGTGCAATCTATGACGAACACGGAAACAACCGATGTCGATGCGACGGTTGCGCAAATTGAAGCTTTAGCGAGCGCCGGCGCTGATATTGTTCGGGTTTCTGTACCAACCATGGACGCTGCTGAAGCATTCAGAGAAATAAAACAGCGTAGTTCCGTGCCGCTGGTTACGGATATTCACTTTGATTACCGTATAGCGCTGAAAGTTGCGGAGTACGGTGCCGATTGTCTGCGGATTAATCCAGGCAACATTGGCAAAGAAGATCGCATTCGTGCGGTAGTTGATGCGGCTCGAGAAAAAAATATTCCTATCCGAATTGGTGTTAATGGTGGCTCGTTAGAAAAAGACATACAGGAAAAGTATGGTGAGCCAACCGCGGAGGCTTTAGTGGAGTCGGCGATGAGACACGTCGATATTCTCGACAGACTCGACTTTCACGATTTTAAAGTCAGCGTTAAAGCATCTGATGTTTTCTTAGCCGTAGAGTCATACCGGCTGCTTGCGAAGAAAATTGATCAGCCATTGCATTTGGGCATCACTGAAGCGGGCGGCAAACGTAGTGGCTCCGTTAAGTCTGCCGTTGGTTTAGGCATGCTATTAGCCGAGGGTATTGGTGACACATTAAGAGTCTCACTTGCGGCAGACCCGGTCGAAGAAATTAAAGTGGGCTTTGACATTCTTAAGTCTCTGCGCATTCGCTCGCGCGGAATTAACTTTATTGCCTGCCCCAGCTGCTCGCGTCAGGAATTCGATGTTATTGATACCGTGAATCAGTTAGAGCAACGTCTCGAAGATATTACGACCCCAATGGACGTGTCCGTTATTGGTTGTGTTGTGAATGGCCCAGGTGAGGCGTTAGTTTCTAAAGTAGGTTTAGCTGGCGCCAAGAATAAAAGCGGCCTGTATATCGATGGTCAACGTCAAAAGCAGCGGTTAGACAACTCGAATTTGGTTGATGAGCTGGAAGCGCAAATTAGAGCGCAAGTGAAAGCGGCAGAAGCTAATAAAATCGACGTAAAAGAAATTAACGGTTAATTTTACCCGCACCCCGAAAATCCTTATAATAGCCGCTTATTTTTGTAGCGATAACCAAAACGAGAAGGTTCCGTGGCGAATACAATACAAGCAATTCGTGGCATGAACGACTTGCTGCCCGATCAAAGTCCAGCCTGGCAGCAAGTTGAGTCAATTATCCGCAATGTCGCAGCCAGCTATGGCTATAGCGAAATCCGTATGCCTGTGCTGGAAAGCACTCAGCTTTTCAAACGTTCTATCGGCGAAGTAACGGATATCGTCGAAAAAGAAATGTATACCTTTGATGACAGAAACGGCGAGAGCGTGACGTTGCGGCCGGAAGGTACGGCAAGTTGCGTCCGCGCCGGTAATCAGCACGGTTTGTTGTATAACCAAATTCAGCGGCTTTGGTATATGGGACCGATGTTCCGTTACGAGCGACCGCAAAAAGGGCGCTATCGTCAATTCCACCAGTTCGGTATCGAAACTTTTGGCGTTGATAGTGCTGACGCCGACGCAGAGGTGATTTTGTTGTCGGCACGCTTATGGAAAGCTTTTGGTATAGCTGACCAGGTAGAGTTGCAACTTAACTCATTAGGCTCTAACGAGGCACGCGCGAACTATCGCGATGCGTTGAAGAACTATTTAAGTGACTATGCAAGCGAGTTGGATGAAGACAGCCAGCGTCGCCTGGAAACAAACCCATTACGCATACTTGATAGTAAAGACGCAAATACACAAAAGCTTCTTGAGAATGCACCTAAGTTGTCTGACTACTGGGATGACGAGTCTCGGGAGCACTTCAAACAGCTGACAATGCGGTTAGAGAATGCGGGCGTTAAGTACACTTTAAACGAGCGTTTGGTGCGTGGGCTTGATTATTACAACCGAACTGTATTTGAATGGGTGACAACAGCGTTGGGCGCTCAGGGTACGGTATGTGCAGGTGGCCGTTACGACGGGTTGGTTGAACAGCTAGGCGGTAAGGCAACGCCTGCGGTCGGTTTTGCTATGGGTATGGAGCGTCTGGTGCTTTTACTTCAGGAGCAAAATAAGCTCGCGCCACGCCGCACCGTAGATGCTTACTTAATGCCTTTAGGCGAAGAAGCGGAACTTAATGCACCACGTATTGCCGAACAGCTGAGAAACGAGTTACCGGACTTGAGGCTGGTGACGCATTGCGGCGGTGGCGCAATGAAAAAGCAAATGAAGAAAGCGGATAAATCGGGCGCTGAAGTCGCCTTGATTATTGGTGCCGATGAAATCGCTCAACAGCAAGTAACGGTTAAACCGTTGCGTACTGATGAGCAGCAAGAAACCTTGAGCTGGCAAGCGCTTATAGAGCGTTTGCAGCCACTGACAAGAGGGTAGCCTGGTGGATACAGAAGAACAACAAGTCGAACGAATTAAAGAGTTTTGGAAAGAGCACGGTAAGGGGATTGTTGCTGGTGCGGTCATTGGTTTTGGTTTGTTTTATGGCTGGCGTTTTTATGATCAGCACACTATGGAACAACAGCAACTGGCTTCAGCTAAGTATGAACAATTAACCACAGCGTTGTCTGAAGGTAGCGAAAATGCGGTGGTAGAAGCTCAAAATTTTGTATCTGAAAACTCCGATAATACCTATGCGCACTTGGTTGCTTTGCAGCTAGCGAAAGAAGCCGTCAGTAAAGACGATCTTGCAACGGCAATAACGTCACTGCAGCTGGTGGTAGATAATGCCGAAGACAACAATATTAAAGCGTTAGCAAGCATTCGCTTGGCGCGTGTTCTAGTTGCTCAAGATCAGGCGGATACCGCACTTGAATTGGTTCGTGGCTCCTATCCCGAGGCTTACCAAGGGTACGCAGCTGAAATTGAAGGTGACATATTGGCCGATAAAGGTCAGAACGAAGATGCTCGTGCAGCCTATCAGCGCGCTTTAGAAGCGGATGAGTCTCTGACTCCTGCGCTGCAAATGAAAATCAACAGTTTGGCTAAATCATAATGCAGTCTATTAAATCTCTGGTAAAAAGTGTCGCGTTATTATCAGCAGCGCTCATTGCTGTTGGTTGCTCTAGCTCAGACGAAGAGCCAAAGTTTGCGACCTTGCAGCCGATTAATGCCGAAGTCACTCCAAAGGTACTTTGGAGCGAGTCAGTCGGCAGTGGTATTGGTGAATATTTCTCTCGGTTAAACCCTGTTGTTGAATACGGCAATGTGTACGCGGCTGACCGAGCAGGTATTGTTCGTGCAATGGACAAAACCAATGGCGATAAAGTTTGGCAAATTGACTTACGCAACCTCATCACCTTTGATGAGGCTCGTGATGAGGGTTGGTTTGAAGGCTTATTTGCCAGTCCATTCCCCGCGAGAATCTCAGGCGGCTTAGTTGCACAGTACGACAATGTATATTTAGGTACAGAGAACGGTGATGTTGTTGCTCTGGATGCGGAAACCGGTGAGCTGGTTTGGCATACCGAAGTGGGTAACGAAGTAATGTCTGACCCGGCCGTTGGTGAAGGGCGAGTCGTTGTTCACACCGGTGGTGGTAAAGTGATTAGTCTTGATGCTTCGACGGGCGAACAACAGTGGGAATATGAGTACCAAACACCAATGTTGTCGGTTCGAGGTGCTTCGTCTCCGGCTATTATTAGTGGTGGTGTCATTGTTGGCGATAGTAACGGCAATGGTATGGTTTTAATTGCCGACAGTGGTCAGCAAGCGTGGACTCAAACAATTGGGGAAGCTAGTGGCAGTACTGAACTCGAACGCTTAGCCGACGTTGACGCTGCGCCAGCCTCACAAGGCACCACGCTTTATATGGTAGCTTATAACGGCGAATTGGTCGCGCTTGAGTTAATGAGTGGTGAAGTCCGCTGGAAGCGCGATTATAAATCGTTCGAAAACATGTTGGTAACAGCAGGTCGAATCTTTTTAACTGACGTAAATAGCCATATTTACGCACTTGACCAAAGCGGTGGTATTGAGCGTTGGAGTAATACACGCTTGTTTGGTCGTGAATTGTCAGCTCCGGCAAGACACCGTGGCCATATACTGGTCGGTGATTTCGAAGGTTACTTACATTGGTTGGATGACGACTCAGGTGAAATAAAAGGACGTTACCATGTTGGTGGTGACGGCGTTTATGCTGCGCCTGTGGTAAGTGACAACGTTGCTTATGTACAAACACGTGATGGCGAGATAATCGCCCTTGATATAAACTCAGGAAATTAATAGATAATGCTACCAGTTGTTGCGCTCGTGGGGCGCCCAAATGTTGGGAAATCCACCTTGTTTAATCGGTTAACACGCACTCGCGATGCGTTGGTAGCGGACTTTCCCGGGTTAACCCGAGACAGAAAATACGGACAAGCAAACTACGACGGCTATCAATTCATAGTTGTTGATACCGGCGGTATCCATGGCGATGAAGAGGGTATCGATGAAGAGATGGCGAAGCAGTCACTACTGGCTGTCGACGAAGCCGATGTCGTTTTGTTTATGGTGGATGCACGTGACGGTGTCACAGTTGGTGATCAAGCCATAGCGACTCATCTGCGCAAACAAGACAAAAAAGTTTATTTAGTCTGTAATAAAATTGACGGCATTGATGCCACTTCCGCGATGGCAGACTTCTATTCTCTTTCCCTCGGTGAGCTATACGGTATTGCTGCTGCTCATGGGCGTGGCGTTGAGCAGTTGCTGACAACCTGCTTTAAGCCGTTGGCTGATGACTACCCGGATGTTATTGCATCGACGAAAGAGGACTCTGAAGATCTCGAACACGATGAAATCGATTATGAGGCCTTGCCTCTTAAGTTGGCGATTGTAGGTCGACCTAACGTAGGCAAATCAACGCTGACTAACCGAATTCTGGGTGAAGAGCGGGTTGTCGTTTACGATATGCCAGGCACTACCCGAGATTCGGTCTATATTCCGATGCAACGTGATGATCGCGAGTACATCTTAATTGATACAGCAGGTGTTCGTCGTCGAGGTCGTATTGGAGAAGCCATTGAGAAGTTCTCTGTGGTGAAAACCCTACAGGCAATTGAAGATGCAAACGTCGTTCTTATCGTCATTGACGCACGAGAAACGATTACTGATCAGGATTTAAACCTTATTGGGTTCGCTCTTAATGCCGGTCGTTCTATCGTTATTGCGGTGAATAAGTGGGACGGCTTAGAAAGTGATCATAAGGAAGAAATAAAACGTGAACTTGACCGTCGTTTAGGCTTTGTCGACTTTGCTCGTTTGCATTTTATTTCTGCGCTACACGGAACGGGCGTTGGTCATTTATTTGAGTCGGTCGAAGAAGCTTATACGAGCGCAACTCAGCGTATAGGTACCTCTAAGCTGACAAAAATAATGGAAATGGCACAAGAGGAACATCAACCACCGTTGGTCGGAGGACGCCGTGTGAAGTTAAAATACGCTCACGCTGGCGGCTATAATCCACCAAGAATTGTTATTCACGGCAACCAGGTGACTGACTTACCAGGCTCTTATAAACGCTACCTAATGAACTACTTTAGAAAAGCATTAGGCATAATGGGCACACCAATAAAAATTGAATTCAAAGAGCCGAAAAACCCATTTGCCGGCAAGAAAAACCAATTAACGCTGTCGCAGCAACGCAAGCGAAAGCGTCTAATGAAGTTTTTGAAAAAGAAGAAGTAAATAAAAACAAACATAAGCCCGATACCGAAAATATCGGGCTTTTTTGTATCAAGCAAGAAGCCTAATTAAAATCAGAGGGTTTAAAAACATACTCAGTCAGGCAGTAATCACAGGTCATGACGATTTCGCCGTCTCTCTCTAAGATTTCTTTTAATTCTTCAGGCTTAACCGAGGCTAATGCGTCCAATGTTTTGTCGCGAGAGCAACCGCAGACAAAACTGACCGGCTGAGCCGGATACAGGTGTACGGTTTCCTCATGATATAAACGATGCAGTAGCTCCTCTGCTGGTACGGTGTAAAGCTCTTTGGCGGTAATAGTGTCAGTGAGTGTTGCCAAGTGTTCGAAGCCCGTAAGGTCTTGCCCGGAAGACGGTAGTCTTTGCAACAACATACCCGCTGCGTGTTCACCGTCAGCATGAAGCCAGACTTTGGTGTGCAATTGCTCTGATTGCTCAAAGTAGTTTTCAAGCATTTCGGCAATAGAGTCAGCATCACCACTGACAACGCCCTGGTAACGCTCTCCAGTCTCAGGCGTTAATGTGATAATTAATTGACCCTTACCAATCATCGAGCGCAGATCCGTATCGTTTAACTCAGCTCGTAAACGAGCTATGCCACGTAGCTCTTGCTTATGGTTACCGTTGACGGCAACAAAGTTCAGAGGACCATCGCCTTGCAGCTGAACGGCAATGTGCCCTTCAAATTTTAATGTCGCAGTCAGCAATGAAACAGCGGCCATCATATGCCCTAAGACTTCCTGAACCGGAGCCGGGTAGTCATGACCACGGATTAACGTTTGATAGCTACTGGTTAGCTGGACAAGCTCACCGCGCACGTCATGGTCGTTAAATGTATAACGCGATAATTGATCCGTTGGGTACTCCATGGTCACTCCTTTTTAAAACGAATTAACTGACGTCGCTGCTTTTTATCCGGACGTCCGTCAGGGTGTGGATTATACAATGCATTAAGCTTTCTTGCTTCAGCGTTTTCTTCTCGTTTTGCCAGACTTTCTTCTGTCTCTCGATACAAAAGCTGCGCTTCGGGCGCGCCGCGCCGCTGCTCACTTAACTCCAGTACTTCGACTTCCTTACTATCGAAGCCCTGACGTAATTTAATAATGGCACCGACCTGAACGACTTTAGAGGGTTTACTGCGTTGGCCGTCGTAGTGTACTTTACCTGACTGGACCATTTCTCTGGCAAGTGCCCGGGTTTTATAAAAACGTGCCGCCCAGAGCCATTTATCCAGGCGAACACCGGTGTCAGATGTTGTATGCTTTTGCTTCTTTGTCATAAAACCGCAATCATTTCGTTATAAAGTTTGTGTTAAGCGATTGTTGACTCATGTTGGCTGCGCTAGAATGCATGAATCTCTTTTGTCAGTGTAACAAGAATAAGAATAAAGTGACTGCCAGACTTCAACAGTATTTTACGAATTCAGCCCATTGGCGCAGACTTATGCTCGCGCTTACCGCATTCCTGTGGTTTTGTGTTGCGGTGTTGCTTGCTGAGTTTACTTGGTCGTTACTATCGCCCGATGAGCCGGAAAATAGCCCACCGACCGTTCCGAAGTTTAATTCGACGTCATCGTCTGCTAATACAATCGACATTGGTGGTATTCAGGCGCTTCACCTGTTTGGTCAGTCAGAAAAGCAGGGGCCAAGAAACTCGCGCAATGCGCCGAAAACGACACTGAATGTGCGTCTTATCGGGGTATCTGCAAGCTCTAATCCAGAGCGCTCTGCCGCTATTATTCAGCAGGGTAGCCAACAGCGCACCTATATTATTGGCGAAAGCATTGGCAGTTCTCGGGTGACGGTTGAAGAGATATACGCTGATCGCGTTATCCTCGACAATAACGGCCGACTCGAAACGCTGGTGATGGAAGATGTTGGTGAGGACCGTCCGGCATTATCGTTGACCGTAGACGAAACGGTCGCTGATGAACGCTCGCCGGAAGGCTCTGCTGAAAATGATAAAAGCAGAACAGAATTTGTCGAAACTGAGCTGCGTAACATAGCAGATAATCCGTCCTCGATAATGGAGTATGTGAGCATTTCTCCGGCTATGGAAGGAGGGTCGCTTGTTGGTTATCGACTAAAGGCGGCAAAAAATCCCGAACTTTTTCAGCAAGCAGGGTTTCAAAATGGCGACTTGGCGGTCGCTATCAATGGCTACGACTTAACCGATATGGAACAAGCCGTGTTAGCCAGTGAGGAGCTGGCTAACCAAAAACAAGTATCAATCGAAATAGAGCGCGATGGTGAACGGATGGAGCTGTCGTTTGAGCTACCGGAAAAACAGGAAAACTAATATGTCAGTGGCAAAAAGAGGCTTAAGAAATTGGCTCGGAGCCCTGGGGGTGGCTGTAAGCGTAATGAGTACGCCATTAACGGCAGAAGAATATGCGGCCAGTTTTAAAAATACCGACATCAACGAATTTATTCAGGTGGTTGGCCGTAACTTGGGCAAAACCATTATTATCGACCCAAATGTGCGTGGCAAAATTGATGTGCGTAGCTATGACGTGATGAATGAAGAGCAGTACTATCAGTTCTTTCTTAACGTCCTAGAAGTTTACGGCTTTGCTGTGGTTGAGATGGAATCTGGCGTACTTAAAGTCATTCGAGATCGCGACGCTAAGACATCGTCATTACCCGTTATGGACGCTGATAGCCAAGGCTCTGGCGACGCAATGGTCACTCGCGTTGTTCCCGTTGAAAATGTTTCTGTACGTGAATTAGCGCCTTTATTGCGCCAGCTTAATGATCAAAGTGGTGGTGGTATGGTGGTTAGCTACGACCCTTCAAACGTTATTATGATGACCGGCCGCTCAGAGACTGTGCAGCGCTTGGTCGAGATTATCGAGCGGGTCGACAGGGCAGGTGACCAAGACGTTGATATGATTCACCTCGAGTATGCGTCGGCCAGTGAAATTGTGCGTATTGCGCAGTCACTGTATGAAAAAAGCAATAACGATGGAACACCACCTTTGCTGATTCCTAAAATCGTTGCCGACGAGCGCAGTAACTCGGTTATTGTCAGCGGTGAGCCGCGGGCAAGAGCTCGAGTTGTTAAGCTTATTAAGCAACTTGACCAAGACTTAAAGTCGGAAGGTAATACGCGTGTATTTTATTTGAAATACGCAAAAGCGCCCGAAGTGGTTGAAGTGTTGAATGACGTCAGTCGTTCAATACAGGCAGAAAGCGAACAGCAAACGTCAAATACCAACACAACTCGCCGACGCAATAATAACGACTCTGTGAGCATTAGTCCGCATGAACCGACGAACTCAGTTGTTATAACGGCTCAGCAGGACATGATGGCTTCTCTGGAGAAAGTCATTCACGACCTGGATATTCGCCGTGCCCAGGTGCAGGTTGAGGCTATTATTGTCGAAATTATGGAAGGCGATAACGTCAACTTTGGTGTCCAGTGGATAAGCGAAGACGGCGGTATGGTGCAATATAATGACGGTAGTCAAGTGCCTATCGGTAGCTTGGCTGCTGGGGCTTATCAGGCTAGAGACCGTGAAGGCACAACAATTATTACAGAAAATGATCGTGTTATTGAAAACCCTGATGAACCCGGCGATATCTCGTTGCTAGCTAACTTGTTAGGCTCGGTTAACGGCATGATGTTCGGTACTATTCAGAATGACTGGGCAGCGGTAGTCCAAGCAGTGACTCAGGATACCAACTCAAACATCTTAGCGACACCCAGCATTGTTACGGTTGATAACGAAGAAGCCAGCTTTTTGGTCGGTCAGGAAGTGCCAACCATTACGGGGTCAACGACTGGCGATAACAATGACAACCCGTTCCAGACGGTCGACCGAACTGAAGTGGGTATAAAGCTGAAAGTGACGCCACAAATTAATGAAGGCGACGCCGTGCAAATGACTATTGAGCAGGAAGTCTCAAGCTTAAGTGGCGCAACCTCAGTGGACGTTATTATTAATAAGCGTGAAATGAAAACAACCGTCATGGCGGACGATGGCGAAACCATTGTTCTGGGCGGCCTTATCGACGAAGACGTACAGGAGTCAGTGTCTAAGATACCGCTGCTGGGCGACATTCCTGTGTTAGGAAGACTGTTTAGCTCTACCTCAACGTCAAAGCAAAAGCGCAACTTAATGGTATTTATTCGCCCCACGATAGTTCGCAATGGCAAGCGCATGCGAGAAATCAGCTCGGCAAAATACAACTATATGCGCGCACTGCAACTGGACGAGCGTTCACGCGGTATTTCCTTGATGCCAATGGAAGAGTCTCCGGTAATGAATGAATGGGACAGTGAGTTAACCTTGCCGCCCGGCTTCGAAGAGTACCTGGATAATAAACAGCCAGAGAAAGAGAATGACTGACGCGAGTGCTATTGCGACAACACGGTTACCTTTTGGTTTTGCCAAACGCTTCGGCGTCGTGGTGGAGTCGGGGGAGCCAATGGTTGTGCACTGCCGCGCAGGCGTTTCCGCGCAGGCGCTTAGGGAAGTGCGACGCAAACTGGGTCAACCGTTCACCTTGCAAGAACACCCCGCCAACGACTTTGAAACCCTGTTGACGCAGGCATATCAGCGCGACTCGTCAGAGGCAAAACAGCTGATGGAAGACATTGGGAATGAGTCTGACTTGTTCTCACTGGCGGACGAGTTACCGCAAACCGAAGATCTATTAGAAAGTGAAGACGATGCACCTATTATCAAACTCATTAACGCCATGTTAAGTGAGGCTATAAAAGAAGGGGCATCGGATATTCACATAGAGACGTTCGAAAAGTCACTACTGATTCGCTTCCGTATTGATGGCGTATTGCGTGAAGTATTGAAGCCGAACCGTAAGTTGTCTTCTCTATTAGTTTCCCGAATTAAGGTCATGGCACAGCTGGATATTGCTGAAAAACGTATACCGCAAGACGGTCGTATTTCATTGCTTATCGCTGGTAGAGCGGTCGACGTAAGGGTGTCGACTATGCCGTCGAACCATGGTGAACGCGTTGTTCTGCGTTTGCTTGATAAAAACAATGCACGTTTGAACCTAATGCAGCTGGGAATGACGCAGGAAAACCGTAATATCTTTCAGCAGCTGATTCATAAGCCGCATGGCATCATCCTTGTGACTGGCCCAACCGGCTCCGGTAAAAGTACGACCTTGTATGCCGGGCTGAGCGAAATTAATTCGAAAGACCGTAATATTCTGACAGTAGAAGATCCCATCGAGTATGCTATCGACGGTATTGGACAAACACAGGTGAATCCGCGTGTTGATATGACATTCGCGCGTGGTTTGCGAGCGATTCTGCGGCAAGATCCTGACGTTGTCATGGTCGGTGAGATACGAGACGTAGAGACTGCTCAAATTGCCGTGCAGGCATCATTGACGGGGCACTTGGTTTTGTCGACGTTACACACCAATACAGCTGCGGGTGCTATCACACGTCTTGAGGATATGGGGGTTGAACCATTCCTGCTGTCCTCCAGTTTATTGGCGGTGTTGTCTCAGCGCTTAGTTCGGACTTTATGTAGTAGCTGTCGTCAGCCTCATACACCCGATGCGGAAGAGCGCCAGATATTAGGGCTGAGTAAAAGTTCGGAACATATTGTTTACCGCGCAGGCGGCTGTGAGGAATGTAACCATACAGGTTATAGAGGGCGAACGGGTATTCACGAACTTCTCCAGGTCGATGATCATGTGCGCGAACTTGTGCATAACGGTCACGGTGAACAGGCGATTGAAAAGTACATACGCCAGTCAACCCCAAGCATACGACAAGACGGCCTGCAAAAGGTGCTGGAAGGGAAAACCACACTAGAGGAAGTCTTGCGAGTCACTCGCGAGGAGTAATACGTGGCAGCATTTGAGTATCAGGCAATAGCCAATAATGGACGTAAGAAAAAAGGCGTGCTTGAGGCCGATACTGAACGTCAGGTTCGGCAGATGCTTCGTGAGCAAGGCCTTATGCCTGTTGCTATTTCTGCTGCGGCGGAAAAAGAGAAGAAGCAGAGTGCGCAGAATCGCTGGGGCTTCACATTTCGAAAAGTCAAAGCGCAGGACCTTGCCCTTATTACTCGTCAGCTTTCGACCTTAGTAGGCTCTGCTTTGCCTATTGAGCAAGCGTTACTGGCCGTTGCTGATCAAACTGAAAAGCCACGCATGAAAAAGCTGGTTATGTCAGTACGAAGCAAAGTCGTTGAAGGTTATGGTCTGGCTGAGGCAATGGCGGAATTCCCTGGGGTGTTTGACTCGCTGTATACGGCAATGGTGGCTGCGGGTGAGAAGTCTGGGCATCTGGACCAGGTTCTCGAAGAACTGGCCGATTACACCGAACAACGGCAGCACATGAAGAGTCAGTTGACGCAGGCGCTTATTTATCCGCTTATGCTGACTCTGGTGGCTATCGGTATTGTCGTATTTCTCTTGGTTTCAATAGTGCCTCAAATTGTCGAGAACTTTGCCACTATGGGGCAAGAGCTACCTCCCACCACGTTGGCTATGATAGCCATTAGTGAGTTTTTGCAGAATTGGGGACTCTGGCTGGTTGTTGGGTTAGCTGTTTTACTGTTGTTATTTGGACAGTGGCTTCGAAAAGACACAAACCGGTTAAAGTATCATTACCGCTTGCTGAAACTTCCTATGTTGGGGAAAGTCATACGAGGGGTTAGCACTGCGCGCTTTGCCAGAACGCTGAGTATTTTAACGTCATCGGCGGTGCCATTACTCGATGGTCTGCGGATTACCTCATCGGTTATTGGTAATTTAGCGATAAGAGAAGCGGTCGATGAAGCCGCTGACAGGGTAAGAGAAGGTTCGTCGTTAAGGGCTGCATTGCAGGAAACCGGGCTATTCCCGCCTATGATGCTGCATATGATAGCGGCCGGAGAGAAGTCGGGTGAGCTTGAGCAGATGCTGAAACGCTGCGCCGACAACCAGGATAAAGAATTTGAGAACTTAGTCACAGTCAGCCTTAAGGTCTTCGAACCCGTACTGATTGTCACCATGGCGGGCATCGTCTTTTTTATCGTTTTGTCGATAATTCAGCCCATATTGCAGTTAAATAATAGTGTAGGACTTTAATTATGAGACGTAATCAATCTGGTTTTTCACTCGTTGAAGTTATGGTGGTTATTGCCATTATTGGTATTTTGGCAACCATGGTGTTACCTAACGTGCTGGGTAACCAGGAAAGAGCGGCGCAGCAAAAAGTTGTTGCCGACATTGTGTCATTAGAGAGTGCATTAGATCAGTATCACCTTGATAACGGTATGTTTCCTACCACTGAGCAAGGTTTAGAAGCGCTCGTGAATGAACCGAATATTGATCCGCAACCGCGAAGCTATCGCAGTGGTGGCTATATTCGTCGTTTACCACAAGACCCTTACGGCAACGACTATCTGTTGTTGAACCCGGGGCAGTACGACGATATTGATATTTTTTCAGCAGGCCCAGACGGTCAACCGGGTACTGAAGATGACTTCGGTAGTTGGATGATTGGCAACAACGACCGTGACCAATAGGCGCCAGCAACAAGGATTCACTCTGATTGAACTGATGCTGGTTATGGCCATTCTTGGTCTTATTGCCAGCTCAGTTATGTTGACGTTACCGGGCAGTAACCGTCAGCAAAACTCTGCTCAAGACTCAGCAATAACGCTACAGCAGCAACTTCAATACGCACGTGAGTATGCGATGGTGCGGCAGCAACCTCTCGCGCTTGCGTTTAACGACAATGGTTATGAGTTTCTGGTTTGGCAGGAGGAAAGCTGGCAATCTTTTAACACTCGTGGGCTTAAACCTCAGCAAACTGAGTGGCCATTAAGCTGGCAGTTATTAAATCAGGACATGGCTGAGCTGGCTCAAAATGAAGAACTTAACGACGGTGTTTTTGGCAGCGGGGATGATTCAGAACAGGACGACTCTGAAGTAAAGCGTCCGGATGTACTTATTTTGCCAAGTGGCGAGATGACAGCTTTTACCTTAAAAATTGAAAATGCGAATGATATTGCGGCTGAGCGTTGGGTGAAAACTGAAAACAGTTGGCAATTGGTAGTTTTAAATGAGGCGCCTGAGCAATGAGGGTAAAAGGTTTTACACTTATTGAAGTCATGGTCGCGCTATCTATTTTTGGGTTAGCGGCTTTGGCTGCATTACAAGCAGCCAGTAGTCACCTGACCAGTTTAAGTGACTTACAAAGTAAAACCTTTGCACAGTATGTGGCGTCAAATCGGATAGCAGAAGTGTCCCTGGCCCAGGAATGGCCGGTAAAAGACAATAAAAAAGGTACGGCAGAGCAAGCCGGCACCACCTGGCATTGGCAGCAGCAGGTGGTTGAAACGGTAACTCCTAACGTGGTCGCTGTCACAGTGATAGTGTCAAAAACGGAAGGTGGGCGGGAGCATTATCGGTTAACGCGCTACTTGAGAAAGCCTGACTCAGCCGCTAGAGGTGACCGGAATGCACGTTAACGGCAACCGACAGTCGGGGTTCACCTTAGTTGAAGTGTTGGTGACTATGGCCATATTTGCGGTAATTGGTATAGCCAGTTACCAGGTGCTAAGCCAAATGGTCAGTACCGAGCAGCAGTCGAGCGAGCGGCGTGAGTCACTGGAGCAACTGCAATTTAGCCAACTGTTAATGCAACAAGACATTCGCCAGTTAGTCGCTAAGCCGACGCGCCCCAATGACACTGAAGTAACGCACCAGTATTTAAGTAATGACGTTGGCTACTTTGATTCGGAGCGCGGCGTTCTAGCTTTTGTGCGCAGCGGCTTTGATAACCCGGGTGATGTTTTGCCGCGAGCTGAGTTACAGCCGGTTATTTATCGAGTTATGGATGGCCAGTTACAACGGGTTAGTTATTCGTTTGTGAATGACAGGAGTAACGAGCCGACTGTGCAGACGTTGTTGAGCGGTGTGACAGACTTGTCGTTTCGCTTTTATAGAGCAGCAGGTCAAAGCGATGGTAATCGTGGATTGGATAAGGGCTGGAACGCAGAGTGGCGTAGCGAAGGCGATTTACCGAAAGCCATTGAGGTGACTTTGCAGACCGAGCAATATGACGAAATTAAGCGTATATTTTTGGTTGCTGGTGCAGGTCAAGTGGAGGCGCAAAGTTCGGGAGGGTCGAATGCAGACTAAAAACTCTCGTCAAAAAGGCGCCGCACTCATAACGGTCATGCTGGTTATTGCTCTGGTTTCGGTGATAGCAGTGAACCTCGGTAGTAAACTGCAAATGCAAATAACCCGCATGGGCAACTTGCAGCAAGCTGAACAAAGTTACTGGATGTGGTTAAGCGCTGAGGATGTTTTAAAAGAGGTGTTAAAGCGCGAGTTAAACGAAAATGATGGTGTCGCGAATAACCAACAAAGCTGGGCCAGCCGAACCGGTCCGTTCCCGGTTGAAGGTGGGCAGATAGCGGCTCGTGTGAGAGACTTATCCAGTTGTTTTAACTTGAACAGTATGGTGACGGATGAGGAAGACCCTGGCACGCTGGAACGACGTAAGCGACAGTATAAAGCGCTATTGCAAGGTGTTGAACTCGATGAATATCAGGCCCAGGGGTTAACCGATAGCCTGGTTGACTGGATAGACGGTGACACTCAGCTGTCGGGTTCAAATGGTGCTGAAGATCCTGATTATCAGGGACTGCCTAAGCCATACTTAGCGGCAAACAGCTTACTACTGGACGTTAGCGAGCTGCGCATGATTAGGGGATACAATCGGGAAGTCGTTCGCAAACTGCGTCCTTATGTCTGCGTAATACCGAATGAAACGGCATTAATGATTAACGTGAATACGCTTAAAGAAGAGCAAGCTGCATTACTGACAGCAGTGACAGAAGGTAAAATGTCGTTACAAGATGCGCAATCCTTCTTGTCGAACAGGCCGGAAGCAGGCTATGAGTCGAATGAAGAGGTCGATGAAGTTGAAGCTATTGCCAATGTGAAATCAGAGCTTAACGGCGAACTGTCAGAACTTGATGTTGAAAGTGAATACTTTCAGCTAACCGCATACATACAATGGGGCGATGTTGAAATGAAAGCCCGTTCAGTACTGCACGTTAACAACGGCGAAGTAGCCACCTTGTACCGTGCGATGGGAGAATAAAACATGCAGGAAACGCTAATAATACGACTGCCTGCTTTTGGAACAACAGAAAGCATTCCCTGGTTGTTGTGGCATAACCAGCAACAGGAGCTTATTGCCAGCGGCGAGCTGGAATCAACCGAAGAGCTGTCACAGTTGGCGGATAAAGCGTCACGCAGTGATGTGGTTATTGCTGTTCCGGGTCAAGATGTCTTTTTAACTCAGGTTACCCTTCCGACGGGGAGTAAAAAGCATTTGGACAAAGTTATTCCGTATGCGTTGGAAGAAGAACTTGCGGCAGACATAGAAACGCTGCATTTTGCCTGGCCGGAAACAAAAGCCTCGACAATACCGGTGGCCGTTGTAGAAAAAGCACATATGCAACAGTGGTTGGGTGTTCTGTCAGAGTCAGGAATTGAGTCTAACCGTTGGTTGCCTGATATTTTCCTGCTGCCGGCTCATGAGAATGAATGGCACGCTATTGAATTGGGTCATAGCGTTCTGGTAAGAACCTCGGTCTGGCAAGGCTTTGCGGTGGAGCGAGCCGCATTTTCTGAACTTGCCTCCATTCTAAGCAGTGAGTATGACTCGCCGGAAAAAATTGTTCACTATGGGCCGCTGGATTGGCCTCAGCCTCCTACCGTATTAGAGTCGGCCGACATTGAAGTTCCCATGACAATTGCTGTGGCAGCGCTGCAAAGCAACGCCGAAATTAACCTTCGGCAAGGCGCTTTCCGAGCTAAGAAGCAGCGGCAGTCATCAAGCCTGCCCTGGAAGCCGCTAGCAATAGCTGCCAGCGTATTATTTGTGTTGGCCGTTGCGCTAAACGGCATAAAATACTGGCAACTGGAGCAGCAGCGCGCTTCGTTACAGGCAAAGTCTGAGCAGCTTTACCGTGATGTTTTTCCAAACGAAACCCGTATTGTCAATTTAAGAGCACAGTTGCAGCAAAAAGTCGATAGAGCTGGCGGCTCTGGAGGCTCAGACCGTTCCGTTTTAGCTGCTCTCGACAGCTTGCAGCCAGCATTTCAGGCCGAGCCGTCGGTTAAGCTTGAGTTGCTGCGTTTTCAAAATAATGAATTGCGACTGCAGGCAACAGCTGAGAGCTTTTCACAATTGGAAGCTTTTCAACGGGCGGCTCAAAATAACGGTGTAGCCATAGAAGCTGGGTCGATGAGTAACCGCGGAAGTCAGGTTTCCGGCGCACTGACTATAGAGCTTCAGGGGTAACGTTATGGATAAACTTAAAGCAATTTTTGAGCCTTATCGTCAGCTTGCGTATAACCGTTGGCAGCAGTTTAATAGCCGTGAGCAGCGCCTGCTAAGCGCATTAGCCATTGTATTGGCCATTGCGTTTTTATATTTCATTATTTGGTTGCCAAGTTCTCAGTCAGTGATACAGGCGGAGAACCGTTTGAAATCTCAGCAAGACCAGTATCAATGGGTGCAACAGGCGATAGCGCGATATAAAAGCATGGAAGGTAGAAGCGCCAAAAGCTCAACCGTGAAGGGCTCCCTCAGCCAGCGTATTAACCAGGCTGCGGCGCAGTATGACATTGAGCTGGCGCGTATTCAGCCGCAAGGTGAAGAGTATCTGGTCACAGTGGACACAGTACCATTTAATCAACTGCTTCAGTTTATGAATGCGCTGGAAAGTGACTTTGGTTTACAGCTAACCGGTGCTGATATTGCCCGGCTTGAACAACCAGGCAGTGTCCGATTACGAAAACTATTGGTGAAAGACGTCTCATGAAATTGAAGCGTTGGCTGCCCTGGCTTGTTTTGGCTTATTTAATAACCTTGTTGGTATTGTTACCGGCACGCGTTATTTACTGGATGCCATTGCCGAATAACATTCAATTGACGCAAGTGTCTGGAACCCTATGGCAAGGGGCTGCCGGACAAGTCGTGGTCGATGGTAATGTCATTAACGATCTTAGCTGGGACTGGCAAGTATCATCGATTTTCCTTGGTGACTTGGTTGTTGATGTCAAAGTGCCAAAACAGAATAATCCATTTTCGTTGCAGGGACGTTTATTAGCTAGCTCGACCCGTGTTGGTGCGCAGGACATAAAAGCTAGCGGTAGTTTAGGCGCGTTATTAGATATCGCTCAAACCAAACTGCCATTGCAAACGAGAGGTCGCTGGGAATTAGACGTAAATGAATACGTGGTGACAGCACCGGGGCCTGTGCGTTGGTGCGATAACTTAGAAGGTAGTGCCAGCGGCGATAATATTCAGGTGCTGGTCAATGGACAATGGCAGTCACTAGGGAGCTTTCCGGTCGAGCTGGGGTGTCATGACGATAACTCCGTCGCATTAATCATGAAAGGCGACAACGATTTAAGTCTGGAAGTTGATGCGAGTATCAATAGTCAGGACATTAAAGCGTCCGGTACCGTAAAACCAACACCGCGAACGCCAGAAGGCCTGGCAAAGCTTATTCAATACATGGGGCGGCCAGACGCGCAGGGGCGTTACTCGTTCCGCCTTTAAATGCG
This sequence comes from Idiomarina piscisalsi, assembly GCF_003987095.1. Classification (GTDB taxonomy): domain Bacteria; phylum Pseudomonadota; class Gammaproteobacteria; order Enterobacterales; family Alteromonadaceae; genus Idiomarina; species Idiomarina piscisalsi. Next base: position 129,270 of record NZ_PIQA01000003.1, on the reverse strand, counting down.
TTTGCGAATAGCCATAATAAGCGCTATTTTGGGAAATCATAGTTTAGTTATTGTTAAATAAGGAAATGTTATGGACAGCATCGTTCAGTGGATAAACGACAATCAGGATATGCTTATCGAGTTTTCGATTAAGTTTATTATCGCGATTGCCATTTTGATTATTGGTAGAATAGTGGCGAATGGCGTTACCCGAGTCATGTCCAAAGGCATGCAAAAGCGTGAAGTAGATGGCGCAGTTATTAGCTTTGTCAGCGCTATTGTAAAAACCGTTATCTTCATTGCCGCTATTATGATGGCACTGTCGCATGTTGGGGTCGAGACCACGTCCTTTATAGCTATTTTAGGTGCGGCAGGTTTGGCTATTGGCCTTGCCCTGCAAGGGTCTCTGTCAAACATTGCGTCGGGCGTATTGCTTATTATGTTCCGTCCGTTCCGTGCTGGCGAATATGTTGATGCTGGTGGTGTTTCCGGGACGGTCGAACAAATCAATATTTTCCAGACTATTCTGAAAACGCCGGATCGCAAGGTTATTTACGTGCCGAATTCGGAAATTATCGGTGGTCCAATTACCAATTACAACCGTGAAGAACTGCGTCGTATCGACTTGGTCATTGGTGTGAGCTATAGCGCCAACTTGCAGAAAACCAAGCAAGTATTAATGGACGTTATTACCAATGACGAGCGAGTGCTGAAAGACCCAGAGCCAGTGGTGACGGTGACAAATCTGGGTAACTCTTCTGTCGACTTTAACGTGCGTCCGTGGGTCAAAAACGAAGACTACTGGCCAACCCGTTGGGATTTACTGGAGCGCATTAAAGATCGCTTAGATGAGGAAGGCATTGGTATTCCATTCCCACAAATGGATGTGCATTTGAAAAAAGACGACGCATAAGAGCACGCGTTGTTTTATTCGCTTTAAAAAGCCACCGTCCGGTGGCTTTTCTTTTTTCGGTATATTAAATGCTTAATGCCTGCTCTAAGTCAGCAATAATATCGCTAATGTGCTCTATGCCGACACACAAGCGGATGGCTTCTGGTTTAACTCCAACAGCAGCTTGCTCCTGTTCCGACAGCTGTCGGTGAGTGGTAGAAGCAGGGTGGCAGGCAAGCGACTTTGCATCGCCGATATTCACTAACCGCTTAAACAAGCCAAGCTTGTCATAAAACTTAACTCCTGCCTCGTAACCGCTTTTTATGCCAAAGGTAAGCAATGATGCAGGTAACCCGCCAGTCACATATTTGGCGGCAAGTTCATAGTGTGGATGCTGAGCCAAACCTGCGTAATTCACCCATTCAACATTCGGATGTTGTAGTAGATAGTCGGCGACAGCCTTTGCGTTTTCGCAATGGCGTTCAATCCGCAAAGCCAGAGTCTCCAGCCCCTGCAACAATAAAAAGGCATTAAAGGGCGACAAACAGGCACCGGTGTTGCGCAAAGCGACGGTCCTGACTCGTGCGATAAACGCAGCCGGCCCAAAGGCGTCAGTATAAATCACACCGTGATAAGCCGGCTCGGGGTGACTGAATTGAGGAAACCGTTCTTTGTGAGCCAGCCAGTCAAAGCGCCCGGAGTCAACAATAAGCCCACCGATGGAATTACCATGCCCGCCAATGTATTTCGTCAACGAGTGGATGACAATGTCAGCGCCGTGTTCAATGGGCTTGCATAGAATCGGCGTGGCGACGGTATTATCAACGACGAGCGGTACCCCATGTGTGTGAGCAACTTCCGCCAGTGCTTCTAAGTCGGCAATGTTACCCGCGGGGTTACCAATGCTTTCGCAGTAAACCGCTTTGGTTCGCTCATCAATGAGTGCGTCAATGTCCTTCGCATTGTCTGACTCGGCAAAGCGTACTTCGATACCCAGCGACGGCAACATATGGCGAAACAATGTATAGGTGCCTCCGTACAGCTGCGGGGTGGTAACAATGTTGTCGCCCTGACTTGCCAAAGTAATTAGGGTGTACTCAATGGCCGCCATACCTGAAGCGACCGCCAACCCGGCAACACCACCTTCAAGCGCGGCAACCCGCTTTTCGAGCACATCATTAGTCGGGTTCATAATGCGTGAATAGATATTGCCTTCTACCGCCAAGTCGAAGAGATCAGCCCCGTGCTGCGCGCTATCGAACTCGTAAGATGCCGTTTGATAAATGGGTGTGGCGACCGACTTGGTGGTGGGGTCGGTGTCGTAGCCATGATGAATGGATAACGTCTCGTCTTTCATGTGGTCTCCAAATGCGTTTCAAATAAAAAGTGTTTTAACGAGGTGCCGTACTCAGGCACGTTTTTAATAAATCCGTCGTGGCCGTATTCACTTTCAACCGACACCCGTGACGTACAGCTAGGTAGCAAGGCTTCCAGTTCAGCCATTAAGCTTGGCGGCGCAATGGCGTCACTGGTGAAGTCAACTAAATGCACTGGCGTTTCGATAGGCTCAGGATTAATGCTGTATTCGTTCAACACGGGGGTGAGATGAGTGAACAGGTTGCGTGAGCTGTTACCGTTTTCTTTAAGCAGTCGTTCACCTTTATAAAGCAGGTACTCGAAAGCGTCATCGCTGCTACTAAAGCGCGATTCAAACTCTTTTGCACTGCGGTAGCTGAGCATGGCCAGTGCTCTGGCTAATACAATACCCAATTGTGAATCGTTGCAGCGTTGTATAAGTGCTTGTTGGAAATAACGCAATAAAGACGAGTGCACCGACGGTTTATGAGCCGCGCCAATAACGCTTAGCCGCTCAAGCGACTCTGGGTTATCCAGTGCGTACTGGAGGCCCAAAACACCTCCGAATGAGCCGCCAATCCAGCCATGCAGAGGGTCATCGGGTAGTATTGATTGCACCGCATGGTGAATGACATTGCTGTGCTCTTTCACGGACAACGGAGTGTCCGGGCAGTCTGAACCGCCTAACCCGCCGAGGTAGTCAAAGCTAATAAATTGGTAATCGTCAGTGTCTGCGAAAAGTCTATGCAGCGATTGCCACCAACCATCGCCGGACGGTGTCCACAGCTTCCCGGTTGCGCTGATACCGCCTTGTACAACAATAGCCGGGGCGTCGGGAAAGCCATACCGATATCCTTTTAAGCGGCCATAAGGCGTTTGCGTGTGAAATGAACGAGCAATAGGAAGAACCATAGCGGCCTCCGTCAATTTGAAACGACAATACAGCGACAATAATAAATGGATATAAAGCCGTCAAGACATTTAGACGTCCAAATACGAAATTATTGTTTTGAATTCTGTGGTAGTATCAGCGCATTGAATGGAGGTCGAATATGTCGATGGTTTACTCGGTCAGTCAGCTGAATGGCGAAATCCGCCAGTTACTTGAGCAGGGTTTTCGCCAAATAAGCCTGGTGGGTGAAATTTCTAACTTTGCCGCGCCGGGCTCTGGGCATTGGTATTTCACGCTGAAAGATGAGCGCTCACAAGTACGTTGTGCTATGTTCCGAGGCGCTAATCAGCGAGCGGCCATGCGCCCGCAAAACGGTTCACAAGTCCTGGTGAAAGCGAAAGTGACCCTGTACGAGCCGCGCGGTGACTATCAGCTTATTGTCGAGCACCTGGAAGACGCCGGACAGGGCTTATTGCAACAGCGCTACGAGCAGTTGAAAGCAAAACTCGGTGCTGAAGGACTCTTTGCGGCTGATCGCAAACGGCCATTACCGGAGCACATTCGCAAAGTGGGTGTGCTGACCTCACCAACCGGGGCGGCAATAAAAGACATATTAGCGGTTATGAAACGGCGGGATCCCAGCGTTGAGGTGATTATCTATCCAACGTCGGTTCAGGGAGAAGCCGCAGTAGCGCAGCTTCAAGCTATGGCGCAAATGGCGTTTGAGCGTAATGAAGTGGATGTGCTGCTGGTGTCGCGCGGCGGTGGCTCACTGGAAGACTTATGGTGTTTTAACGATGAAGGTTTTGCACGGCTGCTGGCTACCGCTCCAATGCCGGTGATTAGTGCGGTCGGTCACGAAATCGATTTCACCATAGCAGACTTTGTCGCTGATGTGCGAGCACCCACACCATCGGCTGCGGCAGAGCTGGTAACGAAAGACCAGCAACAGCAACTGCAGCGTGCTCAGGCGTTAATGCAGCGGCTGCAACAGGCTCAGTTAAGGCATATACAACGCCTCAAACAACAATGGCAATTTCTGCAAACACGCCTGCAACAGCAGCATCCACAACGAATGCTGCAACAACAGTCGCAACTGGCTGACGAGTTACAGGCGCGTGCGAGTCGGGCGCTGACTCAGCAACTTATGCGGCAGCGTCAGCAGCACACGCATTTAGTGAGGCGCTTGCAATCCGTACATCCGGAAAAACGGCTGACACAATACCAACAGCAATTGACAATGCTTCAGCAGCGTTTGCCGCAAGTCATGACGCGTTTACTGAAAGACAAAAAGTCCCGGCAAGGACAATTGATGCAGTCATTGAACCTGGTCAGCCCGCTGAATACGCTAGAGCGAGGTTATGCCATTGTTCGTAAAGACAATGGCACGGTGGTGCGCCGGGCCGATGATGTTGCCAGCGGCGAGCAAGTGGATGTGCGCCTGGCCGACAGCTCATTCACGGCGAGACGCGATTAAATTGCGGTTCGTTGTCATATCACTGACATTAAGTGCTTGATATAATCAGGCCATACAAAGAGCGTTACAGAACCAGACGGAGTTGTTGTATGAAAAAAACATTAACGGCCGCAGCTATCGGGCTTGCAATGAGTGCATCAAGTGCAGTAGCTGAAGAGCAGAAACCCAATATTATTTATGTGATTGGCGACGGTATGGGCTTCGAGTTTATCAGTGCTTACCGCTATGCCATGTCAGACTTAGACACCAAAGAGATTACAGAAACGCAGTTTGATCACTATCTCACCGGAGCCGCAACGACCTACCCTGAAGACGATACCTGGGTAACCGATTCGGCTGCGGGCGCGACGGCATTAGCGACAGGCGAAAAGTCGTATAACGGTGCTATCGGCGTGGATAACGATAAAACGTCCTTAAAAACGGTCATGGAATACGCTAAAAATAGTGGTTATATGACAGGATCTGTGTCGACTTCACAAATTAACCATGCGACACCAGCGTCATTTTTCTCTCATCATCCCTCGCGCTATGAATACAATCAAATTGCTGACTTAATGGCGCAGCAGTACATAGAAGACGAAGCGTCTTATGATGTCGTGCTCGGCGGCGGTCAGCAGTATTTTATTCGCGACGACAAGAATTGGGTCGAATTGCTCGAGCAACATGGCCTGAAGGTGGTTCAGGACATGCAAATGTTAGATCAAGTGGAGCAGGCGCCGGTCATGGGCTTGTTCGCACCAAAAGGTCTGCCGCATGCAGTTGATGAAGGCAAAGGCTCGTTGGCTCAAATGACCAGCAATGCGTTGCGTTTATTGTCAGGTGACGACAAGCCGTTTGCGCTGATGATTGAAGGCAGTCAAATTGACTGGTGTGGCCATGCTAACGATATTGCCTGTGCTGTGCATGAGATGGATTCACTCAATAAAGCACTAACCGTTGTCGCTGATTTTATGCAAGACAACCCCAATACGTTACTCGTGATGACCGCTGACCATTCCACTGGCGGTTTAACTCTGGGGCGTGACGGCGAGTACGCATGGTATTCAGATAGAGTCATGGCCATTGAAAGCTCTATTGCGACAATGCGCAGTGAACTTCTGGACATGGACGCGGAGAAATGGCCTGAGTATGTTGCTGACAAAGTGAACTTCGAGCTGACTCAGGACTATATCGACGAGCTGGCGCTGGCTGCTGAGCAAGAAGGTAAAGAGCGAGCAGACGCAATCCATGATGCGCTAGTTTATATTACCGGTGATATTACCGGTACAGGTTGGACAACAAGTGGCCATACGGCTGTCGATGTGCCTGTGTTTGCTAAAGGTCCTTATGCGGAAGATTTTCGTGGGTACATGAACAATACGGATATTGGTAAGCGGCTTATTGAGATTGTGAAGTAAGCGCGACTCTGATTAGAGCGTGTCCAGACAGAAAAAACGCCGGTAACCCATTGTGGCTACCGGCGTTTTTGGTTGGGAATACCGTTTAAAACTTGTACATCGCCATCAGTTGTAGACGGTTTAAGTCGCCGTCAACATTGGCTTCGGTTTCACGATTGGCTTGTGATATTTCGGCACCAAAGGTTAGGTTTGAAGCCGGTGAATACATGAGGTTAAACGCCAGACGCTGAGTGTATTCAGTCATGTCACCAGCAAGAGCCAGTAATGCTTCATCGTTGTCAGCCCAGCCTCGTGAATAAACAACGTTTGAACGCAGTTTCTCAGTCCAGAAATGGCGGTATGCAAATGAGATACCGGTTGAGTCAATGGCTTCTAATTCGCCGTTAGCATCGATATAGGCGCCGTTCCAGGTGTTAAGACCTAAGTAGCGGCCTAAACCCGAGCCGGTGGTAATGGATGCACGAATGTCGTCCATGCCAAAGGTGTATTTAGCACCAAAGCTCACACCGTAACCGAAAGTCGTTTCGTCATCACCTGTTTGCGTCACGTCATAAGTCAGCTGGCGTAGCAGTGCAGAAGCCTGCCAAGTCAAGTTGTCAGACTTACCCGTGTATTTGAAGGTGACATCTGGCATAAATCCATCACTGGAAACGATGCGGTCGCCCAGCGCAGTTGCGCCATTAGCCCGGGTTTCTGTAACTGTTGTCTCGGGGTTTTCAATGGAAGCGCTGAAGCCGCCCGAAGTGTAGCGGATCTGTGCCTGACGGTTAAATATAATGCCGTCGGTGATACCGATAAAATCGACTGATTCAGCCAGAATATTCAGATCCTGAAAGTTTGACCAGGTTTGGCCAAAAGTCCAGTTACCATATTTTAAAAATGCCTGGCGCAAGCGCGGGTTGTAAGAGTTAGAAATACGCTCGTCGCCGTCTGGGGTTAGCTGAAAGTCCATTTCAATATGGCCGGTCAGTGTTTCACCATTATCCAGATCAGTATTTGTGGTAAAGAAGAACCGTGACTGGCGGGCATGGAAATCGGTGATTAAGTCATCGCCGTCACCGCCCACCGGCGTAACACTAGGAATATATTGTTGGCGGGCAATGCTGCCGCTGCTGGTGGCAAAATCGCTAGTATTTTTGCCCGATTCATAGTCGGCATAATCAGACACCAACATATCCAGCTTTACGTAACCGCCAAAGTCAAAATCCGTTTCCTGAGCCTGCGCACCAAAGCTTGCCACACCAAGTACAGCCGCTGCTGCCGCCGTATACTTAAACTTGTTTGTTTTACTTGAGGCCATCGTGTGTTCTCCCATGTCAGCCAAGTTTGTTGAAATATTGCCGTTAAGTGTCGTTAATTGGTCAATTTTTATCAATCTAGACTATGGTCTAATAGTGTTTAACGCGCGTAAAACGTACAACAGTTACCATCTTGCGAATAAGGAGGAAGAGGTAATGTCGCAACTGTATCCAGTTCCAGACCATATAAAATCAAAAGCTAAAATCGACAATGACGGTTATAAAAAACTGTACCAGCAATCCATTGATGACCCCGAAGGCTTTTGGAGTGAACACGGAAAGCGCATTACTTGGTTCACACCCTATAACAAAGTCAAAAATACAACGTTTGAGCCGGGTAAAGTCAGCATCAAATGGTACGAGGACGGCACTTTAAACGCTTGTTATAACTGTGTCGACCGTCACCTCGCTGATAAAGCTGACAAAACAGCTATTATCTGGGAAGGCGACGACCCTAGTGTAGACAAACACATCACCTACCGCGAGTTACATAAAGAGGTATCTCGTTTTGCTAATGGCCTGAAAAAACTAGGTATTGGTAAAGGTGACCGGGTCGCTATTTATATGCCTATGGTACCGGAAGCGGCTTATGCCATGCTTGCCTGCGCGCGCATTGGTGCAGTGCACTCGGTTATCTTTGGCGGTTTCTCACCAAATGCTATTGCCGATCGCATTAACGACTGTCAGGCAAAAGCTATAATTACCGCCGACGAAGGTCGCCGTGGCGGCAGCACTATTGGTTTGAAAGCCAATGTGGATAAAGCCTTGTCTGATGGCGCTTGCCCTTCATTAGAGCACAGCATTGTATGTCGTGTAACTGAAGGCAAAGTTGATTGGACAGAAGGTCGTGACGTTTGGTGGCATGAGTTGATTGGCGATGTCAGCGATGAATGCCAGGCAGAAGTGATGAACGCCGAAGACCCGCTGTTCATTCTTTATACGTCCGGCTCGACCGGAAAACCGAAAGGGGTTGTGCATACTACCGGTGGTTACATGGTGTATGCGTCAATGACGCATGAGTATGTCTTCGACTATCACGATGACGATGTTTACTGGTGTGCAGCCGATGTCGGCTGGATTACTGGTCACTCGTACATTGTTTACGGGCCGCTGGCAAACGGTGCAACCACACTGATGTTTGAAGGTGTGCCAACGTATCCCGGGGTTGGCCGTATTGGCGAAATTGTTGATAAACACAAGGTCAATATCCTTTACACCGCACCAACGGCAATCCGTGCTTTAATGGCGAAAGGTGACGAAGCAGCGAAGACGTCGACCCGTGAAAGTTTGCGTATTCTGGGTAGTGTTGGTGAGCCAATTAACCCGGAAGCCTGGGAGTGGTACCACCGCGCGATTGGTAATGGTAAATGTCCAATTATGGATACCTGGTGGCAAACCGAGAACGGCGGTATTTTAATTGCACCACTGCCGGGTGCTACCGATTTAAAACCCGGTTCTGCGACACGTCCTTTCTTTGGTATTCAGCCAGCATTGGTTGACAGTGAAGGCAATGTGCAGGAAGGCGAAGCCGAAGGAGGTTTGGTTATTAATGACTCATGGCCTGGTCAAATGCGTACTCTGTGGGGCGACCATGAGCGTTTTGAGCAAACCTACTTTTCGACTTTCAAGAACCGTTATTTCAGTGGTGATGGCGCGCGTCGTGACGCCGATGGTTACTACTGGATAACTGGTCGCATGGATGACGTTCTGAATGTATCGGGACACCGTCTAGGTACTGCTGAAATTGAAAGCGCGTTGGTTGCTCATAAATCGGTAGCTGAAGCGGCTGTAGTAGGTTATCCGCATGACCTAAAAGGTCAGGGTATCTATGTTTATGTCACACCTGTTGAAGGTGTGGAAGTAACGGAAGAGCTGACCAAAGAAGTGCGTAATTGGGTGCGCTCTGAATTAAGCCCAATTGCAACGCCAGACTTAATCCACTGGACGAAAGGTTTGCCGAAAACACGTTCAGGTAAGATCATGCGTCGTATTCTGCGTAAGATTGCCGCTAACGAATATGAGAATCTCGGTGACACCTCTACGCTTGCTGATCCAAGTGTGGTAGATTCATTGATAGAGAATCGAATGAATAAATAATGTCACTTAATTTGGAATCTCATGGCGAAATTTTTAATCGCAGATGACCACCCTCTGTTTCGCGAGGCGCTGCAAGGCGCTCTCGCGAATCATTTTTCTGAGCTTACCTTACGCGAAGCCGAAGACCTGGACTCGACACTCGCGGCGTTAAACAAAGACGACGATGTCGACTTATTGCTGCTCGATTTGCACATGCCCGGCAGTGGCGATTTATACGGCCTTATTCGGGTGCGTGAAGACTACCCGTTATTACCTGTTGCTATCATTTCCGGCAGTGAAGACGCGTCAATTGTTGCTAAATGCATTGGTTTTGGGGCGCTTGGCTTTATTCCTAAGTCGCTGCCGTCAGCGGAAATAGCAGAGGCGATAGACACCATTTTGCAAGGTGAAACCTGGGTGCCTAAAGAGTCCCGCGAGCGCCTGGATGTCATATCTGACGAAGACCAGGAACTGGCGCGTAAAGTGTCTGAGCTGACACCTCAGCAGTACCGGGTACTTCATTTTTTACACGAAGGCCTGCTAAACAAACAAATCGCTTATCAGTTGAATATTACTGAAGCGACTGTCAAAGCTCACATTACGGCAATCTTCCGTAAACTCGGAGTTTATAGCCGTACTCAAGCCGTGCTGGTCGCTGAACGCTTACAGTTATGACTTGGTTGCTGGTATTCGCCTCTCTGGCGTATGTCATTTTTCTGTTTGCCGTAGCAACTTGGGGCGACCGTTTAGGCTCTTGGGCGAATAAAATCAGCCATAAGCCAATGATCTACTCCATGTCATTGGCCATTTATTGCACCTCCTGGACTTACTATGGCGCTGTGGGTAATGCGGCCACCGAAGGTTGGGCGTTTTTTCCCATTCTGCTGGGACCCATTTTACTCTTTATTTTCGGCATTCGAGTTTTAGAGAAACTGGTGTCTGTCAGTAAGCAACAGAACATCACGTCAATTGCTGATTTTATCTCGTCTCGTTTTGGTAAACGAAGACGGCTGGCGGTTGCGGTGACTGCCATTGCCGCTGTTGCAATAATCCCATACATTGCTCTGCAGCTGAAAGCGGTAGGTGTCAGTTTCTCTGTATTGACCGAGAGTACTGGCGTAATGTCAGAGTTTTCGATTAAAGAGCTTGGCGCCGCCGCACTTATGGCAATATTTGCTATGTTGTTTGGTACGCGTCATGTTGAGGTGACCGAATATCGCAGCGGCATGATTTTAGCGATAGCGGTTGAGTCTATGATAAAGCTTATCGCTTTGTTAGCCGCAGCAACCTTTGCCTGGACACTTATTGCTGAGAACCTTTCACCGTCATTACTTAGTAATTTTACTTCTGTAACAGCTCCTCAGTGGTCTATTTCTAAGTTTGGTGAGTTCGAGTTTATTGTTCAAACGCTAATGGCTGCGGGAGCTATTTTATGTCTGCCTCGTCAGTTTCATGTGGCGGTGGTCGATAACGTCGATACTAAGCATTTAAAAACTGCCCGTTGGGGGTTTCCTCTTTATCTTAGCCTGACCGCTGCGGCTATTATTCCTATTGCCATTGCGGGCAGTTTCTTCTTAGGTAATAACGGCGACGGCTCAACGTTCTCATTGCAGTTACCTTTGCTTAAAGACCAACTGTGGTTGTCGCTCATTATCTTTATCGGAGGTATTTCTGCGGCTACCGCGATGGTGATTATTGCGTCGGTTACGTTAAGTACCATGATAACCAACGACGTTATCATGCCGATATTGTTGCAACGAGACTCTAAGCTGCCGTTAAAGCAGCGTAAACGAGAATATGATCGGGCACTGCTGTTAATTCGCCGAGTAGCCATTGCGGTTACTATGGTGTTGTCATTCCTGTGTTACTACTTCTGGGCGGCTCAGACCAACCTGGTTAGTATCGGTTTGCTGGCATTCTCGCTGGTGTTGCAATTGTTACCGGCATTACTGGGTGCATTATATTGGCGAAAAAGTCATGCCCGCGGTGTTTACGCCGGACTGGGAGCCGGCTCCATTGGTTGGATGCTAGCGGTGTTAATACCGCTGTATTCATACCCTGAGCTCACCGACGTCGAAATTATAACGAGAGGCACTGTGGTATCGCTGGCGCTCAATGCGTTTAGCTTCATTGCATTCTCTTTGTTGGCACGCCCTAGGCTGGTGGATCGTATTCAGGCAACCGCTTTTGTTAAACCGAAAGCCCAACTGCCGGAACAGCAACATCTGCATAAAGACTATAACGCAACCAACGCAGATATGATGCTGCTGCTGAAAACCTTCTTAGGAGGTCAACGTGCACAACAGCTTATGCAGTATTTTCAGCAGCCAGAAGATAAAGAGTTATTGCCAGAAGAGCTGGCAGACAAGTCCTTTATTAGTTTCGTAGAGCGGGCCATTGCGGGTGTTCTTGGGTCTGCAACAGCGCGCTCCTTGGTCGATGCGGCATTACGGGACAAACAGCTCAATTTAGAAGAAGTGGTGCACTTTTTTGATGACACCACGCAGGCGCTGCAAACTCAACAGTCAATTCTATTCAGCTCGCTTGAGAATCTGGCACAGGGCATTAGTGTTGTCGATGCCGAGCTTCGTTTGGTTGCCTGGAATAAGCGCTATCTAGATTTATTCGACTACCCTGAAGGCATGGTGAAGCCTGGGCAGCCTATAGCGACGCTGATACGGTACAACGCTGAACGTGGTGAATGCGGGCCGGGTGACGTCGATGAACTTGTTAATAAGCGACTGCGCTATATGCAACTGGGCTCGGCTCACCGTTTCATTCGTCGCCGTGCCGACGGCCGGGTCATAGAAATGGTTGGAAACCCATTACCAACCGGTGGTTTTGTAACTAGCTTTACGGACATTACTGAACACGTTGAAACCCAGCAGGCACTTGAAGATGCTAATATCGACCTTGAACAACGCGTCGACGTACGCACACAGGAAATCCGCGAAATAAACCAAGAGTTAACGGCGGAAATTGACCGGCGGCGCGAGGTGGAAGAGGAACTTAAGAAAGCCAAAGCGGAAGCCGAGGCCGCGAATGCCTCAAAAACACGTTTTCTGGCACTTGCCAGCCACGACATATTGCAGCCATTGAATGCGGCACGCCTGTATTTGTCGGCGATACATGAAAAAGAACTGTCTGATAAAAACCAGCAGTTATTGGGTAAGCTCGATACGGCGCTTGGCTCAACCGAACATTTGCTTTCGACGTTGCTTTCCATTGCCAAAATGGATCAGGGGGCGTTGCAGCCTAAATTCCGGCATGTGCAACTAAGCTCAGTTTTGAAGCCTTTGGTGGAAGAGTATGCGGTGCTGGCCGATCAAAAGCATTTGGATTTCAGAGCCTTTTATGTTGACCGTCCGGTGTTAACAGACCCAACGTACTTGCGTCGTATTGTGCAAAACTTCCTTTCTAATGCGATTAAGTACACTCCCAAAGGCAGCGTTTTACTGGGTGTTCGTAAAAAATCGGGCGAGCTGGAAATATCGGTTTGGGATACCGGTCCCGGCATAGCAGCGCAACAGCAAAATAAGGTTTTTGATGCGTTCTATCGTATTCAGAATCAGAACGTTGAAGGCGTCGGATTAGGCTTAAGTGTGGCTCAGCGCATGGGTGAGCAACTGGGCTGTGACGTGGAGGTGACCTCTGTTGAAGGCAAAGGTTCACGGTTTTCGGTTAGAGTGCCTTTGGGGAATGCGGCTCAAGTCATTGATAAACCCAAACGTAAACTCGATGAGGGACCCAATGCGTCATTACGCTTATTGGTCGTGGACGACGACAATGAAAACCTGAATGCGGTGAGTGCATTGCTGAATAAATGGGACTGCGAAGCGGTAACCTTCAATAGTTTTGCTAAGGCGGTTGATTACGCTAAGAGCACCCCTGATGAGCCGCCGCACGGCATACTGGTTGATTATCAGTTAGGCGACGGGGACGGCCTGTCGTTGGCTGAAACTTTGTGGGAACAGTGGCAGCGTAAAGTGCCCACCGCGTTAGTGACAGCCATGAGTGATGACGCGGTGAAACAATCTGCACGAAAATTAGGCCTGCAGTTTTTACCAAAACCCGTAAAACCGGCTGCGTTAAAAGCCTTTTTGAAATATATTAGCATGCGAAAGTAATTGGCATTAACGTGAGGCCTCGCTTGAGGGATTTATCGAACTTACACACATTTCGTTTGCCGGCACAGTGTCGCAACTTTGTTGAGGTGACCAGCGCCGATAATCTTATGGTACTGGAACCGCAAGAGCCTTGGTATCTATTGGGTGAAGGCAGTAACACGGCGTTTATTGAAGACTTCCAGGGGACGGTTATCCATAACGCCCTGAAAGGTGTTCAGGTTGACGAGTTGCCCGAATACACAAGGGTAACAGTTGCTGGCGGGGAAAACTGGCATGAACTGGTGTCGCAGTTGCGCTCAATGGATATTAACGGACTGGAAAACCTGGCTTTGATACCAGGGTCTGTCGGTGCTGCACCCGTGCAGAATATTGGTGCTTACGGCGTGGAAGTGTCACAGTTTATTGAGCTGGTGACAGCCTGGGATGTAGAAAAGCGCCATTGGGCTTACTTTACGCCTTCGGACTGTGAATTTGGTTATCGCGACAGTATTTTCAAACAAACGCCAGGGCGTTGGTTTATCACGGAAGTCAGTTTTCTAATGCCGAAAAAGTGGCATCCAGTGACGCATTACGCACCATTAAATGAACTTCCGGAACCTGTAACTGCGCAGGCAATTTTCGACAAAGTCATTGAGACTCGCCGCCAGAAGTTACCGGACCCGACGGTGACGCCGAATGCAGGAAGTTTCTTTAAGAATCCTGTGGTGTCGATAGAGCATCTAAAAGCTCTGGAATCAAAGTTACCGGGAGTGGTGTCGTATCCTGTTTCTGACAGCTCAGTGAAGCTGGCAGCGGGGTGGCTTATCGACAAGCTGGGCTTAAAGTCGTTATCGGTGGGCAATGTTGGGGTTAACCCTAAGCAAGCTCTGGTGCTGGTTAATAATGGTCAGGCGCAGGGCGCTGAGCTATTGGCGTTAGCGCAAGAGATACAAGATAGGGTGTATGATGTAACGGGCGTGGAGCTTGAGCCGGAAGTTCGTCTCGTGGGTGCTCAGGGACTCATCGAATTATAAATGCTTCAAATAAGAAGGAACGTACGCCATGAAGCAGTCACAACGGCTTGATCAGCTTATTCAGCAGTTATCGGATGGCGAATTTCACTCCGGTCAGTCGTTGGGTGAACAGCTAAATATTTCCCGAGCCGCCGTTAATCAGCATATTCATAAGTTAGAAGAGCTCGGCCTCGAACTTTTTTCGGTTAGCGGTAAAGGTTACAAACTGTCTCAACAGCTGGAACTGCTGGATAAAGAAAAGATAAAACAAGCCACTGAGCACTTCACTAACGAACCTGATTTTGCGGTTTATTCGGTTGTCGACTCAAGTAATGATGAGCTCAAACTGCTGGCGCAAGAACAAAAGTTAGCGGCCGGGTATTCGGTGTTTGCAGAAGCTCAGACAGCAGGCAGGGGAAGGCGCGGCAAGCGCTGGATATCGCCATTTGGAAGTAACTTATATTTCAGTGTTTACTGGCCCCTGGCAGAGGGCATACACGGTGCTATGGGCTTGAGTCTGGCCGTTGGCGTAGCCTTAGCCGAGTGTTTTGAGTCTCTGGGAATTGAGGGCGTTGGCCTAAAGTGGCCGAATGATGTCTATATAAAAGGCAAAAAAGTGTCTGGTATTTTAGTCGACTTAGAAACACTGGCGGACGGATCTGCGCACAGCATTATTGGCATTGGGATTAACCTGAAAATGCCGGAAAGTGTGGCGCAACATATTGACCAGGCATGGACCGATATAAGCAGTGAAATACCCACTATCATGTCCCGCAACCTGATAGCGGCAAGGGTTAGAGATTCGGTTCTCGCGTGCTTGTCGGAATATGATTCGGCAGGACTCAGTGTATTTCAGGAACGCTGGCGTGCTTATGACCAATTTCTCGATAAGCCGGTGCGTCTCATTATGGGACAGCGTGAATGTCTCGGAACCTGCCGTGGTATCGATGAAAACGGTGCCTTGCTGGTGCAGGACGAGACCGGCGTGAAGCGCTACTTCGGCGGTGAAATTAGTTTACGATTACAACAGTAGGGGCATTAGATGCTACTCATTGACGCTGGTAACACACGGTGTAAGTTCGCTTGGTGGGACAAGCATACTGACTCTATTCAGTGGCTGGGGGCTATTGAGCATCAACATTGGTTGAATGATTTGAGTCGCTCGTTAAAGGATATTTTGCTTGGTGTGATTAACCGTGAACAAATTAAAAAGACGACAGAAGCCCTAGGTGTCAGTGTGGCGTCTGTGCAAGTGGTTGATACATTGAATCAGTCGCTGGCCGAACTTGGAATTAACGTGCGCTGGCAAAGTACTCGCGCGACTCAGTTAGGGGTAGTGAACGCGTACCGGGAGAAGCCTGAAGCGTTAGGCGCTGACCGTTGGTTGGCTTTGTTAGGCTGTCATAAAGCGATTACCGGGCATGCGCTTATTATTGATGCCGGTACGGCATTGACTGTGGACTGGCTAACCCGCGACGGGCAACATTTAGGCGGCTGGATAGTACCCGGTCGGCAGTTAATGCTGAATGCGCTTGGTCAGGGCACTGCGCAGTTAGGTAACGTTCCCATCGAGCAGAGTGCTCAGGCAAAACTAGAGCCCGGGGTCAGTACCCGCGAAGGCATGCTGCATGGCATTGAGGCTAGCTTAATCGGGGTTGTTTACGAGGCGGCCAAACTCTCTCCCTCGTTATTTAACGATGAGACGTTTACCGTTGTTGTCACCGGCGGCGACAGCGAACAGCTGGCTTCCCATTTGAGTGGTAATATCTGTCGCATTGATGACTTAACCTTTAAGGGTTTGCGACTTTGTGCCGATAACAAACAGTAGTGACTGATTAAGCGAACCGGAGTAGAACATGACGTGGCATAAAGCAGCGACAATCGCGGCCGCACTAAGCGGTGTCTTATTTGCCTTACCTGCAAAGTCTCAGGACATAGAAGCGGTTCAGCTATATTCTGATGCTGAGCTGGTGGAAATGTTTGCCACAAATGAACACATTACTCAGGTTCGCGATGTTGACCGTTGTCAGTTAGCCCAGGATATTGAGGCTCAGGCAGAGCTTGAACGCCGTCCGACGTACCAATTTCTTTATGGCGATATGAAAGCATGGGGTATTTGCTATGACAGGGATCCTAAAATTGGTTTGCTGTATATGGAAAAAGCAGCAGAGCAGGGGTTAGTCGAGGCGCTGGAGCAACTGGGGCGTTACTATCATGAAGGAAGACTCGTACAGCAGGATATTGAACGCGCTATTTTATACTTGCGTGAAGCAGCTTCTTTAGGAAACCTTCGTGCTCAGCAGCGTTTTGCCAGTATTTTACTGAGTGATCATGGCAGCCCTTATGACTACGAAAATGCCTACCATTGGCTGCACAACTCAGTAACAGGTGATTCTGGTAAGCATCGGGAAATTCAGCAGCAACTGGCGCAACTGTCAGAACGCATGCCACCTTCCGTGGTGGAAAAAGCAAAACGGCCACTGGAATAGTGGCCGCTTTAACGTTTTTTTAAGGACTATGAAAGTCGACTGCGAAAGTCTTCGTAACTAAACTCTCGTATGCAGTCAAAACGCCCGTCTTCACGCAGTATTCCGATAGCCGGGTGCTGTACACCATTGAAAAATGTCGTTTTCACCATGGTGTAGTGCATCATGTCTTCAAATATGAGTCGATCACCAACGGCCAACGCTTGATCAAAGCTGTATTCACCAATGACATCACCGGCCAGGCAACTATTACCTCCTAGACGATAGCTGAAGGCCTTTTCCCCCGGCAGTCCGGCATCAGTAATTGCTGGTCGATAAGGCATCTCTAATACGTCAGGCATATGCGCCGTTGCTGAGATATCAAGTAAGGCGATAGGCCCATTGTTGTCAACAATATCCACCACTTCGCAAACTAACGGACCGGTTTGCCAGGCAACCGCAGAGCCCGGCTCCAGAATTACCTGAAGGTCATAGGTCTCACGTAGGCGTTTAAGTTGGCTTATGAGGTGTTCGACATCGTACCCTTCGCGAGTCATTAAGTGACCACCACCTAAATTAAGCCATTTAACCTGCTTTAACTGTTCGCCGAAGCGGTTTTCTACAGCTTCCAACGTACGTTCTAAAGCGAAAGAGTCACACTCGCACAAGTTGTGAACGTGTAAGCCCTCAACACCCGTTAAATCTTGCTGGCTAAGCTCGCTGGCTCTAATGCCCAAGCGTGACCCGGGGGCACTGGGGTCGTACAGCTCAGTGTCTGCCTCCTGGTGCTCCGGGTTTATACGTAAGCCAATAGAAACGCCGGCTTCAGCTACTTGTTCATGGTAGCGCTGCCACTGAGTCACGCTATTAAAGGACAAGTGGTTTACTAATGGCAGGAGCTCATCAATATCGCCTTGTTTGTATGCCGGCGCATAAGCGTGCACTTCACGACCAAACTCATAGGCGGCCAGTTTGGCTTCCCATACCGAGCTGGCTGTACAGCCTTTCAAATATTGCTTAATCAGCGGAAACGCGGACCACATTGAGTAGCCTTTCAGTGCAAGAATAATATCCGCACCGCTCTTCTCCTGAACGTATTGCATAAGTTCGAGGTTGCGGCGTAGCAATTTCTCATCCAGCACGTAGCATGGCGACGGAATATCCGGCGATAAATAATGGCTCATCAGTGACTCACTTACTTCTCAAACGGTTTGTCGCATTCTTGAACGTGCCATGGCAAACCGTATTGATTCAGACGGTTCATGAACTCATCCGGGTCAAACTGCTCCATGTTCCATACGCCGGGTTTCATCCACTCGCCTTGCAGCATCAATGAAGCGGCTATCATGGCAGGTACGCCAGTGGTGTAGGATACAGCCTGTGCGCCAATTTCTTTATTAGTTTCGGCGTGGTCACAGTTGTTGTAGATAAAAATGGTCTTTTCTTTACCGTCTTTCATGCCGGTAACGTAGGTACCAATACAGGTTTTGCCGGTGTAACCCTCCGCTAATGAACCAGGGTTTGGCAATACCGCTTTCAGAAACTCCAGAGGCACAATTTTCTTGCCTTCAAACTCAACAGGTTCAATAGAGGTCATGCCTACGTTTTCTAATACACGCAAATGCGTCAGGTATTGGTCACCGAAGGTCATCCAGAAGCGCGCACGTTTAATGGTCGGGAAGTGCTTAACCAGAGACTCTAATTCTTCGTGGAACAGCAAGTACGAAGGGCGTACGCCAACATTTGGGTAGTCTAAGTCTTTACGAACACTGATAGGGTCGGTTTCGTGCCACTCACCGTTTTCCCAGTACTTGCCGCGTTGAGTAATTTCGCGGATGTTAATTTCTGGGTTAAAGTTAGTTGCAAAAGCCTGACCGTGATCACCACCGTTGCAGTCAACAATGTCTAAGTAATGCACTTCATCGAAGTAATGCTTGGCGGCGTAAGCAGTAAATACGTTGGTTACGCCCGGGTCAAAGCCAGCACCTAAAAGCGCCATTAAGCCTTTTTCTTTAAATTTGTCCTGATACGCCCATTGCCACGAGTATTCAAATTTTGCTTCGTCTTTAGGCTCGTAGTTGGCGGTATCTAAGTAGTGAACGCCTGTTTCTAAGCACGCATCCATAATTGGCAAGTCCTGGTAAGGCAGGGCAACATTAATAACCAGCGACGGGTTAATGCCGCGAATAAGCTCGGCGACTTCTGCTGCGTCATCAGCATCAACCTGATACACGCCAACAACGCGATCTTTACCGGCTTTGTCCTGAAGTGCCTGACACTTTGACAAGGTGCGGCTGGCTAAGTGTATTTCAGAAAAAACTTCCGGTAATTTCGCACATTTTTGAACAACAACACCAGCAACACCGCCAGCGCCAATAATAAGAACTTTAGACATGAATGCTATCCTTCACAGAAATCGTTAACGGACTTATTTTACGAATAAGATTGCCGCGAAAGATAGCACATTTTTTGAAAATCATCATTGAGAAGCAGAGCTTCTCTTCTCTTTGTTTACATGAAGTTCTTTGTGTAAAAAGGCCCACTTTTCAGCCGCTGACTCAATTTTCATCCACGTTGGTGTGCCAGCGCCATGACCGGCGCGAGTCTCGATATTCAGTAATATCGGGTTGTCACAGCTCTGGTCGGCCTGCAGTGCCGCCGCGAATTTATAGCTGTGCCATGGAGCGACTCGGTTGTCGTTATTCGCGGTGGTGACGAGGGTCGCCGGGTAGCAAGTGCCTTGTTTCGTGTTATGAACCGGAGAGTACTCATATAAAGCAGTGAACTCATCGGCGTTTTCACTCAGGCCAAACTCACTGCTCCAGCCGCGTGCGTTTGCATTGGGCAAGTGATAACGCAGCATGTCCAATACGCCAACCGCTGGTACGGCTGCGGCGAATAACTCCGGGCGTTGTGTCAGAGTAGCGCCTACCAATAACCCTCCATTACTGCGGCCATGGATAGCTAGCTGGTCTTTGTTGGTATAGTTGTTCTTAATTAACCACTCTGCGGCGGCGATAAAGTCATCAAATACTCTTTGCTTGTTAGCTTTTGTACCAGCCTGATGCCATTGTTCACCAAATTCACCACCACCACGCAGGTTAGGTATTGCCAGCACTCCACCCATTTCCAACCAGGCAATACGGTCGGCTTTAAACTCGGGCGTTAAAGAGATATTAAAACCACCATAACCATACAGCAGCGTGGGGTTACTTCCGTCCAGTTCCACGTCTTGAGAGTGCACCAGAAACATAGGGATTTCTGTACCGTCTTTGCTCTCGTAAACTACTTGATGCGTTTCGTATGACTCAAGGTCGGCCGGGAATTCGACTTCCTGCCATAGAGTTGTACGCTGTTGCTCTACTTGGTATCGGTAAATTTTTCCAGGTTCGGTAAAGCCTGAAAAACTAAAGAAGGTGTCTTTAGCTGACGGAGACCCGTTAAAGCCTGACACGGTTCCGATGCCTGGCAATGCAAGCTCTTGCAATACCTTACCTTTGAGATCAAAAATTCCGACACGGGAATGCGCGTTTTGCAAATAGTGAGCAAAGAGTTGACCGTTAACCGCGGAGATTGAGGTCAATGTATGTGTGCTTTCAGGAATTATTTCAGACCAGTTGTTATCACCGGAGTTGTTCATATCAACGGCGATGACTCGGCCTCTTGGGGCCTGGGCGGTAGTCCGGAAATATAGCTTATCGTCATGACTTGTTACATAGTCATACTGTCCATCCCACTTGGTTAACAGCCCGGTGAAAGGTTCGTTGTCCTTGGCTAATGGGCGGCTGAAAACTGCGTTAGCATCATATCCGGAAGACACATTGATTAATAAATAGCGACCATCATGAGTCACTTCAGGATAAGGGTTCCAGCTAGGTTGATTCTGTAACGCGAAGACCAATTCGTCATCACTTTGAGAGCGGCCCAAGCTGTGAAAGTAAACACTAACGGGCTTTGAGTCGTCGTATTTTCCATTAGCATTTTGAGGATAGCGGCTGTAATAGAAGCCGTTTTCGTTTGGCAGCCAAGCGATATTGGAGAATTTAACGCCACTTATTTTGTCGGACAAAACCTTGCCGGACTCAATGTTTTTAATGTGAATTTCGGTCCAGTCACTCCCCTTTTCTGAAACCGCATAAGCAATATACTTTGCGTTGGGAGACACTTGTATTCTGGCCAGTGATAACGTGCCGTCTTCGCTGAGTTTATTCGGGTCAATTAATACTTCCGGGGCGCTCTCTAAGTCCGTCATTGTGTAGAGAATATCCTGGCTTTGCAGACCGTCGTTAGCAAAGTAAAAGTATCGATTCGCGTATTGAAATGGCGTGCCTATTTTTTTGTAGTTCCAAAGCTCGGTTAACCGTTGCTTCAGGTCATTGTAGGCGGGAAGTTTCTGCAAATAAGGTGTTGAAAACTCGTTTTGACTATTGACCCACTGGGAAACCTCTTTCGAGCGGAGGTTCTCCAGCCAGCGGTATGGGTCAGCAACAGTGGTGCCGTGATAGTTGTCTGTCTGGTCAACCGTTTTGGTTTGCGGGAACCCATAAGGCGACTGCTTTTGAGGCTCAGGCTGAGAGCTGCATGCGCTTAGAATAATAGCACCAGACAGCGTAGCCAGTAATACACGAATTGATGAATAACGAGTCATTGCCTTCCCCTTTGTTAAGACTGACTTGATCATAGAAAGTTGTTGTGAAAACAACAAGTCACATTAGACAAGCCGTGCGGTATCTTTACGTAGTTTTACGTTTGCCTGTTGTTTTGAAGAACAATCGTAGTAATAGGTCAGCTGTTTCAGAGAGCATGCCGGGCGGCTCAAACATTGAGTCAGTTCGTCGGTCGGGCGTTTATTTTGGTAGTAAACAGCCAAGGCAAAGTGGGCAGCGTCAAATGGAATGCGCTCGTTCACGTAAGCCTTCACCAACAAATGAAGGACCGGATTAGTGATAAGGTTTTTTGGTATCTCAGAATGAGCGTTTATCAGCCAATTCTGCTCCGCCGTTGCCCATCGACTAATGTCGTCAGTAAGAGAGGCGTCTGAGCCTGGGGTATCACCCATACCGTTTGCTTTGACATAAATAGCGGCGGGGCGTGCCGATACACTGTCGAGTCGGTGGCTGGTACGCCATGGTACAAAACCATTAGCCTCCCAAAACTTCGCAACTCCGGGCTCCCACGCAAAGCTGGTGCCTATTTTATCAATATGTTTGTAACTGGGGTGTTGCCGAATAAAGTCGAGCAACTCAGAGGCATATCCCTGATGACGGAGGCCGGCGGGCACAGCAATACGAGCAACTCTCAGCCAGCACGCGCTTAAAGCCCAGGACTGCTGTAAAAAATAGCCAATGGCTTGCGGCAGCAGGTTTCCTTTAGGACGTCTTTTTCCCTGTAAAATAGGTGTGTGCAGTTCGGATGGCACCGGCCCTTCCTCAATCAGCCAGGCAACAGCAACTACTTCTCCGTTCTGGCGAGTGTAAGCCAGCCGATGTAACGGGTCACTCAGTAGCAAATTAAGGTCATTAGGGCTGCTTTGGTAATGAGCATTTAAGAGCAGCTGGAAGCATTGACGTAAGGTGTTTTCCTGCAGTTGCGAAGCATGCTCAACAAACTGTCCGTCAACCAGTTCCGGTGTTAATGAAGTAGCGGTTTCATCCATTAAAAACGTGTCAGTCAACCATTGTTCTAAAGGGTCATTTTCCGGCCAGCGCATCGGTGCTGATAAACGATGATTCTTAACTTTAGGCAAGTGTTTTTCTGCCCATTGCTGAAAGTGTATGGCAAAGCCCCGGCCGCAGCCCTCATAGCCCGAAACTGTAGTGGCTAATAACCACGGGGTGAACTTTTGACAGAGCTTTTCGGTAGCCCATAAAGGAATGCCGGCAGCTTCATCGATAATCAATCGCTTAGTCGAGTCCCCAGGTTGTTCCAGTAGCTTATCCCAGGCTTTAAAGGTGGCGGTTGGTGCTTGCTTTAGCAAAACCTGAGCATTGGCTTTTCTCGGTGCAGTAACAATGACTTCAGTGCC
Organism: Idiomarina piscisalsi; assembly: GCF_003987095.1. Classification (GTDB taxonomy): domain Bacteria; phylum Pseudomonadota; class Gammaproteobacteria; order Enterobacterales; family Alteromonadaceae; genus Idiomarina; species Idiomarina piscisalsi. Next base: position 106,294 of record NZ_PIQA01000003.1, on the reverse strand, counting down.
AGGGCAGGTTGCACTCACTTCGGCTAATGCTTTGCCGAGCAGAGTGCTTTTTCCACGGCCTCGTTCAGCAACAAGGATGTGCGTGTGTAGGGAGTCTTCATTGATAAATTCACTGGTCAGCACTTCTACCAGTGCCTGATGTTCTGTTTGGGCTTTTTTAAAACTCTCAGAAGCGTTCGCAGGCAGCGCATTATTACTAAAATACTGACTCGCAAAGTTCAGAAGCCGTTCGACCATAGCTGAATTGTCACTGGGCAAAAGAATGATTAACTCTCCGCCACCAACAATAGTGCCGCACAGCGCACAAATTGCATCCGCATTTAAGCCGGCCTGACAATCAAGAAGGACGTTTTCAAACTCATGGCCCAGATAGTCTCTGTATCGGTTGAGGTGTGCATCAGCATCTGGATCCTCTGGGGAGAGAATAAGACTTTGAGAAGAGCGAGTCTGGCAGGCTTGCTGCCATTGACTCGCTGTTTTCAGCAGTTTTAGCTGTCGAAAACTGCCACGTTCCATTACTTACAACACTCTGCCATTAAAATAGTGAGAATCCGACAAATTTTGTCAGTACTGTATTAATGAACACCACCGCCAGAATCAACGGAATAAAGGTGCTGATAGAAATACGCACATATTTGGCTAGTAGTGTATTTCTATAATTCGGGTTGCCTTCTGACAGTTCGTCTTCTAACCCTTTTTTGCGCCAGTGTAGAGTAACGAATAAGCAGATAAGCAGACCATTTAGCGGCAATATGGTGTCGTAAAAGACGTCGTAAATAACGTCAAAAACCGACTTCGTTTGCCCAGCGTATGATGTGAACTCAGTAAATGCTGGTATAAAACCAAATGAGGTGGCTGCTATTAGTGTAAGTACGGTAACGGCAAAGCCCATAACCAGCAGAGTCTTTTTACGGCTGAACTTCGCTTTCTCAATAATGGCTGCCGTTGGTACTTCCAGTATCGATACGAGTGACGTAATAGCTGCAATAAACGTCAGCAAAAAGAAGACAGTCGCGGCTAAGCTAGCACCGAAATACCCGACAACGCCTTCTAATGCCACAAAAATTTGTGGGAAGAAGGAGAAAATCATACTGACGGAAGAGTCGCTCAGCGTGTCCGGGTTGGTGTTCGGGTTTATCGCAAAAATAGCGGGCAGAGTCATTAAGCCGGCGGTAAATGCTACAGCGGTATCGGTGAGTGCAACTAACTTTCCTGAGGTTACAATATCGTCGCGGCGGCTGAAATAAGAGCCGTAAGTAATCAGAATACCCATACCCAGAGATAATGAGAAGAAAGCTTGTGCCAGTGCACCATTGATAACGGAGCCGTCAATTTTTGAGAAGTCAGGGACCAAGTAAAACTCAACACCCAATGCTGCGTTGTCGAGTGATAAAACGAAAATGACCAGCAATACCAGCATAATAAAAAGAGCTGGCATCAGGAACTTGGCGGCTTTTTCGATGCCTTTGCGAACGCCTCCTACCAGAATCACGTTAATAATGACGGTAACTGCCACCAGGAAGCCAACAAAACCGTAATCATTCACAAACTGCCCGAAATATTCCGGGTCGGCTAACATCGCCAGGTTGCCGGTTACTGAGTGCCATAAATAGCCGAATATCCATACGGTAATGACCATATAGAATACGGCAATCATAAAGGGCGTAATAACGGCCAGTAGCCCCGCTATATGCCAACCTTTATTGTCTGGTGATAATGCCTGATAAGACCCTAGTGGACTTTTTTGAGCTCTGCGGCCAAGACCCATTTCAGCGAGCATGACCGGGACACAAATAAAGGCAACGAACAAAGCATAAATAATAAGAAATGCGCCGCCACCGTTTTTTGTCGCAGCCACGGGGAAACCGACTAAGTTGCCAATACCTACAGCAGAGCCTGCCGCGGCTAGTATAAATCCAATTTTAGAGCTGAATTGATCGCGTTGTTCGCTCATTCTGACCTTCTTATTATCGTTATTATCTTGAGGTGCTTGTTAAGCATCATTTATTAAATTCCAGCAATCCTAGCAAGGGGTAACGTTAACGGCAAGCAGCGGGTGAGTGAATACGTCGTGAATATTGGCAAGTCCGACCTGAACGCTAAGAAAATTATTAACATCCATTACAAATGCGATATTGGAAAATGTTAAAACTCATGTAACCTTTTTCTAACTCTGTTTTAACACGCTGGTAAATACAGGGAATTCTACTCTCTGGAACAGATTGGCGTCTTTTTACCAGCGTGTTTCCCTTACCAATGCTGCATTTCGAAAAGACGCGACACACAGCGCCTGAATGGGAAGGCAAGCTGTCGTGCCTGATACAGTTGTTCAACACTGACTTCTGCGGTTATAAGCAATACGGAGCCCCGGTCGTAGCATTCGTCAACGAGTGCGATAAAGCGACGAGCTTCATTATCGAATTTGCTGATAAGCTTTGCGTCGTGTTCCCGCTGGTAGGTTTCTTCGACGCCATGCACCAATTCTTTGTCGGGAACGTAGGTAAAGGCAGGCACATTTTGAACGGCTATGGCGGAATATTTATCGGCCAGTTCCATGTAGTCGCGCTGGCTTCTGGGGCCAGAGCATAAGCTCATGAAGTCAAAACCAATTATTTTTTTATTGCCCCACAAGCAAGGGATACTTCGGTTCATTATTGAAACGCTTTCGGCTGGCTTTACCGTGCCAAAGCGCGTCTCGGCCAGAGTTTTTAATTCTTCAGGTTGTCCCTCAATAAGATAAAGCGGCATGTCAGTATGGTTAATTCGCCGGTAATCAGTGCCAAAACCTAAGTCAATGAGCTCGCACTGACTGTTTAGAAGCTCAATAGTCGGTTCAAAACGGTGTCTGGCTAAGCCGTCTTTATACAGTTCGGCAGGAGGAGCGTTAGATGTTGTAATTAATGTCACTCCCTCAGCAAACAAGCTTTCCCAAAGGCGAGCCAGAATCATGGCGTCGCCAATGTCTTCTACAAAAAATTCGTCCAGGCAGATAATTGAATATTCGCTAGCCCACTCTTTTGCGAGTTGTTGCATTGGGTTTTCCTCACCCTGCAAACCATTTAGTGCATCATGAACTCTGGCCATAAAGTGGTGATAGTGCAGCCTTATAAACGATGAATTGGCTGTTGAAAGTGAGCGCAGCTGTTCGGAAAACATATCCATTAGCATGGTTTTTCCGCGACCGACAGGGCCGTAGAAATACAAGCTTTTTATGGGCGTCTGGCTGTTCTTCCGAATAGCATCAAGACGCTGCTGCAATGCAGTGACCGCTTTGCGTTGAAAGGAGTCTTCGTTCAGTTTTCCGGAGTTAACCTGGCTCTGATAAATTTGCTGCATGGGGTTAGTCAGTTAGTACCAAAAAAAGGGCCGGCTGAGGGAGCCGGCCAAGATCGTTGCTAGTGAACAGCCTAATACATCATGCTGTAAAGCTTTCTACGATAGGTCGCTGCGAGCGGATCACCATCGGGTAACGAATTAATAATGTCCAGTGCGTATTTTTTCGCACCTTCAAAATTGACGTCTTTCGTTAACACGGTAAACACCAGTTGCAGAGCTTCCTCATCGCGGTTCGCTTCATGAAACTTTAAGGCTAATTGTAATTTCAGCGATAAGTCATCGGGGTTTTGTTCGGCTTGATCCTGCAAAGCGCGAAGTTCCGGAGAGTCGGCAGCGTCTTCCGCTAATTCTAGCTTGCCTTTAATGCGCTGATAGTCACTGTCTTGCTCAACCATAGGAATTGCAGCGACAAGCTCTTTCGCCTGGTCTAATCGACCGGCGTCGACCGCCGCTTCAGCGAGCAACTTAACGGCTGCCATATCTGTATTGTCGAGGTCATAGGCTTGCTTAGCCAAGGTATAGGCTTTGTTTGCATCGCCTTCACCCATGGCTACTTGTGCCTGTTGAATCAGGTTATCTGACGGGCTGGGTAGGTGTTTGCTCAAAATTTCCCGAATTTCGCCTTCGGTTTTAACACCACCAAAGCTATCGACCGGCTCACCGTTTTTGAAGAAAGCCACAGTTGGAAGGCTACGGATACCAAACTGCATGGCCAATTCTTGTTGGTCGTCGCAGTTTATTTTAGCCAGAATAACCTGGTCGTTGTATTCGCCCGCCAACTTTTCCAACACTGGCATTAGCTGCTTGCATGGCTCGCACCAGTCAGCCCAAAAGTCGATAATAACCAGCTTCTCTTTTGAGCCTTCTAAGAGCACCTGCTGAAAGTTCTGCAGGGTGACATCAATAATGTTGGACTGTGACATTTGCGCCCGTTCTCCTGTGTCAGTTTATTCGTGTCTTAACGCAGGATATGCTGACGCTAAACGCCAATTTCAAGGTTAACCGGCAAACCAGGATAAGACTTTGTCTTTTAATTTACTGTAAGGAGGGTAACGCAATGCCACATCGAAGCTGAAGCTGCGGGTCATGACGGGTTTTAAATGACTAAAAGTATCAAAGCCCCATTTTCCGTGATAACGACCCATACCACTTTGCCCAACACCACCAAACGGCAGTTTGTCATTGAGCATAAACATCAGGGTGTCGTTGTAGCAAACATTGCCAGCGGACACTCGTTGAGTAAACTGTTTCAGCATTCGCTTATCTTTTGAAAACACATAAAGCGCCAAAGGTTTAGGCTTGGTGTTAATAAGCTCAATTGCTTCAGAAGCTGACTTCACGCTCATCACCGGCAATAGCGGACCAAATATTTCTTCCTGCATTAGCAGACTGTCACCAGATACTCCATCGATAACTGTTGGTGCGATATAACGCTCACGCTTGTCAAAATCTCCACCAATAACGACGTTTTCACTGTCCAGCATCTGTGTCAGCCGTTGCCAGTGCTGCTCGTGAATAATACGGCCATAGTCATTCGATTGCTGTGGATCATCTCCGTAAAATTGCGCAATTTGCTCGCGTAATGCGTCAATTAAACGATCTTTCATTGACTCCTCAACCAGCAAATAGTCTGGCGCGATACAGGTTTGCCCAGCATTAAGGTATTTGCCCCAGACAATGCGGCGAGCCGTTACGGTAATATCGGCGTCGCTTAATACAACGGCAGGACTTTTGCCGCCAAGCTCAAGTGTCACAGGTGTCAGGTTTTTAGCCGCTGCTGCCATAATGGCTTTAGCCGCCTGCGGACCGCCGGTGTAAAAAATATGATCAAACGGCAACTCGGTCAGCTGTTGAGAGACTTCGACGCCACCGGTAATGACTTTAAAGGCTGCGCTGTCCAGGTAATTTACCAGGTGTTTCTCAAAAACTTTTGCGGTTGCCTCAGCATGCTCTGATGGCTTAATCAGTGCACAGTTACCCGCGGCAATAGCGGCAATAACGGGCGCTAATGTCAATTGCACTGGGTAATTCCAGGCTCCTAAGACTAATACGCTTCCTAAGGGCTCGGGCACTATTACACTCTTGGCAGGCCAGGCAAGCATTGGGTTACTGACTTTGCGCGGTTTAACCCAGCCAGGGAGTGCTTTGAGGCTATGCTTTATGTCTGTTTTTAAAAACTGAATTTCAGTGAGTTGATACTCGCTGGGGCACTTTCCTAAATCTTGCTGCAGTGCGTCCAGCAAGTCCTTTTCGTGGTCTTCTAAAAAACGGGCGAGCTGTTTTAGCTGCTGCTGACGCCAAGACAGCGGACGTGTAAGCCCGCTGTCAAAGGTATATTGAAGTTGCTCTAACGTTTTGAGTTGTGGGTTCATTCAAGTCCGCCGAGGGTTACGGTTTTCAATTCTAAGTATTCATCAATACCGTATTTTGACCCTTCACGTCCAATACCGGACTCTTTAATGCCGCCAAATGGATTGTAAGCATGCGAAATACCGCCGGTATTAACGCCTACCATGCCGTATTCAAGTGCTTCACTCACTCTGAAAATACGAGACGTGTCTTTTGCGGCAAAGTAAGAGGCAAGCCCAAACGGGGTGTCATTGGCTTTCTTAATACCTTCTTCTTCGGTTTCAAAGGTATTAATGGCAATTACAGGGCCAAAAATCTCTTCTTTGGTAATGTCCATATCGTCGGTAACACCCGAAACCACCGTTGGCGCGTAGAATAAATCGCCCAGTTCGGTCATGACAGAGCCGCCGGCTTCAATCGTGGCGCCGTCTGATTTCGCTGACAGCACCAGGCGCTGAACCTTGTCGACAGCGTCCTGATCAATAAGTGGACCTAAGTCGACGCCTTCCTCAGTGCCGGGGCCGACTTTAAGGGCTTTGACTTTGCTGACAATAGCCTGAGTGAATTTCTCGGCAACACTTTCCTGAACTAATACGCGGTTTGCCGAAACGCAGGTTTGTCCGCCGTTGCGGAATTTACAGGCAATAAGTTGCTCGGCTGCTTGCTCAATGTCGGCATCGTCAAACACCAGAAACGGTGCGTTACCACCAAGCTCTAATGATACTTTTGATACGTGCTCCGAGCACTGCTGCATAAGAATTTTGCCAACACCGGTAGAGCCGGTGAATGACAGCTTACGAACCTGTGGTGAAGTTGCCAGACGCTTACCTACAGTTTTTGCATCGCTGGTTGGAATGATATTAATAACACCGTCCGGTATACCTACTTCGCTGGCGAGCTGCGCTAAAGCCAGGCTTGAAAGTGGTGTTAATTGCGGCGGCTTAACAACAATAGTACAACCTGCAGCTAGTGCTGGTGCAATTTTGCGAGTGATCATCGCATTCGGGAAGTTCCACGGTGTAATTGCTGCACAGACACCGACAGGCTCTTTTGTTACCAATACGCGCTTACTACTGTCAGTTAGCGGCAGAATATCGCCGTTTATGCGTTCGGCCTCGCCGGCAAACCAGTCGACAAAGCTGGCGCCGTACTCAACCTCACCAACCGCCTCTGGAACCGGCTTGCCTTGTTCGGCGCTCATTAATTCGCCCAATGCCTGCTTGTTGTCCATCATGGATTGATACCACTTGCGCAAAAGAACGGCGCGCTCGCGGGCGGTTTTCTTGCGCCATTTCGCCAGGGCGGTCTCGGCGACGTTAATGGCGCGTTGCGTAAGTTCGTCATCGGCATCGGCAACTTCGGCCAAAACCTCACCGGTTGCCGGGTTAGTCACACTGAAACGTTTGTCTGTGGGTACCCAGTGACCTTCGATGAAACAATCGCTTTTAGTAAGTGATGACATGGAATGTGCTGACATATAGCCTCCAACTGAATAAATTTATCTCTACTAATGTAGGCAATAAATGCACAAATGGTTCAACTTTTTCAATGATTTCAGCCTATATTTTGCTTTTTGTCGAAAAAGTATCCAGTTGCATTGCTTTTATTGAATAAATGCGTATAATCCGCAGCTCCTTCAAGGAACACCGCATTACTGATGAGGCAGCGGTCACCCTTGATTCGCGGGGTTGCAGCGCCTGATTCCAGTCCAGACAGTTTAGAGACTGACCACTGATTCCTGTTGCCGGGCCATAACCCCATATTTGTTTTGTTTGTCATTAGGCAAATGGGAATATAGTGAGACACAATTTATGTCAAAGACTCAATCGAGCCTGTCGTTCAGCGACATGGCTTTACCTTCTGCTGTGCTTGAACAACTGAACGCTATGGGTTTCGAAACCCCAACACCTATCCAGCAGCAATCTATTCCTGCGTTATTGGAAGGCAACGACGTTCTGGGCGAAGCACAAACAGGTACCGGTAAAACAGCCGCATTTGGTTTACCTGCGCTGGCCAAAATAGACCCTTCTCTGAAACAGACTCAAGTTTTGGTGGTTACACCAACGCGTGAGCTAGCTATTCAGGTTGCTGAAGCTTTAGAAGGCTTTTCTAAGCAGATGCGTGGCGTCGGTGTTGCTACTGTTTATGGCGGTGCAGCTTTCGGTCCGCAGGTAAAAGCGTTAAAACAAGGTACCTCAATTGTTGTTGGTACGCCGGGTCGTCTTATCGACTTACTGAATAAAAATGTATTGCAACTGGATGGTTTGAAGGTTGCGGTATTGGATGAAGCCGACGAAATGTTGAACATGGGCTTCATTGAAGACATTGAAACCATTTTAAAAGGTGTGCCTGAGACAGCTCAGCGTGCACTGTTCTCGGCAACCATGCCAAACGCTATCCGTAAGCTAGCCAAAACGTTCCTGAATAAACCACTGAATATTCAGATTGAAGCGGTTGCGCGTGAAAAAGCGACAATAAAACAGAAAGCGTGGAAAGTTCAGGGCATGACTAAAATGACGGCTCTGACTCGTTTATTGGAAGTAACTCCGTATCAACGTGCATTGATTTTCGTGCGCACTCGCCAGGACACTATGGATGTGGCTGAGTTATTACAGCGAGCAGGCTTCAAAGCGTCACCGTTAAGCGGCGATTTAAACCAGGCTCAACGCGAACAAACAGTCAGCCAGTTGCGCAGTGGTCATATCGAAATTCTGGTTGCTACAGATGTTGTAGCACGTGGTTTGGATGTACCTGAAATTACCCATGTTATTAACTACGATTTACCGAGTGACACCGAGTCTTATGTTCACCGTATTGGTCGTACAGGTCGCGCGGGACGTTCAGGTGAAGCTATCTTATTCTTCCGTGCAAAAGAGCGTCATTTATTGCGTCACTACGAGCGTTTAACCAACGCACCAGTAGAGTTCTTCGAAGTTCCAAATGCGAAACAGCTGAGCCAGCATCGCCAACAGCAATTACTGGAAAAGCTTCAGGCATCAATGCAAGCTGACAGCGCCCATGCTGACAGTGATAAACTCAAGAAATTGTTAGGGCAGTGGCTGGAAAGTGGTGAATTGTCAGCGGAAGATATTGCTTTGGCATTATTAACTGAACAGCACAAACAACGTCCATTGTTCCTGAAAGAAGACCGTCCAGTGCGTGAAATGCGCAGTGAGCGTCCTGGTCGTAACGAACGTGGTGAGAAGCGTAAACCTCGCGCAGAGCGTGGCGAACGTGCCGCAGATATCGACTTTGATACGTATAAAATTCAAGTGGGTAAAGAGCATGGCGCTCGTCCGGGAGACATCGTTGGCGCAATTGCTAACGAAGCCTCTATGGACAGCAAATACATTGGTCAAATCCAGTTGTTTGATAACCACTCGCTGGTTCAGTTGCCAAAAGGTATGCCGAAAGATGTGATGCACGTACTGAAAAAAGCGCGTGTCCGTCAGCAGCCAATGGGCCTTGAGCTAAGTGATGAGCAAGTGAAGCGAGGGCCACGTCCACCGCGTGATCGTGATGCCCGTGGCCCTAAGCGCCGTCAGGCAGGAAAGGGCGCAGCACGTCGCTTTAACTAATTAGAATGATTCACACCGGCCGGATGATCGACAATGATCATCTGGTCGATGTCGTATCCCCATTCATTCGCTTTTGCGAGCGCATAATCTAAGTCCGGCTGAGACACATTCGGTGTCCGCGACAAAAACCAGAAATACTCATGCGAGTCGCTGGTGACAATTGCCTGTTGGTAGTTATCATCTAACCAGCTAACGTAATAACCACCGTAAAACGGCCAGAAAAACGTCACTTGATAGGCTGCCTTCATATTTTCAACTGGCTCTGCTTTGCCTATGGCGGTTTGCCATTCCTGATTTCCAACATGAAAGCCACGATTGGTCACTTCTAATGTGCCGTCACCATTTAAACGGTATTCAGCGGTAACGCCTTGCAGACCCTCTTCAAAGCTGTGTGGCATTCGCGCAATTTCGTACCACTTTCCTAAATAGCGGTCAGCATCGAACTCATCGATAACGTCAGCCACTGGGGTTGGTTGTGATTTACAGGCACTCAGCAGCAAGGTGAGTAAAACTGCGGATAACCATTTATTCATTGTGCGTCCTTGTTGTTAGCCAGCTCAATCAGATTAGCATACCTAAATTTGCTAAAATATGGCATTATGCGCGTTAGTTTAAGAGTCAGGAGTTTTTATGAGCCAGGTTGAAAGTGCAGAGAGTCAGTCTCAGCAAAAAACCGTAAATGTCATTTGTATAAAGTGGGGCAAAAAATACGGCCCCGATTATGTAAACACGTTGCACTCAATGGTGAGCCGCCATTTGAGCCGACCGTTTCGTTTTGTGTGCTTTACGGACGACTTCGATGGTATTAATGATGAGATTGAAGTAAAAGCTATTCCGAAAATTGGCTTTGAAGACTTCGACAAGCAAGTTCCCTGGACAAAAGCGCATGGCTGGTTGAAGTTAACCTGCTTTGCAAACCCTCTTTATGACTTAGAGGGCCCGACACTCTTTCTAGATCTCGACATTATCATTGTTGGCAGCCTGGACGAGTTTTTCGAACCTGAAGGTGACTTCATGGTTATTAAGGAATGGGATAAGTCCGATGCAACAGGTAATACATCGGTATTTCGTTTTAATGTTGGTGCGCACGATGATGCGCTTGAGCATCTGAAGAAAGATCCTGACGCCGCTACCGCCGATGTACGCAATGAGCAAGAGTACATTACGCACTTTGTTGACCGCCAGAATAAGTTGAAATATTGGCCGGAAAAATGGTGCCGAAGCTTTAAGCGCCACTGCTTACGCCCATTTCCTTTGAGCTTCTTTCAGGAGCCGCGTATTCCGGAAGAAGCAAAAGTCATTATTTTCCACGGTAAACCGCACCCCGATGACGCTTTAGAAGGGCGTAGTGGTAAATGGTATCGTAAGGTGTTGCCAACTAAGTGGATAGCTGAGTACTGGCGTTAACTGGCATGATGCTTTGGCTTTACGGATTAATACTACGGCTGGTGACTCCAGCCGTTTTTGTCTGGCTGTGGCTGCGCGGCAAAAAAGACCGCCGGTACCGTTCGCATTGGTCAGAGCGTCTAGCGCTGGATGCTGTCAGTAGCGAGCTTGAAGGCTGTATAGTTATTCATAGTGTGTCGGTTGGAGAAACCCTGGCAGCGAAACGCTTAATTGAGCAGTTTATTGCTCAATTCCCTGGGGAAAAGGTGGTCATAACCTGCATGACACCAACGGCACGGGCGCTTATTGAGAAGCACTTTAGCAACGCCGTGACTTGCCGGTATTGGCCGTTAGACACTCCGGGTGCTGCAAAACGTTTTGCGACTAAGCTAAAACCGAAAGCTGTTTGGATTATGGAAACCGAGTTGTGGCCCCAAATGCTCAACCGACTGGCCATGAAAAACACGCCGGTGTGTTTGCTTAATGCGCGGCTTTCAGAGCGTTCCGCTGCAGGGTATAGACGTTTCCATTGTTTAATGAAGTCAGTTTGGCAACAGTTAGTATTGGTTTCGGTACAAAATACAGAAACAGCGCGTCGAATGAGCGTATTGGGTGTGCCGAAAGAGCGTTTACTTGTCGATGGAAACCTCAAATACGATATTGAGCTTAGTCAGACTGACAAGTTAAAAGCGGCTTCATGGAAAGAGAGTTCTAAAGGACGCTGGATTTGGCTGGGCAGCAGTACTCACCCCGGCGAGCACGAGCTGTTACTTGCGGCCCATAAAGCCATTCTTAATGAAGAGCCAGAAGCCTGTCTCATTATCGCACCCAGACATCCTGAACAGTTTGATGCGGTTGCAAAGCTGGTCGAAGAAAGCTCACTGACACTGGCGAGGCGCAGCCAGTGTGAAACGATACCGAGTGACTGCGATGTGTTTTTAGCGGACAGCATGGGCGAAATGATGCTCTGGGGGCAGTTAGCACCTGTGAGTTTTATTGGTGGCAGTTTAATTGAACGAGGAGGGCATAACCCCCTTGAAGTTATTGCCGCTGGCTCCAATGTTATGTCTGGTAAACATGTTTTTAATTTCCCACAGGTTTATGGGGAGCTGGCAAAAGCCAGCGCGGTAAACTGGGTAGAAAGCGTTGACGATATTGTCAAAACAATCAATAAGCTGCAGCAGCCAGCTGTCATGAAACAACAACATGATGCTGCTAAAGGTGTCTTAAAGACGCATCAGGGTGCAACGCAACGCGTGTTAGCGAGAGCACTGGAATATACTCTGACAGGAAGCGGTATGATAAAAACAGAGCAGAGTCCCCGCGGGCTTATTCGCTACGATAGCGACATTATTGAAGCAATTGAAGATAAGCACTTCACAGCACAGTACTGGCAACAGCAGAAAGCCATTGCGGGTAATTCAACCGGCCGGGCAACGGTTTGGTTTATTCAGCAGGGTGACTTGGGCTTGTTGCTACGTCACTATTACCGCGGTGGTTTAGTTGGGAAGATTAATAAAGACCGATTTTTAAGAGAGCCCGCTGAGAAAAGCAGGGCAATTTACGAATTCGATTTGCTACTCAAGCTTCGTGAAAAAGGGTTACCGGTTCCAAGACCTGTTGCTGCCCGCATGGAGAAAACAGGGGTATTTAGCTACAAAGCCGATATTCTTGTCGAAGTGATTCCCGGTGCGGTTGATGTTTTTCGTTTATTGCGTGAAAAGCAGTTATCGGCTGAACTTTGGCAAAAGCTTGGTGCGGTCATTAAAGAGCTGCATGACGCGGGGGTCTATCACTCAGATTTAAACTGTCATAACCTGATGCTGGATGACCACGATAAAGCCTGGATAGTCGACTTTGATAAATGCGACTTCCGTGAAGAGGGTGACTGGAAAGAAGCTAACATTCAGCGTTTATTGCGCTCTCTGAGAAAAGAAAAAGAGAAGAACGAAACTTTTTACTGGAAAGAATCTCGAGACTGGCCTGAGTTATTGACGGGATACCGTCGTTAAAACTGGCTTGTAATAAACAGACACAAAAAAGCCCCGGCGTTTTGGCGCCGGGGCTTTTGTTATGACAGAAAGTCTGTCGCAATTATTCGCGAATTTGGCCGTTACCGGTAACCACGAATTTTTCTGTTGTCAGCGCTTGTAAGCCCATTGGACCGTAAGCGTGAAGCTTACTAGTCGAAATACCAATTTCTGCGCCTAAACCAAGCTGACCACCGTCAGAGAAACGAGATGACGCGTTTGCCATAGTGACGGCTGAATCCACTTCACGGATGAAACGCTTCGCCGTGTCATCGTTCTCGGTAACTATGACTTCAGTATGGCCACTACCAAACTGCTGAATGTGCTCCAACGCTGCGTCGAAATCATCGACGGTGCGAACGGCAATTTCCAGTGCCAGGTATTCTTCACCGAACTGGTCATCGGCAATTTCATCAGCACCATCAAAATAACCGACTGAGCGTTTGTCCGCGTGAATAGTGACGTCTTTCTCACCTAGTGCTTTAGCAGCCATAGGCAGGAACTTATCGGCGACGTCCTGGTGTACCAACAAGCCTTCCAATGCGTTACACACACCAGTACGCTGTGTCTTACCGTTCAGTAAAATAGCCAGTGCTTTATCCAAATCAGCGTCTTTATCGACATACAAGTGACAAACACCTTTGTAATGCTGAATGACTGGAATTTTACTGGTGTCACTCACGTAGTGAATAAGACCTTCACCACCGCGAGGGATGACCAGGTCAATGTAGTCTTTTTGCTGCAGCAGCTCGGTCATTAATTCGCGATCGGGTGTTGGCACTACGGTAATAACGTCTTTTGGCAAACCACTTTGCTCTAAAGCTTCATGCAATGCTTCGGCAATGGCTTTACTGCTTTCAATGGCTTCGCGACCACAACGCAGAATGACAGCGTTACCAGACTTAAAGCATAGCGCACCCGCGTCTGCGGTTACGTTAGGACGTGCTTCGTAAATCATGGCAATAACGCCAAGTGGAATACGCATCTTTTCAATCTTAAGACCGTTAGGACGCTCTTCCAGTATATAGCTGTCACCGACTGGGTCTTTCAGGTTGATAATTTCTTCAATAGCAGACGCCATACCTTCGACACGTTCTGGGGTTAACTCCAGACGGTCCATCATGGCATCGCTTAGGCCTTTTTCTTTGCCTGCTACCAAGTCTTTCTTATTCACTTCAATAATCTTGTCCTGGTGTGCGCGAATAGCGTCAGCCATTTTTTGCAGAACTTTGTTTTTGTCTGCTTCTGGTAACGTTGCTACGGCACGTGCCGCTTTGGCAGCACGTTGTGAAATTTCTTTAGCTAATTGCTGGCTCATGAATCCTCCAAAATCATTAAATCGTCGCGGTGAATCACTTCTGTAATTGGGCTATAGCCAAATTGTTCGGCGATATCTTCTGTTTGCTGCCCTTTAATGTGCATAAGCTCGTGCGAGCTGTATTGGCAGATGCCCTTAGCTATAGCGTCTGTGTCATTGGCACTACGCACCAACACAGCATCACCGCGATCAAAATCACCTTGTACGTCAACGATGCCTGAACTTAATAACGATGCACCGTTCTCAACCAGCGCTTTCTCTGCGCCTTCATCAATTAATATTTCGCCCTGTGCAACCAGGGTATGTCTTAACCAATGCTTTTTATTGCTAATTGGATCAGACTGACGGCGGAAAAGTGTTCCCGGAATTTCGCCTTGCAGCAAAGATTCGAACGTTTCGCCTTTACCACCATTAACAATATATGTGTCGATACCATGCGACGTTGCTTTCTCAGCAGCTTCAATCTTCGTGCGCATACCACCGGTACCTACGTCACTCACTGAACCACCAGCTAATGAATAGATACTTTCATCTATTTGCTCAACCACTGGTATTTTCTTAGCGTCAGGGTTGAGGTTCGGATCTGCGTCATACAACCCATCAATGTCTGAGCAAATAAAGAGCGCATCAGCGTCGACAAGTGTTGCGACCATTGCAGACAGGTTGTCGTTGTCGCCAACTTTCATTTCGTCAGTAGCAAGCGCATCGTTTTCATTCACAACAGGCAAAATGTTGTGTTCTAACAATCTGTTGAGTGTGTTTTTGATGCTGACATAACGAGCTCTGTCGCGTAAGTCACTATGCGTCATGAGTAGCTGAGCGCAGGGGAAATCGAAAAAGCGCGACCAGTATCCCATCATTTCATTTTGGCCAACTGCCGACATTGCTTTACGAACAGCGACAGGTACTTTTTTATGTTCGAAATGAATATGCTTGCGGCCGGCAGCAACACTGCCTGAAGAAACTAAAACGACTTCTTGTCCGCGTTCATGACACTCGTTAATGAAACGAGCTATGGGTAATAAAAATTTGGTGCTAACCCCAGTTTCATCTGGCGCGATGAGCGCACTCCCCACTTTCAGTACGGCTCTTCGCCAGGATGGCGCTTTCATAAAGACTCCCTTTTGTTGAATTCGTTAGTAGTCTAACAGATTGCCCGAATGAGCTCCAGTAACGCCCATAAGTTATAACTATTGTCAATATATTAGAGAATCATAGAAATTGACAAGAAAAATAAAAAAGCCCCTGTAAACAAGGGGCTCTGGCATAGTTAAAGCGATTAGATGTTAGCTTTCTGGCGGTGTGTAGCCTTCAATATGAACATCCTTACGCTCGAACAGGAAGTCAGTCATTTGCTTTTCTAAAAACTCACGGTCATTAGGGTCCATCATATTTAAGCGTTTTTCATTAATCAGCATGGTCTGCTTCTTCTGCCATTCTGCCCAGGCTTCTTTTGATATATGGTTGAAAATACGCTCTCCCAGCTCGCCGGGATATAGCTGAAAGTCGAGACCTTCAGCTTCTTTTTGTAAATATTCGCAAAATACAGTACGGCTCATAATTCGCTCACTTATTTGTTCAGTTCTTTAAGTAGTTTAACGGTTGGAGCGGCAAAGCCCAACTGTTGCTTTGAATCCAGGTTAACCCACATAGCATTATTAGATTCGCTGAGGGAGTATGGTTTCTTAGATGCGGTAATGACGACCGGAAAACAGTCTAAATGAAAGTGACTGAAAGTGTGACGAAATTCAGTCAATGACTGAGTCGATTCAGCAGCAATGCCGAATGTATCCAGAATGCTCTCTATTTCCGTATCAGCCTGCGCTTGAGGAAAGCCCCAAAGCCCCCCCCAAATACCCTGTTGGGGGTTCTTTTGCAGTAACACTTCATTGCCGCACTTAATAATCAGTAGTTGTGTCGACTTTACGGGCTTGGCTTTTTTCGGCTTTTTGCCAGGATAAAGTTCAATAGTATTGCTGGCAAATGCTTTGCAAGTGGCAGCAATAGGACATCGGTGACACTCAGGCTTAGTCCGCGTACAAACGGTGGCGCCAATATCCATCATAGCTTGATTATAGTTGCCGCATTCTTCTCTGGGGGTTAATTCATCACTTAATTCCCAAAGACGCTTTTGCACGGCTGTTTTACCGGGCCAACCATCCACCGCAAAGTGCCTGGCTAAAACTCGCTTGACGTTGCCGTCGAGAATCGGTGCGTATAAGCCGTGACCCAAAGACAGAATAGCACCTGCTGTCGAGCGGCCTATTCCGGGCAGTTCTTCCAGAGCGTCGACGGTATTCGGGAAATTGCCGTTGAAATCCTGACTAATAATTTGGGCTGTTTTGTGTAAATTTCGGGCTCTGGCGTAATAGCCAAGCCCAGTCCATAAGCTTAAGACGTGATCTTGTTGTGCCTTTGCCAACGTATAGATGTCCGGAAAGTCATTCATAAAACGTTGGAAGTATGGGATTACGGTCGTGACTTGAGTTTGCTGCAACATAATTTCGGAGACCCACACCTTATAAGGGGTCTTATTTAATTGCCACGGTAATTGTTTGCGACCAAATTGGTGATACCAATCAAGAATTTTGCTGCTAAATGACTGAGTCAACTGTAAATCTCTGCAAATGGAAATGACTTTTGAAAAAAATGTACTACGCTTTACATCATAAACAGTCTCTCATATTTAGAGCTGATTTGTTATTGCACCGAAAAGGAGATTTGCAATGAAAGCAGTAAACTTAATTACCTTATCTTTAATTGCTGCGGGCCTGACAGCCCCGGTACTCGCGCAACAAACGGAAGCAGACAAAGATGACTTCTATTTAGGCGCACGCTTAGGCGTATTCTCGGCAGACGATGATCGCGTTGCGGTCGACAATAACCAGTTATTCTTCGTTGATGACGGCTTTAAAACCTTTACGTCAGGCATTGAAGCCGGTTACATGATGACTGAAGCTTGGGAAGCTCGCATTTATTACGATTACATGGAAGCCGATTTAGTCGGTGGTGGCGATGCATACGGCGATAGTTATGGTGTAGATGCTCTTTACCACTTTAATAACAATATTTATGCCGGCTTGGGAGTAAACAACACTGAAATTGGTGATGTTACCGATGTTGCTGCTCGTGCCACAGTGGGTCATCGCAGCTTCATTAACGACAACTTAGCATGGCGTATTGAAGGTGGTGTCCAGCGCGGCTGGGAAGAAGACTACACAGAGATGTTTGCCAACATTGGTTTACAGTGGTTCTTTGGTGGTCGTGACGCAAGCCCTGAACCGCGTCCAAGACCAGAGCCGCAGAAGGCTGCACCAGAACCTAAGCCAGAGCCTAAACCTGTAGACTCGGACGGTGATGGCGTTATTGATGCGAATGATAAATGCGCGAATACGCCAAAAGACTACTCAGTTGATAAAGATGGCTGCATTCAGTATGAAAATGAAACCATCACAGAAGAGTTACTAGTAGAGTTTGACCTGAACTCTTCGAAAATTCGTGACAATGCGTTTGATGACATTGAAGAAATGGCTGAGTTCATGAAAGAGCATCCTCAGTTGGATATCACTATTCATGGTCACACTGATAGCACAGGTGAAGTGGACTATAACCAGTGGTTATCTGAGAAGCGTGCTAAATCAGTTGCTGACGCATTGGTTAACCGTTATGGCATTGAGAGTAGCCGTGTAGACTCAAAAGGTCATGGTGAGTCTCAACCAAAAGTCCGTGAAAACAGTGCGGCAGATCGCCAGGCTAACCGCCGTATAGAAGCGATTCTTAAAGTGGTTAACCGCGTACCAAAAGAGCGTGAATAGTACGTTGTATTGATACGTTGAAACAGCGATAATATCGCACGAGATATAAGCAGGCCTGATTATTCAGGCCTGTTTTTTTGGTGTTTAGCTGTTATCAATGGTTTAGGGACTAATGAGTCATTTTAAAAGTGCGGAAGAAGCTGCTGCGGCAGGTAAATATGTAAGGACGGTGCGTAGCTTTGTTAAGCGAGAAGGGCGTTTAACAAAAGGCCAGGCAGGTGCGATAGAGCGTCAATGGTCAAAAATGGGACTATCACTGACCGACGGAATGCTGAATTTTGAGCAGGTCTTTAACCGTAAAGCTCCTGTCACCTTAGAAATTGGTTTCGGTATGGGGCATTCATTAGTGGAAATGGCGGAGAATGACCCTGAGCGCAACTTTATTGGCATTGAAGTACATGAGCCCGGAGTTGGCGCATGTTTAATGGCGGCTGAAGAAGCTGATTTAAAGAATTTGCGCGTGTTTCATGAAGATGCCGTAGAAGTGCTTAAGCAGTGCGTACCCGATAACAGCCTTAATTGTGTGCAAGTATTCTTCCCTGATCCCTGGCACAAAAAGCGTCATCACAAACGCAGAATTATCCAACCTGAATTTGTTGAACTGCTTATTAAGAAATTAGAAGCTGGCGGCATTATTCATTTAGCAACCGACTGGGAAAACTACGCAGAGCATATGCTTGAAGTATTGAACGGCAGCAGCGCTCTGACTAATTTATCCGAGTCGGGTGGTTACATTCCAAGACCTGACAGCCGCCCGAAGACGAAGTTTGAGCGCCGTGGTGAAGGAAAAGGGCATGGCGTGTGGGACCTTCAATTTAAAGTCCTTAATTAATCGAGAAGCGTGTCTAACACTGAATTCAGAAAACGGTGGCCCTTGGGAGTGAGCTCCCAGGCTTCATCGTTTTCGGTCAGTAGCTCCAGCCTTATTGCTTTGTTGAGTTGCTGTGACGCCTGCGACGATGGCAATCCTGTTGTGTTTTCAAAGCGCTGTTTAGAAACAGGTTCCAACAAGCGAAACTGATTCATAAAAAACTCAAAGGTTAAGTCGTCTTTAGCTACTTCATTGAGCTTATAACGCAGCGGCTTGGTTAAATCGAGGTAGCCTTTTGGATGTTTAATTTTCTCACAGCGAATGATGCGTTGCTCTTGTGCGAGCGTCACTTTGCTATGAGCACCGCAGCCAATGCCCAGGTAGTCACCAAACTGCCAGTAATTGCGGTTATGGCGACTCTGGTGGCTGGGTTTAGAGTAAGCGCTAACTTCGTACTGCCTATAGCCCGCAGCCTCCAGAAGCTCATGCCCTTTTTGATAAATGTCCCAGAGAGTTTCTTCATCGGGGAGCTCGGGAGGAGAGCTTGCAAACATGGTATTTGGCTCAATGGTGAGTTGATACCAGGAGATGTGCGGTGGATTGAGCGCAATGGCTTGCTTTAAATCATCCATGGCGGCATTTAAAGATTGATTAGGCAGTCCATGCATTAAGTCTAAATTAAAACTTTTTAGCGGCAGTTGTGACGCGTGTGCAGCAGCCTCGCGGGCTTGTTTCGGGTCGTGTATGCGGCCTAACCGGGACAACTGCTCTGATTGCAGGCTTTGCACACCAATAGATAAACGAGTGATGCCTGCTTTAACAAAGTCAGCAAACTTTTCTATTTCAAAGGTGCCAGGGTTTGCTTCCATGGTAACTTCGCAATCATCGGTTAAAACAAGCAGCTGTCGAATGCCATCCATTAATGACTGCATTGCGGCTGCACTCAGTACACTGGGCGTGCCGCCACCAATAAAGATCGATGTAATGTCTCTCCCTTGTACCCAATCTAAATCGGCTCGCAAATCATCTAGTAGTCGGGCAACGTACTCTCGCTCAGGAATTTCTCCCGACAGCTTGTGCGAATTGAAATCGCAATACGGACACTTTTGGATGCACCACGGAATATGAACGTAGAGCGATAGCGGCGGGAGCTTAAGTTTAGGCGCTGTCATTAACTCAATTGACTCAATAGTTGTTGTAAAGCCTGGCCGCGATGACTGAGTTGTTGCTTTACAGACGGCTCAAGCTCTGCCGCTGAACACTTGTGCTGCTCAACCCAAAATACGGGGTCGTAACCGAAGCCATTTGTGCCTTGCGGTGAGGTCAAAATAGAGCCGTGCCACATACCGTGGCAAATCAGTGGTGTCGGGTCTTGAGCACTTTTCATATAAACCAAAACGCAATGGAATTGCGCCAGGCGCTTCTCAGTTGCTATGCCCGACAGTGCTTGCAGTAACTTTTCGATATTATCACTGTCCGATGCATCTGTGCCGGCGTACCTTGCAGAGTATACGCCCGGGGCACCGTTCAAGGCATCAACTGCCAAACCTGAATCATCGGCAATAGCAGGCAGTCCGGTTTTTTCACACGCGTGGCGCGCTTTAATTATAGCGTTCTCTACAAAAGTAGTGCCTGTTTCTTCGGCCTCTTCGAAAGACCAGTTCGACTGTGGCAATACTTGCCAGTCTGAGGTACTCGCATTGCCAGCCAGCATTGCCTGTAATTCTTTGACTTTGCCCGGGTTTCCCGTTGCTAGTACGATTTCTTTTGCTGTTGCCATCATTGATACCTCATGCCTGTTCGGCGCACAGGATATCGGTTTTTGGCGGAATTTGAAATCTTCACAAAGAAAATGGACAAAGCTGTTATGATAAAAGCAGAAAAACGATAAGAAGGAGCTGTTATTTGGACTCTGCGAATACCCTAATTCTGCTGTGCGGCTTGTTGTTGGTTGTTAGCATTCTCGCAGCTGTTGCATCCAATCGGCTGGGAGCCCCTGTGCTACTTACCTTTCTTGTCGTTGGAATGCTAGCCGGTGAGCAGGGTATTCTGGGAGTCGAGTTCAATAACCCCGATATTGCCTTTTTTATTGGCTCGGCGGCATTGGTTATTATTCTCTTCGATGGCGGTATGCGAACTCACCCTGAGCGTTTTCGTGTGGCGCTCTGGCCGGCAATAAGTCTGGCAACCATAGGTGTGGCGTTAACCTGTACTATTGTGGCTACGTCTGCGGTGTATTTATTTAATTTGCCCTGGCCAGCAGCTTTACTGATGGGCGCAATTTTAAGCTCTACTGACGCCGCAGCAGTCTTTGGTATTTTCCAGTCTCGCGGTTTGCAAATAAAAGAGCGGGTGGCATCGACGCTTGAAATAGAATCAGGCAGCAACGACCCCATGGCAGTCATTCTCACTTTAACGATGACGGCTGCGGTTGCCAGCGGAACCATGACCGAGTGGCATTGGATGGCGTTAGATATAATCTGGCAGCTTATCGGTGGTTTGGCAATTGGCTGGCTCGGAGGGCGGCTGTTTATTGTCGCTGCGCGAAAACTGCCATTAAGCTTTAGCTTTTTTCCGTTACTGGCCATTGCCTGTGCAATCACAGTCTATGCATTAACCGCTAAGCTGCACGCGAGTGGTTTTTTAGCGGTTTACCTAATGGGCTTTGTCATTGGTAATGGGCGCTTACCCCAGCTCGTTCACATTCTGCAAGTTCAGGATGGCCTGGCCTGGTTAAGTCAAATGGCCATGTTCCTTATTCTGGGTCTACTGGTTGTACCGTCTCACCTGGTGGCGAACGCACCTATTGCGATAGGTATTGCGGTGGCACTTATTTTCGTCGCCAGACCGCTGGCGGTGGTTATCAGCTTATTGCCGTTTAGTTTTCCCTGGCGAGAGCAAGTGTTTATAAGCTGGGTAGGGTTAAGAGGGGCGGTACCTATTATTCTGGCGCTGTTTCCATGGTTAAGTGGTGTGCCGAACCAAGAGCTCTATTTCGATATTGCTTTTGTGGTGGTTATGATTTCGCTCATTATTCAAGGCTGGACGATTGCTCCCGTGGCTCGCTGGCTTGGGCTTGAAGTGCCTTTAAAGGCACAGCCGCAGCAGCGTATGCCTTTATCGTCTGTGCCAAGCTCTGAGTCGCTCGAAGTATGGCTATATCGTATTGATAAAACATCACCGGCCTGCGACCGAACATGGAAAGACCTTAAACTAACGGCTCCAGCGACCTTTGTTGGAATTATACGGGAAGGAGAGTGGTTACAGCCGGAAACCCAACCGATGGTGCAGGAGGGGGATGGCTTGCTTGTCGCCGCTACTGTAAAAGATATTGATGAAGTCAGTCGAATTCTTGCGTCAGGCGGTAAAGGGCTGAAAGTGAACGAAAAAGAGTTCTTCGGTGACTTTACTCTTAAAGGAGACTTAACCCTGGCTGATGTCGGCAGCTTCTACCCGCTGGGCGATTTGGACGAGGGCTTGCTGAGTACCACTATTGCGGACTACTTCTCGCAGAAATTTCATCGGCGGGTGGTTATTGGTGACAAAGTCAGTTTGGGCGATGTTGTGTTAACGGTACGAAACGTTAGCGAAACCGGAGATATCCAGTCCATTGGTGTTAAACCGGTGAGTAACTAAGCCAAAAGTCAGTCGTTCAACCAAAACTCCTGATTAAATTTTAAGATTTGCTCGTCGCCAATATTGATGGTGAATCGCAAGGTTTCGGCGTTGGTGTAATTAAATTGAGTAATGTAGTACACCGCCTCTGCTTCAGTAATTTTCTGAAACTCCAATGACTGAATCTGACCAAGGGGATTCACAACCTGGCCCGTAACTTCCAGCTCTTGCGGCGCTTGTGTATTTTTATCAAGCACGGATATGTTCAGCACACCTTTAGAAGCACTTCGGGTAATACCGTAGGTAGCTGCAACTTTAGGTGCTAAAAAAGTGGAAGTAAAAGCACTGTAGTGAACGTCCCAGTTGCCTAAAGTCTGTTTTTGCTCTGCGTATGTTGCGCTCGAAAAAACGGCAACAAAGGCAACACTTAACGCAAACAGGGTACTTTTCAACATAACTTTTACTCCCACCTTATGTTTTATTAACTGAGCTTATACGCCAATTAAAATACGCAAAAATTGCAACGCAATAATGGCGACAAGCACCGACAAGTCAAGGCCGCCTAGTGGCGGTATAACTTTGCGAATAGGCGCTAAAACTGGCTCAGTTATTTGGTGCAGCATGGCTTCAACGGGGTTATACCCTTGTGAGAACCAGCTTAGAATCGCCCGAATAATCAGCACCCAGAACAACATCGACAAGAAGCTGCTAATGGTTGCCAGTACGCCTTGAATGACAATAACCAAAGCGCCTGCAGCGAGACCGTTCAGCCACACCAAGGCGGCGACTTTGAGGATTCCTAGCGCCAAAGCGAGCAGCAGGCTTGCCGTGTCCAGTGAACCAACACTGGGCATAAAGCTTCTAAGCGGCCCAACAATAGGTTGTGTCGCCTTATAAACGAATTGACTGACCGGATTATAAAAATCCGCTTTGGTCAGCTGCATCCAAAGTCGCAACAGAACAATGATCAGGTAAAGATCAATGAGCGTGGCGACTAAAAACGTAAGCGCGTTATTCATACTGGCTCCTAGAAGAGTTTCGCCATTTCCTGATTACGGTTAACGGCGGCTTTGACCGCTTTATCTGAAATACCGTGCAAGTCGGACTCTTGGTACGCTTCTACACCTTTCGCTGTAGAACCACCTTTGCTGGTTACTTGTTTACGCAAGTCTTCCAGCGATAAGTCGCTTTCTTTCGCCATTTGCGCGGCACCTAAACAGGTTTGTTGTACCATCTCGCGAGCTTTCTCGGCATCAAAGCCAAGTGCCGTGGCTGCTTTTGCCAAGCTGTCCATAAATTCGAAGAAATACGCTGGACCACTACCGGCAACCGCTCCCAGAATGTCTAGCTGGTCTTCGTCGGCAACCCACAGGGTTTCACCAACACCGTTGAATGCTTCAGTAACAAAGTCTTTGTCTGCCTGATCGACTGAGTCGTCGGTCACTAAACCTGACATGCCCTGACCAACCAGTGATGGTGTATTTGGCATGACACGAATAATACGAATGCGCTCGCCCAAATACTCGCGGTATTTTGGAATACGAATGCCTGCAGCAATCGTAATAATGAGCTTATCGCTTAAGTTACTGACGTTTTCACGTAAGTGAGTGCA
Organism: Idiomarina piscisalsi; assembly: GCF_003987095.1. Classification (GTDB taxonomy): domain Bacteria; phylum Pseudomonadota; class Gammaproteobacteria; order Enterobacterales; family Alteromonadaceae; genus Idiomarina; species Idiomarina piscisalsi. Next base: position 82,444 of record NZ_PIQA01000003.1, on the reverse strand, counting down.
CACCTCTGACATTAATTGTGGCTTCACTGCCAATACAATCGCATCGGCTTTTTCGACCACTTCCAGGTTGTCATTGCTGGTATTAACGCCCAGCTCCGATTTCATTTTCTCAAGCTTTGCGTCACTTGGGTTACTGACCCAGACTTTGTCAGCAGGATAACCGCTTTTGCACATACCACCGACAATACTTTGTGTCATATTACCGGCACCAATAAATGCAATGTTGCGAATGTCTTTCATTATGACTCCCGTTGTCCAAAAATTGCTGTTCCAATACGTACCATAGTAGCACCCTCGAGCACGGCTTGTCGCATATCGCCGCTCATTCCCATCGAGAGTGTGTCAATTTGCTCGCCGTACACCGCTTGCAGTTGCTGGTATAGCTGGCGCATTTTCGAAAAGCTATCTCTACGCTCCTGCTCTGAGGTTCCGGCCTTTAGAATGGTCATTAGCCCTCTGAGCTTCAAGTTCTCGCAGTTACTGACAAAGCGTGCCAGGTTCTCAACATCATCTGCCGATAACCCCGATTTGTTATCATCGTCATCAATATTTACTTGCAGTAATACGTTTAACGGCGGTTTGTCTGAGGGGCGCTGCTCGTTCAGGCGTCGGGCTATTTTTTCTCGCTCAATGCTTTGTACCCAGTCAAAATGTTCGGCAACATCTTTCGTCTTATTGGACTGCAACGGACCAATGAAGTGCCACTGTAACTGATTAAAGCCTTCGGCTTGTAGCTGCTGAATTTTTTCGACGCCTTCTTGAACGTAGTTTTCACCAAAGTGTACTTGGTCTGCTTCTGCCGCTGCTTTAATAGCATCAATGGAATGCCTCTTGCTGACAGCCAGCAACTCAACAGATTGTTTGTCACTAGACTCCTCGCCTAATATCTTTAATTGCTGACGGAGGTTAACAAGGTTATTTTGTATTTTTTCTGATACCTTAATAGTCATAGCAATCGTCATCTCATTGATTCAGGGACAGGATATGAATGTTAGCGAATTACTCGCCTTTAGTGTGAAACAAAACGCTTCCGACTTACATTTGTCGTCAGGAAGTCCGCCTATGATAAGAGTTGATGGGGACATTCGGGCCTTAAATCAACCCATGCACTCAGCTGAAGAATTAAAAAGCAACTTGTTCGCGATAATGACCGAATCGCAGCAGGACGAGTTTAACTCGCGCTTTGAATGTGACTTTTCTTTTGAAATAGAGGGTGTTGCGCGTTTTCGAGCTAACGTCTTTACGCAACGAAAGGGTATTGCTGCTGCGTTTCGGATGATTCCCAATAATGTCACGACACTAGATGAGCTCGGGGCACCTGCAAGCTTTAAGGACATTATTGATGCGCCCCGAGGCTTAGTACTAGTGACCGGCCCAACGGGCTCTGGTAAGTCTACGACTTTAGCAGCGATGGTGAATCATATTAATCAAACCCGTTCGCAGCATATTTTAACCATTGAAGACCCCATTGAGTTTGTGCATGACAACCAGAAAAGTCTGGTGAGTCAGCGTGAAGTGCATCGCGATACCCGAAGTTTTAGTGCGGCGTTGCGCTCGGCTTTGCGGGAAGACCCGGATGTGATTCTGGTGGGTGAAATGCGTGACCTGGGAACCATTCGATTGGCGATGACTGCCGCTGAAACCGGGCATTTGGTGTTAGGTACCTTACATACAACGTCAGCGCCGAAAACCATAGACCGCATTATTGATGTGTTCCCGGGCGACGACAAACCAATGATTCGCTCAATGTTGTCGGAGTCTTTGCGGGCGGTTATTTCACAAACCTTGTTGAAGCGCACCGGCGGCGGGCGTATTGCCGCGCACGAAATAATGGTATCGACACCAGCTATTAAAAACCTGATTCGTGAAGACAAAGTGGCGCAAATGTACTCAGCCATTCAAACCGGTGCTGAAAAGGGAATGCAAACTCTGGATCAAGCGCTTAACAAATTAGTATCACGTGGCGATATAGATGCAGAGGAGGCGCGTCGATGCGCTGCGAATAAAGAGGACTTCTAATGCGTTCTTGCCAACGATTGAATAATACATCGATTGTTGCCCAGCTACTGTTGGGGGCTTTACTACTGTTTTTGACGGCAACCACTCAGGCTCAGCAGAGCACTCGGGTGGCTTTTGGCTGTTGCATGGATCACAGCAGTCGACAAGAGGTTTGGGATGCAGTTAACCATGCGCAACCGGAAGTTTTTGTGTTTTTGGGTAATACATTAGATGTTGAAGCGGATGACATGGATGACTTGCTTGACGCTTATGAAGTCTTTAACCGCTTCCGCGGGCCTCGAGTGCTGCGGCGTGGTTCAGCAGTAATGTCTGTTTGGAATAAAGCCGATTACAGCATTGATGGGCATGCCGGTAAGACTAACCCTCAGCGCTACGCTGTACGAAATCACTTTTTGACCTTTTGGCGGGAGCCGGCAACCTCTGAACGACTGTTTCAGGAACATGGTATTGCGAAAAGCGTTATTTTTGGCAATGAGCCGCAACGGGTGCAGGTCATTGTGCTCGATGGTCGCTGGAACCGTGACGAGTTAGAGCAAGTCGGCTGGATGGAGCGACAAACGCGCCGCTTTAATGCTGATTTAGGACCTTATCAACCGAATCGAGCGGGCGATCTGCTTGGCGACAATCAATGGCAATGGCTGAAAGAGCAACTGCAAAAGCCCGCTGAAGTAAGAATTTTACTCAGTGCGACGCCAGTACTTGCACCGGCCAACGGTTACGATAGCTGGTCAATGTTTCCTAAAGAGCAGGACAGATTGAAATCTGTTCTGCAAGAGTTACAGCCTTCGGGACTCATACTGGGTGTCGGCGACCGCTTGTTTGGCGAATTTTCTAATACTGATGATTACTTGTCTTACCCGCTTTGGCAGGTCACTGCCGGCAGCATTAATTTAGGGAGTGACACTCCCTATTCGTCCGTATACAGAGACGGACAAGCTTATGAAGACAGTCGTTATGGTCAAATAGAGGTGATTTGGAAAGAGCAGCCGGAACTGGTTTTAACGCTCCGTGACGTTGATGGCCGGCCGCTCGATAGCCGTCGCTTATCCCTTAGTGAACTGCAGGCAAACTAGGGAGTAAAGTGGCATAACTTTTTGACTCTGGCGAGTCATAGCCGCAAAAATCAGGTAAAATACCGATAATTGTCGTTAAAAAGCATCATCGGTGAGTAGTATGCGAGTGTTAGGTATTGAAACGTCTTGTGATGAAACAGGTATTGCGGTGTATGACACTGAAAAAGGGCTGTTGGCTCATCAGTTATACTCGCAAGTAAAGCTGCATGCTGACTACGGTGGTGTGGTGCCTGAGCTGGCGTCGCGAGATCACGTACGTAAAACGTTGCCGTTGGTGAAAGCAGCACTGCAAGAAGCGGGTATAACACCGAAAGACTTGGATGGCGTGGCTTATACTAAAGGTCCCGGCCTGGTCGGTGCTTTGTTAGTCGGCTCCTGCATAGGCCGAAGCCTGGCCTTTGGGTGGGGGCTTCCGGCTGTTGGTGTACACCACATGGAAGGCCATTTGCTGGCGCCTATGCTGGAAGATGATCAACCCGAATTTCCTTTTGTCGCTTTATTAGTGTCGGGCGGGCACACTCAGCTGGTTCAGGTCAAAGGTATTGGTGACTATGAGTTGTTGGGTGAGTCTGTCGATGATGCTGCCGGTGAGGCTTTCGATAAAACCGCTAAATTAATGGGACTCGACTACCCGGGCGGACCGAGGCTCGCAGCACTTGCCGAAAAGGGTGTGAGTGATCGCTTCACGTTCCCTAGACCCATGACAGACCGTCCAGGTTTGAATTTTTCATTCAGTGGCTTAAAAACCTTTGCGGCAAATACATTAGCGGCTAATGACAACAGTGAGCAAACACTGGCGGATATTGCCCGGGCGTTTGAGGATGCGGTTGTTGATACCTTACTTATTAAATGCCGTCGTGCGTTAAAGCAAACGGGGTATAAGCGGCTGGTCATTGCTGGTGGAGTAAGTGCTAACAAACATCTAAGGGCCGAGCTCGAGGCGTTAATGAAAAAAGTGAACGGGCGCGTTTTTTATCCTCGCACTGAATTTTGCACTGACAATGGTGCCATGATTGCGCTTGCCGGCGCTTTGCGTTTGCAGGCGGGAGAGCGCGAAGCACTGAGCGTTAAGACATATCCGCGCTGGCCAATGACCGACTTAGAGCCGATGCAGGTGGCCAAGCCGACAGCTGCTACTGACGGCGTTTAAAGCCTTTTTCCTGGCCGGATGTCAGGCGGACGATGTTTGACTGGTGTCGCCACAAAATTAACAGCGAAATCATAATAACCGGCACGGTGTACTGCGGCTTTATCCAATACGCATAAAAAGGCGCCAGACAGACAGTGATAAGCGCGGCAAGTGATGACACTTTGCTTATTTTGAAGACCACAAGCCAGGTTGCAATCAGCAGTAACGCCATTTCCCAGGCGACCGGGAACATGGCGCCTAATGCCGTAGCGACAGCTTTGCCACCGCGAAAATGAAAGTACAGCGGGAAAATGTGACCCAGACAGGCAGCCACCGCTATTAGCCCTAAGAAAAAGGGCTCTATACCTAAAAAGTACGAGCCCCAAACCGGCACCATGCCTTTTAATACATCAAACCAGAGTGTGAGCAAGGCCGGAATTTTTCCACCAACCCGATAGACATTAGTCGCCCCCGGATTACCAGACCCCTCCTTTCGAGGATCAGGCAGGCCCCATAATTTACAGATAAGCACAGCACTACTGATAGAGCCTAAGAGGTAGGCTGTCAGAATCATCAGTATGGTTAACGCTGTCATAGGGTACGAATCCCTCTTTTGTTAGGGTAGACTGCGGTTTAAAATTAAGGTTTATAGAATAAGCGGTTTTTGCCGCAATTACTATGGGGTGAGTGAAAATGGAACAAGCGGATATCGATGTGGTTAGCATTGAAGGCCTCAGCGTCGACACCATTATAGGTGTGTATGACTGGGAGAAAGAGAAGAAGCAAACACTCACTTTAGATATTCAAATGAGCTGGGATAACCAAGCCGCCGCGAAGTCCGATAACTTAAACGACGCTCTTGATTACGCCCTAGTCAGTGAAAAAGTGACTCAATGGGTTACTGAAAAGCCTCGTCAGTTAATTGAAACCGTAGCCGAAGGCGTTGCTAGCTTAATTCTCAATGAGTTTGGCGTGCAGAATGTCGAGGTGAAGGTGTCGAAGCCCGGTGCCGTCCCCAATGCTGCTAATGTCGCGGTGACTGTTCGTCGCAGTGTTTTCGACAGTCCTTTCGGCTAAGGGGTCAGTGTGGCAGTTGTCTTTTTAGGACTTGGCTCAAATATCGATAAAGAACAGCATATTTTGTCCGGCTTAAGGGCATTAGCTGACAGCTTTAACTACCAGCAACGCTCACGTATTTTTTTGAGCGAGGCGGTGGGGTTCAAGGGAAGCGACTTTTACAATCTTGTCGTAGAAGTTACTACTTTGCAGCCGGTTGAAACGGTATTAGCGCATTGCAAGCGCATTGAGCAAGAAAACGGCCGCAAACCCGACAGCGCTAAGTACAGCCCCCGCTCGCTAGACATCGACGTGTTGCTTTACGACGATATGGTGCGCGAAAAAGCACCACAGCTGCCACGCCACGAAATAACTGAAAATGCGTTTGTGCTTTGGCCTTTGGCGGAAATAGCCGAAAACAGACAACACCCGATTTTGAAGAAAACTTACGGCGAAATGTGGCGCCAATATTGCCAACAGCCTGAACAGCAAAACTTAACTCCGCTGGAAAACACCGACTGGCTTAAAGAGTTTGTTTAAGCTCGTGCTTAAGTGTTTCCAGTCGCTTTTCTTTTATCGCAAGCCCAAGTTGTTCGCCGGTGAAGCCTTCATTTATCAGTGCCTGAGGGCTCACTTCCGAAGCCTTTATCGCGGCTTGCGCCAGTTGCTTGTTTTGCTCAACAATATGCTCTGAAAATTTGGTGGCTTCATGCTCTAACTGACGTAGCAACAGTAGCTGTTGCAGTTTTTCCGGGCGGCGCCAGTAGTCTATCGACTGCAATGCCTCAGCAAATGTCTCGGCGGCCGGCAGCTTTGTTGAAAGAATGAAGTCACTATTTCGATCAGCAAGTACAGCGGCATCACGATACTCATTGGGTATTGCCAATACTTTGCAAAAGCTGGGTATATTTTCGACAGGCGACTCGCCAATAAACAAACTCGCAAAAATAAGCGGCTTGGTAAGCTCGGTTTGAGATGCGCGGAATTGAGCCGCCTTGTGTAAGCGGTTGAGATTGCTGCTCTTCGCTTTGAACTGCTTAAGAACCTGATTTAAACCACCAATATCAGCCAGGGTACTCAGAAATACGTCCGGGTTACCTGTGCTTAATGACTTTTCCCATTCCAGCCACACGCGCTCAGGTGTCAAGGCTTCAAGCTCGCCGGAGTGAGCTATTTTGACCAGTAACTCATGCGTTTCATCGGCAATGGTAAAACCTAAGTGCTTAAACCGGGCAGCAAAGCGAGCAACGCGAAGCACCCTTAAGGGGTCTTCTTCGAACGCCGGTGACACGTGGCGTAACTTTTTCTGTTCAATGTCACGCAGGCCACCGTAGGGATCTATCAGCTGGCCATGCTCGTCTTCGGCTATGGCATTGACAGTAAGGTCGCGGCGCACCAAGTCATCTTCTAAAGTGACATCCGGTGAGGCGAACACATCAAACCCTTTGTAGCCTTTACCATTCTTACGCTCAGTGCGGGCGAGGGCATATTCTTCTCTGGTTAGTGGGTGCAAGAATACCGGGAAGTCTTTTCCCACTTGCTGGAAGCCCTGGTCGAGCATTTGTTGTGGCGTTGCGCCAACAACCACCCAATCACGTTCTTTAACGGCTAACCCCAGTAACTTATCGCGAACAGCACCGCCGACTAAATAGGTTTGCACTCATGACTCCCCGGTTAAACGCCATACTTAGTAAAAGTGATCATCGCTAATCACTGGTGGATGTGCAAGCAAGTCGTTACACTGTTGGTTAAATAATAATAAATTGCGTACAACGCTTATGTATCAAAACTATTTTGGTTTGCAGGCAGAGCCCTTCTCCATAGCGCCAGACCCTAATTACCTTTACCTGAGTGAACGGCATCAGGAGGCGTTAGCTCATCTGACTCAAGGCTTGCAGGGCAGTGGCGGTTTTATCTTATTAACCGGCGAAGTCGGCACGGGCAAAACAACAGTGTCACGGGCGCTTATTGAGCAGTTACCTGAGTCGACCGAAACGGCCTTTATTCTAAACCCCATGCTGAATGAAGATGAGCTGCTGGCGAGCCTGTGCGATGAGTTTGGTATTCGCTATCAAAAACGCTCGGCAACACGAAAAGTGCTGACGGATAAACTCAGCCAGTTTTTGCTAAAAGCCAATGAAGACGGACAGCAATGTGTGGTGCTTATTGATGAAGCGCAGCACTTAAGACCGCAGGTGTTAGAGCAGTTGCGCCTGCTGACCAACCTGGAAACACACAATAAAAAGCTATTACGCGTTATTCTCATTGGGCAGCCTGAGCTCCAGGATTTGCTGCGTCGTCAGGAGTTAAGACAGTTAGCTCAGCGAATTACGGCGCGCTATCACTTATTGCCCCTTACTGAACAAGATACACAGCGTTATATTGCCTATCGATTGCAAGTGGCAGGGGCGAACCGACCACTTTTTACAGCGGCTGCGGCAAAAAGAGCACATCAGCTGACACAAGGTATTCCGAGGCTTTTAAACCTATACTGCGACAGGGCTCTGCTGGCTGCCTATACCGATTCGTCACCAGAGGTAAAGCCTGCTCATTTGAACCAGGCGGCTATTGAACTGGACGGTCCATCGAAAAGGGGAAAGCCGAACAAGACAAAGGCACTTTCTGTCGCTGGGAGTTTATTACTTTTTGCGGTGGCGACAGTTGCGACGTTTTGGTACAGCTCACCTTCACCAAAAACAGTGAAAGTGACGAATGATTATGCGTCGGCGCAACAACTTACCAGCGTTTGGGGACTGCCCGAACCACCAGAGTCAGAGCCTTTTTGCCAGTGGGTTGAACAGTATGACTTAGCCTGTGCCCGCATGAACCAAACTTTGCAGCAGCTGAAAAGTATTAATTATCCGGCCTTGTTGTATCGCAAGGACTCTTCTCCATTATTAATGACAACCGAAACGCCGACAACGACCGACGGCTGGACGGGCCAATTTTTACTGCTCTACCAACAAGCTCCGGCCGAAAACGCGGAAGATAAGCAAGAGTGGATTAGAGCGCAGTTAAAACGTCATTTACCGGAAAAGCTGCACGACGCAGACTCGTCCAGCCAGTTTCGAGAGCTCCAACTTAGCAACGGGTTAAAAGTCACCGGAGAGCTTGATGCTGCAACCTTGGCGTGGTTAGCATCGAGAGCATCCAACTTCGGTCCAAGATTAAAGGGGGGCGAATAATCATGTCGTCATTACTAAAAGCATTAAAACAGCAGCAGTCTCCCTTATTGAAAAACAAAAGCGTATTAGACAGCTCTCTTATTGCGCAAGACAGAGAACGGACCAGTCGCCTGTGGCTGATTTGGCCGTTGGCACTTGTTTTGGGCGGTGCAACGGGGTATGCGGCCGCATTATGGTCTGGGGAGCCGGGCGCAGATGCTAAAGTGACGGCCTCCGACTTCTCGTGGGGAGAGGCGGTTTCTCCCCCGAAAGTGAGCTGGGAAGCAACACCGACAGAGCCAGAACCGTCGCAAACAAGTACGAGTAATAAAGTCGAACCTCAAGCCCAGGCACAGCAGCCAGTGGAGAACCAGCGAGAAGCCCTGGATTTATCGAGTGTTTCCCCTGAGCTTTTGAGTCGCTTTCAAGATGCCGTTGAGCAAACCGGGGGAGCGACAGAAAGTAAAGTGAGTGTGGTACCTTCTTTGTCTGACTTGTCGACCGCATTCCAACGACAAGTGCCAGGGTTTAGCTATGACAGTCACATGTACCGGAGCAGTTCAAGCGACCGTTGGATTGAGCTAAATGGACAGCGTTTGTATGAAGGTGATAGCTACCAAAGCTTAAATATCATTCGCATAGAGCCGCATCAGGTGGTACTTGCGCTTGACTCTAAAGCCTTTTCGCACCCTGCTTTAGAAGACTGGAAACGATAGAAATTATTGACATCCCGCAATGGGATTCATACTCTTGTGCGATACAGTTTAAACAGGTGTTTAAATTAAGGGTTTAAATTCCCTGTTTGGTTCAGACAAGAGGTAAAAGATATGGCGGATTACAGAGCTCCACGTGATGATATGGACTTTGTCCTGCATGACGTTTTTAATGTCGCAGCGGATTGGGAGCAGGCTCCTGAACTGGCTGAAATGATGGATGTTGAAACCGCAGGTGCGATTCTTGATGAAGGCGCTAAGGTAGCCGAAAACTTAGTGGCTCCGCTGGCGCGCGAAGCTGACGAAGAAGGCGTTAAGTTTGAAGACGGTGTAGTCACAACGCCTAAGGGTTATAAAGAAAACTTCCGTCAGTTAGCCGAAGGTGGCTGGGTTGGTGTTACTGCTAACCCTGAGTTCGGCGGTATGGGGCTGCCTAAGTCGTTATCGGCGCAGTATGAAGAAATGCTGTGCAGTGCAGATATCGCTTTTTCACTATACCCGGGTCTTACTTCCGGGGCCATTATGGCCATTGACTCCCACGGCAGTGACGAACTCAAAAATCATTACTTACCACGTATGGTTTCAGGTGAGTGGACAGGTACTATGTGTCTGACCGAACCTCACGCCGGAACCGATCTCGGTATTATCAAAAGCAAAGCTATTCCATCAGAGGATGGCAGTTTTGAAATTAGCGGCACGAAGATCTTCATCACAGGTGGTGAGCATGACTTAGCGGACAACATTGTTCACTTAGTGCTGGCAAAACTGCCTGACGCACCGGCGGGTACTAAAGGTATTTCGCTGTTTGTGGTTCCGAAATTTTTATCCGATGCCGAAGGTAATTTAACAGAGCGTAATGCCGTAAGTTGTGGCTCTATTGAGCACAAAATGGGCATTCATGGTTCAGCAACCTGTGTGATGAACTTTGACGGCGCTAAAGGCTGGTTGGTTGGCGAGCCGCATCGTGGTTTGCCCGCTATGTTCACAATGATGAACTACGAACGTCTGGGCGTTGGTATTCAGGGACTAGGTGCAGCAGAGCGCTCTTATCAAAATGCTTTGGAGTACGCGAAAGATCGCATTCAGGGACGCGGCGCGAAAGCGACTCGAAATGACAGCGCTGAGGCAGATTCCATTTTAGTGCATGGTGACGTGCGTCGCATGCTGCTGACCATGAAAGCGTTGACCGAAGGCGGTCGTGCATTTTCGACTTGGGTCGGTCAGCAGCTAGACCGCTCAAAATACTCTCAAGATGATGCGGTTCGTGAAAAAGCCGATGCTATGGTGGCATTACTGACGCCTGTTGCTAAAGCGTTTTTAACCGATACCGGTCTTGAGTCGACTATTCACGGTCAGCAGGTGTTTGGTGGTCACGGCTATGTGCGCGAATGGGGGCAAGAGCAGTTGGTTCGCGATACCCGTATTGCACAAATTTATGAAGGTACTAACGGTATTCAGGCACTCGACTTGCTGGGCCGTAAAGTAGGGGGCTCGCGTGGCGAACTGCTGAAGCCTTTTGTGGAAGAAATAGCAACATTCCTACAGGGGATTGCAGGCAACAGTAACTGGGCTAAAGAAGCTGAAACTTTGCAGAAGTCACTGCAGGACTTAACCAGTATCAGCGAAGAGTTACTGCAAAAAGCGGCTACCGATGAAAACCTGGTGAACAGTGTTGCGGTAGAATATTTGCACTTGGTGGGATATATTTCTTACGGTTACATGTGGTTACGAATGGCCGTTGCGGCTGAGCAAAAACAAGCTGAAAAGCCTTATCTGGCTTCAAAAATTAAAACAGCGCGTTTTTACTTTGCTCGCATTATGCCTCGTACTCACGCATTATTGGGTGCAATTAAAGACGGCAGCGAGAGTTTATACTTACATGACGACGAACAATTCTGAAACACTTCAGTTTTATCGTGATAGCCGCCGCCCCCAAGCCTGGGGCGGCTTTTTTTTGGCGTTGTGGATGGCAATTTATATTGGTGGTGTAGTGCCGATATGGGTTATTGCGGTTGGCGTCTTACTGACCATGGCACTCATGGCTGGGATAGTGATTAAGTTCCGGCCCAAACAGCTCGCTGCAAGTTGGGACGGTAAGCAGCTCGAAGAACGGCGTTTAATTTTGCCGCCCAGAACGCACACCTTGAGTAACCCACCGAAGTTGCTGCGTTATGAAGATGATATAGCTGCTCTGCAGTTCAGGGACGAGTCGAATCACCTTCATGAAGTTTATGTTGTGTTTGATGAGGACTTACAGGAAAGCGTCGGCGGAACTGAGGTAGAACTTATTGATAAACGCTGAGCCTCTTACTCAGTCATCAATAAAAAACGCCGCAACGTTTAACGTTAGCGGCGTTTTTCTTAATACTCAATAACGGGTTACTTAATTAGTCATCCAGTGATAGCAGTGTGGCATTACCGCCAACGGCTGTGATGTTATCACTGCGTGTTTTCTCGGTAATAAAACGAGTAAGGTAGTGAGGACCACCGGCTTTCGGCCCTGTACCTGACATGCCGCGACCACCAAATGGTTGCACACCAACAATAGCACCAATTTGGTTACGGTTAATGTACACGTTACCCACATCAATTTTGCTGGCAACCTCGTAGGCAAAGGTTTCGTTACGGCTGTGAATACCGAAAGTTAAACCAAAGCCGGTGTTATTGATGCTCTCAATAACTTCCTCAATGTTGTCGGTTGAATAACGAATAACATGCAGAATTGGGCCAAAGTTTTCTTTTACCAGCTGACTGATGCTGTCAATTTCGATAGCCGTTGGCGCAACAAAAGTACCACCCATTGTGTAGTCCGGCATTGGCGCGCGGGCAATCAAACGACCGGCTTGTTGAATATCGGTAATATGCTGCTCAAGGTTCGTCTTGGCAATGCCATCAATCACTGGGCCAACATCGGTTTCATGCAGTAACGGGTCACCGACTTGCAACTCTTCCATGGCACCACGTAGTAAGTCGATAACACGGTCAGCGACGTCTTCCTGAACAAATAATACACGAAGTGCAGAACAGCGCTGACCGGCACTTTGGAATGCACTGGCAACAACGTCTGTTACAACCTGCTCCGGCAACGCCGTTGAGTCAACCATCATGGCATTTTGGCCACCTGTTTCGGCAACTAACGGCACGATAGGTCCTGTGCGAGCCGCAAGCGCACGGTTAATAGCTTGTGCTGTGTAAGTAGAGCCAGTAAAACAGACACCGCCAATATCTTCTTGTGATGTCAGGTAACTACCAACTTCCGCACCGCTACCCGGCATGTAATGCAAAACATTACCCGGAATACCTGCTTCTAGCGCAAGTTGCACTGCGCGGTAAGCGATAAGACCAGTTTGCTCGGCCGGTTTGGCGATAACCGAGTTACCGGTCACCAATGCTGCGGCGACCTGGCCAACGAAAATGGCCAGCGGGAAGTTCCATGGGCTAATACAGATGAAGGTACCACGACCTTCCACAAACAGTTCATTGTCTTCGCCAGTTGGCCCCGGTAGCTGAATAGGCGAGCCCATCAACTCACGCGCTTGGTTAGCGTAGTAACGACAGAAGTCGACGGCTTCCCGAACCTCATCAATACCGTCCTGCAAGCCTTTACCGGCTTCAACGGAACACAGTGCAATAAGCTCGTTGCGGTTGGCTTCCATTAAGTCGGCAAACTTCTCGAGGCACTTAGCTCTCTCTTCTACAGGCACCTCTCGCCACTGCTTGTATGCTTTGTTTGCACTTTCAAGCGCTTCTTCAGAAAGCTTTTTGTCGCCCCAGTAAATACTTCCCACTTGTTTAGCCGTTTCTTGTGGGCTGGTGATGCTGACATGGTGGTCGGTTTCAACGGTTTTACCATTGACAATAGGACCGCCTTGCCATTGTTTGTCGCGATATTGCTGAACTGCTGCAATAAAGTCATCTGCTTGTGAGTGAATATTCATATTCAATCCTAATGAATTTGTGCGATCCCCATAAATTTGAGGAGGAAGTGGAATCTTGCTATTAGCGTACTTCTCGTAACCCGATGCTGTTTTCATCGGGTGCTCGACCAGGTCATTAACCGGCGTGTCGGCGTCTAATAGCTTATGAACGAAAGACGAGTTAGCGCCGTTTTCTAAGAGTCGGCGAACCAGGTACGGCAGTAAGTCTCTGTGTGGACCCACTGGCGCATAGATGCGTACGACCATGCCCGGGTTTTGTTCCATAAGTGTGTCGTACAGACTGTCACCCATACCGTGCAAACGCTGATATTCAATACGGCGTTTGTGAGTTTCGTTCATGTGCTGGATGCTCATAATGGTTTGCGCATTATGCGTCGCAAACTGCGGATAAATTGCACCGTCTGTGTCATCACTTAACAAATAGCGAGCGCAGGCTAAGTAGGAAATATCACTGTGCGATTTGCGGGTAAAAACTGGATACCCGGTCAAACCATTTTCCTGAGTCCACTTAATTTCGTTATCCCAGTAAGCACCTTTTACCAGGCGTACCGGAATCTCATCACCACACTCTTTAGCCAGTGCAGTAATCCAGCATAAGGTTGGTAAAGCACGTTTCGAGTAGGCTTGAACGACCAGGCCAAAACGCGGCCAGCCTTTACAGACACCACTGCGATAGACCTTTTCAAACAGCTCTAACGATAACTCATGACGGTCTGCTTCTTCGGCATCAATAGTAACGCCGACGTCCGCTTCCTTGGCCAGCTTGACTAGCTCCGTCAGAGTAGTTGCTAATTCGGTTAGCACACGCTCATGGTTAGAGGCTTCATAACGCGGATGCAATGCCGACAGTTTAATTGAAATAGTCGGTCGAGGAGCGTCCGGGTTATTGAATTTCTCTTTGGTAATAGTCTTAATGGAGTTGACGTACTGCTGCTTATAATAAGTTGCGTCTTTCGCAGTCAGTGCCGCTTCACCTAACATGTCGTAGGCATGGGTATAACCTTTATCGCGGTTATCGCGACTCTCTTTAAGCGCTTCTTCAATAGTGCGCCCTAAGACAAATTGCTTACCCATAATCTGCATGGCGGCATAAGTCGCCTTGCGAATAACGGGTTTACCCATTTTGCGAACCAAGCGTCTGAAAGCCCCTCTGGGTGTTTCCATCGCTTTACCTGTAGGGTTAGTCACGCTATTGGTTAGCGCTAACGCCCAAGTGCCGGTATTAACCAGCCAGGACGCACTTTTACCCATATGTTTCTGCCAGTCACCACCGGACAACTTATCCTGAATAAGTGCATCGGCAGTGTAGCCATCGGGAATCCTTAGCAAGGCCTCGGCGAGACACATGAGGATAATGCCCTCTTTAGTGTCTAAGCTGTACTCTTGCAGGAAAGCATCGACAACACCGTTGTCGGCTTGCTCTCGAACTTGCTCAACTAACTTAGCTGCGCGTTCGGTTACTGCGCTAACCGTTTCTTCATCGGCAGGAACAAGCGGCAATAACTCGCGCATATATTGGTCTTCATCGACAATATAATTGTCAGTTATCGCTTGTTGCAGAGACTTTAAGTCTTCTGCCTGATGCTGTTTGGATAGCACCTCACTCGCTTTGAACATAGCATCTCCTGTATAGCCAGGCCGAAGCTCGGCGTGCTTCCCCAACGTCGGGAATCGGCGCAAGTATAAGCTTATTTTTGCGCGGGTAAAGACCCTAAAACGGACCTTTCGTCACGTTGCAATTTTTTCGGGGTACTGTCAAGCCAACAAAATGCCTATGTTTGTTGACCCTAAGCCGCCGAGCCAGTACCTTTACCTTTAACTTTCACCCGCTTCGGAATGCGTCGATGTCACAAGAACTTGAGTTAAAATTACTGATTGCTCCTGAGAAACGAGACCAGGCTTTAAAAGTGTGTCAATCACTCGCTGATGCCCGTTCAGGAACTATGCAAAAAACACAGTTTGAGCTCAGAAACAGTTACTTCGACACATCCGATTTACGTTTGCGTCAGTTTGATATGGGATTACGCATACGTAGCTATAAAGATCGAAAAGAACAAACGGTTAAGTTAGCCGGTCGGGTTATGGGCGGTATGCACCAACGGCCGGAGTACAATGTAAATGTTGATAGTGAAAAGCCAGACTTAACCCTGTTTGACAGCGATATTTGGCCTGACGACTTTCCGGTTTACGACATTCAGCGTGACTTAGAAACTATTTTTGTGACTGACTTTACTCGCACTCGCTGGCGCTTGCCTAGCGGCGATGGCGTGATTGAAATGGTGCTGGATGAGGGGCAAATTCAGGCCGGTGAAAACTCAGAAACTATTTCTGAAATTGAACTGGAGTTACAGGGTGGCTCGATAGACGATGCCTATCATTTAGCGCATCAGCTGGTGAGTAAAGTGGAGGCGAAAGTTGGCTCTCTAAGTAAAGCCGCGCGCGGCTATATGCTGGCGGGCAAGAGTTTGTTGGAGCCTTTTACACAAATGCATTATGTGCCGCTGGAAAGAGACTTTACCATTGGTCAGGCCTTGTATCGCGCTGTTGAATACGGATTAAGGCATTGGCAGCACAATGAGTCCTGTTTGCTTTTTAACCCGAGTGTTCGCGCGGTTCAAGGACTTGCTGATGGTATTCAATTAGTGCGAGTTGCGCTGGAACAATTGATTGAACTGGGTGTTGGTGAGCGTCAATTGTTAACTAATTTGGCTAAAATAACCGAACAGTTACAGTGGCTGAAAAACTTTGAAGGGCTTGATGAGCTAACAGCGGAAGATGGTGCCTACCATAGAGTTTTAAAGCGTTATGAAAAGTTGTATGAAAGCCTACAAAACAGTCAGGAAGATGTGATTCGGTTAAATGAAGTTGCAGAGGTGGTGGCGTCTGCGCGTTATCAAAAAACAGTTCTGAAACTGTCACAGTTTTTAATTGAACAGGAAATGACAGAAGAGTTGTCGCAGCCAGTATCGCCGTGGTGCAGTCAGTTGCTTAAAAGCGACTGGCAACTCGTGCAAACGGCTTTTTCTGAGCATGAGAAACTGAATGAAGAAGGCTACTTAAAGTTATTGAAGCCATTGCAAAACAGTCTGCTGATGGGGACTTGTTTTGGTGAACTGTTCGACGACGATGTACGCGAGAAATTCCGTTTACCCTGGCAGGATTTAGCGCGCGGTATTCGAGAAATTACCGCCCTGCATATTTTACATGAACGCATTAAAGAGCGTGATGACGATGACTTGGACCGTTTGCTGGAGTGGCAAAAAATGCAACGAGAGTCTTTGTTGAAGGCATTGGAATACTCAAGAAAGGCAGCGTTAAAGCGTGATCCGTATTGGTTTGCCTAATGCTTAAGCTAAACTCCTATTTAGAAACACACAGTGAGCCTGCCTGGGAGCGCTTCCGGGAAGCTCGTGAGGTATCGCTCACTGAGTCTCAGCAGCAAGTTTTGCGCGCACTTTTTGCGGTAAGCCCTTTTATTGCGCGTGTTGCTGAGCGTTATCCCAACCAATTGCTGGCTGACTTTTTTGCCAATGACGGTGCTATTTCTATAGATAATAGCAGCGTATATGAAAGTAAGCTCAACAAACTACTCAGCGAATGCGACGACGACCGCCGTGCCAAATATAAACTGCGGGAGTATCGTCATTGTGTCATGGCGAAACTGGCTGCTGCCGATATTCTTGGTCAATTACCTGTTACTGAAGCGTTAAGACATTTCAGTATTTTTGCCGATGCCGCTATTGAGCAAAGCCTCAGTTGGGCCTTTAAACGATTAGTAGCCAAGCATGGTACGCCTCGGGACAGCAATGGCGAGGCCATGCCTATGCTGGTTATTGGTATGGGAAAACTTGGCGGGCGTGAGCTCAATTTTTCTTCAGATATTGATCTTATCTTTGCGTACCCTGAGCAGGGAGAGACCGAGGGACCCGGTCGTAATTTAGAGCACAGCGTGTTCTACAAACGATTAGCGCAGTTGTTTATTGCCTTGCTTGATGAAACAACCGCCGATGGTCAGGTCTTTCGGGTCGATATGCGTTTACGGCCTTTCGGTCAGTCTGGCCCGCTGGTTACCAGTATTAACGCGCTAGAGCATTATTATCAGGAGCAAGGGCGCGACTGGGAGCGCTACGCAATGGTAAAAGCCCGCCTTATTGGCGCAAGTGCCGCGGACGAGAAAACGTTCTATGATTTGATACGACCTTTTGTTTATCGTCGTTACATTGACTTTAGTGCCATAGAAGCGCTGCGCAAAATGAAGTTGCTTATTACCCAGGAAACGCGGCGACGAGGGGTCAAGAACAATATCAAGCTGGGCGCCGGAGGTATCCGCGAGGTGGAGTTTATTGTTCAGGCGCATCAGCTTATTCGGGGTGGTCAGGAAAAAAGTTTACAAACACGCTCGCTGTATAAGGCAATTAACGGCTTGGTTGAACTAGAGCTCATAGAGAAAGAACGAGCGGATAAGCTGATTGAGAACTATGAGTTTTTACGCACTATAGAGCATCGTTTGCAGCAAATCGATGATGCACAAACACAGCAGTTACCTGACGACGAGCTGGGTCAGGAGCGGTTGCGGTGTATGTTGGGCGAAGCCGACTGGGCATCAGTGCAAGCGCGTGTGGATGACTGCATGGCGAGCATTCACGAAGAGTTTCAGCAAGTCGTTGGAGAGCAGTCCGAAGACGATGAAGAAGAGCAGTCGCTGCAAGTGCTTTGGCAAGATATGCTGGAGGACGACGCGGCTATAGAGATCCTCGAAGCTGAAGGGGTCGATGAACCGGAGCGTTTATGGCGGCTGATTAATGACTTTCGGCAGGAGAGTCGGCGTCGAAGTTCCGGGCCAAGAGGACGTGCGGCAATGGCGCGCCTAATGCCGATGATGCTCAGGCATGCGGTTCAGCATCAGCATCCCGAACGACTTCTTGAGCGGCTGCTGTCTATTATTAAGGCGATAATGAGCCGCACGGCCTACATCGAATTATTGGCGGAAAACCCTGGTGCGCGAACGCAGCTGTGTAAGCTGTGTATGGCCAGTCCCTGGATCTCGAACCAGCTGGCGCAGCATCCGCTGTTACTCGACGAACTGATTGACCCTCAACAGCTCTATACACTGCCCGAAGCGAAGAACTACGATGCGTTACTGCGTGAATATTTAGTTCGTATTCCAGAGCAGGACTTAGAAACGCAAATGGATGCTCTCAGGCAGGCAAAACAGGCGCTACAGCTTAAAATTGCCGCAGCCGATATCAGTAACGTCCTGGAGCTTATGAATGTCAGTGATCATTTAAGTGCCCTGGCAGAAGCTATTATTCAAGAAGTGATTGGTCTGGCTTGGTACCAGTTAACCCAGAAGCACGGCAAACCAGAGGGAACCAGTGTTGAGAATACCGGCTTTGGGGTTATGGCTTATGGCAAACTGGGTGGAGAAGAGCTTGGCTACGGCTCCGATCTCGACTTGGTGTTTGTTACTGATTCAACCTACGAGGGGGTCACTGACGGCAATAAGCCTATTGAGGTTCAGCAGTTCTACTTGCGTTTGGCGCAGCGCGTACTGCATCTATTTACTACGCGAACGGTTGCCGGTGTGCTATACGATGTTGACCTTCGTTTACGACCGTCCGGGCAGTCAGGGTTGTTAGTCACTCGGGTGAACTCCTACGCACGCTACCTGCATGACGATGCCTGGACATGGGAGTTACAGGCACTGGTGCGAGCTCGCCCGGTTTATGGTAGTAAAAGTATTAGAGATACGCTGATGGATATCCGGCGGGCAGCTCTAATGCAGCCCAGAGACGCCGAACAGCTGAGAAAGGATATTGTGTCTATGCGACGCAAAATGAAACATCACTTGTCAGCCAGTCGCATGGATGCGTTTGACTTGAAGCAGGACGATGGTGGTATTGCGGATATTGAGTTTATTACTCAATATCTTGTGCTTAAATATGCGCATACGCACCCTAACTTGTGTCGCTACAGCGATAATATTCGGCTGTTAACCGAGGCTCAGCAAGAACATTTGCTAGACGATGTTGATGCTCAGAATCTGGTGAACGCATTTCAGATATTTCGTTGCGAGAGTCATGCCCTGGCGTTGCAGGGAGAGCAGCTTTTAGAAAAACACAATTTAGACGCAGAGCGCCAAGCTGTTATTCGTTGCTGGAATAAACTGCTTGGCGACACTGAGATAGAATCTACTGATAGTAACTAGGCATATCGGGGTCAGGCCGCGTTTTAAACCGGCGATGAACCCACAGGTATTGCTCGGGGGCTTTTTTCACAGCTTCTTCGACTAGAGTGTTGACGTAGCGAGCGTCCGCTTTGTCGTCGCCTGTCGGGAAGTTGTGAAGCTCGGGTTCGTAATATAAGTCATAGCCCGTGCCGTCTTTACGGCGAACACAGCGAGATACCAACACTTTGCAATTAGGTGCGTTGGCGAACAACATGGTGCCAGTAGTGGTTGAGGCGTCAGGGACCTCAAAGAATTTAACGAACTCAGTACGACGGCGGCCGTAATCCTGATCAGGTAAGTAACCGGCAATATCCCCTTTAGACAGGGCTTTAAGCATGCCTTTAACGTCTTTCCGCTGAATCATATATTTATTGGAGCGAGCACGCCCGCGCGTTTGTAGAAACTCCATCACAGCATTGTTATGAGGGCGATACAAACCAACACCAGGCTCTACAAACCCATGCAAGCGAGCATGCACTTCCAGGCTGAGAAAATGAAACAACAATAACAACACGCCATTGCCGTCTTCCTGTGCTTTGCGTAAGTTCTCCTCACCATGAATATGGAGCTTGCGACGAATGCGCCAGTCCGGCCACCACCAAGCCATGCCGACTTCAAAATAAGCGATACCGGTATTTTTCATATTCTCGGTAACCAGCGACTCGATTTGCTCGTTACTATAGTCTGGAAAACAGAGCTTTAAATTAGTGCGGGCAATATTAACACGCCGGGGCATGAGCTTTTTAAACAGTAAGCCAAGACCACGCCCCAGAGCCAGCTGTACACGATAAGGCAGCCAGGAAATGGTATAAAGGATAAGAACGCCAAGCCAGGTTAGCCAGAACTTTGGGTGCAGAAAATAGAATTTAAATTTGGGTTGTTCAATCACAACAAGAACCGTTGTTGTTTATAAAATTGGAGCGGATAGTAACATAGAAATAAGGGGATAAGGCACCACTAACGGGCAGTGGTGCCTGTGGTCAGCGGAGTTAGTCTGCCGCAGTTCCTTCGACATCTTCAGACAAACTGCTGTTAATTGCCAGTAAGTCGTTTTCCTGAAGCTGTCCTGCCGCCTGCTCTAAACGCAGCATTTGGCGAATATAGCCATAGCGAGCTTCTGATAAGTTGCGCTTAGCGTTATACAGGTTACGAGTGCTGTCTAAAACGTCAACAATGGTACGAGTGCCTACCTCAAAACCAGCCTCTGTTGCTTTTAAAGCACTTTCTGCAGAAACAACGGATTGCTGGAACGCATTAATGCTGGCAATTGACGCAGACACCTCGTAGTAAGCGTTACGTACTTCACGTTCTATTTGACGACGGGTCTGAACCATTTGCTGACTACTTGCAACGTAGTTGTCACGCGCCTGAGATACTTCAGCTGAGGTGCGGAAACCTGAGAAAATAGGCACGCTAACGTTCAGGCCGATAGAGCGACTGTCCAGGCGACCAAAGTCGTTAGTATCACCTGCAATTTCTGTTTCAGTATCATTTGTCGAATAATTTGCCTGCAGTGAAACTGATGGGTAATGACCTGCTTTCTGGAGTTCAATTTGTTGCTCAGCTATTTCTACTTGAACTCTACTTTCTAGCAGACTTAAATTACTATTTTCAGCTTTTTTTACCCACTTCATGACATCTTCAGGTGCAGGATCACTGGGTGAAAATGTTTCAGTATCTAAAGCCGCTAATGTCTGAGGGTACTGGCCGGTAATTTCACGAATGCTCTCATAGGCGATTTCTACAGCATTGCGAGCTTGAATTTCGCGAGCGACAGCACTGTCATACTGAGCCTGGGCTTCATGAACGTCAGTAATGGCTGTTAAGCCAACAGAAAAACGTTGTTTAGTTTGCTCCAACTGGCGCTTAATGGCCTTTTTCTCGGCTTCAGCGAATGACAAGTCGTCTTTTGCCTGAAGCGCCTGGAAGTACGCATTCACAACGCGTAGCATTAGCTCTTGCTGAGCGTTGTTGTAAGAAATTTCTGCTTGGTACGCTTGCTTCTCTGCGATATCCGCATTTTTCCAAACGCTCCAGTCAAAAATGCTCTGGTTTAAGTTAATGCCAGCTTGCCAGCCTTTATTGTCTCTATCCAGGATTTGAATGCCGGATTCGAAAAACTGTGGTGACTCGCTTGTAGATTTACTATAACCGGCCTCACCTGTGACCTGAGGTAAGAACCCTGACTTAGCAATATCGACGCCTTTTTGAACGGCATTACGCTCAGCCGCAGCTCTTAATAAAGTGGGGTCGTTATCAACCGCTAAACGATAAATTTGAGCTAAATCTTCCGCATTTGACGTAAAAGAGACTGTAGTTAATGCAATTCCTACAGCCGCTGACAAGAGGTGCTTTTTCATGGTAGTCAGTGTCCCGTTACTTGACATGCAATAGTCTTAAAATGATTGCGCGTTAGTTTACATACAGTGTTGAATGATTACCAGTGTAATTGATTCACGCTGATAATTTAAGCAAAACATGGTTTCAGAATCTGCTCAAGTGTAACAGAATGTTTGCTGTATAGTAGATCAGAAAGCAGGCTTTACTCTCATATCAAAAAAAGTTGAAGCGAGAAGGTGAAATGGCGTCAAGATTGACTCGAAAAGATGTTGAACTCGATAAAAAACAGCCGCTTTATGAAGGGTTTTTGTCGGTTTATAAATACAAACTCAAGCACCGTTTGTTTCAAGGTGGTTGGAGTCAGCCAATTGAGCGTGAATTAATGGAGCGCGGGCACGCAGTGGTAGTGATACCGTACGACCCTGTTCGCGATGAGTTAGTCGTACTGGAGCAGTTTCGGGTTGGCGCATTAGATGATCCAAACGGGCCTTGGTTGTTTGAATTTGTCGCAGGCATGTTTGACGCAGACGAGAGTGCAGAAGAAGTCGCAACGAGAGAGTTAAAAGAAGAGGCTGGTCTGGAAGCTAAGCAGCTGATTTATGCAACCAGCTATTACTCCAGCCCGGGTGGTACTGATGAAAAACTCACAATTTATATTGCCGAAGTAGACAGTAGCTTAGCTGCTGATTTTGGTGGACTCGAAGAAGAGGATGAGGATATTAAAGTGCACGTGCTGCCAAGACAGGAAGTCATCGGCATGCTGGAGCGCGAGGAAATTAATAATGCGGCAAGCGTTATTGGGTTACAATGGTTGTTATTACACCGTAATAGCGTATTCAAAAATAAGCTGAGCTTGTAAGGAGCCGTATGCAGCAGCGGTATGTTGTTGACGTAGCTGAGTTACACCGGCTGAATGAGCTGAATTATGCAGCTCTATTGCCTTTTGTACCGGGTGACAGTGACTCCGCTAAAAGCGAAGTCATTATTCAGGCCGGTGAAGGACTGGTGTTTGTGGTAAAACGTGCCGACAGTTCGCGCTATACGACGGATATATCCATTGAGCAATTAAAGCCCAGCTGGGCGGATTACTTACGCGCTAAAATGACGGTACGCTTATACCATGATGTGCGTATGGCAGAAGTATTAAAAACACAGGGTATTACGAAGTTAGAAGTTCATTATCGTCAACCTAATAAAGAAATGCGTCATCGCGATGAAAAGTACCAGGCGAATCAGTTTTTGTCGGACTGGTTACAACTTTGTCGTAAGCAAGGTCGCATTCAACCCGAGCTTAGCGAGTCAGTGCAGAAATTTATGCCTTACTACTTCAAATAGACGACGGTTAGCGGTAAATTGTCAGTCAACTTTGCGGAGCGAGCTACAACAAAAAAACAGGGACTCATGACAGACTACAAATCCGATTCTATTGAGGTGTTGAATGGCTTAGAGCCGGTTCAGCGCCGTCCCGGTATGTATACCGACACCACGCGACCCAATCACTTAGGTCAGGAAGTTATCGATAACAGTGTGGATGAGGCACTTGCCGGCCACGCTAAAAACTTAGTGGTTATTTTACACGCCGATCAATCCTTAGAAGTTACGGATGACGGTCGTGGTATGCCAGTGGATATTCACCCGGAAGAAGGTGTTCCGGGGGTTGAGCTTATTATGAGCAAACTGCACGCTGGTGGTAAGTTTTCCAATAAAAACTATCAGTTCTCCGGTGGTTTGCACGGTGTTGGTATCTCTGTTGTTAATGCTCTTTCGAAGCGTGTTGAGCTTACTATTAAGCGCGACGGCCAGGTCTATGAGATGGCCTTCGAGAACGGCGATAAAGTCTCCGAGTTAGAAGTTACCGGTACCGTTGGAAAACGCAACACCGGAACCAAAGTGCATTTTTGGCCTGACGCACAGTATTTTGACTCTTCGAAGTTCTCTGTAACCAAATTAAAACACTTACTCCGTGCGAAAGCCGTGCTTTGTCCGGGATTAAGTATCACGTTCAAAAATAAAGTGGATGACACCGAGGAAACCTGGTTTTACGAGGACGGTCTGACCGACTATCTCATTGAAGCGGTGAAAGAGGTACCGACCTTACCGGAAGACCCATTTAATGGCTCCTTTAGCTCGCAAACCGAAGGCGTTGAATGGGCGGTAACCTGGTTACCGGAAGGTGGTGAAGGCGTATCTGAAAGTTACGTGAATCTTATTCCAACGCCATTAGGTGGTACGCATGTTAACGGCTTGCGACAAGGTCTTTTAGAGGCTATGCGGGAGTTTTGTGAGTTCCGTAACTTGCTGCCACGAGGAGTTAAGCTGACACCTGATGACGTGTGGGAACGCTGCTCTTATATTTTGTCGACTAAGATGCAGGATCCGCAGTTTGCCGGTCAAACTAAAGAACGACTGTCGTCGAGACAGTCTGCCAGTTTTGTTTCCGGGGTGGTAAAAGATGCATTCAGTTTGTGGCTGAATGAGCACACCGAGCAAGCTGAGTTATTGGCCGATGTGTGTATTAGTAACGCGCAGCGTCGCTTACGAGCAAGCAAGAAGGTTGTTCGTAAGAAAGTCACTCAGGGGCCCGCATTGCCGGGTAAGTTAACCGACTGCTCAAGTCAGGACCCATCAAGCAGCGAACTGTTTTTGGTGGAAGGTGACTCGGCTGGTGGCTCAGCGAAACAAGCCCGTGACCGAGAGTTCCAGGCAGTTATGCCGCTTCGCGGGAAGATTCTTAACACCTGGGAAGTCGACCCGGAACAAATTCTGGGTTCGCAGGAGATTCACGATATATCCGTTGCTGTGGGGGTTGACCCGAATACGGTTGACCTCGACAAGCTGCGTTACGGAAAAATTTGTATTCTGGCCGATGCCGACTCCGATGGGCTTCATATAGCTACCCTGTTATGTGCTCTCTTTGTGAAGCACTTCCGACCGTTGGTTGAAAATGGTCATATTTTTGTTGCCATGCCGCCGCTTTATCGAATCGATGTGGGCAAAGAGGTGTTTTATGCCCTCGATGAAGACGAAAAACAGGGCATCTTAGACCGTATTGAAGCTGAGAAGAAAAAAGGCAAAATTAACGTTCAGCGTTTCAAAGGCTTGGGTGAGATGAATCCGCTGACGCTTCGTGAAACGACTATGGACCCTAATACACGTCGATTGGTGCAGCTGACAATAGATGATGCAGAAATGATGGAAGAGCTAATGGATATGTTGTTGGCTAAGAAACGCGCGAGTGACCGCCGTACTTGGCTGGAGAGTAAAGGCAACATGGCCGATTTGGCTGAATTGTAGGCTGCTTAGTAAGGAGAAGTGAGAATGTCGACGGAGATTACCGAAACACGCCCCCTCAGCCGCTTTACTGAAGAGGCCTACTTAAATTACTCCATGTACGTCATTATGGATCGGGCATTGCCGCATATTGGCGACGGCTTGAAGCCGGTTCAGCGACGTATTGTTTATGCAATGTCGGAGCTGGGCTTATCGGCATTAGCAAAGTATAAAAAATCCGCTCGTACCGTGGGTGATGTGCTGGGTAAGTTTCACCCCCATGGTGACAGCGCGTGTTATGAAGCTATGGTGCTCATGGCGCAGCCATTCTCGTATCGACATCCGTTGGTGGATGGTCAGGGTAACTGGGGCTCTCCCGATGACCCTAAGTCGTTCGCGGCCATGCGTTATACTGAAGCACGACTGTCTAAGTTTAGTGAAGTTCTGCTGAGTGAATTAGGGCAGGGCACCGCTGATTGGATACCCAACTTTGATGGCACTATGAAGGAGCCCAAGGTACTGCCTGCAAGGCTGCCTCATATCCTGTTGAACGGCGTGACGGGCATTGCAGTAGGTATGGCCACGGATATCCCACCGCACAATGCCCGCGAAGTGGCTAACGCTTGTGCGATGCTATTGGAAAAGCCAAGCAGCACGCTCGAAGACATTATGGACGTGTTAAAGGGGCCGGACTATCCGACCGACGCAGAAGTCATTACGCCTGCCGACGATATAAAGAAAATGTATGAAACAGGTCGCGGCAGTATAAAAATGCGAGCTTCTTACGAAGTTGATGACGGTGAAATAGTTGTTACCGCGTTACCACACCAGGCCTCGGGCGCAAAAGTGTTAGAGCAAATTGCTCAACAAATGCAGGCGAAGAAATTACCGTTGGTATCTGACTTGCGCGATGAGTCCGACCATGAGAATCCAACTCGATTGGTTATTGTACCTCGCTCAAATCGCGTTGATACCGAGCAATTGATGAATCACTTATTCGCGACAACTGACTTAGAAAAACAGTATCGCGTTAATTTGAATATTCTGGGACTGGACGGTCGTCCGCAAGTTAAGCCGCTGCTTGGGCTTTTAAAAGAATGGCTGGAGTTTCGTCAGCAGACGGTTACTCGCCGCTTGCAATACCGTTTAGACAAGGTACTGGCACGTCTTCATATTTTAGAAGGCTTACTTATTGCGTATCTTAACCTTGATGAAGTCATCGAGATTATTCGCACAGAAGATAAGCCTAAAGAAGTCTTAATGTCGCGTTTTGAGCTGTCAGACAAACAGGCCGAAGCAATTCTCGAGTTGAAATTACGTCACTTGGCGAAGCTGGAAGAGCAGAAACTGAAAGGTGAGCAGGACGAATTAAGTAAAGAGCGCGAGCAGCTTGAGAAAATTCTGGGCTCAGACCGACGTTTGAAAACCTTGATTCGCAAAGAATTGCTCGCCGATGCTGAAACTTATGGTGATGAACGTCGCTCGCCGTTGGTTGAGCGTAATGAAGCAAAAGCATTGAGTGAGCGTGACTTAACGCCTGCAGAAGCCGTTACTGTCGTGCTCTCTAAAAAAGGCTGGGTGCGCAGCGCGAAAGGTCATGACATTGATGGTGAAAAGCTTAGCTATAAATCCGGAGACAGTTTCCTTGGCTCAGCAGAAGGCAAGAGTAACCAGCCAGTTGTGTTTATTGACAGCTCTGGACGCAGCTTCTCGTGTGAAGCGCACTTGTTGCCGTCGGCCAGGAGCCAGGGAGAGCCATTAACCGGGCGCTTTAGTCTGGTCTCAGGCGAAACGGTTGAACATGTGTTAATGGGGAAAGACGACAGCTGTGTCTTGCTGGCGTCGGATGCCGGTTATGGTTTTATTTGCCAGTTTAATGATTTAGTCAGCCGTAATAAAAACGGCAAGGCGATTATTACCTTGCCGACCGGTGCTAAAATATTACCGCCAACTCAGGTTAACAGCATTGAAAATGATCGCGTTATTGCTGTATCCAATGAGGGGCGTATGTTGGTTTTCCCGGTGGCAGACTTACCACAACTGAGCAAAGGCAAAGGGAATAAAATTATTAATATTCCTGCGTTAAGAGCACAGTCGCGAGAGGAATATGTAGTTGCCCTGGCAACCGCCGCGCCGGACAAAGCGGTAACGCTAATGGCCGGGAAGCGGAAGTTGACTTTGAAGCCGGCTGACCTTGAGCACTACCTGGGCGAGCGAGGGCGCCGGGGTAACAAACTGCCCAGAGGTCTTCAGCGAGTCGACGATATTATCGTTGAAGATGAAGAATAAAGGCGGGGAGTTGTCATGCTAGCGGTGCTGAGGTGGTTGTTTTTAGGTGGTTTTATTGTTGTGTTTGGTGTCGTTGGCTGCCTGTTTTGCATTATTCGACCCTTTCACCGAAACAACACGTATCGGTTCGCCCATATCTTTGGTTGGGCGACTCGAGTACTTGGGTTGAAGATTGAAGTTACACGCCACCCGGATATTGAACGTGGCGGACCTTATGTGTTTGTTTGTAACCATCAGAATAGCTGGGAAATATTCACTATCGCGGCTATGTTGCCGAAGAATACGGTGACTTTGGGTAAGAAGAGCCTACGCTGGATTCCGTTTTTTGGCTGGCTGTACTGGTTGGCGGGAAACATTCTCATCGACCGGAAAAACGCTGGCAAAGCACACGGTACAATTGCTCAGACTGCGAATGCGATAAACCAGCGTGATATTTCCGTGTGGATGTTCCCTGAAGGTACACGTAGTTACGGGCGTGGGCTGCTGCCTTTTAAAAATGGGGCTTTTCATACGTCGTTTCGGGCTCAGGTGGATATTGTTCCCGTGTGCGTGTCAGAGCTACACGGTAAAATTAAGATGAACCGCTGGAATAACGGTGTTCTAAAAGTGGCATTTCTTGAGCCGATACGAATTGCCAATTATCAAAAAGAGAATTTGCGCGATTTAAATCGTCACTGCCATGACATTATGGACAGTAAAATTAATCAGTTAAACGAACAAGTGAAGAAGGAAAGCGAATGAGTCAGCCTCTGAATGAGCTGCTTGAGCAAAGCAAGCAAACTATTAATGCGCTAATCAGTGACGGTGCCGAGCCTGACACGCTCTATGAAATTGAGCATCACCTTGCTGCGACTGACTTCACTAAATTAGAGAAAGCTGCGGTGGAGCTGGTGAAGCTAGGTTATCATGTCGATGACGCTGACGAATTTGAAGACGAGCAGGGGAAACGCTGGTTCGCATTTATTGCTGCAACCGATGCCGAGCTAGATAACAATGTGCTAGCCCGTCAGGTGAGAGAAATAGCGGCTGTCGCTGACGAGTGTGACGTCGAGTATGACGGCTGGGGAACTATGCTGGATGACGACGAGCTCGACGAAGATTATGACGACGGAGAGGAATAATCCTCTCCGCTCATAATTGATTAAAGTGCGCTAATTTTTTCCTGCTGCTCTTTCAGCTGGCTTAGCGTTGCCTCAGCTTCGGCAAGTTTTTCACGCTCTTTTGCTATAACAGCTTCAGGCGCTTTATTAACGAAGTTTTCGTTGCTGAGTTTACCATTAAGGCGCTGCCATTCTTTCTCAGCCTTTTCAATAGCCTTCTGCAAGCGCTGTAGCTCAGCGTCCTTGTCAATTAAGCCGGCCATTGGAATGTGCAACTTCAAGCTATCGACCAGGGCCGTCATGCTGGCAGGTGCGTCATCATCGCTATCAATAAACTCAATAGATTCAAGCTTGGCCAGACTACTCAGGAAGCTTTCGTTATTCTCTATACGTCCCTTCGCCATAGCGTCGGCGTTCGACAACAATAACGGCAATGGTTTATTTGGCGATAAGTCCATTTCACCACGAATATTACGGATAGCCAGAATAACACGCTTTAACCATTCCATATCCAGCATGGCTTGCTCATTGACCGAGCTTTGTACCTGCGGGAACGGTTGCAGCATAATAGTATCGCCTTCAACGCTCGCTAGCGGCTTGACCCTTTGCCAAATGGTTTCAGTGATGTATGGCATAATTGGATGAAGCAAACGCAGAAGCTGTTCCAAAATGCTGATCAAAGTATGGCGGGTACCGCGCTGCTGAACCTCTGTACCATTCTGCAGAACCGGTTTGGTGAGCTCTAAGTACCAGTCGCAGAACTGGTTCCAGGTAAACTCATAAGCAATGGCTGCGGCCTGGTCAAAACGGTAGCTCTCCAACGCCTGACGGAATTCTTTCACCGTACTGTTAAAGCGCGCGATAATCCATTCGTCAGCCAGTGATAATGTCATTTCATCGCCGCTTTGACCGCAGTCGTGCTCTTCAGTATTCATAAGCACAAAGCGGCTGGCATTCCATAGTTTGTTGCAGAAGTTACGATAACCTTCCAGGCGTTTCATGTCCCAGTTGATATCACGGCCGGTTGAGGCCAGTGCCGTTAGCGTAAAGCGTAGTGCATCGGTGCCATGCGCTGTAATGCCGTCCGGGAATTCCGCACGAGTACGCTTTTCAATTTTCTCGCGCATTTTCGGTTGCATCATATTAGCAGTACGCTTGGCGACTAATTCGTCAGCGCTAATGCCGTCAATCATGTCCAGAGGATCCAACACATTCCCCTTGGACTTAGACATTTTTTGACCTTCTTCGTCGCGAATAAGACCCGTGACATACACCTTTTTGAAAGGCACTTGAGGTTTACCCTCATCGTCTTTCATGAAGTGCATGGTCATCATTATCATGCGGGCAACCCAGAAGAAAATAATGTCAAAACCAGTCACCAACACATCGGTAGGGTGGAAAGTTTTTAAGTCATCGGTGTTCTTCGGCCAGCCCAGCGTAGAGAATGTCCAAAGTGCTGACGAGAACCAGGTGTCTAAAACATCCTCATCCTGCTGAAGGGCTGTGTCACCTAAGTTATACTTTTCACGGACTTCTTCTTCGGTACGGCCTACATAAACATTGCCGCTTTCGTCATACCAAGCCGGTATGCGATGTCCCCACCAAAGTTGACGAGAGATACACCAGTCCTGAATGTCGCGCATCCAGCTGAAGTACATATTCTCATATTGCTTGGGAACGAACTCGATGCGGCCGTCTTCTACCGCTTCGGTCGCCTGTTTCGCCAACGGCTCAACACGAACATACCATTGGTCAGTTAGATGAGGCTCAATAGGCACACCGCCACGGTCACCATAAGGGACTTTGTTGGTATGTTTTTCTATTTTTTCCAATAACCCCAGCTCGTCAAATTCAGCAATCAGTTGTTTGCGGGCTTCAAAACGCTCTTTGTCTGCGTATTGGCTCGGTAATGTTCCGTCAAATCCGTCAAGTTCACTCAGTGCTTCGCCAGTGCTGGTGTATAACCCGGCTTTTTCCATAACGTGAGCCGTGTCATCGAAAATCGATATCATGCCGGTTTGGTGGCGCTTGCCAATTTCATAGTCGTTAAAGTCGTGAGCTGGCGTAATTTTTACGCAGCCAGTACCAAACTCGCTGTCAACATGATGGTCGGCGACGATAGGAATACGACGGTTCACAATAGGCAAGTTAATGTATTTACCGACTAAGTGTCCAAAGCGCTCATCGTCCGGGTGAACAGCCACGCAAACATCACCTAACATGGTTTCCGGTCGGGTAGTAGCGACGACTAAATGATCTTTACCGTCTTCGGTCTTTTCACCGTCAGCAAGCGGGTAGCGTAAGTACCAAATAGAGCCCTGTTGTTCTTTGTTTTCGACTTCCAGGTCTGAAATGGCGGTTTGCAATGCCGGATCCCAGTTGACCAGTCGTTTGCCGCGATAAATTAAGTTTTCTTCATGTAGCTTCACAAACACTTCGCGAACGGCGTCGGACAGGCCTTCGTCCATGGTAAAACGCTCGCGATCCCAGTCTACAGAATCGCCTAAACGACGCATTTGCTGAGTAATAGTACCGCCGGACTGGTGTTTCCATTCCCAAATTTTATCAATGAAGGCTTCTCGACCTAGCTCTTGCCGTGTTTGATTTTGAGCCGCCAGTTGGCGCTCCACCACCATTTGTGTAGCAATGCCCGCATGGTCTGAGCCGACCTGCCACAAGGTATTTTTACCATCCATACGCTGATAACGAATAAGCGTATCCATAATGGTGTGTTGAAAAGCGTGGCCCATATGCAGACTGCCGGTCACATTGGGTGGCGGGATCATAATGGAGTAAGAGTCACCTTGGCCGCTAGGCTTGAAGTACCCTTTTTCTTCCCATTGTTGGTAAAGGTTTTGCTCTATATCTGCAGGGGAATATGTTTTATCCATAATGACCTTACTTCTGTTCGGATATCAGGGGTACGGTATGCATTTGGCAACCGCGCGCCCGGTAATGTTTGTAACGTTCTCTGGCAATTGCTTTGCCTTCACTTGACACTGGCACAATGTCGTACAGTTGCTGACTTTGTTGCGCCTGTACGGGTACATCATTGGCTAAATTGAATAGCGCATACCCCGGTCTACTTGAACCAGGCTCCGTTTGAGGCCAACCAATTTCAACCGGAGCACCGGTAGAGGCGCCTTCGCCGACTAAGTTGTGCGGAATGAAAGCATCAGCAGGACGCTGCCATAGCAGTTCATCCAGAGCTTCTGCCTGAGCTTGATTTTGAGCCCAGACACGCAATCGCTTATGTTTTCTGTACAGTTCAGCGATCTTATCGCAAATTAACGCATTTTGCTCATCCTCTGATGCTTCGGGCATCAGAAAAAACGTAGCTGAGGGCATATTATTCGGTTGCCTCGCTCGAGCATCGGTTAATTAAGAACTGAGTCAATAAAGGCACCGGCCGTCCCGTTGAACCTTTTTCTTTACCTCCTTGCCAAGCTGTGCCGGCGATATCCATGTGAGCCCAGTTGTACTTTTTGGTGAAGCGCGACAGGAAGCAAGCCGCAGTGATAGTGCCAGCTTCGCGGCCGCCTATGTTCGCCATGTCCGCAAAAGGACTGTCCAACATCGATTGGTACTCGTCCCATAAAGGCATACGCCAGGCTTTATCGCCGCTTTGCTGGGCCGCGTTTAACACTTCGTGTGCCAGTGGGTTGTGCTGACTGAGTACCGCAGAAGCGTGACTGCCCAGAGCGATAACGCAGGCGCCTGTGAGTGTTGCCAAGTCGATAACAGAATCTGGCTCAAAACGCTCAACGTAAGTTAGTGTATCGCACAACACCAGTCGGCCTTCCGCGTCAGTATTGAGGACTTCTACGGTTTGCCCGCTCATGGTCGTAAGAATATCGCCGGGGCGATAGGCCTTGCCGTCCGGCATGTTTTCACAACCAGCGACTGCGCCAATAACGTTAATAGGCAGTTGGAGTTCCGCCAAAGCTTGCATAGCACCCAGTACGCCGGCTGCACCGCCCATATCGTATTTCATTTCGTCCATGTTGGCGGACGGCTTAATTGAAATACCACCGGAATCGAATGTCAGGCCTTTACCAACAAGAACAATGGGTGCTTGGTCATCGGGCGCACCTTTATAATGCATTAGAGTCAGTACTGACTCATGTTCAGAGCCTCGACCAACGGCTAAATAGGCATTCATACCGAGCTTTTCCATTTCGGCTTCTTCAACCGTCGTGACGCTTAGGTTATCGTAGCCTTCTGCCATTTTTGCGGCCTGTTCGGCCAGGTAACGAGGTGTACAAATGTTCGGTGGCATATTTGCCACATTTCGGCACACATCCATTCCTGCTGACACTGCCAGCCCATGTTGAACCGCTTGTTCACCCAAAGTAAGTTCTTTGCGACTCGGAACGTTAAAGACTAACTTACGAAGCGGGCGGCGGGGCTCTTCTTTCTTACTTTTGAGCTCGTTAAAGTTATATAGCGCTGCCCGGGCAGCCTCAACTGCTTGTCTAACTTTCCAGTAGGTATCACGACCTTTTACGTGTAGCTCGCTTAGAAAGCATACCGCTTCCATCGAGCCGGTTTCATTTAACGTGTTAATAGTACGCGCAATAATTTGGCGGTACTGTCGCTCGTCAAGTTCACGCTCTTTACCGCAACCAACCAGTAATACCCGCTCAGCTAAAATGTTTGGGACATGATGTAATAAAAGAACTTGTCCAGACTTACCTTCTAAATCACCACGGCGCAATAAATTGCTTAAATAGCCATCACTGACTTTGTCCAGCTGTTCAGCCACACCTGATAATCGGCGGGGTTCAAAGACACCTACGACAATACACGCAGAACGTTGTTTTTCCGGATTACCACTTTTGACGCTGAACTCCATGACAGTGCTCCTGTTTCAGGTGGCTTTAATGCCTGCTATAGTTTAGCTCTTAAGACATTTTGTTGTTAAAATAACAAGTTTACTTAAAAATCGCAGCTATTCCAGTAAAAACCTAAGTTACATGAGTGAACATTAGTGCGCATATTTCGGTATTTAATCAGTGAAACACTAAAGTCGCAGCTTGCTGTGCTCTTTATTCTGATGGCTATATTCGTCAGTCAGAAATTTGTACGTGTGTTGTCCGATGCCTCTGAGGGAGATATTCCCGGCAGTGTTATTTTTCAATTGTTGTCGCTGAATTTACCGGCACTACTCGCTTTAATTCTTCCTTTGAGTTTATTTTTAGGGATTTTGCTGGCCCACGGGCGTATCTACGCTGACAACGAAATGACTATTTTGCACGCCTGCGGTGTCAGCGAGTGGTATGTTACTAGGGTGACTTTGGTCTTGTCGTTGGTATTGGCATTAGTGACTGGGGCGCTGACTTTATGGGCGGTGCCCTGGGCGCTTGAGCAAGAGCAGCAAGTTGAAGAAAAAGCGCGCTCTGATAGCGGCTTGACGGCATTAATGCCGGGGCGCTTCCAGCAAGCCAGTAACCAAAAGGCGGTTATCTTTGTTCAAGACGTAAATGAAGAAGGCGAGTTGCAAGAAGTTTTTGTTGCGCAACATAGTCACGAAGGCAATGAGCTACGTGCGGGCAGTGTCGTTATGGCGAAGACTGGACGTGTTATTAGCGAAGACAGCGGTTCTCAGTGGCTGGAACTGGGAGAGGGAAACCGCTATGCCGGTGACCAAAGTAGCTATCAGACGATGACCTTCGATAATTATCGCCTACAAATAAAAGAGCAGGAAGCCGACGGTCAGGCACGAAAATTGGAAAATTACTCTACGCTGGAGTTATTAGAAACCCCGGGCAATGCGGCCGTAGCAGAGTTCCAGTGGCGTATTGCTATTCCTTTGGCTATGCCGTTATTAACGTTAATTGCGGTGCCGCTTAGTCGTGTAAACCCAAGGCAGGGAAAGTTTGCGCGAATGGCTCCGGCTTTCTTGATTTATCTTGGTTATTTTCTGGTGTTAATGGCTGCTAAGGCGGCAGTTCGGGATGGCGTAATACCGTCGGTGATAGGCCTTTGGTGGATTCATTTTATTTTGCTGATATTCGGCTTTATTTTAATCGGCAAAGGTCGGCCGTTAGGTTTGAAGCTCTTGTCACGTTTTAGTGTCCGGAATAAGCGGGGTTAACGATGTTAAGTATTCTGGATAAATACATTGGCCTGACGGTGCTAAAAACGTCGTTAATGAGTCTGACCGTACTGACGGGATTGTCAGCGCTGATCCGTTTTGTTGAACAGTTAAAGGCCGTTGGTCGGGGAAATTACGATACCCTGGATGCGGCGTTATTTGTTTTTTACAGTTTGCCGCGAGACGTGGAGTTATTTTTCCCTATGGCCGCGCTACTTGGCGGCTTGATTGGTGTGGGTATGCTTGCGAGCAATTCTGAGCTCGTTGTTATGCTTGCTGCCGGCCGTTCACGACTGGACATTATTGCCGCCGTTATGAAAGTGGCCATTATTATGATGGTTGCGGTAATGGCGATTGGCGAATGGGTTGCCCCTCCTATGGAGTCTAAAGGTCGTGCAATTCGCTCGCAGGAGATTTCTGGTGGTAGCTTAATTTCGGCTCAGCAGGGTGTTTGGGCAAAGGATGGCTCCGACTTTATCAACATTGGTGAAGTAGAAGACACCGGCCGCCTCAACAATGTCATTATTTACGACTTTGATGAAAATAGAGAGCTGCAAAAAGCAACTTACGCCCAAACTGCTCTGTTTACTAACGGGGCATGGCGTATGCAGGATGTTGTCATTACCGAACTTGGTGAAAGCCGTGTTAATTCGTCACGAAAAAGTAGTGTTCAATGGCAGTCGACGTTAACGCCTGATAAGTTAGGTGTGGTAACCATAAAGCCTGAATCTTTGTCGGTTTCTGGTTTATTGGACTATCTGAATTACCTGGAGCTTAATCAGCAATCTGCCAAGCGCTATGAGCTCGCTTTATGGCGTAAGCTGCTTGCCCCAGTAACGGTTGCGGTTATGTTGTTGGTTGCATTGTCCTTTATTTTTGGACCGCTTCGCTCAACAACTATGGGGGCTCGTATTTTGATGGGAGTCATTACCGGTTTCGGCTTTCATGTCAGTAATGAGATATTCGGACCCTTAGCGCAGGTGTATCAAGTTCCCGCTTTCTTTGGTGCGCTGTTACCCAGTATTGTATTCGCAGCCCTTGCTGTTTACTTTATGCAGAAAAAAGCAGGGTAATAAAGGCACTGGAACGGGCTCTAGAGCTCGTTCCAGTAAAATAGCTGATTAGCTTCTTTCGATAAGGTCACAACTTCAGTGCCTGCTGCATAGTCATGCCAGGCTCGGCGATTTTTAAAGTCGACTAAAACCCACAAGTTTCCTAACCCAGCACAGCATGTCAGCAAACGAATAATGGTTTGCCTTAATGTTAAGCGGCTGCCATCGCGATTTTGTAACTTTAGACGCCATGCTCTCATACCAATGGTTTGACCCGAGCGTTTCCAGAACCAGCCAAAGAAGATAGCTAATACACCGATTAAATAGATGCTGTACCAGGGCCCCTGAGCAAGCCATCCGGCATGATCCATACCCTCACTTAGCTGCACCCAATTGAGCGCTGTTAAGGTTGCCGCAAAACCCAACGCCAGCGCTGAAGAAAGCATGATAATAGCGACAGCCACTAAAAAATCGTATACCCAGGCCGCTAAGCGGCGGAGAAAACCAGCGCTTGGAAAACTGGCGTGTAATTCTTGAGCGTTCAATGTCATTGTAGAGAGTTATCTGTTGTC
Source organism: Idiomarina piscisalsi (assembly GCF_003987095.1). Classification (GTDB taxonomy): domain Bacteria; phylum Pseudomonadota; class Gammaproteobacteria; order Enterobacterales; family Alteromonadaceae; genus Idiomarina; species Idiomarina piscisalsi. The sequence continues at coordinate 46,403 of NZ_PIQA01000003.1, read as the reverse complement.
GATGGCGTTATATTAACACGGAGGATACCGGCTGACATTAACTCCCTATTACAAGCAATATGGTTAATGAATCATCAGTCAGTGCGGTGAAAACCACTTTTCGATAATTTTCGCTTGATTAGCTAAGTATCGCGGGTATAATCCCGACCCGTTGCCTTCCTTGGTAACTTCACCTCGCAATAAATGGCGCTGTGGTGGAATTGGTAGACACGCCTGATTCAAAATCAGGTTCCTTCGGGAGTGACGGTTCAAGTCCGTCCAGCGCCACCATAATAAATACCCTATTGTTTTTCACACGCTTTCAGTCATTTGAGAGTCGATTTCTCGATCTTGCTTAAAAAAATTTAAAAACTGATTGATCCTTCTTAACGCTTTCTTTACATTCACCATTATGGCTAAACTAAGCCTATGTAATAAAAATGTTGATTTGGCTCAAAGCCTCTGAGGGAAAGTGTTATGAAAAAATGGATCGTTGCACCACTAGCCGCTGTTGTACTGAGTGCGTGTATGTCTACTTCAAATGAAAACGCCGCGACTTTAGACAGAAACCAGGCCGTTGCTGATCTTTCTGTGCAAATGGAAGAGCTCGGGTTTAACCGTGTTGAAATTCAGCCGGGTGTCGATGAGTTCTTAAATATCTGTGCTTCTATCCTGGAGCGCCAATACAACGTGATGGGTGAGTATCGTACTCAGACGGAAAACTACGTTGATGTACAAGCATTTTTGACGGCTCATCAGGGTAAGTCTGAAGAAGAGTTGAGAGCGGCAATTATTGCGTTTGACGACAAAGCAGAAACTGAAGATGACAAAATTGGTCCAAAGCTCGCAGCCTACAACTCAGCAATCGAAGGTGTGTCTGAGCAAAATGCTAAATTAGCGACTGACATCACCGTGCAATTAGCGCAAGCAGCTATCATTTTAAGTGAGCACTCTACCACTGTCGCTAAAGCTGGCAGCTTAGGTATGGTGTCAGGGTGGATGAGCGATAACGAACAGAACGCTGATAATAACCTAGGCTTGGCTATTCTACGCGCAAAAGATCAAATCGATTTAGCATCGGATGCCAACGAAATTATTACGCTAGAGCAAGAAACCATTGAAGCCATTAATGCGCTTCAAGACGAGTTAGAAGCTAAAGGGTAATGCCTATTCGTTATTGGGTGGTCATAATTATGGCCACCTTCAGTTTTTCTATCACCGCGCAAGAGCTGCCGGACTGGATTTTCAAATCAGAAAATACCAGTGAGCAACTGACAGCTGTTGGCAGCGGTCCGTCGAGTTCTGAAGCAAAACGCGCAGCAATAGCAGAAATTATTGCTCAGGTTAGTCAGTCGATGTCTGCTGAAAACGTTTCTGTTCTTGAAAAAACACAAGCAGGAACATCCCAATACTTTAAACAGTCAGTTGTCAGTAACACACTCTCAATCGATGTAAATAAAGTTAACGTCATTGAGCAGTTTGTTGATAAAAAATCAGGCGTAACCTACGTACAGGCAACTATCAGTAAAAGGCAACTGATTCGCTTTCTTGAGGATGAGCTTACACCGATAGCGACGCTTAGTTTTCCTGCTCAGTCACCTGCTGTTGATAAGGTGCTTTGGGCATTAAAGTACCGGGAGGCGAATGCCTACGGGTTAAGGATTGAAAGAGCTTTGGCCGGTTTAGGCGCTACCAATGACACGCTTAAAAATAAACTTCGTGAGAATTTAAGTGCTGTTGCAAAGGTATGGCAACGCTATGGTGTTCGCGTTATTGCTGACAGCTCTTTGCAAAGCCTTGTTGGAATTATTAATCAGCAAATACCGTCTGCGACAGAAACCGTTTTATGGTTGCAGCTGAAGCCTGCTCACAGAACAAGACAATCAGAAAATAATCACCAGCATAAACTGGACTTAATGGTTGAATTAACGCAACCACATTCACCTTTTAGGGTATTTCGGCAAGAGCATATTACTGTTGTCGGTAATGGAACATCTACCCAGCAAGCTCGTAACCATGCCCTGGAGCAAATGCGAGCTATTTTAGATACCCCTATACAAAACTGGCTTTTTGAAAAAGGAAGTGAACTATGAAGTTAGTGACGAAACTCACTATCACAGCATTGGCTGTTTTATCTCTAAGTGCTTGTCAGACTCGTCAAGCTGATCAAACACAAACCGCGAAAGTATCAAACCGAGCGTCAAATGCCAGTGTTGCACGTAGCGCTTATAACTTTGATAGCGAAGACATTAAAGTACCGGCGTATTTCGATACTCAAGGCCTGCAGAACTGCACGTTTAACCCAGCGACTGAGTCTGATGCCTGTCCACTTAAGAAACCAACCGTTCGTATGTATTTTGCGGGTACCGATGTGGGCGGTGAAGGTCAAGGCGTAGAGGCTCTGCGAGAGTATGATGATAAGCAGTTGCTATTTATGCTGGAGAATCAGTTCGCGGGCATTAACCGCTTCAGAATCATTACGCGTGACGACGATGTTATTTCTCAAGAAAAACAAATTTTCATGGAGCAGCAGGGAGCCAGGGCCTTAGCAGAAAGAGCTGGCAGCCAGAAAGTGCTAAAGCCTGACTTTATTGTCAAATTAGATACTCTTCGCACAGTAAAAAGTGAAGGCTCAATTACCGGCTGGATGGACTACACATTAGAGCTAACAACCGCTGTTTTGAACCCGTTCACACGAGAGCTAATGTCTTACCCTAATTTAGGGAAGATTCGTGTTAAATCGGAAGATGTGCGTGAGCGTAACGAGCTGAAATACGTCATGGTGAATAACCGTTATGAAACAGGCTTTCGTTACCACGACCCTGCGCACGTTAATGCGGTGATTAACGATATGACGTCTCGTGGCATTGATATTTTGCTGACACGTATGCTTTCTGAAATGCCAGCAACGGCCCAGGTTCTTGGTATTAAAGGAAATCAGGTGAGTTTGGACCGCGGTCAGAACGCCGGTGTACTACCCAACGAGACAATGATTATTTTTCAATACGAAGCTGGCTTTGTTGAGCCAATTGGCGTGGCCAATGTGAACCCTTCTCGCAACAGCGCAGTGGGCGAAATAGCGGTATGGAAGAATAGCGACTTGGCTGAACAAGTGGAACGTTCAGCGGCGAACGGAATCTACCGCCCGTCAAATGGCACTAAGATTTTCGCTGTTTCAGTTGGTACTCCGGCCGGATTCCTGGAGTCTCGCACATGAGGAAACTAGCACTTAGTTTTGGTGTGCTAGCCAGTGTAGCTTCATTCAGCGCATTAGCTCAGGTTTCTCTGAGCTCAATGCGCGGCATCGAAGCAGAAGCCTGCGCCTATGGGCGCGGAACGCCTGCGATAGAGTCGGCAAAAATGGATGCCTTGTCGCAGGTTGCGCAATTCTTATCGTCCCCTAAGTTGCTGGCGCAACAAACCTCAAGCGAAGATATCGACACGGAGACGTCATCCTGGGCTCGTAAGTTGAGCGACATGCAGCAGCAGGGTATGAGTATTCAGCAAATGCCTGTTGATATTTCGGCTCCTCGTCTTCAGGGCAGCGATACTTGTGTCACTGTTCGTTTAAAAACAGGTAGTTTGCCAAAATCGAACGGTCAATCGGCTGGCGGTGACTGGAATGCTGCAGCCGAGAATGTGTTAGTGACGGTTATAGGCGAAGGGTGGCCTGACAACGAGAACGGCCGCACAGCACGTACTCAAGCTGAAATGGATGCCTTGAAACGTGCGGTTTCACAAGTCGTTGGTATGTGGCTGACTCAGCAAAATACTCAGTTTTCAACGACCGAGGAGTCTTCGAGCGAGAGCGGTGATGAGTTCTCGGTGAACGAAGTTATTTCTCAACAATTGCATACAAGGTCGCAAGGGCTCGTTAAAGAGTGGTCTTTACTCAACAGTCGAGAACTGCCTAATAACGGCGTTGAGGTCACAATTAAAGCTGTGGTGGAAAAGCAACCTATTGCTCAGGCTGCGAATGATGTGTTGATGGCTATTGGTTCGCCGCGAGTGAATGTTCAAGCACCGGAACCACTGAGTAGCCTGCTGAAAGATTGGCTTGCAGAGCAGGGTATTGAATATAGCTCTCACGCTAATTTAGTGATTAAAGCTGACTCGGTTCTTCGAGCAAGGGGCGCCAACAGTCGGCTGCAGCTCAATGTAACGGTAGAAGACTTATCGGGACAGCAATACGGGCTTTGGCGAAATGAACCAAGCTTATTGTCTTTGCCAACAAGTGCTCAGGTCGAACACGACCTTATTGATGTGCACCTCGCTACTCCCGAACAGCAGCAGTCACTGCGCAAAACGCTGAAAAAGTCGTTTAATCAGGTGGTCGCACAAGGTGGCATGGTTCGCGATATTTTTATACATACGCGTTACTTGTCTCAGCCCGATAAACTGTCTTCTATTTTGTCGACACTGGGCGGTGTGAAAGACGTAGTTGTGAATAGTCAGGGGGACTATTACAAAGCCAGTTTGCGATATGCCGGAGCAACCGGTGAACTTGTTGCTGCTCTGCATCAGTCGGTACGACCAATAGCAGCACAAAGCCTGCCCAAAGCTCAAATAAACAATGAATTTACTATTCGGTTTGATTAAGGAAAATAAATAATGAAACGTTCACTCTTAACTTTAGCGTTATTGGCTGCGTTGCCAACATTTGCACAAGACTTTGACTTAACAGATATGACTCCGGCCCGACCTGGCGAAAATGTGGAGTCTGCCGACGTCGTTACTAAAGGTAATGTGGTTGTCGGTAAAGACGAGAAAACGGCTGTAAAAGCAGCTCACCAACAGCTTGTAGATGAAAACCAGGATGGTATTCGTTTAGTTCAGGTTGGCAGCGGAACCGGGATTTTGTCTATCGGTAGTTCTAGTTATAACACCTACGACAATATGAATGCGACGCTGTTATCGAAGCGTGGCGCATACAACCAAGCCGCGCTAATTGCGAAGAAGCAGCTTATTGAAAATATGAATGGCATTCAACAGGAATGTGAGAACGCTGTTCAAACGGTATTGGATGATATCCAAACGGGTTCTGACTCGGTTACTAATGAATCAACGACTATGCAAGAGAATTGCATTGACTCTGTATCTGGTTCTTTATCTGGCTATGTCACTTTCGATGTTTATGACAACGTTGATGAAAAGACAGTTCGAGTTAGCTTAATTTCAACACCTAAAACACGCGCGCAAATTCGTGACAACCATGGCGCTGTTGCCGTAACGACAAACCCGAATGAAGTATTTAAGCAAGTAGTTGCAGATATTAACAGTGGTGTTTTGCCGCCAATGGGAGCGAAAATCCTAACCCACGCTGACACCGGCGAAATTATTTTAATGGGTTATGGCTCTGCAATTATTCGCGATAACGATAACCCGCGTGTTGCAAGACGCCTGAAAGATGCGGCTAAACGCCAGTCACAAAGCCGAGCAAACAGCGCGCTTATTGGCACTATGCAGGGCGATGAAGTTTATTGGAAAGGCAGCTTCAGCGAAGATCAAGTGGAGTCAAATCAGCAGTTTGAATACGGCGGCGATCCGCGCTTAGAAGATCCGACAACTGCAAAAAAACTGGATAGCGAACGTACTGTCTTCCTTAATCAATTGAAAATGTCTGATGAATATGGCGCTGTCACTAAAGGTCAACTGCCTCCGGGCGTCAGTAACCGGAGCTTTGCGAGCGAAGATGGTCATTGGATGTATACCGTATCCGTTTATTCTCCTTCTTTAGAAGCGGTGTCTCGCGAAGCTAAACGCGAAATGGAAGCCGGCGGTACAGCTAATCCAAGCAGTTCAGGTCGGAATATTCGAGTTTATGGTGGCCAAAACGACGAAGCGGCGAACCCTCAAGGGGCGTCAGGTAAGGTGTCTGACGAAGATAACCTATAATGAAGTGGTTTATTGCATCGCTGGGGCTTTTGTCCCAGCTTGCTATAGCTTCAGAGCCACCAGAGCTGAGTCGGTTTGAAAAAGAGATTTCAGACGGCGAAGCTAGAGTGCGAACTGACTCGAAATTACCAAGCCAGGCCTGGCAAAAAGCTTGTCGGTCAGCATTGACTTTACCTCTTAGAGCCGAAGTTAGAGAACGTCTGAGTGAACGTGTTGGCCTTAGCGTGCCTGGTGAGGTTTCATTTCTTCGAGCAGACATTGAGAAGTTTAACTCATGGAATGAGTCCGGGTGGCTGCATTGTACGGGGGAGTCACAAGTCAGTGATTGGTCATTGAATATCGCCGGCTTATCGGTAAGAGCAGCATGGTTTTTGGTCGAACAGGGCGAGCTTAAACAGATAAAGCCTTTTCTTAAAGAAGCTTTATCACACTCGTATTCTTCTGCCGACGCGGTAGCGTTAATTGCCAAGCTGGCACCCGAGCAGCAACGTCTAAACTATTTAGACGCTAACCTTAATGGCAAGGCGCTGACTATGAATGCTGCGAAATATGCAGTGTCCTCAATTTGGTTTTCTGATGGCCGTTGGCAATCAGTGATTGACTTAACCAGTAGCTGCGACTCAGTGGAGTGCCGTCAATTAAAACTGAATGCTGAAGAACAGAAGGAGCGGGAAGATGCTGAAAAAGCCGACGATTTATCTAGCTATTTTTAGTCTCAGCGTTTTTAGTACGGTTGCACAGGACGATGCTGAATTTGAGCAGTACCTTAAAGAGCAGCAGACTGAGTTTCAGGAGTTCCAGGATAAACGTGAGCAGGAATTTCAGGCGTTTGTTGAGCGTTGGCGGGAAGCCGAGCAAGCGTATCGTAAGGAAGTTGCTGAAAAGTGGGATGACGCTAAGCTCCCTGATAAAAAACGCTGGGTTGAATATTCGGACGACAAAAGTCGTCGAACCATCGTCGATTATGAAAACAATACTATTACAGTGGAAGTTTTGGATGACTCTGACGACGCGGATGTATTAAATACTGCGAAAGCTGAAGTTAAACGGTTGAATGAGACCTCTGCGCAAGAAGCTGTTGAGTCCGATCCTGTCTTAATCAATGCGGGCATGAGTGTTAATAGTCGCTCTCAAAAGCAACCACAAAGATCTGAGTCTTTGCTAGGCAGAAAGGTCGAGGCGCAGGACTTATCTCAGCAAAAAGTACAGCGCTCCGGTAGACGAGCCTCAGTGACTATCAAGATGCCAGACGCTGCGGTATCAGATCGCGTAAAACGAGTACTACCGGCAGCAGAGACTTACGCGCGTCAATGGGGACTCCCAACCGAGTTAGTTATAGCTGTTATCCATACTGAATCTAGTTTTAACCCGCTGGCCCGTTCTCACATTCCTGCTTTTGGCTTAATGCAGATAGTTCCTACGTCAGCAGGAAAAGACATCACTGGCTTTTTGCATGGTCAACAACGCTTGCTAACGCCTGAATACCTGTTTGATCCGAATAGAAATATACAGGCTGGCAGCGTTTATTTTCATTTGTTGATAAACCGCTATTTTAAAGATGTTCGCAATACTCAGTCTCGCTTTTATATGGCAATTGCGGCTTATAATACTGGACCGGGAAATGTGGCGCGGGCAATGACGAATACCACTTCATTGACGAGAGCGAGTAGAGTTGCGAACCAAATGTCACCGAAGCAAGTGTACGAGCATTTAATGACTTATTTGCCGGCATCGGAAACCAAGAATTATTTAACAAAAGTCACTGAGCGTGAAGCTCATTATCAAAAAACATTGGGTTTATAATTATGAAAAAACATTTGATTACCATAGGGGTGTGCTTTGCATTAGCTGCTTGTGCCTCTCAACCGGAACAAACAGAAGAGCAAAAGTCGTCGGCACAGGCAAATCAGCAGATGCAGTCTGTGACCGGAAATCCTCAAGACTCAGCGCCTGCTTGGGTGTTTCTTCCTAAATCGGACAAAGGGCTAGCTTCATCAGCGTGTGTCGACTGGTCAGGAAATATGGCCGTAGATAGACCACAAGCTGTGGCTGCTGCACGAGCGGATATGGCGCAACAAATCAGCATAAAGGCGAGTGTGTTAGATAAGTTATATAACCGCAAGCTTCAGGCTGAAGGCAAAAGTGATGTTGGTTCGACATTTGAGCAGGTCACTAAACAAGTTTCCAGCGAGACTTTAGAAGGCTCAACGCCGGAAGAAATTTCGTTAGCGCAAATTGATGGTAAAAAGTATCTGTGTGCTTTAGTCGTGAAAGAAGACATTCGCGAAACTTTTGACACCTTGGTTGATAAATCAAACCGTCAGCTTGATCCACAATCTAAGGCGGCGCTCTATGAAGAGTTTCGTACCCAAAAGGCCATGAAAGAGTTAGAAAAAGAGCTAGATTCACTTTAATGCAGATAGTTCATATTGAAACAGATGCCCCAATATAATGCGTTATATCGGGGCATTTTTAATTTAAAGTGTTAGTCGATCATCTCTTTGTGGTTGACTACTGAAATAATCTCAGCAAATGTCGAGGGTAAATGAAAAACGTTTATGGACTCGCCTGTAAGCTCAGCTATTTTAAGGGATGAAATGACACCATAAACCTCATTGTTGTTGACCACGACAAGAAAATCTTTACCGGAAGACTTCAGGGTTGCAGCAGCATCACCTATCTTAGATTTTTGCACATCGCTCAATTGCACTTGTGGTAGAGATGATAGGGGGGTCATCAAATCTTTTGAAGTAAGCTCTCCCCAGTGAGTTTGAGTACTGGTTACTAATTGGGTCGCTTTTCGCCCATGTAAATCTCTAAGTGCTAATAAACCTGTCATACGTTTATCATTATTTTGAATACAGGCATAACGGCTTGAACGCTGTTTCAGTGCGAGTTCTGCATCACTGATAAATGTATTTTCGGACAGCTCTACAGGTACGGACATATCAAAATTATCCATGACATGAAGAGCGCAGTCATGCCAGCTAAGCTTTTTCAAGTCTTCGAAACGGTGATGGATTAACGCTGAGTCTTCTTTTGAAGACCATTGAATTTCTTTGAAATTACTCATTGTAAAACTCCTTTAAAAAAATGTGTGTTTGTTTTTAAAGGAAGTAAGGAGGCTCACGAGGTCTGTGCCATAGAGGTAGTCGTGTTTCGGGCAAACACTGTACAAAGTTTATTAAGGTTCTGGAAAGCTTTTCAATATACCCTTGTGTTTTGCTTGCTAGAGTTTTGTCTGACTCATCACTGTCTTCCGTTAAGTCTGTTTCAAACGTTAAGAGGTCAGCGGCAATCGTTGCACTTTCAGTATTTGAAGCTAGATGAGGAGAGTTCTGTGTAGAGGGAAGTTGATAAGTTAAAAACGCCAAAACGGCAATAATAAAACATGCGCAGGCTTCCCTAATAAAACCGGTCGAAGCTTCCCATTTGTGATTATTCAGTGCGCACAATTTCATGTTTTATTTCGACAACTTTCATCTGACTCAGATCAAGTTAAAACATATTGAGTCGTTCAACAATAAATTTATCCAACTATCGTTATATGGCGTCTCTTGTTCAAAATACAAGCAAACACTGACAATCCTTTCTACAGCACGTATACTGTTGTGCATCGGTAATTGAACCGAACAAAATTAAATAGGATTCTATGTCAGATAATAAAACAGTGCCCGAATACGAAGTTGAAATTCCTAGCCGCGAGCAGCTACTTCAGCTAGTGAAAGATAATCTCAAACCCGTTCCTTTTGACGAGTTTATCCGTGTTTTCAAACTCGATGACGAACGTCAGGCGGTTGGCTTAAAGCGACGCTTGCGTGCTATGGAGCGCGATGGGCAGCTGATATACAGTAAGGCCAATGCCTACGGAATACCCGAGCGCATGGACTTAATTAAAGGCCGTATTATTGGCCACAAAGATGGTTTTGGCTTTTGTCAGCCTGATGAAGGCGGGCCGGATTTATTTATACCGCACCATCAAATGTATTCAGTCCTGCATGGTGACCGGGTTTTAGTTAAAAAAAGTGGTAAAGACAACCGAGGGAAAACAGAAGGACGCATTGTTCGGGTAACGGAACCAAGGGATCGCAATATCGTTGGTCGTTACTTTATTGAGCATGATCTGGGCATAGTTGTTCCCGACGATAACCGCATTAGCCAGGATATTTTAATTCCAGATGCCGATAAAAATGGCGCTCGCCATGGCCAGTTAGTGGTTGTTGAAATCACCCGACGTCCCAGTCGTCGTACCAGCCCTATTGGCCATGTTACCGAAGTGTTGGGCGAGCATATGGCACCGGGTATGGAAATTGAAGTTGCCATACGTGAGCACGATATCCCGAATGAGTGGCCCCAGGGAATAGACAGTGAACTGTCTAAGTACAGTGAAGAAGTGCCGAAAGAAGCCTATGAAGGGCGTGTCGATTTACGTGAATTGCCATTAATTACTATCGATGGCGCAGACTCTCGTGACTTTGATGACGCGGTTTGCTGTATACCTGAAGAAAAAGGCTGGCGCTTGTGGGTCGCCATTGCTGACGTTTCTTATTATGTTCGTCCGGATACGGTACTCGATAAATCTGCGACAGAACGTGGCAATTCTGTTTACTTCCCGAATAACGTTATTCCGATGCTGCCGGAGAAGCTGTCAAATGGCCTGTGCTCTTTAAACCCTGACGTTGATCGTTTATGCATGGTCGCTGAAATGGAGCTTGGGCCGCGTGGTAAGTTAAAAACGTCGAAGTTTTACCCCGCCGTTATGAAAAGCCATGCGCGACTCACTTATGACAAAGTGAAAGACATTCTCGATGGCGACAAAGCATTACGAGAGCAGTATGAACCGGTTCTTGAAAACATAGAGGAACTTAGAAAACTCTATAACGCGTTAAGCGCTGCACGTAAGCGTCGTTCTGCTATTGAGTTTGATACCCAGGAAACGCGCTTCATATTCAACGCTCAACGTAAAATTGAGCGTATTGAGCCTGTTAAGCGCCATGTTGCACATAAAATTATTGAAGAGTGCATGATTATGGCGAACGTTGCTGCGGCTCAATTGATTGAATCTGACAAGGAAGTGGGCGCCTTATTCCGTGTTCACGAGACACCGAGCGACGAGCGTCTAACCAGCTTTCGAGCATTTCTTGGTGAACTCGGTCTCAACTTAGGGGGCGGAGAAGAGCCTACCCCAAGAGACTATGCGAAGCTGCTGGAAGAAGTGAAAGACCGTCAGGACCACGAGTTGATAGAAACCATGCTACTGCGCTCAATGCAGCAAGCGGTGTATCAACCGGAAAACAAAGGGCACTTCGGTTTAGCACTGAAATCATACGCGCACTTTACATCGCCAATTCGCCGTTACCCTGATCTAATTTTGCATCGAGCCATTAAGTCGATAGTTCGCAAGCAAAATGGCAGTGATAAAGGCTTGGTTGGTGCTTGGTCGTATTCAGAAACACAGTTAGATGAACTGGGCGTTCACACTTCCATGACCGAGCGTCGTGCTGATGATGCGACGCGTCAAGTTGATGAGTGGCTGAAGTGTGAGTTCATGCTTGATCACATAGACATGGAGTTTGAAGGCGTAATATCCTCAGTCACAAATTTTGGCCTGTTTATTAGGTTGAGCGACTATCAAATTGATGGTCTTGTTCACATAAGCAACTTAGACAACGATTATTATCACTTCGATCAGCAAAAAGGCATGCTGATAGGGGAAAATAGTCATAGCGTGTTCCGTTTGGGGGACAGTGTTAAAGTCAAAGTGAAAGACGTGAATCTGGACGATCGAAAAATTGACTTGAGCTTACTGGAAGCGACAAGCCCAAGCGGTAAAAAACGTGATATGCCTAAGAAAGGGGCTGGTAAACCTAAGGGCAGTCGGCCTTCAAAAAATAAGCGCGGAGGCCAGCGTAAAAAGGGCTCTCGCAATAAAAACCGGAAATAAACAATGAGTCAGAAAGTTACTGTTTTTGGTTTGCATGCCGTTAAGGCAATTTTGAAAAACCACCCCGACCGATTAGTCGAGCTTTACGTGTCGAAAGAACGTCAGGACGAGTCGGTTAAAGAAATTGTTAATGAGTGTTATACCGCTGGAATTCGACCGCAATGGGTGCCGAAGCAAGCGTTGGAAAAGCGTGCCGAAGGTGGGAATCATCAAGGTGTTGTTGCAACGGTACATTCGCCACCGACATTAACAGAGCATGACCTGGCTCAGCTTCTGGACGGCTCGGAAGCACCAGCGCTATTTTTAGTGCTGGACGGTGTGACAGATCCTCATAATTTAGGGGCGTGCCTGAGAACTGCTGATGCTGCAGGTGTTACTGGGGTGATTGTGCCTAAGGACAAATCAGCGCAAATTACACCAACAGTAAGAAAAGTCGCCTCTGGTGCTGCGGAGCAGGTTCCTTTAGTGGTTGTTACTAACTTGGCGAGAACTCTGCGGGACCTTCAGGAAAAAGGTGTTTGGGTTTACGGCACCGCTGGCGAAGCCACCCAGTCTTTATATGATATTGATTACAGAGGCCCCGTAGCTTTAGTGATGGGAGCCGAGGGAAAAGGCATGCGACGCATGACTCGCGAAACTTGTGACGAGCTTGTTTCAATACCGTTAAGTGGTAGTGTCAGCAGCTTAAATGTTTCAGTGGCTAGTGGTGTTTGCCTGTTCGAAGTGGTGAGGCAGCGCAGTGGAGCTTAAGCGAAAACTGATACCTGTAGGTATTGCTCTGGCAATGATTGCCGTGTTGTTTATCAGTTGGACGCCAAACTGGGACAGTCCTGAGTGGATGCGCTCAACAAAACCTTTTGTGTCGTTCTCATTTAATGTAGAACAGGCAGACAGTCGTGCTGCAGAAGAGTTGGTTATCGACATTAAAAACCGCTTAAAGGTAAGGCACGAATGGCATGTTGTTAAAGAGAAAGAGTCGCAGTGGCAAGTTCAAACGAAAGTCACAGAAGACGACACCAGTATTCAATTGGATGCCTCGGTATTTAAAGAAGGCAGCGCGGTTGATCATTTAATCGTTCGCGGTGAGAAAGCCGTTGCAAATGAATTAGCGGACCGCCTCGTCTCCCTCCTGAGTTCGCGTATTGAAAAAGCTCATAAAGACGCTGACTAAGTTGCGGTCAGCGCTTTTTTTTGATAGTATCGCGCGGCTTAAATCAGCCATTGTATTAACTACTAGTTGAGTTCCTTGCTTCTATGTCAGTGCGGCTGAGCTGAACCGAGGCTATACGAACCAAAAGGAAACTGTAATGCGTCATTACGAAATCGTATTTATGGTCCACCCGGACCAAAGCGAGCAAGTACCTGGCATGATCGAGCGCTATAGCGAAACGATCAAGCAAGGTGGTGGTCAAATCCATCGTTTAGAAGACTGGGGCCGTCGTCAATTGGCTTACCCAATCAACAAACTGCACAAAGCGCACTATGTTCTTTTGAACGTTGAAGCGTCTGCAGAGGTTGTGGAAGAGCTTGAAACTGCATTCCGTTTTAACGATGCAGTATTACGCAACATGATCATGCGTAAGAAAGAAGCGATTACTGAACCTTCGCCGCTGACCAAGCCGAAGGAAGATCGCAAAGGTGACAGTGAAGCTGCGTAAAGCAAGCTGACTATTCACTATGAATCGACTGCATTTAACCGGAACTTTAAGCAAAGCTGCAAAGCTGGAAACTAGCCCATCGGGCATAGAACATTTGCAGTTAGTTATTGAGCATCGGTCGATGCAACCCGAAGCGGGTATGAGTCGCCAGTCTTATGTGCGAATTCAAGTCGTTTTAAGTGGTGAAGGGTTACAACACTGGTTACAAAAATTGACGGTGGGTTGTGAAGTCTTAGCAGAAGGTTTTCTGCACAGGCACGAAGACAATAGCGGTACCCCGCGTCTCGTACTTCACGCTCAGCATCTAGAATTGATTTAAGGAGACCATCATGGCTCGTTTTTTCCGTCGCCGTAAGTTCTGCCGCTTTAAAGCAGACGGCGTAAAAGAAATTGATTACAAAGACATCGCTACGCTTAAGAACTACATTACCGAAACCGGTAAAATCGTTCCTAGCCGTATTACTGGAACATCTGCTAAGTATCAGCGTCAGTTAGCGCGCGCTATCAAGCGTGCTCGTTATTTGTCACTGCTGCCTTATACTGATTCACATCAGTAAGCTAGCGCGGTTCGATTACCAAAAGTAGAGGTAGCGAGAAAATGAATATCATTTTATTAGACAAAATTGCTAACTTGGGAAGCCTTGGCGATCAAGTAAGCGTAAAATCTGGTTATGCACGTAACTTCCTTTTCCCACAAGGAAAAGCTGTACCTGCAACTAAAAGCAACATCGAGCTGTTCGAACAGCGCCGTGCTGAGTACGAAGCCAAATTAGCTGAGCACTTAGCAGAAGCTGAAGCGCGTGCTGAAAAAGTTAATGCGTTAGATGCGGTTGTTATCGAATCTAAAGCTGGTGATGAAGGCAAACTATTCGGCTCTATCGGTACTCGCGACATCGCTGATGCAGTAACTGCAGCAGGCGTTGAAGTGAAGAAGAGCGAAGTGTTAATGCCTCACGGAACTATCCGTGAAGTTGGTGAATTTGACATTGAATTGCACCTGCATGCAGATGTATTTGCGAACATCACTTTGAAAGTTGTTGCTGCTGAGTAATTTCGGCAACTAACCGATTAAAAAAGCTGCCATAAGGCAGCTTTTTTTTTGCTTTCGGTATACCTTTGTTTAAAGTTTTCCGATAGGAACCGAATTGACTGAGTCTGGGAGAATGCCATGAAAATATTTATCACGTTATTAAGCAGTGCTTTGCTTTTGGCGACTTCATCAGCTTTGGCGCATGAGAAAGTCGATAAGGAACTTGATGTCTCGCCAACCAGTAAACTCTCTATTGATAATATGCGAGGAAAGCTGGAGCTCATTACCTCTGAAACTGACAGTGTAAGAGTTGTAGGAACACTTGATGAAGAAGCTGAAGAGTTTATCTTTGAGAAACGGGGTAACACCCTATATGTAGAGGTTAAAACCCCTCAAAATAAAGGCTTTAGTTTCTCTTCGTCTGATTCAGACGGATCAGATTTAAAAGTGTATGCACCAGAGTCAATGGATATCGATGTTAAAGGTGTATCTATGGATGTATCGGCTGCTGGTTTTACCAACGATTTCGATGTGCGTCTGGTGAGTGGAAATATCAGTGTTAGTGACATTAGTGGGTTAATACATCTGAAAACTGTGAGTGGCAATATTAATTCAATGCGAGCGAGTGGTAACGGCAGTTTCGAGACAGTCAGCGGAGACATAACGGATACGGAAAATACGTCTGCTGAAGGCTCCTATCAGGCGGTTAGCGGCGATATCATTGTCGAATCTGATAGTCTGTCAGACATTACTATGCAGTCTGTCTCGGGTGATATTAACGCAATACTTGGCATTTTAAGTCACGCTAAAATGACAACCGTGAGCGGCGATGCACAGTTGACCTCTGGACTGGCAGAGTCTGCTCGAGTCGAAGCCAAGTCAGTCAGTGGCGACTTAGACTTTGAATGGCGAGGTGACTTACATGCTAATTTCTCCATCAAATCAAACGCTGGTGGAAAAATCACTAATCGTTTAACCGATGACAAAGTAGAAAAAGCTGAATGGGGTCCATCATCGACATTAGAATTTAAACTCGGCGATGCAACGGCGGATGTCTCTGCCACAACAGTCAGCGGTGAAATAACGTTAAGCAAAGACTAGTTTCATCGGCAAACTTGCTTTCTAATTAAGAGGGGATTTTGTATAGTACTCCCCTCTTTTTTATTTCCTATCTTAGGTTTTTCGGATGGCAGAAACAGCAAGAAAACGTGATGCATCGGTGGAAGCACTGCGCTCTGCGCCTCATTCCATAGAGGCCGAACAGTCGGTTTTAGGCGGCCTTATGCTTGATAACGACGCATGGGACAGTGTTGCCGGCAGCGTCATTTCGGAAGATTTCTACCATCGCGCGCATCGCTTAATATTCAAAGCAATGAATGAACTGGCGCAGCGCAGCCAGCCTATGGATCTTGTAACGGTCTCTGAGTCTTTAGAAACAGCCGGTGAGCTAGAGCAGATTGGTGGGTTCGCCTATCTTGGGGAAATCGCCAAGAACACCCCGAGTGCTGCGAACATACTCGCCTATGCCAATATTGTCAGAGAGCGAGCAATTCTGCGCGAAATGATAGGGGCGGCGAACGACATTGCCGAGTCGGGTTATGACACCCAGGGCAGAAGCAGTGCCGAGTTATTGGATCTCGCCGAATCCAAAGTGTTTAAAATTGCGGAAAAACGAGTGAGCTCAAGCGAAGGGCCACAAGGTATTAATCAGATTCTTGAGCGTACTGTAGGAAAAATAGAGCAACTCAGTAAGCTCAAGAACAACAATGGTGTGACCGGTGTTTCGACTGGCTTTACAGATTTGGACCAAATGACGGCAGGTTTACAGCCGTCTGACTTGGTTATCGTTGCTGCCCGCCCGTCGATGGGTAAAACGACCTTTGCAATGAACTTGGCCGAGAACATTGCGCTTAATGACGATAAGCCAGTATTGGTATTCAGCTTAGAAATGCCTGCAGAGCAGCTCATGATGCGTATGTTAGCGTCGTTAAGCCGAGTTGATCAGAACAAAGTGAGAACGGGTAAACTGGAAGATGATGACTGGGCCAGAATAGCGTCGGTCATGAATATGCTTAACGATAGAAATAATATCTATATTGATGACTCATCGGGATTAACGCCGACGGAAGTCAGGTCTCGTGCGCGCCGTGTTCATAGGGAGCATAAAGGGCTTTCTATGATCATGGTCGATTACCTTCAACTTATGACTGTCCCGGGTATGTCTGAAAACCGAACGCTTGAAATTGCGGAAATATCGAGGTCATTAAAGTCTTTAGCGAAAGAGTTAGAGGTACCGGTAGTTGCATTGTCACAGCTAAACCGCTCACTAGAACAACGCTCAGATAAGCGTCCGGTTAATTCGGACTTGCGTGAGTCCGGCTCAATAGAGCAGGATGCGGACGTTATTATGTTTATTTACCGAGATGAGGTGTATCACCCTGATTCTGCTGAAAAAGGTATGGCCGAAATTATTATTGGTAAGCAGCGTAACGGACCTATCGGGAAGGTCGACTTGAAATTCCACGGGCACTTATCGAGATTCGACAATTATGCCCATGCTGCAGACGACGACCGATATTAGTCGTCGTTCTGCGTTACTTTATTTTGTCGAAGCAAATTTCGATATAGGCTTTGCCGGCAACGTGGTTGAACGGCATTATGAGTTTAGAGCCTTCCGACTTGTGTGAAATTGTGTGGTCTTTTCCTGAGACAACTATTGGTGTGGCCATGTCAAAGTCATAACCGTTTTCCCCAAGAGTTTTTTTAGCGCCTCCAGTCACCATATTGGTAATTTCACCTACCATGTCGCAAACGTCTTCATTAATGCTGTCTGGCAGTTCGCCAAGCATCTTATTCATGATTTCGCAAGCAAGGTTCTCTTCAAAAGAGATGGAAAAAGAGCCCTTAACCTGAGGACCGACCATGCCGATAATTCCCGATACATCACCGCGGGCGTACTCATCTTTTTTCAGTTGAGCTTTCCCCGGTTTCAACTCCATTTGAGCCATCATCGACAAGACATTTTGCAACGCTTGAAGAAATGGGTTTACAAACTCGGCATTCATTATTTATTCCTTACTGTCTTTCTGGCAGTTAATGATATCAGTTCTGTTTTCATCCGTTAATATCAGGCTACGGTTACCGTACCTATCAACAACGTTCACAGTATTCACTTGCGCGGAAAAACTGTCGAATAACAGGGTATTAGAGACTTCCCATCCGCACAGATTTTTTTGCTTAGGTAGCTCTTGGTAGACCCATATTTTCTGATAGTCGGCTTCAAAACCAACCCACTTCAGGCTCGCTTCTTCGCCTTTCGTATTTTTGACTGAGAAGTTATCCGTGACCCATTGCTGTAACACAGCCTCTGCGTTTTTTTGATCTAGGCTAAACCGCTTGCCTGTTAACTTGCTAAGCACATGCTGAACGTCATGTAACGTATACTGATGAACAAACTCAACGGCTCCGGTGTTTTGGTTACTGCTTATCTCTGTTAGTCCAAAAAAATAGCGATGCGCTAACGCAGGAAGCGTCAGCACAACACAGATTACTAGGGCGAAAACTTTAACTTTCATCGTCTGACTTCAACTTTTCATCATAACGTTCCATTAAACTGTCTTTACGATCATCGCGCTTGAACAGTTCAATTCTTGATGGAACGGCGCGTGCCGGCCAGTAGTTATTGGTCGTATCGACGTCGGCAGTTTCCCAGTTCGGGTCAACGACTACCTGAGTTAAGGTTTTATCGCGTATTAATAGCTTACTAACCTGCTCTGGAGAGCGGCGCCATATCTCCGCTGGAATACGAACATGTTCTTTACTGCCATCTTCATAGTGCAAGTCGAGCAAAATAGGCATAACCAGGCCGCCTTTGTTCGAAAAGTCCAGCACATAGAAGTTACTGCCATTTTTGAGCATTGCTTTTTGCTCTTCGTTCAGTCCTTTTAACAGTTCCTGGTATTCGTTTCTATCGGTATTCGAGACGGTAAACTCGTCATTCTCGTTATAGAAATCGGCCAAGTGGGGCTGTTGATGAATTTTATAATTGACATCGGCATTACGCTTAGTCGTCAAAGAAGTTGGCTCTTGTTCTTTTTGCTCACGCTGCCACGCTTTTTCTACTTCAGGATCTTGCGTGTTAATTGTCAGTAAATGTACTTTATCCAACGAAATATCTACATGGTCGGTAGAATAAAACCAGCCCCGCCAGAACCAATCTAAATCAACGCCGGATGCATCTTCTAATGTTCTGAATAAATCCTCTGGGGTTGGGCGTTTGAACTTCCAACGGTGAGCGTACTCACGGAATGCGAAATCAAACAACTCGCGGCCGACAATGGTTTCACGCAAAATATTGAGAGCAGTTGCAGGCTTACCGTAGGCGTTATTGCCGAATTGGAGTATTGACTCTGAGTTGGTCATTATTGGCATTTGGTTAGCGCTTGCCATATAGCTGGTAATATTGCGCGGCTCACCCCGCCAGGACGGGTAGTCTTTTTCCCATTTTTGTTCAGCCAGGAACTGTAAGTACGTATTGATACCTTCGTCCATCCAAGTCCACTGACGTTCGTCGGTATTCACTATCATTGGGAAATAAATATGACCAATTTCATGAATGATAACTGAAATAAGCCCGTACTTAGTGCGCGCTGAATAGTATTTCTCTCCGGATTCTTCATCGACGTAAGGACGAGGCCCGTTGAAGGTTATCATTGGATACTCCATACCACCGACAGGTCCATTAACTGAAATTGCGACCGGGTATGGGTAGTCAAAGCTGTAATCATTGTAATGTTCAATGGTATGAATAATCGATGCTGTCGAATAGCGCTCCCAAAGCGGGTTCCCTTCTTCAGGATAAAATGACATTGCCATGACATCAGTGTCATTCTTTTTATAACCCTGTGCATCCCAGATAAATTTGCGAGAAGAAGCCCAGGCAAAGTCGCGCACTTTGTCGGCTTCGAAAATCCAGGTTTTGGTGTCGTCTGTGCCTTCCTTTTCGTTCTCTAAAGCTTCTTCTTGAGTAACTATTTTGACAGGCTCATCTGAATTACGGGCTAGCTCTAACCGCTGACGCTGGGTCGAAGTTAGCACCTCATTCGGATTTTGCAGAACGCCGGTTGATGCGACAATATGGTCGGCAGGAACGGTAATTTCAACACGGTAGTCACCAAACTCTAAAGCAAACTCACCGTTACCAACAAATTGCTTATTCTGCCAGCCTTCAACATCGTAGTAAGCGGCCATGCGAGGGAACCACTGTGCCATTTCATACAGGTAGTTACCATCGTCTTCGAAATACTCATAACCACCACGACCACCGAGCACGTCGGCTTCGATGATGTTAAAAGCCCAGTTGATATTAAAAGTGACGCTTTCACCACTTTCTAACGGCTCGTCTAAGTCCAACCGCAGCATTGTGTCGTTGACATAGTGAGAAAGTGGTTCACCGTTGTCATAGCTAATTTCTGTCAGCTCGTACCCTGCTGGAAAACTTTCCTGGGTCATCATGCTTTCCATACGGGAAAAGCTAATTCGCTCAGGCTTGCTGGTGCTGTTTGACTGGGGGCCTATGGAGTCTTTGCGGAACCGGTTCTGGTCAAGCTGAACCCACAAATAGCGTAAAGTATCAGGTGAGTTATTGGTGTAGGTGATGGTACTTTGAGCAGTAATGCTCTGATTCTCATCATTCAACTGTACTTTTATATGATAGTCAGCTTCTTGCTGCCAATATTCGTGCCCAGGAGCTCCAGAAGCAGTGCGATAAACGTTCGGACTGCGAAATTTATCGTCATTTAGCTGACGGAACTTATCTTCAAATGCCTGAGCATGGCTTGCTTGGCTAGTCGCCAATAAAACCGTCGCCGTTAGCGCATATTGATATAACTTCATAGTAAAGACCTGTTTAGTTTTTATTTTAATGGCATTTAGTGCACAAGCCATGTGCTTCTATCGTTTGCTGTTCAACCTTAAACCCTTGAGCTTCGGCCTGGTGCTTTAGCTCGTCGTAGACCCCTTCAGATTGAATTTCCTGAACATCACCGCAAGAGTCACAAATAAGCATTTGCACTGGGTGTTGATGATCGAAGTGCGTACAGAGAACAAAGCTGTTAGACGAGGTTATTTTGTGAACAAAACCTTGTTCCTGAAGAAAGTCTAACGCTCTGTAAATAGTTGGAGGTTTGGCGTTGGGCATTACTTCCCGAAGTTGGTCGAGTAAGTCATAGGCACCAATAGCTCCGGACTGTTCGGCTAAAATAGTGAAAACCTCACGTCGGGCGGTGGTTAGCCTTGCTCCTCGTTTTTGACAAAGAACTTCAGCTTTTCGAATTAGTCGTTGCGCTTCTTGACGAGTCATTAGCCTGAATATTTAAAAAAAGTTAACGCCATTGTAGTGAGTTTTGTGGTTAAGTGAAAGGCTTTTACCTTAAGTCGGGACACGACTCACCCTCGTCAATTTCCATGCTGATATAAACCATAGTTTAGGGTAGAATAGGGTGCTCAGTTTAGCCGTCGTAAATAAGGAACACAGGCAGTGGCAACAGCTTACAATTACCGATTATCCGTGGCCCCGATGCTGGATTGGACCGATCGCCATTGCCGTTACTTTCATCGTTTACTCACGAAAGAAACCCTGCTTTATACTGAAATGGTGACAACAGGCGCAATTATACACGGAAAACAGGACTTCTTAGCGTATAACGAAGAAGAACACCCTGTGGCTCTGCAACTTGGCGGCTGTAACCCTGAAGATATGGCTCGATGCGCAGCTTTAGCTCAAGAGCGTGGCTACAACGAAGTTAATATTAATGTGGGCTGTCCATCTGACCGTGTTCAAAATGGTAGCTTTGGTGCTTGTTTAATGGCAGAGCCCGCAGCTGTCGCAGACTGTGTAAAAGCCATGAAAAAAGCAGTCGATATTCCGGTAACCGTCAAAACTCGGTTGGGTATTGACGACTATGACAGCGATGACTTCCTTTATGCGTTCACTGACTCTGTTGTGGACGCTGGAGTTGACCAACTGACCCTGCATGCTCGAAAAGCCTGGCTTCAGGGACTTAGCCCGAAAGAAAACAGAGATATTCCGGAGCTGCAGTATGATCGGGTTTATAAAGCCCAGGAGCGCTATAAAGGCTTTCCTGTTGCAATAAATGGCGGTATTAAAACAACGGAAAGCATTGTTAACCATTTACGGAATGTCCATGGCGTGATGGTTGGCAGAGCGGCTTACCAAAACCCTTGGCTATTAACGTCTTTTGACGAAACTCTCGGTAGCGTGGCGAACTCAGTTTCCCGTGAGGAGGTCGTCGAAGCAATGATCCCTTACGTTAACAAGCATATTGCCAGCGGCGGTAGAGCTTGGCATGTTGTCAGGCATATGCTTGGGCTTTTTCAGGGGCTTCCCGGGGGCAAGCGTTGGCGGCAGTATTTGAGCATTAAAGGCCCCAAAGCACAAAGCGGCGAGTCCCTTTTAAAGGGCGCCCTGGACTTTAAAAATGATCACAAAAAACCGATAAGCGAATTAATGACATAAAAGCTTAAACCTCATTTGGAAAATCACTAATAAGTGGTGATTCTCACCACTCCCCTCTCATCTCTAAAGCGCCTAAATATAAATAAACTAATTAAAAACAAAAGCTTATGAAATTGGCACAACCTTTGAATTAGTTTTAGCGACTTAACTAACGCAATGACTAAATCAAAGGAGAACCTCATGAAAGCGTTAATTATCGGTGCAGTCAGTGGTGTTATGTTGTTCAGTTCATCAGCTTTTGCTTCAGACAAGCAGGAGATGTCTCTGTCGGAAGAGATACAAACGCAAGTCACTCAAATGACAGTAGAGAGTTTAGAGTTAATTAAAAACTCAGCGGTAGCGTCACTACAAGAGTGGGCGGCAGAAGCATTTTCTTTAGAGACAACTGTGGTTGCTGAGTCATCTAAAGAAGAGCTTCCGGAAGACAATAAAGCCAAGCAAATTCAGTAGGGTGAAGCATGATTATCTTTGAGCCCTGGTGGGTTGGCTGGTTAGCAGCTCCGGTAATAGGTACGTTAATTATCGGAGCTGCAATGGGATTGAGCGCATCAATGATGCGACAAGGTTAGACTTTTGCTAATCTGCGTGTATCTCTAAAAACAATAATGAGGAATACGCATGTTAAAGTCATTACTTGCCGCATCCATTTTGGTTGCTGTAACCGGTTGTGCAACGGCCAGCCAATCATCATCGAACGAACAAGAAACCCAATATCAAGCTTCTGAAAAAGCAATCAATTTGGCGCATGAGTATTTGCTTATTGATACTCATATTGATGTTCCGTATCGCATCCGTGACAAATGGGACGACGTATCTGTTGCAACCAAGGACGGTGATTTCGATTACCCAAGAGCGGTCGAAGGTGGTCTCGATGCGCCATTTATGTCCATTTATATACCCGCCTCTTATGAAGAAAGTGGTGGCAGTGTTCAGTTGGCACATGAACTAATCGATGGCATGGAAGCATTGGTTGCGCGTGCCCCTGATAAATTTGCGATGGCATATAGCACTGACGATATTCGTGAAAACAAAGAAAAAGGCTTAATGTCGATAGCGCTGGGCATGGAAAACGGAACCCCCATAGAAGGTGACTTGGATAACCTACACATGTTCTACGAGCGCGGTATTCGCTACATTACGTTAGCTCACTCGCTGTCAAACCACATTTCGGATTCATCGTACGACATACGCCGCCAATGGAATGGTTTAAGTCCTTTTGGTAAGAAGCTCGTCAAAGAAATGAACAAAGTGGGGGTGATGGTTGATGTCTCTCACATTTCAGACGATGCGTTTTACCAGGCTGTTGAAATTAGTGAAGTGCCTGTCATTGCCTCTCACTCATCGTTGCGTAAGTACACGCCAGGTTTTGAACGTAATATGAGCGACGACATGCTTAAAGCTTTGGCTGAAAATGAAGGTGTGATTCAAATTAACTTTGGCTCGTCATTTCTTGCGGAACAGGCTAACCGCTACCGCGACATGATGAAAAAGCGAATCAACGCCGTGAAAGAGCAGTATGGAGCCGATAGTGAAGAAGCGCAGCGTCGCATCGCTGACATTGAAGCAAATAACCCGTATCCGTTCGCAACACTGGAAACGGTGCTAGACCATATTGACCATGTAAAAGCGCTTATTGGTGTTGAACACATTGGGGTGGGCTCTGATTACGATGGAGTAGGGGACTCTCTCCCGGTTGGATTAAAAGATGTTTCAGACTATCCAAACCTGGTTCAGGGACTGCTTGATCGTGGTTACTCTGAGAAAGAAATACAAATGATTCTCGGCGAAAACTTAATGCGTGTTTGGAAAGCGGTCGAAGATTACGCTGAAGCACACTAATTAAGAGCTTTTAAGCCTTGACACAAGGCCGCGAATCCGTATAATTCGCGGCCACTCCATGAATTTTTAGCGAAAGCTTTTTATTTATTGGGGTTCGACAACAGTCCCGATTGGGGACTGAACGGTTGACGTAGAATATCGCACCCCCGGTATGTGCCAGGGAGGTTGCGGTTTTCTGTGCTCTTTTTTAAATGCTCTTTTTTATTGAGGCTTTGATTTATTTATGGCTAATCAAAGAATTCGGATTCGTTTGAAAGCGTTCGATCACCGTCTGATCGACCAGTCGACTGCAGAGATCGTAGAAACTGCAAAACGCACTGGTGCTCAGGTACGTGGTCCTATCCCACTGCCAACACGGAAAGAACGCTTCACCGTGCTGACTTCCCCACACGTGAATAAAGACGCGCGTGACCAGTACGAAATCCGCACCCACAAGCGTCTGATTGACATCATGGACCCAACTGACAAAACCGTAGACGCGCTTATGCGTTTAGATTTGGCAGCTGGTGTTGATGTACAAATCAGCTTGGGTTAAGTGGGCAGTAATAGGATTACACACGAGAGGTTTTAACAATGGCTATAGGTCTAGTCGGTCGTAAAGTAGGAATGACGCGTGTCTTCCAGGAAGACGGCGCTTCTGTTCCTGTTACTGTGATCGAAGTGCTGGCGAACCGTGTGACTCAGATTAAATCTGAGGAAACAGACGGTTATCGTGCCCTTCAAGTGACCACAGGCGAGAAGAAAGCAAGCCGTGTAACCAAGCCTTTAGCGGGTCACTTCGCTAAAGCTGGTACTGAGGCAGGTCGTGGTCTTTGGGAATTCCGCCTGGAAAATGGCGAAGGCGAAGACTACGCAGTTGGCGCAGAACTGACTGTTGAAGTTTTGGCAGAAGTTAAGAAAGTAGACGTTACTGGTACTTCAAAAGGTAAAGGTTTTGCTGGTACTGTTAAGCGCTGGAACTTCCGTACCCAGGACGCTACTCACGGTAACTCATTGGCTCACCGTGCGCCGGGTTCAATCGGTCAAAACCAGTCGCCTGGTAAAGTATTCAAAGGCAAAAAAATGGCTGGCCAAATGGGTAATGAACAAGTCACTACGCAATCACTTGAACTCGTTCGAGTTGATGCAGAGCGCAATCTTTTATTAATAAAAGGTGCGGTACCGGGAGCAACCGGTGGTGATGTTATCGTTAAACCTGCGGTCAAGGCATAACGTCTGAGGAGAATAGTGATGGAATTAACATTGAAAGACGCAAAAGGCGGTCTTGAGGTTTCCGAAGCTACCTTTGGACGTGAGTTTAATGAAGCCCTTGTCCATCAAGTAGTTGTAGCATACGCTGCAGGTGCTCGTCAGGGCACTAAAGCTCAGAAGACTCGTTCTGAAGTAGCAGGTGGCGGTAAGAAACCTTGGCGTCAAAAAGGGACTGGTCGTGCTCGTGCGGGTACTATCCGTAGTCCAATCTGGCGTTCTGGTGGTGCAACGTTTGCGGCTAAACCGCAAAATCACACCCAGAAAGTTAACAAGAAAATGTACCGTGGTGCGATTAAAAGCATCCTTTCAGAGCTCATTCGCCAAGAGCGCTTGGTCGTTGTCGAGAAGTTTGGTGTTGAAGCGCCAAAAACTAAGCAACTGGCTGCGAAGCTTAAAGAAATGGATATGAATGACGTTTTAATCGTGACCAAAGAAGTTGATGAGAACCTATTCTTAGCGTCTCGCAACTTGCATAAAGTCGACGTGCGTGACGTTCAGGGTATCGACCCTGTCAGTCTGATTGCTTTCGAAAAAGTATTGATGACTGCAGACGCCGTCAAGCAGCTTGAGGAGGTGTTATCATGATGCGCGAAGAACGTTTGCTTAATGTGATTGTAGCACCTCACGTTTCGGAAAAGTCGACAATGACTGCTGAAGGCAACAACACTGTTGTATTCAAAGTTGTTGTTGATGCGACAAAAGCCGAAATTAAAGCAGCTGTCGAGAAACTTTTTGAAGTTGAAGTCAAAAACGTACGTACCGTTAAAGTTAAAGGTAAAACCAAGCGTACCGGTTTCCGTTTCGGAAAGCGTAACGACTGGAAAAAAGCGTATGTTGCCTTGAAAGAAGGTGCTGACATTGACTTCGCTGGCGGCGCTGAGTAACAGGAGGAATAAACATGGCTGTAGTTAAAAGTAAGCCTACGTCTCCGGGTCAACGCCACAAGATAAAAGTCGTTGGTCAGGATCTGTATAAAGGCAAGCCTTACGCACCATTGCTGGAAAAGAACAGCAAGTCTGGTGGTCGTAACAATAACGGTCGTATTACGGTTCGTCACATCGGCGGTGGTCACAAGCACCATTACCGTATTATCGACTTTAAACGTAATAAAGACGGCATTCCTGCAAAAGTGGAGCGTATTGAATACGATCCGAACCGTTCAGCAAACATTGCTTTGGTTCTGTATGCAGACGGTGAACGCCGTTACATTTTAGCGCCTAAGAACTTGAAAGTGGGCGACCGCATTCAATCTGGTTCAGATGCACCTATTAAACCAGGTAACGCATTGCCTATGCGCAATATCCCAGTGGGTAGTGTTGTGCACGCTGTTGAGTTGCAACCAGGTAAAGGTGCTCAAATGGCTCGTTCAGCAGGGGCATATTGCCAAATCGTTGCGCGTGATGGTACTTATGTGACCATTCGTTTACGCTCTGGTGAAATGCGTCGCGTTCAAGCTGAAGGCCGCGCTACTCTTGGTGAAGTAGGTAACGCAGAGCATATGCTGCGCAGACTGGGTAAAGCTGGTGCAAACCGCTGGCGTGGTATTCGTCCTACCGTACGTGGTGTGGCGATGAACCCAGTTGATCACCCGCACGGTGGTGGTGAAGGCCGTACTTCTGGTGGTCGTCACCCAGTAAGTCCATGGGGCACGCCGACCAAGGGCTACAAAACCCGTAAGAACAAGCGTACTGATAAATTCATCGTACGTCGTCGCAACAAATAAGAGTTGAGGATTAAACATGCCACGTTCTCTTAAAAAAGGTCCATTTATAGACCTTCACCTGCTAAATAAGGTGGAGAAAGCGTTGGAAGCCGGGGATAAAAAGCCAATTAAAACTTGGTCCCGTCGTTCAATGATCATCCCTGATATGATCGGTTTGACTATCGCTGTTCACAACGGTCGTCAACACGTTCCTGTATTCGTTTCAGACGAAATGATCGGTCATAAGCTGGGCGAATTCGCACCAACCCGTACTTATCGCGGCCATGCTGCTGATAAGAAAGCGAAGAAACGGTAAGAGGTAGAGAGTGATGGAAGCAATTGCTAAACACCAATTTGCCCGCGTTTCTGCTCAAAAGGGCCGTTTGGTCGCAGACCAAATCCGTGGACTTCCAGTAGAAAAAGCACTGGATATCCTGGCATACAGCCCAAAAGCAGCTGCTGGCTTAATTAAGAAAGTTTTAGAGTCAGCAATCGCGAACGCGGAGCACAACGAAGGTGCGGACATCGATGAGCTGAAAGTTGCTAAGATCTTCTTAGACGAAGGTCCTACAATGAAGCGCATCAAGCCACGTGCGAAAGGCCGTGCCGATCGTATCTTTAAGCGCACCAGCCACATTACTGTGGTCGTGTCGGATAGCTAGGAGATAAATTATGGGTCAGAAAGTACATCCTAATGGTATTCGCCTAGGTATCTCCAGACCATGGAATGCAACCTGGTATGCGAATACAAATGAGTTCGCTGATAACCTACACAGTGATCATCAGGTACGTAAGTTCCTGACGAAAGAACTGCGTAACGCATCAGTATCTCGTATCGTAATTGAACGCCCAGCTAAGAGTGTTCGTGTGACTATTCACACTGCACGCCCTGGCGTTGTTATCGGTAAAAAAGGTGAAGACGTAGAAAAGCTGCGTAAGCAAGTTCAGAAATTGACTGGCGCACCGTCGCAAATCAATATTTCTGAAGTACGCAAGCCAGAACTGGATTCACAACTTGTTGCTGACAACATCGCTGGTCAGTTAGAGCGTCGTGTTATGTTCCGTCGTGCAATGAAGCGTGCTGTACAGAACGCTATTCGCTTAGGTGCCAAAGGTATCAAAGTTGAAGTTAGCGGTCGTTTAGGCGGCGCAGAAATCGCACGTACTGAGTGGTATCGTGAAGGTCGTGTACCTCTGCACACATTACGTGCGGATATTGATTACTCGACTTCAGAAGCGAACACCACTTACGGTATCATCGGTGTGAAGGTCTGGATTTTCCGTGGCGAGGTTTTAGGTGGCCTGCCAACAGAAGAAAAGCCAGCTCCTAAGCGCGGCAAAAACCGTAAGTAAGGAGAGACGAAATGTTACAACCTAAGCGTACAAAATTCCGTAAGGTTCACACAGGCCGCAACCGTGGTCTGGCGCAGTCTGGTAACAAAGTCAGCTTCGGTTCATACGGTTTAAAAGCAACTGACCGCGGTCGTATGACTGCACGTCAAATCGAAGCAGGCCGTCGTGCGATGACTCGTCACGTTAAGCGTCAAGGTAAAATCTGGATCCGTGTATTCCCAGACAAACCTATTACCAAAAAGCCTTTAGAAGTTCGTATGGGTAAAGGTAAAGGTAACGTTGAATACTGGGTTGCTCAGATTCAACCAGGTCGCGTTCTGTATGAAATGGACGGTGTTCCTGAAGAGTTGGCACGTGAAGCGTTCCGCTTAGCGGCACGTAAACTGCCTTTCAAAACAACCTTTGTGACTCGGACGGTAATGTGATGAAAGCAAGTGAACTAAAAGAAAAAACCGTTGAGCAGCTGCAAGAAGAATTGCTGAACCTACGTCGTGAGCAGTTTAATCTGCGCATGCAGGCGGCAACTGGTCAGCTGAATCAGACTCACATGATGAAACAAGTGCGTCGTAATATCGCACGTGTTAAAACCATCTTAAATGAGAAGGCAGGTGCGTAATGGCTGAAGAAAAACGTGTTCGTACTCTGCAAGGCAAAGTTGTCAGCGATAAGATGGATAAAACCATCACTGTAGCTGTTGAACGTCGTGTAAAACACCCGATATACGGGAAGTACATCACGCGTACAACTAAAGTACACGCGCATGACGAAGACAACCAAGTTAAACAGGGCGATACCGTGATTGTTCGCGAATGTCGTCCTCTGTCTAAGAATAAATCTTGGACATTGGTTGAAATCGTAGAACGTGCAACTGTTGTCTAAACGCAGATAACGAAGTAAAAAATACAAAGGCCTCCCTTGCGGAGGCCTTTTTTTTGATCTAAACCTTTACTTAATGAGTACAAATATCTGAATTTAAACTAGAATTATTTAAGATAATTTGCGTAGTCATTACGCCTTACCTGTAAGGAGACATGTATGTCAAAAAGTCTTTTTTTCGCAGCTACCATGCTTGCTGCGTCTCCGGTGCTTGCGGCTCCGCAAGACGGAGGGTCTGTTAAAGATGAAATTCAAGCTTTAAAAGAGCGTCTGGCTGAGCTTGAACAACGCCTGGCCGAGAAAGAACAAGAGGAAAAGGAAAAAGTCGTTGTTGTAGAGAAACGAAAGGTCTCAGAAGACGCTACGGTTGACGAAAAAACTGAAACTCGCACCGTTGCCTATGATACAGGTGTTCACGCACGATTAGATAAATTAGAGAAGAAAACTGAAGAGAACGAAAACTGGCCTATTAAAATTCATGGTGCGGTGCGTTTTCAATATGAATACAACGACTACAACTCAGGTAATGAAAACAGGGGCGGTGACTTAGACTTTGATATTTTCCGCCTTAACTTTGACGGCGAAATTGGTGACGTGATTCTCTCGGCAGAATACCGTTGGTTCCATTATATGGACGTGGTTAAGCATGCTTGGTTTGGTTATAACTTTACCGACAATTGGCAAGGCCAGGTTGGTGTAGTTAAAGTACCTTTCGGTAATATGCCTTATAACTCGCACAGTTATTTCTTTAACTCTACATTCTACGTAGGCTTAGAAGACGAGCACGATAACGGCATTCGTTTGCGCTACCGTAGCGACGACTGGCACTTCGATATTGCTTATCATAAGTCAGATGAGCAAGGTGGCGTTGATGGCTCTACCAGTGACCGTACAGCCCGCTATAACTATGACACTGTAGGTGTTCGAGCTCCGGGACAGGGGGCTTATGATACGCCGGCGCTACCAATTGGCGAGAGTAATAGTTATGCGCTGCGTGGTGCGCATATTTTCAGTTTCAGCGACGATCATAATTTAGAAGTCGGTTTGTCCGCTCAAGGTAACAATTATTACTCTGGAAGTGCTGCTGACGGTTTCTCTGCTCTACAGCAATTTGAAAACCAAAATGTTGGTAACCGCTTCGCATGGGGCGCACATGGTAACTACAATAACGGTCCCTGGAATGTGCAACTCCAGTATGCCGATTACGAGTATGACTTAGAGGTTGAGAATACAGGCGTTTATATGGGGGCTTATGCCTACTACGACGCAATTCCAACTGAAGCGAAAATCTACACAGGTAACGTTGCATACACATTACCGGTAGAAATAGGGCCAATTACCAGCCTGACATTCTACAATGACCATAGCATTATTACCGACAAAGCAGGCTATCAAGATGATACTTGGATGAATGTTCTGGGTGTCGCAGTAGCAGCTGGTGGCGGTTTTTACACCTATGTTGATTTTGTTAGAGCGAAAAACCAACCCTTTATTGGTGGTAACATCGCGACCGATGGTGGTGACGTCAATAACCGCTTTAATATCAACTTTGGTTATTACTTCTAACAGAAATTGAGTTTAAGAAATTAAAACCGACTCTCAAGAGTCGGTTTTTTCATGCTCGTAAGCATCCCCCTCTTCGCGGAAGTCTTTGGTCCGGTGGAACATCTTAAGCTCAGTGTGTAAGGCGGCTTTTGCCATTATATGGGCACTAATAGGGGCCGTTAAGAAGAGAAAAATTGCAATGAGTAACTCACTCAAAGAAAGTCCATTTTGCATGCTCATTACAATAATGGCGGCGATAACAATGCCACCAATACCCAAGGTTGTATTTTTTGTGGGTGCGTGCAAGCGGGTATAAAAGTCTGGGAGGACTGCGAGTCCTAAAGAACCGATAAACGCAAAGATTGCGCCTAATAAGATAAAGAATCCAACCAGCCACTGACTCCATACGGGTAATTCGTTTAATGCATCCATAATGTGAGCCCTTTATTCGATGAGGTCGCCGCGCAGGAGAAATTTACCTGCGGCAATAGTGCCAACAAAGCCAAACATCGCAATGAGCAGTGCGGCTTCGAAATAGGTTTGAGTATTCTGATAAAGCCCAAGCAATAAAAGTAATGCCAGAGAATTTATGTAAATCGTGTCTAGCGCAAGAATTCTATCCGGCAGATCAGGTCCTTTTACGAGTCGCCAGAAATTCATCAGTATAGCCAGGCTAAACAGCAAAAAAGCAATTTGCAGTAATGTACCTAACATTGGAATATCTCCTTTAATCTGCGCTCGTAGCGGTGACGGATAGTTTCAATTACCTCATTGGGGTCTTCCTCTGAAAAAGCGTGTATTAAAATGCCTTTTCTCCCACGAGTGATTTCACAAGAAACTGTACCTGGCGTCAGTGTTATGGTGCTTGCCAAAATTGTTACCGGAAGCTCCTCTTTCATATCCAGCGGGAAAACGAAAAATGCCGGTGTAATAGAGCGACGTTTGCCAACAATTAGTGCGGCGACTTTAAAGTTCGCAATAATAATGTCGTAGATCAGAATAAAGAAATAAACAACAGCAAGGTGAGGCTTCTTCACTTTTGCAAAGTTTGGCCAAGCTGGTTTGAATAAAATGGGAATCAACAAAGCGAAGGCTATCCCTAGTAAGGTCACTCCTGGACTTACCGAATTAAATAATAAAAGCCAAATAATCAGCAAAAACAGGCTTAACATAGGTGCCGGTAGTATTTTATTCATCTGACACCTCCGGTGCTTTTAAAACCCAGTTAGGATAGTCTTCGGTACGTTCAAGCTGCTCGGCAACAGACTGAGTGTACTGCTGTATTGGATGAGCGAATACGGTCATTATTAACGACAATAATAGCAGGCTGGCTAACGCAGCGCGTTTGCCTAGCGGCGCAGACTGTTCCGACGGATTACCCGACAAAGTGTGCCAAATCATTTTGCTGCCTGCCCGGGTAACTGCCACCAACATAATAAATGTTGCGCCTATAATAGCCCCCCATAACCAAAAGTTATGGCCGCTCGCACTAGCGGACTCCAGAATCATCAATTTACTGACAAAGCCAGAAAGTGGCGGAAGCCCAATAACGGCAACGGCCGCAACCAGAAACATAACGGCATAGGTTGAATGGTTCGCCATTTGTTTGCCTGACACGATGCGAGAAGCGGTTTTGCCTCTTTCAAATGCCATAACATCAGCAAGCAAGAACAGTGCACCAGTGACAAATGTTGAGTGCACTAGGTAAAACAGTGCAGCACCAGTTGTTTGAGTGGAGAATAGGCTATAAGCCGTTAAGATGGTGCCCACAGAGATAACGACTAAATAAGCGACCATTAAACGCAAGTCGCGTGCAGCGAGAATTCCTAAGGCGCCCGCTAACATTGTCAGTAGCCCCATCACCCATAACCAGTCGTGGGCAACAAGGGCTAGCTCGTTGGCATCAGCACCAAATATCAACGTGTAGACACGAATTATTGAGTAAACCCCGACTTTTGTCATTATTGCAAACAAAGCTGCAACGACACCGCTGGTTGTTGAGTATGCCTGAGGTAGCCAAAAGTGAAGTGGCAGCAACGCGGCTTTTAACCCAAACACAATAAGCAACATAAGAGCACCGGCTTTTGCGAGCATGGCCTGATCGCCACTTAACGCTTGTATTTTAACAGCCATGTCGGCCATGTTCAGAGTGCCGGTTACACCATATAAGGTGCCAATAGCGATTAAGAAAAGTGCAGAGCCTAAAAGGTTCAATAAGACGTAGTGTAAGGTTGCTCTGACCCGAAACTTACCGCCGCCGTGCATAAGTAGGGCATAGGAGGAGATGAGTAACACCTCGAAGAAAACAAACAGGTTAAATAAGTCGCCTGTTGCGAAAGCCCCCATAATGCCCATAATTTGAAACTGAAACAGCGCATGGAAATGCGAGCCAAGATTATCTTCCGAGTAGCAGCCGTAAACGAGCACAGGAAGTGCAAGTATGGCAGTAAGCAGCATCATCATGGCACTGAGCTTATCGACCATAAGAACAATGCCAAAGGGCGCCTCCCAGTTACCCAGCAAGTAAACCAACATTTCTTGTGAATTTACTTCAATGAGCAGGAACGCACTTGCCACAAGCGTCAGTATACTTGCTGCAAGACCAATCGCACGCCGTTTAGGTTGCGGTCGGTCACCCCATGGTAATAACTGCAGTAACGCAGTAAATAACGGAATAAGAATTGGGAGTATCGCTAGGTGTTGCTGCCACATCAGCGGTTATCCTCCGAGTTACTGTCACTGACTTCGTCTGTACCGACTTCGCCCCGCGTTCTTACGGCTAAAATAATGGAATAAGCGGTCATTGCGAAACCTATTACAATGGCCGTCAAAACAAGCGCTTGTGGCAACGGATCTGCGTAAGAGTCAGATGTGCCTAATATAGGAGCGCCATCTATGGTTAAACGGCCGGTGGAAAATAGAAATAAGTTAACGGCGTAAGACAGCATAGTAATTCCTACCACGACAGGAAAAGAGCGCCCTCTGAGAATAAGAAAGACGCTACAGGCTGTAAGAATGCCGACGGTGACTGAGTATAACGTTTCCATTAGTTGCCCTCGTGAGTTGGACGATGGCGTGTCGTCATTTTGCCGAAGTTACTGAGAATCATCATTGTGGCACCTATAACGGTGAGGAATACGCCTAAGTCAAATAGCAATGCCGTTGCGAACTCCCATTTACCAACGACAGGCCAGTCTAAATAAGTAAACCAGCTAGTGAGGAACGGCTTGTTAAATAGCCAGCTTCCAAGACCTGTTAGGGCAGCAATCATGACTCCGATAGACATAAGCGACTGGTAATTTACATTGAATCGCTCTTTAACCCAGTCAACACCGTTTGCGACATATTGAAGAATCATGGCTGACGCTGCGATAAGCCCGGCAATAAAGCCACCACCCGGCAAGTTGTGACCACGCAGGAAAATATAAGCTGCAACGACCATCGCCATGGGTAAGACCAAATTAGCGACGTTAGTGAGCATGAGCGGGTGCTTTATTCTATGCCATGGACGGCCGTCGACATCGCTGGATGGCATAAAGGGTTTAAGCTTATTAAGTAGCTTATGTATCCCTGCCGCAGCAATGGCTAAAACCGTTATCTCGCCTAATGTATCAAAGCCACGAAAGTCGACCAGAATAACGTTTACAACATTGGTGCCGCCACCGCCGGTTTTTGCGTTAGCAATAAAGAAATCAGAAATTGATTCTGCGGGTGTGGTTAGAATGGCGAAATTTAAGGTTGCTACAATTCCACCAATAAAGCTCGCAATTATAATATCGCGAAAGACCCGGTGGCCACTTGATGCCCGGTTAGTTTTCTGTGGCATAAAAAAGAGTGCCAGAATCATTAAAATAATGCTGACAACTTCGACCACTAACTGAGTCATGGCTAAATCGGGCGCAGAAAAATGAGCAAATGCTAAAGAGACCATCAAGCCCACAACAGAAAGCATCATTAGCATTACAAAACGGTTGCGGTGTAGTGTTGCAGTGCCAAAAGCAGCTCCAATTAACACGATGGCTCCAACCATTGAAACGGTATCAATGGATTGCTGTGGAGAGCTTCCTGTAATGGCACTAATATCAATAAGTGAAGGCAGTAATATGACAATGACACTTATTAAGACAAACGCCATATAGCGCTGCAAAGAGCCAGTATCCAGCTTGTCGAACAATCGTGATGAAGTATCACTGGCTTTTTGGACCAGCCGTTCAAAGTTATGCTTGGCGTCCTGACCGTCAAACTGCCGGTTAAACGTAAATAGTTGGTCGCGGGCAATATATATGAGTATACCCGCCACGACAGCTATCGCACTCATCAATAACGGAATGTTAAATCCGTGCCACAGTGACAGTTTAACCTCTGTTTGTGAGTGGGTGACGGCAGTAACAGCAGAGTTTAAAAGCTCTGACACTATGGGCATGGGTGCAAGGCCGATAGCGATGCAAAGTAGTGCAAGTAATGCAACCGGCGCTGACATCATACGAGGTGGGTCATGCGGTTTTTTCGGTAATTCTTTGTACTCACCATTAAAAAACACATCGTGAATAAAGCGAATTGAGTAAGCTACAGACAGAGCCGCTCCCACTGTTGCCAATACAGGTACGAACCAGGAAAGCCCTCCGAATAAGTGCTGTTGTGCCGCTTGAGCAAGGAATAGCTCTTTCGACATAAAACCGTTAAAGGGCGGGATGCCGGCCATCGATGCCGCTACAACCATAGCTAGGGTTGCCGTAATGGGCATCAGACCCATTAACCCCTGGAGTTTGCGCATATCACGAGTGCCAGACTCATGATCGATAATACCGGCTGTCATAAATAACGCAGCTTTAAAACAGGCGTGATTAATAATATGAAACATTGCCGCAATAACGGCTGCTTGGGTGCCTATGCCCAGCAGCATACAAATTAACCCAAGGTGACTAACTGTCGAAAATGCAAGCAAACCCTTTAAATCATGTTTAAGTAACGCAAAGTAAGCGCCTACTAACATGGTGATTAGCCCGGTAACGGTAACAGTGGTCAGCCAAAGTTCTGTGCCTGCCATGACCGGGTGGAACCTTGCCAATAGAAATATACCCGCTTTTACCATGGTAGCAGAGTGTAAGTACGCACTGACTGGCGTTGGCGCTGCCATTGCGTGTGGCAACCAGAACTGGAATGGAAACTGTGCTGACTTAGTGAAGGCACCCAGCAATAAAAGAACAAGAGCCGCGGTATAGTATTCGTGATTTTTTATAGCCTCTGCTGAGGCAACGATATCGTCAAATTGGTAGCTTCCTGCAATATTCCCAATAATTAGCAAGCCGGCTAGCAGAGCCAGTCCACCAGCCCCTGTTGTTGCAAGTGCCATGCGGGCACCACGGCGGGCATCGCTGCTATGAAACCAGTAACCAATAAGCAGGAATGATGAAATGCTGGTAAGCTCCCAAAATGCCCACATAAGCAGAATGTTGTCAGCCATAACTATGCCAAGCATCGAGGCCATAAAAAGCAGGAGACAGGCGTAGAATCTTGAGTCGTCATCCTCGTAGGAGAGGTAATAGTGGGCGTAGCCAATAATAAGGACGCCAATTCCCAGTATCAATGAACAGAACAAAAGGGAGAGACCGTCAAGACGAATAGCAAAGTCGAGCCCAATAGACGGCAGCCACTCTATAAAGTGTTTAGGAGTATCTCCGGATAAAGTCTGTGGCGCATAACTGAGTAATATAGCTATGCCAGTTAGTGGTATAAGCAGTGTAACGCCAGTTTTTATCAGTCGTGGCGTTTGTTTTAGTAATAAAGGTAGTAATGCACCAAATAGTGGCGCCATGATGATAATGAGTAAATTCATAGGCTCATCCGTTGTCCCATTGCTAACGCTTTTGTAGCCACTAACCAAATGAAAATTAACTGTAAACGAGGTACGAATTTATCACTCTAACGGATGACTGCCAATATAATCTCGTCGGTTATAATCTGTTGTTCATCCAGTCTTACGAAAAAAAGTGAGATTGCCCTACCACATCTAATTTTTATCTGTTACAATTCGCCGCCCTTTTTATAAGGGAAAAACCAAAGGCAGCACGACCCGAGAGGGTCTGTTTTTTTAACTAAGCGGGGCACTGAAATGATCCAAATGCAAACTACCCTGGACGTTGCCGATAACTCCGGCGCGCGCAGCGTACAATGTATTAAGGTTCTAGGTGGTTCGCACCGTCGCTACGCAAACATCGGCGATATCATCAAAGTTACTGTTAAGGAAGCAATTCCGCGCGGTAAGGTGAAGAAAGGTGATGTTGTGAATGCGGTGGTCGTTCGCACCAGAAAAGGCGTCCGTCGTCAAGACGGGTCGGTCATCCGTTTTGACCGCAACGCGGCTGTGTTGTTGAACAGCAACCAACAGCCCATTGGCACTCGTATCTTCGGTCCGGTAACTCGTGAGCTGCGTTCAGAGCAGTTTATGAAGATTATCTCGCTGGCACCAGAAGTACTATAAGGAGTCAATTATGGCGGCAAAAATTAAACGTGATGACGAAGTAGTCGTCCTGGCAGGTAAGGACAAGGGCAAGCAAGGCAAAGTCCTGAAAGTTCTTACTGATAAAGATCGCGTTATCGTCGAAGGCGTTAACGTAGTCAAGAAACACCAGAAGCCAAATCCGGCTTTAGGTGAATCTGGCGGCATCGTAGAACAAGAAGCACCAATTCATGTTTCTAACGTTGCGATCTTTAATCCAGAGACAGGTAAAGCAGATCGTGTTGGTTTTCGTATTGAAGACGGCAAAAAAGTCCGTTTCTTCAAATCGAACAACGCAATCATTTAATTCAAACTTGGAGTTTTACGATGGCGAAACTGCATGATTTTTATAGAGAATCGGTAGTTCCTGGACTGATGAAAGAGTTCAGCTACAACAGCGTCATGCAAGTCCCTCGGATTGAAAAAATCACCCTTAACATGGGTGTTGGTGAAGCTCTGGCTGACAAAAAAGTACTTGACAATGCAGTCGCAGACTTAGAGGCCATTTCTGGTCAAAAGCCTGTGCGTACTGTTGCACGCAAGTCTGTCGCCGGTTTCAAAATCCGTGAAGGCTTCCCGATTGGCTGTAAAGTAACTCTGCGCGGCGAGCGCATGTGGGACTTTTTGCAACGTTTAATCTCGATTGCAATCCCACGTATCCGTGACTTCCGTGGCCTCAACCCTAAATCGTTTGACGGTCGTGGTAACTACAGCATGGGTGTTCGTGAGCAGATCATCTTTCCGGAAATCGACTATGACAAAGTCGACAAGGTACGTGGTCTGGATATCACCATTACCACTAATGCTGGCACAGATGACGAAGCTCGTGCTTTGCTAGCTGCCTTTAACTTCCCGTTCAGAAAGTAAGGTGTAGAGTTATGGCAAAACAGTCAATGAAAGCGCGTGACGCGAAGCGAGCTAAAATCGCTTCAAAATACGCAGAAAAACGCAACGCACTGAAAGCGGTCATTAATGACGTAAATGCATCAGACGAAGAGCGTTGGGAAGCAGTTCTGAAATTGCAGAAGCTCCCACGTGATGCCAGTCCGTCACGTCAACGTAACCGTTGTCGTATAACTGGTCGTCCTCATGGTTTCCTTCGTAAATTCGGCATGAGCCGTATTAAGGTCCGTGAGATGGCGATGCGCGGTGAAATTCCTGGCTTGAAAAAAGCTAGCTGGTAAGCCACGAATCACGGGAGAAAGCAAATATGAGCATGCAAGATCCAATTGCGGATATGTTCACACGCATTCGCAACGCTCAAGGTGCTAATAAAGTAACGGTAAAAATGCCGTCTTCTAAGCAGAAAGTGGCGATTGCTCAAGTTCTGAAAGAAGAAGGTTTTATTACAGGTTACAGCGCTGAGAGCACTGCTAAACCTGAGCTTGAAATCGAACTGAAGTATTTCGAAGGCAAGCCAGTAATTGAATCAATCGAGCGCGTTAGTCGCCCTGGTTTGCGCATCTATAAGAAGCGCAACGAGCTGCCTAACGTAATGGGTGGCCTTGGCATCGCAGTTGTTTCGACGTCTAAAGGCCTGATGACCGATCGTGCCGCTCGCCAAGCTGGTCTTGGTGGCGAAATCATTGGTTACGTAGCGTAATTAGGAGGTAGGAAATGTCACGTGTTGCTAAAGCACCTATTGAAATTCCTGCTGGCGTTGAAGTTACGCTAAATGGCCAGGAAGTCACGATTAAAGGTGCTCAAGGCTCATTGAGTCGTGTTGTTAACGATGCAGTTGAACTGGTTAAAGAAGAGAGTGAATTACGTACAAACCCTCGTGAGGGTGTTGCTAATTCAACGGCTCAAGCAGGTACAGCTCGCGCATTGTTGCAAAACATGGTGGTCGGAGTCACTAAAGGATTCGAACGTAAGTTACAGTTGATGGGTGTTGGTTACCGTGCGCAAGCACAAGGTAAAAAACTGAACCTGACGCTAGGCTTCTCGCATCCTGTGGAGTTCGAAATTCCTGAAGGAATTACTATCGAAACTCCGACTCAGACTGAAGTCGTCGTTAAAGGTGCAGATAAGCAGTTAGTCGGTCAAGTTGCCGCTAACATTCGCGCATACCGTAAGCCAGAGCCTTACAAAGGTAAAGGTGTACGTTATGCTGACGAGCAAGTGCGCCGTAAAGAAGCCAAGAAAAAGTAGGGTAATACGATGGACAAGAAAGCAGCTCGCTTACGTCGTGCTACTCGCGCACGTAAACAAATTGAAGAGTTGGGTGCAAATCGCCTGGTCGTTCACCGTACACCACGGCACATTTACGCACAGTTGATCGCACCTAACGGTTCTGAAGTGCTGGCAGCCGCATCGACTGCAGAGAAAAGTGTTCGCGAAGGGCTTAAATCTACGGGTAACGTAGACGCAGCCAAAGTAGTGGGCAAAACTATCGCTGAACGAGCGATTGAAAAAGGCGTTAAAAGCGTTTCTTTTGATCGTAGTGGTTTCAAATACCACGGTCGCGTAGCAGCTTTGGCTGACGCAGCTCGTGAAGCCGGACTTCAGTTCTAGGAGACGAACATGGCAAATGTAGAAGCTCAAAATGGTGAACTGATTGAAAAGTTGATTACAGTTAACCGTGTAGCGAAAGTTGTTAAAGGTGGTCGTATCTTTAGCTTCACTGCACTGACTGTAGTTGGCGACGGTAAAGGAAAAGTCGGTTTTGGTTATGGTAAAGCACGTGAAGTTCCTGCTGCTATTCAAAAAGCAATGGAAAAAGCACGCCGCAATATGGTTACCATTCAACTGAAAGGCGACACTTTGCAGCATCCTGTAAAAGGACGTCACTCAGGTTCACAGGTATACATGCAGCCTGCATTAGAAGGTACGGGTATCATCGCTGGTGGTGCTATGCGTGCGGTTCTTGAAGTTGCAGGTGTTCATAACGTGCTGTCAAAAGCATATGGTTCAACCAACCCAATCAACGTTGTTCGTGCCACTATTAAGGCTCTGAACGACATGAAGTCGCCTGAACAAGTAGCGGCTAAGCGTGGATTGCGCGTTGAAGAGATACTGGGGTAGTGAACAATGGCGAAAAAGACAATCAAAGTAACACAGACGCGTAGCTCTATCGGTCGTTTACCGAAGCATAAAGCTACACTACGTGGCTTGGGTCTCCGCCGCATTGGTCACACAGTAGAGTTGGAAGACACTGCTGCAGTCCGCGGTATGGTGAACCAAGTAAATTACATGATTAAGGTGGAGGGATAAACGATGGAATTAAATAATCTTTCTCCCGCACCTGGTGCAAAAAGCAGCAAAAAACGCGTTGGACGCGGTATTGGATCAGGTCTGGGTAAAACCGGTGGGCGTGGTCACAAAGGGCAGAAGTCTCGCTCTGGTGGCAGCGTGAAACCAGGTTTCGAAGGCGGTCAAATGCCAATCCAGCGTCGTCTGCCTAAATTTGGTTTCACTTCTCGCAAGGCTATGACCACTGCGGAATTGAACTTGGCAGAAATCGCGAAAGTCGAAGGTGATGTTGTAGATTTAGCAACGTTAAAAGCTGCGGGACTAATTCGTAAGAACATTTTGGCTGCTAAAGTCATTAAGTCAGGCGAAATTAGTCGTAAAGTGACTGTTAAAGGTCTTAAAGTCACCAAAGGCGCTCGCGAAGCTATTGAAGCTGCTGGCGGAAAAATCGAAGGATAGAGCAAATGGCTAAACCAGGATTGGAATCAAATCGAGCGCAAGGTGGCTTGTCGGAACTTAAGCGTCGCCTGTTGTTTGTGTTAGGAGCGATTATCGTTTTCCGAGCGGGCTCCTTTGTGCCTATTCCTGGTATTGATGCCGCTGTACTCGCTCAGTTATTCGAACAGCAAAAAGATACCATCGTTGCCATGTTTAACATGTTCAGCGGTGGTGCCTTAGAACGCGCGTCAGTATTTGCATTAGGTATCATGCCG
The DNA here is from genome assembly GCF_003987095.1 of Idiomarina piscisalsi. GTDB lineage: Bacteria > Pseudomonadota > Gammaproteobacteria > Enterobacterales > Alteromonadaceae > Idiomarina > Idiomarina piscisalsi. The sequence continues at coordinate 5,390 of NZ_PIQA01000003.1, read as the reverse complement.
TATATCTCGGCTTCAATTATTATGCAGCTTGCAAGTGTGGTTCATCCTCGCTTAGCTGAAATTAAGAAAGAAGGTGAGTCTGGTCGTCGCAAGATAAACCAGTATACGCGTTGGGGTACTTTAATACTGGCTACGTTCCAGTCGATAGGTATAGCTACTGGCTTACCTAACTTAATGCCAGGGTTAGTTATCGATCCTGGTTTCGGCTTTTACTTTACAGCTGTAGTAAGCTTGGTTACTGGAACAATGTTCCTTATGTGGCTAGGCGAGCAAATTACTGAACGAGGTATTGGTAACGGTATCTCTATCCTGATATTTGTGGGTATTGTAGCAGGGTTGCCATCGGCGATTGGTCAAACGTTTGAACAAGCACGCCAAGGCGATTTACACTTGTTACTACTGTTATTGATTGGTGTTGTTGTTGTTGCAGTGACTTACTTTGTTGTTTTCGTCGAGCGTGGTCAACGTCGTATCGTTGTCAACTACGCAAAACGTCAACAGGGGCGTAAGGTATTTGCAGCTCAAAGTACGCATTTGCCATTGAAAGTAAACATGGCTGGCGTTATACCTCCAATCTTTGCATCGAGTATTATTTTGTTTCCGGGAACCATCGCTACCTGGTTTGGTTCAGGCGAAGGAGTTGTTGCTGACTTTTTACAACAAGTCTCAATGACATTGTCTCCCGGTCAGCCGCTTTATGTGTTACTGTATGCGGCTGCAATTATTTTCTTCTGTTTCTTCTACACTGCGTTGGTATTTAACCCGCGCGAGACAGCTGATAACTTGAAGAAATCCGGCGCTTTCATTCCGGGCATTCGGCCAGGTGAACAAACGTCGCGTTATATTGACAAAGTAATGACTCGCTTGACTTTAGCAGGTGCTCTGTACATTACCTTTGTCTGTTTGGTTCCTGAGTTTATGATGATTGCTTGGAACGTTCAGTTCTACTTCGGCGGTACATCGTTATTGATTATCGTGGTTGTCATCATGGACTTTATGGCACAGGTACAGACTCATATGATGTCTAATCAATATGACTCTGTGCTTAAAAAAGCTAACCTTAAAGGCTACGGTCGATAAGGTTGGGTAGAACGGAGAGTAGCAATGAAAGTTCGTGCTTCCGTGAAGAAAATCTGTCGTAACTGTAAAATCATCAAGCGTAATGGCGTAGTACGCGTTATTTGCTCTGATGCAAAACACAAACAACGACAAGGTTGATTCGAAGGAAAGGTCGGCGGCTTTATGTCGCCGCCTTGAAGTATTTGCAATTCGGCAATCGGTTGAGTATCCTAACGGGCTTTTCAACTGATGCCTACAAACTAAAGGAGACGTGTTAGTGGCCCGTATCGCTGGCATTAACGTTCCTGACAATAAACATGCAGTTATTGCCTTAACTGCTATCTATGGTATTGGGCGTACTCGCTCGCAGCAAATTTTAGCTGCAACGGGTATTGCTGAAGATACTACGATTGGTTCATTGTCAGAAGACAAACTGGACGCGCTTCGTGACGCAGTGTCAAAATTCGCAGTCGAAGGTGACTTGCGTCGTGAAGTATCTATGAACATTAAACGTTTGATGGACCTCGGGTGTTTCCGTGGACTTCGTCATCGTCGCAGCCTTCCTCTACGTGGACAGCGCACTAAAACAAATGCGCGCACCCGTAAAGGACCGCGCAAACCAATTAAGAAGTAAGGGGGGATTGAGTAATGGCTAAAGCACCGACTCGTTCTCGCAAGCGCGTTAAAAAGCAAGTCGCCGATGGCATGGCTCACGTGCATGCATCTTTCAACAACACCATCATCACCATTACTGATCGCCAGGGTAACGCATTAGCGTGGGCTACCGCAGGTGGATCAGGCTTCCGTGGTTCACGGAAATCAACGCCGTTTGCAGCACAGGTTGCAGCAGAACGTGCAGGTGAAATGGCGAAGGAATACGGACTGAAAAACCTGGAAGTATTTGTGAATGGTCCAGGCCCAGGTCGTGAATCATCGATTCGTGCCCTGAACGCCGTTGGTTACAAAATCACAAATATTACCGATGTGACACCGATTCCTCACAACGGTTGTCGTCCGCCTAAGAAACGTCGCGTTTAAGGCGTGAATCGATAGTTGGAGAAAGATCATGGCAAGATATTTGGGTCCTAAGCTCAAGCTGAGCCGTCGCGAAGGAACGGATTTGTTCCTTAAGAGCGGCGTTCGCGCAATCGATTCTAAATGTAAGATCGAAACTGCACCAGGACAACACGGCGCGCGTCGCGGTCGTTTGTCAGACTACGGTGTTCAGTTGCGCGAGAAACAGAAAGTTCGTCGTATGTACGGCGTTCTGGAAAAGCAATTTCGTAACTACTACAAAGAAGCAGCTCGACTGAAAGGCAATACTGGTGAGAACCTGTTGCAGTTGTTGGAACAGCGCTTGGATAACGTAGTGTATCGTATGGGTTTTGCGTCAACACGCGCTGAAGCTCGTCAATTGGTTAGTCACAAAGCAGTTGTTGTGAATGGCCAAGTAGTGAATATTCCATCGTTCAAGGTTCGTCCTGAAGATGTCGTTTCTGTTCGCGAAAAAGCGAAAAAACAGGCACGTATCGGAGCAGCACTGGAACTTGCGGAACAACGTGAGAAACCAGTCTGGATAGAAGTAGACAACAACAAAATGGAAGGTCAGTTTAAGCGTCTTCCAGAACGTAGTGACTTGTCTGCTGAAATAAACGAACAGTTGATCGTAGAGCTTTACTCTAAGTAAGGCTTAAGCATAGAGAGAGGACACAATGCAGGGTTCTGTTACCGAATTCCTAAAGCCGAGGTTAGTCGACATCGAGCAAATTAGCCCGACTCATGCCAAGGTTACACTGGAGCCTCTAGAACGCGGCTTTGGTTATACACTGGGTAATGCGTTACGTCGCATTTTACTATCGTCAATGCCAGGTTGCGCAGTGACTGAAGTTGAAATCGACGGCGTGCTGCATGAATACAGCAGTAAAGAGGGTGTTCAAGAAGATGTCATCGAAATTTTGTTGAACCTGAAAGGGCTGGCAGTCAGCATCGAAGGTAAAGACGAAGCTACGTTGACCTTGAATAAATCCGGAGCAGGTCCTGTAACCGCAGGCGATTTCACTCACGATGGTGATGTAGAAATTGTTAATCCACAGCACGTTATTTGTCACCTTACCGGTGATTACGAGCTTAACATGCGTGTTAAGGTCGAGCGTGGTCGTGGATACGTTCCTGCAGCATCACGTCAGTCAGCTGACGATGATGAGCGTCCAATCGGTCGTCTGTTAGTTGACGCTTCGTTCAGCCCAGTAGAACGCATCGCATATTCTGTAGATGCGGCTCGTGTTGAACAGCGTACTGACTTAGACAAGCTGGTTATCGAAATGGAAACCAATGGTACGTTGGATCCAGAAGAAGCTATTAGACGTTCTGCTACTATTTTGGCAGAACAGCTAGATGCTTTCGTTGAACTTCGTGATATCAGCGAGCCGGAAGAAAAAGAAGAGAAACCGGAATTCGATCCGATTCTTCTTCGTCCGGTTGACGACTTGGAATTGACTGTTCGGTCTGCGAACTGCTTGAAGGCAGAAGCGATTCAGTACATTGGTGACTTAGTACAACGTACCGAAGTTGAGCTGTTAAAAACGCCTAACTTAGGTAAGAAGTCGTTGACTGAAATTAAAGATGTGTTGGCATCACGTGGTTTGTCTCTGGGTATGCGCCTGGAAAACTGGCCACCTGCTAGCTTAATTGAAAACGACTAAGGTCACCTTAGTAAAAGATTTACTGAGAAGGGTATAGGTATGCGCCATCGTAAGAGTGGTCGTCAACTAAATCGAAACAGTAGCCATCGTCAGGCGATGTTCCGTAACATGGCAAGTTCGCTAGTTCGCCATGAGATTATCAAAACGACGTTGCCAAAAGCTAAAGAGCTGCGTCGCGTGGTGGAGCCATTGATTACATTGGCTAAACAAGACAGCGTTGCTAATCGTCGATTAGCTTTCGCACGTACGCGTGACAAAGAAGTCGTTGGTAAACTGTTTAATGAATTAGGCCCGCGTTATGAAGAGCGCGCAGGCGGTTACACTCGTATTATGAAGTGTGGCTTCCGTGCAGGTGATAACGCACCTATGGCTTACATTGAATTAGTTGATAGACCAGAAGTAGAAGAAGTTGAAGAAGTAGTTGAAGAAACTGCTGAGTAAACGAATTAAAAAGGCCAGCTTTAAGCTGGCCTTTTTATTATGCATTTTTCAATTACTTGTTATAAACAGCGGCTAACTCTTTTTGTTCCAAATGCCCCTTATCAACAAGCCACTGTAGTCTATCTTTGTCTAGTCCAGAGTTTTTAGCTTCAACGGCTAGCAGTTTCCACTGTTCTTTAGAAATGTAAGCTTCAGATTCTGTTCCCCCCAAACTTGTGAAAAAGTCCTTTATACCATTTAAGACATAATCAGCCGACTCAGGGATAAGTTTCAACGTACCTATTACCGACGATAATAAGTTACTGGAAGAACTTTCATGGGCTGTCCTCATTATTGACTCAGAATATGAAGGATGGTTTTGCAGGGTAACAGTTATTAAGCTATCCGCCTTTCCCGGTGAGTGGGCGATAGCGAGAGATAAAATATCATCAATATAAGCTGGCTCAGTTTCGATAGCTGTTTGAACTATCATTTCCGCCCTGCCAGGGAAGTAGGTTAAAGCAGTTTCGACGACAGTATAAGTTACAGCAGGTTCAGCTTGGATAGCTGCCATTATAATGGCTTTCTTCTTATTCGGCGTTAAATCGAAAGCAGCGGATACAATATAACTAGCGTGTTCTGGGTAGTTATTAACAAGTATTCGCACGGTTCGCATTATTGATAAGTTTTTGTTTAAGTGATTTTCAATTATCGAGGTATAAGTCTTTAAAAGCTTTGCTTCTTTCGTTGATGATATTTGCTTTGAATTGGGCTCCGCAAATGATACTGACGGCAAGCCTGTTAGGGATATACCCAATATACTTAGCGCTAAAATATAATTATAGTAGTTACGGCGCATAGTTAGTTATTCCCTTTTAATTCACTTACACACTTAACGTTTGAGTAATAAGTGTAATGATAGTTCAAGTAAAGATACACTAACTTAACATGGAAGGTTAAAAAACCACCTTTTTTATCTTTTTTCTCCGTTCTCAAAAAAAGATCTTGAAAGGCGGAAAAAGATCTCTATAATTCGCCGCCGTTGTCACGAGATACTCACTGAGTTGAGTCGGGCGACGGCGGTTTTGTCAGTCGGACAAAAAGTCCAGAAAAAGAGGTTGACGAAATCATCGGGAAGTGTAGAATACGCCTCCCTGCTTCGGAAGAAGCGACGCTCTTTAACAATATTATCAAGCCAAGCAAACTGTG
>NZ_PIQA01000023.1 GCF_003987095.1 Idiomarina piscisalsi | reverse complement strand
CACCCCGCCTATCAACGTCGTCGTCTTCAACAACCCTTCAGAGCACTCAAAGTGCTAGTGAGAGCTCATCTCGAGGCTCGCTTCCCGCTTAGATGCTTTCAGCGGTTATCGATTCCGAACATAGCTACCGGGCAGTGCCATTGGCATGACAACCCGAACACCAGAGGTTCGTCCACTCCGGTCCTCTCGTACTAGGAGCAGCTCCTCTCAACTCTCAAACGCCCACGGCAGATAGGGACCGAACTGTCTCACGACGTTCTAAACCCAGCTCGCGTACCACTTTAAATGGCGAACAGCCATACCCTTGGGACCGACTTCAGCCCCAGGATGTGATGAGCCGACATCGAGGTGCCAAACACCGCCGTCGATATGAACTCTTGGGCGGTATCAGCCTGTTATCCCCGGAGTACCTTTTATCCGTTGAGCGATGGCCCTTCCATTCAGAACCACCGGATCACTATGACCTACTTTCGTATCTGCTCGACGTGTCTGTCTCGCAGTTAAGCTGGCTTCTGCCATTGCACTAACCGTACGATGTCCGACCGTACTTAGCCAACCTTCGTGCTCCTCCGTTACTCTTTGGGAGGAGACCGCCCCAGTCAAACTACCCACCAGGCACTGTCCACAACCCCGATAAGGGGCCAATGTTAGAACATCAAACATACAAGGGTGGTATTTCAAGGATGGCTCCACACCAACTAGCGCCAGTGCTTCTAAGCCTCCCACCTATCCTACACATGTAGGTTCAATGTTCAGTGCCAAGCTGTAGTAAAGGTTCACGGGGTCTTTCCGTCTAGCCGCGGGTACACAGCATCTTCACTGCGATTTCAATTTCACTGAGTCTCGGGTGGAGACAGCGTGGCCATGGTTACACCATTCGTGCAGGTCGGAACTTACCCGACAAGGAATTTCGCTACCTTAGGACCGTTATAGTTACGGCCGCCGTTTACCGGGGCTTCGATCAAGAGCTTCGCATACGCTAACCCCATCAATTAACCTTCCGGCACCGGGCAGGTGTCACACCCTATACGTCCTCTTTCGAGTTAGCAGAGTGCTGTGTTTTTAATAAACAGTCCCAGCCACCTGGTCACTGCGACCGCCAGCAGCTTATGACGCGAAGTCAATCACCATCAGCGGCGTACCTTCTCCCGAAGTTACGGTACTATTTTGCCTAGTTCCTTCACCCGAGTTCTCTCAAGCGCCTTAGTATTCTCTACCTGACCACCTGTGTCGGTTTGGGGTACGGTCGATGTTCATCTGAAGCTTAGAGGCTTTTCCCGGAAGCAGGGCACCAGCAACTTCACACCCGTAGGTGCTCGTCTCGTGTCTCAGCCTTAGCGACCCGGATTTGCCTAAGTCACCAGCCTACGCACTTTCACGCG
>NZ_PIQA01000022.1 GCF_003987095.1 Idiomarina piscisalsi | reverse complement strand
GCCTGTGACTAATATGTTCATTGGTTTAGCCTATGTCCTTGTACACTTTCCTTTAAAACATCTAAAAGCGGCTTGAGCGATTTTTTCCACACATATTGCTTGTTAACCGCAGCTAATGCTGCTTTTGTTTTTTCAGCACACACTTCTGGTGAAGCATTCAGCATAGCTTCCAAGGTCGTTTTAAAGCTCTCGGCATCGCCTTTTTTAAACAGCCAAGCACGACTGCCGGCATCAAAGACCTCAAGGTGAGGGGCAACATCAGATGCCATTGCTGTGGGTACATATGGCCATCCACCGCTTGCCATTGGTCTTATATAGAAAAGAGGGAGCAATAGGCTTCTTGGACCAGCTGGAGTTATCAAAGGATTTGAACATCATTTAATCGACACGGCCGAATTTAGCAAGATAGACTAATTAGATACTGTCCGTAGCCAGTTTTGTGCAATTCTTCCCCTTTCTCTCTCAGATACTTCTTATCTATCCATCCCTGCCGCCATGCAATTTCCTCCAAACAGGCGATTTTAAGTCCCTGTCGATGTTCGAATGTCTGAACATAACTACTAGCTTCAAGCAATGAATCGTGTGTACCAGTATCTAACCAAGCAAACCCCCTACCTAGCCTTTCAACATTCAGCGTGCCCCGTTTCAAATAGGCATTATTGACGCTGGTGATTTCTAGTTCACCTCTTGCACTAGGTTTTACGCTTTTGGCTATCTCAATGACATCATTATCATAAAAGTAAAGCCCGGTAACCGCATAGTTCGACTTGGGTTGCATTGGCTTCTCTTCAATTGAGATCGCCTTCCCTTTATTATCGAAGTCAACAACACCAAAACGCTCTGGATCAGTTACCCAATAGCCAAAGATCGTTGCGCCTGAGGGGCGAGAGGCGGCTCTCCGCAGTTGCTCAGAAAAAGACTGGCCGTGGAAAATATTGTCACCTAAGACTAAACAGACCGAATCCTCTCCTATGAAGTCCTCACCAATAATAAAAGCCTGAGCCAAGCCATCTGGATTTGGCTGTTCCGCATAGGACAACTGAATACCAAATTGTTCACCATTACCAAGTAACTTTCGGTATTGCGGTAAATCCTCTGGTGTAGAAATGACTAAAATTTCATTAATTCCCGCTAACATCAGTACCGAGAGTGGATAATAAATCATTGGCTTATCGTAAATAGGTAATAACTGCTTAGATACCCCCATCGTTATAGGGTGTAAACGAGTTCCCGATCCGCCAGCTAGCACGATTCCTTTCATTAATTTACTCCCAAACGTTCGCGTTGATATGAACCGTCCTGAACGCGTCGGCACCATTCTTGATTATCAAGGTACCATTGAACAGTTTTTCTTATCCCTGATTCAAACGTTTCAGCGGGCATCCAACCTAGCTCTTGCTTTATTTTAGTCGCATCTATTGCGTATCTGCGATCGTGTCCCGGGCGGTCTGCGACATGAGTCATAAGCTCTTTATAGTGACTAATACAAAGCTTTCTCGTTGCCGGAGGAGCTAATTCTTGTAAAACATTACAAACTGTCTCCACAACGTCTATATTACGCTTTTCGTTATGACCACCGATATTATAAGTTTCACCAATTTCACCTTTAGTCGCGACTGTATAAAGTGCTTTTGCATGATCTTCAACATATAACCAATCGCGAATCTGGTCGCCTTTGCCGTAAATAGGTAGCTCTTTGCCTTCCAGAGCATTAAGGATCATCAACGGAATAAGCTTTTCCGGAAAATGAAAAGGACCGTAATTATTCGAACAGTTCGTAATAACCGTCGGTAAGCCGTATGTCCGGAACCACGCCCGGACTAAGTGATCTGAGCTTGCTTTGCTGGCGGAATATGGAGAACTCGGCGCGTAAGCCGTCGTCTCTGTAAATAAAGAGCCACTAGCGTCTGCCTCATCCTCGGGATGGGGTAGATCACCGTAAACTTCATCAGTCGATATATGATGGAATTTAAAAGTTGCCTTTTCATTTAAAGGCAGATTACTCCAATACTCTCTGGCAGCCTCAAGTAGGTTATAAGTCCCCAAAATATTGGTATGAATAAATTCAGCAGGACCATCAATCGAACGGTCGACGTGACTCTCTGCTGCTAAATGCATAACCACATTCGGTTGATAGTCTTTAAACACATTTTTGAGGGCATTTGGATCACACAAATCTATTTGCTTAAATTGATATCGCTCCGATTCTGTGAAGCCTTTCAAATTATCGACATTCCCCGCATATGTAAGCTTATCAATATTGACCACTTTGTTATCTGTGTTTTTAAGAATAAAGCGAATAACAGCAGAGCCAATAAAGCCCGCGCCTCCAGTTATTAGAAAAATCATATTATTTACTCGAAGAATGATTTGACTGCGTTTATGACAGTGTCTTGCTCAGCAAATGAGAGCCCATGACCTTTCCCCTGAACTAA
>NZ_PIQA01000021.1 GCF_003987095.1 Idiomarina piscisalsi | reverse complement strand
CGAATCCCTCCGCCCCTGCCAGATTTTAAGTTCAAAGCGAAGACCGGTCGCAATTAGGATTAAAGAATGAGCGCAAATAACGAGACGCAGAGCAGTTCATTAAACAGCTTGAAATGGATAATCACTATCGCCTTGCTAGTTGTAGCTATCGGCGGTAATCACTACTACGCAGAAGAAATCTCAGTACTCTATCGCGCTATTGGCGTTGTCGTATTAGTGGGACTGGCTGGCTTTTTCGCTAGCACCACAATTAAGGGCAGAAAGTTTGTGTCTTTCGCTAAAGAAAGTCGCACTGAGGTTCGCAAAGTCGTTTGGCCTTCTCGTCAGGAAGCAACTCAAACAACGCTTATCGTTGTTGTCGCGACCGTTATTGTTGCGTTAATTCTTTGGGGTCTTGATGGCATCCTTGTGCGTGTCGTTGGCTTCTTAACCGGATTGGAGATTTAAACTATGAGCGATAAGAAACGTTGGTACGTCGTACAGGCTTTTTCCGGTTACGAAGCTCGTGTTGCTGAATCTCTAAAAGAACACATCAAGCTGCATGGCATGGAAGACAAATTCGGTGAAATATTAGTACCGAAGGAAGAAGTCGTAGAAATGCGCGGCGGCGTACGTCGCAAAAGCGAACGTAAGTTTTTCCCAGGCTATGTACTGGTCGAAATGGTCATGGACGAAGATTCATGGCATTTAATTAAGAGCGTTCCGCGTGTCCTCGGCTTTATCGGTGGCACAAGTGACCGCCCAACGCCTATTTCTAAAAAAGAAGCAGACGCTATTCTTGACCGCTTGCAGGACTCTGCGGACAAGCCGAAGCCGAAAACATTGTTTGAACCGGGTGAAGTGGTTCGTGTTACCGACGGTCCGTTTGCTGACTTTAACGGAACTGTTGAAGAAGTTGATTACGAGAAAAGTCGCGTAACGGTTTCCGTCTCTATCTTTGGCCGTGCAACTCCGGTCGATTTAGAGTTTGGTCAAATCGAGAAGTCGTGATCAAAAAATCATCAATCTGGCATTGATCAACGGCGCGAATTCACTTATAATTCGCGTCCTTTTTTAACGGGGAGCCGATTGAGTAACTTTACTCTGAAAAGTTACGAGGCGTTAAACCCACAACAGAGGAAATAATCATGGCGAAGAAAGTATCAGCCATTATCAAATTACAGGTAGCTGCTGGTTCAGCTAACCCGTCACCGCCAGTTGGTCCTGCTTTGGGTCAGCACGGTGTAAACATCATGGAATTCTGTAAAGCATTCAACGCGCAAACAGATAGCCTGGAAAAGGGCGCACCTGTGCCTGTTGAAATTACAGTATTTGAAGATCGTTCATTCACGTTCATCACGAAAACGCCTCCTGCGTCTTTCTTGCTTAAGAAAGCAGCGGGTATCAAGAGTGGTTCTGGCGAGCCTAATACCAAGAAAGTTGGTACTGTGACTCGTGCGCAATTAGAAGAAATTGCAAAAACTAAAGAACCAGACCTTACTGCTGCCGACATGGACGCAGCTGTACGCACTATCGCCGGCTCTGCTCGCGCGATGGGCTTGAACGTGGAGGGCTAATCGATGGCTAAATTAACAAAACGCGCTCGCATGATCGCAGAGAAAGTTGAAGCCCGCGATTACGACGTGAATGAAGCAATTGCACTGTTGAAAGAACTAGCAACAGCAAAATTCACTGAAAGCGTTGATGTTGCAGTAAACCTTGGCATCGATGCTCGAAAATCTGACCAAAACGTTCGTGGCGCGACTGTATTACCAAACGGTACAGGTCGTGACGTTCGCGTTGCAGTCTTTACTTCTGGAGACAATGCAGACAAAGCGAAAGAAGCGGGTGCTGACATTGTTGGTATGGAAGACTTAGCAGAACAAGTTAAGAAAGGTGAAATGAACTTCGACGTTGTCGTAGCATCACCTGACGCAATGCGTGTTGTTGGTCAATTAGGTCAGATCTTAGGTCCTCGTGGCCTGATGCCTAACCCGAAAACAGGTACTGTAACTCCTGACGTAGCAACAGCGGTTAAAAACGCTAAAGCGGGTCAGGTTCGTTATCGCAACGACAAAAACGGTATTGTTCACGCAACAATCGGCCGTGTTGATTTCGATGACGCGAAATTGAAAGAAAACCTTGATGCATTATTAGGCGCTCTTAAGAAAGCTAAGCCTTCTTCTGCAAAAGGTGTTTACTTTAAACGCATCAGCTTATCTACAACGATGGGCGCTGGTGTAAGCATTGACCAGGGTACAGTTAGCGCTGGTTAATTAAGGTTTATGGGTTGGAGCTGCCGTTTGTCATGCTCAAAAGGCAACAAACAAGGCTCCCGTCCAAGACCGTAGGTGTACCGCGAGAATTTCAGTAGTATCGAATAGCGGCACTTAATTTCCTACGCAGATGGTGATATCCGACTCAGGCTCTCTGGGTAGAGAATCACCGTGACAACGCGGTGGAGGTAACTCCACCTAATTGTAACGAGGAGCTTCGGCTCCAAATTGAAAACGAGGTGATATCAGTGGCAATTGGTTTAGCCGGAAAGAAAGCCATCGTTAAGGAAGTTAACGACGTTGCTTCGAATGCGCTAGCCGTCACCGTTGCTGAATATCGAGGCATCGAAGTTGCCGATATGACTGAGCTTCGTAAAAAAGCACGTGAGCAAGGCGTATTTCTGAAAGTTGTTCGAAATACTCTTGCTAAGCGCGCTTTTGAAGGTACTCAGTTCGACGACATGAGTGATGTACTAAAAGGACCTCTTGTTTATGGTTTTTCTATGGACGCACCGGGCGCTTCAGCTCGTTTGTTCAAAGACTTTGCCAAAGAGAACAAGAACCTGCAGGTTACAGCTCTGTCAATCGGTAATGGCATCATGGGTCCTGAAAAATTGGACGCAGTTGCTTCACTTCCGACTCGTGACGAAGCATTGGCTAAATTGCTCGCCACCTTCAAAGAACCTGTTAGCAAGTTCGTTAAAACAGTTAACGAAGTACCTAGCAAGTTCGTTAGAACGTTGGCAGCAATTAAAGACGCTAAATAATACGTTGGTTTTTTAACCATTTTTTGTAATTATCAACCCAGGAGTTTAGAGTAATGGCTCTGACTAAAGACGATATCTTAAACGCGATCGCTGAAATGCCAGTAATGGAACTGGTTGAACTGATCGAAGCAGCTGAAGAAAAATTCGGCGTTGACGCATCTGCAGCAGTTGCAGTAGCAGCTGGTCCAGCAGCAGGCGGCGAAGCAGCAGCTGAAGAGAAAACTGAATTTGACGTAATGCTGAAAGGCGCTGGTAGCAACAAAGTAGCTGCTATCAAAGCTGTTCGCGGCGCAACTGGCCTTGGCTTGAAAGAAGCTAAAGCTATGGTTGAGTCTGCACCAGTTGCAGTCAAAGAAGGTGTTAGCAAAGACGAAGCTGAAGAGCTGAAAAAGCAGCTTGAAGAAGCTGGTGCGGAAGTTGAAGTTAAGTAAGTCGACTTTTGTACAAAATATGGCTCTTTAGGGCCTTGGGCTGGTGGTTAAATAACCACCAGCCTTTTTGCGCTGTATTGCTTGTATCATTTTTGCCCGAGGTTGGGATACAAGTTTTGCAAAAACAACACGGGATCGACAGATAAAAGATTCATCTGTCTTAACCATCGAACCACTCGTTGGTTAGGGTCATCAATCAGCTAGCTGAGGAACCCCATGGCGTACTCCTACTCTGAGAAAAAACGTATTCGTAAGGACTTTGGTAAACGACCGCAGGTCTTAGAAGTGCCTTATTTGCTGTCTATGCAGCTTGATTCATTTAAGAAATTTATTGAAGTCGATCCAGATGCCAATAATGGTCTGGAAGCGGCTTTTCGTTCGGTTTTTCCTATTGCCAGCTACTCAGGTAATGCGGAACTGCAGTACGTCAGTTATCACATGGGTGAGCCGGCATTTGACGTTGAAGAATGTCAAATTCGTGGTATTACCTACTCAGCCCCTCTGCGTGTGAAACTGCGTCTGGTCCTGTTTGATAAAGAAGCAGCAGCCGGCACGGTTAAAGACATTAAAGAGCAAGAAGTGTACATGGGCGAAATTCCGTTAATGACAGAAAACGGAACCTTCGTTATCAATGGCACAGAGCGAGTTATCGTTTCTCAGCTCCACCGCTCTCCGGGTGTCTTCTTTGACCATGACAAAGGTAAATCACATTCGTCAGGTAAAGTTCTGTATAACGCGCGAGTAATCCCATATCGTGGCTCGTGGTTAGACTTTGAGTTTGATCCTAAAGACAACGTGTTCGTTCGTATCGATCGTCGCCGTAAATTACCGGCGTCTATTATTCTTCGTGCACTAGACTACAGCACCGAAGAAATGCTCGATATGTTCTTCGAAACAACCTACTTTGAAATCTTGAAGACCAAAGTCAAGATGGAGTTGGTGCCTGAGCGTCTTCGCGGCGAAACTGCGAAGTTCGACATCAAAGGTGCTGATGGCGAAGTATTGGTTGAAAAAGGCCGTCGTATTACCGCACGCCATATTCGTCAGTTAGAGAAGCTGGACATTAAAGAAATGGACGTGCCGACTGAGTACATGGTCGGAAAAGTATTAGCAAAAGACTACGCCGATAAGAAAACTGGCGAAGTTATTGGTCACGCAAATGACGTATTAACGCTTGAGTTAATCGCGGCATTGAGCGAAGCCGGTATTAAGAAAATTGAAACGCTGTTCGTGAATGATTTGGATCACGGTCCTTACATGAGCGAAACGCTGCGCGTAGATTCAACCACAAACCGTTTGGAAGCGTTGGTAGAAATTTATCGTATGATGCGTCCAGGTGAACCGCCAACTCGCGAAGCAGCAGAAGCGTTATTCGACAACTTGTTCTTCAGCGAAGAGCGTTACGACTTATCGACCGTTGGTCGCATGAAGTTTAACCGCCGTTTAGGTCGTGATGACTTAAGTGGTGATAATACGTTGTCGAAAGAAGACATTATCGATGTCATGAAGAAGCTTATCGAGATTCGTAACGGTCTTGATGAAGTGGATGATATCGATCACTTGGGTAACCGCCGTATTCGTTCGGTTGGTGAAATGGCGGAAAACCAATTCCGTGTTGGTCTTGTACGTGTTGAGCGTGCCGTTAAAGAGCGTTTGTCTCTTGGCGATTTAGACAACACCATGCCACAAGACCTGATTAACGCGAAGCCAATCAGCGCTGCCGTGAAAGAGTTCTTTGGCTCAAGCCAACTGTCTCAGTTCATGGACCAAAACAACCCGTTGTCAGAAGTCACGCACAAGCGTCGTATTTCTGCATTAGGTCCGGGCGGTTTGACGCGTGAACGAGCAGGCTTCGAAGTTCGAGACGTACACCCGACTCACTATGGTCGCTTGTGCCCAATCGAAACGCCGGAAGGACCGAACATCGGCCTTATTAACTCGCTGTCGAGCTTCTCAAGAACGAACGAGTACGGTTTCCTTGAGACGCCTTACCGTCGTATTGAAAATGGTGTCGTTACTGACGATGTCGACTACTTGTCAGCCATTGAAGAAGGCAACTATGTTATCGCTCAGGCGAACGTAGCGCTTAACGACAAAGGTGAGTTGACCGAAGACTTAGTGCCTTGCCGACATAAAAACGAATTTACACTGATGAGTAAAGAGCAAGTTCAGTACATGGACGTTGCTCCTCAGCAAATCGTGTCAATTGCAGCAAGCATGATTCCATTCCTTGAGCACGACGATGCTAACCGTGCTTTGATGGGGTCAAACATGCAACGTCAGGCGGTACCAACACTACGTGCAGATAAGCCGTTAGTTGGTACTGGTATTGAGCGCACTATCGCAGTCGACTCGGGTGTTACCGTTGTTGCTAAACGTGGTGGTGTTGTTGATTACGTCGATGCGAGCCGCATCGTAGTTAAAGTAAATGAAGAAGAAATGGTGCCGGGCGAAGCGGGCATCGACATTTACAACTTAACTAAGTACACACGCTCTAACCAAAACACCTGTATTAACCAAAAACCAACGGTTAATCCTGGTGAGCCGGTAACCCGTGGCGACGTATTGGCAGATGGTCCATCGACAGACTTAGGTGAATTGGCATTGGGTCAAAACCTACGTGTCGCGTTCATGCCGTGGAATGGTTATAACTTTGAGGATTCAATCCTTATCTCTGAGCGGGTTGCGCAAGAAGACCGTTTAACCACTATTCACATTCAAGAACTGAACTGTGTTGCTCGTGATACCAAGTTAGGTGCTGAAGAAATTACTTCAGATATTCCTAATGTTGGTGAATCAGCGCTTGGTAAGCTTGATGAAGCTGGTGTTGTATACGTTGGTGCCGAAGTTAAAGGCGGCGACATTCTGGTTGGTAAAGTCACGCCAAAAGGCGAAACGCAGCTGACGCCGGAAGAGAAGCTTTTGAGAGCAATCTTTGGTGAGAAGGCGTCGGACGTTAAAGACAGCTCGCTGCGCGTTCCTAACGGTGTTAACGGTACAGTTATCGACGTGCAAGTCTTTACTCGCGATGGCGTTGAAAAAGATAAACGTGCAGTTGCTATCGAAGAGATGCAACTGGCGAAGGTTAAGAAAGACCTGACAGAAGAATTTAAGATTCTTGAAGAAGGTATCTACAACCGTGCGCGCAACTTGCTATTAGCTAATGGTTTCGATGAAGCTAAATTAGCGAGCATGGACCGTAAAAACTGGTTAACTCAGGACTTAGGTTCTGAAGACGCTCAAGCGCAATTAGAGCAAATTGCCGAGCAGTACCAGCAAATTAGTGACGATTTCGATACTAAGTACGAGAACAAGCGCCGTAAAATCACTCAAGGTGATGATTTAGCGCCTGGCGTACTGAAAATCGTAAAAGTTTACTTAGCGGTCAAACGTAGCATCCAGCCAGGTGACAAGTTAGCTGGTCGTCACGGTAACAAAGGTGTTATCTCTACTATCATTCCGGTTGAGGACATGCCTCACGATGATGAAGGTAACCCAGTAGATATCGTTTTGAACCCGTTGGGTGTACCGTCGCGGATGAACATTGGTCAGGTGTTGGAAACACACTTGGGTATGGCTGCCCGCGGAATTGGTAGCAAAATAGACAAGATGCTGAAGCAACAGCGCGCAATTAAAGATCTGCGTGACTTCTTACAGCAAGTCTATGACTTAGGTGAATGCCGTCAGAAAGTCGACATCAGTGAGTTCTCTGATGACGAAGTGATGCGCTTAGCAGGTAACCTGAAAGCAGGCCTGCCAACCGCAACACCGGTATTTGATGGTGCGGTTGAAGAAGAAATTAAAGAGCTTCTTAAGCTGGCAGATTTACCTGAGTCAGGTCAGATACCGCTGTTTGACGGCCGCACAGGTGAGAAGTTTGAGCGTGATGTGACTGTTGGTTACATGTACATGCTGAAACTGAACCACTTGGTCGACGACAAGATGCACGCTCGTTCTACCGGCTCTTACAGCTTGGTAACTCAGCAGCCATTGGGTGGTAAAGCACAGTTTGGTGGTCAGCGCTTCGGTGAAATGGAAGTCTGGGCATTAGAAGCATACGGTGCTGCATACACCTTGCAGGAAATGTTGACGGTTAAGTCGGACGACGTAAACGGTCGTACGAAGATGTACAAAAACATTGTCGACAACAACCTGCAAATGGAAGCGGGTATGCCAGAGTCGTTCAACGTATTGTTGAAAGAAATTCGCTCTCTGGGCATTAATATCGAGCTGGAACAGAACTAAGCGTCTGTTGCTGGAATTACTGGGGGAGTGATGTTCACTCCCCATAGGTTGAACTCCGACAGGAGATAAATCGTGAAAGACTTGTTGAAGCTTTTAAAGCCGACGAATCAAGCAGACGAATTTGACGGAATTCGTATTGCTTTGTCTTCGCCAGATATGATCCGCAGTTGGTCATACGGTGAAGTCAAAAAGCCGGAAACTATTAACTATCGTACGTTCAAACCAGAGCGTGACGGTTTGTTCTGTGCGCGTATCTTTGGTCCGGTAAAAGACTATGAATGTTTGTGCGGTAAGTACAAGCGTTTGAAGCACCGCGGTGTTATTTGTGAGAAGTGTGGCGTCGAAGTCACCTTAACCAAAGTACGCCGTGAACGTATGGGCCACATTGAACTGGCGAGCCCTGTTGCGCATATCTGGTTCTTAAAATCACTGCCATCACGTATTGGTCTTATGCTTGACATGACTCTGCGTGATATTGAGCGTGTATTGTATTTTGAATCTTACGTAGTTACTGAAGGCGGCTTAACGTCTTTAGAGCAAGGTCAGATTCTGACAGAAGAAGAATATCTAGACGCTTTAGAAGAACATGGCGATGAGTTCGACGCAAAAATGGGTGCCGAAGCGGTGCTTGATTTATTGCGTGCTGTCGACATTGACGCTGAAATCCAAACGTTGCGCGAAGAGTTACCTGAAACCAACTCTGAAACAAAACGTAAGAAAATCAGCAAGCGCCTGAAGTTGTTAGAAGCTTTCCAGATGTCTGGCAACAAGCCAGAGTGGATGATTCTGAAAGTATTACCAGTACTACCACCAGACTTACGTCCGTTGGTACCGCTGGATGGTGGTCGATTCGCAACATCAGACTTGAACGACCTGTATCGCCGCGTTATTAACCGTAATAACCGTCTGAAGCGCCTGTTAGATTTGGCGGCTCCGGATATTATTGTGCGTAACGAGAAGCGTATGCTTCAGGAAGCGGTTGATGCCTTATTAGATAATGGTCGTCGTGGTCGTGCTATTACCGGTTCTAACAAGCGTCCTCTGAAATCTTTGGCAGATATGATCAAAGGTAAACAGGGTCGTTTCCGTCAGAACTTGTTGGGTAAACGTGTTGACTACTCAGGCCGTTCGGTTATCACCGTTGGTCCTAAGTTACGCTTGCACCAGTGTGGTCTTCCGAAGAAGATGGCTCTGGAACTATTCAAGCCGTTTATTTACGGCAAGTTGGAGCGTCGTGGTTTAGCAACAACCATTAAAGCAGCTAAGAAAATGGTTGAGCGCGAAACTGCAGAAGTTTGGGATGTACTTGATGAAGTCATCAAAGAACACCCAGTACTGCTTAACCGTGCACCGACACTTCACCGCTTAGGTATTCAGGCGTTTGAGCCGGTACTGATTGAAGGTAAAGCCATTCAGTTGCACCCATTGGTCTGTGCGGCTTATAACGCCGACTTTGACGGTGACCAAATGGCTGTTCACTTGCCGCTGACTTTGGAAGCTCAGTTAGAAGCTCGTGCGTTGATGATGTCAACCAACAACGTACTGTCGCCAGCAAGTGGTGATCCAATCATCGTACCTTCACAGGACGTTGTATTGGGTCTTTACTACATGACCAAGGAAAAAATTAACGGTAAAGGCGAAGGCATGATGTTCAAAAGCCCGTCTGAAGCTGAAAAAGCTTACCGTAACGGTGATGTAGAGCTGCATTCACGCGTTAAAGTGCGTATTACGGACACAACCGCTGACGAAGACGGTAACCGTACGACTAAAACTGCGGTACGTGATACAACCGTAGGTCGTGCATTATTGTCCTTAATTATGCCTGAAGGTTTGCCGTTTGAGCTTATCGATCAGGCTATGGGCAAAAAGCCTATCGCACGCATGTTGAACCAGGCTTACCGTAACCTTGGTTTGAAAGACACAGTTATTTTTGCTGACCAAATCATGTACACCGGTTTCCATTACGCGATGGTTTCAGGTGCGTCGGTTGGTATCAACGACATGGTTATTCCTGAAGCTAAGAAAGAAATCGTTGCAGCGGCGGAAGAAGAAGTTGCAGAAATTCAGGAACAGTTCGAGTCGGGCTTGGTAACTGCTGGTGAGAAGTACAACAAAGTTATCGATATCTGGTCAACCGCTAACGAGAAAGTCTCGAAAGCAATGATGGATAACTTATCGAAAGAAATTGTCACCAATAAAGACGGCAAAGAAGAAGAGCAAGCATCGTTTAACTCTATCTTCATGATGGCTGATTCAGGCGCTCGTGGTAGCCCTGCACAGATTCGTCAGTTGGCCGGTATGCGTGGTCTGATGGCGAAGCCGGATGGCTCAATCATTGAAACGCCTATCGTTGCGAACTTCCGTGAAGGTCTGAACGTACTTCAGTACTTCATCTCGACTCACGGTGCTCGTAAAGGTCTTGCGGATACGGCACTGAAAACAGCGAACTCAGGTTATCTGACTCGTCGTCTGGTCGACGTCTCTCAAGACGTGGTTATCATGGAAGAAGACTGTGGCACGCACGACGGTCTAATAATGAAGCCATTAATTGAAGGTGGTGACGTTGTAGAACCATTACGTGAGCGCGTACTAGGCCGGGTCCTTTGCGATGATGTTCTGAAGCCGGGCAGCGAAGAGGTTCTGTTACCGCGTAACACGCTCCTTGACGAAAAGAATTGTGACATTCTCGAAGAAAACTCTATCGATGAAGTTAAAGTTCGCTCGGTAATTACCTGTGACACAGACTTTGGTGTTTGTGCGCACTGTTACGGTCGTGATCTGGCTCGTGGCCACATGGTTAACCAAGGTGAAGCGGTTGGTGTTATCGCGGCACAGTCAATAGGTGAGCCGGGTACACAGCTGACCATGCGTACCTTCCACATTGGGGGTGCGGCATCGCGTGCAACAGCTGAAAACAGTGTACAAGTTAAAAACTCAGGTAGTATAAAGCTGCACAACGCGAAGTGGGTTGTAAACAGCGATAAAGAGCATGTAATTACTTCTCGTTCGACTGAGTTGACACTTATCGACGAATACGGTCGTGAGCGCGAGCGTTATAAGGTACCTTACGGTGCGGTATTGAAAAAAGGTGAAGGTGATGCAGTTGAAGGCGGCGAGACTGTCGCTAACTGGGACCCGCATACTCACCCAATCATTACCGAGGTGGAAGGTCGTATCAAGTTTGTCGACTTAATTGACGGCGTTACTATGACGCGTCAAACCGACGAGCTGACAGGTCTTTCAAGCATTGTAGTACTGGAAACTGGTCAACGTACCAGTGCTGGTAAAGACATGCGCCCAATGGTTAAATTGGTTGACGGTAAAGGTAACGACGTGAACATCGCCGGTACCGATATTCCTGCGCAGTACTTCTTGCCAGGTAACGCTATCATCAACCTGGAAGATAACGCCGAAGTTAAAGTCGGTGATACCTTGGCGCGTATTCCGCAAGAAGGTTCGAAGACTCGTGATATTACCGGTGGTCTTCCGCGCGTTGCTGACTTGTTTGAGGCGCGTCGTCCGAAAGAGCCTGCAATTCTTGCAGAGAAGACAGGTACGGTATCATTTGGTAAGGAAACCAAAGGTAAGCGTCGCTTAATTATCACACCAAACGATGGTGCCGAGCAGCACGAAGAGATGATTCCGAAGTGGCGTCAGCTTAACGTGTTCGAAGGTGAACAGGTTGAGAAAGGTGAGGTTATCGCCGATGGTCCGGAAGCACCACACGATATCCTGCGTCTGCGTGGCGTAAGTGCTGTAGCAAACTACATCGTGAACGAAGTTCAGGAAGTTTACCGACTACAGGGTGTTAAGATTAACGATAAGCACATCGAAACGATTGTTCGCCAGATGTTGCGTAAAGCGTTAATTCTTCGCGCAAATGATACCAACCTGCTGGAAGGCGAAATGGTTGAAATGGCGGAAGTTCTTGCAGCAAACGCAAAAGCGGAAGCCGAAGGCAAAACGCCAGCAACCTTCGAGCGTCAGCTGTTGGGTATCACTAAAGCGTCACTGTCGACAGAATCGTTCATTTCTGCGGCCTCGTTCCAGGAAACAACGCGTGTTCTGACCGAAGCAGCAGTAGGCGGACGTAAAGACAGTCTGCGTGGTCTGAAAGAAAACGTTATTGTGGGTCGATTAATTCCGGCAGGTACCGGTTACTCGTATCACAAAGAACGTATGCAGCGTCGCCTCGACGAGTTACAAGTTGATGAAGAACCATCAATGACTGCAGAGCAAGCTGAGCAACAGTTAGCGGATGCTCTTAATGCAGGAAACGAGTCACCAAAAGACGATTCTGCTGAATAAACAAATACGCTTTTAGCCTATTTGTACAGAAGCCAGTACTAATAATAGTGCTGGCTTCTTTTTTATAACCTTGACAGGTGAAAATATGACCATTAGAATTTCGGCTCCCGATTTTCGGGATCCGGCTTTGTATGGTCGGAAAAAAGCGATTTTTCACGCACATTGTGTGCGCTAAAAAGCGACATCAACTAAACTAGGAGTAATGAATGGCAACAGTTAATCAGCTGGTGCGTAAAGGCCGTCAAAAGCCCGTTGTGAAAAGCAACGTTCCGGCTCTTGAAGCGTGCCCTCAAAAACGCGGAGTATGTACCCGTGTTTACACCACAACCCCTAAGAAACCGAACTCTGCAATGCGTAAAGTTTGCCGTGTTCGTTTAACCAACGGTTACGAAGTATCTTCGTACATCGGTGGTGAGGGACATAACTTACAAGAACACTCAGTCGTACTGATTCGTGGCGGTCGTGTAAAAGACTTGCCAGGTGTTCGTTACCACACCGTTCGTGGTGCACTTGACTGTTCAGGTGTTAACGATCGTAAACAAGGCCGTTCTAAGTACGGCGCGAAGCGGCCTAAGTCTTAACGGTTCTCCGTTAGTAAGGCCAAACTTTGTACGTTTTGGGTAATACCCTGAATTAATCGGAGAATATTGAGATGCCAAGAAGACGCGTCATAGGTCAACGTAAAATCCTGCCGGATCCTAAGTTCGGATCAGAGTTGTTGGCTAAGTTTATCAATGTCGTCATGGTTGACGGCAAAAAAGCAGTCGCTGAAAAGATTATCTACGGTGCACTGGACATCCTGGCAGAGAAGTCAGGCAAGGGTCATCTGGACGTTTTTGAAGATGCACTAGAAAACGTGCGTCCTACCGTCGAGGTTAAATCTCGTCGCGTTGGTGGTTCTACCTACCAAGTTCCAGTTGAAGTTCGTCCGGTACGTCGTAACGCACTGGCTATGCGCTGGTTAGTTGATGCAGCGCGCACCCGTGGTGAAAAATCAATGTCGCAGCGTCTGGCAGCTGAAATGCTAGATGCATCAGAAAATAAAGGGTCAGCTGTGAAGAAACGTGAAGACGTTCACCGCATGGCTGAAGCAAACAAAGCGTTTGCTCACTATCGCTGGTAAATTCACAGTTAACCTAGAAAGGAGTTTATTGTGGCTCGAGAAACATCAATTGAGCGCTATCGTAATATCGGTATCTGTGCTCACGTAGACGCCGGTAAAACGACGACCACAGAGCGTGTACTTTATTACACGGGTCGTAGTCACAAAATCGGTGAGACTCACGATGGTGCGTCTACAACTGACTGGATGGAGCAAGAGCAGGAACGTGGTATCACTATCACCTCAGCAGCTGTAACAAGCTTCTGGGAAGGTATGGACCGCCAATTTCCTCAACACCGTATCAACATTATCGATACTCCGGGACACGTTGACTTCACTATCGAAGTAGAACGTTCTTTGCGAGTTCTTGATGGTGCTATCGTTGTTCTGTGTGCATCTTCAGGAGTTCAGCCTCAAACAGAAACTGTTTGGCGTCAAGCGAACAAATACGAAGTACCTCGTATGGTATTCGTCAACAAGATGGACCGTGCTGGTGCTGACTTCATGTCAGTCGTTGATCAAATGAAAACTCGTTTGAACGCGAACGCAGTACCAATTCAGATTCCAATCGGTGCAGAAGACGAGTTCAAAGGTGTCGTTGACCTTATCAAAATGAAGGCTATCAACTGGAGCGAGAACGACATGGGTATGACATTTACCTATGAAGACGTTCCTGCTGACCTTCAAGATCAAGCAGACGAATTGCGCACTGAGTTAGTTGAAGCTGCGGCTGAAGCTGACGAAGAGCTGATGGAAAAATACCTTGAAGAAGGTGAGTTAACTGAAGAAGAGATCAAACGCGGTCTTCGTAAAGCGACTTTGGCAAATGAAGTTGTTTTAGTTCAGTGTGGTTCAGCCTTCAAAAACAAAGGTGTTCAGGCAATGCTGGATGCGGTAATCGAGTTCTTACCGTCACCAACCGAAGTTAAGCCTATCACTGGTATTTTGGATGACGATGAAACTGAAGGTGTTCGTAAGTCAGACGACAAAGAACCTTTCTCAGCTTTGGCGTTTAAAATCGCAACCGACCCATTCGTTGGTACCTTAACCTTCGTTCGCGTATACTCAGGTGTGCTTAACCAAGGTGACGGTGTCGTCAACCCTGTTAAGAACAAGAAAGAACGTATCGGCCGTATGGTACAGATGCACGCAAATGACCGTCAGGAAATTAAAGAAGTTCGTGCTGGTGACATTGCTGCACTAATTGGTCTTAAAGACGTAACTACTGGTGACACGCTGTGTGATCCAAACAACAAGATCATTCTTGAGCGTATGGAATTCCCAGAGCCAGTTATCTCTGTTGCGGTAGAGCCAAAAACTAAAGCTGACCAAGAAAAAATGGGTATTGCTTTAGGTAAGTTGGCAGCAGAAGATCCGTCGTTCCGTGTTAAAACGGACGAAGAATCTGGCCAAACCATCATCTCAGGTATGGGCGAGCTTCACTTGGATATCATCGTTGACCGTATGAAACGTGAGTTCAAAGTTGAATGTAACGTTGGTCAGCCTCAGGTTGCATACCGTGAAGCAATCCGTAAGGCGGTTGAAGTCGAAGGTAAATTTGTACGTCAATCAGGTGGTCGTGGTCAGTTCGGTCATGTATGGCTGAAACTTGAGCCAATGGCTATCGAAGAAGATGAAGACGGCGAAGACATTACTTACGAATTCGTTAACGAAATCGTTGGTGGTGTTGTACCGAAAGAGTACATCCCAGCTGTAGATAAAGGTGTTCAAGAGCAGATGGAGCAGGGTGTATTAGCTGGCTACCCAGTATTGGGTGTTAAAGCAACTCTGTATGATGGCTCTTACCACGACGTTGACTCGTCAGAAATGGCGTTTAAGATCGCTGGTAGCATGGCATTTAAGAAAGGTGCAATGCAGGCAGACCCAGTACTTCTGGAACCACTGATGAAAGTGGAAGTTATTACTCCAGAAGAATCTATGGGTGACGTTGTTGGCGATTTGAACCGTCGTCGTGGTTTGATTGAAGGCATGGAAGAAGCGCCAGGTGGCTTGAAAGCTGTTAATGCAGTTGTTCCACTGTCTGAAATGTTCGGTTACGCAACTGACTTGCGTTCACAAACTCAGGGTCGTGCATCTTACTCGATGGAATTCCTGAAGTATGGTGAAGCACCAAACAACATCGCTGAAAAAGTGATGGCTGAGCGTAACGCTAAAGATTAAGTAAGGTCTGGTCCGGTCTTACACAGGACCGGGCTTTCAACTTAAATTTGAGGATATATCATGTCTAAAGAAAAATTTGAA
>NZ_PIQA01000020.1 GCF_003987095.1 Idiomarina piscisalsi | reverse complement strand
GCTGCAGTTAATTAACTGTCAATTAGGAGAGCATTTATGTCGAACGTAACGGTCGTATACACCAAATCAGAGCTCGAGCGTGCTATCGAACGGCAAGACAAAACAATAGCTGTGAAAAGCTCGTCGCTGGCTGATGACGTGAAAACATTGAAGTCAGCATCAGTTGAAGTCCTTGCCCATCATAAAGATTGTATTCTTTGTCTTTAGGCTTAGCTTCACTGACTTCTCGAGCACTTAACGGTTTAGTTATACGAGCCATTTTAGTAACACGCCTTTAGTACATTCTGTTCTGTGTTACTAAACAGTGTACTAAAAAGTGTGGATGTTACTGAACCAGAAAGGACTAAAAAAGACTCCAACCCCGTCCAAGTACTTGATTAATAAAGGCTTAAAGTACAAATATGGACGGCATTGGAAGGGATGGTGGTGCCCGGAGGCGGAATCGAACCACCGACACGAGGATTTTCAATCCTCTGCTCTACCGACTGAGCTATCCGGGCAACGGCGTGTATTAAACGTTTTTTTCGGTTTCGAGTCAACCGCTTTTCGTGCCTTTTTTACTGTTTGCTCAGTAATTGCACATCAAGCGGTTGTTTTGGTGAATTATTCAACGCTTAAGTAGGTGCTGCCGGCCAAACATTTCTCGTAAAAGTTTGTCCAGCGAACACCGGCTCTTGGTGCGAGACCACCATTTCGAACCTGACGGTCAATTTGTTTCTTAACCGCTTTGGCCATGTACTCCGTATTGTACTGCATGGTTTGCAGCACTTTTTCAGCCGAAGTACCCGGTACCACTTCCTCAATGTAAAAGTCGCCGCGCTCGTCATCGTGGCAATACACGTGTACCTCTGTCAGTCGGCCAAAGAGGTTATGCATGTCGCCCATGACGTCCTGATACGCACCTGTTAAGAATAGACCGACATGATAGTCTTCGCCCTTACGCAAAGAGTGCATTGGAATGTTATCGCTAATTTCGGTGCCTTCAATGTATTTGCCCAGCTTACCGTCACTGTCACACGTAATGTCGGCAATGGAGCAGCGCACTTCCGGCTTCTCGTTTAAACGCGAAATAGGCACTATTGGCAGTACCTGACCAATGGCCCAGGTGTCAGCGGCTGACTGAAAAATAGAAAAGTTACATAAGTACTGGCTGGCGAGCATATCTTCAAGCTCTTCCAGCTCTTGAATAACATAGGCGTCTTTGTCCAGCGACTGATGAATGTCTGCCAGTATTTGCCAGTACATGGTGTCCAGCTTCGCCATTTCCTGTAGCGACAAAATGCCCAGTTTAAAGGCTTCATATGCATTCTGCTTGTAGCCAGCGGCATCGTTATAGCGCTCTTGCGGATGGAACTGTTCACCGGATTGATGCAGCTCACGCATGTTCTTCACCAAAATATGCTCGTCCTCGCTGGGGCTGACATCGAAATTGGTGCTGGCTGGCTTTATTTCACCGACAATGTTGGTAACGACACAGCTGTGGTGGGCGGTCATTGCGCGGCCACTTTCGCTAACCAGGTTAGGGTGGGGTACTTTTTCTAAGTCGCACACCTGTTTGACGCCCCAAACCACGTCGGCAACGTATTCTTCGGTCGAGTAGTTACGGGAAGAGTCGCTGGTGGTACTGGTACCGTCGTAGTCAATGCCCAAACCACCGCCAATATCTAAGTACTCGAGCGGTACGCCTTCCTGAATAAGCTTAGCGTACAAACGAGCACCTTCACTGACGGCTTCTTTTATCTTACGAATATCAGACAGCTGGCTGCCAATGTGAAAGTGTAGAAGCTTGGCGCAGTGCAGCATGTCTTCCTGACGTAAGCGTTCAACCACATTCAGTATTTCGGCAATGCTTAAACCAAATTTAGCTCGATCGCCACTGGAACCAGCCCATTTGCCGGCACTTTTCACCATCATTTTTGAGCGCAGACCAATCATAGGTTCAACGCCTAACTCTTTGGCCAGCGGAATCAGCATTTCGAGTTCGCTGTATTTTTCAATGACAATAATCATCTTGCGGCGTAACTGACGGCCAAGCAGTGCCAGTGTCAGGTAGTCTTTGTCTTTGTAGCCGTTCAGTATGGTCAGCGCGTCGGGGTTTTCATTGTACGCCATAACCGCCATGAGTTCCGGCTTAGAACCCGCTTCCAGCCCGTAATTGTAAGGTTCGCCAGCGTCCATGATTTCTTCAACCACTTCGCGCATTTGGTTGACTTTAATTGGGAACACACCGCAATACTTGCCGTTATAATCGGCGTCCTGAATTTGCTGAGCAAAGGTTTCGTTAATAATTTCGACTTGCGAGCGCAAAATGTCATGAAAACGAATTACCGCCGGCAGCTCAATGCCTTCTGACTTTATTTCTTCAACCACTTCCTGCATATCAATGGCCAAGTCAGGCAGACGATGATTTGGACGAATTTGAATGTTGCCGTTGTCGCCAATCGAAAAATAGCCTGCGCCCCAACGGTTAACGCCATACAATTCTTCTGCTTGATCAATATTCCAGTCTGACATCAATTAGGCTCCTGCGCGCTCTAAAGCAAGTAACAGCTCGCGCACCACTTTGGCCGCGAATACATTGGAGTTGCCGGTAGGGTCTATCGGCGGTGAAAGCTCAACAGCGTCGGCGCCGACGAAGTTTTTCTGGCGCAAAATTTTCATTAAGCTGACAAACGAGTGAAAGTCTTCGCCGCCGGGCTCTGGTGTACCGGTTCCCGGGAAAAACGACGGGTCAAAGTAGTCCAGATCTAGCGTCAAATAGACCGGTCTGTCTGCCGCAATAGCATTAACACTTTCTAAGAATTCCTGACGCGATTTACGAATGGTTTTGTGCTCTTTCATCCACTGATACTCGTCCCGCGTACCAGAGCGAATACCGTACTGGATAAGCTCATGACCAGGGCCGAAGTGATCAACCGAGCGGCGAATGATCGACGCGTGCGAGTAGTGGTAACCGAGGAAGCCATCGCGCAAGTCAGCGTGAGCGTCTAAATGTAACAGCACTAAATCTGGGTATTGCTTCAAATATTTCACAATAGGCGCGTAAGAAATTGAATGCTCACCACCTAACGTCAGTAGCTTAATTTTTTCTTTGGCTAAATCGACGTCGTCAAAAATCTGGTTAAAGTCACTCAGAGCATGATGCCACTGTTTTTCTTCGTCATCGTCAAAGCCCAGTCGCAAATTACCTAAATCATAAAAGGTATGGTCTTCAAGGTCGGCATCTAAATAGGGTGAGTAAGACTCGATGTCCTCAGAAACCGAGCGCAGGCCATCTGGCCCCTCTTTGGTGCCTTTGCGAAAACAGGCGGTGCCGTCAAAACCGAACCCTAAAATATGAGTATGCCCCGAATGCAATTCGGTACTGTGTTCCGCGCCAAAATATGGGCGAATAGGATCGTTCAACGATACGGGTAATGACAATGCGGGCATGCGCTTTGGTGACCTCTCTTTCTAGTCGTCGGCTTGCGTCGATTTCTGCCGATTTTTCTTAATCGGGTTAAACAGACTTTGTTGAATATTAATGAGCTCTTCGCTCAATTTTTTACGTTTTGTCCAAGTGTCTGACAACGGCGTAGCACTCAGTTCATTAGCACTAACACCTGCCATAACACCGGTCTGATTTTGGCGGACTAATTCTACCGCATGAACGCCCAAACGTGTTGCTAAAATTCTGTCCATAGCCGTTGGGCGGCCGCCTCGTTGTACGTGTCCTAATAAACACGGCCGACACGGTAAGTTAAGACGATCTTCCAGTTGCTCTGCAAGTCGAACTGCACCACCAGGCCATTGGTTTTCACACAGCACCATCACGTAACTGGAATCACCGCGGACGCGTTGCACCGACTCAATGTGCTTTACCAGCGCCTCGACCGTTAATGGTTTGTCTTTTTGCAGCTCCGGCAGAATCATACGCTCTGCGCCACACGCCATGGCACTGCTGATACCAATATAGCCGGCGTTACGCCCCATGACTTCAACAATGAATACGCGATCCATGGCTTCTGCGGTATCACGAATTTTATCCAGTGCGTCCATAGCGGTTTCAACCGCCGTGTCATATCCAATAGTGTGATCGGTGCCATAGAGATCATTATCGATGGTGCCGGGCACACCGATAATCGGACCGTTCCAAAATTTCGCTAAATGGTCGGCGCCACGGAACGAGCCGTCACCGCCAATGACAATAAAGGCGTCAATTTGGTGCGCGTCTAAGTTGGTCGCTGCTTCACGCCCGCCCTCATCGGATTTAAAGCGCTCACTACGGGCACTTTTAATAATGGTGCCCGAGTACTGCATAATATGTTCGACGTCTTCTCTGTCTAAGCGCACAAAGTCATTGTTGAGTACGCCTTCGTAGCCATGTCGAAAGCCTATTACCTCAATGCCGTAATTTTCCGCAGCTAATACCACCGCACGAATGGCCGCGTTCATCCCTGGCGCATCACCGCCGCTGGTAATCAATGCAATTCTGTTTATTGTGTTATCAGATGACACAATCTGTACTCCTTGATAATGTCTTATGCGTAGCTTAAACGACCTGCTAGCCGTCACCAAAAGGAAATTTCATGAACACCGACGTGTCACGTTTTGATTATTCTGAATTAGCGCAATGGGCGCAGTCGTGCTTAACCAATTGTGGGGCATCGGGCGAGGTAGCTCGCCATGTGGCGTACTATCTTCTGGAGGGAGACTTACTGGGGTTTAGTACACACGGTTTAATTCGTTTGCTGAATAACTGCCAATGGTTAAAAGACGGTAAAAGCTTGCCAAAAGGGCAACCGGTGGTATTAAGTGAACGTGCAGCCGTCGCAAATTGGGATGCACAGTTTTTGCCGGGACCTTACGTGGTACCGCAGGCGGTTAATGCGGCGTGCGAAATGGCCAAACAGGCAGGCACGGGAACGGTGGTGTTACGACGTAGCCAACATGTGGCGTCTCTGGCTGCCTATTTAACCATTGCCACTGACAAAGGCATGGCGGTGAATTTAATGTGCTCGACTCCGGGGCAGAAGGCGGTTGCGCCGTTCGGCGGGAAAGAGGCGGTGTTTTCGCCGAACCCTTTTGCGGTGGGGGTACCCAGCTCAAAAGAGCCGATGCTGTTTGATATCAGCTTTTCAATGACGGCGGCGGGTAAAGTACGCCAGGCAAAAGCGAATGGGGAGAACTTACCTTACAAAGCGTTAATAAAACCGAACGGCGAATGGACAGATGACCCGCTTAGTTTCTTTGAATCTCCCGGCAGCGCCATTGCTCCTCTGGGAGGGGAGCAACTCGGTTACAAAGGTTATGGCCTTACCTTGTTCAGTGAAATTTGGTCCATGGCGCTGGCGCAGTACGGTCGTGTGCAAGGTGCTGAGGACGGTGACGCGAATACCGTATGGGTTCAGGTAATCGACCCGGAAGCCTTTGGGGATAAAGCTGAGTTTCTGAAGCAGGTTGACCGTTTATTGGATGATGCGCGAAACAGTGCTCCGGCTGACCCTGAATTACCGGTTCGAGTTCCCGGTGAAGCTGCTCTTGCCCGTAAGCGCGAACAGCTCAAGAAGGGGGTGGTTTATACTCCCGCGACAATGAAAGTATTAAAGCGTTGCGCCGAATTTTGTGAGGTCGAATTGCCTAAGGCTGCAACCGGGTAATTCGCCAATGGTCACCGTCGCGGGTGTACTGATAGCGATCATGAAGGCGGTGTTTGCCGCCTTGCCAAAACTCGAAAGTGTCGGGAATAACGCGATAGCCTCCCCAATGACGTGGGCGCGGCACGTCGGTATCAGCGTATTCTTTCAGTAACGCCTGATAATGGCTTTCTAATACATCGCGGCTATCAACCGGGCGACTTTGTTGAGAGGCAAGGGCGGCTACCTGACTTTCTTTCGGACGCGAATGAAAGTACGCATCGTTTTCTTCGTCACTTAATTCAACGGTCTGTCCGATAATGCTGACTTGTCGTTCAAGTGCAAGCCAGGCGAAATGCAACGAAACCTGATTGTTACCGCGAATATCATCGCCTTTATGGCTATTCTTATTGGTGTAAAAGCAAAAGCCTTGCTCGTTATAGCCTTTTAATAGAACAATGCGTTGGCTCGGTACGCCATCGGCATTGACCGTTGCCACAGTCATTGCCGTTGGGTCAGTCAGTACGCCGCTATCAATGGCGTGCTTCATCCAGTGTTCAAATTGCTCTACCGGGCTGGCAAATAATTGCTCGCGGTGCAAACTGCCTAAACCGTATTCACGGCGCATGGCCTGTAAATCCATAGTGGTTCCTCTACTAACACCTTGTTAATGCTTACTGGTTGTCCTGATAACGCTTACGAATTTTTTCCATTGCATCCAAATTGTCGAGCATAAGTCCGACTAATTCCGGATCAAAAAACACGCCGCTGTGTTTGAGTAAATAGTCAGCTGCCGCTTCCGCTTCCTGCGCATCACGGTAGCTACGTTGCGTACGAAGCGCATCGTAATGACTGGTTATCGACAAAATACGGGCGTTCAGATTAATGGCATCGCCGCTTTTTTGAGCGGGAAAGCCAGAGCCGTCCCAACGCTCATGAATATCCTGCGCGATGCCCGCCGCTATCTTAGCCACTGCGGTATCCGTTTGCTGCAAATAATCATGTCCTTGTATGACTTTTTGCATGATCTCTTCATAGTCATGAATACTCAATGCATCAGCACGCTGAGCCAATTCCAGCTGCACCGACACCTTACCAATATCATAGACCGACGCGGCTTGCTTTAATGCCTGCGCCTGTTCATCATCGCGACCGGCCGCAATCGCCAGCTGCCCGGCCATTTCAGCTGAACGTTTGACGTGGTGACTGACTTCATCAATAGAGCGCTTCTCAATGGCTTCGCCTACGCTGTAAAGCAATTCACGTTGAGCCTCCCGTTCGCTCTCTGTGGCTTGCAGGTTATCAATGGCAATGGAGCTATTATTCACAAATAGCCCCAGCAGGTTTTGATCCAGCTCAGACAAGTCACGGACACCGCGAATAAACAGTAAATACTGACGCGAGCTACTGGTTTTATAAAGCCCATAATAGTTACCGTCGACAATACGGAACTCAACGTTTTTAGCACTTTGCTGCATAGGGCGCACAATATCCCAGTCAATTTCGCTGTTAACAGGGTCGCCCACGGCCTGTTCAAAGTCACCCGTGCCGCCAATGATTTCGAACGGCTCGTTGGTGTCTGAACTGGCGGTGAGTGCATCAATGCGGCAATACATAGCGTCGTCGCTATGCGTAATTAATGCGACCAGCTGCTCCAAAATTCCCTGACATAACCCCTGCATTGAGCGGGCTGAGAACACCTCTGCCGACGCATTAATGACTTTTTCTAATCCGCGCTTGTTGCGTTCGATGGCATTTAAGTCGCGGTAGGCGCGTAAGCATGAGTACATTAACGTGACGAGCTTACGGTAGGTCAGCTCGGTTTTCTCTTTGTAGTCGTCAATATCAAAACGGGCAATGACATCTTCTTCTGGCGCCTGACCCGGCTGACCGGTGCGAAGCACTATGCGTATTAAACGGTTTTTCAACTCCTCGCGTACCCATTTGGCTACGTCTAAGCCAGCGTGGTCGGTTTCCATAACCACATCGAGCAACATCATGGCAATATCGCGATTTTTATTCAAAAAGGCGATAGCTTCCTTACCTGAGTGAACCGAATGGAACTCCAGCGGTCGGCCATCGAGACGAAACTCGCTGAGTGCCATTTTTGTTATCGTGTGAATTTCTTCATCATCATCGACAATGAGAATATGGTACGGTTCGACGGCCTCGTCGCTGACTGACTCTACTTCGTCTTCTGCGAATAGAAAGTCATCACTCATTAGTCGTTGTCTCCCTTCGTATAAACACGTTCACCGGCAACATAGGTAGCTTGCACATTAGTACGCCAAATATCTTCAGCATCAACGGCGAATGGATCCTGGTCAACAATAATAAAGTCAGCCCACTTGCCTGGCTCTAAAGAACCGAGTTGTTGTTCCTGCCATGCCGCGTAGGCAGCATCAATGGTGAATGAACGCAGCGCTTGTGCACGGCTCATGCTCTCATCGGCATACCAACCGCCTTCTGGCATATTTTCACGGTCCTGACGGGTAACCGCGGCATGTAAGCCATAAAACGGGTTAGCAAGTTCAACCGGGAAGTCAGAACCAGAGGCAACGATAGTGCCTTGTTGCAGGAATGTCTGCCAGGCATAGGCGCCTTTCATGCGATCTTTGCCTAAGCGATCTTCCGCCATGTTCTTGTCACTGGTCGCGTGAGTTGGCTGCATAGATGCGACTAAGTTCAATTCTTTAAACCGGTGCAGGTCATCTGGATGCACAATTTGTGAATGTTCAATGCGGTTACGCAAATTACGGCCACCCATTGTTTCGTAGGCTTTCTCGATATTGTTCAGTACAACTCGGTTGGCACGGTCGCCGATAGCGTGTGTATTAACCTGGAATCCGTGTGGAATAATTAAACGGTAAAGCGACATCATTTGTTCTTGTGAGGTCACCATAAGACCGTGATTACCATGGTCGTCGCTATAATCTTCGATAAGCGCCGCACCGCGGCTTCCTAAAGCGCCGTCTGCGTATATTTTGACACTACGAATTGTCAGTTTGTTGTCGTCGGTATAGTAAGGGCCCTCAGCCAAAAGTTGCGGTAGTTTAGGCTCTGTAGCGGCGAGCATGCCATAAATACGCAGCGGCATTAGTCCTTGATTATGTAGTCCTTTATAAACCGATACTTCATCTGCGCTTATACCGGCGTCATGAACCGACGTGATACCGCGCTCAACCAAATGCTCGAAGGCGAGCTGGAAAGCTTTACGTTGTTGTTCAAAGCTGGCTTCCGGTATGACTTTTTCGACGAGCTGCATGGCATTATCGATTAAAACACCGGTTGGCTGACCGTTTTCATCTTTGACGATTTCGCCACCATCAGGAGACACGGTGTCTTTATCAATACCGGCTAAACGCAGTGCTTCTGAATTAGCCCAACCGGCATGACCGTCAACGCGGGTGAGCCAAACGGGGCGTTCGTTAACCAGCTCGTCAAGGTCGCTGGCGCGCGGAAAACGTTTTTCTTCCCAGTTTTCTTGATTCCAGCTGCGGCCGGTTATCCAGGGGAGAGATGGCTGTGTGTCTGCATAGCGTTTAACACGTTGAGCCGCGTCCTTCACTGATGTGCTGTCGCGTAAGTCCACCTGTAATAAGCTGTTCCCTAAACCCAAAACGTGTCCGTGTGCATCAATCAGGCCGGGGAGAACGGTTTTGCCTTGCAAGTTGATAATATCGTCGGTGTTTGAATAGCGTTCGTTGAGTTCGTCACCGCCGATGGCCTTAATCTTACCGTTATCTATCAACATGGACGAAAATTGCTGTAATACCGCATTTTCGCCGGCAGGGCTGGTTAGCGTATACCCATTGGCGTTGGTGTATAACGTATCGGCAACCGCTGTTGTGCTTAAAAGCATACTGGTAATGGAAGCGGTGGCAATGGATGTTAATGAAAAACGACGTGATAAAGACATACTCACAACACTCTTTTATTTTTTAAGTAAAGTCACACTATAGCGTTTTTTAGCGCGAATAAACCAGACAGCGGAATAAACTTTTTGTTAACGAAATTAACAACTCATCTTGGATAGACAACATCACCAACCAAAATACTTGCTGTCTGTTATATTTTAGGTATGCTAAAAGTTAATTTTAGAACGGGTAATTTGGACGTCGGAATGAAGATTCTCATTATAGACCCTGAGTTTTTTATGCGTGCAGGGCTCATACAGCTTTTAACGAACTATGCGAATCAGCCTTCGATTTATGAAGCCGACTCGTTTGAAGTGGCGGAAAGCTACCTGTCCGCCGATAAGTACGACCTCATTTTCTTAGATATGGACTTACCAGACGCGGAAATCCGTCCGGCGCTGCAGAAAATCAAAAAAGAAGCGCCGATGGCACACTTGGTTGTCTTTACCCGCCCGCGTTCTATTTCAGAGGTTCGCCAGGTGCTTGCTGCCGGGGTACGCAGTTACTTACCAAAAGACAGTACGGCCGAACAAGCGAAATTAGCGGTTCGTGCGTTACTCAATGGTGACCGTTACATCCCGGATGACCCTTACCTTAACGAACCTCGCGATAAATCCAGTGGTGCCGAGGGCTTTTTGTCGCCACGTCAGCTGGAAATTATGCAGCTGTTAGCTCAAGGTTTGTCGAACAAAGAAATAGCCAATATTCTGGGTATTACTGAGGGAACCATCCGCGTGCACTTGTCGGCAATATTTAAAGCCATAAAGGTGTCTAATCGTACGGAAGCGACACTTTGGTACTTATTACGTCAAAAGAAGCTGGTTGACTGATAACGTCGTATGTCGTTAAACCGCCTCATTGCAGAGCTGGAAAAGCATCAACACGCCCCTACTGAACAGTGGAATCCGCCGTATTGTGGAGAAATCCCAATACGAATTGATGGTG
This sequence comes from Idiomarina piscisalsi, assembly GCF_003987095.1. Lineage (GTDB taxonomy): Bacteria > Pseudomonadota > Gammaproteobacteria > Enterobacterales > Alteromonadaceae > Idiomarina > Idiomarina piscisalsi. The sequence continues at coordinate 7,595 of NZ_PIQA01000020.1, read as the reverse complement.
AAGGGCGTTGGTATTATCAAGACAGTGAAATTCAACGGCAGGCACTGGTAAAACTGTTTGCCTCTGTACTCGTAAGAGACGGTGATGATTATTTTCTGGTCACACCGGCTGAAAAAGTGAAAATTACCGTCGATGATGTCCCTTTTATGGTGGTCGACTGGGAACAACGTACAGAAGATGGCGAAAGCCTCTTGCTGTTAACAACCAATATCGGTGATACTCTTGTTTTGAGTTCTGAACATCCGTTACAAATTAAAGAGGGTGTTCCTTACGTTATGATGCCAAGAGAGCTCGAAGCCAAAGTGCATCGAAATGTATTTTATCAGTGGGTATCGATTGCACAGACTCGAGAAGTTGATGGAAAAGAGCAGTGGTTTCTTTCCAGTGCGGGCGAGACCTTTGTATTGGGCTATGTGAACTAGGACGTTGCGGTAATTCGTCTATGGTAAAAACAAGAACAGTTTATCTGGTTGAGCAACATCCCGCTCGCAGGCAGCACTTTGAGACAGTTCTGACCTTTATTGGCGAGTCTGTAAAAGTTGTTGAGCCAGAGCAGTTACTGAGTTTAAGTCCAGCCGAGGCCTTATGCGTGATAGCCGGTACAAGCGTTGATAATCTGCGTGATTTGGCAAGTAATGCGCCGCACTTACCTTTTATCTGTGCCGCTAGTGAACATGAAAGTGCTCTGGAAAAAGCCAATGTTCTGGGTCCTTTAGACGACTCGTTTGACTATTCCAGCCTATCTAACCTGTTGCATTACTGTCAGGCTTATCATCAGCAAATGCCTGGCCGTAAAGTTAACAAACAACACCCGAAACGCTCTCATTTAGAGCAAACTCTAATTGGTCAGGGACGTGCTATGAAGCACGTACGGCAACTTATAGAGCAAGTCGCAGGAACCGACGCCAACGTCCTGATTCTGGGTGAGTCGGGGACGGGTAAAGAAGTCGTGGCGAGAGGTGTTCATGACTTGTCAGAGCGACATAAAGGTCCGTTTGTCCCCGTGAATTGCGGCGCGATTCCCGGTGACCTATTGGAAAGTGAATTATTCGGCCATGAGAAAGGGGCCTTTACCGGAGCGATAGGCGCTCGTAAGGGACGTTTTGAGTTGGCGCAAGGCGGCACTCTGTTTCTGGATGAAATTGGTGATATGCCAATGCCGATGCAGGTAAAGCTGCTGCGAGTATTGCAAGAGCGAACATTTGAACGAGTGGGTGGTAGTAAAAGTATCTCCGCCGACGTTCGTGTGGTAGCGGCCACCCACCGCGAGCTCGAACAAATGATTATCGACGGTAAATTCCGGGAAGACTTGTATTACCGCTTGAATGTGTTCCCGATTGAAATGCCCGCCCTGCGCGAGCGTCAGGAAGATGTTCCACTGCTGATGCAGGAGCTGACGCAACGCTTTAAAAAGGAACGGGGCGTTGGCGTGCGCTTTACTGAACGAGCGCTTGAGTCATTGTCTTACCACCGCTGGCCGGGAAATGTTCGGGAACTGACTAACTTAATCGAGCGGTTAACCATCATGCATCCTGACAGCCTGGTCGATGTGTCAGACTTGCCGCCTAAGTATCAACATATTGATCACAGCAGCCCAAGCCCCGATTACCCGGAAGAGGTGCTTGAACGTGAAGCACTGAACGCTATTTTCTCCGACTCCGACGACGAGGATATCGAGGAGTCGACAAGCGCTTCATTAGACTCGGAGCTACCCGACGACGGTGTGAACCTAAAAGACCTGCTCAGCGAGATTGAAACCGGCATGATAGCCCAAGTACTGGAAAAGTCGGATTGGGTTGTGGCGAAAGCGGCTGAGCTACTCAGTATGCGGCGCACCACCTTGGTCGAGAAAATGAAAAAGTACGGTATTCAAAAAGACGACTAACTCTGCTGTCGATTTTTTGACATCTTAACTCATTGAAATAAAACAATAATTTACTGGCATCCATTTTGCATTACTAAGCCTAATTAAAACTTAGTGTGAAGTGGGAGATGTCAGTATGGCGACCTACCATCAAATTATTGATGCGATGCCAAATGCCGTAATTTTGCTCGACAGTCACGGTGTTGTGGACTACTGCAATGACAATGCGCAATCATTACTGGAACACTCGCTCAAAGGCGAAGTATGGCGTGATCTTGTCGCGACACTGTTCGCTCCCAAAGCCGATGACTGGCACGAAGTGTCGTTAAAAAATGGGCGACGAGTTCGTATAGATACCTCTGAGGTGAATGAAAAACCAGGCCAGCTAATTGTCTTAACTGATTTAACCGAAACTCGGCAACTTCAACAGCGTATTTCTCACTTACAGCGTTTATCGTCAATGGGGAAAATGGTGGCGTCGTTAGCGCACCAAATACGAACCCCTTTGTCAGCTGCGATTCTCTACGCACAAAACTTATCACAAGGCATGATATCGCCGGTTAAGCAGCAACGTTTCTCCCATAAATTGCTGTCTCGTTTGCATAACCTCGAACAGCAGGTCAATGACATGCTGTTGTTTGCTAAAAGCGGCGAAAAGCCCGTGTTGGAAGAGCTGACAACGCACAGCTTATTGAATACGGTTGCTTCAAATGTTGAGTCTTATGCGGCACAGCATCATGTCAATCTTGTCATGCCTGAATGCGGGCACAGTGCTGTGTTGAAAGGGAATAAAACCGCACTAACTGGTGCATTACAGAATTTAATTAATAACGCCATAGATGCCAGCCAGGCGGGCCAAGAGGTATTGGTCAAAACACATGTCGAAGGTAATAACTGGTGTGTTTCCGTCATAGATGCAGGTGCTGGCATTGATAAAGAAAAGCAAGCGCAAATATTTACGCCCTTTTTTACCGGAAAATCAAATGGCACCGGGCTTGGTTTAGCTGTCGTACAAACGGTTTTACGAGCTCATCATGGCAGTATTGACTGGGAAAGCGAGCTGGGTAAAGGCAGTCGCTTTACACTCTCTATTCCGGTTCATTGTTTTAATGAGCAACCGGTAAGCGAGGTGCGTTATGGCTAACGGTGAAACTATGAATGCACGAAATGTTCTGGTCGTCGAAGACGATGTTTCGCTTCGCGAGGCTATTGTCGACACACTTGAGCTGGCTGATTGTGAGTGTATTGAAGCGGCCAACGGCGAAGAAGCGCTCATTGCGCTGAAAGACAATAAAGTATCGTTAGTGATCAGCGATGTACAAATGCCGGGTGTCGATGGCTTGCAGCTACTGCGCAGCATGAATCGTCAACAGTTTGATATTCCGGTCATAATGATGACAGCGTTCGCCAAAGTGGATGATGCTGTTGTGGCGATGCGTGAAGGTGCTGTCGATTATTTGACGAAGCCGTTTTCAACTGAGAAATTACAGACCCTTGTGCAACGCTATTTGCCGGATGGTGCTATTGATGATGTGAGTCCGGTCGCAGAAGAAGCGTCCAGCCAACAAGTTTTTGCCATGGCGAAACGTGTTGCAGACAGTGATGCCAGTGTGATGATTACCGGACCGAGCGGCACCGGTAAAGAAGTGCTGGCGCGCTATATCCATAAACAATCGAGTCGTGCACAGGCGCCTTTTGTTGCCATTAACTGTGCAGCAATACCTGAAAATATGCTGGAATCAATGTTGTTTGGCTATGAGAAAGGTGCATTTACCGGCGCAACACAGTCGCAGCCGGGTAAGTTTGAACTGGCGCAAGGCGGTACTATTTTGCTCGACGAAGTCACAGAAATGCCGTTGCACCTACAGGCAAAGCTTTTGCGCGTAATTCAGGAAAAGCAGGTAGAGCGCCTGGGATCCCGGAAGACCATTCAATTGGATGTAAGAATTTTGGCGACATCGAATAGAGACCTGCAGCAGGCAGTGGCTGAAGGCGAGTTTCGTGAAGACTTGATGTATCGCTTAAATGTGTTTCCTCTGCACTGGCGACCGTTGGCTGAGCGTCCCGCCGATATTTTACCGTTGGCGGAGAACTTGTTGCAGCGGCACAAACAGCGCTCGGGCATTAAAACGCCAGTGTCGTTTAGTGAGCATGCTAAACATTGCTTAACCCAGTATCACTGGCCGGGTAATGTCAGGGAGTTGGAGAATGTGGTTCAGCGCGCGCTGGTGTTGCATCGCAATGAAGTGATTGAGCCTGATGACTTAATGCTGGAGTTAAACCAAAGCGCTGAGTCCGATGCCAATAGCGAAGCTGTATTTCCTGAGCAAGTGAGTTACTCACAAAACTCAACGAAAGACACACTCGAAGGTGCATCGGAGTCAGCCGATAAATTAGATGATTCGTTGTTTCACCAGGAGTACCGAATTATTAAAGACGCACTTCAGCGGCACCAGGGAAAACGTAAGCCGGTTGCCGATGAGCTAGGCATTAGCCCACGCACGCTGCGTTACAAATTAGCAAAAATCCGCGAACAAGGTCTCTCCATAAATTAAAGTTGGCATTCCACTTGCATAATATCTGTTAAGAATTGTTAATGATGATTTTTTGACGGGGTGAATTATGAAAGTGGAAGCCAACGCTCTCTACCAGCAGATGCAGGCTATGTCTGCACAAGCGTCTCAAAGCGACAAGGCAACCAATGTAAATGCCCTTCCGGGAAATACTGCGAATGCCGACTTTTCGAATATGCTGAAAAGCGCTATCGATAATGTTAACGAGCTGCAGCAAACCTCGGGCGACTTAAAAACTCGTATGGAGCTTGGTGACCCCAATGTCACGTTGGAACAAACCATGATAGCCAGTCAAAAATCAAGCATTGCCTTTGAGGCAACCGTTCAGGTACGCAACAAGATAGTCGATGCGTACAAAGAAATCATGTCAATGCCGGTATAAACCGCAGTAGCACTGGAGATTTGAATTGTGGCTGAATCAACAGACTTAATGGTGCAGGACAATGCACTTCCGGACTCTCCGGACACAGGCGCTTCGGGCGAAGGCAATGAAAAGTCCGGCATTATGGACATGCTGGGTAACTTTGACATGCTGCGCCAGGTTATTGTGGTACTGGCTCTGGCTATCTGCGTTGCTATCGCTGTTTTCATCATGCTTTGGGCTCAGGAACCAACGTATCGTCCGTTAGGTAAGCTGGAAACCGAAGAGTTGGTCAGTACGCTTGATTATATGGACGCGAATGGCATTGACTATAAGGTGAACGGCAACACTATTTCAGTACCTGAAGAGAAATACGACGCGATTAAACTGGAGTTGACGCGTGCCGGGGTGAACTACGGTAACGCCGAATCTGATGGTTCAGAGATTCTAATGAGTGAACCGGGATTTGGTGTCAGTCAACGTCTGGAAAGAGAGCGCCTGATTCATTCACGTGAAGTGCAACTGGCACGCGCCATTGAAGAAATGAAAAAAGTGTCGGCTGCGCGTGTGCTTTTGGCCGTACCGAAGCAGAATGTGTTTGCCCGTCGTGAAAAGCAGCCGAAAGCGTCGGTGATGCTAAACGTTAGAGGCGGTACTTCATTGAGCGAAGAAGAAGTTGCTTCTATTGTTGATATGGTGGCTTCTTCGGTTACAGGTCTAAGCACAGAGCATGTCACCGTTACTGATCAGGCTGGCCGTTTATTGAACTCTGGCTCGCAAAGCGCATTGGCTGCGAAAAGCTCGCGAGAGTATCAAATTGAACAAAAGCGCGAAGCCGAATATTTGGAGAAAATTGATAGTATCTTGATTCCCGTGCTGGGTTACGACAATTACACCGCGCAAGTCGATGTTACTATGGACTTTACTCAGCGCGAATCAACCCAGCGCCAGTTTAACCCTGATATGCCGGCTATTCGCAGTGAAATGACCGTAGAGAACCGTTCTACGGGCAGTCCTATTGGCGGTATTCCGGGAGCCTTAACCAATCAGCCTCCATTAGAGTCAGATATACCGGAAGAGGCGGGTCCAGGCAGCGCTGGTGGCTCAGTGAACGGAAGTACACACCGTGAAGCGACGCGCAACTACGAGCTGGATAACTCAATCACACATACAAGAAACCAAACGGGCACTATCGAGCGCTTGAGCGTTTCGGTTGCTGTGAATCATGAGCAAGTGACTGGTGAAAATGGTGAAGCGCAGCAGCAACCGCGCAGTGCGGAAGAGCTCGCAAACATCCGTCGTTTGTTACAAGGTGGTTTAGGTTTCGATATTAATCGTGGTGATGCGCTGGAAGTTGTGTCTGTACCTTTTGCTCAATTGCCGCAGATTGGTGACGGTGAAACGCCGCTGTGGGAAGAGCCTTGGTTCTGGCGTGCTTTCCGCTTAGTCATGGGCGCATTGGTTATTGTGGTCTTGATATTAGCCGTTGTTCGTCCGATGCTTAAGAAACTGATGAATCCTGAAGCGGATGTCGAGGACGATGCTGAAGCGTTATTTGAAGGCGATGAAGCAATGGGCGATGAAACCATTGATCTGTTATCCTCACAGTTTGATGAGAGTGCTGTTGGGTTTGGTGCTGACGGAAGTTTGCAATTACCTGACTTGCATAAAGATGAAGACTTGTTGAAAGCGGTTCGTGCGTTAGTTGCTAATGAACCAGAGCTGTCTTCGCAAGTTGTCAAAGCATGGTTGAACGAAGATGCCTGATCAAGATATTAAAACAAAACGTGGCAAGGTTGAGTTCGATGTGAACTCCCTTGAGGGCGTTGAAAAAGCGGCAATATTGTTGCTGAGTCTGTCTGAGGAAGACGCGGCACAAATTCTAAAACACCTCGAGCCTAAGCAGGTACAGAAGGTGGGTATGGCCATGGCAAGTCTGGAAGATTTTAACCAGGACAAAGTCAACGCCGTTCACCATTTGTTCCTGGAAGAAATTCAGAAGTTCACCAATATCGGCTTCAAGAGTGAAGAGTTTGTGCGTAAAGCACTAACGTCAGCGCTGGGTGAAGACAAAGCCGGTAACCTGATTGAACAAATCGTCATGGGTGGTGGCTCGAAAGGCCTGGACTCGCTGAAGTGGATGGACTCAAAACAAGTAGCGACCATTATTCGCAACGAGCACCCACAAATTCAGACGATTGTTCTGTCTTATTTGGACCCGGAGCAAAGTGCCGAGATTATGGCGCAGTTCCCGGAAAAAGTGCGCCTGGACTTAATGATGCGTATCGCCAACTTAGAAGAAGTTCAGCCAGCAGCACTGCAAGAGTTGAACGAGATTATGGAGAAGCAGTTTGCAGGTCAGGCTGGTGCTCAGGCAGCGAAGATGGGCGGCTTGAAAGCAGCGGCGAATATCATGAACTACCTGGATACCAACATCGAAGGTCAGTTGATGGACTCTATCCGCGAGCAAGACGAAGAGATGAGTCAGAATATCCAGGACTTGATGTTTGTGTTCGAAAACCTGGTGGATGTCGACGACCGTGGCATTCAGACCTTGCTGCGCGAAGTCGAGGGCGAAACATTGCAAAAAGCAATGAAAGGTGCCGACGAAGCGGTTCAGGAGAAAATTTTCAAGAATATGTCGAAACGTGCCGGCGATATGCTGCGTGACGACCTTGAAGCCATGGGACCGATACGTATTAGTGATGTGGAAGCGGCGCAGAAAGACATTCTGGCGGCAGCACGTCGATTAGCTGACGCGGGCGAAATCATGCTTGGCGGTGGCGGCGGTGAAGAA
>NZ_PIQA01000002.1 GCF_003987095.1 Idiomarina piscisalsi | reverse complement strand
AGACTTCAAATAAATAACCCCAGCCAAACCGGCTGGGGTTTTTTTATGCCTGCTCCTGAGCCTCTGTTTCTTCGGTAGCCTGACGTTATTACGTCAGGAGCAATGGCTGGGTGCAGTCGCCCAATGGCTTGCTCATGCTGAAAACCTTAACGACCTCAACTAATGCAATGGCATCAAACCATAACTACTTCTCGATGGTGTAGATGAGATCTCCACCCTGACCTTCCGCATTAGAAACAGACTCGAAAATCAATTTGTCGGTAAGGCTATAACGTAGGATGAAAGTTGAGGTTGGTTCTATTAAACCGATTCCGTACTTAATATATAAGTCTGGGGATAAATGTTTGCCGATATACAAAGATGTGTCGTTAACATCACTGGTTCGTGAATCGAGGGAAACTTCGTCTAAGTCAAAAGTTTCTTTCAATCCATCGGTTAAAAACTCGGTACTACGGCCGCCTACCAACAAAGCGGCTTGGAGTTCCAGATTGTTCACGTCGCCTTGGCTGCCAGGCGGTTTTCCGAAAAGAAGGTAGGACAGTATTGTGCTATCACTCATTGGTGGTGTAGAAAACAGGCTAAGCTCGGGCTGCTCAATACTGCCAGTAACGCGTGCTCCTATTTCCTCAGGTGGTTTTTGATTACTTGTCGAGGAGCTGATATTTCTAGTAACTCTGAGGTTTAATGAAGGGCTGCTTAAAGGAACGTCGTTAAATAGCAAGTCACCGCGCTCTATCGTTAGTTTTTGTCCATAAATTTCATATTGCCCGGACGTGACACCTATAGTTCCGTTCCCTCTTGCCGGAGAGTTAGGTTGTTGAGTAATGTTAAGGCTTCCTTGAATCTGACCAGCAAAGCCAAGCGCCTTAACTCTTACGTTTTCTCCCAAAGAGACGGTTAAGTCAGTTTGGGTTTTGAATACAGACGTTTTTTTCTCTTCATTTTTCAACCGAACATCAGCAGATTCTGTTGTGGCTTGGTTAAGTTCTATGGGAGTTATGCGGGCTTTAGGGATATTTAATTTTCCATTTAAGCTTATCAGCTTTTTATCTAGGCTTACGGTTAGTTCCGGTGAGGCTTCTATGAGCAAATCCGGCGTATCGATAATAAGCAGGTCGTTTCCATTAATGTCTAACTTGCCGAACTGCTTAAATGCATCCAAGTGGCCAGTAATTTGCAATTTTCCGGAACCCACTTTTCCGTCAGCCTCCACCTTAAACTGACCTGAGTTTGCATCTGCTTGCAGAGTCCCAGTAACGTCGTTTAGCATGGTGCCAGATTGCAGCACCACTATCTGATTCGCATTGAGTTGAACTTTTCCCGATGCTAGAGGGGTATCCACTGTTCCATCTATTGCTATGCGAGCAGAAGCCTTTCCGTTACCAATACTGACTTGTGGAAGCAATAGGTTAGCCAACTCCAGGCTGTCTGAGTCAAAGTCTAAAGTGCCGGATAGCTTACTACTTGCTTCCAAGCTGCCTGTCTCAACGTAACCATTTAGGTTTAGTCCAAGCTCATTAGCTTGAGCGATTACATTGGCTTGTAATCCTTGCTCTTTAGTTTTCGCAACGAACTGCAATTTCTCTAAGGTTACGGTTTCTTCTGCAGTCGAAACTTTTGTGTTGTCGGCATTTATTGATGCATTTAACTGGCGGAATGTCGTTGTTTCAATATCTACTGAACCTTCGACGTCGAGATCCAGATCGCCTTGCAGTTTGTACAATGCCGATGGTATGACTAAAGCTTGCAATGCATTTATAGGAACAGATTGAGCGTTAGCTTTAAAAGACAGCCTGCTTTTATCTTTGTCTAACTGAATGCATAAAGGGGAGTTAATCTCCGCATAACCAATGCATAGATCTTGTATTCTAAAATTAGCATTTTTAGAACTGAGTGTTAAATCGGTAGGCTGAGTTAAATAAACTTCCTTATAGCCTGTTTGCTTTAACTTGGCGGTATCGAGCCCTATCGTAAACTCGGGTTGGTTTAACACACCATTAATGGTTCCGCGCGCTAAAGCAGTTCCTTGTAATTCTGATACCTGGCTTAATTGGTCAGATTGAAGCTCCCAGTTCAATGTTCGGCCTGGGCTCAATGCTCCGTTAATGTTAAACGATTGAGCTCCCCAATTTCCTTCCATACTTTCGACAAATAGATAGGGGGCGGCGTAGCTCATTGAAACTTTGCTATTGACGTCATGACCTTCGTAGGCACCAGTGACTTTGGCATTTAAAGAAATATCACGGCTCCAGTCAATAGTCGCCTCTGCAGCTATAATGTTGTTATTCTGACTGAGCTTTAATGTGGTTAGATTGAGCGACCTGGAAGCAAGCTTAGCCTCACTGGTTAGCTTAAATGGTTTTGGTAACAAACCATTAATATCGCTCGATAAATGAGCTGATAAATTATCGATAGCTCCACTAACCGTTAATTTGCCGTCTTCACTAATAATCTCGCTGGGTTTGTATAAAACAGTATCCCATTGCGACGTGACATCAATAACAGGGACGGAATCAAGATGAACAATACGTCCGTCAATGAGTAATTCGCCACGAATATCATTATCTGAACTCACGTTAAGCGAGTTAATTGTTAATGCATTAGACTCGTATGTTAAGCGTCCAGATATTGCTGCATTCCTTTGGTTTACGGTAACCGTTAGGTCAGGACTAAGAGTGGCGCTGTCCAAACTCCCTTCCCCTGCGATGGTTCCGTTAAGCACAAGACTCAGGTCGCCTAAATTAAAAGCTTTTAACCAAGGAGTAAGGTTGCTTTCATTCCATTGACTGGTAACAGACCAGCTCAGCGCTTTGGCTGGTTGATGCAGAGTAGCTTCAAGGGAAGCATTCAGACTGTCACTAAGTTTCGTCTCAGTGACGAGCTTTCTTATATCCCCTTTTAATAGGCTGTTGATAGTGAGAGCGGGATAATCCGGCGAATGCAGCTCAATTTTAGTATTCAGTGAGCTTTTAAAAGGATATGACAGTAACGACTGCCCGCGAACGGATGCTGTTACATACTGGTGCGAAATATCTAAGTTTCTCAGAGTAACACGGCCACGCGTGTTTGCTTTAGCGGAAAGGTTTACATCAAGCTTTTGAGCCGGAGCCTCAAAGAAAAAGAATAACGTGTCAGACACTGTTAGCTTCTGAATATAAATGGATAAGGGAAGTTCTATTTTTATCTCATTGAGAGCGTTTGCTTGGTTATCGTTGTTGGGTTTAGCCTCTGTAGAGCGTAATCGGACTTCGCCGTGATCACTCTTAATACGCTCTACCGTAATAGAGCCTGATAATAACGCTAACGGCTGCCAATGAATTTCTAATGCTTCGGTTTGGTAAGCAAATGACTCGGACTCGACACGTAAGTTATTAAAGCTAAACTCGGTTAGTAGCTTGCCTCGAAACTTGTCGTAGCGAATATCTATTGGGGAGTAATGAATGGCTTTATCGACTACCCAGCGGCTGCCTGTTTCGGTACCGAACAATGAGATCGCAACCGATGGTATTACAAGAAAGATGCCCAATATGATGCTTGCCAACCAGCGATAAATCGTCATAGATCAGGCCCCAGGGTTAAGTGTAGTCGCCAAGGCTTATCGGGTTCATCAATTGCTTGAGCTAAGTCAAGCCGAATTGAGCCGATAGGCGATATCCAGCGCACACCAAAGCCAATACTTTGCTTTAATGGCTCATTAGGTTCGATCATCGCATTCCCGATGTCCGTAAACAATGCAACCCGCCAGTGTTCCTTAAACCGATAGTCGATTTCTGCGCTGGCTGTTGCTAGGTAACGCCCCCCAATAACCGTTCCGGTTTCGTCCTCAGGACCGAGTTGTTCATAGGCATAACCACGAACACTGTGGTCGCCACCCGCAAAAAAGCGTAATGATGGAGGCAGGGTATTGAAGTTATCAATATAAGTGGCGCCTATATCAGCACGAGTGAGTATTCTGACGCGCGCAGTTAGCGGTACGACGGCTTTGAACCCCAGCTTTAAACTGGCCATGTTCGCGTCTGATAAAAGCGTATCATTTGCCGCTTTAAGCGTAGCATCAAAGCGAAATCCTTTATCAATATTCAAGCGTCCGTCGGCTGTCATGTAGGTCCAGCTAGATCGTGGGATAAGAAATTGACTAGTACCCTCTGTTTCACCAATCTGAAAGTCATCTCTTTGCCAGCTTAAGCCAAACTCATGTTGCCACTGGTTCATGGTAACGGTACTGGACGCGCCTATACGGTATAAACGGTTTTCCTGACCTTCATTGTTTTTATCCGATACTTCTGCGTTAAATCGATAGTAGTCAGACTGCGGCTTTTTCCCGGGGACGATGTAGTTAGCACTAACACGGCTTTCAATTTGAGATACTTGAGTCACCCCCCGAAATTGGTGGCCATCTTCGTTGACCCAGCGCCGATTTAAACTGGCACTAACTCGGGCTCCCGTGTCGGTTCCATAACCGATACCATATTGATACTGGTTTCTGTAATTTGCGCTAGATTTTACTTCTATAGGCACCTGCAGATTTTCCGATTCATCCCACTGCGGACTGACTTGCACTTGAGAAAAGTAGCCACTGTCGAGTAACCCGACCTGCAAATTGCTGAGTTCCTGACTGGTGTAGCCTTCCCCCTGCTTAAATGGAACATATCGTTGCAGGAGTTCGTCATTGAGAATGTCTTGCTCAAAGTTAACAGCACCAAACTGATATCGCTGCCCAGACTCAAAAACAACATCGATATTAGCTGTATTTTGGTCGACATCAATAATGACATCGTGTTTTTCAAATCGGGCATCGTGGTAACCGCGCCGGCTTGCCAGTGACAATAAGCGAGACTTTAATTCCTCATATTCTTGATGAATAAAGCGATGTTCAGGCTTTAGTTTGCTTCCATCTAACAAAGACTGAAAGCGAGCATCGTCTTTAGCATCTCCTTTTATCGCCCAATTATTTGTGGCAATGCGCACTGGTTCATTTAAGACAACGTCGTAAGACGCTATCCACCCATCTTCAACACTTTCTAGTTGAGCATTCACTTCAACCTGATAATATCCATAAGGGCGCAATGCTTTTTGAATGTCGTTGGGCGCTTGTCGATGTAGATACCGGATTCGATAATCAGCGTAAGTGTTGCTGCCATTCAATCGGGCTATCTGTAGTAGCGTCATGACATTGTCATACGCTTTACCTTCGACACCCGACACTCTTACTTCGACAGAAGCAAAAGTCAGACAACTGAAAAATAAGCTACCAGCAATTAGAATACAGCGAATGTAAAGCATTGACGTGTTTTACCATAAAAAAGATGACAACATAATCTCATTGTTTGAGACTCTGTGTCACCCATCGGGTTCAACTTGGAGAAATTATGGCGATAGAAATTACAACAGCAGAGAAACGGCTATTACAAAAGGTTAGTATACCGCCACGACCACAGACTCTGTTAACTGTTAGTAGTGAAGCCAAAAAAGAGGAACCCGATGTATCTGTTATTGCTGATGCTATCGCATCGGATATGGGTATTGCTGCTGCGGTTTTGCAAGTTGTAAACTCAGCTGCTTATCGGCGTGCAAAAGAAATTGATTCAATTCAGCAAGCGGTCATGACGCTGGGTTTTCGACGCGTCTTTCCGATTGTAAAAGCGGTTGCATTAAAGTCAGCGCTGAAGTCGGACTATGATCTCAATGAGTTTTGGCGTTATAACGAATGGGTTGCGAGTGCTTGTGTGATGGTTTCCGAAGCTGTCGGTAAGCCGGAGCTGCGAGATCATGCTTACATGCTTGGTCTGTTTCAGAGTTCTGGTATTCCCGTCATGTTGTCAGAGTTTGATGAAGAATATTCAGAACTATTGGATGCTTCAAGTAGCCAACCATGGCCTGAAATTATCGAACAAGAGCAGCGCAAGTTTAATACAACCCACACCACAATGGGTGCGTTACTCGCTCAGCAGTGGAAGCTCCCCAAAATTGTTGTCGAAGTTATTTATTATTTGTTCGATGACAGCTCTGTTTTTTTAACATCGAGTGAGCTGTCGGGGCTTGCGTTGGATTTGTTAGGCATATTAAAAATATCCCGTTATGCGATAGACCTAAGAACGCGTAGCTTGGCAGGACAAGATGAATGGCAGTCAGTGCAGGACGGCGTACTGGAACACTTTCAAATCGATGAGTTTAAAGTGGAAGAAATTATTGAGCTAGTTCATGAAGAACTATTCGATACCGATCATTAGTTTTGCTGGTTAAATTATCTGCAAACGACAGAGTTAGAGCCAATAAGTACTTGTGCCGCGGTTTGTTGTCGGTATAATCCATGCCTCAAGAGTTAGGGGCGTAGTTCCAAC
>NZ_PIQA01000019.1 GCF_003987095.1 Idiomarina piscisalsi | reverse complement strand
ATATAATTTTTAAAGAGCGTTGCTTCTTACGAAGCAGGGAGGCGTATTCTACACTTCCCGATGATTTCGTCAACCTCTTTTTCTGGACTTTTTGCCCGGTTGACTCAACCGCCGTTATCCGACTCAACTCAGTGAGTATCTCGTGACAACGGCGGCGAATTATAGAGATCTTTTTGGACCTTTCAAGATCTTTTTTTGGAATAAATGATCGTTCGGTCAGATCGTAATCAATTTGATGGTTTAATCGTCCTTTTTCTCTTCTTTCGCTGCTTTCTTATCTGTATCACCGTCCTGATTAAAGTCGGCATCATCATCGTCGTCATCACCGACAACGTGCTCTAACTTCAGTTTTTTCACATTTTTAATCGTGAATATCGGCCCTGACAAAGCGTAAAGGAAGAAGATAGAGAAGAGCACTAACGAAGGCTGTGTTGCAACCACAACAAAAGCCAACACGATGACCAGTATCACTAAGAAAGATACCTTACCTTTCCAGTCTACATCTTTGAACGAATGGTAACGGAAGTTGGTCACCATTAATAAGCCTGCACAAATAGTAATAACTGCGGCAATTCCACCGATATCAGCGCCTTCAATACCATACTCTGAGCCTACCCAAACCAAACCGGATACAATTGCCGCAGCGCTTGGAATTGCGAGTCCCTGAAAGTAACGTTTATCCGAGCTTCCTAAATTCGTATTAAAGCGTGCCAAGCGTAAAGCGCCACCAGCAACAAAGATGAATGCGGCCAACCACCCCAGCTTTCCTAAGTCTGCAAGCGCGTAATTATACATAACCAAAGCTGGAGCCATACCAAAAGAAACGATATCCGCCATGCTGTCAAATTCAGCGCCAAAGTCACTTTCGGTATTGGTCATTCTCGCGACACGTCCATCAAGCCCATCAAAAATCATGGCGATAAAAATCGCAACAGCCGCTTCAACGAAGCGCTCATTCATAGAGGCAACAATGGCATAGAACCCAGAAAACAGACCTGCCGTTGTGAATAGGTTTGGCAGTAAGTAAATACCCCGGCTTTTGCCGTTAGTATTTGAACTATCGTTACTCATGCAGAAACACTCTTAGTTATTAATAGAAAGTGATCAGGTTATCACAACAAGGCTTCGGGTAGGAAATCCCAAAGCCTTGTTAGCGACTTTACTGACTAATTACTAAAGCTTCATTTTCAACACTGACTTTTATTGGTTTAGCAGGCTGAATCTCTCCCGACAAGATTTTCTGCGCCAAAGGATTCTCAAGTTCGTGTTGAATCGCTCGTTTCAGAGGGCGTGCCCCAAAAACAGGATCGAAGCCTGTACGAGCCAGGTGCGCTAAAGCGTCATCATCCACCTCTATTTCAAAGTCTTTCTCTTCCAGACGTTTAAACAACAGTTGCAACTGGAATTGAGCAATTGAACGAATTTCATGTTCACCTAATGGGTGGAACACAACGGTGTCATCGACTCGGTTAATAAACTCAGGTCTGAAGTGACGACCCAAGACTTCCATGACTTCCGCTTTCATTTGTTCGTACGTATGCTCTTTTGCATGCTCTTGTATGAGATCAGACCCCAAGTTAGATGTCATAATAATAACGGTGTTTTTAAAGTCGACAGTGCGACCTTGTCCGTCAGTTAAGCGGCCATCGTCCAACACTTGCAGTAGTATATTAAATACATCAGGGTGCGCTTTCTCTACTTCGTCAAGCAAAATAACCGAATATGGCTTGCGGCGAACCGCTTCAGTCAAATAGCCGCCTTCTTCATAACCCACATAACCCGGAGGTGCACCAACCAAACGAGCGACAGAGTGCTTTTCCATAAACTCAGACATGTCGATGCGAACCATCGCGTCGTCCGTATCGAACATAAAGTTCGCCAATGCTTTCGAAAGCTCAGTTTTACCGACGCCTGTTGGACCCAGGAATAAAAATGAGCCAATAGGCCTGTTTGGATCGCCCAAACCAGCGCGAGACCGACGAATAGCGTTTGCTACCGCTTCAACCGCCTCATTCTGCCCAACCACTCTATTGTGCAAGTTTTCTTCCATATGAATGAGTTTTTCACGCTCACCCTCCAGCATTCTTGCAACCGGTATGCCCGTCCAGCGGGAGAGCACATCAGCAATTTCTTCGTCAGTTACACGGTTTTTAAGCAAACTCATGTCCTGCATTTCAGCTTGCAAAGCTAAGTCGAGCTGACGTTCTAATTCCGGAATTCGGCCATACTGAAGTTCAGACATACGATTCAAGTCCCCCGCGCGGCGGGCAATATCCATGTCGGTGCGCGCTTGCTCAAGTTGCGCCTTGATATGCTGGGTGCCCTGCACAGCCGCTTTTTCAGTATTCCAGACTTCCTCTAACTCTTTGTATTTACGCTCTTGGTCGTCTAACTCTTCATGCAAGGTTTCCAAACGCTTTTTACTGGCATCGTCTTTTTCTTTCTGCAGCGCCTGACGCTCCAGCTTAAGCTGAATAATCCGTCGCTCTAGTCGATCCAAATCTTCCGGTTTAGAGTCGATCTGCATACGAATACTCGATGCGGCTTCGTCAATTAAATCAATGGCTTTATCGGGTAGCTTGCGATCACTGATGTAACGGTGCGACAAAGACGCTGCTGCAACGATTGCAGGGTCAGTGATTTCTACCGAATGATGCAGCTCATAACGCTCTTTCAAACCCCGCAAAATCGCAATGGTGTCTTCTACGGTTGGTTCATCGACCAAGACTTTCTGGAAACGGCGTTCTAAAGCAGCGTCTTTCTCAATGTATTGGCGGTATTCGTCTAATGTTGTTGCACCAACGCAATGAAGTTCGCCACGAGCAAGCGCTGGTTTCAGCATGTTGCCTGCGTCCATAGCCCCCTCAGCTTTACCGGCACCGACCATAGTATGCAGCTCATCAATAAAGAGGATGATTCGGCCTTCCTCTTTCGACAGCTCATTAAGAACCGCTTTGAGTCGTTCTTCAAATTCACCGCGGAACTTTGCCCCCGCTAAAAGAGAACCTAAATCCAGTGATAATACACGTTTGTGTTTCAATCCTTCAGGCACTTCTCCGTTAACAATTCGCTGCGCTAAGCCTTCAACAATCGCGGTTTTACCCACCCCCGGCTCACCAATAAGAACCGGATTGTTTTTAGTACGACGCTGCAACACCTGGATAGTCCGGCGGATTTCTTCGTCACGACCAATAACGGGATCGAGCTTCCCTTGTTCAGCGCGCTCTGTTAAATCAATCGTATATTTATCGAGAGCCTGGCGTTGCTCTTCAGCGTTCGGATCATCTACTTTTTGACCATCTCGAATATCATTAATCGCTTTTTCCAGCGCATCTCGCTTTATGCCCTGCGCTTTAAATATTTCACCCAACTTGCCCTTGTCTTCCGTTGCGGCTAGCAAAAAGAGTTCAGAAGAAATATAAGAATCATTACGCTTCTGTGCGTATTTGTCGCACAAATTGAGTAACTGTGCAGTCGCCTGAGAAAGCTGGACGTCCCCACCGGTACCTTCCACTTGCGGCAACGCATCCAAGGCTTTGGACAAGCTAGCTCTGAATTGTGGGATATCGATACCCAACATCGTAAATAATGGACGGACTGAGCCGCCATTCTGGTCTAGCAATGCCTGCATTAAGTGCACAGGCTCAATAAATTGGTGATCACGACCCAGCGCTATAGATTGCGCATCGGCAATCGCCATTTGGAATTTACTGGTGAATTTATCGTGTCTCATGGTACTACCTCACTTAAATCTTTCGTTGATTTAAATGTGGGTACTTTTTGGGCGTTTTCAAGTTTTTAGCCGTTATTTTCGCCAAATAATTGACGCAAATCGGGCTGCGGCTTTTTCCTTACGCCAGGAGTACCATAATTCAGAGTGGGTCACAGTGCATTCATAGCTCTGAGTAATAGCAGTAATACCAAACTGGCGGCAAATCATTTCCGCGATACCGGGCAAGTCCGCTAACCATTTTGCTCCAGACGCCTTGAAAAACGGTTTTGCGTCAGAGTTAATCGAGACAAACGCATCGAAAACTTCCTGACCAACTTCAAACGCATCTGGGCCAATCGCTGGACCTATCCAAACACTTAAGCCCGTTGGGTCTACAGAGAACTTTGCTAACGCGTTTTCCAACACGCCATCTGCCAAACCTCGCCATCCAGCATGAATTGCCGCTATTTCTTTGCCCTCAGATGAACAAATAAGTATAGGTAAACAGTCTGCGGTCAACACCGCGCATACACTGCCGGGCTGAGAACTATAAGCAGCATCCGCTATGCTTGTTTTAAAAGGCCATGACAATACATTGCTCGTATGTTGTTGCTGCAACCACACCACGGAATGAGGTAGCGATAATTCCCTTTCCAGACGCCGTCGTCTCAACAGCACAGCAGCAGGATCATCGCCCACATGAACCGCTAGGTTGCCAAACGCCCTTGTTGTAATTGCAACACCGACATTGTCAGGCAGCGTCCAATTAGGATGAAAAACGTTTTGCGTCACGCTTCAACTCTTCAATTAAGTGCTCAAAATCGTCCGGACGGTCAACGTGGAACTCAAGCCATTCACCCGTAATGGGATGATGTAACCCCAGAGAAGCGGCGTGCAAAGCTTGTCGATTAAAGTTTCTCAAAGTTTGTAAAAATTGATCATCGGCTTGTTTCGGCGGACGCGGACGGCCTCCATAGGTTAAATCGCCAACCAGCGGATGTCGTATATGTGCCATGTGCACACGAATTTGATGCGTTCGTCCTGATTCCAGACGCAAGCGCAACAGGGTGTGGGCTCGGTAACGATCCAACACTCGATAATGAGTCACTGCGGGCTTTCCGGACTGAACCACGGCCATGTGCGTTCGTTTCGTTGGGTGCCGGCCAATAGGCTCGTCGACCATTCCGCCTGCGGTCATAACGCCATTACACACAGCCTCATACTCGCGTGTAATTTCACGTGCCTGCATCATCGACACTAATTGTGTCTGCGCAGGCACAGTACGCGCAACCACCATCAACCCGGTTGTATCTTTATCCAAGCGGTGAATGATACCGGCTCGTGGTACCAAGTCGAGTTGTGGATCATAGTGCAGCAAACCATTCAATAGCGTTCTATCCGGCGCTCCAGCCCCCGGATGAACAACTAGACCAGCCGGCTTATTAATCACCAAGATGTCATCATCCTGATAGACAATATCCAGTTCCACCGGCTGCGGAACGTGACGCTCTTCACTTTCAATTTCAGCATCCACGGCCACTAACATGCCGGTCTCGACTTTCTCGCGGGGCTTTTTCACGACCTCGGCATCAACCGAAACCTTCTCCTCCGTTATCCACCCTTTTAAACGAGAGCGCGAATAATCAGGGAACAACTCAGCAAGTGCCTGGTCTAATCGTTTTCCTGTTAATGACTCAGGAACAATAGCTTCTAATTCAATACGTTTATTCATATATTCGGTTTCGACTGTCAAAGCCTTAAAGGCTGCGTTAGAATGCAAGAATATGCTAGTGTAACGGTTTGCCCGTGCAGCGCCAAAAAAATATAGGGAATACTGCTAAATATGTTAAGTAAACAACTCGGCCGACACATTGTATTATCCACAGCTCTTTGCTTTATGGCTGTTGGTTGTTCGAGCCAACCTGACGAAGAACAACAAGTTGCTAAAACCCAAATTGAGTCACTTTACGAGCAAGCTCGTGAAAGTATGGCGGCAGGTAACTTCAATTTAGCTCAAGAGCAGCTGTCGAATCTGAACCGACGCTTCCCGTTTGGTCCTTACGCGCACCAGGTGCAACTCGACCTTATTTACTTGCACTATAAGTTAGATAACACAGAAGAAGCACTAGCAGCGATTGATCGCTTTATTAGCCTTAATCCGAATCATAAAGACATTGATTACGCCATGTATATGCGAGGCTTGGTCAACCAACGCGCTGAGCACAACGGCATTCATGCGGTATTTGGTGTGGATCGCTCCGATCGCGATTCTTCAATGTCAGAAGAAGCGTTTAAAGATTTTGCAGAATTAGTTCGCAAATACCCGGACAGTGAATATGCGGCCGATGCAAAAAAGCGGTTAGTCGCTATAAAAAGTCGTCTGGCGAAAAAAGAATTAGCTGTTGCTCAGTATTATATGGATCGCCAAGCTTATTTAGCCGCAGCTAACCGAGGACGTTACATTCTGGAGCACTTTTCTGATACGCCAGAAGTGGAAAACGCTTTAGCGATGATGGTAGAAAGTTACGATCAGTTAGATTTACCAGAGTTACGCGAAGACGCTTTGAAAGTGTTAAGAGCAAA
Organism: Idiomarina piscisalsi; assembly: GCF_003987095.1. Classification (GTDB taxonomy): domain Bacteria; phylum Pseudomonadota; class Gammaproteobacteria; order Enterobacterales; family Alteromonadaceae; genus Idiomarina; species Idiomarina piscisalsi. Next base: position 12,081 of record NZ_PIQA01000019.1, on the reverse strand, counting down.
CTTTCCGGAAAACCAGTTAGTCAGCAATTAATGATAAAGGCGCGGTTGTTTAAACCGCGTCTTCATTTTCCTCACCGGTTCGAATGCGAATGACTCGTTCAATATCGGTAATAAATATTTTCCCGTCGCCAATTTTTCCTGTTTGAGCGGTTTCCATAATAGCTTCAATACAACGCTCAACATCATCATCGCCAACGACTACTTCTAATTTTACCTTTGGCAAAAAGTCGACCATATACTCTGCACCACGATACAGCTCAGTATGACCTTTCTGACGACCGAAGCCTTTAACCTCAGATACAGTCATGCCGGCAATACCGACTTCTGACAATGCTTCTCTCACATCATCAAGCTTGAAAGGTTTTATAATGGCTTCAACTTTTTTCATAACGCTTCCCTATTGCCCTTGTCGTTGCAATTCATAGCGATAATGACTGGTAATAGGATAACGGCGATCTTTACCGAAGTTTCTTGGTGTCACTTTCGGACCAACTGCCGACTGACGACGTTTGTATTCGTTCAGGTCGACCAATCGAACTACCCGGCGAACATCTTCTTCGCTAAACCCTGCAGCAACAATATCCGTTACTGACCAGTCTCTTTCTATATACAATGCCAGAATTCGGTCTAAATCGCCATAGTCGGGCAGCGAGTCTGAATCGACTTGGTCCGGCGCTAACTCCGCTGAAGGCGGGCGATCTATCACTCGCTGAGGAATACAGTCGCCTAATGTGTTTCGATATTCAGCCAACTGATACACCAACAATTTAGGCACATCCTTTATCGGCGCAAAGCCTCCGCACATATCGCCATAAAGCGTTGCATAACCCACAGCCATTTCACTTTTATTACCCGTCGTCAGCACCAACGACCCGGTTTTATTCGACAGCGCCATAAGCAGTACACCACGACAACGTGATTGTAAGTTTTCTTCCGTTGTATCGGTTTCCGCGCCTTTAAAAAGCGGCGTTAATTGCTGCATGAACTGATCGAACATTGGCTCAATCGGCACTGAGTCATATTGAACGCCAAGCGTATTCGCCTGCTTTTCAGCGTCTTCAAGACTCATGTCCGAGGTATACCTGAAAGGCATCATAACGGCCTGCACTTTATCGGCACCCAACGCATCAACAGCTATAGCCAGGGTTAATGCCGAATCAATACCGCCAGACAAGCCTAACACGACACCTGGGAATCCATTTTTCGTGACATAATCTCTAACTGCTAAAACCAGAGCGTCATACACATTGGCTAAGTCATTTTGCGACTCACGTGGAGGACAGGTCTCACAATGAAGTTTCCCGTTTTTATAACTCAAACTTGTTAACGTTGTCTGACAATGCGGCAGCTCGGCCAGCAATTGACCATCGTCATCCATCACAAGAGAATGTCCATCGAAAACCAGCTCGTCTTGTCCACCACAGTTATTCAAGTACACAATGGGCTTAGACGACTCCGATACGCGTTGTCTCAATACACCCAAACGTTGCTCATGCTTATTCAGCTCATAAGGCGACGCATTTATCGATAAGACAAAATCAATATCGTCTTCAGCCAATCGTTGTAATGGCTCGGGATGCCACAAATCTTCACATATTTGTAGACCAATGCGGACGCCGTGCCACTCAAACACCTGACTTTCATGACCCGGAATAAAGTAACGCTGCTCGTCAAACACTCCATGATTAGGTAAGCGCTGCTTGAAATAACGTAATAAGCATTCACCGCGATGCAGCACCGACATGGCATTAAAAAGCTCGCCACCAACATGCTGTGGGTGTCCGACAATAACCACACAGTCAGACGCTGCAGCGCTAATTTGCTCCACGGCGTTGTCGACAGCCTGACTTAAATCGTTTCGTAACAGTAAGTCTTCTGGCGGGTACCCCGTAATGGCCAACTCCGGGAACACGATAATGTCGTGTTGCTGACCCTGCTCACGAATGGTTTTTAAAATTAATGCGGTATTGTTGTGAATTGCGCCAACGGTAAAGTCCAGTTGCGCCAGGCACAAATTAAGTTCAGCCATAACTGCTTCCAATTTAACCACTGCCGACATCGGCACGAATGGTGGCGAATGATATAGCAGCGCTGTTAGTAGCGCAAATCTTCAGGAATTGGTGACTCGCTGTCAGGCTTTTTCGGACGTTTCGCCTGACCTTGCTTAAACAGGCGCAACTGATACACATAGGCAAGAATTTGTGCGACAGCAACAAACAGCCCCTGCGGAATTTCTTTCTCCAGCTCCGTAGTGTGGTAAACAGAACGCGCCAATGCGGGCGACTGCACTAATGGAATATCATACTCTAAAGCAATTTCACGAATTTTCGCTGCCGTCTCGTCGGTACCTTTCGCTAATAGCACAGGCGCTTGTGAGCCACCATCTTCATATTTTAACGCCACCGCATAATGCGTCGGGTTGGTTACCACTACGTCTGCTTTAGGCACTTCCTGCATCATGCGACGATTCGCCATTTCCATTTGCAAGCGACGAATACGGCCTTTGACTTCCGGGCTCCCCTCTGTGTCTTTATGTTCGTCTTTCACTTCCTGCTTGGTCATACGTAAATCTTTGTTGTGTTTCCACAACTGGAAAGGAGCGTCAATCACCACAATCAAAAAGATTGAGCAACACAGTAATAAGAACATCCACAGCAAGATATCCAAAGCGTGGGCCATCATGTTCGGCATTTGGCCCATCGACATTTGGAGAATGTCGACAAACTGCCACTTCAATAAGAAGAATGCCGAAACGGCAACGACTGAGAACTTAGCTATCGCTTTAACAAGCTCTACCAATGCCTGAATACCAAACATGCGCTTAAAACCGTTAAGGGGGTTCATGCGACTGAACTTAGGCGCCATAGCTTTGGTCGAGAAGGAGATACCACCCAACCAGCTGTTCCCGAAAAAGGTTGCCACTAACACGAAAGCGAAAATAATCAGTACCGGCCACATGATAAAACCGAAGGCAATACCAAAGGCTTCGTAAATTTTGGTGGTATCAAAGGCCTGCTGACGGTCGATGGTAAACATGGTTTGAAAAACATTACGGGCTCCTTCGTAAAGCCAGTCACCAAACCACATAAAAGCAATAGCGGCGCTCACCAGTACAAACGCCGTACCCATTTCTTTGGAGCGCGCAACCTGGCCCTTCTCGCGGGCCTGCTGTTTTCGTCGCTCCGTGGGGTCTTCTGTGCGTTCCTGATCAGTCTCTGCCATTACTCTCTACCTTATCCCGGAGTCTAGCTACACTGAGAGCCAATAACTGTGCACATCACTTCAATTGCACGTTGCCATTGGTTTTCAAAATGGAAAATAAAGCCGCCCATGGTGAGCCATAATACAACTAAGCCACTTACCATAGTAATTGGAAAGCCTATGGCGAAAATATTAAGCTGCGGCGCCGCTCGTGTCATTACGCCGAAACTTAAGTTAATCAACAAAATAGCAATAACGCCTGAAAGCATCGCGGCTAAGGCCGCTGAAAACATAACGGAACCATATTCCGCTATTGCCATAAATGCGTCCGCATCCAACCCTGTCATACCGACTGGAATAGCATCGAAGCTGGCCATGATCATGTGAATCATCAGTAAATGACCATCGAAAGCCAGAAAAACCAAGCTCGCAAGCATCAAGAAAAATTGTGCAATAACCGGTACTTGCTGACCATTGGTTGGATCCACCATCGAGGCAAAACCTAGACCAATCTGCATCGCAATAACCTGGCCGCCAAGCACGAATATTTGCAGGAAAAGCAGCGAGACCAGCCCCAAGGCTACACCAATAACCACTTGTTGTGCGGTCACTAAAAAACCACCCACTGATGTCATTTCAACACCAGTTGACACCTCAGGTAATGCAGGAGAAACCGCCAGTATGATGGCTAACGATAGGAAGATCTTGATACGTGCGTTAACCAGGGTGCCGGAAAATAGCGCCATACTGCCTATCATGGCGGAGACCCGTGTTAACGGCCAGAGATGTTGCTCTAGCCACTCCAGAACGACAGAAGTGACCAGATCCATTAGCCAACCACTTCAGGAATCCGGTTAAACATTTCGATGGTAAAGTCCATCACTGTTTCAGTCAGGAAATGCCCTCCGAGCCCTACAACAGCAAGCGTCACTAATAAACGTGGTAAGAAACTTAAGGTCTGTTCGTTAATTGAGGTTGCGGCCTGAAAAACAGCAACTACTAACCCGACCAACAACCCGGGCAAAATGATGAATGCCACCATAATCACAATGGTTTTCAGCGCTTCCTGAAAAATATCCAAAAACATTTCTGGTGACATAGGTCCTCCTAAACCCCAAAGCTTCCGGCCAGCGTACTCATGGTCAGACTCCAGCCATCCACTAACACAAATAGCATCAGCTTAAAGGGCAGTGACACAATCATTGGCGATAACATCATCATACCCATGGCCATAAGAACACTGGCGACCACTAAGTCGATGATTAGGAATGGAATAAACAGCATAAAGCCAATTTGGAAGGCCGTCTTTAGCTCTGAGGTAATAAAAGACGGGATCAAAATAGACATCGGCACGTCTTCTGGTGCTTCAATGCCCTCTTCACCTGAAATATCAATAAAAGTTTCCAGGTCAGTTAATCGTGTTTGCGCCAGCATAAAGGCTTTCAACGGTGCTTTTGCTCGGTCAACGGCTTCCAGTGACTGAATTTCCTCATTCATGTAGGGCTGCAAAGCTTTGTCATTAATTTCATTCAGCACCGGCGACATAATGAAAAAACTTAAAAACAATGCAATCCCCAATAACACCTGATTCGACGGAGACTGTTGCAAGCCTATCGCCTGACGAAGTATCGCCAGAACAATAATGATTCGGGTGAAGGACGTCATCATAATGACCATTGCCGGTATAAACGTCAGCGCGGTCATTATAGCGAGAATTTGCAGCGTTACTGAGTACTCCTGAGTGCCGTCAGGATTAGTTTTGACGGTCACCGCGGAAAGATCCTGCCAGGCGAATGCCTGCTCAGGTATCAGCAAAAACGCCGTAAATACTATGAGATACCACCAGCGGTTCATTGTTCTTGTTTTCCTTCCAGGTTGATATCGGACGGTAGTTCTTTTAAACAGTCAATGCGCTGCTGGGTAACACCTAACAACAGTTTCTCGCCCCCAACATCGACAATGACCAAGCGCTCTTTGGCGCCTAAGGACACGCTACTTAACACTTTCATACCCGAAGCGCCCTGAAATTTCAGGTTAAACCGTTTTAACAGTGACGCCAATACAACAATGACCACTAAAACGGCAAAAAGCGCCAATACCATGGCGCCTATATCATTACCGGACACTATTGCTTTTTGCTCGGTTTGGGCAAGTACCGTCACCGGCAGCGCCAGCAAACTAACGAAGCTTGCGAATACGCTCAATTTGACTAATAACATCGGTTAATCGTATCCCGAATTTATCATTAACAACAACCACTTCGCCGTGCGCAATCAAGGTACCGTTCACCAAAACATCCAAGGGTTCCCCAGCAACACGCTCTAATTCAACAACAGAGCCCTGATTCAGCTGAAGTAAGTTACGAATGCTTATTTGGCTACGCCCTACTTCCATTGAAATAGTGACCGGAATATCAAGAATTGCATCCAGTTTACGCTTCTCTTCTTCACCAACCGGCGAATCTTCGTTAAGCTCTTCCAGCTCTGCGGTTTGCACGTTGTCCATGCCTGAATGACTGGCATTACTTGGCTTTTCGCTTTCCGATGCATCGCCTTCTGAAGACTCTTCATCTTCTGCAGCTGCCTGTTCAGCCATTGCTGCTTCCCAGTCATCCATATCTTTATCGTCGTTACTCATTTTGCAACCTCACTTTCTAAGCAGCAATTATTATAAATCGATGTCTTCTTCTAATTGTTGAAGCTCGGCGTCTCCACCTATTCGGCGACCACCACGCGTCAACATGTGAATATCGGATTTGACAGTTTCCGGACGTTTAATTTTGTCGGAGATTTTCAACGCCACATTGTCTCTTGAACGCCCCATCTTCGCATGGAACGTCGGTAAATCTTCAATCAGAACGGTTAAGTCATCCGGTACTTCCAGCGGAATAATATCGCCTTCTTGCAAGTCCATGACTTCCCGTAACGACATTTCGGTTTCCGCCAGTTTGGCAATCATTTCAACCGGAACGTCCATAATTTCATCACGCAGCGCTTTACTCCAGCGCATATCAGTGTCTTCTTTGTCTGACTGAACACCGGCGTCTAACAGCTCTCGGATAGGCTCAAGCATGGAATAAGGTAAAGCTATGTGGAAGTCACCACCACCACCATCAAGCTCAATATGGAATGAACTGATAACGATAACTTCCGTCGGACTCACAATATTAGCCATCGCCGGGTTTACTTCTGAGTCCAGATACTCAAAGCCGACATCCATGACCGGGGCCCAGGCTTCTTTATAGTCCTCAAAGACCAATTTCAGCAGCATTTGAATAATACGGCGTTCTGTCGGCGTAAATTCCCGACCTTCAATTTTTGCGTGGTAACGGCCATCGCCACCGAAGAAATTGTCGACCAGAATAAAGACCAGCCGAGCTTCCATGGTTATAAGCGCAGTACCCTTTAGCGGACGAAAACGCACCATGTTCAAACTCGTTGGAACAAACAGTGTATGCACATACTCACCGAACTTAATCATCTGTACGCCATTAATCGACACTTCAGCGGTACGTCGCATCATATTAAATAAGCTTACGCGCATATGACGAGCGAACCGTTCATTAACGATTTCGAGAGTTGGCATACGCCCACGAACAATTCGGTCTTGCGACGAAAAGTCATAGTCGAGCGCATCCGCCGAGGCTTCTTGCCCCTCCGAATCCTCTTCTTCTACGTCGTCAACGCCGTGTAAGAGTGCGTCAATTTCGTCTTGTGATAGTAAGTCGCTCACAGCCATAGTTGCTCACTTATTGCATTACCAAACTGGTAAATAAAACTTGTTCGACGACGGGCTTCCCAGTCACTTCCTGAAGTGCATCTCGCACTTCCGTTAACGCTAATTCGCGCAATTGCCCTTTGCCTTCCGCCGTTTTTAATCGGTCTGCCGTCGATGATGAGAACACTTCATGTAACGTGCCTTCAATCAACGGGATATGTTTTTTCGCCAACTCTTCGTTTTTCTCACCCCGTACCATTAATTGCGCTTTTATCTGCACCGTCCGCTCTCTTGAGTCTCCAGGTACAATAAACACAAATGGACGCGGCATACCAACATAAAGCGCATTGCCTATTTCCGGGGCTGACGCACTCTCGAAGTTTCTATTCGTTTGCTCTGGCACACTCTCTGACGCCTGCTCATTCGACGAATTTCCACCGAAGAGCCACAGGACCAATACAACTGTAGAAATCAGTACCAAGCCAATAACGCCGAACAGTATCAGCTTTTTCTTTTTGCCGCCTTTAGCTTCCTGTTCGCCGTCTTGCTCTGCATTGTTTTCTGTATTCTGTTCTTCAGCCATCTTGCTTTCCTTGGGTCAGCGCTATATCGGTCTTTATGTTGCTACTATAGCCTGAATAGGCCTCCAACGTCACCGTTATACGTAAAAATCCACGCGGCCATCGGTCACAACCTGACCATCCTGCAAGGCGATTTCAGATTCCTGCGTCCAGTGTTCAGTTTCCGATCCTGAGGCATTTTCACCGTCTCCTGTACCACTACCATCCCTAGCCTGCTCACCTACCTGAGTATCCGCTAAATTCAGACCTTGCTGCTCCATCATTTCTCGTAAGCGCGGCATGGCCGACTCAATGGCTTCCCGAGCCTGAGCATTTTGTACCTGAAACTGCACCGTGGTTTGCTCGCCACTTACGTTCACTCGTATTTGTACGTTGCCAAGTTCAGGCGGGTCAAGCCGAATATCAGCACGCTGAATATTCTTACTCATCATAATGTTAATGCGCTCTTGCAGCTTTTGTGACGCTTCCGTCTGCTGCAAATCTAAAGGTCTTTGCAACGCTTGCAACGTATTTGCCTGGCTGCTTTCTGACGCGGCTACCGTCCCCTGAGCAGTCGAGACCATTTGCCCTTGTATTGCTTTGGCGGCTCCAGCATCAGACAATGCATCGACTGTGTTTCTGAACGCTTGATTCACCTGGGCATTTTCGGCCGTTTTAGTCGCCAACTCACCATCAGGTTTCAACGCTTTGTCGCCTTTTACCTGACCGTCAGCGGCAAGCTCAGCTTTAGTATTTTTATCCGCTTTCGCTAACTGCTCGGCCCTGGACTCACCTGGACCTTTGTTTGAGTCTGTCGCGCTTATCGCAAATTCCGCTTTACCAGACTTCGTATCAGTCGAAGCTCCTACCGCCGATGCCTTATCACTACTTTGTTTCAGTGTTTGTCTTAAATCGGCAATCAGTTGTTCTGCTTTAGTCGCCTGTTCTTTCGTCAGTGATTCTTTATTGTCAGACGCTCCTGCCATTAACTGACGAAGCTCTGCCATTAATTGCTCCAATTTGCCACGTTCTTTGCCCGTAAGCGCCTTAGCATCCGTATTGCCGTTCTCTTTCAGCGCCGCTAACTGGGCTTCCAGTTGTTTCATTAACTGTGCAGGATCAGAACTTTTTTGTGACTCCTGCTTAGACTCAGTTACAACGTCTCGTAGCGCAGCCAACAATGCATGTGATACCTGCCTGGCATCCGACTGTTTATTGGTGTCTTTCCCTGCAGCAATATTCTCTGACAATGCTTTATCTTTACCAACCAACAATTTATCCGCATCGGACTTAGGCATCACGGGTTCAAGCAATTGCACAATGAACTTTTGATCGGCTGCATCAGCACCGCCCTTGGCAATCGCATTTAATTGCTCCATCAACTGCTGTTTCTGCTCGTCGGTCATTTTTGCCAGCATACTTTCGGCAAGACTTTGCCGCTGTTCAGCCGAAAGCTCTTTTTGGTCACCTTGTTGATGACTGAGTTTATCCACAAACACAGCCAGTAATTCTTCAAGGTCAGCGTCGCTTAGCTCGATATCACCGGTTTTCTCCAGCTGCGTTTCATCAATATTGACCACCGCAGCAACCTCATCGGCCGATAACTCTGCCTCTCCCTCTTCGCTGGACACTTCGGCCATCTGCTGCTGCATTTCCTGCAGCAACTCGAACAAATTACTTTCAACAGGAGCGCCAACATTCCGGCGCCCTTCACCGTCAATGTCTTTTTTAATCGTGGCTTGCTCTGGCATCAGCTTAACTTGCTGGAACTCTTTGCCTTTTTCTGTTTGCTGCATCATCAGGCGAGAAAACTCACCATCAGAGCTTTCACCTGCGCCAAGCGAAAGCTCTTTACCCAAAGCTTTTCCACCCGCCTTGCCGCCGGTGCGGACAAAGTTTTCCGTTGATTCTGTTAAATTCAGCAGCTGTTGCATAGTTTCATGTCCTGAATAACTGACTTGCTCAAAATAAAGCAAGAAGCGTTCCAACTATTTGCGTCAGGCTTTTTTATCCCGAATAAAGCGTTGACTGGAAAAGTCGTCCAAATTCTTTTGCTCTTTGCGTGCTTGCACCTTTTGCGCACGTTTTTCTTTTTCTTTAATCAGGTGCTCGATAGATTCTCGTTTTCGACGCTGCGCCAACCACCGCTCTTTACGCTGAGCCAGCACCTGTTGCAACTTAACAACTTCGTGGTGCAATTGTTCAACGCCCTCATCGAGCTTGCCGACAAACGCATGGTATTGGCTCACCTGCATCGACTGAATGCCGCCCTGACCCCGCTGTTGTAGCTGATTCAAGTAGTCGAGTCGGTATTTTGACATGCCGTCCAGTCGCATCTGGTTATCCTGAACCTGCTGTTGCACCTCAGCAAAGTCTTTTGCGGTCTTATCTTCACGCTGTTGTTCTAAGTCCAGCAGCATTTTTAGTTGGCTTAACTCTGCCATTTACTTAACCACTTGCTGATTGCTGCTGGTTTGGATTGATTAACTGGTTCAGCTGAAGCAAGCTCTCATCGTAGCTCACCACTTGTTTCATCGGTTGCTGCAGAAACTGCGCAACTTTAGGCTGCATTGCGATGGCTTGATCAATGGCGGGGTCGCTTCCCCGGGTATAAGCACCAATGGAAATTAGATCTCGATTGCGGCGATAATTTGAATACCACTGACGCACCTGAATAGCTTGTTTCATGTGCTCTTCAGAAACCACTTGCGGCATGACACGGCTAATGGAGGCTTCAACATCGATGGCAGGATAATGACCGGAATCAGCCAACTCACGGTTTAAAACGATGTGCCCATCAAGAATGGCTCGTGCCGAATCGGCAATCGGATCCTGTAGGTCATCACCTTCGGTTAGAACGGTATAGAACGCGGTGACCGATCCTTGCCCGTCGCCGCCATTGCCCGCCCGCTCAACAAGTGCCGGTAATTTGGCAAATACAGAAGGCGGATAGCCCTTGGTTGCGGGCGGCTCACCGACGGCTAACGCAATTTCACGCTGGGCCATGGCATAACGAGTGAGCGAATCCATTAACAGCAAAACATTTAAACCCTGGTCGCGGAAATACTCTGCGACTTGCGCTGCCGTTTCACAACCACGTAAACGGATAAGGGGAGACTGGTCCGCCGGTGCCGCAATAACCACGGCTTTTTCCAAACCCTCTTCACCCAGTATCTCTTCAATAAACTCTTTAACTTCTCGCCCACGTTCACCAATCAGGCCAACAACAATGACATCAGCGTTGGTGCCTCGGGTCATCATGCCAAGCAACACACTTTTGCCGACGCCACTGCCTGCAAACAGACCCATACGCTGACCCTGTCCGACGGTTAAGCAGGCATTAATTGCAGTTACACCAACATCCAGTGGTTGTTTTACCTGGCGGCGATTCAATGGGTTCATGGGTTTACTGCGGTAGGTTTTACCGTCGGAAAAAATAAGGCCTTTGCCGTCGAGTGGTTCTCCACGGGCGTCAATAACTCGTCCAAGTAACTCCATGCCTAACGGCAGTTGGTTCTTCCGGCTTAAGGGGCGTACGCGAGCACCGGGAACCACGCCTAACGCGTCCTCCGTTGGCATTAAATAACTAATATTACCTTCAAAGCCCACGACTTCGGCTTCAATATCGCCACTGGCCGCTTCGACAGCGACACTTGAGCCGACAGGGGCGCGACAGCCGACCGCTTCAAACATTAGGCCAACAACGCGAGTTAAATAGCCCGATACCGCCACCGACGGCTTTTCAATACGCTGGCGTTTTTTACGAAGTTCATGAATAAGGGCTTCTGGTTCGCTCATGGGTTACCCCTTCACGCGGTTAAAGACATCTTCCATACGTGTCTCTAAGCTGTAATCAATGGTCGAGCTCTCGGTGGTCACACGACAACCGCCGCGCTCCAGTAATTCATCTTTGTTCAGCAACCAACCTTTTTCTCTCAGCTCAGACTCACTGTAAACCGACTCAATAAGCTCTATGTCGTCTGGGTTTAAGTGTATAACCACTCGCTGATCGGTGACCGGTAATACCGATACTGCCTCGCGCACCGCATTGACTATCATATCTTTCGAGTGCTCAGCCGCATCCAGACAAATGACACGGGTCAGATCGCTAACCATATCAATCAGTTCTTCCTGGACAGCTTCAGTAATACGTTTATTAGGCGTCGATAAACTTTGCAGTAATGCCTCAAGTTTTGCTCGTTGCTCTTCTATCACCTCGTTACCAGCCGCTATACCTTCCTCTTTACCGGCTGCAACACCTTCTTCTTTGCCGGCTTCATAGCCTTCGTCGTAGCCCTTTTTGAGACCGTCTGTGCGACCGTTTTCAAAACCTTCCTGATACCCCTCGTCGCGAGCTGCCTGACGAATTTCTTCCAGCTGTTCAGCAGTTAACGGCTGCAACTCCTCTTCGTCATTATCGTCCGCTTCCGGCGGCTCGTATTGCCAGCGTCTTGGTTTGTTTAACGCATTTACCTGGGACCCTTCGCGCAGTTCCTGCGAGGTCATGTCCGGCAAGTCCCAGTGACTGAAATGCGTATTGTCGTCGCGGTTGTCGCTCATACAGCCTTAATCCTTATAAGAATTCTTCACCGCCGCCACCGCC
>NZ_PIQA01000018.1 GCF_003987095.1 Idiomarina piscisalsi | reverse complement strand
GTCACGCTCTTCAGTGACACGCTGTAACTCTTTTCTTAAACGTTTTAGTTCAGCCTGCTCTTCGGTTTGAGCTGCGTGTTTCTCTGCTTCTGGACCGTACTTCTTAACCCAGGCATATAAACTATGAACGGAAACATCGAGCCGTCTTGAAACGTCAGCAACAGAATAACCTTTATCGGTAATTTGCCGGACAGCTTCGATTTTAAATTCTTCAGGGTATCGGTTGTTACTCATAAGCACCTCTTTTATGCCATTATCTATGGCTATGAGGTGTCTAGCAAATCAGTGGCGATTCAGCTTTTATTCCGAACAATATGATATGTGGTTCGACGCAGAAGCCATGATGCCAGTAATTGAGTCTTTAGCGCTCAACAGTGCAGAGCTTAATACAAAGACAAATGTTGATGTTGAAAAAGACGATGAAAGTTCATACACCCTCGAGATGATGACCAAAACCAAGGTGCGTGAAGAAAGTGATGATACAGATTTAAAGTCCTGCATCTTGAGTGGTTTACTAACAAAGACTGAAGTGGCGCAAGAAGAGGACGATAATTCGATGAGTCCTTATGACCTATGATTCTTTTAGTTACTAATAAAAGAGACATTACGACCGATTACATCGTTCGTGAATTACGTAAACGAGAGATGGACTACTACCGATTAAATACAGAGTCATTGGCAAATTACGAATGCTGTATTGGATATGAATCCCTTGATGACTGGCGAATAGGGAATGTCAGCGGTAGTAGGGTTAAATCTGCCTATTTTCGAAGACCTGCCCCCCCCTGAGTATTCAAGCTCGTTAGAGACTAGTGAAAATGAATACATTGCATCAGAATGGCTGGCTTTTTTAAAAAGCATTTACGCGCGACTTGAGGGAAAGTGGTTCACTTCGCCCGTATCTATAGCGCTTGCAGAGGATAAGCCGAAACAATTGCTCCTAGCGAAGTCTGCGGGTTTCAGAGTACCCAATGGCTTAGTTACTAACGTCGCTAACGATATTATTCATAAAACCGAGAACAAACGGCTTATTATTAAACCTGTAAAGCAAGGCTTGATTGAAGGCAAAAATGACAAGGTGGTTTTCACCAATAGAATTCCTGAAATAAAGACTCAAGATACTTCAGCTATTTCTCAGGTTCCCTCGATCTTTCAACAAGAAATCATTAAGAAGTTCGATGCAAGAGTCACGGTGGTGGGAAAGCAAATCTTTCCAGTCGCAATTTGGTCGCAGGATGATGAGCAAACAAGAGTAGATTGGCGGAAAGGAGGAAGAATAGATTTACGCCATCAAGTTATAGAGCTACCGACAGACATAGCTAAATCATGCATCGAGTTAACTTCAAAGTTAAATTTGAGGTTCAGTGCTATTGACTTGGTATGTGATCAAAAAGGTAACTATTGGTTTTTGGAAATAAACCCAAACGGCCAATGGGCGTGGATTGAGAATAAGACAAATTTACCTATCGCTTCCGCGATTGTCGATGAGTTAGTTGCCTGTGGAGAAAAAATATGAATTTTGATCTGTTATGGCCGAGACTAGAACGTAAATCAGGCGACAGCTCAACAGAGAAAGATTTAGATCTAATAAAGGAGGCAGACCCGGGGGACTTTGTGGATGTCGCTCTCGATGAGGCTCGCAGACTTTACGATCATGAGCAACAGCGAAGATCTTCAGCTGACAGTAAGGGCGGACTATATCTAGGTGTCGCTACAGCCTTCCTTGCGTCACTGATAACATTGTCTCCACTAGTAATAAATATTATTGGGGAATCAGAGTCTGCTCTGCAGTCAGCATTGAGCTGGCTAATGCTTTTAACAATGAGTATTTCAGCTATTGTTGCATTTCGTTGTATTCTCTGGGCAAAACGCGCATTGAAGGTAACAAGTTTTCGAGCGATTAGCTGGAAAGATTTATTCGAGGTCGGTGATGAAAAATTTGAGTTAACCTTATTTCGTAACACTCTGAGATGCCTACGTCGTAATTATGATGCAACGAATGAAAAGGTGACGCACGTCAAAATGGCGGAAGCACTTTTAAAAAGCGCATGGTTTTGGCTAATTTTAAGCCTCGTTGTAAAGCTTTTCTATTATTTAATCGACGGTAGTTCGAGTGATTCTGAAACTATTATTTTTGTAATTAGCAACAGTCTTCAAGCGGCCTGATTACTTGCGTTCTGTCAATTCTGAAGAACGCTCCTTCCTTGCCGCAGAATGCTTGTGCCAGTCGCGCACGGTAATGCGCAATTCATCGGGCAATTGAAGTGATGCGTCAATTGCCGTGCTGCAGCTAGCGGTTAAGACTTATAGCTACCGGTAAAGTCTTCATTCCAATGAGTATCATTCCTTGTCTCCATTCCAGGTTCATCTAGCAGCAGGTCATGAGGGAGAATATCTTCTGGATTCACCCCTATTCGCCCAAAGCGCATTGTAGTCTCGGCGCACTCGAAACCTTCTATTTGATTAGATGGCTGGATAGCATGACAATAGACCGCTCGAATATCTTTCCTTTTATAGTCAAAATTCTCTATTGACGAATAGATCTTATTCGCTCTAGAGTATTCGACTATTGGCCCGTGAAGTGTCTCATATCCGATGTGGACAATTGTTGGATGACTTTTGGGTGCTTGATTAACTGCCTTGCTAAGAAGCTTTCTCACATCTTTAGCCTTTTTATTAATAGATTCATCAGCAACGCACTCCCATTTTGCACAATACGCTGCGTGCACACCTTCACAAAACAGGTTAAGAACATGCTCGTCATCATCAGGCCCTATTGCGTTAATACCCTTTGGAGAATGAAGCTGAGTATAACTACCGCTGCTATCGTATCCTCCTGCAAATAGAGCTATCATCTGGGGGGAGTTCCAGCGTACTTGATATTTATCGAAATGCTCGTCCACCAAGCCCATATCTATGTAGCTTGCTTTAAAAATGAGCTCATCACTCTCCAGATATACTCCATTGTCAATACATCCCTTATGAATTATCGCTGAAAATGCTTTAGCTAGAATATCTTCTGACGTTTGAGAGATTTCAACTTTAAAAGTTACATCAACAAATATCGAAGTTTTGTTTGCAATCATAATCGGAGCAAGCTTAGCCCAGCGCTTTCTCCATTCTTTTCTTTCATTTTCAGAATATTCGGTAACTTTGCTTTGTCTTTTACATTCTACGTAAAAACTTTCATTACCTCTCGAGACAAATAGATCTGGAGTTTTTGAGTTCGCATCTTCTGGAATAAATTTAACAGTCCACCCATTTCTCTGATACATAATGGCGGTGACTATTTCAAAAAGTAAGGAGTCTGGTTGATTTTCTTTGCCTTCTAAGAGCTCATCAAGCTTCCCGTCTATGCCTTCGATATTCGTAGCGATATCAATGTATCTACCAATAGCAGAAAAGAACGGGTATATTCTTGCAGATTGTGAAGGTTCATCAACATAGGGGCGAAAATAGACAGACTCTACAAGATAGAGATACCAAGCTATCCAATCTTTATTGAATGCCACTCGGGCATTTTCGTCTTCTATATCAAGTGCTCGTGCTGGACTAGATGGAATATGATTACTTTGTTGCTGCCTGAAATACTGGACAACAGCTCTCTTACGTCGAACCCAATTATCCTCTCCCATATGTTCCAAGAACCAATCAAGAGTCTTTTTAGCACTTACAACCCATTCTTCCTTTCTGCGTTCTTCCAAAAATCTTATAAAAACTTCCCATTCCTGATCTTCGTTTGCCATAAACATTTTCCTTGCTCGTTTACGCTTAACATCCCTACGCACCTTGATGTTTTTAATTTTTCTTTTAACTAAATTAGCGCTAATTTGACTCATAAAGTTGATTAAAGTAAAAGCTAAATGCACTCCCCAAACCTGCTAATGGAAGGTAGAACCTTGAAGAGATTCATTTCGCTCCATGCCCTGGTTAGATTACTTTCCACCAATCAAACTACTCCTCGATAACTAGATTGCAACCTTACAGTGTGCTGAAAAGTGCTAAAACAGGACGAAATGTCTAATCATGAATAGAAGTGCAAGCCAGCTACACTGGCTCTGAGTGTATAGGTTCGTAAGTTACTTAGTGTCCGGTTCTCGCTCGTTACTGACTTTCGGCTTGGTGCCAAGAGCGGACGTTAACGGCTCGCGTAACCGGCTTGCAATAACTGTAATGCGGAGCGGGCAGCTTTGAAAGGGGCGATAACAGCCGATCGTTATGCATTTATTTCAGCGTCCTCGAGGGCAGTCAACAGATCGCTGGCGACCACGATTTTTTTGAATGCCGAAATAAAGTCCAGATCGACATCTCGGTGAGAACTGGCGTTGCGATAGAAGCTAAAAGCGCCTGTGATGTAGTTCAGAAAAGCAAATCTTTCTGCTTTTGGAAGCTCATGATTAGTTAGAGCCCCGTCGTCAGGGTTGAACGCTTTTTTTAGTAATCGCTCACCAAAACAGTCTGCTGGAGCTCCAATTTTTTCACGCACCGATACCTCTATTGCCTTGAAGGCTTGAAGCACGGCACTTTCGTACTCACGATTTCCAAGCAAAGCAAAACACTTCTTTATTATGGTGGGGTGTACATAAGATTCCGGCATTAGGGCATAATTTTCGACAACGCGACGGAATTGGCTCTCCGGAAACCTAAATCCAACTTTGGTTGGGAAAAACTGCTCTTCGCCTTCGTCATCGTATCCACGCTGAAAACGTCGAATGTCGATATGTGCAGTTGGACTTGCCTTATATTTTACTCGAGTGAACCTGACAGGCTGGAAGCCACCGGGATTCGCTTCACCTATGGTTTCTTGAAACTCGATTTTCGCTTCGATCTCACTCTTCGACATAGATACTCAATAGTCCATAACGCTTCAAACACCGGCGCAGTTTACTGCGTTCGTGTGCTTTGACTTGTTGCATTTTTTCTTCGGCCAAATAATTTAATCCAGAGAGCGAACCCTTTATGTTGAAGGCGATACTCGCCGAGCTTTGACGGGTTTTTCAGTATAATTTTTCTAGAAGTAAGTGCTTTCAGCGCATCACTTACCGTATGGTCATTGCCGGAAAATTTATCACGGATATCACTCTTTTTAATCCAAGAGTTCATGTTTTCCGCCATTATTTCAAGAACTTCACGATATTCATCAGATTTGATTTGTTCATTATATAAGCTCTGATAATATCTAGAGCCTATCGCATCTAGCGCACCACCTTGCCTAAATGCTCCTGTGGCTACATCGTCCTCACTTATCTCACCATCGGTGTTCGCCTCAAAAGCAGAATAGGAGAACTGCTGAATGAAATGAGGATACCCTTCAGAAAGGGTCGAAATCATATTTCTAGCATCAGTCGTGATAATTGTTTGTTCATCATTTTGTTCGTTACCCACTTCCAAGCCACGATTCACTACATATTTTCGATCATCAGGCTTTAACTCTTTGATGACCAACTGAGTGAAAACTCGCATTGATGACTCATGCGAGACTGTTAGTTTCTCAACTACATCTGGCAACCCTGCAACAATAAACATTACGTTTTCGCAGCCGTTTTGCTGCAAGAGTTCAGTTACTACTTTGAAAAAGTAACCAATATGTAGATCTGGACATGCATTATCTGCTTCGTCCACAACGATCATGATTCCATCCCGTGCTACTTCACCATTTTCGGGATTGGTGATCCGCTTAGACGTTTCAGCTAAAGAGTAGGCAAAATCGTCAATAATAAGATCTAAATCATCACTTGGTTCGGCTTTACCAATACCAGAGTCCATTATTTTCAATCTTTGAACAAATGACCACGTATCACTAAAAAAAGCTCTTACTTTTTCAGCTCTCCCTATTTTCTCCAACTCTCTTTTTAGATTACGTTCAAGAAGTTTGATAAAGCTAATGAGCGTCGACTTATTGGAAATGACTGTATTAACAACAACGAAGTTGAAATTGTCGTAATCAGCGCTTTTGATAAACCCCTGTGCGGTTGGCTTTATATAGCCGATAAGAGAAGATTTACCGATCCCTCTCTCACCAGTAATCAGAAAATTTGAACTATTGCCGTGCTTAGTTTGGTGAAGCCCATTTTCAAGAGCTTCGATTTCGGCTAGCCGGCCGGCAAACATACCTGGGGGGACCGGGCTATTTGGTTTGAAAGGATTTATCTTTGCCATGTGGGCTAACTTCCTTGGTAAATATAACCTTTGTATATTGTGCGTATGCACTTTGTCACTTGTTCAATTGATAGGTGCTAACTCTTAAGTTACTAAGCTAAACAAGACTCCGACCTTGAAACGCTCTTAATGAGCGAAAGCCATTTGAGCATGCTCAGTTACACTCTAACTTGCACACAATATCTAACTTTGATTTTTCGTTATGTCATTGACAATAAGTGACTTAAATCCACAACACAATAGCAAATCGCGCAATATTGCAGAGATAAGTTTGCTGTGCCGGATTCGCGTCACCCGAACTAACTAATGACAGGGAGACGACTTACTATTTGAGTTAGGAAAAAAATCGAAGGTCTGCTCCTCGCTCAGAGCGGCCATTCACCTTATTCTGAAGACCAGATATCGCCGTAATCTCTCACAAGGCCGTGCTGGTCGACTTCAAGTTGAGTCCGAAAGCCGCTAGTAGGGTTATGATATTCATATAAATTATCTTCTAGCCGAGTGTAATATTGCTCAACTGGAAGGATGCTGCAGTCATTTTCCCGAAGCCAAGCTGCATGACAAACCATGGTGTCATTTATTTTAGGTTGTTGGCGTCGAATAGGCAGCGTATTAGTCGCTGGAGTAAATCCGAGATCGATATCATGAGCCCCATCAAGGTAGGGTAGATAAACTCTGTTTTTATACCATTTCCCGTCGTTAGTTCGTGAAAAGGTAATTGGGAACATCGTTGATTTTTGAAGGCGAACTTCTTGGGTATGCCAACTGTTGCTGCAGACAATTTGATAAACCCATTGAACAGATTTGCTCGATTCGACGATAGTTACATCCCCTCTCAGGAGCCACTGATTCTGTTGACGGACTAGCTGGCAGTTTTCAGTACTGTTTAATTCCCTACTCCGCCAGCGTGCTTCAGCAATAATGTTCATCGGTTCCCCCTTCGTTTAAAAAAGGAACTGTACATAAAAACAGTATATGTGACAATGCTAGCTTGTTTAGCCCTTTTGGACGGCACGATCGGTAAGTATGAAATTCTTTTAATGAGCATCAAGAGTTCATTCCGCTTTGAGCGAGGAGCGGACTGTTCAGAGGACTCATTTAGTCGGCTAATCGCTCTTAGCGGCCATAGTGCAGCTCAAATAATAGTCAGGAATTGTCTATGATTCTCGGTTTACTCCAGAACGCACACAAACGTGTATCGTCGTCTATTGAGTCGCCTACAATAGGACAATCACACGCTCCGTTATTAGAAGATCGATATGACCTAGCCCGTTGTTCCTAAACAACGCACACAAACATGTATCCTAGACGTTGAGCCCGCACAATATAAGGG
>NZ_PIQA01000017.1 GCF_003987095.1 Idiomarina piscisalsi | reverse complement strand
TCGATATGACCTAGCCCGTTGCTCCTAAGGAACGCACACAAACGTGTATCCTAGACGTTGAGCCCGCACAATATAAGGGAAATCACACGCTCCGTTATTAGAAGATCGATATGACTTAGCCCGTTGCTCCTAAGGAACGCACACAAACGTGTATCCTAGACGTTGAGCCCGCACACTATAAGGGCAATCACACGCCCCGCTATTAGAAGATCGATATGCCTAGCCCCTTGTTTCTAAATAACGCACACAAACGTGTATCCTAGACGTTGAGCCCGCACAATATAAGGGCTATAACACGCCCCCTATTAGAAGATCGATATGGCCTAGCCCCTTGTTCCTAAACAACGCACACAAACGTGTATCCTAGACGTTGAGCTCGCCCAATATAAGGGGGAGGGGGAGAGCCCTCCTCCCTTTATTCGAAGATCAATATGACTAGAACTAGGTTGCTGCACATCAGTTGTGATTCAATACTATTTGAAGTGAAATACCGGTAAGTGGCATAGTTAACTGAAGCAGCCAGAGAATAGGTTAACGATGAAGCAAACAGAATCATCTCAGAACATAGAGCTGAATGAGCTCCTCGTCTCACGTATCGAAAGTACAAAGATACAAGAGCCCAATTATAGCAATCTAGACTTGTTCTTGGCTTTTGAAAAGCGCATTCCAGGTAGCATTTTGCAAAAGCTTGTCAAGAGTATTCCTCGAGAATTAGTGATGGCTTCATTAGATTTAGCTACCGAAGACTACTCAAAACTTGTCAGACGTAAAACTTTAACGTTAAAACAAACCGACAATCTTTATGAGTTGACTAAAATCTGGGCGGAGCTTCGTATGCTTTTCAATTTTGACGAAAATTCCTTGAACAAGTGGATTGATGCAGAACTGCCTATCTTAGAGGGGGCTAAAGTTCGAGAGCTGATAGTTACCAGTACCGGCAGAGCAGCGCTAAGAGAAATTGTCAGCGAAATGCTAAGTGGAGATCTGACCTGAGGTTAGAAAAAATGGATAACATGTTTGAGCAATTTTTAAGCGGGTTAATACCTTTTGGCGTACTTATTGCCTTTATTGTACTTGCGATCTATACATTCAAAACTAAAGTGCTGCCAAACTACGAGAGAAGCCAAGAGAAGGATGAATTGGAAAATGAACAAAGAGACAAAAACTAGAAGTGAAGAGTTAAAAACAGCCACAGCGAAAACTACAAAACTAGATCAAAAAGCCTGGGAGAAGTTAAACAAAATAACCGATGAGCCACCCGAAGCGCTGAAAGCATTAATGAAGAACAGCTAGCTGTTGCTTCTGAACAGTAAAACAGGTCCCACAAACAGCGTTTTTTCGTTCACACGAGAGTGTAAAAATATCTGTGTAAATGGCATTCTTAGCAATATCGAAGAAGGATATCAGAATGCCAATATCAGACAAACTCATCGACCAGCTGCTTGACGGCTGTGATTCTCCAGAAGACATATTAGGCGAAGCAGGTCTGCTCAAGCAGCTTACCAAGAAGGTGTGCCTACAACTGAATGCTGCTCGTTAGCAAAATTAAACTTTATTGTTGTAAAGTTATTTTCAGTATTGCAAGCTTAAAGGAAGCTGCGTATGGCGAATAACGAAATTGGAAAAAAATATGTTTCTACGAGATGGATGGGAAGACATTTAAGAAAAGGATTTGATCTGCGACTGTGTAGACGAGAGAGCGATTCAATTGTAATGAGTGACAGGGAGGCTCTAAAGCCCTTTATTTATCATCTTAGAAGTCAGCTTGAGAGAGATATTCCAAGAGTTCGAATGGTTGGCTGGTAAGTCTTGCAAAGAGCAATTAAAGGCTGATAATAAGATTTAAGCACTAAAATGTTAGACAGCAGCATTGCTTTTGTTTAGATTATTAGTGTGAGCTTCGGGTATCACTACATTTTATGTAGCCCGCCGAAGACATTGAGAAAACCCACTTTAATGTGGGTTTTCTTCGTTTTGAGCGTCAACAAGGTCAAACATAAACTCCATAGTGCGATCTTTTTCTCCTCCCAAAGCTTTATGTTTGAGATACCACATTAAAATTAGAACACTTACGGTCTCAAAATCGAGAGGCGTATCAGCTGCTAGTTCTTGATTGTTTTCTAACAAAAAGCTTCGCAAAGCCTGTTCGTTGAATTTGACCTGACCATTGTTCCCATAACGAAGTTCAAGATCTGAAAAAACAATATCTTTAGGAATCGACACATTCATAATTTGTTTCTTTGTTCATTACTATCGGGGACAATATGTTTTCTCAACAGCTCCTTTTTAGCAAGCTGAAGATAGTTGAAGTTAGTGTAGGACTTTGGCTAACTTGCCACACGAAAGAGCATTTTTAATATAGCTGATATTTAGTCAGTAAGGCCATTATCCAATCGTAGTTGTGTCACTGTGTTGGTTAATTTTTCAAAGCACTTTTCGCATAAGTCGAACTTGTGAGTGTGACCGTCTTGGCTTGAGCCATAACCATATGATGCGCACAACACGCCAAATTCATTAAAGTTGTCCAAGCTTTCTCGGTGAGCCTTTTGAAAGTCAGGAACAACGCTTGCTCCACAACCATCACAGATAATATCGATAACAACTTCTGTAATCTTGCTGGCTGTTTTTTTCATAAGAACTGCCTTAGAAGAAGATTCAAATTTTCAATTAGGTATCGGCTTGTATGCACTAAGTCGAATGGTTAGAGACATCGTCACTATCTAAGAATAGCCGGGAGCACCAGTGAATCTAGGGTTTAAGTTCTGAGTATGCATAAGAGACCCATAAGATTAACTTTGAGAGGAAATAAAGCGCCTATGCAGGCGCCTTATTTTTTGACTGAAAGGTGATAAGGCTCTCAGTCTCGTAACGTGCCTCAATATCGAGAAAACTCTAACCTAAACTGGCGACCATATCAATGACCAGCTTTTGAGCTTTCGATAGGTAGCCGTAAAATGCTCTCTATTGTTGGCGAGTAAACGGCAGTAAGAAGTTAAGTTGAAGCTTAATGTCAGGTTAGCTATTGTCAGCGTAGATGCTATCTAATAATTGAGTTTACAGTGGGGAATCAATGTGAGCACTGAAAAACTGTACTTGCTGTATGCACTAATTTTGTTATTAACGGCTTTTTTTGCGGCTGGTTTTTGGTGGATCAACAAGTTGAAAAGAAAAGAGCACGTGAGTGATAAGATGCTAGCTGTAATTTCTCGAGAGGAAAAAGAAATGGTTGAAGAATACCGCCGGAAAAAACAAAATCAATAGGTTCGACTTTCTAGGACTGTTCAGCTGCACTGGATATTACCAAGCTTCTGATCCAAAACTAAGTAAACAGTAATTCGATCAATGGTTAAACGCATTGCTATTTGGGTTTGGTTACCCCTTCACTGTAAAGTATTAGTACCTTTTCTAGGTTGATGTTTGGCCTTGAGCCTTTGTCTGCATATCATCGAGCGATAGTAGTGGCGAAACTCAAAGCGACAGTAATAAAAGTTAATAATAACCTGTAAGAGAAGTCGGGGTGGACTTCCCAGCTTTCACTAACTCCATGACCAGAAATCAGGTATCGCTGAAACCATAGAATACACGTTTGTGTGCATTGACTTAGCCCTACAAAGTTAAACCTTGTTTCCGGTAAATACCTCTTAATAATGGGACTCCAGATTACTCATACATTCCCCTAACCGCCGTAGTCGAAATGGTTTTGACGCCACGCTTCATAACTAACAAGAGCAACTGAATTGGAGAGGTTTAGGGAACGATTATTTGGCATCATCGGAATGCGTAGCCGCATATTGAGAGGAACTTGATCCATTACTTCCGGTGCCAGACCTGAAGTCTCTGAGCCAAAAAGTAAAACGTCTCCAGACTTGTATGAAGCTTCACTATAGCTAACAGTGCCTTTAGTTGTTATTGCGTAAATATTGCGGGTACCCATCGCATGTTTGAAGCTTTCAAAATCAGGGTAACGCTCGACTCTACTTAAGTCATGATAATCTAAGCCGGCACGACGCAACTTCTTCTCTTCCAAATCGAAGCCAAGTGGTTCAATCAAGTGCAAAGTACAGCCATTGTTGGCGCAAAGCCGAATAATATTACCGGTATTACTCGCCATGACGGGATTAAATAATGCGATATTGAACATTTAAAATTTCCATAAACTTTTCAAAGCACTATTTTAGCTTTAATGGTGGATGCAGACTAAAAAATTTTGTTAGCTATTTTTTGTTAGCCTGTAAGGCTTATAGATCTTCCCTAAAGGTCAAGTAAATATTGAGGTTTATAATCTAGAGCTAACAAAAACAGCTTTTATAGGTAGAGGAAAACATGAACGTCATACGTTTAGCGGCTAACACCGGTATGCAACTTCACTTAATTAAGCCGCTGGGTTTTGAGCTCGATGAGAAAAAAGTCCGTCGTGCCGGCCTGGACTACCACGACCTTGCTAATGTGAACATTCATGAGAATTGGCAGGCGTTTCTCTCCAATGTTGAGCATAACCGTATTTTTGCCTGTACGACGAAAGGCAAAACACGCTATACCGATGTGCAGTATCAAACTAACGATGTGTTGCTATTTGGTCCTGAGACTCGCGGGCTGCCAATGTCCGTTCTGGAAACTTTTCCATCAGAAAACTGGCTGCGGTTACCTATGGCGGATACAAGCCGAAGCTTAAATTTGTCGAATTCGGTCGCTATCTTCGCCTATGAAGCTTGGCGGCAGCTTAATTTTGAGGGGGCTCGTTAACGTTACTAAACAGGTAATTGTCGAACGCCTGCTTTAACGAACGACCCCGTTGTGTGTCGGGAAAGGCGACAAATAACGGGCTCGGTTCAGCGATTAATTGTTGTTTGTAGGGTTTTTCCGTCCAGTCTGGCAGGTTATCCCGGTAGTCAACAACGCCGTTGACCTTTTCCATGTCCAGCAACGCAAAACAATCGAGAGAGCTGTCGGCTCGATAGAAAGGACGTTGTGTATCGACGAGGTCTTCAATGAATCGTGGGCCTGATACACAAATAGGTCCTTCGTTCTCTTCTTCTAACATGAACAAATATAGGCTGTCGTCATAACCGATGTGGTATTTCGACAGCGTTATGTTCTCAATGTTTTGATTGGCGCGCACCCCTAAAAGTGCATCAGCACGGGCCTCTTGAATCATCTGTTTAGCGCGCTGCCAGCTAGTTACAACCGGGTGTAGTTGTGTCGCCATTTGTGGGAAAACCTGTTTTGCAAACGCCCAAAGTACACCTGTGCCGTCTGCGTTAGTCAGGCCTTTTTGGACAGGACCCAAAACAACAATTGGCTTAGATGCATCAAGTGGCTGGGCTGGTTTTTCTGCATACACCCCATAGACCTTTTTCAGCTCTTCGATACGGCCACTTTCTTTTAGCTTTTGTAATTGGTAAGTCAGCTGCGGAATAAGCCGGGCATGCTCTTCGTTAAGGTAATGAAAACCTTGTTCGATAGAAAGCCGGTGAGTAATAAAGTTGGGGTTGCTGCTCAGTGAAGACCCCTGGTATTGAAAGTCTGCCATAAAGGCTGCATCGACCCGGCCAGCCTCAACCAGTTTCACTACTTGCTTTAAATCTGTTGGGGTTACGACAGATGGCGTTTCAGCGAGGCCGTTAACGACTTTGGTGATGGCGTCCATGCCATTGACGTAGGCCAGGCTGCCATAGTTGCCGGGGCGACAGAAGCCACAACGACGGCGATCAGTCACCGCAATGACGTCGAAAGTAAATAACGGGAAAGGCACGCGTCGCAGTTCACGGCGTTTGTCTTCCAGTGATGGTGTTCGGCCCAGCTCTCCGGCAATAGTACCCTCAGCCGCCAGTTGCTCGCCACGGACACGAGGTAGCTCAACGTACTCAAGTTGAATACCGAGTTCACCGTACGCTTCTTCAAGCACTGCCGTGACATAATTGGTAAAGGCACTCTCGTCCGGCGCACGAAAGGTGAGCTTTTCCTGAGCCATTGAAAGACCCGAGAATAAGGTAGCTAGTAGTGCTACTGATACGACTCGCAGGGTGAGCTTCATACGTTAAAAATAACCTGACCGCGAACAACAGCGACCTAGTATAACAGCGAATACTAACTATAATAAATGGAGTATTTACGAACGTTTGTTGACACACACAGTCAGAATCTCTAGCGTTTCAGACGTTGTTATCCTATCGGAGTTTTTTATGGTCAAATCGTTGTTGTTTTTAGGTGCTGTGTTTTCGTTAGCTTTTAGTACTGCGCATGCTAACGAAGATAGCTACCGTCATGTAATGCTGGCGGGCGGTGGTATGTCTGTGTGTTCGAGTATGGCATCGGATAAATGCGATGACGCCGACTGGATAGACAGAGACACCATGCGCACAGACCGTTACCTGAATATTTCTAAGAAATTTCGTTCGAAAGCAACGGCAGAGTCGGTTTGGCCAACTTACCGCGAAGAAACCCGAAAAGAAGTCATTGATGCATTAGCACTGATTCATGATCGTATTAAGGAAGATATTGTCCCAGAGCGTGTGTTCTTAAGAGAGTTTACGCGTCGCGCAACCCAGCAGCTGTATAACAGTTTGTCGGATGCTGAGTGGAATCGCATTATTGACTTACTTGAAATGCCGGTGCCGGACAATATGGCCGAGATGGTGAATTTAGAGGATAACTTGTCTGGTGAATCGCGTGCTATTTACCGTCAGTTTGTGGGTATGGCTGAAACTGTTTCAGATGATGAGCAGCCCACTATTTACTTTTTAACGTCGCCGTCGCGTGACCCTTATGCAGAAATTGACTTTTACACCAGCGTATTTGAGCAACTCGGTGCCAAAGCGAAATGGCTGCCGCTTGACTCTGCGGTTATAAAAGCACACCGTGAAGGTCGGTGTGATGACTTAGCGGAGATACAAAAGGAAACCCTGGGCGCTTACGAGCGTGACCGTGTTTACCGCGAGGACTACGAAAAACAAGTCGAGTTTTGTAAAAATCCAGCGACAACCAAAGAGATGTTGGCAGAGGCCGATGCCTTATTTATTAACGATGGCAACGCCAACTATACGCGTTCGACATTTGTAAGAAGTAACAATCAAATATCGGATGAATTGAAGCAAATTGTCGCTTTAGTTCAGCAAAAAGAGCTGGTCGTTGGCGGTGTCGGTGCTGGCGCAGCAGTAATGACGTCCAAGCCTATGGTATCTAACGGAACAACTGCTGAAGCTATTAAGTCAGGTGCCCTTGCCTCTGATCCGCCACTGCATGGTTGTGACTTAGACACGACCTGCCCACCTAATACCGGGCCGGATACACTGACGTATCACCCATTAGGTGGTATGAGCCTGTTCCATTTTGCGACCGTTGACTGGGCAATGTCGGGTAACGGTCGCCACGGTCGTTTGCTAAGGCTGGCCGCTGAAACATCAACGCCACTGTCATTAGGCGTGGATGAAGAAACCTCAATGACCGTGAATTTAGAATCAGGTGCGTTTGATATTCATGGTGAGCGCGGTGTGTTCTTTGTCGAAAATGCTCAGTCCACTGATAGCGCTGTTGCAGGAACTTTTCATTATTTAGTGGCCGGTGCTTCGGGTGTTATTTCACCCTTTGGTCTGCAAACGGCTGAATTTGCAGAAAGTGACGACGTTGTGCAAACGGCTCCAACGACAAACTTCCTGACAGATCGAGGCTTAATCGATTCTATGCGTATTCTGTGCGGTGAGCGCAACCAGGTCAGTTTACTGAATAAGAGTTACCGACTGGTTGCGCAAAAAGGTGAGTCGAGCCGTGTTCAGGCTGCAGGCGGCGAATGCCAGATAGTGAATGGTAGCATTGGTATCGCCTATCAGCCGGAAGAGAAGCTCTAGGCTACGCCAAATTCGCTGCGATAAGCTTCAACTTTTGGTAGATATTCTTTGAACGTGTCGTCATCTTTCAAGAAGGTGATGACATCGTTCAGGCTGACAATGCTAACCACTTTGGCACCAAAGTCGCGTTCAACTTCTTGAATAGCTGAAAGCTCGCCTTTGCCTTTTTCCTGACGATCCAACGCAATTAATACTCCCGAAAGTTCGGCGCCATTGGCTTGAACAATATCCATTGCTTCGCGAATAGCTGTACCGGCGGTAATCACGTCGTCCACCAGCATTACTTTACCTTCCAGCGCAGAGCCCACTAAGTTGCCGCCTTCACCGTGGTCTTTCTTCTCCTTTCGGTTGAAGCAGTAAGGTGTGTCTTGGTTGTGCTGGTCGTAAAGTGCAACAGCGGTTGCCGTGGCAATAGGAATGCCCTTATAAGCCGGGCCAAATAAAACATCAAAGTCGATACCTGAGTCGACCAGGGCCTCTGCGTAGAAGCGACCTAAGCGAGCCAAGTCTGAACCTTTATTAAAAAGTCCGGCGTTAAAGAAGTATGGGCTGGTGCGACCCGACTTCAATGTAAACTCGCCAAACTTAAGAACACCACGCTCAATCGCAAATTCAATAAACTCTTTTTGATACGCTTTCATTCGTTAACTTCCTGAACTATTACTGACACTAGGCTAAAGCTTTTTTCTGAATATCGATAAGCTCGCGGATGCTATGGCGCGCCATATCGACCAGACTGTTCATTTCGTCAAAACTGAAGGCTTCGCCTTCTGCAGTGCCCTGAATTTCGATGAATTTGCCGGCTTCAGTCATAACAATATTCATGTCGGTGTCGGCTTTTGAGTCTTCGACGTATTCTAAGTCACTGACTGGGTCGCCATCTAAAATGCCCACCGAAATAGCCGCAACCATTTCTTTGAGTGGGTTCACCTTAACCATGCCTTGCGCGCGCATCCAGTTCAGCGCGTCAACTAAGGCGACACAAGCGCCGGTGATAGAGGCCGTGCGTGTACCACCGTCAGCCTGAATAACGTCACAGTCGACCGTAATCGTATTCTCGCCCAGCGCCGCTAAGTCGACGCAAGTTCGCAATGAGCGACCAATAAGACGTTGGATTTCCAAGGTGCGTCCACCTTGCTTACCTCGCGATGCTTCACGCTGAGAGCGGGTATGTGTCGCTCGCGGTAACATGCTGTACTCGGCTGTGACCCAACCCTGACCTTTGCCTTTTAAAAAGCGTGGAACGCCTTTCTCAACAGAGGCGTTGCAAAGAACTTTGGTTTCACCAAACTCAATTAATACTGAGCCTTCAGCGTGTTTGGTGAAGTTGCGGGTAATGGTTACCGGTCGAATTTGTTGTGCCGTACGGCCACTTGGACGCATGTCATCTCCTTTTTGAGTGAATGTCGCTGTGTAAGAAATTGAACGCAATTGTAGCAGAATTGCACGATTAATGGATCGCGATTCCGTCGACAACGTATTACACTAGACGTAGCAAAATAAATGGACGGGAGGCGGTATGTCGCGTTCAGATGATGAAGAATTTGAGTTGTTTCGTCAGGAAATGACGGATGTAACGCCGTTAGCAGGTGAAGAAGTCGCTGATATTAAGCAGGCTTTTGAGCCAACATTGGCGCAAAAAGAGCGGCGCCGGGCGGCGGAGGCCGAAGAAGCAGAGAATGCTAACTTCTTGTCGACTGAATATGTCGATTTAGTGGAGCCCGATGAAGCCATAGAGTTTCACCGCGACGGGGTGCAAGCCGGTGTGTTTAAGCGCTTGAAGCAAGGCCGTTACACCATGGAAGCGAGCCTGAACTTGCACCACCACTCGTTAGTGGAGGCACGCACTGCACTGTTTAATTTTGTGCAGGACTGTCATGCTGCTGGTGTACGAACGGCTTTGGTGATTCACGGCATGGGTAAGCATTCGAAACCACATCCGGCGCTGATAAAAAGCTATGTGAATAAATGGTTGCGGGAATTGCCGCCAGTACTGGCGTTTCACAGCGCTCAGCGACCGCATGGTGGGCGTGGTGCCGTGTACATTATGATGAAGAAAAACGCCGAACAGAAACAGAAAAATCGCGAACAGCACGCGAAAAAATAAGGAAATACAATGATTCAAAGTATGACGGGCTACGCTCGCTACGAACATAAAGCCGACTGGGGCACCGCAACATGGGAAGTCCGCTCGGTAAACCAGCGTTATTTGGAGACCTTTTTCCGCTTGCCGGAAAACTTTCGTTCGCTGGAAAACGCACTGCGCGATAAATTTCGGAAAAATCTGCAGCGCGGCAAGGTTGAATGCAAGTTATACGTGCATATGGATGAAACGCGTCAAAGCGAGTTGTCTATCAATGAAGAGCTTGCGAAAAGCGTTATTGCCAGCGCTAAGTGGGTGAGTCAGCACTCAGCAGCAGGCCAGTTAAACCCAATTGATGTGTTGAAGTGGCCCGGCGTAGTGAACGCGGACGAGCAAGACACCGACGCTCTACAAAAAGAGGTGCTGAAAGCTCTGGATGCGACTATTGCAGAATTCATAGAGAACCGTAAAAGCGAAGGCTCGGCTATTGACAAAATGCTGCAAGAGCGTCTGGATGGCGTTAGTAAACAAGTCGCCTTTGTTCGTGAGCGCATGCCAGAAGTGCTTCAGTGGCAACGTGAGCGCTTACTAACCCGCTTCGAAGAAGCTAAAATAGAACTTGACCCGCAACGCGTTGAACAGGAAATGATTATGCTGGCGCAAAAAGTCGACGTTGCCGAAGAGCTAGACCGACTGGATGCCCACGTAGAAGAAGCCCGAAAAATACTGAAAAAAGGCGGCCCCTGCGGACGTCGCCTGGATTTCATGATGCAAGAGTTCAACCGCGAAGCAAACACCCTGGCCTCTAAATCGATTAACGCCGATATTACCGCCGCCGCAGTCGAGCTTAAGGTCTTGATAGAGCAAATGAGAGAACAGATCCAAAATATCGAATGATATTCGCCTTATTTCATTTTCACTCACAAAGTCTTTATATGTAAGGGTTTTAGCTGAGTAGTCTTTTCGTTTTAGTTCGTTATCTTTCGTCCTAAATCAGTTTTAATTGGTGGGTAATATGGTGGGTGTGCTAGTATCCTAATAACTTAAAGTGGTGGGTAACTAAAAATTTCCTTTAGGAATTAGCACAATGGGTAATTTCAAAGATACGCAGCTAAAGGCTCTAGCTAAGAAGAAGATTGGGCGTCACCACGATGGTGATGGCTTATATTTTGTTGTTCCGAAGTCGGTGAGAAAGAATGGAGACGGGAGTGGTAAAGTAGAGGCGCCAGGAAAGCCATACTGGATGCTTCGGTTCACTTACAATAAAAAGCGTCATGAGATGACGCTTGGTCGTTATCCAGACTTATCGGCAGCTGAGGCTAGACTGGAAGCTGCCCTTAAAAAGAGGCAGGTTAGAGAAGGCCAAAATCCGATCGCTCTAAAGAAACGAGCTGAAGAAGAGGAAATTAAAACGGTAAATGACCTGTTTAAGGATTGGCACGAAGAAAATAAAAACCGCTTGAAGCATTGGAAAATTCCCGAGAGAGTCTATCAGAAGGATATCTCACCTCATATAGGAGCATTAAACGTTGACCAAGTTACTGCCCGTGATATCCGCCGAGTAATTAAGACAATCAATGACTCTGGGCGTCCGACTATCTCCAACGATGCCCTCTTGTATTGTAAGCAGCTATTCAACCACGGCATCAAGATCGATGTAGTAGGGGCTAATCCAGCGAGTGCATTTCAGGTGACAGATGCAGGTGGAATCGAGAAGAGCCGAGATAGAGCATTGACACTAGAGGAAGTTAGGTTAGCTTTTAAAACCTTCCGCGAGAATCAGCATATCTTTACCCGCGACAATTATCTGGCGTGTGCTTTGTTGGTCTTGTTGGGAGTTCGTAAGTCCGAGTTATGTGAAGCTAAGTGGAATGAATTTGATCTGGATAAGGCGATCTGGGAGCTACCTAAAGAGAGAAGTAAGTCGGGGGTTGGTTTAACCATTCCCTTACCAGATCTGGCCTTAGAAATGTTTACAGAGCTTAAGACACGCTCGGCAGGCTCTGAATACGTTTTGCCAAGTAGAAGGCAGGCTAAACGGCCACATATGGGGCCTGACACTCTTAACCGTGCGATTGGAAAGATGTTTGGTTATGAGCCAGGCAAAAATACCAATCCTCCTAACCTGATGGGCGATATGGAGTACTTCAGAGTGCATGATTTACGCAGGACATGCCGAACCCTCTTGGCTAGTATCGGAGTGCCTGGACACGTTGCTGAACGGTGCTTGAATCATAAGCTTAAGGGAGTTGAAGGTATTTACGACCAGTATGACTATTTTGACGAGCGTAAAGATGCTTTAACGCAATTGGCTGAGCTCCTAAAAAAGTATTTATAGCATGCGGGCCAGGTTTAATAAGATTTGGCCGCTCGTGAAGCATTTTATTTGTGAGTGCTCCTCCTACTTTGTTTAAATTCCAACAAAGAAATTACGACGAACCTCATGTCAATTCATAGCTAGAATTATAATGTTATATATGTTACATATGTAACATAGCTAATGGAGTTAAATAATGAGTATTGGTAAAAGCGGTAGAATAGTTTTGGAAGTAGATCCGGAACTAAAAAGAGAGCTATATGGAAAAATCACAGCCGAAGGGATAAGTCTTAAAGAGTGGTTTATTGCATCTGCAACAGATTATTTGAATGGCAGACAGCCAGAGCAAAGCGTATACACGGGAAGAAAGTCTGATGACTAAAGAAGTAAAAGTAGATAAAGAAGAGTCAAAAAAAGGAAAATATGACCCTAGAAACAAGTTAAATGATTTAACTTCTAGTGAGTGGATACCTGAAACAATCTCTGTTTGGAATCAGAAAGGGTTGGGGAAAAACCACCCAGATGTAAAAATTGAAAAACAGCACCCAGCTCCTTTCTCATTTACCGATGTCGCTCGACTCATTAAATTTTTTTCGAAAAAAGGTCAGACTGTCCTCGACCCATTCCTTGGAATCGGTTCGACCTTAAAGGCATGTGCTCTAGAGGGGCGTCACGGAATTGGTTTTGAACTTAGCGAGAAGTATGCGGAACTTTCCAGAGAGAGGTTGGAAAGTGAGGTATCTAGCGAGAGCCATGACTACCCTGAGCAACTTGTGATGCAAGGGGATGCCAGGGAACTTGCTGACGAACTTGAAGAAAACTCAATCGACTTCTTAGTGACTAGTCCTCCTTATTGGAACATATTGCACAAGGTTGACCATAAAGCAAAACAAGAGCGCCAAAGCCAGGCGCTTGATACTAAATATAGTGATGATCTAAAAGATCTTGGCAATATTGACAATTATGAAGAGTTCTTGGATGAACTTACTGGCATATTTTCAAAATGCCGACGAGCTCTAAAGCCTGGCAAATATATGGCGATTATAGTTAGTGATTTTAGGGATAAATCAAAGTATGTGATGTTCCACTCTGATTTAGCTTCAAAGCTAGAGTCTGTTGGACTTGAGATGAGAGGGTTAAAGGTTCTTTACCAACGCCATAAACGGATCTTCCCATATGGCTACCCCTATGCCTACGTCCCAAACATTCATAACCAATTTATATTGATTTTACAGAATAAGAAGTGATGCCATGAATAAGATAATTAACGAAGACTGTATTGAGGGCATGGCTAAGCTGGACGACTGTTCTGTTGATTTAATAATCGCAGATCCGCCTTACAATCTGAATAAAAACTTTGGTCAGTGGGATGAGTCAAAAAACAAAGATAATTGGCTTCCATGGTCGAAACTTTGGCTTGATCAATGTAAAAGAGTATTGAAGCCTACAGGCAGCATTTTCGTTTATGGTATACACCATCACCTTTGCTGGCTGCAGTGCTATATGTATGAGCTTGACTTAAAATACAGACGACAAATCATCTGGTACTACGAGAATGGTTTTTCTGGTTATAAGAATACTCTACAGGCTCATTACGAACCACTACTTTGGTTTTCAAAATCCGACAAGTATACCTATAACCCAATTCGTGAGCCCTACAAAAGTACTGATAGACTTAAACACAAAGTGACCAAAAACGGTAAGGTTTGGACTCCTCACCCAGATGGTCGGTTGGCTGGTGACGTATGGCAATTCCCAACACTAGCCGGTCGCAGATTTAAAGATGAAAAAGTTGATCATCCAACTCAAAAACCACTTTCTATCTCTCGAAGAATAGTGAAGCATTTCTCTAATGAAGGCGACACTGTATTGGTTCCATTTGTGGGGAGCGGCTCCGAGTGTGTGGCGGCAAAGGAGTTCGCAAGAGAATATATTGGCTTTGAGTTGAACCCTGATTACATAAAAATCGCAAATATGCGGTTGGATAACACTCAAAGCCAACGAGAACTCGTATAAATTATCACTTTTCAGGTTCAAGTAGATCACAAGGGTCGGGCAGATTGATTGCCCTACCTAGCATACCTTCGACAGCTTCTCTAGCAGACATTTTGTTTTGGTTTAAGAAAAATTGCTCTAGGGATATCTTTTTTTCGTTCCAGACTGCAATGAGGATTGCGGCTAGTGGAACAACCGCAATCCGAAGCCCAGTAACATTGTAGATATCGCTCAATAACTCCCAGAACTCAGTCCTTCTATTTGGCATAGACGGAACGACAATCATTCCTATAACATTGTCTTTGCTGATATCGTATCGTGAACAAAACACAGCAACATCATCGAGAATATCTCGCGGGGCGTCTAGATTTGTAGCTTTTTCTATCTCGCATAAGACGTACTTGCCTTTATACAACCCTATAGCGTCCATTCTCAAGTTTACATCTCCTTGCCTGCTTAACACATTTTCAATTCCGCTGATTTGCATAGCTTTTGACACAAGGTTATTCAGTGTTCGGTATGGAGATTCAGACTGCTCTATCTGCGAAAAAATAGTTTGAAAGAGCCCCTTGCTCTCTTCGATATATTGGCTGCTTTTATTATGGTTAATCGAATCAGCTAAACTATACTTGGCGTCCCCTTCTTCAATTGAACAATCATTGTAAATAACTGATACATCGTTCTTTTTGAAACTAATAGCTTGTACTGGACAACGAGCAATACAAAGTCCACAAGATATACAGGAACTTTGATCAACTTCGAGACGTCCATGCTCATTGGGAGCAATGGCATCAGTTGGACAAAGCTTAACTTTTTGAGAGCTATTTAAATCATCGAAAACTCCGGTGGCTATCGGTATTTTTATACAATATGTTTCCTCACAGTTAACACACGAAGTAGGGAGCTCCTCCTGTGTATCAAACTTTATAGTAGTCATTCCGTTATCCGAAACTGTGACAGACGAAATTTCACCTTGAACTGCATATCTGTAAAGGCTCAAGTTAACTGAACGTTGAGAGAAAAGTTTAGTCATTAATTATTCCTGCTTTCGTTGATAATTCATCAAAGCTAAGCGTGTAGTTATTTCTTAAGCATTTAATAGCCAGCTTCAAGAGATAATCGATCCCAATTACAGCAATATCAATTTCAAAAACATTCTTGAAGTCGTCTATCAACTGAGATACCTCAGCACGATTGGCTGGGAGATCAAAACCGACAGCTAATGACGTCGACGGCCTCTTATTTTCTAAAGATTTCCGTGACTGAAGTATTATTTTATTTTCTACGGCTTGCCGGATTGCTTTTACCGATATATTGAGTTCCTCAGTGGGTGACTTGATCTCTATCGGAAGTGAGTCATTATCTGACTTAATCACAGCGTCCCACCTTCTTGAGTTGACTCCATGAGGCGATATTTCGCAATCTAATCCGAGTACTCCAAATATGTTTCCAATAAGTGGATAAAACTTATCTTTGTTGTAGGAAGAATACTTAGATTTCAGTTTGGATATTATCTCGGACTCACTATAACCCTCTAAAAATGGCTCGATATCTCTGATAAAAGTATTTTCTACATGTGTCTCACTTACCGTATATTCAGCTTCATTTAGTGCTAAGTACGCAGCTTCATAGCTTCTGTGTTCGTAAGTAATTGACGGAGAATAAATCGACTCCCTTTTAGAGGAAGGAGGTTGTGTTTTAAAAATCTTTCTCAACTCATCAGGAGCTATGGCCTGATATGGAGAGAAAAGGATTTTATGCCCTAACATAGTCTGGGCTACTTGGTCCCATTCAGACTTTTCATTTTGGATGTCAGTTATGTCGAAGCCTGCGATCTCCAAAATGTCGTAGAACGCAGACTTAGCAATGGGGACTTTGCTTTCGGTAGGCAGCATTTCGTAGTCTTCCAGCCTAAAATCTAATTTGGACTGCAGTGCTGCTGAAATTTCCTTTCCGGTCTCAGTAATCCGATATGTGTGAGTAGACTTCTTATAGTGCCTCTTATCTCTGACTGGGTGTGCCCAGTTAAGCCATTTAAGAGCACCCAATGGAAACCTCGTATAGTTCTCTGCCGTAGCTTTTTTAATTCCTCTACTTTCAAGAGTTTCATTCAACGCTTTTTTAAAGTCGTTTGGTTTTTGTCTAAACTCACGAATTAGTTCCACCCTCGTATTCCATTCATCTTCGTCGCGATCGTCTTGCATGGACAGAGGGCCCAATATCATCTCGTCACGTGATAGCACTCCGTCTAATTCACTCATGAATTTGATTATCGATGCAAAAGGGCGAATCGAATAACTACCGGATACTTCAATCAGTTGATTAGGGAACTCTATTCCTAAGAAACATATTTCGACAAGCGGCTTTTCGTCAACAGCGGATGCAACGTGATCGCCAAGTTGGGTAAATGTGAAGTTTAGGGCAGTCTCGTAGCTTTGAATCCATCCTAAAAAGCGGTATATCTCCGCGAACATTTTGCATTGGTTGTATGACTTGTCTCTTGACAGGTCTTTGTTTGAACCCTTTAGAAGAGCTCGTATCCCAGTTGCCCCGGATGAGCTTATCAAACCATTTGAGACTAATATTTCCTGCATATCGAAAAGACCGAATGCCTCATCGCGATCGATATTTTCGTATAGCACGTTAAAACAGTTGATTATGGTATCAACTGCTGACGAGGGATTTGGAAATCTATGCATAGCTAGTCCTTTCGGATAATCTTATCATTTCTGCAAAATGCCGATTTGATTTCAACTTAAACACATGTTTTAAGCCGCAGATTGGTTGATGTGACGCGCAGCATCCAGAGCCGTCTCGACTCTATATAGCTGAATACCCTCGGTTGCTGCGATTTCAGATACCATGTCTATGGTGTTCTTTAACTTAGAAACAGATTTGTCAGTAAGAGTCGGATCTGAAAAAGACGGTGTGCCCACAATTATTTCATAGCAACTCGGCTTTATTAGGTTGTCGGACTTCTTGAATGCCTCTAAGTCAAATACCCTAGCTTTTAAGGTGTTCAGTGAATTAGAAAGCCTAGTTGGAATTAGAAGGCCGAAGTTTGATGCGTATTTTTCATTAACAAACCCAAAAGTAGTTAGAATTTCACTACCGCTTAATCTGACGCGAGTTTTGAAGTTATTAATCAATAAAGGGTTAACTCGTTCCATCTCTTCTATAATACTTTTAGTCCAACGCTCGCTGTAGGGTTTAGGTTGAGTATCATCCTCTTCTCTGTCTGCCTCTAATGCCAGTGTACTTAAGCTAGAAGAGAATCGAACGCCCTGCTTTAATATCGCATTAATATTCTCATCCGCAGCAGCGTGAACATCTCCGAGAGTCACATCAGAGACTGGTGCCGTCCAATTATTAAGTGACCGAGCTTTACATAGTTCTTGATTGGCAGATTCTATTATCCAAGAAATCATTGATTGGATTTCACCACTTTTAGAACCATAAAGGCAATCCAGCAACTCAGGTCGAATTGATTGGATAATTTTATATTGGCCACCAGCAACAGCTGCAACTGCGATTGATATCCTTTCCCCTGATCCGACTACCGGCTCAATATAAATTGATTGCCAGTTACCTGAGAGAGCAGGCTCGCTTGGAAATAGATCCTCTACACTCGTCATAAAGGCATCTCCTGTTGCTTTATTCCCAGCCTCTTCGACAAAAGACTCTCGACATGAACTGTTCTATCCTCAAGAAATTCAATTACTTTATTAATCTCGTCTTTCGATAGATATGAATTGGCATAGGTTTGTTGAGCAATCAGTGGTAGTTGGATACATTCGTAACTAGGGAGGGTTTTTGAAGCAAAGCTCTTCATAATTTGATGCTTTTCGAATTCACTTTTTCCTGAGTACAATACCCTTATTAGCTGATTATCGTTGGCTGGCTGTTCAGAGTTGACTCTCGGGTCCAGAGCATTTTCGTGATCTATGAAAGAAAACTTATTTCCGCCATCGTAAAGAATATTACCTACATTCCTGTCCCAATTTGCGATCCATTCGTCAAAAACACCAATATCTATGGTTTCATCTAAGCTGGCTAGTTTATCGAGCGCCTCTTTATTTGTAACAAACCTTCTGAAGCTCGGATAGCCCGCATCTTCACTACCAAATGCAAGCTCAAATTTGCCATCAGGCATATCTGAGATATTAGTACTAGTTACTTTTACTATGACTGGTTTTGGGATGGGGAGCTCTAAGACTCTACCAATAGTCGCGCACAAACACTCCACGTACAAAGCTCTCAGCGAGAGTCTTTTCACATACGCGACGATAACGGAGTCGTGTGTTTTTACGTGAGCTTTCCACGTAGGATTAATGTTCTCATCGTGAAATGGCTGTGCTCCAGGCAGCATCAATCCAACGTCAACTGTCTCCATCCCTAATTCCCTTAGTCCATTTTTGTACACTAGCCAATCGAATTAAAACGCTCCGACTAAATCTTAATCATATATCATTTGCCAGAAAGCAAAGAATAGTGGATGGTTCCCAAAATACAATAACGGGAACAAGCAAACCCACTAAAAACGGGCTATTTCCCCCTTTATACCCTCTTAAGTACTCAAAATCACGTTTTACAGCAAAAAAGGAACTCGATCATGGCCGAAGTACAAGCGGTTAAAGATCTGGACACCGTGAAGCTGATTAGCTACCTCCTTAAACGAACCTATGGTCAGCAGATTGCTGATGTTTGGGATGTAGGCCTTAATCTTGCTTTGCGGATATCAGACCTACTATCTATTAAGTTTGAAAACATTAACGATGAACGTCTCGCCCTAGTTGAAGGCAAAACGTCAAAGCAAGCGACTATAAAACTCAACGACAAGGCACGGTCAATCATCACACGAATAAAAGATGAGCACCCAGAGCACGTTTATCTTTTTCAGTCTTACCGAAATCAATGGTCCAAAACTGTATCGGCTAAACCATTGAGTCGTCGATATGTGTCGAGGGCTTTTGCGGCTATTGGTGAAGAAGTAGGTGTTGACTTAGGTACACACTCAATGCGAAAGACCCGAGGTTATCACCTTTATAAAAACACGAAAGATATCGCTAGAGTAATGAAGATGCTGCGTCAT
>NZ_PIQA01000016.1 GCF_003987095.1 Idiomarina piscisalsi | reverse complement strand
TTTACCGTGGTCAACGTGACCAATGGTGCCGACGTTTACGTGCGGCTTCGAACGTTCAAATTTTTCTTTAGACATTGCAGCCTCTCTAACAAAATTCTTTTGGTGTTTTACCTAAACTTACGTTTGCCTACCAAGGTTTCGTTAGAATGGCCTGTATAAGGAATGGTGCTGATAGGCGGATTTGAACCGCCGACCTCACCCTTACCAAGGGTGCGCTCTACCAACTGAGCTATATCAGCACGACTTGAATTTGGAGCGGGTGGCGGGAATCGAACCCGCGTCATCAGCTTGGAAGGCTGAGGTAATAGCCACTATACGACACCCGCAAATTCACAATATTGTGAGGCCACCTCAAAACCAAGGAAATTGCGTGGTGGAGGGGGCAGGATTCGAACCTGCGAAGGCTGAGCCGTCAGATTTACAGTCTGATCCCTTTGGCCACTCGGGAACCCCTCCCGCATTTTGCAATTTGAATTGGTGCCGGCAGAGAGAGTCGAACTCCCGACCTACTGATTACAAGTCAGTTGCTCTACCAGCTGAGCTATGCCGGCACCCCGGTTAGGTGGAGCGCATTCTATGGTACTAAATTTGATAGTGCAATAGCTTTGCGCAAAAAATTTATAAAAACACGATCAAGTGGTCAGTTTTTAACTCCTTCGAGCAAAAACTGACCGAGAAATTAAATTATTCGAATGGATGACGCAATACAATCGTTTCGTTACGATCCGGGCCTGTTGAGATGATATCAACTGGCACGCCAGTTAACGCTTCTATTCTTGATATATACGCTAACGCTTGCGGCGGTAACTGGTTATGCTCTGTTACGCCAACCGTACTTTCCTGCCAGCCTTCTAAGGTCTCATAAACAGGCTCGACCAAGTCATAGTCTTCAGCTGCCAATGGCGGATACTCACTGATTGTGCCATCAGCCAACTTGTAGCCAGTACAAATTTTTAACTCATCCAGACCATCAAGCACGTCTAGTTTGGTTAAGCAAAAACCACTGACCGAGTTAATTTGCACCGCACGACGCATTGCCACTGCATCTAACCAACCTGTGCGGCGTTTACGACCAGTTGTTGCACCAAACTCATGACCTTTAACGCCTAAGTGCTGACCAACATCGCAGCCGAGCTCTGTTGGGAATGGACCGCTACCGACACGAGTCGTATA
Source organism: Idiomarina piscisalsi (assembly GCF_003987095.1). GTDB lineage: Bacteria > Pseudomonadota > Gammaproteobacteria > Enterobacterales > Alteromonadaceae > Idiomarina > Idiomarina piscisalsi. The sequence continues at coordinate 28,337 of NZ_PIQA01000016.1, read as the reverse complement.
GGCCTTCACGATACCTAATACATACTCAATATAACGAGGGCCAAAGCCGGCACCTGTCGCTACCCCACCTGCCGTGGTGTTAGATGATGTCACATAAGGGTAAGTACCGTGGTCAATATCAAGCAATGTGCCTTGAGCACCTTCGAACATGACTTTGTCGCCGTTCTTACGAGCCTGATCAAGCATTGCCGGTACATCGGCAACCATCGGCTTAAGCAGTTCAGCAAACTCTTTACATTGCTTAAGAACCTTATCGTAGTCGATGGCATCGGTTTTATAATATTCGGTCAGGGCAAAGTTATGGTAATCGACCAGTTCTTTTAACTTGCCCTCAAAACGCTCAGCATTAAATAAATCGCCAACTCGCAGACCACGACGTGCGACTTTGTCTTCATACGCAGGGCCGATACCTCGACCGGTAGTTCCAATAGCTTCTTTACCTCGTGCTTTTTCACGAGCCTGGTCTAGAGCAATATGGAAAGGCAAAATTAACGGGCAAGCTTCACTCACTCGCAAGCGCTCTTTAACAGGCACGTCACGAGCTTCGAGCATATCAATTTCTTCTATTAAGGCTTCTGGTGATAACACTACACCATTACCAATAATGCACTGAACATTTGAGCGCAGAATTCCTGAAGGAATGAGATGCAAAACCGTTTTTTCACCGTCAATGACCAGTGTATGACCTGCGTTATGACCACCTTGATAACGAACCACTAAGCTCGCTTTGTCGGTCAACAGATCGACGATTTTACCTTTACCTTCGTCACCCCACTGGGTGCCTAAAATAACAACGTTCTGACTCATGATTGCCCCGCGTAAAAAAAAAGCGTGGCGATCTTACCTTGTATCGGGGAGTTTGTACATGAGGGAAAAGTGCCCAATGAAATCATTGGGCACTGGTTGGACTTTTACTCTTGCTTTTCGCCCATCATATCTTGCAGGTAGCGGAAGAAGTCGCTGTTTGCATCAAGTACGAGCATATCGTTACCTTTACCAAATGAGTTGGTATAGGCTTCCATACTGCGAATAAAAGCAAAGAACTCAGCGTCTTTTTCGTATGCTTCGGCATAAATACGAGCCGCCTCTGCATCACCTTCACCACGCAATTCGCGTGACTGGCGTTTAGCATCAGCAAGCATAACGGTCACACGTGCATCAACGTCAGCACGGATAAACTCAGCTTGCTCTTTACCTTCTGAACGGTGCTCAGTCGCAACCGCCTGACGTTCAGCGCGCATACGCTGGTAAATCGATTGGCTGACCTCGGTCGGCAGGTTAATTTGCATAACCCGCACGTCAAGCACTTCAATACCTAAGTCTGAAGCACTCTTAGCGCCCTGAAGCAATGCTTCACGCATCAGTTCGTCTCGTTCACCAGAAACAATATCTGAAATGGTGCGATTACCAAACTCACTACGCAAGCCACTGTTGATTCGACGAGTAAGTAAAGCTTCTGCTTGCAGAATATTACCGCCGTTTGTACTCAGGTAGAACGTCGAGAAATCGTTAATACGCCACATGACATAGGTATCAACAATTAAGTCCTTTTTCTCACTGGTGACAAAGCGGTCTGGGTCCCCGTCCAGAGTTTGTAGACGCGCATCCAGTTTCTTAACTTGCTCGATAAAGGGTATTTTAAAGTGTAAGCCTGGCTCAAATACCATCGCTTCACCCGTTTGGGCGTCACGTTCAACTTTACCGAATTGAATCAAAATGGCTCGCTCGCCCTCTTTCACCACGTAGATGGAGGACAAACCCAGAGCGACCAGGACCACAACGATTATTGCGATTAGGTTTTTCATTAGTTTCGACCTCCGCTACGGTTGCTGTTGCGAGTATTTTGCGGTTCAGAGTTAAAGGACGTTCCCGCACCTTGCTCTGGAACTCGCGGAGGTGAGAAGGTTTCTGTATTTCTACCTTGGCGCTCTAACAACTTCTCAAGTGGCAGGTACATCATATTGTTGCCACCTTCCACGTCAACCAAGACTTTTGGCGTCTTCGCGTAAATGTCCTGCAGTGTGTCCAGGTAAATACGTTCACGAGTGACTTCCGGTGCACGCTCATACTGAGGTAGTAACTCGTTAAAGCGTGCAACCTCACCCTGAGCTTCCAGAATAATTTGTTCACGATACGCTTGAGCTTCTTGCAACATACGGCGAACTTGACCACGTGCTAACGGCTCAACTTCACGCGCATAGGCTTCGGCTTCACGAATGTAACGTTCTTCGTCCTCTTGCGCAGCAATAGCGTCATCAAACGCGTCTTTAACCGCTTCCGGTGGACGTGCAGGCAGTAAGTTAAGATCAACAATTTGTAAGCCAATAGAATATGGATTCATTGTCGACTCAAGCATATCTAAAGTGTCTGCACGAACTTGCTCACGACCACGCGTCAATACTTCGTCCATTGTCGTGTGACCAACGACGTAACGTAACGCACTGTCAGTCGCTCGCGATAATACACCGTCTGCGTCCTGAACATTGAACAAGTATGCGCGGGGGTCGACAACACGGTACTGAACATCTAGCTCGACACGAACCACGTTCTCATCCTGAGTCAGCATGTAACCTTCAGTTTTATCCGAACGTATATTGTTAACGTCGACATGCTCAACAGTATCCACAAAAACAGGACGCCAATGCAGACCTGACTCGACCATTGTGTGGAACTGACCAAATCGAAGCACAACGCCGCGATCAGCTTCTTTTACGGTGTAAAAGCCTGCAATGAACCAAACAATAATGGCGATAATAGCAATGATGCCAATACCCTTACTTGGAATGCCTGAGCTGCCGCCAGAGCTTCCACCTTTATTGCCGCCAAAGCCGAACTTTGAAAAGAGTTTACGGACTGCTTCATCCAGATCAGGTGGTCCCTGATCTTTACCGCCCTGATTTTTCCATGGGTCACGGTCGTTGTTGTTACCGCCGTTCCCCGGTTGATTCCAAGCCATGGACTGCTCCAATTTATGGTTTAACTTATATTAATTATGCTTTTGGACAATTAATTCATCCAAGTTTTTATCAAATCGTTTTTTAAGGCGCTGCCAGTCTACCGATGATAAACGTACATGCAACGCCAGTTGCCCATTTTCGTCAACATCTTCAGAGGTAACACTGTTTAATTCGTACAATGTACCACGTAATTTGCCCATGGACGGCGGTATTTTTATGGTCGCGTCCATCATTTGAGGCCCCAAAAACTGGGTTAATGCCTCTAAAATAAGCTCGACACCAATATCTTCTTGAGCCGACACCCACACTCTTACGGGTTTGTCATCTTCGTAATCGATACGTGGTTTTGCGCCATCTACTTGGTCTATTTTATTACAAATAATCAGTTGTGGCACATCTCCAGCGTCAATTTCTTCGAGTACTTCTGTCACTTGATCAATATTGTCCTGCTGTTGGTCATCCGCAACATCAACCACATGCAGAAGTAGATCCGCTTCCTGCGTTTCCTGAAGTGTCGCCTTAAAAGCCGCGACTAAATCGTGTGGCAAGTGCCGGATAAAGCCAACGGTATCCGCCAGAATTAAATCACCAACGTCTTCAATGGTAAGCTTACGAAGTGTCGGATCCAGCGTCGCAAACAATTGGTCTGCCGCATAAACGCCCGCTTCCGTTAACTGATTAAACAACGTTGATTTACCAGCGTTGGTATAGCCCACTAACGAAACTGTAGGAATTTCGGCTTTTTGACGGGCACGCCGTCCCTGCTCGCGTTGCTTTTGAACTTTTTCCAGACGCCGCAGAATATTCTTAATACGTCCGCGAATTAAGCGTCGGTCGGTCTCAAGCTGCGTTTCACCCGGTCCACGCAAACCGATACCACCTTTTTGGCGCTCCAAGTGAGTCCAGCCACGCACTAGCCGCGTTGAAATATGGCGTAATTGTGCCAGCTCTACCTGCAATTTGCCTTCGTGAGTACGTGCCCGCTGAGCGAAAATATCAAGAATAAGCCCGGTTCTGTCCAGAACGCGACATTTGCAGATAGCTTCCAGGTTACGCTCTTGTGTTGGGGACAGCGCATGATTGAAAATAACAATGTTGGCATCAAGCGCTTTCACCTGTTCGGCGATTTCTTCTGCTTTACCACTGCCAACAAAGTATTTTGGCGTCGGTGAACCGCGGCTTGTTGTTATAACGCCGCGAGTCTCAACACCTGAAGAGTTTGCTAAAAGTTTAAGTTCAGAGAGATCTTCTCGGTTTACTTCAGTGGGAAAGTCCACATGAACCAAAATTGCGTAGTCGCCACCTTCATACCTATCGAACAAGTTGTATCAGACCTCTCTTTTCTTAAAGTTAATCGTCGAACTCAGCCACGCCTTCAGCCGCTTGCTGAGGCAAGTAGTTTTGCGGGATTCTGGCTGGGACGACAGTCGAAATAGCGTGTTTATAAACCATTTGGCTAACAGTGTTTTTCAGCAATACAACAAATTGGTCAAACGACTCAATTTGCCCCTGTAGCTTGATACCGTTGACCAAATAAATGGATACCGGGATGCGCTCGCGGCGCAATGCATTTAAAAACGGGTCTTGTAGAGTTTGCCCCTTGGCCATCTTGGATTCCTTTTTTTATCGTTATTCATTATCCAATGCGAAATACAAAAAGTGACAGCACAGCCAATTTGCTATCACCTGTAAACACACACTAGACCAGTAAAGAATTTTTGCAACCAGAAAAACGTTAAAAATTACTCATTTATTTGCTAATCGGATCTGTGGGCGGTACTGAAAATTTCAATCCTTGGGAGGAAAATTTTGCGCAGGTTGAGCTAAGGCAGCCTCAACTTTGTCGTTCATTTGCGAATCATCAGTTTCCAGCCAAGTCACACTTGGCCAGCCGTTCAGCCAGGTTAATTGGCGTTTTGCAAGCTGCCGGGTAGCGATAATGCCGCGCTCTCGCATTTCTTCATACGATAATTCGCCATTTAAGTATCGCCACATTTGGCGGTAACCCACACTACGAATGGACGGTAAGTCTTCATGTAAGTCGCCACGTTCAAACAGCTTTCTCACCTCGTCCTCGAATGGCTCAGACAGCATTTGATCAAAGCGCTGCTCAATGCGCTGGTGCAGTACTGAACGCTCCTTTGGCGCAATCGCAAACTGATAAACGGGTTTATTCAGCTGGCCAAAACGCTCTTTCGTCAATTCAGTCAATGTTTTTCCACTGACCTCATAAACTTCCAGGGCGCGCAGAGTTCGCTGAGGATCATTCGGATGTATTCGTTCGGCACTGACAGGGTCAATCGTTTTCAAGCGGTCATGCAAAACAGCAAGCCCACTTGCTTCCATTTCTTCGGTAAGTTTTTGTCTAACCGACGCATCAGACTCCGGTAACTGCGACAAGCCTTCGAGCAAAGCTTTGAAATACAACATGGTGCCGCCAACTAGCAAAGGGACCTTCCCGCGTGCTTGAATATCGTCAATTAAGCGCAGTGCATCGCGTTGAAAATCGGCCGCTGAGTAGGTCTCTGACGGGTCGCAAATATCAATAAGATGGTGTGGTACTTTGGCTTGCTCTTGCGATGTTGGTTTTGCGGTACCAATATCCATTCCGCGGTAAATAAGCGCCGAGTCGACAGAAATAATTTCACAGTCCAGCTTGTCACACAGCGCTAGCGACAGGGCTGTTTTCCCGGCAGCTGTTGGACCGTAAATGGTAATAACCGCGTTAGTGGTTTGCATTATCTGCCTCCGGCACTTCAATAAACTGGAGGTAGTCGGCAGACTCATGTAGTTGATCGCGCCACTGCTTCACCCAGTGCTCTGCTTCCGTTGTACTGTATTCACCTTTAGCAACAAAGGCCGTCAGCCATGTTAGCAGCTGGCTGTCGGAGTTCTCTGACACTTGCTCAAGTAATTGCTTAAATAACAGTGCGACATTACCTTTACGAAGCATTTCCGGCATTTGCTCGATAACCACCATATCTTTCTGACGATAGTACATGACCCCCAGGCGGTTCAGCTGTTGCTCTGGCCATTGGCTAACCGGCGTTTTAAACTCTTTTGCTGATACCGTTACGGGAACCAATAATGGCTGTCCAGACAAGCCGTCCTCAAGCTGCTGAGATAGCTTCTCCTGTGCGCAAACTGCATGCACCTGTCGTACATTCAGCCAGGCCAACCGGTTTGAGTGTCTTACTAAAGCCTGATGCCCGTTAAACAGTGACAGTAAGCGCCAGCTTTCGCTCGGGGAGGTTGTTTCTTGTGTGCTTACAGAAGCCGATGCGCAGAATGTCGATGCAAATTGACTCTCGGAACGTCCTGAGGAGCTTTTTACCGCGTTAGGCAGTAACGATCCCATAGCCTTTCTCGGTGCCGTTGAATAACGACTGCTCTCCCTCATGGTTGACGTATCGTTCGACTGATACTGATGGCGGTGGGCATTCTCGTAAGGCTCACCATTAAAATCAACCGATGCATCTTCGGTGCCTGCGCTTACTGACATTTCAGTCAGCGAGCGCAGTACGCGTTCAACCTGAGTGAGAATAAAGTCGTGCACTTGCCGTTGATAATGAAAGCGCACTTCATGCTTGGCCGGATGCACATTCACATCAACCTGTTCGGCCGGCAGTTCAAAATAAAGAATATAAGTTGGCACGCGGTCAGTCGGTAAGTACTTTTCATAAGCCTGCCGCACAGCGTGAGCTAGAAGCTTGTCACGCATCATACGGCCGTTAACAAAAAAATGCTGAACATCGCCCTGGTATCGACAGTGCTCCGGTGCCACCATCCAGCCTTTTAATTTGTAGTCACCTTCCGGGCTTTGTAACTGATACGCCTGCTCAGCGAACTGGCCGCCACAAATTTTTGCCACGCGTTGCAACTGCTGCTTTTCTGAGTCCGCCCTGGGATAGCGCCGCAACGTTTTGCCGTTATGACTCAATTGAAATGCTACATCAAACCGACTTAACGCAATACGCTTTATAACCTCATCAATGTGGCTAAACTCGGTTTTTTCTGTGCGTAAAAACTTACGCCGGGCTGGCGTGTTAAAAAATAAATCCTGAATATCAACGGTCGTGCCGTTAGGGTGTGCGGCAGGTTCAACATTAACCTGCATGTCGCGACCTTCTGTCCACGCCTGCCACGCCTCACTTTGCTCAGCGGGCTTCGACGTTAAGCGCAGCCGCGACACAGAACTAATACTGGCTAAAGCCTCCCCTCGAAAACCTAAGCTACCAATACACTCTAAGTCTTCTAATGACTTAATTTTACTGGTTGCATGACGACTCAGCGCCAACGTCAGTTCATCTCGAGAAATACCGCAGCCATTGTCGCGAATACGAATACGCTTGCTGCCGCCTTTCTCAATATCTAGAACAAGCTCGTTTGCACCGGCGTCTAAGGCATTTTCTATCAACTCTTTTACGACCGACGACGGACGCTCGACTACCTCACCGGCGGCAATTTGGTTAGCAAGTTCTATAGGCAATTGTTGAATCGGCATTAGCGGCTCGGGATAGTGATTTTTTGTCCAATTTTAAGGACGTTACTTCTTAAATTGTTTTCCGTTTTTATCGCTTTCACTGTCGTATTGTAACGTTGCGCCAAAACAGACAAAGAGTCACCCGACTTCACCGTATAAGTAAAGCTGTTCTGATTCGCCAAGTAGGTGTTGTCTATCGGGTTACTGACAAAATACCGACGAATACCGTTATACAGCGCCCGAGCCATTTTTTGCTGATGCGCATTACTGGTCAATAAGCGTTCTTCGTCCGGGTTAGAAATAAACCCAGTTTCGACCAAAAGCGACGGCTTATCCGGTGACTTTAATACTGCCAAACTGGCCGCCTGAGGTTTTGTCTTGTGCATTTTAGTAACGGATGACATTTCATCAATAATGTGTCGCGCTGCACTGTAGGCGCCGGCAATAGAGCTGTCCATCGACATATCAAGCAAGGTTTCGGCCAAATAAGGCTCGTGACTGTTTTTACTTAAAATATCGGTAACACCGCCAAGTAACTCAGACTCTTGCTCTCTATTCTCTAACCAACGACCCACTTCTGAGTCCGCCCGTCGCTTAGACAAGACCCAAACCGATCCGCCCCGAGGTTGAGGCGTTCTAAAAGCATCAGCGTGAATCGATACGAAGAAGTCGGCTTTAGCATCCCAGGCTTTTTGCGGACGCTCATTCAAGCCCAAATAATAGTCGCCTGTGCGCACTAAAAACGCCTGCATGCCCGGGTCATCATTAATCATCTTTGCCAAAGCACGCGCTATTTTTATCACCACGTTTTTTTCGTAAGTACCACGTGGCCCTATTGAGCCGGGGTCATCCCCGCCATGACCAGCATCTATTGCAATAGTGACTTTGCGATCTTTGAGTTCGTCAATCGACTTTGCCGGACCGCTGCGTTCAACTGACTTACCTGGTAGGTCGACCACCAGGCGGTCTTTGTATGACTCATTCGCGGGGAGTACAAATAGGTTTGGTTCTGTTTTCGAGTTCAGTTCAATGACAATGCGGCTACTGCGATTATTCTTAGGGCTGCTGGTACGCACTTTGCGCACAAGTAAGGAGTCTTTACCCAGGTTGGTTAAGCCAGTGTTTAACTTAGTGTTGTTAAAGTCTATGACTAAGCGATACGGCTTCTGCTGGTTCAGCATAAAGTAGGAGTACTCTGGCGTCTCCGATAAGTCAAAAACCACACGCGTCTTGTCCGGCGACGGCCAAACCCTGACACTCTCAATACTGTTATCTGCCCATACGCTGAACGAGCATAAGGCAAGAAGCACGACCCAAAACTTTTTTATCATAATGACTGAACGATAGTTTTCCCGGTGTTAGTTAGCGCATTTATAATTATTTTTCTGCCCTGCTCATAATAGCTTAAGGCAATTTCAATGTCTGCGTCCGGAAGCCAGCCTGCACCTTTTTCCGGCCATTCAATAAAATTTAGAGTGTCTTCGGCAAAGTAGTCACGAATACCCATATACTCAAGCTCTTCCGGGTCAGCCAGGCGATACAAGTCGAAATGATGAATGCGCCAGCCACTTAACTGATAAGGCTCTACCAGGGTGTACGTTGGGCTTTTTACTGCGCCTTCGTGACCCAGAGCCTGAATCACCCCTCGACAAAACGCTGTTTTACCCGCGCCCAGTTCTCCTTCCAGGTAAACCACCACCGGCTCTTTAATACTTTCTGCAAAACGCTTCGCCAAAGCTAACGTAGCTTCCTCATTCGGCAACTCTTGCTCGAAAACCACACTCATTTTACGTTATTTTTCCATTCACTAATTGACGTATGTATGGCAACAAATCTGAAGCTAAGGTTCCCCGTTCACCTTCGTTGCCCGCTAATTCTCCGGCTCTGCCATGCCATATACCTGCCGCAACTACGGCTTCGGTTTCAGGCATACCTTGTGCAACTAAGCCGCTTACCAGACCAGTCAGCAAGTCGCCCATACCACCACTGGCCATTGCCGGACTGCCGGCATCCAGAATAAACTGCCCTGCGTCGCTGGTCACTAGCGAACCGGCGCCTTTTAATAAAATTTGCGCTTCGTAGTTATCACGCAGCGCATTTAATGCCGAAAAGCGGTCAGATTCTACCTTATTTGAATCAATATTTAATAATCGAGCGGCTTCACCTGGATGCGGGGTCAATATCACTCGCGGGCCAAGCCTTTCTTTTTGCTCACGAGCGGCCAAAATATTCAGCCCGTCGGCATCAATAACCCAAGCTTTGTTAGTGTTAATGCAATGGTCTGCCACCCAGCTGAAAGCCTCTCGCGACCAATCACTTTGCCCAAGTCCCGGGCCTAAGGCTATAACGTTCGCCTGCTCCATCATTGCCTGTAAGTCTTTCTGAGAGCTTACGGCGCGCACCATAGCTTCAGGTTGGGCAGCAGCAACCATCGCCTGAACCTCAGGGTGGCAGGCCACCGACACCTTACCGGCACCGCAGCGCAGTGCCGCTTGCATTGCCAGCACAACAGCCCCAGACATGCCCGGCTGACCACCAACAATAAGGACATGACCATTATCGCCCTTGTGTTCACAGGGCTGTCTTCGTGGCAGCCAATTTTGAATGTGCTCTGTCGTCACTCTCACATAGGTGGCTTTGTTTTGTTTCGCAAACGCATCCCCAATACCCAAGTCTTCCAGCACTAACTGCCCGACATGGTTCTTTGCTTTACCCGTTAACAACCCTCGCTTATGGGCAACTAAGCACACCGTTTTGTAGGCGTGAGCGGCGACTCCCGGCACTGAGCCCGTATCCGCATTCAGACCTGAAGGGACATCCACCGCCAGAACCTTGGCGGAAGCCTCATTTAAGGTCTGGACAAGCGCAGCCGCAGCGCCTTCCAGGGCGCGGTTAAGGTCAACTCCGAAAAGCGCATCGACAACTATATCGTAACGCTGCGGTTCACAATCATTAACCGACTTTTCCTGACCTCCACTGTCACGCCAGGCCAAACGTGCGCGCTCCGCATTATTGTCCGTTTTGGACGAGATATTCTTGTTCGGTGACAGGGCGAATACGTCTACCTGATACCCGGCTTCCTGCGCCAGCCGAGCAATAATGTAACCATCGCCGCCATTGTTTCCTTCACCACAGCATACCGCTATTTTCGCCGGTGCTTTTACGTCCTGCTGTAAGTGTTTAAACACAGCCGCCCCGGCAGCAGACATCAGTTGCATCATGCTTATTGAGCACGCTTCAGCCGCTGGCTTTTCGCCTTTTTGTACCTGTTCCACGGTGTACACGCGTTGTGCTAAACTGACGTTATCAATTGCCGTCATAGCTACTCCTGACCATGTCCAATTCCATTAACTATCAACAGCTGGCCGATGATATTAAGCGTTGGGGCGCCGAGCTGGGTTTTCAAAAAGTGGGCATTACTGATTTAGATCTTAGTAAACATGAAGCCACTTTACAGCAGTGGCTGGACAATGGCTATCACGGTGAAATGGACTTTATGGAGCGCCATGGCATGCTGCGGGCGCGTCCGGCAGAGTTACACCCCGGGTCGGTCAGGGCGATTTCCGTGCGTATGAACTACCTGCCCGTTGAAGCCGGCTTTGCAAAGACGCTAAAAGATGGCAGCAAAGGCTATATTTCCCGTTATGCATTAGGGCGGGACTACCACAAACTCATGCGTAAACGCTTAAAACAACTGGGTGACCGAATACAGTCTGAATTTGACGGTACCGATTTTCGCCCCTTTGTTGACTCAGCCCCCATTATGGAAAGACCGCTAGCGGAAAAGGCCGGGCTAGGCTGGACCGGTAAACACACCCTTATTTTAGACAAAGACAGTGGCTCCTGGTTTTTCTTAGGTGAGCTGTTGATTAACCTACCACTACCGGTCGATGAGCCTGTTGAGGAAGGTTGCGGCAGCTGCACCGCTTGTATGACCATCTGTCCGACTCAAGCCATTGTCGCTCCCTATGAGCTGGACGCACGGCGTTGTATTTCTTATTTAACCATTGAGCTGCGCGGCGCCATTCCTGAAGAGTTTCGCCCGCTTATTGGTAATCGTATTTACGGCTGTGACGACTGTCAGCTCATTTGCCCGTGGAACCGCTACGCCCAACTCACCGACGAGAACGACTTTAGCCCCAGACAAGAACTGCACTCGCCACAGTTACTCGAGCTTTGGACCTGGACCGAACAGCAGTTTCTGGACAATTTACAAGGCTCCCCCATTCGTCGCATAGGCTACGAGTGTTGGTTGCGGAACCTGGCCGTGGCTTTAGGCAACGCGCCATCAGATGCCGCCATTATAGAAGCGCTAGAGAATAAAACCGAAGGCGTAACCGATATGGTACGAGAGCACATCGACTGGGCACTGGAGCGTCAGCGCACCGGTGTTGCAGAGGTTACCAAACAGCTGAAACGATTAGTGCGTGCGGTAGAAAAAGGCCTACCCCGCGACGCCTAGTCGGGTTTGAAAACACCAATGACCTGATCAAACTGGCGCTCACTGCCACCACCCTGCTCTTTAGGTTCACTAAAGCGGTGCTTGCACTGCACGCATTCCACCTGCTCAATATCGTTTTCGATAAACAACATGAGCGTGTCCATGGCCTCACATTTGGGGCACACTGCGCCAGCGATAAATCGTTTCTTTTGTCTAGCCACGACAACTCCTGTGTTAGAATTGGCTGCAACGTAACTAATGATAACGCAGAGTGATTTATGATTCGAGCGCAAAGCATCAGCCTAATGCGTGGTGGCGATGTTTTATTTGAGGACAGTGACTTACAAGTTTTCCCCGGCCACAAAGTGGGTCTGGTGGGCCGCAACGGCTGCGGTAAGTCGTCACTGTTTTCAATGTTGCGGGGGGAGCTACATGCCGACACGGGCGACTTACACGTACCCGCAGAATGGCGCATAGCCAGCGTTGCTCAGGATACCCCTGCACTCGACAAGTCTGCAATTGATTATGTCATGGACGGCGACACAGAATTTCGAGCGCTGGAAGAGCAGCTGACAGCGGCAGAAGCTTCAAACAATGGCGAAAAAATTGCGCACTGCCACGATAAACTGGCGGCTATTGGCGCTTACGATATACAAGCTCGCACAGCGTCGCTTATGGCCGGGCTGGGATTTACTCAATCACAACTGCAACAACCAGTGAAAGCCTTTTCCGGTGGCTGGCGTATGCGTTTAAACCTGGCGCAAGCACTGATAGCCCGCGCTGATTTAATGCTGCTCGATGAGCCAACCAACCACCTCGACGTCGATGCGATATTCTGGCTGGAAGGTTGGCTGAAACAGTACGAAGGAACGCTGATTCTTATTTCGCACGACCGTGACTTTCTCGACTCTGTCACCACGGATATTGTGCACATTGAACATAACAAGCTGAATACCTATAAAGGCAACTACTCTCAATTTGAACGCCAGCGCGCTGAGCATTTAGCCCAGCAGCAAAGTGAATTTGAGAAAGCGCAGGTCATGCGCCAGCACTTGCAAAAGTACGTTGACCGTTTTCGCTATAAAGCCAGCAAAGCTAAACAAGCACAAAGTCGTTTGAAAGCTATTGAAAAATTACCAACGCAGGCGCCTCTTCGTGCTGAAAGCGGTGTCGACTTTCACTTTTTAGAGCCGGAAAAGCTGCCGAACCCATTACTGACACTCCGCGATGCAAAAGCCGGTTACGGCGACACCACCATTCTGGAACATATTAAGCTGAACTTGGTGCCGGGCACGCGCTTAGGACTGCTTGGCCGTAATGGTGCGGGTAAGTCGACCTTAATTAAACTCCTTGCCGGAGAGCTTGAGCCCATGGCCGGCGAACGTATTGCGAACCCGGGCTTGCGTATTGGTTATTTTGCACAGCATCAGCTCGAAACTCTGGATATGTCAGCATCGGCGCTGTTGCATTTGCAACGTATGGACAGCACCGCCAGCGAACAAAAACTACGGGACTTTTTGGGTGGTTTCGGGTTTTCCGGTGACCATGCAACACGCTCGGTTGAGCCTATGTCCGGGGGTGAAAAAGCGCGTTTAGCGTTGGCGCTCATTATTTATCAGCGACCTAATTTATTGCTGCTCGATGAGCCTACCAACCATTTAGATTTAGGACTTCGCGACGCTCTGGTTGCGGCCTTACAGGAATACGAAGGCGCTTTAATTGTGGTGTCGCACGATCGTCACCTGCTACGCACGACGGTCGATGAGTTTTGTCTGGTGGCCGATAAAAAGGCGGAGACCTTCGATGGCGACTTGGATGCCTATCATGCCTGGTTGCAGGAGCGTGCCGCCAGTGACAAACGCTCAGAGCAAACAGCGCCTAGTCGTCAGCGCGATAACCGCAAAGAACAAAAGCGCAAAGAAGCGGAAATGCGCCAAAAAACTAAGCCCCTGCGCCAGACCATTGAAAAAGCCGAAAAGCGCATACAGATCTTAGAAAACGAGTTAGCTGATCTGCATGACCAGCTGTCCGATAACAGTTTGTACAACGACGACCGAAAAGCCGACTTACAGGCGTTGTTAGACAAACAAACGGCGGCACAAAAAGAGCTGAGTGAATTAGAAGAAACCTGGATGGAAGCAGAAGAGTCACTGGCCGAGTTGACCGAAGAGCTTCAGTCAGAGAACGACTAAACGGGAGTACTTATGATTATTCCATGGCAAGAAGTGGACACTGAAACCTTGAACAACCTGCTTGAGTCCGTGGTGCTGCGTGAAGGCACCGACTACGGCTCGCAGGAGGTGTCATTTGACACCAAGGTCGAGCAACTCAGAGAGCAAGTGAAAAGCGGTGAAGCCGTCATTGTCTTCTCAGAGCTACACGAAAGCGTTGACGTAGTACCGAAAGACAGCGTCACCGGAAACGCGGACGACGAGCAATAAACACCTCTTCCCAGGGAACATTTTGGTCACCCAATACTAAAAAGTTTGGGTTCAGCAAACTGACCGTCCGGTTGTAAGTTATCGGCTCAAAGTTCTCATTTACAATACGACCTCCCGCCTCACTAACAATCACTTGCGAGGCGGCTGTGTCCCACTCTCCCGTCGGCCCTAGTCGTAAAAAGCAATCGGCTTTGCCTTCAGCAATAAAGCACGACTTTAAAGAACAGCTGCCTGTTGGTAGGGGCTGAATATCGCGTTGAGTTTGCATACGGCTTAACACCGGTTCCCGTGCCTGACGGCGACTTATCGCAATAATCAACGGGTCAGACTTCGGGTTTTGCAGCTGACGCACCGAAATTTTCTGCCTCTCGACAGCATCTTCTTTATAAGCGCCCCGGCCTTTTTCTGCGTAATAGATTGCCTCGCCAACCGGCCAAAAAATGACGCCCATTTCAGGCTCATTATTAGACACGTAAGCAATGTTAACGGCGAAATCACCAGAGCGTGCAATGAACTCTTGCGTACCGTCGATAGGGTCGATGAGAAAATACGACGACCATTTGCGCCGTTCGTTGTAATTCTCGTGGTCACTTTCCTCCGACAACACCGGAATATGAGGAAAATGCTGCTTTAACCGGTCTTCAATCAGTTCACTGGCGATGATATCCGCAGTCGTCACCGGGGAATCATCGTGTTTTTCCGAGGTTTTGTAGTCACGGCGTTCATACATGGTCATGATGACATCGCCGGCTTCTTTCGCGATAGCTTTGAGTGTCTCAAGCATTGGCTGATTGCCCTCGCTTTCTCAGTAGCATTAATAGTGCTGCCACACTTCGAGCTTCAGTAAAATCCGGCTGAGTTAATAAGTTGTCTGCGTCATCTACCGCCCAGGTGACTTTTTCCAAGGGCTCCGGCTCATCGCCGGGCAAACTTTCAGGATAAAGGTCGGTTGCCACGAATATATACATTTTTGCTGAGAAAAACTGCGGGGCCATCGATACTTCCGTTAAAAACTCCAGATTATGGCTACCATAGCCCACTTCTTCTTTTAACTCTCGCTGCGCCGCTTCTTCCGGCGTTTCTCCCGGGTCAATCAGCCCTTTTGGGAAGCCCAGTTGGTAATCGTGTGAGCCAGCTGCGTATTCACGAATAAGCAACAACGTATTTTCGTCGAGACAAGGCACAATCATAACGGCACCACGACCGCTGCCTTTCATGCGTTCAAACTGACGCTGTTCGCCATTACTGAATTTTAAATCGACCGCTTCAATGCGCAGCAGCCGACTTTGCGCCACCACGCGACGGGATAAAATTTGAGGGACTTGTTTTTTTGTCATACAACCATCCAAGTCATTGTCTCTCTTTACTATAACGACTCTGCGTACAGAAAACAGTCTGAATTTACGGTTTTTAGAATGAGTGCTAGTATTCAAGCCATTGTAGCGAATATAGAAGTGAGCATTATGACAGGCCAAAAACCCGAGACGGAAACTGAATTTGATGTTGTTGTAATAGGTACGGGGCCCGGCGGTGAAGGCGCCGCAATGCAACTTGCCAAAAGTGGTTATAACGTCGCCATTGTCGAGCGTCATAAAGCGCTGGGCGGCGGCTGTACTCACTGGGGAACCATTCCTTCTAAAGCATTGCGTCACTCGGTTAGCCGGCTCATTGAATACAACAATAACCCACTGTTCTCAGGCCCGGGCTGGCAAAGCGGCATGACCTTTAGTCATATTCTGCACTACGCAGAGTCTGTTATTCGCAAGCAAGTGAAATTGCGCAGCTCTTTTTATGACCGTAACGGGGTTACTGTTGTACACGGTACGGCGTCATTTTTAGACAAAAACCGTATTCGTGTGACTAAGCTCGACGGCTCCGTCGACGACCTTATTACGCAGCACGTGGTTATTGCGTCAGGCTCGCGCCCCTATCACCCGGCAGATATCGACTTTGATCACCCACGTATTTATGACTCTGACAAAGTCTTGTCACTGTCGCACGAACCAAAAACCATTTTAATCTATGGTGCCGGTGTTGTCGGTAGTGAGTACGCCAGTATTTTCCGCGGCATGGGCGTTAAAGTCGACCTGATAAACCAACGCGACCGACTACTTTCGTTCTTAGATGCGGAGATATCCGACGCGCTAAGTTATCACTTGCGTAACAGCGGCGTCGTTATTCGCCATAACGAAGAGTATGAAAGCATTACCGGCTACGACGACAAGGTCGTACTGAAAACCAAATCAGGTAAAACCATGGCCGCAGACTGCTTGCTCTTTGCCAACGGCCGCTCCGGTAATATTGAAAATTTAAACTGCGACGTTGTAGGGCTTGAACCGAACTACCGTGGCCAGCTGGAAGTGGATGAAAACTACCAAACCGCGGTCGACAACCTTTATGCCGTGGGCGACATTATTGGTTACCCAAGCTTAGCCAGCGCGGCTTATGATCAAGGCCGTATTTGTGCATCCGCAATTATTAATGGCGAAAGCGACAAAGCCTTAGTCAGTGATATACCCACGGGCATTTACACCATTCCTGAAATTAGCTCAGTCGGTAAAACCGAAGAAGAATTAACAGAAATGAAAGTGCCTTATGAAGTCGGTCGGGCTCAATTCAAACACCTGGCTCGTGCGCAAATCTCCGGAGCTGACGTCGGTTGCCTGAAGCTACTCTTTCATCGTGAGACTCGTGAGTTATTGGGGCTGCACTGCTTTGGTGAACGAGCATCGGAAATTGTTCACATTGGTCAAGCCATTATGGAGCAGAAAAACGGCGGCAACACCATCGACTACTTTGTGAATACCACATTTAACTACCCAACCATGGCAGAAGCGTATCGAGTGGCTGCCTTGAATGGTATTAACCGGCTTGCTTTGTAATTTTTGGTACTGCCTGCAAAGGTAGCTCAATACGTACACACAAACCGCCTTCCGGGCGGTTTTTTAATGTTATACAACCATCGTGACGGTCAACAATACGCTTAATAATTGCCAAGCCCAGCCCAGAACCCACACCACCGCGAGCTTTATCGCCCTGCATAAAGGGCTGAAATAACTTCGCTTGTTGCTCTTCGGGAATGCCAGGGCCATCATCGCTGACACTAAACCATACACTTTTTTGCTTTTTATTGTATCCGGAGCTGACTAATACGTTTTGCTTACCGTAACGTTCTGCGTTTTCCAGTAAGTTCACAATGACGCGCTTCATAGACAAAGGCCGCAGCCAAACTAAGGGTAAATTACCCAACGCCAGCTCAAAATGCTTTTCCCAACTGTCAGGTACATTGGCAACGGTTTGCTCTATCAGCTCATTCAATGACTCTCGGCTGCTTTTCTCTTGTTGGTCGAGGCGAACATAGTCAATGAACTGATCGATAATGTCGTTCATATCATCGATGTCTTCAACAATGCCCTGTGCCAGCGTATCGTCTTCGGGCATCATTTCTGCCGCCAATCGAATGCGTGTCAGCGGTGTGCGTAAATCGTGGGAAACCCCCGCCATCAGAAGGTTGCGATCGTTTTCCAGCTCACGAATGCCTTTTGACATATGGTTAAACGCCCGGGTCACAGCCATCACTTCGCTAGCGCCTTTCTCTTGTAGCTGTTCAGGAAACTCGCCTCTACCAACTTTACGTGCCGACTCTTCCAGTGCTTTTAACGGCCGGTTTAACCAGTTCGCAAACAGCATTCCCCCTAAAACGCTCGACACGCCAATAAGCAGCAAATACATAATTAGTGGTGAAAACTGCCCTTTTTGCATACTTTCTAAAGGCACTCGTATCCAAAAGTCCGGAGCTTTTGGCGGCTTCACCCAGATAAAAAACTCATTGCCCTGAGATACGCGCACAATAGCTTCGCCGCCTAACATCAAGCTCATATCGTCTGACAAATAACCGTAATAGGTTGAGTTAATCAGACCATTTTCTCTGGCTTGCGAATCATTGAATATCTCAATACCTGTTTCTTCGCGGTAACGCTCGATAAGCTCGCGCTCGGTTTCAGGCGAGTGCTGGCGAGGAATAAACATAGTTCGAATATGCTTGGCAACAAGTTCGTTAATTTGCTCAATGGAAGGCTTAACCACATAGTTGCTGACCATGACGTAAGAAACGACCTGGTTTATCAGCAAAATTAGTGCAAGCAGCGCAACCGTTCTGGCAAACGCTGACTTTGGAAACAGCTTCATTAGCTTTTCAGTTGACCGTCAGGAACAAAGACATAGCCCAGTCCCCACACCGTTTGAATATAGCGTGGCTTAGTCGGGTCTTCTTCTAACATGCGGCGTAGGCGTGATACCTGCACATCGATAGAACGCTCAAGGGCGCTGTAGTCACGGCCGCGCGCCAAGTGCATGAGTTTGTCACGAGACAACGGCTGGCGGGCATGAGTCACTAAGGCTTTAAGTACCGCGAATTCACCACTGGTCAGCGGCATGGGTGTATCGCCATGAAACATTTCGCGAGTGCCCAGGTTAAGTCGAAACTCACCAAACTCGACTTCTTGATCTTCCTGCGACGGAGCGCCAGGGGCCTCTGAGCCACGACGGCGCAATACTGCTCGAATACGTGCTAATAATTCACGCGGGTTAAAGGGCTTAGCAAGGTAGTCATCCGCTCCCAATTCCAAACCAATAATGCGATCAACTTCGTCGCCTTTGGCTGTCAGCATAATGACGGGAATATTATTACCTTCGTTACGCAAACGCTTACAAATAGAAAGGCCATCCTCTCCGGGCAGCATGAGGTCAAGCACCATCAAATGGAAGTTTTCACGCGTCAGTAAACGGTCCATCTGGTCAGAGTCCTGCGCAACGCGAACGATAAAGTTTTGCTCCGTTAAATAGCGCTCCAACAAGCTACGAAGCCGTGCGTCGTCATCAACTACCAGAACTTTTAATGTTTCCTGCATCATAATTTTAGTATCTCAAGCTGCCATGCCTACCCATAAAGATACACCGCTTTACATACCGAGAGAAGCCAGCTTCTGTTAACAAATGTTTCAGTTGTCGCTTTTCTTATCGACGCCAATAGCGCTGCATTTCAACGTAAAGGAATGATGCCGTCCAGGTAATAAGAACAAGGCCTGTCAAGCCCTCAACCCCAGTTAAAAAGCGAAGCATACCTACAGGTTCGATATCACCAAACCCGACAGTCGTAAAAACGGTAAAGGAAAAATACAGCGCATCGAGAAAGCTTCCATCGAAGTTTCCGGTGAGATAACCAAAGTTGGCATGGTGATGCATCGCATAATAACCCACTGCAAATATCGCAACCTCTGCCGTATGAGCAATAATGGCTAAAACCACTCCAAACATTAATCGTATTTGGCTAAACATGTGTAAATGGCTAATCAACCAGCCAATGCGATTCAAAGCTTCGTAGTGGAAAACCACGGCCAAGCCAACTATTAAGGCATTACAAATAAACGACAACAACATTAAGTATCGCCTTTTAATCGTTGTAGGTTCGCTAATGACATAGGCTTGGCGAAATAATACCCCTGATACTGATGACAACCCAACGCGGTTAAAGTATCCAACTGTTCTTTCGTTTCAATACCCTCTGCAATAACGTCCATTTCCAAACTTTTACCTAAGGCTAGAATAGTTTTAACAATAGCAATGTCGTTATAGTTTCCGGGAAGTTCATGCACAAAAGACTGATCAATTTTCAGGCGGTTCAGTGGTAGTCGTTGCAAGTAGCCCAGCGAGGCATAGCCGGTACCAAAGTCATCAAGAGAAAAGCTGAAACCTAAGTGTTGCAGTTGCGACATGACGTCGACAGTATGCTCAATATTTTCAAT
The DNA here is from genome assembly GCF_003987095.1 of Idiomarina piscisalsi. Classification (GTDB taxonomy): domain Bacteria; phylum Pseudomonadota; class Gammaproteobacteria; order Enterobacterales; family Alteromonadaceae; genus Idiomarina; species Idiomarina piscisalsi. The sequence continues at coordinate 8,211 of NZ_PIQA01000016.1, read as the reverse complement.
AAGAAGGCTTTCCGTTATTTCAATGTCAATTGCTGATCCGGAAACACCTGACATAGCCAGTAAGGCTTTTATATCATCCACGAATCTTTCATCTTTGAACTGGCTGGCGCTAATATTTATCGCAACGCGTATAGGCTCGTCGTGCAACTTTTGTAACTCTCTTACATCAGCCAACACATTGCGCAGTACTATACGATGGATATCCGGCATCAGCCCTTCTGCTTCAGCCAACGGAATAAATTCACCAGGAGAAACCCAACCCAGTTCGCTGTCGTGCCAGCGTATCAAAGACTCATATCCCACACACATCATGTCTGAGCTGCCATATTTCAGGCTATATTGAGGTTGATAGTGCATGGTCAACATATCTGTTGATATGGCCCGAACTAACGCCATTAAAACCTTTTGCTGACGAGCAAAGCGCTGCTGTAAATCGCTATTAAAAAACTGCAAGTGAGGGCCGTTCGCTTGCTTTGCCTGCACTAAAGCTAAGTCGATAGCCTGCAGAATTTCTTTTTCTGACTGAACATCAGACAGCAACGCAATTCCCATGCTCACAGAAACAGTCTCGAGATGACCACCAATAGAGTATGGTTTTGTCAACTTATCCAGTAAAACATTCAAGCGTTCACGCAAATCATTCGCCAGCAGTTCAGCATTCGCTCTTGGCTGCTCCAAAAACACCATGAACTCATCAGCACTTAAGCGACCCGCATCATCTTTTTGCCGAAGCTCCTTTTCTAGTCGTTGACCAAACTGAGTTAATAATTCATCTCCTACCGCATGTCCGTACCTGTCATTTATTTGTTTAAAGTGATCAATATTTAGAAGAATTAACGCCGCGTCGGTACCGTCTCCCTTAAACTGTTTAAACCCTCTCGAAATTTGCTCCATCATAAAACGGCGATTTGCAAGCCCCGTCAACGGATCAAAATAAGCCAATGACTCCAGCTCTTTTTTCATATGGGTGTAATCAGACACGTCACTGGAAATACCACAGAGTCCACTCAGTTCGCCCTTACTTTCATAGAGAGGAACTTTGACTGACCAAAAATGATGAGGCGTTTCGTCTCCGGGTAGGTAATTTGTTTCACCTTTCGCAATGCGCTGCTGCGTATCTAGGACGCGTTGGTCTTGCTTACGAATAGACTCCGCAGTTGCTTCGTCAAAGACATCAAAGTCCGTTTTATTGAGTAAATCTTCTTCTGTGACACCAAGAAACTCTTGTGCTTTTTGGTTTGCATATTGATATCGAAGCGTCGTGTCCTTGATATAAATCGACGCATCGACACTATCCAATATAACTTTCAACCGCTCTCGACTGCTGTTTAACGCCTGGGTCTTTGCGCTAACTTGCTGGCGCAATATATAAATAAACAAGAAACCCAGTAGCCCCAGCGCTACCAAAGCAGCCAACAACCACCAAACGAAACCGGGAATATCGTGAATCGATGGCTGAGATGTCCAATTTTTAATAATTTGAAAATACGCAGAAGATTTATCCGCTTTTAATTGCAATAACTGCGCGTCAATTGCTGCTAAAACATCCTCATTCTTGCCGAGCTTAGCGCTGAAATAAAGCTTGTTAGGCAAAAACATGATAGGCGTCATATCAATATGTCGACGCTCAACCTGCCTATTTCCCAAAAACTGGTTAGTCGCAACAGCGTCGGCACGTCCTTCACTAACCGCGTCAAATCCAGCGGTATAGGTACTAACGGCTATTAAGGTCGTATTGAGGTCAAAATTAAAAATAACGTCTTTTAGGTAAGCTTCTTCTATCGATTCACTCAAAACGGCAACTTTCTTACCGTCTAAATCAAGCAAACTTGTAATATCTGCCCCCGCTGCGGCATACAATTGTGACCAACTGAGTAGCGACGGTTCGTCATGAAAAGCAAACAGCCGGCTACGATCGGTTGTTTTCACAATATCAGGTAATATATCGATACGACCATCGTCGAGCTGATTCAGACACTTTTCCCAAACACACTCTACGGGCACCAGTGACCAACCCTCTCGCTCCGCAATAAGCGTCAGCAAGTCACCGTGTATACCGCTTAACTCACCACTTTCATCAAGCATGAGCTTCGGGGGATTGTGATATACGCCCACTCGCAAAGTAGCGTTATTAGCGTACGCTACCGAACAAAAGGTCAAGAGTGACAGTAAAAAGTACGTTAAAAAGCGCAATGTAAGTCCGTATGCCTTCGCATTATTTCAACATACCTTATAACTTTTTTCAGTCGCTAGGCAACAACTTGTTAAGTCAGCGTTCAGCGGCCTATAAAAAGGGTTGATGTAAGTCAATCAAGGTACTTTGTAGAGCCAGTCTTCGGTTACATATTTTGTTGCGACTAACTGCTTGGCGGACGCCAGTTCCTCTGCGGTGTAATTGCCTTTGTGAGTATCGTAAGCACCACAAAATACTTTTATAAATGCCTCAATAATGGCATCTCGAGACAAGCCCGTTTGACTGCGCATTGGATCGACTCGCTTGTTCGCACTGGTAGTGCCCTTGTCGGACAGTTTTTCACGACCTGTTCGTAAAACCTGAAGCATCTTATTCGCATCAATGTTGTAAGCCAACGTCGCATGATGAACGACGACCCCATTAGCAAAGCGTTTTTGAGCCGCTCCACCAATTTTCCCGGTAGGCGAAGCAATATCGTTCAACGGTTTATAATGCGCCTTAATACCAACCTCTGAAAGCGCGGATAATACCCAAGCATCTAGAAACTCATAAGACTTCTCAATACTCATGCCATCGACAAGTGAGGTAGGTACAGTCAATGAGTAGGTGATACAGTTACCGGGCTCCATAAACATTGCACCGCCACCGGTTACTCGTCGCACAACCTGGATATCGGCTTCTTTGGCCGCCTCCATGTCCACTTCATTCTTCACTGATTGAAAGGAGCCAATAACAACAACCGAGTCGTCCCAGTCCCAGAAGCGCAGTGTTGGCCCTCGTTGTCCCTTAGCTACGGATTCAGCAATCACTTCATCTAAAGCCGCATGATGCGCTGCCGGTAAAGTGACAGGTTCAATGACAGTAAAACTATGGTCAAGCCAACTGCTGGCTTTACCCAAAGCTCTTCTTACCGCTGTTGCCACCGCTTCTGCAGAGAATCCAAACAACACAGCCGAATCACCTAACGCCTCTTTTATAGCGCCTGCTAACTGCTGGTGCGATGCCGTAATTGGCAAACCTATCAACGCAGTATTTATGGTTTCAAGAGCCGTATCAGGTTCAAGAAAAAAGTCGCCTGAGATACTCACTTCAGAAAGGCTGCCATCCTGTTGTTTCACATCTGCAACCACCAGCTTGCCGCCGGGGACTTTATATTCTCCGTGCATAGTATGCCTTACTCATGTTGTTACATTAGAAGTCTTACTCTAACGATGATTGCAGATGATTGGAATGAAGCTTTATTGACGACGTTATTCTGCGCGCGCTGCGTTAATCGCAAAAGCACTGCTCAATAACAAATTATTACCCTAACGAAATTGGCACTAACTCACGCGTTGGTAATGTATTCGGTACCACACAGCAAGTAGCAAACAAATAGCGCCTGGCACTAATAACGCTTCAAATCGCCACTGTGCAAATAAATAAGCTCCCGAAAAAGCGCCCGTAGTAAAGCCCATAATAATCAATCCAAATAATATGGCTTTTCGTCTGTCAAACGCTTTACCCCGCAGCACGGACCCAAACATAATGCCTAAGTCAGTAAATATACCGGTCAGGTGGGTGGTTCGCACAATGGCGCCACTGTATGTGGTTGCCAGCGCATTCTGCATACCGCAGGCGAAAGACGCGGTAAAATGACCATAATACGAACCATTAGACAGAAGAAAAAAAGAGATAAAGATTAACAACGCTTCGAGCGCAAGTGCCGTATCGTAATGCCGGCCGAGCTTTAATCGGGTTCCGTGAAGTAAAAAACCCGAAAGGCCTGCGCCAACAAAAAACGAGAACAGCACTCCCGCTAAATGCACAATATCTCCGACGGAATTGGCCAGCATGCTAGTACCAAATAACGTAGCAGTACCTGAAACATGCGACACCGCCTGGTGCTCAAAACCAAGCAAACCAATGGCGTTAATGCACCCGGCAACAAAGGCCAGCACAAACGCCCCGTACTCAATCCATTTAGGCAGTTTAGATATCAATGCTTTTTGTCCTTTCTAGGATGACGCCACGACCCTATTCCGCCCGTCACGCTTGCCTTCATAGAGTCTATTGTCGGCGCGGGTAATGAGTGCATCGAGGTCGTCTTCCCGAGTGGCAACAGCAACGCCTATGGTCACGCTCAGTTGCAGGTCTTTAAATTCGTTGTCTAAAGAGAGTGCTTCGACATTGTGCTTTAAGCGCTCGGCCACGACAGTGGCATCAGCAGGGCTTGTATGGGGCAAACCGACAACAAATTCCTCACCACCAAAGCGGCCAATAATGTCGGTTGGGCGAAGTGACTGCTGACATACTGCGGCTATTTTGGTCAGAATGACGTCGCCACGAGTGTGACCCCAAGTGTCATTAATTTTCTTGAAATGATCGACGTCTATCATGAACAAACAAAACGGAGCTTCTTCCAAGCGCGAGCGTTGTAACAGAGCTTCGGCTCGCTTCATAAAGTGGCTACGGCTATCGACACCAGTTAGCGTGTCGCGTTCTGCAACCATGCGAAGTTGCGCTTCTAATGATTTACGATGTTTAATTTCTTGAGTCAGCTCTCGGTTTTGAGCGCGTTCGTCGTTCAAAAGCGCATACTGTTTTCTCTGCAAGCGCTCTAAACGCCTTAGTGAGGAGTAACCGACGATATTCGCCATAACCAACAACAGTCCCAAGCGTATAGCTCCCGTTGGGGTCACACCCGCGTAAAGCATAGAGGCGGCTAAAAAAGTAATACTCAAAAAGAGACTGGCTAGTGTGGCTACCGTCAACAAGTTAGGAATTAACAAGTAAAACGCCATTATTGCGACCACAATAGCGGTTATTTGTGTAGAAAGACTCTCTGGCCGCAACGGCACAATAAGGATAATGCCTATGGCAAGTATCCAAAGCGGAAGCGCATGCAACCAAGCTCTCTGTGCATACCCGCCAATCTGCCCAATAACGAACGCCAACACCAAACACGAGCCAGTTACCGCAATACGCATCGCTAACAGTAAATAGTAATTTGGTGTTAAACCCAACAAGTTGTAGTCGGTAATACCAAACATGGCAAAAATGACTGCCACCAGAATTAACGCGAGGCGAGAGTCAGCTCTAACGCTAGACTCTATAGAATAACGGTATCTTAACTCTTTGCTTCTTTCACTGAATTGCCCAGTGAGCGAAAGAATGTCGCTTCGTTTTTGTTGTTGTGACAAGTGCTTTCCCTGTTAAACCGGTGTCGTTTACTGACCAACTATTTTAATTTTGACCTTTTCTTCAGCGTTTTGCAGTACTTTTTTAACGTTTAATGAACAAAAACACTAACCTTTCAGCGCCTGAACGATCTTTTTCGTGTTATTGATGTTCTCGGCCAATTCATCAAGCAGCTTTTGATACTCCGCAGACTTTTGTCCCAGCCTGGTGTTCTTTACGGCGGTTTCTAACGCTTCATCTTCCTGCAAGCACTTATCTAAAATCGCGTTTTTCTCATCGACCGAGAACAATTTAGTCAGCTCACCTTGAATAACCTGCATCAACGTTTTGTCGGGGTCGGGTTTAGCCGGCAACTCACCCAGATCTTTTACAACATTTTGAAACGGTTCAATAAAAGACTCCCGCTCATTAGCAATGGCTTCCAGCTTATTTGCTAACTCACCGTCTTCTAACACGTTCGTTATTTCGCGATAGTAGTCCTTGGTCTCAACAAGCAATTTTAGAATTTCAATACTATCGGCTTGGTCATCTGTGCGTAATATCGACATATTATTCTTTGCTCTTATTTGGTTGTGGCATATCGCCCACAATAACCTCTATTGCTTCGGGTATCACCTCAAAGTCAGCTGGCGTGTCTGTTTTATGTTCACCGTCGGCATGAATCTGTTTGGGCTTAGACGTCTTAATACTGACTTTCTTCGCTTTTTTACATACAACGCGCTCCGCCACCCGCAAGTTGCCGTTTCGCAAATTAAATCCCAGCAATAACAACTGCCACCAGCGCTGCGGCTTCAGACAAAACAAGTTCAGCTGCCCGTCTAGCAGGGTTGAATCTTCATCCACGATATTGCCACCACCGTAGAAACGACCATTACCCACCGCCAAGTGAATTGCTCTTAAGGATTCCTCGCAGCCGTCAGCCTTTATATTCACCTTGAAGCTTTTATTGCGCTTAATAACGCTAATAAAAGCTCCCAAATACGCGAACACACCAAAGTACTTCTTCATGTCTGAAGTAAGCTCGTGCGTAACCTCTACTCCCAGACCGATGTGAGCCACGTTCACAAAGTAATGGTCATTCGCCTTCGCAAGGTTAATGCGCTCTCGCTTGTTATTAGCAATAACCTGGGCCGCCGGCACGATATCCTGCGGCACACCCAAGGAGCGCGCCAAGTCATTCGCTGTGCCCATGGGCAAAATAGCCAGGGTTTGCTGTGTTTTATGCACCGACTCCAGCGCTGCACTAATAGTTCCGTCGCCCCCTGCGACAATAATGACACCGTCTTTCTGCTCGTAATTTTCAATACAGGACACCATGTCCGAGGGGCTTTCAGTAACGCACACGTCCACTTCAACGCCAGCGCTCTGAAGCAAATCAGTTGCTTGATCAAGCTCTTCAGAGTGGCCATTGCGGCTTTTCGGGTTCACCAATAACAACGCATGCTGCATTGCTTCAGGTCCTCTTTAACAAGTGCTGGCTTTAATATAAGCGGTTTATTGGGGAGCTTCAAAGCGCTGCCACATCATTAGTAGTCTTTTCAACCAGTATTTGTTTCAAGTTCATCCCACTCAGACAAGTTATGCTTCCGGGCTGTGAACTTATAATTAATACCCATAGCAAGTCCGAATACACAACCAACAACTACCACGGTAGTGACGAAATGCGTCAATGGCATATTGAAAGAGTATAGCTGCAAAAACCAGCATAATGGTGCCCAGAAGGCAGTGAAGCCTAAGCCCATAAACAAAGCATTTCGTGAAAAGCTGTTGTAATGGAATGGCCTTGCTTTTAAACACAGCCACCACAAAAACAGCAAAGCCGGCGGCTTAGAATTAATTTCCGAAATTCCCGCTTCTTTAAGCTCTTTTAGAGCAGCCTCTTTTCGTGCTTCGAAAGACATTTTTTGTGACTTTACTTCAGTATTTTATATAGCTAACTCTAAAGTAATTAAATACGCAATAAAACAGCAAGTTATACGATATTGATGACAGAAGACGTTTTTTACTTAGGCTAAAATACAGTCATTAACAGCTCATGGAGGAGTCTTATGGCGAACAAGTCAAATAGCAGCTTTCGCGATTCAAAAGTACCACAGTGTGCTACAATAGCTAACAACGCAACACATTATAAGGTACTTATTATGAAAACCGAGATGCTAAGCACGCGAATTGATCATGACACGAAAGTAGCATTCACTAATATTTGTGACGAAGTAGTGAATCGCCACTAGTTCACTAGACACTCAGTAGCCGTTTTTTCAAAACGTTTTTCATACTCTACCGGCGATAACTGATCATTGGAACTGTGCCGGCGTTTTGAGTTGTAAAACATCTCAATGTAGTCAAACACATCTCGACGAGCTTCAGCTCGGTTTGAATATATTTTCCGCTTAATACGCTCTCGTTTAAGTAGCTGGAAAAAGCTCTCAGCAACAGCGTTATCATGACAGTTGCCACGACGACTCATGCTGCCTTCCAGATTATTGCTCTTTAGGAATGAGCTCCAGTCATGGCTTGTATATTGGCTTCCTTGGTCGGAGTGCACCACGACTTTCTTTTTAGGCTTTCGTCGCCATATCGCCATGAGTAGCGCATCAAGAACTAACTCTTTTGTCATTCGTTGCTGCATTGACCAGCCAATCACTCGTCGCGAGAACAGATCAACAATCACCGCTAAGTAGAGCCAGCCTTCATGGGTTTTAATGTAGGTGACATCGGTTACCCATGCCTGATTAGGCTGCTCAGTATTGAACACCCGGTTTAATCTATTGGGCGTAACAACATGAGAGACACCACTGCGGTGACGAGGCTTACGGTAACCAACCTGAGCCTTAAGC
>NZ_PIQA01000015.1 GCF_003987095.1 Idiomarina piscisalsi | reverse complement strand
AGACTTCAAATAAATAACCCCGGTGCAAATGCATCGGGGTTTTTTGTATCTAAATTTCAGGCTACGACCAAAGTCCAATTCCCTATATTAACAAACCCTCCTACATTTGTTAGCGACCCAATAACAATATTAATTTGAACAACTGGAGGGGACGTTTATGGCATTTGAAAGTGAAGATCATGCCAAAGCGTACTGGAAAGAAAACCTAGGCTTAATGTTAAAGCTATTAGTGGTCTGGTTTATCGTTTCTTATGGCTTTGGAATCATACTGGTGGATGTACTTAACGAGATAACCTTTTTCGGCTTTAAGCTTGGATTCTGGTTCGCTCAGCAAGGCTCCATTCTTACCTTCATCGTGCTTATCTTCATTTATATGAAAGGCATGGCAAAACTTGATAACAAATACGCCGTTCATGAGGACTAATGCGCTATGGATATTCAAACGCTAACATTTATTATTGTCGGCCTGACCTTTGCGTTATATATCGGTATCGCAATTTGGTCCCGTGCCGGATCGACAAACGACTTTTATGTTGCAAGCGGTGGTGTACACCCGGTAGCGAACGGTATGGCAACAGCCGCTGACTGGATGTCGGCAGCGTCGTTTATTTCAATGGCTGGTATTGTTGCTTTTGCAGGTTACGATGGCTCGGTCTATTTAATGGGTTGGACAGGCGGTTATGTACTGCTTGCAATGTGTCTTGCTCCATACCTACGAAAATTTGGTAAGTTCACCGTACCCGACTTTATTGGTGATCGTTACTATTCGCAAACAGCGCGCACTATCGCAGTATTATGTGCAATTTTAATTTGCTTTACTTATATAGCTGGTCAGATGCGCGGTGTCGGTGTTGTATTTTCACGCTTCCTGGAAGTTGATATCGCAACGGGTGTTATCATCGGTGCAATTATCGTATTTTTCTATACTGTTTTAGGCGGTATGAAAGGTATTACCTATACACAGGTTGCTCAATATATTGTATTGATGTTCGCTTACGTTGTACCTGCGGTATTTATTTCATTAATGATGACCGATCACTTTCTACCGCAAACCGGCTTCGGTGCGACAATAGCTGAAGGCGTCCCAGGGGAAGGGAATTATCTACTTGAGCGGCTTGATGGGCTTTCGAAGGAACTCGGTTTTGCCGCGTATACGGAAGGTGTTCGTAGTAAAATAGATGTCTTCTTTATTACTGCAGCATTAATGGTTGGTACGGCAGGCTTACCGCATGTGATCGTTCGTTTCTTCACAGTACCAAAGGTGCGCGATGCACGTCGTTCAGCATTTTGGGCTCTAACTTTCATCTCTGTTGTTTACCTAACAGCTCCTGCTATCGCATCTTTTGCAAAAGTGAATATCTTCAACACAGTCAACGGACCTTACTTACAAGGTGTTGAATATGAAAATGCACCAAGCTGGGTTAAGAACTGGGAAAAAACCGGTCTAATTACCTGGGAAGACAAAAATGAAGATGGCAAGATGTTCTACTCGGGCGATGAACGCAACGAGATGACTATTGACCGTGACATTATGGTTTTGGCTAATCCGGAAATTGCTGACCTACCAGCATGGGTTGTTGCACTGGTAGCTGCTGGTGGTGTTGCTGCAGCGCTATCGACTTCCGCAGGCTTACTCTTGGTCATATCGACATCGGTTTCGCATGACTTACTGAAACGAAATTTAATGCCGAATATTACCGATAAGAAGGAACTTCTATACGCTAGGGTAGCAGCCGCAACAGCCATTATTATCTCTGTTTACTTTGGTATTTACCCGCCCGGCTTCGTGGCGCAGGTGGTCGCCTTTGCATTCGGCTTAGCCGCAGCAAGCTTCTTCCCTGCGATAATTCTGGGTATCTTCCATAAGCGCATGAACCGTCAAGGTGCTGTAGCAGGTATGGTTGTGGGTATTCTATTTACCTTCTGTTACATTGTATTCTTTAAGTTTGTATCGCCGGAACTGAACACGCCTGAATACTGGCTGTTTGGTATCTCGCCAGAAGGCATAGGTACTCTGGGTATGATTATCAACTTTGTAGTTGCAACAATCGTACACAAAGCAACAGGTGATGCTCCTGAAGACATTCAGGAATTGGTTGAGTCAATACGGTATCCGAAAGGATCCGGTGAAGCTCAGTCTCACTAATTGCTTTCGACTAAGATAAGCCCAGCCTCAGTGCTGGGCTTTTTTAACGGTAAGTAAGGACGAAAACCATTATGGAAGCGTCTGAATTCTTAAAGCAATGCCCACCATTTGATGAGTTAAAAAGCGAGCACCTTAGTTGGGTTATTTCGCAGTTACAGTCGGTGTATTTGAACGAAGAGAACTGCAATGACGTTATGACCTCAATGAGGCCGGCATTATTTATAGTGCGGTCGGGAATTTTTGATCTGCGTGATGCCGACGGTGAACTTATCGAGCGTCTGGAGAGCGGGGACTTATTTGGTTACCCATCGCTGTTAACTGGTCGAGAAATTACTAACCGTTTAAAGACATTAAAAGACGGAATAGTTTACGTATTACCAGAGCATGCGTTCGATCGTCTTCGAAAAACCTCAAAATCATTTGAGCAGTATTTTATAAAAGCTCATGGACAACGTTTATTAACTGAGCGAAAAGCGAACACCACTTCTGACTCAGACTGGAGTCAGCAAATAGTTCGTTCTATTGTTTCCAAAGCGCCGATTAGTTTAAGCAGTGAAACCTCAGTTCAGGATGCTGCTAAACTCATGTCGCAAAGCGGAATTTCGTCCGTCCTGGTTGTAGACGATAATCAATTGGTTGGAATTTTAACCGACAGGGATTTACGAAATCGTGTTATTGCTGAGGGGCTGCCTTTAGAAATAAGAGTTTCAGCGGTGATGACTCAATTGCCCGAGTCAGTAAACGAAAACCGCTCGTTAATGGATGCACTGACGGTTATGACATCGAGTAATATCCACCATCTACCGGTGGTAAATGATAATAATCAGCCGGTTGGAATGATAACCGCTACGGATTTAATACGTCAGCAGCGTAGTGATCCTGTGTTCCTTATAAGCGCTATTCGCAAGGCGACGAGCAAAAAGCAGTTAATAGAAGAAGCTGCGAAGTTACCCGATTACCTGCAAACTTTTGCCAGCCGAGTAAAACAAACCTCGGTATTAGGCCGGCTGATGGCTTCAGTGACAGACGGGATGACGCGTCAACTGATCAAATTGTACGAGCAGGAGCACGGTGCCGCACCTGCCGCATACAGCTGGCTAGCATTTGGTTCTCAGGGAAGAGAAGATCAAACGTTAAGTTCCGATCAGGACAACGGGCTACTACTGAGTAACGGCCTCTCAAAATCGCAAAAAGAGTGGTTTGCCGGCCTGGGCGAATATGTTTGTGAAGGCTTGGGAGAGTGCGGTATTCCTTTATGCCCGGGCAATATTATGGCATCTAACCCCGAGTGCCGAGGTACCATTGATGAGTGGAAGGAAAAATTCAACGGTTGGATAAATAGCCCAACTCCCAAAGCGCTCATGTACTGCCAGATATTCTTCGATAGCCGACCTGTTATGGGTGAAGGTCGCTTTTATCAAACTTACAGAGAAGAAATAGCCAAGTTGGCCAATAACGATATGTTCTTAGGAAACCTGGCTATTTTAGTCAATAAGATACAAGTGCCCTTAGGTCTGTTTAACCGACTACGGACTTCAGATGCGGATGGTGAAGACACCATTGATATAAAACGCTATGGAATTGCGTTAATTAACGATATCGCGAGAATTTATTCATTAAAAGAAGGACTGATAGTTCCAGGTACTGTAGCGCGTTTAAAAGCCTTGCAAAAAAGTCGTCTGCTAAATTCAAAAGACAACCAGTCACTGCTCGAAGCATGGGAGTTTTTGACCCAGCTACGACTCAATCATCAACTGAAAGTTTGGGGAACCGACAAGCCTAAAAACGCGATTGATCCCGATGAACTAAGCACGCTTTCAAGACGACAACTGAAAAGCGCTTTTCGTATTATAAAAGAAGCACAGCAAGGCGTTGGGTTAAAATTCAGTAGGCAGGGCTATTAATGGCCAGTTGGTTACAAAACCTCGCGAATTGGTATGACCGTCGGCAACAATTGAAGCAGCCTTGGCAGCAGCTTAGGTATGTTGCTTTGGACATTGAAAGTACTGGCTTGAGTCCGACTAAGCATGACATATTGTCAATTGCATGGGTGAGCATTCAGCCACCGGCAATACAACTTGGTAATGCTCAGTATCATGTATTTGCTCATGGTCAAGAAATTGACTTAGGGCAGAGCCCAACCATTCATGGATTAACCAAAGACGACTTTATTCACAGCTCAGACCCGAAACAGACCTTTGCAATGTTGAGCCGTGCGCTAAACGATGCAGTGATGGTGTGTCACCACAAGGGCATGGACTGGGGGTTCTTAAAGCAAGCTGAAAAAGTTTACGGTATTCCTATGAAACCGCTCGCTGTATTTGACACTTTAGCGTTTGAAAAAAAACAGCTTGAAAAAGTGGAAGGGGCTGTACGAAAAGACTCACTTACTTTGTCAGCATGCCGTAAGCGATACGGACTACCTGATTATCATTCACATCATGCGCTTACCGATGCAACTGCCTGTGGTGAGTTGTTTTTGGCGCAGGGGTATTCTGTTAATGAACGTGAATTAACTGTGAAACACCTGTTACTGAAAAGGTAACCAATGTTAAATCTATTAATATATCTGAGCGTTTGATAAACATTTTGTTTGATTAATAATCGAACAAACAAACCGCCTCAATAAAACCCCTGTAAAGCCCTTGAAAAGATCCCCCCTGAGAGTTAAAAGGTTAATCCCCTGTTAAGGGATCAGGTTGCTTTTCGCCAATCAAGCAACGTTAAAAAAATAAATGTTCCAGGGAGTAATCTCATGAATAACAAACTGTTTCGTCGCAGCATGACTGCGCTTGCGGTTGCGTCTACGTTATCGTTTCCTGCGGTAGCTCAAGACAATTCAGCTGATAATAATATCGAAAAAATCGAAGTAACGGGCTCGCGCTTAAGCCGCACCAATATGGAAACGCCTGTTCCTGTAACGGTTATCGGTCGTGATGATATCGTTCAGACTGGCGCAATAAATGTTGCACAGGTTTTGAACATGTCTCCAGTAGCTATCGCTGGCTCAGATCAGTCTAACTCAGCATTTACAACAGCGACTGTCGGCTTGAACACTACTGAATTGCGCAATATGGGCGCTGCACGTACGTTAGTATTGCTTAATGGCCAACGTTTTGTATCGGGTGTTGATCCGTCCTCTGGTTACGCCGTTGACTTAAACGCTATTCCAACGGCAATGATTGAGCGTATAGAAATCCTTAAGAGCGCATCCTCTGCTGTTTACGGCTCTGACGCCGTTGCGGGTGTTGTTAACATCATTACACGTAAAGATTTTGAGGGTGTTGAAGTAAATGCGCAAACCGGTATTTCTGGTGAGCATGACCGTCAAACCCAAACCTTAAATATCACAACGGGTAAAAACTGGAGTGATGGTAACGCATGGTTATCATTCGGTATTGATAACGACGAAGGTCTTAAATCAGTCGATCGTGATTTCTCAGCACGAGATAGCGGGATTTTTAACGATGAAAATGGTAATCCTTTTGTTGGTGACGCTTTCTCATCATACCCGACTCAAGGCCGTGTTACTGTAAAAGACGAAGACGGTATTACCGTTGGTAACTATGATGCCGACGGTTCTGACTATTCTGGTGGTTTAAACCGTGCATCAGCTCGTCAGTTGGTGACACCTTTAGAACGTCGTTATGTATCGGCTGAAATTCGCCAAGATCTTTCGAGTGATCTAAACGTGTTTGGCTCTGTTCATTGGAACTCGGCTCAAACTAAAGGCTCTACCATTGAGCCAACACCATTTAATGTTGGCGAAGACCTATGGATGAATAATCGCGTAGACGAACCTGTTGCCGGACTGAGCGTATACTCTCCGTTAGTACCTCAAGAATTGCGCGATAAGTTATTATCACACGGTATCAACGACCTTGGTTCACAGCGAATCGATTTTGTTCGACGCATGGCTGAATTTGGTCCTCGTTCGACTGACGTAACTCGTGATACTTTGCGGGTTGCATCGGGATTCAGTTATGCAATCGATTACAACTGGACTTGGGACAACTACTTTACTTGGGGCCGTACAAACCAAGAGCAGTTAAACGGCGGCCAAATCAATACTGACCGTGCGCGTCTTGCTTTGGATGTCATCGATGACGGTAACGGAAACTTGGTTTGCGCAAGCGAAATTGCCCGCATGCAAGGCTGTGTTCCATTGAACATGTTTGGTGAAGGTACTATTTCTCAAGCCGCTGTTGACTATGTCGCAACCCCAGCTAAAGCAACCGGTACCGCTGAACAATTTGTAGTGCAAAGTGTCGTATCAGGTGACTTACCTATCGAGCTGTCCGGTGGCTACATGGGGTTAGCTGTAGGTCTAGAGTATCGTGAAGAAAAAGGTAGCTATAGCCCTGGTGACTTAGCACAAACTGGCGCATCAAGTACTAACAAGTCAGAACCAACCGATGGTCGGTTTGACACGAAAGATGTGTTTATTGAAACTCGCCTGCCAGTGTTAATGAACTGGTCAATTGACGCAGCTGCACGTTACTCTAAGCATTCCGCATCGGGCAGTGCGCTGACCTGGAACTTGGGTACCGAGTATGAGCCAATCGATAGTTTGAAGTTGCGTGCGTCAGCGGCAACGGCTATTCGTACACCAAACATCTCTGATCTTTACTCTGGTGTTGGCGAAACATTTGCTCGCGTATATGATCCTTGCGAAGGGGTTACTGCAACAAGTGAGGGTAATATCGATACAAACTGTCGTTCGATTGACTCAGTTAACGCCCGTATTCAGTCTTCAGGCGAATTTAACCTGACTGATGCTGAAACTCAGGGCACCGGCGGTTTTGTCGGTGGTAACCCGAATGTTCAGGAGGAGACAGCTGATACTTATAGCTTGGGCGCGATTTGGCAAATTACTGATGATCTGTCTGCGACTGTTGATTACTACAAAATAAAAGTTGAAGACGCTATTTCAATTACCTCTCGCAACCTTGTTTTGGAGCGTTGTTATAGTGTATCTCCTGAAAACTTCGACCCAACGTGTGCGGATCAAACCTTACGCAGTTCTTCAGGTGTTTTAGTTGACGTTAACAGTAGCTCGTCAAACGAAAACATCATTCGTACTTCAGGTGTTGACGTTGAAATGAACTATCGTACCGAACTCGGGGAAGGTATGTTCTCGGCAGACTTCATCTGGAACTATACTGATGAGTACTCAATTGAGTCTATGTACGATGGCAGCACAACATACTATGCTGGCGAGGTTACTATGCCTGAGCAGCGTGCCAACCTAAACATGGCATATACGTTAGGTGATGTAGCCGTTTCGTGGAGACTTCGTCATTGGGACAGCTCAGTAGATTCGTTGAATGGTGAAAACTACAACTATACTACTGGTCAGCCTTATGAAGCGTATAATAATGTGGGATCAGTCACTTATCATGACATTTCAGCTCGTTATTATATGAACGATACTTACGAGTTCAGTGTCGGTATCCGCAACGCCTTTGATAAGCAGCCACCAATTCTCCCTCAGGGAAGTAACAGTGGCTCGACTGGCATCAATACTGCTTCTGAAGCTTATGATGTAACCGGTCGTTACTACTTTGCTGGCGTAACAATGCGCTTCTAAGAATACTGTTTCTTAAGTATTCGATAAATCAGCCCGGCTCTTTGAGTCGGGCTTTTTTGTGGTAGCATGAAAATAATGTCGTAGTAGTACTGGAGTGAACAATAATGAAAACAACAAAAAATCCATGGACTGAGTATTGGCAACGCGGTGCGAAAGCAAGTTTCCTGGATGAAAAGTCGCGTCTGCAAGCTTACCAAATGCGTAAATTCTGGTTTGAACGTTTCGATGAAGCCGATATAAAACAACCGATAATTGATATTGGCACCGGTAACGGGGCTGTTGTGCAATGGCTTACTGAATACTCAGAAGAAAAGGGCAAAAAGTTAGATGTTCAAGGCATCGACTCTGCTGATATTAACCCGCCAAACAAAGCGCTTAAGCTTTCAGGTAATACTCCCTATGAAACTTTCAAACTGCCCTCCAATAAAAAAGTGGGTATGTTCGTGTCACATTATGGCCTTGAATACGGTGATATGGCTGACGGTTTAAAGAATTTGCACACTCAGTTAAAGCGGGGCGGAGTATTAATAGCACTGGTGCATTCGGAAGCATCGGTTATTTACAAGAAAAGCCAGGCTATATATGACTTAATTCCTTCCGCAGTAAAGCACTTGAAGAAGTCTGTAGCGCCACTGCAAGATGCGTTACTGAAACACGGACCCAATAATTTGCCACGTTCAGCGTTGCAGGCACAACAGGCACTTAATCAATTTGCACGGAAACATGAACGCAACCCGGCTTTTCACGCAATGAACTTTGTACCGGCAACAAAGCATGTGTTGCAAGCTGCGGCAAAAGGTAACGAAGTTGAATCACGTCAAGTTTATGCAGGGTACTTAAACTCAATAAATTCAAATAAGGCGAGAACTCAGACTCTGCTGAAAGCAGTAGAACAGTTAGAAGGCATGGAAGAAGCCAAGAAGCAATTAGAGTCAGCAGGCTTTAAAAATGTTGTAATTCAGGAAGTAGAATTTCCAGAAAGTGGCATTTTTGGTCAATGTATCCAAGCGTCAAAATAAGTATACAACCTTTCCTTGCAAAGCCGCATTAGGCGGCTTTTTAACAGCTTTAAAACACTATCAACAAAATTAACACTAAAAGTTTACAACTCCTTAACTTCCTGTTAGATTCTAAACAGCTTCTATAAAAGAAGCGAAATAATAAAAACGTTCCAGGGAGTTTTTACTCATGAAAAATATGACATTTCGTAAAAGCTTAACGGCAGCAGCAGTAGCTGCGTCTTTAGGTTTTCCTGCATTAGCAATTGCGCAAGACGCGCAAACTGACGTAAATGCGGAAGAAGAAGTAGAGCGCATCCAGGTTACTGGTTCTCGTTTGAACCGTACTGATATGGAAGGTGCTTTACCTGTAACGGTAATTGACCGTGTAGACCTTGAAGCTAGTGGTGATATTTCTGTTGCTGACTTCATGCGAGATACTAACTTTAACTCGTTCGGTTCTTACCAGTCTACTTCAGGTAGTAGTGGTGGTGGTGCTGCCCAAGTTAGTTTGCGTGGTTTAGGCGCAGGTAGAACGCTTATTTTAATAGACGGACGCCGTGCACCGACTTCACCTATTCTAGGCTCAGGACAGGACTTGAACTCTATCCCAATGGCTGCAGTTGAGCGTATTGAAGTATTGAGTGACGGTGCTTCTGCGGTATACGGTTCTGACGCTATTGGTGGTGTTGTTAACGTTATTACCCGTAAGGATTTTGATGGCGTAAGTGTTACTTACGGTGTTGGTCGTCCAACTAACGATGGTGGCGACACTGAAGAAATGAGTATCGTAATAGGTAGCTCTAACTCGAAGAGCCGCGTATTACTAGGTGCGTCAATGAACTCTCGCGATGTTATTTTTACGCGTGACCGTGACTACTGGTATGATCCAGAAAACCCATCAGGTTCGACATTTTCTAATAACTTTGGTTTTAAAAACCCTGAGACCGGTCATTCAAGTTCAATTGGTGCTACAAACCGATTAGATCACCCTGATTTCGGCACAGCAGTACCTGGGTTATGTACTAATGAAGACGACAGTGACCTGTTTTTTATGGCCTCAAATGGAAACTGTTTGTTTAACCATGGGGCGACTTCTGCAAACTTAACCAGTACGAAAAACACCTCACTGTTTGGGCGTGGTGATTATCAAATCAACAACGACTGGAATGTGTATTTCAGTGGTAGCTTAAATAAAGTAGAAAGTTTTGGTCGTTTTGCTGCGTTACCATCATCTCCATGGCCTGGTGGGGCAATCGAAATTAGTCCAGATAGTCCAAACCATCCTGGTAATTTAAACGGGTATAACCCAAACGCATCTGACCCGTATTATCAGGGAATTGCGGATCAAACACTGTCTTTGTATCATCGTTTTGATGCCTTAGGTCCACGTGACAACAACGTAGAAAATACCACAACCAGTTTTGATGGTGGTTTTAAAGGTATGATTGGTGATGTTGGTCTTGATTTCGGTGCTCGTTATGTAACGTCACGTGCAATCAACTTAGGTAACAACTATGTTGTTGCAGGTCTGGCTCAACCATTAATCACTGATGGTACTTATAACATCTATGACCCATATAATGTTTATGATCCTGAAACTGGCTCTATTGTTGAAGGTAGCCCTTCAGGGTTAGGTATGACAGCTACAACTAACCGTGACATGTTTTCAACGGTTAAAGAGTTATACGCAAACGTAAGTTTTGACATGTTTGAAATGGGCGCAGGCGTTTCTTCTGCCGCTTTCGGTGTTGAGTACCGTGAAGAAAAATACCAAGACAAATACGACTTACTGTCTGCAGCTGGTCAGGTGTCTGGTTCATCGGGTGCATCAGCAGGTGGTGAACGTGATGTAACTGCGCTTTACGGTGAGATGCTTTTCCCAGTATTGGATTCAGTTGATATTGAAGTCGCAGGTCGTTACGATGATTATAGCGACTACGGTAGTGACTTCTCTCCGAAAGTAGCGGTTCGTTGGCGCCCAAGTGACACGTTATTGGTTCGTGGTTCTTGGGGGGAAGGTTTCCGTGCCCCTACGCTAAGTAACTTAACCCAAGAGCCAGCGTTTAGTGCAGAGTACACTAATGATGAGGCAACCTGTATTGCGTTAACGGGCGAACCTTGTGTTGGCGGCTCAAGTGTTCAGGTTAATACTTATTCAGCAGGTAATGTAAACCTAGAATCAGAAAACTCTGAACAGATAGGTCTTGGTGTAGTCTGGGAAGCTAGCGACTGGCTAAACATGAGTGTCGATTACTATGATATCGAGATTACTAACAGCATCAGCTCTATCGGTCTACAACAAGCTGCTAACTGTTTACGTGGTACAGGAACTTTGTGCCCATCTGGCATCAGTCAATTCGACGAAGGGACTACAATACCTGATCCTGAGCTAGGTGTTGGTGTCATGTTTGCCGGTGACGATGTAAACGCTGCAATAGTTGGTGGACAACTAGGCTTAGTAAACCTTGGTAGTGTAGAAACTGATGGTATGGACTTTAGCGTAAATACCAATTTCGACCTTGGTTTTGGTACTTTAACCAACAACTTCCAAGCGAGTTATGTTAATAATTACTCAGCTAATGGTGGAGAAAACGACGCTGGTGAGTATGGTTATCCAGAGTTACGTGCTTCACTGAATAACGGTTTAGCAATGGGTGACTTTACTGTAAACTGGAACATTCAGTACACAGATTCTACGACTTACAACACAAGTGACGCTGACGGTAATCCGTTAGCATACGGAATCCCAAGCTGGACTATCCATAACGTTCAAGTCAACTATGCAACGCCTTGGGATGCGACTGTTACTTTTGGTGTTAATAACTTAACAGACCGTGAACCAGCTGATGCATCGTTGTTTGGTACTAGCTATGATTACTACATCTACAACCCATGGGGTCGTGTACCTTACATCCGTTACACTCAAAACTTCTAAAAAGTGTGTAATAGGAAAGCGAAACTCAGTTAATTTAAGAGTTTAGCGATTAAAAAGCCTGGCTTCGGATATTTATCGAAGTCAGGCTTTTTTAATTGTCGTTCGATAGTGGAGTAACTAATGACGATTATTAGAGTTATCATAAAGGTCTGTATGATAGTTTTTCTATCTCTTGCCTTAATGCCTGCAGTTGTAAATTCAAAACAACAACCTCGGTCCAACGATATAAATGTAGAAGACTTTTTTTCAAACATCGTTTACAAAGAGCTTAAAATTTCCCCTACTGGTGCGTATTACTTAATTAACTCTGATGCTGGCGATCGGGACCGATTAGTAGTGATAGACCGCGATACGAACAAGCCAATTAGCAGCTTTGAAGTAGGTGAGAACAAACGTATCTCGGAAGTTTATTGGGTTACTGATGAGCGATTTATCTTCCAAGCTCGGACGCGAGTGGGCTTGTATGATGACCGTGAAGGGCCGCCGAATTTATATGCGGCAAATGCTGATGGGCGTTTGCGTAAAGAAATTTTCACATGGGATGTTGCGGGGTTTGAACTTTTAAGCTTGTTACCTAACGATCCGGATCATGTGTTAATTGCCCGCTACTTCTGGCGTGATAAAGGTCAGCCGAAGTCTCATATTATTAATATTCATACGGGGAAAATACGCTATATTGCTGATCAGCCAGATAATTCACAGCAGTTGTTTGCTGATAATGAGGGTAATTTACGCTTAGGCTACTCGTATGAAGAGTCAAGTGACGATAAATTTGGTCAAGGAAGTTCTTATTTATACTTTAAACCATTCGAAGGCGATAGCTGGCAACGATTGATCATTGACTCCTTTAAGCCCGGGGATACGCTGCGCTTTGCTGGTTTTTCTAATGATAATCGGTATACGTATATTTTTTCGGACATGGATTCAGATGTTCAGGAAGTCTATAGGTTTGATACGAAAACGAGAGCGATTGAACAGCTAACAAATGAATCAGATTCTGATGTGAATAGCGCGGTTATGGGCTTAGACGGTAACGTAATTGGTTTTGAGTTTGTGCCGGACACCTTTGCTCGCTCGTATATTGAAAATGGTAAAACAACTGATCTGTTGAAGTCGATTAGTAAAGCGTTTGCTGGTCAACGTGTAACTATTACTAGCGCAACAAAAGATCATAAGCAAGCAGTTATTTCTATTAGCTCTGATGTGAATCCCGGAGAATTTTATTTGTTCGATACCGAGA
The DNA here is from genome assembly GCF_003987095.1 of Idiomarina piscisalsi. Lineage (GTDB taxonomy): Bacteria > Pseudomonadota > Gammaproteobacteria > Enterobacterales > Alteromonadaceae > Idiomarina > Idiomarina piscisalsi. The sequence goes on along the minus strand of NZ_PIQA01000015.1, from coordinate 37,798 downwards.
CTTTGGAAGCGAAGTTTATCGCTGCGCGATTGGAGAGCCTAGAGTCAAACCAAATGGCGAAAATGCAGCCTATCAGCTTTAACGCACGAGATGGTGTAGAGCTTAATGGATATTTGACGATGCCGAACAAAGAAAGCGACGTGCCTGCACCGTTAATTGTAAAAGTTCATGGTGGGCCCCATGGGGTTAGGGATTATTGGGGGTTTGATCCAGAAAATCAGTACTTCGCAGCTAACGGGTTTGCTGTGTTACAAGTCAACTTTCGCGGATCAGGCGGTTACGGAAAAGAATTCCTTGAGTCAGGATATGGTGAGTGGGGTCGTAAAATGCAGGACGACGTAACTGATGCAACGCATTGGGCAATTGAGAACGGCTATGCTGACAAAGATAGAATCTGTATTTACGGGGGCAGTTATGGAGGCTACTCATCTTTGATGGGAGCTATTCGTGAGCCTAATTTGTATCAGTGTGCGGTCGGCTACGTTGGAGTATATTCTCTTCCGCTGATGTATGAGGATGGAGATATTCCAGATTCAGATTCGGGAATAAAGTATTTGCGTGAAGTTATCGGGAACGATGATTCAGAGTTACGTGAAAACTCACCGGTCTACCAAGCTGATAAGGTAGAAGTCCCTGTGTTTTTAGTCCATGGCAGTGAAGATGTCCGAGTACCCATGAGCCACTTTGAACAGCTTACGGAAGCTTTCGATAAGCATGGTGTTGAGTATAAGACCTTGGTCCGAGAAGAAGGGCATGGTTTTCAAAAAGAAGAGAATAAGTTTGAGTTATATCCTAAACTTATTAAGTTTTTTGAGAAACACCTAGACTAAAATATAATCCCGACTTCTGTTGTTTAATTAAGCTTGGCTCTTAATCCCGAGCCAGGCTTTTTATTTCCCCTAAACCTTCCCCAACACCTGCCGATAAAAAAGCATCAGCGTTTTGAATATAGGTGCGTTTATGGCTCTTCGCTCGACTCTCTTTGCAATAATAGCTTTGCTGCTCAGTAGCTCAGCATTAGCTCACGTCAGCAACCCTCATGAAAAAATTGGTGATGACTTAGCAGAACAGCTAGCGGAGCAACTACAGCGAGTTAACCAGCATTACGGTTATTCCAATATTGGTGTTACGCGCTGGGTGCTAGCGGAAACGTTAGAGCTTCCACCACAAGGCGACTCAATGTACAAGCTAAGCCATCAGCTAAGTGAAAGCCTCTACGCACACCTTAAAGAGCGTAACCTGGATGTCGTTGAATTTAGAGCTCAGGACTATGTAACGCTAACGGCCGACGGCTCAACCAATATGACACGCAATGTTGATGAGCTGGAAACTCAGCCAAAACTCGACTGGGTCTTAGTCGGAACGTTGTCGCGTAAGGATGATGGTGCCATTGTGAACTTGCGTATCATTGACCGCCGCAGTCAAGAAGTACTGGCAGCGGCAAATCGTTATGTGCCGAAACACTTGTATTGGCCCAATAAGCAAACAGAAATGGTTGATGGTCGGCTACAACGCCATTAAGAACGCAGGAATAGGACAGTCATTATGAATGTATTAAGTAAAGTATTTATATCGGCAGCTGCGTTAAGTTTAGTTTCGGCCTGTACTGTCTTGCCAGCAAAACAGCAGATAGCAAAAGAGCAGCCACCCGAAACTTATTCGCAGCCCTACAGCGCACAATACAGTGCCCAACTTGCTGAACAGCTGGTTGATAACGCTAGTATTCGACTCAGTGGTGTTAAAGTGGGTATTACCAACCTTGTCGGTGTAACGGGTCAGTACAATGAGAGCTCCGCTCTCAGCCAGGTGCTGTCTGAGCAATTAGTGCAAGAGTTGCATCGCCGCGAGCTGAGTGTATTGGACTTCAAAACAACGGACTTTATTCGCGTTACACCGAACGGTGACTTTGCGTTAACGCGTGACTATATGGAACTTGACGAGATCATGCCAATAACGCATGTGATGGTGGGGACTTTGTCGCATCATCGTGATGGTATTATGGCAAACGCTCGCTTGGTCGACATCAACACCAAAGATGTTGCTAGTGTGGCTCAGGTATTTATTCCGGCTCACGTGGTTCATCAATTAAGTGAAGACCACGGCAAGCCGGTTATTAGAAAAGCGCCTTAAATTTTAAAGCGAGTTAAACTACAAAAGCTTCGTAACATACTGAGTAAAATATAAAGGCAGAACAAAGTGCTTTTTCTCAGTAGCGGGTGAGCCTTGAGTCCCTGTCAGCTTTAGTGTTTTTTCTGGTTGGCACTTATTGATATAGGACTGAAGGGAACGTGCTTTTGTCCGGTGGCCGCTTTTAACTTCAACAGGAATGATGTTGCCAAGGCTGTCGCTCAGCAAAAACTCAATTTCTGAACGGGCATCGCTCCATGAAAAGCTTGGCTCAATACCTAAAGCTGAAAGCTCCTGCGCGACAAAGTTTTCAGCGATATACCCTTTGTATTGGTAACTTTGTTGCTTTATTTCTTTGTAGCCTGTATTCAGCATGTGGTTGAGTAAGCCAACATCAAACAAGAAAAGTTTTACTCGGTTCTCTTTCAGGTAAGCTGCCAACGGTGACTTAGCTTGACCCTCGATAGGAAAGTTTTTTAATACCAACCGGCATTTGTGCAACCAACTTATAGCGCTCTCGAAGTCTGAATAACGAGACTTTTTGTCAAAAACGTCTTTAAATTTAAACCGCTTTACTGATTCGTCTCGCACCGCTGAAAGTTGTGCTGGAATGCTGCTAAATACTGATTCGATGAGTTGCGCATTAGTTTTTCCTGAATATTTACCAAAGTCACGTAAGTAGCCATTAAAGAGGTTATCGTGTAGCTCAGAAACGGCTTCTGCTTTACTAATGATGCTTTCTTCTGAATTTTCAAACCAGCGGGATACGACTTCGGGCATGCCGCCAGTGAAGTAGTAGTCGGTGAGTTTATCGAACAGTTGCTTGTGAGCGGCTGTCGAGTTTGCTTGTTTTTCGAAGGCCTTGATTAAGGGCGCCTCTCCTGATGCCCAAAGAAACTCCTGAAAGGTTAAAGGTTGCAGGTTGTATTGTTCGACTTTTCCTACGGGGAAGGACGTTAATAACCCGATATTGGATCCGCTGGCAGCGACGAACATATTTGGCGTTTTTTCAGCAAAGTACTTGAGTGAAGTAACGGCTCGAGGGCACTCACCAATTTCATCCAAAATAAGTAAGTCGGAATTTTTGTTAATTTCCTTACCCGTTATGAGCTCGATACTTGACAGTATATCTTCCGGAGTTAAAGAGTCCTCAAATGCATCCGCAAGTTCAGGGGTTTCTAAAAAGTCGATACGAACAACATTTTTAAAGTGTTGGCCCAAAAGCTCCTTCAGCAAATAGGTTTTACCGGTTTGGCGAGCCCCATCGATGAGTAGAGGTTTTCGTTGTGACTTGTTTTTCCACGAAAGCAGCTTCTCAAGGAGTATTCGTTTCATGCAGCGACCCTTAACATATTCAGAGTTAGCTGATATTACACTTTATTGCGCATAAAAGTGCAAGTGTTATCACTTTTATGCGCATAAAAGTGCGCAAGTATACTTTTTTGTGCGCTTAAAAGTGTTACTTCAATTGAGCTTCCAGCTCACTCATAAATTCTCGAATGCGCTCGGCGTTTTTACCGACGTCGCTGCGGCCCACGCGAGACTTGCTGCGAATATCTAATTCACTACCGTCTTCAGTAGGTCGTATACGTATTACTACGTCGTCTTTAAAGCCAAACCAAGTGGTTGTTGCGGTAGCTTCTATGCGACCGTCTGTCTTGGAACTTTCAACCATTTCCCAACCCATGCTTTTAGAAGCTTCCAGGGCCGCTTCGAACAATTGTGCAGGTGACACCAATGCTTCGTATGTGGTCAGTTCAGGGTAAGCTTTCAGTTGTTGTTTTGCCGTCTCTTCGCCGGCGTACTCAACCGGGTTAGGGGCATCAGCGCGAAGTGGAGCAATAGCAACAAACTCCGGCGGGTTTTGTGTGTCGGTGGTAATATCGTGAATAGGCGGCACGCTTTGAGCCTTCAAATATTGGCTAAACGGCATGTAAACAGAAATGACCCCGGCAACAATGGCTAAACCGCTCAGACCTGCGACTAACCCCTTAGGCCGACGAATAAAATACCAAATAATATTCAGTACGAACGTCGCAGCACCAATATAAAGCGCCCAGCGCAGCATTAAGAATGCGGTACCTAAGTCAGCTGTACCACTTTTATACAAAGGTCCGGACACCGCCAGTAATATAACTGACAGAAAACCAAGAAGAATAAACAAACCGTGTAACGCTTTCATAACGAAACCCTCTTAATAATGTTGCCTGCTATTACGTCACTAACCTCGGTTTGGGTCAACAAATACCGATATTAGTTAAACGAAAAAGTAGTAAACTTCGTAGTAGTGAACATGAAGTATCTAGCTAATAATAAAAACAAGGATAAAACCGATGAAAACCTGGTGGTTTGCCGCATTCCCGCTAGTTGTCTTTCAGGCTTCAGCTCAGGAAAAGCCAATCGAAATCATTGAGGTGATTGGCCGCGATTCCTCATCGGTTGTGCTGCCTTCTGAGGACTCGACAGAAGGTCTTTTCGGTCTGGCAGAAAGCCTGCAGGAAATTCCGCGTGCGGCTGCTGTCATTAATGAGTCGTTAATGGAAGAAGCTGCGATTAATGACTTACACGACATTGCGCGATTCGCTCCAAACAGCTTTGCGGCGGCGGGGTTTGGGAATCCCTCATTGCCAACGTTGCGCGGTCAGCTTGGTGAGCTGTATGAAGCGGGTATGCGTCGTCAGGCAGGTAATAACGGCTTGGGTATTCCTATGTCGTTTAATGCCATAGAAGGCATGGCGGTTGTTAAAGGCGCTCCGCCCGTTATGTTGGGGACTTCGCAGCGCGTTGGTGGTTTCGTCAATTTGCAGCCGAAAACAGCGCGTCTGAATGACATGGACACTCAGGTAAAAGCGCAGCTAGGCCAGTGGAGTCAGTACCGTTTTCAAATTGACCATAACTGGGTGCTGAAAGAAGACGAACAGGGCCTAAGAATAAGTGCCGAATACGTTGACGAAGACAGCTTTTACGATTATCACCATCACCGCAGTGACGATGTCTTGTTAGCGTACAAGTTAGCGCCAAACGACGACACACAGCTGGATGTTTCTCTGGAATATTACGATGTCGAATGGACAGATAACGCCGGTATTAACCGCCCGACTCAAAATTTGATTGATAATAACTTATACATTACCGGACAGGGCGTGCAACCGAATGGCTCACGCGTTCCGGGGGCTGGTGCGGTGATTAGCCCAACCGGTGAAGTACGCATAGACCGTAGTACGACCTTAACCGATCCGCTTGATACCAACACTGCAGAAACAGCGCTTCTGCATGCGAAATTTCAGCATTGGCTAAATGACGAACTGGTTTTGGTGAACCGTACTTATTATCAGTATTTAACCCGCGAGGGTGTTAATCAAAACAGCTTTGTTGAAATTATTGACGACGCACATACCTTTGAAAACCGCACCGAGCTGCACATAAACAAGAAGACGGTAGTTGGTGTTAACCTGCGTATAAACGACGTGCTGGGTTATAGCCAATTTACGACCGAGGCGGACAACCCTATTGACCTCACAGGTCCGCTGGACAATCGCAGAATTCCGTTAAACCCGGGGCAGCAAGCGCGACTGATAGAATTGCGTCCGGGGCTGTTTGTGTCACCCGGTGCCCAGTATGACTTAGACGGTGACGGTTCCGGTGACTTTAACTTGTCCGATACTACCAATTCGACCAGTTATCAGTGGGGCGTTTTCGCACAGCATGAACTGGAACTGACCGACAAGTGGCGTGTAACCGGCGGTGTAAGAGCTGACTATTATGATGTTAAAGCTGAGGACCCTATTGCCCCGCAAGGTGTAAAAGCTAAAAGCGATACCTACAATGACTGGTTAAGCGCCATAAGTTTGTCCACGCAATACGACTGGACGCCGGAGCTAACGCTATACGCAACGGCTTATGAAAGTGATTCAACCTCGAATTCCATGGCCGGCGGTACGGTATTAAACACTGCCGGTGAAATTGATGCACAGAACTTCGCGACTGAAAACACGCTTTATGAAGTTGGCGTGAAGTACGCACCAGACGGAGCGCGCTGGTATGCGGATGCGGTACTTTTTGACCAGAAACGAAGCTTGCGTAATCGCGATGGGTCGAATAGGGGTATTCGAACGGAGGGTGTCGAAACTCAGTGGCATTACGCAAGTGAAGCTGGCTACTGGGTGACTTTAGCAGCCAGTTATATCGATGCGCGTTGGGATGGCTCCGCAGCGTCGCAGGGAACCCGGCAGGTGGCGGATGCGTTTGACAATTCGCGTCCCGATATTATTGAAGGTACAGGCGTAGGCTCACCAAACTTTACGTTATTCCCGGCGTCGAATCAGCAATTGCAGGGAATACCAGAAGTACAGGCGTCCATAGTTGCAGGTTGGAGTATTATGGAGAAATGGTCTGTTGGGGGAGATTTGAGCTATACCAAACATTATCCGTTAGATTACTTACAGACCGTTTTTATTCGCGATCAGCACACATTAAATCTGAATACTCGCTACCGGTTTAGTCAGCAGTTGAATGTGCGGTTAGACGTATTTAATGCGACCGATCAAGACAACTGGTCACCAGTATTTGAAGGTGGTTATTTTGGCGCAACGCTGGCCTTTCCGTCACAACCGGCACATGCACGTTTGAGTGTTAATTATGAGTTTTAAGGAAGACAAATGTCATTGAAAAAGCTGTTGTTGCTGTTGGTTATTGTTGCGCTGTTTATTAGTGCATTTGCGTTCGATTTAACCCAGTATTTATCGCTTGATGTGCTTAAAGAAAAGCAGCAACAACTGAATCAACTTTTTGCAGAGCACCCGTTCAAAGTATTTGCCATTTACTTCGCCATTTACGTTATTTCTACGGCGCTTTCTTTGCCGGGAGCGACTGTATTAACACTTGGCGCTGGTGCTATTTTCGGCTTTGGCTGGGGCTTGTTGTTGGCTAGCTTTGCCGCTTCGCTTGGTGCGTTTCTGTCGTTTTTAAGTGCTCGCTTTATTCTCCGGGACTGGGTGCAGGATAAGTTTGGTGAGCGCCTTGACGCAATAAACCGCGGTATTGAGAGAGACGGCGCGTTTTATCTTCTGAGTCTACGACTAGTGCCTATTTTCCCGTTTTTTGTCATTAACCTGGTTATGGGACTTACCCCGATAAAAGCCTGGACTTACTACTGGGTCAGTCAGGTGGGAATGCTGCTAGGCGCGGCAGTCTACATCAATGCCGGTACGCAGTTAGCGCAAATCAACAGTTTAGGCGATGTGGTATCGGCTGACTTAATTGGTGCCTTTGTGCTTCTGGGCATAATGCCAATTATTGCTAAATTTATTCTCAGTCTGCTTAAACGTCGTAAAGCGTTTAAAGGTTATAAAAAGCCGAAGTCATTCGACAATAATCTTGTAGTTATTGGTGCGGGCTCGGCTGGATTAGTCAGTGCTTACATAGCGGCGGCGGTAAAAGCCAAAGTGACTCTGATTGAAAAGCATAAAATGGGCGGCGACTGTTTAAATACCGGCTGTGTGCCGTCGAAAGCGCTACTGCATGTTGCAGAGCTGGCGCACAATGCTCGAAACGCTGGCAAAGCAGGGATCAATGTGGGTGAGGTGAGTGTCGACTTTAAGCAGGTGATGCATCAGGTTCAGTCAGTCATTAAAGATATAGAGCCGCATGACTCAGTCGAGCGCTATACCAAGCTTGGGGTGAATGTCGAACAAGGCACTGCAAAAATCCTTTCGCCATGGGAAGTTGAAGTAACGGCTGACGGTGAAACCAAACGCATAACCACTCGCAGCATTATTATTGCTACTGGGGCAAAACCCTTAGTCCCTAATTTTGAGGGCTTGGATAAAGTCAGCTATTTAACGTCGGATACCTTGTGGGACTTAGAAGAACTGCCTAAACGCTTGCTGGTATTGGGCGGCGGTCCTATTGGTTGTGAGCTTTCTCAAGCGTTTCAGCGGCTAGGCAGCCAAGTAACGCAGGTGGAAATGACAGATCGCTTAATGGGACCAGAAGACGAAGACACGGCTGAGTTATTAGTGCAGCGTCTGGCTCATGAAGGCATTGATATCAAGTTAAACCACAAGGCCGTACGTTTTGAGAAGAAAGGAAATGAATCTGTTCTTATTGCTGAACATAACGATAAAGAGGTGGCTATAGCCTTCGACAAAGTGCTTATAGCTCTCGGACGCCAACCCAACATTTCCGGTTTCGGACTTGAAGAACTCGGCGTACAAACCAATAAAACAGTGAGCACCAACCAATTGTTGCAAACGAACTTTCCGAATATCTATGCCTGTGGCGATGTCGCCGGCCCTTATCAGTTTACTCATGTTGCGTCGCACCAAGCCTGGTATGCGTCAGTTAATGCGTTGTTTGACCCGTTCAAAACCTTCCGAGCTGATTATTCCGTTATTCCCTGGGTGACCTATACGTCGCCGCAAGTTGCTAACGTTGGGGTAACCGAGCAGCAGGCTAAAAAAGCGAATAAAGAGTATGAAGTGACGGAGTACGATATAGGTGAGCTCGATCGCGCCATTGCTGATGACAGTGCTTATGGTCGAGTGAAGGTACTAACCAAACCGGGCAAAGATGAAATATTAGGTGTAAACATTGTTGGGCCTCAGGCAGGTGAGCTTTTAGCGGAATACGTATTGGCTATGAAACAAGGCATTGGGCTGAATAAAATACTGGGTACCATTCACAGTTATCCGACACTGGCCGAAGCTAATAAGTATGTGGCTGGCGAATGGAAACGCGCCAATGCGCCGAAGAAGCTGTTAGCATGGGTGGAGAAGTTCCATCGCTGGCGCCGGAGTTAATATGCGGGTACTCGCTTTAATTACTCTTGTTCTTTTGACTTTATTTGGCACAACTCTATTTGGTACACCCCTGGCAAAAGCCGAGGTAGTGAACTTTTATGCCTGGGGCGGTTCACCGCAAGTAAACAGTTACTTACGCTGGGCGCAACAGGAGTTAAAAGCCGAAGATATTCAGCTTAGACACAACAAAATTGCTGACGCCTCGGAAGTGGTTAAGCAGTTAATTAATGGTTATTCCAATGCCGATATTATTTGGATTAACGGTGAGAATTTCCACGCCCTAAAAAAAGCTAATGCTCTGCTGCCCATTGTTGACGATATTAAAGGTATGCAGCACATTAACCCAGATCTCAATTGGCGAACCGACTTTGGAGAATCTGTGAATGGACTGGAAGTTCCTTGGGGGCTAGGTCAATTTAACCTTATTGCCCGGCCTGGTGTGTTTGAAACCGAAGCAGTGAGTGCTCATGAGCTAATGCGTGCCGCGCAGAACTATAAAGGTCGAATAAGTTATCCAAAACCGCCGGAGTTTCACGGCACAACATTTCTGAAGTCCTTATTACTGTCGCTTTACCCCGAGAGGCGGTCAGTATTTCAGCAACCGGTAGCGTCCGTTAATGCAGAAGAGATCATTCAACCGCTCTGGAATTACCTCGATAAGCTTCACCCATTATTGTGGCAGCAGGGCAGTAACTTTCCGTCGTCTGCCGGTGAGCAGGTGTCCTATTTAGCGAATGGGCAGCTGGTTATGGCGGTAAGCTTTAATCCCAATGACTACAGAACTTTGGTCAACCAGGGGCGTTTGCCAGCCGGAGTTAAACGGTACACTTTATCTGACCGAGCTATGACCAACACGCATTATTTAGCTGTTCCCAAAACAGCACAGAACCCAGAACTCGCGAAGCAAGTCATAGAGTTTTTATTGTCTGTGCAAGCGCAGCTTCGCAAAGCAGATACTAACCGCTGGGGCGACCCGTCTGTATTAGCGCCGCAATTACTGCAAACTCAAGAAGCCAGTCAGCAGACAGAGCTGTTACCGTCAACCGATGACTTTCACGCCAGTTGGCAGGCGTATTTGGAGCAGCAATGGTCCGAGCGTTATCAGTAGCCATTAAGTTTGTCTTTATTGTGTTACCTGTCAGCGGTGGATTACTGCTGCTGTTGCTTTCGTCTTTTAGCGCCGAGTCAGGCTTAACCCACAACGCTGTTTATACTATTTTGAGTGAGCGCGCGACTTTAGTGTCGACACTACTGGTCGCTGTTGTGGCTCCGTTAATGGCTTGCTATTTGGCGTTGTGGCTGGCGCTTGGGTTATTGAAACTCCCCAGACTGCAACAGTTGCTTTCACCAGTATTGTCGGTACCGCATGTGGCGTTTGCCGTTGGACTTATGCTGCTATTCAGTCCTTCCGGCTGGCTTATTCGTTTGGTTGAGAGCGTCACCGGCCTGTTACCTTTTCCACCGCAAGGCTGGCCCTTACCGGAAAAATCCGTGATTACCGTTATGGTAGCCCTGGTATTAAAAGAGCTGCCATTTTTGCTGCTGATGATAGCGGCTCAGCTCAAACAAGTGCCTGCCAGCTCCTGGCTGACTCAGGCACAAAGCTACGGCTACAGTCAGCGGCAGGCGTGGTGGCGGATTGTTACGCCAGAGCTGCTAAAGCGCTTAACCTTGCCTATGGCTGCCGTTATTATTTATTCGTTGTCGGTGGTCGACATTCCACTGTTGGTGGGCAGTAATACCGAAGCGCTGCTGGCGCAGCGCGTCTATGAATGGACGTTCCAGTTTTCACCGGAAAGTCAAAGTAAGGCAGTCGCCGGCGCTTGGATCCTTATGGTTATCGCGGTACTGCTGCTGTTTCTTAATAGCTTGCATTCTGGTTTGTATCGTAAGTGGGCGCTTACCAAAGCGCTAAGAAAACAATGGTCGAAAACGACATTTTCCGATAAAGCCGCAAAAATCACTTGGATAACCTTTGGTTTTTTGTCACTCGCGATAATTGTTGTGCTCATACTGCAAGGTCTCGCATCAAGTTGGTTTTATCCGACACTCATGCCTGAAGCTCTGAGTTTGAACCACTGGCAGAGCGAATGGCATTACCTCACGGAGCCTTCATTCAATAGCCTTTGGCTGGCCTTAACCAGTGCTTTATTGGGTGTTATTTTTGCGGTCGTGCTGCTTCAACATCAACGCGAACAAAAACAGAAACGCTCCTTAAACGTCTGGGTTCTAATTGCTTTGTTCGTTCCACAAGTGCCGTTAGTTCTTGGCTGGCAGATGTTGCTTGGTGAGCACCTTACTCAGGGCTGGAATGTTCTGTGGGTCGCCTGGTCACATACGGTATACACATTGCCTTATGCGTATTTAGTGTTACACGGTGCCTATACTCAATTTGACGACAAGTGGCTGATAAAAGCCCAAAGTTTGGGCTACTCTGCACGACAAGCCTGGTGGAAAGTCATGTTGCCTATGTTGAAAGCGCCGCTAACAACGGCTTTCGCCATTGCTTTTGCGGTCAGCATTGCGCAGTACTTGCCAACCCAATGGCTTGGGCAGGGGTTAACACCGACACTGACCACTGAAGCGGTAAGCGTCGCCAGTGGCGGTGATTGGCGTATAGGCAGTCTTTATGCGTTACTGCAATCGTTACTGCCACTTATTGTGTTTATTGGCGTAGCGCTATTGAACACAGAGTTAAGACGTACACATTCAAAAGCGAAACGTTATGCTGAACATTCGTAATCTGGCTATATTCTCTCAAACAGAAAACAGTCAAAACACGCTGCTGCTTCGACTGAATAATCTCAGCATCCAACCGGGGGAGGTAGTGACGCTAATGGGCCCCAGCGGCGTTGGGAAGTCGACGTTATTGCGTTGGGTGCTCGGTGAATTCTTGCCTGATTTCACAACCCAAGGTGAACTGATGCTGGATGGCAGAGACCTTAGTGAGCAGTCGATAGCACAACGGCAAATAGGTATGATGTTTCAAAAAGGCGGCTTATTCCCACATATGACGGTCGCCGAGAATTGCCTATTCGCGCAAAAGCCGCGCTCAATACTCAAACGTAACGAGCAAGTAGAAAAAGCGCGTGCAATGTTGAATGACTTGGCGCTTAACGAAAAATGGGATGACTACCCACATAACCTTAGCGGTGGTCAGTATTCGCGCATTGCGTTGCTTTGTGCGTTGCTGGCAGAGCCGAAAGCGATGTTGTTGGATGAGCCCTTTTCAGCACTTGATGCGGGGCTACGGGCAGAAGTTCGTGACTGGACTTTCAAACAGCTGGCAGCAGCGACTATCCCTGCACTGATGGTGACACATGATCGAGTCGATGCCAGCGGGCGTATAATAATGGTCAACGAGAACAAAGAGATAGTCGATGCTTGATCCCAAACTATTACCGATAACCCGAGCGTTGCTGGACATTCCGGCGCGGTTGCTGATCAAGCTGGGCGTGACCGCGGACCAGGTAACGGTGGCAGGCTTTGTTGTTGGGTTACTGGCGGTGCCGTTGCTGGCGTTTGAATACTACACATTGGCGCTTATCCTGATACTGCTAAATAGGCTGGCCGACGGCTTGGACGGGGCAGTCGCCAGAAGAACGCAACTGACCGATGCTGGCGGTTACATCGATATTGTGCTCGACTTTGTTTTCTATAGTGCGGTGGTGTTTGGTTTTTTACTGGCATCTCCAGAGCAGAACGCCGTAGCAGCCGGGGTGCTACTGGTGACCTTTATGGGTACGGGGTCTACGTTTTTGGCATTTGCCAGCTTAGCCGGGAAGCGGGGAATAGAGAACCCTTCCTACCCCAATAAGTCACTGCACTACATGGGCGGTTTGACGGAAGGTTTTGAAACCATACTGGCGTTTGTCGCATTTTGCTTGTGGCCTCAGCATTTTGCTGTGTTGGCGTATATTTTTGCGGCGGCCTGTTGGATAACAGCAATAACCCGGATTGTGGCGGGTTACCGAACCTTAAAAAAAGGAGCGGCTGACCATGTCTGAAACAGCCTGGCGACTGAGCGTATTTGTGGGTGTGCTTATTCTCATGGGGTTGTGGGAATATGCGTCGCCTAAACGGCGGTCGCGTTACAGCCGTAAGCAGCGCTGGCCGGCAAACTTAGGCATTGTGGTTATTGATACCGTGCTTTTAAGAATTATCGCCCCCATTGGTTTAACTGGCGTAGCGGTATGGGCTGAAAACAGCGGCTGGGGCGTATTTCATAGCGCAATAGCGAGCGGTGCGCCGTTTTGGCTGGTTGTGGCATTAAGCATTATTGCGCTCGATATCGCTATTTACTGGCAGCACCGGCTGTTTCACCGGGTGCCTTTGTTATGGCGACTGCATCGGGTACATCATGCGGACCCGGACTTTGATGTAACCACAGGCCTGCGCTTCCATCCGGCAGAAATTATTTTGAGTTTCTTCATTAAAGCGGCCGCGGTTATTGCTCTGGGAGCTCCGGCATTAGCTGTAATTATATTCGAAATTATTCTGAATGCCTGTTCGTTGTTTAACCATGGCAATGTGGCCCTGCCCAAGCCGTTAGAAAAAGCGGTGCGAAAAATTCTAATTACGCAAGAATTGCATCGCATTCACCACAGTGTCGAAAAAGAAGAAACCAACAGTAATTACGGGTTTAGTGTGAGTTGGTGGGACCACCTCTTCAAAAGTTTCACTCCCGCACCTAAAGCGGGCTCAGACAACATTGATATTGGTCTGAAGGAATACCGTGACCAGGCAGTGACAACTAAAATTTGGGGTGTACTGAAGATACCTTTTACTCGCAACTGAGTTGGCTTGCGTCCCCGGCAGGAGTCGAACCTGCGACCTATTGCTTAGGAGGCAATTGCTCTATCCAGCTGAGCTACGGGGACGTGCCGCGAATTATGCCAGAACCGGCAAGCGGTTTCATCCCCTAGTCAATGGGAACAACCCAGTCTCTGACTTGAACATTATGCAGCATATTGCTGCCGGTTAACTGAGCCACTGCTGTGCTTTGCTGAACTTGTTGCACTTCCACTTCAAACTGGCTGACTTCCCATTTTTGGCGAAAACGACCCTGGTCATCGGTAAAGTGGCTCGGGTGCAGGACCTTTAATTTGTCGCCTACTTTAACGCCGTGTTGCTGGCCTAAATTAAACTGTACGGTCTTTTCATCAACAGCAACAACCCGGCCGCGCACTGGCTTACAAACAAGCTTTTCTTTAACGCCACCGGCAAGGTCTTCTAAACCGCTGTCGAGAGCTGCTCCAAAAGGTTCGTCCCAGAAGTTTGCGGTAGCTACATCGACTGTTGCCGAGCGGTCAAAGGTCCACGGTTGAGTGTCTTCAACACGTGCGCGAGTCACTAGCTGCCCAGTGCTGGCATCCAGTAAATAAAGGGTCAATGCATAATGTCTGTCGGGTGTTGACGACCATAACCAGCCCGAATCTGTATTCATCATTGCCAGATCGTCAAACAACCCGAACACCACAAACTGACTGTCATTAGCCAGCCCCAAACTCCGAGCCATACGACCTAACTCTTCAAGGTTCAGACCACTTAAAGCGTTGTTTAGACCGGCGTGACGCTGCAAGGTATGCGCAATATGAATTTGGCTGCCAACACCGCCCAGTGTTCGGGAAAAGCGCTCAGCAGCAACTTCGCCAATGTCCCAAATTTGCCCCCAGGTGCCATGGGCTCGATCACGAAGCTCAAACGGCACAATAGTGACGGAGTTTTTGTAGCTGCTGCGAGTGCAGTCGCCTTCACGGTTCCAGATATCAGCACGTAGTAGAACCACGACACGATCATCCCGAACTTCTTCACGAACAATACTGACTTGGTCTACATTACCACGGCTAGTCCACTGGGTTTCTGTGTTACTTAATACGCCATCAACAACCTGTTGAATACTGCTGATGCTGCCACCGGAGGAGAGTAGGGCTTGCTGAAGAGCGTTTTCAATGGCTTGCTGGCGTGCCTTTTCGACATCACCGTTAACAATACGCGCCGTACCCTGAGCTTCAATCCAGCGGGCGTCGCTTGGAAACGCAAGAAAAATAAGTGACGCGAGTAAAAGCAAGGTCTTCCAGTTCATGTGTCGTATCCCAGTCTTATCCAAAGTGTCGATTTATTGTCGGTCTTTGTGGCTTTCTCTGAAATAAACTGCAAGAACCCTGCCAAATTTTAACTTAACAGCGTGGCTTAATAATAAACAACACGTTTTACTTTTTGCTGGCGGTTGGTGCTTTGATACAAGCGGTGCACTTTCTCAAAGTCTAAACGCAGTTCCGTCGCGTAATACTCGCCTACAGTGTAGGTTTTCACGACCTCGGCCCCGCGAATAACACCGTCTACTGAAGCCTGAAAGCTATCGTTATTTAGCGCCCAGTCTTCCACCGAACTGCTACCGGCAATCCGTTGTCCGTAAACTTGCTCTGCCAGCTCTCGGTACGCAGCGAGTTTTGAGGCTCGCATTGCGTTTAAGTCCTTAACCTGAGCTGAGTCGCCTGCTTGTTTCTCGATGGGGGCATAGCCTACCGCATTTAATACCGGAAAGGTGTCAGGGGTTTGGGTTTCCCATTCGACGTGCTTTTGATCGTACACAAAGTTGTTATAGGCGGCACAACCGCTCAACAGCATTGATGAAAGGACAATACCCAGTGTCAAAATTTGCTTTGTCATAACGACCTCTACGGACTAAAACGTACTAATCGTTATAACGGCTGAAGCACAGAATTCTTTAACGAATTTTGCCTTTACTGTTGTAGGTCAGAGAGTCTTTGCGGGCCGACTGCAAAATACTTTGCTTGAGTTGGTCAATGCTGTTCAGCGTCGACTGAACCACACGTTCATTGACTTGGTTTTGGTGTTGAATATTGGCGAGGGTTTGCTTAATGGACTCAACCGCAGTGTCTAACTGAGGGTCTTCTTTCAACGTGTCTTTATCGGGGTGCTCTGACAACAAAGTGTCGAGGCGTGTCACTTCGGCCAGAGCTTTTTCTTTTTCGGAAGTAATAGCAGGAATGTCGGCGTGCTCGCGATCGACAATGGCATTTAGCTCACGCTGTTGCAGCAAAGCCAGCCTATCTAGCGACTCCGCCATGTCATCAAGCAGTTGGTTAACCGACGCCACTTTCGTCATTACTCGTCGTTACCGCCTGCAAACAGGTCCGACTCAAACTGAGCGAGCTTTGACGCTAACTGCTCAACATTAATTTTGTATGAGCCGCTTTCAATTTCTGCTTTAATTCGGTCGACTTTAGCCTGGTCGATGCCACTGTTGTTCATGGCTTTTTCCTGCAAGCCACCCAGTTGTTGCGCTTCGCTGGTTAAAGAAACCGCGTCACCGCCTTTCTGAGAAACCGATGCAGAGTTACCTGTCTGGCCACCATTTTGGACCTGACGGTTGCTTGACTTGTTGTCGATACTGGCGTTTTTCAGCCCGGCATTATTGATATTAATAGCCATTGTCTTGCCTCGCTAGATAGTAAGTCTCGGTTACTTATCGACCATATCCGAAAAAACTTAACTAAAAAATCCACTTTTTTGTAAAGTATTTTAAAGGTTGACGGTAACCTCGTTCAGCCCTGTCACAACCGCTTCTATCGACTTGCCTGAGCGGGCGTTTTTCACGACAACGGATTCGCCTTTTAATCCGTCAGCTAACGCTTTTCCGTCAGCGGTAATTCTTAATGCCTTATTCTTAGCCACTATTGTAACTGTTTGGTCCTCACAAACAAGGCAGGTATCGCTTGGTCGAATTGCCTGACCGGCGCCAATGCGCTTTTTGACGCGGGCGCCAATCAATAGTTCCTTTGTTGTATAAACGTTTGAGCGTATTTGGTTTAAGTCGACTTCGGCAAAGGTTAAGTCGCTGTCGCTGATCATTTGGCCCGGAGACATAGGACCTGAAGCGGTGACCACATTTTTATAGCGGTAAATTCTGACCGGCACATAGGTTCGCCAACCGTTTGCGGTAGCACATTTAATTTCTACTGTGGTGTAGCCGTCTAACCGTGCGTTGCTCGCTAAGCCCACCTCTGGTGCCGCTGAACATCGCTTTGCTGTCATTCGGGGATCCAGGTTATTCGCAACAACGTCAATGCGACCACTTTCAGGCGCGCTGACCTGAGAGCGAACAAAATCATGCGCCAGAGTCTGTAATGCCTTATAATCGAGGCGTACGTCACTACTTTGTGCCAGCGCATTATTTGGGGTAAAGCCCAAGAGCAAAATCGTTATTGCAAAAAGCGAACTGATCAACAGCGATTTACGTACTATCATAAAAATATCCTGACGTTATCTACTAAGGTTATCTGGCTGCCTGCCGAAAAAACGGTATAACGTCAAAAGTTCGGCGGCTCGACCAATACATATTTTGCTAATAGTAGTTTAAGCAAATACCGTGCCGAACAAAGGTAGCCTGCCATATTACAGGAGTGAAGCATGGCCAGTATTCTCGATTCAGTGAATCAGCGCACACAAATGGTCGGACAAAACCGGCTGGAATTATTGATGTTTAACCTCGCTGGCAAACAGCGTTTTGGCATCAATGTTTTTAAAGTGCGTGAAGTATTGCAATGTCCCAAGTTAACGGCAATGCCACAGCGCAACCCGTTAATCAGAGGGGTAGCACATATTCGTGGCCAGGCTATTTCCATTATCGATTTGAGCATGGCAACCGGCGGGCCGGCTATCACCGACATTGAAAACCGCTTTGTCATTATTTCCGAATACAACCGAACTGTTCAGGGCTTCCTGGTTGGTGGTGTTGATCGCATTATGAATATTAATTGGGAAGACGTAATGCCACCGCCGAAAGGGGCCGGGCGCGACGCTTACCTGACCGCGGTCACCGAAATTGAGAATGAACTGGTTGAAATAATTGACGTTGAACGTATTTTGGCCGACATAGTGCCAATTAACTCGGACGTGAGTGAAGAAGTAGCTAGTGCCGAAATCAATGTTGCCAAAGAAGATCTCACTATTCTTATTACCGATGACTCTTCAGTAGCACGCAACCAAATTAAACGCGCACTGCAATCGCTGGGTATTAATCTGGAAGTTAAGAAAAACGGTAAAGAAGCGCTTGAGTATTTAAAAGAGAAAGCAAAAGAGCTGGGCGGCAATGTGCACACCCATGTACCTGTTATGGTGTCTGACGTAGAGATGCCGGTGATGGATGGTTATACATTAACCGCTGAGGTAAAAGCTGACCCCGATTTACGCGATATTCATGTTATTTTGCATACATCATTGAGTGGAGTCTTTAATCAGGCTATGGTGAAGAAAGTCGGCGCCGATGATTTTATTGCAAAATTTCATCCCGATGAGCTGGCGACAGCCGTTCAAAAATGGCTTAATACCGAAGTAACCATTTAAAGAGTAGCAGTTAATATAACGTGTCGAATCGCGAATTAAGTTTACCGGAATACCAAGAGTTTCGTCAGTTCCTGGAGCACCAGTGCGGTATTGTACTGGGCGAGAGTAAACTGTACTTGGTTAAAAGCCGGCTCAGCCCGTTAATGGGGCGCTTTAATATTGACTCGTTGTCAGAGTTGGTAAAGCGTTCTATGAAAATCAGTGAACGTGCTCTACGGGCGGCAGTTATTGACGCCATGACAACGAATGAAACCTTATGGTTTCGCGACACTTACCCGTTTCAAATTCTGCACGATCGTATTTTTGCTGAATACAAAAATCATACGGGACCGTTAAAAATATGGTCAGCAGCATGCTCCTCTGGGCAAGAGCCCTACTCCATTGCCATTACTTATGATGAATTCAAAGCCAAGAATCCCGGCGCTCTCAGAGGTGGCATCAAAATAACGGCGACCGATATCTCCAATAAAGTGCTCGAACAGTGTGGTATTGGCGAATACGACAGCCTGGCATTAGCACGGGGGTTATCAGCAGAACGTAGACAGAAGTACTTTACTGATGGTAGCAAGCCAGGATCGATGAAAGTAAGGGATAACCTAAAGACGTACATTCACTTCCGGCACCTGAATTTACTGGACAGTTATTCACTACTCGGCAAGTTCGATGTCATTTTTTGCCGCAATGTGCTTATTTACTTCTCCCCGGAAGTAAAGCGGAAAATAATTGCCCAATTCCGGCAATCACTTAACCCGGGGGGCTATCTTATTCTTGGTGCCTCGGAGTCTATTTCGGGTTTAACCGATGACTTTGAAATGATCCGCTGCAACCCCGGTATTATCTACCGTCGTAAATAACGACGCCCCGTCATTTCCTTTTCAAAAATAAGTGTCAGGACTTCTGGCACGATACCTGCATTGTCTTCACCATCGAACACTGTGGAGACAAAAAAATGGCACTTTCCATGGATAAAATTATGGGAATACAGCAACACACGCTGGGCATACGTACCCAACGTGCGGAGCTTATTGCCAATAATATTGCTAACGCAGACACCCCCGGCTACAAGGCCAAAGGGCTGGATTTTCAGCAAGCGCTGCAACAAGCTCAGCGTGGAACTGAAAGCTATAAACTTTCCAGAACTCACGAGAAGCACTTTAACCATGAAGTGAAACCTCAGGGCACAGAAAAGTTTCGGGTTCCAAACCAACCTGATACCGGTGACGGTAATACCGTTGATGTGCAGTTGGAACAAAACTTGTATGCACAAAATGCACTGGAATACGAAATGACCATGAACTTCCTCGACGGGAAAATTAGTGGTGTTAAGAAAGCCCTTGGCGGCGGACAGTAGGTGAGGTGAAAAACAATGAGCCTATTTAATATTTTCAACGTGACCGGTTCGGCAATGAGTGCTCAGTCAGTGCGACTGAACACCACTGCCAGTAACCTAGCGAACGCGAATTCGGTCAGTAGCAGTATCGACGAAACCTACAAAGCGCGTAACCCGGTCTTCGCGACCGCATTGGCAGACGCTAAAGGCGATTATCGTGGCAATAGCCTGACGAATCAGACACAAGCAGGCCAAGCGGCGGGCGTAAAAGTTTTGGGCATAGTCGAAAGTGATGACCCACTGCAAATTGAGTACGCACCAAACCATCCCATGGCGGACGAAAACGGCTACATCTATAAGCCGAACGTTAACACCATGGAAGAAATGGCCAACATGATTTCGGCATCCCGCTCATACCAGACCAACGTTCAGGTAGCGGATACAGCCAAAACAATGACGCAGCGTTTACTTCGCCTGGGTCAAGGGTAAGCAGGAGATAACAAATGGAAGGCGTAAGCAATAACTCCTACATCGACAGCATGAAATGGAAGAAGGACGAAGGCGCGAAATACGCTGATCCTGACGAGCAGCAGAAGCTCCAGCAGGAAGACTTCTTCAAGTTGTTGACGGAGCAGCTGAATATGCAGGACCCGTCCAAGCCGGTAGAGAACGATCAAATGATTGCGCAAATGACCAGCTTTACTATGGCGGAAGGTATCACCGGCCTGTCAGAGCGTTTTGAACAGTTTGCGGAAGACATGACGTCAAACCAGGCCTTGCAGGCGTCGACTATGGTTGGGCGTAAAGTGTTAGTACCAACTGATCAAGCTAACTTGGAAGAGGGGGCTGGTGTGTCGGGCATGATAGCCACGCCGCAAACCGCTCAGAATGTAAAGATTAGTATTAAAGACTCGACCGGTGCGGTGGTGAAAACCCTGAACCTGGGGGATATGCCAGAAGGTACCAAAGAGTTTGAGTGGGATGGAACCACGACAACGGGCGAACAAGCGCCGGCTGGTAATTATACATTTTCGGTGAACGCGACAGTAGGCGGTCAAACCGAAGAGCTTCCATTACAAATGCATGCACGCGTTCAAAGTGTCAGTACTGGCGGTGAGCGTGGCGTTGTTCTGAATCTTAAAGGATTAGGTGGCATCAAGCTTTCCGATGTCTCTGAAATTAGTTAACAGGTGAGGTGACTTATGTCATTTAATATTGCACTGAGCGGTATCAACGCATCTCAAAAAGACTTAGATGTAACTGCCAATAATATCTCAAACGTAAAAACGTCCGGCTTTAAACAGTCGCGTGCGGAATTCGCTGACGTTTATGCGACCAGTATTTTTAACGCTGGCAATACGAAAGTGGGTGACGGTGTTTTGACGTCGTCAGTGGCTCAGCAGTTTAGTCAGGGTACTTTAGATTTTACTGAGAACTCGCTGGATATGGCGATTTCAGGCAACGGCTTCTTTGCCACTACAGACGGTTTAGGCTCTCGCGATATGACTTACACGCGCTCAGGAGCATTTAAGCTGAATAGTGATAAGTTTATCGTTGATAATCAGGGTAATTTTTTGCAAGGATATCAAGTAAACCGCAATAGTGGGGCTGCCTCTTCAACAAGTTTAGCAACAACTCAGCCTATTCGAGTACCTGATGTAGCAGGAGCACCGCAGCAAACCCAAAATATTTTTACAAGCTTTAACGTTGATGCGCGTTTGACTAATATTCCTGATAATGGAGGTGGTCCACCTCCGACGTCAAACTTTGATCCAGATGCGCCATCAACTTATAACGCATCAACGTCTGCTACTGTTTATGACTCTCTGGGCGAGTCACATATTTTATCAACTTATTACGTGAAACGTGGCTCAAACCAATGGGATGTTTACGCGACGTTTGACGGCAAAGAAATTGATATGGGTACTGCTGCAAACGCTAATGGAGGTGCTGAGTCTGCAGCAGGTTCGGTAGGTCGTAGAATTTCCTTTAACCCTGATGGGACGCCTAACGTAGCGGCCCCGAATATCACATTTCCGGAAGCAATTATTGACTTAAGCGGTAATGATCCAAATGGTGACCCTTACCTAACAAATGGCGCAGATAATACGCAGACGGTACAATTCAACTTTCAGGATGAGACTGGTACAACAGCCCCAACACAATTTGCGTCCGATTTCGAAGTAACTACGCTCGATCAAGATGGGACAACTGTAGGCCGCCTCACAAACGTTGATATAGGAAAAAACGGTTTGATTGCAGCAACCTACTCGAACGGTGACGTTCAGTACCTTGGGCAAGTTGCCTTAGTTCGTTTTGCTAATGAACAAGGCCTAACACAAATTGGCGGTACTAAGTGGAGAGAGAGTATCTCATCTGGTGAGCCGTTATCGGGTGAGGCAAATACAGGTACTTTTGGCGCTATAGAAGCGTCAGCGCTTGAAAACTCAAACGTGAACCTGACGAAAGAGCTGGTGGATTTGATTACCGCACAGCGTAACTTCCAGGCGAACTCGCGTTCGTTGGAAGTTAATAACACCATTAACCAGACTATTTTGCAGATTCGATAATTGAATTAGCAATAAAATATAAAACAAAAGACGCCTTAGGGCGTCTTTTTTCGTTTTTGGCACGGAATCTGCATTACTTAGGGTAACGATCGAAAACGACAAAATTTTGGCTGGAGGTCAGCTATGGACAAAATGCTCTGGATAGCCATGAGCGGCGCCAAAGAAAACATGAACGCGGTGTCGGTGCGGGCAAATAACCTGGCCAACGCAAACACTGACGGTTTTAAGGCGGATTTGGAACAAGCCCGATCCATGCAGGCGTTTGGCGAAGGCTTGCCAACCCGGGTGTTTGCCATGACGGAAAGCCCTGGGCAGAACTTTGCCGCAGGTGCGCTGCAAACCACCGGCCGCAATATGGATGTTGCCATAAAAGACCAGGGCTGGATTGCGGTTCAGGATCAAAACGGCAATGAGCGCTACACCCGAAATGGCAGCCTCGAGGTGGGTACTGACGGCCTTCTTAAAAACTCAAAAGGCAACACCATTATTGGTGACAACGGTCCTATTTTTGTGCCGCAGCCTGTCGACAAGCTGACAATAGGCTCTAACGGTAATGTGTCCATTCGTCCTATGGGGGCACCGGAAAATGTTATGGAAGTGATAGGCCGTATCAAGTTGGTGAACCCGCCAAACGGCAATATTGAGAAAGGTACGGATGGTTTATTCAAGCTGAAAGATGACCAAGTCGCGCTAGCCGATGCCAACGTTAAATTACAAATTGGTGCTCTGGAAAGCAGTAACGTCAACAGCGTCGAAGAAATGACAAGCATGATTGCTCTGCAGCGCCAATACGAAATGAACGTCAAATTAATGAAAACCGCCGATGAAAATGCGCAGCGCTCTGAATCGCTGATGCGTATTAGTTAATCGGGCTTTCGTTAAAGGCGTATAGAGGAGACATAACATGAACCCAGCATTATGGATCAGTAAAACCGGACTGGATGCGCAGCAGCGCGATATCTCGGTCATTTCAAATAACCTGGCTAACTCCAGCACCATCGGCTTTAAAAAGAGTCGCGCGGTGTTTGAAGACTTGCTGTATCAAAACATTAACCAGCCGGGCGGTCAGTCTGCGCAGGACACCGAGTTACCGAATGGCCTTATGGTCGGCGCCGGTACCAAAGTGGTCGCGACGCAAAAATCGCATACTCAAGGTAATGTGCAAACGACCGACAACTCGCTGGATGTGATGATTGACGGAAAAGGTTTCTTCCAGATCTTGATGCCGGACGGGACTATCTCCTATACGCGTAACGGTCAGTTTTCACTGAACGAAGAAGGGGAGATGGTGACTTCGGGTAATGGTTATACGTTGGAACCGGCTATTCAAATTCCTGAAGACGCTATGTCAGTCAGCATTTCTCAGGAAGGTGAAGTGACGGTAACTCAGCCTGGTAACCCGGACAACGTTGTGGTCGGCCAAATTAACCTGGTCAACTTCATTAACCCAGCGGGTTTAGAGCCTATGGGTCAAAACCTGTATCGCGAGACAGCGGTCAGCGGCGCACCACTTGAGGCTGTGCCAGGTGTTGATGGTATGGGTAACACCATTCAGGGGGCTCTGGAAACCTCCAACGTGAACGTGACCGAAGAGCTGGTGAACTTGATAGAAAGTCAGCGTGGTTACGAGATGAACTCAAAAGTGATTTCCTCGGTTGACCAAATGCTGAGCTTCGTCACCCAGCAACTTTAATAATCAATAACAGGTGGCTGTGATGCGTTACTTATTAGCAACTTTAGCAATTTTAGCGGTGACGGGCTGTGCAAGCTCACCGCATAAGCCAATGCCGGATGACCCTTACTACGCACCGGTATTGCCGGAAGAGCGTGCACAGCCGGTCGTGCCAACGGGGTCTCTATTTCAGGATGCGTACGCAGACAACCTGTACTCAGACATAAAAGCGCGTCGCTTAGGCGACATTATTACGGTGACCCTGCAGGAGCAGACAACCGCCAGTAAAACGGCAACGACTGAAACCTCTAAAGAAAGCACGGCAGAACTTGGCGCACCAACAGCCTTTGGTCGCGACATTACGGTGGGCGGCAACCCATTGTCAGCTGGCATTAACGGTACGCGAGACTTTAATGGTGACGCCAGTTCGGATCAAAGCAACCAGCTCTCCGGCGAAATAACCGTGACCGTTATAAAAGTACTGCCGAACGGCAACCTAATTGTTCGTGGCGAAAAATGGATGCGCATTAATACTGGCGACGAATACATTCGTCTAACCGGCATGATCCGCCCACAGGACATAACCGCAGCTAACCAAATTCCATCGACTCGTGTTGCCAATGCACGTATTGAATACTCAGGCACGGGCAGCCTTGCCCAAGTGCAGGAGCAGGGCTGGTTAACGCGTTTCTTCAACAGTCCAATTTGGCCGTTCTAAGGAGTTGGGCATGAAAATGACAAGGCTGTTTACTTTAACATTGTGTTTAGTTTCGATGCTGGTTGCCCCTGTGCAGGCATCGCGTATTAAAGACATTGCATCGGTTCAGGGCATTCGTTCTAACCAGTTAATTGGCTACGGCTTGGTTGTGGGTCTGCCGGGAACGGGTGAGCAAACACCGTTTACCGACCAAACCTTCCGGACCATGCTGGGCAACTTTGGTATTAATATCCCCGCTAATGAGCGACCCAAAATTGACAATGTGGCGGCCGTTGCGGTGCATGCTGACTTGCCGGCCTTCGCGAAACCCGGTCAGAAAATTGACGTGACGGTGTCTTCTGTGGGCAGTGCCGACAGCTTAACCGGCGGTACCTTGCTGCAAACTTTCTTAAAAGGTGCAAATGGCGAAGTGTACGCCGTCGCACAAGGTAACCTGATTGTCGGTGGCTTGGGTGCAGAGGGTAACGACGGTTCCCGTATTGTAATTAATACGCCAACAGTTGGTCGTATACCGGGAGGCGCAACGGTTGAACGTGAAGTGCGCACCTCATTTGGTTCTTCGGACTATTTTACCTTTAACCTGCATCAGTCCGACTTTACAACGGCCAAACGTATGGCTCAGACCATTAATAATTTAGTCGGTGAAGGCGCTGCGCAGGCTGTGGATGCAACTTCGGTTCGTGTTCGTGCACCGCGTGATATGAATCAGCGCGTGAGTTATATGTCCACGCTGGAAAATTTAGAAGTTCAGCAAGCGTCTGCATCGGCTAAAGTTATTGTGAATTCGCGCACTGGCACTATTGTGGTCGGTCAGAATGTTGAGCTACGACCAGCCGCTGTTGCGCACGGCAACATGCAGGTGACTATTTCCGAAAACGTGAACGTCGATCAACCGAATCCGTTTGGTGACGGTGAAACTGTAGTGACACCGCAATCGATTATCGACGTTAATCAGGACGACGCTCGTATGTTTGTATTCCAGCCGGGCACAACGCTGAATGATCTGGTTCGTGCTGTGAATCAAATTGGTGCGGCACCAGGCGACATTATTGCCGTATTAGAAGCGTTGAAACAAGCTGGCGCGCTTAGCGGCGAACTCATTGTTATTTAAGCTGAGGCTGATATGACAAGCTCAAACGCACAATTCAAACAAGCTGAATTAGCCATGGACACGCACAGTCTGAATGGCTTGCGTGAGCGTGCGTTTAACCCGGATGACAAGCAAGCCTTGATGGAGGCGGCACAGCAGTTCGAAGCCATTTTCCTGAATATGGTCATGGGCAGTATGCGCAAAGCCAACGCCGTATTTGAAGAAGGCAACATGTTGGACAGCCGCTACACCAAGATGTACCGAGATATGTACGATCAGCAGCTGACGTCTGAACTATCCAGTCAGGGTTCGTTAGGTTTGGCTGAACTGATGGTTAAGCAGCTCGGCGGTGACGACAGCTACCAGCATGGACATCAGAACCGCTCTGGTGCGAACTTAGATGACCCGCGCATGAAAAATAGAGCGGAGCGCCTGAGTGAGCATGGTGGTGTCGACGCAGGATTTTATTACGGTAACAAGCGCGTTAATACCGCTAAGTTAAGCGACGGCGAAGCGAAGTTCACCAGCCCCGAAAGCTTTGTCGCAGCGCTTAAACCGCATGCTGAGAAAATAGCGAAACAGGAAGGGCTGAACCCGAAAGCGCTTATTGCTCAAGCAGCCCTGGAAACCGGATGGGGTCAGCGATTAGTACCGGGGCGGCATGGCGGCTCAAGTAATAACCTATTCAATATAAAAGCCGACCAGCGCTGGGCAGGGGATAAATCTCATGTCAGTACATTGGAGTTTGACGGTGATGTTGCCCGTAAAGAGCGTGCTGCTTTTCGCTCTTACTCTAACGTGGAACAGAGCTTGCAGGACTATGTTGACTTTATAAAAGGGCATCCGCGTTATCAGCAGGCACTAAAAGTGGCCGATGACCCGGCACAGTACGCTGAAGCCCTGCAGTCAGCAGGCTATGCGACAGATCCGAAATACGCACAGAAAATTCAGTCGGTGTTAAATAACCCGGCATTTGCGGACAAAGCAATTTAAATCGTCTGCAATGGGCGGCAAAAAATTGCCGCCTAAACTAAACATTATTTACTCAGTGCCGATACAGGGCACAGAGTTACTGGAGAGACATCGATGAGTTTTGACTTATTAAATATCGGTAAGAACGGCATACTGGCTCATCAACAGAGCCTGCAAATTACCGGTAAAAACATTAATAATACAAACACTCCGAGCTACGTTCGTGAACGCACCGAGTATATGGAAAGCGAGTACGGCGGCTTGGAGCGCCTGCGTGTGCAGCGCATGATCGATGAATTTGCCAATCGCCAGTTACGAAATGATATTTCAAACGTCAGTTACTACGAAGCTAATTTAGAGCAGGCTGAGCAATTAGATACTCTGTTAGGTGATAGCACTACAAACGTCGCTTCGTCAGTAGAAAGCTTTTTCAACACACTGCAAGACGCGAATAACGACCCAGGGTCAGTGACCGCTCGTCAGCTAGTATTAGCAGAAGCTGATGCTATGGTCACGAAGTTCAATGATTTCTCGCAGTACTTAAATGATCAAAAAGGCATCATCAACGACCGTCTGACGTTATCAACAGATAGAATTAACTCAATTTCAAAGAACCTGGCTGAGTTGAATTCAAAAATCCAAAACTCTGCGGGAAAAAATAACGATAATGGCGACTTGAACGCATTATTGAATAAGCGCGATGAGCAATTAAGAGAGTTGGCTGAGTTAGTAGAATTCAGTACCGTAGAGCAAAAAAGCGGTGCAGTAAGTGTTAACTTGAAAAACGGCCAGCCTATAGTACTGGAGAATGGTCGCTTTAATGCCGTTGCTATGAAAAGCAACCCCGATACCGAACGTTTGGAAATGGTGCTAAAAAAAGAGCACAGCGGTGGTAGTGTCAGCGAGTTCTATGTGCCGACAAACGAGCTGGGTGGTTCTATAGGGGGTTACCTTGAGTATCGCGATGAAGTACTAATGCCAACGCAAAAGCGTTTGGGACAACTTGCGGTACGTATTGCAGATTCCATGAACACTCAAAACCAGAAAGGCATGGACTTAGACAACCAACTGGGTCGCAAAATATTCGATTTGTCACAAACTGAGTCGCAAGCGTTACAGTATGCAGACAATACCGGTACCGGTGAAATGACTGTGCGTATTTTGGAAGGGGATAGTAAGTCGTTTCCTTCAGAAAATTTACGTATTACTAAAACGGGTAACCCAGACGAATACGAAATAGTACCGGTTAATGAAGATGGTTCGGTTGTAAGTGGTGCGGATACAATTACGGTGACGCAAGCGTCGCCGGGAACTATTGATATTAGTGAGCTGGGTATTTCGTTAGATTTAACTGGCGCAGCGAACGCAGGTGACCAGTTCCTGGCGAAACCGGCTGACCGCGCAGCATCAGAGATTAGCTTGGCCATTCGCCGCCCAGAAGACATTGCATTAGCGAATCCTATTCGGGTGAAAGATGGTATGGATAACCAAGGTGCGGCTGGTATTGAAATAGCGGCGATTAATACACCGGATGATTATTTCGACACGGCAAACAATACTCTACTGCCCGGAGCCCCAGCCCGTATCGAAGTCACAGGGCAGACGGGCAACGCTTATGACTTGGAAGTTTTCGCTAAAGACGGCACCAGTTTAGGCACCATTACGGGTACAACGGATCTAAACGGCATTTTAGACCAAGCAGGCTTAGCCGATCCTGATTACGAAATAGACATTAATGGTGAACCCGCTGTAGGTGATGAGTATTTGATTGAATACAACACCAATGGTTTTGATGACAACAGTAACGGCCAGGCAATGGCTGATTTGCAGCGTCAACAACTCGTTCGCCGCTCTGGTGGGGAAGAAGCAGAGCCTACCATGACTTTTAACGAAAGTTACGGTCGTTTGGTGTCTGATGTCGGTAGCCGAGTGAGTCAAAACCGTGTATTGCGAGACTCAGCTGAAGCCATTAAGTCACAAACAGAAACGTTGTACGACTCACAAGCTGGTGTGAACCTGGAAGAAGAAGCAGCAAACCTAATTCAGTATCAGCAAGCGTACACAGCGTCGGCCCGAATTATTACGACATCACAGACTATTTTCGACACCTTGCTGACGTCATTGAGGTAAGAATTATGCGACTAAGTACTAACTTATTTTTCCAGCGTGGGCTGGACAGCTTACAAACCTCACAGAGTCGGCTGGATAAAATTCAGCTGATGCTGACTAAGCAGACTAAAATTCTAAGTCCTGCGGATGATCCCATTGGTAATTCGCAGGTACTGGCGCTGAACGAGAAGATTGGCCAGAACGAACAGTTTGAACGTAACTCGGTAACGCTTGAAAACAACCTGCGCCGTGAGGAGAGTGTGTTAAATAGCATCACTGACTCTATTCAAAAGGCCCGGACGCTGGCTGTTCAGGCAGGTAACGCAAGCTATGATCAAACGAACCGTAAAGCGATAGCCTCAGAGTTACGCAATATCGAGGCTTCTATTTTTGATTTAACCAATGCACAGGACGAGTCAGGCGAGTATATATTTGCGGGTTATCAAAATCGTATTCAGCCCATGGAGTTTAATGATGCAAATCAAGCTTATGAGTATGTAGGCGACCAAGGGCAGCGTACGATTCAGTTGTCACCGACATTGTATCTACCGGCAAATGACCCGGGCAGCCGTGCATTTTCTAATGTGTCTAAGCGAGTAGACTTTGAGCTAACCGGTGGAAATAATTTTATCGAGAAAGTCGAAGTTACTGATCGCGACGCACTTATTGCCGACACTGAAGCACGTATTGATGCAGGGGATTCGACAGATTTTACGGTGACCTTTACCGGACCAAACGATTATGAAATTAGTGATGGTACCAATACAGTGACAGGTACGGTAACGGACGGAAAAGTTGAATACAACGGCATGACCCTGGAGTTAAATCCAGACAATATGCCAACAACTGGTGACTCGTTCAGTTACTCTATTGGTGAGCCTGTATCGCGCAATTTGTTAACCCAAATTCGAGACTTGGCCACCGCACTGGAAGAGTCGGGTCCCGAGAGCAAAGGCTTTCATGAAAGCGAAATTGCTTTTGCACTAGATGACTTTAATACCGTTATAAGCGATTTAACTGATACTCAGGCTTCTGTAGGTGCGCGTTTGAATGTGATGGATAACGCTAAACTCAGTAACGCTGACATTGAAATTGTGAACAAAAAAGCACGAGCCGATATTTCCGACGTAGACTATTCAGAAGCCGTAACCGACTTAGTCAAAAACGAAACGATTTACTCAGCCGCACAACAAGTGTTTACCCGTATAAGTCGCCTAAGCTTATTCGATTACCTATAAACAGAGGTAGCCTGACGCTATTGCGTCAGGTGCGATACTTAAATGACGAACTGAGCGTTCTTTAGTATCGCTCCCCACCAGACATCAATGTCAGGCTACATAAAAAACTTCAAATTTTTTCAAAAAAATACTAAAGCTCCCCAAACCCCTGCCGATACCCTTTGTGAGAGGAAAATTTAACCAGGCGAAACACGAAGCCGAAACATTCCTCCAGCTTGGCAACAACGATTGAATCCAAGCTTAGGCTAGAAACTGAGGAGCAATATCATGGCACTATATGTAAACACTAACGTCAGCTCACTGAACGCACAGCGTCAGCTGATGGGCTCAGGTAACCAGCTTGACCAAGCATTTCAACGTTTGTCGTCAGGCTTCCGTATTAACAGCGCTGCAGACGATGCTGCAGGCTTACAAATCTCTAACCGTTTGAGTTCACAAATTAGCGGTTTGAACCAGGGTAACCGTAACGCTAATGATGCTATTTCTGTAGCTCAAACGGCAGAAGGTGCACTAGACGAATCAACTAATATTTTACAGCGTATGCGTACGTTAGCAGTACAGTCGTCAAACGGCTCTAACTCCGCAGAAGACCGAGCTGCGTTGCAGAAAGAAGTAACAAGCTTGCAACAAGAGCTTTCTCGTATTGCTGAAACCACTACATTTGGTGGTAATAAGTTATTGGACGGTTCTTATGGTTCTCAAGCTTTCCAAGTTGGTGCTAACTCTGGCGAAACCATTAACGTAACCATTGGCAACGTATCATCTAACGCGATCGGTTCAAATAAAATTGATACCGTTGGTACCACTCTGGGAGCGGTGGGCAACACGGGTTC
Source organism: Idiomarina piscisalsi (assembly GCF_003987095.1). Lineage (GTDB taxonomy): Bacteria > Pseudomonadota > Gammaproteobacteria > Enterobacterales > Alteromonadaceae > Idiomarina > Idiomarina piscisalsi. The sequence continues at coordinate 6,967 of NZ_PIQA01000015.1, read as the reverse complement.
AACCTCTACTGTTGCTAACTCAGGTTCAGTAAGTATTTTCGGACCGAACTCAAGCGAAACCGGCTTGAGTTTAACCGGTCAAACCGTTACTGAAGCTGCGGAAACTATCAATTCTAAGGGGACTGGAGTGACTGCAGAGGCCGTGGTAGACGTTGAGCTGTCAGGTTTTGACAATGCCTCTACAGGTACGTTGACTATTGACGGAGAGAGTTACGACTTGTCTAAGTACGGTGATGATGTTTCACGCTTGGCTGAAGACTTGGGTAAGCAGGGTATCAACGCCTCGGTAAGTGATGACAAGTTACGGATAACCGAGAGTGGTATTGATGGGGTAACTCTGACAGGTGGTAACGGCTCAGGTAACACTGGTGCTATAACGTTTACCGCATATAACGCCGATGGTTCGACTGGCACGTCAGGCGACACTGCGTCAATCGACTATACTGCACGACTTGAATTGTCTGCTAGTGAGAAGTTTAGTGTCAGTGGCTTTGGTGCTGAGGATTTGGGGGCATCAACGTCAACGTTGTCTAAAGTCTCAGATATTTCGATCACTGACTTTTCCGGTGCTCAAGACGCGATTGGTGTAATTGATTCAGCTATTGCTAAGATCGATTCTCAACGTGCAGACTTAGGTGCGGTTCAAAACCGTTTCCAAGCGACGATTCGTAACCAATCGAACATCGCAGAGAACCTGGAAGGTGCGAAGTCTCGAATCAAAGATGCTGACTTTGCGGCAGAGACTGCGAAGCTGACTCAGGCTCAGATCCTGCAGCAGGCTTCTCAGACCATCCTGGCGCAGGCTAACCAGCGTCCACAGGCGGCACTGCAGTTACTGGGCTAATTCCTCAACTAACTCAACCGTCACTAAAAACCGGAGCTTTTGCTCCGGTTTTTTTATGCCTGTAATTCAAAGAGTTAACAATAAAACCGATACCGCTTAAAAAAACTTCAGTTAAACGCTAAAGTTTTCAGCATGGCTTACCGATAACATACATGGATAATTGTTTTAGTGCTAAACTGCACAGTAACTAAGGAAAAGGTGAGTATTATGGCAGACATGTCAGTTGAAAGCCGCGCGTTAAGTCCCTTAAGTAGTGCTGCGGGTGGTTCACCGAACAAGGCGGAGCGGCCGCAGGACCAAAAGGTCATGGACGCGGTCAGCCAAGTTCAGGAACGCACCGCTGATAAAGTGGAAAAGCAGGCAAGTAGTGAGAGTATTGCAAACACGGTAGAGGAAATGAATCAGTCATCGACTATTCGGAATACCAGTTTGCAGTTTGTATTCGATGAAAGAGACGAGCCACCGGTGGTTAAGGTGATTGATACAGACAACGGTGAAATGATTCGTCAAATTCCATCAGAATTGGTTGTGAAGTTATCTAAAGCTATTGAAGAAATGGCCGATAACGAGAACAGTCGGATGGGATTTTTATTCGACAACCAGATTTAAGTGAGGTGTTGATATGCCATTAATTTCATCAATAGGTGCGCGTTCAGGGTTAGACCTGCAGAGCATTATAGATGCGACATTAGAGGCCGAGCGTGTTCCTAAGAAAAACCGCTTGGACCAACAGGAAGGCCGCTTAACCGTGGAGCTATCGGCTGTTGGTGAGATGCGTTCGGCATTATCAAAGCTTCAGGAGAGTGCAGAAAAGCTGACTGAAGGTAGCTTGTTTAGTGCTATGAAAGCGTCGGTTACTCAACCCGACTCCGGCGATGTTGTTAGTGTGGAAAGCTCAGAGAATGCCAGTGCGGGTGAGTTTGAACTATTTGTTCAGCAGTTAGCAAAAGGTAGCCGAGCAGTGTCTGCGGATGGCGCTTTTGCCAGTGCGGATGACGAGGTTAACACCAATGCGGGTTCGTTAACCTTTGGTGCCGGAGATGAGAGCTTTACGCTAAATATTGAAGCGGGCTCAACGCTGGAAGATATTCGCAATGCGGTCAACTCATCTGATGATAACTTTGGCGTTACAGCGGATATTATTAATACCGGCACTGAGGCCAAGTTAGTCTTCCGCTCAAGTGTCACTGGTGCGGGTAATGACTTAACCGTTACTAACGACAACGCTGAGTTTGATGCTATTTCAACTCAAGCCAACGGCGGTGGTGCTGGGGGCATGGCCATTGCCGCAGATGATCAGGCGACTGATGCCATTATTGAGATTGACGGCATTCAGGCTACCAACGACACCAATACTTTCACTGATGTAATTCAGGGATCGACCATTACGGCTCTGAAAGAATCGGAAGGCACTGAAAAGGCGCAGTTGTCGATAGCTCGTGACGACGCCGGTGTTCAAAAGTCCATAGACAGCTTTGTAAAAGCCTATAACAGCACTGTTGATTTGCTCAGTGAAATTGGTGGGGAAGACAGCATGCTGCAAGGCGATGCTACTGTTCGTACACTAAAAAGCCAGCTCAATAATGTGTTGACTAGCACATTTGGCGAAGGGCAAACTTTGTTCGATTTAGGCTTTGGTTTAGACAAAGAAGGTCGCCTGCAGCAGGAAAACCCGGTCACCAACGTCAAGGATGTACTCGCTGAAAACCCATCGGCATTGCAAAATGTTATCGGTGGCGAAAACGGCTTGGCAGCGCGCATGGAAACTCTGCTAGATGGTTATGTAAGTGCCGGCGGCTCACTGCAAATGCGCCGAGACTCTATCAATGAAAGTTTGGACCGTGTCGAAGAAAGCCGAGAGTCATTGGCATTGCGCATGGAATCACTGCGCGAGACACTAAACTCAAAATATCAGGCACTGGATTCCTTAGTTGGCCAGCTACAAAGCCGTGGCAATGCAGTCACTGCACAGTTAGCAAACTTACCGGGTTTTACCCGGGACAATGATTAATTAGAGGTAATTACGTATGAATATGAAGCTTAAAGGCTATACTAAAGGCTCACTAGAAACCCGTGTTGCGGGTGCAGACCCTTATCAGCTAGTACAAATGCTGATGGCGGGTGTGTTAGAGAACCTGAATTACGCCAAAGGAGCGATTCAGCGTAAAGACCTTGAGAAAAAGAGTCATCATTTAGGCAAGGCTCAAGCAATTGTTGACTCGCTTCGTTATAGCCTGGATGACACTGCTGGAGCGCAAGCAACTGGCAACTTACGCGAGCTGTATATGTACATGAGTACGCGTATTGCTGACGCTTCTATTGAGCTGGACGTTGATGCAATTGACGAAGTCGCACGTTTAATGCTGGACATTAAAGGCGCATGGGACCAAATTCCTGCCGACCAGCGTGACGTTGCTATGAACCAAATGCAGCAGGCCGCTGGAGCTTAAATTGTCTGAAGAGACACGCTCACCAGAACAGTTAAGTGGGCTCTACAAGCAGCTAAAACAACAAGTGGCAGACTCAGAGTATGAGTCTGCCGCTGACACCCTCCCTAAAATACTTTTCTTTCTAGAACAGTTACCTGATGGCTGGACAGAGTCTAGCGAATGGGTAACTGCAGTTGCTGCGGTTGATAGCTACCTCAATGAAGTACAACCAGAGCTAGAAAAAGTCCTCGAAGAAACCAGCGCAGCTATTACCAAAATCGGTAAAAGCAAGAAAGGCGTCAGAGCTTATACAAAAACCTGAGAGATTGACCCTATAGTCTTGGACAGTGGCCATTTAACAGCTAAACTGCTTAAAAAACTAAAATAAGATTTCGTCAAATGAAAGCAGACACTTTAGAAGATATCGTTCGTTATTATGAACAACACTATGGTAACGGTCAGCAGGATGTTCATGAACTCACCTTCGAGATGTTAGAGGCAGTTCGCTTGATAACGCAACGTGATGGAGGAGTCAGGGAGCGGCAGACTGAGAACTGGAAGGTCTCACACTGGTATACACGATTAGCGTCCGCGCTAACGCTACATTTCTTGTCGAACCAACCAAAACTAGAGTTCAATTATATTTTTCAGCTTGCTTATTATCGAACCGTAATCCTGAATATTTTTGCGGCAAGCGGATATCGCGGCGCTCAACATCTATTCGAAATCGTAGCGTCTCCAAATGAAGAAGGACGAGTTAGCCTGGATAAAGACAAAGCAATTATAATTCACTTGGTTACACAGTTAGATGACGTGAGACCTGAAATGATTGACTTTTTTGCTCAGGGGGATGCAGACGTCTTTTTTATTCTAGGAATACTTTGGTTAGCAGAAATAGCAGTTGTTACTCCACAAGGAGAGGAAAATCGTAACAAGTTATTGGGATATCACGAGAAGTTTCTCAATGTTTCCGATCAGATGAATATTGGTCAGTTAATGACACCTGTCGAGAATGCTTGGATGTATTGTAGTTACGCTAATATTCCAGAAAAGCATGAGCTCAAGAGAACACTCAATTCAATTATCAAGCGCTTTTTCCGCGCTCAAGGTGTTGCTCCAAGGCGAGTAACTTACAAAAAAACCAAACACCAACAGAAAAAGCCAAGAATGCTTGTGATAATGGAGTTATTCACGTCTGGTCATGCGATGTTTAGGTGTTATGCGAAATTGATTGCACAAATGTCTGAACATTTTGAGCTTTACGGCTTAACGTCAGACGACCAAATTGATGAAGATAACTCTAAGCTGTTTAGAAAAATCCTGAGTTTTGAAAAAGGGAACTGTTCTGTAAATGATATGGTAAAAATTGCGCAGTCTTTGAATCCAGATGTCATTTATTACCCGAGTTTAGGAATGGTCGAGTGGTCTTTGATTTTAGCCAATTTTAGATTAGCACCAATTCAAGTATCAGGAGCGGGTCATCCAGCAACAACCCAAATACCAACTATTGACTATTTCTTCGCACCTAGTCCTGAAGGGGGGTACGGCAAGGATTTTTCTGAGACATTAGTACTGGAGCGGTCTAGCCTTGACCATACCTTACCAAAGGTTAGTGAGAAAAAGTTGAGGAGATTGATAGCGGATAGGCTTAAAAGGAGAAAGTGTGGTGCTCAAATCAAGATTGCTATAAACGCCACAGCGATGAAGTTAAACAGCTCCTTCCTTGATATTTGTAAAAAAATTGAAAAAGAAATGGGTCGTAACTGTGAGTTTCATTTCTTTCCATTGTTCGGTGCAAGCTTATTTGACGCTATCTCACAGAAGCTTATAAATAGATTAGATAGTGCCGTAGTGCATAGACCCAAACCTTATGAGCAGTTCCTTGAAACATTAGCCGAATGTGATATTTCATTGGCGCCTTTTCCTTTTGGTAATAGCAACAGTACAGTTGATGCGATGTGCCTGGGGATTCCGGTCATTTGTTTCCTTGGTGACGGTATTGCGAGTCAGACAGATGCAAGGACTTTAAGGTTTGCAGGGGCGCCTTTAAAAAATTTAGTGAGTCACTCAGAGTCGGATTATTACAGAAATGCTATTGCGCTTATTCAAGACAGCGAACAACTAAGCATTATTACTGATGAGTTACTTCGCATTGACTTTTATTCAATTTTGAAGACTGCTAAGGGAGCGGGAAAGTCAGTCACATACGCCGAACTTATGAATTATGTTTATAGCCACCATGAAGAACTACAGGCGAAGCAATTAACAGAGATAACTTATAAGGACTTGTAGTTGTTATTTCAGGCCAAATCCGCTCTCTATCAAACAATGTGTCCACCGGAGTTCGTTCAAAGCAAGTTTTTGAGCGTAATACAAACCTCACAACTTGTCAGGATAATTGCCAGGAAACATGCCAAGGTAATTGACGTTACACAACCCTACATTCCCAAGTGAGAACTAAGACTCTAAAAATTACTTCATAAAGAGGGAGATGAAATCTATGAATATTTTGATAATTGGTCAATGCTCCCTTCATTGGGGCCGTATGGAGTTTGGCAATATTGGAAATTATTATATTATTGAGCCATTTTTTAGACAGCTTCATAATACCTTTGAACATGCTGAGATAAAAACTACTATGCAATTATCAGAGCGATTTCAGAGGGCGGAGCAGGTTAAAAGTTTGCCGTTAAACTTATATTATGATTGGCGAGATAATGAATTGCAGTTATCTGACATAGAAGTTGAACTCTCTGAAGAGTATAAAAGAACAGGTATATTGATAGAGACTACAGAATATATAGAGCAAGTTAAATGGGCAGATTTAGTTATAGATTTTAGTGGTGATATTTGGGGCGATAATGCGAACTTTCTTGGTAAAGATCGTTTCAACGTAGGACTGAACAAGGTGCTAACTGCCCAAAACATGGGAAAAAAAACTGCAATGTTGGCAGGCTCACCTGGTCCCTTTGGTAATGAGGTTACGAAAAGGTTAGCGAAAAAAATTTACAAGTCGTTTGATATCGTAACTAATCGAGAGCCTATCAGCACTGATTTGCTGAATGCAGAAGGCTTTGATTGTTCAAAAACACATACATTGCCCTGTCCAGCCTTTTTATTTGAAGCCGCACAGAAGAATAGTGTTGAAGATACTGTTAAAGTTGTTCGGAACTTTGGCGGAAAAAAGGAAAAGCCCGTCGTTGGTTTTATAATTTGTGGATGGAATTTTGAGAAAGGACCTTTTGATAAGTGGCCGAGAAATGACGAAGAATATGATAATTTTGTAGAGTCTGTCGAGTTTATTTGTGGCCAGTTGGGAGCAAGAGTTTGCCTAATGTCGCATTCAAACGGGTTTGATATACCTCCGTTGCCATTCAAATTAAAGCATGGCAGAGACTATCCTATAGCTAAGCAGTTACAAAGTATTTTGCTAAAGCGGGGGATCGCAAAAGATATTGTTTGTATAGATGAGCTTTTTGAACCATGGGAGACTAAGGCTTTAATAGGAACGTTCGATATGCTCGTAACTGGCAGAGTTCATGCTGCTGTAGCTGCTTTTGCACAATCTATACCCACAGTAGTCATTGATTATGGCCATGAGCCCAAAGCGCACAAGTTAAAGGGTTTTGCTAAAATAGTAGGTGCACTTCAATACGTTGCTCAGCCATCTGACTGAATCGCCACTAGTTCACTA
>NZ_PIQA01000014.1 GCF_003987095.1 Idiomarina piscisalsi | reverse complement strand
TACTGAATTCGATGTGGTGGTGAGCTCCAGCGATGCAGCCGGTAACACGGTTAACAGTACCGCGACTTCAACGCACACCGTTATTAGTAGTGGTACGACGGTCGCTTTATCAGAGAACACCATTTTTGATGGAAATGCTGTTGGAGAGGGTACCTTCACCATATCGGGCGAGAGCGATAACCTGAACCTTTCGCTTCAGGGTAAGAATGGACTGACCTCTCAAGGTGAACCTGTTCAGTGGAGCTGGGATGCGTCGTCTGGCACATTGACTGGCCATACTGGAAACATTGACGAGCCTGTCTTGACGATAGAGCTGAATTCACCCACTGGGGGCAGTAATGAATGGTCTTACGAGGTGACTCTACAAGAGGCTCTGGATCACCCTGTTCCTGACGTTGAGGACATTTTGTCAGTACCATTTGAGGTCGTTCTTGACGGTGAAGTCGCTGAAACGATTCAGATTGATGTTACGGATGACTCACCAACAACAGAGACTGTACCGGTAACATCGGTCGAACTTGAAAACATGCCTGATGTATTACTGGGAGAAGTGTCATTTACTGGCAGTGGTTCAGCTCAAGCTTTAGAACGAAGTGGCGTAACGGTAACCGCGAAAGGCTTCGCGAATGATTACAACACTGATCTTGAGGACGATAAAGTGAACCTTTCATCCGACGGTATTGGTGTTGACAGTGGCTATTCTGGGCCTTGGTGGTGGCCTAATCCAGACGAACATGGCCATCCTCTGGAAAACGAAGTGGAATATCGAATGACAGACTCTGGTAAAGGTGTCTCTGAACAATTGATTTTCGACTTAGGTGACAAAGTGGCTTATGGCGCGTCAATTGAGTTTTCTAAAATGTACGGTGGTGAACTTGAAACCGGGGTTGCACGTTTTTATCGTGATGGAGAGCTCATAGCTGAACAACACTTTACCTCTGATGCCACGAGTGGCGACTATGCGGAATACTTTAATGTCCAGGAAGGTGGGTTCGATCAAATTACTATTGAGGCGACCGATAATGGTAATCGCTCAGACAGTGATAACAGTGACTTAACGGTTAAATCGATAACCTTCACCGGCGCAGCCGACGAACAAGCAATAGCAAGCGCCAATGGTCAGATTGACTATGATGCCGGTGCAGATGGTTTAGGAGAACTAGGTTTACTCTCTTTCGACAGCGACCTTTATAACGGTGAAGGTCAACGAATTAATGTTGAGCTGGATGGTGCGAATCGTTTGATTGGTCGTGTTGAGGGGAGTGATGAAATTGCTTTTGAAGTGCTTCTCACCCCTTCGAACGGAAAATGGGAGTTTTATCAGTATCAAACCGTCCAGGAGCCAACAGGCGACGGTGTTGTCGAATTTACGTATCAGGTGGAAGATGGTGATGGTGACACAGCGATAGGCAGCTTTGGCATTGAACCAGCGACAGTTTCTGCCGGCGTGAGTATAGAGAGTGTTTCTGCTGTTACTGAATCGGGTGTTGATGCTATTGATGCGGTTTGGGGAGTATTAATGATGCCGAATTTGGTGTTGCCAGTTTCTCTGTTGATCGATTCAATGAGAGTCAGACTCTGAGAATAAACCCGAACCGTACTAAAAACTTATCCATTACCTCTACAGAGGAAAGTTACGAGGCAGGCTACTTTGAAGTTGGTGATACCTATCAGCTCACGTGGCAAACTAATAATAACAGAGTACACTCAATGCAAGCGACGGTGACACGATCTGATAATACCGACGAGCAAGGAGCTGATACCGATATTGTTGTCTTCAGTGGTCAGGTCAATGGGAACGAAAAAACGCTTGTTATTGACAGCGAAGGGATTTCTAAGCGGGCTTCTTATTTCACGAATGATAAAACAGGCGGTACGGTCGGAGTTCATGAACTTGAAGTCTCTGGTGTTGCGGAGCCGGGATCTGAGGTCGAATTATTGGATACGTCGGGTCAGGTTGTTGGCCGCGTAACGGTAGACGGTTCGGGTCAATGGCAAACCTTGTTAAGTGCTGACACCCTGAACCAGGGAGAGTTGACTGCTAAAGCGACGGATACGCAAGGCAATATCACGACGGATACGACTCAGTACCATGTGGGCACTAAAGGAAATGATAGTCTGATGGGTGATACCACCGGAGATGTTTTTTACGGTGGTGCTGGTAGTGACGAGTTTATTGGTGGTGGGAACAACGACACCTTTATTTGGAAAGGAGATGACGAAGGCACGGTCAACATCCCTGAAGTTGACACAATCCAAGACTTTGCCTTGGGCAACTTTACGACGGATGACGAGGCCGATCGTTTAGACTTGTCTGAATTATTGCAAGGTGAAAGTGTAAGTTCTATTGATAGTTACTTACATGCAGAGGATGATGGCAATGGCAATACGGTTTTGTACATCAACTCTGAGGGTGACCTGAATGGTAGTGACAACGCTAATCAGCTGGTCACGTTGCAGGATGTACAAATGGCTGAAGGACAGTCATCGAGCGACTTTATTCAACAAATGTTGAATGACGGACAGTTACTCATAGACAGTGGCAGCTCAGCATCTACCCATGGTGGTAACGAAGGTGCTTATATTGGCTTGAATCAGGTGGATAAAACCATCGATTCGTAAGCTGATAAGAAGAAATAAGGCCTGCGGTGGAGGTTGCCAAATTCTGGTCAAACCTCCACCGTTTTTTATTGTGGAAGCAGTATTAAGTGTTATAATCCAACGCAAATAAAATGTTATAGACTGTAACGCTTTTGTTAGGAGAGTAAGGTGAAAGTGTCGCTAAAATGGATATTTGGGCCTCTTTTTACGGGACTGTTGTTGTCGAGCGCTCAAGCACAGGAAGCGTCTTCTAGCGATCCGAAAGTGTTAAATGCGGTTATTCAAGCCGTTGAGAGTAATCCCGAAGTACTACAGAAATGGTACGATATGCGTGCTGTGGGCAGCGATGCCGCTCAGGCTCAGGGAGCGTATGGGCCACAACTGGATCTCTCAACGTCCTACAATTACACCAAAAGAGACTACTCATTAAACCAGGAATTCAGTGGGAACCGGGTCAGTTTAAATTATCGTCAATTGTTATTTGATGGGTTTGAAGCGTCGCATTTGGCGGATCAGTTTCACGAGCTGCAGTTGGTTCGTTTTTACGAATTGAAAACGGTAGCGGAGAATATCGGTTTTGCTGCGTTTGAGGCTTACCTGGATGTTGCAAATAATCGTCGTCTTGTTGAATTAGCCCGTGACAATGTGGATAAACACCGCAATGTGTATGAGCAGATTGAAGAAAGCGCCTCTGCGGGGGTTGCCCGAAATGCGGACTTAGAACAGATCAGCGGTCGTCTGGCATTGGCGGAAAATAACCTCGAAACCCAGCGCTCAAATTTGCATGACGTCATCAGTCGTTATTTACGTATTGTTGGTGAGTTGCCGCCTCAGCAGACAGGCAATGTGATTCTATCGGAGCGGTTGCTTCCCGAGAATGTGTCGGGTGCACTAAGGCTGGCAAATCAGTCGAATCCTCAGTTATTGGCCGCGCTACGAAATATCAGAGCGCAGCGTGAAGAGTTAACGGCTAATAAGCGTGTGTATTCGCCAAAGCTGAATTTTGTTGCGAACAAAAGTTACTCTGAACTCGATGACAGCGGTTTTAACAATCCTCAAAATGAAACCCAAATTGGACTGCAATTCAGTATTAACTTGCTGAATGGCGGCCGAGATTATGCTGCGATTCGTCGCACCGTGGAGCAGGTGAGCTCGGCAGAGCAGCAACGAAATCTGGTGTGTCGAAACATCAACCAGACCGTTCAGGTTGAAATGAACCAAATTGACAGTCTTCGTGATCGCATTCCAAAACTGCGTCAGCACAAGTTGTCATCAGGAAAAGTGCGCACGGCGTATAAAGATCAGTTCGATTTGGGGCAACGCTCATTGCTGGATGTACTGGATTCGGAAAATGAATACTTTGAAGCGAGTATTGCTTTAGCTGATGCTGAAACCGACTTAGAACAAGCCAAAGCGAGACTGTTGGCTAGCATGGGCCTGTTGCTCAACTCGTTAAATATTGACTCAAATAAGCTGGATGCGAAAAAACACTTTAACGCATCGGAATTAGACGTTAACTTAGACTTTGCATGTCCTGTGAAAGAAGTGAAAACAGCCTATTATGAGTGATACGCAGTCAAGCAAACGCCCGTTGGCGACTTGCTTGAGTATTATTGCACAGTACCATCAAGTCGCCTTTTCTTTTGATGCTGCCATTGCTGGACTGGCTCAACAGAGCGGCGACTTGACGCCTTCCTCTCTGCCGACATCCGCAAAGCGATTTCAGCTTTCCGCCAAAATTTATGAACGCTCACTGCAGGACCTGAATCACAATCTATTACCTGCGATTTTGCTGTTAAAGGACAACCGCGCTTGTGTTGTCGTCGCTATCGATGAGGATGTGGCTACAATTATCGAGCCTGAGTTAGAGCACGGTGAAACGCAGCTATCTGTCGCTGACTTAGAGCGTCAGTACACCGGATTACTGTTTTATGTGCGCCCGGAATTCAGGGCCGATAAGCGCGCAGAAGATACGATAAAGCGATCACCGGGACATTGGTTTTGGTCTGTTATTAAAGAAAACCGCAACATTTACCGTTCGGTTATTTTTGCCTCGCTCCTGATTAACTTGTTTGCTCTGGCGATGCCGATTTTTGTCATGAATGTGTACGATCGCGTGGTCCCCAACGATGCGTTTTCGTCGTTGTTTGCTCTAACAGCCGGTATTTTCTTGGTGTTGACCATCGAGCTTGTTTTAAAAGTCATGCGCGTGTGGTTTATTGACTTAGCCGCAAACCGCGCGGACGTAAAAATTTCCAGTAATATCATCCGTCGTGCCCTGGGCATGAAAATGAAAGATAAACCGCAGGCGTCGGGCTCTTTTGTTTCAAACATTCAGTCGTTTGAGAGCATACGCGGGTTCATAGGGTCGTTGAGTGTGACAACCCTGGTGGATATTCCGTTTGTGTTATTTTTCTTGGTGATTATTGCCTTAATTAATGTCTATTTAGCCATTCCCGTTGTAATAGCGGGGGTTGTCGTTTTGCTGTATTCCTTTTTCTCGCAGGCAAAGTTAAAAGAGCTATCCGAAGTAGGCATGCAGGCCGGAGCGATGCGCAACGCCAATGTGTATGAGTCGGTCAGCTCGTTAGAAACCATTAAAACCTTTAACGCTCAGCATAAAGTACAAAACCAGTGGGAAAAGAGCACGATTTTTATCAGTCGTAACGCGGCACGTATGCGACTGTTAGCGTCTTCAATTACCAATGCAGCCAGTTATATGCAACAACTGGCGTCTATTAGCGTGATCGTTATCGGTGTATTTTTAATATCTGAACAAATGATCAGCCAGGGCGGACTGATTGCGGCGTATTTATTGAGTGCGCGAGCGTTGGCTCCGGTAAGTCAGGCTGCGGGTTTATTGTCTCAGTTTCATCACAGCTCGACCGCGATGGACTCGCTCGAGGGTATTATGGGGCGCGAAACGGAGCGATACGATGACGCAGAAGCGGTGAGTAAAGCACATATTGAGGGAGACATCGAGTTTAACAATGTGAGCTTTCAGTACCCCGATGTGAACTCCGATATATTGAGCCACGTTAACTTATCCATAAAAGCAGGCGAAAAAGTGGCGGTACTTGGGCGCAATGGCTCGGGGAAAAGTACGTTAGCTCGGTTGATATTGGGCTTGTACCAACCCACGCGAGGGCATGTGCTGCTGGATAATGTTGATATGAACCAGCTGAATCCTAATCTTGTACGCCGCCATATTGCTTATGTTCCACAGGAGCCCAGTCTGCTTTTTGGTACGTTAAAAGACAACCTGCTCTTGGCGGATGCAACCGCTGACAACAATGATTTAATTCGAGTCACCAATGAGGTGGGTCTGGGCGGCTTGGTAAAGCAGCATCCCGATGGTTTCAACATGCAGGTGGGTGAGCGTGGCAGTAATTTATCCGGTGGCCAACGCCAGGCGGTGGCCATTGGTCGCGCTTTGGTGAGTGAGCCATCGGTTTTGTTACTGGATGAGCCGACCGGAATGCTGGATCACGCCAGTGAGGCAAAAATTAAAGCGCATTTAAAACAGGTTACGGCGGACAAAACGCTGCTTATGATCACACACAAAATGACCATGCTCGACTTGGTTGATCGTGTGGTGGTTATGGATAACGGCAAAGTGGTCGCCGATGGACCGAAAGAGACGGTGCTTGAAGCCTTGAAGCAAGGTCGTGTTGGAGGTGGCCAGCGTGACTAAAAGCCAGAAAGATACCGCGGAGCAAAAAGGCTTTAATCGCTTAGGCGCAATTAGCCACAAAACCGACGCAGGAAAGGGTCTGATTGATCGCGTATTCGGTCGCTGGATTAATGTTCCAGGCAATCGTGACTGGGTGGTGGACGCTGAATGGGCAAAAATTCAACAGGATCCTATAAAAACCAATCGTTTGTTGTACACCATTATCGCAGCCATTGTCTTGCTGATCATCTGGGCGGCGTTTGCTGAGATAGCCACGATTGCGCGAGGTGACGGAAAAGTCGTGCCCTCCAGTCAGCTGCAAACGGTGGAAACCTTTGATGGTGGTCTTATCGAACAAATTTATGTCACAGAGGGTCAGCTGGTCCAAAAAGGCGATGTTCTGGTCGAGCTCGATTCCACCCGGTTTTTTTCAGAACTTAATGAAAACCAAGCCCGCATGTGGGCGTTGCAGGCCAATAACGCGCGCTTAAGAGCGCTGGTTGAGGGAAAAGAACCTGAGTTTCCGGACGAGTTACGTGACAACGCGCCTGCTCTGGTGGAAGACAGCATTTCATCGTTTCACAGTAATTTGGAGTCGCTCGAAAGTCGGACCCAGGCGGCCAAATCACGATTGAAACAGAAAAAAGAAGAATTAAACGAGCTTCAGGCGGCACTGCAACAATATCAAGAATCTCTCGATTTAGTGGAACGCGAACTTGCGGTAACGCGCCCATTGAAAAAGTCCGGTGCGGTTTCAGAAGTGGATATTATTCGGCTCGAGCGTGATAAAGCACAGTTTTCGGGGCAAATAAATCAAACCTTAGCATCGATCGAGAACGCGAAAGCGGCCATTGAGGAAGCCGAGAGCCGACTCAAAGAGGTTCGCTTAGAAACGATTAACGAGTGGCGCCGAGAGCTTGCTGAAGTCTCTGCTGATCTCGCGGCGTTTGAAAAGATTCGGTCGCGGTTGTCCGATAAAGTGCAAAAAACCAAACTGCGCTCTCCGGTTGGAGGCATTGTACAGACCCTGCATGTGAATACGGTTGGTGGTGTTGTGACAACGGGGCAACCCGTTGTTGATATTGTACCGGTGGATGATGAATTGATTATTGAAGCGCGTATCTTACCCAAGGATATTGCGTTTATTAAGCAAGGCCAGGAAGCCACGATCAAATTTACGTCGTACGATTTTTCAATCTTTGGTGGTGCGAAAGCAACGGTCCAACACATCAGTGCGGACACGGTGACAGACGACAATGATGTGACGTTTTATGTCGTACGCTTAAAAACCAGTAAATCGGAGTTTTCTGAAGAGCTTCAGATCATTCCGGGCATGGTCACCCAAGTGGATATAAAAACCGGTGAACGAACGGTACTGAGTTACTTATTGAAGCCGCTTTTAAAGGCTCGTTCTGAGGCTTTTACGGAGAGATAGTTGATGGAACATATTTTTCTGACCCTTGGCCTGGAGGGGACTCGTTTTGAGAAACTGTCGGGTCGATTGCACCAGGTTGAGAGTGCGGGTGAGTTAAACACGAGGCTTGAAGGAAAGCATGCTGAAGACGTAACAGTTTGGTTAATGTCTGATCAAGTTGATCGGTCCGCCGTTGCCGCGGATTTATCGTCAAAGCGCTACAAGTTTGTGGTGTTATACCGCACACCAGACGTGAGTGACCTGTTTGCCGCACTCAACTCGGGGGCGAAAGCCTATGCCAGCGTAGCGGCCTCTAGTCGAGTACTGGAGCGCATAACGGATGTGATTCATCAAGGCGGACTGTGGGTTCCGGAGCAGTTTTTAGCAAATTTAACGGGCCTGTTGCATCGAAACTCGGCACCAGTGGCGTCGGACCCTGAAAGCTTTGCTATACTCAGTAAACGTGAGCGACAAGTCTGCGAAAAAGTTCTTTCTGGTCAGACAAACCAGCAAATAGCCGACAGCTTATTTGTGTCTGAGCGCACGGTAAAAGCCCACTTGACCAGTAGTTTTCAAAAGTTGGGAGTGAAAGATCGTTTGCAACTGGTCCTGAAAGTGCAGCGAGAACTCTCTAGCTCTGTTGAGTAATACAATGCCTTATATAAAACGCAACAATGACAACGACATTACCGCCTTCAGTTTGACACAAGAGCCTGGGTTTAATGAGCGCTTAAACAGCGATGATCCGGAGTTGGTTTCCTTTCTTAAAAAGCAGGTTACCGAAAAGGATAGAACGCGGGCGTTAGAAGCATCCGATCAATCCCTGATTCGGGTGTTAGAGGATTTGATTGTGCTGTTGTCGGATAAAGGCGTCATTCAGTTTACAGAGCTTCCGGAAGAAGCTCAGGGTAAGTTGATGCGCAGGCTGTCCATGCGTCGCGCAATCAACGAACTCTCAGATTTAGCCTGGGAAGACGATGAAACAATTAATATCGCCCCCAAGTGATTCATGGTTAATTGGGTTTTGAATACCCATCAAACCCTGCCGCAAACGCACGGCCGATATCGGAAGCGTCCTCCAAATCTTCTGCGTACATAAGCATATCCAACGAGTGGCCTAACTGACAGAGTCTGGCTGGCAGTGAATTGTCGATGTTAGTTGGCTCCGTTGGTATTGACTGGATGATGGAGCTCTCCACTTTTAGGTAGTCCAGACCAAGCGCTTCCATATCGTGCATGTATTCGTAACTGTTAGAGCATCCGGTTAAGCCTATTTTGCACCCCAGACGTTTTATCGAGAAACAAAAATCGGCAAACAGTTTTTGTTGGTTTTTGATTTCAAACTCCGTGATCTCAAACAGTATGTTTGCTGCTTGACCGGATTTCTTAAAACGCTGTATGTCCTTAATCAGTGCCGCCCTCGAGTTGACGGACTTAAGAAAGTCGATGGAGAGCTGAATGGCAACGGCAGCACCTTCGGTAACGCTGTACGCCAGTGCTTGACGGATTGTGAACAACTGAATATCAGAGATAAAGTCCAAACGTTTTGCCCACGGATAAAATTGACCGTAACGCAGTGTACGCCCGTGTGCTTCAAAAAACGGAGCGACTTCTGCATGCAATGTGTTCCCGTTTTGGTCAACCACCGGATTGTAATCCATCTGCAGAGTGCCGTTCTGAAGTGTATCGGTAAAAGCATCCGACCAAGATTGCTTATCGTTAAACAGCAGCTGGTGCGACGCCTGAATGGAACGGTTGATGCGGAGATTATCCTGACCAGGGTGGACTTTTGCATGAGTTATTTGCTCGTCAAGCCGCATCAGCAGTTGTCCTACCGATGTTTTTTCCTGTGTCGTTTCGATGGTTGCGTACCAGGCTGCGCTGTTATCGAGTAGGTCGGTTTGATAATGCGTAATGGTTGATAAGCTGCTTTCAAGGGCGCTTTCAAGTAACCTGGTGTCAGCCGCGTTCTCAATGAGCAAGCCAAAATCAGAAGCGTTCAGGCGAGCGACGATGATTTTGCAGCCTAACTCCAGCTCCAGCTGCGTCGCTTGCTCAGAAATGCGCTGTGCCGTCGATCGTATGTAATCGTCGACGTTTTTACGGCCATAGTTTTTATTCAACTCACTCAATGCATCCAGATGCAGTAAGATCATGTAAGCGGGGACGCCCTCAGTTTTGCGGCTGACATAGGTGTGTAAGCGTTCGAGAATGAACCGGCGATTGTAAAGCTGGGTATCTGTGTCGATATACAAACTGGCTTGTAAACTGCTCAATTTTTGCAGGTCGTTTTGAAACTGTTGGCGCACTTTGTCGGTCATTTTATTCATGGCTTCAACGAGTTTTCTTAAATCACGTGTTTTCGGCAACGTGTCATTCAGAGTGTATTGCCCCTGACTGATCGACTCGGCTTGTTGCACGACCTGATTTAACGGACGGGTGACACTGCGGAGTAACGCTTTTCCGCATAATCCCGCTAGCAGAGCCGTACATAGCGCAATGATCAGCAAGACGATATAGCGTGACCACAGTGCTTCCAGTGCATGGGTGTCCTGACTTTTAACCAGTACCTGTCCAAAGGAGGTCCAGCCGTCCTGAACGAGTGCTTCCCCGGCTGGTGCCTCGAGTTCAATCCAGTTTGCAAACCATTGGGGCACGCTACTGCTCGATGCGCCCTGGAAAGAGCGCTCGACGAGAATGTCGCCATTGTTATCGGTCAGCGTAATGGACTGATAAAATCCGGTATCGAACTGAGCACTGATGATCAGTTCGAGCATCGCGTGGTCTTTCGAGCTGTCACTGAGCGTTTGAGCGAGCATGTTCGCGCTATTGGTATTTTCGGTTGTCAGCTGCTGCTCAATAAAGCGAACGCTTGAGATGCTGGTAATAATAAAGCTTGTGCAAAAACTGATCAGTACAACAGCGACCAGGACGTACCAAAGTTGTCGGTTGAGTGTCATTAATTCTTCCTCCAGAAAATACCTTCTTGCTCGATACGAGACAACACATCTCGCCAGCGGGATAAGCGATCCAGTGGGTTTGATTTTGCTTTTTTACTGGAGCTTCCAGCCCATAAGCCACTGGCATTAAAACTAAAAACAGGAGTGAGATCCGGGCGCTCAGACGCGGGCAGCACCTCTTCGATAAGGCTGTCGATAATGAGAGGTTCTTCGTTGGGGGTATGGTAATACCCGAGCACCATATGCGCTTGTGTGATCGAGCTTTGAGGGCCGCCAATACGAGCTCTGACGTAAATTAAACGCAGTTTAGCATCGTCAATGCCGATGCTTCTGAGCGTGGTGTATTGTGCAATCGCAAAATCTTCGCAATCGCCATACCCCTGGCTGAATGTTTCCGCAACGGATGCCCAGTAGTCTTCGGTCCCGTACAGTTGCTGATCGGTCTGGTAGCTGACGTTGCTGTGAATGAACCGATTCATTTTTTTTATGGCGTGAACCTGTGATGTTTTTGCGTCCGTTACGGGGTTACTTTTCAGTTCATCAATAAGGGTTAACCACTGTTGTGCGGTCTGACTGGCGTCTTGGGTCGAATGCCGGATAACCGATTGATAAAAGGCGTCTTTATCAATAAGCCAGACGTTCCCGGCTCTAAGCCATAACGGAATAAAGAGACAGGAAATGATGACGCAAAAATAGACGAACCGCATCCGGCTATCTTAGCCTTTATGTGAAAGGACGGGAAGAGTTGGGGCGTCATATTTTAGTTGCGAAAAATGAGCGATTAGAGTAAAATCCACCCGCAACATGAATCCAGTCACGGAGTGTTGCACATGCTGCGAATTGCCCAAGAAGCCTTGACCTTTGACGACGTTTTGCTCGTTCCCGGTCATTCCGAAGTTCTCCCCCATACCGCTGATTTACGCACGCGATTAACGCGTGGAATTTCTATGAATATTCCGATGGTTTCGGCCGCCATGGATACGGTTACCGAATCAGCATTGGCAATTGCGCTGGCGCAAGAAGGTGGTATTGGTTTTATCCACAAAAACATGACGCCAGAGCAACAGGCTGCGCACGTCCGTAAAGTCAAAAAATACGAAAGTGGCATGGTTACAGACCCTGTGACTGTCCAACCGACGACAACTATTGGTGAAATTAAACAACTGACTGCCGAGCACGGTTTTCAGGGGTTTCCTGTGGTTGAAAAAAATGGTGACTTAGTCGGCATTGTGACCGGTCGCGACACGCGTTTTGAAGACGACGATGCAAAAGAGATTCGCCATGTCATGACCGGCAAAGATCGCCTGGTGACTGTGCACGAAACGGCACAAAGCGATGAAATATTGCAGCTTATGCACAAGCATCGTATTGAGAAAATTTTAGTTGTGGATGACGCTTTCAAACTGAAGGGCATGATAACCCTGAAAGACTTTGAAAAAGCGGAAAACAAACCGAATGCCTGTAAAGATGAAAAAGGCTCTTTACGTGTTGGTGCTGCGGTTGGCGTTGGTGCTGGCACGGAAGAGCGCATCCAGCTTTTAGTTGAAGCAGGCGTTGATGTACTGCTCATTGATACTTCGCACGGTCATTCACAAGGTGTGTTGGATCGCGTTAAACAAACGCGTAAAGACTACCCCAATTTACAAATTATTGCCGGCAACGTTGCCACAGCAGCGGGCGCTAAGGCGTTAGTTGAAGCTGGCGTCGATGCCGTGAAAGTTGGTATTGGTCCGGGCTCTATTTGTACAACACGTATTGTTACGGGTTGTGGTGTGCCACAAATCAGCGCCATTAGCGACGCGGTTGATGCATTGAAAGGCTCTGGTGTTCCTATTATTGCCGATGGTGGCATTCGCTTCTCTGGCGATATTGCTAAAGCTCTGGCAGCTGGCGCGCACTGCGTTATGGTTGGCAGCATGCTGGCGGGTACTGAAGAATCACCCGGTGAAGTCGAGCTTTACCAGGGGCGCTACTATAAATCGTATCGTGGTATGGGCAGCTTAGGCGCCATGAACCAAAGCAACGGCTCGTCTGACCGCTACTTCCAGAAAAGTAATGAAGCCGACAAGTTGGTACCGGAAGGTATTGAAGGGCGCATTGCGTACAAAGGCCCCATTTCTGCCATTATCCATCAACAAATGGGCGGTCTGCGCTCGGCAATGGGCTTGACCGGTTGCCCAACTATCGAAGACATGCGCACCAAGCCGCAGTTTGTAAAAGTGACTGCTGCTGGCATGGGCGAATCACACGTACACGATGTGCATATTACGAAAGAAGCACCGAACTACCGTAGCTCTTAACAGGATGACGAATGACTAGAGATATCCATGATCACCGAATATTGATTTTAGACTTTGGCTCGCAGTACACACAGCTGATAGCCCGCCGTATTCGTGAAATAGGCGTTTACTGTGAGCTGTGGGCGTGGGATGTTGACGAAGCCGATATTCGGGATTTTAATCCGAAGGGCATTATTCTTTCTGGTGGTCCGGAAAGCGTCGCTGAAGAAGGCTCACCACGCGCGCCGGATTATGTCTTCGAAGCAGGCGTACCGGTATTGGGTGTGTGCTACGGCATGCAAACCATGGCGCATCAATTAGGCGGCTCAGTGCAGTGCTCATTAGAGCGTGAGTTCGGTTACGCGCAAATTGAACTGGTGGAAAAAAGCCCACTGTTTGAAGCCATTGAAGATGCCGTGTCTGAGTCAGGCGCACCTTTACTGGACGTTTGGATGAGTCACGGTGACAAGGTTGAAGCCATTCCTGAAGGCTTCCACACCGTAGCGAAAACGTCTTACTGCCCTTATGCAGCAATGGCGGACGAAGAGCGTCAATTTTACGGGGTTCAGTTTCACCCGGAAGTGACACATACCCGTCAGGGCATGCGTATACTGGAGCATTTTGTCAGCGGTATTTGCGGCTGTGAAAAGCAATGGACACCGGCGAAGATTATTGATGATGCAGTAGAGCGGATTCGTGAACAAGTTGGTACTGACAAAGTTATTCTTGGTTTGTCGGGCGGTGTTGATTCGTCGGTTACGGCAATGTTGCTGCATCGTGCCATTGGCGACCAACTGACCTGTATTTTCGTGGACAACGGTTTGCTGCGCTTAAATGAAGCAGAGCAAGTGATGGAAATGTTTGGTGACCATTATGGCCTGAACATTCTGCCAGTGTGTGCCGAAGACCGTTTCCTGGATGCGTTGGCCGGCGAAAACGACCCGGAGAAGAAGCGTAAAATTATCGGTAATACCTTCATTGAAATTTTTGATGAAGAAGCCGGTAAGCTGACCGAAGTGGATTGGTTAGCGCAGGGAACTATTTACCCTGATGTCATTGAGTCTGCGGGCTCGAAAACGGGTAAAGCGCACGTTATTAAGTCACACCATAACGTGGGCGGCCTGCCTGAAGATATGCGTTTGAAGCTGGTTGAGCCATTGCGCGAGCTGTTTAAAGACGAGGTGCGCAAAATAGGTCTGGAACTTGGCTTGCCATACAACATGCTGTACCGCCATCCGTTCCCTGGACCAGGTTTAGGTGTTCGTGTACTGGGTGAGATTAAGAAAGAGTACTGTGACCTGCTGCGTCGTGCTGACGCTATCTTCATTGAAGAGCTACACAACGCAGACTGGTATCACAAAGTCAGCCAGGCCTTTGCGGTATTCCTGCCGGTGCGTTCTGTGGGCGTTATGGGTGACCAGCGCAAATACGATTGGGTCATTTCATTACGTGCGGTAGAAACTATCGACTTTATGACGGCACGTTGGGCACACCTGCCGTACGAGTTATTGGAGAAAGTCTCTAACCGCATTATTAATGAAGTTAACGGCATCTCCCGTGTGACTTACGACATCTCTGGTAAGCCCCCTGCAACGATTGAGTGGGAATAGCTATTGACTGGCTGTCGCATGAAGCGGCAGCTGAGCCACTCGCTTCGCTTAAGCGTTAAGGCACTTTATGCCAGAGACGCTACAAGTTCATCCATGAACGCTTGCCGAAGGCCATCCGTGGCCTTCGACACTCTGGCATAAAGTGCCTTAACACTCGTAACGCTTGCTAGCGCCTCAACTGCCTTGTGACTTTCCTGCGACAGTGTTACGTCAATATCTGATACCTTCGACACTCTGGCATAAAGCCCTTAACACTCGTAACGCTTGCAAGTGCCTCAACTGCCTTTTGAGCTCTCCCCCGACAGTTCTTCATTACTAGCGAATAAGTTATTTTGACAGTTATTCTTGTCATTTCTGTGTTTTTTACTATTATGACAAATATACTTGTCAAAAAACTATTTGTTATGACTCCACGAAAAGAAATTGGTAAGCAGCTTAAGCAAGAGCGTAAGGCTCAAAAAATGTCACAAACGGAAGCTGCGGAGAAAATTAAAAGTAATCGTCAAACTATTTCAGCAATTGAAAGAGGTGTCTACCTGGGCTCGATTGCGACGTTTGAAAGGTACCTAATGCTCTTTGGCTATTCGCTGGCCATTACGAAAACAAAAATGCCGACGTTTGAAGAGCTTGATGACTTATTCCCGATGGAGGACTGAATAAAATGGCTGATGAATTAGCTCAGTATCCATCGCGTATCAGAGAACTCGAGATATACCTGAACGACCAACTGGCGGGGCGGATGGTTCATGGTGCTCAGTATAGCTTTAGCTACGAAAAAGATGTTTGTCCGGTGTCACTTTCTATGCCCAACCGCCTGGATCCGTATTCGTCAGGAAAGTTACCACCAATTTTTACGATGAATCTGCCGGAAGGTTTTGTGCGTCGATATATTGAGGAGCGATTAAGGCGCTATGCGACTGTAAACGACATGTATCTGTTAGCGTTGCAGGGGGATAACGGAATTGGCGCTATCAATTATTGGAATAATGAGTTGCCGCAAAGACCTCTGGAGAAAACGTCTCTGCAAGATATTTTGTCTTGGGATAATTCAAAAGAGTTGTTATTTCCGCAGCTTCTTGAGCGTTACTATTTGCAAACAGCGATATCTGGAGTTCAACCAAAAGTTGTTGTTCCCTCAGAAAAAGCGACGTTAGTTTATCCGGATTTGATCATTAAAACCTCCGATGAAGAATTTCCTAAACTCACTGCCAATGAGTTTATCTGTATGTCTGCGGCTAAGTTTTGTGGCTTAGAGACACCTGATTTTTGGTTGTCTGATGATAGGCAGAACTTTGTCATGAGACGCTTCGATATTAATGGTGATAAAAAATACGCAGTTGAAGATTTTTGTGTGCTCACCAAAAGAGACTCGACTGACAAATATCGCTCAAGTTATGAGCAAGTTATGAAAGTGGTTAAATTATTTACGCAGAGCACAGAGCAGCTTAGTAAGCTGTATCAGTACATTGTTTTTAATGTTCTGATTGGTAATGGGGATGCTCACCTTAAAAACTTTTCCATTTTTTACGATGTTGCGAATAACAACGATATTCGACTGACGCCTATTTACGATGTGACGCATACAATTATTTATCCGACCATAGATAACGATATGGCGCTTAAGTTGTATGGAAGCAAAGCCTTTCCATCGGCTTATTATTTGAGAAAGTTGGGTGAGGATTTTGGTATAGCGAAACCTCTTGAGCAAGTAGAAGTGATGGCGGATAAGTTATCCGACTTTATTAATGATTTTTCGGACTGGGCTATTTTCCCTGAGCTAAAAGAGTCACTGGAGCACCACCTATCTCGTGTAATGGTATCCCAGCCAACCATTAAAGGCTTCCGGCATCATAAAAGACGAAAATATACCTAACTTAGTTTTACCGAACTTTTACAGTGAGAAGCCTGTTGAAAAGCCTTTTAGGTGCGATAATAGAATTATTGTAACCAAGGAGGTAAGTCATGAAAAAGTTCGTATTATCAACAGCGCTAATTGCAAGTGGTTCGCTATTCTTCTCAGCAGCGAGCAATGCCGATAGTGTTAATTATATTAGCGGTGGTTTTAACGACTTTTACAACTCAGACTTTTATGTAGAAGGTTCAACGAGTATTGCCGACAACTGGGTTGGCGAAGTGCAATTTACCGACATGGGTGACTACTCACTTCGCGCTGGCGCTAAGTATTTTCTGGATATGGGCGCAGACCGCCAGTTCGATACGTTCTTAAAAGGTGGTGTTAGTCATTATGACTTTGGTAACAGCGACGACACCAGTGCTTATGCGGGCATCGGCGCGATGACCAAGCTAAGTCAGCAGACTACTGCAATTGTTGATGCGGGTTATGACTGGGGTTTAGACGGCTTTGCATCGGTTAGCGCACGCTTGCGTTATGCGTTTACTGACCGCTTCTCAGCTGACGCGGGTTTCCGCGGTAACTTCAATAGCATCGATAACGAAGTTCACTTAGGTGTTACTTACAGCTTTTAAGCGTTGATGTAAGCATTGAGAGGTAGGGTAATCGCTTGTGAGCGTAAAGAGTATGAAGCCCCTTATGACGAAGGCCAGGGAAGGCCTTCGTCAAGCCCTCATGGATGAGCTTGTAGCGTCTCCGACATAAGGGGCTTTATGCTCAAGTAAACAAGCGATTATTCTACCTCGAATTTAAAGCACCACCGTATTTTTATGCGGTGGTGTTTTTGTTAGTAGCTCTCGTAGCTGTGCTTCATAACTGGGTTTTAGATGAGTAATCCAAAGCTCTTTGGGCTGCTGCTTTAAACTGGCTAAAGCTTCCTGGAGCAAGCTAGGTGTCATGTGTTTGGTTCTCTGTGCGACGTCCATGAGCTCATTGGGAAAGGCGCATTCCAGCATTAATGTATCAATGTCACCGAGTGCGTTGAGCTGTTGGGTCAAAACGCTGCCGGCAATGGTATCCGCACAAAAGACAAAGTGTTGGCCGCTGTTCTTCACGCTGTAACCGACGGTTGGCACGCTATGCTCCACTTCAAAAGCTTTAATGCTCATGTCATCGATATTCACGCAATGGCCGGGCTGAATTTCTTCAAAACGCAAAATAGCAGTTGGCCCTTCGGTCATGCTGCTGAGCTCTGGCCAAATGTCACCGTTAAAAATGTTGTCACGCAGCTTTGCTAGTGTGTGTGGTAAGGCGTAAACGGTTACAGGTAAGTGCTCACTATCGTATTGATTACTGAGAAACGTGGGGAGTGCGGCAATGTGGTCCATATGTGAATGTGTCAAAAAGACATGACGCACTTGGCGCATTTGCGCCAGGCTCAACCGGTTTAAGCCGGTGCCTGCGTCAATAACGATGTCGGAACGCAGCTGAACGCAGGTGGAACCATTTTTATTGTCGCCGCTCAAACCACCACTGCAACCTAACACTTGAATATTCACAAATGACACCCATCTTGGATTACACTGGGATGAAAGAGTATCATACTTAAAAACAGCCGAGGAGGCGTCATGCCCGAAGCCGACAATACACCTGCACAGCATAGCTCACCCATATTACCGCAATTGATTATTCTGACCGTATTTTGGATTGGTTTACAGCTGGTTGCCAGTTGGGTTAAGCCCGATTTTTCGCATGTGAGTCAGTATATTAGCGAAATTAATGCGACCGGTACTCAGGCGGCAGGCGTTTTGGGTTGGGTCGGTTTTATTCCGCTGGGCATGATAGCGGCGGGGTTGCTGTTAACGGCGCGCCCACACATACGAGTAAAAGGCGTTAGTCAGTTCGGCTGGTCGTTACTGTTTTTCTACCCGCTGGCTTATATTGGCAGCGCGTTGGCGCCTTGTGACACCGGCTGTCCGGTAGACGGCTCAAGCTCGCAGGCGATACATAACGGTATTGCCGTTATCAGTTACTTTGGTTTTGCGTTGGGGGCATTGTTATTGGCGCTGACGCCGAAAACCACCTGGCCGGTTCGCGCGGCTTTTGTATTATTAGCGTTTATTGTTGCCTTAGGCTTCCTGTTGATGACTTCGCCGGAGCTGACTGAGATTCGGGGCGCAGTACAGCGTTATGTTGAAGTGGCGCAATTAATTGTCTTCTGGCTGCTACTGTGGCTGAAAGATTCGCAGGCCAATGGCGGTCAAACAACGGGAGAGCAGCATGAGTAAATCTGTTCGTTTAAGCATTCAGGGCATGAACTGTGGGTCGTGCGCCGGTCGTGTAGACAAAGCGCTGAACGGATTAGAGGGTGTGGAAGCGTCGGTGAACCTGGCGTCGGACAGCGCCGAAGTGAGCTATGCTGACAAGCTATCCGTGGATGACTTGATTAAAGCGGTGCAGGACGCAGGCTACGACGCCCACGAAGTGGTTGATCGCGATAAACAAATGCGCGAACAGCGAGAGCAACAGGCAAAGGAAATGCGCACGTTAAAAGGCCAGTTATGGCTTTCCGCACTGCTGACGCTGCCGGTTTTTATACTGGCCATGGGCAACCATATGGTGCCGGTATTTTCCGAGTGGGTGCATAACTCACTGGGCTTACAGACCAGCTGGTGGATACAGTTAGTGCTTACTACCGTCGTACTGGCGGTTCCTGGCGCGCTTTTTTATAAACTGGGTATTCCTGCGTTATTCCGGGGGGCACCGGACATGAACTCATTGGTGGCTCTGGGCGCTACCGCAGCCTGGGGTTACTCGGTCGTGGCAACAATTGTTCCTTCGTGGCTGCCGAGTGAGTCAGTAAACGTTTACTTCGAAGCTTCTGCGGTTATTGTCACGCTGATATTGGCGGGGCGCTTTATGGAAGCGCGAGCCAAAAGCCATACATCAGATGCCATTCAGCGGCTTATGAGCCTGCAAAGCAAAACCGCCCGTGTGGTGCGGGACGGTGAGGTGACCGAAGTCGATATTGCTGAGCTGGGCAAAGGCGATGAAATTGAAGTGCGTCCGGGCGAGCGTATTGCGCTGGACGGCGAAGTGTCTTCCGGCGACAGCTACGTGAACGAAGCCATGATAACCGGAGAACCCGAGCCGGTGCATAAAGAGAAAGGCGACAAAGTGGTAGGCGGTACGCTTAATGAAAAAGGCACGCTGCGCTTTAAAGTAACGGCAACTGGTGAAGGCACGGTGCTGGCTCAGATCATCCGGATGGTCGAACAGGCTCAGGGCAGTAAATTGCCGATTCAGGACACGGTGAACCGTATTACCTTATGGTTTGTGCCGGCGGTCATGCTGGTGGCGCTGCTGACCTTTGTGGTGTGGTACTTTGCGGCCAGTGAGTCAGCACTCACATTCGCCTTGGTAAACGCGGTGGCCGTACTCATTATTGCCTGCCCCTGCGCTATGGGTCTGGCAACGCCCACGTCAATTATGGTGGGCACTGGACGTGGTGCAGAAATGGGCGTGTTGTTCCGTCAGGGCAGTGCTTTGCAGGCGTTGCAGCAGTCGAAAGGCGTTATTTTTGATAAAACTGGCACGCTAACAGAAGGTAAGCCAACCATTACTGACTGGGTAACCGTTGGCGACTTTAATGTAAAAGAGGTGCTGACCCTGGCGGCCTCGGTTGAAGCTAAGTCAGAACATCCGACCGCAGAAGCTTTGGTCAACTACGCCAAAGAGCAGGACATTAAAGTCAGCGAGCCTGACAGCTTTGAAGCCATTTCAGGTTTGGGTGCTACCGGTAAAGTCGATGGTAAAACGCTTTACATTGGTACCAGCGAGTTAATGCAGGACAACGGTATTGCGCTTAATAACGAACCTGATGACACGAAAAGCTGGTCTGAAAGTGGCCGCACACCCATTTACGTGGCGGTCGATGGAAAGCTGGCTGCGGTATTTACTCAGGATGATCCGATTAAGTCCAGCGCCAAAGAGCTGATTAAGCGCTTGCATGATGACGGCCTGAAAACGGCAATGGTCACAGGAGATGCCGAGTCTACTGCGAAGCGCATTGCCAAAGAATTAGGCATTGACGAAGTGATTGCTAACGTCAAACCCGATGGCAAAGTCGATGCCGTAAAACGCCTGAAAAAAGAGTGGGGGCAGGTGATATTTGTCGGGGATGGCATTAACGACGCACCGGCATTGGCCTCTGCGGACGTAGGGTTTGCTATCGGTACGGGTACTGACGTAGCCATTGAATCGGCCGATGTGGTACTGATGTCAGATAACTTGACCGTGGTGCAGCAGTCCTTCGCCTTGTCGGAAGCAACCATGCGCAACATTCGTCAGAACTTATTCTGGGCGTTTGCTTATAATACTGCGCTGATTCCTGTCGCGGCGGGCGTACTATATCCGTTTTTCGGGATTTTGCTGTCGCCGATGCTGGCGGCAGGTGCTATGGCGCTGTCCAGTGTCTTTGTTATAACCAACGCACTGCGTCTTAAAACGGTAAGCCTGGAGAAATAGTAAGGATGAAAGTTGGAGTTTTTGACAGCGGTGTCGGTGGCTTAACCGTAGCTCGCTCATTGCAGCAAAGCGGTTGTTTCAGCGAGCTGCTGTACTACGGAGACACTGCGCGAGTGCCATACGGTAGCAAGGACAGCAATACGGTCACGCGCTACGCGCTGGAAGCCGTGGAGTTTTTTAACGGCGCCGATGTAGATTGCCTGGTGGTAGCCTGTAATACCGTGAGTGTGACTGCGCTGGAGCAAATGCAGAAATTCTCTAATAAGCCGGTGTACGGCGTGCTGGAGCCGGGTGTTATGGCGCTGCAGCAATTGCAAGACGTTGATACCAGCGCCCGAGTACTGGTTATTGCTACGCGTTCAACCATAAATTCCGGTGCCTATCAGCAGCAGATACAAGCGTTGGGCTATAATCAGGTAGATGCCATGCCTACGCCGCTGTTTGTGCCTATTGTCGAAGAAGAGCTTTATGACGGACCGATACTGCAGGAAACCTTTAAGCATTATTTCAGCAAGCTTGAAAAGCCTGACGTGGTGTTGCTGGGCTGTACGCACTTTCCGCTGATAGCCGACAGCATTTCCAACTACTTCAACGGTGCCAAAACCATCCATTCCGGCGAGGCCATGCTGGCCTGGCTAAAGCAACACCTGGACTTAAGCGCCCAGTTTGAAAGCACACCACTGCACATCATAGCCACTGAAAACGTCGACGCCGTCAAACGCACCGCCACCCGCTGGGGCCTGAAGCTGTAGCTGAATGAGTGCTGAAGTTGAAAGGCTCTTGCGGAGGACGCCCACGAGTACGTCCCTGTAGGGCTTGTGCAGCGCCATCCATGGCGCTGCACACCTCCTCAAGAGCCTTTGCAACTGCCGGGCGCACTCATCCAGCTAATTCCTATACGGCCGTGGCTGTCGACACTCCACAAGCCACGAGTTCTTTCCTTTATCGCCTTTTGCCGCCAAAGCCTGCCCCTGGGATTAACTTCCTGCCTAAGATATTTGTGACAGATGAAAATGTGGGGTGGAGAGTGTGCTAACCTCATTAGCCGCTACACCTCGTAACCCATTACTTCTTATGCCTCTTTAATCCTTCTCTTATTTTCTCCTTCTGAAATGTAGCTATTCTCAATAGATAAAATGTCAATTTCCCGTATTGGGAATTTTATTGACAAAGCTTTATTCTTTCCCATGATGGGAAATTAGATTAGGGATAACTACGTTCATGAGAATTGTATCAAGGGCAACTCTTCGCGAGTTTTGGGAAAAGCCTAATTGCAGGGATGCAGAAACAATTTAGAGGTAAAGGTATGAATATAAAGCCTATAAAAACGGCTGAGGATCATCAAAAGGCTCTGGTTCGTATTGATGAGCTTTGGGATGCTGAACCAAATACAGAAGCGGCTGATGAACTCGATATTCTGGTGACTTTGGTCGAAGCGTACGAAGAAGCTAAGTATAAAATCGATGCGCCCGATCCTGTGGAAGCGATTAAATTCAGAATGGATCAGGAGGGCCTGAAAGATTCTGATTTGGTGCCATTTTTAGGTCAGAGGAGTCGGGTTAGTGAGGTTTTAAATCGGAAACGGCGTTTAACGCTGCCTATGATTCGACGACTCCATAGCGGCTTATATATACCTCTGGAATGCCTGGTTATGGATTACGAACTAGATCGAACTGAAGCTTGATGAGCGGTTGTTAAGGCGCATGTAAGCGTTACGAGTGTTGAAGGGCTTTATGTCAGAGTGTCGAAGGCCATGGATGGCCTTCGTCAAGCGTTCATGGATGAACTTGCAGCGTCTCTGGCATAACGGCCCTTAACGCTCCAGCGAAACATGTGACTCAACAGTCGCTTCCTCGATATCCCACCTGACATAAATGTCAGGCTACGTTAAACTAAGCGCTACTTTGGCTTTCAGGAGTTTGTACTTATGCCGCAGACGCAGCGCCCGCTTTATATTCCTTATTCTGGTCCGAATTTGTTGGAAACCCCGTTGCTGAACAAAGGCAGTGCGTTCAGTAAGGAAGAGCGCGCGGCGTTTAACCTGACGGGCTTGCTGCCGCCTCGCTATGAGAGCATTGAAGAGCAGGCTGAGCGGGCGTACATGCAGTATAAAAGCTTTGAAACGCCTTTGAATAAGCACATTTATCTGCGTGCTATTCAGGACAACAACGAAACCTTGTTCTATCGCTTACTGACGGATCATCTGGAAGAGATGATGCCAATCATCTACACCCCGACGGTGGGTGATGCTTGTGAAAAATTCTCGGATATTTACCGCAGCTCGCGTGGCTTGTTCATTTCGTATTCTGAACGCGACCAGCTGGACGATATTCTGCGCAACGCGACTAAGCAGAAGGTGAAGGTCATTGTCGTCACCGACGGCGAACGCATTCTTGGCTTAGGTGATCAGGGCATTGGTGGCATGGGCATTCCAATTGGTAAGCTGTCGCTGTATACCGCTTGTGGTGGTATTAGCCCTGCGTATACCTTGCCGGTGATGCTGGATGTAGGCACCAACAATGAAAAACTGCTGGAAGACCCAATGTACATGGGCGCGCGTCACAAGCGTATTAATCAGGAAGAGTATGATGAATTCCTGGATAAGTTCATTAAGGCAGTGACTAAGCGCTGGCCGGGTGTAATGCTGCAGTTTGAGGACTTTGCGCAGCCGAATGCAATGCCGCTGCTGCGTCGCTATCGTGATGAAGTCTGCTGCTTTAACGATGATATTCAGGGAACGGCGTCTGTCACTGTGGGTACTTTATTGGCGGCGTGTCGCCAGAAAGGTAAAAAGCTCAGCGAGCAGAAAGTGGTGTTTGTTGGTGCAGGCTCTGCGGGTTGTGGTATTGCTGAGCAGGTTATGATTCAAATGACTGCTGAGGGCTTAACGGAGGAGCAGGCGAAGAAGCAGATTTTCATGGTTGACCGTTATGGTTTGGTCATGGACACCATGGATGGTTTACGCGACTTCCAACAGGCGTTGGCGCAAAAAACTGACGATTTAAACGACTGGGAATACAGTGGTGACTACCCGTCGTTGCTGGATGTAATGCATTGTGCTGAGCCGGATATTCTCATTGGTGTGTCCGGGCAGGCTGGCTTGTTCACCGAGCAAGTGATTGAGGCTATGGCAAAAAATGTCGAGCGGCCTATTATTTTCCCATTAAGCAACCCGTCTAAACACGTGGAGGCGCATCCGGCTGATGTTCTTAAATGGACGAAAGGCAAGGCAATTGTTGCGACCGGTAGCCCCTTTGGCGAGGTTGAGTATGACGGTCAGTTGTATCCGATAGCGCAGTGTAACAACAGTTACATTTTTCCGGGCATTGGTCTGGGTGTGTTGTCGGTTAAGGCGCGTCTGGTTAGCGATGAAATGCTACGTGTGGCCAGTAAAACGCTGGCTCAGGCCTCTCCGAGCGCAAACGGTAAAGGTGACGCGCTATTGCCGGCTTTCAATGACTTAACCCAACTTAGCAAAGACATTGCGTTTGCGGTGGGTAAAGTGGCTCAGCGGGAAGGCCTGGCGCTGGAAATTGATGACGATACGCTGCGTGAGCGCATCGACAACAATTTCTGGAAACCGGAATACCGCTTTTATAAGCGTGTCAGCATTTAAGCGTGTGCGCTGTCGATGGCCTGTTGTAAGTCTTTCAGCAGGTCGTCGGCGCTTTCGATACCGACCGACAAACGCAATAAGTCTGAAGGAACCGGGGTGTCTGGTCCTTCAATACTGGCGCGGTGCTCAATTAGACTCTCTACGCCACCTAATGACGTAGCGCGATGCCAAAGCTGAGTTTGCGCAGCAACGGCAATAGCGGCTTTCTCTCCACCCGCCAGACGAATAGACAACATACCGCCAAAGCCTCCCTGCATTTGCTTAGCGGCGACCTCATGCCCGGCAAAGCTTTTAAGGCCCGGATACAGGACTTCGGTGACGTTAGGGTGTTGTTCTAACTGCTCAGCAATGTACAGCGCATTTTGACAGCTCTCGCGCACTCGTAAAAATAAGGTACGCATGCCGCGCAGCAGCTGGGACGCATCTTGAGGACTAGGTACTGCACCACTTTGCGCGCGAATAGCCACTAACCGCTGCCAGAACTCATTGTTTTCCCGCGCCGCCAACGCACCAGAAATAACATCAGAGTGACCGTTTAGATATTTGGTGGCTGAATGCATG
Organism: Idiomarina piscisalsi; assembly: GCF_003987095.1. GTDB lineage: Bacteria > Pseudomonadota > Gammaproteobacteria > Enterobacterales > Alteromonadaceae > Idiomarina > Idiomarina piscisalsi. Next base: position 54,785 of record NZ_PIQA01000014.1, on the reverse strand, counting down.
ACAATATCGGCACCTAAATCCAGCGGCTTAGTGAGTAATGGTGTCGCAACGGTGGAGTCTACCGCAAGTAGGGCTCCGCAATTTTTTGCAATAGCCGACACCGCTTCTATATCGGTGACTGTCCACAGCGGGTTCCCTGGTGTTTCTAACCAAATAAGAGTCGGTGCTTTCTCATTGACTGACTCTTGCAACTCTTCGAGGTTACTCGTGTCTACAAAACGTATGTGTAATTCGGCGTCCTGACCAAAGGTTTTCAGCCACTGGCGCAGCGCCCAGTACATCACCTTAGGTGCTATAATAGAGTCACCGGGTTTTAAGGCTTGAAAGACCGCTGTTGCGGCTGCCATACCAGAGGCAAATAAGCGGGCATCAACAGCGTTTTCGAGCTCTGCTAACAATTTTTCAGCAGGGCGATAGGTTGGGTTGTCAGCTCTGGAATACACCAAACCGGAGCGGTACTGGTTATCGCTGTCGCGTAGATAGGTGGTAGATGTGTATACTGGTGGAATAATAGATACATCTTTTATGTATTTATTGGTTCCGCCTTGTGCGAGCACAGACTGTGATGAAAAACGTGTTGTCGTCATAGAAGTCTCGTAAGGTTATCGTGTAAATATCTCGTACAAAGTAATCTCAATGCGAGATTTTACGTAATAAGGAAGTAGTTCGTTTCATCCTACATGAAGGAGTATTGTAATGCGTTATATTTTGTCTTTATTAGCAGGTTCATTGTTGTTTGTCGCAAACGCAGCGCAAGCTAACGAATGTGAACTCACTATTGATAGTAACGACAACATGAGGTTTGATAAAAAGGAGCTATCAGTTCCTGCCAGCTGTAGCGAAGTAACTTTAACTCTGACGCACTCAGGTAAGTTGGACAAAAAAGTTATGGGACACAACTGGGTATTAAGTGAAGCGGGTGACATGCAGTCGGTCGTGCAGCAAGGAATGTCAGCAGGTTTGGAAAATAATTATGTGCCTGAGTCTGACGCAGTGATTGCGGCAACCGACGTTGTTGGTGGAGGTGAAGAAACCTCAGTGACGTTCTCTACCGAGGGTATGAGCGCTGACGGCGAGTACAAGTTCTTTTGTACCTTCCCGGGTCACTCAGCCATTATGCAAGGTACATTCTCTATTAAGTAACTGTTAATAGCAGAATTACCAACACAATGAGATGATACAGCTGCAGCCATTGGGCTGCAGTTTTTTTGGAGTTAACCGAAGTTTATGAAGCATTTTTTGTCGATTGCAGTATTGGGTTTGTTGTCTGTTTTTATGTATGCGAGTGCAGCGCAAGCTCAACAGTTTGGATCTCGTGAAGCTTTGGTATTGGTTGAGCCTGTGAAGTTTGAGCAGGAGAAAAACCGAGTTGAAGCGGTGGGAACGGCGGAAGCAGCACGTTCTATCACTATTTATCCGGCGGTGGGCGACCGTGTGGTCGCGGTATATTTCGAGCCCGGACAAGTAGTGGAAGAAGGTGAGCTTTTGGTCGAGCTGGATGCAAGACGACAAAAAGTAGCGGTTGAGCAAGCGCAAATCAACTTAAGAGATGCGCAGCGCACTGTTGAGCGTTTGCGCGAAAGTCATGAGCGCGGCGCAGTGCCCCAGTCAGAGCTTGATAATGCGGTACTGCTAAGAGACTTAGCTCGTGTCGAATTAGATAATGCCAAAATTGAGCTGGAAGACCGCTTTATTCGTGCACCCTTTGAAGGTGTCATAGGCATTACCGACGTGGAAGTGGGCGATCGCATTGACGAGCAAACGGCGATTGCGACCTTGGATGATCGCTCCTCGTTATTAATTGATTTCAAAATTCCTGAAGCGGCGGTGTCGCTATTGGGTGAAGGTGCCGAGCTTAAAGTGCAACCCTGGCGTTATTCAGGGCAACCAGTGACGGCAGAAATTGTTGAAATGGACTCGCGGATTAATCCGCAAACCCGGATGTATCGGGCCCGAGCACGCATCAATAATGAAAATGATGATTTTCTGCCGGGTACTAGCTTCCGTACGTCTATTTCTCTTGCTGGTCAGGAGTTCGCAGCAATTCCAGAAGCGGCCTTGTCCTGGGGAGTGAACAGCCCGTTTGTCTGGGTGGTTGAAGGCAAAAATGCGAAGCGCGTGGAAGTGCAAATTGAGCAGCGTTTAGCGGGTCGAGTATTAGTCTCAGGCAATATTCATCGAGACGACTTGCTAATTGTTGAGGGTGTGCAGAGCTTACGTGATGGGCAGCCGGTTAAGTTTGATCGCACTACTTTGGATGACGGCGGGGAGCTTAGCGAATAATGTCTGATAAGCAACTCGATACGCATACTGATACCAACGACTTGCCGTCGGTGTCTATCCGCCGACCTGTATTGATTGTTGTACTCAATATTCTGATTGCCATTGCCGGGATAGCGGCACTGATGGGTGTTGAAGTGCGTGAGCTGCCCGATGTTGACCGACCTGTCGTTGGTGTGAGTGCTTCTCTGCCCGGCGGTGCGCCAGAAACCGTCGATGCCGAAGTGACCAGTATTCTGGAAGGCGCAGCAGCGCGTGTTTCGGGTGTCAGAAATATTAATTCGCAAAGTGAAGAAAACAGCGCCCGTATCTCCATTGAATTTAACCCGGGGGTTGACCTGGATGTGGTTGCGGCGGAAGTTCGTGAAGCAGTGAACCAGGTTCGCAGAGAGCTCCCCGATGACGTTGAACAAGTTAACGTTCGCAAGGCTGACAATGACGCACGCTCGGTACTGGATATTGCAGTCAGCAGCGAAACTTTAACGCTTGAACAGTTAACACGCCGACTCGAGACTGACTTATCACCTGAGTTTTTGGCCATAAATGGGGTGGCTGATGTGCGCTTAAATGGTGATCGTGAACGGGTTATGCGGGTGGATCTGAATCCACTGAAACTGGTGAGCTTTGGTATTTCGGTCACTGATGTTGCCGATGCGCTACGTCAGGCGCCTTTTGATGTGCCCGCAGGCAGTTTGAAGTCGACGGATCAGCGGCTGATTATTCGCGCCGATGCGACGGCAATAAACGAAGAGCAAGTCGAGAATATTATTATTCAGGACGACATTCGTGTGGGTGATGTCGCACAGGCGTATTTTGCGCCGTCGGATGCCAGCAGCTTCGTGCGCTTGGACGGAAAACCTGTGGTAGGCTTGGGGGTTATTCGCCAGGCGGGCTCTAACACCATTGAAATTTCCGACCGGGCCATTCAGGTACTGGAGCGCCTGCGCGATCGCTTCCCGGATATGGAAATGACCATTACCAATGACGATGCGCAGTTTATCCGTAAGTCGGTTGCTGAGGTTGTCACTACTCTGGCGATAACCATTGCGTTGGTGATCGGCACATTGTGGGTATTCATTGGCTCATTCCGGGCGACCATTATTCCGGCTTTGTCGATACCCGTTGCATTGTTTGGTGCTGTTGCTGCCATATGGCTGATGGGCTTTTCGGTCAACATATTGACCTTGTTGGCACTGGTTCTGGCCACTGGTTTGATTGTTGATGACGCCATTGTTGTCACGGAGAATATTCAGCGACGCCGTAATATGGGGCTCGGCAGTCGCGCCGCAGCGGTCCTGGCGACGCGAGAAGTGTTCTTCGCGGTGGTTGCGACGACAGCGGTTCTGGTTGCCGTATTTGTACCCATTGCGTTTTTACCGTCAACTGCAGGCCGTTTGTTCCGGGAGTTTGGCGGAGTGCTTGCAGCGGCCGTCGTTATTTCTTCTTTCGTGGCACTGTCTTTAGTACCGGCATTTACGGCGCGTTTGCCTAAATCTGCCGGTAAAACCAATATCTTCGGCGGTATTGGCCACAAGTTCAAAGGATTCTACCAACGAACCCTTCATAAGGCGCTGAACGCCAGCTGGGTTGTTGGCGTAGTGTCGTTACTGGCTGCCGGCGGTGGCGTGGTGCTATTCGACCAAATTAATAGTGAGCTCATGCCCGATGAAGACCGCGGTGCGGTAAGAGTCTTTGCGCGAGGACCGGACGGTGTCGGTGTTAAGTTTATGGACCGGCAGGCGCGTCAACTTGAAGAAATCTTACTCGAATATAAAGAAAGCGGTGATATTGAGTCCATTTATACCGTGGTTGGTCAGTGGGACCCGAACATTGTCTTTATCAGTGCGAACCTGAAGCCGTGGGAAGAGCGGGACATTAGTCAGCAGGAGATCATTGAGAATATTCGGGAGCCATTAAGCCAGGTACCGGGCGCACCGGGCCGAGCCTTTGGTGACAATAGCCTGAATTTGCGAGGCCAGGGCGGTGGCATTGAAATGGCTATCACGGGTGAAAATTATGATGACATCTTTAAAGTTGCGCGTGAGTTTACCGCTGAAGTTGAGCGACAGATTCCGGAAATGGGCAACTTAAATGTGTCGTATCAGCCTACACAGCCTCAGTTGCGCGTGAAAATTGATCGTCGCCGGGCCGCGGAGCTGGGCGTTTCGCTCAGCGACATATCCTCGACATTGCGCGCCGCTATTGATGGCGATGATGTTGCCGACCTAAACGTCGGTGACCAGCAAATTCCACTGATGCTGCGCACTCGTAACAATATTATTCAGTCGCCACAAGACATGCAGAACCTGTATGTTTCTTCAAGCGATGGTGGCTTAGTGCCAATTTCCAGTGTCTCGGAAATTGTTGAAGAGGGTGTGTCGGCAGAACTTGAGCGTCAGGCACAGCGTCGTGCCATAGAAATTGACGGTGACTTACCGGAAGAATTGCCTATGTCTGAAGCCGTAGAGCAGTTGCGTGCGGTTGCACAGGATGTATTGCCAGACGGTATGGGCTTGGTGTTCTTAGGCGAAGCATCGACCTTTGAGGATACTTCTCAGGAAGTGGCAATGACGTACATTTTGGCGTTTCTGATTGTTCTGCTGGTATTGGCGGCACAATTCGAGTCGGTGAACAGTGCGGTGGTGGTTATGTTGACTGTGCCCTTTGGTATTGCTGCGGCGATTTACGCGTTGTTCTTAACCGGCACCTCAATGAACATCTATTCGCAAATCGGTTTAGTCATGCTGATAGGCTTGCTGGCGAAGAACTCCGTATTATTAGTGGAGTTTGCCGACCAATTGCGTGACCGTGGACTTAGTGTTCGCAAGGCCATAGAGGAAGCCGCGCTGATACGTCTACGTCCGATTATGATGACCCTGGTGTCGACCATTTTAGGTGGTTTACCGCTGATATTGTCAGCCGGTGCTGGGGCAGAAGCTCGGAACTCCATTGGTTGGGTGGTATTTGGTGGCTTAGGTTTAGCCACGCTGTTTACCTTGTACCTAACGCCGGTACTTTACTTGTGGTTAGCCCGCTTCACTAAACCTCGCGCTGACGAAGCCTCGCGCCTTGAAAAAGAAATGCAAGAAGCAAGGTAGCCTGCTGTTGCAACACTGTACCTGACGTTATTTAAGTCAGGTACGGTTCTTGTTTTATGCTATAATAGTAACAAATTTTCGTTATAAAAGACCATTTTTGCTACTATTATGACACTCCAGTTAAACACAGCGTTTGACACGCAACTAGATTTAAAGCGCTACATAAAGCAGTGCAGGAAAGCTCAGAAGCTTTCGGTAGAGGCATTGGCGGATAAGTCGGGCGTGCCGTATGGGACTATTCGTAAGTTTGAGAGCACCGGGAATATCTCGTTACGCCAATTCCTCATGTTGGTGGAAGCATTGGGTGATCTCAACAAGCTGCGCGAATTTCTGAAACAGGAAGAGAATCCAAAAACGATAGAAGAGGTTCTGAACAATGCTTGAAACACCTCTTCAGGTAAAAAGAACACTGACAACCGGTCAGTGTATCGACGTTGGAACCTTGGCTGAAAATAAAACCGGCGTGTACTTTCAGTACGATAAAGAGTACCTGCAGCGTCGAAGCGCGTCATTAGCACCGTTCAATTTAGCCTTTTCGAGGGAGCTTCAAAAGGCACCTAAACAACCTCATTATGGGTTGCATGGTGTTTTCGCTGATAGCTTGCCGGACGGTTGGGGGCTTTACCTACTCGATAGGGTACTACGAAAGAACGGGTTTAACCCTCAAAGGGTCAGTGCACTTGAACGTTTAGCCGTTATTGGCGGAAATTGCCTGGGCGCGTTGTCGTATCAACCACAAACCTCGCTTAATAAGTCTCGAATAGAAGATGTAGCTTTGACTGCTTTGGGAAAAGAAGCGGTAAAAGAGTTTGAGGGAACGGAAACCGAGCTCATTGATCACTTACAAACTGCCGGTGGTTCTGGAGGTGCGCGACCGAAACTAAATGCCACATTGATGGAAAACGGAAAGTACTCGACGGATCCTGCTGCATCGGGAAAAAAGCTGATCATCAAGTTAACCTCGGAGAAGTTTTTACTTAAGCATGAAGAAAGCCTCGTTGAATCTATTTACTTGACCATTGCAAAGAAAGTAGGCATAGAAGTTCCTGAATTTAGTTTATTTGATGCCGGTGACGGGCAGTTCTGGTTACAACAAATACGATTTGACTGTGTTAATCATCAACGAAGAAGCCATGGTCGTTACCATATGATTTCGGCGTGTGGTTTGCTCGACGCATCCTTTAGAGAACCGTCTTTAGACTACGTCGATTTGGTTAAAGCAACGAGGTTGCTATGTGGTGTTGATGACGCCAAAAAGCTTGTAAAGCGGATGTTGTTCAATTACATAATGGTAAACCAGGATGATCACTCGAAGAATTTCAGCTTCCTGGCGGATGATGAAGATAACTGGCAGCTCTCACCATGCTACGACATTGTATACAGCCCATCGCCATACGAAGAGCACATGACAGCTTTTAACGGCAATGGTCGCTTTCCCGATAAAGAAGCGCTCGAGATAATAGCTGCCCAGGCTGGTTTTAAAGATGTGAAGCCTGTTAATAAAATGATCGAGGAAATCGCAGAGGCCGCTATGTCTTTTGCTACTGAAGCGGAGCGTGTCGGTGTATCAAATACACTGATAAAAACAATAACGGAAGATGTAAAAAAGCGTATTTCAGCGATTAATTAACGCCCCAACGGCGGCGGATTTGATCAAGTTCGCCGCTGTTTTCTAACGCTTCCAGGGCTTCATTCAGTTGATTCAGTAATTCGTCGTTACCGGCTTTTACGGAAAAACCAACAGGCACTGTTATCTTGGGTTGCCATAAAATGTTTACATCAATATCAAGTTGCTGTTCCAGGTAAAGGCCGACTGCCTCCGGCATGATAACGGCTTCCACTTCACCTACCGCCAACTGGCTCATTGCTTCGGCTTTTGACGACGCCTGATTAATGCGAATGGCGTTATGCAGGCCAATGTCTTGCAAGTGGGCTTCCAATACCGAATGCCGGTCTCCACTAATTCGTTTGCCGACCAACCCGCGTACTGATTCAGGACTGCTTTCATTGTCTAATACAAACAAAGTGGTGACGCGACTGTAATAGGGACTGGAAAAGTCAAAGTACTGGCGACGAATGGTGGTTTGCTCCATGCCCATTGCCATGTCGAGCTCGCCGAAACGCATTAAACTGACCACATTGTCCCAGTCATATTGATGCAGTGTGTATTCTTTATCCAAATACTTGAACACCGCTTTTGTGACATCCACATCAAACCCCACTATGTCGCCATTTTCAGAAAACTGATACGGCGGGTAGCCGGTCGCTAAACCAATGTCTTCAGCGTGACTAAACGCTGAAAAGCTTAGGCTTAAAACGGCCGTTAGGGTGAGTGTGGAAAGTCTGCTCATTTAGTGTCCTGTTACGGAAAGTTTCGCCTTTATATAGTCAGCGTGGCTTATGTACAACAAATCGGCAAGCTTGCGAAGCATTGCTTCTTCGTGCGGATCAAGTTCATTATCAGTGTAGGCAACAGCCCACAAACTTTCCAATAATTGGACTTTTTCGCTGTATTCGAGCGCTTTTAGAGGTGCGGTAAAATCGTGCAGAGAAGCGGCTTCTTTTACTGCTTCTACGGCTTTTTCTACAGCGCTTTCAGCAGCACTCCCTTCAAGTTGATATTCGTTTTTCAAGTCCGCTAGCAGATACTCTCGCTCTTCATTCGACAAGACACCATCGGCGAGGCTAATTTCAGTCATGAGTATGAGTGATAAAAACGCCTCGTCGCTGAGACCTTCTGCATGATACTGCTTCGTCTGCTCCGCTGCTGGAGCAACATTAAAAAAGCTTTGTAAGGCTTTAAGCATACAACATCCTACTTCTCTAAATTGGGTAAATAAAAGGAAAACACCGTGCCTTCCCCCGGTGTCGATTGGACGTCAATTTCGCCCTTAAGTTTCTGTGTCACCAGGTTATAAACAATAGAGAGTCCAAGTCCTGAACCACCGTTGTGTCGAGAGGTGGTGAAAAAGGGCTCGAAAATATCTTTCAGCGTTTGTGGCTCGATGCCCTTACCGTTGTCGGTAAAGGTAAATTGCACGCCGTCTTTTGCTGGCTCTGCCGCAATGGTAATACAGTGGTTGTCATCGGGCTCTGAGAAAGCGTGCTCATCCGTGTTGCTGATTAAATTCGTAACGATTTGAGCCAGCGCACCCTGATAGGTCAGTAAGGACGTTGACTCTTCACAGCTTATATCAATACTGACTTTCTTCTTTTTCACCATGGGCTTCAGGCTTAAAGTGAGCGCATGTAAATAATTTTTCAGTTGGCAGTCCACCAGCTCAAAGCTGGACTGATCCACCGCGGTTTTTTTAAAGTTCTGTATGAGCGTGGCGGATCGCTCGAGGTTATTATTCAATAAATCATAAGCTTCAAAGGTATCGTCAATAAACTGGTTCAGCTGCTTTTTCGAAATAGAGCCTTCGGTAAAGGCTTGTTGCAGCTTTTTTAAACGATGCTCACAATGAGTGACTGCGGTCACCGAAATGCCTAATGGTGTATTCACCTCGTGCGCAACGCCGGCCACTAGCTTACCCAGAGCCGCCATTTTTTCAGTTTCAATGAGTCGCTCTTGTGCTTGTTTAAAGTTATCAAGTGCCTTGGTTAACGACTCTGTGCGTTCTGCAACAATATTCTCTAGTTGCTCGTTCTGGCGAATCAGTAGCTGCTCAAATCGCTCGCGCTCTGCCGCACTGACTGCGCGCCCATAAATGTCGGCGAGAACCCCCACAAAAGCGACTTCGTCTGGTGTCCAGCTGCGGTGTTCTTTGCGTGTTTCGCAGCACATGACCCCAATCATTTCCCCTTTGTGGCGCAGGGGGACATCAAGTAACCCGTAAATACCATACTCGGGTAAATAGCGAGGTGCGAGCTCCGCGGTAATAGGGTTATTGCGCGCATCGTTGGCGATAATGGTGCGCTCTGTTTCAAGGACGTCAAAGTAAGACGGTAATTCAGCCTTTCTCAGTACCGGCGTTTCAGTGTCCTTACGTAACGTATCAATTAAAGCGGTCGCCACCATGCTTTGCTTGTCGGGTTGCAACTCCCAGATACTGACTCGGGTTATATCCAAACCTTTCAGAGCGGAGTCTAAAATAAGCTGAGATGCTCGAGCTAAGTTGCCACCGTCAATTTCCGGTGAACGTGACACCTCCAGCAAAATATTTTCCAGTGACTCTTTCATTGTTTAGCCAGTTGTTGAATACCCGTTAACTATAACGCAATGAAATACTTTGTCTATTGATTGACCTGTTCATTAAACGACAAGAATGCGCATTTGGACGAGCTTAACTGGACTTTTTTTACAAAGATTCATACAAAGGGAACACGTTTTAAAAGAGGCAATACCATGAAAAAGACAACATTAACCTTGGCGGTGGCGTCGCTGTTAAGCATTGCTCCGCTGAGCATGGCAGAAGAGCAGAATAATGGCTGGGACGTGTCGAACCCGCCCGGTGAATTTAAAACCATTGATATTTCGGTGAACTCCGGCACCTGGATGAACGTTGATGTCAGTCCTGACGGCGAATACATTGTATTTGACCTATTAGGGGATATTTACCGCATGCCGTTTGGCGGTGGCGAGGCAGAAAAGCTGATTGGTGGTATTGCCTGGCATATGCAGCCGGTGTATTCCCCCGACGGTCGCTATATCGCTTTTACGTCAGATCAGGGCGGTGGTGATAATATCTGGTTAATGGATGCCGATGGCAGCAACGTACGCCCGGTGACTGAAGAGACTTTTCGTTTGCTCAACAGCCCGGCCTGGAGCCCGGATGGTGAGTTTCTGGTAGCACGTAAACACTTTACTGCAAGCCGCTCTTTAGGTGCAGGTGAAGTCTGGATGTATCACCGCACGGGTGGCTCTGGCGTACAGCTCACTGAGCGCCCGAATGACCAGAAAGATCTCGGTGAACCGGCGTTTTCACCCGACGGTAAATACATTTACTTCTCACAGGACGACACGCCGGGGAAAACGTTCCATTACAGCAAAGACTCGCTGGAAGGCATTTATAAAATTAAACGCTTCGAGCGTGAAACCGGGGAAATTGAAGTCTTGATAAGCGGTGCTGGCGGTGCGATACGACCAACGCCGTCCCCGGACGGTCGCTACCTGGCGTACATTAAACGTGAGGACTTCAACAGTGTTCTTTATGTACTCGATTTGAAGACAGGTGAGCATAAGCGTGTTTACGGTCAGATGGAGCGTGACATGCAGGAGACCTGGGCGATTCACGGTGTTTACCCGACTATGGACTGGACCCCGGACAGCAAGCAGTTGGTTTTCTGGGCTGGTGGGCATATTCAAAAGCTGAATATTGACGACGGCAATGCCCGTATTATTCCGTTTAAGGTCGAGACTGAGAAGAAAATTCAACACGCATTGCGCGCTAAACAAAACGTTGAAGCCGATACCTTTGATGTAAAAATGCTGCGCATGGCACAGGTTTCGCCCGCTGGCGATGAGGTGATTTACGAAGCTCTGGGGAATTTGTATCGCCGGGCACTACCGGACGGCAAGCCTCAGCGTTTAACCAACAGCGACGACTTTGAGTTATTCCCTGAATATTCCCGTGACGGCGAGAAGCTCGTGTTTGTGCGCTGGGACGATCAAGAGCAGGCGCAGGTAATTGTACACGACTTAGACTCGGGTAACGAGCAAGTGCTGAACACCGGTAAAGGTAACTTTGTTGAGCCTACTTTCTCGCCAGACGGCAAGCACGTGGTGTACCGGAAAATTCGTGGCGGTTATTTAATTTCGGACAAATACGGTTTAGAAACCGGTGTTTATCGTGTGGCAGTGAACGGTGACGGTAAGCCTCAACAAATTGCTGAGCGTGGTCGTCAGCCTCAGTTTGGTGCGCGTAATGATCGCGTTTATTTAATGACACCAGCGGCGAAGCCGACGCTCAGCGTCGTGAATCTGGATACTCTCGAGCAACGTGAGTTGTATCAGTCGGAGCTTGCAACCGAGTTCCGGGTATCACCGGACGGTAAGCAATTGGCGTTCGCCGAGCGCTTCAAGGTGTTTGTCACGCCTTTAGTTGAGCGAGGCAGTGTCATCAACGTTGGTCCTGGTGATAAACAAATGCCGGTGCATCAGTTGTCGGTGCGAGCGGGTGAAAACCTGTCATGGACAGCGGATGGTCGCCAGCTTTACTGGACTTTAGGTCCTGAGCTCTATCACACCTCGGTGGCGAATGCGTTTGCTGACTTTACTGAAGCGGACTCGTTGAAAGTTGAAAATGGTCAGAATATTGGCTTTGAACAAGAGGCGATGATACCTGATAGCACGGTAGCCTTTGTTGGTGGCCAGGTCATTACCATGGACGGCGATACTGTCTATGAGCAGGGCACCGTGGTTGTACGTAACAATAAAATTGTTGCAGTTGGTCCGGAAGCTGACGTGAATGTACCAAGTGGCGCTGAAGTGATTGATACCAGCGGCAAAACCGTTATGCCAGGCTTATTTGATGCGCATGCTCATGGTGGTCAGGGGCAGTCTGAAATTATCCCGGAACAAAACTGGGGGCAGTATGCGAACCTGGCGTTTGGCGTAACTTCTATTCATGATCCGTCGAACGACACAACGGAGTTCTTTGCGGCTTCAGAGCTACAAAAAGCCGGTAAAATTGCCGCGCCTCGCTTGTTCTCCACCGGAACCATTTTATACGGTGCGAACGGACCGGGTTACACCTCGCATGTGGATAACCTGGAAGATGCTAAATTTCATTTAGAGCGCCTGAAGAAAGTCGGTGCATTCTCGGTGAAAAGCTATAACCAACCACGTCGTAATCAGCGCCAACAGGTAGTCGAAGCGGGTCGTCAGCTGGACATGTTAGTTGTGCCGGAAGGCGGTTCATTGCTGCAACATAATCTGACCATGATTATGGACGGTCATACAACGGTGGAGCACTCACTGCCGGTTGCGAATATCTATGACGACATTCGTCAGTTGTGGGATGAAAGCAATGTGGCCTACACCCCAACACTGGGTGTTGCTTACGGCGGTATTTGGGGTGAGAACTACTGGTACGCAGAAACGGATGTCTGGAAACACCCGAAACTCAGTAAATATGTGCCCCAGGAGTTTTTAGTGGGTAAAGCCATGCGCCGTGAGAAAGCGCCGCACAACCACTACAACCATTTTAACAATGCCGAAGTGGCAACAGAGCTTCAGGACTTGGGTGTAAAAGTCCTTTCTGGTGCACACGGTCAGCGTGAAGGTTTAGCGCAACACTGGGAAATTTGGATGATGGCGCAAGGTGGCATGACACCGCTGGAAGCGTTACGTACATCAACCATCGACCCGGCAACTGTGTTTGGCATGGACCACGCACTGGGCTCTCTGGAAGAAGGTAAACTAGCGGATATTATCGTCATTGATGGTGATCCGCTGAAAAATATCCGTGATACCGACAAGGTGACGCATACGATGGTTAACGGCGTGCTTTATGACGCTAAAACCATGGATCGGATATTACCAGCGCCTCGCGAGCGAGACGCCTTTTTCTGGGAAGAGTAAAGGTAATAGTGACTCAGGACGCCGCCGCGGTTTCAGAAACCACCTGGCGGAACCAGCGGTGTCCTGCGTCGTGCTGTAATAACGGCGACCAAATCATGGTTAGCGTCAGTCCCGGAATATCGAACGGCGGCGCTTTCATGATTAGCTGATCATCATCTTTATAAAGTTCGGCAGCTTGAGTCGGCAGTGTGGCGATCAACCCCTGACGTGCCAAGTACATAGCGACGTGATAATTACGCGTAAATACTTTTATGTGGCGGCGCTTGCCAATTTTATCGAGCGCATCGTCGACCCAACCCAGCTTCTGAACATCGTGCGGATCCATCCCGACACCGACACCAAAACCGGTTTTACTGACCCAAACATGCTGCGCTTTTAAGTAATTATCGAGCGTATAGTTATTGAGCAAAGGGTGATCTTTATGTATCAGGCAGGAAAATTCGTCGGTCCAGAGAATTTTCTGGTGAAATGACTGTGGCAGCTGCTCAAAACGGTTAATGGCTAAGTCGACTTTGCCGTTTTCAACGTCGTGAAAGCTGATATCACTGGGGGTCATAATATCGAGCGATACGTTTGGCGCCTGTTCATCGAGCTTTTCGAGTAGGCGTGGCATGAGTGTTGAAGCCGCATAATCGGACGCCATAATACGGAAAACGCGGTCACTGGTCGGTGCGTCGAACTCACGCACGGGCTGTATCATTTCCTCCACTGAATAGAGCACCGTACGCAGTGACTCTTGCATATCCAATGCCCGCTGGGTTGGCTGCATGCCGTCACTGGTGCGCACTAAAATAGGGTCATTCAGCAAGTTACGCAGTCGTTTCAAACCATTACTCATGGCTGGCTGGGTAATGTTCAACTGCGCTGCGGCACGGGTCACGTTCTTTTCACGCAGCAAAACATCCAGATAAACCAGCAGGTTCAGATCAATATCTTTAATCGTATTCATAACGGTCCAGAATCAGTGGAATATAAAAAATCTATCAGGATTATAAATAGGGTGAATGTATAACGCTAGCGTTGTTTATTTCGGATAACGCTTAAATTTAATTGATTATTTTAATTAATCCACCATAATTAGTTTATTAGTAGGTTTATTGATTATATTTGGTGGTTAAATGATTGTCGCTGAAGAGTTTCTATCAACGCTGGGTAAGCTAATAAAGCATCAGCGGTCATTGTCGATGGACCAGACTGAGTTTGCCAAACGCTTAGGGTGCGGCGTTAATACTGTTTATCGAATGGAAAAAGGGCAACCCGTAAACTCTCTGACATTATTATCAGCGCTAGAGTTGCTTGGGTTACTTGAGCATTTCACCAAAGTGCTCGACGACCAGTATGCGCGCGTCGCAAACGGACCACAACGCAAACGCCGTAAGTTAGATGAGGGTTTTTCTAATGACTTCTAAAGCCTATGTCTTCATTGAAGGACTGGAAAGTGAACCTGTTATTTGCGGCGTACTGCAATACGATGCAAATAATTCTTTGGGGCGCTTTCGCTATGGTCAGTCGTATTTAGCGCGTGACAATGCCTTTGCGCTGGATCCTGTTCACTTACCACTTTCGGAAGAGATTTTTGAAACTCGCGCAAACAAAGGACTGTTCGGCGTTTTGATGGACGCCGGTGCCGATACCTGGGGACGGAAGCTAATCAATCAGTTACGAAAAGCGAAACCTCAGAATGAGTTGGAATACTTAATTGCTGGTGCCTCAATGGGGGTCGGTGCTGTTAGTTTCAGCCTTTCACAGTCAAAAGCAAAAGCCAAAATTTCTCGAAATACCTTAGATGACTTGCAACTGCTTATTTCCGGTAAAAAAGCTATTTTGAGCGCTGAAAAGGTGTCTGTTGAAGTCAAAAAGGCCTTTCAGTACGGCGAATCGATGGGCGGGGCAAGACCCAAAACAATATTACGGCACGACAATCAGCTTTTCCTAATAAAATTCAACCGCGCCGATGATCTCTATAATGTCGCCCGCGTTGAGGCCGCCACCATGGCTATGTTAAATGAAGTGGATGGTGTGCGTATCGCTAAAACAACGCTGGTAGAAGGCGCCGAAGATGTATTGATGAGTCAGCGGTTTGATCGTCGGGGTACACATATTACGCACCACTTTATCAGTGCTAATTCACTCTTATCTGAGGGAAGTGTCAGTGACGCCATGCTCAAAAGCAGTTATTCGTATGGTGCACTGGCCGAGCATTTGCGTAAGTACAGTGAGTCTCCCGATGATGCGCCAGAGCTGTTTAAACGTATGGTCTTTAATGTGCTTATCGGAAACACGGATGATCACGGTCGCAACCATGCGTTGTTGTGGGACTTAGAAAGTGGCGGCTGGCGTCTTTCTCCGACCTACGATGTGTTGCCAATTAATAATAACAGGCAGCATGCACTGGGAATTGGCGATGACGGGAGAACAGGCAGTTTGGCAAATCTGCTATCACAAAGCCGACGGTTTGCGGTACCGCCGGCAAAAGCACAAAAAATTGTCCAGTCTATTCAGGAGTTGGTGAGTGAATGGCCTGGTTATTTTGCATCCCGGGGTGTTGGTGAGGCCGATATAGAGAGCTTAAAAGCGATTATCCCGACTTCTGAACAACTGAAGGTCTAGAAATGAATATAAATTCAGAAACACTGGCACGTAGTATTCTCGATGGCTTTCATACGCATTACCGGCGCTTTCAGGCGCTAACGCAGGGCGCGCGTGAGCGTTTTTTGAAGAGGGACTGGACGGCGGTGGTGTCGGCGGCGGCTGAGCGTATTCATTACTACGACCATCAGGTGGGGCTTACGGCCAAAAAGGTGGAGCGCCGTGTCGACAAAGAGCTCGACGAGACTTTGTGGCAGGCAACGCGGCAACGGTATCAGCAGTTATTGCAGTTTCATCCGCAGGCGGAGCTTGCTGAAACCTTTTATAACTCGGTGTTTTGCCGAGTGTTCGATCGTGCTTATTTTCATAATGACTATATTTTTGTCGAGACCGTGCTGGCGAACCATATTCCGGTACCGGTAGAAAACGAGTGTCACTCCTATTTTCCCGTAGTCGATGGCTTAGAAAAAACACTGACCCGCGTGTTTGACGATATCGGCTTAGGCGGCGAGTTTGAGAATTTTGAAAACGATATTGAGCAGCTGCGGGACAAGTTCTTCGAGCGTGCGACCGAGACCGACATTGAAGCCCACAATTTGCGCATTGATGTCTTAAAAGCGCCGTTTTATCGCAATAAAGCGGCTTACATTGTCGGACGGGTCGTGACGGAAAATAACCATTACCCGTTTATTGTGCCGGTGTTGATTAACTCCCAGGGAAAGCTCTATGTGGATGCGTTTATTACGCGCTCTGACAGAATGGCGACGATTTTTGGCTTTGCCCGCTCGTATTTTATGGTGGAAACTGAGTCGCCGTCGGCGTTGGTTCGTTTTTTAAAGGACTTAATGCCGCATAAAACGCTGGCAGAGCTTTATTCCTCGGTGGGCTTTCATAAACAAGGCAAAACGGAATTTTATAGAGAATTCCTGCATCATTTACGCCGTACCGACGACCAATTAGTGGCAGCCCCTGGTGTGAAAGGTATGGTTATGACGGTGTTTACGTTGCCGTCTTTTCCTTATGTGTTTAAGGTCATTAATGACCGCTTAGGCAATACCAAAGAGTTTGGCCGACAGACGGTGATTGACCGTTACCGTATGGTTAAACGACACGATCGGGTAGGACGTATGGCGGATACGCTGGAATTTGTCGACGTGGCCTTACCGCTCGAGCGTATTTCGTCAGATTTACTGGAGGAGTTTAAACAGCGCATTGCCAATTCTATTTCTATTGAAGGCGATACGTTAGTCATTCATCAGTTGTTCGTCGAACGCCGCATGACGCCGCTGAATCTGTATTTAGAGTACGCCAATGACGCCGAAATTGATGCGGCGATGGATGAATACGGTTGGGCGTTAAAGGACATGATGGCGGCCAATATCTTTCCCGGCGACATGCTGCTGAAAAACTTCGGTGTGACCCGCCACAAACGGGTGGTGTTTTACGACTACGACGAAGTTCGCTACCTGACTGACATGAGTTTCCGCAAGTTGCCACAAAACGACTGGGAAGTGTCGATGGCGCCGGACGACGTGTTTCCTGAGCAGCTCGCGCAGTTCGCCGTACCTCAGGCGAAATACCGGGATCAGCTACTAAAACGGCATCCGGAGCTGGTTGACCCAGCTTACTGGCGGCGCATACAAAAACACATCCGCGAGGGGGTCCTGACGGATGTGTTTCCTTATGAAGCTGAGCTGCGATTTACGCGGAGGTTTTAAACTGCTCTTCTTCAGTTGAGCCGGTCAGTGCGGTGACGGATGACACGCCGCCCTGAATCACATTGGTAAGCTCGTCAAAGTATCCAGTGCCCACTTCCTGCTGGTGAGCCACAAAGGTGTAGCCTTTATCTGCGGCTTCAAACTCCTGTTGCTGCAGTTTCACGTACGCTGACATGTCGTTGCGCGCATAGTCGTGCGCCAGTTCGAACATGTGGTACCACATATTGTGCACGCCCGCTAAGGTAATGAACTGGAATTTGTAACCCATCGCAGCTAATTCGCGCTGGAATTTGGCAATGGTGGCGTCGTCCAGATTACGTTTCCAGTTAAACGACGGCGAGCAGTTATAGGCTAGCAGCTTACCTGGGTATTTCGCGTGAATGGCCTCGGCAAACTGACGCGCTTCGTCTAAGTCAGGCTTCGCCGTTTCACACCAGATTAAATCAGCATATGGCGCATAGGCTAAGCCACGTGAAATGGCCTGTTCAATGCCCGGTTTAACGCGATAGAAGCCTTCTGCGGTACGATCACCGGTAATGAACGGCTTGTCGTTCGGGTCAAAGTCGGAAGTCAGCAAGTCGGCGGCGTTAGCATCAGTACGTGCAACAATGAGCGTTGGCGTACCAGCAACATCAGCGGCTAAACGCGCGGCTGATAGCTTCTGCACCGCTTCTTGTGTTGGCACCAGTACTTTTCCGCCCATGTGGCCGCACTTTTTAACGGACGCTAGTTGGTCTTCAAAGTGAACCCCGGCGGCACCGGCTTTGATCATGTTCTTCATCAGCTCATAAGCGTTCAGAACCCCGCCAAAGCCGGCTTCGGCGTCAGCCACGATCGGCGCAAAGTAGTCGACATAGTTGTCGTCTTCCGGTGTTACGCCTTTAGACCACTGAATTTGGTCAGCACGGGCGAACGAGTTATTAATGCGCTCGACCACAGTAGGTACTGAGTCGACCGGGTACAGCGACTGGTCCGGGTACATGCTGCACGCTGAGTTATTGTCTGCGGCAACCTGCCAGCCTGACAAGTAGATAGCCTGCAAACCGGCTTTCACTTGTTGTACCGCTTGGCCGCCGGTTAAGGCACCCAGTGCATTCACATAGTCTTTGCCGAACTTTTCCTGCGCCTTGCCGTGAATCAGTTGCCAGAGTTTATTCGCCCCGTTTTTGGCATAGGTGTATTCCGGTTGTACGGTGCCGCGTAAGCGAACAACGTCTTCGGCGCTGTAGGGGCGTTGAATACCTTCCCAGCGCGAATCGTTGTCCCATTGCGCTTGTAAGTCTTTCACTTGTTGTGCGAATGATAGGTTTGAGGTTGTCATGGTCGTATTCCTTGTTGTTCTTTAATAATGTTGTGAGTTGAAATTAGTTGAGTTGCTCATAGCCGGGCAGGGTCAAAAAGTCGACCAGCTCGTCGGCGGTAGTAATGTTTTCAAGTAGCGTTAAGGCCTGTTCAAAGGGCTCGTTATTCCAGCGCTTTTCGCCGACTTCTTTTTTAACGACGTCGGCCTCTTCCTGCAGAAGCTGTGTGAATAAGGCTTTGGTTACCGGCGTGCCGTCAGAGAGCTTTTTGCCGTGGCGGATCCACTGCCAGATAGAGGTGCGGGAAATTTCTGCGGTGGCGGCGTCTTCCATCAGACCATAAATTGGTACGCAGCCTTTGCCGTTTAACCAGGCTGCAATGTATTGCAGTGAGACTCTAATATTAGTGCGCATACCGGCTTCGGTGCGCTCGCCGTCGCAGGGTTGCAGAAGTAACGACTGGTCAATGTCGTTGTCGTCTTCGCGCAGCACGTGCAGCTGATTGTCACCCTTAATACCGTCAACAAATATCTCGCGAACGGTATCGGCAAGACCGGGATGGGCTATCCAGGTACCGTCGTGCCCGTTGTCTCGCTCCAGCGTCTTATCCGCATGGACTTTAGCGAGGATTTTTTCGTTTTCAGCAGGATCTTTACTGGGAATAAAAGCCGCCATGCCGCCCATAGCTAATGCACCCCGCTGGTGACAGGTTTTAACCAATAAACGCGAATAAGCGTTTAAGAAGGGCTTATCCATGCTGACCATCTGGCGGTCAGGGAGTATGCGATCGGCGTGTGCTTTTAGTGTTTTGATGTAACTGAAAATATAGTCCCAGCGACCGCAGTTCAGTGCGGTAATATGATCTTTTAAGGCGTGCAAAATTTCGTGCATTTGGAACACGGCCGGCAAGGTTTCAATGAGTACCGTGGCGCGAATGGTACTGGTTTTTAAATTAAATTTGCGCTCGGTGAAGTGGAAGACATCGGCCCACCATTTAGCTTCTGCGCTGTGCTCCAGCTTTGGCAGATAATAGTAAACCCCTGTTCCTTTTTGTAAGCGCTGTTGATAGTTCAGTAAAAAGTACAAAGTAAAGTCCATTAAAGCGCCGGGAATTGCCTGACCATTGCGTTGTACGTGTTTCTCAGGCAAGTGCAAACCACGAACTCGCGCAATAAGCAGCGCTGGGTTTTCACCCACTTTGTAGTGTTTGCCACTGTTTGGGTCGGTGTATGTCATGCCGCCAAGGTTGGCGTCACGTAAGTTAATTTGGCCATTGACCATGCCGTCCCAGGTAGGCGACTGTGAGTCTTCAAAGTCGGCCATGTAGCAGTCGACGTTGGCGTTCAACGCATTAATCACCATTTTCCGGTCGACAGGCCCGGTAATTTCCAGGCGTCGCTTCTGTAAATCTTTAGGGAGTGGAGCGATTTTCCAGTCGCTTTCGCGAATGTCCTGGGTGTTGGGGTCAAAGTCGGGCAGAGCACCGCTGTCGTAATGAGCTTGTCGCTGCTGGCGCTTTTCCAGTAGTTCGTTTAAGCGAGGCTGAAAAGTATCGACCAGCTCTGCCAGGAACTCCTGATGCTCGTCGTTAAATAAGGTTTTGGCCTTGTCATCGAGTGGTTGGCTGAATTGAAATAGATTGTTCATTTTTGAATCCGTTGTTACTGATTTGTTAACACGGATTCAGAATAGGCGCTGGTCGCACCATTAGTCTAATTTATGCAGTAAATTAACAGTATTCATGTAGATTATTTTTATGTTGGAGTTAGCTGTGTCTAAAATTCGAGCGGGGCGAGTCTGAGTAATTTTTTAAAATACTCCTATAATAGAATTAATTAACGTTTTTAATGGTTAGCCTATAAGGTTCTATTTAAATTGACTTTTAAGGATTATTGCCTAGTATTAACTTTAAATTCTATTTAAAGGGAACTTTAGAGTGGCCAATGGTAAAAGTGTCAAGCCAACCCCTATGCCTGACTTAACACAACCTTTCTCAGCAGCATTGCTGGCTGAGGCTATTACCGCTAAGCGCACGGCAATGCATTTACGCTTAGTGGATGTCGCGGAAACGCTGTCGTTATCCAGACAAACTCTGGTAAAAATTGAAAAGGGCAATCCTCGGGTTAATTTTGTCAATGTACTGCGGGTTATGAACTACCTTGGGCTCTCCTTTCGCATAGTGACCGACACTCAACAGCATCAAGATAATGAGCTTAGGGAGCCAGACAGTGACTGGTTCTGACAAACACACGCTCGATGTTTATATCGGTACACAGCAAAAAATTGCGGAGCTTAGTTTGGTTTCCGGCACGGAGCGCGAGCTTGCTCTGACCTACAATAGCGAATGGAAAGCTAATGGCTTTGCGATATCGCCGCACTTGCCTTTAAGTGGCGATTTCGGCCAGCGTGAAGTTTATAATTACTTGCAAAACCTGTTGCCTGAAGGCAAGGGGTTAGATGAGCTGGTATTAAACACAACAGTATCCAGGAATAATACATTTGGGCTTATTCGAGCGATTGGTCAGGAAACCTCAGGCGCTTTGTCATTCCGTCCCCCCGGGCAAGCCGTGGGTGAGACGCTACTGCGGCCTATTTCCAATAATGAACTTGCGGAAAAGCTCGAAAGATCCAAGTCAGCGGCTGAGCCTATTACCTATTGGGATGACAAGACTCGTTTATCCGTAGCTGGAGTGCAGGACAAACTGAATTTATTTGAAAGCGGACACGAACTCGGTTTTGCGGAAGGTGAGTTGGCGTCTAATCGTATTTTCAAATTCGAAACGGGTCGTGTGCCCTGTATTGCCGTGAATGAGTTTTTCACGATGATATTGGCGCAGTTATCCGGGCTCAACGTGCCAGAAGTTGATTTCCGGCGCTATGGTGAGACGCCGACTCTGGTTGTTAACAGGTTTGACCGACATTTTGATGCTGAGCATAGGCGTGTTCGCCGTCGGCATGTTATTGATGGATGCCAGGCTGTTAACTTGCCGCCGTCCTATAAGTACGAGCGGCAATTCGGTGATACCGGCGATGGTATTTACATTCGTGACGGTGTGTCTTTTCCGAAGTTGTTTTCAGTACGCACCAATAACGCGCTTGCTTACCAGACGGCGTTGGTCAAGTGGATGACCTTCAATTTATTGACGGCTAATTATGATGCTCATGGTAAAAATATCAGTTACTTCGTTGGTAAAAGTGGATTAGAACTGGCGCCTTTTTACGATTTAGTGAATGTCGAAGCCAGTATTCAGGAACTTCAGGCCAGACGAAAGGCGAGGCAATCAGAAAGTCTTCCGACTGAAATTCCTCAGGTTTTCGCTATGTCTATAGGTGAATACGATGCCGGTAACGCAGGCAACTTTAGCAAGCCGATAACCAGCTATATGTTGGCAGACTTTGCAAAAACCGTGGACTTGCCTTTGACACGCTTACAGCTGCTAATGCAGCAGACATTAGAATCTGTGTTGGGCTCTTTAAATAGTGCCAAAGAGCAGGTGTTGCAATGCGCCATTAACGATGTTGAGAAAGCGCATATAGAGCGCTGTATGTGCGTCATCGCAAACGAATCGAAATGGCTTAAGGAAAGTTTGTCAGGGTTACCTGAGATGGAGAAGTATGTGTAAGAGAAGGCGGTCGCCCTCTCTTACACATTACTGAGTTTAAATTTTAAAGCGTTCGACCAGTTCGTTCAGACCGACAGCTAAGCGTGACAGCTCGTCACTAGACGCGTTGGTCTGTTCTGCACCGGACGCGGTTGAGTTAGACAGGTCGCGAATGCTGACCAGGTTCTTATCAACATCACGAGCCACGTTAGCCTGCTCTTCGGCCGCGCTGGCAATGGACGTGTTGTGATTGTTGATTTCGCTGACCGCAGTTGCAATAAGTTGCAGCGCTTCGCCGGCTTCACGAGCCACATCCAGCGTACGAGTCGCACGTTCCATGCTGTTTTTCATGGTGGACACAGAACGGTCGCTGGACTCGTTAATGGCTTTAACCATGTCCTCAATTTCAACTGTTGATTGCTGAGTCTTGTGCGCCAGTGAGCGAACTTCGTCGGCAACAACTGCAAAGCCACGGCCAGACTCACCGGCACGAGCCGCTTCAATAGCTGCGTTAAGTGCGAGCAGGTTGGTTTGCTCCGCAATACCACGAATAACTTCCAGTACCTTGGTGATATTGCTGACTTTTTCGGCCAGCTCAGTGACGTTGCTTGAAGAGTCGCCAATTTCTTGAGAGAGCTCTTCGATAGCGCGTACGGTTTGACGTACACGGTCGTCGCCCTGTTGCGCCTGGCGGTTAGCTTCTTCAGACGCTTCTGACGCGTTTTGCGCATCCTGAGCAACGGTTTCAACGGCGGTTGTCAGTTCGTTCACAGCTGTTGCTGCTTGCTCCAGCTCTTCCGACTGCTGCTGAATAGTGCGTGTTGAATCTTGTGTCACCGAGCTCAATTCTTCAGAAGTTGACGCGAGCTGTTCGGAAGACTCAGAAATAGTACCGATGGATTCGCGCAATTCATCACGAGTTTTAATCAATTGTCTCAGTAACTGAGCCGGTTCATCGTTGCCGACAACGTCTATGGTTTGAGTTAAGTCGCGAGAAGCGATGACTTTTGCAAAATCCACAGCGGCGGATATTGGGCTAACGACACTTTTGGTCATCATAATAGCAAAGAAAATGAGTAACGAGACGACCGCAATAATCGCAATGATGACAGCGATGTTGGCACTTTCATACACACTGATTGCATTATCGCCGGCATCACTAATTAACGCCATTTCGCGCTGCTGAAGTTGGTTTAATTTCGCTGATATTTCTGTGCTTAACGGAATTAATGAGTTTTCACGTAGGGATGCAATAACATCAGGAAGTTTTGCATTAACTAACTCCAAAAACTGCTTGTTGAGCTGCCAATATTTTTTATCAAGCGCTTTGTACTCGTTAAACAGTTTTCGTGCTTCAGGGTCTTCGATAAGAGAACTGTATTCTTCCTGGGCTTCTTTTAAACTGGCCGAAGCTGAATCTAATCTATCTAAGTAGCGTTGCAGACGGTCAGGGTCGTTTAAATAGGTGTAAACGTTAGCTGAGTATATGTTGACGTAAAGAAACTCGTTATTTAGTGCATTGACTTTCTCCACTGCAGGCACTTGCTTGTCGGTAATAACATGCATGCGATCGGCAATGGCGCCCATTCTATTGAGAGCAAACAGCCCAAAAATGATAACGAATACGCCGATTAGACCGAATGCCCCAATGGCTCTGGTACCTATAGAAAACTGTCGTAACATGTGATGATCCTTTTACTAACGTTTAAACGACCTGGCATTAATCTAAATCAATGATGCTGCTTGTTTGTATCGGCAGCTAGTCGGAAAAACAATAGCTTTTTAATAACTTTTTTAGTTTTTCTTGAGTCGGTTCAATGACTTCGGTCAATAAATACTCATCGGGTTGATGCGCTTGCTTTATTGAGCCGGGCCCCATGACTAATGTTTCACAACCTAACTCTTGTAAAAAAGGCGCTTCTGTACAGTAGTTTACGGCCTGAGCTTGTGACTTCGATACTTTTTCGGCGAGTTGTACCAAGGCTGAGTCGGGCGTTTGCTCAAATGCAGGAACTGGGTGGTGCAACGAGATAAGTTCGACACTGCCCGGATAGCGCTTTTGTATACTTTCGGTTGCTTTATTCAAATGGGCGTAGAGTTCATCGACAGATAATCCGGGGAGCGGGCGCACGTCTAAATGGAGTTCACAACAGCCGCAAATACGGTTGGCGTTGTCGCCACCATGAATATGCCCGAAGTTCATGGTCGGGTATGGTACGCTAAAGCTTGAATTTGAATATTTATGCTTAAATTCTTCTTTTAATTTCATGAGGGAAGAAATCACGTCGTGCATCAGCTCTATGGCATTAATACCCAGTGCCGGATCGGAGCTGTGGCCGGAGCGACCGGTAATGCGAATGACTTCACTCATATGGCCCTTGTGCGCGTAGACCGGACGCATATCTGTTGGTTCGCCAATAATGCAGTAATCCGGATGTAGGTTAGCAAAGCGACTGACTTCACGGGCGCCATTCATAGTGGTTTCTTCGTCAGCGGTGGCCAGCACCATAATAGGTTTGCTTTGTTCACTAGCATCCAGTTCACTTAAGGCTTGTATGACAAAAGCAAAAAAGCCTTTCATATCAATACTGCCAAGCCCGTACCAGCGGTTGTTCTGTTCGGTTAACTTAAAAGGGTCGAAGTTCCAGCGGCTGGCATCATAAGGAACGGTGTCGGTATGACCGGACAATAACAACCCGCCGCTGCCGCTTCCTCTTCTAGCCAGCAAGTTGTACTTGCCCTGCTGACTTTTCAGTTCGTTAATCTCGCACTCAAACCCAAGTAGCTCGAGCCACTCAGCCAATAAGTCAATAACCTTTTTATTGCTGGTGTCCCATTTAGGGTCGGTCGCGCTGATAGACGGAATAGCAATCAATTGCTGGTACATCGAAAAGAAAGAAGGTAACGACTGAGCGTTCATAAATACAATTCCTGTTAAAAATAATTATTCATGATTATTGCATAAATATATTTATTCGTTTATTCTGCATTTTTAAGCATAAACAGCAATGGTTTTTTCATGCAGTACCAGACAAAACAGTCACACACCGTCGCCATTATTGGAGCCAGCGGCTATGTTGGCGCCGAACTGTCACGGTTAATACAGAAGCACTCAGCTCTAAAGCTGTTTGGCTGCTACGTGTCTGAGCATAGCAGTGATGCAGGCACCTTGCTCGGCGATTTACATCCGCAATATGCACATTCTTTAGCTGTACCTTTGCAGCCCTTGTCGAGCGGTGCCAAAGCAGCCATTACTGAGCAGGCGGACACCGTATTTTTATGCACGGATCATGCGGTTAGTGTGGCGTTGGCACCCGGTTTTTTGCAGGCGGGGCTTAAAGTTATCGACTTGTCTGGTGGGTTTCGGCTGCACGATGTAAACCAGTATTCCGAGTTTTATGGCTTTGAGCACAAGCATTCAAACTGGTTAGACGATGCTGTTTATGGTCTGGCTGAATGGAATGCCGCCGATATCGCAACTGCGCAACTGGTTGCGGTTCCGGGGTGCTACCCGACCGCAGCGCTAATGGCACTGATGCCTTTAAAGCAAAAATCTTTGCTGACGAATGAAAAAGTGATTGTTAATGCGGTATCCGGTGTTACCGGCGCGGGACGAAAAGCGTCACTGACCAGCCATGGTGCTGAGTTATCGCTGCAAGCCTACGGACTCTTTGGTCATAGACACACACCGGAAATAGCTCAACAGCTACAACAAGAGGTGCTTTTTACGCCGCATTTAGCGAATTTTCCGAGAGGCATCTTAGCAACCGTTTACGCAACCTTGAATGACACGGTCACTGACGATGACCTTGCCAACGCTTATAAGTGCTATGCGACTGCACCTTTGGTACGTGCGAAAAGCCAAAGCCGTCCCGCTATTAAAAACGTTGTGCAGCAGCCGTTTGTCGATATTGGCTGGCACCGGCAGGGTAACCAGCTCATTGTGCTGTCAGCTATTGATAACTTACTGAAAGGTGCAGCGAGTCAGGCCATTCAGTGCATTAATCTGCAACTGGGACTGCCGGTTGAGGAGGGCTTGCTGTGAAGGTTATTAAACTCGGTGGTAGTTTGCTGGAACAAACAGAAACTCTGGGTGCGCTGTTTCAGTCACTGCAACAAAATGATGATGACATTGTGTTAGTGCACGGTGGCGGAGCGCTGGTGCAACAGTGGCTGGCAACGGCCGGTTTACAGAGTGAAAAGGTGAATGGTTTAAGAATCAGCCCTGAGCAACACATGCCCTACATAGTTGGTGGCCTGGCGGGTGCGGCCAACAAAACCTTAATGAAGCAGGCGATTGCCGCAGGATTAAAGCCGATTGGCCTGACGCTTTACGAAGCTGGCGTTCATTGTGTTCAACAGTCTGCAGGCTTAGGTCAGGTTGGTCTTTGCCAGGTTTCAAGTACGGAGCCGGTGCCTGCGTTGTTGGTCGACTTACTGATGCATGGTTACCTACCTATTATCAGCTCTATTGGCTTTGGCGAAAAGGGTGAGTGGTTCAATGTGAATGCGGATGATGCCGCTGTGGCCGTCGCTGCCACCTACAATGCCGATTTGCTGTTGATAACCGACGTTGAAGCAGTGCTGGACGGTAGTGGAAACCCTTTAAGCCACCTCAATTCAGAATCTATTCAGCAACTTACCCAGGCGGGAGTGATTAAAGACGGCATGGAGGTAAAAGTTCGCGGGGCGCTAAGCGCCGCAAAACGCTTACGACGATGTGTGCGAATTGGCAGTTGGAATGTAATGAATAACCCCTTTTCAGGCACACAGATTAGTGAGTAAGTATGATGAAACATTGTTTAACCGGGCTGGAGCTTTCTCCGGCTGACACGTTACAGTTATTGGCTTTAGCGCAGGTGCAAAAAGCCTCTCCCGAAAACTACCAACACACGCTGGCCGGCAAAAGCGTGGTTACCTTATTTGAAAAGCCGAGCCTGCGCACGCGGCTGTCTTTTGATATTGGTTTGCAGAAGTTAGGCGGTCATGCCGTGTACCTGAATGAGCAGGGGCAGGGCATGGGCGTACGGGAAACCGTCGCCGACTATGCCCGTAATCTATCCTGCTGGGCGGATGCCATTGTCGCCCGGGTGATGTCGCACCGTACTTTAGAAGAATTAGCCCAACATGCTTCGGTACCTGTGGTGAATAGTCTGTGCGACTTGTTTCACCCCTGCCAGGCATTGGCCGATTTTCTAACGCTGCAGGAGCAGTACGGCAAGGTACAGGGACTAAAACTGGTGTACCTAGGTGACGGCAACAACGTGTCGCACTCGCTGATGCTAACCGCTGCCGCAGTCGGCACTGATTGCACCGTTATTTGTCCGAAAGGCTATGAGCCCAATGCGGATTTGGTGAAGAAAGCACAAGCACTTGCGGCGCAAAGCGGCGCCCACATTGTGGTGACGCACGATATTGCCGCGGTGGCAGATGCCGATGCGCTCTACACCGACACTTGGGTGTCCATGGGAGATGATCAACCTCTGGATGCAGTCCGTGAAATTTTCCACCCCTACCAAATAAACGCGCAGCTCGTTGAGCACAGTGGTGTTACTTCGGTGCTGCACTGTCAGCCGGCGCATCGCGGCTATGAAATTACCTCCGATGTTATGGACGGACCGCTGTCGCGCTGTTTCCAGCAGGCCGAGAACCGGCTTTACGCGCAAAACGCTTTATTAACCCTGTTATTAAACCCAACGGCAGCAGTACTGCCAGAATCTATGGAGAAAGCCTCATGAGTCACGTGAAGAAAGTTGTATTGGCCTATTCTGGCGGTCTGGACACCTCGGCCATTGTGCCCTGGTTAAAAGAAAATTATGGCTGTGAAGTCGTGGCTTTTGTGGCTGACGTGGGGCAGGGCGCCGAAGAGCTGGAAGGCGTGGAAGAGAAAGCCAAAGCGTCCGGCGCGTCCGAATGCCATGTAGTTGATTTAAAAGACGAGTTTGTGAAGAGCTACGTGTACCCAACGCTCAAAACAGGCGCCATATACGAAGGCACTTACTTATTGGGCACGGCCATGGCGCGTCCGATTATTGCTAAGGCTCAGGTTGAAGTCGCCCGTAAAGTGGGTGCGGATGCGCTGGCGCACGGTTGTACCGGTAAAGGTAATGATCAGGTGCGCTTTGAGTCCTGCTACGCGGCGTTAGCACCTGACTTACAAGTGATAGCTCCGTGGCGCGAATGGGAGCTGAGCAGCCGGGAGTCTCTGTTGGATTATCTGGCAGAGCGGGATATTCCGTGCTCGGCGTCGGCGACCAAAATCTACAGCCGGGATGCTAACGCCTGGCACATTTCGCACGAAGGTGGTGAGCTGGAAGACCCCTGGTGTGAGCCGACGGAGAAAGTCTGGACCATGACGACATCGCCCGAGCAGGCACCGGATAAACCGGAGTATGTTTCCGTTAAGGTCAAAAATGGTGAAATTACGGCGGTGAATGACAAGGCACTGTCGCCTTTTGAATGTCTGGATGTGTTGAATGACATTGCCGCGAAACATGGTGTCGGGCGCGTGGATATTGTGGAAAACCGTCTGGTGGGCATGAAAAGCCGCGGCTGCTACGAAACCCCGGGCGGTACCGTTATGATGGCAGCGTTGCAGGCGATTGATGAGTTGGTATTGGATAAAACCAGCCGCAGCTGGAAAGCTCAGCTAAGCGAGCAGTTCGCGCAATTGCTATACGACGGGCGCTGGTTTACCCCATTGCAGCATTCGGTGATGGCAGCCGCGCAGTCACTGTGTTCGACCGCCAGCGGCGACGTGGTGCTGAAGCTCTATAAAGGCTCAGTGACTGCGGTTCAGAAACGTTCTCCGAATAGTTTATACAGCGAAGACTTTGCGACCTTTGGCGCGGACGAAGTCTATAACCAGGCGCACGCCGAAGGCTTTATTCGGTTGTTCTCTCTTCCCAGCCGGATTGCGGCGTTACAGAAGCAGCAAAAGGGGTAGATTATGGCGCTATGGGGTGGACGTTTTGCGGCAGCACCCGATGCCGCGTTTCAGCAGTTTAATGACTCGCTGCCGTTTGACTATGTGTTGGCTGAGCAGGACATTACCGGCTCTAAAGCCTGGGCGAACGCGCTGCATAAGGTTGGCGTACTGAACCGGGATGAATGTCAGCAGTTACAGCAGGCATTGAATGAACTGCTCAGCGAAGTGCGCGAAGACCCTGCGGCAGTGGCTGTTGGTGGCGACGAAGACATTCATTCTTTTGTGGAAGCAGCGCTGATAGCTAAGGTGGGTGACTTAGCCAAGAAACTGCACACCGGGCGCAGCCGTAATGATCAGGTTGCCACCGATTTACGCTTGTGGTGCCGGGAGCAGGCTGGTGTTCTGCAGCAGTCTCTGAAGCAAACTCAACAGGCATTACTGAACCTGGCGCAGCGCGAAAGAGGCACTGTGATACCGGGCTATACGCACCTCCAACGGGCGCAACCGGTATTGCTGGCACACTGGTGCTTAGCTTATGTAGAAATGCTGCAGCGTGATAATGAGCGCTTACAAGACGCCACTGATCGGCTCAATAAAAGCCCCTTAGGTTGCGGAGCTTTGGCAGGCACAGCCTATGCGGTCGACCGTGAAGCCATCGCCAGCGAGCTGGGGTTTAGTGAAGCAACGCGCAACAGTCTGGATTCAGTATCTGACCGTGACTTTGTGGTGGAGCTGTTAAGCACCGCGTCGTTGTCGATGCTGCATTTGTCGCGCTTAGCGGAAGACCTAATTTTCTATAACTCCGGGGAAGCTGGTTTTATTGAGCTGGCCGATAACGTGACGTCGGGATCGTCACTGATGCCGCAGAAGAAAAACCCGGACGCGCTGGAGTTGGTGCGCGGTAAAAGCGGCCGAGTGGTGGGTTCATTAACCGGCTTAATGATGACCTTAAAAGCACTGCCGCTGGCTTACAACAAAGACATGCAGGAAGACAAAGAGGGGCTGTTTGATGCCTTTACCACCTGGCAGGCATCACTGGCGATGGTGACCTCGACCCTGAATGGTCTGACGGTTAATCAGGAGGCTTGTCGTAAGTCTGCGCAAGGCGGTTATGCCAATGCGACTGAGCTCGCGGACTATATGGTATCCAAAGGCATTCCTTTTCGGCAGGCGCATCACAACGTTGGTGAACTGGTGCAACAAGCCATTCAGGCGAAAAAGCCATTGGAAGATATGTCACTGGAAGCCTTTCAGGCAGTGGCGCCGGTGATTGAGCAGGACGTTTATGACTGGCTGACGCTGGACGCGTTACTGGATAAACGTTGCGCCCTGGGTGGTACCTCGCCGCAGCGGGTGAATGAAGCGTTAAAAGCAGCGCAGCAGCAACAGCAAATTCAGGTGCGTGACGCGAACTTAAGTGATATTGGCGCTATTTTAGACTTAGTTCAGCACTGGGCTGGAGCGGGGGAGAATCTGCCGCGGGCGAAAGATGACATCGTGCATTCTATTAACGAATTTGCGGTGACCGAAGTTGACGGTAAGGTGATGGGCTGTTCGTCATTGTATATCTACACCACAGGTTTAGCGGAAATTCGCTCGTTAGGAGTCAACCCGAAAACCGAGGTGCGTGGTCAGGGGCGTATGTTGGTGGCTTACTTATTGAAAAAAGCCCGCCTGTTGCAGCTAAACCGGGTGATTGTGCTGACCCGGGTGCCGGACTTTTTCGAGCAGCAGGGCTTTAGCCATTGTTCGAAAGATACCTTGCCGGAAAAGGTCATGAAGGACTGTGAGATTTGCCCAAGGCTGGCCAACTGCGACGAGCTGGCTATGGAGTACCACCTTGAGCAGCCGAACGAACAGTTAATTTTTCGCTCGGCTTGTTAGTCAGGTTAGGGTTACTTATTCAACAAGTGCAAAGATCAAAAAACTGAATTTAGGTTACCGAACGGTGAATATTTTGTGACACTTTTGTGTTGTCACAATCCTGTCATGCAAGCGTCCTAATCTGCTCCCGACTTAAATCACAACATGACACGAAGAAGTCGGGAGAACCCAATGAAATTCAATACTTTATTTAAGATCTCTGCAGTGACCACAGCACTTCTATTAGCCGGTTGTGGCGGCGATATTAACGTAACGCCAACCGTCAACAATGGCGGTGGCTCAAATGCCGGCGGAGACACTGGTGGTGGTGACAGCGGCTCATCAAACCCGTGTGCAACCTACGCAGATGTTCAGGGTGAATACGATGGCCAGGACTGCTCTTATGACACCGACTTTGCGAGCGCAACGATAGAAATTACGGAAGACATTACTTTTGATGAGTTGCCTGACGGTGGTGTACACGTGTTTGAAGGCGCTTTGCAGATTGGTGAAGACTGTGACACCACGACGGGTTGTGAGATTAATCAAAACGGTCCGGTGATGACGGTTGAACCGGGAGCGATTTTAGCATTCACATCTGGCGAAGCCATTATTCAGATTGCCCGCGGTGCGCAACTGAATGCTATTGGTACGTTTGATAAGCCTATTAAATTTACCTCGGCCAATGAATTTGACCGTTTAAACGTATCAGGCGACGCTCCGCGCTACGCAGACTGGGGTGGCATAATCGTTAACGGTAACGGCATCACCAACGAATGTACGGATGCAGAGCGCGATGCTGGCACCTGTAACCGTGAGTCGGAAGGTATTGTCAGCTTCTACGGTGGTAACGACAATACGGACGACAGCGGCTCAATGAAGTACGCACAAATTTGGTACGCAGGCTCAGGCCCTCGTGACGGCGGTGATGGCGACGACTTGAACTCACTAACACTGAACGCAGTAGGTTCTGGATCTTCTTACGAATTCATTCACATCCACCAGGGTTATGATGACGGTATTGAGTTTTTCGGTGGTGCGGCTGATCTAAGAAACATTGTCGTAACGGATACTCAGGACGACTCGCTGGATATGGACGCCGGCTGGCAGGGACGTGCGCAGTTCGTGTTTATTAAACACGGCACAGTGACAGTTGACGGCCAGACAAACTATATGGGTAATGGTGGTTTTGAGGCAGACGGTGAGAAAAACAATGGACCGGACTACTCGCAAGCACCGGCTTCTGCCCCAACCATTGCTAACGTGACCATTATCACCACTGACGGCACGTCTGTGCGCGACAACGACCCGTCAATTGCGACGAAGTTTGACGATAACTTCCAGGGTCAAATGTACAACGTGCTGAAAATCAAAGAAAACGGTACGGCAGATGATGGCTGTGTCTTCTTTACGTCGGACGGTGAAGCTGGCGTGGATAACGGTGAACTGGACTTCTACAGCTCAGTATTAGCTTGTACCAATAACTTTGTTAGCACAGGTGACAATACCTTCGCTGATGGTGAAACCTACACTCAGTGGTACCAAAACGGCAGCGCGAATGAAATTCTGGACGGTTCAGCAACGGTACTGAACGATGATGGTATTTCAACTGACATGTCGTCATCTATCACGATTACGGCAAATGACCTAACCGGATTAAACGACGACTTCTTTACCTCGGTTGATTTCATTGGTGCGCTGTCGAACGACGACACCAGCTCTGAATGGTATCAGTGGGTAGACAACGCAGTGACCGCCTCTGAGCAGGACTAAGTTGAGTTGCAGGTTAATGAATAGGCGCACACAGGTTGCGCCTATTTTCCGATTTTAGTGTAGGAGTTGGTTATGAAAAATCACTACAAACTCAAGCCTGTAGCACTGGCGGTTGGATTAGGTCTTGTCGCCACCAGTCCGGTAACCTTGGCTCAGCAAGCTGAAGACGCTGACATCGAGCGTGAATCGACCATTGAAGAAGTGGTGACTACCGGAAGTCGCTTGCAAGGAAGCGCTGCGGCGGTTGTAGAAGAACGTAAGAACCAAGCATTCGTAGCGGACATTTTAGGTGCGGAACAACTATCTCGCTCTGGTGACAGTGACGCGGCTTCCGCTTTGCGTCGAGTCACAGGCTTGACCCTTGTCGATGGTAAGTTCATTTATGTTCGTGGCTTAGGTGAGCGTTACTCAAGTGCGCGCATCAACGGCGCTAGTATACCGAGCCCGGACTTGACGCGTAATGTGGTGCCGCTGGATATTATCCCGTCGACCATTATTGAAAGCATGGCGGTACAAAAAGTGTTTTCACCGTCTATGCCGGCGGCTTTTGGTGGCGGTAATATCGATATTCGCACGCGTTCATTGCCGAATGACTTCGTCTTTAATGTTGAAGCCGGTGTCGGTTTAAACAGTAATGCCGACGAAGGTTATACCTATAACCGCAACGACAACGGAATTCCTTCTGGAATTCAGGACGCTATTGGTCGTTACGAAGGCGATTTTAGCTTGCGTAATATTATTAACACCGATGGATTAACGGGTAGTGGCTCTAGCGCCGGTGATCAGGCGCGTGCTATCAACGCGTCGCTGGCTAAGCAATTACCGCGAGATATGGTGCTTAAGAAAGAGTCGTTAGACCCTAACTTTGATTTAAAAGCGACCTTAGGTAACAGCTTTGATGAGGCCTGGTTTGGCGGTACTTTCGGTGTGTTAGCGGCCGCTTCCTACGACAATGACTGGGATGCGTCAGCGCGTCGTAATGCGGTCATTAGTAATAACGCGGAAGCAGGCTGTTCAACCTCGCTGGAAACCGCCGAGGATGTGTCGAATTCGTGTTACAACACTTTGTCTGAAACCACAGTAACGACAGAAACTGAACGTTTAAATGGTTTCTTCACGGCGGGTTATCAGCTCGATACTCACAATGTTAGCTACACCAAGATTTATCTGGAAGACTCAGAGGACGAGTCCGAGTTCGGTATTAAGCAAAGCCCCAACGGCAGTAACTTAAAAACCATCGCCGGAACCGGCATTGCTAACCGCGAGCATGAATTCAAGTATGAAGAGCGTGTTCTGAATGTCGATCAATTCCGTGGGCAACACACCTTCATGGATTACTGGGGTGTTGGTTTTGACTGGCAGTATACAGAGTCAAAAGCGGAAACGGAAATTCCGACTGAAGTGTCTTACCGTTTTGATGACATCTACAACACTGACGGAAGCTTTTCTGAGACTCGTGTAACGGGTGATGACAACCGTGCGATTTTCCAGTTTGTTGACATGGAAGACAACGTGAAATCTTACGGTGGTAACTTCTCGCTCCCAATTATGTTGTCTGGTATTGAGCTGGAGCTGAAAGCTGGTTATGACTTTATGGATAAAGCTCGTTATTACAGCACCAGTCGCTTCAGTTTGGATAACGCCTCAGGTTCACGCTTGTCGGTATTGGATGACTTAGAGAATGTATTGGGTGTTACCGGTTATTTGACGGATGAGGTCATTGACGAAAATGACTTCCGCATTACCTTCCGTGAGCCGGGGGCACCTAACGCTGATGACTATTTAGCGGCTCAGAAAACTGACGCTTACTATGGTGAGTTCGATGCGATATTCGATAATACCTGGCGCTTTAGTGGCGGTATTCGTTACGAAGACTTTAAACAGGTGTCCTTGGCGACCTCGAGTCTGATTTTTGACGAGCAGGATTTGAATAATTACTTCAATCCTCAGCGTGTAGCCGACAGTTCTATTTCAGAAGATGATATCTACACTGCACTGTCACTAACCTATATGGCCAACGATAATTATCAGTTGCGCTTTGGTTACGGCGAGACAGTAGTACGCCCGGACTTACGTGAAACGGTACCCGTTGCTTACTACGACCCGGTTACTGACATTCGTACGTTCGGTACTGCCGGCCTGCAAAGTAGTGACTTGAAAAACTACGACGCTCGTTTCGAGTACTATGCGGATAATGGCGACAACTACACCGTTGCGGCGTTTTATAAGGATATTTCGAATCCTATAGAGTCGGTGCTTCGTGTGGGAGATGAAGACTACACATTGACCTATGTTAACGGTGAGTCCGCTGAAGTATACGGTGTCGAGTTTGAGTGGTTGCACGACTTAGGCTACCTGGAGAACGGCTTCTTCACCTCAGGTAACTTAACCTGGAGTGACTCAGAAGCGTCGATTGACCCTGCGTTGGCGGGTAACTTAACCAACCCGACTAAGCGCATGACCGGACATTCAGAGTATGTAGCTAACTTCCAGTTAAACTACGATTCTGCTAACGGTGAGCACTCAACCTCGTTGGTTTACAACGTCTTTGGTGAGCGCATTCTGGCAGCCGGTGTTGGTGGTCGTGATGACGCTTATGAGCAACCGTTCCATTCACTGGACTTGGTTTACAACTATTACCCGAACTTCAACTCAAAGATTGGCTTTAAAGTGAAAAACTTGCTGGGTGAAGATCAGGAAGTGAACCAATCGGGCATTTTGGTTCGTAGTAAAGAAGTAGGAACAGTCGTTAGCTTGAGTTACAGCTACGAGTTTTAAATGAAGTAATCCCTGGTTGTTACTGTTGTACTTGCACGCCACCTCAGATGAGGTGGCGTTTTTTTATGCGTCCGATTGGGTCATTTTGATTTCCAACGGCTTTAACGTATCCAAATGTACGTCGCGCTGAGGGAAGGCGATAACGATTTCATTTTCGGCAAACAATTTATCGATTTTAAAGCGTACGTCCGATTGTACTCGGCGAATATCCATAGGCGCTTCAACCGCCGTCCAGAACATTAAGTTAAAGGTCAAACTATTGTCACCAAAGTCATCGAAGAACACTTCAATTGGCAGTTCCTGAACAATCTTTTCGTGTTTACTGGCGGCCTCCAACATCAGCTCGCGTACTTTGTCTATCGGTGAGCCATAAGCCACTCCTACCGTCACCGTACTGCGTATTTCTGTTGAAACCAGCGTCCAGTTAACCACGCGTTGCTCAAGAAAGTAGCTGTTTGGCACCAGAACATGAACGCCATCATAACGTTTAATTCGCACACACCGATTACCGATTTCTTCAATACGACCCCGTTCATTTTCCAGCTCGACAATGTCGCCAATACGAATCGGGCGTTCGGCAATCAGAATCATGCCTGAAATCAAGTTGTTGAGAAGGTTCTGAGCACCAAAGCCCACACCAATAGCAAGCGCACCGCCGAGTACGGCAAATATCGTAATAGGTATGCCGGCAACGGGCAGTGCAATAAGTACTATGAGTACGTAAGCTAGAAATGAAAACAGTTTTCGAAATGCAAAAACGGTATTTTGTGACGCGTTACTGGCACTCAATGCCCGCTTGACCAGTCTGGATCCAACCCAGCGAATAACAATAACGCCAACAATGATAAGTGTTAGCGCAATAACGACCTGACTGAGATGAATTTGAGCCTCTCCAGATTTCCAAAGCTCGGTATTCCAAATTTTACCAATATTCGTCGAAAGGTCTGTCCAGGACATTTGCATCATCAATTACCTATTTGTGAATCTTTCTTTGTAATTTACGGGAAAAACGCGTACATTGCGCGCTCATTTTTTACTCCCTCATTCTGGATATAGATTACGTGATTTCTGCTGCAAATATCACCATGCAATTTGGTGCGAAGCCTCTTTTCGAAAATATTTCTGTTAAATTCGGCAATGGCAACCGTTATGGTCTTATTGGCGCTAACGGTTGCGGCAAGTCGACCTTTATGCGCATTTTAAGTGGTGAGCAGGAGCCGTCCGCCGGTAACATGTCGTTAGAGCCCAACACCCGCATTGGTAAATTGCGTCAGGACCAGTTTGCCTATGAAGATTACAGCGTGGTCGATGCCGTTATTATGGGGCATGAAGAGCTGTGGGCGGTAAAAGAAGAGCGTGACCGTATTTACAGCAGCGGTGAGATGAGTGAAGAAGACGGCATGCGTGTTGCCGACTTAGAAACTGAATTCGCTGAAATGGACGGTTACACAGCTGAGTCTCGTGCTGGCGAATTGTTGTTGGGACTGGGGATACCGGTAGAGCAGCACTTCGGCTTAATGTCGGCGCTGGCACCGGGCGTTAAAATTCGGGTGTTACTGGCGCAGGTATTGTTCTCTGAGCCGGATATTATGTTGCTGGATGAACCGACCAATAACCTGGACATTAACACCATTCGCTGGTTAGAAGGTGTGCTGGCGGAAAAGCAAAGCACCATGATCATTATTTCGCACGACCGTCACTTTCTGAACACGGTGTGTACGCACATGGCGGATATTGATTACGGTGAGTTGCGTGTTTACCCAGGCAACTATGACGAATATATGTTTGCCGCCACTCAGGCGCGTGAACAGCTGATGAACGACAACGCCAAGAAGAAAGAGAAGATTG
Organism: Idiomarina piscisalsi; assembly: GCF_003987095.1. Classification (GTDB taxonomy): domain Bacteria; phylum Pseudomonadota; class Gammaproteobacteria; order Enterobacterales; family Alteromonadaceae; genus Idiomarina; species Idiomarina piscisalsi. The sequence continues at coordinate 17,482 of NZ_PIQA01000014.1, read as the reverse complement.
CGGAGCTGCAGAGCTTTGTCAGCCGCTTCTCGGCGAATGCCTCGAAGGCCAAGCAGGCAACCTCGCGTCAACGACAAATGGAAAAGATTCAGCTGGAAGAAGTAAAAGCCTCAAGCCGGGTGAATCCGTACATTCGCTTTACCCAAGAGAAGAAATTGTATCGGCTGGCGCTTGAAACCGACAATGTGCGTAAAAGCTTTGACGAGCAGGCGGTATTGAAAGGTCTGAGTACCTCGGTAGAAGTGGGCGAAAAAGTCGCCATTATTGGTGCCAATGGTATTGGTAAAACAACCCTGCTGAAGTGCCTAATGGGCGACTACACACCGGACTTTGGCAGTATTAAATGGTCTGAAAATGCCAACATTGGTTACTATGCACAAGATCACGCACACCTGTTTAAGCAGGAAATGACGGTGTACGAATGGATGTACCAATGGAAGCAACCCAGTGACGACGAGCAGTCGATACGCGGTGTTTTGGGACGCATGCTGTTTTCTGCGGATGATATTCAAAAACCGGTGTCGATTTTATCCGGTGGTGAAAAAGGGCGGATGATATTCGGTAAGTTAATTCTTCAGAAGCCCAATATCTTGGTGATGGATGAACCGACCAACCACCTGGATATGGAGTCCATAGAGTCTCTGAATCTGGCGCTGGAGCAGTTTGAGGGTACCTTGTTGTTTGTCAGTCACGACCGCGAGTTTGTGTCTTCACTGGCGACCCGTATTATTGAAATTACCGACAAAGGCTTACGTGACTTTGCCGGCAGTTACGACGAGTATTTGGCACAGCTGGCTGCTGCTTAGTAAAAGTTCTTTGAGTTAAAGGTTTCTTTCAGGTTGTTTGCAAAAGCCACGAATTTCTCTTTAATGGTGCGTTTGACTTTTACCTCAACCGAACCGAGCACGTGAAAGCCTTCAATTCGAATATGGGGAACTTGCTTCAGGTTTCCCATGGATGGCGCTTTGTTTTCAGTGGAACCAAGAATATTAAATACGTTGGTGCTTATCATGATTTCTTCAGGTACGTAAATTTCGAGACTTGAAAGCATCCCGACCACTTTGATAGTGACATCGGGGTGTTGGAACACGGCATCCGTAAAGTCGAGTTCGACAGAGCCCAGAAAGTCATACACCGTTATTTCACGCGGTACCGTCCATACGCCTGTTCGCTCGTTGGATGATAAAATAGAAACCACATTTTCCGTTGGCTGGGCGCGTCCTTCACCATAGTGTGGCGAGAATTTTTGTTCTTTCATGCTGTCGTACGACGTGTCAGGCTTCAGCTCGAGGTCTTCTACTAGCGCAGCAAGTTGACTATGTTCTATTGCATCCATAGCCGCATCGAGACGGCGCTCAAACGCTTCTGAGGAAAGTTCCCCGTGACCGTAGTTCATGACCAGTTGGTCAATAGTTTCCTCACGAACCTTGTCTAAAGGTCGATCTTCGAATTTCACACTCATAATGCGTCCTTATTGTTCTTGTCTTTTTATTATGAGTCATAGTGCAAGAGTTAAGCCAAAAACAAAGTCTATATAAATCAGTGTGTTAAAAATTAAATCCTAAAGCTGACTATTATATTTCGCCATTATTTAGCAGAATCGGCCATCTACTTGAATCTAGCGGTTAATACGAAATGACATTTTAGGAGGCAGAATGACCCACGGTGTAGGCATTACCGATGCAAAGACCGCCCTCGACGCATTAGAAGATATGACACTGAATGTTCAGCCCATTACATTAGAAGAGTATCAGGCGAGAGTCGACAAAGCCCAGACATTGATGCGAGCCAAAGGCATCGATGCGATGTATTTAAACGCGGGCACTAATTTAGAGTATTTTACCGGTTTAAAATGGTACCCAAGTGAACGTCTGGTAGGCGCAGTTGTTCCTGTCGAAGGGGCGGTTACTTTAATTGCTCCTGCGTTTGAAATTGGGTCACTAACGCAAGCGATGAAACTTCCGATGAAGACCTTGCTGTGGGACGAACACGAATCACCCTACGATTATTTTATTGATTTTCTGAAAGAGAACGAATTGACCAGAGGTAAACTCGCGCTGGACGAGTCGTCGTCTTACAGCATTGTTTCAAACCTTGAGGAGCGCTATCCGGCAGCGCAAATGTGCGACGCAAAAGTGATTACCGCTGAGTGTCGCATGCATAAGTCAAAAGCTGAACTTGCACTCATACAAACCGCGATGGATATGACCATGGCGGTGCATCGTGCGACCGGGGCAATGCTACAGGAAGGGGTAACGGCCTCAGAAGTGCGAGCGTTTATTGACGAAGCTCATCGCAAAGTGGGCGCAAGTGGATCTTTCTTCTGTATTGTGTTGTTTGGTCAGGGCACCAGTTATCCGCATGGCGTCAGTCATGAGCAAAAATTGGAAAAAAATGACTGGGTATTAATTGATACCGGTTGTAAGTTACATGGCTACCATTCTGACATTACCCGCACGTACCCATTCGGTGAAGCTAACGCTGAACAAAAGACATTCTGGCAATACGAGCGACAGCTTCAGCAAGCCGCATTTGATGCCGCGCATAATGGAAATACCTGCGAATCGGTAGATGATGCCGTTCGAGAGGAACTCGCTAAGCTTGGCTTAAAAGCGGACTATCAGTTGCCGGGTGTACCTCATCGAACGGGTCACGGTATTGGCATGGACTTACATGAATGGCCTTATCTGGTGGGCGGTGATAAAACCGTATTGGCATCGGGAATGTGCTTTAGCAACGAGCCGATGGTCATAAAACCAGATACTTTTGGAGTTCGTTTAGAAGATCACTTCTATATGACGGACGACGGTCCGGTGTGGTTTACCGAGCCGTCGCGTGTAATGGATGACCCGTTTAACTTAGCGTGATTGTTAAGCAAACTGTGCCAATAAATAGCCAGTGACCAACAAGGTAACAAAAAGTAAGGTGGCGAGCGCAAATGCTTTTGCGCCGCCTTGCTTGAGAACGCTGATATGAGTCAACATGCCTAAAGCGGCCATGGCAATACACAGTAAATAGGTAGCTGTGGTCGTCAGAGCCGTTGTTACATTGGCGGGTATCCAGTTCAACGAGTTAATGACAATTGCTCCAATAAATAGAAAGGCGAACCACGGGACGGCTACTTTATTCTTACTGCTTTCGGTATCGGCGGCGTAAACTTTTTGTCTCATCCACACCGCAAAGGCTAACAGTACAGGCACTAACAGCACCACTCTCAACATTTTCTCTAACACTGCCATGTGTGCTGCAGTGGTGCTAACTGAGTCACCGGCGACAACCACTTGTGCAACTTCATGGACGGACACACCCACCCATAAACCGTATTGCGCTTCGGTGATATCAAAAAGTTGAAACATTAATGGCATTAGCAGCATAGAAAGTGTACCGAACACAACCACGGTACTGATAGCAGTGAGTACTTTGTAAGGTTGTGCTTTAATGATAGGTTCCATTGCCGCAACCGCTGCAGCGCCGCAAATAGCACTACCTACGGCCACTAGTATCGATTGCTCCGTATCGAGTTTAAACAGTTTGGTTCCTGCCCAAATACCAACGCACAGTATTACTGACACCATGGTGAGAGCACTAAACAAACCATAAACACCGACCTCAGACAAGGCCTGCAGGGTAATATTGAAACCATATAGAACAATGGCTAATCGTAATATCGTGCCTTTAGCAATATTGAGTCCGGGGCCCAGCGGTTTTTTATAGCGCGCAGGTAATAGGTGACTGACCAAAATACCCACGCCAATGCTAATTAATAGTGGCGAAACTGATTGAATTGCTGGAAGCCATTGGTGAAGCTCGACAACACCCACGGCGATAGCAATGGCTGCAAGAAGCCCGACGATGGGATGGTTCATAGTGTTACCTTGCCTTGATTTCTGTGTTTAGGCGAGAGTATAGTGCAGTTAATATTAATTAAAACTTAATAAAAATTTATTAAGTTAAAATAAAATTATGATTAGTTTGCGCCAACTCCAAGTGTTTAAAACCATTGCTGACACCAGTGGTCTTACTGCCGCCAGCAAGCGACTCAATATGACGACATCAGCGGTATCCATTAACTTGAAGGATATTGAACAGCAGCTCGGCACTCGGTTGGTCGTGCGAGAAAGAGGACGAAAGCGCTCTTCACAAAAGGTTGAACTGACTGCGGCGGGTTTTTGGCTTTATGAGAGAGCTGACAGAATTCTGTCGATCAGTGACGGCACTAAACGGTACTTTGAACAACTGCAAAATAACTCTCGGGAAATGCTGAATATAGGTGCCAGCCAGACAGTCGGGAATTACTGGTTGCCAGCTTATATCAATGCACTAAAGCAACAACGCTCCTCGTTAAAAATTAATGTTCACATAAGCAACACGGATGAAATACTCAACCGGATTGAGTCATTTCAGGACGACATAGGGTTGGTTGAAGGTCCAAACTCGCGCGGCGATATACTGGCTAAGCCGTTTAAAGAGGACAGCATGACTCTCATAGCACCGCCCGATGATGAAGGCCAAATGCTAGAACTGCAGCCCTGGCTTATTCGCGAAACAGGCTCGGCCACCCGACGACTTACCGAAAAGCTATGGGCTAAACTCGGCATTAAACCCGAAAATGTGACCGAGCTGAACACCAATGAGAGTATTATTCACTCGGTGGCATCGGGCATCGGTGTTGCCTATGTTCCCAGCATCACAACGCCACTGATGCTAGAGGCTGGGTTGGTCAAAAGTCTGCCGACAGAAGGTGCGCATTACCGCACCTTATATTATGTCACCCATAGCGACTTATCGTCTCGTATGGCATGGATAGAGCCAATTATCGGTATCGCTAATTAACGATCTATCATACTGAGATAAGCCTTTACGAAGCGCTCTGCGCTAGCTTCATCAACCCCGAAGTATAAACTCGGTTCAATGAGCTCCATTTCAATAATGGCAGGCGTATTATCATTCAATAGAGCAACATCAATTCTGGCATAGAGCAGTGTCTCGTCGACGCATCCTAACGCTCGCTCGGCTACTTCTTTAATGGCATTATTCGGGGTCACCTGAAAGAATTCACCGCCGTGCTCTTCTTGAACTCTAAAGTCGCCGTTAGCGGGACACTTTTTAATGGCATGACTGAAGACCCCGCCAAAATAGAATAATGAATATTCGCCGTGCTCTACAATGGAGTTTAAAAACGGCTGCAGCATGAATTCGCGACCGGCTGGGAAGTGTTCGGTCAGTGACTCTATCAACGCATCGGTAGAGCTGTCCTTTGACAGTCGGTACGTATCGTCTGCGTTGGCCGAAACTGTGGGTTTAATGATCAACTGCTGATTAGGCCATTTTACTTGAGCAGACTTTAACGTGTTGGTATTAAATGACTTTCCCCATAAGGTAGGGACAGTGGGTACTTGTTTATCTTCAAGCTCTTTAAGATAGGTCTTACTAATATTCCATTTTATGACCTGCAATGAATTCATCAATGTTGCAGAAGAGGATTCTATCTTTTCTAATACGTTTAAAAATTCTTCGCAGTCGTCCTGATAGTCCCAGGTTGAGCGGACAATGACGGCATCATATTGGTTCCAGTCGCACTGAGAATTGCGCCATGAGACTGTCTCTACGTCTATTCCATGCTGCTTAAAGGGCTCTTTTAATAAATCGTCATAGCTAAAAAAGCCCTCTAAATTATCCATACTCAAAATACAGACTTTGTTTTTCATTGCTATCCTCCTCATCAGCGGGTACTCATCTCGAGCAAGAGACTGTATCTTGTCTGATTGACTGATGCTACCGGAAGGCAATAAATTCGGTGTTTTTAGACGAATATAGCAAGGGCTTGCTTTAAATTTTTAACGGGCTATGATGTTCTCAAGTTGTTTTGAGGACATTATGTTTAAGTATAACTATTCAATACAGAGTACTGCTCTCACCTTTCCAAATTAAGCCGAACGCAGCTCATGCGTTCGGCTGTTTCCCTATTGTTGTAATTCCACAGTTATTCATTAGTTCGGTTGGAGATAAAGCCGTGCTTATGCGCATGTTTAGGCCCTGTAAGGGCTCGGTATGTTTAGGTAGTCCCATATTTCAAAATGCGGGACAAAGAATGTTAATGGACCCTATTGAGCTGAGTATATTGTTGGAACGGCTTGAATTTAGCCAAAAGAGTAGCTCACGGCTATTGGGGCGGGTAACAGTTGGCTCTTCTGTGACCATTAAAAACAGAGCGACTCGGGAAAAGGTGACGGTCACTTTGGTACCACCAGAGTTAGCAGATCCCGAAGAGCAGATGATTTCTTTTATATCGCCATTAGGTTCTGCGTTGTTGGGGCTCAAATTAGGGGATGTTGCGGTGACTGAATTTGGCAGAAGAACCGACAAGTGGGACGTTATTTCTGTAAACCAAAGAAAAGTAATTACAGACCTTTAAACACTCATGCCGTAAGGAGGGTAGAGCCTTGGAGTAACTTAGTTGTGCAATAGCTTAAGTCATTTTATATATTGAACAGATAAGGTGAATCCAATGAGTAAAGAGAAAGAAAAGAAGAAACCTCAGATGACGTTAAAAGAGAAACGTAAACAAAAGAAGAAAAAGAAGCTTTCTGATGAGTAACGAGTAAGGGGCTCTTCGGAGCCCCTTTTTAATGGAGAAGAAACATGGAAACAAAACCAAAAATAACGATATCGACTTTTGATTTGGCAGTGATTGAACATAGCCTGGAAGAAACCCGCTTGCCGCCGGAGTTTTTAGATGAACTTGAGGCCGAATTGGCGCGTGCAGAAGTGCTGGAACCTGCCGCTATGCCAGAGAATGTGGCGAGTTTGAATAAGCAAGTCACTTTTAAGGTGTTAGAAACGGGTAAGGTATTCACTAAAACGCTGACAGCCCCCGATCAGGTCGACAAATATGAGGACAGCCTCTCAGTGTTTGCCCCATTAGGTGCTGCGCTCATTGGTTTGTCTGTTGGCCAGACAATTCAATGGAAGACTAACCGAGGGTTGCAGTCGGTTGAGATTATTCACGTGTCGTAGATGAGGTACATATGTTGGCGGGATGCTAAAACTCGCAAGCCGCCTCGGCTCCCGCCTACGTGACGACTATGACAAGCCTTATCCAATGATATGATACCTTCGAACCCTTCAATAGGTAATCAGCCGAAACCCTAGTAGGCAAATAGACGCTATTAAAGTGTGAGTCGTGAAACGGTGCAAAAGTAGATCCGTATCTACAGAACTGTGTTACTAAGCGTGTTACTTCCGTTGCTCAGAAACGAAAAAGCCCCGCATTAAGTGCAGGGCTTTAGGAAGAAGTTGGTGCCGGAGGCGGAATCGAAAAGTTTTGATAAAAACCTGTTTTTAAAGATTAAAATCAATCGGAATAAAAAGCGTGTGACTTAGCGTGTTACTAAATCTCAGCCCAGTCTAACGCCAACCATATACAATGATCCCCATGCCTGTGAGCACAAACGCCGTCCCAATCAGGTCGAAGCTGGATAAAGGCGATTTATCGACAATTCGCAGCCAGACTATGGCAGTTAATACGTAAATACCGCCGTAGGCTGCGTAAACGCGCCCGCTTTCCGCTGGATGAAGTGTTAATAAGTAAGCAAATAAGGCTAAGCTCATTGCCGCCGGAATGAGTAACCAAACAGAATGACCCTCTTTGAGCCATAAGTAGGGTAAATAGCAACCGACAATTTCAGCAACTGCGGTGGCAATAAATAACCCGAGTGTTTTTAATAAAAATAATGCACTCATTATCAGTTGTCCCTACAGGCTTCATCAGGATCTTCTAGTTCTACCGTTGTATGGCTTAAAGCATAGGGCGCAAGGACGTCATCGATGCGCTGTTTTAAATCGCTACGGGCCTCGATATCAAGGTTTTTAGATAACACCAAATGAACGGTTAATACATGCTCCTCGCCGTCTAGTGACCAAAAATGCAAATGGTGTAGGTCAGCAATATGAGGTAGCTCCAGTAAAGCGTCCGCGACTTGTCTGTAGGTGTCTTTGTCTGGCGTGGCCTGTATGAAGAGTTTCAGCGTTGCCCACAGGTTGCGCAGTACATTCACTAAAATAAACATCGTAAAACCAATCGACAGTAGCGGATCGAGAATTGGCCAATCCACAAACAGCAAAGCAATACCAACGATTAGTACAGCAACCCAGCCGAGAACATCTTCCAGCAAGTGCCAGTTAATAACGCGTTCGTTTAACGTTTTACCTTCTGACAATTTGTAAGCCGCAAAGCCATTAACCACAATGCCAAGTACCGCCAACGCAATCATGCCATCAGCCACGGGCATTTGTTGGTTCCAGAGCCTGGGAATTGCTTCTACAAGTACCCAGGCAGAGCCTGCGATTAAAACAACGGCATTGATAAATGCACCGGCAAGATTCAGTCGCTTATAACCGTAGGTAAAGTGCTGGTTGGCCTGCTTTTTTCCCAGTTTATTCAGTACCCACGCCAGGCCAAGCGACAAGCTATCGCCAAGATCATGAACGGCATCGGCTAAAATGGCGGTACTGTTGGTAAGAAAGCCACCAATAAACTCGATAATTGTGAAAACAAAGTTAAGAACAAATGCCCACCCCAGGCGTTTGGACGGCATGTCCTTTGAGTGATCATGGTTATGGTGATGCCCCATAATACGTTCCTTTTTGTAGTAGAAGGGGCGGCAATAACCGCCCCTTTAAGTGCTATTGAACCCTAACGACTCAAATCATTAACCTTTTGTTTCGAAAACCAAGGATAGAGCACGGGTAAGATAACCAGTGTCAGCAGAGTGGCTGATACCAAACCACCGACAATGACGGTAGCCAGTGGGCGTTGGATTTCAGCCCCTGCACCGGTTGCAAACAGCATCGGGATGAGCCCTAACGCTGAGGTTATAGCTGTCATCAATACCGGACGGAGTCGCGACCATGCGCCATCAAACACGGCATCACTAACCGCATGCCCATCGGTTATTCTCTGGTTTATACTTTCGACCAGAACCACACCGTTTAGTACCGCCACACCAAAAAGCGTGATAAAACCAACCGCGCTGGGCACCGATAAGTACTGTCCTGACACAAAGAGTGCGACAATACCACCGATGACTGCTAACGGTACATTCACCAAAATCAGCATGGCTTGACCCATGGTGCCGAAAGCAAAATAAAGCAGCAGGGCGATGAGTGCCAACGATATGGGAACGACAATGGACAAGCGCTTCTGTGCTCTTTGTTGACTTTCGAACTGGCCACCAATGTCGACTGAGTAACCGGTTGGTAAATCCACCTTCTCGTCAATCGCCTTCCGAATATCGGCAACCACGCTACCCATGTCACGACCCTGAACGTTCGATTGAATCACAACGCGACGCTGTACATCATCACGACGGATTTGCGGTGGTCCTGATTCAATTGCAACGCTGGCGACTTCGCCTAAGGTTACCCAGGCCCCTGAGGGAGTTAACAAGCGTAACGAGCGAATAGACTCCGGCGTATCGCGGAATTGCTTGGCCAACCGCACGTAAATATCATAGCGCTCATTACCGCGAATGATCTGGCCTGCCGAAGCGCCACCCAAGCCATTGTCGACAACGCTCAGTACATCGGAGACATTTAAGCCGTAGCGTGAGAGTTGTTGGCGTTTCGGCGAAACCACGAGTTGTGATTCACCTTTTATTTGCTCCATCGCTACTGCAACCGCCCCGTCAACTTGCTTGACGGCACTTTCTATTTCCTGGCCTTTACGGGCCAACACGTCAAGCTCGGGTCCAAATAGTTTGATGGCTAGCTGCGATTTTACACCTGAGAGCAGTTCATCAACCCGTGTTGCGATAGGTTGTGAAAAATTAAACAACAAGCCTGGGTGAGCATCGAGTTTTGCCTCCATTTTTTCTTGTAAGGCGTAGCGATCGGATGCCGTTGTCCATTCGGATTGCGGCTTAAGGCCCACATATATCTCGATGTTGCTGATAGGCTCTGGATCGCCGCCCACTTCGGCTCGTCCAATGCGGCTGAGTGCGTAGGTGGTTTCCGGGAACGACATCAGGATTTTTTCAAGCTTCGGAGCCACCTCTAAGGCCGTTTCAAGGTTAGAGGAGGGGGCTAATGTCACGCGAATATTAATCGTGCCTTCTTCCAGTTCGGGAGCGAACTCCGTGCCGAGACGAGGCACTAACACCAAAGCGCCGACAAACAGCAAACCGGCCAGGGTAATAACGGCCTTTTTACTGCGTAAAGCGACCGACAATAGTCTTTTATAACCATTATCTAGTGGTTTAAGCAGTTTATTTTCACGAGGCTTAATACCCCGACTGAAAAAGTAACTGGCTAATGCCGGGACAACCATAATGGCCACAAAAACCGCGGAGATAATGGCCAACATAATGCTGATAGCCATGGGTTCAAATAATTTAGCTTCAACACCCTGAAAACTAAACAGTGGCATAAAGACCACCAAGATGATCATGGCGGCAAAGAATACCGGTCGAGCCACTTCGTTAGCCGCTTCCTTAACTCGCAGCTTGATACCATGACTGTCGAGTTTGGCTGCCTGAGGATCCGGGTCGCGGTGCTCTGTGCGTTGCTCGGCGTCGCCATGATGTTCACTATCCGGACGACTTAAGTGCTTAAAGATGTTTTCAACCATCACCACGGAGCCGTCGACCAGCATACCAATGGCAACAGCTATCCCGCCCAGCGACATCAGGTTAGCCGACATGCCCATCGCGGACATTACCATTAGGGCAATGGCGATAGAAACGGGAATGGACAGTAACACTAAAAAAGTAGCGCGTATGTTGAGCAAAAACAGTGCTAATACTGCGATAATAAACACAAAGGCAATGAGCAGTGAATACGCGACCGTAGATACGGCTTTTTGTATTAAGTCGGCCTGATCATAATACGGCTCAAAGGTGACACCCTCGGGTAATGCTTGCTGAATAAGCGGAATGCGCTTTTTAATACCGTCGATGGTGGCTTTGGTATTCGAGCCCATGCGTTTGAGCACAATACCCGACACCACTTCGCCCAGCTGGTTGACCTCGCTGTCGACTTTACGCGACATTGAGACCGCCCCCTGGCGAATTTCACTGCCGATTTCGACTTCGGCAACCTGGCCCAGTGTTACGGAAACGCCGTCAACTGTTTTGAGCGGTATTTGTCGTATTTGTTGCAGGCCTTTTTTACCGCTATCCAGCCAGCCGGTGCCGCGAATAACCAACTGCTCCTGACCGCGGGGCATATACCAACCACCAACGTTACCGTTATTCTTGTTGACCGCGCTCATGACGTCTTGCTGGGTAAGGTCGTAAGACAACAGCTTAGCGGGGTTAAGATTAACCTGATACTGTTTAACTTCGCCGCCAAAGGACAAGACTTCGGTAATTCCCTCAACGGGCATCAATAGCAGTTTAACCACATAGTCGTTTAGACTGCGTAGCTCCATACTGCTGACACCGGAGCCCGGTTCGGCAAGTAGCAGATACTGATAAACCTGGCCGAGGCCGGAAGAGTTAGGACCCATTTCGGGTGTACCTACGCCTTCGGGTATTAATTCCTTTGCCGCCTGCAGTCGTTCAAACACCAGTTGCCGGGCAAAGTAGATATCGACACTCTCGTCAAACACTACCGTAATGCCCGATAAACCTGTTTTTGAGATTGACCGAACTTCTTTGACGTCGGGCAGGGCATACATCACCGACTCTATCGGATAGGTAATCAACTGCTCGACTTCGGTCGCTGCTAACCCGGGGGCCTCCGTATTTACCGTTACCTGAACGTTGGTAACATCGGGGAAGGCATCCAGATTAAGTTTGGGAATAACAAAAAATGACGCAATGCTGATGCTGAATAAAGCCAATACCAATAACAGGCGATTAGCGACAGCAAACTGAATAATGCGCTGAAACATAAAACCTCCTGTTAGTGGTTATGTGGGTCAAAACCGCCTTTAGCGATTTGAGAGCGAACGAAAAACGCGCCGTTGTCTACATATTCTGTGCCTTCCTTAACGCCTCTAATGACTTTCCACGGACCTTTTTCATCAACCAATTCGACTTTCTTCGGTTCAAACTTTCCGGGTTCGTGCTCAATGAATATCTGCCAGTCACCATCAGGTGCCCGCATTAAGGCTGAGTCCTTAACTGCAAGCACCGATCCATCCGACTTGACTGAGAAATAGACATCTGCAAATAAACCGGGGTGTAATTGGTCCTTTTCGTTATTTACCGCAAGTCGGACAGTTCGGGTACGGGTTGTATGGTCTATTGTGTGACCTTCCTGAATGACTTTTGCCGCAAAGCGTTGGTTGTCGACACTCACCGTAACAGCATCACCAAACTTCACATTGAGGTCGGCTGAGCCCGGTAGCCGAGCATTAACCCACAAGGTTTCTTCTTGTAGCACTTCAACCAAGTGTTTACCGGCATTAACTTGCTGGCCCTGCTTGAAGTTATCGCTAACCACAATCCCGCCAATTTCTGAGGTCAGTTGGTATTCGCCGACAGGGTAGTCAGCTTTACTTAAGCGCTTAATGTCACTGGCTGACATACCAAACGCTTTGAGTTTTGCTTGCGCTGAGGTAAAGGCGTTTTTCGCTTCGACAAAGCGTTTTTCACCCACCGTCGACTCACCAAGTGACTGCACGCGTTGCCATTCGTTAAGTGTGACCAAATACTGACTTTGCGCCTCCGCTATGGTGGCACTGAAGAGGGTTGCCAGTGGCTCACCTTTTTCGACGTGATCGCCAATACTGACAAAACGTTTGAGAACGGTCGAATCGATGCGCGGACTCACGATATAGCTGTTAAAGTCGTTAGCAACCACCTCGCCCGGGGCATAAACCGGGTATTCAATGACTTGAGTTTGCAAGGTTCGTGTGGTGATATCTGCCATGGACAGTTGCTTGCTGGATAGCTCCACGCCTGCACTTTCCTTGTGAGTACGTTCTTTTTCGTCGTGTCCGTGTTCATCCTGCGCCATCACCGGAAAGCTCAGCGCAAGTGCTATTGCTGCGTATAAAGGTTTTACTGACATCGTTTACTCTCCAATCTCTGCTTTTGTTTGCTGGCTTAACGGCGATAACGTCAGCGCTTTACTGAGTTCGCCCGAACGGTACAACCATTCAATGGCGGCCAACCGATATTGTGTTTGCAGCGCTATCCCTGCAAATTGACTATCGAGCTGCTGTTGCATGGCGGTGAGATAGTCGGTGGTGGATAAGTCTCCGGCGAGCCAGGACTGCTCAATCACCTGCATCGACTCATCCTGCCGAGATTGAAAGTCTCTTTGCCAGCTTTGCCATTGTTTTTTAACAAAGCGGTAGTTGTTAAGGGACGATTTCAGTGCTGCTTGCCATTGTTGGCGTAGCGCAATCAGACGCTTTTCTTCAGCAACAGCTTCGCTATTGGCTGCGCGTACTGCATCGCTGTAGTTATTGCGAATCTGTAGTGGAATACTGAATGATAAGCCAACTACGGTTTCGTTATTGCTCTCGCCCGCTTCGACGCCTACGGTTGGGTTGGCGGTGGTTAACGAGCGTTTCCAGTCGACATCCGCGCGCTTTAATTGCCATTGCAGGTAAGCGGCTTTTAACGCTGGGTGTTGTTGCCAACGAGCCGTTAACGCAGGTTCAACGTTAAATAGCTCCTCATTAATGGAGAGTTGACCGACATCAGACGTTGTTAGCAGAGCGTTTAACTCTGCTTCAGCGGATTGCAGTTGTTGATAGGCCGCTGCCGTTTGTTGCAGTTGCCGACTTAGCGCGAGTACCGTCAGCTGTTCGTCGACGGCACCTAAGTCACCGGCTTTACGTCGTTCGGCAACCAGGCTTATCGCCTGTTTAACGATTTCCTCTTGCTGCTCAGCAAGTGCGTAACGCTGTTTTGCATCAAGCCATTGCACATAGGTATTCAGCAGTGTTTTAGCATGCGATGTCGCCGACTGGCGATAAATACTCATTGCCATAGCGGTCACTGCGTCACTCTGACTGGCACGTGCTTCATTGCGAGTGCTCCAGTCCAGCGTTTGGCTTAGACCAATAGCGTAGTTATTGATGTCACCCTCACGCTCTAAGCGTGACGATAAGCTAGGGTTGTACAAAGGCTGCTTTAATTGCTTGCCCTGTTGAATGAGTGCTTCGGCCTGCTGTTGAGCGGCTTCAACACTGGGGTGTCGCTGCACAGTTTGTTGCCATTGCTCGGGCAACTGTTGTGCATTGGCGTAGCTTGAGCTTATTGCCAGACTTACGGCAACAAACAAGCGTTTGCTATGTGTCGAAAACGGACCCATAGATAGACTCCTCAGTCATATTACTGCGTAAAATAACGATTTTGTTGTGCTGCTAAAGCAGCGTATTAGGCAGTTATGAGGAGATGGGTGGCCGGAACAGCGGTGATGACAGTGGATTAGTGTAGAACTGGGTGTACCCAGGGCGCATTGTTCCCATTCGTGGTAATGCGAGAGTTTTTTCAGCCTTCATCGCATATAGATGAAAAGAACCATGGCAGTGACAGCAATGATGGCAGTCAAAGCTGACTTCGCCACTTTTAGGGAGGTTGCGCTTATCGATGTGAGATTCGTCATGATCAAAATTGAGGTGTTGCTCAGAGGATGACTGGTGAGATTGATGCACGTCAGCAACCGCCTGACTGATTTGAGTCAGAACAGCAACCAGCACCAGTATTAAAAATCCCAGTCTAAGCATCATTACCTACAGTTGTATATAAGCAGCCTAACGATACATTAATCAAAAATCGTTTTCAAGAAGAGCTTTACTCCCCGAAGTTTAAAAGATATATCATCAAAAAGAGGCGTTCTGTTTTAATTAATACTAAGTTCCCAAAATAAGGAAATGGGAACAAGCAAACCCACTAAAAACGGGCTATTTCCCCCTTTATACCCTCTTAAGTACTCAAAATCACGTTTTACAGCAAAAAAGGAACTAGATCATGGCCGAAGTACAAGCGGTTAAAGATCTGGATACCGTAAAGCTGATTAGCCACCTTCTCAAACGAACATACGGTCAGCAAATTGCTGATGTTTGGGATGTTGGCTTGAACCTGGCGTTACGGATTTCAGATTTACTGTCCATCAAGTTTGAAAACATACACGATGAGCGTCTGACCTTAGTTGAGGGAAAGACGTCAAAACAAGCAACCATTAAACTGAACGACAAAGCACGGTCGATTATTGCTCGGATAAAGGATGAGCATCCAGACCATATTTACCTATTTCAATCCTATCGAAATCAATGGTCTAAAGGTTTGGACGAGGCCCCGATTAGCCGCCGTTACGTTTCGCGGGCGTTCGCGGCGATAGGGGAGGAGGTTGGCATTAAGCTGGGGACTCATTCAATGCGAAAGACCCGTGGCTATCACCTTTATAAGAATACTCACGACATTGCCAGGGTAATGAAGATGCTGCGTCATAGTTCGGAAGCTGTAACGCTACGATATATAGGGATTACTCAGGAGGATGTGGACCGAGACTTTATTGAGTTGGAATTGTAGGGGACGCTCCCCTACTAATTTTTTGTTAGGAGTAAAGTCTTTATAGGAATAAACGCGTTTACACGATCGTCTGTCGAGTTATATTTAGAGCCGTTAGATATAATTCCAATTACTAAGCCGTCCGAATCTATAACAGGCCCACCACTCATTCCGTGAGTTACTTTTTCGTCTACTACTATTCTGGGTTCGTTATCTACTTCAATTTCTCGCACAATTCTACATTCGATGACTGTAGGGGAATCCTCGGTCTTATAGTTAGGGAATCCCAATAAAGTGCACGTCGTTCCTGGTGTGTAGTCTGGGGAAGTGGAAGCATCAAGAGCTGGCACGATGTTCATTGATGCGCCCTCAACTATCGCAATATCTGACTTTTCATCTGATAAAATAAGTTGAACCGATGGAAATTGTTGATCCATTTTTTCAATCCATTCGATGACGCAGAAATCAGCTAGGTTCGAGTTGTCTAAATAAGCAATCACGTGTTGATTGGTAACCATACCGAATGTATTAAGCTTAAACCCAGTTCCAACACCTTCACTATCGTCTGTGAGATTATGTATGACGAAAAGCGAACGTTTTGCTAACTCTGCAGGTGATAGAGCGTATCGTGCGTTTGGTTCTCCTATGGCAACGGTGTATCGGTACATTAGCTTTCTCCACACTAGAGAATCTTTACCCTTCACCATACGAATAAAGTTTAGTCTTCCTCTTACCATTTGCTTGAAAAACTTTCCTGGCTCATTTTTGTGCTTTAGCTGCTTTCGTGGTGAAAGGTATCCTTTATGATACTTTTTTAAGTACTCGATTTCCGCATCTTGAGCCCCATAAACGTTGAGAGCGTTTATCATTGCAGAAGTTTGACGCAAAAATAGCCGATTGACGTTAACAAATTGATTTACCGTCAAGTTCGTCACTGCTTGACGATCATTCTTTGTCGCTAATCTTGTTTTATCATCGTTTACAGAGAAACCGTTTGATTCAATAGTCCGCAAAAGCAACCTACCTAACGCTAGGCTATCTTCATCAAACTTAACTATATCTGTGGGCAAACTCGTCTTTCTTTTTTGATTAAATGAAAGGGTTATATCGTCGGCGTAGCGTGTGTAAGTGAAGCGATATTGCTTCGCCAACTTTAAAAGTTGATTGTCTAATTTAAATGCAATCATGTTTGATATTATTGGTGAGGACGGTGCACCTTGAGGAAGCCTTCCCTTGTAACAGCAAATATGTGCAACAACAGTTGCAACATTGTGCGTAAGGCTTAACGGAGGGCTCTGAAGTAGACGTTTTACCCTCCCAAACGTGATAGTCCCAAAAAAGTCTTCTAAATCTAAATTAAGCACATACCTTTTGTTGACATGCGGAGAAGCGTTGGTTAGTACGCTTTTTTGTTCAATAAACGCATGCGCACTGGCCCTTGGTATGTAATGGTGATGAAGCTCAGACGCTATGATCATTTGATAGTTTTTAAGTGTTGGCTTAGGGGTGCTTATAAGTCGACGGCTACCATCCTTCTTGGGAATCGAAAAAGAGATGTACTGACGATTATGCGGATAGATCAGTTTAAGAAGCTTATCCACTTCGGTATTAAGAAGAGAAGCAAGCTGGTCTAGTGTAGAGCAGTTGGCTAGTTTAGCCCGTGGTGGCAGAACCGTTTGAGAATCCATTAAATATCGAAGCTCCCTTAAGAAGGCTGGGGGGTTTTGTCTCATACCTCCCACGCGCTAGTCCACACGGTTGTAGGGCCACTGTGGGCAAAAGAGCCTTCATGAATGCACAATGCAGATTGCATTGCAAAGTTAAATCGTCCCCCAGCCATTGACTATGCTCACACAATTCTACGTCGTGGGCAAGTTGCCAAAACTAACGGTGCAGTATAGCTATTTATCTCTCGTCGATTTTTATCAGCTTTAACAAACTCTCTTGCCAACAAAAGTAGCTAAACGGGTTGCCTTAAACTAATAATTTAAAAACCTATATCACCTAATGGC
>NZ_PIQA01000013.1 GCF_003987095.1 Idiomarina piscisalsi | reverse complement strand
GTGAACTAGTGGCGATTCACTCTTGCTACACGCGCCCGCCATTCGCTTAGACTAGTTCCTCCTTCCTCTTTCAGAGTTCTAAAGCACTTCGAGAAAATATTGGAATAACCAGATTTACCTAAAGACGAACGAATTTCCTCCTCGTAAATAGTTAAAGAAAGTAATAACCGAGTAACGAGAGTCCTCTTCTTTAGATAAGGCGTATAATGAACTGTCGATAGACTAGCCTGTTCATTGAAAAGATATTCCGAAGCACTCGAAAAGTATTCCTTGTAAGCTAAGAATGCTTTCGCAACTACTGATTCCTTAGCCGATAACAAGGGGGTCTCTTTCACTTCTTTCGCTCTTTTTTTGAAATACTTTAACTGAACTTTTATTACTTGTTCATTTACGTTTTTAATTTCGATAATGTTTCCGGCTTTAAGCTCCTCTATATTTGAGGGCTGAACAGCCTGTGCAGCGATAAGAAATGACATTAAGTATTGTTCTAGAGCGGAAGGAGCCCGAAGGTTACCAAAACGTAATATATCAGTCTTATGATAAGAGTTACTTGTTCCAATCTTACTAATCTGTTTGTCATATAAAGAGTTTTCGCATTCAGAGGTTTTCACAAACTTTGACTCGTTAATAAAATCGATTTGGAAAAGTTTTAGTAGGTCCAGACTTTTTGTTTGATCGAATTGAGCCCCCATTTTCATTAACCAATGAACATAATACTTTACTTTCGTCTTTCTGGTTAAACTTAGATCTTCTGTGTAATTATCTGCTAAACCTGAATCTATAAAGGCTTTCTTAGTTTCTATTATTTTAGTTAATACAGTTGCAATAGTGGTTACAAAGCTACCTAAAAATATTTTCTGATTACTAAGCTCATAAATCTCGGTATCACTAAGGTATGTTCTAAACCAGCTTAGATTAAGGAAAAAATCAGAAAGGGCGACTTGCTCCCTTTTCGCAGACGCTGAATTTGGTTTATTATTAACCACGTCGCGAAGATAAGTGGCTTCTTTACTGGTCAAGCCTGGGTTACCAAGCCCCTTTGCTAGCATATTTGAAACTATACCAACGTTTGTAGACTGCGCTTTTACCTTCTTAATATTTATCCTATAACTTGAGAAGTTAGCTAATATACCTACTGTAAACTCTTCATTTTTTAATTTTTGAACATAGGGAAGAAAGCTCTTAAGTGCTGTCATATAACTAGTTTTTGTTTGCTCTGACAGGTTACTAAACCAGTCTAAATTTATTGCGGAATTTATCGCTTTAATTATACTTGCTCTTTTATAGCAATCTGGTTCGAAACGATACTCATACTTTCCAATTAACACTCTAGTACTGTTTGCAGTCACGTTTATCACATTTGAATTCAAAAGTGACTCTTCATCATTTTTCTTAATTTCAGTCGAGCTTACTAATTCTCGCATATAACTAGAACTCTATACTTTCTTTTATTTTTAAATCTTCAAGAAGTCGAACATATCGGCTGGTTGTGGACGGATTTGCGTGCCCTAGTCGCTTACCGACTAAGTATAGTGCGTTTGCCTCACTGTAATATTGGCCTGATTTATCTTTAATTAAAGTTGCGAAATATTCGGTCGCAAACGTGTGACGAAGCTTATGATATGAGATAGGTGCTTCTTTTAAGACTGAAGTCTTTCTAGCCTTAAGAAAGATATTTGTTGCATGCCTGTCTGAAATAGCTTCCCCTTTCCCCGCGGAGTCATACCTTATGAAGAGATGCTTACCTTCTCTTTTTTCATTGCTTTTCTGAGTATAATATCGTCTTTCATTTTTATAGTAATCGTAAAAATCTAGCAGTAGTTGACGAGGGATATAAATTACACGAGATTTTTTAAATTTTGTGTAAACACCATTTAATGTATATGCGAAAACTTCGCTAGTTTCGTTATCAGCCTTTTTAAAAAGTGACAGCAGACCAGGCTGACGAACTTCTTTTATATATTGGTCAGTTAATAATAAAGCACGGTTTTCAGAACTTCTTAGGCCTAGCTGATACCCACAACGTATGATTAGCCGATCGCGATCATTACTACACGCCTGCTTTATAATTGTACGTTCTTCTCTAGAAACATAGTCTGTGGCGGAGTGTACAATTGTTGCAGAATTAAGATTAGCAATTATTTCACTGCGCAAATTTAGATTAGGTAAATCACCAAGATCGAGCTTCAGTAGGAATAACCGATAAGCTGATAGGGCGCTTTTTGCTACCTCTACAGTAGCAATACTGGTTACTCGCTTACCGAGACTCTCATTCAGATACCTATTCATAAGACGGTCGGAATTGATATCAACAAATGACTCCTCGAGTTGGTCACAATATTTTGCGAACTCAAAAACGCGAGCTACGTATGTTACACAAGTGCTCTGTGTAATGGAGTGCTCTTGGATAAAAGTCTCTCGCCTTACTGTACTAGCTAAGTCTTCAGTGCGAACTTCTCGCGTTATATAAGCAATCGAACGACTGAAGCAGAAAATTGAAAAGAGAGTTGGCAACAACGCAAGACTTCTATCATCGTTCAATAAAACATCGAGACGTTCAAAATGCTGCTCCAAGATTTTTACATCTTTGAGTATTAGTTTCTTCACTAACATTCCGGGATATTGGTACGTAACCAAAACTGTACCAACAATTACGCTAGATGACTAACAACAATTAGTCAGAAGCCAAGTACTTTCTCCCTGAACTGGAAAAACAATCAGCCTATCAGCTTTAGTAACTAGAGACCATTATAGGATAGGGCTAACAAAATCATGTTTACTGGTACGGGTTACAAGTTTGCCGGTATTAGGCGGAATTTCAGGCTCAAATAAAACTAAATGCAGCATCGCTCATTTTCATCGCTTTTAGAAAAACGGTAGAATAGCAGAATATTTCTTTTTAATGTGTGTCTAAGCCGTGCCAAAGCAGAAAAATTATCAGCAAAATTACTCTTTTTGGGTTCGTTTAGCCAGCGCTTCATCGGTTGTTGTGGCGGCTATACTTATTGCTATAAAACTGTTTGCTTGGTTACAAACCGAATCCGCCAGTATGCTGGCCTCACTCACAGACTCCATTCTCGACAGCGGCGCTTCTATTTTCAGCTTTTTTGCCATTCGCTATGCGCTCCAGCCGGCTGACGAAGAGCATCGCTTTGGTCACGGTAAAGCCGAGTCATTAGCCGCTCTTGCACAAAGTGCCTTTATTGCCGGTTCCAGCATGTTGCTAGTGTTTCACAGTGTGCAGCAACTCATTCAGGGCGGCAGTGTTCCGAAAGCTGGTTATGGCATCATTGTTTCTATTATCGCGATACTAATTACAACGGTTCTTATTGTCATTCAACGCATTGCGATACGGCAAACACAGTCACAGGCAATTCAAGCCGACAATTTGCATTATCAGTCTGACATTCTGCTAAATGTGGCTGTCATTGTCGCTCTTATGCTAACCAGTATGGGATGGTTTTGGGCAGACAGCGTATTTGCTATTGGCATTGCGGTATACCTCATTATTGGTGCAATAAAAATTGGTTGGGACGCGTTCCAGTCATTAATGGACAGAGAACTGTCTGAGGAACACCAAAAACAAATTGCTGAAGCAACCATGTCGGTTGACGGGGTTAAGGGTTTCCACGGCTTAAGGACTCGTGAGGCGGGTCCGGTTCGCTTTATTCAGCTTCACATTGAGCTCGATAACAGCTTATCGCTGCTGCGCGCCCACGCCATTGCGGATGACGTTGAAGCTGAACTGATGAAAGCCTTCCCCGGAGCCGATATTATTGTGCACATGGACCCTGAGATTGTTGCAATAGTGGAAGGGTCTGCTCAACGATAGCGTTCAAGACGGGCGTTCGGTAACAGTCTTTTTCCATCATCAGTTCGTGATACGCCCCTTCTATCGTCCTGAAAGTGAAGTGGCCTTCTGTTGCTTTTGCTGCCACCGCTAACTGCCCTGTTTTCGAAACGACTTTGTCGGCGCCGGCGCGAAATAGCGTCACCGGTATGTTTATTTTATTGACGACATCCTGCGCAGCCTTCGAAGCTTTTATCGCTTCATACAACCAATTAAAAGTTGGGCCTCCAAGCTGCACGCTAGGCTGAGCCTCATACCCATCGCGAAAAGCATCGTATCGTGTCGAGCTTTGAGTCAAAACGTTATCCTCAAAAGCAATACGCTGATAATTCTTCATGCCCAGAAAATACCAGGGTCTCGAAAACCAGCGGTTCAGGCGCGCTCCGACACTCACGACAAGCTTCGCTAAGCTGTACGGCACACCGCCTGTATCAATTGAGAACATAGGAGCTGACAAAATGAGCGACCGATAACTATGCTTATAGTTAGCGCAATAAAGCGTAGCTATGGTGCCCCCCATCGAGTGAGAGAACAGGGTTTTCGGCACATTGCCAAACTCTTTCTCAATTTCATCGTTAAACCCTGCAAAATCACGGACAAAATCATCAAAACTGTCAACGTGACCCTGATGTGGGTTGTCTGTCAAACGGTCCGACAAACCCTGTCCTCGGTGGTCGATAGCAGTGACTGAAAACCCGTACTGTGCCAGCTCCCAGAATAATTCCTGGTACTTTAACGCAGACTCAATGCGACCCGGGCTAATAACAACCAGCGGCGCTTCTGGAGTGTGTTTATAAGAGGCATAGTGCAACGTTAAGCCGTCGTCACCTTTAAAATACTTCGACTCAACCTGCGTGTTCCAAAAAGGCACAATAGTGTCATCAAAAAAGGCTCGCCAATTCGGCGAGTCATCGGAAGGCTTTTGTTTAAGAGGGTCGTTTAGCGACATGCGTGCTGCTCAAATTACCGTTTTGGCAATTCTAGCACGACTTTCAGTCCACCTTCAGGGTGGTTTTTAGCAGTGAGGCTGCCTCCAAGAACTACCGCTGTTCTTTGGCTTAAAGCAAGACCTAAACCAACGCCCGCTTTATGGTGACGGGCAGGGTCTCCACGGTAAAACGGCTCAAATAGCTTAACAAGTGTCGACTCTTCCACACCCGGGCCATGGTCGCGTATTATCACACACATATTGTCGCGACCTACTTCGCAAGACAGTTCCACGGTACTTTCGGTGTAATGCAGGGCGTTTCTCACGATATTTTCAAGCACTAATCGGAAAAGCTCTGCATCAGTTTCAATCTCTGGCCAGGCATCTCCGAGCTTCACTAAGCGCTCCTCTACCTCTGGTTTTTGGTAGCACATATCGTTAATAAGCTGCTGGACCAATTCGCCACTGTCCAGCGATTCTTTATTCAACTCGATGAGTCCATTTTCCAGGCGGGAAAGCGACAAAATACGCTCGATGATAACGCTTAAACGTTCGGTATCCCGGCGCAGTTGCTGCCAGTTAGGATCATCCTCATGCGCATCGGTTTCGGTTAAGTCCAACGCCACTTGCATACGCGCCATAGGAGAGCGCAACTCGTGAGATACATCACTTAATAGTCGCCGTTGGGCATCTCGCGACTTGGCTAAGTCCAACGCGGTTTGCGACAAGGCTCGCGCCAGCTCACCCACTTCATCACCCCGCTTTGGCAGTCGCTTCAAGTCGGGCTTTGCACTGCCCTTTGCCACTTCTCGCATACCTAATATCATTCGGCGAATAGGCCGAATAAGCCAAATACCTAACAAAATTGCGAGCACACCACTTCCAATAATCACGGTCAGTGCGCGCGCCTGCATCGATTCTTGCTCCAGCTTCTCTTTATCAACGTATTCGGCGGGCCCTAAAGGCCGAGTGACCAATATTTTATTGCCATTAAGCTCAAAAGGTCCCATTAACAGCCGTTCATCCAAAGGGATTTGCTGTGGTTGCTCTTGCCCCAACATACGCAGCAAAGTCGAGCCATGCTTAATACGTAGTAGTTCATCCATCAGAAGCTTTTCGCTACCCGTATTGGATAGTTGAGCAGCCACTCGATAGTCGCCAGCAATGAGTCTACCTGGTTGAAGAGAATGGAAGGTGAGGGCGTCACTAAGCAAAGGTTGCAAAGTTTGGTATATTTCAGGTTTTAGCGGAGAGAGTTCTGCCTTTGGCTTATTCCATATCGCTAGCAGGTAGCCACTGGCGGCAGTCACCGACAGCAGCGCCCAGAAAACCAGCAGCAACCTTAAGGTTAATGACCGATACCACCGCGTGCGTCGTATTTTCATAAACTCGCGAGTATGCGATAGCCACGACCACGAATGGTTTGAATACGGTCAGGTTTGGTTGGTAATTTTTTGCGGATATTACTAATGTGAACATCTAAGCTGCGGTCAAAAGGCTCCATCTTACGACCTAAAGCTGCCACTGATAACTGATCTTTACTGACCATGTGCCCAGCCTGTTGCATTAAGCAACGCAAAATATCGAACTCCGTGGGCGTCAGTATCAGTTCTGAGCCATCACAATGAACCTCGGTGGTTGCGGGGTCTAAGTTAATACCACAAACGGACAACTTCTCGCTTTGCATTGTCGTATTTGGCGTACGACGCAGCAATGCTTTAACCCGGGCAACCAGTTCCCGTGGGTTAAAAGGTTTGGGCAAGTAGTCATCGGCACCCAGCTCAAGACCCATAACACGATCTTCGTCGTCGCCGCGAGCGGTCAGCATTAACACTGCAGTATCTCGGTGTTGCTGACGCAGCCGTTGCAACAGCTGCATACCATCGATACCCGGCAACATAACGTCCAGCAATATAAGCTCGTAGTCGCCGTTGAGAGCTTCATCGAGACCGGTCACGCCGTCTTCCGCCGTTGTTAGATCAACAGATTCTCGCTTAAACAACTCCGTCAGCATGACGGACATTTCGCTATCATCATCAATGAGTAATACTGAATGTCTCATAACTTGTTGTTCTCTCCAGAAATAAATCCATGATCCAAAATGACCACTCAATATACGACTCAATTTACAGAACTTTTACTTTAGCAGGTTTTTCCGTTTTCGGGTGAGTGTATTACGCCCCCAACCCAACCATAGCGCGGCTTTTTGTTTATGCCCGTCAAAACGGGCTAACGCATGTTCTAAAGCAATTTGTTCGAGTCGCCGCTGATACTGAGTCAATACATCAGTATTATCATCCGGTAGTGCGGCAAGCTCATCGCTTAATAGACCCAGCCAACTGCCTAAAGTTTCACTATCAGTCGTCGGTACTGAGTCGGTCAAAGTGTCGCTTTTATTCAAAATATCTTCGGGCAGGTCGTCGACACCCACGCGTTGACCTGGCGCCATGACGGTTAACCAACGACAGGTATTTTCCAGTTGACGCACGTTGCCCGGCCAGCGGTAATTCTTTAGTGCTGCCATTGCTTCTTTAGACAACTTCTTCGCCGTCACATGAAGTTCGTTCGCGGCACTTTCTAAGAAATGCTCAACCAGCATAGGGATGTCATTTTTTCGTTCACGCAGTGGTGGTAACTTAAGCCGAATAACATTGAGTCGGTGATACAAGTCATCTCGAAACTGACCTTTAGCAACCAATGCTTCCAAAGAACGATGCGTTGCTGCAATAACCCTAACATCGACCTCTATGGGTTGATGCGCCCCCACTGGATAAAACTGCCCTTCAGCTAGCACCCTCAGTAACCGGGTCTGCACCGACAACGGCATATCGCCTATTTCATCCAGAAACAGCGTGCCTCCATTGGCTTGTTCAAAACGACCCATGCGCTTTTTATCAGCGCCGGTAAAGGCCCCACGCTCATGCCCAAACAGCTCCGATTCGATGAGCTCCCCTGGAATAGCAGCCATATTTAACGCAATGAAAGGTTTCTCAGTTCGTGGACTGTGCTTATGTAATGCTCGCGCTACCAGCTCTTTGCCCGTCCCCGTTTCCCCCGTTAGCAGTACACTCACGCTGGATGACGAGAGCCGTCCAATAGCACGGAAAACATCCTGCATAGCAGGCGCTTCGCCGATAATTTCAGGAACTTTTGCTGCTTTAGCGGGCTGTGAACCTTGTTTATTCTCAATCAGGTGTCGGAGTGCACGGTCCACCGTAGTCAGCGCTTCATCAATATCAAACGGCTTTGGCAAATACTCAAATGCGCCACCCTGAAAAGCTTTAACTGTCGTATCTAAGTCAGAGTGAGCAGTCATAACCACCACCGGCATATCAGGGTGGCTTTTTTGCAACTTCTCAAGCACTACTAACCCGTCGTCACCGGGCATGCGAATATCCGTCATTACCACAGTGGGCTGAGCCTGCTCAAGTTCGCTAAAAAATGTAGCGCTGTCAGAAAAAGTACGTACATGATAACGACTGTTTGCGAAGGCCTTTTCCAATACCCAGCGAATGGACTCATCGTCATCAATTATCCATAAACTTGCGTCAGTCATTTCCTGAGCCCTCACTCACATAAGGTAAATAGACAGAAAATTGAGTACGTCCCGGTTCAGAGCTGACCTCAATTTTGCCTTTATGCTGGTGCACAATGGTTTGCGCCAGAGACAGTCCCACCCCCGTACCCTCTGCTCTGCCGCTAACTAACGGATAAAACAGGGTGTTACGAAGCTCGTCAGAAATGCCAGGACCATTATCGATAAAGTGAACCACAGCGCATTGTCGGTAACGCTCTCCGAAAAGCGTTAACTGATGCTCAACCCGAGTTCTTACAATGAGCTTCCCTTTGCCTTTCATCGCCTGGGCTGCATTTTGTGCAATGTTTAAAAACACCTGCTCACAGCTTTCTTCGACAATCATAATGTCCGGCAATGACGGATCGTAGTCGCGAACAATGCTCAGTGCATCGCCGTATTCATACGACAACGTCTTCGCCACGCGCTCCGTTATTTCATGCACATTGACCCGTCCTCGCTTGCCTGGCTTCATAGGGCCTAACAGGCGATCGACCAAAAAACGCAAACGGTCAGACTGACTGATAATTAAGTCCGTGTATTCTTTTAAATAATCGTCGTTCAGCTCACGCGCCAGCAGCTGTGCCGCGCCGCGTAGTCCGCCTAATGGGTTTTTTATTTCATGCGCCATACCGCGCAATAAATGCTGGGTAGCAAACAATTGGTTCCGCTGTTGGTCTTCCTGATTAATGCGGCGCAGTTGGTCCGCCTTGCGAAGCTCCATCAACAACAGTGTTTGACCGTCATCCTGAATGGTCTGAATGCACACATCGACGGTAATTCGATGCCCTGAATGCAAAGCGAATTCCGCATCCGTATTGAGCACTCTTTGCTCATAATGAAAGCAATTGGCAATGGTTTCACTGGCTAACGAGCACTGAAAAAAAGCCGTCGAGAAAGGCTCTCCAAGCAAACGCTTCGCACTATGATCAAACAGGGACTCCGCTGCCGAATTAACGTAGCGAATAATAAGACTCTCGTCTAAAACGAGTATCCCGGTCAGAAGTTGATTAATTAAAGAATGAGTATTCACAAGGAAAGGTTAGCTTATGCACCACTTTGGTGCAAATAAAAAGGGCGGTATAAACCGCCCTTCAAAGGTTATTAAACACTGTAGTACATGTCGAATTCAACAGGGTGTGTTGTCTTCTTCAGTGTTTCAACTTCATTGTATTTAAGACCAATGTACGCGTCTATCATGTCGTCGTCCATGACCCCGCCCTGCTTCAGGAAGTCGCGGTCTTTATTTAATGCTTCCAGCGCCATTTCTAACGAATGACAAACGGTCGGAATATCTTTTGCCTCTTCCGGTGGCAAGTTATATAAGTCCTTATCCATTGCATCACCTGGATGAATCTTGTTACGTATACCGTCAAGACCAGCCATAAGCAGCGCTGTGAAACATAGGTAAGGGTTCGCGCTAGGGTCAGGGAAACGTACCTCAATACGACGTGCTTTAGCACTGGACACCAGTGGAATACGAATGGATGCAGAACGGTTACGCGCTGAGTAAGCCAGCATCACCGGGGCCTCAAAACCAGGAACCAAACGCTTATAAGAGTTCGTTGATGCGTTGGCAAAGGCGTTAATTGCGCGTGCATGCTTAACAATACCGCCAATGTAATACAACGCGGTTTCACTCAAACCCGCGTACTGGTCACCGGCAAATAGGTTTTCACCACCTTTGTTCAGTGACATGTGTACGTGCATACCAGAGCCGTTATCACCCACTAATGGTTTAGGCATAAAGGTTGCTGTCATGCCATAAGAGTGCGCGACGTTATGAACCACGTATTTATACACCTGCATTTCATCTGCTTTGGTGGTTAATGTATTAAAACGCGTTGCGACTTCGTTCTGACCGGCCGTCGCCACCTCATGGTGGTGCGCTTCAACCACTAAGCCCATGTCTTCCATAACCAAACTCATGGTGCCACGAATGTCGTGAGCTGAGTCAACCGGAGGTACCGGGAAGTAACCGCCTTTAACACCAGGGCGGTGCGCCATGTTACCTTCCGAATATTCACGACCCGAGTTCCATTCAGCTTCGTCGGCATCAATTTTGTAGAACGAACCGCTCATATCGGTACGGAAACGAACGTCGTTGAACAGGAAGAATTCTGGTTCTGGACCGAAATAAGCTTCATCGGCAATGCCTGAGCTGCGCAAGAACTCTTCCGCACGTTTGGCGATAGAGCGTGGGTCACGGCTGTAACCTTGTAGTGTTTCAGGCTCTAAAATGTCGCAGCGAATGTTCAGGGTCATTTCATCAGTGAACGGGTCTAATACTGCCGAGTCGTTGTCCGGCATCAGCACCATGTCTGATTCATTAATACCTTTCCAGCCGGCAATTGACGAGCCATCAAACATTTTGCCTTCTTCAAAGAAGTCGTCATCGATTTGCGACACCGGAATAGTGACGTGTTGTTCTTTACCTTTAGTATCGGTAAAGCGTAGGTCGACGAATTTTACGTCGTTTTCTTTAATGGTATCGAAAATCTTATCAGCTGACATGTTGTCCTCCAGTAGACAGCGTCTTTTTAAAAGTAACAGGCACAGTATAGCAAAGCTTATGCCAATTTACTTTTCTTTATAAATCAAAGGGTTGCTTGAAATCATTTTATTTGCACCAAAAAATTTGCACTACTAGTACACATTACGCACCATTTAGGTGCAGTCGATCACAGTAAACCTCAAAATTATTGTCCGATTATTCAGGGAAAATAGCGAACAAAAAACAATCAGGTCTTTTTTAATAGAGTCTAAGAAGGTAGAATACGCCGCTATTTTTCATAAACCCCCGTCGGAAGGGTTGGGTTTACACTCACTACCGACAAACACAGGCTTTCTTAATGACAACTCAGGCATTTGATATCAATAAGCTTCGCAACATTGCGATTATTGCGCACGTAGACCATGGTAAAACCACACTGGTCGACAAACTACTTCAACAATCTGGCACCTTAGAAAGTCGTGGTGAGCTCGAAGAGCGCATCATGGACTCTAACGATCTGGAAAAAGAACGCGGCATTACCATTTTGGCAAAAAATACAGCCGTTAACTGGCAGGACTACCGCATCAACATTCTGGACACTCCGGGACACGCTGACTTTGGCGGTGAAGTAGAACGTGTATTATCAATGGCTGACTCCGTATTGCTGGTGGTTGACGCTGTTGACGGTCCTATGCCGCAAACTCGTTTCGTTACACAGAAAGCGTTCGAGCACGGTTTGAACCCAATTCTTGTCATCAACAAAATTGACCGTCCGGGTGCTCGTCCTGACTGGGTCATGGATCAAGTATTCGACTTGTTCGATAACTTAGGTGCTACTGACGAACAATTAGACTTTCCAGTAGTTTACGCTTCAGCTCTAAACGGTTGGGCGACTCGTGAAGAAGAAACGGTCGGCGACAACATGACGCCGCTGTTCGAAACTATCGTTAACGAAGTTAGCCACCCAGACGCAGACCCTGACGCTGACTTACAGATGCAAATTTCGCAGCTGGATTACTCAAGCTACCTTGGCGTTATCGGTATTGGTCGTGTGACTCGCGGTAGCGTGAAAGTCAACCAACCAGTGACCATTGTCGGTGCTAACGGTCAAGAACGTAGCGGTAAAGTTGGCAAGGTGTTCAATTATCTTGGTCTAGATCGCATTGACGCTGAATCAGCTCATGCAGGCGACATTTGTGCCATAACTGGTTTGGGCGAACTGAAAATTTCAGATACGATTTGTGCTGTTGGCGCAGCTGAAGCAATGAAACCTCTAAGCGTTGACGAACCAACGGTTACCATGACATTCCAGGTCAACACCTCTCCGTTCGCGGGTAAAGAAGGTAAATTCGTTACTTCACGTCAAATTCTTGAGCGCTTACAGCAAGAGCTGGTTCACAACGTAGCACTTCGCGTTGAAGAAACAGACAACCCGGATAAATTCCGCGTATCAGGTCGTGGTGAATTGCACTTGGGTGTATTAATCGAGAACATGCGCCGCGAAGGTTTCGAACTGGCTGTGTCGCGACCGGAAGTTATTATCAAGGAAGAAGACGGCAAGAAAATGGAACCGTATGAGTCTTTGACGGTTGATATTGAAGAGCAGCACCAGGGTTCGGTCATGGAAAAACTGGGCTTACGTAAAGCCGAGATGACCAATATGACACCTGACGGTAAAGGCCGTGTTCGTGTCGACTTCGAAGTACCAAGCCGTGGCTTAATTGGCTTCCAGACTGAGTTCATGACATTAACGTCAGGCACTGGCTTGATGTATCACACGTTTGATCATTACGGTCCGCACAAAGGCGGCACTATCGGCCAACGCGTAAACGGCGTACTCATTTCGAACGCCCAGGGTAAAGCACTGACTTACGCACTGTTTAACCTGCAAGAGCGCGGTAAATTATTCGCAGCGCACGGCGACGAAGTTTATGAAGGCCAGGTTATTGGTATTCATAACCGTTCGAACGACTTAACTGTTAACTGCCTTAAAGGTAAGCAGCTGACCAACGTTCGTGCTTCAGGTACTGACGACGCTCAAACACTGAGCCCGCCAATTAAGTACACACTGGAGCAAGCGCTTGAGTTTATCAACGACGACGAACTGGTTGAGGTTACGCCTGAATCTATCCGTATTCGTAAGCGTGCGTTAACAGAAAACGAGCGTAAACGACTGGGTCGTGAGTCAAAAAGCTAAATAGAGTTTAGCAAATAAAGAAAGAGCCCCGCTTTGAATGCGGGGCTTTTTGTATCTAACGCTTTGTTTACCTAAGCCTAACTGGCTGCCATCATTTCTGGTTGCGGCAAAACAAAATAGAAAATAGAAAAGAAGTGGAAAATACTGCCCGCTAAAACAAACAAATGCCAAATAGCATGATGGTAGGGCAGTGACTTCCTGACATAAAAAATAACGCCGAAAGTATAAGCCAGCCCTCCTGCTACCAACAGCATTAAACCACCAAAATCGACATTATCTATCATGGGTTTTATTGCAATAAGCGCCATCCACCCTAAACCTAAATATAAGCTTAGTGACAGCCATTTAATGGGTTTGGTCATAGCCAGTTCAAGCACAACCCCGACTATTGCTATGCCCCAGACTATGCCCAATAACGTCCAACCCCAGGCGCCACGTAAGTTTATCAGTGCAAAGGGTGTATAGGTACCGGCAATAAGAATATAAATAGCCGCATGATCAAGCTGCTGAAAAAGTGCTTTTATTCTTGGCCAGGGAAACGCGTGATAAAGCGTCGAAGCCGTGTAAAGCAAAATAAGACTAGCCCCGTAAATGCTGGCTGCTACCACGTGCCAAGCATCACCATACGCGACGGACCAAAGTATCATGACAACCAAAGCCGCAATGCTTAATACTGCACCGATGCCATGCGTCAATGCATGAGCGACTTCCTCCATTGCTGTATAAGCTTTGTGTTCAGTCATCGTTCGTACCCGGGGGTCTCATAACCGTCAGCAATGTTTTTTACTGCACGAATAAACTTATCGACTTGCGACTCGTTTTCATAGTTCATGTGATACGAGCTATGGAATTGAAGTGTCAGCGTTACACCGTAACCTTCCAAAAAGACCGTATAGCCGTCGTGGTCGGTATAAGCTTCAATGCCATCTAAATAATGACGTCCTTGGCGAGCTTCACCATGAGTCTGAATTTTCTCGTAAGCATCAAGCATCAGTTTTGTGTCTAGCTCGTTTTTCATGCCGCACCTCTTCTTATTGAAATGTATACCTTCATTATTGGGGTCTAAAACCATTTCGACAACCAATTTGGAGCAAATGTTTGAATTTAGTTGCCTACTCTTTTTACATACACATGTGCATGATTAACCAGAATCCGTTATAATAATGAACGAATGTTAAGTAATTGGAGTTCACAATGGTTAGACGCACAAAAGAAGACGCCATGGAAACCCGTTCTAAATTACTGGACGCTGCGGAAGCTTTGTTCAGTGAAAAGGGGGTTACCCAGACGTCTATGATGCAAGTGGCAGAGAAAGCAGGCGTCACTCGTGGTGCGATATACCATCATTTTGAAAATAAAATGGATCTCATTGAGTCGTTAATGGGGCGCGTTAAGTTGCCTATCGACGAAATGCGCGAGCAAATTTCAGAAACCAATGAGTTTGAGATTCTTGAAGAAATAAAAGCCCGCTCTAAAGAGTTTTTGGCAAGGGTTCAAAACGAGCCACAGGTACAATCGCTTGCCAGTATACTGCTGCACAAGTGCGAATATATCGACGAGGTTAACCCTATAAAACTTCGCCACGTCAGCGGCCGGAATGAGTGTATTAATGATGTTGAAGGTCTTTTCCAAAAAGCCATAGACGCTGGCGAAATCGCTCAGTCTGTCAATTCAAGAACGGCAGTTATTGGTTTGTTTTCTTTAGTTGATGGGCTCATTTATAACTGGTTACTGGCGCCCGACTTCTTCCCGTTGGTTGAGTACGGCAATACCGCTATAGACACTTATGTCAAAGGATTGCCGCGTTAACTGCGTTTAAGCCTAATTACTTGCCTGGCGTAGGAAGTTAACCAGAAACTCTTCGTCCATTGATGCGATAGCGCTGTCATTCGCTTTGGGGCAGCTCGCACACATTGGTGCCGTCCACGCTCCTACATTCGCCAATATATCACGCAAATGACTGACCGCTCTCAAGCCACCTAGTCCACCGGGAGACGCAGCCGCCAACAGAACAGTTTTATTGCCCCAGGCCCCAATATCAACGCGAGACACCCAGTCAATCGCATTTTTAATTAACGGAGATACCGACGAATTATATTCAGGGCTCACTAACACCACTTTGTCTGCGGCATCAATGGCTTTCGCCAACGCCTGCATCGACTCGGGTACACCTTCTGCTTCTTCCAGGTCCCCATGGTAAATCGGTGCATCCAGCGCGTCGGCGTCGAGCAGCTTATGCTGTATACCATGCTTTTCAGCTACCTCAACTAATCGATGCTTGAGCTTTGCATTCAGTGATTCTTTGCGGCGGCTGCCCCCGATAAATAATACCGTCATACTGTCTCCTAATAATTACTGCTGCATTGACTCAATAAAGCGATTCGATTCCTCGATTGAGGCTTCCATGTCAGCAATTAATGATGAAATGTCATTTTGCAGGCTGTTAAATTCACCACGAATGGCATCTATCGCCTTGGCGTTTAGATTATGCTTCAGGTAAAGCACGTTATCTTGCATTTTATCCAGTACTGGCTGCATTTTGTCGACAGCCCGTTCCATAACCCGCAGGAGCTCCGCATAACGACGTTCTGTTTCGCGAAGTTGGCGTTCACTTTGGCGACGCATGTTGTCATTGCTGTACTCGCCGAGCTCTTCACTCCATTCATCAAATAAGTCCTGAGCTACGTCATCGACCGCGTCGATACGATCTCTCACATCTTCAGCGGCTGCTTTGCTGTCCTCGTAGTCGTCATTGAGTGCGTTGTAGGTTTCTTCCAGTTCACCGCCTTCAATGTTCAGCATTTCGTCCAAGCGTTCAAAAGCCGAGCGGAACTCTTGCTGAGCTTCAGTTTGCGAGTCGCGGGCATCGTCAACACGGTCGACTAAAATGTCGCGTTTCTCAACGCCAAACTTTTCCATGGTGCCGTAGTAAGCACTTTGACAGGCAGTCAGTGCTACCACAGCAACTGCCGGAACAATCCACTGTTTCATTAGTCTTTTCCTCTTACCGAATTAATCAGTCGCTCATCTCGCTTGCGCTGGCGATAATCGTGCACAGCGATAATGGCATGAATAATCGCAATTAAATAAACGATACCTAAGGCGCCGACCGAGACAATGAACAACACCACACCAACCACGGCAATAATGAGGTTAAAAATAGCCTGGAAAATTTTTCCTGTGAACAAAATAGCCAGCGGCGGAAATAAAATCGCTAAAATATAAAGCATAAAAACTCCTTACACTGAAAGGCCTTATTACCAATTAACCGACATTCTCAGCGTAAAAGCAAATAAAGTCTTATCGTCTTCTCCCAAGCAACTCTCTTATCAGATCAATTATAGCCATGTTAATAAGGCAGCTCTGTACTATCACACCGCCGGCGCCCAATATCACCATTGCCATTTCGCTTATCCTCAATCATGATAGTCTTTAATAAATACGCAACGGACAGGTAAGCGGCTCAATCGCATGAAACAAACAGACTGGAAACATTACGCGGGAGAGACTTGGCGATTTTTAACCTATTTCGGGCGCCGGTTTAACAGCGACAGCATCAACGTGACGGCAGGGCATTTAACCTATGTTAGCCTACTCTCACTAGTGCCGCTGCTGGTTGTTATGTTTACCATTTTTTCAGCATTTCCGGTCTTTGAAGAGCTAAAAGGTAACCTGGAACAGGCGTTGTTCGCGAATTTGTTACCCACCTCCGGCGAGCAGCTGCAGGAATACATTAATGAGTTTGTTGCTAACGCCTCAAAAATGACAGCTGTTGGTGTCGGCTTTTTGTTTATTGTCGCCATTACGCTTATGTCAGCTATTGATAAGGCGTTAAATAATATCTGGCGAGACGTAAATAAGCGCCACTGGCTGGTCTCTTTCGCAGTATACTGGATGCTATTAACTCTGGGACCTTTACTGATTGGCTCTGGCCTCGCAGCAACGTCATACCTTATTTCATTAAGTCAGTTCGCTGATGAATATATTTCTGGTGCACGCAGTTTTACGTTATGGATGGTGCCGGTAGCCACGTCATTTATCTTTTTCACGTTAATGTATCAACTGGTGCCGAACCGTCAGGTTAAGTTGCGCTATGCCGCGTTTGGCGCCGTTATTGCAGCAATTTTATTCGAGCTCAGCAAACAGCTGTTTTCGTTGTATATCACTTCATTTCCGACTTACCAGGCTATTTACGGTGCGCTCGCTACGGTACCCATTCTCATTATTTGGGTTTACCTGTCCTGGATGATTGTACTGACCGGTGCAGTGTTAACGGTCAGTTTGGAGGAATACCAACAGTTACCGGAAGAACCGACTTCTGATTGACCTTGCCCCCTTTTTAAAAGACCATAACAGGTTCGTTTTAACAGACTCAGGTTAACATGATAGGACTGATTCAGCGCGTATCGCGAGCGAAAGTTACAGTCGACGACCAGATAGTCGGCGCTATTGATAAAGGGTTGCTCATATTACTGGGTGTTGAGCACGCAGACGACGAAGCAGCCGCTGACAAGTTGGCTCAACGCATTGCTAATTACCGTGTTTTCACAGACAGCAAAGGCAAGATGAATAACAGCGTTATTGATGAGTCAGGCTCTGTGCTGGTAGTGTCACAGTTCACACTGGCAGCAGATACACGCAAAGGCCGCCGCCCCAGCTTTTCGTCAGCAGCAACGCCTGACCAGGCGAACGCGCTATATTTAAGGTTCTGCGAGGCTATGAACAAACAGGGCTTACCTGTCGAAACCGGTCAGTTCGCTGCCGATATGCAGGTTGAACTGGTCAATGACGGCCCCGTTACGTTTGAGTTAAGGGTGTAATGCCATGTATCGCGTTATAACACCGCAAACCGACACCGAACTTGAACGTTATTATTACCTCCGCTGGCGGGTACTGCGGGAGCCTTTTCAGCGCCCACTAGGCTCTGAGCAGGATGAATACGATCAAGTTGGTCACCATCGCATGGTGGTAAATGAAGCCGATGAGGCCGTTGCTGTTGGTCGGCTTCACTTTAACAGCCCGGAAGAAGCACAAATTCGCTTTATGGCGGTTGCACCAGAGTACCGCGGCGAGGGGCATGGTGTTGCTATTATTTATGCGTTAGAAATAGCCGCACGCCAAGAGGGCGCAACCCACGTTGTCATAAACTCGCGCGATAACACCATCGGTTTTTATAAAAAATGCGGCTACGACGTTGTTGAAGAAGCGGATACTGTCAACAACCCCATGGCTGAACACCAGCTACGCAAGTCATTTAACGACTACAACCGTATCATTTACCGTCCGGACTGGTGTGCAGAATTGCAAAAGACCTGGCAGGACGACATTCCTATCTCCGACGCCATGGGTATTAAAATTCATCAGTATACCGGCCGTGTCTTTGAAACCCGCGCGCAGTTATCACGTAACATCAATGTGCATGGCACCATGTTTGCCGGCAGTATCTATTCATTAGGCACATTGACGTGCTGGGGTTTACTGCACTTGCAACTGCTCGAACGAGAGCTGGAAGGCTCAGTTGTTTTAGGTGACGGCAATATTCATTATCATAAGCCGGTCACGCAAGAGCCGCGGGCAGTCGCCCGGTTAAGCGATGTCACGGGGGACTTCTCAGCACTCAAAGAAGGTAAAAATGCGCGTTTAATGATGAAGGCGCAAATTTTGGATGAAGAGCGACCGGTCGCTGAGTTTACCGGCCGCTTCGTTGTATTAGCTAAGCGCGACTAACGCTTAGAACCAAAACTTACGAAAAAATATGCGGTAGTTTCACTACTGCCGCTAACTCACCCTTCTGAATCAAGTCACTGGCTGCCTTAATGTCCGGGGCAAAATAGCGGTCCTGGTCGTAGTAAGCCACCTGTTCACGTAAGCAATTAAAGGCGGTTTCAACCGCTGCCGAAGCTTTCAGCGGGCGACGGAAGTCCAAACCCTGTGCCGCTTCAAGCCATTCAATAGCAATAATGTCACTGACATTTTTAGCAATATCGGTCAACCGGCGCGCTGCAAATGTCGCCATCGAAACATGATCTTCCTGGTTAGCAGAGGTTGGCATACTGTCGACAGAAGCCGGGTGCGCCAAGGTTTTATTCTCAGAAGCCAATGCTGCTGCGGTCACCTGCGCCAGCATGAAGCCTGAGTTGACCCCACCATCGTTGACCAAAAATGCTGGCAACTTGCTTAGGTTGCTGTCGATAAGTAGCGCACTGCGGCGTTCTGACAAAGCTCCAATTTCACTGGCAGCGATAGCCAGAATATCGGCTGCCATAGCAACAGGCTCAGCGTGGAAATTACCGCCTGAAATAATATCCTGCTCTTCACTGAATACCAACGGGTTATCGGTGACACCATTAGCTTCACGCTCTAAAATCGCTGAAGCATGCTCCATTTGATCAAGAACTGCGCCCATAACCTGAGGTTGGCAGCGCAATGAATAAGGGTCCTGCACTTTTTCACAATCTTCGTGATCTTTGGCTATTTCTGACGTTTCTGTCAGCACATGGCGGAACATTTCGGCTGCTTTAATTTGGCCGGGCTGACCACGCACAGCATGAA
The DNA here is from genome assembly GCF_003987095.1 of Idiomarina piscisalsi. GTDB lineage: Bacteria > Pseudomonadota > Gammaproteobacteria > Enterobacterales > Alteromonadaceae > Idiomarina > Idiomarina piscisalsi. The sequence continues at coordinate 112,123 of NZ_PIQA01000013.1, read as the reverse complement.
CACGCTCATCGAATGGCGCTCGAGAGCCCATAGCAGCTTCTACCGATGTGGCGCCCACCAAAATCGCCGCGTGATAGTTACGCTCAATTCGGAACAGACCCGCCAAGGCCAATGCTGTCGATGCCTGAGTTCCGTTCAGTAAGGCCAGACCTTCTTTCGGTGCTAATTCCAGAGGCTCAAGTCCTGCATGCTTAATTCCCTCTTTTGACTCATACACCTCACCTTTATAGCGCACCGTGCCTTCGCCCAGCAGCGGTAATACCATGTGTGCCAATGGCGCCAAATCGCCTGAAGCACCCACTGAGCCCTTTTCAGGAACGCAGGGATACACTTCTGCATTCAACAACTTAATGAGCGCATCAATGACAACCGGGCGTACGCCGGAAAAACCGCGGGACAGCGAGTTTACTTTTAATAGCAGCATTAAACGTACAACGGCATCTTCCATTAAGTCGCCAGTGCCGGCGGCGTGCGACAATACAATTCGGCGCTGAAGGTCAGTCAAACGCTCAGGTGGAATACGAGTATTCGCAAGCAAGCCAAAGCCTGTGTTAATACCATAAACCACGCGTCCCTGCTCCAGAACATCAGCAACAGTTTTTGCGGAAGTAGCAATATTGTCGTTTGCTTCATCAGACAGCTTCAGCGTCTGATGCTCGTAAAACCAGCTGCGCAAATCGCTTAGCTGCAGCTTTCCTGGCTGTAATTCAAAATGACTCATGCAACCTCCTTACTTCGTATCCAGCATGGGTAAATCAAGCCCTTGTTCACGGGCGCAGTTTTTCGCAATGTCGTAACCAGCGTCGGCATGGCGCATAACGCCCGTACCCGGGTCATTCCACAGTACGCGGCTTAAGCGTTTATCCGCTGCTTCTGTACCGTCGGCTACAATCACCACACCCGCGTGCTGAGAATAACCCATACCTACGCCACCACCATGGTGCAGGCTCACCCAGGTCGCGCCGCCAGCTGTATTCAACAACGCATTCAGCAATGGCCAGTCGGAAACTGCGTCTGAACCGTCCTGCATGGCTTCTGTTTCGCGATTAGGGCTGGCTACGGAGCCTGAGTCTAAGTGATCTCGACCAATTACGATTGGCGCTTTTAATTCGCCATTTTTAACCATGTCATTAAACGCGCGAGCAATGCGGGCACGGTCTTTCAGACCTATCCAGCAAATGCGTGACGGCAAGCCCTGGAAGCTAATACGCTCTTTTGCCATATCCAGCCAGTTGTGTAAGTGCTCGTTGTCCGGAATGAGCTCTTTGACTTTCTGGTCAGTTTTGTAAATATCTTCCGGGTCACCCGAAAGCGCGACCCAGCGGAATGGGCCAATGCCTTCGCAGAACAGCGGACGAATGTATGCCGGTACAAAACCCGGGAAATCAAAGGCGTTATCAACGCCAACGTCCTTAGCCATTTGACGAATGTTATTGCCGTAATCCAGTACCGCAGCGCCTTCTTTCTGGAAGTGCAGCATAGCGCGCACCTGCACTGCCATCGACTCTTTCGCGGCCGCTACGGTGCCGCTGGGGTCGCTTTCCTGCTTCGCTTTGTAGTCATCCAGTGTCCAACCCTGAGGTAAATAACCATGCAGCGGGTCGTGCGCTGACGTTTGGTCGGTCACAACATCTGGCGTTACGCCGCGTTTTTGAAGCTCTGCATAGACATCTGCCGCATTGCCCAATAAACCCACAGAAATTGCTTCGCCTTTGGCTTTAGCATCGTTAATCAGTTGCATAGCCTCATCGAGGCTGGTGGCTTTGTGGTCGACATAACGGGTACGCAAACGAAAATCGATGCGGGTTTCATCACACTCAACGGCAAGCATACAAAAGCCAGCCATAGTCGCGGCCAGCGGTTGAGCGCCGCCCATGCCACCAAGACCGCCAGTAAGTACCCACTTACCTTTTGCATTACCGTCGAAATGCTGACGTGACACCGCACCAAAGGTTTCGTAAGTACCCTGAACAATGCCCTGCGAGCCAATGTAAATCCACGAGCCGGCGGTCATCTGGCCATACATCATCAGACCTTTCTTATCGAGCTCGTTAAAGTGGTCCCAGTTCGCCCATTCGGGCACCAGGTTAGAGTTTGCAATAAGCACACGTGGCGCGTCTTCATGCGTTGGGAATACGCCCACTGGTTTACCTGACTGAATCAATAATGACTCGTTTGGTTTCAAACGCTCTAACGTCTCTACAATTTTGTCATAGCATTCCCAGCTGCGCGCAGCTCGGCCAATACCACCATAAACAACCAAAGCTTGCGGATGCTCCGCCACTTCGTCATCCAGGTTGTTCATGAGCATGCGCTTGGCCGCTTCTACCTGCCAGTTACAAGTGGTTAGCTCGGTGCCGTGAGGTGCGCTTATTTTGCGACTTTTATCCAAACGGGTGAATGACATACGTTACTCCTTAAACGTTAGGTGGCCGCCTAATTTAAAACGAGAGCCCGGATGCGTCAGCGTGGCAAAAGTGACCACGCCACCAGAGCTCCAGGTGCGGCGAAAAATTCGTAAACAAGGCTCATGACGGTCTATGCTTAAGTACTGGCACACCGAATGAACCGGTAAAATAGCTTCAATTTGGTGACTGGCTTCGGTCAGTGGGCTCACCACACAGAGATATTCGTGCGGTGTCACTTTGCTGTAGTCCTGTTTGAGATAGTCAGGCACCAGCGTCGGGTTAACGAAGCGCTCTTCTAGCTGCACCGGCTGGTCATTTTCGTAGTGAGTTATCAGCGAATGATACACAGGAGCACCTTCCTCTAACTCTAACGCTTCGGCAATTTGTGCCGAGGCCGGCTGCTCTTTCAGCAGGTGCACTTTAGCGCGGTAGTCATGACCACGCGATCGTACTTCGTCGGCAATGTTGCGAATGGCCATAAATGACGTTTGCGACTTGATAGGCGCTACATAAGTGCCAGAGCCCTGAGTGCGTATCACTAACCCTTCGTCAGCCAGCTCCTGTAATGCTCTGCGCGCTGTCATTCGACTCACAGAGAACTGTTTACAAAGGGCATTCTCCGAGCTAACAGGGTGGTTTTCAGGCCACTCGCCAGACTCAATTTTGTGGTAAATGTGCTCTTTAATTTTCGTAAATTTATTCACTGCATTCCTCACCGCTAAACAGGCAGTTGTGGTGAGAAAGTTTAGTGGAGAATAATTGTATATACAAGATTGTTTTGCTATTATTTTTCTATCGCAAATAAGGAAGGATAATTATGCAGCGCATCGAGAATATTACCGCCGCTACCATGTCTGATGACGCCGGTTATGGGCTCATACACGACGCCGTGGTTATTATTAACGACGGTAAAATTGAGTTTGTGGGGCCTGCTTATGATGCCCCGGCAACGCCAACAGCAGACGTTGTTGACGGTCAAGGTGGTTTGCTGACACCGGGACTTATCGATTGCCACACACATTTAGTCTGGGCCGGGTCTCGCGCTAATGAATTTGCACAGCGCCTGCATGGCATCAGTTATCAGGAAATTGCCGAGCAGGGCGGTGGTATTAAAAGTACCGTCAAAGCCACTCGTGAAGCCAGCGAAGAAGAGTTATTGGCACTTGCATTAGAGCGTGCAGAAACGCTCATGTCACAAGGCGTCACTACGCTGGAAGTGAAGTCTGGTTATGGTCTCGATTTGGAAAACGAGCGAAAACAGTTAAAGGTCGCTCGTCAGTTGGCCGAAAAACTGCCCCTAAACGTGAAGACCACCTTACTTGCTGCGCATGCCGTACCACCTGAATATAAAGATAACGCCGACGGTTACGTTGATGACATTGTCAGCAGCATTCTGCCGACGTTAGCTCAGGAAGGCCTTGTCGATGCGGTTGATGCCTTTTGTGAAAGCATTGGTTTTAGCATTGAACAAACTCGTCGCGTATTTGAAAAGGCCAAAGCCCTTGGCCTGCCTGTGAAGCTGCACGCCGAGCAAATTACCAACCAACAAGGCGCAAAACTGGCGGCTGAGTATCAAGCGCTGTCGGCTGACCATTTAGAGCAGTTAGACGAGGACAGTGTTAAAGCAATGGCCGAGAACGGTACTGTGGCCGTATTGCTACCCGGCGCTTTCTACTTCCTGCGCGATACTCAAAAGCCCCCCGTTGAGTTATTAAGAAAATATAAAGTGCCTATGGCGGTAGCAACCGATGCTAATCCGGGCTCGTCGCCCATCCATAATTTACCGCTGATGCTACAAATGGCGGCAACCTTCTTTCATTTAACACCCGAGGAATGCTTGCGGGGCGTTACGGTCAACGCGGCTAAAGCTCTGGGAGAAAATAAACGAGGCGTTATCGCTGAAGGAAATTACGCTGACTTAGCATTATGGAAATGTCAGGACGCAGCAGAGCTAACCTACCAAACCGGGGTTAACCCACTGCAAACATTGTGGTTTAACGGCGTCGCTCACGACCGTGTAAGTAAGCCGTGGTCAGCTCGCTAAGCAGCTGACCACATATTTTCATACCTTCTTCAAAACCGGCGCTGCACAGCGACGGCGCCGCTTCTGCTAAGTGCAAATAGCGGGTTTCATTAACTTCAGACAAGCGTTTTACATACTGAAAACCCTGCGCCAAACTCAACCCTGCATAGTTAACAGCGCTGGCTGGCACCGCATTTAGTGCATCGACATCCACTTCAATACCTAACGGACGTTGCCAGGAATCTGCTTTGGCAACCACTTCATCCATCACTTCATAAAATGGGCGTTCGTACAGTCGGTGTAAGGTGTGATAACGCATACCAGCGTGTTGCAGCTGTCGTAAGCTTTCGGCTGAGTTTTTCCCCTGGTGCAGGCCAACCACATGGTAATATTCTAACGCGCCTTCCATGTAAGCATAACTAAAGCCATTACCAGAATGACGGCCTTCTCTTGGACGAAAGTCTGCATGGGGGTCTAAGTTGACGGAGCCGCAAGCCTCTTCAGAGGCTTCCGACAAGCTTTTCAAAAGCGGGTAGGCATTATTATGGCCACCGCCTATAACAATAACTTCAAAACCTTGTGCAAACAGCGGGGTTACAACGGCGCGAACGCGCGCATCCACTTGCGCGCAAAGCTCTCTTAATTCCGCTAAGTCGTGTGGGTTTTTCGCGTCTAAATCTGCTGCTGTATCCATCAAGTCGGCACAATTTACGGCACCAACTAACAGCAATTCGTGGGTGGATAATAAACCAGTTTTTTGTAGGTTCAGAAAGCTTTTTAAGAACGCCTGCCAACCGTCTTCTGCGCCTGCGCGTCCTAGGTTTCCTCGCACACCAATGCTTTCCGGAATACCGACTAAAGCAACGCGCTGACCGTCTTCCCAGGCACTTTTTAAACTCTCTTCGTAGGTACCTTCTTCTGAAAGAACCCGTATTGCCTGACCTATTTTCGTTTCATGCTCTCTGACATTGACCCATTTCGCCGGGTCCGTCAGTTCCAGAAAAGAAATATCACTCATTACTCAATATCAAGTGGTTCTGGTGACAAGATAACGCCTGTAGTGTCAACGTATAGGTGATCGTCAGGCAGGAAGGTAACGCCGCCGAAGTTCACCGGCACGTTAAATTCGCCAATACCGTCGCTCATTGCAGCAACCGGAATTGAAGCGACGCCAAGAATACCAATATCCAACTCTTCCAGCGCATCAACATCGCGGACCGAGCCGTAACAAACAATGCCTTCCCAGTCGTTGTCCATAGCTTGTTCAGCAATGGCCGCATCAATGAGTGCACGACGTGAGGAGCCACCGCCATCGACTAAGAGCACTTTACCCCCACCGTCTTCGGCGACTGTTTCTTCAATAATGCCTTTGTCTTCGTGACATTTAACAATCACTAAGCGCCCACCGAAAGACGGTCGTCCGCCGTAGGATTCAAACATGGGTTCTACCACATCCACCATGTCGGGATATAGGTCACAAAGTTCTGAAGTATTGTATTCCATGAGCGTATCCTAAAGTCGCTGTTGGCTAGGGCTAGGAGTATACCTGCTATCCTCTTATTACTAAAGGATTCAATAGCAGTGAACGAACCTCTTGAATTATAGAATAAAAACCCGTTTAATCTAGGTAACTATAAGAATAATAAAAGCAGATTAAATCTTAATGCCTCAGCTCGATCTGATCACCAGTCTGGCCATAGAAACCTTTACGCATTCAATACAAGCGTTGTTTTTGCTGGGTTTCGCAGCCCTACTCCTGTATTACTATAGCTTCTACCGCCGAGATTATCTGCGTTACTGGTCGTTTGCCTGTTTCGCTTTTGGCCCCAGTGAACTTATTCGGGCACTATTAGCCGGCAGCGCCATGGTCGATCCGGAATCAACCCTGGGCTGGTCCAGTGGCTTACAAGGTATTGCGCTGACCCTGCAATATTTAGCTATAGCCTTTATTGGTCTGGGCGCCAGCTGTGCTGTTTTTAATAATAAGCCGAAGCAATACTGGCTATACGTTGCTTATGCCGCGTCATTGTTTGGCGGCATTATTTCTTATTTCTGGCTAGAGCCTTCCATTAGCTACACATCGAGTAGCCCAAATTCAGGCTTTATGCACTTTCTGGTTACTGGCCTGGCTTTATTCATTATCGGTGTTTTCATGTGGCGGCGTTTGGGCTCAGGCGTTGGCCCTAAGTTAGTTTCTGCGGGCTTTCTCAGCATTGGTATAAAGAACTTCATCGTACTTTATGGGCTGTATGCCATTACCGGTAATTCACTGGACTGGCTACTTAGCTTCCAGGCGTTAGTCACCGTTATAATTATTGCCGCCATTATGGTCGGGATCATTATTTGGTTGTTAGAGTCCGAGCGAAATACCGCCGTTCGCGCTATTCAGCGCGCCGAGTATCTGCATACTCATGACGCACTGACCGGCGTGTCTAACCGCGATCAGTTAGTCAGTAAAATCCCGCTGTTCATTGAGTACTCTCGCAGTAATAACCGTCATTTAACGGTCATGTTAGTCGGTATTAGCCGTTTTAAAGTGGTTAATGAAAACATGGGTATTCGCGGTGGCGACCAGGTCCTCAAAGAAGTCGCCAGACGTCTGCAAAATTTCTATAAGCAACCGCTGACTGTTGCCCGCATTAGTGGTGACGTATTTGCCGTTGCCTTTGACCATTTGAAAAGCCGCGACCGTATTAAAGACCTGGCCGTGGAAATACAAAACCGCATTGCTGAGCCCATTGAAGTTAACGATGAAACTGTCAATATCGTTGCTGGTGTGGGCATTTCACGGTATCCGCAACACGGAACGCGTTCAGAAGTGCTTATCAACAAGGCAACTATCGCACTCACGCAGTCCAAAGAGTCCCACCAACCCATAGTCACCTTTTACGAAAGGGGTATGGACGAGATGTATTCACACCTGGTGGATATGGAGCCGGTACTGCGTAAAGCAATGAACGACAACGAATTCCAGCTGTACCTGCAGCCGCAGTTCGATTTTGATCATCAACAGCTTTGTGGCTTTGAAGCTCTTATTCGCTGGCAGCACCCAGAGCGAGGCCTACTGAGTCCGGTCGAGTTCCTGCCCTACATTGACCAGTTAGGGTTGTCGGCTGAGCTTGATGATTGGGTGCTTAATGAGGCAGCGAACATTCTTATGCACTGGAAACGTCTGTTTGGTATGTGCTGGCCTATTGCAGTGAATTTATCGGCGCCCCAATTCCAGCATTTCCAGCTTATTGAGAAAATGGAACGCCTGCAGCAGGAGTTTGGTATTGAACCAGAATGGCTAGAGCTGGAAATTACTGAAAATGTTGCCATGTCAGACTTACATAACGGCATGAGCGTGATTCAACGGTTACGTGAAATGGGTTACGGTATCGCGATAGATGACTTTGGCACGGGCCACTCTTCGCTGGCGTATTTACGTTCACTGCCTATTAATAAAATTAAAATTGATCGCAGTTTTATTAGCGAGCTGCAACACAGCAATAACGATGTCACTATTCTAAAAGCCATGATTCGTTTGGCTCACGGTTTGGGCAAGCGAGTCATTGCTGAAGGCATTGAGACCGAAGAGCAGCAGGATATTTTGCAAAAGCTTGGCTGTGACATGATGCAGGGCTACTTCTACTCGCCGCCGATGCGTCAACAATTTGCCGAGCAATTTATTGAACGCCAAATTCAAAGCAATAAAAAACCGCTACGACCCGAGGCAGTAGCGGCTTATTAACTCACTTAAATGGTGTTACAGGATGAAGCGACTCAAGTCTTCATCTTGTGACAGCTGCCCAACGTGTTCATCTACGTAGGCCGCATCGACCGTCAATTTCTCACCACTGTGGTCGGTTGCATTGAATGAAATTTCTTCCATTAAACGCTCCAGCACCGTGTGTAAACGACGTGCACCGATGTTTTCGGTCGTTTCGTTCACGTGGAAAGCCACTTCCGCAATGCGTTGAATACCGTCTTCGGTAAAGTTCACCTCAACACCCTCGGTGTTTAATAACGCATGATACTGCGTTGTTAGCGAGGCACTTGGCTCTGTCAGAATGCGCACAAAGTCACCACTGGTTAACGCTTCCAGTTCAACACGAATAGGCAAGCGCCCCTGTAATTCAGGGATTAAGTCCGACGGCTTACTCATCTGGAAAGCACCAGAAGCAATAAACAGGATATGGTCGGTTTTAATCATACCGTGCTTAGTGTTCACCGTCGTGCCTTCAACCAATGGCAGCAGGTCACGCTGCACACCTTCACGGGAAACATCCGGACCACTGGTGTCGCCACGCTTACAGATTTTGTCAATTTCATCTAAGAAGACAATGCCGTTCTGTTCAACCGACTCAATGGCCGCTTCTTTAACGTCATCGGGGTTTAGCAGCTTGGCCGCTTCTTCTTCAACCAGCTGTTTATAGGCGTCTTTAATACGCATTTTGCGTGCTTTGGTCTTGTCGCTGCCCATGTTCTGGAACATGTTTTGTAGCTGCGACGTCATTTCTTCCATACCCGGTGGTGCCATAATCTCAACACCCATTTGCGGCATGGCTAAATCAATTTCAATTTCTTTGTCATCCAACTGACCTTCGCGCAGTTTCTTGCGAAATACCTGGCGCGTACCGCGCTGCTCTTCGCTTTCAGTCTTTTCTTCCTGCTGCGCCCAACCCGATTGATTCGCGGTTTTAGCCGGCGGCAACAGCACATCCAGAATACGTTCTTCTGCCGCTTCTTCCGCACGGTAGCGCACACGCTGCATCATTTCTTCGCGCGTTTGCTTCACCGCTACGTCGGTCAGATCTTTAATAATGGACTCAATCTCTTTACCGACGTAACCCACTTCGGTGAATTTGGTCGCTTCAACTTTAATAAAAGGCGCCTTTGCCAACTTCGCTAAGCGGCGGGCAATTTCAGTTTTACCCACACCGGTTGGGCCAATCATCAAAATGTTTTTAGGCGTCACTTCCTGACGCAGGTCATCATCGAGCTGCATACGGCGCCAGCGGTTTCTTAACGCCACCGCCACGGCTTTTTTAGCCTTATCCTGGCCAATAATGTGGCGGTTCAATTCATCAACGATTTCTCTTGGGGTCATCTCCGACATCTTAACTTTTCCCCTTAGTTATCTTGTCTTCGACAATCGACTCTTGCTCTTCGATGGTCTGATTGCCGTTGGTGTAAACGCAGATATCACCCGCTATGGTCAGTGATTTTTCCACAATATCGCGGGCGTTTAGTTCAGTATTCTCTAATAAAGCGCGAGCGGCGGATTGGGCAAACGGCCCGCCCGAGCCAATAGCAATAAGGTCATTTTCTGGCTGTACGACGTCGCCGTTCCCGGTAATGATCAATGAGGACTCTTTGTCGGCAACCGCCAATAACGCTTCCAGACGTCTCAGCGCTCTGTCGGTACGCCAGTCTTTCGCCAACTCGACGGCAGCACGCATAAGGTTGCCCTGGTGCTGTTCGAGCTTAGCTTCAAAACGTTCGAATAAGGTAAAAGCGTCCGCTGTACCGCCGGCAAAACCAGCCAACACCTGGTCATTATAAAGACGGCGAACCTTGCGAGCATTGCCTTTCATTACAGTGTTGCCAAGAGATACTTGGCCGTCACCACCAATGACAACTTTGTCACCGCGGCGTACTGATACGATAGTAGTCAAATCTGGACCCTCTTTTTGTCTTTGCGTCAATTTCTGACAACGATGACCAGTATCTGAGGGTCCTTTGAGAATTTTTCAATGGTGAGTTAGGACTAATCGATGTTCCAGTTCCAGATAGCGCAACCAAATACCTGATTACGCTGCAACTTATGGCGATCACGCTCGGCATCACGCTTGGTTTCATAAGGCCCCAGGATAACGCGATACCACAAGCCGTTACTACCTTCGGTGGCGCGAACTTGTGACTCTAACCCCGCCATAGCAATTTGGGCGCGCAAACGTTCAGCGTCTGACTGCTGACGGAATGAGCCGCACTGCATAAGCTTAGGCGGTCCCACTTCGCGTTCAGGCACGTCGACTTCCACTTCTTTGCTTTCCAGCTCTTCAATATAGCGCCAGCGCTCAGCTGACTTCTCCGGAAGCAGATCCGCCGGCGGTGCCTGAACTTCAGGTTGGTTGGCCTGCTCCTCCGACTTGCCGCTAATAGACACCAGAAAATAGACAAAGCCAGCAATAATTGCGATCGCAATAATCACAATAACCCAGGGTACAGGCTGTCTGTCATGAACCGGCTTTGCACCACGCTGAGTTTTCTTATTGTTGCCTTTTTTCTTCGACGGCTTGCGTTTGTTTTGCTTCGGCTTACGATTCGCGTAATCCATACTCAACTACATTTTCTCCAGCGTTGGAATACCCAGTAAATCTAAGCCCTGTTTCAAGACATTGGCCGTTAACCTTGCCAGCTTCAAACGACTATTGCGCAGTGCTTCATCTTCCTGATTCAAAATTGGGCAGGCTTCGTAGAAGCTCGAGAAACGCCCCGCCAAATCAAACAAGTAACCGCATAAGAAGTGCGGCATGGCTTTATTCTGCACCTGAACCAACACCTCGTTGAAACGAACCAGTTGGTTTGCCAGCGCAAGTTCACGCTCGTCGTCTAGAATGAAGTCGGCGCTTTCATCAAAGCCGGTCTCACCCAGACGATAAAAAATACTGTTCACACGGGTAAAGGCGTACAACAAATACGGTGCCGTATTCCCTTCAAACGTCAGCATGTGATCCCAGTCGAAAATGTAGTCGCTGGTGCGGTTTTTCGATAAGTCGGCGTATTTCACCGAGCTAATGCCAACCACTTCAGCAACACGTTTTTGCTCGTCTTCGGTTAGGTCCGTTGTTTTTTGTTGCAGCAACTCCAGTGCGCGGCGCTCCGCTTCGTCCAGCAAGTCGGCCAACTTAGTCACACCACCGTCTCGACTCTTGTATGGCTTACCGTCTTTGCCCATAACCGTACCGAAACCGTAATGGTCAAGTTTGATATCACCTTCGACAAAACCGGCTTTGCGAGCCAGTGTAAAAATCTGGTCAAAGTGCAATGACTGACGCGCATCGACAAAGTACATGAGGTGGTCACCGCCTAAGACTTTTTGGCGATATTCAATAGCTGCTAAGTCAGTGGTTGCATACAAGTAACCGCCGCCTTTTTTCTGAACAATAATTGGCAGAGGCTCGTCTTCTTTGCCTTTAAACTCGTCTAAGAAAACACACTGTGCGCCCTGGTCTTCCGTTAACAGCCCTTTTTCACGAAGGTGCTCAATAACGCCCGGCAGCTTATCGTTGTAAGCGCTTTCTGCCATGACGTCGTCGCGCGTTAACTTAACACCTAAACGGTCGTAAACGTCCTGGCAATGACTGAGTGACACATCAATAAACTGATTCCACAGTTTCAAACAATACTCGTCGCCAGACTGCAGCTTCACCACCAATTGACGTGCGCGATCAGCAAACTCTTCACTTTCATCGAAGCGTTGTTTCGCCGCTTTGTAGAAGGTTTCCAGGTTACTCAGTTCGTATTCAGCCGACTGATTATCCAGCGCTTCCATATACGCCAACAGCATACCGAACTGTGTGCCCCAGTCGCCCACATGGTTCTGACGAATGACTTTGTGACCTAAAAATTCACTCACGCGGGACACCGCATCGCCGATAATAGCCGAGCGCAAGTGGCCTACGTGCATCTCTTTCGCCAGGTTTGGTGACGAGTAATCAATAACGATGGTCTCACTGTTATCCGCAACATCAACGTTCAGGCGGTCACTACTGAACATAGCGCCTAGCTGATCTTTCAACTGGTCTTGTGAAATCGTGAAATTAATAAAACCCGGCCCGGCAATATCAGTTTTTGCCAGCAACGTATTTTCTGGAATTGCCTCAATAATGGCTTCTGCTAACTGACGCGGGTTTGACTTAGCAGGCTTCGCTAACATCAGCGCGAGGTTCGTCGCGAAATCACCGTGCGATTTGTCTCGGGGACGGTCCAACTTAATATTTACTGGGAGATCATCAGGCAATGTGCCCTGTGCTTTAAGTTGACCAATCGCTTCGGCCAGTAACTGTTCAAGTTGTTCTTTCATTAATGCGACTACCTGTATGAAAAATCGAAGAGGAAATTCAAGACGTTCAAATCCAAAGCGTATAGTTTAATCGCTACGCCCGATAAAAAAAACCGCTTAAGCGTTAATCAGCTAAAGTCTTGTGGGTCGATATCCAGCGACCAACGTACTTTTTTCAATAACGGCAAGGCGTTAATTTGCGGCAGCAAGTGCTCAATAAGCTGAAACCGCAGCTTCCTTGATGAGCAATGTAACAGCAATTGATACCGGTAACGACCGGCTTTACGTTCCATCAGGGCCGGCATTGGGCCTAATAAAAAAGCCCCTTCTACGTCGGGCATTAACTGCTGAATTTGAGTCATTGCCTGTATGACCGCGTCGCGGTCGGTTGCTTCTGCCCGAAACAGTGCCAAATATGAAAATGGCGGTAACTCACTTTGCTGACGTTCAGCAAGGGCGGTTAACGCAAAATGCGAATACCCATTATTAAGCAAATCCTGAATAAGTTCATGTTCAGGATGGTGAGTCTGCAGTACCACTTTACCCGCTTTATGTTCTCGCCCGGCGCGTCCCGCAACCTGGGTATACAGCTGCCCCAGGCGTTCCGCAGCGCGAAAGTCGGCACTGTAAAGCGCGCCGTCGACATCCAGTAAAGCGACCAGAGTGACATTGGGAAAATGGTGCCCTTTTGCCAGCATTTGCGTACCAACCAACAGCGGGTACTCGTTATTAGTCGCTTTTTGCAGGTATTCGTCCAGCTGACCTTTACGACGTGTAGAGTCTCGGTCTATGCGCAGCACACCTCGCCCCGGGAACATTTCTTTTAATGTGTGTTCCAGCTGCTCGGTGCCGACCCCGTGCGAAATAAGCTGCGGCGAACCACACGAACCGCATTGTCGCGGTATTCGTTGCTGGCTACCACAATGGTGACACTGCAGTTGCTGGTGAGTCTTATGCACGGTGTAATAAGCGTCACAACGGTGACATTGTGCCAGCCAGCCGCACTCATGACACATCAAAGCCGGTGCAAAGCCACGGCGGTTTAAAAACAGTAACACCTGATTGCCGCGCTCAATTTCGGTTTGAATTTGCTCCTGCAACGCTTTTGAAATACCCGCTTTTACCGGCTGCTGTTTCAAGTCAATAAGCTCGTGCTTGACCATTTTTGCGCCGCCGGCACGCTGCCCCAGCTGAAGCCAGTGGAAGCGTTTACTCACCGCGTTATTTAATGTTTCTAACGAAGCTGTCGCACTGCCCAATACTAGTGGTATGTCTAAAAGCGCCGCGCGCTTTGTAGCTAAGTCCCGCGCATGATACCGAAAGCCGTCCTGCTGTTTGTAAGACAAGTCATGCTCTTCATCCACAACAATAAGACCCAGCTTCTGGCAGGGGGTAAACACTGCCGAACGGGTGCCAATAACAATGGCAGCATGGCCGTGCTTTGCATCCAGCCAGGTATTTAAGCGCTCGCGGTCACTCATGGCAGAGTGCAGCATCACCACAGGCACATCGAAGCGCTCTTTAAAGCGCTGCAGGGTCTGCGGTGTCAGACCAATTTCCGGCACTAATACCAACACTTGCTCACCACGTTCCAGCACTGGCTGCATGGCTTGTAAATACACTTCTGTTTTACCACTGCCGGTAACCCCCTCCAGCAACAACGTACTATGCTTGCTCTGCTGGTTAATGGTCGATACCGCCACTGCCTGCTCGGTATTCAGCGAATGACCTTCCTCACGCAGTACCGTCTGCTGATTGCGCCAGTCTTTCGGCTTCTCCGGCGCCCGCTCCTGAACGGTTATCCAACCTTTATCCTGAAGGGTCCTGAGCACCGCCGAGCTTACGCCAATATCACTTAAGTCACTGCGCCGCAGCGGTTGGTGCTTCAGAGCGGCCAACACCTGCTGTTGTCGTGTTGCCCCTTTCAAATCGTTAATGGACTGTGCCAGCCCCAAGTCGGTTAACGCGTAAAAGGTTTCGGTTAAATATTCGGGTGCATCGCCCTTTCGCAACAGCACCGGCAAACTGTTTGCCGCCGCGTCTCCCAACGAATGGTGGTAGTAATCGGCCGCCCAGTTAACGAGCTGCCAGACATCCTCTGGCCATAACCGCTTAGCGTCGAGCACGTTTTTTACGTATTTCAGCTCAAATTCAGGCGCAGGATCATTTGCTTCACTGACAACATAGCCAACCAGCTGACGTTGTCCGAAAGGTACGCGCACTCTTACGCCCTGCGGCAATGGCTCAGGGCTGTTGCACAGGTAGTCATAAGTTTGTCGAAGAGGCAGTGGCAACGCAATTTTATAGCGCCGCTCACCACTGGTATTGGCTTGCGTCATGGCTCTATTTTGAAACGCGGACACCGATAATACAAGGCAATAGATTATGCTTGATCACAAGCCGTGGATCGCATAAAATGCGCGGCTCTTAAATCATTGATGTTTTTTTGCGCATGGTGTTCGGCTTTGGATCGAATGGCGATGCGGCCCATAACTGAGGTAACCCCATGAAACAAGGTATCCATCCTAAGTACGAAGCAATTACTGTAACTTGCTCTTGCGGTAATAAATTTGAAACTCGTTCAACTCGCACTGAAGACTTGCTGGTTGACGTATGTTCAGAGTGCCACCCATTCTACACTGGTAAGCAACGTGTAATGGACACTGGTGGTCGTGTTGACAAATTTAAGAAGCGTTTCGGCTCTCTGGGCAAGAAATAAGCCTAAGAAAAGCTATAGAAAACGCTACTTTAGAGTAGATTTATTAGAAAAGGCGCTAAACAGCGCCTTTTTTATTTCCCGCACCGCTGAAAAGCCTATTGTTAAAGAAAAGTTAACCGGTGTACTTTTAACCACCCTAAAAGTTTACTGCCAGCTAACTTACGGGAGGTATGATTTGTTTCTTCACTGAGAAGCGATAGACTGTCATTATTCTCAGTAACGCAAATTGGGCAACGTACCTCATGACTGACTTTCGCCAACAGGCACTGGACTACCACGAATACCCATCCCCCGGAAAAATATCGGTTGAGCTCACCACCCCTGCTGAAACCAGTAAAGACTTAGCATTGGCATACAGCCCAGGTGTTGCCGAGCCCGTGCGAGAAATAGCGCAAGACCCGGACAATGCCTATCGTTACACCGCAAAAGGCAATATGGTCGCGGTTATTTCCAACGGCACCGCTATTCTTGGTTTAGGTAATTTAGGTCCGTTAGCCTCTAAGCCGGTTATGGAAGGTAAAGCGCTGTTATTCAAGCGCTTCGCCGGGCTGGACTCAATAGACATTGAGGTGAGTCACCGCACCACACAGGACTTTATCAATACGGTCGCTAACATTGCCGATACCTTCGGTGGTATTAACTTAGAAGATATTAAAGCGCCCGAGTGCTTCGAAATTGAACAAGCGCTGATTGAACGCTGTAATGTCCCGGTTTTTCACGATGATCAGCACGGTACCGCCATTGTTACTGCGGCCGGTATGCTCAACGCACTGGAAATTCAGGGTAAAAAACTGGCTGACTCACGCATTGTTTGTTTAGGTGCCGGCGCTGCCGCTATTGCTTGTATGGAGCTGCTGATTAAATGCGGCGCTCAGCGCGAGCACATTTATATGCTCGACTCAAAAGGCGTTATTCATACACGCCGCGACGACTTAAATGAGTACAAGCAATTATTTGCAAACAACACCGACAAGCGCACATTAAAGGACGTTATTGACGGTGCGGATATTTTCGTTGGCGTGTCGGGCCCCGACTTATTAAGCCCGGAAGAGTTAAAACTCATGGCACCAAACCCGGTGATATTTGCCTGTTCTAACCCTGACCCGGAAATTAAACCTGAAGTAGCAATGGCTGCACGAGATGACCTTATTATGGGGACAGGCCGCTCTGACTACCCAAATCAGGTGAATAACGTACTTTGCTTCCCGTTTATGTTCCGTGGGGCGTTAGACGTACGAGCAACGGCTATTAATGACGAAATGAAAGTGGCGGCAGTGGAAGCCATTCGCCAACTCGCCAAAGAAGAGGTACCTGAGTCAGTCCTAAAAGGTGCGGGTGAAAAGTCGCTCACCTTCGGCAGAGATTACATTATCCCTAAGCCTATTGATCCGCGTTTGTGTCAACGTGTCGCCCGCGCAGTTGCGGAGGCCGCAGTGAAGTCCGGCGTCGCCAAAATCGATATGCCGGACAATTATATGATGGATTAATCGTCCAATTCGTCGTCGGTGGGGATGGGCAAACCACGTTTTTCCAGCTCATCTCGCACCGCTTTTGGTATTTTCTCAGGGTTCGTTTTTTTCAAGTCATCGTCTGTGGGTAACGGCTGGCCTGTAAAAGCGTGTAAAAAGGCCTCACACAGTAGTTCGCTGTTGGTAGCATGGCGCAAATTGTTCACCTGACGGCGAGTTCGCTCATCCGTAAGAACTTTCAGTACGCGGGTCGGAATAGACACCGTCACTTTTTTTACCTGTTGGCTCTTACGACCATGTTCAGCGTATGGGTAGATGTATTCACCGTTCCACTTCATTATTTTTGCCCTGCGTTATAACAAAACCACATAAGTTATATTGAATTGTACCCAACTGAGCCGCCCCGTCAATTTTTATCCGTCTAGATGGCTAAAAATTGCTGACATTTGCGTCACAATATTTTAGCCTTAAGGAAATAGCGCTTTCCAAAGCCACAGTAGACGCAGAGTTATTAAGGAAAATGGGATGACAGACGTACCGATCACTGACGCAGAAAAACAAAACGTGGCTGACAGCGTGCAAGTACATAAATTTGGCGGCAGCAGCTTAGCAGACGCATTCTGTTACCGCCGCGTTGCGCGTATTGTAACAGAATACGCCGGCGCCAGTGATCTCGTTGTGGTTTCGGCGGCTGGCGACACCACCAACCGCATACTTGCCATTATTAACGCCAAAGACAATCCAGGCGACACGGCGTCTATTTTACTCGACCAACTCGAACAGTTTCAGCAGGGGCTTATTACAGAGTTATTAAGCGGTGATTTGGCTGAACGTTTGCTTGAGCAGTCACGCAAAGACTTTGCCCGTTGGCGTCAATGGCTGGCCGGCGAAGAAATAATAAAGCACAACGCAGAGCTTTTATCTTACGGTGAGTTCTGGTCTGCCCGCTTATTGGCGGCTTTACTGCAAAAGCAAGGTACGCGCGCTGACTACATCGATGCCCGTGACTTCTTATTAGCCGCCGATGCCCCTGAACCCGTTATTCAGGTCGAAAAATCACGCGAGAATTTGCTCAAGCGTGTTGCCCCGCACTCGGGTACTCGCTTTATTGTCACTGGCTTTATCGCACGCGGTTTAAATGGTGAAAGCCTGACATTGGGCCGTAACGGCAGCGACTATTCAGCGACTTTGGTTGGCAGCCTGCTTGACGTAAAACAAGTGACTATTTGGAAAGACGTTGCCGGCGTTTATTCCGCAGACCCGCGTAAAGTTGAACGTGTTGTCAGCTTGCCTACGCTCGACTGGACAGAAGCGGAAGAATTAGCACGCCTGGGCAGTCCGGTTCTGCACCCCAGAACCTTTCAGCCGGTCGACCGTAACCGCATGGTCATTTCCGTTCGCTCCAGTTTGAAAGTGGAAAACCAGAAAACCCGCATTGGGCAGTTCCACGACACCGAGCCTCGCGGCAAAGTGTTCACGTCGCTTTCTGAAGTGTTGCTGTTTAAAGTACAGCTGCACGACAAAGCGCTTGTTAAAAAACTCGACGAGCTGGACTTAACGCCACTAGTCAGCTGGGTCGAGCCGGAGAATCACACTCAATATTTAGTCTTTCATCAAAACCATGCTGACTACCTTAACGAGTGGCTCGACAAGGTCGATGCCAACGATGCCATTACACAAATTCGCGGCTACTCAATGTTGGCCATTGTGGGCAATCGCATTCAGGAAACCGATCAGTTTTCGACCTTCAAACTGCAACTGTCTGAGCAAAAAGTACGTCGCTTCGTACTCAGTGAAAAAGGCGATTCCGCCGTTGCCATTTTAGAGCAGTCACTCGACAGCCGACTGCTTAACCGTCTGCACAGCCAGCTCTTTAACTATCGCCGCAGTTTGGGCGTTTTAGTCATTGGCCGCGGCAATATTGGCAGTGCCTGGCTGGAGTTGTTCCGCCAGCAGCGTGACCGTATTAACCAAGTCATGGACGTACGGGTTATTGGCATTGCTAACTCGCGCCAGCTTTGGCTGGACTACAACGGGGTCGATTTAGGTGAATGGGCCAACGACTTTGACCGTCTGGCACGCCCTTATGTGTTAACCGAACTGTTGAGAGAGCTACCTAACGCGCCTTATGACGAACTTGTCGTTATTGATTTAACCGACGCCAAGCAGGTTGCGCAACTGTACCCAAGCTTGTTTGCCAACGGCCTGCACATTATTAGCGCCAACAAGCGCGCAGGCTCGGCCGATGAAGCTTTGTACCGCGAAATACGCACCATTCAACACGAGTACAAACGTGAATGGCTTTACAACACCACAGTTGGCGCCGGGCTTCCGCTTAACTATGCCATTAACGATCTGCGTAACTCAGGCGATGAAATTCGCAGTATTTCGGGCATATTCTCCGGCACAATGTCCTGGTTGTTCGAAAATTTCACCAAAGGCGTCAACTTTAGTGACTTAGTCAAAGAAGCCAAGACCCGAGGTTACACCGAGCCGGATCCACGCGAAGATCTCTCCTGTCAGGACTTAGTCCGAAAACTGCTTATTCTTGCACGCGAAATTGGCTTAAAACTTGACTGGCAGGACATACAGGTTCAGTCCTTGGTGCCAGAGCATTTGCGGGACATTTCTGCGGCTGAGTTTATGGATAAAGTAACGGACATGGATGAACCCATGAACCAAATGCTGGAAGAAGCGGCGAAAGACGGAAAAGTCCCGCGCTTACTGGCCAGCTTTTCGGTAAGCCAGGACAATAAAGTCACGGCAAGCATTGGTATTGAATACATACCAGAGGGCGATATGCTGGCGAACCTTATTCCAGGCGAGAATATCTTCGTGATTTACACAGACTGGTATTCCGAAATGCCATTAGTAATTAGCGGCCCGGGAGCCGGCAAGCACGTCACAGCCGGCGGTGTGCAGTCAGACCTTAACCAGCTACTTGGGAAGCTGTCTGTCGGACAATAATTCTTGTCTCAATAGGCGGGCGTTAAAACAGCCCGCCTTCATCCTCGAATATATCGTCGTTGTTACTGTCGCCGCGAACGTACTCCGTAGGCTCTGTACCTTTAATAAAGTACTCAAACCGTGAGGTGTAGTCGTTTTTACGCGACAGTTTGCCCGTTTCTAAATCGATACGAACATTCACGACGCCTGGCGGAATGCTGAATTCTCGCGCCGGGTATTCAGGAATCGCTTTTTCCATAAAGAGTATCCAGCCCGGTAAAGCTGTTTTTGCGCCCGCTTCACCGCCTGTTATCGCTTGTTGGCTAGAGTCAACTTCAGGGTGCTTACTGGTGCGCCCCAGCTTTCTTGAAACGTCATCAAAACCAACCCAGGTGGTCGTCACTAAGCCTGAAGTGAAGCCCGAGAACCAAGTGTCTCGCACGTCATTGGTGGTACCGGTTTTACCGGCAATATTGCGGCCCACTTCCCGGGTAATTGGCTTCGACCGCTGAATACGCCATGACGTACCATTCCAGCCCGTACCATTTGGCCAGCTACCACCACCCCAAACGGCAGAGTTCATTGCCTGCTCAACCAAGAAGGCATTTTGCTCACTGATAATTTGCGGGGCTGGGTTCTCACAGTCATAACACGCTCGTACAGGCTCCGCTTCATAAACGACGTCGCCGCCTAAATTTTCAATTTTTGAAATGAAATAAGGCTCGATCAAAAAGCCTCCGTTGGCGAACACCGCGTAAGCTCGCGTCATTTCCATTGGTGTCATTGACATCGAGCCCAGAGACAATGACTCGTTTTCAGGAATGGTATCTCTGTTTAAACCAAACTTGGCAATATGGTCAGCCACCTGCTCAACGCCAACCTCGCGAATCAAGCGTACTGATACCACGTTTTTCGACTTCGCCAGGCCTTTTCGTAAACGGATAGGCCCCTCGTAAACTTCCGGAGAGTTTTTAGGACGCCAGGCAACACCCGATCCCGGATTCCATTGGTTAATGGGGGCATCATTCACCAGCGTCGCTAACGTCAGTCCTTTATCAAAAGCGGCTGAATAAATCAGTGGTTTAATGTTCGAACCCACCTGACGCTCAGCCTGCAAGGCTCGGTTGTATTGACTCAGAGTAAAGCTGTAACCACCGACAACAGCGGCCACGGCACCGTCATCGGGCCTTAACGACGCAATGGCCGAACTCGGCTCCGGTATTTGCGCTAAGCGCCACTGCTCATTAACGGTACGCAGCCAAATAACGTGGCCCGGTTGTATAATGTCAGAGGCCTTTTCCGGCGGCTCGCCCTGACGCTCTTCATTCAAATATTCGCGGGCCCAATGCATCGACTCCCAGGGCAGGGTCACAACGCCCTTGTCTTTTACCATGACCGTTGCCGTCTTTTCTTCGATCTCAGTCACAACAGCGGGTGTGACATCGCCAATGCGCTTGAGTTGCTCTAAATACTGCTCAATTTCCTCAGCGGATAACGCACTACGCCCGTCTTCTTCAGACCACAGAATACTAATAGGCCCGCGATAACCATGACGCTCGTCGTAGCTGTGCAGGTTATCCCACACCGCCTGCCGAGCCGCCAACTGAACATCACTTTTTACCGTTGTATAAACGTTGTACCCGCCAGTGTAGGCTTCCTCTTCGCCGTAGCGATCGACCATTTCCTGACGCACCATCTCAGCAAGATAAGGAGCGCTTACGGTCACTTCCGCACCATGACGACGCGCCGTCACCGGCGCACTCGCGGCTTCCTCGAATTGTTGACGGGTAATTTTGTTTTCATCCAGCATGCGCAACAGCACGACTCTGCGACGCTCTTTTGACGCTTGCGGATTAGAGATTGGGTTTAAATTAGACGGTGCTTTTGGCAAGCCTGCTAAGGTCGCCATTTGTGCCAGCGTTAATTCATGCAGCTCCTTGCCGTAATACACTTGCGCGGCCGCACCAATACCATGCGCCCGGTGGCCAAAGGTGATTTTATTTAAGTAAAGCTCCAGAATTTCGTCTTTACTCAGTTGCTGTTCGATGTGAACCGCAATAAAAGACTCTTTAATTTTACGCATGAGCGCGCGTTCAAACGTCAAAAAGAAGTTCCGCGCCAGCTGCATGGTGATGGTACTGGCCCCTTGCTGCACTTCGCCGGTTATTATGAGCACGCTAAACGCCCGCATCACGCCAATAGGGTCAACACCAAAATGCTGATAAAAGCGGCTGTCTTCGGTTGCCAAGAAGGCATCAATCAGTGGCTGTGGGACATCTTCGAGTTTAATAGGAATGCGGCGCTTCTCACCAAATTGTGAGATAAGCTGCCCGTCGGCGGTAAACACCTGCATTGGGGTCTGCCAACGAACGTCACGCAGCGTTTCGACGCTGGGTAACTCCGGTTTGACGTATAAATAAAGCCCACCAACTGTTGCACCACCAAGAACCACACAAATTAGCATTGTGTAGAGTAGCCGTTTAAACCACTTCAATGACCTGCTCCATAACCACTTAAAATGTAACTATCGGCAAAATAAGCATTTTCCGACACTACGTACCGCTTAAATCCTACCCCCATATTATGGCGGATTTTTGTTCAGAACACTACGATTGCATCTGGCTTTTACACAATAAGGATATTGTTTCATGTCGTTGCTCGAGCAAACGCCCATTGCGGTCTGTATTCAGCAAGAAAATTGTAAAATTTTGCAGCTGAACAGAAGCCACGGACGCTTTACCGTTCAGAACTTTGCCCACGAACTGACCGCCCAATTAACCACCCAGCGGTTCAAACGCTGTGGCTTAATATCAGCGTTAGACTATCAAGCCGTGCATTACCAGCAGCTGTCTAACGAATCTTCTACCGTCAGTGTTGAGGAAAGTATTTTACAGCAGCTGCCCTCAACTATGGACAACGAAGCCGGTTTTTCTTACGACTTTATTCAGCATGACAGCGGTCAAATCGAGGCAGCGATAAGTTCGGAGCGTGCACTGCAACAGTTAATATCGGACTTGGCGCCTCTTAACATTCCGGTCAAAGTCATTGAGCCTATTTACCATTCGATAATTCGCGCCACCAATACACTCATTCCGTATTTATGGCCGGAAGGTGCTCGCTTTTCCTCGAACATGAAATGGATTATTGCTGAGTTGCGCCAAAAGGTGTCGACACTCATTTATTGTGAAAGTGGCCGCTTTCAACGGTTCGAGAAACTGGCCACTGCTGAGTTGCTGCAACGGGTCTCTGATATGGATGACTACTGGCTATTCAGCTTTGGCGATAAGGTCGCGCAATCCGCATTGCGCACAACGTGTGAGAGCCAGTCTTTCAGCAAGCACATTGCTTTATCTACCGCACCGCTGTTTGCTGACGAGCCCGCGCCCACTGTGTCCGCTTTAGACAACGAAATTGCCCTTGTTGGCTTAGCTCTCAGAGGGTTCAGTCAATGGCATCGTTAAACCTGGTTACCAAAGACAACCGCTCTCATATTCTTAAGCATCCAGCGCTGAGCTTTATTGGTGTCAGCTTGTGTCTGGGTGCTATTGCCGTAGCGGTGCGATTTATTCTCAGTTACCAGCCAGTTATAGATAACGCGAATGAAATAGTCCTTCAGCAGTCTCGACAGTTAGAAAGCCGCGAACAAAAACAACACATTTACAAACAGCGGCGACAAGCTCTGGCTACAAGAGACGCCTTTTTGGATAGGCAACAAAGTGTCAGTGATGAAATTAATGCATTTGCTGCGTTACTAAAGCAAATACACATCAAATTTAGCGATATCAGTATCAGACTGAATAGCAGTCGACTGGAAGTGACTGCTTTGTATGAGGAGATTCCCCAAACGGAAAAACTCAAAACCTGGTTAAACACTGACTGGAAAAGCCAAAGCATTGCGGAGTCTTTTCATCAGCAGCTCCTGCCTGAAAAGCGCGTGCTGTTTGTACTCGAAAGGTCATCGTCATGAAAAGCTCGGTCACAAAAGCTATAGGTTTCTGGTCGACCTTATTTGTTGCTATCTGCATTCTTTGCACTGTAGCGGCGTATTTCTTTACTGCACACCAATCGCATCAGCTACGTCGGCTTATTTCAGAGAATGCTGATCAGTTAGCGACCCCAGTGCCGCCGTTGCCCAGAGAGCTTACTGAGCTGCTGCCTTCATCACCAGTGGACGAGCTGTTATCAACCATTGCCCAACGTTATCCGATTAACCTGCACTACCAACGCTCAGGCTCTGCAGACAGCACCTGGCTGATCACTATCGAAGCAGAGCCACAACAAGCAATGCGGTTTGTTGCTGAGGTTACCGGCTCTCAGTACAAACGCTATTCACACTTTCCGGAGACAGAAAGCCTGAGTTGGGAAGCTCTGGGCGCTAACAACAGTGATGTTTACGGCGTACTCCAGTGGCAATTTCGGTGGCAAACCGAGCACAGCATCAACCAATTAGAAAAGCCCATATACGCTAACCATTTTAAGCCTATTAATGTGCCGACCTTGTCCTGTTATGACAAACCATTTAGCGGCGCACAGCCTCAGTTTGTTGCGTCCCAAATGTCTGATGCAAGGTTAACCGCCATACAAACCGTTCCCAACCGCAAAGCTATTTTTAAAAGCCAAAACCAGGAGTGGGTAACGGCTTTAGAGGGCGACTGGTTAGGACAACACACCCAACTCGACACAATTCATTCAGACAGCTTAATCCTTTCTCACTGGCAACAGTCCGGAGACTGCTGGCATAAACACTCTGAACAACTGCGCATCAACAAGGAAAGTGACGCTTCATGAAGCATTTTATAACGACCTGCCTACTGGCCTCTTTATTTATATTCCACACATCTTCGGTAAGCGCGAGTCGCTTAGACTGGACGCTACTTTTGTCTGAACAGCAGCTAAATGAGCCTGTTTCGTTGTCTACCGACGGCCTGCCGCTTCGACAGTTGCTGCAACTGCTTGCTGATCAACACCAGCTGAACATTCTTATCGGTAACGACATAAGCGGAGAATCGACTTTAAAGTTTAAAGGTGTCGCCTGACAAGATGCCTTTCAAAGTGTCGTCAGTACACATGGCCTGTATTTAAAACGGCAGGGCGATTTGTTGTGGATAACCACCGAGCCTCAGGAGCACGAAGACAATGACAAGCGCACTTCTACTCTTTTGCGCATTAACTTTGCCAAAGCCTCAGACTTGGCGGCGTTACTGAAAAACGACCAGCAAAGCTTTTTATCGGAAGGCGGTGCCGTTAGCGTCGACGAACGCACCAATACCTTAATTATTCGCGACACGCCCGAGCAAATCGAGTCGGTTCGTCGCGTCATTGAAAAACTAGATATTCCGGTGCAACAGGTACTCATTGAAGCCCGCATGGTTACCGTTAAAGCCAACGTGAGTAAAGCTCTGGGCGTACGCTGGGGTGCTTCTAACTATGGTTTGTCGGTGCCGGAAGAAGGAGCCGGTTTTATTAAAGGTATGCACGTCGACTTACCTGTCACCAACCCGGCTGGCACCTTTTCAGCCAACCTGGCCCGGCTTAGCGACGACATTCTGCTCGACTTAGAGCTCACCGCACTGGAGCAAGAAAATAAAGCCGAAATTATTACCAGCCCGAAGATATTTACCTCGAACCAGCAAGCGGCCTACATTGAGCAAGGCACGGAGATTCCTTATGTTGAAACCGCAGCGCACGGCGCCACCGCCGTACAGTTTAAAAAAGCGGTTATGGGCCTTAGCGTGACGCCGCTTATCACACCTAACAATCATGTACTGATGGACTTAACCATTACCCAAAACACGCGAGGCGATACCGTCGCAACGCCCACCGGCCCGGCTGTCGCCATAGATACCCAGGAAATGTCCACTCGGGTGCTGGCTCGTAATGGAGAAACCATCGTACTTGGCGGAATATTTCAGGAACATAGCTTGAATGATGACAGTCGCGTCCCCATCTTAGGGTCTGTTCCAGTGTTAGGCAGCCTGTTCTCACATGAGCAGCAACGCAAAGAGAAACGTGAGTTGATGATATTCGTCACACCAACGATTCTGCAGCAAAACTAACACGGCTACCAATGGCTATTGCTAAAGTGACTCCGAGTTGAGATAATCCCGCTTCTTTTCGTTGGGTTGGGAGATTCTCCAGACACTCCGGATTCGTGAGTTACAGCTAATTTTAACCAATGATGTAAGCAGGAATATGGCTGAGAAACGTAATATTTTTCTTGTTGGGCCCATGGGGGCTGGCAAAAGTACGATTGGCCGTCAAATCGCCAGACAATTACATTTAGACTTTTATGACTCTGATTCAGAGATAGAGCGCCGTACCGGTGCGGATATCAGCTGGGTGTTTGAGCTGGAAGGTGAAGAAGGCTTCCGCGCACGTGAAGAGAAAGTCATAGAAGAACTCACTGAGAAAATGGGCATAGTGCTTGCGACCGGTGGTGGCTCGGTAATGAGCAAAGAAAGTCGTAACCGCCTATCAGCCCGGGGTATTGTGGTTTATCTAAAAACCCCTATTGAGAAGCAATTAGCACGTACCCAGCGTGATAAACGTCGTCCTCTTATTGCAGAAGCCGACGACCCACGTGAAGTATTAGAAGAGCTTGCCGAAGTACGTAATCCGCTGTACGAAGAAATTGCGGACATTACGGTTCAAACTGACGACCAAAGTGCAAAATTTGTCGTCAATGACATTATTGATCAGCTCGATACCATTAACGGGCTGGGATAAAACAAAGGAGCTGCGTTCATGGCCGAGGTTCAAGTCTCATTAGGCGAACGCAGCTACACTATCCATATTGGCAATGAACAACTTGCCAACTTCCGCACGACCAACGCCCATAAACTCAATAAACAGCTGTTTATTATCACCAATCCGACGGTGAGCCAGTACTATCTAAAACCCTTGCTGAACGTGCTAACCGACCACCAAGTCGACTTTTTTGAAATGCGCGACGGCGAGCAGTTTAAGAACCTCGACAGTTACGCTGAAATAATGGACCGGTTAATCAGTAAAGGCTACAACCGCGACTGCGGCATTATTGCCTTAGGCGGAGGTGTGGTTGGCGACTTAGCAGGCTTTGTGGCCGCGACTTTTCAACGTGGCGTCGATTTTTATCAAATACCGACAACCTTGTTGTCACAAGTGGACTCTTCGGTGGGTGGGAAAACCGCGGTTAACCATCCTCACGGTAAAAACCTTATTGGTGCGTTTTACCAACCTAAGTCGGTCACTATCGATATCGACTGCCTGCAAACCTTAACCGAACGAGACTTTCGCAGTGGCCTGGCAGAAATCGTTAAGTACGGCATTATTTATGACGCCGAATTTTTCCATTGGCTGGAGCACCACGCGGCAGAGTTAAAGCAGCAAGATCCTGACGCTTTAACCTATGCCTTAAAGCGCAGCTGCGAAATAAAAGCCGAAGTCGTGGCTAAAGATGAGCGCGAAAAAGGCTTACGAGCGCTTTTGAACCTCGGTCACACCTTTGGACATGCTATTGAGGCTGCCACAACCTACGGCGAATGGACGCATGGCGAAGCCGTTTCTGCTGGCATTATAATTGCATCTAAGCTGTCAGAAGTGACTCAGCGGCTATCGGCGTCAGATTTTCGACGAATTAAAGAGCTGCTGACAGCGTTTGAACTGCCGACTAAAGCGCCAGAAATGACTTGGGAGTCTTGGTTGGAGTACATGCAGCGTGACAAAAAGGTCAAAGACGGCCAGCTGCATTTTGTATTGCCTACCGCCATTGGTCAGGCAGACGTTGTCAAAGATATAGAGCACACCACCGTTGCTGCTGTGATCACTGAATGTTGCTAACGCACCTGCGTTATCTCTATTCGGCTAAACAGACAGGAACGAAACGATGCAAGCACTTGCGACCACACAACACATTGTTGCCGCACCGGTAAAAAATAAACCGAGCCAGCAGCAGGCAATTGATCAACTCCATCAACAATGCCAGCAAAGTGTGTCTTTAATTATGCTGCACGGCGCTGAAGGTAGCGGTAAAACGACCATTGCAGAACTTTTTCTGGAGCAAGCGTCGGACTATGCGGAAGTCGCTTTCATTTCAGCCAACGAGCGTTCAACCAACGACCGTCTGCGGGCGCAAATCCTGAATCAGCTGTTTGGTACTATCAGCATTAGTGACGAGTCACTCAGCCGCCAAATTCAGCGCCAACGCCCCCTGAACCACGCCATTATTGTGATAGACAACGGCGAATACCTGTCTGAAAGTTTTCTGGCCGAGTGCATATCAACAGTTTCACAACTCAGCGCCATTGGCCAACGCACCAGCATTATCGTTGCCGGTAGTTCGCGTTGGGCACAGCAGCAACGCCCGGCACCACACCTTCGCGTGCAAGGCCCCGCATTGGTCGAAGTTCAGCCATTCAGCCACGAAGAGCAAATTCGCTTCGTGCAGGCGTTGTTGCCTGAAAAACAACGCAGTTTCTGGAATTTAGAGCGCATTCAGCAGTTTTTAAACTCGATTAACGGCTACCCGGGGGAAATACAACAACGCCTGCAACTGGCTTTAGCGACTCAGGCGGCGCGCTATCGTGACACCTCACCGGCAGAACAAGAGCAAAGTGCGCCGGCAAGTGCGTCCGAGTCAGACGCTAAGAAGACACCCTCAAAAATGAAGCTGTGGCCTCTTATTTTAATTGCTGCACTTATCAGCACCGCGGTCGCTGGCTATCTGAATAAAGACCAGTTACTGCCGTTATGGGAGCAGTTCAATGGCTCAGTTCAAGAGAAGCCGTCGCCAGAAGCAACTGACGCAACATCCACACAAGCAAGCGAGGGTGAGGGCGAGCCTGCTCCGGCTCAGGCAGAAGAGCCACAAACAACCGAGTTACCAACCTTTGAACCTATTAACGAGCGCTCACTGGAACTTGTTCCTGAAGAGTTGGCATCGTCTTATCGAGCTTCTTTGGGTACTCTAAATAACAAAGCCGCAGCGGAGATAACAGAAGGTGATATCAGCGTTGGCTTCATTAAAGAGCAACAACCGAAAGAGGCTGAACCGGTAGGCACCGTGGTTGCTGAGTCTGGTGAAAGCAATGAAGCGCCAGCAGAAACAGCAGCCAACCAGCCCGCCCAAGCAGAACCAGCGACAAGTCAAACGGCACAGACTCAGGAATTACCGTTTAACACCGAATGGGCACTGAGCCAGCCGATTGACAGTTACACCTTACAAATTAGTATTATCAGCGACACGCAGCTGCTGTCAGATTTCCGCCAGGACTACGGCTTAACTGACAATACGCAGGTGTATCAGCGCGAAGATAACCGCTATGTCATTATTTTTGGTAGCTACAATAGTATTGAACAGGCACGCAATGCCGCTAGCGAACTGCCTCAGGCGGTTCAGCAAATGGAGCCCTGGGCTAAGTCATTTGCCAGCGTTCATACCGACATTCAGGGACGTTAATACTCACAGCAATTTTCATCCCCCGGCCTTTGGGTTACAATCCGTTGAGGATCAACCAACGGCCGGCGCATGAAGAAGAATCGGGCATTTTTAAAATGGGCAGGCGGTAAGTACTCACTTATCGAGCCAATATCAGCACGCTTGCCGCAAGGTAAAAAGCTCATTGAGCCCTTTGTTGGTGCCGGCTCTGTGTTTCTGAATACGGACTACGACAGTTACCTGCTGAACGACATTAACCAGGACTTAATAACCCTGTATCAGTTCGTGAAGCGTCGTCCTAAAACCTTTATTCAGGACGCCCGCAAGCTTTTCATTGACCGTAATAACCAGCCCGACGCTTACTACGCGCTACGGGCAGAGTTTAACGCCAGCAGCGACCCGTACTACCGCTCTTTGCTGTTCTTGTATATGAACCGACATGGTTATAACGGCTTATGCCGCTACAACAGCAAAGGCATTTTTAACGTTCCTTTTGGCGACTATCGAAAACCCTATTTCCCGGAAAAAGAGCTCGAGCATTTTGCCGAAAAAGCCCGCAAAGCCAAGTTTATTTGCCGGCCGTTTGAGCAAGTTTTTCGCCGCGCACGTCAGGGCGACGTCATTTATTGCGACCCACCGTATGCGCCATTAGTACAAGCGTCTAACTTCACCAGCTACGCGACTGGTGGCTTTGGTCTAACCGACCAACACGAGCTCGCACGCCGGGCAGCACAAGTGGCCAAGAAAAGAGATATACCGGTGCTTATTAGCAATCACGATACTGAACTAACGCGGGCCCTCTACAAGCAAGCGGATATTAGCAGCTTGTCGGTGTCGCGCAGTATTAGTCAAAAGGGTGACGGCCGTAAACCCGTTACCGAACTGCTTGCGCTCTATAATACGGATTCAGCCGCAAGCAATGTCGTATCTATTAATAAAAAACTGAAGAAAGTAGGCACATGAACTGGCATTTAAAAGCATTTAACGACCTTTCACTGCACGATCTCTACGACTTACTGAAAGTTCGCCAGGAGGTGTTCGTTGTCGAGCAAACCTGTCCGTACCTCGATGCCGACGGCGCCGATGAACACGCACTGCATTTATACGCACGCAACACCGCCGATGAAATGGTCGCCTACGCGCGTCTTTACCTTGCCACCGCAGACACTGGCTACTCGCGTATTGGCCGCGTGCTGACTCATGAGAAAGTACGTCGCCAAAAGCTTGGCATTGAGCTTATGCAACGCAGCATCGACTATCTTGAGAAGTACGCACCGCAGGCGCCTATTCGCGTGGGTGCTCAGGTTTATCTACTCGACTTTTATAAAAGCTTCGGCTTTGAGCCTATCAGCGAAGAATATCTGGAAGACGATATTCCACACATTGATATGCAACGTAAGGCGGCTCAGTGACCGTCACAGCTCGGGTTCCGGTGCTTGCAAGCAGCGATGCTGACATCGTTGCCGCAAAAACTATTGCCGAACGTTGGGGGCTGCCGTCGGAAGCCAGAAACGATGACGCTTTTCAGCTGTGGCTGAATGACGGTGTGTTAGCCCTGCACTGGCTGCAAAGCCCACAGAAAATGTCACCGCTAGTGGTCGACTTTCATCAGGGAAAAGCCGCGTACCGTGCGCAGAATACGCAATTAAAAAACGAAGCCATAGCCAAGGCAGTGGGTGTCACCGGGCAGTTCAAACCGTTGGTCGTTGACGGCACTGCCGGCCTTGGCCGAGACGCCTTTGTACTGGCCGGGTTAGGCTGTAGTGTGCAGCTTATAGAACGTCACCCGGTGGTCGCTGCGCTGCTCGATAACGGCCTGCACAGAGCTCAGTTAGAAGCCGACGATATTGGCGAAGCCTGTCAGCGAATGCACCTAATAGGCACTGACAACTTATACACCGGCAAAGGCTTCACCCACGAGCCCGACGTGGTGTATTTAGACCCAATGTACCCAAAAACCGGCAAGCAAAAAGCGCAGGTGAAAAAGGACATGCAAATTTTTCAGCAGTTGGTCGGCAGCGACAACGACGCTAATTCGCTACTGGAGCCTGCACTTGCCCATGCTAAATTCCGAGTGGTGGTTAAGCGCCCGAACAGCGCACCTTTTCTGGCAGAGCGTGAACCAAACAGCCAAATTAAGAGTAAAAAACATCGCTTTGATGTTTACATAAAACGAGGTTTCAATGAGTCAGCAAATTAAAGAAGGCGATAAAATTCCATCCGGTTCACTGACCAGCAAAGGTGAACTTGGCATTCAAAATTACGACCCAGCAGAGATATTTGCTAAGGGCACCCACATATTGTTCTCCGTACCCGGCGCTTTTACTCCGACCTGTTCGGAAAAACACTTGCCCGGTTATGTCGAACACGCGGAAGCATTTGAAGAAGCTGGTGTTTTAAGCATTAACTGCGTAGCCGTTAATGACGCCTTTGTGATGAAAGCCTGGGGCGAGTCGCTTGGGATCGGAGAAAACGTTCGGTTATTGTCTGACGGTAACGGCGCCTATAACCAAATGCTCGGCCTGGCAATGGACACGGGCAACTTTGGCGGTATTCGCTCAAAACGCTATGCCATGGTCATTACCGACGGCACTGTAAAAGGCTTATACGTTGAAGACGAAAAAGCCTTTGAAGTCAGCAAAGCGGAATACATTCTGGAGCAGTTGCAACAATAATGTCGAACTGGGATGTCATTGTTATCGGTGCCGGGGCGGCAGGGCTTCACTGCGCTGCCCATGCTGCTAAACGCGGTAAGTCGGTATTAGTGCTTGATCACGCCAAGCAGGCGGGCAAGAAAATACTGATATCGGGCGGCGGCCGCTGTAATTTTACCAATATGTACGCCGGTCCCGATAACTTTTTGTCATCTAACCCGCACTTTTGTAAGTCTGCGCTTAGCCGCTATACCCAATGGGACTTCATTGGGTTAGTAGCTGAATACGGCATTCCTTACCATGAGAAAACCTTAGGCCAGTTGTTTTGCGACGACTCCGCCAAAGACATTGTGCGCATGCTCATGAGCGAGTGCGACCGCTACGGCGCGCGGGTACAGTTACGTACTGACATTGTGTCGGTCGACTTTGACGACGAGTATTGCCTAGACACCAGCCGTGGTGAATACCGCAGCGATAAACTGGTGGTTGCCTGTGGCGGGCTTTCCATGCCGAAACTCGGCGCTACCCCCCTGGGTTATCAAATTGCCGAACAGTTTGGGCACTCCATTGTGCCCGTACGCGCGGGCTTAGTCCCATTTACCCTGCAAGAAGACGACAAAGAACGCTTTGCCGAGCTTTCCGGCGTTGCGGTACCAGTGACCGCAGAGGCTAACGACGGCTATTTCCGTGAAGCCATGTTGTTTACGCACCGAGGCGTCAGCGGTCCCGCTATTTTGCAGGTGTCGTCCTACTGGCAGCCCGGCGAAGCCGTGACCATTAACCTGCTGCCCGACGTAGACGCTTACGAATGGCTGAAAGACCAGCAGCGCCAGCAACCGAAAACTCAACTTAATACGATTCTGCAAGCGCACTTCCCGAAACGCGTGGTGACCGCACTGGCCGAGCACCACCAGTGGCCATTAAGCAATAAACTGGCTGATACGTCGAACGCACAGTTCCAGACCATAGCCGATAACTTGAACCGCTGGCAGCTCAAACCCAACGGCACCGAAGGCTATCGCACCGCCGAAGTCACCCTAGGCGGCGTGAACGTCGACGAAGTCAGCTCCAAAACCATGGAAAGCCAAAAGCAACCGGGTCTGTACTTCATTGGCGAAGTGCTGGACGTAACAGGCTGGCTAGGAGGCTTTAATTTTCAATGGGCGTGGAGTAGTGGTTTTGCTTGTGGGTCTGAGTTGTAAATGGGCACTACGGATGGCTGTTAAGTGCCATTAGCGGAAAGCCACATTTCTATCTCACAAACTCTCATACCCACCCCAACCGTCAGGGTATTTCCAGTTTTTAAGCCATGGCAGTACGTCGTTTGCCGGCATCGGTTTCGCAATGCCATACCCTTGACCCAGAACGCAGCCTAGCTCAACCAGTGTTTTACCCTGTGGCTCGGTTTCGACGCCTTCGGCAATAATGTTGAAGTCAAAGGCATCGGCCAAACCAATAATGCCTTTCACAATGGCCAAATCACCTTCGTCTGTCAGCATGTCACGGACAAAGCTTTGGTCTATTTTGAGCGTTTGTGCCGGTAAACGCTTCAGGTAATCGAGTGCGGCATAGCCGGTGCCAAAGTCATCCAGAGACACAGGAATACCCATTTTTTTGCATTTCGCCAACACGTCAGCCGCCTTATGAATTTCACCAATGGCGGCGCTTTCCAGCACTTCTATCTCTAAATATTTCGGTGACACATTGGTGTAATGGCCGAGGTGCGTGCTGACCGAATCTAAGAACTGATTGTCGAGTAACTGCAAGGCATTGATATTCACACTAACGGGCAACTCAACGCCTTGTGAACGCCATTCACTCACTTGCTTCAGTGCTTCATTGAGCACCCAGTTACCAATCGTAATAGAGAACGGATGTTCTTCTATAAATGGCAAAAAGTCACCCGGTGGTACCAACCCGCGCTCAGGGTCGCGCCAGCGCAGTAGCGCCTCAACGCCTATGACCTCACAGGTTTCCATATTCACTTTGGGTTGGTAAAAAAGCTCCAGCTCATCATGACTAATAGCCAGCTCCATACGCTTAATAAGCTCGGTCAACTTCGCCTGCTCTTGCTCGCGATGCGTATCAAACCACGTTATGCGGTCACGGCCGTTGCGCTTAGACTGATGCAGTGACTGGCTGGAGTGGCGAATGAGGGTATCGGCATCGTTGTTGTCCTGCGGATACGCAGTAACACCCATACTGACGGTAATATCCATGGTGTAAGAGCCAACGGTGATGGTTTCGGAGAGCTCGGACTTTATTCGCTCGAGAACCTCATTCACCTGCAGTTCACTCTCTCCACCTTCAATGACCAATAAAAATTCATCGCCGCTGAGCCTTCCGACCGTATCGCCATCGCGTATGGTGGCGTTGAGCCGCCGGGCAAGCTGCTCTATGACTTTATCACCCACCGCATGGCCAAACTGAGCGTTGATATTTTTGAAATTATCGACGTCGATAGACGCGACCACGACCATGTCGCCTTTACGACCAGCAATGCTCAATGCGTGTTCCAGGCGGTCTCGTACAAGTAAGATATTAGGAAGCCCGGTCAGAGCGTCGTGGTAGGTTCTGAATTCTAATTCCTCCTTATGGGCAAACGCTCGTTCTGTTACGTCCGAACTAATGCCGACAAAGTTTTGTACTTCGCCGCGCTTATTCTTAATAGCGCTCATGGACGCCAGCTCAGCATAAAACTCGCCGTTCTTACGACGGTTCCACAGCTCACCTTGCCAGAAGCCGTCTTTTATTAGCTGCTGAAACATAGAGCGATAAAACGATTTCCCCTGACGCCCGGACTTTAAGAACCGGGGGTTTTTACCCAGCACTTCGCGTTTTTTATAGCCGGTAATGCGCGTAAAGGCCGGGTTTACGTCCAGAATTCGGCCATCGGCATCCGTGATAGTAATGCGGTCTTGCGTATATTGAAAAACGGAGTCTGCCAACATTATTTGGCGACGCACATAGC
The DNA here is from genome assembly GCF_003987095.1 of Idiomarina piscisalsi. Classification (GTDB taxonomy): domain Bacteria; phylum Pseudomonadota; class Gammaproteobacteria; order Enterobacterales; family Alteromonadaceae; genus Idiomarina; species Idiomarina piscisalsi. The sequence continues at coordinate 77,468 of NZ_PIQA01000013.1, read as the reverse complement.
GCAGAATGAGCCAGCTTAGGAACAGTGCCGTCAGCAACACCAATGGTGAAATAATGACGTAACGCCAGAGCTCGTTGAGGGACGATTCATAATAGCTCGTCGCCGTTTCTTTAATGCTCGTGATTAACCGTTGCTCAACGTCCTGAACGGTCGCAATAAGCTGTGTCTGCTGAGCTATCCACACGTCAGCGTCCATGCCCTGAAGTAACTCATTAGGCGTTCGTGTTGCGAGTAGCTTTTGCCGAAACTCCGTTGTTAACGCGGACAACTCACCGCCAGGCTCCACCGTGGTTTGACTTTCAAAACCAATAAGCAAGCTGCGCTGGCGGCCGGCGTTATAAGCCAGTTGACGAATGTCTTCTTGGCTCATTTTGCCATTTAACAGCGCTTTACCGACAATAACACGTTCTTGTCCCAGTAATTCTCGCAGTCGGTTTAAAATAAAGTAAGCATTCACTTCCCGCGAGAGGCTTGCTATTGATAAGTCACTAGCCAACTCATTTAACTGACTATTAGCTTGCCGAATAATTGTCGTATAAAACTGAAGTATTTCATCAGGGATCGCTTGCTCATTATCGACACGCTCCCGCATAACCGGTAGCTGACCCAGTGCGTCAGTCGCTAGCTTTAAGCCTTGGTGAAGCGCTTTGGTTTCCGACGTAATATCTACTGAACCCAGCTTTTGCTTTAGGTTTATCAGCTGCTGGTTCGTTCTCTCACGGCTTTGCATTAACCGCGAACGCAAACGCTCAGTGCCGGTGTCTGTAATGAGCACACTCAAGCCACGCTCACGTTGCAATGTGCCGACAAGCTGACCGGCCGCTGTCACCAGCGTGATATTATCATTCAGCGCATCTAGCCTATTTACCGATTGCCGCAGCTCTATAATATTAGACCCAGACATCCAAATAATTGCGATAACGGGTAATAGCAACGCCGCTGCAAAACGGTAAGAAAGTGGCAGTTTGTCGAATAATTCGAGCGCGCGGTATGAAATACCTGTTCTCCTTTGCTCATCTCGATAAGCGTTATACACTTACTTTTTGTAAGTGTATAACAAAATAAACCTGAATGAGTGATCTAAAATTGTTAATTCCGCTATAGTACACAGAAGCTTACCGTTTGGAGTCGTACCTTTATGAAAACATGGATTCGTCTTAGTGTAACAGCCTCTTGTCTATTTCTTTTTACAGTGGCTCACGCACAGCAGCTGTCCGAAATGCAGCAGTGCCTGCTGGATAAAATGAATACGACCAAAGCGGAACAAACCACTATTGCCGATATTCGCAGCCAGTGTGAACAACAACTCCGCAGTGCTGAAGACGAGGAAGTGGTTGAAGTCGATGCCGTGGAAGAGCCAGGTGTGCTCACCAACAGAATGAAAAGTGAAAAGGTCACTCAGTTTGACCCTTACGTTCTTACCCCACACCGCCGCAACTATATGCTTCCCGTGCTCACGACGAACAATATCAACCGCATTCAGTACGCTGACATAGAAGGTTATGAGCAAAACCTGGAAGAATACGAGTCAAAGTTTCAGCTAAGCTTTAAAGTACCGCTCAATAAAGAAAGCTTGTTGTTCGAAGATGACCAGTTTTTCTTTGGCTTCACTGTGCAGTCGTGGTGGCAAGTTTATTCGGACAATATTTCTAAGCCGTTCCGCGAAACTAACTACATGCCTGAGTTTTTCTACGCAACGCCAACCGGATGGCATCCGTTTGGTACCAATACGGCCTTAGTGTTTGGGGCTGAACATTTGTCGAATGGTCGCAGCCAACCACTGTCGCGCAGTTGGAATCGCTTCTACGCTCAGTTTGTCGTTGAAAAAGGCCGTTTTGTGTTTTCGCTTAAGCCGTGGGTTCGCCTACAAGAAGACGCAAAAACCGACCCGCTTCAGTCCAGTGGTGACGACAACCCAAATATTACGGACTATGTTGGCAACTACGAATTCACTACCGCATACAGCGACGGCGATTTCGAGTACATTTTAAAGCTTAACCACGCCATAGACACCGGCAGAGGCTCCGCCGAGCTTAACTGGACGTTTCCACTCGGCGGTAAGTTTATTGGTTATACGTCAATTTTCACCGGATACGGAGAGAGCTTGATTGACTACAACCACAAGCAAACTCGCTTCGGTATCGGTATTGCGTTAAATAACGTACTTTAACGATTAAAAGCTGTAGGCGGCTGACAACCAAAGACGTCGGCCGTCTTCGACATAACCGTATTCTTCTACGCCAATTTCTTTGTCTAGTAGGTTATATATACCTGCCGCCAACTTAATGTCTCTCGTGACATAGTAATTAACACCCAAGTCCGCCAATGTGTAAGACGGAGCAACCAATACGTCCTGCGAAGGGCCTGTTGTTGGCTGACTCTCCTCACCACGATAATGCACACGTAACCAACTGTTCCATCGTTTATTCGGCTTCCAGTTTAACGATGTTTGTATTAAATGCTTAGGCAATTGGTTTAAAGGGTCGCCTGCATATTCGCCCGACTTTTGCTCAGAGTCGGTATAGGTATAATTGCCTTTAACTGACCAATGGCGGCTTAATCGTGAATTAAATGTCAGTTCCACACCTCTGGTAACCGCTTCATCAATATTCACACGTGTCGTTGGCATTGAGCCAAACTGGTTAGGCCCAGCGTCACAAATCGTTGCAGGGCAGGCGACACGAGTAATTTTATCGTCAAACTGGTTATAAAAGACGGTTGCAGAGGTCGATGTATGACGACTCCAGTCGGTATACAAACCCAACTCATAGTTGGTCGACGTTTCTGCTTCTAAATTTGGGTTACCATAAACATCACCACCACGGCTGACCTGGCCCCAATCGGGTGTGGTTTCACGTAAGCCTGGAGCTCGGAACCCCGTTGAAACACCACCTTTTATGGTTGTTGCGCGACTCAAAGTATAAACACCGTAAACGCGAGGGCTCCAATGGCCGCCGAAAATGTCATCGTCGTCATAACGAACGCCTGTGGTTAAGTCGAACCCTTTAAACAATGGCCAGGCCGTTTCTGCAAATACCGACCATTGAGAGCCTTCAACTCGCGTACGATCACTGATTTGATTGCTGGTTAAGTCTTCCAGCTCTTCCTTAAAGTAGGAAACCCCGGTATTGACTGAATTGTCATCAAATAGCGGTAAATTCCAGTGACTTTGAAAGTCGGTATTGGTAATGGTCATTAAGCGCGCTTCGTTTTCATACTCGTCGCGTTTTAAGTAGCTGCGTGCACCCACTAAGCCCCATTGACCATTGTGGGCAATCGATACGGACTGACTATCGTACACAGTGCTTGAAGACTCAGGACACCCGCGGCGACCACATTCTTCACCCGGCGCCAGCGGCTCAACCGTTTTTCCCAAAGACGCATCTATTGTCTGTTTAGCGGTACCTATCTCAAACAGAATTTCATGATCCCGGTTTGGCGTATACGCCAATTTCATGTCCGCATCTTGCGCCGTTTTATCACGAAAGCCTTCGACAATTTCATCTTCTAGCCGACGCGTATAGCCTGCTGATAGCTGAAGCCCTAAAGTATCTTTTATGAGTGAGCCTGCCGTAAAAAAATTTGTCTGATAGCTGTTACCTGACTCCGAGCGTTCCTGTAACGTGCCGTCAACGCGAATTTCAGAGCGCCATTCGTCCGGAGTTTTACGTGTAATGATATTAATAACGCCACCTATTGCGTCCGACCCGTAAAGTGACGACATAGGCCCACGAATTATTTCAATGCGATCGATGGCAGCCAACGGCGGCGTCCACGCACCTTCCACACCCGGCCCGTCGCTATTTGGGCGGGTTTCACGAGAGCTCTGGCGCTGACCGTCCACCAAAATTAAGGTGTAGTCGGCTCCCATCCCCCGCAGACTGATATCCTGACGGTCACCACCGCCGGTGACTACAACCCCAGGCACATCCGTCATGGCGTCGGTTAAGTCTTTGTAGAAGCGCTGTGACAACTCGTCTTTATCGATAACGGAAATAGAAGCCGGTGCCTTTTTTATATGCTGGGCGACACCAGAGGCCGTCACCACCATCACTTCCATGTCTTTGTGTTTATGACGCCGCTTTTCACGATCGTCGTTTGCACCATCCTGTGCATAAGCGGTACCCAAGGCAGAAAAAATAGCCATTGAAAGTACACCCAGTTTCAAGCCATTCTTAAAAACGTTCACAAATCGCCCCTCTATTAAATGAGAATAATTTTCATTGGCGATCATAAATGTTAAGATGAATTCATCAACGTCGAAATTCTGAAATAGGTTTTAAGCGGAACTAAACCATGAACCCAAAAATGATTCGGTCAATGAAGGCTTTTACCCGAACGGTTGAGCTGAACAGTATGAGTGGGGCAGCAAAGGAACTGCACATGACAGTGTCTGCGGTTAGCCAACAATTACAGCGCTTGGAAAAAGATAACGGTATTGCGCTGTTTCACAGGAACACGCGGACGCTGACGTTGACCGAAGCCGGAAAAGTGTTTTACCAATCATGCTTAGACATGCTCAATATTGCTTCGCGTAACCAAGAGCAATGGGAGGCGTTGACCAAAACGCCGCAAGGGCAAATTAAAATGATAGCGCCTGTTGGTTTTGGTGGCGGGTTGCTCAGCGAACCGTTAAAACAGCTGCAGCAAGAGTTTAAAAACGTTCATTTTCAGCTGCACATGACGGACGAGCCCATTGATTTAATTACCGCCGGCGCCGACTTGGCCATTCGGATTGCCCCTCTTGCCGACTCATCGCTTTATGCAAGGCACTTAGTAGATTGGAACATGATTCCTTGTATTGCTGCTTCGCACCCGGCTGCTCAGAAGCCTATCAGTTGTTTTAACGACCTTCCCCAAGACTGCTTTATTGGGCATATGTCGAATTCGTCAGAGCTTGAGTTCCCGCAACCCAAAATCATGCTCAATAATATGCAAACCGTGGTGCAACTGACATTAGACGGGGTGGGTTACGCGTTACTGCCGGAGCCTGAAGTCAAACACTACATTGAAAGTGGTCACTTACTTCGATTACTACCTGAATGGACAGGCAGCCCGTACAGTGTTCACGCAATATTGCCGGTTAAAGACAATATTCCCGCAAAAACTGAACGGACTGTTGAGGTGTTAAGCGAGTTCTTTCATCGCTTGTAGGGACTGCTGAACGTCACTCTCGCCCGACATTAAATCAAAGGCTTTGCGTTCTGTTCCTGATTCGTCAAGGCAGCGATGTAACACGTTCGCGACATCTTCACGAGGCACCGAGCCTGGAGCCAATGATTCTCCGACAACCACTTTACCGCTGGCAGGATCATCCGTTAATGCGCCGGGACGCACTATCGTCCAATTGAGACTGCTACGCATTAACTCTTTGTCAGCGTAATGCTTCGCCGCGTAGTAAGGCAGTAGCTGTTCCGCCCAATTCTCGCGGTTATTCGCTTGCCATGCGCTGACCATAATAAAACGTTTCACGCCAGTATTCTCAGCAGCTTCAACGGTTTTCACGGCGCCGTCTAAATCCACTAAAAGCGTTTTGTCATCACCCGTGTTAGCCCCGGATCCTGCTGTGAATACCACCGCATCTGCGCCGTTAAGAGCAGTCTGCAAGTCGTCAACGGAGCCTTCTAAGTCGGCTAACCTGGCTTCAACACCTTTCTCTTCCCACGATTGTTTTTGTTCCTGCTTCCGTACTACAGCAACAACCTTGTGTTTGTCATCGTTTTGCAATTGTTCGACAAGATGTTGACCAATTTTTCCATTCGCACCAATAACGGCAACATTCATAATTCACCTCCATAATTTCTATATCTGATCATACGTTCAGAGGTGACGGATTAGATCGCTGCATTGTCTGACCAAACAATACAGTTTCGTCCCGCGCGCTTGGCTTTATAGAGCGCTTGGTCGGCGCGGCGGTAAATACTGGACACGTCGTCATTAGTTTCACTAGCGGTAGCGCCAATGCTGACAGTGGGATTAATGACGTCGCCTGATTCCAGCGTGACAACCGTTGTCTCCACGGCTTCTCGTACGCGCTCAAGTACTATTGAAGCATTTTCTTTATCGGTGTGAGGTAAAATAATCATAAACTCTTCACCGCCCACCCGAATCACCGTGTCGCTACCTCTTAAGCTGTCGTTCATGGCGTTAGCGCCAGCGATGAGCACCTGGTCCCCAACGTCGTGACCGTAGGTGTCATTAATGGACTTAAAGTGGTCAAAGTCGATAACCGCCACCACGCAACAACTGTCCTGGTAATGGGCTGCCAGCCCTTGCTCAAGCATTTGCATGCCTGCCGAGCGGTTTTTTAAGCCTGTAAGGGAGTCAGTGTAAGCAATTAACGCCATGTCATCGCGTTGACGCATAAGATCTGATCGCACAGCTTGCTCAGCAATAACGGTTTCAACGGCCGTACCCATCATACGAACCATTTCAATTTCTAACTCACTGAAGTCTTCCCGACGTGCTGTTTTTCTGGCGAAACCAAGCACGCCCCAAACAACGTCATTAATAACTAGCGGCGTACCGATATACGACTGCAGGCCATAAGTTTGGAAGGACTTATGGTCTTTAAAGCGTTCGTCTTTGTCAGCTTCGTTGGTATGCACCAACTCGTTCTCTGCTAACACAACCGAGCAATAGGTTGTCTCTAAAGGCAGCTGAGTGCCTGCTTTCAGGTCTAACTTTGCCGTTTGTATCCACTCAATGGTGTATACGCCATCAATGATGGAGCTTGCGGTGCCAATATCCACGTCTAAATAGTCGACACCAAACTTCAAAAGTTCATCAATTGATACAGGATCAATACGCCGGCCGCGCTTATGAATAATGTCATGAATGGTGCGCATTAAATCGACCGAAGCATAGTACTCGGTCACGTCTTCCATCACAGCATACAGACCGACCATTTTTTTGCTTTCATCCAGCTCAGGAATGTAGCGGATATCCAAAAAGCACTTGCGGCCATCCCTAAATGTAACCGCTTCCGAAAAGGAACTGACCTTGCCGCTTTCAAATACTTTGTCATGCCGAAGCTCCATCCTCGCGTAAAGCTCATCATCAAGAACATCGGAAACGAACCGACCCAGAATGTCGGTTTTTTTCAGGTTAAGGAACTGGCAATAGGCTTTGTTGGCATAACGATAGCGCCGCTTTTCATCGATGAACGCGACCATCGTGGGTAACTTTTCCAGAATTTTATTCGACAACTGACGCTCTGGCATGACAATCACCTTTGTTTATAACTACAGCATAGCCTACGCCATTCAATTCGTCAGCCCAAGCTAACCGTTTAAAATCTTTACAAAAAACTCAGCACCCTTACGACGGCAAAACTCAATATTGCGATCAGGTATCGACTCGGGGTCGTCATGCTGCTCAATCGCTTTCTCTAAGCTCGCTTCCCTTAATAAGTGCAACGTCGGAAATGGAGAGCGGTTGGTATAGTTCGCCGGGTCGTCCTGGGACTCCCCGTCAAAACAGTAGTCCGGGTGAAAGTGCGCTAGTTGATAAACGCCTTCATAGCCTTCCTCAATAAGCAGTGCGTCGGCCATGTCGACCAAGTCTAAAAAGCCATGAAAGCCTTCGAAACCCTGGGGAAGAATAAAAAGCGTGGTCTCAGTTTCAGGTGTTTCGTCTAAGTACTTCGCTTCATCCAGCAACTGTTGTAACACTGAAGCTATGTCCGGTTGCTCTGCAACAACGTAGCGAATACTTTTGCGCTCAACTTCGCGGCGCGCAAACGGGCAGATATTGTATTTCACAATAAGCTGTTGCACCCAACGCTGGGTTTGCTCAATAATCGTAGGTATCTCGGCTGTCATTTTCGTATCACCAAAAGGAGGCTTCTTTCTATGAAGTCTTTAGAGCTCAAAGTTCCACCCGTCATTGTTGTTGCCATAGTAGCAGGACTTATGTGGTTAACGGCGCATTATACCGCAGAGTTAAACGCTTTCTACGTTGGCCAGCGCGCTGCGGCTATTTTCTTGCTGGTACTGGGTGTATTACTGCCTTTACTCGGTGTTATGAGCTTTCGCCGCGCGAAAACAACGGTCGACCCGCGAGACCCGAACAAAAGCACCGAGCTTGTCACAACAGGCATTTACCAGCGCACCCGAAACCCAATGTATCTCGGCTTTTTCTTTATGTTAATGGCCTGGGGCGTGTTTTTAGGCAGTATTCTGTCGTTATGGGGGCTGGTGCTATACGTTGCATACATGAGTAAGTTTCAAATTCAGCCGGAAGAGCGCATTCTCACAAAAACCTTTGGAGAAGCCTACAAGAACTACTGTCGGGAAACCGGCCGGTGGTGGTAGTCAGGCATTAAGGAGCCTTGCGACTCTTTCTTGCAGCATCGGAATAATGCTGTCTTCAAACCAGGGGTTACGCTTTAACCACAAATTATTACGTGGGCTGGGATGCGGCAACGGCAACACGTCAGGCCAATAATGTTCCCAGTTTTTTACTCGCTCGGTGAGTGTTTGTTTTGGTTCGTCAATGTGCCAGCTTTGTGCGTACTGTCCAATGGCCAACGTCAATTCTAAATTTGGCAGCTGCTGTAATAGTTTCTGCCGCCATGCCGGAGCACATTCTGGCCTTGGTGGTAAGTCGCCGGACTTGCCGGTTCCCGGGTAACACAAACCCATTGGTATAATGGCCAGCTTTTCAGCGTCATAAAAAGTGGCTTTATCAATGCCCATCCACTGGCGCAGCCGGTCGCCACTGGGGTCGTCGAACGGCTTGCCTGACGCATGGACACGCCGACCAGGCGCTTGGCCTGCCACTAAAATCTTCGCATTAGGGTGTAACTGGACAACCGGCCGAGCTCCCATTGGCAGTTCAGGTTCGCATAGCGTGCATTGACGAACCTCTGTCAGCAAATTTTGCCAGGAGCTCATGATTACCTCATTGATTATTTCTCAATAAATGCCTGCTCTATAACGTAATCGCCTTGTTTGCGCGAGGTGGCTTTTGTAAAGCCTCGCTCATTCAGTATAGCCATTAAGTCTTGCAGCATAGCGTCGTTACCACACAGCATAAAACGGTCCTGCTCGGGGTTCAAATCGGGCATGCCAATGGTGCGCGTCAGTATACCTGAGGTCAGTAAGTCTGTAATTCGCTGCTGGTGTGCTTCATCTCTGAATGGCTCACGCGTTACCGTTGGATAGTAAATCAGCTTCTCTTTTACCCAGTCACCAAAAAACTCGTTATTCGGTAAGTCTTCACCGATTTCTTTTTGATAGGCCAATTCAGAGACATAACGTACACCGTGGACAAGAATCACCTTATCGTACTGCTCGTAGATATCCGGATCTTTAATCACACTCATGAACGGCGCTAGTCCGGTACCGGTACTCAGCAAATACAGGTTTTTACCCGGTAGTAGATGCCCGGGAACAAGGGTGCCAGTAGGGCGCGTCGACAGCACCACTTCATCGCCAACCTGAATATGCTGCAAACGTGACGTTAATGCGCCATCGGGCACTTTTATACTGAAAAATTCCAGCTCTTCTTCATAGTTGGCGCTGGCAATTGAATAAGCGCGCAGCAACGGCTTGTCTTCAAGTTGCAGTCCCATCATTACGAACTGACCATTTTCGAAAGTGAAACTTGGCTTACGGGTGGTTCTAAAACTGAATAGGGTGTCATTCCAGTGGCGTACCTGAGTGACGGTTTCGGCAATAGTACTTCTCATAACTGCTCCTGAAAACAAAAACTGAAAACTTTGTTAACTTAACTTAAATTGCGAATGCGAATAATTTTCATATAGAATACCGCAAATTGAATTGGAAACCAAAAAAAGGATTACGAAAATGAAGTATTCTCTGGCGGCCTCTGCCGTTGCAATTGCACTAACCAGTCAAATGGTACTCGCTGATGAGCATTCAGACAAAGCAATGGAGCGAATCCAGGTCAAAGGAACGTACTTTAATGATTACAAAACAGGTGACGCCAGTGGCGCTAACCGCATGGACACGTCGCTGCTCGAGGTGCCACAAACCATCACCGTGATCCCCAAAACCATTATGGATGAACAGCTCACCACCACTCTGGGTGAAGTGCTCACCAACGATGCCTCCTTAACCGCCGGTTCTAAACAACGTAACCGCGAAACCTTTAACTTGCGCGGGTTTTCACTCAGCTCGTCCACCGGTTATTTACGTGACGGCCATCAACACTGGTCGCACTATCAGCAGCCCATCGAGTTGCTAGAGCGTGTAGAGGTTGTCAAAGGCCCATCCAGTATCTTGTACGGGCAATCGGGCCCCGGTGGATTGGTCAACATGGTCACTAAAAAGCCAACTTATAAAACACGCTTTATGCTTGGCGCCGATGTCGATCATCGTGGCAGCACTCGCTTCTTAGCCGACGCCAGTGGCGCATTAACTGACGATGAAAGTCTCCGAGCCCGTACAGTACTGGTTAAACAAGACGTCAATTTCTGGCGTGATTACCCGAATGACGGCGATCGTGAACGGGACCGTGCGCTGGGCTCGCTTGTTGTCGATTACGATTTGACGGATGACACACTTATACGCGTGCATTACGACAGAACCAACGATAAAGCAGGGCTGGACACCGGTGCGTGGCTGGATCAAAACGGTGAAGTAATTGGCAGCGACAAAACCATTTACGATTTTTCCTGGGCGTTTACCGATATTACCGTTGAAAATGTGGGTGTAGACATACAAACACAGCTCAACAACCATTGGCGTATGAACCTGGCGTACAACGAGCAAACCTTTGAACGTCAGCGCTTTGAATCCTCACCGCGTAAGCCCGACGACTATGTCTTAGGCGACAGCTATGCCTCAAAACCTTACGATCGTCACGACGACTGGCAGTTTAAAACCGCGTTCATCGACTTTATCGGCGAATTTCAAGCACTGGGTGTTGATCACCGTTTACTGATTGGCGCAAACGGTTTGGACTATTACTACGGTCAGCTGATTGAACGCGGTGACACTATTAACTATACACCGGGTGACGCAGAACCCGTACGTCCTGACCTGTCGTACCACCGCGCGACGTCAATGCGAACCTCCGACTACGATTATTACGGTGTGTATATTCAAGACCTTGTCACCTTTAATCCGCAATGGCAGCTGTCGTTTGGTGGTCGCTACGACAAACAGAATCGTGAAAACGCGAACAGCGAATCGTTCGCGCCTAAGTTAGGCGTGCTTTACCACCCTACTCACGGGGCTACTCTGTACGCCAGCTACTCGGAAGGCTTTGAACCGCAACGCAGTGAACGTCTGCAAAACGAGCTGGATGTAAACGATGGCATGCGGTTAGATGCTACAACCTCTGAACAAGTGGAGATTGGCGCCAAGTGGGAGCTGTTCGATAACCGTTTGATGCTGTCCGGTGCGTTATTCGACATCAGCAAAGAAGGTACCTTGGTATCTGAAAGCTTACCCGCAGACCACCCGCAGTTCGGTGACTACGAAACCATTACCCGTCAAATTGGTGAACAGCGTCATAAAGGTGCCGAATTGATGGCACAGGGTGCCGTCACTGATCGGTTCTTTGTGATGGCTTCAGCCATGTATTTGGACGCGAACTACGAACGCGATGAACACTTGCAAGGTAAGCGCCCCAGCGACGCACCTCAATGGTCAGCGTCAGTATGGTCTCGTTACGAGTTCAATAAGCAATTTGCGGTAAACGCTGGTGTATTTTACGAAGGAGACCGCTTTGCTGACAGCAACAACGAGGTTGTGAAAGACAGCTACGCACGAGTGGACTTAGGGGCTACGTACAAAATGCGTATCGCCAACACCAAAGTGAAATTTCGTTTTAATGTCGAGAACGCGCTCGATACCGATTACCTGGCCGGTGGAGGCATGAATAATGTAACCGTTGGTGAGGGCGCTAACTTTCGTTTAGCGGCCAACGTGAAGTTTTAAGCCATGGCGCGTCGTTACGCATCGCGCAAACGCGGCTGGTCATTAAAGGACTGGCACTGGATAAGTTCGGCGGTGTGTCTTATTGGCATGCTGCTGTTCTCTGTCACTGGTATTACGTTGAATCATGCGGGGTGGATAGAGTCTGCACCTAGCATCGAAAGTTACGAAGGGTCTCTCCCTCAAAAGGACTTGGAACGGTTGGTGAATGCGTCAGGGAATGACGTTCTGCCAACTTCCTTTCACCGCTGGTACGAAACAAAGACACATAACAGCATCAGTTCAAATGCCCAAATAGAGTGGAGCGATTACGAAGTGTACGTCGCTATGCCCCGACCTGGCGGGGACAGCTGGTTCAGTGTCGATTTAGCCAGCGGTGCTTTTTATTCCGAAAACACTGATCGCGGCTGGATCGCTTACTTTAATGATCTGCACAAGGCGCGGAACACCGGATTCTTATGGAGTTTGTTTATTGATGTGTTTGCTATCGCGAGCATTGTTTTCACTATTACGGGGTTATTGCTTTTGAAAAAATACAGTAAGGGCCGCAAATCAACCTGGCCACTGGTCCTGGCCGGATTCATCATTCCATTTTTCGCCGTTATTGGTTCGGCTCACGCCGCTGAAAATGAACTCACTGTGGAAATTCCGCGTCTGTCTGTTGCCGAATATCACGTACCTTATGTTGCCGTTTGGCTGGCCAACGAGCGTCATCAGCGTGTTGTCGATATTGCCGTGTGGTATGACGTAAACCTTGAAAATAACGAAGGAGAAAAGTGGCTGAAAGACATGCGTCAATGGTGGCGCCGCAGTGGTCGTATGACCGACATGCCTATAGATGGAGTCTCGGGCGCAACCCGCCGCCCAGGCATTCAGCGGGTCGACCTTACCCCCATGCTGAGTAAATTACCTGAGCTTAGTGATGGCAAATATTACCTATACGTAGAAGCCGCCCGCGAGCTTGGCGGCCGTGAAATGCTACGTCTGCCATTGTCTTTACCCCTTAACAACCCAATATCCATAACAGACCGCGGTGAGCACGAGCTTGGCCGTGTGTCCCTAAAACTGGAGCCTTAAGCATGAAATTATCTTCTGTAATAACGACAAGTCTTGCCGTACTAACACTGTTCGCCAGCGCCAGCAGTGAAGCACACCGTGTATGGATTAAGCCAAGTGCTACCGTTGTCTCCGGCGACTCTGAATGGGTCACCTTTGACGCGGCTATTGCAAATGGCATTTTTTATCCCGACCACTACCCATTGAGCTTAGACCGAGTGGAAGCGATGGCGCCGGACGGGTCTGCAGTGACTTTAGAGAACGGTTACAAAGGCAAACTACGCTCTGTCTTTGACATAGAGCTCGAAAAAGAAGGCACTTACACCGTGTACTCAGCCAGTTCAGGATTATCGGCTCGCTGGGTAGACGACAACGGCGAACGTCAATACTGGCCGCCACGTGGCTCCCGCAAAACCAATGATGATTTCTATAAAGAAGTTCCTCAGAACGCCAAAGACTTAGAAGTCAGTGAACGCTCACATCGAGTTGAAGCTTTTGTAACGTCAGGCGCGCCGACCTATGACACTTTGGGTCCAACCGGTAAAGGCTTAGAGTTGGAGCCAGTAACGCACCCTAACGATTTATACACCGGCGAAAACATTACCTTTAAATTCACGATGGACGGCAAAGCCGCTGCAGGTACTGAGCTAGTCTTGGTGAAAGGTGGTGAACGGTATCGCGATCGTTCAGAGCCAACCAAGCTGACAACCAACGAAAAAGGCGAAGTCACTTTCTCTGTTGATGAAGCTGGCATGTATTGGTTAGAAGCTGAGTACGCGGATAACAACGGAAAAGCCCCAGCGACCAAACGCCAGGGCTCTTATGTTGCCGTTTTAGAAGTGTTGCCGATGTAATTAATCGGCTGTAACAACGGGGGGTTCGCTTAAGCGGACCACGCCCAGCGTATTGGCGTCGGTACCAAACCAAATGGAATCGGTGCTTTCGTCATAGAACATGTGACGAACGGTACCGCCGCCACTTTCTAGCTCGATAGGCTCTGAAAATTCGTGGGTTTCTGTGTCAAAACCCACTAAGCGGTTCGGCTGCACACCCGTTTCGACAAACCAAACGTCATTGCGCTTGTCAACTGCCATACCGTATGGACGAGAATTACCGGCAGCAGGTGCACGCCAGTCTTTGTTGTCGCCAGTTACCGGATCGTAGCTACCGACATACCCCTGGTTATAATCGACATACCAAAGCGTTCCGTCATCGGTCATACCCAGGCGACGAGGTCGCGACTTTTCTCTATCCAGTTCAAACTCTTTTAATTTGCCATTCTCGACGGTTGCGAGTTTATTCGTACCAAACAACGTCGCCCAGGGTCGGTCATTTTCAACAATGAGGCCATAAGGTCTTGCAGAGTCTGTCGGTACATCCCACAGCATCATTTCGCCGCCAGTCGTCTCTAAAAAGCCGATTTGATTACCGCCCTGAACCGTAAACCAAATGTCGCCAGCTGCGGTGAAGTCCATTGTGTGGCTGTCTTTAGGGCCGCTACCTGGTAATTCAAATTGCTTAATATCGCCAGTGCCTGGATCAATAAGGCCTATGTGTTCTTTTAGGTTCCCGGCGTACCAGGCGCCCCTGTCATCGACAATAACGGTGTGAGGCCCTGCACCGTCAGGCAAGTCGTAGCGTTTGAATTCCTCTGTTTCCGGATTAAAGGTTGCTACGTAGTGGCTTCCCTGACCAACAAACCAGACCGTGCCGTCATGCACCCAAGGGTCACGAGGCCGGGAGTCCTCCCACGGCACCTGCCATTCCTGGATGTCAGCGTTTGCCAATCCAGTTTCTTTATGATCATCACTGTTTGCCAGCGCACTGCTTAATCCCGCCAGGCCAACGACTACTGCACTTGCTAAACTAAGGTACTTCATCGTTATGCCTCCATCTCGTGTAGCCCGACGCTATTGCGTCAGGTGCCACTTTAAAAAGGTAGCTCTCACCTGATGCAATAGCATCAGGCTACCACCGTATCATCTAAATATTGCACCCGATCGTATCTTATGCAATGTTCACTGTATAAATAGTAAACGGCGGGCTTTGTATGCTGGATCAATGGCTCATTGGTATTATCTTGCTGGCAATGCTGGCTTTATTTGTCATTGATAAATGGCGTTATGACCTGGTTGCCATGATGGCGCTTCTGTCGGCCGCCGTTCTCGGCCTAGTTCCGGCGGCTGAGGTTTTCAGCGGTTTCGGCAATGCTGCGGTTATTACCGTCGCCGCCGTTCTTATTATCAGTCATGCGCTATGGCGCTCCGGTGTTGTCGATGCTCTTGCGGCCGGCATGAAAAAAGTTGGCGACAAACGCTGGATTCAAATGATAGCGCTCACATCTGTCACGACCGTCTGTTCAGCGTTTATCAGTAATACCGGTACCATGGCCATAATGATTCCCGTCGCACTGCAACTGGCCCGTGCCAGCGGCAATAACCCCTCTAAACTGCTCATGCCAATGGCGTTTGGTTCGCTACTCGGCGGGACCATAACCATGGTCGGTACACCGCCCAATATCATTATTGCGGACATTCGACGCGAAGCCATGGGCGAGTCCTTTGGCATTTTCGAGTTTACCCCTGTGGGCTTGAGTATTGCCGTTGCCGGCCTATTGTTTATGTGGTTTCTAAGCCACTGGCTGGTTCCTGAGAAAAGTGGTAAATCGAAATCAGCATCGCTTTATGATGTCAGCAGTTATCTTACCGAATTGTATGTTCCGAAGGAGTCTGGGTTTATTGGCGAAACGCTCTACGAGCTGGAGAACCGCAGCGAGGACGACTTTGTCATTGCAGCCTTGCAGCGTGGTGAAAAGAGATGGTCGGCTCCGGCTCGGTATTTAAGACTCAGAGCGGAAGACGTGTTAATTGTCGAGGCTAACGCTGAAACCATTCAGCACGTTATTGACGGAACCGGTTTAGAGCTCAACGCTGAAGAGAAAATTGATGAGCGCTTTTTGAAGTCAGACGACATTACCGTTATTGAAGGTATTGTTGGTCACGACTCACGCCTGATAGGACGCTCGGCCGCTGACATTAAACTGCGTAGCCGCTACGGCATCAATGTGCTTGGGGTAGCGCGGGAAGGTCAAAAACTGGGGACAGCGCTCGGTAACATTCGTTTCAAACCGGGAGACGTGCTGTTACTTCAGGGCGACGCCGAAATATTGAATGACGTATTTCAGCGCTTTGGCTGTTTCCCGTTGGCTCAGCGAAGCCTGCGCATTGGCTCTTCTAAGCAACTGATGTTGCCACTGGGTATTTTTGCCGCAACGATTTTATCAGCCGCCTTTGGGTTACTCTCGGTGCCCGTCGCCTTCTCGCTCGCCGCCGGGCTTATGGTTGTTACCAATATTCTGCCCCTGCGAGAGCTATATGACGCTATCGACTGGCCTATTATTGTGCTGCTGGGCGCAACCATACCGCTGGGTTCAGCGTTAGAGCGCAGCGGTGCTGCCGATACCATTGCCAACGGGGTGCTTTATATCAGTTCTGGCGCGCCTGAATTTGTTGCCGTTGGCTTGCTGCTGGTTGTTACCATGTTGCTGTCGAATATCGTTAATAACGCTGCTGCCGCCGTACTTATGGCACCTATCGGCATAAGCATGGCGAACAGCTTCGCCGCCAGTATCGATCCCTTTTTAATGGCCGTCGCTATAGGTGCTGCCGTTCCATTCCTGACGCCAATAGGCCACCAGTCGAACATTTTAGTAATGGGACCGGGCGGTTATAACTTCAGTGACTACTGGCGACTTGGCCTGCCCTTGTCGTTGATTGTCGCCGCCGTGGCTCTAGTCATGATATTGCTGGTGTGGCCGCTGTATTAACCGCGGTCTTTATAAGGCAAATAGGTTCGTAATGTTTTTAGATGTTCGCGTAACGCGGTGCTTTCATCCCGGCAGTACTGTTCAATAGCGTCGTTAAGAGGGGACGGCATAAACCGGTAAAAGCCTTCACGAAGCACCGGCTCAAAGCCTCGGTGCAGCTTATGTTCGCCCTGTGCGCCAGCGTCAAAGTAGCTAAGGTTATGGTTAATGCAGTAGTCAATGCCCCGATAATAACAGGCCTCAAAATGCAGAAATTCAAGCTCCTCCTGACAGCCCCAGCAGCGTCCATAAAGTGTGTTTTCACTTTTGAAGCACAGTGACGCTGCGAGCATTTCATCATTTCGGTAAGCCGCAAACACGACAATATGTTCCGCCAATAACTTACCCCAAAGCTCAAATGTCGCCGGAGTTAAATAACCACCATGACCTGAGCGTTTTAAGTAAGTTCGCTGATAGAACACAATGAACTGATGCCAGAAATCTGCAGTTAATTCGTTGCCATGCAAGGTTCGCATTTCGACATTTTGCTCCGACACTTTCTGCCGCTCTTTGCGTATGGACTTGCGCTTGCGTGACACTAAAGCCCCGAGAAAGTCGTCAAAGGAACTATAACCCCGGTTCTGCCAGAGGAATTGGATATCAAAGCGCTGCCACCAGCCCTCTTCTGCCAGTGCCTCGCTTACATTCGGCTCAACGTACAGACATTGCAAATTGCTGACATCGTGCTCCTGCATCAACGCCGATTCAATAACCGGTAGAACATCAGCAGCATTAACGCTCTCGGCAGTAGCCAAACGAGGTCCCTGACACGGGGTAAAAGGTATGGCGTTGATAAGTTTTGGGTAATACTGAAAACCATAACGCTCGTAGGCTTCAGCAAACGCCCAGTCAAACAAATATTCACCATAGGAATGCGTCTTTTTAAACCACGGCATAATGGCGACCAGTTTGTCACTGTTATCATGTACCGCAACATACTGGGGCAACCAGCCACGCTGCGGCCCAAGACTACCCCCCTGCTCAAGCGCCAACAGGAAATCATATTGCGTAAACGGATAGTCACTGTTGAACAACCCGTTCCAGTCCGCCTTAGGTATTGACGTTATTGTAGAATGAACAACAGCGCACATGGGTTAGGTGCTTAAAAGCCCAAGCACACTGATATCTTCGTCCAAACGTGGCCAATGGATGCCCTGGCCGTTGCCTAATAATTGCCAATCATTACGTTCTTCTTCCGTGGCAGCTTCCAAGCGAGGAAACCAAACAATGGGAGCCGAAATTTTACGTCCGTCAGCCAGTTCAACTTCGAGCGCAGCTTCGGTAACAGATACATTCACTGCAACAGGGTGGCGATCAATTTCTAAAGTATTCATCCCAAGCCTCCAGAAGCTCTTTTTTATGTTGAACGACAATTTTCTGTATTCGCCTAAGCTCAAAAGATGAAAAGCCAACCGAGCTACTCATCAAAACGGGCTTAAGCCAAAACTTCGCAAGTTTACTCTCGCGTTGCACATGAATATGCGCCGGCTCGCCACTTTCATTACTATAAAAGAAAAAACGGTAAGCACCAATCCTTAGCACTGTTGGCATGCATCAGCTTCCCTCTGTAAAAATAGGAAAGCATATAAAGTCAGCCGCTAAATATCGTCAGCGAATAGCGTAACGTTTTATAGTCGATTACCGACTCTAAGACGTTAAACTAAAAACACGTACCCATACATCAGCTGTTATGGTCAAGCATTGTAGCTTTTCTGCCCGTTCTCTGCCTTCTTTACTGGCGCGGTAGAGGTGTGGTGTCATGGTGAGTAGGTCATGTACGGCTTCAGTATCAGGCAACTCAACTTTAAAGCTGATTCTCTCTTCTGATGACAAAACCCAACCTTTTTCAGAGACTGGTAAGTGTTCGGATTTTGCTTTTATTTCTGGGTAAATTATTCGTTTGAGTTCGATTAAATGCTCAGAAGCCGGATCAACCATAATTAATCGACCACCAGGTTCTAAAACCCGTTTAAACTCAGCTTCAACAGGGAAGCCAAACACGCACAAAATAGTATCGACGCTATTGTCTGCCAACGGAATCGCGTTATTAGATGCTACCATCCAGCTCAAGCGCTTATCTTGCTTTGCGGCTGTCTGTACCGCCCATTTTGAAATATCCAAAGCGGCCACACTTAACTCTGCACCTTGTTGCTCGGCCTGTTCAACGAGATAGCGCAAGTAATACCCTTCACCGCAGCCCGCATCGAGTAAAGCCTGTGAGCCCATTGCTAACACTGTATCAGCTAATGCCTGCGCCAGCGGCTGGTAGTAACCTTTATTCAAGTATTCCCGCCTTGCCTGCACCATCGCTTTGCTGTCACCGGGGTCTTTCGAGCGTTTATTCTGTACCGGCAACAAGTTGACGTAACCTTGCTTCGCAATATCAAAGCTATGACCATTGTCGCAGCACCACGTACGCTCATTCAGCTGCAAAGGCTGTTTATCTAAGGGACAAATGAGTTGGTCAAACGGTTGTATCACGGCGGAAGCTCTTATTAATTTTAAAGCTTAAGTTTACGGGGTTTCGCGACAAAATTCAGGCACAAAAACCTGCGCTAACATACACCGAATAGAACCGCCGCCCAGCTCGATGGTCGGTACTTTGATGGGCACTAACGTCGCCCATTTCTCCAGTTTTTGGATCTGATCGGCACTTAAAGCGTTATAAGCGGTTGCAGAAATAACCAGTAATTTGCGCTCATCTGCCTCTAACTCCAGAGTATTACCTGCAAAGTGCTCTATTTGATCTTCAGTTAACTGCACCAGCTCTTTACCACTTGCTGCAACCGTATCCATAAACCGGCGCCGCTCTTTGTCATCACGAATCATCTCAGCGGATGCCATGACAAACTCACTACCAACGGCCATAAGCACATTGGTGTGATACACCGGCTTGCCGTCTCGGCTGGTGGCATTGAACGCCACAGGTTCGTAATTCAGTTTTAGGCAAAGCGCTTTCAGCGCACTTTCGTGCATACGCTTAGATCGGGCGGCATAAGCTAGCTTATGTTCATGGTCGAACACAATAGACCCTGTGCCTTCCAGAAACACACCGTCATTTTCCTGCGCGCTTAAATCAATAAGCTGTTGATAGCCATATTCATTACGAAGAAATTCAATAATGTCCGGACGACGCTCTTTGCGACGGTTTTCACAATACATAGGGTATAAAACCAGCTCGCCGGAGGCATGAGTACTGAACCAGTTGTTGGGAAATACCGAGTCAGGTGTTTCTGTGGTTTCATCCTCGAATAAGTGCGCCTGAACACCATACTCACGCAGCTTACTGACCGCTTCAGTCACTTCGTTGTAAGCCGCTTCAGCAACGTTAACGCCGTCTTTCGCTAGCGACTGAAACGCATTGTCACCCATAGTTTCCGGGTTCGATGCAAAGTGATGCGGGCGCACCATAACAACGATATTCGAAGACTGACTCATATAGCTGGGTTCATAGAAAATTTGCGCGCATTTATAGCAATTTGCCGATGTCTTAGCAAACCATTAAACGCTCAAATAAAAATGCATTTGATAATAGTTCCTATTAGCAATATCATTTGCGGAAAGTTTTTTAGAGAGTAGAAAAGAATGACTCAACGGCAATGGTTCAAACTGCACGGATGGTGCTCATTACCTATTTGGATCCTGTTTTGTTTTATCTGCATTACAGGAACCATAGCGGTATTCAGCCACGAATTAACCTGGCTATTTAACGAAAATGCGCGCGCGGTTAACCCGAATGACTTAGCCGCTCAGCCTATTTCTGAGTTAGTTGCGACGGTGCAGAACGCATATCCGTCAGCCAACATTACAACGGTCATGACCTTTGAGCCTTATCTCATTAATGCCGTTATTTTTTCGACCGAGACCATTCCATCGGGCATTGCTTATGTAAACCAATACACTGGTGAGATTCAGGAAGTTAACCAAGGCATTACCTTTATTAACTTCATGCGTTCACTGCACGGTTGGCTGTTATTCCCATGGCAAAGCAGCTACAGCGTGGGTTACTACCTAGTTTCCGCCATGTCATTTGTAATGATTGGCGCTTTGGTTACTGGGCTTGTTATTTATAAGCGCTTTTGGCGCGCTTATACACAACCGAAGATCCGTGCGAAACAAGGCAAAAAGACATTGCTTACCGACTTGCACAAACACGGCGGAGCATGGTCAATTTGGTTCCTTATTGTCATGAGCCTAACCGGCCTTTGGTACTTTACTCAGCAGGTTATGTGGCACGCCGACATAGATATTGAGGCTCATCCGCCGTTAGTGGAAACTTCTGACATACCACTTGGCGAGAAAGCTGAACCGCCAGTAACCTTTGCTGACGCTATGAAAACAACCGAAGAGCGTTTTCCGGAGTTCCGCCCAAGCTACATTATGATGCCGGAGCATAATCGCGACATGTTCAAAATTATCGGCGGCGGCGACACAGTGTTCTTCGATGACTACTCTTACCGCGTCAACATAAACCCATGGACCGGCGAGATAGCAAGCGAAACGACCCCCGAAACCATGGGTGCATTACAGACCATTCAGCATATTGTTGACCCACTTCACTACGGGACTATTGGTGGTATTTGGACTAAAGCCATTTGGTTCATTTTCGGGCTGATACTGTCCGGCATGTCCATTACCGGTTTCTTGATTTGGGGCTCGCGAACCGTAAAAGCCGCAAAAGAAAAGAAGACACCACTGCGAGAGTCTCTGCAAAGTGAGGGAGCAAACTAATGGCGCGCCGTAAGAATACATTTTGGAATCGTAATAAGTTTAAGCTGAGTGGCTTAATTCTCATTCTGCCTTTTTACTTTTTGTACGAGCAACTCCAACCGCCGGAATTCCCGAACGTATGGGAAGAAAAATCGGTAGGGCCTTTCGAGGTTGCAATACAGCCGTTAAATAACGAAGCGCCGTACGCCCACCACGAAGACTGGGTAAAGGACTTTTCCGCTTATGTTAATGAGGGCAACGTCAGCGACATTCGTCAGGGGTATGTGAATATTGGTGAAGAGCCCGTACCCCTAGACACGCTTGAAAGTGACGACGTTGGCATTTTGCATGGCAGCGAACTCCTGCAGCATGTACACGCTATTGCGCCACAAAACTACAAGCCAGAGCACCGCGTTTGGGTCACTTTGCAGACCTGGGATGGCAGTGTCCACAAGGCTTCATGGAAGATTCCCGAAAATTGGCTAAAATAACACTTTAAATACGAATCATTTTCATTTAGGATCCACCTCAACATAAACGCTTGTGATTTTGAGGGGAGTTATGAAAATCCAGAAGTCTCTATTAGCGGTCAGCGTTTTGGCCGCTCTAACCAGCACAGCAGCTTTGGCTGAAGAGCCTCAGCAAACCCGAAAAGAAAAAGAAGAAATGATGGAAACCATCGAGGTAAGCTCTCGTGGTTTGATCTCTTACGTCAGTGCGACCGGCTCAAAGTCAGACACTCCCATAATTGAAACGCCTTTATCCGTCTCTGTGTTAACGGAAACACGTATAGAAGACTTAGGTGCCGTTACTGTTCAAGACGCTATCGGTTACGTAGCTGGCTTGTACAATGGTCCCTATGGCGTTGATACTCGTGGCGATTGGGCTCAAATTCGCGGAGTAGCACCCGTTCAGTACC
Source organism: Idiomarina piscisalsi (assembly GCF_003987095.1). Lineage (GTDB taxonomy): Bacteria > Pseudomonadota > Gammaproteobacteria > Enterobacterales > Alteromonadaceae > Idiomarina > Idiomarina piscisalsi. Next base: position 55,009 of record NZ_PIQA01000013.1, on the reverse strand, counting down.
TAGATGGCCTTAAATCACTGTTTGGCTATTACAATAACGTTCGAGTAAACCCCTACTCACTTGGACAAATTGAAATTCTTAAAGGACCAAGCTCTGTCTTATATGGGCAAGGCTCAACCGGCGGCATTATTAACCTAGTCAGCAAGCGTCCTCAAGCCGAGACTCAGGGGGAATTTTGGGCTCAGCTTGGTAATTACTCCCGCAAGCAAGTTGCGGGCGACATAACCGGGGCTTTAAACCAGGACGCTTCCCTAACGGGCCGCTTTATCGGTTTATACAGGGACAGTGATACGCAAACGGATTATGTCCCTGACAACAGCTTGGTTTTGAACCCATCTCTGAGTTGGCATGCGTCAGAAGATACGAAAATCACCTTAATTGGAAACATCCAGAGAAATGAATCTGGTTCCAGCACCCAGTTTTTTCCATGGCAAGGAACCTTATTACCAAACGAATTTGGCCAAATTGATAGCTCCACTTTTGTGTCAGAGCCAGGTTTTGATAAATACGATACAGAACAAGACGCGCTAACGGCTATCGTTGAGCATGATATTAATCTGGACTGGAGTCTGCGTTTAGCAACCCGATACAGTGACAGTCACGCTGACTACAATACAATGTACGGTTGGCCGCCTGTTTTTGCCGAAGACAACCGCACGGTCAATCGTGTATCGTCCTTGTCTCGAGCTGATGCCAGAGCATGGACAACAGACTTACAATTGCATGGTTCCTTAATCACAGGTGCCATAGAACACGACTTAGTTTTCGGTATCGACTTCCAGGACGCCTATACGGATAATGATAGAGCCTCTGGCGAAATGAATACACTCGATTTATATAACCCTGTGTACGGTCAGGCAACAGGCTTACCCACAGAGGCCGATCTCTCAGACGCGCCTTCAAGCACAACCTATCAGCTTGGCGTTTATGTTCAGGACAACATGCGCATAGCAGAGAAATGGCTCGTCTCCGCTGCCATGCGTAGAGATCGCGCAACAACGAATCCTGAAATGTCAGACTCAACGGATCAATACGCCACCACCGGTCGTTTAGGCTTTATGTATTTAATGGACGGTGGCGTTTCTCCTTACATTAGCTATAGCGAGTCATTTTCTCCGATATTAGGTACTGACGCTTTTGGTAAAGCTTTTGTTCCTAGCGAAGGTAAACAATGGGAAGCTGGCGTTAAATACCAGCCAAAAGGAACAGAGCATTTATTAACCGCGTCTGTATATAAAATTACTGAAGAAAACCGTACGACCAGTGTTAACGCGGAACAAGCGGCAAACCCAGACATTATTGACCCTAATGGCCGGGTACAAACTGGCGAAGTGGAAATTGAAGGTATTGAGCTGGAAGCTCAGCTAGCCTGGGATTCTCTGGACGTTTACGCCAGCTACGCATACACCGATGCTATCATCAGTGAAAGTAATACTATTGGAGAAGAAGGGGCAACACTCTCTGCGACTCCAGATCAACAAGCATCTGTTTGGGCAACCTATCGCCCCGAAAACTGGAGCGGTTTTAAAATTGGTGCAGGCGTTCGCTACGTAGGTAATACGTCCGATGGCAGTGCTTACGTTGAGCAAAACGGTGTAGTACTTAATGACCCGCTAGAAACTCCAAGTTACACCGTATTCGACGCAATGATCGGTTACGACTGGGACAACTACAGCGTCAGCCTAGATGTCGACAACCTAACCGACAAAACGGTCTTAACGTCATGTCTCGCTCGCGGTGACTGCTTTTACGGTCAACAGCGCACAATTATGGCGAATTTCCGTTACAACTTCTAAAGCATAAATTAACGCTTTCACGTGTAGCCCCGGACGTCTCTCTTCCCAGCGTCTGGGGCTTTTTTAGTCGGCGGAATAATATTCCACACCAATTTTAATGCGATCCCGCCCGTTCTGCAGGCGCCAGCGGTTGGTATCGCGAAGCGAATAAACACAACCACAATACTCCTGCTGATAAAAACGTTCTCGCTTGGCTATTTCCACCATACGGGCAGAGCCGCCTTTTTTACGCCAGTTAAACGTCCAGTAATGCAATCCGGGATAACGTGCAACCGCACGCTGACCACAGTCATTTATTTGCTGCATATTTTTCCAGCGTGAAATGCCTAAGCAACTGGTAATGGTGTCAAAGCCGTTTTCATACGCATATAACGCTGTGCGCTCAAAGCGCATATCAAAACAAACCGTGCAGCGCTCACCTCGTTCCGGTTCCCATTCCAGACCTTTTACTCTTTCAAACCAGTTCTTAGTGTCGTAGTCACAGTCAATAAAGTCCACGCCAAGCTTCTCAGCAAAACGAATATTCTCTTCTTTACGCAGCAAATACTCTTTTTCGGGATGAATATTCGGGTTATAGAAGAAAATCGTAAACTTGATGCCCGCTTCAGCCATACGTTCCATAACTTCCCCAGAGCACGGCGCACAGCAGGAGTGGAGCAGAACGTGGTCGGAGCCTGTTGGGGTTTCGAGTACAATCGACTCTTGTTTTTTCTTGGACATAACTTTTCTGCACTACTGAATTTAAGCAGAGTATAGCGGAAATGAATGCAAAAACTAGGCTACCGTTAGTTAAACACTCTTTTCTACATATGCCTTATGTAGTTCGTACATAATAGGCACTAGGTTATCAACCGGCCCTTCAACCATAACCCCTGGCGCAACTTGCTGAATAGGCAGCTGACTGACAGGGGAGCCATTAATACCAAACTCGTTATGCCATTTTGTCAGTTGTTCAGTAGAGTGAATGTAAACGACTTTTCCCAGTTCCGCCCAGCCATGTGCAGCAGAACACATCGGGCAATGCTCTCCTGATGTGTACATGGTTGTGTTCCGGCGCTGTTCCAAAGTGAGGTTTTTCGCAGCCCAACGCGCCAGCTCAATTTCAGGGTGGTAGGTTTTATCAACCGTATTCACTCTATTGCGGTCTTCTTTTAATATCGCTCCTTCAGAATCGACTAATACCGAACCAAAAGGGGCATCTCCCGCAGCCAAGGCCTCTTCTGCTAACTCAATGCAGCGCATTAAATATTGATTTATTTCAGCCAACGCTACCTCCTCCACACCCGGTTAAAAAATCGACTTATGTGTCATTTTTGTTAAAAATTTAAACAATCTTTACGTTCTCACGCTTTAAGTTGTTCATTTTTTGTTATTAAATGTTGCAAATGATGTCAAACGACGTCATTTTTAGGCAGCCAAACGTCGTATCCCCTGCTGCTTTCATTCATGGCTTCTTACAGCCACTCATTAAAAAAATAAGAGACAAATTAGATATGAGAAAAATTCAATATCTTACACTGACTGCTTTAGCAGTATCAGTTTCATCGGCTTTTGCTAAACCTCCTGACCATTCACAAGCGCAGCCGCTGGTAAAAGAGCAGGCTCAAATTCAAGCGCAAGTGGACAGCTCAGCACCTCAGCGTTACATCATTAAATTTAAAAATAATGGTAACGCGGTCAACAAAATGGGCAACAGAGGACGTTCTGAATTGGCCATTTCCCGAGCAAACAACGTGGTCAGAAAAGCTGGCGGTAAGGTAAAACTTAGCATGCGCCACAACTTGGCGGTAGCCGCCGAGCTGACTGAAAAGCAGAGAAAGCGTCTTGAGAAAAACCCAAACATTGAATACGTTGAAGTTGACCGTATCCGTCGTTTTATGGCGCAAGACGTGCCTTACGGCATTAGCCAGGTACAGGCTGATCAGGTCGATGACAGCGTTGCTTCTGCGGCCGCAGGTGGTAAAAAAGTCTGTGTTATCGATTCAGGCTTAGAGCTACCACACGAAGACATGGGTACTTTAGGCGGTACTATTAACGGCACGAATGATAGCGGCACAGGCAACTGGTACGACAATGGCGGCCCTCACGGAACGCACGTTGCCGGTACTATTGCTGCGCTAGATAACGGTTTTGGCGTTCGTGGCGTTATTGGTAGCGATCCTAACCTGCATATTGTCAAAGTCTTCAATTCCAGTGGTTGGGATTATTCGTCTTCATTGGTTTCTGCTATTGAAACTTGTGCCGACAATGGTGCTGACGTTGTTAACATGAGTCTTGGCGGTGGTGGCTCAAGCCAGACTGAAGCCAACGCGATGCAAAACCTGTATAACCAAGGTGTTTTATTGGTCGCGGCAGCGGGTAACGACGGTTCTGCTTACAGCTCAACTGACCCAATGTCTTACCCTGCGTCTTACAACGCGGTTATGTCCGTTGCGGCTGTCGATAGCAGCAAAAACCTGGCATCTTTCTCGCAGAAAAACAGCCAAGTTGAAATTTCTGGCCCGGGCGTCAGCGTTCTATCGACTTATCCAGAAGGTACTGGTGGCCAAGGTAATTATGGCACCATGAGCGGTACTTCTATGGCGTCACCTCACGTTGCCGGTGTTGCTGCTTTGGTTTGGTCGCATCACCCAACCTGTAGCGCTCAGGAAATTCGTAACGTATTAAACGTTACTGCAGAAGATCTGGGTGCCTCCGGTCGCGACGTGAAATACGGGTACGGCTTAGCACAATCTAAAGACGCTATTGATTACATTGACGCGAACGGCTGTGACGGCTCAGGCGGTGGCGGCGGTGAAGAACCACCAACAAACAACGAACTGAGCAATGGCCAAACGGTCAGTAACTTGTCAGCGACCACGGGTGATTCGCTGTACTACACCTTAAATGTTCCAGCCGGTGCAACTGACCTAAGCTTCAACATTAACGGAGGTTCAGGCGACGCCGATTTATACGTGCGCTTTGGCTCTCAGCCAACTCAGTCAAGCTATGACTGCCGTCCGTATCAAAGCGGTAATACCGAAACTTGTACTATTTCGAACGTACAAGCCGGTACTTACCACGTTATGCTGAACGCATACTCAAGCTTCTCTGGTGTGAATTTAACCGGTTCATTCACTGAACCAAGCACTGGTGGAGGTGATGGCGGCTCAGCTTCAGCAACTGACTTATCAGGTGCCAGCGGTGAGTGGTCACACTACTACGTCGATATTCCTGCGGGCATGTCAGCGCTTAATGTAACCATGTCCGGCGGTTCAGGCGACGCTGATCTATACGTTCGCCAAGGCTCTCAGCCAACTGAGTCAAACTACGAGTGCCGTCCATACCGCTCAGGTAATGACGAGTCTTGTAGCATTGATAACCCAGCTGAAGATCGCTGGTACATCAGCTTAAAAGGGTACAGAACCTATTCTGGCGTCGACTTATTCGTCGAATGGGAATAAGGTTTTTTCACGAGCTAAAACAACTCCTTGAACTAAAAAGGCGCCAATTTGGCGCCTTTTTTATCCCAACAACTGTTTACTCAGCATTCCAACGATAAATCCGAAGACAGCGCCAAGCGATGGTGTCCAATGTCGGCGCATACGCGCTTGGGGGGCGATATCCTGAAACACCAAATAAAGAATGCCACCTGCTGCAAAGCTCATTATCATAGCCGTAATTTCCGGTGCATCGCGCAGCCACCAGTAGCCCATCAAAGCGGCAACCGGCCCAAATAACGATACGCCGAATAAGCCTGCCAAAGCGATTTTGCTGCTTAGCTGTGCAAACCGCAATTCGCGATACGCGTTAAAGCCTTCCGGTAAGTTTTGAGCCGCAATAAATACGGCGAGTAAAATAGCGGTGTTTGGGCTGACCGCAAAGAGTGCGCCCAAAGAGATGGCTTCTGGCAGAAAGTCGAGCAGCATCGCCATAAACTGAGCGACATTGCCGCCATGTTTGGCTAGCCAAGCATCAACAATCGCAAAGCTCACCCCACCGAGCGCAAATAAAAGCGCTAACTGCCACGCATTCAATTCTTTCATGCCTTCGGGAACCAGTGCGAAAGCAACCGCGGCCATCAGAATACCGCCACCAAAAGCTGTTATTCCATGTACAAATTCACGTTTAGTAACGGTGTTTGCTGAGCCCTCAAGGTAAGCGATTGTCCCACCCAGGAAGGCCATCAAGCCCGCCCCCCAAGCGAGTAATAACATCCAATAGATTGTCATGCTTGCTCACTCCCGTTACTAAAAAGTTGGCTGTATTGCTTACGAGCATAGTGGTCTGTCATTCCGGAAATATAGTCACAGATGACGCGTTTTGGGTTCGTCGCCTGCTGGTACTTTTGCAATGTAGACGGTTGCAGTAATTGTTCCGGGGCATCTGCTAACGCTTCGAACAACGCCATAATGATGCGCTGGCCTTTAAACTCCATGGCTTTTACCTCTGCACTCCGAATGACGTGCTTGAAAACGAAACGCTTGAGTAATTCCAGCGTATGCTCCGCTTCTGCAGGTAGTGTTGCCTGTAAATCCAGTTGCGGGTGTTCAAATTGCTGTTGCCTCTCAACGGTAATTTGCGGTACTAGATAGCCAATGAGCTTGCTAATAGCATGTTTACGGTCGCGGCTATCGGGGGAAAACAGTTTGTCGTGGTAGAAGTCAGCTTTGGCGATCAGCGGGCTGTCGTCAAGTGCGTTTTGCAGCACATCTTCGCGCCACTGACGTTCTGTTACTAAGCCCAGCGCCAGCGCATCCTCTAAATCGTGAACGCCGTAAGAAATGTCGTCGGCTAGTTCCATAATTGAGGTATCGAAGGCTTTGAATTGCGAGCGTCGCTTGCCGTTTTTTTCCGTTTTTGTTCTGAACTTGTCGCGATCGTGCTGCGAAAACTCTTCTAAAACCCAATGTAGAACGTCTTCTTCGTCATCATGAATCGATTTGGGCGGTTTAAATGCGTTTAGCGGAGAATCCTCAGTTAAATCGGTTGGCTGTACCTCGCTGTGCAGCACCGGATATTTCAAAACACCCAACAAGGTGCGGCGGGTTACGTCCAGACCATGCTGTTCAGAATACTCGCCCAACTCGCTTAAAATGCGTAACGTCTGTCCGTTACCCTCAAAGCCGCCGTGACCCAGCATGTGATAGTTAAGCGCAACCTCGCCGCCATGACCGAACGGCGGATGTCCCAAATCATGCGCCAAACAAGTGGCTTCAATTTGAAAAAACGACGGTATCTGCTGCGAAATATCGTCATTATCATCATAAGTTCGCTTTAAATGCTCACAAATACCTGAGCCAATCTGAGCAACCTCCATCGAGTGGGTCAGCCGCGTACGATAAAAGTCATTGTCGCCTACACCCAGCACCTGGGTTTTCGACTGCAGCCTGCGGAACGCCGAAGAGTGTATGATTCGCGCACGATCGCGCTGCGCATCACTGTCTGGCGTTGCGGCATTAAACGGTTTGCTTTCACCTGAGCGTCGTTGAAGCATGGTTTTATTCATGTTGGCAGTCAGTTGCTAATAACTACCCCACAGCAAAACAAATTTTCAGCCGTTTGCCCAGTGAAAGATTAGTAAACCCGCTGCTTTTGGTGCTCGTAGTTTAATAACATAGCCGCTTTTGCCACTTCCATGTCGTTTTCCGAAATAGCCTTGCGTTTTTCCTGCTTAAAATACTCCAACAAATGATACAAATGCCACAAAGACGGGTTACCCTCATGCATTGGCAGGGGAAATTTGGCTAATTCTTTGTCGCGAACTTTGCGCAGATACTGGCGACTCATCTTAAGTTGCTCGCCGGCATCAGACAGTCCAACTAAATCCGGCCCTATCTCAACCAAAACCGCTTGAGGAAGTGACTTTTGCACATCGGAAATTGCACTTTTAATAGCATCTCTAGCGGAAGCCGCTTCGCGCATGAAGTTGAGCGCCAATCGTCCTGGTACACCCACGCCTATAATCGCATCGTCGCAACCGCCACCATATAGACTGTCGGTAATTTCGTCAGAAGAGATAGTAACAGGCACGACAAATTTTAAGGTGAAGTCATAATCATTCATTGTCGTTACCTCCTAGCCCGGTGTTTCGGCCTACTCATTGCTCCCCCAACACGAATAAAAATAAACCAATACAACAAAGTTGTCAAATGACAACTAAAATCATGTTTAAGCATTATTATGAGGGATAAAACAAGATATCAGGCTCAAGGCTATCATTCGCTTACATAAATTTACGTGCCTACGGCAATACTAACTGGCACACCTCTTGCTGAGTTAACACATATTTACCTAATGCCCGAGAATTTCGGCAAGCCATTGCCGTTTTTTGCCGCTAAAGGACTAGGAGGGGATATGAACGTCAGCACATTACTTAATATAGCAACGAGCCAGGCAGGTTCTTCGCAACAGAGCCGTCAGACCGAGCAGCCGCCAGCACCCGAGGCGAAACAAGCGACACCAGGCAATGATGAAACCTTTATCGATAAAGCCTACCGCAGCTTGGTGCTTAACCGCATGGGTGTGGATACCGAACAACTTGAAGAAATAGAGCAGAAAATTGAAGAGCTGGAGAGTAAGTCGAGCCTGACAAAAGACGAAAAAGACAAGCTTGAAAGCCTGATTAAAGCCCGTGATCAATTGTTTGAGGAAGCCATGCGCCGTCAGGCTGAGGAAGGTAATTCAAGTCAGCCCTCCGTTACCAGCAATGGTATTCCCACGGAAATCGCCAATAAATATGACCCTCGGGCTATCTCCCCCGATGACATGAGTTTGTTGGCAAAAGACCTCCACGAAGCAGGCGTAATATCATGGGAACAGCGCAGCCGCATGAGCTTTCAGTTCGTGAAAACACATCTCTATAAAACCCATACCCCCGAGTCACAACAAGTAGACCCCAGCGAGCCCATGGACTTTGTAAAAGTTTGGGAAGAGCGGGTAAAAGCTAACGAATACTTTAACGTACCCGCCGATCAAAAAGCCCGAGACCAGGTGATACTGGATGTACTGCGGCGGGTTTGATCAATAGACTTTCGATTGAAGTGTTATTTATTACGATTGGTCAGCTCACCATTCTGTGCTTCTATCTCACTGAGGTATTTTGACTGATGCTGACGAGCCAGCTTTAAAGCCTTATTCGATGCCTGAAGGGCACTTCCCGAGTCATCATTCATTGAATACACGGTAGCCAGGCTATCCCAGAGGATTTCGGACTGACCGAACACCTCGACACCTTTCTCAAGAATCTCGGTGCCCCATTCCAACTCACCTTCGTAGGCCGCTTTCAAACCATAAACATTGTATTGATGCACCGACATGGGGAAGTTGTAACCCATCGTCTTTGCATAATTGCCGTAGTAAGCCTGTAACTGCTCCAGCGACTTAATTTCGATATTCGGCACAGCGTTGTAGCCGCGAAAAATTGATTTAAGCCCTTCAACGTTAGCAATCAATGGCGTGCTGTCGTGGGTTTCCTCAGGAAACTGCTGAGACTCCCAATCAAAAACGCTTTCGGATTTTTCCGCTAGCACATTCATTAAACGCTGATAACCATCAGCCATTTCATTAGGCTCATTCGCCATACTGACAAACCAGCGCACCGGCGACTTTTCTGCTTGTTGTTTCGCCGCCTTTATGTCGTTGATAAGCGCAAAATTATCCCACCATAAACTTGGGCTCACCGATATTGACGCATTGATAAAATCCGCATGATGAGTCGCCAGGTAGCTGGTATAAAGCCCCGACAGAGAGTGCCCGGTAACCAGAGTATAAGGCGAAACCCGATACTGCTTTTTTAGCTCAGGCAGCAGCTCTTCTTGCAAAAACCGAGTGTAATGCTGAGCACCACCCGAACGCCCCTCGTAACCCGCTAACTCGGTGTGAGTAAAGTGCTTTATGCGACTTTTCGCACTCACCCCAACCACAATCATTTCAGGCACTATCGAAAAGGTGCTTAAGAAATTAACGTTACCCGCAATGTGCTCAAACTGCGTCGAGCCATCCATGACCAGCATTACCGGATACTCGAAGCTGTCGGAATGGTGATAGCTTTCTGGGAGTACTATGCGGGCAGTGACGGTTTCGTTAATGAGTTTTGAATCGACCTGGAAGGTTTCTGCGGCTTGGGTTGAGGTGCAGAATAAAAAGACACATAAGAAGCTGAGGGCTTTCAGATAAATGGGCATTAGATCAGAGGGTTATGAAGTATTGTGGAAATTTTAGCACCATTTTAAATACTAAAGCTAACCCTCTGGTCTTCTTTCACTCAACCTTATCGCAAAATATTAAACGACTGATAAAGCCTAGTAGGCAATTTGTTCTCGAGTTTCCAAGTCACATTCATAGGGCGCTCCCCATGGCTGCTAATAAAAGTCACTGGCCCGCAGGCTTTATAAGCTGATTGCTTGTTTTCTCTAACAAAAAGCTGGAACTGCCAACCATTGGTGTTGCTCTCGATATAGCGACGCCCGGTCGGCGTATTTGGAGAAGCCGTATTCTGTGACTGCCAATGGAACTTCTCTCGACTGATCGCGTAGTCATTGTAGGCAACACCTTCGTGTACTGCGTCAGCTTTATCCAGCGTCACGAACAACAACTCAAGCTTTTTATCTTGAAAACGGAGTACGCCCTCTCGAAATACTCGACGTTCCTGCTCATTCAAAAAGCCAACTGCAGTCAAAATTTCACGTATTTGATAAGACGCATGAAGTTTCAAAGGTGTATCTTCGAGCCCAGGCAAAGGCTCAAAAACATAGTTTGTTTTAGCATCTAATAAACGCGCAAGTTCATTGAGCTCAGTGAGAGCTTCAGGTTCCTGCTTCAAGGCTTCAATAAACTCAACACCGCTACCCACGCGCTCGTTCTGGTGATCAATTTGATAAGCCAACATTTGCGCGTATTGCTTATCGATACTCGTCCAAGCGTCACTTAAATCGCCACTTGTCGCTTTTTGAATGAGTTGCAGATAATCAGAATCATCAATATGCAGTAGGCTCGTAAAGCGTTTGCTTAGGTAGGTTTCCTGCTCCGTCGCATCGCCAGCAATCAATTGAGCTGCACGCTTTAAATTGGTCCAGCCGGTTTTATTACCTTTTCCACGGTAAACATCCGTCAGTTCCAGCTGCTGTTCACTGATAAACTCTGATAACGAGACGTTATTGTTACCTTTTATTCGAGCGAAGTGGTTCAACTCATTGCGTAGTTGATCCCAACGCTGATTGATCGCCTGACGCAGACTTCCCAATATCGATTCACGCGCTTCCTTTTGAAGCTGCAAGTAGCAACCACTCGGTAACTTGCCAAAACCATTATTCACACCGTCGTAAACTTCTTTACGGGTTAATCCTGTTATTGCACTGTACAGCACATCAAAACGAAACCCTGCTCGATGTTGGCCGATAAAGTCGAGTACTAAACAACTTTCCTTTTCTGGATGTAGGCGCAGACCTCGACCAATTTGTTGCTGAAACAGCGTAACGCTTTGCGTTGGTCTTAATAGCAACAGTGTGTCGACAAAAGGCAAATCAACACCTTCGTTGTATAAATCGACCGTAACTAGCACGTTAATTTCTTTATTCGCTAATTTTCTCGGCAGAGACTCCCGTTCCTCACGTGAGCTTTCTCCGTAAATCAATGCCGCTGGAATATTCGCTTCGTTAAACTTTTTGGTCATAAAACGCGCGTGATCAACATCGACACAGAAAGCCAGTGCGCGAGATTCTTTTATATTGTTAACGACTTCATCCCAAGCCCTCACCACGTTACGTGCACGAGCATCATTCGCAGAGAGAATGTCGTGAAGATCGCTCCGACCATCGCCATTTTTCCAGTTAACGTTCCGGTAATCTTGGCCGTCGTCACACGCATAGTATTCAAATGGTGCAAGTAGCTGCTGATCAAGCGCATTCCATAAACGCATTTGTACCGATGGCGAACCATCGGGGCGAGTGTCAAAATAGGCTAGAATGTTTTTATTATCTGATCGTTCAGGTGTGGCCGTCAGACCCAGCAAATATTTAGGCTCTGCACGTGAAACAACCTCATCAAAACTTTGCGCCGCTATGTGGTGGCATTCATCAACTACCACAACTTGCCAATGATTTGCCGGGTAACGCTCTAACAACTTTTGCGAACGAACACTCTGCACCGTCGCAAACACATGATCATATTGCTTCGGTTCGTGACGCCCTGTCAGCAAGTCACCAAAGTTTGCGTCTTTTAGAATCTGTCGATATGTATTCAGCGACTGACTTAAAATTTCCTCGCGATGTGCGATAAAAAGTACTCGCGGCTGTCCTTTTTCCCGCTCACAAATACGTCGGTAGTCAAAGGCTGCCATAACGGTTTTCCCTGTGCCCGTTGCCGCTACCAGTAAATTTTTAAAGCGTCCGTGGGCACGCTCATTATCTAGCTGTTCAAGAATATCCGCCTGGAACGGTTTGGGTGTAATATCGAAGAAGGTTGTGGTGACATGCTCAGGTAAAGTTTTCCCGCCAGATTCCCTGCTTAGCGCATCTCTCAATGCTGCGACATGTTGACTGTCGTTCGGATCATACGGCTGGAACTCACCGTCTTCCCATAGCGTTTCAAAATGTGCTTTGGCACGCGCATACAAGTTTTGTTGTCCGTGTTCGGTGAACTTAACCGTCCACTCTAAGCCTCCCATTAAAGCGGCACCCGATAAATTTGCACTACCAACATAAGCACTGCCGAACCCGGTTTTTCGCTCAAACATCCAAGCTTTCGCGTGCAGTCGCGTTCGACGCCCATCTAACGATACGCGCACCTCACAATTCGGGAGTCGGGCTAGCATATCCAACGCATTTTTCTCTGTTGCGCCAATGTAGGTTGTCGTCAGCACTCGAATGGATGTTTTACTATGGCCATCAGCATCGGCTGCGGTAATTTGCTTTAGTATGTCGTAAATTTTCCGAACACCAGAAACCGTGATAAAACTCACTAAAATGTCGACGTGATCACAGCTAGAGAGCTCTGAGATTAATTCGTTGAGTAACGCTGGTGAGTCTTTACCCGCAGTAAATAGCCACGGTTGCGATAAGCCAATTTGAGGTAACTCGGGCTGCTCACCTTGCCGATAAATCGAGCGTAGCACCTTTGGTGGTGCAGCGATTTCGTCGATAAGTGCTTCTGCTGTATTCTCTTTTAGCTGCTGCCGCGCGTGCTTGAGTAGATTATTCAATAATTCGACTTGAGCCAAAAGCCTATCGTTATCTGAAAGCTTTTCACCCTCACCAACGGCTGCTAGTAACTGAGATAACTGCTCGGTTAACGCATCTACTAATCGTTCATGACTACTTTCAACATTTAGGTTTTCTAGCTCAGCAACGAGACTTTCATCCTGCATTGAAAGCTCTTGTTGAACTGCTGAGGTTTGCAGCAAATCATAGAGGCCTCTGTGCAAGTTAGACACGCTTGCCTCCCTGACTGAACAGTTTATTCCCCACCAAACTCAACCGCTCTTTAGCCCTGGTGATACCGGTATACAGCAGCTCTTTACTCATCACTGGGCTGTCGTGGTCGGGTAGTACCATGACGGTGTGTTTGAACTCCGAGCCCTGTGACTTGTGTACGGTCATGGCGTAGACGGTTTCTATGTGGGTGAGGCGGCTCGGGAGTATCCAGCGTACGCCGTGCTCCTGGTCGGGAAAGGCAACGCGCAGGTGTCCGTGTTCAGGGTCTTTTAGGGCGATGCCAATGTCGCCGTTGTTGAGCTTTAATCCGTAGTCGTTTTTGGTGACCATAACGGGGCGGCCTTCGTACCAGCTGTTGGCGTTTACGCCGAGTATGTCACCCACTTTTTGGTTAACGGCTTTCATGCCCCAGGGGCCTTCGCGCAGGGCGGTTAGGATTTGGAAGTTGCTTAGGTTTTGCAGGGCTTCCAGGGCGAGTTTGTCGGCGGAACCAGCGTCGATGTTTGTAGTAGCATTGTCGTTGACGGCTTCATTGCTCCTGACGTGTAACGTCAGGCTACCCCTGATAAGAGCCTCGAAGGCTGGGTCGTCTAAACTGTCGACTTCGTAAACACTGACCGGATGCTCGCTTTCAGCGGCTTTGGCTTTTTCAATTTCCTGTTGTGTGGCGGCATCATCCTGACGGTTAATAGCGTTTGCCAGGTCGGCAATAGGGCCTTTAAAGCGATAGCTTTTGCGGAATTTAACCACGTGTTGCAGGCGCTGCCCGCCATTGTCATTGATAAGCTCTGACGGAAATGTTGGTGTGTCAGCAATGTCCTGCAGCCACTTAGCAGTGTCGCTGTGGTAATGCCCTTCGTCGGCGCCGGCGCATAAGTTACCGAGCACGGCGCCAGCTTCGACCGATGCTAGCTGGTCTTTGTCGCCAATGAGTACCAACCGAGCGTGTTTCGGTGTTGCTTTTAGCAATGCGGTCATCATTTCAATGTCTATCATCGAGGCTTCATCGACAATCACTACATCCGTTCGCAGCGGGTTTTCCGCATTGTGTTTAAAGGCGCGGGAATTGGGTTTCACACCCAATAGTCGATGCAGCGTTTTCCCTTCGGGCTGAATCGAAAGTAATGCGTCCTTCAGACTGGAGAGTTTTTCATTCTGAACCAATTGCTCCAGCTCATTTTCAATGGACTCAGTCAGGCGCGCCGCTGCCTTACCGGTGGGCGCCGCCAGTGACACCCGCAGCGGTGGCAAACCGAGCGTCAACGCCTGATGCTGCAATGCCGTCAACAAGCGCACCACGGTATAGGTTTTACCGGTTCCGGGCCCGCCAGTAATGACACTAAAGCGGTTACGCACGGTATTGGCGCAGGCTACCCGCTGCCAGTTAATATCGCCGTTTTCGGTCGGCGCAAACAGCTTAGCCAGCGTACTCTTTAGTAGCTCGTCGTTAATAACCGGCCGGTCTTGCATGCGCGCCTGAACACTTTGCTCAATAAAGGTTTCGTACTGCCAATAGCGGCGTAAATACAAGGTGTGTTCGCTGAGCACCAACGGCTCGGTTCCGTGACCGTTCACATCGACGCATTGACTGGCTGCCAGTGCGTCGGTCAGGTCTAATCCGTATTGCTTAAAAAGCTCACTTGGTAAGGCGCAGTCCGCGGCATGACGGTTCTCCGGTGGCAGGTTCAGCAGCGTTTCCGGGGTATCCATCAAAGCCTTTAGATCAACTTGCGTATGCCCACGCCCGGCTTGATGCGACACGCAGCAGGCGGCCAGTAACACCGCATCGCTACGCTCGCCCGCTTGCTGCAGAAACTCGACAAACGCCAAATCAATAGAGCGTATCCAGCCGGCATCCCGCCACTGACTCAGAGCTTCGAACAGGGTGTGGGTAGTTACATTGCTCATACTGACTCCTTGTCTTTGACGCTTTCTCCGGCAAATAGGCTGTCCAGCTGCTCTATCAGCTCTTTCGGTGGTCTGTCACAAAATGCGCCGCCAGTGTCGGCTCTGTGCCCGCGTAAAAAGAGATAAACTGCGCCGCCAACGTGGGTATCGTAATCGTATTCATCGCCCAGCCGTGCTTTTAGCAGACGGTGCAATGCCAGCGTATAAATCACGTATTGCAGGTCATAACGGCTGTGCAGTATTTTCTCGCGCATGGTCTCCTCGCTGTAGGCATGGTCGTCTTCACCCAGCCAATTGGACTTGTAGTCTGCTACGTAATACTTTCCGTTATGCTCAAAGACCAAGTCGATAAAGCCCTTTAACATGCCATTCAGCAAGTTAGGCTCTAGTGCAGGGCGCTCGTAACCGGGTAATGTGTGTTGTTGTACCAGGCTATCCAGTCTTTGTGCGTTAACGCCACTGGCACCAAACCAAAACTCCGGCTCCGCTTTATAGTGATGCAACTGACCCAGGCTGACAGTCTCCCCGTCCCCATTAATCACAAACTCTGTCTGCAAGTAGGCATTTAACCAACGCTCAATACTCTGCTCATGCTCCTGCCACAAAGGGCTGACACAAAAGCGCTGTACCAGCTCAGTGCGCTCGGTGGCGTCGTGAGCGATTACCTCAAAACCCCGATTCGCCGACTCTTCCAGTAAGTTATGCAAAAAGGTGCCCGGACCAGCGCCTTTAGGCAAGTGGTGAATGCTGTCCACACTCGGCTCTGCGACACTGGCGACTTGCTCTTCTTCGTCTTCTCGCTCATCCAGCAGGTTCATTTCGTCGGGCGACTGCGGTGCCTCTGCACTTTTCGTGACCGCGCCCTCATACTTAAGCGCGCTGTAGCTGGCCACCCACCAACGTTCAAGTTTTCGGCCAGCCAGCATCGTTTTAGGCGTCAACTTAGGTGTTTTTTGCTCCTGCTCAAGCGCGCGGACCAGGGGTTCATCCTCTTCCAGGCGTGTCACCTGCGTATGCGCGCTCTGCTGCCAGCGCTCATTAACGACCTTGTAAAGCTCGTCAGACAACGCCTCACCGCCGTTCAATAAGTAAAACAGCGGATTATTTCGGTGCTCGCTCATAGCCTCCAGCGCAATGAAGGTAGCGTACTGAGCCCGGGTCACTGCGACGTACATTTTGCGTAAATCTTCTGCGAGAATTTCGTCGCTTAAACGCTGTTTATTGTCATCGTCTTTGGACCAGAGCACTTGCAGCTCGCCATTTTCATCATGATATACCGCTGGTGGCTTTATGCGGTGGGTCTCCGACTGGGTGTAAGCCACAAAGGGCATGAACACCAGCGGATACTGCAAACCTTTAGACTTATGAATGGTGATAATTTTTATCAGTTCATCGTCACTTTCCAGGCGTAGCTGCTGCTCGTCACTTTGCGTGCGGCTGTTGCTACCAAAGCCGTGGCGTTCATTCACCTGCTCGGCGAAATGGTTCACTAACGCCGGAATACCGTCTAAAACCAGACTTTGTTGTTGCAGTAATTCGGCAATATGAAGCACGTCTGACAGCTGTCGTTCGCCATGAATGCGGTCTTCCAGCAACGTCGCTGGTACCTGATGGTCGTGCAACACATTGTGCAGCATAGCCAATACGCCCTGGCGCAGCCATTGGTCGTGATAACTTAAAAACTGCTCGACACGCGCTTCCCAGGCTTGTTCGTTACTGTGAATATGCTCCAGTTCAGCAAACGGCAGCCCTAACAGCCTTGTTGCAAGGGCGCTGCGAATAAGCGACGGGTCACGTGGTTCCGCACAAGCGCTGACCAGTGCCAGCAAGTCTTTAGCTACACGCTGTGCAAATACCGACTCTCGGTCTGACAAATAAACGCTTTTAAGGCCACGGTCATTCAGTGCTTTTTTTATGGCATTGGCTTCGCTGAAGTTATTCACCAGCACGGCAATGTCGCTGGTTTTCACGCGCTGCTCCAGCACGTCGTCTTCATTGTAATAACCGGCTTGCGGATCATTCAGTAACGACGCTATTAGGTTGGCATGATGGTTCGCTGCTGCCCTGAATACGGTATCTTTATTGCGTTTTTCTTTACTCGATACCGACCACAGAAGCGCCGGAGCGGTTTTTACATTGCTGGATAACAAGCAGTGTTTGAACGTACGCTTCAGCCCATTGGCAGCCACGCGGTTAAAAGGCAGTTGGTTGTCGTCTTCGGTTTTAAACAAAAACGCGCCGCGCGGTAGCTCTTCCGCGCGCTCAAACAGCGCATTGACGCTGTCCACCATCGCCTGTGACGAACGGAAGTTTTTCGCCAGGTTATAGTGCCGCCCTTCAGTGTCTCGCCGGGCTTTTAAATAGGTATAAATGTCGGCATTTCGGAAGCTGTATATGGCCTGCTTTGGGTCACCAATCAGGAAAATGCCGGTGCCGGTATGCGGCTCTGCCAGATTATAAATGCGGTTGAATATCTCATACTGCACCGGGTCGGTGTCCTGAAACTCGTCCACCATGGCGATGGGGTATTGCTTACGAATAGCGGCCGCCAACGCTTCGCCACTGGGACCTTTTAACGCATCGCGTAAGCGTGTCAGCATGTCGTCATGCCCCATTTCTGCACGCTGGTTTTGCAGCTCGGCAAAGCGTTTATTCACCCAAAATGCAGCGTGTTGTTTTACCTTTGCCAGTTCTTGCGTTTGCTGGACTTTGCTTTGTTTTAGGCGCTCCTGCAACTGACCTAAGACGTTCCAACTGTCCGGCATGCCGCCCAGCTTACTCTCAGCAAACTTTTGTAACTCATCTGTACGGATGTTTTTCCAGTTTGCTGCCGTGACGTCCGGTTCAACCAACTCAGCATCCGCGCACCAGTCGGCAAATTTCTGAAATTGCTTAAGTTTGGTAGCAGTGCCTTTGGCTTGCGATGTCTTATCAACCAATTCGTTGAAAATAGGCGCAACTTCTTGCTTTATCGCGGCTATTCGTTGCTTATGCCCATTTTCCGCCTCAATTAATAGAGTTTGCAGGTTTCCCTCAACCGGTGCCTGCCCGCTTTTACTTAAGCTGTAGGTCAAACCTAATAAGGCTTCAGGCGAGGTAAAGTCTGCCAGCAATTTTTCACTCAACTCGGCATCGGCCGGATAAATAAACCGGCGGAAATAGTCCTCAGCAGCCTGCAAACGTAGTTCTTCATTGTCGGTTTCGACGTCCTGACTGAATAAACTGCCGCTGGCAAAAGCGTGCTCTTTTAGCATCGACTGACACCAACCATGGATGGTCTTAACCGCCGCTTCGTCCATCGACTGGGACGCTAAATCCAGTAATCGCGCTAAGTGTTTTAAGTTCTGTTCTTTCGCTACGCAGTCTTCGCGCAAACTGGCTAAGAACGGGTCACTGTCGACCGAGTCCGGATCACGAAAATAAGCCGCGGCTTCGGCTAAGCGTTCGCGAATACGGTCGCTCAGCTCTTCTGTCGCTGCTTTGGTAAAAGTCATGACCAGAATATTTTTGGGCACAAGCTCGCGCTCAAAGGCGGTGTCCTGCGTGCCGTGACCAATGACCAAACGCACATAAAGTGCAGCAATGGTGTAGGTTTTACCGGTACCGGCGCTCGCTTCAATCAAGCGGCTGCTATTCAGCGGAAAGTCGAGCGGGTTCTCCAAAATATGCGTTGTCGATTGGCTCATGACTTATCCTCCGGCACCATGGTTAAACGCAGCGGGTCGTAGAGTTCATTCAAAAACCGGCGGAAATGAGGCGACGTCATAATGGCCTCGTAAGTGTCGGCAACCCGGCCGCAGTAATCACTTTTTGTCACTATGGCCGGTCTTTTATGCTGATCTTCTTCGTATTTCTGCCGGGCTGCCTCGTGCGCCAACGCTTCGTCGTTGTCTTTTTTATCCAGGGCGTTCAGCCAGGTTAAGGCAATATCCAAATGCATGGGTTGTGGTTGCTGCACCGACAATGCCACCAGTTCAAGCAGTTGCTCGAGTTGTTGCAGCGCCAACTCTGCCGGTATAGCGGCTACCGGCAACTGACACCCCCCTTTGGAAACTATGAGTAAACGGGTGGGTTGCTGCAAATTCAGCAGCATTAAGCCGATGTAATACGCACTGATATGTTTCCAGCCACCGTCTTCAACACCGCCCTTTTTAGTATTTTTTGCGATTTTACTCGCTGAAGTTACCACCCACAGCCGCTCGCCCTGTTCATTGGTGTGTAAGCCGGTAATGGTGTCGTCGATAATCAGGCCGTTATGCTCGAAGCCTACCTCAATGGGGAACTCGTTAAACTGGCTGTAACCGGTAATACCCTGCTGATAAGAGCCCAGTATTTTGTCGGCTTGTTCAAGCAACTCCAGACCATTTTGCTCGGCGATAGCGCCAATACCCAAGGCGCCCTCGCGGTTGATTCGATTCAGCTCTTTTAACAAGGCCGCTTCCGTGCCCCCGCCTTGCAACAAGGCACGCTTACCACAGTCCACCAAACGCGTAATGAGCGTCCAGCTTTGCAGGTTATCCATCACGAAGGCTTCGCTGTCGTCCAGATCTTCGCTTTCGCTGCCAAAATAGGTATCGAGATGCCAGTTAAAATAAAGCCTTGCGGGCTCCTCGATAAAGCGTTTAATGTCATTAATGCTGAGGGTTCGTTCAGCGTTTTGCGACTTTTCTTGCTGTACCGCCCGATGATTCTTTTGTGCACCACCATGCGCCAAAGCCCACTCACTGGCGTAAGTGAAATACCCCGGCTGCTCCTGGCTAAAGTAAGACGTGTTAAAGGGTTGCAGCTTATGTTCTACGGTCAGGTTGTTAACGTCAACACCCCAGCCTTGCTGGATATGGTCGCGCAACTGTGCGACTAATACTGACGGAGTGCGCTCGCTGTTATCTTTGGCACTGTAACCCACCCAGCTCAAATAAAAGCAGTCCCGCGCCGACAGCATTGCTTCCAAAAACAGATAACGATCATCGTCACGGCGGGAGCGATCGCCCGGACGATAACGATCCGTCATCAAATCAAAGTCCACGCGCGGCACCGAGCGCGGGTAGTCACTTTCGTTCATTCCCAACACACAAACGTATTTAAAAGGAATGGCACGCATGGGCATGAGCGTGGCGAAGTTCACTGCACCGGCTAAAAACCGCTGGTTAAGGTTTTGCTGGTCAACGCGTTCGAGCCACGCATCTTTAAATATCGGTAACCGCAACAATGACTCATTGTCGGCTTCAACACCAATATCCCGTAACTGATACAGCTCGTCACTAAGCTTGGCTAACAGTAAGTGATCACTATCGTCGTCGGTCTCGAAGAATTGCTGTAACAGCCACTCGCCATGCAGCACCCAGTCCGTCAATGGCTGCGCAGTTTGGGTACGCTGCCACCATGACTCGAGCGCGCGCGCAACATCGGCCAGACAACCAACGAGAGCAGCGCTCAGGCCCGATACTTCCGGATAGGGCTCAACCTCAGCCCAGGGAGATGAATGATCTGCTTCAAGCTCGCCAATGGCATAGCCTGCAATCATGCGTTTAAGCGCAAACCACCAGCTGTTTCTTTCCTCCGCCGGAGGCATATAAAACTGTTCACGCTGCTGACTGTTCAGGCCCCATCGCGCACCGGCCTCTCTGACCCAGCGTTTCAACTGCGGCAGGTCGTCGTCATGAATGTCGAAGCGCTGCTGTACAGCGGGCACCGACAATAAATTGAACAAATCCGTTTGGGTAAAGCGCAGCTGGTCCGCCTGCAACAACAATTCCAGCGCTATCATTAATGGTCGCTGATGGCGCTCCCCCTGGTCGGCGATGGTATAAGGAATGGCGCGCGGATCACGTTCGCCCGGGCGTTGATGATAGCGTCCAAATACCGCGTCAATGTAAGGTGCGTAGGTGTTCACATCAGGCAGCATCACCATAACGTCACGGGGCTTTAAATCCGGATCGTTCGCAAATGCATCCAGTAGCTGGTCATGCAGTACTTCGAGCTCTCGCTGTGGGCTATGGCAGACATGAAACTGCAACGACTTGTCCGTTTTAGCCGGTGTCGACCAGTGCTCCCGCGTTTCCTGAACTGGTCGCAGATTTAAGATATCGTCTTGTAACTGACCTAACAGGTGATGAGTGTCGTGAGGCTCGAATAATTCCAGCTTTACGGTATTAAAGGCTTCCTGCTTGGCGAGCGTTTCGTCGTATAAATCGAGCAGACGAATATAGTCTCGACCTTGCTTGCCCCAGGACGCTAGTAGCGGGTGCGCCAGCTGATGCAATTCATCATCGTCTGGCTGCTCAGGCAGATCAGGCTTATGTTTAAGTCGAGAAGAAGCTTTAACCGCCTCTCGCAGCGCTTCTTTGCCGTCAACAATGTCGGCCCAGTGAAATTGCGACGGGTTGTGCACACATAACAAAATCTGCGTGTAGCCTTTTATGGCATCCAGCACTTGCAACATTTGCTGCGGCAGCGACGATATACCGAACACAACCACTCTGGGCGGCAAGCCTGCAGGGCGGCTCTGCAATGCCTTTGCAGTATCAATAAAACGCTGGTGCAGCTCAGCCCGGTTGTTCCAGTAGTCATCAATGCCAATGTCGTTACTGATAGCGCGCCAGAGTTCCGGCTGCCACAATTGCTCGGCTTCAAGCGGCTCATTGTTTTCCAAAACGTCATGACCTTTAACCCAGTTGTCGAGCCAGTCAGCGCGATACACCGCGTATTGGTCAAACAAATCGGCTAAACGCCCACTGAGCTGATAGAGCTTACGCCCGTCGTTATCGTCCGAAGTGTAGTGCTTCAGCGGCGCAAAGTGTGGGTTTTCGGCAATAAGCTCGGGTAATAAACGCATTAACCGCCAGGTCAGACGGTCTTTATCGAATGGCGAGGTTTTCGGGATATCGTCGCCCAACACGGCTCGATAGGCTTGCCACTGAAAGCGCGCGGGCAAGGTCACATCGACCATGGCAGCAATGCCGCTGGCTTGCGCTAAGTTAATTTTAAGCCACTGCGCAATACCGTTACTTTGAACCAGTACCGTTTCCTGTTCTAGCGGCGCCAACGGATAATTTTGAGTGAATTTGACAGCCACATCCGTTAAGTCTTCCAAACGGTGTCCGTGCGCGACAATAAAGCCGGGGGTTAATTCACTCACTCGCTGCTCTCCTTAAAATGGTTTCCATGAAATTCCATGGTATCGTATCTTTTTACAGACACCAGTATAAGACGTCATGCGTCAATTTATGTCGTAAAAGGACGAGTATGGACATTTTTATCGCGGTATTTTTCTTTGCGTTTTCGACCACTATTACGCCAGGCCCAAACAATATAATGATCATGTCCTCTGGTGTTAACTACGGCGTAAAGTCGAGTTTGCCGCACTTTCTCGGCATTTGCTTTGGCTTCCCGGCTATGGTGCTGGTAGTCGGTATGGGTTTTGGTTCCGTACTGGAACAATTCCCGTTGCTGCACCAAATGATTAAAGTTGCCGGGACACTCTATTTGCTTTGGCTCGCCTGGGTTATTGGTTCGCAAACGCCCAAAGCAATAGAAAAGGGCGATCGTAAACCACTGACGTTTTGGCAGGCAGTTCTGTTCCAGTGGGTAAATGGAAAAGCCTGGGTTATGGCAACGGGTGCCGTGGCCGCTTTTACTACAGTCGCAGGTTCTCTTTGGCTAGAAGTTTTTGAAATTACGGCGGCGTTTTTAGCAGTTGCTTTTCCCTGTGTTGGCGTATGGCTGGTTGCCGGTGCCGGCTTGCGTCAACTACTGACCAACCATACAGCACAGCGCATCTTTAATGTTTCAATGGCTCTCCTGTTGGTCTTTTCAGTATTACCGGTCGTATTTGATATCTGGACGTTTTACACAGACTGAACAACTCTTCAAATAACACAAAAATAACATTTACCTAATGCGAAGTCTGTGCTTAACTGAAACTGTACACAGTCGGAAGGACATATGAACGCCATAGACACGCAAGTTACCTTTAATCAGTTAATATCAGAGCTTTCGTCTCGTTTAATTAACAGCGAACCGGCTGAAACCTACGAGTGTATAGAAGAAGTAATAGAAGCATTTGGCAGCTACGCCGGAGCCGATCGATGCTATGTGTTTGAGTTTGACGACGCCGTTGCTAACATGACAAACACTCATGAGTGGGTTCGCGATGGCTTTGAAGCACACATTAACGACCTTCAGTCTGTTGGCATTAACGACCTCCCATGGTTTTTTAATGAAATCAAAACTCACCAAATATTCATTGTTAATGACGTCGATATACTGCCACCTGAAGCCAAGGCTGAAAAACAAGAGTTTCAGCGCGAAAAAATTAAGTCTGTTATCTGTGTGGGCATAGTAGCTAAGCACCAATTACTTGGTTTTGTCGGCTGTGACAGAGTCCAGGAAAAACACAGCTGGACACCAGAAGAAGTTCGCTGTTTAAAATTGGTCGCCAATATTATTGCCAATACGCTAGAGCGGCAACGCACCTACGCAGAGCTTATTCATACTCAGCGTGAACTGGAAAAAGCCAACCGCCTTCTTCATGCCCAAGTCTCTCAGGACGGCTTAACCGGCATTGCCAACCGCCGTGCTTTTGACGAACGTATTCATAACGAGATACAGCGTTCAATGCGAGAGCAGTCGCCGTTAAGCTTACTGATTATCGATATCGACCATTTTAAATCATACAACGATCACTACGGTCACCTACAAGGTGATCAAGCACTAAAGTCTGTTGCTAACGCAATGTTCGATTTATTCCAGCGCAACACCGACTTTGTTGCTCGTTATGGTGGAGAAGAGTTTGTCTCCGTCATTTCAGCAACGGATAAAGAAAAAACGGAAGCTAGCATTAATCATTTACTAGAGTCGGTTCGTGCACTGCAAATACCCCACGAACACTCTGACATTGCACCTTACTTAACCGTCAGCGTGGGTGGCTTTATTCACACACCCAAAACTGGTGACAACATTGACTCTCTAACCGATACAATGATAGCAAAAGCAGACTCAGCACTTTATCGCGCCAAATCCAATGGTCGAAATAAAGGGTATTTAGACGACTAGCGTTATTGTGCTAACTGTTTTTGCAACTCTTTATCATCAACACCTTTAAGTTCTGCCAACAGTTGTTCTGACGTTTCTGTATCGCCCTTTAACGCCAATAACTGTGCTTTTCTGAACTGTGCCCAGTGAGGTTCAGGCAAGTTCTCTAACGACGCTTTCTCCAAATAGTTATTGAGAGCAGTAATGCCTGCATCAATATGACTCTCGGCTAAAACGGCAGTCTTTCCTATCTGATACAACGCCATACTGACTGCAGAACCGTCATCTGAGACGCCATTTACCGCTCTGTCAAACAGCTTGAGAGCCGTATCAAACTCTTCTGCGCGCTGTTTCTGTAGGCCAGCATAAAGCAAAACATCCGAATTATCAGGGTGTGCTGCTATGGTTTCTTCCAGCAGCGACTCTGCTTCAGCCATTTTTTCATGTTTACGAAAATAACCGACTTTCGCGAGCGAACCTTGTGCCGGGTCTAACGCCATCATTTTCTCAATTTGAGCTAATGCTTTTTCGTCGTCACCGCCGGCAATAGAAGGCGCCATTAGGTAAAACTGCATAAGAGCTCTACGGTATTTAATACTATCAGGCTCTAGCTCAACCGCTTTCTCAAAAGAATCCACCGACTTACCGGCGTAGCTCATCGCACTGAAAAAGGCGTTCTGCGCCTGTTGCGCCATCACCACCCCACGGGTATGCCAGGCTTCCGCGTTTTCCGGTTCTTTTTTCACCCACTCTTCAACGCTGTCTTCAGCACTATCGAGTGAGCCATCAGCCAACTGCTGCTGAATGACCTGCTTAGTTTCCACTTCGGCATAAACGCCGGGCGCAAAAATTAATGTTGTAAGTAAGAATAAAAGCCACCTCACGAGAGTTCTCCTTGTTCGTATTTTTGTGACCATAAAAATATAAGCACCGTACCTACAACACCCGGCACTACCCAGAATAACAATTGCCAATGCCCTAAATGAGCCAGCACATGCCGCGCGCCAAAAGCAAAAAACGCTGTATAAACTGCTATACCTGAACCACACATTGAACTTAAATGCTCTATCAGCCAGGCATTCTTCTTAACTGAGGGCGAAAATGCAAAACGCAACATTTGATACACGTTTACTAACCCTAAAATGCCAAAAATAATGTGTAACCAAGGGCTGACAAACTGAATAGCAGGCGTATTCATGCTCTGCCATAACAGCACCAGAGACATCACCGCTAAACACCCAATCATCGATAAATAGCGGAATGTACGCAAGTTATCGCGACTTCGTTTCGACCGCAAAACTACCACTGCGTTCCGAACCGAGGCAAAGGTAAATACAGACAAGAACAACAGTAAAGTCCAAAAGAACCGAATCCCCTCTGTAACGGCGTCAGGTCTTTGGCTATTGGCAATGATGTCCGCTTTAAAATAAGCAGGAGCCACCAGAACCATTACTGACATGACGATAGCCGAAACAGCAACCGTATTCATGATCCAGACATACGCCTTGCCGAAGCGGCGATGATTCAAACCTCCCTTTTTTGTCACTACCGGCACCCAAAATAGTGCCATTGCTATGGCCCCAAACACGATATGTAAATAGAGTAAAAAGCTGTGTAGCGTCAACATAAAAAGCCCTCCTGTTTTTATACAGGTTAGAGCGGTTCAACAGCGTCAGTTAGTGCAAGAAGTCACTTTATGAAACGTGACTTTTGGCCTATTGCGAAAAGAATCGGGTCGGTCATACTAAGACCATGAATATAAAGTCATTAGTTAAAGAATATATCGATAAAGAACAGTGGATAGCGGTGCTCACTTGGGCACTCTTAGCGTCATTTTGCTTGTACCTTTTAGGGCAAAGAGCCTCAAGCCCTTTCTTTAGCGCACATTGGATAATGTCCGCAGCGGCCTTTTTAGGCTTCATTGTCAGCTGGACTATTGCTACCCGTGAAAAACCTTACAAGAACGAGCCATGGCTGCGTCTTGCCCTTATGGTTATGCAACTTGTGGCTATTTATAGCCTTTATTATTTAGTGCCATACAGCTTTGTCGCCATATTGATGACCATTTATGTGGCTCAGTTGCCATATTACACATCTATGCGCAACGCCGTTTTACTTGCTGTTCCGCTGTCATTGCCACTTTGGCTGATTTATCAATTTGTCTGGGACGAAAACTATGCGTGGATATCCGCTCTTTTGTTCTGGGCATTTAATTTGTTTTCGATTGTGACCATGGGCACCCGGCTGAGAGAAACAGAGGCACTTGAACGAGAGCAGGCAATAAACCGGGAACTTCGCGCAACACAAATGTTGCTGGAAGAAGCCAGTAAACAAAACGAACGTACGAGAATTGCTCGTAATATTCATGATTTAATAGGCCATCACTTAACGGCACTTTCTATTAACTTGCAGGTGGCTTCCCGAAAAGCCAGCGATGACCTAAAGCCGACGTTAGAAAAGAGCCAGAGTATTACCAAGTTATTGCTCTCCGATGTTCGTGAAGCGGTTTCCGATTTACGTGACTCTGCAGTGCTGAATATAAAAGAAGCCTTAGAGGCTCTTTCCGGATCGTCGGGTGACAAAACCATTCATGTACTGTGCGATGACAATCTTAATATACAAAGAGTGGATATTGCCGACACGATACTGCGTGTCTCGCAAGAAGCCGTCACTAATTTCTTGAAGCATTCCAATGGAAGTAAGCAAACCTTAGTCGTATCTCGTCAGGGTCACTTGCTTAGCTTGGCAATTAACGACAACGGCAAGGTCCGATCAATTAAAACCGGAAATGGCCTGCTTGGCATAAAAGAACGGGCAGATACAGTCGGCGCAGACCTAAAGATACAGACACAAGCTGACGGCTTTAGTATTCAGTTAACCATACAGGATGAATTATGAGCATAAAGGTCATGCTCGTTGATGATCAAACACTGGTTCGGGAAGGTCTCAACTCGCTGTTGTCTTTGTCTGAAAAAATAGAGGTGGTTGCGCAAGCATGCTCTGGCAGAGAGGCGGTTAGGCTAACGACGGAGAGTGAACCTGATGTAATTCTCATGGATATTCGCATGCCTGACTTGAATGGTATTGAAGCCGTCGGGCTTTTACGAGAAAAAGGCTTCCACACACCGGTTTTAATGCTGACAACCTTTGATGACCACGAATCTATAATGAAAGCCATTCAAGCCGGCTCCGAAGGCTACTTATTAAAAGATGTGTCGCTGGAGGTGTTGGTTGACGCCATTGAAGCTTTAGCCGAGGGTAAAACTTGGCTTCAGCCCGCTATCACTGAGCGTATCGTGCAAGGCCTAAAAGAAAGCAAAGCTCCTGAAGGTGATAATGAACAGACTCTGGTTGAGCCGCTGACAGATAAAGAAATTGCCGTTTTACGGTTAATAGCAGCGGGGCTTAGCAATAATGAAATAGCGGAAAGCTTATTTAAATCGACAGGAACCGTTAAGAATCAGGTGTCGTCACTTATGGCCAAGCTCGGGGTGCGAGACCGCACCCGAGCTGTGTTAAAGGCCATTGATTTAGGTTTATTGTAAGTCAGGCGTTCTTCTGCTTTTCAACCCATTGGTCGACACGACGTTCCAGAATATGCAGCGGTAATGCGCCACCGCCCAGAATGGTGTCGTGGAAGCCACGGATATCAAACTTATCGCCTAATGCTTCTTTGGCTTCTTCACGCAGTTCCAGAATGCGGATCATGCCAATTTTATAGGCCGTTGCCTGGCCCGGCATGACCAGGTAGCGACGAACTTCTGAACGCACCGCGCCTTCAGCAATTGGGGTGTGCTCCTGGAAGTACTTAACCGCTTCCTCTTCAGTCCAGCCTTTAGCATGCATGCCGGTATCCACAACCAAGCGCACCGCGCGCCAGATTTCAGTAGTTAAGCGACCAAAGTCAGAGTAAGGGTCTTCATAAGCACCCATTTCTTTCGCTAACTGTTCTGCATATAAGCCCCAACCTTCACTGTAAACCGTAAAGCCAGCCTGAGTGCGAAACTCTGGTACGGACTCCAGCTCCTGAGCGATAGAAATTTGCATATGGTGACCCGGATTACCTTCGTGATAGGCAATGGCTTCCATCTCATTTTTCGGCATAGAGCTCATGTCCGACAAATGCGCGTAGTAAATACCCGGACGCTCACCGTCAGGCGAACCAGGGTAATAATGCTGGGCGGCGCCATCTTGTTCACGGAAAGGCTCAACCCGTTTCACCACCAAGTCGGCTTTTGGCAAAATACCAAAATATTCAGGCAGCTTTTCGTTAATGTACGCTAAGTACTCACGAGAGTCTTCCAGATACATTTCCGCGCCTTCGTCGTTGTTCGGATAGAAGAACTGCTCGTCAGTGCGGATAAAGGTGAAAAACTCCTGCAAATCACCTTCAAATCCCACTTTATCTTTAATCGCTATCATTTCCTGAGTCAGTCGTTCCACTTCATTTAAACCAATTTGGTGGATCTCGTCTGCGGTCAGGTCGGTCGTCGTATAATTCTTCAGTAAGGCGTTGTAGTAGGCTTTACCGTTTTCCAGGCGATGCACACCAGTTGCTACTTCGTCGGTATTTTCAATATCACTTTCAAGAAAGCTAATAAGCGCTTCGTAACTTGGTCGGAAACGCTCCAATAAGGCTTTACGCACTTCTTTTTCGTATTTGTCAGCTTGTTCAGCGGAGATCGCATCACTTTCCTGAAGGGCGCTGAGCTTGTTTTTAGCATCTTCCAATAAGCTTGAGTCGCCATCTTCATCAAACGGCGCGCCTGAAATAAGCCCTTTAGCTTCTTCAATAACTTCCTCGTAAGCAAAACGTGGGGCACGAACGCCATTCTCAACTTGCGCTTTCGCACGCTGCAATAGCTGCTCAATGGCCGTTGCACCGCCCTTGATACGAGAAATATAGGCTTCCATATCTTCCGCGTCATCCACCCGATGGAAATTGATTAAAAACTGCGGTAAGAAGGTGTGTGCGCCACGCATTTGATCAAATACATAGTCCATGCCACGGAATTCCGCATTACGCTTGGCTTGTTCGTATTGGTAAACCCAAACATCATACGATGTCTGAGCTTCAAGGTTCAGCTTGTCGTAGTCAAAGTTCGCTTTCAGCTCTTCAACGCTATTTTCCAGCCACTGAAGCTGCTTCTTTTCAGCGGCCACGGTCATGTCATCTATGTCACCGTAGCGGTCTTTGCGACCCAAAAAGGTCATTTGAATGGGGCTTTGTTGAAGCTGTTCTTCGTATTTTTCTTCAAACCACTGGTTCAGGCGCTCGGTTTCCGACTGCGCGGTTTGCTCAACCGCCGTTTGTGAATTTTGTTCAGAATTGTTTTGCTGGGGTTGTCCGCAGGCCGTTAATAAGCCCAAAACAGCCAGGGCGACAATGGAATAACGCATAGCAATGTCCTTTATTCTTCTTTTGATGCAGGAAGAAAAACTATAGCGTGCTTGTTACACTAATGGAAATGCTTAAATTGTAACCGACTATTTTATGGCAAAACCTAACAAGAAAGGGCCGGTTCGCACCGTGCAGATTTCTTGTCTGCAGTGCAAAACGCCCATATTTAAATACCGCAAGGGTGGTAAAGGCGCTTTAGTAAAATGCTTTATTGAGCGTATTGTTGAAGACCACACCACCAAACCGTGCCATTGTCCTGGTTGTGGGCAGGAGTTTGCACGCGAGACCATGATTCGCGGCACCCCTGCCTACAAAATTATTGGCGGCAAAGTTCACTCAAAGTAGGCAACTAATGACAGTTTCTATTACCGAAAAAACTAAACACGCGTATTCTCGAGTGGCCGAGCAAGCAAGCTCGTCTCTGCTGCGTCAGCCACAACGGAGTATGGCGGATGAACTGCACTTATTAGCCGATGAGGTCGAGCAAAACGAAAAACGCGATGTCTACGGCAGTGGCGCGCTTATTAATGACTTTGAAGATGAAGTTGCTCGGCTGTTGGGTAAGCCTGCTGCGTTATTTTTACCGACCGGGACCTTAGCTCAGCCACTGGCGTTACGTATTCATGCAGACCAACGCCAACGCAATGGCGTTGCTCTGCATCCGACCTCGCATTTAATGCTGCACGAGCAAATGGGTTTTGAAGCACTGTGGGGACTCAACGGTACAACAACAGGTGAAGCAGGCAGTCCAATCACATCAGAAGACTTGAAAAACGTTCAAACTGCCGACCTTGGTAGTGTGCTGTCAGAGCTGCCAATGCGCGAAATTGGCGGTCAACTGCCAAATTGGGACGACTTAGTTTCGCAATCGGAGTGGGCAAGAGCTAATGATATTGCCATGCATTTAGACGGCGCCCGACTTTGGCAAGTGCCGGCAGCTTATGACTGTTCGCTAGCCGAAGTCTGTGAGCTGTTTGACTCTGTTTACGTCAGTTTTTACAAAGACTTAGGTGCTATTTCTGGCGCTGTACTTGCGGGCTCTGAAGCTTTTATTGAACAAGCTAAAGTCTGGGCTCGTCGAGCCGGCGGCAATGTTATTACTCAGTATCCGCAGATAATCTCTGCACGCCGTGGCTTACGAGAAAACCTTCCGCTTATGGGTGATGCTGTGAGTTACTCTCGGGCGTTAGGTGATGCGCTCAATGAGCTGAATGGAATTCGGGTCAACCCGGAAAAACCGCAAACCGCCATGTTTCACTTACACTTCGCTATAAACGCAGAAGACTTGAGTAAAAAAATCATTGATTACGTCAACAACACCGGTGTAGTTATTTTGCCGCTGCCACGAGCCGAAATAAACGGCGAAGCGATTTGTGAAATACCGATTGGGAGAAATGCAATGTCGCAGCCCCACAGTTTCTGGCTACGACATTTTAAAGCGTTTATAGAAACACTTTAATGGTGATTCTCGTGCTCTTCGTCATGCCCGTTTTCATGGTGCTCAGCATGCTTACCTAACACATGATTCAGTGTTTCAAGGTAGCTTTTACCAAAGCCTTCAACACGTTGTTTGTTCATTGCCTCAGAGCCTAAATGCACTTCTTCCAGCGAATTTGCTGCAACGTCGAGCTCTTTACTCAGACGTGCTAGGGCAACTTCCAGGGTATATGTCAGTTCATGCACTTTTGCCATATCTTTGGGTGGCATATCTCCTTCAATAATTTCCTGCAGTTTCGCATTGTATTTTGTCAGGTTCATAATTGCCTGATGCAAGTTGTCAGAAGGCTCTGGCTTAAAATGCTGATAACGCTGGTCATCATCGTCGGCAACAGCCGCAACATTAAACAGCAACGCCGCACCTGCTAAAATCATTGTTAACGCTTTCATAAAAACCCCATTGATTGTTAATGGTTCTCATTATTGTTCTTTCGTCTCTTTTTTACAAGCCGAATACGTATGAATCTGATATTCTTAGCTTGATACATATCAAGGAGTGCCGCAATGTTTTCCTGGTTTGAGCGCCGACTAAACCCTTTCCCAACGGAAGAGCCGACACAAGCACCCACCGGCTTTTTTGCCTTCTGCTGGCATTACACGAAAGGGTCGACTCCCTTTATTGCCGTTACTGCCATACTCATGGCTGCTATAGCCATTGCTGAAGTTTGGTTATTTGGCTTTCTCGGGCAAATTGTTGACTGGCTCGCCGCTCAAAATAGGGAAACATTCCTGAGTGACCAATTCTGGCCACTTGTTGGTATGAGTTCACTGGTTCTCATTGGTTTACCACTACTCGTTTGGTTTCACTCGTTACTGACACACCAAACGCTGCTGGGTAACTTTCCTATGCGTATCCGGTGGTTAGGTCACCGGTACCTCATGAAGCAATCGATGAGCTATTATCAAGATGAATTTGCCGGCCGAGTTGCAACCAAGCTCATGCAAACAGCTCTGGCATTGCGCCAGTGCATTATGACTTTCATTGAAATTGTAAACTATGTGGTTGTCTACTTCCTGGGAATGTTTGTCATTATTGGCAGCGCCGACTGGCGAATGATGCTGCCGCTTGCCTGCTGGCTCGTACTTTATGCGCTACTGCTGCGTTATTTTGTACCCAAGCTAGGCAAGGTATCAGCAGAGCAGGCCGACGCCCGCTCTATCATGACCGGCCGCATTGTCGACTCTTACACTAATATACAGACCGTTAAGCTGTTTTCGCATTCTCAGCGCGAAGCAGCGTTCGCCCATGACGGTATGGACACCTTTCTAGGTACAGTCCATAAACAAATGAGGCTAGTCACTCAACTTTACGGATTCCTTTACTTTATTAATTGTGCGCTGCTATTTGGTTCAGCAGCAACCGCTATTATTTTGTGGATGGATAATGCCGTTACTTTAGGTGCTGTTGCGGTCGTTATTGGTCTGGTTCTTCGTTTGTTTGGTATGTCGCAAATGGTTATGTGGCAAATGTCGACGCTGTTTGAAAGCATCGGTACTGTACAAGATGGTATAGGCTCAATAGCGGTTCCTCAGCGTATTGTTGACGAACCTAACGCACCAGCGCTTAAGGTGTCACGAGGCGATATTCACTTCGACCACGTGCAGTTCCATTATGGCAAAGGCCATGGGGTTATGGACGACTTCAACTTACACATAAAGCCAGGCGAAAAGGTCGGTATTGTGGGACGCTCAGGTGCGGGTAAATCGACCCTGGTGAACCTATTGTTGCGCTTTTACGATGTTGAAAGCGGCGAAATTCGTATTGATGGTCAAGCCATTCACAAAGTACAGCAGGACAGTCTGCGCGCCAATATTGGAATGGTCACCCAGGATACCTCTCTGTTACACCGCTCTGTACGTGACAACATCTTATACGGCCGCCCGGATGCGACCGAAGAAGACTTAATGAACGCAGTGCGCCGCGCCCATTGTGAAGAGTTCATTGCAGAGTTAAGTGACAGCAAGGGGCGTAAAGGGCTGGATGCTCATGTCGGTGAGCGGGGCGTAAAACTGTCTGGCGGACAACGCCAGCGCATTGCCATAGCTCGTGTGATGCTTAAAGACGCACCCATTCTCATTTTAGATGAAGCTACGTCAGCGCTCGACTCCGAAGTGGAAAACGCCATTCAGGAAAACCTGTACCAACTAATGCAGGGCAAAACCGTTATAGCTATTGCTCACCGTTTGTCGACCATTGCCGCAATGGACAGACTGGTAGTGATGGATCAGGGGGCAATTATTGAGCAAGGCAGCCACGAACAGCTGCTTGCCCAGGATGGTTTATACGCGAAGTTGTGGCGCCACCAGTCTGGCGGATTTTTAGCAGAAGAGACTTAAGTTTATATTTCCAGTGCTTCCCCTGACTCTACCTTTGCAAATTTTACGTTTAGCTCAAGTAACCGTCGTTTACCTCTGGCCGTCATATCTGTAATAAACTGAAACTGCTGCCTGGGGTCAATTGGGTAGGCTTTTAAGCGGTACTTGGTACCCCAGGGCTGTTCAGCGGCCGTTACCGCCATAGGTTTACCAAGTTGCAGGTAAGGGCTGGTTAAAGCAACTTCTTCCAGCGCGTCGCGAATTTGATAAGCATCTGCCTCTGGCTGGGTGTAAAACTCGGCAATGCACATTAAACTTGGGCCGCCGTTATTGGCGTTGTGTATTAGGTTATCCCACAACTTCAGGTGAGGCACCCAAATAACCGTGTCATCGTTGGTCACCAGCTCAACCGTACGCATGCCTATGTGTACAACCTCACCATAACTGCCATCGACTTCTATCCAGTCTCCGGGTCTGTAGGGCATTTCATGAATAGCCACGATACCGGCAATGAGGCTACTGACGTAATCCTTTAATGCAAAACCAATGGCTAGGCCTGCCGCACCCAACACCGCTACCATGTTTTGTAATGTGGGCTCTATAACCAGAGGGACTATCATGACCAGGGCTAATACCAGAATCACAATTCGTAGCATAGGCACCAGCGCCAGTGTGTAAAGCCTTTGCTTGCCGTGCAGATGTGACGCGACCCAAGGTATCAGCTTCTGCGTTAGCCATACTAAACCGACAGCTACAGCGATAACGATGACAATTTCTAAAATGGCAAATGTGTCTAGCGACTTAAATATGCCAGCAACGTTTTTGACCGATTCAGTTTCCATTTTTAAGCATCCTAGAATTTATCAAGCCAAAAACCACGAGAGGCCAAAAAGTCTCTAACAACCGGATACCCTCGCGCAGTTATGTACCAAAGGCTGTCCTTAGAGGCAGTGTCCTGCTTTGAGATAAGTGACTGCTGTTGCAAAATTTGCAGCTGTATCTGCAGTTGGCTCGCTGAAACGATAGGCAATACTTGAGCAAGCTGACTACTGGTTAGGCCATGATGAACCAATAAGGCGTAGCATACGAACGCAGTGGCATCTTCCACCACTTGTGGCAACTGCGGCAGCTCAAAAGCCTTATCGCTATTGCGATGGTAGCGATCAGAGTATGCGGCGGCGATACCCGGGTTGCCTCGGCTGAGCGCTGCCAATGCGCGTAAACGCCCCTCGCCGCGTGCCAGCCCTATTCGTTCCAATGCCTGGTCGTCGAGCCCTTGCAAAGTCCACAGTTCCGAAACCGGCACTGGCCAAACTTTTTCTAAAAATGCCCATGCCCAGCTGTCACAAACAATGAGGCCTTTACCCGCCTCTCCCGACAAAGCTTTTGCGAAAAACTCGCGAGTCCAGCGCAAGCCATTGGTTTGTCGTAAAAAGGTATGAGCCAATTGCGGCATTAGCCACACTTTGGTTTTGGTGAATTTAGGAGAGGGTGGGTCACTCGGTTGGCACAGTGTGTCTCTGTCCGGCAGCTTCATGGTCGACACATTGTTCTGCTGCGCCCACTGCTGAACGGCTTCAGCAACGCCCGAACGAGGCGGCGCAATAACCCAGCGCAAACTGTTATCATCCTTGTCATTCAGCCAGTCTGAAAATACGCTATCTAACTCCTTTATTGCCTCATCCAGCTTTAATTCGAACGCGTTTTCATGCTCGTCTTGTTCGTCATTTTCTGACTTTGGAGATAACCAATGGGTAAAATTCTGCCACCATTTTTTTACAGTAATAACGGTTGGAACCGCAGGGCGTTCAAACTCGTTAACTGTTACCCATTGCCAGGCTTTTTTAGGCGCTTCAGCCATAGTTGTTTCCCTGTTATGTTCGCCAGAAAATAACTTCCTATCAGTCGATAATAGAGTGCCTTTGCGCAGAGTCCAATCAAAAAATTTCAAAAAACCTCTTGAAAGCCATTTTGCCAGTACACATTTAAAGGGTAAGGCTGGTGTCTCAAAGAGAGCCGCCTTGTAACGACACACGCTGTGTCAATTTATTAACCATTTAACAGTTATTGCTTCTAAGGAGAATGACTATGGCAACTATCGACTTAAGCCCTCTATATCGTAGCAGTGTAGGATTTGACCGTATGGCATCTTTGCTGGATTCGGCACTACGCTCAGATACTGGTGCAACTGGGTATCCTCCCTACAACATTGAATTGGTAGCAGAGAACCAATACGCCATTACCTTGGCGGTTGCAGGTTTCGAGGATAGTGACTTAGAAATTGAAGTAGAAAACGGCGTTCTTCGTGTGACCGGTAAAAAAGCCGAAGAAAACGAAAAACGTGAATTTCTGCATCGCGGCATTGCAAACCGTGCCTTCGAACGTAAGTTCAGCTTAGCTGAACACATTGAAGTCACTGGCGCTGCTTTGAAAAACGGTCTGTTGACTATTGGCTTAGTGAAGAACATTCCCGAAGCCATGAAGCCAAAACGCATTAGCATCGGCAGCTCGACTAAAGATCTGCTGGAAGATCGTTCTAAAAGCAAAGAAAGTGCTGCGTAAATTAATGCACTGGATGAGGGGCGGTGAATAACCGCCCTTTTTTAACGTTGCCACTCGACTGGGTGCCCACAGACAAAGCCCTGGATATAGTCTACGCCCAGCTGAGTGAGTTTAATTCGAACTTCGTCACTCTCTACACCAACGGCACAAACCTCCACGTTGGCCGCTTTGGCTAAGCGAACGCAACTTGCGACAAGCTCAGCATCTATAGTGTCGATAAGCATATTCTGAACCCAGAACCGATTCACTTTTATTTGCGTTAACGGTAACTGCCTTAATAATTGAAACGAGTTATAGCTGCTGCCAAACTGATCTATTGCCGTACCAATACCCAGCTCTTTTAAGTTTTTAAACAACTGATACGTTTGGTCGAAATGTTTGAAAGCATCGGGCTCAGACACCTCAAACACCAACTGGTTAGGCTGGATAACCGAGTTTTTAAGCGCCGCTTCAATGAATTGAATAAAGCCGTCATCTTCAAGACTCTGAGTCGACAAATTAATGTGACAACGCCAGGTTCGGGTTGCCTCAAATGGGTTTTCATTGAAATGCTCGACGGCCTCCCGCACTAGCCAGCGATCAGCCTTGCCCATGACGCCTGCCCGCAACGCAGCACGCAAAAATTGCTGGGGTGCTATAGGCTCATCCGTATTCGAGTCGGGCAAGCGGAGCAGTAACTCGATACAGTGTTTGTCGGCGTTACGCGCCGCACTGACTATGGGCTGGACATAGAGCGTCCAGTTTTCCTCTCTTAATGCTTGCTTAAGCTTCTGCTCCCACTCTAACTCGGCTTCGCCTAATAAGCGTTTCTGGTCAGCTTCACTGTATGAGTGAACTCTGTAATCACCTTGCTGCATAGCAAGTTTTAACGCCTCCCGAGCTTGCCGCAGTAATGTACTGGCAGACACTTCAGAGGAGTCCGAATAAGCAATACCGGCATGGGCAGTGATCTGATAAATACGTCTGTCACTGTTGAAGCGAAACTCTTTACAATATTGCACCAACCGATGCGCCTGTGCGAAAACGGATTGCTCATCGTCGGTATTCAGCAGCGCAATCTCATGCTCGCTAACCCTTGCAATGCGCGAGTACTTAGGCGCCTTTTTCTTCAGGTTTATAGCAAGCTGCAAAATGGCTTGGTCTTTGGCATCAGCACCGGCCTGATCGGCAATAACTTCCAAACCAGACAGCTTAATAATAGTTACGCAGGCCGCCTTTTGGGCGTCGAGCCGAGACTGCAATAAACGCCTAAGCTCGCGTACATTTAATAAGCCGGTTACTGCATCATGGTGAGCCAGAAAATCGAGGTGAATTTCAGCTTCCATGCACTTGGTAACATCAGAAATACGGCCGGTGTTATCACCAAAATATTCGACATCGAGCCAAATTTTCCGACCGTCTAACCGGTCGACAGAAGTAAGCTGCCTCTTACCCTCAATAACAAACCCTTTGGGCCAGTGGGCTTTAACCTGGTCGAACGAGTGCGCCGCCAAAATCGTTAACATTTGCTGGTTTACCTGTTTAAACGAACCATCGTCATTAAGTCGGAACCAGCCCTCACCCGTACGTTGCAGCAACTGCCACAACCTTCTTCTTAGCGTCTTTCTATTCTTTTTAAGCCCGACAATACGGCGCATTAATCGGTTCAATCGGTGTCTTTCCAGCGCCAGCAAAAACATCATCGTGGTTATCGTCATGGCACTGTAGAGTAGTAAGCCAGATACACCTTCCCAGATAGGGTTATAACGTGGCGATATGAGTAACCAAGCAACAATAACCGTTATCGCCAACAAGAATGTTTGCCAACGAAAGCCGGAAATTGGCTGTTTCTGGATACTGCGAAGCACAACAACCGCAGCCCATATCAACACACCATTAACCTGCGCAATAAGCAATGCGCTCTGCCAGCGGTCATCCAGCCACGGTAAACTAATAGTGAAACCCAGAGCAGCCGCCAAAACCACGTAACCAATACGGTTAAAACGGGACAACCGGAAACGAAAGCGCCCCCATTCCCAAATAAACCAACAAAGTGTCAGTACCAGCAATTGGCTGACATAAGTTTTTAACGCTGCAGCCAAGTCCGGAGAATAAGGAGAGAAATAAGTTATCCAGACACCACTGTGAAGTAGCAGAGACAAGGTAAATGCAGCACTGACACAACCAAACGTCAGCAATAGCCGGCTTTTGAAAAGCTGTGCGGAGACAAAAGCAGCCAAAGCCAGCAGAATAAGGATACCAGCGTTTACACCCAATGCGGTTTGTTGTTGCTGTTGGCGCAGCTCTAGTTCGGTCGACTGCCACAAACTAATAGTCGGCATTTGCTCCGGCCATTGTTGCACTGCAGTCACCAGCCAGACGGTTTGATTAGCAGGCAGGGTAACCGGCAACACGTGCTCATGAGATAAGTGTGGACGCTGCATCAATGGCGTTGAAAAGCTATTAGATAACTGACTCAAGGGAGTGCCACTGGAGTCGAGCACAAACACACTCACCGACGATAAAAACGGGTCACTGAATTTCACATAAAAGGTTTGAGACCGATTACTCCGATTATAAAGCGGAACACTGCTCCATATATTGGGCTTGGTACCTGCATAATTATGTTCACTGAGCTCCGCGGGACTTAACCAACGCGACGGTTCATTAACGGCAAGTCTATCAACCGGTACTGACGCATCGACGACACGGTATTTGAAATGCTGATTCAGCGTAACTTTAGAGGTTTGAGCTGACACAGAAACGGGCGTGCGAACTTCTGCACCAGCCAGCAGCGGAAGCAACAGTAACAGCCATAGCGCGTGTTTAAATATAGTCTGCATGTCGTAAGTTCGTTATAACCTCTTCGCTCATCTCTTCTAGAGCCTGCAACCATACCGCATCGCAAATGTCTGAATAGAATAATAGCCAGTGCTGATTATTAATAGTCAGACGCCAGCAAAACTGATCAGCTGCAATTTCTTTTTCGCGAATACGCGCATCCAATGTGTCGCATAACGCAGCCACCCAGCTATCGAGCTCTTGCTCTGCCGGTTTACTGTTTAAAGTAATGACTGAATGGCCGTTTGCTTCATCCATTAAATAGCTGCCGCTCACTTGCTCCTGACAAAAACGCTTCAATTGCACTCATAAATTCCTGACCATACCGAGCCAGTTTCACGTCACCAACACCGTTTATATCGAGCATATCATCAGCCGTGGTCGGATAATGTACACACATTTCCACTAACGCAGCATCGCTGAATACCACAAACGGTGCCACTTGCTCTTTGTCAGCAATATCTTTGCGTAGTTTCCGCAACCGCCTGAACAGTATTTTATTGTAGTCACCACGGTCGGTAATTCGGGTTTTTGTTGCGGTCAGCTCTAGCCTTGGCTTGGCTAATTCTAACGGCACTTCACCTTTTAAAACAGGTCGTGCCGCCTCAGTCAGCTGCAGGGCGGCAAACCGGCGGATATCCTGAATAATAAGCCCGCGGTGAATAAGTTGCCGCAATACCGAAAACCAATGCTCTTGGGGTTTTGACCGCCCCAGTCCGTAGGTTGTTAACTGGTCATGGCCTAACTCGATAATCCGTTGAGCCTTTGAGCCGCGCAGTACCTCAACGACATGATTAATACCAAACTGTTGTCCGACCCGGTACACACAGCTTAGCGCTTTCTGAGCGTCTTCAAGTGCGTCGTATCGAGTGGGCGGATCCAGACACAAGTCGCAGTTTCCGCATTCTTTGTCGGAATATTCGTTAAAATAATTCAATACAACAAGGCGGCGGCAGGTCTGAGCTTCCGCCATGGCCTGCATGGCTGAGAATTTCTGCGCTTCCACCGCTCGGCGCTGTTCATTATCGTGCTCGTCTATCATGCGCCGGATCCACTGAGCATCTCGCGGATCGTAAAGCATCATCGCTTCAGCAGGAAGACCGTCACGCCCGGCACGCCCAGTTTCCTGATAGTAAGACTCGACGCTGCGCGGAATGTCGAAATGCACGACAAAACGGATATTTGGCTTGTTAATACCCATACCAAACGCAACAGTCGCCACAACGACATCAATATCGTCACGCAGGAACTGTCGTAGCGTTGTCTCTTTAAGCTTATGCTCTAAGCCCGCATGGTACGGCGCCGCCCGAACACCGGACTGCTGCAAGCTTTCCGCCAATTCCTCTGTCTTCTTTCGGCTACCGCAATAAATAATACCGGCCGCGCCTTTTTGCTTTTTGACGTAGTCTTTAACCTGTTTTAGCGGCTTATACTTTTCCTGAACAACATAGCGAATATTGGGGCGATCAAACGAGCTGCGATGAACCAATGGCGCATTCAAATGCAATCGCTCAATAATGTCGTGCTGGGTGGCAGAGTCCGCTGTGGCGGTTAACGCCATAAAAGGGGTATTGGGCAAATAGCTGCGTAACACACCCAGCTGCCCGTACTCAGGCCGGAAGTCATGTCCCCACTGGCTAATGCAATGCGCTTCGTCAACAGCGATAAACGACAGGTTCAGCGTTTGTAAGCGTTCAATAAAGCTCGGCTGTAATATGCGTTCGGGGCTGACGTAAAGCAGCTTAATGTCGCCTCGTTGCAACGCCTGCAATGTACTCATCGATTGTTCTGCTGACACGCCTGAATGCAAAGTCGCTGCTTTTATATCCAGCGCGTTTAACGCCTCGACCTGATCCTGCATCAGGGACAATAGCGGAGAAATAACCACCGCAACCCCGTCGCTACAAATAGCCGGCAGCTGGTAACATAAAGACTTGCCACCTCCCGTTGGCATAAGCACCAGCGAGTCGCGCCCCTCCAGTGCCGCCTGCATAATCGCCTCCTGACCTTCACGAAATTCGTGATAGCCAAAGACAGATTCAAGCTTGGACTGAAGCGGATTTGGCGCCAGTTGTTCTGCAGTGCTGACTGCGCTACTACTCATGGTCGGCATCGTTTATTGACTTATTAAGTAACATCCTCTTATTGTAAGCGTCCTGTTCATTAATAACCATGCCCAAAATGGATACACAAACAATACTGACAAAAGTTTCCGACTTTATGAACACGCTGGTGCCGTTTCAACAGTTACTTGGCTTCGAAATTACGGAGTTTAACCCGGCCCGGGGCGAACTAAAGTTCCAATGGAAAGACGAGTTATTAGGTAATGTTCCACAACGTATTTTGCACGGTGGTGTCACTGCAACAGCGTTAGATACCGCCGGTGGCCTGGTTGCGATAGCGGGCATGGTTGACCGTTTAGAAGACCCCAGCGAAAGTTACCTTATGGAGCGTCTCAGCCGTTGTGGTACAATTGATTTGCGTGTTGATTTTCTTCGCCCAGGCCGAGGTAAAACCTTTATCGCCAGTGCCACTATTATTCGTTCAGGAAACAAAGTGGCCGTTGCTCGTATGGAGCTGCATAACGAGGAAGGCACGCACATCGCTTTTGGAACCGGCACCTACCTGGTCGGTTAATCTCTGATTAAGGAAAGCCAGTATGTCCGATGACGCTGTTCGGGCCCGGCAGGGCGTTTTCTTCGCACTTGCTGCCTACACATTTTGGGGCGTTGCTCCTGTTTACTTCAAACTCGTAAAGCAAGTTCCGGCTTTTGAGATACTCGCTCATCGTATTATTTGGGCTTTTGTGATGGTCTTTGTGTTAATTGTTGCTATGAAACGACTAGACCGCATTCGCCCCATTTTAAAAAGCCGCAAGCTCGTCATTCGGCTCACTCT
Organism: Idiomarina piscisalsi; assembly: GCF_003987095.1. GTDB lineage: Bacteria > Pseudomonadota > Gammaproteobacteria > Enterobacterales > Alteromonadaceae > Idiomarina > Idiomarina piscisalsi. The sequence continues at coordinate 13,367 of NZ_PIQA01000013.1, read as the reverse complement.
AGCCACTTGTCTGCTCGGTGGTAACTGGTTCTTGTTTATTTGGGCAGTTAACAGCGACCACATGCTGGACGCCAGCCTTGGTTATTACATCAACCCCTTGCTGAATGTGGCCATAGGCATGATTTTCTTCTCAGAGCGTATGCGTCGCCTGCAACTGGTTGCTATTGGTTTAGCCGTGGTTGGTGTCGCTATTCAGGTTATTACCTTCGGTTCGGTGCCTTGGGTTGCTTTGGCATTGGCCTCCAGCTTTGCCACTTACGGCGCTATTCGTAAGCGTTTGCCTGTCGACTCAATTAGTGGATTGTGGCTGGAAACCGCCATATTACTGCCGGTTATGCTGATTTATTTGTTCGGGTTTGCCAGCTCGGCATCCAGTGACTTAACGGCCAACCCATGGACGCTGAATTTATTACTGGTAGCAGCCGGTTTAGTGACAACCATTCCACTGCTTTGCTTTACCGCAGCCGCGCAACGGCTCCGCTATGCGACCTTAGGCTTTTTTCAGTACATTGCGCCAACGCTTATGTTCATACTAGCGGTCGCTATTTACGGCGAGCCTCTGGATGAGAGTAAGCTGGTCACATTTATTATTATCTGGAGTGCACTGGCACTGTATAGCTTTGACTCTATTATACAGCGCCAGCGAGATAGAAAAGCGAAGAAATTAGCTTCAGCTGAGGCTGGCATCCATTGAGATGTCAGCGTTTAGCACCTTGCTGACCGGACAACCTTCTTTGGCGTTGTTTGCCAACTCCTGAAACTTGTCCTCGCTAATATCCGGAATACTGGCTTTTACCGTTAGATGAATTTTATCAATCGCAAAGCCGCCGTCTTGTTCTACCAGAGAGACCTCTGCTTTTGCATCAATATTGTCAGGCTCATAACCCGCTTCTCCGAGCATTAAGGAAAACGCCATGGCGTAACAGCCCGCATGAGCGGCACCTATGAGCTCTTCGGGGTTGGTGCCTTTGCCGTCTTCAAAGCGACTTTTAAACGAATATTGGGTGTTGTCCAATATGCCACTTTGTGTTGATACAACACCTGAACCTTCTTTAATACTGCCTTTCCACTGTGCATTTGCAGTGCGTTTCATAAAGCACCTCCAAATTTTCATGTATGTACTATAAACATAGTTGAAAAATGCACTTTTTGATCACTACTTTACACTTAGAACACAGGATCCAACCGAGCGTAGGCAACAACTAACCACTTGCTGCCCACATTGTCGAAGTTAATTTGAACACGTGACTGCGGGCCGGTACCTTCATAATTGAGCACGGTGCCTTCCCCAAATTTCGGGTGGCGAACGCGCTGACCCAGCGTGTAACCGGTCTGATCAAAAGCTTCGTGGCTGGCCGCGTTATTAAAGCGGCTGTAACTCGATGGCTTTTCAACACTGGTTTGCGCACGAACTTCGTGTAGCGTATCGGGTGGGATTTCCGCAATAAACCGGCTGATTCTGTGAAACAACTCCTGACCATAAATACGACGCTGCTCTGCGTAAGTAAGCACTAACTTTTGCATAGCCCGAGTCATACCTACATAACAAAGACGGCGCTCTTCTTCGAGTCTGCCCGGTTCATCCATCGACTGCTGCGACGGAAACATACCTTCCTCAACGCCCGTCATGAACACCAAAGGAAATTCCAGACCTTTTGCGCTGTGTAATGTCATGAGCTGGACAGCATCCTGATACTCATCCGCTTGCTCTTCACCCGCCTCTAAGGCTGCATGCGCCAGAAACGCGTTAAGTGGCGTCATTTCCTCTTCAGCGTCATCCAGGGTGAAGTTCTCACACGCAGTAACCAGCTCTTTCAAGTTTTCTACCCGTGTTTCTGCTTTTTCGCCTTTTTCTGCCTCGTACATGGCCATTAAGCCGCTTTTCTTTATAACTTCGTCACTTAAGCGGCCTAAGCTGAATTCTTCGGTTTCATCATCAAGCTCTTCAATAAAGTCGAGGAAGCTGCCTACTGCGTTTCGTGCACGTCCGGCCAACTGTTTTTCGTTCACCATGTACTTAGCCGCGTTCCACAATGACTCAGCGCGCTCCCGTGACGCCTGACGAATAATGTCCATGGTGCGTCCGCCAATGCCACGGGCAGGGGTATTAATGACACGTTCAAGCGCAGCATCATCGTCCCGGTTACCTAAAATTCTCAAGTAAGCCAGCGCATCCTTAATTTCCTGACGCTCGAAGAAGCGCAAACCACCATAAATACGATACGGCAGCCTTGCATGCAGCAAAGCTTCTTCTAAAATACGCGACTGTGCGTTACTTCGATACAAAATAGCGACATCTTGTAGCGAATTGCCATTATCTCGCCAGCCTTCGATTTGCGATACTATATAACGAGCTTCATCCATTTCGTTAAAGCCCGCATAAAGGCTAATGGGCTCACCCTCGTTCCCTTCAGTCCATAAGTCTTTGCCCAGGCGGCCCGAGTTATTAGAAATGACTGAGTTTGCTGCTTTCAAAATAGTGCTGGTTGAGCGGTAGTTCTGCTCCAGACGAATGGTTTGTGCGCCGGCAAAGTCTTCTAAGAACTGATGAATATTTTCGACTTTGGCGCCGCGCCAGCCGTAAATAGACTGGTCGTCATCACCAACAATAGTCACGCTGTTCTGCGCGCCTGCTAACAACCTCACCCAGGCATACTGAATGGAGTTGGTATCCTGAAATTCGTCCACCAAAATATGACGAAAGCGGTTCTGGTAATGCTCTCGTACAATACGGTTATTTCTCAGCAGCTCGTGCGCCCTTAACAGCAGCTCGGCAAAGTCCACCAAACCAGCGCGGTCACAGCTTTCCTGGTACAGCTGGTAAATTTCTTTCAGTGTCTGCTCGGTTGGGTCGTAAGTTTCGATATGCTCGGCTCGTAACCCTTCGTCTTTCTTGCCGTTGATGTACCACTGCGCTTGTTTTGCCGGCCAACGCTTGTCGTCTAGGTTGAGGCTTTTTATCAGGCGTTTAATCAGTCGCTGCTGGTCATCACTGTCGAGTATTTGAAAGTTTTGTGGTAGCCCGACATCCATATAGTGCGCTCTTAACAACCTATGCGCTAAACCATGGAAGGTGCCAATCCACATGCCTCGCACGGAGCTGCCTACTAGCTGCTCAACCCGGCCACGCATTTCCGCCGCCGCTTTGTTGGTAAAGGTGACCGCTAAGATACTGAATGGAGAGTAGTTTTGTTGTTGAATGAGCCAGGCAATACGGTGTACCAGCACCCGAGTTTTACCACTTCCGGCGCCAGCCAGCACCAGCATATGCCCGTCGGGTGCCGATACAGCTTGCTGCTGCCTTTCATTCAGTTCTGCCAGAAGAGGGTGTGTACTCATTAACGTTCACCTGATGTATTCAATTCAAAGATCTGCCGCCAGTGTAATAACGAATCACTGTATAAGCAACCAGTAGTGTCGTGTCAGGACCTTTTACGAAAGCAGCAACGACGTAAGCTGGGCTAAGTGGTCAATTTTGACGGTCGGTAATATCGACAGATGTTGTACTCGCCCTAAACCAGAGGTCAGCCATACTGACTGCCAGCCATGCCGCTGCGCACCAAGCACATCGGAATAGGGGTGGTCACCCACATGGAGAAACTCCTCTGGCTTAATCGCCGGGAAGTGTTGCTGTGCCTTTAAAAACATGTCTGGCAATGGCTTACCTCGAACGCCATTTCCCGGCTGCACGATTAAACTGAAATAGTCGGACAAGCCTATTTTTCGCGTATCCACATTGCCATTACTCAACGCAATAAGCTCATATCGCTCGGCTAATTGTTGCAATAGCTCAAGGCTTTCTTTTGGCGGCTCGAAGTTACTTCTGTGAAGTAGAAAATGATCCATAATGTCGTGTGCATGGGTCGCTGCATTCACCACACCAAACTGCTCTAAGCCATGCTGTAACGTGCGAATGCGCAGCTCTGTCATGTCACTGGCAAGCGCCGGGTCACTCTGACTGACTTTGTCTCGTAACTGGCGCCAATGGCTGACATCCCACGCAGCGGTTTCCGGAAACTTGTCCACAATGTACTGTTGCACCGAATACTCTGCAGTTTGCATCACCGGTACATTGTCATAAAGCGTGTCATCCAGGTCGAAGCTGATGATTTTAGGCGGCTGCCAACGGCGGAAAAACTGCATAAAGTTAAACTCCCAATACTATTTCTTTCTGGCTCTGGGGTGAGCACTGTCATAAACGCTGGCCAGTCGCTGAAAATCTAAGTGCGTATACACCTGAGTTGTGGATAAGTTGGCATGGCCCAACATTTCCTGCACAGCACGTAAGTCACCGCTTGCTTCAAGCATGTGCGATGCAAATGAGTGACGCAGTTTATGAGGGTGTAAATCCCCGACGATGCCCTGCTGCTTACCCCAGTAGTTTAGCCGTTGCTGTACCGTTCTGGGGCTTATCCGTTGTAATCGTTTACTGACAAATAGCGCCAACTCGGGTTTATCGGCAAGCCACACCTGGCGAACTTTCAGCCACTGTTTCAGTGCTTTCTCCGCACACCGACCAAAAGGCACTATACGCGTTTTACTGCCTTTACCGGTCACTCTTAACTGCATCATACGGTGGTCGATGTCGTCCCGGTTCAGACTCACCAACTCAGCCAAACGAATACCGCTGGCATATAACAGCTCCATCATAGCCGCATCACGAATGGCTATTTCGTCGTCAGCCGGTAAATCCAGTAAGTGGGAGATACTGTCGACATCAAGGTTTTTAGGTAGCCTTTTCGGCACTTTCGGTGCAGAAACTGAACTTGCGGGGTTGTCGTCTAAAGCATCCGACTCAACAAGGAACTGGCAGAATGTGCGCCACGCCGACAATTTTAGCGCAATACTGCGCTCGCCCAGACCAGAACGCCGCCAACCGACGAGCAACCGTTCTATGACAGGCACTCTCAGTTGCTTAGCATCAGTTATTTTTTGCTGCTCGAGCTCTTGAAGATCGGCCGCTATAAGCCGTTGATAGTTTTTAAGCGTTAATTCGGCGAGACCGCGCTCGCCGCGCAATTGCTGTAGCCACTTATCTTGCCACTCAAGCAGCGTCATGGCGTTTAATAAGCTCTGGCAAAACCGCACCCAACAGAGCTTGCAGCTGCTTTATAAGCAGCTTATCCATTGCCGGCTCAAAGTGCCCCGCGCTGCTACTTCCCACGGCCAACATGCCTAGCTCACCGTTTTCACCCAGTAACAGCAGGGCTACTGACTGAATACTTTCGTCGTTAAACAGCAGCTTATGTTCTTGCTCGGTTAACCGTCCTAAGTAGATCGACTCGTCACTAAAACGCTTACTCAGTAGTTGTTTATGAGTATCAGACGCAAACGTGTATTGTTCATCGAGCTCTACCGGGCTTTCAAAAAACTTGAGCGTTAACACCGGCATATCGAGTTCATTTTCAAAGGTGTTTTTCAATTGTGAGAGCACGTCGCTCAGGCTGTCGCAGCGCAGTAACTGAACATAGAGGTTGCTATAGGCGTTAAAAATAGCCTCGTTACGGCGAGCATTAATCATCAACTCAGTAATTTCTTCTTCCAGCTGCTGAACTCGCTGTCTGAGTTTTTGCTGCTGCCTTTCAATTAACGACACGGCACCTTTCTCGCTATGACGAAATTGCAGCTGCGCTAACAGGTCCTCATTACGCGTGAAAAAGTCCGGGTTTTCCTGCAAATACTCGCGTATCAGGCTGTCATCAATTTTTTCGTTTAACATCGAGTTCAATTCGTTACTCATAACACCATTTGTCCATCGTAAATCAGCTCTGCCGGGCCCGTCATTTTAACAGGCTGTCCTTGTTGCCAGCGAATCAGTAAGTCACCACCTGGCAGCGATACTTTTACACGCTCATTCAATAAGCCTTGTTGTATACCTGCAACAGCCGCGGCACAAGCGCCACTACCACAGGCCTGGGTTTCACCAACGCCACGTTCAAATACCCGAAGTTTTATTTCATCGGCTGACAGCTGCTGCATAAAACCGACATTGACACTCTCCGGAAAACGTTCATGCGCAGCGACAGCTGCGCCTAGGGTGTCCACTGGCGCTGTATCAACGCTATCAACAGCGATAACACAATGTGGGTTACCCAAACCAACAACACCACACATCACGGTTTCATCGTTAACGCGCAACACGTAAGTTTGCTCAGCTTTTTGCGCTTTAAACGGCACTTGCGCGGGTTCAAATAAAGGCTCCCCCATATCGACAGTCACTTGACCGTCTTTTTCCAAATGCAAAACCATTTTCCCGGCTTTCGTACTGACTTTAAGGTGGTTTTTGTTACTCAGGCCTTTAGCTTTCACAAATTTCGCAAAGCACCGTGCGCCATTGCCACACTGTGACACCTCGCTACCATCGGCATTAAATATGCGGTAATGAAAGTCTAAATCCGGGTCGTATGGCGGCTCAACCAACAGCAGCTGATCAAACCCCACACCGGTATGGCGACTTGCCCATTGGCGAATTTGATCAGGATTTACGTATAAATTCTGCGTGACATTGTCGACGACCATAAAGTCATTGCCGAGCCCGTGCATTTTAGAAAAGTGCAATAACATAGTTAGATGTAATCCTTATCTAGCAAATGCTCGCCGCGAATAAGGTCATCGAAGCTTTCACGTTCCCTGACCAAACGTGCGTCACTCCCGGAGACCATAACCTCCGCAGGGCGTCCACGCGAATTATAATTGGAGGCCATAGTGAAACCATAAGCGCCGGCGTGTTTTACCGCAAGAATATCGTCTTGGGCAACATTCAGATGTCGCGCATGCCCCAGAAAGTCACCGGTTTCACAAACAGGCCCGACAATATCGCTAATTTGCGGTGCATCGTCAGTTTTCTCTTTGACCGGAACAATGTCATGCCAAGCTTGATACAACGACGGTCTCAACATATCGTTCATTCCAGCGTCGACCAGAACAAAGCGTTTATCTTCTGACGGTTTAATATATTCAACAGAGGTCAGAAGTATCCCCGCATTCGCAGCTATGGCTCTGCCGGGCTCTAACATTAGAGTAACGTTGGGAAAGTCTTTAGCCATTTCGACCAGTTCGGTCAGGTACTGCGCTTTGTCTAATGGCGTCTCGTTTTGATAAGACACACCAAAACCGCCGCCTAAATCTAAGTGTGTCAGTTCGATACCGTCTTTTTTAAGGTCGACGAGCAGCTCGAACATGCGCTTGGCGGCGTCTAAAAATGGCTCTGGCGTCATAATTTGTGAGCCAATGTGGCAATCGGCACCAATAAGGCGAATATTGACCAGCTGAGCCGCCTTTTTGAAAACCGCCTTTGATTGCGCCATGCCAATTCCGAATTTGTTGGCTTTCATACCAGTCGCAATATATGGGTGCGTTTTCGCATCGACATCTGGGTTAACGCGCAGCGACACCGGTGCCTGCTTATTCATTGCCGCTGCAATATCCTGAATGCGTTCCAACTCAGCTTCAGACTCTACGTTAAAGCAGCCAATGCCAGTCTCCAACGCCAATATAATTTCATCTTTTGACTTAGCCACGCCTGAGAAAACAATGCTTTGCGGCTTACCACCGGCGGCCAGCACACGCTGTAACTCGCCGCCCGACACAATATCAAACCCTGCCCCCTGGTGAGCCAAGACTTGCAGCACCGCAAGGTTACTATTGGCTTTAACCGCGTAACACAGTTTATGAGGGCTAGGCCAGTGTTGCTGAAACTGCTGCCAGTTATTCATCAGCTGAGATTTTGAGTACACATACAAAGGTGAACCGAATCGCTCGACCAGGCTTTGGCAGCCGATACCTTCAACATGAAGCTGATTATTTTTGTAAGAAATAGACTCACTCATTCTTCTGTATCCGTTGGTATCGTTTCCACGTCATTTTTTTCAGGCATTGGCGCTGGCTCAAGCGGCCCTTTTTGACCACAACCGACCACAATCATAAAAACCGTGGTTAATACCAGCGTCTTGATTACAATTCGACTAAACATCGCTAAACTATGACTATTCTCTTAAGGGTTCTATAGTGTCTATCATCGCACCCGAGCCCGAAAAAGTCATTAAGCGTTGTAAGGAAAACCATGACTCAAACTGTAAGAATTGCAACACGTAAAAGTAAGCTGGCGTTATGGCAGGCTGAGCACATTCAGCAGCGTCTTGAAGAGCTACACCCGGGGCTCACGGTAGAGCTTTTACCAATGTCCACAAAAGGCGACGTAATTCTCGATACGCCATTAGCCAAAATTGGCGGCAAGGGCTTGTTTGTCAAAGAGCTGGAAGTTGCCATGCTTGAGGGTCGAGCCGATATTGCGGTACACAGCATGAAAGACTTACCCGTTGAGTTTCCTGACGGTTTAGAGCTGCATACTATTTGCGAACGTGAAGATCCGCGCGATGCCTTTGTTTCAGGTAAGTACAACAACTTAGATGAAATGCCGGAAGGGGCGGTTGTCGGTACTTGTAGTTTGCGCCGCCGTTGTCAGGTTATGGAGCAGTTTCCACACCTGGTTATTAAGGACTTACGCGGTAACGTACAAACACGGTTACGCAAACTCGACGACGGTGAGTTTGATGCCATTATTTTAGCTGCATCTGGGCTTATTCGTCTGGAACTTGGTGACCGCATTACATCGTTCATTCCCGTAGAGCAGTCATTGCCGGCAAACGGACAGGGCGCTTTAGGTATTGAATGTCGTAGCGACGATGACGCCATGAAACAACTGCTTCAGCCTCTGCAGTGTCAGGAAACACGTACACGCGTGCTGGCAGAGCGAGCCATGAACCGTCGTTTAGAAGGCGGTTGCCAGGTGCCTATTGGTGCCTATGCGGAACTTAAAGGTGACAATGTTTATCTGCGTGGCTTGGTTGGAGACCCTGACGGAAAGCAAGTACTGCGTGATGAAATAGAAGGTCCTGCAAGTGACGCAGAAGCTCTTGGCACCGAATTAGCTGAGCGCTTGCTTAAGAAAGGCGCAGGTGACATTTTGTCAGCGGTATATGACAGCGATGCGGAAAAATAATAAGACCGTTTTATTGTTACGTCCCGAAGAGCGTGCGCAGCGCATATCTGAAGGGCTAACAAAAGCGGGTATAGCTCACTTTATTCACAGTTTTGTTCGGGTAACACCCAAGCAAGTGGATAAAAGTGAGGTGCAGCGCGTTAACGAAACCACCTGGGACGGTATTATCCTGGTGAGTAAGGCCGCTGTTGATTACGCATTGGATAACGGTTTCAAACCGAAAAAGAGTCGCTTCTTTGCTGTTGGTTCAGGTACTGCCAGATACGCCGCCGATACGCTAAAAGAGCCAGTGACCAGCCCGGCTTTTGCTCACCGTTCAGAAGGGCTGCTGGCACTGGAAGAATTCAGTAATGTACATGAACAAAAATGGTTAATAATAAGAGGCGTAGGCGGCCGCGAAGTACTTGCTGAGCACCTCAAAAAAAATGGCGCTGATGTCAGCTATTGGGAAGTATACGAGCGGCAACCTATTTCTCTGACAGACTCTTCCATTGTGGATAACTGGGTTTCCTCTGTCGATACCATTGTTGTCACCAGCGCTGAACAACTGAATCATTTTTTATCGGAATTACCAGAGTCCGCAAACCCGTGGCTGGAAAATTGCCAGTGGATAGTACCCAGTGAACGCCTGAAAAGTTTGATTCCTATTAAACAATCAGACAGTATCGAAGTCACAGAAAGCGCATCGGATGCTATTATTCTAGATGCGCTTGTAGCAAACGGAAACGCACACATGAACAGCGAAGAAACGACACAAGATAATAATGTAGAGCCACAGGTAGAGCAGGAAAAAGACGAGGTCGTCACGGCTAAGAAAAGCAGCCGACGCTTTTTCAAGCGGTTGCTATGGCTTGTTATACTAATTGCGATTGTCGCCGCGGCCTATTATGGCTATACGCGTTTCCCCGGACTGTTCTCAGCTGACAATGACCAACAAGTAACGTCGTCTGAACAGCAACCGGCAAAGACAGAACCGGAAGAAAAGCAAGATCCACTTGAAACGAGGCTTCAACAGCTGGAGCAGTCGCTTGCCAGTTTTGAACAACAGCTGCAGGAAACGCCTAATTCTCAAGACTTAAACAAACTATCTAACTCAGCTCAACAATTGCGCCAGGATTATGTTGCACTTCGTTCTGACTTAGAAAGTCTGCGCGATGAAGTGCGCCAAAGTCCGGCAGATCGCGCAGCCCACTGGCGTCTGCTGGAAGTAAAACAAATGCTCGCAACAGCGGCTCGTATGTTGTGGATACAGGAAGATTACGATTTAGCCGGCAAACTGCTTCGCTTAGCTGATAATCAGCTTTCAGGTATGGACAGCCGCGAGGCTTTGCGCACCCGCGAACTGCTTGCAAAAGATATCGAAAAAGTCAGTGCGTTGTCGTCGGTCGATAACACCGATGTGGTTATGACGCTAATAGGTTTGCAGGATCGTATTAGTAAATTACCGGACAACATCAACAACGAATACCGTATTGAAGGTGAAAACTCCGAAAGTTCGGCAACTGGCAAAAACTGGCAAGCCAATTTGGAGTCGAACTGGAATGACTTTCTGGATAACTTTATTCGCATTCAACCTGTCGAAGCAGACCCAGAGCCCTTATTAAACAAGTCGCACAGAGCGGCCATTAATGCACGTATCTCGCTGACATTCACGTTAGCGCAAGATGCTGCCCTTAAAGGAAATAATGAGCTGTTTAAACGATACGTCAATCAGTTGCCTCAGTTAATTATGCTGGTAAAAGGCGACAATGCCGCAACCTCCGATGTGGTCGAAAGACTTAAGAGCCTTGAACAGACTCCGAAAACACGCTCAACAGTCGATTCGCTTGAGTCGTTAGACTTTATAAGCCGGGCAATTGAGCAAGGGGATGCACTATGAAGTGGTTAATTGCTCTCGTTGTTTTACTAATTGTTGGCGCTATTTTGGGTCCTACAGCGTCTGGTAACGCCGGTTACGTACTCATCCAGTTTGCAGGTTGGTCAATAGAAGCCACTGTTGTAGGGCTTATCGTTGTCCTTGTCGCTATCGCTTTAATTACTACCGTGGTCGTATCTGTCCTGCGTCGTCTATTGAACAAAACGCAAAAAGGCGCAGCTTGGTTTTCGAATCGCTCAGACAGAAAAGCCAAACAGCTTTACGAAGAAGGTATTCGTTTGTTACTGGATGACTCCCCTGAAGACGCCTCGTTAAAGTTTTCAGCTGCATACAAAAAACGTGGTGCTCCGGAAACAGCAGCCATGGCCGCTTTAGCTGCCTGTTTAGCCAAAGATACAGGAAAAGCTCAGTACTGGCATGATGAAGCAGGAGGCTTTGTTAAAGGCTCAGATACATTGCTGAATATTCTTAAGGTGTCTCAGCAAGTCAGCGACGATCCTCATAATGCCGATAAAGCGGCCCAGGACCTATTAAACAAACACCCTGACTCCGCCCATGTTGCATTTTTAGCGAAAACAGCGTTTAAGGGCTCTGGAAACTATAAAGCACTAAAAGATCTGCTTCCCAAGTTAAAACAGCACTCTGAGTTAAGTCCGGCTGATTTTGAGCGGCTGGAATACGATGTTTACTTTGATTACTTTGTATCCGTTGGCCGTAATGGCAACGACACGCTAAAGGATGCTTGGCAAGGGTTACCTAGCAAACAACGAAGCGATGCGACCATTCGTTTGGCTTATGCTGCAGCTTTAAAACATCTAGGTGAACAAGAGCTGTCTGCAAAAGTAATATTAAAAGGGCTTAAGCGCGAAGATATACACCCGGCGGGTGTTAACGCATTGAAGTTGTTCAACGGTAAGCACGGAAAGCTTGTGGAATTCGTACAAGAAAAGTTGAAGCAAAACCCAGATGACAAAGACTATTTATACGCTTTTGCGTTGATAGCAATAGATAATCAGGACTATTCTCTGGCTCAACGAGCGCTTAAGAAGCTCGTCGATATTCAACCGAACGATAAAGCATACCGCCTACTGGGCGATGCTTATTATGCATTAGGAGACAGTCAATTAGCTGCTAACGCTTATAAACAAGCGTTAGCAGACTGACTGAAAGGGCGTTCCTTATTGGCGAACGCCTTCAATCGAGAGCTCCAGCTCGACTTCTTTAGCTGCCGGACCAAGGTTGTAGTCGATATTGTAGTCAGCTAAGGTTAAGTCGACTTCGCCAGAAAAGCCACGACGGAAGCCGCCCCAAGGATCTTCACCAGCACCCACATGCTCAATCTCAATAGCAATTTCTTTAGTCACGCCGTTTAACGTAAAGTTACCGTACAACGTGCCTTCACCGTCATCGTCGCTATCCGGCACGTACTTGGTGCTTTTAAAAGTCGCTTGTGGAAACTCAGACACATTTAGGAAGTCTTCACCGCGTAAATGCTTGTCTCGCTCGGCGTGATTAGTATCGACGCTTGCTGTATCAATAGTTACATTGACTGACGCATTTTCAGGCGCGTCTTCGTCATAGCTAAAGGAGCCTTCGAAGTCGTTAAAACGGCCATAGAGCCAGCTGTAACCCAAGTGGCTAATTTTAAACTCGATAAAGGCATGTTGGCCTTCGGTGTCTATTTTATAATCCGCAGCTAAAGCTGACGTACTAAACATCGCTGTACCTGCAATTGCAGCTGCTAATAATGTCTTTTTCATATCTATTTCCTCTCAGTTTTTCCAAACATACGAACTAAAGTTGTGTCTCGGTTTATAAAGTGGTGTTTTAATGCGGCTAATCCATGTCCTCCGGCTAAAATGACTAACGCCAATGCCGAGTACCAATGAACTTCTCCGGCAGTATCTTCTTGGCTTGGCAAGTCCGTTAACGTCGCCGGAACAGAAAATACGTCAAATACAGATATAGAGCTTCCATCAGCCGTCGAAATTAAATAGCCGCTTACCATGACCGTAAATAACAGTAGATAGAGTAGGGCATGACCCAATTTAACGCCGATAACTTCTATTTTATTACCTAAAGCCGCTGGTTTTGGATTTGCCATCACCCACAATACCCTTAGAACAGTCAGAATAAGGAGGCAAATACCAAAAGACTTGTGCCACCAAGGCCCTAGACGATACCACTGATCGTAATAGGTAAGCGTCAACATCCACCAGCCAAGCGCAAAAAGCCCGAAAACTATAAGTGCAGATAGCCAGTGTATGAGAATAGACACTAGTCCGTAACGTTTTGACGTATTTCGAAACATAGAAACCTTTCCTTATTTACTTACAAATAGTCTAGTTCAATATTTCGTTTTAGAAATTAATTATAAATGGGATGCGATCTTCGATTTATTAGAATGAAGTAGCCGAATGCTATTGCAGCAGGTGTGATGGGAGTCCCACCCAGAATACGGGCATAAAAAAAGCCCCCAGCATCAGCTGA
>NZ_PIQA01000012.1 GCF_003987095.1 Idiomarina piscisalsi | reverse complement strand
TCCAGCTGAGCTACGGGCGCACTTCGAACCTTACGCTGCCGTCAAGAGAATGGTCGGCGAGACTGGATTCGAACCAGCGACCCCTTGGACCCAAACCAAGTGCGCTACCAAACTGCGCTACTCGCCGAACTCTCTGAAAGCCCTGTCACAACCAGCGTGTAAATAGTTATTGCTAGCTGACAACGGGGGCGAATATTACCTGCTGATTATGCCAGCGTCAAACTTTTTTTCCGGAATAGCGCTCGACTGGCTACTTTTAAAACAACCTGTTGAGTTATCCAACAATCGGTGACATTAACGGTGAAATAACGTTACAATAAACAGCCTATATCGTCTTGAATTCTCTCAGGTTTGGAATCTCGTTATGTCAGCTCAAATTATTGATGGTAAAGCAATCGCTAGTGCCGTACGCCAGTCGGTCAAACAGCAAGTTCAGGAAAGACTTCAGTCCGGTCTTAGAGCACCAGGTTTAGCCGTTGTATTGGTTGGCGCTGACCCCGCTTCGGAAGTTTACGTTGGCAATAAGCGGCGCGCTTGCGAAGAAGTTGGCTTCCGGTCATTTGCTTATGACTTACCGGCAACAACCACTCAGGAAAAGCTCGAGGCTTTAATAGACCAACTGAATGACGACAATGATATCGACGGAATTCTGGTTCAATTACCATTACCTGCGGGCCTTGATGCAACACCTATTTTGGAGAGAATTCGCCCCGACAAAGACGTCGATGGCTTCCACCCTTTCAATGTAGGCCGTCTGTCACAGCGCATCCCGGCATTACGTCCGTGCACACCTAAAGGCATTATGACTTTACTAGAGCATACCCAAGTTGACTTGCATGGCCTCAATGCGGTTGTTGTCGGTGCCTCTAACATTGTCGGTCGTCCAATGAGCCTGGAATTATTATTAGCGGGTGCAACAACCACTGTTTGCCACCGCTTCACCAATGACTTATCAGAACACGTTAAGCGTGCGGACATTCTGGTTGTTGCCGTTGGTAAGCCTGACTTCATTCCGGGAGAGTGGGTGAAACCGGGCGCAATTGTTATTGATGTGGGTATGAACCGACTACCCGACGGACGCTTAACTGGCGATATCGAGTTTGAACCCGCAGCAGAACGCGCTGGTTGGATAACTCCCGTGCCTGGTGGCGTAGGACCAATGACGGTGGCATCGCTCATCGAGAATACACTTCAGGCCTGTGTCGACTATCACGACAAACGAGATTAGTTCAGGAACTAGCGACGAAAGCCGCTCTGCAAAGAGTGCTGAGCGGTATCCGTTAACGCCCATAAAGGGTAGTCACTCATACCTTCCCTCAGCTTACAGTAACGAACGGCCGTTGAGTCACCTAAGAAACCTTGCGCAGAGCTCAGCATCTCAGCGACAAAAGGAATTTTTAATGGTAGGCACCAGTCTGTCCGTATTTTTAACACCCTCGCCTCGTGCCATTCAACCGGTGTATTTTCGTCGTACCGAGCATGATAATGATCCACCGCTATTTCTGTAACATCCCGCTCTAAATCGTAGTCCCAACGCTCTTCCGCATACTCACGGAAATCCTGTGGTGTCGGAGATAAAATGTCTAGCTGAGCAAAGCGTGTAAAGTGAAAGCGCTGCTGAGCAATAGCCAGGGTTGCTGCGTACGCAAGGTTGTCTTGATCAAGCTGGGGCTCTAAACCTGCCATGCCTGACACTAATGTCGTCACCATGGTTTGATAGTTTCCATGGTTAATCGCTCCCGCTCGAACCGTATATTGGTTAGCAACGGTTAAGGTTTGCTGAGACCACCAAATAATAAGCGCCTGAGTAATCAAAAAGACAAAAGTAACGAGTATCGGCCAAACAATAATGAGTTCGATACTCGCCTGCCCAAAGCTGCGTCTTTGGCCTATGTGTTCTGGAAAAGAAAAGCCCGCTGCTGAGGAAGCAGCGGGAAGTGCTATGTCTGACTTAGACGATAACATGGGACCTCCGTGTCCAACGTGCGGTGTCTTACCTTTGACACCCGCTCATTATACGGAAGGTCAACTCAATAAGGCTATTAGCCAACTGAGTATCCGCTTGTGAGCACTTAACTACTTAGCGTCAACCACCCACTTACCGTCGCGGTAAAAGGCTTTCCAGCCCGTTTGCTTCTTGTTCACCTCAGTTACTACGTATTGCTCTTTATTCTTACGTGAGAAGCGAACAATGGCATCGTTACCGTCGTCATCCTCTTGCGGTGCCTCAGCAAGATACAGGAACTTTTTAGGCAAACGCTCTTTAAAGCGAGCTAACTCTTTTACCGTTACCGCCCGGGTTTCGCGCGACTTCGGAAAGGTATTTGCCGATAAGAAAATACCCGAGGCGCCATCTCTCAACACAAAGTATGCGTCAGAGTCTTCGCAAGGTAATTCTGGTAACGGTACCGGATCTTCTTTTGGTGGCGCAGGCTCGCCATTTCTAAGTAATTTACGTGTGTTCTTGCACTCACTATTGGTACAACCGAAGTACTTACCGAAACGACCATTTTTAAGCTGCATTTCAGAACCACACTTATCACATTCGATAGTCGGCCCGTCATAACCCTTAATGCGAAACTTACCATGCTCAAGCATTTGACCGTCACAGGTTGGGTTGTTGCCACACACATGCAGCTTACGTTTTTCGTCAATTAAGTAGCTGTCCATAGCTGTGCCGCATTTAAGGCAGCGTTTTTTAGCACGCAGAGCTTCTGTTTCCCGCTCTTCTTCATCGCTGACTTCTATGGCTTCTTCGCCCGGCGTCAGATTAATTGTCTTAGTGCAGCGCTCTTTGGGCGGCAGGTTATAACCAGAGCAACCAAGAAATACACCCGTTGAGGCCGTTCGGATGCCCATTTTACGTCCACATTCCGGGCAATCTATATCGGTAAGCACTACACTGTTTTCTCGCATACCGCCTTCTGCGGGATCAAGTTCCGCTTTTTCAAGTCGCTCCTTGAAGTCTTCATAAAAACTATCCAGAGTTTCTTTCCAATTACGCTTACCGGCCGCAATGTCATCAAGCGCTTGTTCCATTTCGGCAGTAAAATTGTAATTCATCAGCTCAGTGAAGTTTTCTATTAGCCGGTCATTGACTATTTCACCCATCTTCTCAGCAAAGAAGCGACGGTTTTCAACGCGCACGTAACCTCGATCCTGAATGGTCGAAATAATAGACGCGTAGGTTGAAGGTCGACCAATACCACGTTTTTCAAGCTCCTTAACCAAGGATGCTTCACTGTAGCGTGCCGGAGGCTTCGTGAAGTGCTGTTCTGGCTCTAAGTGTTCAAGTGTCAGTGAATCACCTTTTTTCAAGTCCGGTAAGTTCGTATCACCATCCTTTTTCGATGAAGGTGGCATCACCTTTGTCCAGCCCGGGAAGCGCATAACCCGACCGCGAGCTTTCAATTCAAAATCCCCGGCGGTAGCGATTAGTGTCGTGCTATCGTACTTAGCTGGTGTCATCTGACAAGCAACGAACTGGCGCCAAATCAACTCGTAAAGGCGCTGTGCATCACGATCCATTGAAGAAAGCGACGACGCTTTTATTTTAACATCTGACGGGCGTATCGCTTCGTGGGCTTCCTGTGCATTATTTTTTGCACCATAGCGATTAGGCGACTCCGGCAGATATTTTTTCCCAAACTCACTTTCGATAAGGCCGCGACAGGCAGTTATCGCTTCAGTACTGAGATTCGTTGAGTCAGTACGCATATAGGTAATATGTCCGGCTTCATAAAGGCGCTGTGCAAGCATCATGGTCTTTTTAACACCAAAGCCCAAGCGTGTACTAGCTGCCTGTTGCAAAGTAGACGTAATAAAAGGCGCGCCAGGCTTGCTGGAAGTCGGCTTATCTTCACGAGAGGTTATCTCGTAATCCGCACCTTTTAGTAAGTTTAATGCTTTATTGGTTTCTTCTTCATTAACCGGGCGGAAGTTTTTGCCAGATTCTTTAATAACCTGCATACGTAGCTTATCGCTCGCAGTGCTGGCTAAATCAGCATAAACATCCCAGTATTCTTCCGGTACAAAAGCTTTAATTTCGCGCTCGCGCTCAACCACTAAACGTACAGCAACTGACTGCACGCGTCCGGCGGACAAGCCTCTTGCAACCTTTTTCCACAGTAGCGGCGACACCATAAAACCAACGACACGGTCAAGGAAGCGCCGTGTCTGTTGAGCATTCACACGATCAGTATTTAATTGTGCCGGGTGTTTAAACGCTTCCTGAATGGCGTTTTTGGTAATTTCGTTAAATACCACACGTTTAAAGCGGTCGTCCTCGCCACCAATTAATTCCCGCAAGTGCCAGGCAATTGCCTCCCCTTCGCGGTCCAAATCCGTTGCGAGAATAATTTCGTCTGACTTTTTCGCCAGTTGCTTGAGCTCTTTAACGACTTTCTCTTTTCCCTGAAGCACTTCGTAATGAGCTTCCCAGTCATTTTCCGGGTCAATACCCATGCGAGCTATCAAGCGTTTATAGTCACGCTCTTTCTGATACTTCGCTTTTGCTTCGGGCGACATTTTGCGAACTTCTGCTGCCGGCTTGCTTTTCACCGTTTCAGTCGCACGCGTTGGCAGATCACGTACGTGACCAACGCTGGACTTAACCACAAAGTCCTTACCCAGATACTTATTAATGGTTTTGGCTTTTGCCGGAGACTCGACAATGACGAGCGATTTAGCCATAGAATAATCGTTCTCTTGTTATAGATGACCGTGTATATACGTGCTAAAGATATAAATTACAAGGGCAATTGTTCTTCAGCGGCCTTTTTTAGGTATATCGGTTATCGTTACGAGAAACAACCATGATTGGTGCTTTTTGATAAAAATTCGCACAAATTAAATATTCAGTCAAAACAAGCGGGGCCTTAGCAAAGGCTTTAAAATAAAGGCTTTCAAGGGCATTTTAAAACAGTATAATGTGTCACAAATTCAATGAGCAGGTGCACACAACGTGCAGGAGTAATCCCTAGTGAGCATGGAACACTTTGAAGTCAACTACGACGGCTTAGTCGGCCCAACCCATAATTACGCCGGACTGTCTTTTGGTAATGTCGCGTCTTTAGCAAATGCTAAAGCGTCATCGAGTCCAAAAGATGCGGCATTGCAAGGCTTGAAAAAAATGAAGGCGTTGCACGATATGGGTATGAAACAAGGTGTTCTTGCGCCACAAGAGCGTCCTGACACGCACGCATTGCGTCGCTTAGGGTTTACTGGAACTGACGCTGAAGTGCTTTATAAAGCAGCCTCTGAAGCTCCCGCTATTTTTCAGGCAGTGTGCTCGGCGTCCAGTATGTGGACGGCCAACGCAGCAACAGTATCGCCAAGCGCTGATACTGCTAACGGCAAAGTTCACTTTACACCGGCTAATTTGACCAACAAATATCACCGTTCATTAGAGCCTGAAACCAGCGGCCGCATACTACAAGCCATGTTCGAAAATTCTCGCTACTTCGAACACCATAAACACTTGCCTGATAACGAACATTTTGGTGATGAAGGTGCAGCAAACCACACTCGTTTATGTAATGAGTACGGCCATGCCGGCGTCGAGGTATTTGTTTATGGTCGCCATGCATTTGACAGCTCGAAGCCTGCGCCTAAACGCTATCCGGCACGTCAAACTCTGGAAGCATCTCAGGCTATTGCCCGCCTGCACGGCCTGAGCGAAGACAACACCGTATTTATGCAGCAAAACCCCGATGTTATTGACCAAGGGGTTTTCCATAATGACGTCATTGCTGTCGGTAACCAGAATGTCCTTTTCTACCACGAACAAGCTTTCGCAGATACTGACACTAAACTGGCTGAAATTCAGAAAAAATTCGGCAACGAAGGCGAGCTACACTTTATTAAAGTAGCAACTGACGATGTAAGCGTAGAGGATGCCGTAAGCACTTACCTGTTTAACACTCAGCTCATCACGCCGCCTAACGGCGAAATGACAATTATTGCGCCAACAGAATGTGAAGAGAACCCACGTGTAAAAAGTTACCTGGAAGGTCTTGTCAGCCAAGGCGGTCCTATTAAGCACGTGAAGTTCTTTGACGTAAAGCAGAGTATGCGCAACGGTGGTGGCCCAGCATGTCTGCGCCTACGTGTAGCCATGAACGACGAAGAAATTGCGGCAGCAAATCAGAATTGCTTAATGTCGGACGCGCTGTTTGACCGTTTGAACCAATGGGTTAATAAACACTATCGCGATGAATTAGCGGTCGATGACTTAAAAGATCCAGCCTTATTAGAAGAATCTCGCGCCGCTTTGGATGAGTTAACTCAAATTATGAAGTTAGGTTCAGTCTACGCGTTCCAACGTGACTAGTTCACATTGAACTTCCATACAAAAGGGCGCTGGGAGTATTCCTCAGCGCCCTTTTTAATTGCGTTAAATGCTCTAAGCAGCCAAATTAGTCGTTATCGTTATGCAACTCTAAGTTCGCGTCTTCAGAGCCTTCTCGCTCCGCTCTTGCCGTATCATTGCGAGCAGCATGTAACTTGTCCAGATACTCTTGGTTGACATCACCCGTGACATACTCACCACTAAATACCGAGGTTTCAAAACGTTTAATTGACGTATTTTCTTCACCTACTGCGGCGACTAAGTCATCAAGGTCTTGATAAATTAAACCGTCAGCCTTAATCATGTCGCGAATTTCGATAGCTTCACGACCGTGCCCAATTAGCTCGTTTGCGCTCGGCATATCAATACCATAAACATTCGGGAAACGAATTTCAGGCGCTGCTGATGCAAAATACACCTTTTTAGCTCCCGCCTCACGAGCCATTTCAATAATCTGCTCAGAGGTTGTGCCACGCACGATAGAGTCATCTACTAACAAGACGTTCTTGCCTTTAAACTCAGCACTAATTGCGTTGAGTTTACGACGAACCGACTTACGACGCTGAGTCTGTCCCGGCATAATGAACGTGCGGCCAATATAGCGGTTTTTCACAAAACCCTGGCGATACGGTAAGTCCAGCACACTGGCGATTTCCAATGCAATGTCACAACTGGTTTCCGGAATAGGGATAACCACATCAATATCCAAATCGGCATAGTCTCGCTTGAGTTTCTCGCCCAGTTTGCGCCCCATGTTTACGCGGCTGGCGTAAACCGATATCCCGTCGATAAATGAGTCTGGACGAGCAAAATAAACGTATTCGAAAATACACGGACAATGCATAGGTTTATCTGCACACTGGCGCGAATACAGTTTGCCATCATTAGTTATGAAAATAGCTTCTCCTGGCTCAACATCGCGTACATACTTGAACCCTGTGCCGTCAATGGCAACACTTTCAGAAGCAACAATGTACTCTTCTCCGTCTTCCGTATCTCGTTTCCCCAATGCCAGAGGACGAATGCCCCATGGGTCACGGAAGGCAACCAAACCATGCCCAATGATCATTGCTACAACTGCATATGCGCCGCGAACTTTTCGGTGAACAGCAGTAACCGTTCTGAAAATATCGTCATCGTTTAGCGTTAAGCTATCGTTTTTATCCAGTTCGTTAGCAAAGACGTTCAGTAAAATCTCTGAATCTGACGTGGTATTAATGTGGCGACGGGCTGTTTTAAACAAATGCTCGTGAACATCGGCTGCGTTTGTCAGGTTACCGTTATGTGCCATAGCAATACCAAACGGCGAGTTCACATAAAATGGTTGAGCCTCTGCAGAGCTTGAGCTTCCTGCCGTTGGGTAGCGAACATGACCGATACCTACAGTACCGGATAAACGGTGCATATGACGGGTATGAAAAACATCCCGAACCAAACCGTTTGCCTTGCGCAAACGTAATGTATTGTGCTCATCAACGGTCATTATGCCTGCGGCATCCTGCCCCCGATGCTGAAGCATGGTTAAACCATCATAAAGCGCTTGGTTAACCGGTTGCTTACCAACAATACCAACAATACCACACATGTCTTTTCACCATTCTATACAGGTTGAGGGACTAAAAAACTCGAGCTGTTCTCCAGGTAGCTGAAGAACCATTGAATAAAGAGTCCAAAATGAGGAATGAGTAACGAATTCTGCCACCAATCGCTGGACGACAGCGGCGTAAATGAGTCGATAAAGAACAATAATGCGCTAACAATGAGCAGACCTCTGAGCGCACCAAAAACCAGTCCGAGAACCCTGTCTGTTCCTGACAGTCCGGTATGTTGAACCAGTTTTGAGATAATGTAGTTAAGAATTGCGCCAATAATAAGTGTCGCTACAAACAAAGCGGCTATGGCGGCAGCATTTCTGAGCATAGGCTGCTCAATACCAGTGAAGTAAACAGCTAAGTCTTGATAAAAATAGCTGGCAATGAAAAATGCAGATATCCAAATTGCCAGAGAAACGGCTTCTTTGACAAAGCCCCTAACTAAGCTAATTACTGAGGACAGGCCAATAACAAGGATAATGGCATAGTCAATCCAGACCATAAGCACTCACAGTTGCTGCGCAAAAGACGGCGTGGATTTTAACAGAACAGGTGCATAATTGTGAGTTTTTTACACACATATTGCACTTTTTTATGGCTTGTACGTCATGATTTTGCCGTCCAGTCCCGTCAGTTCTTTCAGTGGAGCCAGTTGTTTTTGAAGCTCCGCTTCAGAGGTATCAGGTCCCACAAGCAGCCGAGTTATTTTCCCACTGGCTGACTTTTCTGAGTAAGCTGCGTAGCCTCTATCTCTGAGCTGTTCAACAAGCTTTCTGACGCTGTCTTCTTTACTAAAAGCACCGAGTTGAATAACCCAGGCTTTACCGTCAATTTCTGCTTCGACCGGCTCTCTGGGAGGCGCTTTAAGCCTTTTATCTTCGGCGATAGGCTCAGCAGACTCCGCTGTGACTTCAGTGTCTTCGAGTTGTGGCTCTTCCTCTACAGGTTCCGCCACCAATTCATCTGACAGAGCATTCGGTTTTTGTAAAGCTTCTTCAGATTTGGGCTTAAGAGGGATAGTTTCAATGGGATCTACCGGCTGTTCTTTTTTACCATCCAGTACTTCAGGAATAATAATTACCGCTAAAGCGACAAGTATTAAGGTACCGACAAGACGGTTTTGCAAAGGACTAGCCAAGGTCACGCTCCCACTATTAATTGATTAACGCTGGACACAGTGTAAAACGAGCCGAACACGAAAACCAGTGGCTTCTCGTCACATTGACTGGCTTTTTCTATTGCACTCTCAAAAGCCGCGTTCACACTGTCAAAGGTTCGATAATTATCTGTCAGTGCCATAACTTCCGCTAATTTATCGGCGTGTTCACCACGGGGTTCTTTTAACGTACCTACAAACCACTGAGTAATTATTTGTTCTAACGCTGTTTTGACCCCTGCATGATCTTTATCCGATAACATGCCAATAACAGCATAAACTGGTTTGTTCTTGTAGTTTGATGCAATGTACTTTGAGGCATAATCCGCAGCTTGAGGATTATGAGCGACATCTAAAAGCACATCGATCCCCTTATACTGTGCAACCTGCATTCGGCCTGGCAAAGAAGCGGAAATTAAGCCCATTTTGATCGCATCGAGGCTAACAGGAAGTGGCAGATGCTCAATAGCCGCAATAGCTGTTGATGCGTTAATTAACGGCAACTTAGGCTTGGGGAGGTGGCGAGCATAAACCCTATGGCTGCGGTATTCCCAGTCTTTTTCAAACTCTTTTCTGAAAAAGTCTTTTCCTACCTGAATAAGTTTGGCGCCAATAGTATTGGCCGACTGCTTTATTGACTCAGGCGCATTTTCATCACCACAAATCAGCGGTTTGTTATTACGCGCTATGCCCGCTTTTTCGCGACCTATTTGTTCGCGGTTATCACCAAGGAAAGCAATATGGTCAATACCGACGCTGGTAATGACTGACACATCAGGTTCAACACAGTTAACTGCATCGAGCCGCCCTCCTAAACCTACTTCAAGTATGGCTACGTCAACTTCTGCCTGCTTAATAAGATGTAAAGCAGCCAAAGTACCAAATTCAAAATAGGTAAGAGAAGTTTGCTGCCGCGCCTCATTGATAACCGAAAACGCTTTCGCATGACGTTGTTCAGACAGCATTTTTCGGTTAATACGTACCCGCTCTTCATATTGAACAATATGCGGAGAAGTATACACTGCGGTTTTATAGCCAGCGGCCGCCAACATTTCTTCTAAGTAACAAACGGTCGAGCCTTTACCATTAGTTCCGCCAACTGTGATGACGTATGGTGCAGGCGTCAATACACCTGCATTTGCCGCAACCTGGGACACACGCTCCAGCCCCATATCAATCTCGGTAGGGTGAAGCTTTTCCAGATAGTCGAGCCATACCTGCAGCTTGTCAGAAGCTACAGGTATGTATGAAGGAGTGTCACTCATTCTGTTTCAGGTTGGGTCTCAACAGCCGTTTCGGGGGAAGGCAGGTGTTGCATTTTTGCCAGCAAGCGCGCCACTGTGTCACGCATGTCGCGTCTGTCCACGATCATGTCGATAGCACCGTGCTCAAGCAAAAACTCAGCACGTTGGAAGCCTTCCGGAAGAGTCTGACGCACAGTTTGCTCAATAACTCGAGGACCGGCAAAGCCAATAAGCGCTTTAGGTTCAGCAATATGGATATCACCGAGCATTGCTAAACTGGCCGATACCCCACCCATGGTCGGGTCAGTCAATACAGAAATAAACGGAATACCTTCTTCACTCATACGAGCCAGCGCCGCAGACGTTTTAGCCATTTGCATCAATGACATTAAGGCTTCCTGCATACGAGCGCCGCCCGATGCTGAGAAGCAAACCAGAGGTATGCGTTTTTCCAGGCAAACTTCAGCAGCTTTTACAAACTTAGCGCCAACCACCGAGGCCATTGACCCGCCCATAAAATTAAAATCAAAAGCAACGGCGACAAGGGGAACACCTTTTACCGTACCTTTTTGCGCAATAAGCGCGTCATTTTCGCCGGTACTTTTCTGCGCCGCAGCGATACGGTCTTTATACTTTTTAGAGTCTTTAAACTTTAGGACATCTTTCGGCTCAAGGTCGGTACCTATTTCCTCTCGGTTATCTTCATCTAAAAAGATATCCAGACGGCGTCGACCCGTCACACGCATGTGATGATCACACTTAGGACAAACATCCAGACTGCGCTCTAAATCAGCACGATAAATAATGTTGTCACAAGAGGTACATTTGCTCCAAACCCCTTCAGGAACACCGCGTCTCTTGTTTATTTTTGGCTTTGCGAGAATTCTTTCAATCCAGCTCATAATATTCGGCTTACAGCTCTAATAAGTTTATTGGAATAGCTTACATGGTAGCACAATTCAATCAAGAAAAGAGGTCATAACAGTCACTCTAACCAGAGCGGTCCAGGGGTGACTGTTGGAATTTCAAAGTTTTCAGGATAGCTCACAGCGACTAAGTACAGACCACCTGGCTTAGCCGTCGCCGCTGCCTGCGTCCTATCTTTTAATTCGAGTAACTCTTTAAGCCAAGATGTAGGCTGTTGCTCCTGCCCTATAACAATAAGACTACCGACAATATTGCGCACCATGTGATGAAGAAACGCGTTCGCGCTGATATCAACAATGACAAAGTCACCTTTTCGCGTTACCTCTAATCGAGTGACATTACGGTTAGCCGAATGTGACTGGCACTGAGCCGCCCGAAAGGAGGTAAAATCGTGCTCTCCAATTAGCGCCTGAGCAGCTTCATGCATTAATCGCTCATTCAAGGGTTGGTGATAATGACTGACGCCAGATGAATGTATGCCAGGCCGTAAGCGCGTATTGGCAATAATGTAGCGATAACGCCTGCCGGTTGCGCTGAAACGCGCGCTGAAGTCATCTGCTACAGGCTTTGCCCAACGTACCGCTATCCCATCGGGCAGATTGCTGTTAACACCAAGTGTCCAGGCCGCATTTTTTCGTTCGCTTTCTACATCAAAATGCACGACCTGTGCTGTCGCATGAACGCCGGCATCGGTTCGACCAGCACAGGTGACTTCAACGGTTTCATTAGCGACTTTACTTAACGCTTCTTCCAAGTGTTGCTGGACACTAATGACTTCACGTTGTCGCTGCCAGCCATAGTATTGACTGCCGTCATACTCCAGCCCCAGAGCTATTCGCATACTACTTAACCTTACGAATCCAAACGGTTTTTAAGGGTTTTAGCTTCTTCAGCAAGCGCTTCGTCGTCGCCATCAATCAGCTGTTGAAGAATTTCCCGTGCTTCGTCTTTCTCATCCATTTCAATATATGCGCGAGCTAAATCGAGCTGCCCGGCGGGGTCATCGTCCGCTGGCGCATCGCCTTCCTGGCCCGCATCTTCGTCCGGCAATACGTCTTTGACTGCTGACGACTCGTAGCGATCATCACCTTCGTCTTCTTCGTCAGCTTCGGCCATCAACGAATCAATATCGACGTAATCTTCATCGTCGTTTGCCGTAAAAGAGTCAGCTTCATCCTGGCTTTCTGTTTCAGCTTCAGCCTCAGTAGAAGGCTCTTCCGTTTCAGACAACTCTTCGTCCGTCTCTGGCGCACCGCCAAACAGTGATTCTAAATCTTCATCAGCCTGACTTTCTGCCTCATCTAACGCTTCATCGTCTTCGGGGATTTCCTCTTCAATATCATCAAAGTCATCAAGCGCCTGAGTCACTTCATCCGACTCTTTCAGAAGCTGCTCAAGATCGTCACTCTCGTCGTCGCCTTCAGACGTTTCGTCATTCGCAACCTCTTCACCGCTCTCAGCCTCAGCAATGCTTTCGTCGTCATTATTACTTTCTTCAAACTGGGCAAGAATGTCATCCGGATCTGCCGCTTCTTCTGGCTCGCTCGCTTCAGAAGAAGCCTCGTCAGAGCTTGGTGTGTCTTCTAATACATCGTCGCTCGATGTTTCTTCGGAGCCTTCTTCAGCTTCTAACTCGTCACCTAGCCCTAAATCTGCCAGCACATCATCGACTTCACTGTCGTCAAAGTCATCCGGGAGTAAATCATCCGATTCATCTTTATCAGCTTCAAGAGCCGCTTCATCAGACGCCTCGGCACTGGCCTCCTGACTCTCCTCTACTTGATCATCTTCAGAAGTTGTTTCATCCTCCCTCTCTGAAGAGTCTGATTCAGCTTCCTCCGGCGCTCCATTATCTTCGTTATCCTGAGGCTGCGCCTCAGAGTCTAACTCTTCGTCTGAGCTATCTGCAGCTGGCTCGTCATCAGTGGCCTCATCGTCACCAACAGACAAGTCTATGGCTTCTTCATCATCGTCAGACTCGCCAAATAGTCTATCCAGCTCTTCCTGAGACAATTCCCCTGCATCGTCATCGTCGTCAGGTAACACAGCTTTGTCGTCTTCATCAATATCATCATCAGCATTCTCACTGGCTGACGGCGCGTCCTGCTGACTTGACTTGTCATCTTCATCGTCGTCTAACTGTATACTGAAGTCTTCTTCGGATTCGGCTTTGGCTGAGCCACTAAGCTCAGCCTCGAGAGCACTTAAATCGTCACCCTCATCTTCTTCATCGTCTTCGGTTTGTTGGCTGTCATCGATATCAAAAATACCATCGCCGGTATCATTCTGCGGAGCGCCCCCCATTAACTCTTTGTCGAGTTCTGCAGCGGCTTCTTCCTCACTTAACTCTTTTTTACTAGCGACTTCCGGCTCATCTTCTTTAGTCTTCGAGGAGCGTTTCATTAAGAATAAAACAACGCCACCAATAATCAGTAACGCAGGCAGTATCGAAACTAAGAGCATATTGATAGGGTTTTGCAGCCAATTAATAAAGCCCGACTCTTCTTCCGCCTGACGCATTGCCGTCTGCTGCTCTATCAATTCCTGCTGCTGAGCAAGAACTTGCTGAAATTGGGTTTCTAGTTCATCCGTTTTAGTCGCACTTTGTGCCAGCTCATCCAAACGCTCTGCTAAAGAATCAATGCGTTGCTGTAGCGACTGATTCTCATCGTACATTCTCTGGACGGTTTGCATGGAGTTGCGAACTTCATTGCGCAGCTGTTCAAAATTCCGCTCTTGGCGTTTTTCAACTTCCTGCACTGCCTTTTCTGCGCGCGTCTTCGCTTCTTCAAGAAGTTGCGCCTGTTCTTCGCGAGTTCGCTGAGTACTTTGCTCAACCTCAGAGAGTCGTTGAGATTTTTCCTTTAACTGGCCGTCAACCACAACCTGTCGACGTGCAGCTTCAGGATTCACCATTTGAATTTCTTGCAATGACGGAATGCGCAGATAAAAGCCGTCAAGCATACGGTTCATATTACCATCGACAAAGGCTTCGTCGTTTGCCTGCACAATGGCAACCATCGTTTGATACTGAGTAACGCTGGAGTGCGGCTTGTAGCGGCGGGCAATGTCCCACAGGGTATCGCTAGCGGTGATAGGTCCGTAACGCTCCTTGCCAATACGAACGTCTTCAGCTTCAGAACCTTTAGGGCCTTTAATAATAGTGCCATCCTGCCACGACAAAGCACTACTACTGATGCTCACCAGTAACAGTGCTGCCAATGAAAGATGTTTATACACTTGCCCTGTAATCGTTTTTTTCATCCCTTGTTCTCTGCCCGCGCTTTGCTCTTATCTTTAACGGCGTCAGTAATAAAAACTTTATGACATACAGCCGGTTAAATTACCAGTATTCGCGAATTAAAGTTTCTGCAATTTGAATACTGTTGGTTGCGGCACCTTTGCGAATGTTGTCAGACACCACCCATAAATTTAAACCTTGAGGATGACTAATATCTTCGCGTACACGCCCGACGAACACGTCGTCTTTACCCGCAGCATCGCTTACCTGCGTAGGAAACTCTTCACGTTGTTCCATAAGCGTTACGCCGGGTGCTTCGCTTAATAATTGCTTGGCGTGCTCTGCTGTTATTGGCTGACGAGTTTCAATATGTATGGCTTCTGCGTGACCATAAAAAACCGGCACACGTACTGCTGTCGCATTAACGCGCACACTCGGATCATTAAATATTTTTTGCGTTTCCCACACCATTTTCATTTCTTCTTTGGTGTAGTCGTTATCCTGGAACACATCGATTTGTGGAATACAGTTAAACGCAATTTGACGACTGAAGTTCTCAACCGTTGGTTGCTTTGCATTCAATAGTTCAGCTGTCTGCTTTGCCAATTCCTCCATTGCTTCTTTGCCGGCACCAGACACCGACTGATAGGTGGCAACGTTAATACGCTCAATACCCACAGCATCATGTATCGGCTTCAGCGCGACCAGCATTTGAATGGTTGAGCAGTTCGGGTTCGCAATAATATTTCGATTACGAAAATCAGCCAGAGCCCAGGCGTTTACCTCTGGCACAACCAAAGGAATGTCCGGTTCATAACGAAACTCGGACGTGTTATCAATAACCACACAACCCGCTTCAGCTGCTTTAGGTGCAAACCCCCGTGAAATAGAGCCACCGGCAGAAAAGAAGGCAATATCTGCATTTGACCAGTCAAAATCATCGGCCACTAACACTTCTATTTCTTCACCGTTAAAGTTGACTGTCGCCCCC
Organism: Idiomarina piscisalsi; assembly: GCF_003987095.1. Lineage (GTDB taxonomy): Bacteria > Pseudomonadota > Gammaproteobacteria > Enterobacterales > Alteromonadaceae > Idiomarina > Idiomarina piscisalsi. Next base: position 122,001 of record NZ_PIQA01000012.1, on the reverse strand, counting down.
GCTGAACGGGCGCTCGCTAAGGGGTACAGTTCGGCAACCGGAAATTTTCGCTCAGCTAGAATATCAATCATTTGTTGACCCACTAAGCCTGTTGCACCCAAAACTGCTATGCGAAACCCGTCTGCCATAAGTACTCCTTAACGGTTGACTTGTCGGGCACGAAAGCCCAACTGTAAAAATTGGATATATTGCTCGCTATTATGGCATGTAACGCCCTGATTTATGAACTCTCTGCGAGGGCTTTCTTTGCGATATTTTTTTCGTAAATTATCAAAGCCTTCGTTTGTCTGTGCATGACGACGAAAAAGCGCATCGTCTTCCATAATGTCATAATGTTGCCGAACCCAGCTTAAAAGCGAGCTTATCGGCCACAGTTGCTCTGCATCTATTGTTGGCCAAGAAGGACTCGGCAACACCGCGCCTTTGTCATAATTAGTTTCAAGCCGAAAGTGCTGCAACAGAGCATTAGCAACCATTATGGCACCACCCACTTTACCTTCCAGGCTATGACCGGCGATATGCGGAGTGGCAATGTCAACGTAGTCAACCAAAGGCTTTAAAACCTCAGGCTCTCCTTCCCACACATCGAGCACAATAAAAGGTCTTTCACCCTGCTGAGCTCTTTCCAGCAATGCGACGTTATCTATCACCGAGCCACGGCTGGCATTAATCAGCAACTGGTTTTCATGTAGCGACTGTAGCGCCGTATGTTCAAACAAATGATGCGTCGGATACTCGCCGCCCCTCATCAACGGGACATGGCAGGAAATAATATCGGCTGTGATAACACGTTGCCAGTGGTCGTGAACTGCCTTTTCGCCTTTTTTACTCAATGGCGGGTCGTAATAATGCACGTTCATGCCAAGCGCTTGTAAACGTTGGCCCGCAGCCTGTCCCGTATGGCCAGCGCCAACAATAGCAACGTCTAAGTCAGCTAGCGAGTCAATATGTTGTCGGTTTAACCACTGCAAAACAGCACATAGTACATACTCACCGACAGAGGCGGCATTCGCCCCAGGAGCATGTGCAAAGGCAATACCTTTTTCAGCCAGGGCTTGTGAATCGATGTGCTCGGTACCAATAGTTGCAGAGGCCACAAAGGTTAACTTTGGGGCTTTTCCCAATAGCTCTTTATTGACTTGAGTAATAGAGCGAACCAGCAATGCATCCGCATTTGCCAATAACTTTTGGGGAGGTTCTCTTTCTGAGAAAAAGCGAAGGTTTCCTGCGCCTGACAACAATGTCGACAGCGCAGGAATGTTTCTATCGGCGACGATATTCATCGTACCAACCGATGACACGGTTTACTCTGCGTATTGGCGCATAACCAATGACGCGTTTGTACCACCAAAGCCAAAGCTATTAGACATAACCGTACGTAATGGTGCATCTGTTGTTTGACGGATGATATTCATACCATCAGCTTGTTCATCCAGCTTTTCAATGTTGATAGACGGCGTTACAAAACCGTGCTTCAACATAAGCAGTGAATAAATCGCTTCATGCACACCTGCGGCGCCTAGTGCGTGACCAGTCATAGCTTTGGTTGCGCTAATCATTGGTGTTTTTTCAGGGAACACCTCACGAATGGCCTCTAGCTCTTTCACATCGCCCACTGGCGTGCTGGTTCCGTGAGTATTCAGATAGTCGATTGGGCTGTCGACGGTTTCCATTGCCATTTTCATGCAGCGAACCGCACCTTCACCCGACGGAGCAACCATGTCATAGCCGTCAGAAGTTGCGCCGTAACCGACAATTTCACCATAAATTTTTGCGCCACGTGCTTTAGCCGCTTCCAGCTCTTCAATAACCAAGATACCGCCACCACCGGCAGGGACGAAGCCATCGCGATCCTGGTCATAGGTACGCGATGCTTTCTCAGGCGTATCATTGTATTTAGTACTTAATGCGCCCATGGCGTCGAATTCCATGCCTAAGGTCCAGTGAAGCTCTTCACCACCACCGGCAAAGACACGGTCTTGCTTACCAAATTGAATAAGCTCTAAAGCGTGACCAATACAGTGTGCTGACGTCGCACATGCTGAACTAATTGAATAGTTCACGCCTTTAATTTTGAATGGTGTAGCAAGACATGCTGATGTCGTGGATGCCATGCAACGAGGTACCATATAAGGCCCTACGCGTTTCACGCCGCGCTCACGCAGGATATCTGCCGCAGCAACTTGATGCTCACCAGAAGCGCCACCCGAGCCAACAACCAGCCCGGTACGAGGGTTAGAAATTTCATCTTCGCTTAAACCTGCATCTTCAATTGCCTGGGACATAGCAATATAAGCATAAGCAGCTGAGTCACCCATAAAACGCAATGCTTTACGATCGATATGGTCTTTAGGGTCAAGCTTTACCGGCCCCCAAACCTGACAGCGAAGTCCCATCTCCGCAAAAGATTCAGAGCGGCTAATGCCTGACTTGCCTTCACGCAAGCTGTCCAGTACTTCTTCTTGATTGTTACCGATGCTTGATACGATACCAAGGCCGGTTATCACTGCTCTTCTCATTCTAAAATCCTGTCTGACATTTATACGTCGGTATAGTAACTAACGTGTTCTAAGAATGTGGTCTGCTTTGTGCACTGTTTTTAGTAATCTTGTTATTATAGCGAGCATCTGCCAATAAATCATGGGGCAAACACTTGAATTCTAAAGCGTCGGTCAAGTTTAACGAGTATGGCGTACCCGTTTCCACCACTTTTGATGATATTTATTTTTCAATAGAAAGCGGCGTTGACGAAAGCCAATACGTATTTCTTAAGCACAACGGATTACCAGAACGTTGGCAAGACCTTACTCACCAGCAATGCTTTACAATTGCAGAAACAGGTTTTGGTACCGGCCTAAATTTTTTACTAACCTGGCAGCAATTTCTTGAACATGCGCCAGCTAACGGCCGCCTGCACTTTATCAGCTTCGAGAAATTCCCTTTAACAAAGGAACAGCTGCAACAGGCTTATGCTTTATTGCCCGATGTAAGAAAAACCAGCTCAGTTTTTCTGGAACATTACCCGTCGCCCGAAGCGGGATGTCACCGCCTGACCTTTGCCAAAGGAAGAGTTACATTAGATTTGTGGATAGGCGACGTTAACGAGCTTTTTCCCCACTGGCAGACACAAGCCAAACGTAGAGTCGATGCATGGTTCTTAGATGGCTTTGCCCCCTCAAAAAATCCGGATATGTGGCAACATCAGCTATTCGAAACCATGGCGATGACCGCTCATGAAGGCACTACTTATGCCACGTTTACAGCCGCCGGAGTGGTTCGTCGCGGACTTAACGATACAGGGTTTGCGGTCAACAAAGTTCCCGGCTACGGCCGCAAACGGGAAATGGTGTGTGGTCAGTATCAGGGGCAAGTCGTTAAGCCCGAAACACAGAGCACCGACCCACAGGCCGATAGCGTCGTTATTATTGGCGGCGGAATAAGCGCAGCTTGCTGTGCCCTTTCGTTACATAAACGCGGCGTTACCACTAAGGTTATTGCGCCAAATATAGCCGACGGCGCATCAGGCAATCCGCAAGGAGCCGTTTACCCTTTACTGCATGCTGAGCATACTCCCCTTAGTCGCTTTTACTGGCAAGCGTTTAGCACTGCGCTGAATACTTACCGTCAATACGTGCCCGAGCACTGGCAAAACAGCGGCGTTTTGCAGCCTGCGTTCAATGAACAAAGAGAGCATCGCTTTCAAAAAGTGGCTAGTGACTTATATAACGAAACAACGGTGCGCTATTTAAACGCGGAAGAGACAAACAAAGCCGCTGGAATTGCCATCGACACCCCTGCTCTGTTTTATCCTCAAGCGGGCTGGTTAAAACCTGAGCCAGTTGTTAAGTCGTTATTCCGACAAGCCGATAGTGACATCGTCAACCATAACGTACAAAACATTAGCCGAATGACCAACGGCGGCTGGCGTGTTTCACTGAGCAACGGAGAAAATATTCAGGCTAAGCGTGTCGTGCTCGCCACGGGTCATAACTTTAATGAGCTGCTACCAGCAGACGTTGAACCTTTGCCGATAAAGCCGGTGCGCGGGCAAATCACTCAGGTTAAAACGACCAAAAGCCTCGCCCATTTAAAAACGGTGCTCTGCTATAAAGGTTATTTAGTGCCTGAGTCTGAAGGCATACATTGTCTGGGGGCTACGTTTACTCGTGGTGAAACAGACTTAGAGACACGCTTGGAAGATAACGAAGAAAACCTTAAACAACTCTGCGACAACGCAAAGCAGTCTTGGGCTGAAGAATTGTCCGTTGTTGGACAGCGGGCTTCGGTAAGGGCAACTACCCCGGACCACCAACCTATTGCAGGAATGCTGGACCGAGGACTCTATGGACTTACAGGCTTAGGCTCGAGAGGTTTTACGTCAGCGCCTTTGTTAGGCGAAATTCTGGCGGGACTAATAGGCAACGACACCCTACCACTGACCGACGATGCTCTGGCGAGATTATCTCCCGCCCGCTTTCACCGCTAACTTATCCATTAAGTTCTTAATATGTGCTTGATCAGCAGGTGCAAGTTCATGGCGAGTGTCATGAACCGCCTGCTCAAGCGACGGCATTAACTTGTCGGCATCAGCATTTCCGGACATTTCCAACTGTGCTACGACCAAGTCAAAGTGACCACGCAAATAGCCGCTGGCAAATAACTCGTCATCATTGCCTGAAACCACGGCCTCATCGAACACCGTTTCTAGTTGCTCGACCTGTTGATCAAAGTCCATACTGCCCTCTTATTGATTCATACTTCGTCACAAAGGTGGGTCATTCTATCGGTCTTTTTGGTACAATGCATCCACATCCAATCGTTAACTGAAGGTCAAGGTGTAATCTATGTCACTGCAAATTGGTTTGTTTTACGGTTCTACCACCTGCTACACGGAAATAGCTGCCGAAAAAATACAGCAAGCCATTGGTGAAGATATTGTGACCTTGTTTAATATCAAAGACACTCCGCTTAAAGAAGCCGAGCAATTCGACATTCTCATTTTTGGCATTTCTACCTGGGATTTCGGTGAATTGCAGGAGGACTGGGAGAGTCATTGGGACGATATTAACGACGTTGACCTCCGCGGAAAGATTGTCGCGCTTTACGGTATGGGCGACCAGGAAGGCTATACCGACTGGTTTCAGGATGCACTCGGAATGCTGCATGACGCTATTGCCGAACATGGCTGTAAACGTATTGGATTTTGGCCCAACGAAGGTTACGACTTCGCCGCTTCCAAAGCATTAACCGCAGATAACTCGCAGTTCGTCGGCTTATCACTGGATGAAGACTCACAATATGAGTTATCTGATGAACGTATTGAACAGTGGACGACACAAATATTAGAAGAAATAGCAGAACAACTGGGATAAACCATGCGACATATACTCTTAATTTGCCTGCTTGTATTAAGCAGCTTTACCTCGTTCAGCCAGGCGGCTGAGCAGAAGCCTCCGGCAACCATTGACGCTTTTACCGAGTCCTTTTCGAAGCAGGATGGCTTTTTTACATTTTATCATGATCAGGAAAACGGCAATTACTACCTGCAAGTGCCTAAAAATGGCCCGCAGTTTATATTCCAAACCAGTCTTCCCTGGGGGCTGGGCTCTAACGACATCGGTTTGGACAGAGGTCAGTTAGGTGAAACTCGCCTATCGTCTTTTCATATTGAAGGCAGTAAAGCACTGCTGATGCAGCACAATACCAATTATCGTGCGCAAACCGAGAACATCGCGGAACGTCAAAGTGTGAATGAAGCTTTCGCAGACGCGGTACTTTACGGTTTTAACATTGTTGCCAGCAGCGACTCGCATGTGCTCATCGACTACACACCTTACTTGTTAAGTGATGTACACGGCGTGACCCAGCGCTTGGCGGGCACCGAACAAGGCCAGTTTAAAGTCGACACTCAACGCTCTGTCGTTTACCCCGAGCGCAGCAAAGCCTTTCCTGAAAACACCGAACTGGAAGCAAAAGTGACCTTTGTTGGTGAAGGTAAAGGCCGTTGGGTACGAGAAACCGCGGCAAATGCTGACGCTTTAACCCTGCACTTGCACCACTCTTTTATTCAACTTCCGGATGCCGGCTACTTACCCAGAAAGTTTCATACTAATAGTGGCTTCTGGTCACACAGTTTTAAAGACTATGCAGCCCCGCTTGGCGAGTCTATGACGGTGCAATACATACCGCGTCACCGCTTACAGAAGAAAGATCCTATCGCTTCTGAGAGTGAGGCGCGCCAGCCAATTATTTACTATCTGGACCCGGGTGCACCCGAGCCAGTTCGCTCTGCTTTACTAGAAGGCGCTAAGTGGTGGCAGGCGGGTTTTGAAGCCATTGGTTATGACAATGCGTTTCAGGTGAAAATGTTGCCAGCAGACGCTGACCCTATGGATGTTCGTTACAACGTCATTCAATGGGTTCACCGAGCTACCCGCGGCTGGTCTTACGGCTCTTCTGTTATTGACCCTCGCACCGGTGAAATTATTAAAGGTCACGTCACCTTAGGCTCACTACGTGTGCGTCAGGATATGAAAATTGCGACGGCCTTATTAACGCCTTTCGTCGACGACAAACAAGAGTTAAAAACCGCTGTTCAGGAAATGGCTTTAGCCCGTATTCGCCAGTTAAGCGCTCATGAAATTGGCCATACACTGGGTATTGCCCATAACTTTGCCGCAAGTACGTCTGACCGTGCGTCCGTTATGGACTACCCTCATCCATTGGTCAACCTGACTACCAACGGAACACTAACCCTTACTGATGCCTACGATTTCGGTTTGGGAGTGTGGGATAAGCAAGTCATTGCGTATGGGTACAGTGACTTCGGTGGTATGCCATCAGCGACTGACCAGTTAGCTCGTATTTTGGATAAAAACGACGCCTTAGGGTTGAGCTTTATTTCAGACAGAGATGCTCGCCCCGCTGGAGGCGCTCATCCGACCGCACACCTGTGGGATAACGGCAGTAATCCGGTTACCGAACTGGAGCGTTTACTGACAGTTAGAGAGCAAGTTCTGAATAACTTCAGCAAAGCTTTTTTAAATGACAATGAACCGCTGAGTCGACTACAAGAGTATTTCGTTCCCGTTTATCTACTGCATCGTTATCAAGCGGAAGCGGCGGTTAAGTGGCTTGGTGGTGTCAATTATGAGTATTACCTGGCCAGTGATAATACGGACGGGTACAAAGCAATTGGCGGCTCGCGCCAGCAATCTGCTTTGTCTCAGTTACTCAGAACTATCAGTGCAGAAACGTTGCAGATACCCACACATGTACAGCAATGGTTAGTGCCGCTGGCCTATGGTGAAAACGGCTCACGCGAACGCTTTGATGGTAAAACTGGGTTAATTCCAGATCCTGTCAGCATGGCCGCGAGTGCTGCAAATCACTCACTGCAATTGATGCTGAACCCACAACGCTTAAACCGTTTAGCGCAGCAGCATAACGCTGATGCTAATGTGCCTTCACCAGCCCAGTTGAGCTCGCAAATTTTTAAGCGGGTCTTTAATGACTGGAATGAAAACAATGCCAGTCCGCTGAACCAGCGACTGGTAGCAACAGCTGTGAATGCGCTTATTAAGGCAGTTCAGCGCGCAGAATTAGCCCCCGAAAGCCGGTTGCTGATGATGCCTGAAATACAACGTATGAAAAACACGCTAGCATCGAGCAATAACAACTTTGCTAAACAGCTTGCGGCCGATATTGAACGTTTTATAGAGAATGGTGAATGGCCGAAAAATTATGAGCCTGAAGCACTTCCTCCAGGCTCACCTATCTAATTGATAACTTGCAGGGTTGCTTATAGCGACCCTGCAAAATCGTCCAGTTCGTCCTTCGTTTTACCGTGAGCCGCTGGCTTACGAGTCTCAGGATCAATGTGAACAAAGACAATATCGTCAGCTGTACAAATATTCTGTTTCGTATGCTTGTTACGCACTAAGCAAGTAATGGCTAACGAAGTACGCCCTACTGTTTTTACCTCCAGACCAAACTCAACGACGTCGCCCTGAAATGCTGAAGTTTCGAAAGTAATAGCACCAATGTGTTTCGTTACCAGGCTTTTAGCGCCTAACTGGCAGCTGGCAAAAATGTATGCCTCTTCGTCAATCCACTCCAGAATACGGCCACCAAACAGCGAACCTGCGAAGTTAAGATCATTAGGCATTACTAAACGGCGAGATAAAAAGCGCATAACCACTCCTTTGTTGAGAACTCTTTCGAGAAGGATATGCGCATATTATAACCTATTGTTCGCCAATGGTTTGTTGAAAAAATTGGGCGATCATCGAGTAAAGGTGAATTTTTGTATGACGTCCGTTAATTGAGTGCTTCTTACCCGGGTAGTTCATCATTTCAAATGATTGCTCATTATCCTGCAACTGCTTGTAGAGCTTGGTACTGTGGGTAAACAATACGTTGTCATCAGCCATTCCGTGATACATCAATAATTCACCTTTAAGACCGTCTGCGTAAGGAAATACTGACGCCTTCTCATAGTTTTCACCTTCATCAGGCATGCCCATAAAACGCTCGGTGTAATGGGTGTCGTACAAGCGCCAGTCTGTTACGGGGGCTCCTGAAACCCCCGCTTTAAAATGTTCAGGCGCTTTAAACATGGTCATAAGAGTCATGTAGCCGCCATAGCTGTGCCCATAAATGCCAATGCGATCTTCATCAACGTAAGGCAGAGACTTAAGGAACTTCGCTCCCGTTACCTGGTCGGTTACTTCCGGCGAGCCCATGTTTTTATAAATAGGCGCTTCAAACGCTTTTCCACGATTATCAGAGCCTCTATTGTCTAACGTAAAAACAATAAAGCCCTGTTGCGTCATGTACTGAACAAAATGATTTCCCCAGCTTTTCGTCACACGCTGCGCACCAGGACCACCATAAACGTACACCATAACGGGGTATTTCTTGGCTTTATCAAAGTCCGACGGCTTGGTCATTTTGTAATATAACGTCTGTCCATCTTCAGCGGTTAACTGACCAAATTCTGGATAATTCCAGTCGCGCAGGTAGTTAGCAAGCGGATGGCCTTTATCAATTTTATTTTCCAGTAGCCAAGCCTGTCGTTCGCCCGTAGGCCCATGCAGACTGACTTGTACGGGCTGCTCTGGCGATGAAAATGTGTCGATATAGCGGTGGAACGTCGAGGAGAACTCAACATCGTGCATACCCTCACGTTGCGTGATCTGCGTTGGGTTGTTACTTGAGCCACTATTTAACTGAGCACGATATAAATGACGTTCAAGCGGACTTTTGCGACGAGCAGTGAAATACAAAATACCGGTACTTTCGTCAACGGCTTCCAGCTCGTCGACCATCCAGTCACCTGATGTTAGTTGGCGAATTAATGAGCCATCAAGTCTATAAAGGTACAAATGCTTGTATCCACTACGCTCTGACGCCCAAATAAAATGGTTATTGTCTTCCAGGAAGTAGAGGTCATTATGAAGGTTTATCCAGGTATCCGAGGTTTCTTCAACCAAGATCTGTTGCTGTTCGGTATCCACATTAAAAAGACGTAAGTCCAGACGTTGTTGATCTCGACTTTGCCACTGATAACTCAACCTTTTGCTATCATTCAACCACTTTACGCGAGCTAAATATCCATCGCCCAGTTCATCTAAACCAAGCCATTGCATGGAAGCATCAGCAAGTTGGTATACCCCCAAATCAATATTGACGTTATCTGCGCCGGCAAACGGATAACGCTGTTTAATCACCTTGACAGTATCAGCGTATATTTCAGTTCGGGTCGCCACCGGAACAGGGCTCTCGTCAACACGCGTTAAGGCAATAGCTGACTCGTCAGGCGCCCACCAGTAACCGGTCATACGCTTCATCTCTTCCTGCGCAACAAACTCCGCCATACCGTATTTAACTAACTCACCACCTGCAGTAGTTACTGCCGTCTCTTTTCCACTCGCTAAATCGATATAGAAAAGGTTTTGATTTCTAATAAAAGAAACGAAATTTCCTTTTGGAGACAAACGGACATCGGTTTCAAAAGCTTCCGTTTCAGTCAGCCTCGTCACTTCAGTATTTTTTACTGAATAATAGAAAACATCGCCGTTGTAAGGAAACAATATGGCGTCACCACTTTTTGACCAACTGTACTCAATAATACCGGATCCGCTAATGCGTTGACGTTCCCGACGAGCCTTTTCTTCTTCCGATAACTCCTGCGAGGTGGACGTTAAGTCATTAGCAGCAACCAGTTTTGTGTGCTCTGCTTTTTTAATGTCGTATAGCCACAAGTCATAACGGTCCGGGTTCGCTTCACTGCCCTTTAAGTACGACAAGTAATTGTCGCCAGGCGCAAAACGCAATGACCGCGGCTTTTCACCAACCAAAGACGGCGCACTAAACAAACGCTCTATTGTGAGTTTCTCGGCCGTTGCCGACGTACTTAAGACGACACAAAAAACACCAATCAATGAGGTGACAAAGCGGGATTTAATAGACAAAACAGCTACCTTAAAATGATTTGTTAAACAGCTGTTAACAATGATAGCAAACTGACAATGAAATGTCGGTGACTGTGCGGTGAACTGACGGGAAAATACTGTCACTAGAGCACCGCCACTAAAAAGCAGTGGCGGTGTATTCGGGCTTTAGAAAGTAATAGACACTCCTGCCTGGAACTGACGCCCCATTACCGGAGCCTCTTCTTTCAGGTATGAGCTGTGCACTAAGCCGAGCTGGTTGGTAAGGTTTTCCCCCTTCAAATAAAGGGTCGCACCATAATTTGCCAACCAGTTTGGATACATGTTTACGCGTGCATTTAACAGGCCATAAGCATCGGTTTCTGACTCGTTCACTGCCACCTTATCCTGAGAGAAATAACGCGTGTAACCGAGAGAGCCATCCCAACTTTGCGCCTGATAGCGAACTTCAGCCCCCAGACGTTGAGCCGGAATTCGAGCTAAATTACCACCGTCACGCTGTTTCGCGCGAGTGTAGTCACTAAAGCTGTGTACTGACCAAGCGTCATTTAATCGCCAGTCTAACTCCAGTTCATAGCCGTAAAGTTCAGCGTCTAGTTGACTAAACTGAACCACCTGCAAAGCTTCACCGTGAGCGTGCTCTTCGTGCTCATGTTCTTCGTGCTCTTCATCGCCATGAATCTGTTCACTGGTTATGCCAACAAAGTCATCATAAATAAAGTCATCAACACGGTTATAGAACACATTAAAATTCGCATGGAATGTATCTGTTTCATAATGTACACCAAGGTCCAGGTTATTTGAACGCTCGGTTTCGATACTATGTTCAGCGGCTTCTATATGATACTCACCCGACTCTTCTTCATGCAGTTCATAGCCAAGTCCTAACTCATAGGTACGAGTCGCAAAATGGTTGCCGTTGGAAAACACTTCCGTGCCACTCGGTGCTCGCTCAGCATGACTCAAGTTAACGGATACAGATGTGTGCTTATCAAAATGATACAAATAACCCGCCGAGGCAGAAACCGCACTGAAAGTATTGAGCTGCCAGTCTTCACTGGCTAACGACGTACGTTCATAACGCGCACCTAAATCAACATGGTGATCACCAAATTCCTGCTCAACCACCCAGAAAAGTCCTTGCGTTCTGCGGGAAGTATCCGGTGTGAAGGCTTCTTCACCAATGGCTGACTTGTCACTAATGTCCCACTGCCAGCCTATAGCACCAGACCAGCCCGCTAACGTTTGGTGACGTGCCGTTAAGCGAACTTCTTTCTGCTGATTTTCAAACTGGGTGGCGACGAAGTCTTCTTCGATTTCCTGATGTTGATAATCAGTAAGAGCGCCTCGAAAATCCACTTGCTCAATACCGCTGAACGGACTTCTCCATTGACCCGCAAGTTGAACGCGATCTTGCTCTAAATTTGCGTAAGGACCATGAGCCTCGAGCAACTCTTCTTCATGAGCTTCTTCTTCGTGCCCTTCCTCATGATGAGCATGTCCTGGAATACCATAGTCTTGCGACAGTCCCTGATAAGACAGTCCAAAAAAGCCGTTATCAAATTGATAACTCACACCCAGTGTTCCGCCCTGAGCTTCAACAAAACTGTTTTCAACGGAGTCAACGCGCTCGCCTTCATCATTGATAAAGGACGCCATTTCATAGTCACTCGCATCTCGTACAAACGCATCAGAATAAAGCGCCCAGGTGCCATTACCTACTTGCAGGTCGTACGATGCTTCTTTGTTGTCATTATTTGACGACAACGAGCCATTCACATTACCTTGCAACCCATAAATCGGTTCGCTCGGAATACGGTTGTCGACGACGTTGATAACCCCGCCAATAGCACCACTACCGTATAGAAGCGTTGCCGGCCCACGCAAAACCTCTATTTGTTCAGCCGTGCTGGTTTCGGTTGTCACTGCATGGTCCGGGCTTCCGCGGGATACGTCACCGGTGTCTAATCCATTTTGGGTGATTTTGACGCGTGGACCACCAAGGCCACGTACAATAGGGCTCCCGGCCACATTGGCAAAATGTGTGTTGTTAATTCCGGGTTCGGACGACAACGTCTCACCTAAACTGTGTGCGTGTTTTTGTTTAAGCTCATCACCTGAAATAATACTGACGGGTTGCGTCGATTCTAAAGCGTTTTTTCCTAATGGGTTTGCCGTTATGGTGATAACCTCAGTGGGGTCCGGATGCTCATGCTCCTGGTCTTGCGCCAATGCCGTCGATGAAACAGCGAGAATAGCTAAGGTTAAAGCATTCAACTTCATGACAAATCGCCCTTCTTGATTGTGTTATATTATAACATTACGTAACTCAACAACATTTTGCAACACTCTTTTAGCTGTAATCTATGGTTGAATGCTGTTGGCTCAGGTACAATCGATTAGATTCTCGAGAACAATTAAAACCAGAGGACAACTCATGAAATTCTCTCGTATCCTTGCACCGGTGGCGCTCAGCGTATTCGTTGCCGCTTGTGGTGCACCTGAGACTCAGTCTCAGACCGTTAGTGTCAGTGCTAAAGAAGCCAACATTCGCTCACACCTTGAGTTTTTAGCTGACGATGATCTTAAAGGTCGCCAAACCGGCAGCGAAGGTCATGAAATTGCATCGAACTATATAGTTTCTGAATTTAAACGCCTGGGTTTAGAGCCTGCCGGCGATGATGGCACCTACTATCAGCGTATTCCCTTTCGTAAAAGCACCTTAAAAGAAAATAGTGCGTCAATGACTTACGAAATAAATGGTGAAACCGTCGAATTCGAATTCCCGAAAGAGTTTATTACCGGGCCAAGCCATTACAGCGAGCAAGACCAAGTATCTGCACCTTTGGTATTTGTTGGTTATGGTATGGAAGCGCCAGAGTTTGGTCTTAACGATTACGAAGGCTTAAACGTTGAAGGCAAAATTGTCGTCATGTTAACGGGACGCCCTGAATTTTTACCAAGTGAAGAAGGCGCCCACCTGTCTAACATTAAGTCTGACATCGCTCGCGAAAAAGGCGCTATCGGTATTATTACCTTGCATACGCCTGTGCGCGAAGAAGTCCGCAAATACGAAACCAGTGTTTATTATACAAAAACACCTCGTATGACCTGGCTAGGACCAAACGGACTTCCTAAAGGTCAGGAGCAACAAATTAGTGGGTCTGCTTATTTAGATGACGAGCCGGCCAAACGTTTGTTTGCGAACGCGCCAACAGAACTAGATGCTATTTTCACAAAGATTCAGGAAGATCCGGACTATTCTCCGAAAGGTTTTGAATTAGACGGAAAAGTAACTCTAAAGCGTGAATCTCGCCACGAGGAAATCAGCAGTCCTAACGTTGCCGCTGTTTTACCGGGCTCTGATGAAAAGCTTAAAGACGAGTATGTTGTTTACACTGCGCACTCCGATCATATTGGCGTTATTAAAGACATGAGCCGCGAAGACAACATTAATAACGGTGCTATGGATAACGCCAGCGGTGTGGCTGTCATGTTGGAAACTGCACGTTTATTCGTCGAGTCAGACAAAGAGTTCAAACGTTCTATTATGTTCTTGTCAGTAACTGCTGAAGAGAAAGGTTTATTAGGCGCTGATTACTTTGCCAATAATCCAACCGTTCCGTTAAACAGCATCGTTGCTAACGTGAATCTGGATATGCCGGTATTGCTTTATGACTTTGCTGACGTTGTTGCCTTTGGTGCCTCACATTCAACGCTCGGAGAAACAGTTAGCAAAGCGGCTGAAAAATACGATACTGCACAAAGCCCGGATCCCATGCCTGAACAAGCTATTTTTACCCGGTCAGATCACTATACATTGGTTAAGAAAGGCATACCTGCGGTATTCTTAATGACTGGCTTTAACTCTCGTACCGAAGGTGAAGATGGCGGCGAAGTTTGGGGTAAGTTCTTCGCTGAACATTACCATAAGCCAAGTGACGGACTTAACCTCGATATTAACTATGAAGCAGGTGCGCGCTTTACTAATATCAACTTCGCTATTGGCGAAGAAATTGCGAACGCAGCTCAACGTCCACAGTGGTTGGAAGATTCTTTCTTTGGAAAGCAATTTAACGACTAAGGCTTTTTTCAAATAATGAAAAAGGGAGCTATTAGGCTCCCTTTTTTATTGCTTAACGTTATTTCGGCACTCGATAAACACTGGCCTGAGTATACCAGTCGCCCAGAACAACACGTTTTGCCGGTGTGCCGTCACTCAACTTAAAACAATGTATGGCAGGTCGATGGGTGTGTCCATGGATAAGCTGATTCACCTGGTGCTTTTCCATTACCTGCAACACCGCAGGGTGCTGAGCATCCATTTTATACAATTGCTCAGCAGTTAATTGAGGCCGCTGGCTGTTTGAGCTTTGTCTTAATTTATTAGCAATACGCATACGCCAGGACAGTGGTAAGTTTCGTAAAACTCCGGTAACTACCGGGTTTTGAATGACTCGCCGGTAACGCAAATAGCCTTTATCTAAAGTACACAGAGTATCACCGTGCATCAGTAAAACCCGTTCACCATAAAGGTTAATAACGGTTTCGTCTGGCAGTAAGGTTATACCGGTTTCAGTGGCAAATCGCTCGCCAACCATAAAGTCTCTATTGCCTGCCATGAAATAGATTTTTACACCCGAGTCACTGAGACGCTTAATCTGAGACTTTATTTGAAAGGCAAATTCACTGCTGTCGTCATCGCCAAGCCAGGCATCGAACAAGTCCCCCAGAATATAGAGAGCATCTAAACCAGTGCTTTGCTCACAAAAGTTTGCGAAAGCGTCCAGAATGTCCGGACGCCCAGGACTTAAATGTAAGTCAGCGATGAACGCAGTTGTCATAGCTAGTCGTTAACAGAGACTTTTTCGATAACAACATCTTCAACAGGCACGTCCTGATGGAAACCTGCTGAACCGGTTTTCACCTCTTTGATGGTATTTACAACATCCATACCGTCCGTGACTTCTGCAAACACGCAATAGCCATAACCGCTTGGTGTTTCATTCTGGAAGTTTAAAAAGTCGTTGTTATTCACGTTAATGAAGAATTGCGAAGACGCCGAGTGAGGATCCGGCGTGCGGGCCATTGCCACTGAGCCAACAACGTTAGGTTTCGCGGTTGGTGCTTCGTTTTCAATATTGTCGCGCGTTTCTTTTTGTTTCATACCCGGTTCAAAACCACCGCCCTGAACCATGAAGTTATTAATCACTCGATGGAAAATGGTGCCGTCGTAAAAACCGTCACGCGCGTATTGCAAAAAGTTATCGACTGTTTTTGGAGCCGTATCTTCATGCATTGCTAAGGTAATATCGCCAAAATTTGTGTGTAAAATGACCTGCATTTTTTCTACCTGTTTCCTGTAACAAACCAGCCGATAGTGTACCAGAGCCAAGGCATCGGTGGTATCATAGGCGCTTTATTTTCACTCGTAACGGCAGAGAATTAAGAGATTTCATTATGGCAATCACCCTTTTTAATACCCTGACACGCAAGAAAGAGTCATTCGAGCCTATTCAGCCGGGGCACGTTGGAATGTATGTTTGCGGGGTCACAACGTACGATTATTGCCATATTGGTCACGCCCGCACTTACGTTGCTTTTGATATTGTCGTGCGCTATTTGCGCAAGCTGGGTTATAACGTCAGCTATGTCCGTAACATTACAGATCTCGACGACAAAATCATCAAACGGGCAGCAGAGAACGGCGAAGACTTTCACGCATTAACATCACGCTTTATCGATGCGATGCATGAAGACTTCGATGCGTTAAATCTGCTGCGTCCGGACATTGAACCCAAAGTTACTGAACACATGGATGAGATTCTAAAAATGATTCAGGATCTTATCGACAGTGGTAATGCCTATAAAACCGACAGTGGCGACGTTTTGTTTGATGTGTCGACGTTCAAAGAGTACGGCAAGCTCAGTCGTCAGGACTTAGAACAACTGCAGTCTGGTGCTCGAGTCGATGTCGATGAAGAAAAAGACGACCCACTCGATTTCGTGCTGTGGAAAGCAGCGAAAGCCGGCGAACCTGCTTGGTCATCGCCCTGGGGTGAGGGTCGTCCGGGTTGGCATATTGAGTGTTCGGCCATGAACAAAAAACACCTTGGCACCACCTTCGATATTCATGGTGGCGGGTCAGACTTGGCCTTTCCTCACCACGAAAATGAAATTGCGCAAAGCTGCTGCGCCAACCATTCGGACTATGTGAAGTACTGGATGCATAGCGGCATGGTGCAGGTAGACGACGAAAAAATGTCGAAATCTTTAGGCAATTTCTTCACTATCCGCGAAGTATTAAAAGCCTATGATGCGGAAACTGTTCGCTATTTCTTACTGTCGAGCCACTACCGTTCACAGTTAAACTATACTGAAGAGAATTTAAATCAGGCCCACTCAGCGCTTGAGCGTTTGTATACCGCGCTGCGGGATATTGAACCCCAAACAGCTTCCGTAGAACTACGAAATGCATACTGGGAGCAGTTCCAAAACGCAATGGATGACGACTTTAACGCACCGGAAGCCATGAGTGTGCTATTTGACATTGCTCGTGACATTAACCGCCACCGCGACAATGACTCAGAAAAAACAGCACAGCTTGCATCCATTTTAAAAGAATTTGCAGCGGTTATGGGATTACTGCAACGTGACCCAAACCAGTTTCTTCAAGGCGACGATGACGACGTTGCCAAAATTGAAGCGCTTATCGCCAAGCGAAACAATGCGCGTGCAGAAAAAAACTGGGCCGTAGCAGACGAAGCTCGTGACGAGCTGACTGCTATGGGTATTGAATTAGAAGACGGTCCTGAAGGCACACGCTGGCGTCGCGCTTAACCATTTAGAAATGAGGTATTTATGGCATTTCCAAAATTAGACGTAGTCAGCTCACTTGCTGACGCTTATTCAAAAGACGGCACTGACGCACTGATTGTCATTGGTCACTTTGACACTATTGATGACTCAGCATTAGCTGAAAAAATTCAACAAGCGAAAACAACCGATCAGCGCGTTGGTAGCGATGTATTATTGCTCCAGGCTGAGGGGGTTCCAGGCCAGCGCTTAGTAACAGCGCCAACAGGCCCACTTAACAGAGACTTCGACGACGTTCGCCAAGTCTTCGATGCGGCACATAAAGCGGCAAAAATTGCCCAAGACGCCGGTGCTCGCCATCCGGTTATTGCCTTAAATAATGTTGATATCAATGATACCCGCTACCAGCAGGCTTTCTTAGCCGCCTACTTGGGTGTCTGTCAGTCACTATATCAACCGTTGGAAGCGCGTGAAGCACATGGCGAAGAAGCGATTGAGCCAACAGAAAACGTGACTTTGGTTGGTGAACTCGATGCTGACTGGGCCATGTCTGTTGAAGCAGGCAAGCGTGTTGCCCGCGACTTAGCAGGTACCGAGCCTGAGCGCATGGCGCCACCTCGTTTTGCAGAATACTGCCGTCAGGCATTCGCACATACCCCTGTAAAAGTCAGCGTTATCGACGACTCTCAACAGTTACAACATGAGTACCCGCTACTGGCAGCTGTTGGCCGCTCATCGATGGCTGTTGAGCGCCATCGCCCTTGCGTCATTCGTTTGGAATATCATGGCAGTCAGCCTGAACGCACCGTTATGTTTGCTGGTAAAGGCATTGTCTATGACACCGGTGGTGCAGATTTAAAAACCGGTGGTCACATGGCAGGTATGAGTCGTGACAAAGGCGGTGCTGCGGGTGTTGCCGGCTTTATGAAAACCGTTGCTGAGTTGCAGCCTGAGCATTTAAATGTCATTGCCGAGATTGGTGCTGTTCGCAACAGTATTGGCTCTGACGCTTTTGTCGCCGACGAAATTATTACCGGCCACAGCGGCAAACGTGTTCGTATCGGTAATACTGACGCTGAAGGTCGCTTAATAATGGCTGACTTGCTGTCTCATTTACGTGAAGAGGCTGCGCAAACAGACGGTGAGCACGAACTCTATACCGTCGCTACATTAACTGGGCATGCAGCGCTGGCCAAAGGACCATACAGTGCATTGGTTCCTAACGGTCATGCACGCCGTCAAAAATTACCGGACGCGCTATTCGAAGCGGGGGAAACTTATGGTGACCCAACTGAAATTTCCTGGTCACGCCGTGAAGACTTTGACTTTGTAAAAGGCCGTACCTTGTGTGATGACTTGCTGTCGTCCAATAATGGTCCTTCAGCAACAACGCCACGAGGCCACCAGTTCCCAATGGCATTTCTGGTTGGGGTTTCCGGCTTGGATAACCACGGCATTGATAGCTCACGTCCGCTTAGTTATATCCATATCGACATTGCTGGCAGCGGTGTTGAAGGTGGTGACTGGCAACACGGTAAGCCAACTGCGGCACCGGTAACTTGTCTGGCTGGCCATTACCTTAAGAAGTAAAAGCCTGTCCATAAATACAAAAAAGCTCGGATACCATGAAACATGGTCCGAGCTTTTTTATCAAATCTAAACGCTTCTGTTAACCTGACACAAACTCAGGCCCGAAGCCATTTGTCCAGAGAATAGCGGTTGTTACCATCAGTACCACCATAGCGATTAATCCGGCAGTCACAACTGAACTCGCGTATAAAAAGCCACGCTCTTCAGGAATGTGCATGATAACCGGCAGACCCGAATACAGCAGGTAAACCGAGTAGGCAACGCCGCCCAGGAAGACTAACGCCACAAACCACAACTCAGGGTACAATGCCGCAATACCCGACATGATCACCGGTGTTGCAGCATAAGCGGCAAGCTCCAGCGACTTGGTGTAGCTAGGATCCGCCCCAAACGTTTTTGCCATCCAGTAAATAAGATAGGCCAGTGCGAAGGTTGCTGCGATAATACCAACGTACATTGCGACGGCAAGCATAACCGCACTACTCTCTGCAAGATAGATAGCCTCGCGTGCACCCACACTCCAGCCAATCTTCGAGGACGCATAAAATGCGGCAAGACATGGCAGAATAGCGACCAGTAATGTGTGAGAGCATGAATACATAAAGCTTTCACGCTTACTGTCGATGGTTTTCCATTCTTGTACCGGGTGTGCGTACAAACCCCAAATGTGATTCAGTATCATAACTTCACCTTCCCCGTAATACGCGGTCATACCGCCCAATTCTTAAATACGTTATAATTATTAGATTCAGGTACTGCTGAAAAATTCACCCATACGACTAATATTCAGCACTCAACTAACACTGTCAAGCATTTTTAATATAACTATAGTTCAGTTTTGTTAAGATTTTTAACCAATTTAACCGGGGAATGTCCGTTTTGAATACCGCTGTTGTTTCGCCCTATTTACCGCTTCTTGAACCCATTAATGAGTTTTTACTATGCACAACTCCCGATGAGTGGATACAAGAAGCTGCGAAAGCAGAAAACTTGCCCATCATTTTGCTCGATCATCTCCATTGTGAGCTCAAAGCAGCCCAGAGCGCCGCTTTGTTATTGCGCCGCTATGCGGTGTCAGAAAGTCATGGTCAGTTGCTTTTAGACGCTCTGCAGCCATATGAAGATCTCGTCTACAGAGGTATTGGCACCTTGAACGATGTGCAGAAAAGCAAGCAGCTATCTCATGCGTTAAAAGCGGCAGAGTCACAACCTTTTGCTGACGACATTATTGAGCGGATGTCGCGTTTAATACGCGAGGAGCTTCACCACTTTCAGCAGGTTTATGAAATTATGGAAGCTCGGAACATTCCGTTGCAGAAGCTCACGGCATCACGCTATGCAAAACAGTTGCTGCAAAAGGTTAGAACTTACGAGCCTGAAGCACTTATTGACAAGCTGATTATCGGTGCACTCATTGAAGCTCGCTCGTGCGAGCGCTTTGCGGCCTTGGCTCCGTACCTGGACGAAGACATAGCCAGGTTTTACGTTTCATTACTGCGTTCGGAAGCTCGTCACTACCAGGATTATTTAGAGCTGGCGCAAAAGCTCAGTGAGACTAATATCAGTGACAGAGTTAAACAGTTTAGAGAATGGGAAGCTGAATTGATTCGCTCGGAAGATACTGAGTTACGTTTCCATTCGGGAGTACCGGCGTACGCCTAATGCGCACGCCGGCTTTATTTAAAGCTCTTCTAATTTCTTACCGGCATTCTCGTCATAGTAGACTTCTTCATCAAAGTCCCCTTCTGAGCGAGCAACAACGGTACTGACCATTGCATCACCAGTGACGTTAACCGCAGTTCGGGTCATATCAAGTAGGCGATCAACACCGATAATTAAGCCAATACCCTCTACCGGCAGGCCAACTTGCTGTAGCACCATAGCCAGCATAATTAAGCCAACACCCGGTACACCAGCGGTACCAACAGACGCCAGAGTCGCCGTCATAATAACCATTAAGTACTCTGCAATACCTAAGTCTAAACCGTAGACCTGAGCAATGAATACTGTCGCCACGCCTTGCATTATCGCAGTACCATCCATGTTAATGGTGGCACCTAATGGCACAGTAAACGAACCAACGCTATTGCTGACACCTAAACGGCGGGTAACCGTTTCTAGTGTAATTGGCATGGTTGCGTTACTGCTCGCGGTACTAAAACCGAACAACTGTGCATCACGCATTTTCTTCAAGAAGATACCCGGTTTGACGCGAGTCAGTACCCGCATAAACAGTGGGTATACAATAAGGCCATGAGCAATCAGCACAAAGAGTACTAACAGGAAGTATTTGGCCAGACTGCCTATCATTTCTACGCCAATTTCGGTGAATAGCTTCGCCATTAGCGCAAACACACCATAAGGCGCAACAGCCATAAGTATGACAACCAGCTTCATGATCACAGCGTTTAAGTCATCAAAGAAGCCTTTCAGGCGCTCACCAGGCTTACCAACTAATGCCATAGAAATACCGAATAACAGCGCAAATACAATAATTTGCAGCATGTTACCTTCTGCCATGGCATTAATTGGGTTATCCGGGAAGAGGTTAATAATCACTTCACTAATAGATGGCGCTTCATTGGCTTCAAACGTTGCCTCTGAAGAGCGTTCAATACCTGAACCAGGTTGCACTAAAACAGCCGAGAATATGGCAAAGCTTATGGCGATAGCGGTCGTTATCATATACATGCCCACAGCTTTACCGCCTAAGCGCCCAAGTTTACTCGGGTCGCTCAACGAGCAAGTTCCCACCACCAGTGAGACAAACACTAATGGCACAACCAACATTTTCAATGAGGTTATGAATATTTGACCGACAACATCAAACAAGCCGTTCGTTAAATACAGTGACACCCAAGCATTGTCGCCGGCCACGTAACGAATGATTGTACCGAGAATGATCCCAGCGACCATGCCGATAACAATGCGGCTTGTCAGGCTGAGTTTTTCTTTTCGCTCATAAGCGTCCTTTATTATTCATTCTTAAAAACTGCGTTAGACTACCAAAAAGTTGTTAGCTGCGCAGCTTTGTTGTTGCCAGCTTCGTTTAACCGCAGTTATTGTGCGATATCTGAACGCGTCAACGACGACTTTAAGGTTTGAATGACTGTTGAAAGACCTTTTGCAAAGCGCTCGCTCATGGGTTTACGCACCACATAATTAAGTTGCAATACGTTGAACGTTTTATGTTGCTCAAGTAACCAGGAGTCGCTCGTGGTCACCTCGTCTACCAAACCAAGTTCTTTTGCTTCCTGACCCGACCAAACTTCGCCCGTGGCAACCTTATCAATATCGAGCTCAGGACGGTTCTCCTGAACGAATGCCTTAAACTGGCGGTGGATAGCCTCTAAGTCTTGCTTAAATTTACGGCGTCCCTCATCGGTGTTCTCACCAAATAACGTCAATGTTCGCTTATATTCGCCTGCAGTTAATTGTTCAAAATCGACATCATGCTTTTTCAGGAAGCGATGGAAGTTAGGTATTTGTGCCACCACACCAATAGAGCCAATAAACGCAAACGGTGCGGCTAACAGCTTGTGACCAACACAGGCCATCATGTAACCGCCACTTGCCGCTACTTTATCTATGGCCACATTCAGTGTGAGGCCGTGAGCTTTAATACGTTGTAGTTGTGCCGCGGCTAATCCATAACCGTTAACAACCCCACCGCCACTTTCTAAACGGACGAGAACTTCGTCTTTCTCGGTTGCTAACTGCAAAATGGCATTCACTTCCTGACGTAAATTATCGACTTCTTTAGCGTCCATGCTGCCTTTAAAGTCCAGCACAAAAAGGCGCTGCTTTTTGTCATCTGCGTGCTTTTTCTTCTTCAGCGCCTTCATTGCTTTCTTGCGAGCTTTTTTATCCATTAGCTCTAGTTTAAGTTGCTCACTAAGGTCCTTAAGCTCTTTAGACAGGTCTGTTACCTGTAAGTCACCTTTACTTTTCTTCTGCTTTTGAGCCGCTTGTGCCAGCAAACCAATAATAAAGCCTACAGCAATAACAATAATGGCCGCCTTCAACAAAAACGAACCAATATCTATCAGAAACTCCATACACCTCTCCAATACGAAAAAGGCCAGCATAACTGCCGGCCTTTGAATAACAAGTTTTCAATAACCTGAGGTTATTCTACCACTTCTTCGTTTGACACTTCTATTTGAGTTAGATCACTGCCAAACCAGCTTAAGATCTGGGTCTGCATCTCGGTTGTCACAGCAGAAGATACAGCAGGCTCAAGGCCATCTGGAATTGGGTTAAGTAGAGAAGAGTGAGCACCACCTACGAAGCTCGCATAACCCGAAGTAACTTCCCCGGACGTTTCTAGATCTAAAACATTTTGCAATTCCATCAGTCTAGCTAGTGGCTGAGTACCCGCTAACGGCTTGTCTTCTACTGCGTTAGGAATAACAGTATCGCCATCAGCTTCAATAAGAAAAACTGGAGTAGTGTCCTTAAAGCCTGACGCATAGTTAACAGGATCACCCGAGTCAACAACAGTTTGAGCAGCAAAGGCAAACTGTTCGAATGTCGCATTAATCTCAGCTACCTGTTCAGCGGATGCTTGTTCCATAAATCCTGCATAAAACTGCTCCAGTGTCGCCCCACCGGCAATTGCTTGGTTAGCTGCTGCTTTAAACGCATCGTCCGATGAGTAAAGTAAGTTCGACTTAATGGTCGGGCCAAAACTTTCAGAGGCCAATAGGAAGTTAGCTAAGCTTCCACCAGGCATAGCCAAAACAGAACCTTTAACCTTAAAAGCTGGATCTATTGTTGGATCTAAAGGTTCGTTAGCTAACCGAGAAAATGCAGTTCCTGCGATAGCACCTAAAGAGTGTCCGATGAAATAAACTTCTTGCGGATTAATTTGAACACCCGCAGCCGGAGAATTATTTAGTCCCAGACGCAAGGCTAATAAGTCCGCAATTGACTGGCGAACATTATCTCGAGTAGTCAAAAGGCTACCTAGGTTCATATAGTTTGTAACATTCTCTTGACCTGACGCAGTAATATCTATTTCACCATCACCATCTACATCGAATCCTCTAGCTCCATGCATCGGGTGGTCAATCGCAACAGTAGCATAGCCTCTTGCCGATAACTGTGTCGCTATCGCTAAAGCTGACTCCTGAGCGCTACTACCAATACCATGCTGAAGAATTACAACCGGCCAACCGCCTGTAGGAGCGGCTTGCCATGCTGGTACAACCATAGTGACCGAAGCATTATCAATAGATTTTACCTTAGGTACTGGATTGTATTGAGTTAGGTGTCTAGCGTCATCCACTCCTAAGTCAACGTCACTACCATCAGGAGAGGCAATGCAAGCCTGTACTATCGTGCTTATAACCCCAGGTTTATCAGCTGCAATAGCTTCTTTAGTAATACCTAAACCTAAAGCATTTTCTGGAATCTCGTCATTTTCAATACCACCAACGATAGTAACTGGGCTATCACACTTTGCTTCCCAACGCCCAGTTAGATGAGCGTCATCTTCTACGCTCTGAGGGGTAGAAAGGTAATACGGCAAACCAATTGACTCAGAATAAACCATAGTATTCTGAGCTACAGCTAACAATTGAGGGTCGCTTATTTGATTAGATACGTGGTTACTTAAAGGTTCACCAGTTGAATCGAAGGTTACCGCTGGGCCAGAGCCAGCTCCTTGAGCAAGCGCTAGCAAACGCTTACTCATCTCCAGCACGTCACCTACCGACTGAGTGGTAAAGTTTGAGCTGTAAATCACGTCTTCAGGGTCGACACCAAACTGAGCTAGCGCCCCCTCATAGCTATTAATAAGAGCCTGTAAGTTTTGTGCTGATTCTGTATCTGAGGCTGGAGCTTCATCAACAGGCTCTTTCATCAATGTGTATGTTTGTGACGCCTTTACACGGCGACCTAGCGTATCTTGAATGTTGTCAGTTAGCACGACTAAATAACCTGTTTTAGGTTTTAGCGGCTGTAAAGGAACAACAGCTAAACCTCTACCTTCACCTGTCGCTTTAACGGTGAAATGAGTATTGTGCTGGAGTTCGCCTGCAATACCGCAAACTACCGCGGGGCTTTGTGCTTCGCATGCGGGGGAAACCTCATTTCCGCCTTGGTAAGTTTCAAATACTCGAACTGCGCCCTGCGCTTCAATACTTGCCGTATCAACCAAAACTCTTTCACCATTTTCATCAAGTGGCAGAGAGAAGTCGAAAGTTAGAGTTGAGTGTGTCCCCCAACCGTCTAAGCCGTTAATAGCGACCTGTGGATTCGCTGTATCACTTGGATCTGTTACCGGAATATTCAGCGTGCCATCAACACTGCCGCTCAATAAAATATTCGTCGGCGCTGGTATTTCACCGTTTGACGGGTCGAACACAACACGTGTCGCAGCGACATTCACTTCGTTTTCCGTAATAGGTGCTTCGTCACCGCTTCCGCAACCTACAAGGCTCAGAGCCGAACCGATTGCCAATGGGAGTAGTAATTTCTTCATGAGGTATCCCCAATCCTTTTTTATGTTTTGTTATTCTGTACCTTCTCTTAACGAAATTTATACACCTGTATTAAATAAGATTAAAGGCTTTTTAACGATTTTTCGTTCGTTTGCTGAGAAGTTATTCGAATATCGTTACAATAGCCTACTCACCCGACCACAGTCCAATGGTATTAGAAAACAGTTATGAAAATTAAAACCGTACACGATTACAAAGCAACGCCTGACCTTTTAAAAGACAAAGTTATTTTAGTCACTGGTGCAGGTGACGGCATTGGTAAAGAATCCGCAGTAACCTTCGCGAAACACGGTGCTACTGTTATATTGCTCGGCCGCACTGTTGAAAAGCTAGAAGCTGTTTACGATGCTATTGTCGAAGCAGGATACCCTCAGCCGGCTATCATTCCGTTAGATATAAAAGGTGCCACACCGTCCCACTACCGTGATATGGCTGCGACTATTCAGGAACAGTTTGGTCAGCTGAACGGCGTATTGCATAACGCCAGTTTACTCGGCATTTTGTCGCCTTTTACTCACATTGAAAAGGACAGCTGGGATGACATTATGCAGGTCAATGTCACAGGTCAATTCGCAATGACCCAAGCACTAATACCGGTTATGGAGAAAGCACCGAATGCGTCTCTGGTGTTTACGTCTTCAGGTGTTGGACGCAAAGGTAGAGCTTATTGGGGCGCATACTCTATCAGTAAGTTTGCGACCGAAGGCATGGCTGAAGTTATCGCCGACGAGTACGAGGGCACAAAGCTACGCACTAATGTCATTAATCCAGGCGCAACACGAACCAGCATGCGGTCAAAAGCGTACCCTGCTGAGGACCCTAAGAGCCTGAAAACACCCGCCGAAATTATGCCAACGTACCTTTATTTAATGGGTGATGACAGCAAACACGACAATGGCATTTGCTTTGACGCGCAGTAAATCGCTTTGATGTAGCTCTGGGTTCATTACGCGTGCTACACTCGCTAGCAACTGTTAATAACGGGTTATAACAATGGCGATGACGAAGCTAGTACGAAACGCATGCTGCGCCGCGGCATTATTGAGCGGAGCTTCAACTTTTGGCTCCGCAGCCGCACCGCCAGAGCTGGAAATACTCGATACAATTAAAGAGCAACACTGGATTGGCATAAGCCCGGTCAGCCGCAACACCATTTGGGTCGCTGGTGAAAACGGAACGGTTGCTCGCTCAACCGACGCCGGAAAAAGCTGGCAGTACTTCCAGCCCGGCCCGGACGATCTTCAATTTCGGGACATTGAGGCTATTGATGACCGCCGGGCTTATGCAATGAGTGTCGGTGACGGCGGTCAGTCAAGAATCTACTACACCGAAAATGGCGGCAATAGCTGGCGTTTACGCTATCGTGGTGAAGGTGACTCATTTTTCAATTGCATGGCATTAGCACCTAGCGGTGAAGCTTGGGTGTATGGTGACAGTGTTGGTGACGAGTGGCGCATGGTCAGAAGCGCCGACGGCCGCAATTGGATGCAGGTTCGTTCCGCTGTTGCTGAGCCGCCGCAATCGAACGAAGGTGGCTTTGCTTCTAGTGGTAGCTGCGCACGTTTTAACAATGACACCTGGATGATAGCAACCGGTAATGCCGACAAAGCGCGGGTATTAGTTAAAGGCTCCTTCGGTATTCGCTTTAAGGTTATCGATGCACCTATGCAGGCAGGTCCTATGGCAGGTATCACCAGCGTTTGGCCTGACGATGAAGACAACTTTTATATTGCCGGCGGCTCACTGAGTGAAGAAAGCGACGAACAAGAGGCTTCACGCTTGTGGCACTATTCCAACGAAGAGTTCAAGGCGTTACCCGAGCCTCCTCTTAGCGGTGCGCTATACAGCCTCAGTAAAGTCTCACACGAAGGAGACTGGCTGCTAACCTCTAACCCACAAGGCGCCACAGCATTAAACGTTGGTTCCGGCCAGTGGTATCCATTATCTGATAAAAACATTTGGAATGTGCAGTGCCACGGCGATATTAGTTGTTGGTTCGTCGGCAAAGACGGTTTTATCGCTAGACTGCTTTGGCAGCCGGCGAGCTCAAAAGAGCAAGCCCTCCCATAAGGTGACGCGTTCGTTTAAAGCCATGGCGTTGTAAAACATTAGCAACAACAGCGCTGCGGTTTCCCGAACGGCAGACACAGATAATATCGCGTTCTTTGAGTGTCTGGTGGTCATGAATAAATTGTATGACTTCAGTGACCGGCACATTAATAACGTCAGCTGTGCATGGAATGTCAGACACAACATGCTCCTGACGTTCTCGTACGTCAATCACGACAAGATCATCCCGATACCAAAATTCATCGGTTTCACCAATGGGTATATTTACATCCTCAAATGGATCGCATTGACCAAAAGTCTCGCATAACGAATAGACAATACGATGCTCGGGATCATCTTTCGGGCAAACCAGTGCATCACCAGACACCGCTTTTTCATAATTGTGAAGCGGTGCATCCCCCGGGAATACGAAGTCGGTCTTAACCTGGCTTTTCAAGCCGGCCGGCTCACTCAAGGCAAACACCGGGTGCTCACTATTGACGCGAAACAGCCGTCTTTCACCAATAGCAATACAGCCATCTATATCAATTTCAGAATCGACAGGAACAGCGTCACAGCTACGATTATTGCTCTGAGGCCAACCAATGGCGTCGTGAGTGCTGGACTCTTTTAGTAAAATACCTCTTAGCAACTCTGCAGCTTCTGTAATATCTGTATCTGAGCCTGTACTTAAAACCGCCTTTACCTTGTAGTTTCGACAAGTAACGATGTTCTCAATA
Organism: Idiomarina piscisalsi; assembly: GCF_003987095.1. Lineage (GTDB taxonomy): Bacteria > Pseudomonadota > Gammaproteobacteria > Enterobacterales > Alteromonadaceae > Idiomarina > Idiomarina piscisalsi. Next base: position 93,846 of record NZ_PIQA01000012.1, on the reverse strand, counting down.
CGAGCTGATAAAGCTGGGTGAGGGTCTATAACAACCAGTTCCTTTGCAGCCTTATCAATAATTAAATAACAGCAGTGCGCATCATATTTTAATTGAACGACGCCATCTAACGCAGCATCGTTATCATTATTTGTATCTGCAATGAGTAGACATGAATGTTTAAGAGCATCACCGGCTTGTCGTATTCGATAACACGCCTCATCAATGTCCTGCTGCGTGGTCGCCGGACCAAATGACATGCGAATGGCGGCTTGGCTTTGCCAGTCGTCGAGTCCCATTGCTCTTAGCACAAAACTACCGACCACTTTAGAGCTGCAGGCTGAACCGCCGCTTACACGAATTCCGCACGCGTCAAAAACATCCATAATGTCTCTTGACGCAACGCCGCGCACAGAGAAGTTCAGTGTTGTCGGTACACTCAGTTCAAAATCGTGGTTAAACACAAGTGTTGGAAATGCCGTTTGTAAGCTTTCCGCAAGCTGCCGACGGTACTCTAGCAGCCTGGAGTCCGACTGTAGCACCTCGTTGTCAGTCACAAGTAACTCAAACAATGCGTTAAGCGCCGCAATACCCGGCAGATTCTCTGTCCCTGAGCGCTGACCCGACTCTTGCCCACCGCCAATAAGTAACGGCGTGAATGGCGCCTGCTCACGAACCGCCATAAAGCCTATCCCTTTGGGACCATATAGTTTATGTCCACTAAAAGGCGCGTAATCTATGGTTGTTTCATCAAGCGTCAGAGGCAATTTACCGAGCGCCTGAACGCAATCCACCATCCAGGGGATAGACGCATTATTGGCTCTTATTACCTCTTCCAGGGCTTTAATATCCTGTTTAACGCCCGTTTCATTATTTACCGCCATTGTGCATATCATTGCGGCATCACTGACATGTCGCGCTATAAAATCAAGATCTAAACGCCCCTCACGGTCGACCGGAATCGCTTTCAGTTCAGCGTGCAGACCAAGCAGTTCATTCCAGTGTTCTAACGCTTGCGGAACAGCTTTATGCTCTGTCGCCCCATATAAAAGGTATTTAGAGCCAGGCCGAGTTTTCATCGTATGAGAGATGGCAGAAACAACCGCGGTTTGAATACCTTCGGTGGCACCACTCGTAAATATGAGTCGCCCGCGCTCTAAACCAACCACTTTGCGCGCAAGTTGCCTGGTAGTATCTAAAATATAGCGAGCTTTAAGACCGGTGATATGGCTACTGGATGGGTTTCCAAATACAGTTTCCATAGTGTGAGAAACTGCTTTGGCGATTTGAGGGAGAACCGGCGTTGTTGCGTTACAATCGAGATATAACTCATTACCGTTAGTCTGAATGTCTATCGGCTTCATTTCTCCCCCATTCGCTTGTAAAACCAAAAGTTATATCGTTATAACCTGTATGGGGTTTTTGATCAATTAATCTGGTTTTCTTTCCACTGCTGTTCTTTTTTCATACGTGCTTTGCGCTTATCGCAAGGGTCATCGCAATCGCAAGCTTTGTCCATGCCCAGTGAGCTAATACCACCACAGCTACCTGAAATTGACTTGCGCTGTACCATATAACCAATGGCCATTGCCAAAACGACTAAGACAAATAAGGCAAATACCATTAAAAAGGTTTGCATGACTACTCCTATTTATTGCTCACTAATAAAGGTTTAAACCACTGACTGGTATACTCTTCAAAACCTTCATCAGTTTTATAAATCAGCATAACGGCAAGCTGATTTGCATCTGCAAACGCCTTTGCTTTCTCGGTGCCCATCACCAATAAAGCCGTTGCATAAGCGTCTGCTGACATTGCATCATCCGCAAAGACTGACACAGATACCAAGTTGTGCTGTATTGGTTCTGCCGTTGCTGGATCAATAATATGTGAATATCGACGACCATTCTCTTCAAAATAGTTTCGATAGTCACCTGAAGTCGCTAATGCGCCTTCTTTAAATTCGACAATTTCCTGAACAGCTCGTTCCGTAGAAATCGGCTTTTCAATGGCCAACTTCCAGTCTTCATCAGCTGGCTTCCCACCTTTGGCCAAAATTTCACCACCGATTTCAATAAGGTATTGTTTAATACCCAGCTGGTCCATTAAGTTTCCAACTTTATCTACACCATAGCCTTTGGCAATAGTCGATAAATCGACATACATTTCGGGGTGCGCTTTTATCAGCTGATGGTTACTAACACTCAGCTTTTCATACCCAACTCGCTTAGAAATAGCTGACAGCTCTTCTGCTGTTGGCTGCTGTTCAGGCTTGGCGTTTGGTCCAAAACCCCATAGGTTCACCAACGGACCAACGGTTATGTCTAAAGCTCCATTGGTTTCGCGAGCAATAGTTAAAGCCCGGCTAACCACTCTTTCCAGGTCACGACTAATCACAACCGGCTCGGTACTTTCCAACTGGTTAAACTGTGACAGTTCAGAGTTCGGATCATAAGTCGACATTTGTGCATTGACACGCTCTAACACGGTATCGACTTTCGTTTGAATTTTTTCCGCTGAATGACGCGGATCTTTACTAAATAGAACAACACTGTAGGTTGTTCCCATAGTCCCTCCGCTAAACTCGATACGCTCAGGCGCATCGGAGCAAGAGACTAAAAAGGCTAGCCCTAAAAGAGCTAGCCATAGTTTTACAATCGATAATTTCGACAGCATCACCAATTAACCACCAAAGTCATCTAACATGATGTTTTCGTCTTCGACCCCTAGGTCTTTCAACATATTGATTACTGCTGCATTCATAACCGGTGGTCCACACATGTAATACTCACAGTCTTCCGGTGCTTCATGATCCTTCAAGTAGCGCTCGTACAAGACATTGTGGATAAAGCCGGTGTCACCTTCCCAGTCATCTTCCGGTTGCGGATCGGACAACGCAACATGCCATTCGAAGTTGTCATTTTCTTCTTGCAGCATGTCAAAGTCTTCAACATAGAACATTTCACGCAGTGAACGAGCGCCATACCAGAACGTAATTTTACGATCTGTATTTAAGCGACGTAACTGGTCAAAAATGTGCGAGCGCATTGGCGCCATACCTGCACCACCACCAATGAAGACCATTTCTGCATCTGTCTCTTTAGCGAAGAATTCACCAAATGGACCAGAAATAGTAACTTCATCGCCTGGCTTAAGGCTGAAGATATACGAAGACATTTTACCTGCTGGCAAGCTCAAGTCGTTCGGTGGCGGTGTCGCACAACGAACGTTCAGCATAATGATGCCTTTTTCTTCAGGATAGTTTGCCATTGAGTATGCGCGAACAACTTCTTCATCAACTTTAGACTCAACATCTAAGAATCCAAAGCGTTCCCAGTCACCGCGATATTCTGGTGCAATATCAAAGTCTTTATACTTAACATGGTGCGGTGGAGCTTCAATCTGAATGTAACCACCGGCACGGAATGGTACTTCTTCACCTTCCGGCAACTGTACAACAAACTCTTTGATAAAGGTTGCTACGTTGTCGTTCGACTTAACGGTACAATCCCACTTTTTGATACCAAAGATTTCTTCAGGCAGCTCAATTTTCATGTCCTGCTTGACGTTAACCTGACATGACAAGCGAACACCTTCGCGTGCTTCACGTTTAGTAATGTGATCAAGCTCAGTTGGCAGAATATCACCGCCACCTTCTTTAATGGTGACACGGCACTGTCCACATGAACCACCGCCACCACAAGCAGAAGATACGAAGATGCCCGCGTTTGCCAATGCGCCCAATAACTTGGTGCCCGGCTGGGTCACAATCTTCTTGTCTTCGTCTTCGTTAATCAGGATTTCTACATCGCCCTGCGGTACTAACTTTGATTTAGCGAACATAATTATCGCCACCAAAATCAGTACGATGATGGTAAACATCCCTACACCGAGCGTTATCAGAGTAATATCCATCGATTCGTACCTTTAACGTTTACTGATTCAACACACTGGATTAAAGAGATACGCCGGAGAACGACATAAAGCCTAAACCAATCAAACCTACTGACATGAAAGTTGCGCCTAATCCACGCAAACCATCAGGTACATCGGCATATTTGAGTTTTTCACGCACAGCTGCAAGAGCTACGATAGCTAAACACCAGCCAACGCCACTACCAATACCGTAAACCACTGACTCACCAAAGTTGTAGTCACGTTCAACCATGAACGAAACACCACCGAAAATGGCACAGTTAACGGTAATTAGCGGTAGGAAAATACCCAACGCGTTATAAAGTGCAGGCACGTATTTGTCCAAAGTCATTTCCAGAATTTGAACCAGTGCCGCAATAACACCGATAAAGGTTAAGAAACGCAGGAAGCTTAGATCAGCATCAGGGAAGCCCGCCCAATCTAATGCGCCCGGCGCCAGTATGTTGTGATAAATAATGTTGTTCACTGGTACCGAAATACCAAGCACTACGATAACCGCAACACCTAGCCCGAAAGCCGTTTTTACTTTCTTAGAAACCGCAAGAAACGTACACATTCCTAAGAAGAACGACAATGCCAGGTTTTCGATAAAAATAGCTCGGATAAACAGGTTAATATACTGTTCCATGGCTCTTACTCCTTAGGCTCGACTTGTTCAGTGCGGAAAGTACGAAGTACCCAAATGAATCCGCCAATGATGAAGAACGCACTTGGTGGCATTAGCAACAAGCCAACAGGCTCGTACCAGCCGCCTTCTGACGCTAGTGGCAGAATTTGTACGTCGAACAAGCTACCTGAACCAAACAGCTCACGGACAAAGCCAACAACCAACAGTACAATTGAGTAACCTAAGCCGTTACCAATACCGTCCAATAATGACATGAACGGAGTACTCTTCATGGCATAAGCTTCTGCACGCCCCATAACAATACAGTTGGTAATTATAAGGCCAACGAATACCGACAGCTCACGAGATATTTCATAAGCGTAAGCGCGCAGAACCTGGTCAACCACGATAACCAGACTTGCAATGATGGTCATTTGAACAATAATCCGCACACTTGAAGGAATGTGATTACGGATAATTGAAATAAACAAGTTTGAACAAGCAACAACCGCTGTCAGTGCAATACACATAACCAATGTGTTGCTCATTTTTGACGTTACCGCCAGAGCCGAACAAATACCAAGTATTTGTAATGCAATGGGGTTGTTAGCGAAGATTGGCCCGAACAGTACGGACTTCATTTCTTTTGCACTAGCCATTGGTCAACTCCCCTTTGCGAAGTTTTTCAAGTAACGGACCATAAGCTTTATCACCCATCCAAAAATCGATAAGTGCATCGACGCCGTTACTGGTTAATGTTGCGCCAGACAGCGCATCGACTTCGTGCTCACCAGAAGCACCACCTTTAACCAAGTCAAACTTCACTTTTCCGTCGTCGCCGAAAATCTCTTTACCTTCCCAGGTTTTAACCCAGCTAGGGTTAGTAATTTCACCACCTAGCCCAGGAGTTTCGGCATGTTCATAAAAATTAACGCCACGTACTGTGTTTAAATCATCTTCCAAAGAGATTAAGCCGTACATGGTGCCCCACAGCCCTTGGCCACGGATATGTAGAACGGCACCATTTCGCTTACCACTTTCATCCATAACTAAGTAAACTTCGGTCATGGTTTCCATGGTGCCTAAGCCAGCAATATCTTCACTTTTATCAAGTCGTTTGCTGGTTTCAGGGTCGCCGGCTGCTTTTCGGTTATCAAACTCTTTAGGGTTTTTGTCTGGTAGTACTTGATAGTCTTCAAGACTGACAACCAAAGCTTTTATACGTTCATCATACACAGCAGGAATATCCATCCCGTCTTCCAGAATGCCAGCTGCATTTAGAATGTTACGTTGCATTGCCAGTGCGGCGTTCTTCTCTTGCATTGGCTTAAGCGCTACCGCTGAGCCTGCTACTAATATAGAGCACACCAAACACAGCGCCAGCACGACACCTATCGTTTTGCCTAAGCTTTCATTCTTATTAGACATTGCGTGCTAACCTCCGTTTAATATTTGCCTGTGCTACAAAGTAGTCAAACAGCGGTGCAAAAACGTTCGCGAACAAGATTGCCAGCATAATACCTTCCGGGAATGCCGGGTTAATGACACGAATCATCACCGTCATGAAGCCAATTAACAGACCGTAGGCGAACTTACCTTTGTTTGTAAATGACGCAGATACAGGGTCAGTTGCCATAAACATCATCGCAAAAGCAAAACCACCCAGTACTAAGTGCCAGTACCAAGGCATAGCGAACATCGGGTTTGAGTCGCTACCAATAAGGTTGAGTAGGCCTGAGAACAGCACCATCCCCACAAAGACACCAGAAACGATACGCCATGATGCAATGCGGAGGTAAATTAATGCCAGACCACCGATAAGAATCATCAGTGTTGAGACTTCACCAATTGAGCCCTGAATGTTACCCATGAAGGCATCCCACCAGAGTTCAGTGTTGCCGTAATCAAGGTTACCCAGTGCTGCAGCACCTAAGTTAGTTGCACCGGAGAAGCCATCTACTGCTGTCCAGATAGAGTCACCTGACATGCTTGCCGGATATGCAAAGTATAAGAATGCGCGACCGGTTAATGCCGGGTTCAGGAAGTTACGGCCTGTACCACCGAAGATTTCCTTACCGATAACCACGCCGAACGTGATACCCAAAGCAACCTGCCAAAGCGGAGTTGTCGCTGGCAAAATCAGTGAGAACAGAACCGAAGTAACAAAGAAACCTTCGTTAACTTCGTGTTTACGAATGGTCGCAAACAAAACTTCCCAGAAGCCGCCAACAATAAAGGTGACCGCATAAATAGGTAGATACCAGCAGGCACCGTACCACATTTTAGTGCCCCAGCCCGCATCAGCACCAAACTCTCCGCCTAACAAGTGGAATAAGCCCACTTGCCATGCGTCCGATAACGCATAACCGTCTGCTAATGCTAAAGCTGCCTGGTTACCGACGTTGTACATTCCCCAGAACATTGCCGGGAATGTCATCATCCACACCAAAATCATGATGCGTTTCAAATCGATGCGATCACGCACGTGTGTACCAGACTTAGTCACGGTACCCGGCGTATATAAAATTGTGGCTACCGCTTCGTAAAGCGCATACCACTTCTCGTATTTACCGCCTTTCTCAAACTGCGGTTCAATACGTTCAAGAGTATCTTTCAAGCTCATGGTTAGCCTTCTTTCTCAATCTTAGTGAGACAATCACGCAACACCGGTCCATACTCGTATTTACCGGGGCAAACATAGGTGCACAGTGCCAGATCTTCTTCATCTAACTCTAAGCAACCGAGTTGTTGACCTTCATCTGTATCGCCAGACAGTAAGTCGCGCAGTAATAAGGTTGGCAAAATATCCAAAGGCATGACGCGCTCATAGTTACCAATAGGTACCATTGAGCGTGACGAACCATTTGTCGAGGTTGTCATGCTAAATAACTTTTTCGGATTAAAATGCCCCGCGTAAGCTCGGGTAACTGAGTGCAAGTCTGAGCCCGGGCGTAGCCAACCAAGAAACTCTTTTTCGTTGCCTTCAGGAATAACACTCACTTGGTTATGGAAGCGACCTAACCATGCATGAGCATCATCAGCTGTGTGTCCGTGTAAAACAGAACCAGAAATAATACGCTGGTTATCACCTGCTAACTCACCGGCTGTCAACTCGTGTAAGTTAGCGCCCATGCGAGTACGCAATAGACGTGGTTCTTTCACGCCTTCACCGCCTAATGCCACCATACGATCAGTAAAGATTTCACCGGTGGTGAACAACTTACCGTAAGCGATAACATCCTGATAGCCAATGTGCCAAACCGGACGTTGCAAGCTCGCTGGCTGCAAGAAGTGAATGTGGGTACCCACTAACCCTGCAGGGTGTGGCCCTTGGAAGGACTCCAAAGTAACCTCTGCATCACCAGTGTCAACTTCAGCGTCGCCCGCTTTAGCAACAAACAGTTTTCCTTCAGTCAGGTTTGATAAAACTTTCAGACCATCGATAAAGGCTTGCTTATGTTCGCTAATGAAAACCGTTGGGTCGCCAGCTAATGGATTTGTATCCATCGCATTGACGAAAATAGCGGTTGCTTCCGCATCCAGAGCAGGAGCTTTACTGTAAGGACGAGTGCGAAGTGCCGGCCATTGGCCTGATTCAACCAATATTTCCTGCACTTTTTCACGACCTAGCGAGGTCAGTTTATCGCTATCGAACTTATCAAAGGTGACCTGTTCTTCACCATCCAGTTCAATAACTACTGCTTGTAAAACACGACGCTCACCACGCAGAATGTCTTTAACAACACCAGCTCCGGGAGCTGTGTATTTGACACCAGGGTTTTTCTTATCCTCGAAAATCATTTGACCTTTTTTAACGCGGTCATCGACTTTCACGTGCATGGTTGGGCGCATACCCACGTATTCTTCACCTAAGGTAGCAACCGTTGTTACGGCCTTACCGTCGGATAACTTTTGCTGGGGCGCCCCTTTAATAGGGATGTCCAGCCCTTTTTTGATCGTAATCATATGCGTTTGCACTACTCGTTAAGGGAAGATTCATCACAACCAGTCATAAAAGACTGAAACCTGAAAAATCAAAAAGTTACCGGCATAACTTTCCCCAGCCAGGGGTCTTTTTGCCGGTAACTTGAAACGTTTTCCACACTTATCGTCGGAATTTTAGCATTTTTCCTACAACGCTTACCAGTTTACTTTTGGATTTACATCAGCATCGTAGTCGACGTTGTCAAAACCAAAGCCAAACAGGTTCAAAAAGTCGTTGTGGTAACCGTCATAGTCCGCTAAATCGTGGAAGTTCTCTTGAGTGACTTTATCCCAAAGCGCTTCAACTTTAGCTTGTGTTTTGTCATTGGTTTCATAGCCATCCATGTGCAGGCGCCCTGCCTCGTCAAGCTCTGGGTTTTCAGCATAAAGCCCTTCAGTAAACAAGCGATAAATTTGCTCAATACACCCCTCATGCGTTCCTTCCTCTTTCATTACGCCGTAAATCAGCGAAATATAAAGCGGCATCACAGGAATAGCGGAGCTGGCTTGTGTTACCAAAGCTTTCAGTGAAGACACATAAGCTTTCAGGTTAACGTCTTTATAAGTCTCACCTAGCGCAGATGAGGCTCTGTCGAGATCTTCTTTTGCCCGACCAATGGTTGCATGACCATAAATAGGCCAAGTCAGTTTCTTACCGATATACGTATAAGCCGTTGTCTGACAGTCATTCGCCAGAAGGTCGGCATCGTGCAGAGCTTTAATCCAACGCTCCCAGTCTTCACCGCCCATGACTTTAACCGTATTTGCAATGTCGTCATCAGTCGCCGGGTCAAGAGTCACTTCGTGCACCTGATCTTTGTCGGTATTATAAGTTTTCGTCGTGTATTGCTTACCGATTGGCTTAAGCACAGAGCTATAAAGCTCGCCGCTTTCAGGATCTTTGCGCTTAGGTGACGCTAAGCTATAAACAACAAGGTCAATTTTGCCCATGTTGTCTTTGATGTACTCGATGCTCTCTTGTTTTATTTCATCTGAGAACGCATCACCGTTAATTGAGTGGAATTTAAGACCTTCTTTTTCAGCTTCCTGATGAAAAGCTGCAGTGTTGTACCAGCCTGCGGTGGCTGTTTTCTTTTCTGTTGGCTCTTTCTCAAAGCAAACGCCCAGTGTATGCGCTTGTCCACCAAAGGCGGCGGTAATACGTGAAGCTAAGCCGTAACCGGTAGAGCATCCAATAACAAGAACGTTTTTCGGTGCATTTTCGATAGGCGGTTGCTGCTTAACGTAACTTATTTGACGTTTAACATTTTCGGCGCAGCCAACCGGATGTGCGTTTGTACAAATAAACCCTCTGATTTTAGGCTTAATAACCATGTCGATATGTTCCCTTTTTCCGGATTATTTCCCCCATTGTAACCAATGAAAGCGCAGGAACACATCAGACATGCTTAATTTTTCTTTAATGCGCCGCGACTTTCGAACCGCCCATGCAATTAGGCGAACGTGGGGCCGTTCCGGAAACCTGTTCCCACTCTCCTTCCGTGTACGTATGTAACGCCAACGCATGGATATCATTCATGAGCTCATTGGCTAAAATTTTATTGACTGCCCTATGTCGGTTAATCAGTCTTTCACCGCTAAATTTAGGCGTTACCAACACGACTTTAAAGTGTGACTCTGCATTGGGTCCGCCTGAATGCATATGGCTCTCATCCTGTACCTCAAGGTGTACCGGGGCGAACGCATCGCGAAGTTTGTTTTCAATTTTTAAGCTTACTGACATGACGTTATCTCCTGCACTCAATGCCATAGTATTTAGTCTAGTAGACTCCTGTTCGTTCGCAGGAGTTTTTTCTATTCATTACCCTAACTCTACGAAAAATCGGCAAATAAAGTTTGCTGTCTTATTTTATATTCAGTAAAAATCATCCACAGCAACGTGACAGACCTGATCCGATGATGATAAAAAAGCAACCAAAGGAAACACCGCATCTTCCAATTCGCCTTTTGATACATTTGCAGGCATAGCCACGTGATAACGCTGTGCACTGACATTTCCGTCTTTTTGCCATAACAATGTTGGTTGACCCGTCATTGGCTGTTTTGACAAGAGTTCCGCAAGCTTCTCAAGCCCCTCTTCACGATACGGCGGAAACGCAGTAGGTTCACCGGAGCCACGCCAACCTCTTAACTCACTTTCAGACGCGAGAAGGTCTTCGTTGACCCTGTCGCGACAGAAACTCAATTCAATAACAGAACGGCTCAGTTGCCACTCGCTGTTTGGCAATACCTGTTGATCCAGCGATATAATTTCACCCTCTTTCAAGGTGTTGGTGGTTTGCTGCTTACAGCCAACCAACACTAGCAAAGCAACTAATGCGAACACCCAATTTTTCATTCTTCAGCCCTCTCTCATTTGCGAGCGTATTATAACGCACTCGCATCAACAAACCGTTGTCTTCGTGTTAAAAAATCTGGCACTATATAATGCAATTCTAATAACTAAATTGTCTGTGAATGCGCTTCATAAAACACACATATTTAGCGGCAGCCTTGTGCGCCGCCGCTGCGTCACCCTCTTACGCTTCTGTCTGGATTGAAGCGAGCGATGTCGAGTTACGTAATAGTCTTATTGTACTTGCTGAGTCAGGTTTAATAGAAACACCTATTCAGCAGTACCCGGTAGCCTGGAAAAGCATTTTACCCCAACTCGATGCTCTAGACCCAAGTGAACTTTCAAATACTCAGAAGTTAGCACTTCAGCACGTTCGGCACAGTTTGTCACAAGCGCAAAGTGGTCCTAAAACACGTTGGTATATCGCGGCGACCGACTCTGAAAATGCGGTTTTAGACTACGGCGACGACACCTACGAAGAAGGCAAAATAAGCCTAAGCCGAACCATGCATGGTGAGCGCTGGGCAGCGCGTGTACAAGTCAATTATCGACAGGATCCTTTCGAAGGCGACCACAAAAAGACATTAGACGGTAGTTATTTTGCCTACAACCTGAATGACTGGAGTTTTAGTGTCGATGCATTACCACTGCGTTGGGGGCCGGCCGAGCACAGTAGCCTGCTCTTTTCTAATAATGCACGACCTATTCCAAAAGTTCGCGTTGACTATGCGCCTGACTATCCTCCGGCAGGCATGGCTCCGTTCAAAATCAGTTTATTTAGCGGTTACCAGGACGACGGCTACAGCCAGCATTATCAAATTCATGGCATTCGCTTTTCTAGCCAGTTTCTAAGTAAGCTTTGGTTCGGCATTAGCGCCATAGAACAGCAAGAAGATACTATCAGTAACCGAATGCTGACCGCTGACGCCAGAACCGGCTTTAACTGGGGCAAACACCAATTTTCCGGTTATGCTGAAATTGGTATCGACAAGCAACTAGAAAGTGATGATAAACCAGCTTACACCCTTGGTGGCCAGTGGATGATGGGCTCTGACAGCGTTCGTCATAGCGTTACGGTCGAATACAGTCAGTTAGACGGCGGCAATGAGCATGACTTTTATTCGACGAACAACGCAGGAAGGCAGTACTTTTTAAGTCACCAGCGGAACCCGGGCTCACCTTTTCCCAAAGGGAGTCAAACTGCGTCCTTTAGTTACCGTCAGTTTTCAAATGATGGTTCCGCCTGGACCGTGTTAGTCAGTCGCAGCAATAACGACGGATCCGACAGCACATCGCGCGCTTTAATTCGTCGTACACAGCCAGTTTGGGACAGTTTAGTCAGGTTATCGGTTCAATACCTTGACTCACCTATGATTGATCAGGACGTTGGCGTTCAACTCAGCTGGGAGTGGCGGTTTTAATCGCCACTCATCGAGTTAACAGACAAGCTAATGGTGTCCATACTGTGCAACCAGGCTTCATCTAACGCATTGACTAAAGCAGCGTAACCGTCGGCTTTTAATGGCACTTTTTCAGTAAATGCACCACTGACTGTATTGCCGCTGTTCTCCATCTCGTATTGCCAATGACCAGCAATGACCGCATGCGAATTATAACTCCCATAAAAATCTTCAATAGTGACAGTTAATAGTCCAGTGCAGTCATCGTTCAGCATTAGCCGCTGAATGCTGCGTTGCAACTGGTTCGACAAAGGCGTGCTCCAGCGGTGCTGTTTTGCCGTATGCCAACGCGTTTCATCCTGCTGAATTTGTATTCCCATTTTAGACGCCGCTTCACCTACGACAATGCTTCGCTGCGAAGCGGGGCAAACGGCGTCAACCGACTGGCTTAAATGCGGTAAACGATACTGCGTAATATTGTAACTTTGGCTAGAACAGCCCGCTAAAAACAATGCCGCTAAGCTTACCGAGCCGGCTAATACGTTTTTAATTTTCATAGGCTTTTGGCTCCGGATCTGGTGTCACTGATGGGCTAAAAATCAGTGAGTTAGGTTGCTGCTGAAGCTGCTCAATAACTGGCTGTAAATCTCTTGAGAGCTTTTCAACTTCATTTAAGGTCTGGTTTAACTGCCGACGCGTTGGAGAATCGTCACTTAAGCTACCGGTTAGCTCTTGTAACTGTTGTAAGTTTTGCTTCAACAATTTTGGAAGCTGGTTTATTTCTGGTTGCTCAAGCACTTGCGCCAGCGATTTTGAAATACCATCTAAGGTGTTAGCCGTATCATCAACCGACTGCATCGCTTGTGAAAAATCCGACAAGCTATTCTCTAGCGGCAGTTTATTAAACTTATCCATCAGCTGCGTTAGCTTTTCCTCCAGGCGTGTGAAATCACTGGCCATCGCCGGCATAACCGGGTAGCCGGCAAACTTCTGGTCACCCTCAACCGGCTCTGCATCAGAGTAAAAACTGACATCGACAAACAGTGTATTTGTCAGCAAGTTTGATGCCCGTATATTAGCTCGCAGGCCCTGCTCAAACAGCTCCGGTAAACGCTTTTCCCAACTATTAATATTGGTGTCAGCCACTAACCCCCGTAAACGCTCGGGTTCAAAACGAATTAGAATAGGAATGCGTTTCAGAGGTGCCTCATCATTTTCATCCGGGAACCAGCGCAACGGCACCTCTCTAACCGTGCCGACACGCACACCTTTAAACTGCACAGGAGCTCCTTTCTCAAGTCCTGCTATGGACTCGTCGAGCAACACCACATAATCAATGCCATGAATAAAGCCTTGTTGCTTAGCTTCTTCTAAACTGTTAAACAGCTCAAAGCTTGTTGACTGTTGGAGTTTATCGCCCCGCGGCTGGCCTTCCGGTACTCCAAAAGTAATGGCAGCGCCCAGCAATGAGTCTATTGAGCCAAGCGCGAGATCAATGCCTTGAGAGTTCCACTGAACGGATACGCCGCGTTGTAACCAGAAACGTGTGTTTTCTGTGAGCAATTCATCATAAGGGGCTTTCACGAAAACTTGATAGCGACTTTCACGCTTATCCACCAAAAACTCCGTTTGCTCAACTTGACCCACCGTGAAGCCTTGATATTGAACGGAGTCTCCGACAGCCACTTGGGTTTGGCCGTCACTCACTAGCGTCAGCCGCTTGCCCGGCGTTTCCTGAGGTGTCACCGGCGGGTTTTCGAGCGCGGTAAAATGTGATTGAAAATCGCCACTATCACCCGGTTGTAATTGAATATAAGCACCTGACAGCAAGGTGCCCAGGCCACTAACGCCACGACGCCCAATTCTGGGTTTCACAACCCATACTTCAGTGTCGCTGTTCAGCATGCGATCAGTGCTCTCGTTCATTGACACTTCAATAACCGCTTCTTTAAAATCGTCCGACAGGCGTACCTCCGTGACTTTCCCCACATCAACATTGCGTACTTTTATCCGTGTTTTTCCCGGTTCTATGCCCTCTGCATCTGACACCGATATAGTAATTGTCGGGCCAGCGCCACTGGTGTCCTGCCAAACCATCCAGCCTGCAACAAAAAATGCGACGATAGGCACTATCCATACCGGCGACAGTACTTTTAAACGGCTGACTTTCGCGACATCGGATTCTGTCATTTCTCTGCCTCACGCCAAAATAAACGAGTATCAAAGCTCATTGCCGCTAACATGGTCAATACCACAGCAGCACCAAAGGCGATAGCCGCAGCGCCTGGATAAACTGACATTACGGTACCGCTTCTTACTAACGCAACCAAAATAGCCACAACAAAAATATCTATCATCGACCAACGGCCAATCCAGTCAGTTACTTTATACAGAATCAACCTATGATTGACTGCTTGCGGCGTTTGCCAACGTGCCAACGCCATTAATCCCAACAAAGCGAGTATCTTAGCAACAGGAATAACTAAACTGGCAATAAATACAATAGCAGCAATAGGCCCATCGCCAGAGTGCCATAGCTCGATAACACCTCCAATAATCGTCGATGGCTGGGCGTCACCAAAATGCACCGTTTCCATTATCGGTAGCCAATGGGCCGGAATCAGTAAAAGCGTTGCTGCGAGAATTAATGCCAACGTTGCTTGTGGAGAGCGCCACCAGTGTCGGTCAATATCGTCCCCGCAACACGGACAGTCTGACACGCCAAAAGACACTAACCGGTGACACACTTCACACACCTTATAACCTTGTTCGCGTGCGGTTATTCCAGCTTTTGCATTGTTGAGCGTTTTTGTTTGCTTCCCAACGACCGACCATAAGTTCATCGTATTCACTAAGTAATAGGTCACCAATAAAAACGCAACAAACCCGCAAAATAGCCAAAAGCCCAGCTTTAATTGAACATTAGCAAGGCCAGAAATTTTTATCAGCGAAATCAGCGTCCCCAACAAAAACACATCGACCATAAGCCAGGGTTTAACGTGCGAACTTAATCGCAGACAATAACGAGCTATCGCTGAAGCTCTTGCTTTTAAGGCGACAAACACAGCGATAAGACTGAACAAATACAGTAAGGGATACAAAATAACGGTCAGTAAAACAATGACAGCCAATAACTTTTCATGGAAGTACGATAGTTGCCAGGCGGCATCCAGAAGCGTCATTGACTGAGTCAGTCCAGAGCTGTCGTATTGAATAAAGTCCAGAGTTAACGCGAAAATAAGTAAGACAATAGCGGTAACAGAATAAGCCAGTAACTTGTCTGCTCGGTACTCTGATTTGCCAAGCAGCCTGTAACCACACCTTGGACACTCCGCTTTTTGACCTAATTCAACAGCCCCGACGCGGCAAATTAAGTCGCATCGGGGGCAGCCTAAAATATCAGGCTCAGTTGGCGTTAGGTTTCTCACTTTCTGACTCATCGCTTTCCGTAGAGATCATCGCTATAACCGTCCAGCCTGGTTGCGGTATTAACTCACGCTCAGTCGTGAAAATATGCAATTTCTCTGCTTCATCAATTGCAAACATTGGCAGTGCTCGTGTGCCGTATTTTTGCTGATAATCCGCAAAGCTGAAGCTGTCAGTAATAGGTGTCGACTTAATTTTAGCCCCCTGAAAGTGAAGGCTCGCTAACTTCGAGTAAGTCACACTTTCACCGAATAAGTTCAGCGTCTTACGGTAGCTTTCCGTCAGCTGGTGACTTGCCCGATAGTCCTGCTCACCGCCATTTAGCCCATGCACTTTTCTGGAACCAAACCAGTCCTGATAATACATCGAAACTAGCGGGTTTAACTGTTTATAGGGCGACATCACCAGCAAGCGGCCAAGGCCTGTTAAATCGATATTATTGGACGCATGCTCAGAGGCTGGGTTTCCGAAATATACCGGCAGGTTATCCATACGCGCCAGCTTAATATTTTCCCAGTTGGTATCAGCAAGGCGCACATTCACGCCACTTTCCTGCAAGGCTTTACCGACGGCCCGCGTCATTTGGTTAGCCCCGAAGATCAAGAAGCCTTTTGCCGCCGGCTCCAGAAGCCCTAACATTCTCGCAAGCGGTTTAGCCGTTAAGCTCTGCAGAACCACCGTAGTCATAATAACCACAAAGACCAACGGTACGATGGCCGCAGCCTCTTCCCAACCGGACTCTTCCATTTTTAATGCGAATAACGCTGAAACCGCGGCCGCAACAATACCGCGCGGAGCAATCCAGGACAGTAATAACTTATCTTTAAACCTAAGCTCTGTACCTATAGCAGACAGCCAAACCGCTAAAGGGCGCACGGCGAACAAGATAATTGCGATAAGAATGACTGCCGGCATACCCAGAGCATCGAATTCAGCAAAGTCGAGACGAGCAGCCAGAATAATAAAGAGCGCAGAAATAAGGAGTACACTCAGTGTTTCTTTGAACTCCAATATTTCTTCCATGTTCAGGTTGCGGGTATTTGCCATAACCATGCCCATGACAGTCACCGTTAACAAACCTGATTCATGCTGAATAGCGTTCGACAACGCAAATACACCCAACACTATGGTTAAAGTCGCAACGTTTTGCAGATAATGCGGAAACCAGCCACGACCTAAAGCCAGCCCAAGTAAACGCGCGGCCCCCCAACCTAAAGCAAAGCCAATAGCTACCGTTGTGGCAAACGCTTGCAGTGCATGTAAAAACGCAACGTCCTGACTGGCAATAATGAATTCATAAACCAGAACTGCGAGCAATGCGCCCAATGGGTCAATAATAATGCCTTCCCAGCGGAGAATGTTCGCAAGCTTATTTATAGGGCGAATGGAACGTATCATTGGTTGAATAACAGTAGGCCCTGTCACAACAACCAACGCTCCAAACAACGCGGATATTTCCCAGCCGTACCCCATTATAAAATGGGTAAGAACGGCAATAACCAAAAAGGTCACTAACATACCAACGCTGACCAGATTGGTCACCATTCGTCCGTGCCCTCTTATTTC
Organism: Idiomarina piscisalsi; assembly: GCF_003987095.1. GTDB lineage: Bacteria > Pseudomonadota > Gammaproteobacteria > Enterobacterales > Alteromonadaceae > Idiomarina > Idiomarina piscisalsi. The sequence continues at coordinate 76,592 of NZ_PIQA01000012.1, read as the reverse complement.
CTCAAACTTTAGCGTTAGACTGCCTTCAAACAGAATGACAGCAACGGCTAAGGACACAAAAGGAAACAACAAATCATCGAATAACGCATCAGGGTCTAGCAACCCTAATGTTGGCCCAAGTACCAAGCCGCAGATAAGCAGCGGCAATATGGCTGGCAGTTTAATTCGCCAAGCCAACCATTGGCAGCTAATGGACAGCACACCAATTAACGCTAACAATGATAATTCCGACATAGATTCTCCGCATATAGACAGTCGTTTTTAGAATAGCAGAAGCTAAGTTATTGACTACCCGCAAATTGAAAATTTGGATGACACATTTCAAATGAGAATGGCTATCATTATTCATCTGTTCTGATATAATCGAGCGAAATTCATCGAACGTTCGTATAGAGGTCAAAAGGATATGCGCAAGTTAAATCGCTTACTCACGGTTATTGCTGCGACTTCTGCGACACTGGTGTCATTCACTAGCGCCGCTGCTGAAGTCAACATTTACTCAGCACGTAAAGAAGCCCTAATCAAACCTGTTTTAGAGCAATTCACGGAGAAAACCGGTATTGAAGTCAACCTTTTAACGGGTAAAGCCGATGCGTTATTGGCTCGTTTAGGCTCAGAAGGCGAAAACACCCCCGCTGACTTATTCTTAACCGTTGATGCTGGTGCGTTATACCGTGCCGTTGAAGCGGATGCATTCCAGCCTTTAAACTCAAAACTAGTTGAGTCTGCGGTACCGGAACACTTTCGCTCAAAAGACAACCTTTGGTTTGGTCTAAGCTTACGCGCTCGCCCTATTTTTTACTCACCAGATCGAGTAGACCCAGAACAACTTGAATCTTATTTAAGCCTTGCCGAAGAGCAGTGGAACGACCGTATTTGTATCCGCTCTTCAAACAACCTATATAACCAGTCACTTGTTGCCGCACTCATTGAACATCATGGTGAAGAGAAAACACAAACATGGGCTGAAGACTTTGTTTCAAACTTTGCTCGTAAACCGGTAGGCGGCGACAGAGACCAAATTAAAGGTGTGGCTTACGGCGTTTGTGACGTCGCTATTGCAAACACTTACTACTTTGGCCACATGCTGAACTCAGACGACGCGGACGAGCGCGAAGCTGCGCAGAAAGTGAAAATTTTCTGGCCTGCTCAAGATGCTCAGGGCACTCACGTTAATGTGTCTGGTATCGGTATTACCAAGCACGCCAAAAATATTGACGAAGCTCAAAAACTTATCGAGTTTTTAGTCTCTGAGGAATCTCAGAAATGGTATGCTCAAGCCAATTACGAATACCCCGTACGAGACGGTGTTGAGTGGAGTGAAACACTTCAACAGTGGGGTGAGTTCAAGCAGGACGACATTTCAATGGACGTTCTGGGTGAGAACAACGGTGAGGCCGTACGTTTAATGAACCGTGCCGGCTGGCGTTAATTTAAACATGGAGTGTACTGCATGAGCCGTGGCACGCTGTTACTTTTTGCCGTGGCGGTATTAATAGGGCTGCCACTTATTGTGGTGGCCCTATCCTTATTAAACCCGCAATGGGACATCCTTGCTCATCTCTGGCAAACGGTTATTCCTGAATACATTAACCACTCTCTTATTTTACTGGTTTGCGTTGGTCTGGGCGTTACTGTGTTGGGTGTCAGTACCGCCTGGTGCATCAGTCAGTACGACTTTCCCGGTTGGCGATATTTAAGCTGGGGCTTGCTGTTGCCACTGGCCATGCCCGCTTACATAACCGCCTACACCTACACTGGCTTGCTTGACTATGCTGGACCTGTGCAGCAACTCATTCGCGATCTATTCAACGTATCCATTGGCGATTACTGGTTCCCGAATATTCGTAGTTTGGGCGGTGCCGTATTTGTTTTGTGTGTCGTTTTATACCCTTATGTTTATTTAATTACCCGTGCAGCCTTTATGCAGCAGTCGACGGCGGCTTTTGAAAGCGCACGAACGCTGGGGGCGGGCTCACTAAAAAGCTTCTGGCGAGTTGCAATGCCATTAGCCCGCCCTGCCATTGCCACCGGCGTCACATTGGCATTAATGGAAACACTGGCCGACTACGGCACCATGGAATACTTCGGTGTTACTGTTTTTACCACCGGTATTTTCAGGACCTGGTATGGCATTGGCGACGCCCAGGGTGCATTGCAGTTATCTGCCCTGCTACTGATATTCGTCATTGTATTAATCATGGTTGAGCGCTATTCGCGCCGCAGAGCCCGCTTTTACCAACAGCGCTCGTCAAACCGCACACCACAACGACGTCCACTAAAAGGCTGGCGGGCAGGACTGGCTTCCTTTACCTGTTGGTTACCTGTTGTTTTAGGCTTTCTCATTCCTGCCTCGCAACTGCTTTGGTGGTCAGTAGAAAAATCCGATGTATGGCTCGAATCTTCCTTCTGGGTGTTAACCGGCAATACGCTATGGTTAGGCCTATTAGCCGCATGCATTACCGTTTTACTGGCGTTGTGGTTGGCCTATGGTCGCCGTCGCCACCCAACTCGCCCTTTACGCGCCGCTATTACGCTGGCAGGAATGGGCTACGCTATTCCGGGGATTGTTATTGCGGTTGGTCTGCTGTCGCCGCTGGCCTGGTTCGATCATCAACTTATAGCAGCCAGCAAGTGGCTCTTTGGTATGAACCCAGGACTGATATTTTCAGGGACAGTCATTGCTCTGCTATTCGCCTATAGCGTTCGTTTCCTGTCGGTATCGCTACAAACGGTAAGCTCAGGGCTTGAGCAGATTACTCCGCAAATGGACGACAGCGCCCGCACCCTGGGGGCAAGTGGCCGCCGTATTTTATGGAAAGTGCATTTGCCTCTGTTAAAAAGCCCACTACTGGCTGCGTTAATCTTAGTCCTGGTCGATGTCATGAAAGAGCTGCCGGCAACATTAGTGTTACGGCCTTTTGATTTCAACACGCTGGCCGTTCGCGCATTTGAAATGGCTTCTGACGAGCGCCTAGCCGACGCAGGCCCACCTGCATTAATGATAGTTGCGGTTGGGCTTATTCCAGTTATGATGCTGTCCCGGGCGCTACGTAATAAATCCATTAAAACAGGAGATTAAATGAGTACTTTACTGAATCTCGAATCGGTCAGTATCGAGCTTTCTGGCAACCGCATTGTTGATCAGCTCAGTTTATCTCTTGCGCCCGGCGATATTGGCTGCCTACTAGGTCCTAGTGGTTGTGGGAAAACCACGTTGCTGCGTGCCATTGCCGGCTTTAATCCTGTGTCGTCCGGAAAAATATCACTGCACGACAAAGTCGTTTCCAGCAGTTCAATGCAATTAGCGACAGAAAAGCGGAATATCGGCATGATGTTTCAAGACTTTTCACTGTTTCCTCACTTAACCGTTGAGCAAAATATTCGCTTTGGCATTGAAGACTGGAGCCAGTCGGAGCAAGAGCAACGCGTTAAAGAGTTGCTCCTGCGTATCGATCTTAACGGTTACCAGAAGCGTTATCCTCATGAACTTTCAGGTGGACAGCAACAACGTATCGCTCTGGCCAGAGCATTAGCACCACGGCCTCAATTAATGCTTCTGGACGAACCATTTTCCAGCCTGGACGCCGAATTACGTGAAATTCTGGCGCACGACGTTCGTCACTTATTAAAAGAAGAGAACATAACGGCACTGTTAGTCACTCATGATCAACAAGAAGCCTTTGCTATGGCTGATAAAGCCGGCGTTATGTACTCAGGTCAACTCTTACAGTGGGAAACACCGTATGAGTTATATCACGAACCTACACACGAGCTGGTTGCTGACTTTATTGGCCGCGGTGTTTTACTGCAAGGCGAAGTGAAAGAGCATAAGCTGCACAGCGCTTTTGGTGTTATCGAGCACGACGACATTAAAAACCACCCTAATATGCAAGTGAACTTCTTAGTTCGTCCGGACGATATTGTTCTGAATAAAGACAGTGCTATGAAAGCTATTGTCGTTGGTAAAGGTTTTCGTGGCTCGCACTACCTTTATACACTCGAGCTGTCAGATACAAGTCGTGTGCTTGCCGTAGGTCCTTCACACCAACCTCTCAAAGATGGCGCAACCGTAGGAATAGACGTAGACTTTGACCATTTAGTGGTTTTTGACGCATCATTGTGTGAGTTACCCGACTAAAACGAGGTTCAAATGGACTTTCTTATTGATAGCTGGGACTTTTCAACAAGTCCCGCCAAAGCCTGCGCATCGCCACAGACTCATCAGCCGAATTGCTGGTTTCATTTTCAACGAGACGCTGAAGGGCTTAGTGATTGGCTTACTCAGGCCGGTATTCCGGAGCCTCTCATTGACGCTGTACTGGAAGAAGACACCCGCCCTCGTTTTCAGCGCTTACCCGATGGCTTTATTCTGCTACTACGCGGAGTTAATCTGGCTAGCGGCGAGCAGCCAGAAGATATGCTGAGCCTACGCCTGCTCTATTACAAAGGCGCGCTCTATACCTTTAGAAAGCGCCCATTCAATGCCATTGCGCATTTGCGCGATCAGCTTAAACATCAATCCGGCCCGGATTCTTTACACGACTTTATTGTCAGCCTTATTGAGCAAATTAATCTAAAAGTCGAAGACGTTGTGTCAAATGCTGAAGACGCTATTGAGAAAATTGAAGGGCAAGGTTTCGACGACACTGCGTCTTTGCAACTTCAGTTAACGTCGCTGCACCGTCGTTTGTTGCGTTTAAACCGTTTCATACGCCCGCAATTAGCAGCGTTAGAAAAGCTCACTACGGAAGCCGAACGCATTATGCCAGGTGAGCTGCATCAGTGGCTTATTAATGAGCGCGATACTACCCAACGACTGTTCGAACAAATTGACTTAATGCTTGAACAGATTTGGATGCAGCGTGAGCAAATACAGCAAGCCATAGCCGAAAAAATGAATCGAAACACGTACTGGCTGTCAGTTATTGCCGGTGTTTTCCTACCGTTAAGTTTCCTGACGGGGGTTTTCGGCATCAATATTGGCGGTATGCCTGGAGTGGAAAGTGAGGATGCTTTCCTCATTTTTTGTGTCGCCCTGATTGTCATTGCCGTTGTCGAGTTCTTACTGCTGCGAAGGCTCCGATTTTGGTAAAAATCTGTAAAAGTCACCTTAGTTAGACCTAAGTCGAATGGGAAATTGCGGGTAACAGAATAAGCTTGAAAGCATCAGTATTTAAGAAGTAAGGACATTGCTATGCAAGCTTATAAGAAGCTTTATTCTGAAGCCCAGCAAGACCCGGAAGGATTCTGGCTTGAACAGGCCAGTCGCCTAGACTGGTTTACCCCACCCAAAACCGCAGCCAATGTTCGCAAAAACGGCATGGCTGACTGGTTTCCAGACGGCAAAGTAAATGTCAGTCATTTAGCGTTAGACGCACAAATTAATGCAGGTCGTGGTGACCAGGTAGCACTGTATTACGACTCTCCCGTTACCAATACACAAAACCATTACACCTATAGCCAGCTTAGGGAAGAAGTGGCGGCTTTTGCCGGCGCCTTAAAGGCTCAGGGGGTCAACGTTGGTGACCGGGTGGTTATCTATTTGCCAATGATTCCACAAGCTGCCATTGCCATGCTGGCCTGTGCCCGCATTGGCGCTATTCACTCTGTTGTGTTTGGCGGCTTTGCTGCGCATGAGTTGGCGGTTCGAATCGACGATGCTAAACCCAAGGCTATTGTCACCGCTTCTTGCGGTGTCGAGGTTAACAAAGTTCTTGAGTACAAGCCCATTGTCGATAGAGCCATAGAGGAAGCAACACACAAGCCCAGCTCAGTCATTGTTTACCAAAGACCGGAATGCACCGCCGAGCTAAACAATGAGGGGGATATCGACTGGAAAGATGCCGTCGAAAAAGCCGCACCCGCAGAGCCAGTTGCCTTACCTTCAACACACCCGCTGTATATTCTCTACACCTCAGGAACCACCGGTAAGCCGAAAGGGGTGGTACGCGACCACGGCGGTTACGCAACCGCTTTAAATTTCTCAATGAGCTATGTGTATGGCTTAAACCCCGGAGACACCTTCTTTACCGCTTCAGATGTCGGTTGGGTTGTCGGGCACTCGTACATTGTCTACGGTCCATTAATTTTTGGGTGCAGCACAGTGCTGTATGAAGGCAAGCCCGTTAATACGCCAGACGCGGGAGCTTTTTGGCGAATTATCGAGCAGTACAAAGCCAAAGCGGTATTCTCAGCACCAACCGCGTTTCGGGCAATAAAAAAAGAAGACCCCGACGGCAAGTTTTTGGAAAAGTACGATATTAGCTCATTAGAACGAATTTATATGGCCGGCGAGCGCCTTGACCCGGCCACCTATGAGTGGACCACAGAGTTGACCGACAAACCGGTTTACGATCACTGGTGGCAAACAGAAAGCGGCTGGCCAATGTGCGCCAACCCGGTCGGCATTGAGTCGGCTAAAGTTAAACCCGGCTCATCGACATTTCCTGTCCCCGGCTATGAAATATCGGTACTTGATCCTCTGGGCAAGTCGGTCGACAACAGCGAAGAAGGTGCCATTTGTGTCAGGTTACCCCTACCCCCTGGTTGCCTGACAACCGTTTGGGAAGACGAGGAACGTTTGCACAACAGTTACCTGAAAGCCTTCCCGGGGTACTACTGCAGCGGCGACGGTGGCTACATCGACAAAGACGGCTATGTCTTCATTATGGGACGTACGGATGATGTTATTAATGTCGCCGGTCACCGACTTTCAACAGGCGAAATGGAAGAAATACTGGCCAGTCATGCCGCAGTGGCCGAATGCGCTGTTGTTGGACAACCGGACGATCTTAAAGGTGAGCTACCGGTCGGTTTTGTCATACTGAAAAACGCTGTCGATATTACTCAAGAGCAATTGCAGGACGAGCTCATACAGCTCGTTCGCAATAAAATTGGCGCTATTGCCTGTCTGAAAACCTTACACATTGTGCCGCGTTTACCCAAAACACGCTCAGGCAAAATTTTGCGCCGGATTATTCGACAGCTAGTACAAGGCAATGAGGTGTCCGTACCATCAACTATTGATGACCCAACAAGTATTGATGCTTTAAAACAAACACTGAGTTAAACTAGCGCCCATTGTTTATTCAGTGGATAAAGCGTGAGTTTTTATGGTGTTATCAATAGTTGCAGTTATTATTGGTTTGGCGGTTCTGGTTTGGAGTGCTGACAAGTTCGTTGAAGGAGCCGCTGCTGTTGCTCGTCATTTAGGCATGGCTCCGTTAGTTATCGGAATGGTGATTATTGGATTTGGCACTTCGGCTCCGGAAATGGTTGTCTCGGCCATTGCATCTATTGATGGCAACCCTGCTCTAGCATTGGGTAACGCCTATGGCTCTAACATAACCAATATCGCTTTAGTCCTGGGCATCACCGCTGTATTAGCGCCTATTGCCGTGAAATCAGTGGTTATTCGTCGTGAAATGCCAGTACTTATTGGTATCACGCTCCTCAGCGCTATTTTCTTACTGGATTACGAAATTACCCATCTCGAAGCGGCTATTCTTCTATTGGTTTTCTTTGCTTATATGGGTTGGTCCGTCTGGGTTGGTTCGAAAAGCGGTGACGACGCGCTCGCTGCTGAGTACACTCAAGAGCTCGACGCACACCCGCTCCCCATGAAGCCCGCTATTATTTGGTTAATTGTTGGCTTATTGCTGCTTATTGTCAGCTCAAGAGCACTGGTTTGGGGAGCAGTTAATATTGCAACGGCATTAGGTGTCAGTGACCTTGTTATTGGCTTGACCGTCGTTGCCATTGGCACTTCTTTACCAGAACTGGCTTCCGCTATTGCAGCAACACGCAAAAATGAACATGACCTGGCATTAGGGAATGTGATTGGCTCAAATATGTTTAATACCTTGGCTGTAGTGGGTATTGCCGGCGCGATAAAGCCAATTTCTTTGGAGCCATTAGTACTAAGCCGTGACTGGGTTGCCATGGCAATTCTGACATTACTATTAATGGGCTTTGGTATACGTAAAGCTCGCCAGGGGCGTATTAACCGTGTTCATGGCGCTATTTTTATCGCTTTATACATTGCTTACACCCTCTACCTGCTTAAAACTGGTTTTATTAACCCTTAGTAAGTACGGTAAGTACCACTCAAAAGCTATTGCAAATAGTTCGCATTTAAAATAGACTATCACTAACTCGTTGAGGTGATAGTCTATGTATGTATGTCTTTGTAAAGGAGTCAATGATAAAACCATCCACCAGGCAGTAAGCTGTGGAGAGGTTTCGTCAATGCGTGATCTACGCCAGCAATACGGTGTAGCTTCGCAATGTGGCTGTTGTAAAGACTGTGCAAAAACCGTTCTTAACGAAGCGCTTCAGGAAAACTCCCCGAAAAAATCTCAAGAGACTTCGCTGCCAGTATCAGTGTGCTACACTTAATTCATACGTTGTGAATTAAGAGGTAGCTCGAACTATGAAAGGTGATGCAAAAGTTATTCAGCAGCTTAATAAGGTGCTGACCTTAAAGCTGACCGCTATCAACCAGTATTTTCTACACGCCCGTATGTACCAAAACTGGGGCTTCAACAGCTTAAACAAAGCTGTTTATAAAGCGTCCATTGAAGAAATGAAGCATGCCGACGTTATTATCGAACGCATTTTATTTCTAGAGGGTATTCCTAATTTACAAGAGCTAGGAAAGCTGTATGTTGGAGAAGAGCCTCGCGAAATGTTGGAGCTTGACCACAAGGTGCAGTTTGGTGACGTCAGCGCCATACGCGACGCTATAAAAGTTTGTGAAGAGCACAAAGACTATGTCAGTCGTAAAGCGTTACGGGATATTCTGGACGCTCAGGAAGAACACCTGGACTGGTTGGAAACCCAAATTGATCTTATCTCCCGCCTTGGTAATGAGGTGTACTTACAAACAAAAATGGATGAGGCTGAGTAATGCGCAGAGATAACAATGTTGTTGAGCAATTAAACCGTTTGCTCGCGTTTGAACTGACATCAATTGACCAATACACCTCCCATTCACGTCAATACGAAGACATGGGCTTAATGAAGCTTTATGAGCGCATTAACCATGAAATTGATGACGAACGCGGTCATGCTGATTTACTTATTCGTCGTATTCTGTTTTTAGAAGGCGAACCAAACATGAATAACCGGGAGCCTCACAATATTGGCTCTGACGTTCGTGAAATGCTGGAAAACGACTTACAACTTGAGTACAACAACGCAAAAACATTGCGTGAAGTTATCGAGTATTGTGAAGAAGTCGACGATTATGTAACACGCGATATGCTTGTTGGTATTTTAAAAGACACCGAGGAAGACCATGCCTATTGGCTGAAAATTCAGTTGGGCTTAATGGACAAGCTGGGTGAACAACTTTACTTACAGAAAATGATGTAAGTTTTGTTTATGAAAGCAAAAAGGCGCCAGAAGGCGCCTTTTTAGTATTTGGCTTATAAGCCATAAACAGTGACATAAAACTCGTCATCGTCGTCGGTTGACTCAACGGTATATTCTACCGGCACATTACTCTCACCGCCCGGGCCAGACATAATTAAATCAGCAGCGCACTGATAAGTATCAAGCTTTTCATCGTGCCCTTGCGTGCGAATAGCATCTAATGACATATCAATTAAACTCGCAAATTCAGTTCCAAACTGAGCAACTAACTCATCATTACTAATTTCCAAAACTAAATCGACTGTTTCTGAGTCACTGCACGCCGGTGTTCCGCCGCTGCACGCAGATAGCATAATTGCGCCTGCCACTACCGGTAAAACTCGTTTAAACATAACCTATCCTTATTGGTTTATTACTTGGCAGGAAAGCGCCAGAACAAAATGCAATGTCACACCTTCCCTGGTACTTACCTATTAAACGAATTTTTAAACTACCACCCGGGGGGATTATTGCAATAGAAACGAGCCGTGCAGACACAAAAAAACCGCCACAAGGGCGGTTTCTTTGTATCTGGCTTCGATCGAGGGATTAACTCGGGCCCTCCATGGCCCTCGCCCTTCGGGCAGCGCTAAAGCGCTGTTCAAAACGGCTTTCCTGCCGTTTTGTCGAACCTTAGGGTTCTCATCAAGTCCTCTTTCTGCAGACACAAAAAAACCGCCACAAGGGCGGTTTCTTTGTATCTGGCGGAGAGAGAGGGATTCGAACCCTCGATACGTTGCCGTATACACACTTTCCAGGCGTGCGCCTTCAGCCACTCGGCCACCTCTCCAGAACGGCCGCTATGGTAGGGGTTTTAGCCGTTCTAATCAAGGGCTTTAAGCAATTTTAAAGCGTTTCATGCCTTTATTTAACCGTTGTGCCAGCTCTTGCAGCTCGCGGCTGGCTTCACTAATTTGCTCAGAGCCAGCAGCGGCTTGCTCAGCGGCTTCGGTGATAGAGGTGAAGTTCTGGTTAATTTCTTCCGCAACAGCGGTCTGCTCTTCAGCGGCTGTTGCTATTTGTGCGTTCATGTCGCTCATTTTCGCAACCGAGGTGTTTACGGACTGCAATGACTCCCCTGCTCTGCGCGCTTGCTCAACACTCTCTGTGGCTTTCTGGCGGCCTTGTTCCATCACGTCAACGGCATTGGTTGCGCTGCCACGCATAGTTTCAATAAGGCTTTGAATACTGCGTGTAGAGTCCTGAGTTCTGTTTGCCAGAGCCCGAACTTCATCAGCGACTACTGAGAAGCCTCGTCCATGTTCACCTGCGCGGGCTGCCTCTATTGCTGCGTTCAGCGCCAGCAAGTTGGTCTGGTCAGCAATGCCTTCAATAACCTCTAACACTTTATTAATTTCAGCGGTATTGTCAGACAGTTCACCAATAACCGCTGAAGCACTTTCAACCTGTTTAGCCAGCTCTTCAATAGAGCGCACCGTTGCTTCTACTTCACGGCTGCCGTTGACGGTTTCCTTGTCGGTGTCATCGGCTAGCTGCGCCGCTTCCTCGGTATGCTGCGCAACTTCACGAACCGTTTGCGACATCTGGTGAATCGCTGTCGCACCTTGAGTCGTCTGCTCTTGCTGCTCAACAACCAGTTGCTGGTTATTGTCTGCAGTTTCTGAAAGCTCAGAGGAAGCATCTACCAAAGTGGTCGCCGATTCATTCACTTCTTTCAGCAAGCCTTGTAAGCGGCGGACCATGGTATTCACGTCGTCCATCATGCTGCCTTTGTATTTTGAACGTGTTTCAACGGTTAAATCGCCGTCCGCAATTTTCTGAAGCACCTCGGCCGCTTCTTCTGGCTCACCACCAATTCTGTGCGTTAGTCGAACCACAATTCTCCACGCAACCAAACCACCGGCAATAATCGCGAACGCCGTTATCCACCACATTAACGTGGCAAAGTTTTCGCTTCGCTCCATAACACCCTGGGTGCCCTTAGAGATGCTCGCTTCCTGATAGTCGATAAAGTCGTTAATACGGTTAAGCCACTCAGCGTAAATAGGCCCCAGCTCACGAATAACGTAGTCCTGCGCTTGCTGACGTTGGTCCGACTGCAGCAAGCGCTCAACTTCCGCAGCAGACTCTAAACCTTGCTCGCGTATTTCCGCTATAGCCGCCAACAATGACTTTTCCTCACTATTAACGAGCTTCTCATTAGAAACGATGCTCTTCATCCCCTGTTGAGACTCTGCGTAGTCGTTTTTAAGCTTCGCAATAAGTTCTCTCAACGGCGGCCGTTCGCTTGCGCGCTCGACTAACACTAAGTCGCGTAACGCAATGGCTCTGTCGTGCACGCTGCCACGATAATTAATAGCAAACCGTTGTTTCTCACTACCGACCTCGTTGACCCGCACCAGAGTTTTATCAATTTCGCCTACTTGGTAGGTGCCAATAATGGTAGTTATTGCAAGCAATAACAGAATAAACACAAAGCCTGCGTATAACCGATTTGCTATCGTCATCGTTTTCTTACCTCAAAACTGCCGGGATAATATTTAATTGAATGTTTATACAGAATAACTGAAAGGAAGGATCAGAAAGAATGGATAAAATAAGATGAAATTAATCGGTTTTAACGGTTAATTTTTTAACGACTTAATAACCAACGAAAAATTCTGAGTTGGCTGGGGACATAAAACATATACTCCGGGTGCCACTGAACGCCAATAACGGCTCGTTCTCGACCATCACTTTCAGATGCCTGAATAAAGCCATCTAAGTCCCAGCCGGTAGCTCGCATGCCCACACCCACCCGTTTTACAATTTGAGAGTGCAAGCTGTTCACCCGGAGTTTGCGCTTTTTACATACCTCAGACAGTAAGCTTTCTTTTTCTAAAAACACCTGTTTGGTCGGCAACAAGCCCGGACGGTTATAGGTCAGCTTTCTCAGCTCTTTTATGTTCTGGTTAAGCTCACCGCCAAGCACGACATTAATAAGCTGAGAGCCTCGGCAAATGCCCAAAAGTGGCTTTCTATTCTCAAGCGCCCATTGTATCCAGCGAATTTCAATGTCATCGCGATCGGGGTCATATTCGCCATCGGGCTCAGGAGGCTGGTTGTAGTGAGACGGACTGATATCATCGCCACCACCAATAATTACGGCATCCACGTTAGAGCTTTCACAGCGGTGCCTGACACTGACTCTTATGGGGTGGGCACCAAGTAGCCTGAGCGCCAGCCAGGTGCACCACCACGAGGGAGACCACTTTCGTGCAGCCCCTGTTACCACCACTCGCGGTCGCTGAGCCATTGCGTTAGCCTTTCTTTCCAGTCCGTTTCGGCGACGCCCATTATTGGCCTTTCCGCCTCGAGAAATGCATTGCGCCAATACGCCAAAGCGTTTTGGTCACTTGCCAAAGCTTCTATCACCCACCATAAGTTCCATTCTTCACTAAGCTGCCAGCCGGGATGCTCAATTTGGCAATTCGGTAAGCGATAATGAAACGTTGGACGTGCTTTTATTTTTCCGTCATTAACAGCATTCATAACCCTGTCTTCGTCAACCATGCTAAACAGCGGAAGCATATCAAGCGCTCGGTTTCGAGTTGCGTTAAACGACAAATAATCATCAATAAGTGTCGACATATCAGCCTCCTCCTGAGTCATCAGGCGGTGCAGATAGTCTTCAGGGTATTTATCAATATACGGGCTGATTTTGCGTGTGGTATCAACCTGATGCTTCTCGATTAGCCACCATTGCAGCAGACCATAGGCCTGCAAATATCGCAGTACCGTTGGCGCATCGAGTTTGGGAATTTCAGCATTGATATGAACCCCATAGGCGGCTATCCAGGACTCATCGGTACCTTTAGCGCCTGCCTTACGAAGCTTATCAACGAGTGTTGTCAGGACCTTGCACTGCGCTAGCGTTAACGGTGGGCAGACAATTTCAATCGGCACCCAACGCTCAGCTAAATTGCCCAGCTCTTTTAACAGGCTGGACTCGTCGGCGCCCTCTGCTTTCGCTTTTTTCTTAAGGTACGCCCAGTCAATTTCGACATTGAAAGTGCCCAGGTCTGAGGTTTTAACTTTGTGCTCTGCTTTTGATTCACGAACACATTCACCATCGACGACTGAGCACAAAATTGTCGATGTCTGTTCTAATGTTAAGCCACTGAACTCCAGCTCAAAACCAACAGTTCTTGGTTCGTCGCTGTCATTCAGTGGCACAGGTAGTTCTTTAAAGTACGTCTCACTCAATCGAAAACTGTCCTGCTGGTCCTGGGAAAACAACCGGGCTTTCAAAGCCGTCTTTGCTTACACTAGCTACACCAAAAATGTAGTTATCGATCACAATGTTTTCCAGCGTATATTCATTCACGTTGCCAACATAGCGGCTAAACTGCCACTGTGGTGCGTCAGTTAAACGCCAATACACTTTATAACCAGCAATGTTCTCTTCATCTTCGCTTTGCGAACTCCAGCGTAAGGTTGTATCCGGTTTTACAGCCCCTTCAATTTCAACGTTTGCCGGAGGTCGTGGCGCCCACGCCATGCTAGCCAATGATGCGGCGTTCAATGCGGTTAGTTTAGCAGCGTACTCAAAGTTCACACCGTCAATAGTGTCACCGTATTTGATGCCATTTTCGGTACGCAAGTCCTGATGCTGACGGTTGTAGTTTTCATTCGTTTCCATAATACGAATGCCCGGATAGCCGAGGTCGTTAAAGGGTCTGTGATGACCACCGCGGCCAAAGCGATCTAAGCGATAAACGACCATGGTATCTAAGTTCGGCACATATCGGTCTGCCACCCAGTCTATGTAACGCGCTAAATTGCGAGACGGAGAGTCAACCTCTCCACCATAGTAACGACGCATAGTGGCTTCACGGTCAGACTCGTTCATGCGAGTACCTTCTGCGAAAATCCGAGCTGTTGAGTTATTGATAACCCCGTTTATGCCCTCGATGTTGCCAATCATGTCATTGTTTAACACGGCGGTCAGGTGCCAGTCTTCATCCTTGGCTTTCTTCGCTAAAATTTTACCGCCAAACAAGCCTTGTTCCTCGCCCGCCAAAGCGGCGTAAACGATAGAGCCATCAAACTCGTATTGACTCAGAACACGTGCTGCTTCCAAGGTGCCTGCAACACCTGATGCATTGTCATTTGCACCGGGAGCGTCTGATGTGTAGTCCATAACGTCACTAACGCGAGAGTCGATATCGCCTGACATCATGACGTAGCGATTCGGATCGGTTGTTCCTTTTTGAATAGCAATAACGCTTTTTACTTCTACCGGGTCTGGAATGCGGTCTTCGCCAGACACAACGTCACTGACATACATAACTTCCAGACAACCACCGCAGGCTTGCGAAATTTTCTCAAACTCCGAATAAATCCAGCGACGCGCAGCACCAATACCACGAGTATCGGATTCAGTTTCTGACAAAGTATGACGGGTGCCAAAGCTGACTAACTTACGAATGTCTTTTTCTATGTTGTCGGCTTCTACGGCTTTCACAATGTCGTGCAGCTCTTCTTTGTCTTCATAACTCACTGCGTCCTGAGCATGAGCTCCGAATGAAAACGTCGTACCCAGCCCCAGTAACAGCGCAGGCGCTAACCATTGTTTAGTCATAAAACAACCCTTCTTAACTATTGAAGTAATGTCATTTGATTATGCGGTATGACAACCAGGATGAAAAGGCGCTTAATTGGCTTGCTTTAGAACGCTCTTTGGCTGTTGTACAAGTGACGATAAATGAATCAGGCTTTGAGTCACGTCTGACACGGTAATAACTGCCTTACACTGAAGAAATTCCGCTTCAAACTCTTTCGCCCGGTGCGGTAGATAGCGGCTTATATAGGACAATTCGTTACGCACCGCATCGCTCAAGTTGGCTTCACAGCAGCTGCCGTGGATGTGTAAGGCTAAAATTTGACCGTCATCTTTTAGAAAATTCACATATTCAGCCGCTTCATTAAAGGTCTTGTAGGTCTTTAATGACCGCCCTATTACCGTTTCTTTGCCTGGAAGGTGCGGCACTCGTAATACAACAATCGTTGGCAAATCGCTGGGATCTTTTGTTCGCTTTAACGCATCAATAATTTGCCGCTGTAACTGTCGCCCCCCCAATACTTTATCACTGTCACTGAGCCAAAAGCCGGCGTCTTTAAAGACTTCAGGCAAACCTTCGCTAAAGGGCATTAAGCCGGCGACTGTAGGCTGCCACTTACCGCCGTCTTTATGAACAAATAAGGCGTTCGATAAGGAATTGCTAAATTGCACTGACAGAGTGTTCTCATCGCTCTCAATAACTGAGACTTTCCGTAACGAAGGGTCTTTTAACTGGTAAGGTTTCAACTTTGACAGCGCTAGCTTCTCAACATTTGTGTCATTCACTAACGGCAGCGGCAACTTCTGAAGCTCTGCAAATACTGCCTGTCGCTTGGCATCGTGCGTTAGGGTTATTTCATAAATCTGTACAGGGTATCCAGCCTGTTTTAATGCAAATAACGACCCTAGCCAGCCTGCTTCTTTGCTCAATTCGGCGACAGGAACAATGTACTCGTGCCAACGCTTATTTAGCGGCAGACTCAATCTGAAAAAACAAAGCTGACGTCGACTTTGCTTACGTTCCGCTTTCAGCTCATCAACCGATTGCTTCACCCAGGCCATTTCCATGAGTTGCGCGAGCGTATCAGTGGCATGCTTTTGCCAACTGTTTAATAAAGTCCGGTTAGTTTCAGTAGCCAGAACACAACAAGTTGGTTTATCGTCTGGCAAGACTATTTTTAATCCACCGTAGACGCTCGCCCACAACGCTTCATAACCACGGGCTTTTACCCTTTGCAAGCTATGATCAATATTGACTTTATAGCGGTGCTTATACTGGTTGATAAGCTCATCAATAAACGTGCGAAAGGCGTTGTTGTCATCGGTTTCTAATCGTTTTAGCCGCAAGTACACATAAGGTTCACTGCTCTGCACAGCAACCACGCGGTATTGCACGCACGGCTTACTGCTAACCACAAAATTCTCTGCTATGCCAGAAAAGCACACTTCCAGCTGAGCAAAAAGTAACGACTTTATTTGTTCGGAAGATTCCACTTTTATTTGCAGACCATTTGTCGATATATCCACCGACGTTGCAGTGAACGACTGTCCATCCGCTAACGTAAAAGAAATCGGCGAGACAAAGTTCATACGCTCTTCCCGACGAGAATAAGGATGCCCGGCTATAAAGCTGTCTAAGGAAGTCGCTTGTGTATTACTTGCCGTTAATTCATGAGTGTATTGATTTCTCAACGCCAGAATTTGCTGTTTAGTGTCTTCGGTAAAAACGCCTTTGTACGCTTTCAGACCTTTTTCAAACAGTTGTTGTGCTCGGCTGTCAAAATAATGGGTGCGCCCCTGAAAGGAGTAAGGAAAGACCTCATAGGGGACTTTCTTTCGCAAATCGACAACGCCTAACGCTGGTTTTGCCAATTCGGTAATGGCCATTTTTACTTTCAGCTTATCGGGGCCGCTGAGGTGTTTGGTTTTGCGCTTAAATACAGACTCAAACTGCGAGCGATGATACTCTGTCTTTAACTCGTCAACGAGTGTCTGCAAGGCGGCATTGAGGGTCATTGTGGCACTGTTTTTTTATCGTTATTTAAGTCGCTGATACATTTTATTTACATTAACGCTAAGGGGTTGATCATGCAAACGCTTTTACTCGGCTACGGAGACATCGCGCAACGCACTGCGCGCTTGTTGGTTAAAGGTGGACATAGTGTCACCGGTCTTTGCCGACACCCCGACAGCAAACCCACTATTGATGGTGTTCAGCTTGTCGCTGGCGACTTTAATAACGAACAGGATCTAATGCGGTTATTCACCACTCAATGGGACGCTATTGTCGTTACTCTGACTCCGTCGCGTTCAGGCTCGCAACGCTACCACGATGGTTATGTTGTGCCCTGTCGGCACTTGCAGCAGGTATTAGCACAAAGTGGGCAACAGCCTTACATTATTTATGTGTCCAGTACCGGCGTTTATGCTCAGCAAGATGGCGAATGGATAGATGAAACCAGTGAAACGGCTCCTACGTCTGAATCTGGTCAGGCGTTGTTACAGGCCGAGTCGCTAATTGACTCGCTGCCAACACAAACCACGATTTTACGTTGTAGCGGTATTTACGGTGAAGGCAGAGACTATCTATTAAAGCAGTTGGTTGCCGGGAATATGAGTTTACGTGACAGTTGGACAAACCGAATTCATCAAGATGATGTCGCCGGTTTTATTCATGCGTTATTAACATCGATTAAAAGCCCGCAGCCGCTTTATCTTGTCAGTGACGATAAACCCGTTAAACAATACGACATGTATCAATGGTTAGCGAAGCAACTCGGAGCCAGTATTACCTCTGACGTTGAGCCTGGTCCGGGTCCCAGAGGTTCAAAGCGATGTGACAATAGCCGCCTGAAAAACAGCGGCTATAAGCTTAAATACCCCACCTTTGTCGAAGGCTATGAGGCTTTTATTAATAGCTGGTCAAAATAATCGAGCATTCCTTCAGCGACGGAGCGACCTTCGGCTATAGCGGTAACAACCAAGTCTGCGCCGCGAACCATGTCACCGCCGGCGAAGATCTTCGGGTGACTGGTTTGCATAGCGAACTCTCGATTGGAGTCGGTTAACACCGTGCCCCAATCGCTCAGTTCAACATTATGCTTCTTCAGCCACTCGGGTGGGTTTGCCTGATACCCAAAAGCGATAATTACCGCCGTTGCAGGCAAAGTGAATTCTGAGCCTTCAACGGGCTCAGGCCGGCGTCGGCCATCACTGTCGGGCTGTCCTAATGCCGTGTTCACCATTTTGACACCAGTCACCTGTCCAGACTCGTTTGCTTCTATTTCCACTGGCTGAACGTTAAATAAGAACTCACCGCCTTCTTCTTTGGCGTTTTCCACCTCGCGGCGCGAGCCAGGCATATTGCTTTCGTCACGTCGGTAAGCGCAAGTCACCGACGTTGCACCTTGCCGAATTGAAGTGCGTACACAATCCATAGCGGTATCACCACCACCCAGCACCACCACTTGTTGCTCGTTAAGGTCAATATGCGGGTATTGCGGCATGGGCTTATGCGACATTAAGGTTTGTGTATTACCGATAAGAAACGGTAATGCCGGATACACTCCGTTATGCTCTAGCTCTTTTAAGCCGCCATCCAGTGCTTTGTAGGTGCCTAGCGCCAGAAACACAGCGTCATACTGATCAAGCAGTTCCGAGAACTCGATATCCTCACCAACAGTCACGCCCAGTTCGAATTGCACGCCCATTTCAGTGAATATCTCGCGGCGTAACTTCATGACTGCCTTGTCGAGTTTGAACGGTGGAATACCGTAAGTCAGTAACCCACCAATTTCAGGGTAGCGGTCATACACCGTTGCGGTAACACCATTACGCGCCAGTACATCGGCACAGGCTAAACCGGCCGGTCCTGCGCCAATAACAGCGACTCGCTCCACTCGCTGTGCGACCCCACTTAAGTCGGGTCGCCAGCCGTTGGCAAAGGCTTCATCGACAATTTGCTTTTCAATACTGCCAATAGTGACAGCACCGAAGCCATCGTTAAGCGTGCAAGCCCCCTCGCAGAGACGATCTTGCGGACACACACGACCACAGACCTCTGGCAGACTATTGGTTTTATGCATAAGCTCTGCGGCTTCCGTTACCCGCCCCTGATTCGCTAATTCCAACCATTGGGGAATATAGTTGTGAACCGGACACTTCCATTCGCAATACGGATTACCGCAGTCCAGGCAACGATCAGCCTGCCCTTGCAGCTGTATACCCGACATCGGCTCATAAATTTCGGTAAATTCAATGCGACGCTCATCCGCAGCCTTTTTCGGCGGATCGATTCGCTGAACGTCTAGAAATTGATACACATTTTTATTCATTACATCACCTGTACCCGAAGTTCAGCAGTAGAGCGTGCGCGGTGTCCCAGTAAGTCGGACACGTCCTGAGATTTTGGCTTCACAATACGGAAGCTTTTTACCGTCTCGTCAAAGGACGCTAGTAGCTTTCTGGAGTATGCACTGCCGGTGGCTTCATGGTGTTCATGAATAAGCCCACGCAAATGCTCTTTAATAATAGAGGTTTCAATATCCAGTGCTTCAACCAACTCATGGTTTAAACGGCGGTGTAAATCTCCGTCTAAGTCACGCAAGTAGGCAAAACCGCCTGTCATACCGGCACCAAAGTTAATGCCGCAATCGCCTAATACTGCGACAATACCGCCTGTCATGTACTCACAGCCGTGATCACCAATAGACTCAACCACAGCGGTGGCACCTGAATTACGCACAGCAAAACGTTCGCCGGCACCACCGGCCGCATAGAGCTTGCCTCCGGTGGCACCGTACAAACAGGTATTCCCCATAATGACTGCTTTATGACTTAGGTAATTTGCATTTAGAGGCTGCTTTAAGACAATTTCACCGCCAGCCATGCCTTTACCGACGTAGTCGTTGGCATCTCCGATCAGTCTTAGTTTTAAGCCTCCGGCATTCCAGGCACCGAAGCTTTGGCCTGCCGTACCGTTAAAGTTCAAAGTGATAGGCGCTGTCGCCATACCCTGATTACCATGCCATTTAGCAATATGGCCCGATAAACTAGCGGCAACAGAGCGGTCGTTATTTTGAATGGAGAACGACCACTTGCCGCCTGACTTATTTTCCACGGCAGACTGAGCCGCTGATAATATTTGCTGATTCAAGTCGCCTTTATCGAAAGGCTCGTTCTTTTCTGTGCAATGCAATGGATATTCAGACTGAATGCCCGACGACGCAAGCAATTCGGTTAAGTCTACCGCTTGCTGACGTTTCGTTTCACCCGGTAAGCGCTCCAGCAAATCTGTGCGTTCAATCACGTCCGTAAGCTCTGTTACACCCAAGTAAGACAGAATGTCGCGCACTTCTTCCGCCATAAACTCAAACAATCGAATGACTTTTTCCGGCAAGCCAGAAAAGTGCTTCTTCCTGAGTAATTCGTCTTGCGTTGCAATACCTGTCGCGCAATTATTTAAGTGGCAAATCCTTAAGTATTTACAGCCCAGAGCGACCATCGGCGCAGTACCGAAACCAAAGCTTTCCGCACCTAAAATAGCGGCTTTGACAATGTCTTTGCCGGTTTTCAGGCCACCATCTACCTGCAGCCGTATCTTGTGCCTTAGTTTGTTGGTAACCAAGGCTTCATGCACCTCAGCGAGTCCCAGCTCCCAGGGTGAGCCGGCATACTTCACTGAGGTTAACGGACTGGCACCGGTGCCACCGTCGTAGCCCGAGACCGTAATAAGGTCAGCATAGGCTTTTGCCACTCCCGTAGCGATGGTTCCAATACCCGGCGTAGAAACCAACTTTACTGATACCAGCGCCGCTGGATTTACCTGCTTAAGATCAAAAATAAGCTGGGCGAGATCTTCAATCGAATAAATATCATGATGCGGCGGCGGTGATATCAATGTCGTACCCGGCACTGCGTAGCGCAACTGGGCAATTTCCGCAGTCACCTTCTCGCCAGGAAGTTGCCCACCCTCTCCGGGTTTCGCACCTTGAGCCACTTTAATTTGAATAACGTCAGCATTCACCAGGTAATGCGGTGTCACACCGAAACGCCCTGACGCTACTTGTTTAATACGAGAGTTCTTTTCAGTATAGAACCGTTTAGGGTCTTCGCCCCCTTCTCCTGAGTTGGAGTGTCCACCAATTCGGTTCATTGCTATCGCTAGTGCTTCATGGGCTTCTGAACTGAGCGCACCAATGGACATAGCGGCGGTGTCAAAGCGTTGGTACAAACGCTCTTTGGGTTCAACCTGTTTAATGTCGATAGCGGGGGTTTCCGGCAGCTTCAAGTCCAGCAAGTCACGAATATGAGTCACTGGTCGTTCGTTCACATGCTTGGCGTAAACCTTGTAAGCGCCTTCGTCTCCGGTATTGGCAGCTTCCTGTAAGGCCACCACAACATCGGGGTTATAAGCATGATACTCACTGCCATGAACGTACTTTAATAAACCGCCCTGCGCTAAGGGTTTGCGCTTTAACCAGGCTTTCTGGAAACGCTGCAGTAAATCCTGCTGTATGTCGTCAAAACCTGTTCCGTTAATGCGCGCAGGCATATTGCAAAAGGACAGCTCTCTGACATCCTGATTAAGCCCAACGGCTTCAAACAGCGATGCGCCACGGTAGCCGGAGATTGTCGAAATGCCCATTTTCGAGAGTATTTTCAACAGCCCTTTATTCAGCCCTTTGCGGTAATTCAGTAGTGCTTCTCTGACGGATAAGTCGACTTTGTGCTTTTCAACGAGCTGCTCAACCGTTTCGTACGCCAAAAATGGGTATATAGCCGTGGCGCCTAACCCCAGCAGAACCGCCATGTGATGCGAGTCACGCGCTGACGCAGTTTCAATAATAATATTGGAGTCGCAGCGCAGGTTTTCATGCACTAATGCCTGTTGAACCGCGCCAACCGCCATTGGTGCCGGAATAGTAACATCACCTTTTTCAAAATGACGGTCGCTAAGAATGGCAATGACCACGCCTTGCTGCCTTACTGCTTCAACCACATTCTCAACAAGTTCAGTGAGCGCGTGTTGTAACGACTTATCTGCCGGATTAAAGGCCAGTGAGAAATCCATACTGCGGTAGTGCTTTTCATCTAACTCTCGCAGTTGCTTAACGTCGGTATACATTAAAATAGGCGACTCAAAAACCACTCGGTCGGCATCGCCGGACGCTTCATTAAAGACGTTATGCTCACGGCCAATGATGGTGCTTAACGACATAACGTGACGCTCCCGAATAGGGTCAATTGCCGGGTTGGTAACCTGCGCGAACTGCTGCCGGAAATAGTCATAAAGCAGTCGAGGTTGCTTTGACAAAAAAGCTTGCGGGGTATCGTCGCCCATGGAGCCAACCGCTTCCTGACCGTCTTTAGCAAGAACACTCATCACCTGTTGCAGCTCTTCTTCTGAGTAAAGAAACGCTTTATGAAATACCGCCATTGTCTCGTCGTCATACAGTCGCTGGCCTATTTTGTCGGCGTGACTGCGTTCAAACGGCACTAAATGGCGACGGTTTTGCGACAACCATTGCTTGTAGGGGTGACGGTCTTTAAGCTCCGTTTCTATGTCATCGTTATACCAAATTTTTCCGGTATAGGTGTCGACGGCCATCATCTGCCCCGGTCCCAGTCGACCTTTTTCTTTGACTTCGGCTTCGTCGTAATCCCAAATCCCCACCTCTGACGCAATAGTGAGAGTGCCAGATTTGGTCAACACATAACGTGCAGGACGTAAGCCGTTTCTATCCAGACTGCAAGCCACATGGCGACCATTACTTAAGACAACACCGGCAGGACCGTCCCAGGGCTCCATATGAAGCGCGTTAAACTCGTAGAATGCACGCATATCTTCCGACATAGTTGCATCGCCCTGCCAGGCAGGTGGAATTAACAAGCGCATTGCGCGGAATAAGTCCATACCACCGGCTAATAGCAATTCCAGCATATTATCGAGGGAGGCAGAATCTGAACCGCTCATGCCAACTAAAGGCGTTGCATTCTGTAAGTCTGGCAGTAACGGCGTGTGGAACTTATAGGCTCGAGCCCTCGCCCACTGCCGGTTTCCCCGTATGGTATTAATTTCACCATTATGAGCGAGAAAGCGAAATGGCTGTGCTAATGGCCAACGGGGTTCAGTATTCGTTGAAAAGCGTTGATGAAACACACAAATAGTCGTCGTCAGTTTATCATTAGTGAGATCGTGATAATAACTAGCCAGATCTTTTGCTAACACCAGACCTTTGTAAACAATGACTAAGCTTGATAAAGAGGCGATATACAGTTCACTATTGTCGGCATAATGCTGTTCGATGCGGCGACGCGCCATATATAGCCGACGCTCCAGGTCTTTTTTACGCCAACCGGGTGGCGCTGACACAATGACTTGCTCGATATCAGGCTCTGACAGTGAGGCTTGCTCACCCAAAATAGTCCGGTCTGTCGGAACCTTACGCCACCCATTTACTGTTAGGGTTTCTTTTTGTAACTCTTGCTCGATAAGCTGGCGGGCGGCTTCCTTTTTGTCATGGTCTTTACTGAAAAACACCATACCAACAGCAAACTTTTTACTGAGCGACCAATTCTGAGACTTCGCGTAGTCCTTGAAAAACTGTTCAGGTAACTGCAATAAAAGACCACAGCCATCGCCTGTTTTACCATCCGAACCAATACCGCCACGGTGCTGCATTCTGTCCAGACCATGCAATGCAGTGGCTATTAACTCATGCCTGGCCTCACCATTGATATTAGCAATTAAGCCAAAGCCACAGTTGTCTCTTACATCTGCATTTTGATACAGCCCCATGCAACGCCCCTGCATAAATAATCAATTATTTTAGATTAGCATGCAGTTGTGGAGTTCGGTAGGAAGCTTATTTATTATCGTTATAAATAGGTTGTATAGAGGTAAAAAAGGCCTCGGATTGAGGCCTTTGGGGTTATTTCAGCGTGGCGGCAAAGGCCAGCATTCTATCAAGAGGCACCATAGCTTGCTTACCGAGTTCCGGGTCAACATGAATTTCATGCTCTTTGCCACCGGTTTCTAGCGCTTGCTCTATGGCTTTAAGGCCGTTCATTGCCATCCACGGACAATGCGCGCAGCTTCGGCACGTTGCACCATTACCCGCGGTAGGTGCTTCAATAAACGTCTTATTCGGCTGCAACTGCTGCATTTTATAAAAAATGCCTTTGTCGGTAGCCACAATAAAGGTGTCGTTCGGAAGCTCCTGGCTGGCTTTTATGAGCTGCGAGGTTGAACCGACAGCATCGGCCATTGCAACAATGTTTTCAGGCGACTCTGGGTGAACCAGAATGGCTGCGTCAGGATGTAACGCTTTCATGTCGTTTAGAGCTTTCGCTTTAAACTCGTCGTGTACAACACAAGCACCCTGCCATAACAGCATGTCTGCACCTGTTTCACGGGCAATATAACCGCCTAAATGTTTATCGGGTGCCCATAGTATTTTTTCGCCTTTCGCATCGAGATGATCAACCAGCTCCAGTGCCATACTGGATGTCACTACCCAGTCAGCACGTGCTTTAACCGCTGCTGAGGTATTTGCATAAACCACAACGGTCCGGTCAGGGTGTTGGTCACAAAACTCCGCAAACTTATCTGGAGGACAACCTAAATCCAAAGAGCATTCGGCATCGAGGGTCGGCATTAACACCTGTTTATTCGGTGTCAGTATTTTCGCCGTCTCCCCCATGAAGCGAACACCGGCAACAATTAACTTCTTCGCCGGATGGTCACGACCAAAGCGTGCCATTTCCAGAGAATCTGCAACACAGCCGCCCGTCTCTTCAGCCAAAGCTTGAATGTCAGGGTCAGTATAGTAGTGAGCCACTAACACCGCGTCTTTCTCTTTTAAGAGCTCTTTTATACGCGCGACAGTTTCCTGCTTTTCTTCAGGCGTTAAAGGCTTAGGTTTTGGCGGAAACCGGTAATCAAGGGTATCCAGCGTTTGAATCTCAGTCATGGTATTACAGCTTATGTCCAAGTGTTCTGTATAACGTGGCGGCTAGTATAATCGAATTCAAGAGGGGGTTGTAGTTAAGTTATCAGAAAGAAGAAGTGGTGGGTTGTGCAGGATTCGAACCTGCGACCAATTGATTAAAAGTCAACTGCTCTACCAACTGAGCTAACAACCCATATTTCTGATTTTCTTAGCGTTAGCGAGTGGTGGGTTGTGCAGGATTCGAACCTGCGACCAATTGATTAAAAGTCAACTGCTCTACCAACTGAGCTAACAACCCAACGCTAACTATTCGTTACCAGTTCTGCTTGGCAACGGCGGCATAGTTTACTGAAATAACGCGCTTATGCAACTTAAAATTGAAAAAAACTGTCTGACTGATTAATTCACGAACACATGTTGCGCTCGTGTTAGTTAATTCAGTCTTTGCTTGGCTAAATTTGCTTCAGTACTGTCTGGGTACTCGCTAATAACTTTTTCGTAATAACGCTTAGCATCAGCGGTATTACCTTGGTCATTTGCGATAGCACCAAGCTTCAATAAACAGTCGCCACGCTTATTACTATCCGGATAGTCTTCAACTACCGTCATGAACTGCTGTTCGGCCTTATCATACTCTTGCTGAGCAAAATAAAGCTGTCCCAGCCAGTAATGGGCGTTTGGCACGTAAGTAGAGTTGGGAAAGCTCTCCAGGAAGGACTGGAAAGCCGGAATGGCAGCATCATAACGCTTATCTTCCAAAACCAAAGCAATGGCTTTGTCATAGGCGTCATTTTCGCTCAAGCTCGCTGAATAACTGCTGCTATCAGTTTGCGTTGGTACCTGCTGCATATCGGAATAACCCGCGCCGGCACTATTACTCTGGCTATTGTTGTCCTTTAGCTGGCTAAAGCGACGATCAATTTCCTGATACAGCTCGCGCTGGCGTTGTAAAAGTTGTTCCAATTGGTAGGCGTGCTCTTCAGTTATACCTCTTAATTCTGCAACGTCTTGTTGCACAGAATTAAGTTGATCCATCATGTTAAGTTGCGCAGTAGAACGAGCTTCGAGCATACGCTCAATTTGCTTTAGGCGTTTCTCAACATCACCTGAAGAAGACAAACCTGAAACAGGCGCCTGGGCTAATGCAAGCCCAGGTACTAACAAACTGACAGCTAACAGCATTTTTTTCATGAACTACCCGTTTAAGTCTGGGATTAGTACACTAAAACCGCACGACGGTTTTTCGCGTACGCACTTTCAGTTGACGCATCAACTAAAGGCTTTTCTTCACCGTAAGATACGGTTGAAGTTTGAGAGTCCTGAACACCTAAGTTGTGCAAGTAGCTTTCAACCGCTTGAGCACGGCGCTCGCCAAGTGCAATGTTGTACTCAGGCGTACCACGCTCATCTGCGTGACCTTCAATAACAACTTTGACTGACGGGTTCTTCACAAGGTAATCAGCGTGCGCTGCTAATAACTCAGCGTACTCAGATTGTACGCTTGATTTATCGAAAGCAAAGTAAACAATGTGTTCTTTACGTAATGCTTCCATTTTCTCTTGACGCTGTTCTTCAAGAGTCTTTTGACGCTCTGCTGCACCAACCTCAACACCAGAGTCTTGCTCTGCTTGTTGATTTGTTTCCTGACCTGCGCCCATACCTGAATCGGTTTCCTGGTTTGAGCTACATGCGGCCAGAGTTGCCATTGGTACAACGATTGCCAGAGCTTTAAAAAGTTTATTAAGCTGCATCCTTTTCGTCCTTATCGTTTAATCGAACAATTCAACCATTCAGGCTATTTACATAAATGGCGACCAAGAGGGAGATTTCACTTCCCCATCAGAAGCCGGTAACCTTGCTTTAAAACGCCCATCGGTAGAGACCAATGCCAGTACTTGCTTGTTATTATGCGTTGTACTGTATATCACCATACTGCCATTCGGCGCGATACTTGGTGACTCATCCAAAGACGTTTTCGTTAAAACTTGCATTGTTCCTCGTGGGAACTCCTGCTTAGCTATATGATAGTTCCCTCTGGTACGGTTTACCAGAATCATGTTTTCACCTGACGGCGCTACCGTACCACCTAAGTTCTGCTCACCTTCGAACGTCAAACGCCGAACCTGACCAGAAGACAGCTCTACACTGTAAAGCTGAGGTCTGCCACCACGTTCGGACGTAAATACTAGCGACTTTCCGTCAGGTGTCCAACTCGGTTCTGTATCAATCGTACGATTCCGCGTAACTCGTTGCAAGTTTTTCGTTTTTATATCTAAAACATAGAGTTCCGGGTTGCCATCTTTTGAGAGCACCATCGCTAATTTTGAACCATCCGGTGAAAACACCGGGTTGCCATTGATACCCGGAAACGACGTTAGCTTTTCACGACGCGTGGTATAAATATCCTGCATGAAGATCTCTGCAGTTTTATTTTCAAAACTCACGTAAGCCAACTTGTTACCGTCTGGTGACCAAGACGGAGACATCAGCGGCTCAGGACTGCGCAGCAAGATCTTTTCATTAGCGCCGTCGTAATCAGCTACGGCAAGTTTATAGGGGTAGCGATCATCATGGTTCACTGTCACGTAAGCAATCTTAGTCATGAACGCACCTTTTTCACCGGTCAGCGCTTCATAAACAACATCCGAGATACGGTGAGAGTAGCTACGGAACTGATCCCCATCTATGACACTTGAGCGCGAATCTAGTACGTGATCATTGCTTTGCACTAATTCCCCATCGCGCAACATTTGTGCGTTACCACCAGTAATTTGTCCGCGCAATACATCAACTAACTCAAACTTAACCATATAACGGTCAACAGAGTACGGTTCTACAGACCCCACCAACACCGCTTCAACACCCATTTTCGCCCAGGCAGAGTAGTCAATATCCCCGTCTTTGGTCGGACGTTGGGGCATTGCTGTTGTAGGAATCGGGTTAAATCGACCGCTTCGTCTTAAGTCGGCAGCGATAACCTCAGTTAAATTTCCTGGTGGCTGCCCTTCGCCTTTCCACTCAAAAGGAACCACAGCAATAGGTCGTGCCGTATCGATACCTTCGGTAATGACGATTTCTAACACACCTGCACGGGCAGAGCTCATCACAACAAATAGCAGAGCCAGGGCTTGAAATACGATTTTTCTCATTGGTCACCTTAATTACAACTGTGGCTTAACAGTCAGTTTAATTGTACTCATCTGCTGGTAAATTTCCGGGTCTTCCGACACCGGTAGCGTATTTGCTTTTAAAACAGCATTACGCGCTGAGCGACACACACTGGCATCACCGTTCCCGGTATCTACCGATTTAACAAATCCACTTGGCGCAACGCTAATGGTTAACTCACATGACTTGCCTTGCATGGAGTCGTCAACTGTCCAGTTACGTTGAATGGTCTGCCGTATTAATGCCTGATACTTTTCAACTTCACTCAACACTTGCTGGCGTCTCGCCGCCTGACGGCGAGCGCGCTCTTCTTCCATTTCTTTTTTCAGTTGAGCTTCCCTTTCAGCTGCACGTCGCTCTGCTTCCTCGCGTTTACGTCGTTCTTCCGCAGCCCTTCGTTCAGCTTCTTCCGCTTCTTTCTTGCGACGCTCTGCTTCTTTAGCTGCCGCTTCTGCTTTTGCTCGCTCTTCCGCTAGGCGCTGTGCTTCCTTCTTAGCTTGTTCAGCTTCTTTGCGCGCTTGTGCCGCTTCCTGGCGTTCAATTTCTTGCTGACGTTCAATTTCTTTTTGACGTTGCTCTTCGCGCTCTCGAGCTTTACGTGCTTCCTCAGCTCGGCGCTCTAAACGCTCAATTCGACGCTGCTCAGCAGCCTCTGCTTCGGCTTTTTGTCGCTTCATTCTATCAACTTGTTCCTGCACCTTAGCTTTATCAACGGAAACTGCGCTGACAATTTCTTCCGCAGGTTCAATGTCGCTTTGGTTTAAGTTAACTTCCATCGCTTCTGGTGTCGATGGCGTAAACTCAAAACTAATAAGCAATACACCCGC
Source organism: Idiomarina piscisalsi (assembly GCF_003987095.1). GTDB lineage: Bacteria > Pseudomonadota > Gammaproteobacteria > Enterobacterales > Alteromonadaceae > Idiomarina > Idiomarina piscisalsi. The sequence continues at coordinate 47,664 of NZ_PIQA01000012.1, read as the reverse complement.
TATAACAGCGTGTATTGCTATAGAATATATGAGCGGTAACGTTAAGCTCTCCGATTTATCCACAACTACTCTTCCGACGAATCTGTCATTAACCCAACCGATGGTACACCAGCTCTTTGCAATAGCACCATCAATTGAACAATTTGGTTATAAGATACCGCACCATCACCGTTCACCATAACAGGCGTGTCAGGTTCTACTTGCAAATGCGCCGCCACTAAAGTCGCAAGCTCATCCGCCTGCATTGGCGTGTCTTGGCTATCACCCTGGTTCAGGTAATAGCGGCCTTCGGCATCAACAGAGGCTACCAACGGGGGCTTACTGTCTTCCGACAATGGCTCTGCCGTCGCTTTTGGTAAGTCTACCTTTACCCCTTGAGTAATTAATGGCGCCGTTACCATAAAAATAATAAGAAGAACGAGCATCACATCGATGTATGGCACCACGTTTATCTCAGCAACCGGCTTACGCCGTTTGCGCGGCATGACCATCATAGTGACTCACCTTCCACTTTTTCTTTAGATAACTTCGCCAGTGCCTGACGCTGTAAGATAGAAGTAAATTCGTCAATAAAGTTCATGTATTGACTATCAATTTTCTCCGCGCGGGTCGTAAAACGGTTAAACGCAATAACCGCCGGTATCGCAGCAAATAAGCCCAGCGCGGTTGCGATAAGTGCTTCGGCGATACCCGGAGCGACCATCGCCAGTGTCGCCTGCTGCACGGCCCCTAACGCGATAAACGCATTCATAATACCCCATACGGTACCGAAAAGACCGATATAAGGGCTAATAGAACCAATGGTTGCCAGCGTACCCAAATGGCTATCTAGCTTCTCCATTTCACGGGCGTGAGCAACACGCATCGCACGGAACGCCCCTTCAAGCATTGATTGGTTGCTCCCGGCGGACTGGTTACGAAGCCTTGCAAACTCTTTAAATCCAGCATGAAACATTAACTCCATGCCGCGAGCATTTTTTGCACGCGCAGATATCTCCTGATAAAGCCGGGCTAAATCCACACCCGACCAAAAGCGATCTTCAAACTTTAACGCGTCTTTTTGCGCTTGATTAAGTACTTTCCGACGTTGGAATATCAGTACCCAGCCCCAAACAGACATAGCGAGTAGGATGATCATAACCAGCTTTACCAATAAGCTGGCCTGCAAAAATAAATCAATAAACGATAGCTCTGCTTGCACGCTCTAAACCTCTGTTTCAATACGCGATAAAATAGATGTCGGAATAGCTACAGGTTTCATTACCGAGTTATCAACACACGCAGCAGTTACAACTGCCGAACAATGAACACTGCCATCTTTTCCCAAAACATTTTGTTCAAACATTAACGACGCTTTTTTCTTTTTTATAACGTCAACAGTTACTGTTAGCTCGTCGTTGAATCGAGCCCCTTTTTTTAAATCAAGCTCAACCTTACGCACCACAAAGGCTATATTGTGAGCTAACCAAGTGTCCTGTTCAATCCCTAAAGAGCGTAACCACTCTGTCCTGGCCCGCTCAAGGAATTTGAGATAATTGGCGTAATAAACAATACCACCTGCATCTGTGTCCTCGTAATACACGCGGATAGGCCATTCAAATTGATATTGAGACATTAGCACCTCAGGTAAAGTTCTGAAAAGTTACCGTAATGTAATAATTTGTAAAGAAACCGCCAAAAGTATCGATGGTCAAATTATCAGCAGAGTTTTTTTTATGACAGAACTGAAACATAAAAACAAAAACCCGTTGTTTTAATTAGACTTTTTTGTTTTGTTATAATTTTGTTGAGCTTTTTTTGAACAAGTTCACCTTATAACGGATTAGTTTTCCTTATGCGAGAAAGTAATTTTTCTTGTTTGATCAAGCGCATATAATACTTATAATACCCCACATATCAGAGACGAAGAGATTGGTTGTCACTTCTTCTTAGATTGTTTGAAGATTGTTCCCTGGATTTAACTTCCTTCTTGTTGTTCTATTTGCCCGTACTTTTGTGCGGGCTTTTTTTTGCCTATTTCTCAGGTTTCAATCCAAAGTGCTGATAAGCTCTTGGAGTGGCTAAACGACCTCTCGGCGTTCTTTGCAAAAAGCCCTGCTGAATAAGGTAAGGTTCAAGCACATCTTCAATGGTGTCTTTTTCTTCACCGATAGCCGCTGCAAGGTTATCAAGCCCCACAGGGCCGCCCATAAACTTTTCCATAATGGCTAATAAAAGCTTACGATCCATGTAATCAAAGCCAGCATGATCAACATCGACCATAGTTAATGCTGCATTTGCGGTTTCCTGATCGATTTCGCCGTTACCTTTAACTTCTGCATAGTCTCTTACCCGACGTAACAAGCGATTTGCAATACGCGGCGTTCCTCGCGAGCGTCGTGCAATTTCTTTGGCACCGCCCTCTTTCATTGTCACGTTCATAAAATGAGCGGAACGCGACACAATATCGGTTAACTCTTCTACGTCATAAAATTCTAGTCGCTGCACAATGCCAAAACGGTCACGCAAAGGCGACGTCAAAGCCCCGGCGCGGGTGGTTGCCCCAACTAAAGTGAAAGGCGGTAAGTCGAGCTTTATCGAGCGCGCGGCCGGCCCTTCTCCTATCATAATATCCAGCTGGTAATCTTCCATTGCCGGGTACAAAATTTCTTCAACAACGGGACTTAACCTGTGAATTTCATCAATAAAAAGAACATCGTGCTCATCTAAGTTCGTTAATAGTGCGGCTAAGTCGCCCGCTTTTTCCAGAACCGGCCCTGACGTCGTCTTAATATTGACGTCCAGTTCATTAGCAACAATATTTGCCAGCGTAGTTTTTCCCAATCCCGGCGGGCCAAAAATCAATAAATGGTCAAGCGCTTCCTGCCTTTTCCGAGCTGCCTCGATGAAAATCGCCATTTGTTCAACGACGTGTTTTTGACCCGTGTATTCATCCAGCTTTTTCGGGCGAATAGCACGATCTATGGCTTCATCGTCGCCCTGCACATCGGCTTCAACAATTCGGTCAGTTGGAATGTGGTCGGCTTCTATCATTGTTTTACCTTAAGACAGCTCTTTTAGCGCAAGTCGTATCAGAACTTCACTACTATGTTCAGCAGAGTACACTTTCTGAATGGCTTTTTCAGCCTGATTTTCTTTGTACCCAAGTGCAACCAGAGCACTAACAGCATCAGAGCGAGTATCAGCTGGGTGGACACGAGCATCACCGCCTTTATTATCGACGGGCATAGAATCGGTAAACGGCGTTGCAGAGTTCCAGTCTTTCAGTCGGTCGCGCATTTCGATGACTAAACGCTCCGCGGTTTTCTTGCCAACGCCCGGCAGTTTCACTAAGCGGCTCACGTCATTCTGATTCACAGCAAACACGAATTCGTCCGCAGACATGCCTGACAAAATGCCTAGCGCCAGCTTTGGTCCTACACCTTGGGTTTTTATTAATAATCGAAACAGTGAGCGCTCCGACAATGAGTTAAAGCCGTACAAGAGCTGTGCATCTTCACGGACAACAAAGTGCGTTACCAGCGTTACAGGCTGTCCTGTCGCAGGCAAGTCATAAAAGCAGGTCATGGGTAATTGCACCTCATACCCGACGCCATTCACATCGACCAATACTTCCGGTGGCTGTTTGGCTAACAATGTGCCTTGAATTTGTCCTATCACAACGGCTTTCTCCCTATTAAATTAACGTAGCCTACCGCGAACGGTTTTCCTCGCTGCCCCTGACATTTTCAGCAGGCTTTCTGCGCTTTGCGCGTGGCATAGTGCTACCGCCAATGCGTCAGCTGCATCGGCTTGCGGTGTCTTTTGTAAATTAAGCAGCGCGACGACCATATGTTGTACCTGTTCTTTTTCTGCACCGCCGTTACCGACAACGGCTTGTTTTATCTGGCGCGCCGAATACTCAGCCACTGGCAGCCCGGCTCTTGCCGCAGCTACTATGGCCGCTCCCCGCGCTTGCCCCAGCTTCAAGGCTGAATCAGGGTTTTTCGCCATAAACACTTGTTCAATAGCAAATTCGGTAGGGCTAAACTGAGTGATTAACTCGCTGACACTGTCATGAATCAGCCGTAGTTTTTCGGCGAGCGACAGTGGTTTTGCCGACGTTCCTGTCGCGCGAATGCAACCACTGCCTAAATAGTGAAATTTACGGCCATGTTTTTGAATAACGCCATATCCGGTTAACCGTGAGCCCGGGTCAATGCCTAATATGACGCTCATAATTCCTTAATCGTCCAGCTTCGCCAATACGTCATCAGAGATGTCAGCATTATGGTAAGCGTTCTGAACGTCGTCTAAGTCTTCCAGTGCGTCCAGCAGTTTCAAAAATGAACGCGCACTGTCTTCGTCCAAGTCAACTTTGGTGTCTGGCACCTGAGTCACTTCCGCATTGGACGATTCCAGCCCTTTGGCGTCTAGGGCATCTTTCACAGGACCAAAGTTTTCCGGTGACGTCATAACATCCAGACCGCTTCCCGGATACTTCACGATGTCTTCAGCACCCGCTTCAAGTGCTGGCTCCATAACGTCTTCTTCGGTAACGTCCGTTCCGTAGCTAATGACACCCATTTTATTGAATAAGTAAGCCACCGAGCCGTCTGTACCTAAGTTTCCGCCGTGCTTACTGAAGGCATAACGCACTTCAGACACCGTCCGGTTTTTGTTGTCCGTCATGCATTCCAGAAGAATGGCCACGCCATTAGGACCATAACCCTCGTAGGTCAGCTCTTCGACGTTGTCCCCCTCCATCTCACCGGTGCCGCGTTTTATTGCGGTATCTATGGTGTCTCGCTTCATGTTATTGGACAGCGCTTTATCGATTGCTGCGCGCAGACGCGGATTCGTTTCAGGATCGCCACCGCCTTCACGAGCGGCGACGTTAATTTCGCGAATCAATTTTGTGAAAATTTTGCCGCGCTTAGCATCCTGCGCGGCTTTTCGGTGCTTTATGTTCGACCACTTCGAGTGACCTGCCATGTTTCACCCCACAAACTTTAATCGTTGAATGTACTTACTCTGTGTCTTCGACGGTGCTCTTAACGCCAAGTTCATTCAGCGCGTCCGAGTTGGCTAACCCTGGAGCGTCCGTTAGCACGCAAGCTGCAGTAGTTGTTTTCGGAAAAGCGATAACGTCACGAATTGAGCTTGCTCCAACCATCAGCATAACCAGCCTGTCTAAGCCGAAAGCTAAGCCGGCATGCGGTGGTGTACCGTATTTAAGTGCCTCAAGTAAGAAGCCGAACTTCTCTTGTGCTTCCTCTTTGCCAATGCCCAGAACTTCAAATACGGCTTGCTGCATTTCGTTTTCGAAAATACGTGTTGAACCACCGCCAACTTCGACACCGTTTAAAACCATATCGTAAGCATTAGACAGCGCCTGAGCCGGATTAGCACGTAACTCATCCGGTGTTACATTAACTGGTGCTGTAAACGGGTGGTGCAAGGCCGCTAGCGAGCCGTCATCGTCTTCTTCGAACATTGGGAAGTCAACAACCCACAATGGTTTCCACTCGTCACTGACAAGGCCAAACTCTTCACCCAACTTAAGGCGCAGCGCCCCCATTGCTTCAGCAACGGTGTTGGCTTTGTCTGATCCAAAGAACAAGATGTCACCGGTAGCCGCCCCTGTACGCTCAAGAATTGCGTTCAATGCATCGTCTGGTAAGAATTTCAAAATTGGCGACTGCAAGCCATCTCGGCCTTGAGCCAAATCGTTTACTTTTATCCAGGCAAGTCCTTTCGCGCCGTAAATACCCACAAAATTGGTGTATTCATCAATCATTTTACGCGACACACTTTCCGCCTGACCTGGCAGACGAATAACGGCTACACGCCCTTTTTCATCGTTCGCCGGACCGGAAAACACTTTAAACTCAACGTCTTTTAATAAGTCTGCAACGTCAACCAACTCTAATGGGTTACGTAAATCTGGCTTGTCTGAACCATAACGCTTCATGGCTTCATGCCAAGTCATGCTCGGGAACTCGCCCAGCTCAATTCCCAGTAACTTGTCGAACAACTCACGAGTCATATTTTCAGTCACTTCCATAACTTGTTCAGCGGTCATGAAAGAGGTTTCGATATCTATCTGAGTAAATTCAGGCTGGCGGTCAGCGCGTAAATCTTCGTCGCGGAAGCATTTTACAATTTGGTAGTACCGGTCAAAACCCGACATCATCAGTAGTTGCTTAAACAATTGCGGGCTTTGTGGCAACGCGAAGAAGCGACCTTTATGCGTGCGGCTTGGCACTAAATAGTCACGCGCTCCTTCCGGGGTAGCACGCGTTAACATTGGAGTTTCTATATCCAGGAAACCGTTGTCGTCCAGAAAACGTCTTACTGCACTAGTAACTTTAGCGCGGAATTGAAGCTTTTCGTTCATTTGCGGACGGCGCAGGTCCAGATAGCGATAACGCAAACGCGCTTCTTCACTGACCTGGCTGTTAAAGTCGATAGGCAGCGGTTCAGATCGGCTCAAAATATTAAGCTCTGATGCCAACAACTCAACCTCACCGGTTTTCATGTTGGCATTTACCTGGCTGTCAGGGCGACGGTTTACTGTGCCGGTAATTTGTACACAGAATTCCTGACGTAACTTCTCAGCCTGCTCGAACAACGCTTTTTGGTCTGGGTCAAAAACAACCTGAATAAGACCTTCTCTGTCGCGTAAATCGATGAAAATCAGGCCGCCTAAGTCACGACGTTTATTAACCCAGCCACATAAAGTAACTTGTTGCTCTGCGAGTTCTGCGTTTACTTGTCCACAATAATGCGTGCGCATGTACTTTTCCTACTACCGACGAATTCGTTAAAAGTGAAGCGCTACATTATAGCTAACTAGGGCTGAATGTCATCCGTCGGTACTGGCTAAGCGCACATCATTTTTACCCGCGGCTTTAGCCGCGTACATGGCTTTATCGGCGGAGCGCAGTAACTTGTCTACATCGGTGCCATGAGCAGGGTACATAGCGACACCAATAGATACGCTCACTTCCAGTTGCTGTTTTTTGACTTTGTAGGGCTTGGCTAGCTGCACGACCAACTTACGGGCTACTGCAAGTGCTGAACCCACGGCCACGGCGGTTGGTAGTATCACCACAAACTCGTCGCCACCGTGACGGCAGACCGTATCGGAACGCCGCAATAGCGTTTTCATGCGCTGAGACGCTTGAACAAGTAACTCGTCGCCATAATTATGGCCAAAATCGTCATTGATTTGCTTAAAACCATCAAGATCTAAAAACAGTACTGAAAATGGTTTTTGCGTTCTTTCGCTCTGGCGTAACGACTGTTCGAGACGATCCTGCATTAGGTTTCTATTCGGCAACCCCGTCAGTTCGTCGTGGGTGGCAATATGACGAATATGGCGCTCAGCCGCTTTACGGGCTTTAATTTCTTTACGAAGACGGCTGTTCCATATACCAAAGCTAAGAATAACTAAAAGCACAACCGAGCCTATTTTCATTCCCAACTCAAGCAGCTCTTCGTCACTCCACCCCTGCTCTAGTTCATACCCATACCATTTGCGTTTTAACGCGTCTCGCTGCTGTGGTGTTAGTGAATTAATACCTCGGTTCAGTATAGTCACCAGCGGTTGCCAGTCATCGCGCACCGCAAGATATAAGGCGTTACCCTGAGTCGAATCCAGCACCGACAGCTTCGATCCAGGTAACGGATATTCCTGAAGTTCATCCACTAAAATAGGCAGGCTATCGACATAAGAATCGACCATGCGGTTGCGCAACCGGTCAATACCTTCATCAATATCGGACACACTAACCACTTCAATGCGCCCGGTATTAACCAGCTGAGACTCTATGCTGTACCCTTTAACAACAGCAACCCGCTGACCGTGCAGCTCGCTCGTTCTCAAACTACTGCCAGCACGTATGGTAGAGTCCATAGTCAGCGCAGCCCAGGGCATAGACCAGTAACTTTGAGTAAAGTCCATGCTCTGGTTACGCTCAACGGAATAGGAGACACTGGTTAAAATATCAATTTCTTTGTTAGAAATGGCCTCTAAACACTCTTGCCACTGGCCGCACGGCGTCCAGACTAACTCGACGTCCATCGCCGCGGTAAATTGCTTAAGTAAGTCGACATCGAGCCCGGCGACACCGTTTTCTGTTTCGTAAATCAGTGGTTGTAATTGGTTCGGCACGCCCACGCGAATGGTCGAATGTTGCTCTAACCATGCATCTGGAGCATAGGCATAAGTCGGCGCCGGCAATAATGTCAAAAGCGACATAGCCAGACTCATTACCGAACAAAAATACAATGTTTTATGCCAAGTACTTACCAACAACAGGCTCCTCCCAATAAGACGGCGATATATTAATCAAAACGCGGCTGTCCGTCAGCACTAATTATCGGTAAAATACACAATATGTTTATTTATTTTGTAAGTTGACCCATGAGCCAACACGACACTATTTTTTCTAAACCTCTGCCGAGTGTGTCTGACTTCTGCTTTGACCAGCAAGTTGTTGAAGTGTTTCCCGATATGATCAATCGCTCGGTGCCCGGCTACTCGAGTATTCTGCAAACCTTGCCCCAATTGGTAAGTCGTTATGCGCAGAAGAATACTCAGTTGTTCGACTTAGGCTGTTCGTTAGGTGCTGCGACACTGGCTATGCGCAAGGGCTGCGAAAACTTTGACGGTTGTAAAATTGTCGCGGTTGATAACTCCGAACCTATGGTTGAGCGTGCGGAGTTACATTTAGGCGGCTTTAAAAGTCAGGTTCCCGTGGAGCTGCGTTGTGAGGACATTACCAACACTGTCATTGAAAACGCATCGGTGGTGGTTTTGAACTTTACCTTACAATTTGTGCCACCAGAAAAACGCGAAGCCATGATCCAGCGTATTTACGGCGGATTAACTGACGGTGGAGTGTTGCTCATTGCCGAGAAGTTTCGCCATGCGGATGAATCTATGAACGACATGCTGGTCGATTTACATCACGACTTCAAACGCGCTAACGGTTACAGCGAACTGGAGATTAGCCAAAAGCGGGCAGCTATCGAAAACGTCATGAAAATTGATACCTTAGAGGCACATGAGCAGCGTTTTCAAAAAGTCGGCTTTAAACATCATACTGTATGGTTCCAGTGTTTTAATTTCGCAGCCATGCTAGCGGTTAAATAAAGGATTATAACTCAACAATGATTGACTTTAGCAACGACCTGAAAGCGCTAATCGGCAGTCCGCACAAACAATGGCTGGATACGTTAGCGCCGCAGCTGACGGTCTTTAACAACAACCCTCACGGCAATTTAAAACGCTGGCAACGCGTAATTGAGCAGTTACCCCACATTCCGACCGAAAACTGCCAGTTAGGCGACACCGTCACCGTAGGTTCTCCGGAAGAAGCATCCGATTCAGATCGCGCTCGCATTACCGGCCTGCTTCAGCAGTTACAACCCTGGCGTAAAGGACCGTTTGACCTATTTGGAGTGTTTATTGATACCGAATGGCGATCAGACTGGAAATGGCAACGTGTAAAACCTCATATCGATGATTTAAAAGGTAAGCAGGTGTTAGATGTCGGCTGCGGTAGTGGGTATCATTTATGGCGCATGCTTGAAGCGGGTGCCGAGAGAGTCTGGGGCATAGACCCGGGCGAACTGTTTTTAATGCAGTTCCAGGCTATTCGCAACATGATGCCGGCAAAGTACCAGAACAAAGCACACTTTTTCCCAGTCGGCATTGAGCACATGCCGGAGTTAAAGAGCTTTGATACCGTATTCAGCATGGGCGTTTTGTATCATCGTCGCTCGCCTCTGGCGTTTTTGCAGGAGCTTAAATCGCTCATAAAGCCGGGGGGCCAGCTGGTATTAGAAACCATTGTCGTTGAAGGCGACGAAACAACGGTTATGCTGCCCGGCGAGCGTTATGCTCAAATGCGAAATGTTTGGTTTTTACCCAGTGCAAAGGCCTTATCGGTATGGCTAGAGCGGTTAGGCTTTAAAGACATTGCAATTGTTGATCACAACACGACCTCGCTTGAAGAGCAAAGGCGCACAGATTGGATGACGGGTGAGTCTTTAGCCGACTTTTTGGATGCTAAGAACCCGGATTTAACCGTGGAAGGTTATAAAGCGCCAATTCGGGCCGTATTAACAGCCCGAGTTTAGCGCTTTTTTGCAATTTAAGCGCTTTTTAACGACTTAATATACTGCTTCATGTCGCTACCCAGTTCTGGGTGGCGCATCGCGTGTTCAATAAAAGCTTGTGCATAGCCAAGCTTATTACCGCAGTCATGGCTTTTGCCTTTCATGTAGTAAGCATTTACCGACTGCTTTTCAAGCAACATTGCCATTGCATCCGTTAGCTGTATTTCATTACCCGCACCAACCGGTGTTTTTTCCAGCAGTGGCCATAGGTCAGCCGAGAATACATAACGTCCCACCACAGCCAAGTCAGATGGCGCTTCTTCTTTAGACGGCTTCTCAACCAACTGAGTAATCGGCGATTGTTCGCCCGGCTTCAACTCTTCGCCACCAATATCCGCAATACCGTATTTGCTGACGTCTTCCTGCGGCACTTTCTCAACCATCACCTGAGAATGACCTGTTTCATCAAAGTTTCTAACCATTTCGGCTAAGTTATCGCGGTTTAAACTGCAGCTGGCTTCGTCTACTAAAACATCAGGCAATACAACAGCGAATGGCTCATTGCCGACAAGCGGTTTTGCACAGAGTACCGCGTGACCCAGGCCTTTCGCCTGGCCCTGACGCACGTGCATAATGGTTGTGTTCTGGGGGCAAATAGCCTGCACTTCCGCTAACAATTGTCGCTTAACGCGTTGCTCAAGCGTAGTTTCTAATTCGAAACTGGTATCAAAATGGTTTTCAATTGAGTTCTTACTCGAGTGCGTTACCAAAATAACATCGGTAAGGCCAGCTGCCGCGCACTCTTCGACAATGTATTGAATAAGCGGTCTGTCGACCAGTGGTAACATTTCCTTTGGAATGGCTTTGGTTGCCGGTAGCATCCGGGTGCCGAGTCCCGCGACCGGTATTACAACTTTTTTGACCATAGCTGCTGTCCTTACAATAAATTCATTCAAATAAAGAGGGCAAGTTTATACCCGCTAAGCGTGTTACAATGCAAGCCATTGTACAAAATTCAATAAAACAAATTATGGCGTTATATTTTTCTTCCCGCAAAATACCACAGCTTGACTCATACAGTTTTACTGAGCGTGCGATGATTCTATCAATCGCCCAGCAGAAAATGCCAGTCCCCCGCCGACTTATTTGTAACTTAGCGAAGCTGGTTCCTATCTGCGTTATCTTTTTTTTGGTGGTAGAGGTAGAAGGATGGTGGAAGTTGCTCGCGCTACTCGCGGCAGGTATTGGCTATCCGCTATTCACCCAGCCTATTAATATCAATATGTCGATGCCCTATATCGACAAAGCTATTAAGCAATTTGAGGCTCAGCGCTCACAATAAGTTCTTTGCCATAACTGCGACAGTGCAGACGATGCAAGGACTCTAATTGATGCGTACGATAATTCGCATGTTTCCAAATACCCAGCGCTAAGTCCGGTTTCGCACTGGGTGAAGGCTCTAATTTATCGCCCGCCTGCGCCCATTGCCACTGTCCAGTTTCTGTATCCAGCACACCCGCCAGAATATCGAAGGCGGTTCTGACCTGAGAGTGGCAAAGCTCAATATTCAAATGCTCTAATAGCGAACCCGGCAGCACCAGGGTGTTATCCATGCCCGATAGATACTGGCGTATGACAGGGTCAACCAAGGTTTTAAGCACCAATAATGGCACCAAGTTTTGCTCAGTTGCGTTTTGCGCCGCCGCCATAACCACTAATACTTTGCCGTTTCCTAAAGAGCGATAGTCAACCCAGGTAGGCGTTGTATCGGCAGGGTCTGTCATACATTCGAAATTGTACGCCCCAACTCTGAGAGGGCTTTTGGGCAAAAGCTCTTCTGTCAGCTTGCCGGCTATCATATCGTCTTGGTAAATCACATTGATGTGAGCATCTAGCTCCCAAATATCGTGTAAATAAGAGGCTTCGAGCTCATGACGTTCCAGACAATGGCCTATGGCGCTGTCTAATACATCGAGACTTTGTAGTGGTTTAACAAGGTAATCCCAAGCACCAAGACGAACTGCTTCACGGATATCTGACATTTTTTCAGATGCTGAAATAACAATGATAGGCAGGTGAGCACAGACCTTTAATAGCTTTTCAATGACTTCTAAGCCATTAATGTCAGGTAGGTTTAAGTCACAAAGAACCACGTCGGGGCAGTGCTGTTCGCACAGTTCAAGCCCCTGCTGCCCAGCGCCGGCACAGCGAACATCATAGCCATGCTGACAGAGGTACTCTTTCAGCATGGACTGGAACACTAAGTCATCTTCAATAACCGCAACGTGCGCTTTCGACATGGTCTCATTCTCTTCGCTCACCATGTTTTAAGCATTGTTCAGGAATAGAGATCCGTCAACGTGACTCGTCGTCAAAATCCTCAAAATCATCGTCGAAGTCATCAAAGTCTTCAAAATCGTCTTCTGGTAATGGTGGGTTGCCATCATAGACTTGATCTTGCCAACGCTGATAATAAACATCTTTAACGAATGAGTAAGGGTCAAGTGAGTTTTCCAGAACCTGTTCCTGGTCGCGCAAACGTATGCGCATTTCTAAACCTTTAACGGTATAACGAAATATATCGACTGGCCAGGTCAGTGACGGATATGGGAAGTATTGTCCGTCAGCGTAATCGCCACCGCGATCAACAATCACCGTTGGTCCTATTAACGGCAGCATTACGTAAGGTCCTTCAGGAACGCCCCAAACAGCTAAAGTCTGGCCAAAGCTCTCTTCTTTTTTCTCCAGACCTATTGGCGTAGCCACATCAAAAAGACCGACAAGCCCAACTGTTGAGTTAATTAAAAAGCGCCCTAACGATATACCGGCATCACCGAGTTTCCACTGCAGAATATTGTTCACAAAAGAGGACGGCTCTTCTAAGTTTTCAACAGCATTATACAGTGACGTACGAATAGGCTTTGGTACGTCATCATAAACATTGGCTGCAGGCTGAATGACGGTTTCATCAACGTCGCGGTTAAATTCCCACATGCCCCGGTTAAAATCCTCAAACGGGTCGCGCGGGTCGGCATAAGGGTCTTCCGGAGTCGATGAGCAGCCTACTAACAATACTGAGAAAAGTAACAATCCGTATTTTTTCATTCTTGAATCCGTGTTGATAAAGTCACTGACGCTGTTTGATTCGCTTTAGCTTTAATAGTCACTGTTGGCGCTTCCAGATCACCAGGTTCCGCTTCAATGTTCTCGTCTTGCGAAACACGAGCACGAACGGTCCACTCGTCTAAGTCAGACAATTTATGGTCTGGCAACATAGCATTAGCATTAGATAAGGTATAAGTCACAGGAAAGCCTTCGACCGGCTCGCGGACCACCGCTGCTGGCATAGGCGCATCATTTCCGGTGACATAAACAAACAACGTTGCACCTTCGGGCAGAAACTCCTGAACCGCATTATCGATGTTCACCGTAACGGTTAATGTCACCCCAGCGTTAGCCTGTTGCTGCTTCGCATCTGCTAACGCATTCTGAACAGCCACATAACGCTCCGAGCCTGGCGATAACTGCTGCTGTAACAGCGTCCATGCCTGAATTGCCTGCTCCCAGTCCTGTTGTTCATAAGCCACAAAACCCAGTAGCGAAAGCGCCTCTATATTGGCTGGGTTTAGCTTCAATGCCCGGGCTAACAAATTCGCAGCTTTCGCTTTATTTTGAGCTGAGCCGGACATTAATAAGAAACGACTGTAGCTCACCAGGGTATTCAGCCGCTCGGGTTCTAAGTCTAGTGACTTTTGGAAGGCCTCGTCCGCTTCTTCCGGTGCGCCAATGTCAACCATTAACCCCGCATATATCCACCATGCAATGGCATCATTCGGGTCGCTCATAAGCTTCTGACGAAGTCCCAAAGCGAACAGGTTAAGTTCTTCCGGATCGGCAGCCTGAGTCTGTTCGCTCAGTAACTTTTTGCCAAGTTCTGGTAAACGCTCACGAGCGTCTGCCGCTTGCTCCTGCAATTGCCAGCTACCAAAACTCCAGTACAGAGCAACCGATATAATCACAACAATGACAGCCGGTAATACGACGGGTGCCGGGCGCCATTCTATAGTTTCTTCAATGTCCTTACTGTCATTAACAAAGGTTTTATCGAGCTCCTGCTTTGAATACTCGTACTCTTCATCAGACAAGCCGTGCAATGAGCGCTCTTCTTCAAGCTCCGTGAAACGTTGCTCGTACCAGCGTTTATTTTCATCCTGTCTTTTTAGAATGCGTCGCTGTTTTCCTGTCGCTAACAGAATAAAAACGACAGCAACTAACAGCATCAACAACATTACGATGATTAAACTAGTCATTGTCGTTTTTCCTTAGCTGCTCTAACTGAGCGCGCTCTTCAGGGGTCAAAGCTGTTTGCTCTTTTTTCTTGCGTGTCAGCAAAACAGCAACACCAATACCGATAATCAAAATAACCACAGGGCCGAACCAAAGTACTGCTGTCGCGGCCGTAAACGGCGGTTTGTAATGCACAAAGTTACCGTACCGCTCGACCATAAAGTCGATGATTTCCTGCTTCGACTTACCCGCTTTCAGCATCTCGTAGCTTTTGTCGCGCATGTCTTCTGCAAGCGGAGCATTAGAGTCGGCTATATTTTGATTTTGACATTTCGGGCAGCGCAGCTCTTTAATCAACTGTTGATACACTTCTCGTTGCTGTTCGTTGTCAAACGAGCGTTGTGTCGCATCTTGCGCTACCACACTAAAAGCAAAGGCGCTCAACAGGAAAAGCATTGGGAGTAACCGACTCATTGTGCCTCCTGTTTCAACTGTTCATAAATTGGTTTTAAGGTACTTTGCCAATTCCGAGCATTCACATCGCCGACATGGCGATACCGAATAACGCCTTTTTCATCAATAAAATACGTTTCCGGCGCTCCGTAAACGCCGAATTCAAAGGCAACATCGCCTTCAGGGTCAAACAAATTGACCGTATATGGGTCGCCTAATGTATTCAGCCAGTTCACTGCTTTTTCGCGCGAGTCATCTTTGTAATTTAAGCCGACAATGGGTATACCTTCTGACGCTAGTTGGTTCAAAAACTCATGCTCTGCACGACACGTCGGACACCAGGTTGCCCATACATTCAACAACATGGGTTCACCTTTTAACACTGACTCATCATAAGCAATGCTGGTGTCATAAAGATCAACTGTCTTAAACGCCGGTACCGGTTCATTAATTAAAGCTGAATCGAGCTTAGTCGGATCACTGCCCAGCCCTTTTAGTAAAAAGGCCGCTAATGCGATAAATAAAACGAGCGGTGCAAATAAAACTATCCAGCGAAGGTTCTTATTCATTTGCCCCTCCGTTTTTGCGCTTACGATAGCGTTTATCCGCCATAGCAAAGACACCGCCTATTGCCATAATAATCGCACCAAGCCATATCCAGCGAACAAATGGCTTAACGTAAAAGCGTATCGCCCATGCGCCATCTTCCAGAGGTTCGCCCATGGCAATATAGATATCTCTTAATAGGCTTGCATCGAGACCGACTTCCGTCATGCTGGTTCGCTGCACTCGGTAAAAGCGCTTTTCACTGGTCACCTCAGTAACAAGCTCACCATTTTTTGTAACAGTGAACTCCCCCGCATCGGAGTTGTAGTTAGGCCCTTCGCGGTGGTCTAAGGAATCAAAGCTGACGTTGTAGCCGATAATGTTAACTGACTGTCCCGGCGCCAAGGCAATGTCTCTTTCCTGTTCATAATGTGACACCAGAGTGATGCCAATTAAGGTTACTGCAAAGCCTATATGACCCAGCACCATGCCCCAGTGGCTACCCGACAGGCGGGTAATACCATGCCAGCCTTGTTTACGCTGTTTCACTGTCTGCTGTACTTCGGTTACTGTTGCCAGACCAACCCAAAATGCTAAAAACAAGCCTATAACCACCATTGTCGGCAACTCGTCAGCCCATATTTTTGGTAGCGCATAAGCCAGTACCACAGCAAGGCTAAGTGCCAACGCAATAGGCTTCAGTAGAGGCTTAAGTGCCTGTCGACGCCAGCGCAACAGAGGCCCCAGGCCAACCAACAGTGCGAATGGAATGACCAACCAACTGTAGACGCTGTTGAAGAAGGGCTCACCGACTGAAATGCTGCCCAAGCCAGTTTCTTTATGCACTAACGGAAGCATAGTGCCAAGGAAGACCACAACCATCGCAGCCATCAGCAAGACGTTGTTACCCAGCAGCATGACTTCGCGGGAAAATAGCTCGTATCGGCTGTAGCTCTGCATTTGTCCGGCACGCATGCCGTACAGTATTAAAGACCCGCCAATAACCAATGCGAGTAAGACCAAAATAAATAAACCACGGGTTGGGTCTGACGCAAAGGCATGCACCGACACCAAGACCCCGGATCGAACCAGGAAAGTACCCAGCAGGCTCAAACTAAAGGCGGCTATTGCCAACAATACCGTCCAGGACTTGAAACTGCCCCGCTTTTCGGTAACCGCTAACGAGTGCAGCAAAGCCGTTCCAACCAGCCACGGCATAAAACTGGCATTTTCGACCGGGTCCCAGAACCACCAGCCACCCCAGCCAAGTTCATAATAGGCCCACCAACTACCGATTGCGATACCCAGAGTCAGGAAAATCCAGGCCGCTAATGTCCACGGTCGTGACCACCGTGCCCAGGCTGCATCTAGCTTACCGGACATAAGCGCAGCAATGGCAAACGCAAAGGCCACCGAGAAGCCTACGTACCCCATATACAATAACGGTGGGTGAATGATCATGCCCGGGTCTTGTAACAGTGGGTTTAAGTCACGTCCGTCGACAGGAATTAACGGTAACGCGCGGTCAAACGGGTTGGACACTGTCAACATAAATAAGTAGAAGCCAATACTGATTAAACCAAGAATGGCTAAAACCCGCGCCACCATAGGCAAAGGCATGGAACGTGAAAACAGCGCAACGGCCGCTATCCAGCCTGCCTGCATCAGCATCCATAAAAGAAAAGAGCCCTCATGCGAGCCCCATACCGCTGTTACCCGATAGGCAACCGGTAAGTCTGAGTTAGAGTTTGCAGCAACATAGGCAATACTAAAGTCATTACTGACGAATCCCCAAACCAATAGTCCAAAAGCCACAGCGGTGAAGAAAAACTGGCCTAGGGCAAAAGGCCTTGCCAGTGACATCATGCCACCATGGCCTTTGGCTGCGCCCCAAAGGGGGTAGAACGCCAACAAACAAGAGAATGCCAGCGCTATGGCTATAGCGAGATGGCCTGCTTCAGCAATCATAGATCACCATCCTCATAGGATTTGTTGGGGTTTACGTGCTTAATGCCTTTCATTTTTTCGGCTAACTCCGGCGGCATATATTCTTCGTCGTGTTTAGCCAGCACTTCCGTTGCTTTCAAAACGGTAGGCTCTACCAATTCACCCTGAGCAACAATGCCCTGACCTTCGCGGAATAAGTCCGGCAAAATACCTTGATAAAGCACCGTGATTTCAGGGCCTGTGTCGGTAATATTAAAAGACACTTCCAGGGTTTTCGGGTCGCGTTTAACCGAGCCTTCAACCACCATGCCGCCAACACGCATACGCTGACCAACCTGTGGCTTTTGCTTGTCTTCGCCCTTACCTTCTACCAGCTCGCTCGGCGTGTAAAACAAGTCAATACTTTGGCTTAATGCGTACAACATTAGTCCTGTCGCTACAGACACCCCGAACACTAAAATAAGCACCCAGGTAAGTCTTTGTTTACGTCTCGGATTCATACTTCTCTCCTACTGCGACACTGACCGTTGTCGCTTGGCTAAGCGCTGCTGACGATTCTGCAACTGCTGGCTTTTCTTCCGCAAGGACTTACGAGCGATAGCCGTTTCCAGCGCAACTAACGCAATAACGACAAAGCTCAAGAAAAAAGACAACCAAACATATAAGCCATAGCCGCCCATAATGATAAAGTCCTGAAAACTGTCGAATGGCATCAGTTTTTCTCCAGTTCCTGCTGCGCCCACGGGCGACCTAATTCATGTCGTAGTATCTCATTTTTTAACCGCATCATCACCAGTGAAATGGTTAAAAATAGGAAGCCTGCCAGGCATATTAATAATGGAATAAGCATACTGGTTGCTATCGACGGTCTCTCAAATTTGGTAATAGTCGCCCCTTGGTGCAGGGTATTCCACCACTCAACGGAGTAATGAATAATAGGCAGGTTAATAACCCCCACAAGCGAGAGTATGGCAGCGGCTTTAGCGCCTGTTCTGGCGTCATCGAAAGCAAAATAAAGCGCCATAACACCAATGTATAAGAATAAAAGAATAAGCTCGGAAGTAAGGCGTGCGTCCCAAACCCACCAAGTGCCCCACATGGGCTTACCCCAAATGGCCCCGGTCAACAAGGCGACAACCGTCAACGCAGCTCCGACAGGGGCTATGGCCGGTATCGACCACTCCGCTGTTTTAATTTGCCAAATAAGTGCTATGCCACCCATTATTGCCATACCGGCATACGCGCCCATTGAAAAAATAGCCGCCGGTACATGCAGGAATATAATTCG
This sequence comes from Idiomarina piscisalsi, assembly GCF_003987095.1. Classification (GTDB taxonomy): domain Bacteria; phylum Pseudomonadota; class Gammaproteobacteria; order Enterobacterales; family Alteromonadaceae; genus Idiomarina; species Idiomarina piscisalsi. The sequence goes on along the minus strand of NZ_PIQA01000012.1, from coordinate 29,033 downwards.
GTAACTATCGCCCTGCTGGTAGTCTGCCGGCGCGAATGCCAGGCCCCAAATCACGCCGACGGCCAACGAAATAAAGGTTAATGCCGCAAACCACGGCAGTAACTTTTCGACAAGTCGATAGGTTGCTTCAGGCTTTGCGTAAGGGTGTAACCATCGCCACATATTAATTCACACTCATTTTTATGCCCGCCGCTATCGCCAGCGGGGACAATGTTATGGTCAAAACAGAAATAGCCGCAAGAATAGCCAATTGTCCGTGCACTGCAAGCCCCATAGAGGCATTTTCAACAGCGGCGGTGGCAAAAATCAACAGCGGGATAAATAACGGAATAAGGATAAGGCTAATTAGTGAACTGCCGCGCTGAACCTGGAGGGTTAGCGCCGCGCCAATAGCGCCGAGTGCACTCAAAGCTGGTGTGCCAAGCAGCAAACTGAGCGCTAACGCCCACCAGCCTTGCATCGGCAAGCTTAGCAGTAGCGCCAGCAACGGCGACAATATGACTAAAGGTAGTCCCGTTAACAGCCAGTGAGCCATCACTTTGGCGGTTGTAGTGAACGCCAGCGGCTGTGGCAGTAAGCACAACTGTTCCAGCGTGCCGTCCTGGAAATCGTCTTTAAATAAACGCTCGAGCCCTAGCAGGCTGGCTAAAAGAGCAGCCACCCAAATAATCCCGGGCGCTATACGCGCCAGAATATCAGGCCCCGGACCGACGCCCAACGGAAACAGAGTGACGACCATCAGTAAAAACAATAGTGGATTTAGGGCGTCACTGCGTCGACGCGCGGCAATGCGTAAGTCACGTTTCAGTACTGCCAGCCAAACCTGTCTCATGGAAGCGTTAATCATAAGCCGCCTCACTATGAACCTGGGCAGCCTGACTTAAGTCGATAAGTTTGGGCGATAACTCGGACAAAGTCAGCGACTGATGCGAAGTAAAAATAATACAGCCTTCGTCGGCTAAGTGTTCAGCAAAGCGCTTTTGCAGCAGAGCAACCCCTTGTACATCTAAGGAAGTAAAGGGTTCATCCAGAATCCACAGCTTTGCCTTATTCGCCCACAACCGAGTTAAAGCGACACGTCGCTGTTGGCCAGCTGATAAGCGGCCTGTGAGCTCATCTTCTAACCCCAGCAAACCGAGCTTTTCCAATAAGTCCCAGCCATCGGTATTAGGGCTAGCGGTGAGTTGCTGTTGCCAATAGAAGTTTTCTAATGCGGTAAGTTCGCCTTTTACAGCGGCTTTATGACCAATAAACAGCAGTTGCTGACAGTAGCTTTGCCAGTTGTCGTACAAGCTTGTGCCGTTAAACTGAATACGCCCTTCAGTAGGCTCTAAAAGCCCGGCCAGCATTCTCAGCAACGTTGACTTGCCTGCCCCATTAGGGCCGGTTACCTGCCATAACTCACCAGGGTGTAACTGGAAGCTCAGCTCATCAAACAATACTCGACCACCACGCGTTGAGCTAAGCTGCTCGGCGTGCAATAGTGGCACTTTGGCGATAGTTTCTTGTGTCATGCGGATTTTACAACTGAGCCCTTACTGGTAAGCTGACGCAAATGCCACCGAGTCTACCATAAAATTTGAGTAAAGCGCATGGCTGATATCACGCAACTGTTACAACAAATGCTGAACGCTCCAGAGCGCTCTATGGCTCGTATTGATAAGCAAAACGTAGCAACCCTTGCGCGCATTTTAACCGGTCCAAATACCGGTACAGGAAGCACTCCGTCAGGGCCACGTCAGCCAACGTTACAAATACCGGCCACTGTATTTTTGCCGCAAGCCAGAGGGAGCTCTGGCGGAAATACACAACAAGCTCCTCAGATACAAGGGGCCGGTTGGCAATGGCCAAACCCACCAAAAGCACTTATGGCACAGTTGCCGTCAAAACTTTCCCCGGGAACGCAATTGCAGCTGCAAATATCGATGACACCGGGAAACAAGCCTGTGGTGCAACTGGTTGTTACGCAAGCGCTGGGCAAACTGCCGCCCAGTGGCAATACGCAACAAGGTCAGCCGGCACCTCAAACTCACACAGGGCAACCTCAATCGGCCGCACCGCAGGCCGGGGCGCCAAAAACGCAGGTTGCAAAGGTCGATATACCAATAACACAGTTGCCGCCCAAGCTTGTTAAAGCGTTGGTTGAAAGTTCTCAGGCGACAAAATTGTTAAAGGCGACTAGTGCAAATAAAGCGGCCTCCATACAGACACCTGCAGCCAACAGCCTGACGCCACCGACTGAGAAAACTCTGCTTAACACAGGTAGGCCTGTTCAGTTCTCGCGAGGTATTGCTATTAAACAAGCGCACCAGTTAAGTCCTCAGCAATTTCAGCAAGCTCTGCAAACACTGGTCGCGCAAATTAAAGCGCAACTTTCGACGCAGCCGGCAGTGCCACCCAATAATGCGGCAAATACTTCATTAAAAATCCCCGAGCTGTCTGCGCTTATCGCCAAAATAAACACCAGTGTAAAAGCAGTGCCAACGCCAAGTACAAGTACAACCAGCACGATGTCCGGAACTCAGGTAGCACAAGCGGCACAGACAGCCTCAACCTTAACTACAGCGTTACGTTCCCCCTCTAATGCCATTGAGCAGTTAGTTAAAGTCGTACTGCAACAACAACCCTCGGGCGAATCCATGCAACGCCCGGAAGCGCTACAACGTTGGGTAAGCGACTGGTTTTCTGCGCGCCCAGTCAGTGTTCAGTCAAACCAGCAAATGGGCTCCCTTGGTAAAATGTTGATGATGCTGCTGGGGTTGAACTTGCAGCAAAATAGTCAACAAAACAGCACGCAGACCAATACACAAGCTCTTCCTAAACAATTCACTCAAGCGCTGATACAGCAGGTGCTGAATCCGTCACCAGAAGTGGCTGGCGATGTGCGCGAGCGCATTAATCAACTGTTACTGCAATTGCCTCAGCAGCAACTGCAACGACTGCTACAGTTATTCACTGGCGTACTAAATTCAGCCCAAAGCGCTCAGGCACGGCTACAAGACTCGCCGATGCAGCAGCCTGAGTATTTCATTTTGCTGCCGACCGACCCACAAAAGGCCGGACAAAACGAGTTGCTTATTCGCCCAGAGCGAGAGCCCGATACGCCGGAGCAGGAGGGTCGCACGTTATGGCTTTTCACCTTACGCTTTGAGTTAGAAGCAACAGGCGCTTTACTGGTTAAAGGCCGGTATCATCCGCAGGGCTCGTCAGTCGACTTTTATGCCGAGTCACCTTCAGCGCAAAGCATTATCGAGAAACACCTGGAGCAACTGGAGAAGCGGTTGTCCGATTTAGAGGTTAACAGTGTGAAGTTTCGCGTTCAGCAAGGGCGAATTCCGGAAACCCTGGCGACACAACAAAGTGGCATTATTCGGGTGAAAGTATGACGGACAAAAAAGAGAAGCAAGCCATTGGGCTGTCGTATGACGGCTTTAACGCGCCCAAGGTTATCGCTCGCGGATTTGACGAGCTAGCGGAAGAAATTATCGCCGTTGCCAAAGAGCATGGCGTGTTAGTTCATGAAGATCCGCTCTTGTCGGACTCACTTGCCAAACTCAATGTTGGTGATGAAATTCCGCGTGAGCTTTACATTATTATTGCGGAAATTATTGCCTTTGCTTATTTGTTGGATGGTAAGTTTCCGCGACAATGGGAGGAAGGTTAGCCTTTACGCTGGTGCAAGGATACCAACAGTTCAGCTTCTGCCTGAGGTAGCTCGCACTCGTGCATCAGCTCTTCAACCGTTGCGCCACTGGCTACTAACTTACTTGCTCGATGATATAATTTTGAGCCAGGATCCTGCTCAGCCAGCTCCTGAAGTTTTTCCTGTAACCGACGCTGCTCGTCATTAAGTGTTGAGACTTGCTGTTCTAACTGCGCCAACAGCTGCTTTTCCGCGAAGTTAGAATCAGGCTTAGGCTCATTCAATTGTTCTTTTAGGGAAAGCACTTCGGTCGCCGTTTCTGTGAGCATTAATAGTCGCTGCTGTTGGCGCTCAATAAGCTCGGCCTGACGCCGCGATGTCATAATAACCGCAACCAACGCAATCAGCGCCAGCCCAAGAGCCAGCGCTGATAAAGCAATAAGCCAAAGCGTCATGGTTAAACCACCTGCCCGCAATTAACCCAGACGAGAAATTTCATCCCACTCGTCATCGGTTAGCATTTTATCCAGATCAACCAGAATCAGCAGTTCGTCATCTCGGTTGCTGACGCCTTGAATGAAACGGGCACTCTCATCGGTACCCACATTCGGTGCGCTGTCTATTTCAGACGTCTTCAGGTAAACCACTTCGGCGACGCTGTCGACCAAAATGCCAATAACTTGTTTTTCTGATTCAATGATAACAATACGTGTATTATCCGTTACTTCTGTAGGCTGCAGAGCAAAGCGAAGGCGAGTATCAATAACGGTGACAACGTTGCCACGCAAATTAATAATACCCAACACATAGTTCGGAGCTCCGGGTACGGGTGCTATTTCGCTGTAGCGAAGCACTTCCTGAACCTGCATGACATTAATGCCATAGGTTTCATCGTCAAGCTGAAACGTCACCCACTGTAGCACTTCGTCGTTACTGTCAGCGTCCGTCTCATTCTTTAGAGCGCGATTATCTTTACTCATGTTTCACTCCGCCATGCGTTATTTAGTCTTGCTGGATATGTCCCAGACCGTTATCCAGAAGTGTAATCAATGCGTTTACATCGAGCAATGCACACATTCTGTCACGAACCACCCCAGCCAACCAGGGACGTTTATTGTTGCCTGCCTTACGCCATTGAATGGCTTCTGGTTGCAGTGGCTCACTGGTTACCAATTCTTCACATAACAGCCCCCAGGGACTGTCATTTAAAGTTATAAGATACTGATAGTTCAACGACTCTTCCAGCTCTTCCGTGTACTTCTCCGGCATAACCCAGCGGGCAGTATCAACCACCTGTAGCTTGCCTTCCCGCTCTGTCATTATGCCTTTAAACCATTTTGGTTTACCCATCAGCGGGCTTATTTTCCCTACCTGATGAATACCACCTAAACTTTTCAGCGGCACAGCCAATGTTAACCCCGCCACCTTAAAGAACAGCGCCTGAAAGTCGTCCTCCATATACTCAGACATAGCGTCTGGCTGAGGCTCTTCTTCCGCTGGAGCCATTTCCTCAACATCTGTATGCGTCGCGACGCCGGTTTCATCGTCAACATCAACGCTCTCTTCAGTTTCTGCGACTTGTTCAGTGTCTACCTTAGGCTCAACCTGAGTATCCGTTTCAACTACGGTCTCAGTCTCAGTAAGCGCTTCTCTAGTATCAGTATCGTCCGCTTTTAAAGAAACTAAAGGTAATAAATCTTCATCTCTGTTCAGTGCCACCGACTCTTGCTGAGTCACCTGCTGTATTTTGGGGGCCGCCTGTTCAAGCAACTTCTTAACCGGCTCATTGTCGAACTCAACCACTTCCTCCTCGAGCAGTAACGCATCGAGGTACTCGGTCATTGCCTGTTCACTGCTGGAGTGTTTGCTGTTCATAACTTAGCCTAACTCCAATTGTTGCAAGTGAATCAATAACGACTGATACGCCAGCACACCACGTGACTTAGGCGCATAAAGCGACGGCGGTGTTTGCTCGTTCGACGCATCCCGGAATTTGGTGTCGATAGGTATCATGCCGTTCCACACCGACTTACCATAACGACCAACGAGCTTCTTATACGTCTGCAACGATGCATTGGTTCGTTTATCGTACAAGGTTGGAATAATAGTATATGGCCGTTCTTCGCCACGAGACTTTTGAATGAGCATAAGCGTACGCATCATTCTGTCGAGGCCTTTCAACGCCAAAAACTCAGTTTGAACCGGTATAAGCACGCGGTTGCAACAGGCTAATGCGTTTACCATCAGTACACCCAGTACCGGCGGTACATCGATAAGAACGTAATCGTAGTCCTCTGCAACAGACGCTAACCCTTTTTTTAACACCAGCCCCATACCGCCCTGTGTGCCCAGCTTCCGGTCAAGTGTGGCTAAAGCCATGGTTGCCGGCATAACACTCAAGTTGTCAAACTCGGTGGGCAGTATGCACTCACGCATAAGCTCGCGATTAACGTTTTTACCCGCACTGAATACATCGAAAACACTGTGGGTGAGCTCTTCAGAGTCAAAGCCAAAGTAATACGTCAGTGAGGCATGAGGGTCGGTGTCAATACACAAAACCCGCTTACCCTGCTCGGCCAATAGCCCTGCCAGAGCGACTGTTGTGGTGGTCTTTCCCACGCCGCCTTTCTGGTTAGCTACCGTCCAAACAATCATATAAGCACCCTATTAAACGCCGCTGTAACCGACTTCTTTCATGATTGAGCGCGCCATATTATCCAAACTAATACTTTTCGTTGAAATACCCGCTGAAGCCACCGCTTGGGGCATTCCATAAACCACACAGCTGGCCTGATCCTGAGCCCAAATAGTAGCGCCCTGTTGTTTTAACATACGAGAGCCTTCGCGGCCGTCGGCACCCATGCCGGTTAAAATAACACCCAGAACTTTGCCCATATAAACCTTCGACAAGCTGGCAAAAGTTAAATCGACACTTGGCTTGTATGTGACTCGCCCACTGGTGTCCTCTTTAACCCGCAGCCTGGCACTGCCCGAGCGCCCTTCCACTAATAACTGTTTGCCACCCGGCGCTAAATAAGCCGTTCCGGGAGTTAGCACATCACCGTCTTCGGCTTCTTTCACACGCACTTTACACAAACCATCCAAACGTTGTGAAAAGGCCTTAGTGAAAGCCGCAGGCATGTGCTGCACCATAACAATAGGGTACGGGAAATTGCCCGGTAATTGCGTCAGTATTTTCTGCAAGGCAACGGGACCACCGGTTGAAGTGCCAATCGCCAAAATTTGATACGCCCGATTAATACTCAGAGAACCGGCAGTGTCAGCTAACCGTGATGCGGCTTCACGCTGGCTCTGGCGCTCTTCGTTGCGTTGACGAATACGCTCGAGTGCTGATGTTGGCTCTTTCGGCTTTGCTGGCTCTGTGGTTCTGCTTGAAGGCGGCGGAGTGCGAGTAATTGTTGGCGTTCGCGCTGCAGGCTGATTCGCAATAGCCAGAACTCGATCTTGCAGCGTTTTGACGGCTTCGTCGCGGTTACGGGCAATATCTTCAAATTTCTTAGGTAAGAAATCAGCAGCGCCGGCCTCTAACGCATTTAACGTTGCTGTCGCGCCTTCGTGAGTCAGTGACGAGAACATTAAAATAGGGCAAGGGTTGCTGCCCATGATGGTTTTCACCGCATCAATGCCGTTCATCACCGGCATTTCAATGTCCATAGTAATAACGTCAGGTCTTAAGGCTTTTGCCTGCGCCACAGCTTCTTCGCCGTTATTAGCGGAGCCAATAACTTGTATATTTGAGTGTGCTTCCAGAATCTCGGTAACTCGGCGTCTAAAAAACGCCGAGTCGTCCACTACGAGAACTTTAACTGTCATGAACGGTGTGTCCCGTTATCGTTTAGCGTAATACTTCAGCATGCTTGGTACGTCGACAATCAGCGCAATACCACCATCACTAGTGATAGTTGCCCCCGCCATACCCGGCGTGCCCTGTAACAGTTTATCCAATGGTTTAATGACCACCTCTTCCTGACCAATAAGGGCATCAACGACAAAGCCAACTTGTTGGTTACCTATTTGAACGACCACAACATGACCATTCTCATTTCGGCTTGAGCGGTCTGGGTTTCTCACCAGCCAGTGCTCAAGGAAGAACAGCGGTATCGCGCGCTCACGAACAATAAGCGTTAACTGACCATCGACAGTGTTGGTGCGCTTCATGTCCAGATCAATGATTTCGCTGACAACCGCTAGTGGTAATGCAAAGGTTTGATCTTTTACAGCCACCATTAAGGTCGGCAAAATAGCCAAAGTGAGCGGCACTTTTATCAATAGCTCGGTGCCTTTACCCAGTTCTGACTGAATTTTGACACTACCGTTTAACTGGCTGATTTTAGTTTTTACGACATCCATGCCAACACCTCGGCCGGAGATATCAGACACTTCTTCTTTGGTCGAAAAGCCAGCCGCAAAAATCAGGTTATAGGCATCTTCGTCACTCAAACGCGCCGCTGCATCGGTATCCAAAATACCTTTACTAATGGCTATACCTTTCAGCTTTTCAGCATCCATACCCGCGCCGTCGTCTTTTATCGACAGCATAATGTGGTCGCCTTCCTGAGAGGCTGATAAAGTGACCGTACCTGCCCGTGGTTTACCTTTTGCTTCACGGTCATCTGGCATTTCAATACCATGGTCGACAGAGTTTCGAACCAAGTGAACTAACGGATCGGCCAAAGCTTCGACAAGGTTTTTATCCAAGTCGGTATCTTCTCCGAACATTTCTAAATTAATTTCTTTCTTCAGGCTACGCGCCAAATCACGAACCACCCGTGGGAAGCGGCCAAACACTTTCTTAATTGGCTGCATACGGGTTTTCATGACAGCGCCTTGTAAGTCACCTGTTACCACATCCAGGTTAGAAATGGCTTTACCCATTTCATCGCTATCAGCGTCGTCTGAGTTACTCAGGCTCAGCAAGCGGTTACGCACCAGGACTAGCTCACCAACCATGTTCATTATGTCATCGAGACGCTTGGTATCGACCCGAACAGTGGTTTCTGCTGCTGGTTGCTGCGGTGCTGCAGGTTTCTTGTCAGCCGGCTTATCCGCCGCTTTCGGTTTATCGTCTTTAGCGGCTGGTTTAGCTGTAGGCTTGGCTTTTGGCTCAGGTTTAGGCTCTGGCTTAGCTTCAGCTTTTTTCTCTGACTTAGGTTTATCTTTCGGCTTGTCTTCTTTGCCGTTATCTACACTCTTTGTCGGTGCCTTACCGGAACCGTGCAGCTCATCGAGCAACGACTCAAACTCATCGTCGGTTATTTCGTCACTATCTGCCGGTTTTTCTTGTTTTTTCTCCGCACTTACCGGTGCTTTACCAGAGCCATGCAGCTCATCTAACAACGACTCAAACTCGTCGTCGGTAATTTCATCGCTGTCACTCTGGGTGGAATCAGCAGACGCTTTTGGCTTTTCTGACGCCTGTTCCGATTTACCGGCGCCAGGGCCTTTCCCCTCGCCGTGTAACTCGTCCAACAACGCTTCAAATTCATCGTCCTGAATCTCGTCAATACCGTCGCCGCCTGAGCTTTCAGTCGCTTCCTCTTTGGGTGCTTCTTCCGGCTCCGGCTCAGCTTCTTTAGCCGGCGCTTCAATAGGCGCCTCGTCTTCAGACTCTGGCTGACTGAGTTTATGCAATAGTTCGAGCAAGTCTTTATCTGCCGGTACAGGCTCTTCACGTGCCTGAACCTGGGCAAACTGAGCATTGATAGTGTCTAACGCTTGCAGAATCACGTCCATTAAGTCTGACGTAACCGTGCGCTGACCATTACGCAAAGTATCAAACACGTTTTCAGCACCGTGACAGGTATCCACTAAGGCGGTTAGCGACAGGAAGCCTGCGCCACCTTTCACGGTATGGAAACCACGGAAAATCGCGTTTAATAAATCTTTGTTTTCTGGGTCGTTTTCTAGCTCAACTAACTGCTCAGACAGCTGCTCGAGGATTTCTCCCGCCTCGATCAAAAAGTCCTGCAGTATGTCTTCATCCATATCAAAGCTCATGCGACTGATGCTCCTAGAAACCTAAACTGGACAGTAAGTCGTCCACTTCGTCTTGCCCACCAACAACGTCATCACGTTTATCGGCATCAATAATCGGGCCTTCTGCCTCACTGGCACTTTTCTGCTTTGAAGATTCGGTTTTTTCAGCTTCTCTTCGAGCTTCTTCTTTGCCGAATATTTTTAACAGTTCAATGAGATTCTTCTCGACGTCTTCAACCAGTTGAATAACCCGTCGAATGACCTGCCCAGTAATATCCTGATAATCCTGAGCCATAAGTACTTCGGTCATAAGGCCATGCACTTGCGGCATATTTTCACCACAGCGCTTAAGTACATCATCGACCTGATGGCACAAAGACTTGAATTCATTTATCTCAATATCGTTGCTCATCAAACGATTCCAGACCGGCATGACACTTTCAACGCGCTGGTGCATGTCGTCAGCCATCGGCAAACACGCCTCTACCGCATCCATTGTTCGATTTGCGGCATCTTCTGTTTTTTGAATAACGTACTGTAAACGGTTTTGCGCATCAGGAAGATCATCTTCTGTCATCTGCACAATGCGAGGGTCCAGCTGGAAGTCCTGCAATGCTTCGTGGAGGTCACGCGTCAGCTGACCCACTGAAGTAAACAGTTTGTCGTTGCGACGGTTGTATACGTCTTCCAGAAGTTGATTGGCTTGTTGCTGCTTTCCCTCTTCGAGCAAAGACACAAGTTCTTGAGCCTGCTCGAGGGAAATATCATGGGCTTTATCAGACATGGTAATAGCCCTTTTAGCTAATGCGTTCGAAAATCTTGTCGAGCTTTTCTTTTAACGTCACAGCGGTGAATGGTTTTACGATGTAGCCATTAACACCTGCCTGCGCTGCAGCAATGATTTGTTCGCGTTTAGCTTCCGCCGTTACCATCAGAACCGGCAAGTGGGACAGATTATCGTCCTTACGAATTTCTTTCAGTAGATCGATACCTTGCATGCCCGGCATGTTCCAGTCGGTCACGACAAAGTCAAAATCGCCGTTTTGCAACATAGGCAGAGCCGTGTTGCCGTCATCGGCTTCCTGAATATTCGTAAAACCAAGGTCACGAAGTAAGTTCTTAATGATTCGTCTCATTGTAGAAAAGTCATCCACAACAAGAATTTTCATATTTTTATCCAAAGCACCCTCCACTGAGGCTCTCGATTACCACCAAAATTATTCAACCCAATTCTGCATTCGCGACTTGAGCCGCACCATTGCCTGACTGTGAATTTGACTAACGCGAGACTCACTCACGCTCAGCACTTCACCTATCTCTTTTAAATTCAATTCTTCATCATAATACAATGAAAGCACTAAAGCTTCACGCTCTGGTAACGAAGAAATTGTCGATACCAGGGCTTTATGAAACGCTGCATTTTCGACATCGCGCTGTGGCTCATACGCCGAACCCGTCACTTGCTCCGGTATAATCGCATCTTCAGAAACGCCTAAATCTTCAATACCGATGATTCGCCCTGAACTGACATCACGCAAAATAGCGTGGTACTCATCCAACCCAATGCCCAACTTGCTAGCGACTTCGGTGTCTTTTGCGTCACGACCGGTGTCATTCTCTACCTGCCGTATGGCCTCTAGTACGCGGCGATGATTTCTGTGAACTGAGCGCGGAGCCCAGTCACCACGACGAATTTCATCCAACATAGCGCCACGAATACGTATTCCGGCAAAGGTTTCAAAACTGGCTCCTTTGCTGTTATCAAAATTCCGCGCCGCTTCTAATAAGCCTATCATGCCCGCTTGAATTAAGTCATCGACTTGCACACTCGCAGGCAACCTCGCCATCATGTGATGTGCAATTCGCTTAACCAGCCCCGTATGCTGCTCAATAATAGCGTTACGGTTGTCGGCTGTTGCGGCATAAGCGGCGGCTTTATTCATTGGCAACATCCCGCTTACTCCCGTTATCGGCAGAAGTTATCAATTGCTCAAGGAAAAATTCTAAATGCCCTCCTGCCTGAGCAGGAATTGGCCAGTCCAGAGCTTTCTTCGCTAATGCTTTAAACGCCAGTGACGCTGGCGATTTAGGGTAGGCCAACACCATCGGTTGTTGCTTCCTAACCGCCAAGCGCAGGTTTTCATCGTGAGGAACAATTGCCGCTAACTCAAGCGCTACGTCAAGAAAGCGATCGGTGACCTTAGTCAATTTATTGAACAGTACTTGCCCTTCGCGCATATTGCGCACCATATTGGCAACCACTTTGAACTTGAAGAGTCCCTGCTCGCGACTTAAAACTTTTATCAGTGCGTAAGCATCGGTAATTGAGGTAGGTTCATCGCAGACGACCACAAGGACATCCTGCGAAGCGCGGGCAAAGCTGACGACGGTGTTACCGATACCGGCAGCCGTATCGACAATAAGAGTGTCATAATTTCCCTGCAATTGACTAAACGCGCGGATAAGTCCGGCATGCTCTGACTCGCTTAAGTCAACCATCGAGCGAGTACCCGATGTCGCGGGAACGATTTTTATGCCGCCCGGGCCTTCAATTAAAATATCTTCCAGTTCGCATTGGCCGCTCAGTACATGGGACAAATTGCGTTCGACACGCAAGCCCAGCATGACATCAACATTGGCCAGGCCAAGGTCGGCATCAAGTACCAGTACTCGTTTCCCTTGCTTCGCCATAGCAATGGCCATATTCAGTGACACGTTGGTTTTACCCACGCCACCCTTACCACCTGTGACAGCTATGACTTTTACTTTTGACTGTTTCATTCTTCGCAGACCGCTTGCTTGATCCATCGGGCGTATCTCTTATTTTACTTCTTCGACAACAGCGTCATTTTATAACGGCTCACTCAGCGAGAAAACGGCGCATTCCAGTACGATTTTGGCACGTCTGATACCGAGGAACAAATGCTTTTGTCCATTAATCGCTCGGCTTCAGACACCAGATAATTTGCGTCGGCAACTTTAATGTCTTCAGGCACTTGCTGACCATTGGTCACATAACCAACAGGCAGGCCGTTTTCAATTGCCACACTGATACTTTCTCCTAAACTTAAGCATTCGTCCAGTTTGGTAAAAATACAACCCGACAAAGGTAGTGTTTTGAACTGCTTAACCGCGTCATCTAACACTTGGTTTTGTGAGGTTGCCGACAATACCAGGTAAGGTCGAACTCTCAGGCGTGTGTTCTGAATAAGCTGCCCCAATTGCTCGCTTAAGCGCTTGTCGCGCTGACCCATACCCGCTGTGTCAATTAAAATCAGGCTCTTATCGCGCAGCGACAACAAAGAGTCAGCTAATTCTTTCGCATCTTTTGCTACTTTCACCGGACAGCCAATAATACGTCCGTAAGTCTGTAATTGTTCACTGGCACCAATTCTGAAAGTGTCAGTAGTAATCAATGCGACTTTATCCGCGCCGTGACGCTGTGCATAACGCGCCGCCAACTTAGCAATAGTGGTGGTTTTACCCACGCCGGTAGGACCGACAAGAGCAACAGCCCCGCCGCGTGTCAAAATATCGTCGTTGGTGGTATTCAGCTGACCTTCCAACAAATGCATGGTTTGCTCCCAGGCATCTTCGTCTGAGCTGCTTTCAGGAATAAAGCAGGCAATTTGGTCAGCAATACGTTCGCTAAGGCCCATTGTCATGAGTCGCTGCATTAACATGGCACGCACAGGCTCTTCGCGCTCCATTTCCTGCTTCATGAGGCCGCTTAACTGGTGCTCTAACAGCTGACGAATACCGTTAACCTGTGAGCGCAGTTCCGCTATCGCTTCCGAGTCGTTACTGTCAGGTGTGTTCATTTGCTCAGGGAAAATATCTGCTTGTGGTTGCTTCGGTTGAGCTGACGCAGCTTGGTGCGCCATTTGTTGATAACCGCTATGGTCTTCTTGAGTCGCTGCTAGCGGTTCAGGTTGCTGAGGCGCAGACGCAGACGTCGCATTTTGGCGCTGTAACAACTCAGCCAAAGACTGAGCCGGCACTTCCGATTCCTGCTGTGTCTTCGGCGCCTGAGTATTTGCGGACGTTTCTGGAGCCGCTTCCGGCGCACGCGCGTCAGGGTCAACAGCCGCCACTAGCTCAATTCCACCGTTAACCTTTTTGTTTGAAAGAATGATTGCATCAGCACCTAAGGTTTCTTTAACCTGCTGTAAGCCCCGACGCATATCTTCTGCAAAAAAGCGTTTAATTTTCACAAGCGACTCCCGTTGTCTTAGGTAGCGGTTTGTTCACCACTGTTTTGTTGTCCACCAATTGAGCTGACAATGCGAATTTGTTTGTCATCCGGGATTTCCTGATACGACAACACACGCATACCGTCGGTAGCGTGGCGCGCAAATCGCGCCATAGTTGAGCGTAGTAGCCCGGATGTCAGCAACACTGACGGTTCCCCGTTCATTTCCTGCTGCTGATGCGTTTCGCGTAACGACTGTTGCAAGCGTTCGGCTAAACCTGGTTCAATACCTGCGCCTTGCTGATTTCCGTCGTTACCAGCCATCTGTAGTGACTGATGCAACATCTGTTCCAACTCTGGCGCCAAAGTTATGACAGGCAGTTCTGTTTCACCTTCAGAGATATCCTGAACAATCAGTCGGCGCAGAGAAATTCGCACGGCGGCCGTTAATACGTCAGGGTCCTGACTGCGTCCGGCATACTCAACCAGCGTTTGCACAATGGTGCGCATATCGCGAATGGCAATGCCCTCATCCAGTAAGTTCTGTAACACTTTCACGAAGTTGCCCAGGGACAATAAGTCAGGAATAAGTCCTTCTACCAACTTAGGATGCGTACGGCCAAGGCGATCAAGCAGCTCTTGAGCTTCTTCATGACCCAGCAATTGAGACGCATGGTTAGTAACAATTTGACTTAAGTGAGTGGCCACTACCGTCGCAGCATCCACTACGGTGTAACCCAGAGTTTGGGCGTGCTCTTTTTGCTCTGGACGGATCCATACTGCGTCCAGACCGAAAGCAGGGTCAGTGGTTTTTTCGCCTTCAAGTTCTCCGAAGACCTGACCCGGGTTAATAGCAAGCTCCCAATCGTGGCGAATTTCCGCTTCGCCCATGGTCACGCCCATTAATGTAATACGGTAGCTGTTAGGTCCTAAGTCGAGGTTATCCCGAATATGCACCGCGGGCACCAGGAAGCCGAATTCCTGCGACTGCTTCTTACGCACACCTTTAATACGGGAGAGAAGCTCACCGCCTTGTTGCTTGTCTACCAGCGGAATAAGGCGGTAGCCAACTTCCAGGCCAATAGTGTCGACATGGCGAACGTCGTCCCAGGACAGTTCTTTTTGCTGTGCCTGCTGAACTTGCTGCTCTTGTTCTTTTTCAACCAGCTCGCCTTGCTCGGTCTTGTTCTTCTTAAGTTTGAAGTATGCAGCGCCCGCAAGAACCGCCGACATGCTTAGAAACGCTAAATGCGGCATGCCCGGAATAACACCCATAGCGAACAATACTGAACTGGAAATAACCAATACTTTCGGGTTGTCGAGCAACTGCAGAACGACTGCGTCACCCATGTCTTTGCTGTCATTTTCGCGGGTAATAATAATTGCAGTCGCAACAGACAGTAACAGCGCTGGAATTTGGGCGACCAAGCCGTCACCAATGGTCAGTAGCGTGTAGACTTCTACCGCTTCACCGAAGGTCAGTCCGTACTGGATCATACCAATGAGCAGGCCACCAACAATGTTGATAAGCAGGATAAGAATACCGGCGATAGCGTCGCCTTTAACGAACTTACTGGCGCCATCCATCGAACCGTAGAAATCGGCTTCTCGTGTGACGTCACTACGGCGTTGTTTAGCTTCTTCCTGGTTAATGAGACCTGCGTTCAAGTCAGCATCAATGGCCATTTGTTTACCTGGCATGGCGTCCAACGTAAAGCGAGCGGTTACTTCGGAAATACGCCCCGCACCTTTAGTAATAACCACGAAGTTAATAATAACGAGAATGGCGAAGACCACTAAACCAACGGTGTAGTTACCGCCGATGACAACACTACCAAAGGCTTCAATGACGCTACCTGCTGCGCCCGGCCCATTGTGGCCCTCGAGTAAAACGATACGTGTCGATGCCACGTTTAAGCTAAGCCGCAGTACTGTGGCGATAAGCAGAACTGTCGGAAAGGCAGCGAAATCCAGTGGTCGTTGGGTATAAACCGCAACCAGCATAACCACTAGCGATAGTGTAATAGAGAACGAAAACAGAATATCCAGCACCATTGCCGGAATAGGCAGCACCACCATCGCCAAAATGGCCATAATGGCTAAAGGCGTACCAAAGCCTTTAATTAAATGGGCATTGTTTTGCGTGAAATTTCTTAAACTTACTAACTTTTCGGCACCGCTCGCCATACGTCTTCCTGTTGCGTCAAAAAGTTGAACCTGCGGTGTTTCATTCAAGAATCGAGCCAGCTTTTTAAATACTTGCTGACAATACGATGCGAGCTAGCTTACAGACATTTTTGGGTCTGCGGATAAACTATCAGCACTTTGAATAACAGGGGGCTCTGTGCGCGGTTACTCCTTAATTGAATTACTTATTGCACTGGCTATTACGGCTGGGTTAGGCGCCGTATCGATGCCTTTGTTCAAGCAGCAGACTGAGAGTTTATTGCTGCAGCAGGCAAGTTCTCGGTGGCTGTCGTATGTGCACCAAGTCAAAGCAAAGGCACGAAGAACAGAGACCAATACGACTGCGGAGTTTGTGCCGCTCGGAGGGCGTGCAAATGTGTTTGGGACGGCTACTGAATCTACCTATAGCTCGACAAGCCCGTTGATATTTTACGGCGACTCTGGCGGTGCTGCGCCCGGGCATATTCGAATCATGAACGAAAATAATACCGTTAAAGTCATTATTAGTAGCAAAGGACGTGTTCGCTCCTGCGTCAGTCACGGTCCGTCTTTGCCTGGTTTGCCCTTATGCTAGACAGAAATATCGCTCAAAAAAGTCATGGGTACAGCCTGGTTGAAGTACTTATTGCTGCGTCGCTGGGAGCCATTATTGTCATGACCGCACAACAGTTATTGCAATGGCAGAAAGGCGCTCAACATAGCTCGGTATCAAAGGCTCGGTTTATGTTGAGCGGGCAAGCTGTCGCAGAGACGTTTTTAAGCAGTTTAAGCAACGTGATGGTCGCAGACGTACAAAGCCCGGAGCGTGGTTGCTATGTCTTTCCGACACAAAACGGGGGCTCTGTCGGTTTTCGGGTTCGAAGTTATCAATTGCAGCATAACCCGATGACGCTGGACTGTACGGGTTATGGTTGGCAGTCGTTAACCGATAGCGCGCAATTTAACGTTCGGGAATTACGGGTTGAAGCTGACGCCTCCTTAAATTCTGGAAACAGCTCAAAGCTGTTTATTACATTATTGGTTTCTCGGGACACACCCCAAGGCGCTCAGGAACAACAATTTAATCGGACAATTACCGTTTTCCCTCAGTAACAGAAATGGATGTTCATTATGAAAGCGAAAGGATTCGCGTTGATACTGACGTTAGTCACACTCATAAGCCTTAGCTCCACGAGCTTGGCTGCCCTGTTGTTTTATGCACAAATGCTGGAAGCTCAACAAGCGCATCAGTGGCAAGTGCTTTCTGAACAACTTGCGGCTGACTTTAACCAACAAAAAGTGCTTTATGAGTCATCACAGCAGTAAAGGCTTTTCGCTGGTTGAAACATTAGTGGCTTCCGCACTTGTGGCTATGTGGGCTGTAAGCAGCCAACAACTGCTTCAGATAGGATTAACTGCTATTGAGAGAGCTGAACGCAAAGCACAGGCTGTGGAAGCTTTGAATAGCTATATACAAGATGCCCATATTGCTTGGAGAAGTGGGTCTCCCCCACCTGCCCAAACTACTGAGAACGGGTTCACCATTATCTCCAATGTGAATTCATTAGACGAGGACAATGCCATGGTCGACATCAAGATAAGTCGAGGAGAAAGGCGTTTGTACTCATTGGAAATTTGGTTATCTCGATAAATTAGCAATAACTTATTTATAATATATAATAAATAAAACGGAATAGACAAAAAGAACCGCAAAGAGAGATGAACGCACCTACTGACGTACAAATTATTGAGAAAAATGGGCAACCCGAATATGCCGTTATTCCCTACGAAGATTATATCGCCTTGCTCCACTCTCAAAACAGCAATGAATTTATTCCTCACGAGGTAGTAGAGCTCAGCCTATCAACAGGCGGCAATATGGTCGCAGCCTGGAGAAAGTTTAAGAAAATCAGTCAGACAGAGTTAGCAGGTAAGCTTGGTATTTCACAATCAGCCGTCGCGCAGATGGAGCGTCCAGGGTATAACCCAAGAAGCGATACGTTAAAACGCATCGCTATTGCGTTGGATATTAGTCCGGAACAGTTATTTTAACAGCCCTAAAACTAAGCTGCTGGGTGAGGTCTTAACTCTGGAGGAATAGAGAAAGTAATGTTTTCTTCGCGGCCACTGAGTTCTACAGCCGTTTTTCCACCCCAGGACTTCAACTTGGCAATGACTTCCTGCACCAATACTTCAGGTGCCGATGCGCCGGCTGTAACAGCGACTTTTTCCTTGCCTTCAAGCCATGACTTATCAATACAGCCAGCATCATCAATTAAATAAGCCGGTGTGCCCATCTTTTCTGAGAGCTCACGCAAACGGTTTGAGTTCGAGCTATTGCGCGCTCCTACAACCAACATTATATCCGCGTCACTGGCCAATTCACGCACTGCGTCCTGACGGTTTTGGGTGGCATAGCAAATATCGTCTTTTCGTGGGCCGTTAATCTTTGGGAATTTCTGGCGCAGGGCTTCAATAACGTCGGCAGTGTCATCAACCGACAACGTTGTTTGGCTCATGTAATGAAGATTTTTCGGGTCTTTGACTTCCAGGTTTTCAACGTCTTCCGGCGACTCAACCAGATAAATGCCGCCCTCTTCGTTTTTATACTGGCCCATTGTGCCTTCAACTTCCGGGTGGCCGGCATGACCAATGAGCACACACTCGTGGCCTTTTCGGCTGGCACGGGTGACTTCCATATGTACCTTAGTCACTAGCGGACAAGTGGCATCAAACACCTTCAAACCGCGATCTTTTGCTTCCTGACGTACCGCCTGAGATACGCCGTGAGCACTAAAAATCACGATATGATCGTCTGGCACTTCATGCAGCTCTTCAACAAAAATAGCGCCTGCATCACGCAATTTATTGACGACATATTTGTTGTGAACCACTTCATGACGCACATAAATTGGCGGCTCAAAAATTTCTAGTGCACGCTCAACAATGGTTATGGCTCTATCAACACCTGCACAAAAGCCACGTGGGTTCGCCAACAAAATCTGCATAGTTCCTCCTGCGTTCAACCGACTCAGTCAGTTACGGCTCAACGCTGATAATTTCTACTTCAAAAATCACCGTCTGTCCTGCCAGTGGGTGATTAAAATCGATAGTCACCGTTGGACCTTCAATTTTTCGAACAATTCCCGGTAAATCCGTTCCATCCGGCTGAGTAAAGGCTAAAATAGCGCCAACCTCAGGCTTAGTATCGTCACTAAACTTAGCCGAATCAACGTAGTAATAGTTGTCCGGGTTAGGCTCTCCAAAAGCGTCCTTAGGCTCCAACGTGAATTCACGCTCAGCGCCTTCACGAAGCCCTACTAAACAGGCTTCAAAATTTTCCGTTAAGCTGCCATCGCCCATGCGAAACTTAGCTGGTTTACCGGACATTTTCGTACTGTCTGCAACCGAACCGTCGGTCAGCTTAATGGTAAAGTGCATGACCACTTCGCGGCCATGTTCAATTGGTAAACGACTCAAAACGTACCCCTACGACTTGTCGCCGTCGTCTAACTTGTCACGACGGTTATCAAAAAAGGCTTCCAGCAACATCAAAGCGGCGCCTATTGTTATTGCCATATCAGCAACGTTAAACGCGGGCCAGTGCCAACCTTGATAATGCACATCGAAAAAGTCGATGACGTAACCGTACATCAAGCGATCGGCAACATTGCCTATTGCGCCGGCTAAAATCAGTGCAAAAGCCAGGTTCTGACGCCATAAACCCACTGGATTACGGCGCATCCAAATAAGCAGCACCACACTAATGGCAATCGCGATAGCCGTAAACAGCCAACGCTGCCAGCCACCACTGTCACTTAAGAAACTAAACGCAGCACCATAGTTATGAACATAGGTGAAGTTAAATAAACCTTCTATCACAACACGGCTTTCATAAAGCTCAAATTCACCGGCCACCCAAATTTTGGTGACCTGGTCAATCACGAACAGTAACAGCGTCAGCCACAAAAAGCGTAAGCCAGTGGCTCTTTTTGAATGTGCGAAATCAGGCAAAACGACGCTCCTCACCTTCACCATCAATATTAGTTACACAGCGCTGGCACAAGTCATCGTGCGCTGACAAAGTGCCGACTTCTTCACGATGATGCCAGCAGCGCTCACATTTCTTATACGCACTTTGCTTCACTTCCACCGCCAACGCCAATTTCTCCGCTTTAACCGCATTAGCTGGAGCATTGTCCAATGCGTCAACACGAGCTTCAGACGTTAGCAACGCAAAACGAAGCTCTTCACCTAAACGGTTTAGAGAGGTCGCCAGCTTATCATCAGCATATAAGGTTACTTCTGCCTGCAAAGAGCCGCCAATAACATCGTCACGGCGAGATTGCTCCAGCGCCTGGTTAACGGTGTCACGTACGTCCAGCAGCTGCATCCAGAAGGCGTTTTCAGCGTCACTCACACCGGCAAACTCACTAAAGCCTTCATACCAGCTTTCAGTAAATACATACTCGCCACGCTCGCCCGGTAACAGCCCCCAAATTTCCTGAGCCGTAAAACTACAAATTGGCGCCATCCAGCGAACTAAGGCTTCGGCAATATGATGCAATGCTGTTTGACAAGAGCGACGTGCCAAACCATCGGACTTAGCCGTGTACTGGCGGTCTTTAATGATATCCAGATAGAAACTGCCCAGTTCAATCGAGCAGAAGTGCATTAATTTTTGCACCACGCTGTGGAACTGATAATTGTCATACGCTTCCAGTAACTGCTTCTGTAAATCTGCGGCACGACCGACAATCCAGCGATCCAGCTCGACCATATCGTTCATCGCAACGGTATCTTTTTTCGGGTCGAAACCACTTAAATTCGCTAACAAGAAGCGTGACGTATTACGAATACGGCGGTACGCATCGGCAGAGCGCTTCAGAATTTCATCGGATACCGTCATTTCGCCTGAATAATCGGCCGAAGCAACCCACAAGCGCAGAATATCGCCACCCAGCTGATTCATAACGTCTTGCGGCGTAACCACGTTACCCACTGACTTCGACATCTTGCGACCTTGCGCGTCAACAGTAAAGCCGTGTGTCAGAACCTGGTGATATGGCGCTTCGTCATACATAGCGACGCCTGTGACCAATGAGCTCTGGAACCAGCCACGGTGCTGATCCGAGCCTTCCAGGTACAAATCTGCTGGCCAACGTAAACCATCAAATTCGCGTAACACGCAGTGGTGCGTCACACCTGAGTCGAACCAAACGTCCAGCGTGTCGGTGACTTTACGGTATTTGTTCGCTTCATCGCCCAACAACGTCTCCGGCTCTAAATCGAACCACGCCTGCACGCCCTCTTTCTCAATCAGCTGTGCGACTTTTTCCATTAGCTCCAACGTGTTCGGGTGCAGCTCATCGGTTTCGCGGTTAACAAAAACCGCAATAGGGTTGCCCCAAGTTCGCTGACGCGAAATACACCAGTCCGGACGTCCTTCAACCATCGATTCAATACGGCTTTGCCCCCACTCAGGGAACCAACCCACTTTTTTAATTTGATCTAATGCGCCGGCACGCAAACCTTTTTTGTCCATGCTAATGAACCACTGTGGTGTTGCACGGAAAATAATCGGCGTTTTATGGCGCCAGCAATGCGGGTACGAGTGGTTGTAACTTTCCGCATGCATCAGATTGCCAACTTCGCGCAGCTTATCCACGATAGGTTCGTTCGCTTTGAAGACATGCTGACCGGCAAATAGCGGCGTATCGTCTTTATACACGCCGTTGTCACCCACTGGATTGTAGACTTCCAGTCCGTATTTCTGACCGACCAAAAAGTCGTCAACACCATGGCCCGGTGCCGTGTGGACACAGCCTGTACCGCTTTCAGTCGTAACGTGGTCGCCCAAAATAATCGGCACCTGTAAGTCAAACAACGGATGCTGAAGCTGCAGGCCTTCTAAGTCTTTGCCTTTGCAGAAGCCAAGCTTATGGTAATGCGCAATATTCCAGCGCTCCATGCAATCTGTTACCAAATCATCCGCCAGAATGACCCGCTCTGCCGGTTGTTCACCGTCGGCTTCAATTTGTACTAGCGTGTATTCGAGGCCTTCGGCCAAAGTTACCGCACGGTTTGCCGGAATGGTCCACGGAGTGGTGGTCCAGATAACCATGCTGACATCGCCTTCACCCACATGCCCTTCTGGCGTGCTAAAGCGTTCAACGGTTTCGGCTGTCGCCGCAACAGGCATACGGACATCAATGGCTGGCGAGTTTTTGTCTTTATACTCAACTTCCGCTTCGGCCAGAGCCGAGCCACAGTCAGTACACCAATGCACCGGCTTGAAACCTTGGTGCAAGTGGCCTTTATCAATAATTTTTGCTAATGCCCGAACGCTGTCCGCTTCCTGCTTGAAGTTCATAGTCAGGTACGGGTTGTCCCAGTCACCTAACACCCCGAGGCGTTTAAAGTCAGTGCGTTGCTGATCAATTTGGGTTTGCGCGTACTCACGGCATTTCTCACGAAACTGAGCTAAGTCGAGCTTTTTACCCGGTTTACCGTGCTTTTTTTCTACCTGTAGCTCAATGGGCAGTCCGTGGCAGTCCCAACCGGGCACATACGGCGCATCAAAGTCGCTTAATGTTTTCGCTTTAACAATAACGTCTTTCAGAATTTTATTTACGGCGTGACCAATGTGAATCTGCCCATTTGCGTAAGGAGGGCCGTCGTGCAGAATAAATTTCGGCTTGCCGTTTTTGGCCTCACGAATTTGACCGTAGAGGTCATCTTCATACCATTGCTCCAGCATTTTCGGCTCGCGCTGAGCCAAGTTGCCGCGCATTGGGAACGCTGTTTCTGGCAAGTTTAAGGTGTGTTTGTAATCACTCATTAGTCACTGTTTCCATTTCCGCATAGTTACTGACTCCGGCACGCTAAAGCATCGCGTGCGCGAGCGGCATCTTTTTCAATTTGTTCTTGTAAGTGCTGTAACGACGCAAAGCGTTGCTCATTACGCAGTTTAGCCACCGGAGTGACTGTTAAATTCTGACCGTACAGATTGCCTGAAAACTCAAACAAATGCACCTCTAGCTGCACTTCGTCGCCATTTAATGTGGGTCGAGTGCCCAAATTGGCCACCCCCGAATAGGCCTCTCCGCTTTGCTGATGTGCCGCCGTTACGGCAAACACCCCATGCAACGGGCTTTTAAGACGCTTTAATGGCACATTGACGGTAGGGAAGCCAATCGTCCGGCCGTTCTTGCGACCATGAACCACTTTTCCCATCATTTGGTACGGTCGGCCCAGCATTTGTTCGGCAAGCTCAAAGTCACCTTCATCCAAAGCTTGGCGAATGGCGGTGCTGCTGACACGCTGTTGTTGTTGACGATAACTGCGCGTGTCGACCACTTCAAAGCCCAGCTTGTCACCTTCTTTTTTCAGGAGCTCAAAGTCGCCCTCTCGCTTATAGCCAAAACGAAAGTCGTCTCCCACTACCAGGAATTTTACGCCTAGCTTGTTAACTAGCGTTTGCTCAATGAATTCCTGAGCCGGCTGGCTGGCGAATTTCTTATTAAACTCAATAACGATATGACGGTCGATATTCTGCACTTTTAACGCCGTATACTTCTCGCGCCAATTGGTCAGGCGTGCCGGTGCTTGTTCTGGTTGGAACAACTCCTGCGGCTGCGGTTCAAAGGTCATAACTGCTGACGGAACACCAAGCTGCTTCGCTTTCTCACGCACCTGAGCCAATACCGCCTGATGGCCCAAATGCACACCATCGAAGTTACCAATGGTCAGCACGCAGCCATTATGCTCGTCTCGTAAATTGTGAGTACCGCGAATCAGTTCCATACCCGAACAGTCTTAAGGTCGTTTGAGAAAGTCGCGATTATAACCGATAACCGCGTGATAATCAGTACTCGCGAGCACGGAAATGTCGCGGTCGCATACCCGTGACAAGCAAGGTCACTAAATAGGCTGCCACACCGGCACCGATCATTTGTGCCAGTATCCACGGCCGCTCCACTAAACTACTTTGCTGCCATGCTGTTTCGTCT
This sequence comes from Idiomarina piscisalsi, assembly GCF_003987095.1. Classification (GTDB taxonomy): domain Bacteria; phylum Pseudomonadota; class Gammaproteobacteria; order Enterobacterales; family Alteromonadaceae; genus Idiomarina; species Idiomarina piscisalsi. Next base: position 5,023 of record NZ_PIQA01000012.1, on the reverse strand, counting down.
GGGTTTAGCCATAGAATGACGCCTATCATGACTGCCGTTGCCAAAATCACCTGAACGATGAAGCGCCACGTGCCTGACTGTGCTTTTAAAACCCCTTCTTTATATAAGGTAAAGCCCAACAGGCCTGCGTTAATAGCCGCGGACGCCGTCGTTGCCATTGCCAAGCCTACATAACTAAAGGGAATGGCCAGCGCGACGTTAAACACCATATTCGAAACCATGGCAATAATGCCAAATTTGACCGGGCGTTTGGTGTCCTGCCGCGAGTAAAAGCCCGTTGCCAGTACTTTTACCAACATAAAGCTGACTAAACCTGTCGCATAAGCCATTAAGCTATACGACGCCATGCGCGCGTCTTCCGGGCTAAAGGCGCCGTGCATAAAGAGCACCATTAACATAGGTTCGGCAAGTACAAATAACCCCGCCATAGCCGGTACGCCCAAAAGCAGCACCATACGCACGCCCCAGTCCAAAGTGGCGCTGAAGTTTTGTGTGGACTTATCAACATGGCGCGAAGAAAGCGCAGGCAGTATGACCGTTGCTATGGCGATACCGAAAAGCCCCAGTGGAAATTCCAAAAGCCGGTCTGAGTAATACAGCCAACTGATAGAGCCGGTCATTAAGAAGCTGGCTATGAGCGTATCGAGTAACAGATTAATTTGGCTCACCGAAACCCCAAAAATAGCCGGCAGCATGAGTTTGCGAATTTTCGTGACGCCTGGATCTTTCCAGCCCCACTTAGGCTTCACCAACAAGCCCGCCTTTTTAAGGAACGGAATTTGGAACAACAGCTGGATTAAACCACCGAAGAATACACCCCACGCCAAACCGTACTCGGGTTGCTCCATGTTAGGTGCTAGCCAGATAGCGGCAGAGATAATCGCGATGTTTAAAAACACTGGGGTAAATGCCGCGACCGCGAATTTCCCAAGCGTGTTGAGAATGGCGCCCGCCATGGCGGTAAAAGTGATGAACCATAAATACGGGAAGGTAATGCGAAGCAAGTCACTGGCCAGCACAAACTTATGACCCTGCGGCCCGTCGTGCCACCAGTCCAGGAACCAGCCCATACCAAACAGCGCCGTGACAATGGGCGAAGCTATAACGCCGAATAACGTGACCACGGTAATAATAGTGCCCAGCGTACCCGACACCCTCGCTATTAAGAGTTGTTGCTCTGGCAGCTCTTTGCCCTGCTTGTATTCTGTAAGTACCGGCACAAACGCCTGAGCAAATGCGCCTTCGGCAAATAGACGCCGGAGGAAATTAGGGATTTTATTAGCGAAAAAGAATACGTCCGCTGCCGCACCCGCCCCCATTAGGTTGGCAATGACTACATCGCGCACTAAGCCCAAAACCCGCGAAATAAGGGTCATGAAGCTTACGATGAAACCGGATTTAAGTAACGACTTAGACACAGGTAGTCCTTTAATTCCCTAAACGTGCTGTAATTATTATTTTGCGATTTTTTCTAGTGCTTCTTTCACTTGTTCATGCATTGTTGGAAGCTCACGTTCTATGGTACGCCATACCAATTCGTAATCAATTTTAAAGTAGCCATGAGCAATCGCGTTTCGCATTTGGTATGCAGAGGTTAAGGGGATATCAGGAAACTTAGAGACAGTAATCGGACAATTTTTTAATAAGTTATTGGACGCTTCACCTACAACTTCCAAGTTGCGTATAACGGCGTCTTGAACCAATTCATCACTTAGAAAGGTATTTTCATCTAGCTCAGAAGTGTATGACTCTATGCGCTCTATCGCGTCACGAATATGATTTAAGTAATCTACAGCCCTGCTTTCTTTGCTGGTCATATCAAACGAGCTTCCTGCTCAACTTTTTCTTTAAAATGCATAGGCAAGCTATTAGGGGTCAGCACATCCACTTCAACGCCCAGTAGCTCATTCAACTCAAACTTGATAGCTCCAATATCAAACATTGTTGTTTCTGGCGTTGTCTCAATAAGTAAGTCTAGATCGCTATCTGCAGAGTCATCTTGTCGCACAGCAGAGCCGAACACCTTCACGTTTTTCGCATGGTGCTTTTCAGCAATTTGCTGAATTTCCTGACGATGCTTTTTCAAAAGCGATGATAAACGAGACATATTTCCTCCAACAGTGTTACCCGAAATATAACCTATCAACATTGTTTTCGCCATGCGAAATAGCAAAACCTAAAGGTCAATTATCTCTTATTTTTATCGCTCCAGCTGTTGACTTTTGCGGCAAAAACGGCATAATCGCCAACCTTTATAAGAGAAGCGTTCTGTTAATGAATTTAGGAGTTCACCTTGGCTAACATTAAGTCTGCTAAAAAGCGTGCGATTCAGGCCGAGAAAAATCGCCGCCACAATGCAAGCCGTCGTTCAATGATGCGTACTTACCTTAAACGTGTAAACGCAGCAATTGAAAGCAAAGATAAAGAAGCAGCAAACGCTGCAATGAAAGACGTAACCCCAATGCTGGATCGTTACGCGACTAAAGGTCTTATCAGCAAAAACAAAGCGGCACGTCATAAGAGCCGTTTAAACGCTAAGATCCAAGCACTTTAATCAGCATTCGTTGTTAACGGCGTTCCGCGAGATCGCCATTAACACTGAAAAAACCGACCCACGGTAACGTGTTGGTCGGTTTTTTTATTACTATCGCTAACTTAAATTAACTCAGCTAAGTATTCAATTCACTGAGCAACACATCCACATTTCTCTTAACGCTCGGTTCTCTCAACTGTAAAGCCAGGTTTAAATCGTTAACGAGCTCTGCGTTTTTCGCCAAGTTCTGTGGCAACTTATCGTAATTCGCTAGCCACTCTGCTATCTCGCTCCATTGCCATAATGGCTGCCGACCTGAAAGACGATATAACGGGGAGGGAAAATCACCTTTGCCGCGTTTACCCTCCTTCAATAATGAAATTGATTGCTTTGTTAACCCGCTTCGTTCAGCAATATCACTGACCCCGACATAACCGCCGGCATCCACCGCTTTGACTCGACAGCCTACTAGTGACTCTATTTGTTGAATAGCAGACAAGACGGCTTGCTTAAAACTTTCTGATTCGCGGTCAAAAACCAAGTAAACAGTTCGTCCATAGAAGCAAACCAAAGCATCGTCGCAACCCGCTTCGTACAGTTGATCTTCGAGTTTCGGCGTTTCACTATTGACGCCATCCAGCACCAACGAAAAACTATAAACAGTCATATTGACTCCTCACAAACCATAACTTGCTTTACTATCCTTTGTGCGTGGGTTTTTGGATTTTTTGGCGTCGACCAAACACTTAATTGGTGCTGTCTGTGTCCTTTGGAGCATTTTAAGCGTCCAAATGCGTGACCTCGGCTCGGGATAAAACGCCAGCCATAAACTAACGCAAAGTCGATAGCCGCCTGAATTTCCTTATTCGGGTGCCGTCTGATAGAAAACTCAATTGTAGTTGAATGTTAACTTCTGTCAACACTATTGAGAATGGATTAAAGTCTAGTCAAATTTACGTGATGTAAGAGGAAATTGAGAGATAGCCTACAAACGGCTATTTAGTATGCCTTCACGTTTTTTTTGTTACCATTAACAAACGTTAGCAGCTACCCCTCAAGAATAGCCTCTACCTTAGCCTTTACTTCTGCAATAACACTATTGGGCACCTGTTCTACTTTTTCTGAACGCCGAACGTTCAAGTCCATCGCACGAATAGCATTGGTCAAAATAACGCCCTGTGTAACAGTTCCAGCGCCCATCAAAGTAACAGCAAAGCCTTGGTAACGAGCGATATTATTGCCTTGAGTGATAGGTAGCAGCCAGTGCAAACCTAGCTGGTTAAAAGTCCTCGTTGAAATGACCAGACAAGGTCTAAAATCCCCTTGCTGTTCGCGTCCTCTGGTCGGGTTTAGGTCGACTCGTACGATATCACCGCGGTCAAAAACCTTCATAGCAATTCGTTACCAACGGCATTAGCCTGTTCCCAATTTGTCAAATCATCGGGCACTGCCGCCTGTGGGTCACATTGTTGCAGCAGCTCATCCAACTGGTATTTGGGCGCACGTTTTGGTTCAAGGACTAAGCGACCGTTTTCGGTATGGGCATCCACTGAGGTACCAATATCAAGTCCTAACTCCTTTAACAACGGAGCCGGAATAACCGCGCCTTTTGAATTGCCAATTTTTCGGATTTGTATTTCCATGCAAAGCCTCGCCTTCAAGCGTAATAACATTGTTATTACTATAGCAAAGATTTTAATCTATTCCATTAGATAGTTTTGTAGGACAATACAGTTGAAAAACACCGGTCTGGTCGCGGGTTTGCTCCAAAAAGACCGATCCACGGTAACGTGATGGTCGGTTTTTTTGTTTTTAACTGTTTGATAGTGTTGCCAACTGGGCAACTAGGCTGACATAGTGGCAACATGATATTATAAAAGAATAGCCATATTTCCAATCGTAGGCAGTAACTTCAAAACAATTGGAAGTTTTGGGGAATATTAAAAGAGCTTAACTTATGATCCCAGTAACAAAACCTCATCTTCCGGACAAGGCCAAGTTATATTCCTACATTGATGAGATATATCAAACCGAACGTCTTACAAATAACGGCCCGTTACACGATAAGCTTAAAGCGAGGCTCGAGAGCTATCTGGGAGTCGAAAATCTTCTACTTGTTGCAAACGGAACGCTAGCCCTACAAATCGCTTTCAAAGCTCTAAACATAAAATCAGATTTAAGGGTTAAATCAGAAGTGATAACCAGTCCCTTTAGCTTTGTAGCTACAGCTAGTTCCATGGTTTGGGAGGGTCTGAAGCCTGTATTTTGTGACGTTGACAAACAAACCTGGTGCCTCGATTCACAGCTAATCGAGTCTCACATAACTGAACACACCAAAGCTATTGTTCCAGTGAATATTTATGGTAACGCATGTAATCACGAGGAAATTCAAAAAGTTGCTTCTAATAATGGACTCAAGGTTATTTACGATGCATCCCATGCTTTTGGCGTGAAGTTTGAAGGAAAAAGTGAATCGCCACTGATTTGCTA
>NZ_PIQA01000011.1 GCF_003987095.1 Idiomarina piscisalsi | reverse complement strand
GCTGCAGTTAATTAACTGTCATTTAGGAGACTAATTATGTCGAACGTAACGGTGGTACACACCAAATCAGAATTAGAGCGAGCAATCGAAAGGCAAGATAAAACTATTGCTGTAAAAAGCGCTTCGTTGGCTGATGACGTGAGAACGGTCAAGGCAGCATCATCGGGTGCCTTTGCATTAGCCGTTGGCTCTGCAGGTGTTTTCGCCACGAACTTTTGGAATCCACTAGGGTGGGGCTCCGGCATTATCGGCACGTTATCAACTGGCTCACTGATCACAGCAATTATAGCGATTGGACTCAGCACGACGTTGCTATTCGCTATTTACAACGACTACTCGATAAAAGGGCGAACATCGATACGAATGGCCGGTGGTAATAGCATTGATGCTGACTTGGTCATGGAGAGGGACTAGATATGGGTAGCATGAGACGAAACATTATCGCTGTTAAAACGCGCCCGGGTGAGGTTCGCTTTATTGCTGTTGCATCAATCGAACGTGTAGAGGCGTTTGGTAATTACGTGAAGATCTACTTTGGCAACGAGCGTGTGCTGCATCGAGCAACGCTTTCGGATATGGAAGACATACTGGATGATAGGTTCATTCGTATTCATCGAAGCCACATCGTAAAGCGTGACCATCTGCGAAAGCTTTTATCAGAGCTCGGTCGATACCAGGAAGTCGAGTTGGCTGACGAAACAGTACTGCCGCTAGGTGGTAACTATAAGCGCCAGCTGATGCTCGAACTTGGTTTGTAGCGAGTAAGCTCAGGGTGAACTCACTCTGGGCTTATTTTTTGTCTTAGGTGCCTGCGTGACGGCGTCGTCTCGCATAATGACGACGTCTGCTGGCGCGTCGATACCAAGCTTTACCTCGCCATCTTTTACCTTACAGACGGTAATCATTACGTCGTTGCCTATTGTTAGCTTTTCGGATGCCCTGCGGCTTAGAATTAGCATGTTGAAGTCCTTTTCCATTATGAATAAATGTCCCTACGTGCAAAACATAATATCACCATTAGAAAAGCTTCATAGCTTGAACCTTAGTCCGCTTGTCGCTCAAAGCGGACCTTTAATTTGATAGTCTGCTTGACCATTCTCTTTCGAACGAAAGAAGCCCTCATAACCAATAAGTGTCTTATCATGACTGCTTTCGACAACAGTGAACTTGCTGGTTGCAATACCGTTGTTGAAACAACCATTGTGTTGTAAAACGATAACCTCTAATTCATTTGGGGTATTTATGGAAATTGTTTCGAAGCCAACAAAATCAGCATTACCGCTAGTGTCATAACAGAGTTGATACGTCAGTTCACTCTCTCCTGACAAGCTTCCAGTATAGGATTGTCTGACGTTAGCGCGGCTTAGTTTCGTACCATTAGCAAGCTCCTTTTCTACCGATTCCTGCCAACTGGTTATTTCAAACGTTCCTGTGAGCTCCATAATATTATCCTCCAGTATTTCTGCTTAAGTGGTATTCAACACTACCATGATCCGTGTTACTGGTATTGTAAAAGTGCGACATAGGATTTTAAGGGGAACTTCAGGCTTGAAAATTAATCGTTCTAGAATCACTGGTGTATTGCACCAAAAAGAAAGCCAGCAGTTTTACAGTTTGCGCCGTTACTATCCCAAGTTTGAATTAACTGATTTTATCGATCAGTTTTGGTTAGTCGACTGGAACCTCCCTGCAAATAAAACACACACGCAAAGGAACCTTCCCGATCCCAACTTTCATCTTGTCATTAGTAATGACAGCGTTAAGGTAGTGGGACCGGTCACCAAAGTTTACAATTACATGATGTCCGGAAAAGACAGAATTATAGGTGTTAAGTTTTCGCTCGGAGCTCTTCAGCATGTTCTCTCGTTACCGCATGTTGAATACGTCGATAAGGAAATTGATGCTAGCAAGATTTTTGGAGAGCGCCTCACAGAGGCACTAGCTAGCTTGTTGGTTATAAAGAGCGATGCGTTAATTTGTGAAATTCTCGAGAAAAGACTTACACCACATAAGACGTCAGTTTGCGACTCTCAGCAGTCTGTACAAAAACTGGTTAGTTTGATTAAAGACGAACAGTCGATTGTTAAAGTGTCTCAGTTGAGTGAGCGTGCTGAACTATCACCGCGAATGATACAACGGTACTTCAGAAAACATATTGGGTTAAGTGCAAAGTGGCTAATAAGAAAATATCGCCTTCACAGAGTGCTTGAACGCCTTGACGCAGGAGAAGTAAATATCCTTGATGTTTCTATGGAACTTGAATACACAGACCAGTCCCATCTTATTCGCGATTTCAAACAAATAATAGGTGTGACGCCTAACGGCTATGCAGAAAATCGGCATAAGCATGACTAAACCCTGAAAGCTACGAGATAAAAGTATGGATATCGCCCTATTCGATTTTGATGGCACGATCACAAACTGCGATACCTTCACCCCATTCGTAAAGGCGGCCATACCTCGCAAAAGAATGCGTGTTGGGAAGATCCTGTTAACTCCTTTTATCATTGCTCACAAATACAGTTTGTTGTCATCATCCTATATTCGGCAAAAAGTAGTTCGAGTTGGCTTTAAAAATTTACCGGTATTGGATATAGCCGAATTAGGCCACAAACATGCTGAATCATTTATCCCGAACGTTTTACGTCCTGAAGCCATCGAGCGCTTAAATTGGCATAAAGCGCGTGGTGACCGGATACTCATTGTTTCGGCTTCGCTTGCGGTTTATCTCGGACCGTGGTGTGAAAAGATGGGCTTTGAACTGTGCGGAGTCAATCTTGAGGAAAGAGAAGGTCTGCTGACTGGTCATTATCTGGATGGTGACTGTACCGGTAGAAAAAAAGTCGAAAGAATCCGAGCATTAATTAACCTAGATGAATTTGAACACATTTATGCATACGGTGATACGGCAGAAGATATTGAGATGCTTGATTTAGCAGATAGTAAATTTTTCAATTGGGAAAAGGTTAGTTAGTAGATCTTCGTCATACATTGCGAATTCAGTCCGCTTTGAGCGAGAAGCGGAAGTTCTTTTCCATCGCATACTAAAATTCAAGCCGTTTCAATAGATTTGCAGCAGACAAATGCGTCGTCTAGTATCAGGTTTTCCTAATCTGATTTTGGCAGTTATTAAGAGTGTAACGCAATAGGGGCTTTAATGAAGATAGCAGTCATACTAGGAAGTTCGCGTTCGGACGGAAATACCCGACAGCTCACTGATAAATTTGTAGCGCAAACCAATGCTGTCTTCTTTAACTTAGCGGATTACAAAATATCAGCTTACGATTATACGCACGAAAATAAAGGCGACGACTTTTTACCACTTATTCGTGAACTAGTTAAATTTGATCATCTAGTGTTTTCCTCACCCGTTTATTGGTATTCAATGTCAGCACTACTAAAGACTTTCTTCGATCGTTTGTCAGATCTTTTAACTGTGAACAAAGAGCTTGGTCGGCAGCTAAAAGGCAAGTCATGTTCAGTCTTGTCAACGGGCTTCGACATTGAATTGCCTCAGTGTTTTGCGCAGCCATTTGAACTGACTGCTAACTACATGCATTTGGTTTACAAAGGTTGTGACTATATTTCCATACAATCGGAATCAGACTTGTTGAACGTAAATAGATGTGTGACTGAAGCTTTAAAAAAGCTAAATTAAAACGGATTCGTAAAGTATTCATTAACAGTATAAGCGGCAACAGGCACTAACCGGACTGTCAGCTTTGAGCGAAAAGCGGACCAACTACAGCCCCAGTAGTAGCCGCGCATTCGCTCAATTACTAATTTCTAGCTAGGATCTATTCGTTAGAAAGCTTAGTTAAACTTTCTGGGACAAAATATGCTCGGTGTTGATATAGCCAAGAAGGCAATAATGCATGAGCTAGTGCCTCATTACGCAACTGCTGACTGATGTTTTGGTCAGCCACAAAGTCGCTCTCATCGAAGTCATAGTGACCGGTTTTATCCTCTCCAGGAGTTAAAATCGCTACTCCTTTGGGTGTCATCCATGCGTAGTTATTACCAAATTGCATCATGGCACGATTAGCCGGTGGCACGTTATCATTCGAAATGTCCTGGCCTATCGCCGGGGTCCAAGCTGAAACGCCTGCAAGCGAGATAACCGTAGGCATTAAGTCAATCTGACTGGTAATTTCATCAATCTCTTTGGGTTGAATAGAGCCACCCAGAATGAGTCCTGGAATACGAAACTTTTGGATCGGAACTAACTCGTTTCCATAGACGCGCGTATCGTGATCAGCGACAATCAAAAAAATCGTATTTTCCCAGTAATCACTCGCCTTTGCTTTGTTGATAAACTTACCCAGCGCAAAGTCAGCATATTTGACAGCGTTTTCTACCGAGTTCTTGGGCGCAGAATAGAGCTCGACTTCATCGTCTGGAAACTCAAATGGTTCGTGGTTTGATGAGGTAAACACCAAGCTAAAGAAGGGAGCTCCCTTTTTAGTTAGCATCTCAAACCTTTTATGAGCGGTATTAAACAGGTCCTCATCGCTCGCTCCCCAGCTACCGACAAACTTGGGGTTATCAATGTCACTCTGACCAAGAATAGACTGAAAACCATTACTTGCGAAAAAACTTCCCATGTTGTCAAAGTGGGTTTCACCACCATAAATAAACTCAGTGAAGTATCCCTCACGCGACAACAGGTCAGCAGCGGTATAAAAATTTTGCTGAGACAGTGAAAGTTTCACGGTACTTCTTCCCGGTGTGGGTAAGAAGCTTGAAATAACCGCCTCAATACCACGAACTGACCGAGTGCCAGTTGCGTAAAGCTGCTGAAACCACCACCCTTCCTTACTAAGTCGCTTTAGGTTTGGTGTGACATTAATCCCACCGAGATCTTCAACAAAAGTCGCACCTAAACTTTCCTCCAAGATAACGACAATATTTTTGGGTTTGTCGAAGCTCCGGGAAGCTTTATTAAAGTGCACTGTGGGGTATTCGTCAGATGGAAATGCCTTGCCTGCTAAGTGTGGCTGGCTTTTAACTATGTTAAGAATTTTCTCTAAACTGGCATCACCGTATATACGAGAGGCATTTTCCTCGTGCCTCATGCTGTAAATTGCGTATTCAAGCGAATAGGCCGAACTGATAACTAAACTATTCACCAAAGCATCCGATGTCACCGCAAAAAATGCTGGGTTCGCCGGGCGATGCGCTAACGTTGACCGCACACCGGCAAAAACAATTACCATCAAAAGCGGCCAAACAATAAGCGCCCTGCCAGTGTATTGTTTATGACCATAAGTTGTCTGGTTCAGTCGCTTAGCAAGCTTACCGAGTCCGAATAAGCAAATACCCAACACTACCGCGGTCAAAAGTAACCAGACTTTAAACCCTCCCCAAAGGGTGCTTAACACTTCCCTCGGGTACTCTAAATACTCAACAAACAGACGGTTAGGTCGCAAGTCGTATTGCATAACAAAGGCGGGCGTTGAGACCTCCATAAACGTGATATAGGTGATAGCAATAATCAACCAAACGCTTTGAACTGTTTGCCAAGCCCTCACACCCCAGCGATTTAAAAATAATGGCGCGAATAGCAATAAAGGTAGCGTCAGATAACCCATCTGAACGATGTCTGCTCTGAGGCCCATTAACATCAAGTAACTGAGCTCTCCTGCCTCAGTTACGCGTTCAAACTGCCATATAAATAATAGTAAGCGACTAACACTCAGGATAATTAGACCCAGCGAAAAACCCGCTATAAGCGTCCGGTATTGGAATAGCGACGACTTCAGTTCTTTTAATAAAGGTGTATTGCTCATTAGTAGCCCAACTTAGCTCTGATAATGAACGCGATACTAAAGAACGAACCTTAAGCTGAACTTAATATTGACTGTTTACTATGCAGTTTTTATTTCTCAAGAGGTGACTATGAAACCAGGAAAAACTGGCATAGCCCGAATCATCGATGCAACGCAATATTCCATGAAAGGGCTCAGAGCGGCGTGGTGTTTTGAAGCAGCTTTTCGACAAGAGGTACTTTTATTGTTGGTGTTGCTGCCAGTTTTAGTGATAGCAGAGCTTGAGCTGTCAGAGCGGTTGCTACTGCTTATGTCATTGCTTGGTTTACTTATTACAGAGCTACTAAACTCCGCCATTGAAGCGGTTGTCGACCGCATTGGCTCCGACTATCACGAGCTCAGCGGTCGAGCAAAAGATATCGCCTCAGCTGCAGTATTCATTGCTATCTGTCAGTTCATCATCGTTTGGGTAGCTGTGTTATGGCCGCTTTAGAGTCCATGACGGTTTGGAGGCGTTGGACACGTGTTTTGGTGGTTTTTGTGGCTCTATTACTGGTCGTAGAATTTTTAGAGCTTAAGTTTTTAGTGGCCAATACGTTATACCAGCTCGAAGGAGGACAGTGGTCTTTACGGCACCATTTTATCACTGAAACGATTCTTCATGACGGTATACGGAAGCTTAATCTCGCATTTGTAGTGTTTGTCCTATTCCTAACCGTGACTCAGTTCTTACCAACCAAAAGGGACAGCAAGCGGCGCCGGTATGTCTTGTTACTCTTATCGGTTTTGTTGTCTTTTGGTTTAGTGAATTACCTCAAGGCGATGCTTGGTATGGACTGTCCCTGGGACTTGCAGTTATACGGAGGAGCCAAACCATATATCAGCTTATGGTCGTTCAACGACACGCATTTTGGGTCGGGTCGGTGCTTTCCTTCGGGACATTCAAGTATTGGCTTTGCCTGGATTGCTCTGTACTTTTTCTGGCGTAAAAGCAGACCTTTTCTTGCGAGAGCTTCGCTGACTCTCTCACTCTTTTGCGGCTTTGTACTTGGAGGTGTTCAACAGCTGCGGGGTGCGCACTTCTTTATTGATGACATAACAACAGCATTCATCTGTTGGAGCGTTTCTTTATTTATCTTTCATATAGGTGAGCAATATGCATCGACTCACGCTTAATTTTCCAGCTTTATTAATACTCGTTGCGGCTTGGCTTGCTCTTGCATATTCGGGTCCTCTTTTGAGTGCGTTGAATGAATACGGGGTTCATGGGTTCACGCAAGTCAAACTAATGGTGTTCATTGCTTTTTTCTATACTATTGCGCTCGCCATCAGCCGATGCGTTAATGCTTTCAAGCCATTCGCAATATTGTTGTTTGTTCTCGCTACTCCTGCACTTTTTTACATGTCGGAATATGGCATTATCATTGATGCAGATATGATAATTAATGCCATTGAGACCGATACGGCTGAGGCTCGTGACCAACTTTCGTGGAGTTTTTTTGAAACCTTTATAACACTTGGTGTTATCCCTTCGTTATTGCTGACGTATATAAAACTCCCGCCTTCCAGTGCGGCAACAAAAATAAAACAAGGCATTGTAGCGGCGACTTGCTTTTCCGTATTAGCGGTCGGTATCGCTTACACCAGTTATGACGACTTCGCTTCTTTATTTCGCAACCATCGAGATGTGAAGTACAGAATCGCTCCTTTCAACGTCATATCAGCAACCGTCTCGGCTTTGAAACGAAAATTAGAGACCCCAACTCAATTTATAAGATTAGGGCAAGATGCCTTTCAGGTAAGTACGTCTGAAAAACCGAGAGTCATGGTAATCGTTTTGGGTGAGACAGCGCGGGCGGACCATTTTTCACTCAACAATTATCCTCGACCTACAACACCCTCACTGAATGAGCTCATGGCATCTGAGCCAATCTTCAGCTATAAACATGCAATATCGTGTGGAACAGCAACGGCTATTTCAGTGCCGTGCATGTTTAGTTTTTTAACAGCTGATAATTACTCGGATGTTGCTAGAAACTCGAGTAATGTATTAGATGTTTTAGAAACTGCCGGTATTAATGCAACATGGATAGAAAATAACTCTGGCTGCAAAGATGTCTGTAATCGAATTAAAACCGTCAAAATGAGCGAGTCCCGATGTGGGGAGTTGGAATGCTATGATGTAGATATGCTCGAACAACTCAAATCTTGGTTAAGCAATTTGCATCAGGACTCAATTATTGTGCTTCATCAAATGGGAAGTCACGGGCCTGCCTATTACGAACGGTCGCCTAACGAAATGAAACGGTTTTTACCCGAATGTAAAAGCCAAGAGCTGTCGGATTGTTCTGTGGACGAAATTACTAATGCATATGACAACAGTCTGCTCGTAACCGATGAACTTGTAAGTCAGGTAATAAAGCTATTGAAAAGCCATACTGAGCTCGACAGCAGTATGATGTATGTATCTGACCACGGTGAATCACTAGGGGATAACGGTATCTATCTGCATGGCTTGCCTAACTGGATAGCTCCAGAAGAACAGCGTCACATACCCTGGATAGTATGGCCGTCCGACGAATTTAATGTAAGTAAACACGAAACGGGCGCTACTATCAGTCATGATAATTTTTCGCATACGATCCTGGGCTACTTTAATGTTGAAGCCTCTGTTTACAACGAACACCTTGACTTAACTAAACCTGATGGACGGTAGGCACATGCGTTTGCTACTCCTAGAAGATGATAAGCATTTGGCTGAGGGAATAATCAAGGGTCTAGGCCGAATGGGATACCTGGTTGAACTAGCGACAAACTTGTCTGAAGCTGAGAGCGCCCTTAGGACAGATAAATTTGACCTTGCAATATTTGATCTCGGACTGCCCGATGGAAATGCCGTACCACTGATTAAAAAGTTAAGGAAAGCAGGCCAAGAAATCCCGATTCTCGTACTTACAGCGTGGGATGATATTGATACTAAAGTACTGGCATTAAACGAAGGCGCCAACGACTATGTGGTTAAGCCTTTTGAATTACGCGAATTAGAAGCGCGTATTCGAGTGCAGGTTCGCAAAGCAAACCAACACTTAAACGATATTATAACCTGTGGGCAACTGAATATTGACCTTTCATCACAGGAATGCCGTTTTCGTGACAAAATGATTAATTTAACTCGGCTTGAGTGGTTGTTACTGAAACAGTTAGCGCTACACAAAGGAAAAATAGTGAGTAAAGAGCAATTAGCGAATGCATGCTATGGCTGGGGAGGCGAACATGAGAGTAATTCGTTGGAAGTACACATTCACCATTTACGCAAGAAAATCGATGGCAATCTTATCTCAACGATAAGAGGCCTAGGTTATCGCTTACAAGATGCGTCATCATGAGCCTGTGGTCACTTCGTCGCTCATTGGTTGTTGGCATCAACTTAGCCGTGGTTACTGTACTTGCCGTCACGGCTTGGGCGAGTTACAGAGATATTCTGCATGAGCTGGATGAGGTTTTTGATGCACAACTTGCTCAGACCGCAAAGTCGCTCGCAACGTTTTATGCGCCCGCTAAAAATAAACTGTCTGTCACTCAAGTAATTCCGATATCGCAATATGATGATACCGGAGAGGATAGCTCCACTGAAGAAAAAGGTCCCAGCGGCCATAAATACGAGTCTAAGATTGGCTATCAAATTTACAATGTCGACGGTAATTTGCTGGCTTCAACAAACCAGACTCAACCACTAAACCTTAAAGGTTTACAGGCGGGTTACCATACATTAAAGGGTGACAATATCACCTGGTTTACCTTTAGCTACTTCGAGGAATCTAAAAATATATGGGTTCATACTTTTCAGCGTCAGGATGTCAGAGGTGAACTAAGTGGCTACTTAGCCTCAGAGCAACTATACCCACTATTATTAATGTGGGTTCCAATTAGTCTAATAATACTCCTCATCGTTTATATCGTCCTGAAACCCGTAAACCGTTTTGCTGCTGACCTAAGAGCTAGGGAGTTTAATAATTTATCGCCAGTTGAGTCAGAGCTACCTAATGAGTTGGCTCCGATCCGGCAAGCATTAAATCGATTATTGCATCAACTGAAGATGTTTTCGGAACGCGAAAAACGGTTTATCGCTGATGCCTCCCATGAACTGCGCACCCCGCTAAGTGCAATCCAGGTACATGCTGAGAACGTTATTTCCGCTGATTCACTTGGCGATGCCAAGCACTCTGGCAAGTCAATTTTTTACTCCGTGGAGCGAATGTCACGCCTCGTTAATCAACTATTGTTGTTGAACCGGCTTGATAGCCTAAACTTTACTGAAAAGTTTGAGGAAGTTGAAATCAGTAAGTTGGTCTCTTTGGCGCTAAATAACTTACCAATTAATAAAGTGGAAAATCACCAGTGGCACATTGATGTTTCCTCTATTCGAATAATTTGCGACGAAACTCTTATCGTTAGCGCTTTAACCAACCTGTTGTCCAATGCAATGAAATTTTCGCCGAAAAATTCGAAAATACAGATAGTCGCGACCGAGGCGGCTAATAGAGTCATTATCAAGGTTGCTGATGAAGGCAAGGGCGTCCCTGAAGAAATACTTGAGCGCTTGGGAGAGCGTTTCTATCGACTTCAAGAGCATAGTGGTGTATCAGGATCTGGTTTAGGCCTGTCGATTACACATAAGATAGTGCAACTGCACCATGGAAAAATTTCATTCAACAATGCCTACACCACAGGCCTTGAAGTACATATAGAGTTACCTAAGTGAAACTTTGGAGAATTGAGCGTATTTTACTGTTGGTCCCCCTAACGATTAATATCATGAGATTCTAACGTCCGCTCTTGGCACATAGCGGCCCTTTGGCCGCTATGAAATGTCTATTACTCACACTCCGACCATTCAGTCTCACCAATGTCCTTACACTCGACCTCAGACGTCCCATCAGGGAATGTTGTCTTACGTCGCCAGGTTGGCCCTTCTGGTGATGTGTAGACTCGTTGAGTATCGACTAGGTTCTCACCATCCATCACGCGAGTGCGTGTTTCAACGGATGCGAACGTTTCCAGAAGCGTGGCGGCATCATACTCTTCAGACATGCTGAACTCATACGACGTTGCGTCAGCCAGAATTGAGTCTATGTTCAATTCAGTTTTACGCTCTTGGAAGTCTTTCATGTAATCAAACTGCGTAAACGCGCCAGCATCGTTGTCGTACCGCAAGGTATAGGTGTAGCTCTCGCCCAGGTTTTGGTCTTGGTTCGTAAGATGACTAACAGTGATGCGCTTTGAGCGGATATCGATGCAGCTGTCGTCGTTGTTAGTGATTTCCACCTTTTCGGTTTCAGTCGCATCGGTGTTGGCGATGTATTCAAAAATATCAGCCGTGTTGCAGGTTTCATTGAAGTACGCGACTTCAACGGATGCGTCACCGATGGTTTTGAACGATGAACGTCGATTGTACGTATAAATGACGTCAAAGCGTTGTTCAAAGTCATCGCTTACAATTTGTGTCTTAGCGCTGACACGGGCATTGTCTGACCATTCACCGTCAGCCGTATCGGATGCCGGGGTAAAGATGTATTCTTCACGCACCCAATCCTCACCGTCTTTCAGATAGCTAATCAGCGGCACTGCGTTGGGGCTTTCATCGGTAATGGCTTTCGTCTCTGCCAGAGACATCTTGAGGCCTTTCACGATTTTCTGAGCCAAGTTATAGGCATCAGTATCACCGGAATCGACGAAGTCACTATAAATGGTCTCTTGCGAGATGTTGTAGTCTTCAACGATTTTAGCCAGTGTCTGGTCCATGCGGTCCTTGAACTGTGAAATCAGCTCGTTGTTATTAAGGAGCTGTTCACACGCCAAAACAGGGTCAGCGTTACCGTCTTCTAACGCAAAGTCATTCTGAAAGGTCTCCCACAGAATGGAGGTTAGCGGTGTGATGTTGGCACTGTCGAACGCATCTTCGTTAATCGGTGGAAGCGTCATGGTGTAAGCTTCTTCGACTTCACCTAAGTCCTCATCGATGGCTCCAACGGGTACGTCAACAACGATAGGTGCAAAGGTGATGCACTCCTCGACACTCTCATCAATGTCGGTTAACTCCAGTTTGTAGTCACCGGCATCAGTCGATTCGCCATTAGGCTCACCGTCATCCAGTTGGCCGTTGCCATTGATATCTACGAATACTGTGGCCCCCTTAACGTAACCATCAATCACTTTACCGCTGATAGTAGGGCCGCTGGCCGTATTGTCACCACCGCCATTATCACCGCCACCACTGCCAGTGTCAGGTGGTGTCGTTGTATCCGGTGAATCACTTCCACCGCCGCAAGCTGTTAATGCAAGCACTGTCGTTAGTGCGAGTGCTAATTGTGTTAACTTCATAATGTATCCTTCACGCTTATTCCATTCGCTTTCGCTATTTTCGAAGTTGCTCGTCGGTGTAACCGCGAGACTTGAGGATTTGGCGAGCGACGGCTTTGTCTTTTGAGTCAACCGTTGAGGCCCAAGAGCTGTCTTTCACCATTTTGAGAAGCTCCGAGTCGCTTTTTCGCTTTAGTTTACTTAAGCGATTGCTGACGTCCTTCGTCTGCTTTGTGCCTTCGGACAGCGCCTTCTTGCCTAAATCAAATATTGCGTCCCAAAATCCCATGACCGTATTCCTAATAAAAAAAGCGGAGTGAGTGCTCCGCTGTACTATTTACTCATCATCAACTTTGCCATCACCATCACAGTAAGGGCATTCAATCCGTACACGTGAGTCGCCTCCACAGGTGGGGCAGTTTTCTGGATGAGGACCGCCGCCGTAATCCAGTGGACAAGGAATCTCACCGCGACCTCGACATTCGGGACAGTTAACTTGTGACACTTTATTTCTCCTTTTTAGATTAGTGAGCCTAAAAAGCATCTCAATGTTTACTATATGAGTCAATAGGTAGCTTATAGAGCGTTATTAGTTCCTCGTCTTGGTGTCAAGATTAACCAAATCCCAAACCGTGTGAACGTCAATGGACATCAAGGCTGCATTTGGAAAAGCGGTAAAGTTGAGAAGAGTAGAAATAGATCTGTCACAGGAAGATATGGCAAATAGCGCTGGGATGGCGCGCTCGTTCATCTCTAAAGTCGAGCGGGGCGATGCAAATCCCTCTGTGACTTCAGTAAAGAAAATTGCTGATACATTAGGGGTGTTACCCTCAGATCTGTGGTTAAAAGCTGAGGGCTACCTATCAAAATAATGTATCGGATTTAACGCAACTAGTTTTTGATAATCAAGTTCATGCTGCTTTTGCAGCTCACGCTCATAGTCATCCCAAACGTAGCCAGGGGCAGTAAGGCAACAGCGCTCGTAGCTCTCGTCAACAGCGCCCCTTAATATTGCCATCCAGCGGTGATTGTCTAACCCTAGCTCCGTTCTCGGCAGCCTCTCGTGAACGGAGCGCTTACAAGAAAATGCGTTCAAAAGGATTTTTTGCCGAGTGAAGGCTAGAAAAAACACGTACTCAAGCCTCTCGTTATCATAGGTATCTTTAAAGTGGCTCCATAGTGCGGGGTCATCCGAGTCAATGGGATACTTGCTTAAACGAAGGTAAGTCAATGCCGTTACGAAAGCGGTATCGACTAACTGTTCGTAGTCCTCTACCCAGCGACATTTTCTTAGGGTGATTGCATAATCGACCGCCACCTGAATGGCGTCGGCTTCGAATAGTCCGTGGCTAATGCACCGACTTCTTTGGTTTACCTCTTCGCATACTGCTGAAAGCTTATCCATGTTTACCGGCAGTGCGCGGTGTCTGTGCAGCCGGTGGTGAATCTCCTGCAATTGGGCAGGGGTGAACGTATGGATCCACATAATTGTCTCCAAATGGTTTGTGTTTGAATTTTAAGGGGTTAGGCAGGGGGGGAAGCTGACTCTAATATGGAATCAGCTTCGGACTGTTAATTATCGTATCCTTTAGCCGTCCTCGTTTTCATTATTCTTCGGTGCTTTGTCTACGTCAGTGACGTTGAGTTGCTCCGCAATGGTGGAAGCATCGTTTGGTGCAATGCGTTTATTAGACGTGATATTTATTTGCCCCTCGTTCAGTTGGACATAGCTGTTGAGATATTTTTTAAGCGAGCTAATGCCAATCTGGGTATGCAATCCCTTGATGACTTTATCTATTCGCGTGGCAGAGGAGGTTGCAATCGCTTCGATGAATAAAGGATAAATAGTATCTGGCATGTAATATCCGTGGGACTTCAGATATACGGTTACTACTCGGGCCAGGTATTGATAAAAGCGCTCAGCTGACTCTGCCTCTTGGGGCGCCAGCTGGGCAGCTTGATAGGTAAACGACGCAATGTAAACAAACGGGTCTGGCGCGTGGGTAGCCGCGATTAAGTGCCATCGTGTTACGGGCTCAAACTGATTATTAGCTATTCGTTCACAATCACCATCCCAGTCTGACGGATTAAGTGAGTGTTTTACGGCGTCCAAAAGTTCTTTCGTGATTGGTGTGACATTGAGCTCTGCTATCGCAACGCCTGCTCTGTAAGCTTCATTTAACCGGACTTGAATCATTTCTTTTGATGCGTGGTCATAGACTGAAACGCAAGGCATGTATGTGCGGCGAAATCCTGTATCGACATAGCCTTCTTGAGGATCGAATATCAAAACGTTACTCCTTGTTTTGGGTAGACTGGAGTAATCGAATTGATAATTAGTGGTGGTTAATTACCCCAGTACGAAAGGGTGACACTACTTGGTTACTTTATTAGATTCAACGGGTTAGTCGTTAACGTAGTTGTCCCACTGAACGCCTTTGCATCCTGATACAGTGAAACTTTCTCTTAAGCTCCTTAAACCCGTTATAAGCGGTCCAAAACGAATCGGTGAGTGAATCAACCGCTTTGTCATTTCAAGCGCGTCACCTGCTGTTAACGGCTCCTTTGAATTGCTTATGATGGTCTTGGCGTGCTCTAACATGAGTCGTGGTGCAAACTTATCGACCGTTGTCCATTCGTCCCGCATGACGTTGAACAATATCTGGTCATTGCCTTTCATGGGGATGCCATACTGATTCAAAAATAGCAGGCACACAGCAAATGCAGTTTCTGCGGCACGGTTGGTATCCTCTGTCCACTCGGTGTGTGCTAAGCGAATAGCGTACTCAGCAGCAATTGAGAATATCGAGTCTAAGTTAACGGTGTAATCAAAATACTCACGGTCAATGGTGCTGCATATATCGACAAGCTGAGCAAAGTTGGGCTGGTGTTTCGCTTCGCGGTGCATCCCCTTGTGTATTTTGACGATGTCCATGGGTTTGATTAGGCGTAAAATCATAATGGTCTCCGATTGATAAGTGGCGGCGAGCTGCCGCCATTGAGAAATGCAGGGTTAGCAGTTCATGTCTGGAATGGCGTCGCCGCGTTGGTCTGCAATGCGTTGCATAATCCACTCGTCGACTTCTGAGTCTATCCAGGCGACATTTTTGCCAAGGATTTTGACCGGCTTTGGAAATGTGCCTTCGTTAATCATTTTGTAGATTGATGTGGTGCCCAAGCCTATGCGCTCTTTAACTTCTTTTAAGCGTAAGAATCTCATTGTTATTTCCTCTGATTGGTTTGTCTCAGAGGATTCACAGGGGCTGTAACGAATAACCATGAAAAACGAAACCACTGGATTTCAGGCCTATATCACGCACGTGCATTCAAGAATCGAAAACATGGAGACACAAAATGCACGAGCAAAATGCTGAGTATGTAACGAATGGGCCTATGACTGAGGTTGATGTGCTGAACAAAGCGTCTGAGATCCTCGAGACGAAGTTTTTGAAGGGGGACGGCTTTACCAGCCCATCTGCTGCAAAAGACTTCCTGAGATACAAGCTGGCGCACCAAAAACGTGAAGTGTTCGCTGTCATGCTGATGGACTCACAGCATCGGCTAATTGAGTACAAGGAGTTGTTCTTTGGGACGATTAACGCGGCTCCTGTATATCCCCGTGAGGTGATGAAGGAAGTGCTTCAGCAAAACGCTGCAGCCATCATCCTGGCGCACAATCATCCATCGGGTGTGACAGAACCATCGGAGGCTGACAAGCGTGTGACGACGCGTATCAAGGACGCGCTCAATCACATAGACGTCCCCGTGCTTGACCACATCGTAGTAGGCCAAGACACGGTTTCGTTTGCTGAAAGGGGATTATTGTAGTTGCACTGTCACTAAGCACGTAGAAGAGGTTGTCCCTGGGCCTTTTCTACGTTGCTTGGTGCCTTATGCTCGCGCTTTATTTTTTGCATTGCTGCTGTAAAACGACTGACGCTTACCCTGGTACTTGGTCGTGCCTTCTTTGCATAGGTAGCTGAAGTGCAGGAATGCGTCTCTGTGTACTGGGTCGTCAGTACTGAGTGGTCCTTGCAATACCCTAAACACGGGCGTCGATGTGTGAAGGAGCGCTACGGGCGAGTCAGCTGATAACCCATGCGTCTTGAGCCATGCTTGTCGGATAATCTGACCCAGCTTAGTAGGGTCTTCATGGCTTAAGTTACCGACCGGATACAGCGTGTCTTTGTTGGTGAATAGTACGACGTGGTAGTGCTCTAATTCGCACTCCTCAGTCTGTTCAACCTTAGCAAGGTATTCGACGTCCGTTGGATAAACACGTTTGCTACGGCGGTTTAGGGACTTTTGATAGCTTGCAATGCCTGCCTTAACTCGCTCTATAAACTCCGTAATCGGATTACGCTGCAGGTAAGGGTTCGTATGAGCCGGTAGATGCAAGTCAAACTTTACTGCCAGTACTCGCTTATGGTTCTGGAGCACTCTATCCATGACCGTATGTAAGCGGTCTAGAAACGGCAGGATGTATGGTGCATTAGCAGTGTGTAAATCAAAGCCCGCATATTCAGCATCGTAATGTAGCGTGTGATTATGGTTATTGGTGTTACGTTTTCTCATTTCAGACCTCTTGATCGTTATTGATTCATAAGAGATCTGATCCTGTAATCTTTAACCATGAGTCAGGCGGTAAGCTTAGCGGCTTACCTGTCACTGGCTAAGCATTGGTTACTAGACGTACCAATGAATGATGCACTGATTGATAATAGTGAAGGGTGTATATATTACTATTACCAACAGGTGCTTAGTAAGCGATTCACGTTCATTTGGTTACTATTGCAATGAGAAACACTTGGCCTGTCATAAGTAAAAATTCTGATAATTTAGAATACTGATTAGAGAATCGGTCGTTTGAGTCTGAAGTTGCCGTTTTCGGGAAGTGGGATCACAAACAGTGTATGCTCTCTGTGGTAAGAATAATCCGCTGGTAGAAGGCATGTAGCTGCTCGTCTTTGCTGATTGTTTAGAGAGCTAACGATATCAACGTCTTGAATAGGATTTGCACGAGCCATCGCAGCTGCAATACTGAAACAAAAAGTGGTCCAATCAAATATCGGGTTATCAAAATTATCTGCTTTATGCCAGACCATCTCGGGTATAAGTTGAGAGTGCTTTAAAACAAAACGCACTTCCTTCATTATGCTACGCAATTTGATGACATCCTGATGGGCTGGGTTTGACACATCCAATTTGAGCTCTTTCAAATGCTCATATCCTATATTTGCATACGGCTTTTCAGTGACCTTTTTAGGCTTCAAACTCTCAATGAAACGCAGTGCATTACTCACTGAAAATGGCTCTTTTCCTTCACTAAGGGAAAGTCTTTTAATCAATGACTTTGTAATCGCATAAAGCTCTTTGTTAGCTAGAGGATAAATATGCGTTGGTTCCGATAATCCATGTGTGATTGACAAGTTAAGTGAGCATGCGGACTCGACGATTCTGTCATCAAAAAATGAATCAAATTCCAGAGATACGGAAGGCAAGATTCTCTCTAATTGAAATTTTAGTTGATACGGTTTAACACAGCTCGCTTCGAACAAATGGTAGCTGAAAACAGGGAAGCTCGGGCAGCTAATTAGAGCTGGATGAGCAATGTTTATTTGATACGATGATGCCGAAAAACCAAGTCTTGATGAGTGGGGATGTTGATGCTGATAAACTCTAATAACTAGTTTATGCTTTACTAATTGATCAATATATCGTCGCACTTGGCTCCGACTCAAACCGCTTATCTTACCTAACCTGCTATAGCCAGCTTCAACAACGAACGCATTGTCCGTGTGGCTAAACATACTGCAAAACAGGTGAATCATTTTATATTTATCCGTTGACGATAAGCTACTGAAAAAGTCGTGAGCTTCCTCCGCAACCTCTCTACTAGTGCGAGAGTTATAATGGCGTTTGAGCATGTCGGTTGTTGAGGTGACATTTAATTGACCGTCGAATGCAGCTCCCCATAACTCATTATACAACTGATCTTCAAAAGGCCACTTTGAAGCTTCTGTACTCACAAGTTTATCGTGCGTACTAGTTGATATCTGTAAACTCCTTTTGCCTCTGATACCCGACGACAAGAATTCTTTCGTCAGAATACCCTGACTGATTAACTTAGTGATTCCTTTTTCAATGAGCCACTTTGGCAAAAACAAACGACTTTCAAGCTCCTTCGCTGAAAGGCACGTGGCTTCAAATCCAATGGCGCTAATGAAGCGGGAAATTACGATCGACGAGTGACAACCTAGTTTTGACGAATCAATATTTAGTGATGTGCTATGCATAAAAAGCCTAATTAGTGAGCCAGCTATAATAGCACAGTAATTACGCTGCATTAAAGTTAATTTATTTTGTAAGCTTGACGTCAATGATTGATGGCATCCATTTATTCATGTAATGTCGGTGGAAATAAATTTTTTACACTGATATTTCGTAATTTGACTATGCAAAGGAAAGAAAACCGAGGGCGAAAGAAGGAGAGCTTTGAAAAATGGCTCAACCGCCCTAGCGATAATGGGAATACTCACAAAGACGAAATTGTGCGAGCACATTGTATTCAGCAACTGCCGAAATCAGTGCGAGAAGCAGCGAGTCAACTCACCACGCCAGAATTATACAAGCGAGCTTTACATTCGGTTCCGATGGGAGAGGCTAAGTTTCTTGATGAGTTAAAAGTTAAGTTTCGACATTCAAGGCCTAAAAAGCAAAGGATGTTCGGGGAGCTTGTTAATTACATACCAACTCAAGTGAAGATTCCCAAATCCGTGGTTAAAGCTATGGACCAGTACATCAGTAGAAAAGAAAACATCAATAACCGTTCGGAGCTATTTGTTAAAGCATTCCAAAATTTGCAGAAGTTGGATAAGGATCTTAAGTTTTATTACAAAGAATGGGAAGCAGACGTTGAGCGTAATTTTAAGACTAGGGTAGAGAAAGAAATTGACAAGAAAGAACGAAAAATCAGTAAGTTAATGGACGATAATGAAAGTTTGAAGTCTGAGCTAGCTAGTCATAAGAAGGTCATACAGCGTTGTGAATCCCTGATGCTTGTAGAGTTAGAAGGCTTGTATTCGAGGTTAGATAGTTACGAGGAATTGTTTGACCGTCACAGTATAGATTATGCCGAGCTTAGAAAGCCTGGACCAAAGCTGTCAAGGCGCGCTCACGCTGAAATGAAGCACCTTAAAAGTAGAATACGAGAGCTTCGAATCGAAGGTAAGAAGGCTGAGCCCGAAGAGGCCAGTAGCTCGGGACTTGTTGACCGGGCTGATTCATCAAAGACAAGGCTTAAACCTAGAAAATCACAAACGATACCTAAAGATTTGAGGGAAGCGATGCGAGATACAGATAAGGCTAAGCCCGACTGTAACCCTCAAGCAAAAGGAGAAGGTGTTATGACCAACTCTGAGACTCAAGGTAAGACGGATAAGTAATTAAGGCCATTTGCATCGAGGTAAGTATCGACAGTTAATTGGATAGCATAGGTGGTTTAATTGGTGGGTTAACTTAAAAAACAAAAATTTTCATCTTTTTAAATCTATGATAAATAACCGATATTTATTGTTATTCAACATTAAGATCCAAAACATCGAATAATGTGTTTTGACGTAGCCTGCGGTTATTACCGCAGGTGCGATCTCATAGTTCAGTAAACCTAAGCAATCGAGCAATATTTAACGCATCATCAATACCTCGGTGATGCGTGCCTTCAAAAGACAAACCATGATAGTTAAGGGCATTGGCTAAACCAGCGCTACGACTGTTTACTTTCCCCTGACGCCACTGTTGTTTGATATTAATGTGCGGCAGCGCGAAAAACTCAGGCACTAGGCTATGACGTTTTTGTTCTGCGCTAATTTGGTTTTTATCGTAATTCCCCCATGATCCCCAAGCCTCTAACTTATAGTCCTTTAACCATAGGTCTATTTGAGGGACGACACTTTGGTAAACAGCAGCCGCGTCAACATCACTTTGCGTAATACTTGTCAGCTGTGTACAAAACTCACTGAGGTTAGGGTGCAATTGCGGACACACCATGAATGAACGACAGTCTATTACAGTGCCATTGTCTTCCGCGACAGCACAGCCGAATTCGATAATTTCCATATCGTCGACTGTTTGCTTTCGGTCTAAACCTTCAACGTTGCCGTCCCAGCAAGTGGCTTCAAGGTCGACTATTAGAATAACCATTTTTGAACTCACAATATTTGGATTCTTTTCTCTTGGCCTGTAAACGACTTTTCTTGTAGTTATTAAGATATATAAATAATAGTGAATTTTATATTTGGAAAGGAATTTATGTATAGGAAATGCAGTTTTTTATACATAATGGGCAGAATATAAGTAGTGCGTCCCGCTAGTTTTTCTTTGCAATGCACAACATAGTTTGGTCGACGAGAAAACTCCTTATGCGAAAAATTGATAAAAAAATAGAACGAGAAATCATCCGCGAGCTGACTCGGGTGTGTGAAGAGGCCAAATTTGACTATCAAGGCTTTATTTGGCTGACGCACGACGTGAATTACCAACGCTTTCCGCAGAGTTTAAAGGTAACTCTGGTATTCAATGAGCAAGTCAATGAAGCGGTTATGCTGTCTGAGTTTGGCCAATTAATTCCGATCGTTCAGGCTGCGCTGGAACCCATTATTGGTGGTATGCTGCCAGCTAAACAAATTGAAGCTTGTCGGGAACATACACTGCAATAACTGAAAATGCTCGTCATTTGGCGTTGCAATTTCCCTTACGACCGTCTCTGCATTGACATCCTGCGCTGCAACCGTTATCAAGATAAACAAAACAACAGGGGAACACACACATGTTTGAATATAAGAAAATTGCGCTGGCGGTATCGCTGGTGCTCATGACAACTGCATGCTCAGACGCTGCAAAAGACAGCACAACAAATAAAGCAGCAGAGACGCAAACAGCGAGCGCTGAGAACACCAACCAACAGTCAGAGCAAACCGAATCTGAAAAGGCAAATAAGCTGTTCGAAGACATTTTCATGGAAAATGTCATGCGCAGCCCAATGTATCAGTCTTACTTGGGTATTAAAGACGACCAGGATAAGTGGGATGACATTTCTGACGAGCAAGCCAAAGAAGACTTGGCGCTAACCAAAAAACATTTAGAGCAAGTTAAAGCCATTGACGAATCAAAGCTTAATGAGCAAACCAAAATTAGCTGGATGCTGATGAAGCAAAAGCTCGAAAATGAGATTGCTGATTTTAAATGGCGCCATCACAACTATCCGGTCAACCAAATGTTTGGTTTGCACTCAAGCGTGGCATCACTGCTGATTAACCAACACCGCATTAGCAGCGTGGATGACGCGCAAGACTATATTTCTCGCTTAAATGGCTTACCGGAATTGTTTGAACAGTTAGCAGAAAACCTGGAGTTGAGAGCTGAAAAAGGCATTATCGCCCCTAAATTTGTTTACCCATACGTTATTAGTGACAGCAAAAATATTATTACCGGTGCGCCGTTTGACGATGGCGAAGCCAGTGCACTGTGGGGCGACTTCACCAGCAAACTGGATAAGTTGGAAATCGACGAAAGCCAGCGTGAACAGCTGCTCGCAGACGCTAAAAAAGCGATGTTAGAGTCAGTGAAACCAGCTTACGAAAACTTAATTACTGCGGTAGAGGGCATTGCTGAACAAGCTACAACAAACGACGGTGCCTGGAAGTTCCCGGACGGTGAAGCGTTCTACAATAACGCGTTACAACGAACCACCACGACTGACTTAACCGCAGAAGAAATCCACGAAATCGGTCTAAGCGAAATGGAGCGTATCCATGAAGAAATGCGCGCCATTATGGAAGAAGTTGGTTTTGAGGGCACGCTGCAAGAGTTTTTTGTCCACATGCGCAACAGTGACGAGTTTATCTATCCAAACACGGAAGAAGGTCGCCAGCGTTATCTGGATGAAGCAACGGCCTACATCGATAACATGCGTGAACGCTTGGATGAGTTGTTCATCAATAAGCCAAAAGCGGGTCTTATCGTGAAGGCGGTTGAACCGTTCCGCGAAAAGTCTGCGGGTAAGGCGTTTTACCAACAACCGTCAATGGACGGCTCACGTCCAGGCACTTACTATGCCAACTTGTACGATATGGAGGCTATGCCAACGTATCAAATGGAAGCGCTGGCTTACCACGAAGGTATTCCTGGTCACCATATGCAAATTGCGATTCAGCAAGAGCTTGAAGGTATTCCTAAGTTCCGCCGCTTCGGTCGCTACACCGCCTACAGCGAGGGTTGGGGACTGTATACCGAAAAGCTGCCGAAAGAAATTGGCTTATATAAAGATCCATATTCAGACTTTGGTCGCCTAGCAATGGAGTTATGGCGTGCGGTGCGTTTGGTCGTGGATACCGGTATTCACGACAAGAAGTGGACGCGCGAAGAGGGTATCGATTTCTACGTGACCAATACCCCAAATGCCAAATCTGATGCAGTGAAGATGGTCGAGCGTCATATTGTTATGCCAGGTCAGGCAACGGCTTACAAAATTGGTATGAACAAAATTCTGGAACTGCGTGAAAAAGCGAAGTCAGAACTTGGTGATAAGTTTGATATTCGCGAGTTCCATGACGTAGTGCTTGGCAGTGGTCCAGTACCACTTAACATACTTGAGCAGTTCGTTAATGATTATATTAGCGAGAAAAAGAGCGCATAGTCGCAAACGTTAAGCTCATTTTAAGCAGGCACCATCGATATGCGGTGGTGCCTTTTTTCGTTAGGAAGTCACTATGACCACAATCACAATTTGGGTGGATGCCGATGCCTGTCCAACGGTTATAAAGGATATTTTGTATCGTGCGGCAGAACGCAAACAACTGCCGCTGGTATTAGTAGCGAATCAGCCACTGCGGGTACCGCCGTCTAAATTTATTCGGACGATGCAAGTGTCAGCTGGGTTTGACGTTGCAGATGACGCCATTGCCGAACAATGCCAGCCGGGTGATTTAGTTATTACTGCGGATATACCGTTGGCAGCGGATGTTATTAAAAAGGGTGGGCAGGCACTGAGCCCACGGGGTGAGCTTTTTACAAAAAGTAATATTGGTTCACGCCTTAATATGCGTGACTTTATGGATACCATGCGTAGTAGCGGCGAACACACCGGTGGTCCGCCGCCCTTGCACCAGCGCGATCGCATGGCTTTTGCGAACGAGCTGGATAAAATTCTGGCGCGTGTTTAAGCAGCTTTAGCTGCGGGAAAGCGTTTTAATTAAATGCCAGCCAAAAGCCGTTTTCACCGGTCCATGCACTTCCAGCGTGGGCTTGCCGAAAACGACTTTGTCGAAAGCCGGTACCATTTCTCCGCGGCGAAACTCACCCAAGTCGCCGCCCTTTTTACCCGAAGGGCAAAGTGAATGTTTGCGCGCTAAATCTGCGAACTTGGCGCCGCCAGCCAATTTCTTTTTCAGGTCTTCTGCTTCTTCTTTAGTTTTCACTAATATGTGTACTGCTTGCGCTCGTGCCATGTCGGACTCCTCTATTTATTAACTGTATTTTACCTAAATTTGCATCATGAGCCGAATAGAATCATTATTTGGCTCAAAATGTGAGCCGAATAGCGAGGCTGGAGTAAACCAGAATGACTGACATTATCGACTTTTCAGTATTTTATGACCGCGCCTGTGAGCGTAAGGGTGGAGAAGCAGCAATGCGCTCCATGTTACCCGAGGTGGTAAGCGATAAAGAACTAGCAAAAATTACTGATGACAGAGTCCTTTCGTTAATGACCCGTTGTATCTTCCGGGCAGGTTTCGTATGGCAGATTATTGACCGCAAGTGGCCACAGTTTGAAGAAGCCTTCAGTGGTTTTGTACCGCTTTACTGGCAGCAAGTGCCACCGGAGCGACTAGAAGAGCTGGCGCAAGACGAACGTATTGTGCGTAATTTTCAAAAAATAATAACCGTACCTGTTAACGCCCGAATGATTGTAGAGGTTTCTGAAGAGCATGGGAGCTTTGGTAAGTTTTTGGCTAGCTGGCCGCATGATGACCAAGTTGGGTTATTGATTTTCTTAAAGAAAAATGGTGCACGTTTAGGTGGTAACACGGGTCAGTATTTATTGCGCATGTTGGGCTGGGATGGCTTTGTTTGCGCAAGCGATGTGCTCACTGCGCTACGGAACTACAATTTATTAGATGCCTCACCGACAAGTCAAAAAGGTCTTAAGCAAATACAAACAGCTATTAACCACTGGCACCAGGAAACAGGACTGCCGCGCAGCCATATTTCCCGGATATTGTCATACAGCGTTGGTTAACGCGTACCAAAGATTCTGTCGCCGGCATCCCCCAAACCAGGGATAATATAGCCGTTTTCGTTGAGCTTCTCGTCTAACGCTGCGGTGAATATACGCACGTCAGGGTGTTTCGCTAAAACAGCTTCTACGCCCTCGGGTGCTGCGACTAACACGAGTACACGGATATCTTTACAGCCTTTGGTTTTCAGCATGTCCAATGTTGCTATCATACTGCCACCGGTTGCCAGCATCGGGTCGATGACGAGCGAAATACGCTGGTCGAGACTGCCAACAAACTTATCAAAATAACTGACCGGCTCTAAGGTTTCTTCGTTGCGGTATAGGCCGACCACACTGACTTTGGCGTTGGGTATTAAGTCGAGAACGCCGTCCAACATGCCAATACCCGCTCTTAAAATAGGCACGACAGTCACTTTTTTGCCTTTTAACTGTTCGACTTCTATGGCTTCACCGCTCCAACCGTCAATAGTGGTCGTTTCTAAGGCAAAGTCACTGGTTGCTTCATAGGTCAGTAGGCTGCCAACTTCGTTGGAAAGCTCGCGAAAACTTTTGGTTGATATACCCGACTTACGCATTAAGCCGAGTTTATGCTGCACCAGAGGGTGCTTGATGACTTCTAATCCCATGGTTTGTGTTCCTATCGTTTAATTCGAGCTGATTTTATCAAACTTTCGCATTGCCCAAAGCCCTAAAACAGGGCCGGGTAATAGCAGCCATGCGACCCATTCATTTAAAAATGGCCAGCTCCAGCTCACTAACCCAATTACCGGAATAGTTAGAGCAAAGCCAACCGAGTTCATTACCGCTAAGGCACTACCAACTTTGTCAGCTGGCGCCTCTTGAGCGGCTAATGCTGAAAACTGAGGTGAGTCGGCGATAACCGAAATACCCCAAAGCGTCAGAGTTAAAAGAGCAACCCAAGGCGGTAGCTCAGTCATGAATGGGTATAACAAACACATTGCGCCGGAAGGCGTAGAGCTCCCAGCAGTGGCCAAAGTAGCCACCGGCAACCGCACGGAATTGTGGCTGTTTAAGTGCCGATAACCCCTGACTTAACGCCGCAGGTTTAGCTGTTGCCGGCAAATGTGGTCCACTATTCCCATTGGGTAAATACCAGCTAAACACAGGCCGGTCAGTAAACGCAGAAACCACGCGAGCGAGAAATGGTCGACAGCAACGATGAAAAGCGCATTAACTGACGCACCGAGTAAACTGGTAAAGCAATGTGCGAACGGACATCCGATGTCATTCATAAACCTCGTGTTAGTATGAACGGTCTGGTATTTTGCGTCGCAATAGTAACGACAAAGGAGTGACTATCATGAAACTGACGGTTGAAATTAGCAAGTATCCACTGGCAGATGACTATATTGGCCCAATAAAAGGCTTTATTGATGAGTTGAATAAAACCGATGATGTAAAAATTATCACCAATACATTGAGTACCCAGATATTTGGTGACTACGATAAGGTGATGGACACCTTGCAGCGCTATATTAAATGGTCATTTGAGCGTTACGGAAAAGTCGTCTTTGTTTGTAAGTTTTTACACGGCGACCTGAG
Source organism: Idiomarina piscisalsi (assembly GCF_003987095.1). GTDB lineage: Bacteria > Pseudomonadota > Gammaproteobacteria > Enterobacterales > Alteromonadaceae > Idiomarina > Idiomarina piscisalsi. The sequence continues at coordinate 138,817 of NZ_PIQA01000011.1, read as the reverse complement.
TCCTGAAGACTAAAAAAGCCAACGTGGGACCTGAGTTTTGTAGTTTTGATAGTCTTTGTCATAAAGCTCATTTAGGGCGTGCTCTTCTTTAATGGCTTGAGCATGCACCATGGCCACGCCGACCAATAAGCACACTAAGGTAAACAGGCTGGGTAGCGCCAGGAACAAACCAAGCTGGCCAAGCATAATGGCTAAGAACATTGGGTTACGCGAGTGCGAAAAAGGCCCCTTCGTTAACAGTGCCCGGGAGTTATCGCTGTCGATACCTGATCGCCAGTCCTGACGCATATAGGCGTGGCTGTAACTGACAAACCCAAGTGACACCAACATTGTGAGCATGCCAATAGACAGCACCCAGGGTGTGTAAAGTGGTTCTATAATGCCGAGCCAGGTATCAATAGGGTAAAAGACCCGGGCAATACAAATAAGCAAAATTGCACCGCGGAACAGATTAAAGACCTGACGTATCCACCATGTCGCACTGCCTTTTTCACCGTATTGAATATGGCTTTTCGAGGTGCGACTATTCAGTCCAATAGCGGTACTCGCGTAGTGAACCGCTATGAATAAAAAATACACGGCTAAAAAATGGCGGCTAATCAGGTCAATATCGAACAAAAAGATCTCCAACTTCGGAACACGCAATCGTTTTCCATTCTACGGTTCTTTAAAGAGATTGAAAGAGTCAGGTGAAATATCGTTTTATGTGCTATTGATTAATTATGTTCTTGGTAAAGGAAGTCGTATGCGTTTTATAACCTATAGTGCTGTTTTATTGTTTGGTCTGGTGCTGACTGGCTGCGCGTCACCTACCTCTTCCATCCTAATTGGAGACGCTCGACCGGAAATACCGGTAGCACAAGTAAAAGTGTACTTAGAGGCGCCTGAGAGCTATGAAGAAATAGCCTTAATTGAAGCAAGCAGTGATGCCTCCTGGAGCTTTGGTGAACAAGCGAAAATGGACGCCGTATTGAAGCGACTGAAACAGGAAGCGGCTAAAGTGGGGGCTAATGGCGTCTTGCTGCAAAAAACCGGTGATAAGCAAGGAGAGTCAGTTTATGTCGGGGCTGGCTCCGGTGGCTATTCTGGTAATGTTGGCTTTGGGGTCAGTGTCGGTAAAGCCTTCGGTTTGACTGATAAAACGGGGGAAGGCATCGCCATTTATGTAAAGCCAGACAATGGCGATGCGGCATCAGAGAACGACTCTTCTGAAATTAAGGAGCCTCTTAAGGAACTTTAGTCGCGTTCCAGTTGACCGCTTGCCAACGGTCGTCGCGTTGAATCAAAATACCGGTATTATAGAAGTACTTAGTGATTTTACCTTCTTCTTCTGCGGTTAAGGTGAAGTTGAATACAACGGTGTCACCAAACTGTTTTACCTCGATGTCTTCAGCGCCATACCAGACTTTAACGTTGTCTGGGTCTTTGGGTTTAGCGTCTTTCATACCCGACATAAGTTGCTCTTTACCAAAACGCTCTCCGCTGGAGCTGGTGTAGGTCAACTCTTCTGCCCAGAAGCGATCATGCGCTTTAGGTGAACCAATGCTGGCGCCGTATAAAAAGGCTTCTACGGCTTTGGTTGTTGCTTCTTCAACGCTTTCTTGTGCGGTGCACGCCGCACTGAACAAAACGGCGATAGCTAATAATAAGTAACGCATTGTCGTTATTCCTTTCGGTTGTTTTTCGGTATGCTGTAAGCATATGGCAAGCACAGAGACACGGCAAACAGGTTTACAAATGCTTATCAAACAAACAGAACTGCAATTGGCTCCTCACCCAAGGGGCTTTCACCTTATTACTGACGAGATTGAACGGGCTCTGGTTGAGCTTGGGCAAGTATCAGCCGGGCTATTACAGGTGTTTATTCGGCACACATCGGCATCGTTGACCATTAATGAAAATGCAGACCCGACGGTTCGTCAGGACTTTGAAAGCCATTTTAATGAAATGGTGCCGGAAAATGCGCCTTATTACCGACATACGTTTGAGGGGCCTGATGACATGCCAGCACATTTAAAGTCGAGCATATTAGGTAGTAACTTAACCCTACCGGTGACCAATGGACGTTTAAATTTAGGCACTTGGCAGGGAGTCTATCTTTGTGAACATAGAGATCACGGCGGAGCCCGAACGCTAATTTTAACTCTGCAAGGCGAGTGATAATGCTAAAAAGAGCAACAATAGATGAACTTAAAGAGGCACTGACTTGGCCGGACAATGCGGCGGAGTTTCGACTCTGGTTTGGTGAAAAAGTACCTTATGGCAGTTCAGCTGAGGCTATTTGGGAACAGATTAAAGCGGAAGAGCGCGGTACTTTTAGCTTTTATCGGGGCGGAACGCTTATCGGTTTTGCACAAGCCTACCAAAAAGTCGAAAACGGTATACACATCGCATGCCTCATTGTGAACTCTGCAGTTCGTGGTCAGGGGCTGGGCAGAAAATTTGTCGAAGCACTGCTGGAAAACGCATGGTCACAGGAAGAAACTCAGTTTATTACGTTGAATGTGTACCCGGAAAACGAGCCTGCCCGGCGGTTATACAACAGTCTTGGCTTTGATGAAGTTGGCGAAAACCAAGGTATGGTTGCAATGGGACTGGAGTCGCAATAATTCAGCAGGTTTAAGCTGTTTTTACGGTAAACTGATGCGAAACAATACATAAACCCTAACGGACTCTCCATGACAGAAAACGAACTTCGCCGGCGTCGTCTTATTTCCGCCAAGCAGTCAGAAGAATCTATAGCAAAGATTGAAGGGCAAGGCTCTTACAAATTAGCGTTTGCTGACAATGAGTTTTTGCTGAGTGATGACTTACGAGCCGTGCGCCTTCAACTGGAGTATTTAAAGCCACAGCTGACTCTGGAAAAGCACAATGTTGATGCCACTATTGTAGTGTTTGGCAGTGCAAGGTTTTTGCCGCCCGAGCAGGCACAGCATGATGTTGGTGTCGCCGAGCAGGCGCTGGAGAAAGACCCTGAAAACGATACCCTTAAAGGACACCTTAAGCGGGCAAAAAGGGCTCTGAAAAACAGTGCTTATTATCAGCAGGCAATGGACTTTGCGCGTATTGCGACAGAACACAACCTCTGCCACGACGATGAAAACCTAATGATTGTCAGTGGTGGAGGTCCCGGCGTCATGGAGGCGGCAAACCGCGGAGCGATGGAAGCCGGAGGTGACAGCATTGGCTTGAATATTGTGTTGCCTCACGAGCAACGGCCAAACCCTTATATAACCCCCGAATACTGCTTCCAGTTTCATTATTTTGCTATTCGGAAAATGCACTTTCTGCAACGTGCGCGGGCGCTGGTGGCTTTCCCCGGTGGTTTCGGCACGCTGGATGAACTGTTTGAAACCTTAACTCTGGTTCAAACCCAAAAGTCTGAGCCAGTGCCTATAGTCTTAGTCGGCAAGGAATTTTGGCAGCGGTTGATAGACTTCGACCTCTTGGTTGAGGAAGGTACGATTGCCGAGCAGGACCTAGAGTTATTTGAAATTGTCGATAGTGCCGAAGAAGCCTGGCAGGCCATTTGCCATTGTTATGACTTAAAAAATGGATCACGCCATATCCGCTAAGCGCTCTCGGAAATGGCGCCATGATACCAAGAAGAACAAGGCGCCAATCCCCGCTAATGCCAACAGTTGTGGCCAGACGATATTGATACCGGCCCCCCGGAATAAGATGCTTTGGCCAAACTCAGTAAAATGAGACGTTGGTGCAAAGTACATAACGGCCTGCACCGCAGTTGGCATACTGTCGAAAGGCGTCATGCCGCCTGACAGTATTTGCATGGGCATAATAATGAGCAAAAACAGCAAGCCGAACTGCGGCATTGAGCGTGCATAAGTGCCTAAAAATATGCCAATAGACGTGGTTGCGAATAAGTGCAGTGCAGTGCCAAATAAAAACAGGGTTAAAGAGCCGCTGGTCGGTATTGCGAGCGCTTGCTTAATAATGACAGTTAATGAAAAAGCGGAGGCAACCAACACAACTAAAGCCATTGCCCAAACTTTGCTAACCATAATTTGAAATGGGGTGACCGGCATCACCATAAGGTGCTCTACGGTACCGTGTTCCCGTTCTTTAATTAATGCAGCACCGGTCAAAATAATGGAAAGCATGGTTATTTGGTTAATGAGCTCCATAATGGCGCTGAACCAGCCACTATTAAGCTCTGGATTGAATTGCGCTCGTACGGCAATATCTATGGGTAGTTGCGTGTCTGCTTGGGTAAACGTACTGACTTCACGGTTAATAATCGACTGAATGTATCCGTTGCCGGTAAATGCCTGACTCATTCGAGTGGCATCGACAATCAGTTGTACTTTTGGCTGCTCGCCATTGAGTAAGTCTCTCTGCAGGCCTTCCGGTATATCCAAAATAAAGGTGTAGCGGCCTTCGTCCATGAGCTGATCGGCTTCACTGGCAGAAACGGCCTCCGGGGGCAAAAAGTAAGGCATTAAAAAGCCATTGATTAACTGATTTGAGAGTTGTGAACGGTCATTATCAATAACTGCTATAGGTGTTTTATAAAGTGTTTGTGGTGTAGCCGATGCGGCGGTGTAAACAAAGACAGTAAATGCCAGCATAATAAATAAAAGCAGCATAGGGTCGCGTGACAAGCTCACTAATTCTTTTACGCCTAAATGCGAAATGTTTTTGAGAGAACGCATTTATCGCTCCTGCTTCTTAACTAAGCTAATGCCAACTGCAATAAAAATAATGGCAGCAATACTGAGCCCTACCAACATGACGTGCAGCTCATTAAAGGACAAAGCTTTTGAGAAAACACCGCGGCTGACAATCATGTAATAGGTTGTTGGATAGACTTCGCCAATGACTTTCGCCAACCCTTCTAAGGATGTGACCGGCGTTATCATTCCGGAAAACTGTGAGGCTGGAAGGATTGTCGCCAGAGCGGTGCCAAACAGTGCGGCAATTTGGCTGTTAAGAAAAGCGGACATAATCAGGCCTAGTGCAGTGGCGCAAAGCACATAGAAAAACGTAGCCAGAGTAAAAGTCAGGAAACTGCCGGTCAGATCTACCTTAAAAATAAATAAAGCCTGCCCAACCAATATCAGGAAGTTAACCATCGCCAGAACAACATAAGGGAGCTGTTTACCAATGAAAAATTCACTTTTGCGAGTTGGGGTGACATAAAAATTAGTAATGGAGCCTAGCTCTTTTTCCCGCACGACAGAGAGGGAAGTTAAAATGGACGGAAATAGCATTAGCAGCAGAGGTATAACTGCCGGCACCATCGCTGGCAGACTTTTAATATCTGGGTTATACCGATATCGCGACTCTATATTAATAGTGGCCCGTTGAGGTACAGGGGCACTTAACTGCTGCTGTTGCTTTTGCAGCCAGTCCATATGCATACCCTGGATATACCCTTGTGCGGTCTCAGCCCGCATAGGCATAGCGCCATCAACCCAGGCACCGACGGTGACGTTATCGCCTCGTTGTATATTGCGAGCGAAATTAGCGGGAATTTCAATTGCCAGGCTAATTTCGCCAGTTTGTAGGCGAGCGTCAACCTCTGCATAACTATTTAGCGGAGGTTGCTCATTAAAGTAACGAGAGCCCGACAAACTGAGAATATAGTCGCGACTGGTACTGCTTTGGTCACGATCAAGTACGGCGAAATCAATTTCATCAACATCCATGTTAATGCCGTAACCCAGTACGAACATAAGAATAACGCTGCCGACCAGCGCCATGACAAGTCGCACCGGGTCGCGGAGTAGCTCTAAGGTTTCGCGGTGACTTATGCTAAGCAAGCGCCTTACACTAAAGCCGTGACTGAGTTTGAGGCTTGCTTGTTTTTGCAGCTCTGGAGCCGGTTTCTCAGTGTCGCTGGGCTGTTCAGAAGCCGTTTCTAAATAATCAACAAACGCATCTTCGAGCGTGCTTCTGTTACAGCTTTTAATAATGCTCTGCGGTGTGTCAGTCACTAACACTTTTCCTGCGTGCATCAATGAAATGCGGTCGCAGCGCTCGGCCTCATTCATGAAGTGGGTCGAGATAAAAATAGTGACGCCATGCTCGCGGGACAGCTTTAATAAAATATGCCAGAAGTTATCGCGGGCAGCGGGGTCAACTCCCGACGTCGGCTCGTCCAGAATCAGTATTTCTGGCTGATGAATCATGGCGACAGCAAGTGATAACCGTTGACGCTCACCAACGGGTAACTGCTTAGGAAGTTGCTTGAACAGGCGTTGTAAGTCGAATTGATCGGCAACTTCTTTTATACGGTTCTCGACATATTCTTCGGGAATATCGAATAGCCGGGCGTGCAGTTTTAAGTTTTGATACACCGTAAGCTCACCATACAAGGAAAAGCTCTGAGTCATATACCCCACGCGTTTGCGAGTCTCCATGGCGCGACTGTTAATGGGTTCATTAAACAGCCAGGCTTTTCCGGAGCTGGGTGTTAAAAGACCAGTGAGCATTTTCATGGTGGTGGTTTTACCGCAGCCATTAGAGCCTAGAAAGCCAAATATTTCGCCTTTTTGGATGCGGAAATTAGCGTTATCAACGGCAGTGAAGTCACCAAAACGCATGGTCAGCTCTTGCGCTTCTATGGCAACTGAGTCGTTTTTAGACGGTTGGCGCGAGGGCTCAAAAATTTGAGCCGATTCATTGCCAAGCAATGTCATAAACGCTTGCTCTAGCGAAGACGTCGCGGTTTTTTTAAGTAACTCAGTTGGAGAGCCGCTGGCAAGCACCTTTCCTTCATTCATGGTAGCTAACCAGTCAAAACGTTTAGCCTCATCCATATAGGCCGTAGCAACCAGTATGCTCATGTCCGGGTGTTGTTGGCGAATGTCATCGATAAGTTGCCAAAACTGACGGCGGGACAACGGGTCAACGCCGGTGGTTGGCTCATCCAGAATCAGGAGCTCTGGCTCGTGAATCAATGCACAGCATAGTCCGAGCTTTTGTTTCATTCCGCCCGAAAGCTTAGCGCTGGGTCTGTCTTTAAACTCCCACAACCGGGTGGCTTTTAGTAAACGACAGACTTGTTGTTCACGCTGTTGGCCGTTAATACCAAAAAGTTGGGCAAAAAAGCTGAGGTTTTCCTTCACTGACAGTGTTGGATAGAGGTTTTTGCCTAACCCTTGTGGCATATAAGCAACACGACGATACAAACGTTTGCGCTGACGTGACTCACCAAGGTCTTCGTTTAACACGAGTAGCCGCCTGGACTGTAAAGCTCTGGCACCAGAAATAAGAGACAGTAACGTCGATTTACCCACGCCGTCGGGGCCAATCAACCCACACAACTTACCTCTGGGGACATCCAGAGATACCGAGTTCAGCGCGAGTTGCTTGCCATAATGATAGTTGAGCTTATTAACAGAAACAGCAAAGTCAGCCTCGCGAGTCATCAATCAAGCTCCGACTCGAGCTCTTGCGGCCAGCTCTCTGTAGCATCAAATTTCACGTAAGCAACTCCGGGTAAGCCTGTTTTTACGCGTTCGAGATGCTTTTCCAGAAGTGCTTTGTTAATACTGGCGCGAACCCGGAACATGAGTTTTTCACGCTCTTCCTGGGTTTCGACCGTTTTTGGTGTGAACTGTGCCACATCGGATATAAAGCTTATGCGAGCAGGAATGCGATACTCTGGTAGTGCATCTAATACAATACGCGCTTCGCTGCCTACTGAAATTTTACCGATAGCGCTGGTTGGCAGAAAGAACGTCATGTAAACATCGCTCAAGTCCACCATGTTCACAACTCGGCCTCCGCTGCCTATTACTTCTCCCGGTCGAGCAATAACGTATTGAATGCGGCCGTCGCGAGGCGCAAGAAGCGTACTGTCATCTATTTGAGTTTGAATGCGCTCAATGGTTGCCTGAGACGCTTCCGCTGCAGACCTAGCACCTTCAAACTGTGATATAGACGTGGTAATGGCGGCTTGGGATGACGCTATTTGTGATTTTGCAGCTGCGACTGCTGACTTGGCACTGACAACAGCAGCTTCTGCATTGTCTTGCTCTTGCGCCGATATAGAGCCTTGATCAGCCAAACTGCGAACGCGTGCTAAGCGTTTTCTGGCAAGTTCCAACTCCGACTCGCGTTGCTGCAGTAAAGCTTCTGCTGCCTCTTTTTCGGCTCGGCGCTGTTCAACCTGGCTTTGTGCGGTATTAATCGCATTTTGGGCCTGCTTGAACTGGGCTTGTGCTTGGTGTAGCTCAGCTTCCAGCGTTGTTGTATCGAGTTTTGCAAGCTTGGCACCGGTCAATACAAAGTCGCCTTCGTTGACCCAAACACTGTCTAATCGCCCAGCTACTCTGGTCGCCACATTTATTTCGGTGGCCTCAATTCTACCGTTACCGCTGGCAACACCGTCGTAGCCGTCTGTGCCTTTATTTGTCCCCAAGTAAACAAAGAAAGCGAGTCCTAAAACGACAATTGCCCAGACAATAGTTCTTTTATTCATAGTTCATTCCAAACTGCGGTTTGGGCGATAGAAGCGCTGGGAATGCTGATGGGTCTATGGGTTAAGTATTGAGTCATAAAAAGAGAGCCTTACATGGAAAGTGCTACGTATATATATAGTTTTAACACTAAAAGATACAAATGTAAGGCTCTCTTTTAGAGAAGAGAAGCTACCTCATAAGAGGTAGTGTTAAACCATAGGCTTTGTGCCTTTACCACTGTGGCCCGAACGCTGCCATAAACTGGTAATACGTGCAGAGCGAACAATAAGCCAAGTCAGACCAAATAAGCCAATGGCTAAGCCCAGCGCTAACCACCGGTTGTAAGTCGTGGCTGAGTATATACCGCCATTCCCTACTGGTACTGCCTCTGGTGGCATTAACGGTAAGCCATGGCGTTCTGCCATGGTTTTAATGCCAATAAAATGAATACCCGGAATGTCTTCCTGCAGGAAGTAGCCCATAACGGTCTCTACTGCAAAGGCGCGTGCAGGGGCATCTGTTTGCAAGCCCGAGCTGAACATATCATCAATGCCCGGAGGGCCAACAACCGTTGCGCCGCCACCGACGTTAATGTAGGCGGTGTAATTACGCTCAGCTGAGTATTCACGGAAAATTGCAATACGATCAGCAACCGCCTCCTGATAGTTTGCCGGGTCAATAAACTTAACATCAGCACGGTCAATTGAACGGCGAATGGACTGAATGCCTTCCTCAGGAATGCCAATGCCCCTATCTTCAATGCCGCCAATAGACGCATAATCGGCATGAAGTGAAATAACGCCAGCTTCACGAAGCTTGCGTTCCATATCCAGCCATAAAAAGTTGGGCACATTTGCTCCCCACTGCGATGACGAGGCAGACGCAACAATAACGGCATTAGCTTCCATTGCCTCAAGCGCGGAATATACCGCTAAGTTCAGTGCCGGAAAAGAGCCCGAAACAGTCACTGCAACCAGGTCGCCTTTTTTAACACCGGCTTCCGCTAACAGTTTTACTGCAACGGCAGCCCAGTTTGGGTTGACTGTGGTCTGCTTAGATTCGCGGCCACCGTGGTTGGTTGTCACAATACTGTTTTCTAAACCGACCAAGCCAGACCTTTGTGGGTCAAACTCCGGGTTAATAGGTGCTAATTGAGCTCTTAGTGGCTGTAGCACATTCATGCCTTCACGCATGATTTTAGCAGCGTTCACCATGGTCGCGTAGTTGTCTTCAACGACTGGATCGCGTTGTTTCATTTTTTCTGCCGCGACAACCACGATAATTGCGACGACAATTAAGAAAATAAGTCCCCAGGTTGGTACACCTGAAGAGCGCCAATAAATTTTAGTAAAACTACTCATTATAGGGTTCTCCTGTTACCAACCGGGCATTTGAAAAGCTTGACTCGCTTCATACATTTGCAAAGATTCAGGCATAATGACAATCAGTGCTAAACGCACTAAAACAGCGGTCACGGCCAGTCCGCATAGTGTTTGCAGAACGCCTTGCCGTTCAAACCAAATAGCGATAAGCCCCGGAATAATGTAACCGATAATGCTACTTTCCATCACCGACATCATCACGGTTGACTCAAGCGCGCCTACTTGCGCCTGTGCATTGTCACCGCCGGCAATCATTTGTAAGTCGGCCCAGTTTACTAAGTTGCCAATGAACAGGTCGAACAGACCAGCAATTAAATAGCCGGTTAAAATCATGATGATGGTTTGGCGACGGCCATAAATAATGGCAAAACTGGCAATGACTTTGACAATCAAATAAGTCATAAGGGCTGCCAGTAAAGTAATAGCCAGGCTTAGCGGGTCTGTAAGCTGTAAAGCCACATAACCCGGAACAACCAAGCCGCCTGCTGCGAGTCCTAACGTATGAGTCAGTAGTAACGTAAAAAATAAGCCAACGCCAATGGCAACGGCCAATATGTTAAGCGCTATCATAAATCTTCCTCTTTAACGGCACGGTTTTGGAAGAAGCGAGCGACTTCTTCGCCGCCGCCGTGAATATTACACATACCTACAACCAGTGCGTTGCCTGCAGATTCTTCTAAAATAGTTTCCGTAATATCCGTGGTTTCACCACCTTCGAGCACCAGTAGTTTTTCTGGGTCCAGACCATGTTTCACGGCATTACGGACAAAGACAAAGCAACCCGAGCCCATTAAAATAACTTTATCGGCCTCAGTCCATTGTCCTGCTTCTTCAGCCATTTGCTGTGAACGGTGAGGTCGGTCAGCCCGGCAATTAATGAGCATGATCTTCTTGCGGCCTTCGCCGAACTTCTCAATCATGTTTTCCCAGATTTTACCGGTCGACTCAGGGTCGTTAGCTGCAAAACCGTTAACGAAAACAATCTCTCGCTTGAAGTAGTTAATGTGCAGAACCTGCATGGCACCGGCTTCTGGCTCAAGTTCGGTCATGCCTTTTAAGGCTTTATCACGGTCAACGCCCAGGTGCTCGCAAATTTTTAAGGCCAAAGCGACGTTTTCTTTGTGCTCGGCATAACGAAACTGACTCATGGTGTCATCAGAAATCGCTTCGACTTCTTCTAATGTGACACCGTGTAACTCTGACTTTCTGTCTTTACAGGAATGCTCGAAAGTCGGTAATAAGTCACGTTCGGCGGTAAATAAATTACCTTTCACCGGAGTGCTTCCCGCCAGTGCTAAGGCGACATCCTCTTCGCCGGGACCCATCACATCTAAATGGTCAGGGCGGGCATTAGTAATGACACCCACATTGGAGCGCACCATGCGTAGCTCGCTCAAAGACTGATACTGCGGTTGTAATGCCATGCATTCCATTACCACAATTTCGGGTTTTAATTTGGCCATGCGTTTAAGTGTGCGCATTTGCTCAATGATGTTCGCGCCACTGATGCGGTAAATTGGGAACTCGCGACCGTCGGGATCGGTGACTGCGGCGGCCGAGCCCGTCGTTTTCGCACAAACACGCTTGCCACCGGCACGAAGACCGGCGGCAATGAGTCTAGTGACACTGGTTTTCCCACGCGTACCATTCACATGAACACGCACCGGAATGCGGCTAACCAGCCAACGATGTTTTAGCGCTTCTAAACCACCTGCCAGAACAAGTGCTACCCAAAGTCCTGCAACAATGGCGAGCAAAACAGGTATTTCCATAATCGCTCCCCTTAACATACATAAATGTATGTATTCTTTTTAGCGAACCTTCGCAAAAAAGACCAATGAATTTAGGGATCTTTACACTTTAAGGAGCGGTTTTGATGAGTAGTGGCGCCAGTACGTCTGCTTTTCCATCAATAGGTGATAGTAAATTGAGTTCGAGTAGCTCCGCCATAAAAGGATAAATGTGAATATTTTCAAAACGCCCAAGGTGGGTTTTGGCATTAATTGCAGGACCTGCCGCAATGAAAATACCATCCATGTCACGATTTGCATAATACCCATGTGTACCACCGTCGCGACGTTTTTCTGCAGGACGTTGAGTAAAAGTAACAGGGGCTTTGGCTGCTAAAATAATATCTGGTTTTCTTGGGCCGTCTTTAACGTGCTTTTCGGCAAGAGACTTCTCAGTCTCAATAGTGTAAGCACTACTAAATTGCCTGAGTTGCTGACGTTGGGCGGTAACTTGCGCGATCGTTGTTGTCTCTTTGGCGTAAAGCATAAGCCGAGTTTGTGAGTTGACAACTTCGAAGAGGTCAATGTTAATGGGCAATGATTTTTGCTCAATCATTTGGTCCGCTCGAATTGATGTCATACCATGGTCTGAAACGAGTATTAAGTTAGCTTTTACGTTTGTTTCATTATTAATACGTTGCCACAGTTGGCCAATTAAACCATCAATATGCTGCACGGCTTCTTTTACTTGCTTAGAGTCAGGCCCGAAACGGTGCCCCATTGTATCGACAATAGAAAAATAACCGGTAACAATGCGGGGGCGCGTCTGCGCAGGAAGCTTTAACCAGTTAACAATTTGATTCACTCGCTGCTGGTTTGGCGCTGGCGTACTGTAATTGTAATAGTAGCTTGGCGTACGGCCATTAATTCGAGCGGAAGACTCAGGCCAAAAAAATGTTGCCGCTTTCACACCTTGGAATTCGGCTAGGTTCCAAATAGGCAGTGTTGTCAGCCAACTGCTATCGTCTACACCGTCACCCATCGAGTAATGTTGCTGACGTTCTTTATCATAAAATCGATTATCAACAATACCGTGGTTAGAAGGATACTGACCAGTGACAATAGATAAGTGGTTCGGGAATGTTTTTGACGGATAAACGGGTATTAGACCCTCGGCTCGAACTCCTTTATTTGCTATTGCGCGAATATTTTTCGCATCGTGTTTTTCGATATAATCGTGCCGGAAACCATCAATAGAGATTAACACAACAGTCTGTTCCGCCGACCATGACGGCAGACAAAATCCGTAGAGTGATAATACGACGAATAAATATCTCATACAGCTACCGTTATTATACTTTTTTGACGAACTCAGATTTTAATTTCATGGCTCCAATGCCGTCTATTTTGCAGTCGATGTCATGATCACCCTCTACGAGACGAATGTTTTTTACTTTTGTACCGACTTTAACGACGGAAGACGACCCCTTTATTTTTAGATCTTTAATGACAGTCACGGTATCGCCGTCTTCTAGCGGAGTACCATTTGCGTCGCGATACTGTGGTGCGCTGTCTGCTTCTGAAGGTTCATCTTCAGACCATTCATAACTGCATTCAGGACAAACGAGTAAGTTACCGTCGTGATAAGTGAACGTTGACTGACATTCAGGGCAGGCGGGAAAGTCGCTCATGTAGACATCCTTTTCAATTGATAAAAACTTATTATAACCGCTAGATGCCTTTTTAATTAAACGATTTTTCTATCCATAGCGTATTTTGCTCCCGGAAAGATAAGTAGATAAATAAAAAAACGGCCCCAACTTATGGGGCCGCAAACAATGCCAGGGAGAGAGTCTGGCGTTTAGAAAGTGTATTCCACACCAAATGACGCTGTTTGAGGCTTGTTAGGGCGCGCACCGTGTGGTGAACGAGCCACAATTTTTTGCTGATCAAACAGGTTTTCGACTTTGAAATAAACCGCCATGTTGTTGTTCATTTCGTAGCGGCTGACAAAATCAGTCACGAATACAGACTCCGTTCTGTCGAATTGGCTGTTGGTACGGTTACAACCCGTGCTAACACACATTTCGTCAGCGTATTTAGCCACAAGGTAGTTAATCCAGCCGTTTTGATTGTCTAGGGCAACGCGCATGCTGAATGTGTTTTGCGGAATGTCTGCTAACTCATCACCGTCTAAGTTGTCCAAGTTGTCTTCGCTGATTTCACCTTTGGTGTAGGTGTAAGTTACATCGACCGGTACCAGGAAGCTGCCAGCTTCGAATGTGTTGCTCGCCTGGAATTCCAATCCACGAACGACCGACTCACCCAATACGTAGTTGCCTGACTCCGCGCCGTTGTCACAAGGATTCGCAATTGAGCATTGCTGTGTGGTGTCGTTAAAGTCGCTATAGAAGCCAACCGCTTCGACAAATAAAGTGCCTTGGTTGTAACGTATGCCAGCTTCATAGTTTGTGCTGGTTTCAGGCTCCTGATTTTCTGTTGCACCGCCACCTAAAGGAGAGAAGCCTTTGTGAACGCCAGCCAGAACCTGCCAGTTGTCGTTTACGTCATAAGTAAAGGAGGCACCCGGCAACCATTCGCTGCTGTCGTTAGAGCGAGTGCTGTCTAACTCACTACGGTCCGGCACCGCAAACTGTAGGCGTGAAGATTCAACGTCTTCATGACGAAGTGCCAGGTTAACCATCAAATCGTCAGTCATTTGCCACTGGTCAGTCACCCAGAAGCTGACGGCTTCAGCTTTTTCTATACGGTTGTCGCCACCGGTTGGTTGAATGAACGAGTCAAACACCAGGCTACCGTTGATTTGGTCGAAGACTTCTTTTAACTGGTAACGATCCATTTCGTCAGTATGATCACGTACGCCAATTTCGAGGAAATGTGACGCCAGCTCAAAACCGGTGTTGATTTCAACGCCGTATGAGTCGTAGCCACGATTACCATTGGTCCAGGTTATGTCTTGGTAATCTTGCTCGCCGTGTAAAACAGCCAGAGCGTCCGTGTCACCTGCGTTGGCTAGATCAACCAAACCATTAACGACACCGGCTTTAAACCAGTTGCGCTTAAAGTGGTTCTTATAGGTCAGAACATTCAGTTCGACTGTGTCAGTGAGCTCCAGATTGTAGTTAAGGCTGATAGCGTCATGATGATTGTTCATCTGATCAATTTCAGACAGCCCGTAACGACGATTAGGATCTTCGGCGAAGTCTGTGTCAGTAAGGCCTGCATAAGTTTCGTTTGAAGTTTCTTCCGAATACTGGAATTTAGCCAGTAAACTTTGGCGATCCCCCGTCCATTTTAGTTTGCCCACATAATCTTCAATATCGAATCCGGTGTCACGACCACTACGGTCGATATTTTTAAATCCGTTGCTGCTACGCTGTACGGTTTCTAGCAAGAAGCCCCACTGGCCTTCTGTTCCGCCAACATGTGCATGAATATCGCGGCTGCTGTTTTCACCAAACTCTGTTAGCACTTGCCCACCAAACTGCTCTGGAATAGGCGTTGTGACTAAGTTAAGCACACCACCGGTTGTTTGAGGTCCGTAACGTAGCAAAGGAGCGCCTTTCAGCACTTCAATAGATGACATGCGGAAAGTGGTCGGGAAGTAATACGCGGCCGGGTTTGAATAAGGTGCTGGCGCCATCATCACGCCGTCTTCCAAAATAGTGACTTTACTGACACGACCGGCGGTTGCGGCGCGAATACCAATATTAGGGCGCAGGCCTTGACCGTCTTCCTCACGCACATAAACACCGGGGATGGTTTTCATTAACTGGTTAATGTCCGTTGGTACCTCAATGCGCATCTGTTCTTCGTCGATAACCGCGCTTGATCCCGCTGTGGCTCTTGAGTCAGTTTTCGTACCGATGATTTTGATTTGTTCGATGTCATCGGTTCGGTCAATAGCAACCTCTGCAAAGGCTGGCGCGGTGAAGCTTGTAAGAATAGCCGTAGTCAGTAACGTCTTTTTCATGATCTACCCTGTTAATGTTTTTTGAAAGGTTATTTCATTATTGGTTTACCGAATTGCTGCGAATGCTAATATAAATAATAATGATTCGCAACAACGCTTTTGATCTATCGCAATTCTTTAGTCGGTTTTTTTGCTGCACTTGTCGCTGGTTTCTTCAGAGCGTTTGGTTAAAAGTGCATTCGGGAGTAAAGTGTGTAGATACAGAGTAAGTAGCTAAGGCGTTTTAAATGATGAAGATGATAAAACTGGCAGCGGGATTGAGTGCATTTTCTATTTTAATCGGATGCAGCTCACTCACCAGTGACTCGAAGCAAAACATTCAGTACCAATGTGGCGCAGCAGAAGTCGAGCTCAACTTTGCTGATGAGTCGGCGACACTTCGTTACAACGACAGCTCGACACGTTTGAAGCAAGTGGTTAGCGCATCCGGTGCTCGATACAACGATGGTGCAGATCCAATAACCCAGTACTGGGGAAAAGGGAGCGAAGCAACTATTACCTGGCGTGGGCAGGAGTTGCCGATGTGCGTCGAACAAGGAACATTGCCAAAACACTTCACGGGGCGTGGCAACGAACCTTTTTGGCAGGTGGCGGTTAACCCGCAGCATATGACCATTACTACGCCAGACACTGAAGCCATAGTCGACGTTTCGCCTGCTAAGGTTGTTTCAGAGAGTCCTTATGAATGGCATATTGAGTCAGCTACAGAAACGCAGTTAGTGGTTATAAATACCTTATGTCGAGATTCCATGAGCGGACGACTTTATCCCTACCAAGTCGATTTGCACGAAGGCGGTAATGTCTATTCCGGCTGCGGCGGTGACAGCGAATGGCTGGTGCAGGGTGTTGAGTGGCAATTGGTTGAGTTTGATGGGCATTCGCTGAATACGAAAGCGCCAACACTGAGTTTTCTGGCTGACGGTCAGTTGGCGGGTTTTAATGGTTGCAACCGGTACTTTGGACAGTACAACTTAGGTGGTGAGTTGGCACAAATACGCCTTATGGGTAGCACCAAAATGGCGTGTCCGGAAACTGCCAGTGAACTGGAGCGAGACTTTAGTAAAGCTATGCAGCGTGTTTATCAAGTCAGCATCGATAATAAAGAGCGGTTAGTTTTGACCACTCGCGGTAATCGACAACTGATTTTTGTCGAGCAAAACTAGCAATATCCTGATAGGGTTAACACCTATGCAACTTAAAAAATACACCGATTATGGCCTGCGCGTTTTAATGTATTTAGCGGCCAAAAAAGACGATGACAGAGTGACTATTGATGAGCTCAGTGGCATCTTTAATGTGCCTAGAAACCACTTAAATAAAGTGGTACATCAATTAGGAAAGGAAGGGCTCATTGAAACCCGACGGGGAAAAAACGGCGGTTTTTTGCTAGCTGTTGACCCTGCCGATGTTCGATTAGACAAGATCATTCGTCGGCTGGAAGGCGACGAATACTGGATAGATTGTCACAAACCTGAATGTGCGATATTTCCAGCCTGTGAACTAAAAAATTTAATCAATGAAGGTAAGGAAACGTTCTATCGGTTTTTATCAGACTATACATTGGCTTCGCTAATGCTGAATGACGCTGATATTCGCCGACTCTGGGGACAGGAAATTCCAATAAACGAAGCATAATAATAAGGGGAATTCCATGCTTAAGAAATTAGCTATAGGCATAGCCGTTGGGCTGGCGTCGACAACGGTACAAGCGAGCGACTGGCTGCATTGCGGCGATGTTTTTGACAGCCAATCAGGACAACTTGTTGGTGAGCGCTATATTGAAGTTGAAAACGGTGATATTAAATCGGTAAAGGTTAATGCTCCTGGCGATTCAAGTAGTTTGATCGACTTATCGGACAGCACTTGCTTACCTGGGTTTATTGACCTTCATGTACATTTAGATGGTCAGTCAGGCCCCGATTCATACATTAAGCAGTTTACTCAAAACCCAGCCGACTTAGCCTTGGTTGCCCAGCACTATGGCATGAAAACTCTGCAAGCGGGCTTTACAACGGTGCGTAACCCTGGTGACTCTGATAATGTCACCATTGCTCTGAGAGACGCGATTAATGCAGGAATCACCGATGGGCCACGCATTTATACCGCAGGCAAGTCTATTGCAACAACGGGTGGGCATGCGGACCCGACAAACGGCTGGAAAGAACAACTGATGGGTCGCCCAACACCGAAAGATGGTGTTATTAATAGTGAAGAAGATGCTCGTGAAGCGGTTCGTCAACATTACAAAGACGGTGCTGATTTCATCAAAATTACCGCTACAGGTGGTGTATTAAGCATGGCCAGCAGTGGTGATAACCCTCAGTTCACCGACGACGAGCTGAAAGCCTTGGTCGATATTGCTGATGATTACAACTTTCATGTTGCCGCTCATGCCCACGGTAAAGCGGGTATGCTTCGTGCGGTAAAAGCGGGTATTGCTTCAGTTGAGCATGGTACTTATATGGACGATGAAGTCATTGCTGCAATGAAAGAGCATGGTACGTATTTAGTGCCGACAATTTTGGCGGGTAAATTTGTTGCTGAAAAAGCTGAAATTGACGGGTACTTCCCGGAGGTGGTAAGGCCCAAAGCACGCGAGATTGGCCCGAAAATTCAGGATACCTTCGCAAAAGCGTATAAAGCGGGTGTGAATGTGGCGTTTGGTACGGATAGCGGTGTATCTGCACATGGCGACAACGCTCTGGAATTCCAGTATATGGTTGAAGCAGGAATGCCTGCAGCAGAAGCGATCCAGGCAGCGACAAGCGTCGCAGCTGATTTTCTGAAGAACGAAAAAATTGGCCGTATTGAAGCGAATAAAAAGGCGGATATTGTGGCGGTAAAAGGTAATCCTTTAGAGGATATTACTCTGCTACAAAATGTCAGTTTCGTGATGAAAGACGGAAAAGTGTATAAGCAATAGAATAACTAAGAAGGGTCAGTCGAAACGTACTGACCCTTCTAGTTTTAAAGATGTATGGTCGCCACTGCGCACTTCATACTTGGTTTTATCTTCCTCGTAATTCACCCATAGTTGCACTCTCGCAGGCAAAATAACCGGTCGTTTAAAGGTTACATCTATGTAGGTCACTGCTTTTGACTGTTGACGTTCGAGCTCTGCTTGGGCTCGAGCCATCATGTACATACCGTGAATTATCGGTTTTTCAAACCCGAACCAGCGCGACACGAGCGGATGCAAATGGATAGGGTTAAAATCGCCGGATATACGAGCGTATCGACGACCCATACCGCTGCCTAATTGCCAGTGCGCTAAGTTGTCCCAACCTTCATCGGGCTCAAAGGGTTTAGGAGGCGCTTTTTTAGCTTTGGCGTTGCTATTATCGCCTTTCATGACCTGATAAACACTTGTGCATGTGGCGACTTTCTCACCGTTTTGCCAAAACTCGACCGTAAACTGGGGCCTTAACCGGCGTGGAGACACATCAGGTCCGCGCTTAGGTACTTTGACTTTTGACACCAGTTGAAACGACTGGTCAGTTTGAATAACCGCATGACGCTCTAGTTTGTTGCTGACGTGCACCAGACCTGGTGCCGGCCAGGGAAAGCTGTCATCGAGCATCTGCGCTAAGTGCGCACGCTGCGCAATGCAATAAAGCATGGCAAGCGGGACATCACTCACAAAGCCACCAAAAGCATCGTGATACTTTTCAAGTTGCTTATCTGCCGGAGAGGGAATGGAGTAGTGCTTTTCCAGGGTTTCTGAATCGGCCTCAGACTCATCGCTACGCTGCAAGGTAAATAATGACCTGAACAGCATACTTGGCATGGGGGCAAGTTTTTGCGGATGGTTATCCACACGTTCCATAGTGATAGTGACTCCCTACTGACTTAGTGGTTATTCTCGCACATGTTGCAAAAATTCAACAGTCCGACCACTAAAAAGCCGCTCCGAAGAGCGGCTTGCTTAGTCTGTCTTCGCGTTACTTATTGGTTTCTATGTCGTCGTTAAGATCTTCATCGTGCTTTTCGAGATCCCACGGCAGAACACCCGGGCTGTGGTGTCTGAAGTGCAGGTAGTTCTCGAATTGGTTAATTACGTCATTGATGATATCCGACGATTCATAACCGTAAAGATCATACGACTGACCACCCTGTCTCAGGAATACCTCTGCACGATAGTAAGTTTCGCGGTTTTGGTCGTTGCTGAGCACAAACTCTGGTAGTAGATAGTCGCGCAGACGAATTTCATAGGCAAAGTCGAGATTATTCTCCCGCTCAACGCTGAGAATAATGCGATTATGTTCTTCGTCAGCAGTAAATTCGGCCGGCCAGTCCTGGCTTTTCAGCTCTTCTTTTACTTTTTTCAAAGACTCTGTCGCTGGTCCGTTGATAAATTCGAGTACAGGTTCTTTTTTCGGAAAGTCGACCAGGCCGGCTAAGCGTTTTTTCCAATAGTCGGGTCCTGCATTTACCCCACGACGATGATGATGTCGATGGCTCTTAAGACTGTTGTATTGGTGTCCTTCAATAACTAACGCTCGCCACATTCCTGCCGCCGATATCAAAATAATGACAGCGAACGGTAAGGCACTGGTTATTGCCGCGGTTTGCAGCGCGCCTAAGCCGCCGGCAACCAGCAGTACTGCCGCAACAATGCCTTCACTACTTGCCCAGAAAACACGCTGCCATACAGGTGTTTCCATACCACCGGATGCTAACGAGTCGATAACCAGTGAGCCAGAGTCCGATGATGTGACGAAGAAGGTAATAATTAAGAGCACAGTGACAAAGCTAATAATGCTGGTCAGTGGCAGTTCTTCGTACAGTTTGAATAGGGCTATAGCCTGGTTGTCTTGCACTTCCGAAATGAGTGTTGTGTAACCTTCGTTCATGATCATATTCAAAGCGGTATCGCCAAATACGGCGAACCAGAAGAACGTGAATATGGTAGGCACGAACATGACCCCAAAAACAAACTGGCGAATAGTGCGACCGCGGCTGATTTTAGCAATGAACAGCCCGACGAACGGCGCCCAGGCTATGGTCCAGCCGAAAATGAATAGCGTCCAGTTACCAATCCAGTCACTGCGTTCATAGGCCTGCAAGTTAAAGGTACGTTCAACAATACCGCTTAAGTAAGCCCCGGTGTTTTGCAGGAAGGTTTCCAGAATGTGGATTGTAGGCCCGACAATGAACACGAATAATAACAGGAAAAGAACCAGTGTCATGTTCAACAGAGACAGCCGTTTAATCCCTTTATCCATGCCGGCAACAACCGACGCTATTGCGGCAAGAGTAATGACACCTATTGCAATAATTTGCACGGTGGTCCCCACGGGGATATCTTCCCACAAATAGTTCAGGCCGGTGTTTATTTGTATGACCGACAAGCCCAGGGTTGTGGCAATACCAAACATAGTTCCCAGCACCGCAAAGGTATCTACAGCGTGTCCTATTGGGCCATTAATTTTCTCGCCAATTAGCGGATACAGCGTAGAGCGCATGGACAGTGGAAGGCCATGTCGGAATGAGAAATATGCCAGAACTAATCCCACTAGGCCATAAATAGCCCAAATGTGGAAGCCCCAGTGGAAGTAGGCAATTTGCATAGCCTGTTTAGCGGAGCCAATTGTTTCAGCCGCGCCTGCGGGCGGTTCCGCGTAATGTAAGACAGGCTCTGAGACACCGAAGAAAAGTAAAGCAATACCGTAACCCGCCGAAAACAGCATGGCGAACCAAGAGGTAAAGCTATATTCCGGTTCACAGTGGTCGGGACCTAATTTAATACGCCCCCAGCGCGATATTGCCACACCAATAATGAACACTAAGAAAAGGGCGACGGCGAGCATGTAAAACCAACCAAAGTTGTCAGTAATGCCTGCTAACGTCCAGTTAAAAAGTTCACCGGCTTTTTCAGGCGCACTCAACGTCCCTATCACCAGCAAAGTAATCACAATAACAGCCGGTAAAAACACCGGCACCAGTATTGCTTTGTGCCACTTAGCTTTCTCCGCTGACATAAAAACTCCTGTTTTTATTATGGTTTGTATATATATAGCGTACTTATTTTGTTTTGTAATGGGTCACTTTACATTTCTTTTACTGCGTATTTTGCAAGCTTTAAGGTATGATGAGCGCTTATTCATATTTATGAGTTAGCGGTTATATGAATGCTCCGAATTCATCAGTTGATTTAGTCAGTTTAACAAACGCCTTGCCAGGGGCGGTCTATCAATTAGAGTTAACCGAGAATGGCAACTGGCATTTTCATTTTGTCAGCGAAGGCATTGAAAGTATTTACGGCTGTTCGATGGCCGACCTTCAGCAAAACACCTGTGTGCTTAAAGACATTATTGTTGCCGATGATTATGACGCAGTGGTTAATAGTTTGCTTGATTCGGCGAAGTATCAAATTCCGTGGAACAAAGAATACAGAGTGGTTCGTAATGGCCAAACCCACTGGGTTTATGGGCACGCAGTAACTGAAAAACAGCCTAATGGCAGTACCATCTGGAAAGGTCAATTACTGGATATTACTGAACGTAAGCAGTTAGAGCTGACGGTTAAAAGGCATCAGCGGAATCTTGAACTTGCCGAACGCGTCGCTAACTTAGGCCACTGGAAACTGAATTTAAACACCGGAAAGTCGGTTTGGTCTGATACGGTGTACGAGCTATATGGCTTAGAAAAGAGCAAGACTGACCCCGGCCTCGATATAGTCATGGAAAAAACGCACCCAGAGGACCGTAAAACAATAACTGACGCGATTGAAGCCGCTAAAAAGTCTGGTGTGCGTGACGTTGAGCACCGCATTATTCGCAGTGATGACACTGTTCGCTGGTTGCGTGAGTCGGGTATTTATCAGCTCGACGAAAATGGTGATGAGATCATCTTTGGTACGGTGCAGGACATTACCGAATACAAAGAAATGGAGCTAAAACTTCGCAGCACCGGCGGCGAGGACGAGCATACTGGTTTTTATAACCGACGCATGATGCTACGCGCATTGCAGCGGCGCTTTAGTTTTTATAAAGCGCACCCAGAATACCCATACATCTTGTTGGTTTTGCAGGTGACTAACGATGCGAAAACACTTAAGCGCACCGCAGAAATTGTTCGTGCAAGTATAAGAGATTACGATACTCCCGGGCACTTGGGTAATGGCTTAGTTACCGTTCTGTTGTCAACGCTGTCGTCACCCGAAAATAAAAGCAGTCTCCGACGAGTTATGGAGCAACTCTCTAATGCCGGCATTGAAGGTCATTGTATATTGGAAGAGGCTCGAAGTACCGACAGTCGGTTCGATGACATCTTGACGCGGGCGTTGCCTAAATAAACACAGCTTAATTTAAAGAGACCAGTCCTCGCGCTTGCCCATGCTATTGGTTGGAATTGTGCTTCCGAAGCTAATATGAGTGGGGATTTCAATATCGAGCAGGTGCTCGCTCAACCACTGTTTCAGGCTTTTTCTTCCGTACAGCTGCAGCTTCTTTTAATTAATTTCACTTCTTATTGTATCGGAATGGTTCAGGTTAGATCACACCCCTTAACAAATTCTTTACTGTAATAACCAAAATAGCGGTCTATACTTGATTTTTTATGAGCAAAACCGAGGGGACACAAGGATGCCAAGAACACCCCAGTTTCACCGTGAGACAGCATTAAATAATGCGCTGCATTTATTCTGGCGGCAGGGCTACCATGCCACTTCAATGAAAGATATTGAAGAAGCGATGGATATGCGACCGGGTAGCATTTATGCGGCGTTTGGTAATAAAGAGTCTTTGTTTAAAGAAGCGCTGGACACTTACTTTGCAATGGTTGAGGACGACTTCAAAAGTACCATTGCCAAGCAGCCGTCAGTATTACAGGGCTTTCGCCAGTACCTGAAAAATATCGCAAAAGCCGATGAGGGCTGCGCACCGACAAAGGCCTGTATGTTGGTGAAAGCTTTATTGGAATTTACGCCGGAAGACAAAGCCTTCAGTGAGCCCGTGCATGCGTATTTAGACTCGATTGAAGCAATGTTTACTGAAGCACTGAGTGAAGCACAAAGCCGTGGCGAACTGAGTAGACAGAGCTCTCCTGAAAAGTTGGCAAGACTAATACAAACCAATGTTATTGGCTTAAGAACAATGGCTCGACGCAGTATTTCACAGTCAAACCTTGAAGCTTTGGTCGATGATGTGGTCGCTCGTATTATTCCTGTGAATTAAACAAACCTTTGTAGCCTTTGGGGTTAAATTGCCACGTCATTGCCAGAATAATAACGCCTACCAGAATATGTAACTGCCAACCGAATGTGTAGTTACCGGAAAAGTCGCGGAACCAACCGGTCACTAGCGGCATTAAACTGGCAAACATAAACCCAATACCCTGCATGAAGGACACCAGGCGACCAGCCTGCACTGGGTTGTCGATATGATCCAACGCCATAACAATGCATAGTGGAAAAGCACCGCCCAGACCAAACCCGCAAAGTGCCGACCACAGCCAGGGCGACACATTTGGAAACCAACTCAGACCGATAAATCCAACCATTTGTGTGAGTACAGCCAACGCTAACCAAGGGCGGCGATCTTGTGAACGTGATAACGCGGGTAAAATTAAGGCGCCAACCACCTGAACTAACGAAAAAAGCGCCAGTAAGTTACCCGAAGCTTGCGCAGACCAACCGAACTCGGCGTAAAAAGGCGCGATCCAGGCAATAAAGCCTGCGTAACCGGCATTAACCAAGGCAAAATAAGCACCTAAAACCCAGGCCCGCGGTGCTTTGTAGGCGCGCAGTAGTAAGTGTCTTGGGGGGATGCTGGCAATTGGCGTTCGGTTAACCGGTAAATACCAAATGACTAAAACCAGAGCAGCTAACAGGCTCCAGCTTCCCATGGCTTGGTATCGCTCAGGCAGTAACCCGGCAGCCCAGGGGGTGGCAACAGCACCTAACGCAGCTCCGCCCATCAGCGCTGCCGACCAAAGGCCGGTTACTAAACCCAGCCGTTTCAAATATTGTTGCTTTGTGAGTTCGGGAATAACAATGTGCAGCAGTGAGATACCGACACCGCCAACGATAGCACTGGTCATCATACTGGTGCTGGTGGGCTCGAATAGGCGTGCGATAAGACCGGCAGTTAAAATAAGCAGCCCCAGTCCAATACCGTGGCGGTAACCCAAAGCGGTCGTGACACGCCCGGCAAACAGCGCCATAGCGCCAATCATCAAAATTGGAACGGTGGTGAGCAATGAAACTTCACTGAACGACAAGCCGGTTATGTCGCGTAACTCGCCGGTTAGTGGTCCGATAGAGGTCAGTAAAGGCCTTAAGTTCAGCCCCAGTAACACTAATACCGCTAAGCTCAGTGCAAGTCGAACGCCTGACGGAGCAGGAGTGAATGTTGGCTTTTTTTGCAAACTCATACCGCTGGTTATTTAAAACCTTACTTTACTGAATTTTTATCGTTGTGTGAAACCGTGTTATTCTTTGACGCCAACAGTCGCTATCCTTTTCTTAGAAGAGTACCCGTTATGACCGCATCTACGGCGCCAGGGAATTTATTTATTGTTGCTGCTCCGAGTGGTGCAGGCAAATCGAGTTTAATAAAAGCCTTGTTGGAGAAGTACGCAGACGACTCCATGCAAGTGTCTGTATCGTCAACTACACGAGCCCCCAGACCCGGAGAAGTTGACGGTGTGCACTATCACTTTCTAAAGGTTGATGAGTTTGAAAAACGCATAGCAGCGGGCGAGTTTTATGAATGGGCCAAGGTGTTTGATAACTACTACGGCACTTCTCGTAAAGTGGTCGAATCGCTTCTGGCTGAAGGCAAAGACGTCTTTTTAGATATTGACTGGCAGGGAGCGCAGCAAGTCCGCGAACATTACCCCGATGTGCGCTCGATTTTCATTGTACCGCCAAGCTTGGCTATTTTAGAGCAGCGTTTGCGAGCACGGGGGCAAGACTCTGAAGAGGTTATAGCAAAGCGCATGGCGAAAGCACAGGCGGAAATGTCGCATTATCACGAGTTCGATTACCTGCTGGTGAACGACGACTTTAATGACTCGTTGAATGCGTTGGAGCACATTGTTATGGCACAACGCCACAAAATGCCGCACCAGCAAGTAAGATATTCGCAGGTATTAAAGGAATTACTTGGATCGTCCGGCTGAATTCCGTATAATTCTTAGCCTTTCGAAAAATGTCACTCAAGTTTTAGTGGGAGTAAGTAAACCATGGCTCGCGTAACCGTAGAAGATGCTGTAGACCGTGTAGGTAACCGTTTTGATTTAATTTTGTTAGCGTCACGCCGTGCGCGTCAAATTGCTAATGGAAAAGAGCCTCTCGTTGAAACCAAAAATGAAAAGCCAACCGTTATTGCGTTGCGTGAAATTGAGCATGGCTTAATTGACAGCGCACGTTTAGACGTAGAAGAGCAAGCCGCTCAGCAAGAGCAAGACGCAGAAGAGCTGCGTGCTGTTGACGCTTTGCGTGGCATTGAATAACAGATATCAGTTCGCCAACGGTATCAATACCGTTGGCAAATCTCGCAAATCCCCTTATTCTGAAAGTATATCCATTGTCCAGTCTTAACTGGGGAGTTCTCGGTGTACCTATTTGAAGGTTTAAAAGCGCAAATTAGCGAGTATCTGCCGTCCGATCAGGTGGACAGAGTGGCGGAAGCCTTTGTCGTGGCTAATGATGCTCACAGTACACAGAAGCGCAGTAGTGGTGAACCTTATATTACCCATCCTGTGGCAGTAGCCAGCTTACTGGCCGATATGCGGTTAGACTGTGAAACTATTATGGCGGCGTTGTTGCACGACGTTATAGAAGATACCGAAACCAGTCAGGAAGATCTCGCCGAGCAATTTGGCTCAACTGTTGCAAGTCTTGTAGAAGGGGTTTCTAAGCTCGACAAACTGCAATTTAATTCCAAAGAAGAGGCGCAAGCGGAAAACTATCGCAAAATGATAATGGCAATGGTGCAGGACATTCGCGTAGTTTTGATAAAACTCGCGGACAGAACGCACAACATGCGTACCATTGAGCACCTGCGTCCGGACAAGCGTCGCCGCATTGCGCGAGAAACCTTAGAAATTTACGCGCCACTGGCTCACCGGCTGGGCATTCACGACATTAAAAATGAGCTTGAGCATTTAGGCTTTTGGGCGCTTTACCCATGGCGCGCTCGACTGCTTGAGTCTGAAGTTAAAAAAGCGCGGGGTAACCGTCGTGAATTTACGGATCGGGTAAAAAGCGAGATAAGCTCTCGCCTGGAAGGGAATAATATCAGTGCTCGAGTGCTGGGCCGCGAAAAGCATCTGCACAGTATTTACCGAAAAATGCAGACCAAAGAGCTCAAGTTCGAAGAGGTTATGGATATTTATGCGTTCCGCGTCATTGTTGATAGCGTGGACACTTGTTACCGAGTTCTGGGCGCACTGCATAACCTCTACAAACCTATAGAGACACGCTTTAAAGACTATATTGCCATTCCTAAATCGAACGGTTATCAGTCATTGCATACCTCATTAAAAGGTCCGCATGGTGTACCTGTCGAAATCCAAATTCGTACCGAAGAAATGGACTTGATGGCTGACCGTGGGGTTGCTGCTCATTGGATGTATAAGAAAACTGATGACTCCGGCACCACCGCACAGGTGCGGGCTCGCAAGTGGATGCAGAGCCTACTGGAACTGCAGCAAAGCGCGGGGAACTCATTCGAATTTATTGAAAGTGTTAAGTCGGACTTATTCCCGGAAGAAATTTATGTATTCAGCCCGGACGGGCGTATTACCGAGCTTCCGCAGGGAGCGACAGCAGTCGATTTTGCCTACGCAGTGCATACCGACATTGGCAATACCTGCATTGGTGCGCGAGTCAATCATCGTGCTTACTCGCTGAGCAAACCGCTGGAAACCGGACAAACGGTGGAAATAAAAACGGCACCGAATTCGCGTCCGAATATTGCCTGGCTGAACTTTGTGGTAACGGGCAAAGCTCGTGCGAAAATACGTCAGTATTTGAAAAGCCAGGAAGCAGACGAAGCCCAACAGTTGGGTGAGCGTTTACTTCGCTCAGCACTTGGACCTGTCAGTTATGATGATATTCCTGAGTCTGAATTTGATCGTGTACTAACGGACACCAAAGTCGCGTCGAAAGAAGAATTGTTGAAGCAAATTGGTCTGGGCAACTTAATGTCTATTGCTATAGCGAAACGACTGTTGGGTGAGTTACAGCCATTAAAAGACGAGAATGCTTCTGAAAAGAGCCTTTCAATTAAAGGGGCGGAAGGCTTGCTGGTTAGCTTTGCTAAATGCTGCCGACCTATTCCGGGCGATGACATCATTGCTCATGTCAGTCCCGGTAAAGGCTTGGTCATTCATCGCCGCGAGTGTAAAAACGTGCGCGGTCATGAGGATGATCCGGGACGTTACTTCCCTGTTGAGTGGGATAACAAACCAGAAGCGGAATTTATTTCTGAAATTAGAATTGAAATTATTAACCACCAAGGCGTTTTAGCCCGGTTAACTTCTTCAATAGCGACCACCGGTTGTAATATTGACGGACTGAAAACAGAAGAAATTGACGCCAATATTTACTTTATCGATGTCGCATTAACGATAAGAAACCGGAAACATTTAGCGGATGTGATACGTCATATTCGTAAAATGCCGGATGTTCAGCGCGTGACGCGCTTAAGGAAGTAGTATGTCAAAAGTCATTATTTCTACCGATAACGCACCTGCTGCTATTGGCACTTATTCGCAGGCGGTAAAAATTGGAACAACTGTGTACCTGTCTGGGCAAATTCCATTGGTACCGGACACTATGGAGCTGGTTAGCGAAGACTTCACTGCACAAGCGGAGCAAGTTTTTAAAAACCTGACCGCTGTCTGTGAAGCTGCCGGAGGCGAACTGCAGGACATGGTTAAGTTGCAAATTTACTTAACCGATTTGGGCGAGTTCGCTATTGTGAATGAAGTGATGGCGAAGTTCTTCAAAGAACCTTACCCAGCCCGTGCAGCTATTGGCGTGAAGCAATTGCCAAAAGGCGCACAGATTGAGATAGACGGCATTTTAGAGTTGCCGAGTACTAACTAATTTAAGGGTTACACCGATTCTGGCGCTGGCTCTCTGTCTTCCAGCGGGCGGCGCCAAATAATAATAGCAATAGCCACTGTTGCGAGAATAAAGCAGTAACCGGTGTGAATACTCACTGACAACGGTGATATCTTGAAGCTTGCGCCCATTAATAAAGCTTGCGCACCATAAGGCAACGCACCTTGCACAACACAAGCAAAAATATCCAATAGGCTCGCGCTTTGACGTGGCGCTAAATTACCAATTTTTGCCAGTCGTTTACTCACTTCACCTGCCAGGAGAATGCTGACCGTATTGTTGGCAACACATAGGTTAGTTAATGCTGTCAGGCCAGCGATGCCGATGGCTGAAGCACGTTGTTTGTGCTTGCTGACTTTATTCGCTGCCGCTTCGACGAACTGAGCCAGGAATGCTAAACCACCCTGCTGGCGAATAAGCGCAGATAGCCCCCCAATAAGCAATGATAGTAAGAAAATTTCCTGCATGCTTTCAAAGCCTTTATAAATGTCCTGACTAAAGGCAACCCACTGGTAGTCCACCGTGAACATGCCGAAAGCTGCCGCCAGGACAATTCCAAGCCCAAGTACTGCAAAAACGTTCAACCC
Source organism: Idiomarina piscisalsi (assembly GCF_003987095.1). Classification (GTDB taxonomy): domain Bacteria; phylum Pseudomonadota; class Gammaproteobacteria; order Enterobacterales; family Alteromonadaceae; genus Idiomarina; species Idiomarina piscisalsi. The sequence continues at coordinate 109,617 of NZ_PIQA01000011.1, read as the reverse complement.
CATAACCGCCAGTACGATGATCGCGAAGTAAGGCAGTGAGAGCCAAAGGTTGGCATCAGGAATTTTCAGAGGTGCTTCGCTGGTGTCGTAAGTTACTAACCACAAAATAGTGACAATAGCCGCTGGTATTGCAATTTTTAGGTTTGCACGGAACTTGTCGCGCATCGTACAGCCTTGCGTGCGTGTTGCGGCAATGGTGGTGTCCGAGATAATTGACAGGTTGTCACCAAACATCGCACCACTCACTAGTACACCGGCGAGCAGCGGCAAACTGATATCGGTGGCCTCACCAATACCCAGTACTACCGGAGCTAAGGCAGCCAGGGTTCCCATTGACGTCCCCATTGCTGTTGAAATAACCCCGGCAATAATAAACAGCCCGGGTAGGAGAAACGCCGCCGGAATAATGCTGAGCCCGAGTGCCACCATAGCATCCACGCCTCCGGTCGCTTCTGCAACTGTGCTAAACGCACCCGCAAGAAGGTAGATAACACACATGGTAATGATGTTATTGTCACCGACACCGGCAACGAAGGTGTTAATTCTCTCTTCAAAGGCCTGCTTACTCAGTAGTATGCCCAGCACAATAGCGGGCAAAATGGCGACAGGACTTGGTAGCTGATAAAAGGCGTACTCGACCCCTTCGTTTTGGAAGTACAGGCCGGTGCCTAAAAATAGCACGAGGAATAACGCCAAAGGCAGGAGTGCTTTTGCGCTTGCCGGCTGCGGCGACGAATCTGTCATAAACTACCCTTTATTTTTATTTGGACGTCCAGAAGCTTATCCGTCCATTGGTTTTTGTGCAACACTTTTTCTGCAACACGAAAGTAATGCATTGATTGTGACCACAGTGGTATATTTTTGCAAAAGGAGGCGTTTATGGATCAGTTTTTTGGCCGGGCGTATGTGTTTATCCCCTGCTATTTGGACGGTAAAGAGCTAAAAGGCAGTGAAACTGAAAAAGGTTCTTATGTCAGTGAAATTGCCGACAGGTTTTCAGAGGAAATTTCTAATCGTAGCTGGAATCAGTTTGAACGTGGGACGCTAGGCCGCTTTTCATTTAATTTTCATGGTGAAAGCGAAAAAGATACCAACTGCGAACAGCTTCCGGGCGATGTGTATTTCACGCTTAACCAACGCACTCAGCTATGTATTTTGACCATTGTGTTTGGTGTTACTGGTGAGCCGATAACTCAGCTACTCGACAGAGTATCGCGTGAAGGTATTGAAATAACTGACGGCGACGAGCGTAATGCTAACTTTTATGCGTATTTAAAGAAAAATCATGGCTTGCAGGTATCTGGCAAGGCGCGAGTTTGTCTTAGTACCGGACGAAAACTGCCAGAAACCTTAAAGCCGTCGATATTTGCCAACGAAATGTATGAGTCTGACGTAATGGAGTCGGCGGGGTTGCTACCAACCTTTGGAAATGGCGGTTGGCAGGACAATATAGCGGTTTACAACAGCAGTGAAATTTACGCCAGTAAGACAACGGTACTGCGATACGATGACAACCTGGACAGGGATGATCCTGAGCTGTCCGGCACATCAGTAAAGGCTATTCGACGCGACTTAATGCTGACTTTTATTATTGAGTTGCTTATGTTCAGAGAGGCGTCTATAAAACGTGCGAACTTGCGAGTGACTCATTCAATTCAAACCGATGAGGAACTGGAGCTGGACGACATTAATGACTTAATGGGCGATTTTAAGTCAGCAATTTTGTTCTGGGATCTGGATATATTTTTATACCCCTCAGCGCAGCAATTGGCTGACAGTTTATTCGAAAAGTTCGATATTGATCGTTCGCTGGAAACGTACCGAAAGAACCAAAGCTTCCTCGAACAGCGAGTAAACCTGTCGAATGCTGCGCAGGCAGAAAAAGAAACCCGCACGATAAACTACATTGCTATTATCGTGTTCTTTTTCGAGGCGGTGCCGTTACTATTCGTGTTAGCTGAATCACTTATCCAGAAAAAGCCGCTTAATATGCTAGCGATATATTCCGGGATAGCTGCGATTAGTGTTAGTTTTGTCTTATTTGTAGCGATTTTGGGCATTGTAAGAATGCGTCGGCTCACCAAAAAAGCGGTACGAAGTTAATGCAAGAAAAACAGTTAAGCCCCGGCTTTTTCACCTATGCAGAATTACAGGGAATGGGCTACACCGTTGATGACATTGTTGAAAAAACCGTCGCGCTATCAGCCGATGATATTTCCGGCTATGACTCGCAAGATAACGAGAGTCAGTATTGGTTAAAGCATCGTCGGAACAATATGTCATTGTTTGTTTGTGCTATGCAGGGTGACACTATGTTAGGCCACTTCTCAGCCATGCGCGTAAAAACAGATGAAACAATGGCGTTTTTAGAGGGGAAGTGCTCTGAGACTGAGTTCACCGTGGTTTCAGGGCAGGATGCTCAAACAGCACCGCACTATGTTTATATTAGCGCCGTCGTGGTGACGAAGACGTTGCGAAACAGTTCTGTTGCAATGAAACTCATACGCCAGGGGTATCGTCTCTTGAATCAGTATTTAAAGGAAACCCCGCAAGCTAAGGGGATTTTTGCGGAAGCCTACTCGGAAGAAGGGCGAAGACTCTGCGAACTCTTCGGTATGAACAATATCTCAGCAAATTTTTATCGTAAGGATAGGTAATGTTCAGTAAAAAGCTCGACCCGGAGTTAGAGTCACAACTGTTATCGTTATCGGTCTTGGCCTCGTTGTTCTTCACGGTGTCGGGTATTGTGGTTGGGCTGTTAACCGGTTCGTCAGTGGTGCTTTTTGACGGCTTGTATTCGGGCATTAGTTTATTGCTATCTTATTTGTCGCTCATTGCTGCTAAAAATGTGAATGCCGACGACAGCGCATCTTTTCCTTACGGTAAAAGCGCTATCGAACCTTTTTTAGTCGGTGTTAAATACCTCACGTTAATTGTCTTATGCGTGTACTCTGCTTTTGCCGCCGCTTTTAATATCGCCGCTGGTGGCAGTGACGTGAACATCGATGTGGCGCTGGTGTATTCGCTTATCTCCTCGGTTGTCTGTGCGGGTGTCTACTTTTATTTTAAAAAAGCCTCAGCCAATTTGGAGTCAGACTTGGTTCGCTCTGAGTCTTACGAATGGTTCCTCGATACCATTTTGTCCACGGGCATATTTATCGGCTTTGTTGGTGCGCTAATACTCATGCGTGTTTCGATGGAAGAGTGGGTGCCCTATATAGATCCGGTCTTAGTGTTGGTGGCGTCACTTGCGTTTATTGCTACTCCGCTGAAAGGCTTAATCCAAAGTGCGAAAGAACTCATCGGTTTTCAGCCGAAAGGGAAGTTAGTTAAGCAGTTAAACCGTATTGTGGAAGAGGTCGAGAGAGAAAATAATTTCGACTCGAGTGTGGTTCGCATTCAAAAAGTAGGTCGCACTGTATTTTTGGAAATTGACTTTATTGTTAGACCCGACGACTTTTCTGTCACGGTCTTACGACAGGATGCCATTCGCGAAAAAATACACAGTCAAATTATAAAGCTAGGGTATCGCTGGTGGTTGACGGTCGCCTTTACTAAAGACGAGAAATGGGTCGCTTAACTGCGGTTAGGACTGATTCATCGACTCAGGTATACTGCTAATAATTAGTTCTTTTTTGAAAAAATGCAATGAGTCCTGAACGCTATTTAAGAATTAACCAAATGCTCGATAAACGCCAGCCTGACTTAACGGTCATTATGGAGAACGTTCATAAGAACCATAACTTATCTGCGGTAGTTAGGTCGGCTGATGCGGTAGGTGTGCATGAAATGCACGCCGTATGGCTTACGAAGAAAGCGCGATTGTCAGGTGGCACAGCGCTTGGCAGTCAGAACTGGGTGAAAATTCATAATCATAAGTCGATGGATGATGCTATTAGCACAGTCCGCGAGCAGGGTATGCAAGTTGTGGTTACGCATTTATCAGAGCACTCGGTCGACTTTCGGGACATTGATTACACCAAGCCGACAGCTATTTTGCTGGGGCAGGAGAAGTACGGTGTGACTGAGCAGGCGTTGGCACAGGCCGACCAGCATGTGATGATACCTATGGTCGGTATGGTGCAATCTTTGAATGTTTCGGTGGCGGGTGCGGTGATGTTTTATGAAGCACAGCGACAGCGTGAACTGGCCGGTATGTATCAGTCGCCTCAAATTAGTGCGCAAGAGCGTCACCGGGTGCTTTTTGAAGGCGGGCATCCTATTTATGCGAAAGCGTGTAAGCGCAAAGGCATTGACTACCCCGAACTTGACGACGGTGGGCAAATTATTGCGAACGACAGTTGGTGGCAAGCTATGCGGGAAAAACGGTAAGGGGGCATTGTGCCGGAAAACGGGCTGCACCGAATTCCATTAACGGTGCTAAAAGGCGTTGGAGACAAAGTAGCGGTTAAGCTGAAAAAACTCGGGCTTGAGTCTGTCAGTGACGCTTTATTGCACCTGCCGCTTCGTTACGAAGATCGTACCCGCATTGAATCAGTCGCTCAGTTGCGACAAGGGCTGTCGACGAATGTTCTGGTCACTGTGCGCCATGCCGATATTAAATATGGCCGACGTCGTATGTTGATATGCCAGGCGTCTGATGACACTGGCAGTATTACATTGCGGTTCTTTCAATTCAGTGCCGCTCAGTTAAAGCAGTTTGCAGCCGGGACAAAAATTCTGGCATTTGGTGAAGTGCGCCGGGGCATGACCGGCTGGGAAATGATTCACCCGGAATACAAGGTGATGCGGGGCGACGAGGCCATGCCCACCGAAGATACGCTGACACCGGTATACCCCATGACTGAGGGGGTCACTCAAGGGTTGCTAAGAAAGGTCATCGAACAAGCGCTCAGTTACTTAACACCGGGCGCCTTACCCGAACTACTTCCCAATACGTTACAACCGCATCATTTGTCCTTGGAACAAGCGATCTTAACGCTTCACAAGCCTCCAACAGATGTGTCTCTGCAAGCGCTTGAACAAGGTGAACACCCTGCTCAGCAGCGTCTGGCGATGGAAGAGCTTATTGCTCATCAGTTAAGTATGTTGCAACTGCGCCACTCGAAACAGCAACAAGCCGGATTTAAAGTCACCGGAACCGGGCGTTTAACCCAGCCCTTTTTAAGCCAGCTTCCGTTTTCTCCGACTAATGCACAGCAGCGTGTCGTGGGTGAAATTACTGGTGATATGGCACAGGGAGCCCCCATGATGCGGCTTGTGCAAGGCGATGTCGGCTCAGGTAAAACACTGGTGGCGGCGCTGAGCGCATTAGCCGCTATTGAAGCGGGCTACCAAGTGGCGTTGATGGCACCGACGGAGCTGCTTTCAGAGCAGCATGCGATTACGTTTGAGCAGTGGCTAAGCCCGCTGGGTGTCAATGTTGCCTGGTTAAGTGGTAAGTCGAAAGGTAAACGCCGCAGCGAGCTACTTGAGCAATTAAAAGCCGGCAATATTCACTTGTTGGTGGGCACGCATGCGCTGTTCCAAAACGACGTGGAATATAAAAACCTGGCGTTGGTGATTATTGACGAGCAGCATCGTTTTGGGGTGCATCAACGGTTACAATTACGTGAGAAAGGCGTGCAAGCGGGTGTGCATCCGCATCAATTAATTATGACAGCAACGCCAATACCAAGAACCCTGGCCATGACAGCCTATGCGGATTTGGCCACGTCCATCATTGATGAACTGCCGCCGGGGCGAACCCCGGTGACAACGGTGGCGGTGCCGGATACACGACGACAGGACGTAGTCGAGCGCGTGCGGGACGTGTGTCAGAGCGAAGGCCGGCAAGCGTATTGGGTGTGTACGCTTATTGAAGAGTCTGATGTATTGGAATGCCAGGCAGCGGAGGACACCGCTAACGATCTTCAAGAGCAATTGCCGGGGTTAAATATCGGATTAGTGCATGGCCGCCTCAAGCATGAACAAAAAGAACAGGTTATGCAGGCATTTAAGGCGGGTGACGTTGATCTTTTGGTGGCAACAACGGTTATTGAAGTCGGAGTGGATGTCCCCAATGCGTCGTTGATGATCATTGAAAACCCAGAGCGTTTGGGGTTAGCGCAATTGCACCAGTTGCGTGGGCGAGTTGGGCGAGGGTCGGTTGCCAGTCACTGTGTGTTGCTTTATCACAGTCCGTTGTCGCAAACGGCTCAGCAAAGGCTCGGCGTCTTGCGTGAAAGTAACGACGGCTTTGTGATTGCCCAGAAGGATTTAGAAATTCGTGGACCGGGTGAGTTGCTTGGTCATCGACAGACCGGTTTGGCGGCATTGAAAGTGGCGGACTTAGAGCGTGACGAGCCGCTTATTCCGGAAGCTCAGCGAATTGCTGAAATTGTATTGAAAGAGTATCCGCAAAGCGCAAATGCGCTGATTGAGCGGTGGTTACCAAGGCGTGACCACTATGCTCAAGTGTGAACATCAAGTACACTACAGGAAATTGAGTTCGGGACAGTTTGAATGAACGATAGAAAAGACGATTCGATAGATTTTGGTTACCAAAAAGTGGCCAGAAGTGAAAAGAAAAACCTGGTCGCCAACGTGTTCCAGTCGGTAGCGTCAAAGTACGATGTCATGAACGACTTAATGTCATTTGGCATTCATCGGCTGTGGAAACGTTACACCATTGACTGCAGCGGTGTTCGAAAAGGCATGAAAGTGCTGGATATTGCCGGTGGCACAGGCGACTTAACCGCACAGTTTTCGCGTCGGGTGGGACCGGAAGGCGAAGTGGTGTTAGCGGACATTAATGACGCTATGTTAAAAGTTGGCCGCGACAAACTGCGTGACAGAGGTGTTGTTGGCAACGTGCGTTATGTGCAGGCAGACGCGGAAGAGTTGCCGTTTGACGACAATACCTTTGATGTCATTACCATTGCTTTCGGTCTGCGTAATGTGACCGACAAAGGCAAAGCGTTGAGCTCTATGTTGCGTGTTTTAAAGCCTGGCGGTCGACTGTTAATTCTGGAGTTTTCTAAACCTGTATCAGCCACCTTAAATCAGGTGTACGACTTTTACTCGTTTAATATACTGCCCAAAATGGGGCAGGTGGTTGCGAATGACGCCGATAGTTATCAGTATCTGGCGGAATCGATCCGTATGCATCCTGATCAGGACACTCTAAAGTCGATGATGGAAACCGCCGGCTACGAAAAAGTCGACTATCAAAATATGACAGGCGGTGTTGTCGCTCTGCATAGAGGATATAAGTTCTAATGACGTTATTACCGCTATTGCCAACGGTTCTGTTTGAGAAGTTAGCAAATTCGCTGTTAAAAAAAGACGCGCAAAGCTCTGAAAGACTGCGCCGTTTAGCAGGTAAACGGGTTCGGCTGAAACTTAAAGAGTTGCCGTTTACAACCACCGTTAGTGTGGATGAAGCGGGTATTTATATCAGCACGGCGGATAGCGATGACGTTGACTGCTGCATAAGCACTGAACTTGGCGTTTTACCGGAACTGCAGGATACCGCCAATTTAACGCGTCTAATTAAGGCCGACCAGCTCGATATTGACGGTGACCCTATGCTGGCGCAACAGCTGGTGGGCTTGTTTAAGTCGTTAGAGGTCGACTGGGAAGCCGAATTGGCGAATACGCTCGGAGATGCCCCCGCACATTGGTTCATGAAACTGTGGCACAAAAGTCGAAGCCACGTCGAGAAAAGGTTGGAAGAAAGTAAACGTTGGTTTAGAGGCGTTGTCACAGATGAGAAACAGTTGCTTCCAACGCGCGAAGAATTTAATGAATTCAAAGACAATATGCAGCAATTGCGTGCAAAGGTAGAGCGCCTGCAAAGGCAGTTCGGGGAAAGGAAGAGCTAATGCGGACTCGGCGTTTTTACAAAATCACTAAAACCTTACTGACTTATGGGCTGGATGACTTAATTCCGGCTCGTTGGCTGCCCTGGACGATACGCCTGGGTCGTCATGCGCTATTTTGGATGCCGAATAAGCACAAAGACAAGCCGGCTGGGGTTCGCCTAAGGTTGGCATTGGAGCAGCTGGGACCTGTTTGGGTTAAATTTGGTCAAATGCTTTCGACACGCCGGGACTTACTGCCGCCGGACATTGCTATTGAGCTGGCGCGCCTGCAGGACAAGGTACCGCCATTCGACGGCGAAGCCGCACAGAAAATTATAGAGAAGTCATTAAACATTAATAGCATTGATGAGTGTTTTATCGACTTTAATACGACGCCATTGGCTTCAGCGTCCATTGCGCAAGTTCATACTGCGAAGCTGCAACAAGCCGACGAGGTTGTTGATGTCGTCATTAAAGTTATTCGGCCAGACATTCGGGAAACCATTCATGCTGACCTTGAGCTGATGGAAACACTGGCTTCTGTGGCGGCGCGACACCTGCCCGACGGGCGTCGTCTAAAGCCCAAAGAAGTGGTTAAAGAATACCGTAAGACATTGCTGGACGAGTTGGACCTATTGCGTGAAGCTGGCAATGCGATTCAGCTTAAGCGCAATTTTGAAAACTCTGACATGCTGTATATCCCGGTAGTTTACAGTGACTACAGCCGCCATAACGTAATGGTGATGGAGCGTATTGACGGCATACCGGTGAGCGATGTTGATACTCTGCGAGCCCGTGGTGTCGATATGAAAAAGCTGGCCGAGCGCGGTGTTGAAGTGTTCTTTACACAAGTCTTCCGCGACAGCTTCTTTCACGCCGACATGCATCCGGGCAATATTTTTGTGGCCAAAGACGATCCGCTGCACCCACGCTATATTGGTATCGATTTCGGTATTGTCGGCACGTTGAATCGGGACGACAAGCGCTATTTGGCGGAAAACTTTTTGGCCTTTTTTAACCGCGACTACCGCAAGGTTGCCGAGCTGCATGTTGATTCCGGCTGGGTACCCCGCCACACTAACATTGAAGAGTTCGAATCGGCTATTCGCACGGTTTGTGAGCCTATCTTTGAAAAGCCATTGGCGGAAATTTCGTTCGGACATGTGCTTATTAACCTGTTTAATACCGCCCGCCGGTTTGAAATGGAAGTGCAGCCGCAGCTAGTTCTGCTGCAAAAGACGTTGCTTTACATTGAAGGCTTGGGGCGTCAGCTGTACCCGGAACTCGACTTGTGGAAAACAGCAAAGCCATTCCTTGAGCGTTGGATGAATGAGCAACTCGGCTGGCGTGCCGTGGTGCGCTCGGTAAAAGAAAATGCGCCTTACTGGGCGGAGAAAATGCCGGAAATACCGAACATGATTTACGAGAGCCTGCGTCAGTATCAGACTCAACCCAAACAGAACGACCGTCGATGGGAAGCGCAGCTCCGCGCGCAACGACAGGCCTCAACGTCAACCTTCTGGACCTTGTTAAGTGCCAGTGGACTCATTTGTACCACGTTATTATGGACTGACTCAGAATTGTCGGCGCCAACCATAGGCTCTGGTATAATTACAGTATTGTTAGCTGTTATAGCCTGGCGAAGCCGGCCGAAAGCATCGAACGGCGAATTTAACTAAAAACGATTATAGGAAAGCACATGGGTATATCACCTTGGCAGTTACTGATTCTGCTCGTTATTGTTGTTTTACTGTTTGGCACCAAGCGCTTGCGCAATATGGGCTCCGACTTGGGTAATGCCGTAAAAGGCTTCAAAAAGTCAATGAACGACGAAGCCGATGACAAGGACAGCAAAGATAAGAAAAAAGAGTCGCTGCAGGACAAAGAGCAACATGACGACTCGGATACATCCGGAAAGTCGTAAATGTTCGATATTGGCTTTTGGGAGTTATTGCTGATAGCAATTGTCGGGCTGCTGGTACTCGGTCCCGAGCGGCTCCCCTCTGCCATTCGTGGTTTCCAGCGTATGCTCAGTGGTGTTCGCCAATACACGCAAAAAGTCCAAAGTGAACTTGACCACGAACTTCGTATTAAAGAGTTACATGAGCACTTAAAGCAGGCCGAGAGTCAGGATCTCGAAAACCTTAGCCCAGAGTTGCAACGTTCGCTCGTCGAACTGAGAAATGCCGCCGCCGACGTTCAGCGCCCCTATTCTAAAAAATCCGACGACTCTAATTCATCGAACACGTCAGATAAAAGCAAGGATACTGAATGAGTGACTCACCGTTACTGAATCACTTGCTGGAATTGCGCAATCGACTGTTGCGGTCGGTGTTAGCTGTACTGGTTGTCTTTGCGGCACTGGCGTATTTTGCGAACGACCTTTATAACTTGTTGGCTCAGCCCTTGTTAGTGGCGCTACCCGGCGACTCGCAAATGATAGCGACTGACGTTGCTGCACCGTTTTTCACGCCGTTTAAACTCACCTTTGTTGTCGCACTGGCACTCGCCATTCCCTATTTACTTTGGCAGCTCTGGGCCTTTATTGCACCGGGGCTCTATCGCAAAGAAAAACGTTTAGTAGTGCCGCTGCTTATTAGCAGCACTTTGTTATTTTACGCTGGTGTAGCCTTTGCGTATTTTGTTGTTTTACCCATTGCTATGGCGTTCTTTACCGGTGCGGCTCCCGAAGGCGTTACGGTTGCAACGGATATCAGCCGTTATCTCGATTTTGTGTTGGCCATATTTATGGCTTTTGGCATTGCTTTTGAAACACCTGTCGCCATTATGTTGTTGATATGGAGTGGTGTCAGTACTCGCGAATCGTTGGCACGTAAACGGCCTTACATTATTGTTGGGGCGTTTACTGTCGGCATGCTGTTAACGCCTCCGGATGTTATTTCGCAAACCTTACTCGCTATTCCAATGTGGTTACTGTTTGAGCTGGGCTTGCAAATAAGCCGTTGGTATACACCGTCTCAGTCGAACGATAAAGAAACCGCTGATGAGGCTTAACGATGTGGTTTGATGCAGGAGTGAATTTAACCAACAAACGGTTATTGAAAGTATTGCCTGAAGTGATGGAGGCTGCGGAAAAAGCTGGAGTGACAAGGCAGCTGATTATAGCGACCTCGCTCGAAGAAACGCGAGAAGCGATAAAGCTTTGTGAGCAATACCCACAGCAGTTAGTAATGACTGCTGGTATCCACCCCCATGACGCTGGAGAAGCCCCCGAGAATTTTACTGATGAGTTAAGAGCACTTGCTGAGCACAAAGCTGTTGTTGCCATTGGCGAGTGTGGGCTCGACTTTAACCGAAATTATTCGCCTCAAGACACTCAGGAACAAGTATTCGTTGCGCAAATCAAGTTAGCGAATGAGCTTAACTTACCGTTGTACCTCCACGAGCGTGACGCTATTGATAAACAAATTGAATTGTTGAACCGCTACTGCGATGATGGTACGACCTGTTTAACGCATTGTTTTACTGGTGGTCCTGCTGAGTTAGAGCGGTATATGGCAAGAGGCCATTGGTTTGGTGTAACAGGCTGGGTTTGCGATGAACGTCGTAACAGCGAGTTAATGGCAGCTTTACCGAGCATGCCGCTCGACAGGTTAGTGCTGGAAACGGATGCGCCATTTTTACTGCCTAGAGGCATTAAACCTCGCCCAAAAATGAACGAACCGAAGTATGTACCGGTTATTGGTGCAGCGGTAGCCGAAGCATTGGGAATGTCCGCAGAAACTCTGGCGAGCCAAACAACGAATAACGCCGAGCGGTTATTTAACTTAGGGTAACGTGCATTGCGCTTAACACGACGACTGACAAAACACTTTTTGCTGATGATGCTGTTAGCCATCGGTATGGCTGTCGCGTTTTCGTCGCATGCCCAATTGCTGACCAAAGCAGAGACATCTTTAGCTATCGAGTACACAAACAGTGAGCAAAAGCTGTCATTGGACGAGGTTAAGCTGCTCGACGACGATCTGTGGTCAGAGCTGGAAACGAATAGAGCGTCTTTTGGTTACACAACTGACGAGTATTGGTTCCGGTTTCAGTTAAAAGACTCAAATATTGATCGAGTGCTGCACATTGCTTACCCGCTGCTCGATGAGCTAAATATTTATATACAAACCGACGCAGGTATAAAAACCTACAAGCTCGGCGATACCAAGCCGTTTCATGAGCGCCCAATTCCCACGTCTGAATTTGCTGTTCCCCTTCCCAAAGGAACCAGCGGAACTGTGTACCTGGGTGCGTCGAGCCAAAGCTCAATGCGCTTGCCAATAGCTGTGCGATCCAACATTGGCTTTTTTGAAACTCAAATGAATCGGCGTATTGCCGAGGGTATCTACTTTGGCGTTCTGCTGTGTATGGCGGTTTATAACCTGTTCGGGTTTGTCGCGTCGCGTGAGCCGGAGTTTGGTCTGTACTCGTTATATACCGTGTTTTTCGCGGGTCTGATGTTATCTCTGGAAGGGCTGGGTTTTCATTACCTCTGGCCGGAGTCTATTTATCTCCAGGATAAGGGCATACCCATATTCGGTAGCCTGGCATTTTTAACCGCCGCCTTATTTGCGTATCAGTTATTAGAGTTGAAACGATACCGAAATACACTGGGACGTGGGTTGATGGTTATGGCATTTTTGTCCGCCGCCAGTTTAGTGGTGGGGATATTCGCCAGTTACCGTATTAGTATTCATGTACTGCTGATATTAGCGGCTCCGGGCTGCTTTTTCTTATTGTTAGTGGGCGCTTACTTATGGCGTAAAGGTTTTCTTTATGCGCGCATATTCACATTGGCCTGGTGCAGTCTATTGCTATCGGTTGTCGCTAACTCGCTCGGTTATTTAGGCGTTATCGACAGTATGTTCATTCAGCGCCATGCCATCATGCTTGGCTCGGGTATTGAGATTTTACTTCTGTCCTGGGTACTGGCAGTGCGCTATAATGAACAGCGCAAGGAGCGCCTGGCGGCACAGCAAAAATACAACCAAGAGCTTGAGGAAAACGTTGAAGAACGTACCTTTGAGCTACAAATTGCGCTGCGTGAGTTGCAGGACGTCAATAGTGAGCTTGAACAGAAAAACATGGAAGATCCGCTCACAGGTCTTTATAACCGCCGTTACTTCCAGCAGCACTTAGAACGGGAGCTACGCCGTACAATGCGCAGAGAGCTTCCGCTGGCATTGCTGATGATAGATGTTGATCACTTTAAACCCATTAACGATACCCATGGGCACTTGGTTGGCGATCAGATTTTAAAACAGTTGGCTGATTTAATGAATCGGCACGCAAAACGCGCCGCCGATGTTGTGTGCCGCTATGGTGGCGAAGAGTTTGCCATTATTCTGCCGGAAACGGACCTTGATGATGCGAGAACTTTCGCTGAACAGTTGTTAAGTATGGTTCGGGAGCACGCTTTTGAAACCGATGTTGGTGAGCAACGTATCACCATCAGTGCCGGTGTTATATCAACCAGCAACCGTATTTTTGATAATGTTGAAGAGCTTTTCAAAGCCGCCGACGAAGCCTTGTATAACGCTAAAAATCAGGGTCGTGACCAGGTTGCTGGGTAGTAAAGCAGGAGTAAGCAATGACTAATGAAGGGGCATTCCCAAAACGCCGTTTAAGACGTTTAAGACGTTCAGATTTCAGCCGCAGACTGGTTGCGGAAAACCAACTGTCTGTGAACGATTTAATTTACCCTGTGTTTGTGCTGGAAGGACAGAATGAACGCGAAACGGTTGACTCTATGCCCGGCGTTGAGCGTCTGAGTATCGACTTACTTGTCGCTGAATGTCAGCGCTTGGTCGAGCTTGGTATTCCAATGGTAGCGCTATTTCCGGTAACCCGGGCTTCGGCAAAGTCCGAGATGGCAGAAGCGGCCTATGATGATAATGGTTTGGCGCAGCGGGCGGTGAAAGCAATAAAAGCAGAGTACCCTGAGCTGGGTGTGATGACTGACGTCGCTCTGGATCCGTTCACGACTCATGGACAGGACGGCATTATTGACGACAGCGGTTATGTCCAAAACGACATTACTACTGAAGTCCTGGTTAAACAGGCGCTCTCTCATGCTAAGGCCGGTGCTGATGTTGTCGCGCCGTCAGACATGATGGACGGCCGTATTGGTGCTATCCGTGATGCATTGGAAGCTGAAGGTTTCCATAATACTCAGATAATGGCGTACTCTGCTAAATACGCCAGTGCATTTTACGGACCTTTCAGAGACGCAGTTGGCTCTGCCGGTAATTTGAAGGGCGGTGATAAAAAGACTTACCAGATGGATCCGGCAAATTCCGATGAAGCCCTACATGAAATTGCGTTGGATATTCAGGAAGGGGCTGACATGGTGATGGTGAAACCGGGAATGCCCTACTTAGATATCGTGCGTCGGGTAAAAGACAAGTTTGGCGTACCGACCTTTGCGTATCAAGTGAGCGGTGAATATGCCATGTTGCAGGCTGCCATTGCCAACGGTTGGCTGGGCGACGATGTTATTGAAGAGAGTTTATTGGCATTTAAGCGTGCGGGTGCTAATGGCATTTTGACGTACTTTGCTAAATCCATTGCTGAAAAGTGGGCGAAGTCTGAATAATCGTTACGCCGTTACTTCATTGGCAAGCTGTGCGAGTAACCCCTCGCGCAGTGCGCCATAAGTCACCTCAAACTCTTCTATATTCAATGCTTCAGTAATGCCCGCAAGAATGGCTAAGCCACCGGCAAGCACCGCTTTTCTGTCCTCTCTTAAGCCAGGAAAATCGAGTGCCTCCACTGCTCCTTTTTCGGCGCAGCGTTTCATCAATGTATTCAGCCATTCACGCGTTAATTGTGTTTGACCTTCGGCGTGGGCTATTTCACTGACGGCTCTGAACGTACCTGATGCTCCCAGTACACGCTGCCAACTGTGCTGGCGATAGTCGTTGAGAAAAGGCTCAATCAGCGAGGATGCTTCATTTTTTGCTTGTTCAAAAGCGCTGTCATTGAGTATGCCACCACTAAAATAGCGATTCTGAAAAACCACACACCCCATATCCAGACTTTGCAAGTATTTTGGGTTTAAACCGTGCCCTGCAATGATTTCGGTACTGGCGCCTCCGATATCGATGACCAGAACGTCGTCAGTACACTGAGACACACTGCAAACACCTGAATAAATTAACTCAGCTTCCTGTTCGCCGGTAATGACCTGAATAGGGTGTCCTAAAGCGTTTTCAAATTGCTCGAGCAGCTGGATCTGATTACTGGCTTTACGCAGTGCAGCTGTGGCGACAACGGTCACTGCATCGGGCTGGAATTGTTCGAGCTCTGCGGCAAAACCTGACAGGCATAGGCATGCTCTTTTTGCTGCGTCGTCATCAATGATATTTGCTGCGTTGAGCCCGTCGGCCAGCCTGACTTTCTGTTTGTGGCGTGTGAGCACTCGGGGCTTTGGGAAAAAACCGGTCATTGAAACTTCTGCCATCAACAAATGAAAGCTGTTTGAGCCCATGTCGATGGCAGCCAGTTTTTTCTTTTTCAGCGCCATTGGCGTTTATGACCTTGGTGGACCAGAGCGTCGACCCCGTGGTTTGCCTTTATTGCCACCAGAGTTATGGCGGCGACGGCGCTGTGGTGGGCGAGGACGTCTCAAGTCACTCAACATAGCGTCGGCATCGTACTTAGTAACCGGAATGCTGTGGCCAATATACTCTTCAATAGCCGGAAGGTTATAAACATACTCCTCACACGCCAGGCTAATAGCTGCGCCGCTTGCGCCAGCACGGCCCGTGCGTCCTATGCGATGCACGTAATCTTCACAGTCGTCCGGTAAATCGAAGTTATAGACATGCGTCACTTCCGGAATATGCAGTCCGCGTGCAGCGACATCGGTTGCAACCAAAAAGTCGATGCGGGCTTCTGAGAAGTCATCGAGAATTTTGAGTCGTTTCTTTTGGGGGACGTCACCTGTGAGTAGGCCTGCTCGGTGGCCGTTTGCCACTAACCAGCCGTGAACTTTTTCACAACCGTGCTTGGTATTAGCGAACACAATGGCTTTTTCAGGCCAATCTTCCTCAATAAGCGTCAACAGAAGCGGGAGTTTGTCCGGCTTAGACGGGTAAAATAATTCTTCGGTGACCCGCACTGCCGTTTTCTGTGCCGGCTCAACTTCCAGTTTCGTTGGCGCGTTCATGTGCTCGTAGGCAAGCTCCTGCACACGATAGGACAACGTCGCTGAGAATAACAGGTTCAGGCGTTTCGCTGGCTCAGGCATTTTTCTAAGTAAGTAACGAATGTCATCGATGAAGCCTAAGTCAAACATGCGATCGGCTTCGTCCAGCACCACCACCTCAATGTCATTCAATGAGAATAAGCCTTGCTTATAAAAGTCGATGAGGCGACCGGTAGTACCAACGAGAATGTCCGGACTATTGCTCAGTTGTTCTTTTTGAGCGTCGTAGCCTTCGCCACCGTATATGACACCCATGTTCAAACCACAGCTTTCAAGCAATGGTTCTGCGTCGTGGGCAATCTGAATGGCCAGTTCTCGCGTAGGAGCCATAATGAGTGCACGAGGGCCTGAATCGGTTTTTTCGGACGACGCGTTCTGCATTAAGCGGTTGAAAGTCGCCAGAAGAAATGACAAGGTTTTCCCTGTTCCAGTTTGAGCCTGACCAGCAACGTCGCGCTCAGATAACGCAACAGGCAGACTTAACGCCTGGATTGGAGTACAATATTCGAATCCGGCATTGGATAGCGCTTGCTGTAATTTGGGGTGAAGCGCCAAATCAGCGAAACGAGTTTCTGAAAGATGTGTTTTATTCATAAGTTATAAGCATATCAGTTTGCGCTTGTATTCAAAAACAGAAATAATACTATTCTATATTTCCACGCGAAAGAATTTAGCGGAGAGTACCATGAGTGACGCAATTGTTCAGCTAAGCGATGACAGTTTTGAAGAAGATGTCATCAAATCCGATAAACCTGTACTGGTCGACTTTTGGGCCGAATGGTGTGGGCCTTGTAAAATGGTCGCGCCAATTCTGGACGACATTGCCGAAGAGTACGCAGGTAAGTTAGTTATTGGTAAGCTGAATGTGGACCATAATGAACAAACCCCGCCGAAATTTAATATCCGCGGTATTCCTACGCTGCTGTTATTCAAAGACGGCGATGTGGTGGCAACCAAAGTTGGCGCGCTATCTCGAGCGCAGCTGGTTGAATTTCTTGACCAACATATTTAATCGGTATCAAAAAGCGGCGCATTATGCGCCGTTTTTGTTAGCAAAACTGGACGAACTCTAATTTTGGTGATACCTTTCTGTTTATTAACTATTCAAGCAGGTTTGCCAACTCCACCGGCGCGCCTTGTTAAGTAAGAGAAACTTCTGTTTCTGACTTCGCAACTCGCGAAATCCGAACGTTCCAATTGTTTTAATATTCTAGAGTCAATAAAAAGGCTTTGTGTTCAATCGATAACTCGAAAACCCTCCTATGAATCTAACTGAACTTAAAGATAAACCCGTAAACGAGCTTGTTGAGCTCGCGGACTCAATGGGCCTTGAGAATATGGCCCGTCTGCGCAAGCAGGACATCATTTTTGCTATTTTAAAGGCGCACGCAAAAAGCGGTGAAGACATATACGGCGGCGGTGTGTTGGAAATTTTGCAGGACGGCTTCGGCTTCTTGAGATCAGCCGACTCGTCATATTTGGCCGGCCCCGATGATATTTATGTATCGCCTAGCCAAATTCGTCGCTTTAACTTACGCACCGGCGACACTATTGGCGGCAAAATTCGACCGCCGAAAGACAGCGAACGTTATTTTGCTCTTCTGAAAATTCGCGAAGTTAACTTCGACAAGCCTGAAAACTCCCGTAATAAAATTCTCTTTGAAAACCTGACACCACTGCATGCAGACGAACGTTTTCGTTTAGAGCGCGGCAATGGCAGTACTGAAGATATTACGGCGCGTGTTCTCGACTTGTCGGCACCTATTGGTAAAGGCCAGCGTGGTCTTATTGTTGCACCGCCGAAAGCGGGTAAAACGTTATTACTGCAGAACGTTGCGACTTCTATTGCGGCGAATCATCCTGAAGCAGAGCTTATTGTACTGCTTATTGATGAGCGTCCGGAAGAAGTAACGGAAATGCACCGTTTGGTGCAGGGTGAAGTGGTTGCTTCAACCTTCGATGAGCCTGCCAGCCGCCACGTACAGGTCGCTGAAATGGTTATCGAAAAAGCGAAGCGTTTGGTTGAGCACAAAAAAGATGTTGTCATCTTATTAGACTCGATTACTCGTTTGGCGCGCGCTTATAACACCGTTATTCCAAGCTCAGGTAAAGTCCTGACGGGTGGTGTGGACGCTAACGCGCTACACAAGCCAAAACGTTTCTTTGGTGCAGCACGTAACGTTGAAGAAGGCGGCAGCTTAACCATTATTGCAACTGCGCTTATCGATACCGGCTCGAAGATGGACGAAGTTATCTACGAAGAGTTTAAAGGTACCGGTAACATGGAACTGCATTTGAACCGTAAGTTGGCAGAGAAACGTGTTTTCCCTGCAATCGACTTTAACCGTTCAGGTACACGTCGTGAAGAATTGCTGACGTCTCAGGACGAGCTGCAGAAAATGTGGATCCTGCGGAAGATTATGAACCCAATGGGCGAAGTTGAAGCCATGGAGTTCCTGATTGACCGTTTGCAGATGACTAAGACCAACGACGAATTCTTCGAATCGATGAAGCGTCAACGCAACAGCTAAGCGGCGTATGAAATATCAAGATCTGCGAGACTTCATCGCGCTCCTCGAAGAGCGCGGTGAACTTAAACGCATCCAGCAAGAAATAGACCCCTACCTTGAAATTACCGAAATATCTGACCGTACGCTGAAAGCAGAGGGCCCAGCCTTATTGTTTGAGAACGTGAAAGGTCATGACATGCCGGTGTTGGCGAACCTCTTTGGTACGCCAGAGCGTGTGGCTTTGGGTATGGGGCAAGAGTCAGTGACAGCTTTGCGTGATGTCGGCAAATTACTGGCGTTTTTAAAAGAGCCGGAGCCGCCGAAGGGCTTCCGCGATGCGTTGAATTTGCTGCCAACGTACAAAAAAGTGCTGAGTATGTCGCCGAAAAAGCTTAAAAAGGCGCCATGTCAGCAGGTAGTAATGAGTGGCGATGACGTTGACCTAACCAAGTTGCCGATTCAGCATTGTTGGCCGGGCGATGTAGCGCCGTTAGTCACCTGGGGGCTTACAGTGACCCGGGGGCCACATAAAGAGCGCCAGAACTTAGGTATTTATCGCCAGCAACTGTTAGGCCCGAATAAGTTGATTATGCGCTGGTTGTCGCATCGCGGTGGCGCGTTGGATTTTCAGGAGTGGTGCCAGCAGCATCCGGGTGAGAAATTCCCTGTCTCGGTAGCCTTAGGTGCTGACCCTGCGACTATTCTGGGTGCCGTAACGCCGGTGCCGGATAGTCTCTCTGAATACGCCTTTGCTGGTTTGCTGCGCGACAGTAAAACCGAAGTGACACAGTGCCTAAGCAATGACTTACAAGTTCCGGCACATGCAGAAATTATTCTGGAAGGTTACATTGAGCCGGGTGAAATGGCGCCGGAAGGGCCCTATGGCGACCATACTGGCTATTACAACGAAGTGGATGAGTTTCCGGTGTTTACCGTGACGCATGTGACTCATCGTAAGGACCCAATTTACCACAGTACTTATACCGGTCGTCCGCCAGACGAGCCAGCGGTGCTGGGTGTGGCTTTGAACGAAGTTTTCATTCCGTTATTGCAAAAGCAGTTTCCGGAAATTGTGGATTTTTATCTGCCACCGGAAGGCTGTTCGTACCGTTTAGCCGTAGTCACTATTAAGAAGCAGTACTCAGGCCATGCCAAACGGGTGATGATGGGCGTTTGGTCTTTCTTGCGTCAGTTTATGTACACCAAGTTCGTGATTGTGTGTGACGACGATGTGAATGCGCGAGACTGGAAAGACGTGATTTGGGCTATGACGACCCGAATGGATCCGGCTCGCGACACCACTTTGGTTGAAAACACACCAATTGATTACTTAGACTTCGCCTCGCCGGTGTCGGGCCTTGGCTCAAAAATGGGCATGGATGCAACCAATAAGTGGCCGGGCGAAACCGATCGTGAGTGGGGCGAGCCTATTGTCATGAGTGAAGAAGTTAAGCAGCGTGTCGACCAGTTGTGGGACGAACTGAACATTATGGAGTCGTGAATGAGTCAACAAATGACCTGTAAAGCCGAGATTTCGCGTCAGTTAGCGGACGCTGTTTGGGAAGTGCGTTTGCAATTGCCGCAGCCAGTGGCGTTTAAAGCAGGCCAGTATTTAATGGTTGTCATGGGCGAAAGAGATAAGCGACCTTTTAGCATTGCGTCGTGCCCGTCAAGCGATAGTGAGTGGTTACTCCATGTAGGGGCTACGCCAGACAATAGCTACGCTATGGAGGTGCTGGATAAGATCCGAGCTGAGGGTGAAGTCAAGATAGAAGCCCCCGATGGTATTGCTTTCTACCGCCAGGGCAGTGACAAACCGGCCGTTTTAATAGCAGGCGGCACTGGCTTTTCATACGCTTACTCTATTTTACAGCAACATTTACGAGCAACGCCGGAGCGCCCGTTAACGTTATATTGGGGCGCAAAAACTCAAGCCGATTTGTATCTGCACGATGAACTCGAGCGTTTAGCCAGTGAACATGAGTATTTTGACTATCACCCAGTGCTTGAAGACGCCGCCGGAGACTGGCCGTATTCCATTGGGTTGGTTCATCAGGCGGTAATGACGCGCCAACAAAACTTGCAAGACTGCGAAGTTTACATGGCCGGTCGCTTCGAAATGGTGCGTGTTATTAGGGACGATTTTGTCGCCCAAGGCGTGCCGTTAGAAAACCTTTACGGCGACGCATTGTCGTTCATTTAAAGACAATTTGTTAAATAGATAAGCTGCGTTATACTGACGCCGCTTTACCAAGGGGTGCCGGCAACGGCTGAGATGCAAAAGCGAACCCTTAAAACCTGATCCGGTTAATACTGGCGTAGGGATGGTAGAAAACCCGTCTAATACAGCCTTACCGGATCGTTTCTGACTTTGTTTTGAGGAAATGATCCATGAAAAAAGTTCACTCTTATCTCTCTACCTGCCTGATCGCTGCCTTTGCGGGTATACCGTTATGCGCGAGTGCCGCCGATACTGTTGATACCAATGCAATGGAAGTAATTGAAGTCACCGGTGACTTTCATCAACGCACTCTGAACGAGACGACCAGCAGTGTGTCCATTATTGACCAAAATGCAATGCAGCAGCGAAATGCGCAGCATTTAGAAGATACGCTCAACAGCTTTGCCAATGTTAATTTCTCCGGCGGTACATCGACTGCACGCTTTATTCAGATTCGCGGCATGGGTGAGCGTTCTCAGTTTGTTGATCCAATTAGCCCGTCAGTCGGTCTTATTATAGATGGCATTGATTACAGTGGCTTAGGCACGGCTGCGTCCCTTTTCGATATAAACCAGGTTGAGGTATTTCGAGGGCCCCAAAGCGGTCGTTTTGGTGTGAACGCAATGGCCGGCTTAGTATTGCTTGATAGCGTACAGCCCACGGAGAACTTTAGCGGTCAGTTTGAGTTGTCAGCCGGTAATTATGATGAACGCATGGGTGGTTTAGCATTAGGCGGTCAACTGGGTGTATTAGGTAATGCCCGCTTCTCTGTTAGTCAGTTTAAGCAAGACGGCTACATTGAGAATGCCTATTTAGAAAGGGACGACACCAACGATAGAGACGAACTTGGCGTTCGCTTTTTATTGAACACCCAATTTACCAATAACTGGACGTTAGACACAGTTTTGCACTACAACGATGTTGATAACGGCTATGACGTATTCAGTCTTGATAACAACCGAACCACGCTGTCAGACGAGCCGGGCTACGACCGCCTTGAAAGTGATGCGGTAAAAACCACATTGAATTATTTAGGTTGGGATAACAGCCGACTTGAGTTGTCAGCGAGTATTTTAAACGCAGATACTGCTTACGCCTTTGATGAAGACTGGACGTACGTCGGTATTGCGCCCGGTTGGGAATATTCGTCGTTTGATGCTTACTTGCGTGACAGAAAAGACAAAACCGCCGAGGTTCGCTGGTTGTCGGATGCCCCGCAAGTGTTGCTGGGAGTAGACAGTGAGTGGGTAGCGGGTGTTTATTATTACGATAAAGACGTCGAACTAACGCGTGATTACTTTAATTGGGACCTAGGTCAGCCGGATATTTTCCAAAGTGATTATCGCAGTCAACATGCCGCGGTATACGGCGAATTGACGCAGCACTGGAGTGAGGATTTCACCACTATTAGCGGTTTGCGTATTGAGCAGTACGATAACGACTACTCCGACAGTCGCAGTATAGACGCACAACCGGAAGATACCATGGTGGGTGGTAGTTTTAGTGCACGCTACCAGGCAGCACCAAACAGCTATTGGTATGCGACCGTGTCACGAGGCTATAAGTCCGGTGGCGTTAATGGCGAAGCGCTGGGTAAAGCGGACGACCAGGGTCTCGACGAGCTAAAAGACTACCTGCTGGAACGCGCTACTTTTGAGCCTGAAATTCTATGGAGTGCCGAATTTGGCGTTAAAGGCAGTAGCCCAAGCGGTGACTTAACGTCACGAGTGAGCACTTTTTACCATTGGCGTGATGATGTTCAGCTTAAAAGTTGGGTGAACCGCAACCAGTCGTTTGTCGGTTACATTGAGAATGCTGCCGAAGGGACGGGGTACGGTCTTGAAGCCGAAATTCGCAATAAATTGACCGACTGGCTCACATTATTTGCTTCTGCGAGTTGGCTGGAGACCGAAATAGAAGGCTTTGTGACTGAGGACGGCATGGATATGACAGGGCGTGAGCAAGCTCATGCGCCTCAGTATCAGTTCAACGTTGGCTTCGAAGGTTGGTATGGTGAGAATGTCCAATGGGTACTTCAGGCCGATGGCAAGGACGAATTCTATTTCTCAAACTCCCATAATCAGAAGTCAGACTCTATGGCACTGGTGCATTTCGCGGTGAACTATTACGTTGATGATTGGCGTGTGAGCTTGTGGGGACGGAACTTAACGGATGAAGACTATGAAGTGCGTGGTTTCTACTTTGCTAATGACCCCAGAACTCAGTACGCGAATGACGAAACCTATGTACAGTACGGCGAGCCACGTCGTTTCGGTATAACTGTTAGCAAGTCGTTCTAAGGAAAAACCGTGCTAGAAACCCTGTTAGAACAGTTAATGATGAGCTCTTTGTGGGAATTAGCAGCACTGTTATTCGCACTGGGGTACTTGGTGCTGGCGGCCCATCAGAAGCAATGGTGCTGGCTGTCAGCAGCCATAAGCTGTGGAATATATGCGGTATTGTTCTGGCAGGGTAAGCTGTATATGGAGTCGGTATTGCAGGCTATTTATGTCGTCATGGCCGGTTACGGCTGGTGGCAGTGGCGCTTCCAAAAGTCTGCTGCCGAAGAGAGCCCTGGTGGTGCCAAGTACTCGCTTAAGTGGCATCTATTACAGTGGGCTTGGCTGATACCTTTGGCTGCTATAATTGCCTATACGCTTTCTGTTTTTAGTGACGCCGACGCCGCGTGGCTCGATACTTATACTACCGTGTTTAGCTTGCTGGCGACGTGGCTGGTGACTAAAAAAGCGTATGAAACCTGGTGGTACTGGCTGGTTATTGACAGCGTTTATGTGTATTTATACGCCAGTAAGGGGTTTGTCGCTACAGCATTATTGTTTGTGATTTACCTGGGACTGGTGTTGTATGCCATGTGGCGTTGGCACCAGGGTAATCAACAGCCAGAGCCGGTAAAGAGTACCGGATGATACCTGCACCTAAAAAAGTCACTCGGTTAACTAGTGGGCAGTCAAACCAAACGTTGCGGCTTAAGTCCGATGACTCTGATCTTGTACTAAAACGCTGGCAAAATGATGGCTTGTTTCAGGTTGACCGAGGCCTCGAGGTTGCTGTGCAGAAAACGCTTGCTGAAAGCGGTGCTGCCCCTGAGGTATTGGACTGGAATGAAGCAGAAGGCTGGTTACTGCAGCCTTACTTAGAGGCTCCGTCATTAAATCAGGTAACCTTATCGCCCGCCATCAAAGCAACGGTATTGGCTGAGGTTCTCGCTAAAATTCACTCCTTTAAGCCAAGCATTCCTCACTGGAGATTAAACGACA
This sequence comes from Idiomarina piscisalsi, assembly GCF_003987095.1. GTDB lineage: Bacteria > Pseudomonadota > Gammaproteobacteria > Enterobacterales > Alteromonadaceae > Idiomarina > Idiomarina piscisalsi. Next base: position 85,588 of record NZ_PIQA01000011.1, on the reverse strand, counting down.
AAGTAGAGCATTACCTGCAGCAGCTTTCCAACTATGAACCTTCCCTGGCTAAGTCTTTTCGGGAAGAGAAAAGCCAACACCAGCAGACGATTGATCAATGGTTGGAATACCCCGTGCTTTGCCATAATGACCTGTCGATGAATCATATTCTCATGACCGCCCCCATTAAAGTTATTGACTGGGAATATGCCGGAATAGGGCACCCACTGTTTGATATTGCCAACACAATTGCCATGAATAAGCTCGACGAGGCTATGGCTGAGCGACTACTCAAAGACTACGCGCGACTCACCCGATATAACGTCGAGCTTTCGGATATAACCGAATGGCTCGATTTGGTGGATTGGCTGAATAACTTGTGGCAGCATTTACTCTCCTATTCCAAATAGAACGGAAAGCAGCATGACTGACAAAGAGTTAACCGAGAAGGTTTACGGCTACCTGGCGGAAGATGAAGACGCGCGAGTGTGTAAAGATATACCTGAGTCGGCGTGTAACCATCAGCCAAAGTCTTTTGTGTTAATGCTGCTGTCTCTGACGTTAACCAAGCTGGGTGACAGCCTGGTCAGCGCACGTTTAGTCTTGCCTTGGATGTTAAGTTCGTTAGGCGCTCCTGCCATATTTATTAGTGCGTTAGTTCCCTTGCGTGAGTCATTGGCACTATTACCTCAACTATTTGTTGCCCAGCAATTGCGCCAACAACCGGTTAGAAAGTGGTTTTGGGTTGCAGGTAGTGTCGGGCAGGCCGCCTCGCTGTTGCTCATGCTGTTTGCGGTTGCCACGTTAAGTAACAGTGCTCTGGGTTGGAGCGTCGTGTTACTGCTCGCGTTATTTAGCTTGTCTCGCGGTATCTGCTCGGTTGCTAATAAGGATGTGACGGGTAAAACAGTGTCTAAAACACGGCGGGGGAGGTTATCTGGTGTAGCAGCTTCTTCCGCTGGGTTGCTGACCTTGTTAACTGCTTTAGTGATTGTTTTTTCTCCGGAAGTAGACGGTCAGCGTTGGCTATTTTTAGCTTTGCTGGGAGCCGGTGTTGTTTTATGGCTTTTGGCGGCTGCTTTGTATGCAGGAATTCCAGAGGTGGCTGGCGCTACTGAAGGTGGCGGTAACGCCGTCTCTGAAGCCGTTAAGTCGATGTCATTGCTCTGGAAGAATGGCCAGTTTGGACACTTCGTTTTGACTCGAGCCTTACTTGTCGCCGCAGCTTTCGCTATTCCCTACATTGTGGTGCTTATTCAGCGTCAGGGCGATACAGAGTTAACCAGTTTAGGTAGCCTTATGCTGGCCAGTGGACTTGCGGGCTTGCTGGCTGGACGTTTTTGGGGGCGCTGGTCTGACTCTGCCAGCCACCATGTTATGGCGGCAGCATCGGTCATGTCGACGCTAGTCATGGCGGCTGCATTGGTTATATTTTATTGGACTCCGAGTTGGCTCGGTCTTGAGTGGATTGCTGCTTTGTTGCTGTTTGCGTCCGCAGTGGCCCACCACGGTGCGCGCGTTGGTCGTAAAACGTATTTGGTTGATATGGCGAACCAGGAGAATAGAGCGCAGTTAACGGCTGTCTCTAATACTGTCATGGGTGTTGTACTGCTGGCAGGTTTGTTACTCGGTTGGGTTGATGCGGCTTTTGGTGCTCACGCGGTACTATGGGTGTTGGTCGTTGTTGGTGTGTTAGCTACTTTAAGCGCACTGAAACTACCTGACGTGTCCGGAGACACGTCAGCATAGCCTGTTTACAGCGTTGTAGATTTTACTTGCCGCGAATGGTGGCGTACAGGCCAATGACAACTGCAGCGACGCCACCAATTAAATACCAAATGGTGTTGTCTGTTGGTTCATTGGTTGCCATTTCCGATACTTCCGACGCAATGGATTGTGACGCTTCATAGGAGAAGTAAAGCAAGATAGCGCCAACGATAATTAATACAATACCAACTATGCGTGTCATAACGGTTTCCTCTTTTTGTGTTAACAGTTTCTCAATATATCGCACTATAAACTAAGCGCAAGCCCCACATTTTTTCTTTCTTTATGTCATATAACATATTTCTAAACCTTTTTTGTGGGTGTAGTTGTTAATAAGTAGGTGTCGTTTAAAACTAAAATAACAAAATTGGGGAAAAACTATGACTAGAGCGCCTTTCAAGCTAGGTTTTTTATCAGTGTCTCTGGCTGCTACGTTTATGGTTCCGGCAACTGCCATGGCTCAAGATGCAGTCAATGCCGAAACCGGCGAGTCAATTGAGCGAATTGTGACGCTGGGTTCACGTGTGAATGGTCGGACGGCTACAGAGTCTGCGTCACCTATTGATATTATCTCAGCCGATCAGTTGGTTGATACCGGTGCCACTGAGCTGGGTAAAGCTTTGCAAATGAGTGCTCCGTCATTTAACTTCTCGTCAACGACTATTTCAGATGGTTCGGACATTATACGTCCGGCAACTTTACGGGGTTTAAATCCTGACCAGGTATTGGTCTTAGTGAATGGTAAACGTCGCCACCAGCAAGCGCTGGTGAACGTGCAGGAAACCATTGGTAAAGGCTCAGCGGGCTACGACATTAACGCCATTCCGATTACAGCGGTTGAGCGGGTTGAAATTCTTCGTGATGGGGCCGCGGCTCAGTACGGCTCTGATGCTATAGCGGGTGTTATTAACATTACGCTGAAAAGCTCCGAGGGCGGCAGTATTTCTGCTGAAGTAGGTCAAACGTATGAAAAAGACGGCGAAGTAAATACTGTTGGTATTAACTTTGGTAAAGAGTTTGATAAGGGCTTCTTCAACGGTACGTTGGAATACCGTGACCGCGGCATGACCAACCGCGCATCGCCGGCTGAAGCATCACTTATTGGGGATTGGTTGTCGCCAAGCGGTGAACCTGTCGTTCGTTTACACGTTGGCGACGCAGACTCAGAGAATATGTACGCTTGGTTTAACGCTGGTTACAACTTGGGCAATACCACTGAGCTTTACGCGTTTGGCGGTGTTTCGAATCGCGACGGTGGCTCTTCAGGCTTTTTTCGCGGGCGCGATCATCAAAGGACAATTGAATCTATCTACCCTGATGGCTTCTTACCGAAACTAGCAACAGAAGCTGATGACCAATCATTAGCCGTAGGTATTCGCGGTGATTTGCCCAACGCTTGGTTATGGGATGCCAGTGTCGTTTACGGTAAAAATGAGTTTGGTTTTAATTCGTCTAACTCTGCAAATACCAGTTGGTATTACGAGCCACACCCGGATGGCGGTATTTATGGTGAGACGCCAACGGAAGCCTTTGACGGTGAGTTAGTGTTTGAGCAAACTACATTCAACTTCGATGTGAATGGTACTGTCGATGTAGCGAATGAACTGCTCTACTTAGCTTTAGGCGTTGAATTGAGACGAGATGGTTATCAAATTAATCAGGGCGATCCCGTTTCGTGGGCTTTCGGGCGACAAGATGACCGTGACATACAAATTTTAACGCCTTATGTAAATGATGAAGGAGAGCCTATTTCTGCAGAGCCAGGTATTCAAGGCTTTCCAGGGTTTGGCCCCCGACAAGTTATTGATGCTGATAGAGACAGTTACGGTGCCTATGTTGATGCGGAGTATTATGTTACTCCTGACTTTTTGCTAGCGGGTGCACTTCGCTATGAAGACTATGATATTGCCGGAGACAATATATCCGGAAAATTGTCTGCACGCTACGACATTGATAATGACTTCTCGCTTCGAGGTACTGTTTCGACGGGCTTTAGAGCGCCGGGTGTGCAACAAATGTACTATAGCCAAGTCTTGACCAATGTTGTTGGCGGAACTTTGGTCGAAACGGCAACCATAGCTAATAATGATGAAATTGCACAGCAGTTCGGCATTAAGGAGTTGGAGGAGGAGACTTCGGAGAGTGTCAGCGTAGGTTTAATTAAGCGGTTCAACAATGGCTTTGATATCACTATCGACGCTTATCAAATTAATATTGATGACCGTATTGTACTTTCAGAGCCTCTACAAGCAGATGTGGGAGCGCAATTTGCCGATATATTGGAAGATAATCAGCTTGGCGCAGTCCAGTTCTTCACAAACTCAGTTGATACTAAAACCACGGGTTTGGATGTTATTGCATCTTACCCAACTGAGTTAATGGAAGGCGAGTTAAACTTAACTGCGGCCATGAGTTTTATGAACACCGAAGTTGAGCGGGTGAACTCGGTGTCATCTCTCATTGATGGCGATGATATTTTCAACGACACGCAGGTGCTTCGTTTGGAAGAAGGTCAACCCAGTGAGAAAGCAACTATTAGTGCTGACTGGTCTCGCAACGCCTGGAATGTGAATGTAGCGTTTAACTACTTCGGCTCTGTTGAAGGTCAGGCATTTACCGGCGTTAAAAAAGAATGGGGTGGTAAATGGTTGACGGACGCATCCGTTGGTTATGACTTCACTGATAATCTGAATGTCCGTATTGGCGCAAACAACCTGTTTGATACTTACCCAGATGAGTGGGGCAGCGAAGGCTCTCCATTCTCGGATGCGGGCTTCAAATACGGTTGGGAAACCTTCCCGTTTGGTATTAATGGTGGCTACTACTATGCTCGCTTGAACTATACGTTCTAAAGGGTCTTGTCTAAGTACTGCATAGTATAAATAAAAACGCCCCGCTTTGACGGGGCGTTTTTTATGGCTGAGCTCAATTAATCGAGCCTTCAATCACCTAAATAAGAGGTCAGCATCCACGCTGTTTTCTCTTGCTCTTTGATGTAGTCACTCATCAGCGCGTTAGTACCTTCGTCACCGGCTTCATCTGAAAGCTCCAGAATTTCGCGCTGTAAGCGAATGGTGGTTTGATAACTGTCCAGAATATTCGCAACACAAGCGCGACCTTCGTGAACGTCTTTCACTTCCTCAATTTCGCTGTTCTTAATGTACGTTGAGTAAGCATGCTGAGGGCGTTGCCCTAAGGTCAGAATACGCTCTGCAATTTCATCAATTTTCAGTAGCAAATCGTCGTAGGTTTCTTCAAACTTTGCGTGCAATTCGAAGAAGCGCTCGCCTTTAATGTTCCAATGGAAACCACGAACGTTCATGTAAAATACTTGATAGTTCGACAATAACTCGTTCAGTTTGTCACCAAGTTGCTCGGCTTTTTTCTTGTCTAAACCAATAACGCTTAACTGTTTCATAAAACCCTCCTTTGTCATCGTTATGCTTTAACCATAGTCCATTCGTGGGGTTAAAGAAAGCGATGAAAATCGATAAAGCTGACAGTTAAATTCGATAACTGTCAGCTTTAGCTTACATTAGAGAATACGCTTATGAAGCGAGTTAGATCAACTCAGTGACTCTACTTTACCATCGCGAATGTGTTTCTCGCCGCGCGCTTTAGCAAGTTGAATTTGGCGTTCGCGCTCGGCGAAACGTTCTTTTTGCTCTGGTGTGGTTTTGTCGAAACAGTGTGGGCAGCTAACCCCTTTCTGGTAGTGCTCAGAAGCCATTTCCTCTTGAGTAATAGGCATACGGCAGGCATAGCACTGGTCGTATTCGCCCTGCTCCAGCCCGTGCTTCACAGTGACACGTTGGTCAAACACGAAGCATTCGCCATTCCAGCGGCTATTGTCCTCCGGCACCAGCTCGAGGTATTTCAGAATACCGCCTTTTAAATGATAAACCTCGTCAAAACCCTGCTCTTTTAGATACGCCGTAGACTTTTCACAGCGAATACCGCCGGTGCAGAACATGGCGACTTTCTTGTGCTTTTCCGGATCAAGATGTTCTTTTACATACTCTGGAAACTCGCGGAAGGTATCGGTTTTAGGGTTTACTGCACCCTCAAATGTGCCTACGGCATACTCGTATTCATTACGAGTATCAATAACCAGTACTTCCGGGTCAGAAATCAGGTCGTTCCACTTTTCCGGCTCAACGTAGGTGCCAACCGTGTTCTTAGGATCAACCCAGTCGACGCCCATAGTGACAATTTCTTTTTTGAGCTTGACCTTAGTGCGGTAGAAGGCCTGCTCTTCACTCGGTGATTCCTTGTGATCAATGTCAGCAAAACGTTCATCTGAACGTAGATAAGCTAAGACGTTATCGATGGCTTCACGAGTACCGCAAATAGTACCGTTAATGCCTTCTCGAGCCAGCAGAAGGGTGCCTTTTACGTCGTTGTCGATAAGGGTTTGATAGAGTGGTTCGCGAATTTGCTCATAGTCATTGAGCTCGACAAACTTATACAATGCCGCACAAATGTACATATCGTGTTACCTTTTTCAGCGGTTCGGAACGTAAATCCGAAGCCTTGTTTGGAAATAGTCGATTTAAAAATCGAGCGCGAATTATACGTATTGATCCAGAGCAGCGCAAACCGGGAGTCGAAGTCAGTGGTCAATGAGTCTTTATTTTATGGGTTAGTGTTGCTGTCTGCGGCAACGTCGTTATTAAGTGCGGTCGCTGGTGCTGGGGGCGGTGCGGTATTGATTGGCGTTATTGCGCTAGTGTTGCCTGGCAGCGCCGTTATTCCGGTTCATGGTTTAGTGCAAATGGGCTCGAACGTAGGGCGGGCAGCGCTGTCATGGCGACATATTCACTGGTCGACTATCGCTTGGTTTGTGCCTTTTGGGCTATTGGGCACCTTTCTCGGAAGCCTGTTACTGGTTCGGTTACCGACAGAAATACTGCAAATTACCATTGGCCTTTTCCTGTTATGGCTAACCTGGGGGCCAAAATTACCGCAAAGCTTGTCCGGGCGTGCGGGTCTTGTCGGCGGGGGCTTGTTAACGGGGTTTTTAGCATTATTTGTTGGCGCGTCAGGACCTTTGGTGGCGGCCTTCGTAAAAGCCCGGTTCAGCGAGAGAATGCAAACCGTTGCTACCTTTGCTGCAGTTATGACTTTCCAGCATGGTCCTAAAGCTATTGTATTTGGTATGGCTGGGTTTGTTTTCAAAGACTGGTTGCCTTTGATTGGAGCAATGATAGCGGCTGGCTTTGCCGGTACCTGGATAGGTTTGCACTGGCTCAAAAAAATCACGAACCAGCGCTTTGATCAACTATTCCGAATGATCATTACCTTGCTGGCGCTGCGCTTGCTTTGGGTCGCGCTTGAGACGCTTATCCCAACGTTGTCTGGCGTAGCGGCGTAGGCTGGCAATGTTGTCGGTTTCATCCATTATCGGCGTGCCCAAAATGGTTTCGATAATATCTTCCAGAGTAATAAGTCCTAACCAGCTGCCATGCTCGTCATAGACTAACGCCATGTGTTGCCGTGTGGATATAAGGTGGCTCATTAAGGCTTCCACACTCACGGTTTCGGTAACGACTTCAACTTGGCGAACAATGTCGAGAATAGGTGTCCCTTCGTCGGCGTCAAAAACATCGCTGCGGAACAGAATGCCGTGTGGCTCTTCTTCGGCGTCGATGACTGGGTAACGGGAAAAGGGGAGCTCACGAATCTTTTGACTAACAGCCATAATGTCTTCGTCAGGTCGTATGGACTCGCAAACCGTTCGCGGTGTCATAACTTCTTTCACCCGAATGTCGTGAAGGTCAAGAATGTTTAAAATAACACGTCGCTCGTCCGCATCCAGAGCCTCTTCCTCGTGACCAATGGTTGCCATGGCTTTTATCTCAGAGCGCACGTCAATTTCTTCTTCCCCACCGCCGATACGTTTTGTTATTTGGTCTGACAGCCAAATAAAGGGCTTAAGCGTTAGAATCATGAGGTTCAAAATTGGCGGAAGCCAGGGCGCCAATGGACGCCAGAATTTCGCCCCAATGGTTTTCGGAATAATTTCAGACAAAATCAGGATAAGTAACGTCATAACTGCTGAAGCAACGCCCAGGTAACCGTCGCCAAACACAACACCGACCTGCGCACCGACACCAGCGGCGCCAGCGGTATGAGCTACTGTATTTAAGGTTAAAATAGCGGCCAGGGGTTTATCGATGCCATCTTTGAGTTTACGTAGTTGCTTATGCGTTTTTGGTCTGGATTCTTTTAGGTGAGCAATGTAACTCGGTGTTACTGACAGTATTGCCGCCTCCAGAACCGAGCATATAAAAGATACGCCAATAGCCAAAAACGCAAAAAGTATAAGAAGAGTCATCGGGCTCCGAGTGAATAACTGTTGATTATAAAAATTGTATCAACAATATAACAGAAACCGCAGCAATAAGTATGGACCATCCGGCGGGGCCCGAATAACGTTCCCAGATATCTTCCGCTTGTGGGCCGAGCCAGAACACTAAGGCGGCCAGAATGTAGTAACGTAACGCTCGGGCGATACCGGCAGCTAGTAAAAACAAGGCTAAAGGGTATTTGCCAGCCCCGGCAGCAAGCATCGCCACCTGAAAAGGAACAGGCGTAACGCCAACCAGGAATATTGACCAGAAGCCGTTATTTTCCAGAGCCGATTGAAATTCGTCGTATTGCTCCTGAACGGATAAGTAGTCAATAAACCATTGGCCGATGGTATCGAACAACGCATAACCAATGTAATAACCGCCGACTGAGCCAGCCATGAACCCCGCTAATGCGACGGACGCAATTAACCAAATACGCTCCCGCTCCAGCACCATATAAGGCACCAGGATAAGCTCTAACGGAATTGGCAAAACAGTCGCTTCTAGTGCCGAAAGAAAGAACAGAAGCACCAGTGCGTGTGGTGAGTTGGCCAGCTTCTTGTACCACTTTTCACGAGTAGATGTTGTCGACATATTAAATGGGTCAAGCAAATAGTTTCGATAGAGTGTATCGTTGCAGTGTAACCTGATTTTTTTGCAAATAGGGATCGAACCCGTTAAAAATTACGTAAATTTCGCTTCATTCCCAAGCAAAACAGAATTTTAAGGTAAAAGCAGATGAAATATCGTGGTAGTTCTTCGTTTTCCCACCACCAAGCTGACAAAATAGGTGTGCTTGTCACCAATTTAGGCACACCCGAGGCTCCGACAAAGAAAGCCTTGAAGCCCTATTTGAAAGAGTTTCTGTCAGACCCTCGGGTGGTTGAAGTGCCACGGTTGCTTTGGTCGTTAATTTTAAATGGCGTTATTTTACGCATTCGCCCGAAACGCTCAGCAGAAGCTTATAAAACGGTCTGGACAGGTCGGGGCTCACCATTATTATTCCACACCGAAGATCAGGCCAAAGGCATAGAAGCAAAATTGAAAGAAACCTGGGGTGAAGACATTGTTGTCGACTTTGCCATGCGCTACGGAAACCCGGCTATTTCCGATGTTATTGAACGGATGCTGGAAAAAGGCGTGCGTAAGCTGCTGGTTTTGCCTCTTTACCCGCAATACAGTGCATCAACTACGGCTTCGACGTTCGATGCCTTGGCAAAAGACTTTACTCAGCGACGCTGGCTGCCGGAACTTCGCTTTGTCACGCATTACCATGACTACCCGCCTTTTATAGAGGCGGCTGCTAAGCGCATTGAGCGTCACTGGAATGAGCATGGGCGCGCTGACAAATTATTGTTTTCCTACCATGGCATACCGCTGCGCTACTTGAAAAATGGTGACCCATATCATTGTGAGTGCTACAAAACCTCGCGACTGTTGGCAGAGCGCCTAGGACTGAAACAAGATGAGTATTTAACCACTTTCCAGTCGCGCTTTGGTCGCGAAGAGTGGCTGCAGCCATACACCGACATGACCATGAAAGCCTTACCGAAAAAAGGCGTTAAATCAGTACAGGTTTTTTGTCCGGGGTTCAGTGCTGACTGTCTGGAAACTATTGAAGAAATTGGTGAAGAAAACCGCGAGTACTTTATGGAAAACGGTGGAGAGCGCTATGAATACATTAGCGCATTGAATGCTGAGCCTGATCATATTGCAGCGCTAACAGAGTTAGTGAATACTCACTTGCAGGGTTGGTCCGTTGAAAAAATGACTGAACAACGCCAGGCATTAGCGAATAAAGTAGAAAAGCAAACATTGCCTTATAGTGAGGAAGGACAATAAAAGTGGCAGGCGGTAATTCTTTTGGAAAGCCCTTCATGTTCATTGCGTGGGGGCTGGCAATTGCTCTATTAGTTTGGTTTTTTCAAGACCAGTTGCAGGAGCAGTTTAATCCGAACTCACACATTCAAAGTCATAGAAACGGTGGGGATGTGACCGTTGTCCTCGAGCAAAACCGTATGGGACATTATGTGGCCAGAGGTAAAATAAATGGCCAACAGGTGACATTTCTTTTAGACACCGGAGCGACGTTGGTCGCGGTTCCTGAAGAGCTTGCGAGTCAATTAGGTTTGCAAAAAGGGCGGCAAGGCATGTCACAAACCGCAAATGGCCGGGTTATTACCTATCGGACGGAGATTGATACATTGGAACTGGGCGACATACGTCTTAATAACGTTGATGCGTCTATTACGCCGGGTATGGACGGAAACGTTATCCTTTTAGGAATGAGCGCATTAAAAGAATTTGAGTTAACCCAAAAAAACGATACGCTTAGGTTAACGTATTAAAACGAATCACATTTATAGGAAGAATGAATTATGCATAAGTTGTTTATTGGAATGGCAGCGATTGCCTTCAGTGCTACCAGTTTTGCTCAGCAGTCAGGATTAGAGGCTTGTGCCGAAATTGAGGACTCTTTAGAGCGTTTGGTGTGTTATGACAATTTAGCGAAAAAGACTCAGTCCGGGGAGAAGCAACGTCAAGACAGAGAGCTTCCGGAGCAGGCCCGTAAAGGCAAGCAGAAAGCGGCTGAAATGAGAGAAAAAGCGCAAGAGCGCCGCGAACAAGCGCAACAAAGTCAAAAAGATACGGAACGTGCAAGTGATCGCTTCGGGTTTGAACATAAAGAGAGAGAAGAAAAGGAAGACGAGCGCATTAACGTGACTCTGGCCGAGCGCGAGGAAGGACCTTACGGAAAGTGGCGTATAACTTTAAAAAATGGTCAGGTTTGGAAGCAGACGGACAGTGGCTATTTTTCCTGGGAAGGAGACGCTTACTACATTGAACGCGGTGCACTTAACTCATTCTTCTTTGGGCGTGAAGGCTCTAATCGTCGCATGCGAGTTCAGCGCGTTAAGTGAAGCCCGATGTATACATAGCGCAGAGATATTTGCTCCGCAAACCGAAAACTCCGGGAACTGCTCAATTCGGCAGTTCCCAAGTAGTCACTAAATAACGAACTTTAGCTAATTCGGAATTGACGCAGCTCGCGTTGCAAGTCAGACGATAGCTTCGCTAAGTTATCGCTGGACTCCTTAACTTGAGCTGATGCCTGCGCTGACTGATCCGAAATACTGCTAATGGTGTTAATATTCTGATTAATTTCGTCCGTTACAGAACTTTGCTCGTCCGCAGCACTGGCTATATGACTGTTCATGTCGTTAATCTCATCGACAGCCTGGGTTATAGACTGCAGTGACTCGTCTGCCTCCTGGGCACGTTCAACCGTGTGATCAGCTTCTTCTTTACCGGTTTGCATGGAGTTAACCGCTTCTTTTGTGGCGCTTTGCAGACGTTCAATCATATCCTGAATTTCCTGGGTGGACTCTTGAGTTCGGCTGGCAAGCGTGCGTACCTCGTCAGCGACAACGGAAAATCCGCGGCCGTGCTCACCGGCCCGAGCCGACTCGATAGCAGCATTTAGCGCCAGCAAGTTAGTTTGTTCGGCAATTCCACCAATGACGTCGAGTACTTTACCGATATTGTCGCTATCTTCTGCCACTTTAGAGATGTTCTGAGTGGTCTGGTTAACATGGTTGGCTAATTTTTTTATCGCGGAAACCGTAGAATTGACGACTTTACGACCCTGCTTCGTATGGTCGTCAGCAGTGCGTGCGGAAGTTGCTGCGTCATTGGCGCTTTTTGCGATTTCATCCACTGTTGTCGACATTTCATGAATAGCCGTTGCGACTTGCTCAACCGCTTGGTGTTGCTCTTTTACACTGGCGTTCGACTGCTCTGAAATACTGGACAGTTCTTCTGATGACGTGGCGAGCTGTTCCGTCATAGAATTGATTTTGGTAATAGTGCGCTGAAGTTTTTCAACAAACTCGTTAAAAGCGTCTGCAACTAAACCTAGCTCGTCGCTTCTATCGAGGTTCACTCGAGCCGTCAAATCACCTTCCCCTTTAGCCATGTCCTCGAAGCGTTCCAACATTAGGTTTAACGGTTTGGTAATAAGTGGCGGGAAGAATAGGGCCAACAGCACACAAATGGCTAAACCAATAATAAGTACAACCATTTGCGTCCAGTTACTTTGCGTAATGACACCCTCAATAATTGTCGACTGGTTTAAAGCAGCCTCTTCTTTGCGTTGCTCGAGTTGGTCCAGCACGTTACGCATGGTTTCAAACTGCGGGCCGCTGTCAGTTTGACTAAGCTGAATAGCTTGTTGCACATTGCCTTGTCGGTGTAATTCAATCACCCGTTGAGCGGTTGCGATCCAGGTTTCGTTTTTCGCTTTGTAGTCCTCAACCATACGACGCTCTTCGGCGCTGGATGTTAGGCTTAAAAATCGATTCACCCGCTGCTCGGCTTGTTCGAGGTTTTCGTTGTGGGTGTCGATAAGCTGTTGTTGACGGGAAGAGCCGGGCTCAACTGAGAGTAATGTTCTTTCAGCAACTTGGGCTTGATGAAGGTCTCGGTCAGCTTGCAGAAGAAAATTGAGACCCGGTAAGTGCTCGCTTGCGATTTCATCAACGCTGTTTGCAACTGACTTAAAGTTCACTGCACTAACAGTGGCAATGCCAATAAGCACAATTGCCAGAAGTACAATGGGTAATAATAGCTTGTATCGGAATCGAAGGTTATTAAACCAGCTCATAGAATATGCCTTTTTGCTTTCGACTAAAGTCGTATAACTTATTATCGTAAGCTAAGCAGCTTTACTTTAGCTGGTCAATTAATAAACGCCGAACCCTTTGTGGGCCCGGCATTTGGTATGACGTTATTTAATGTCTGTTAAACGTAGGTAAGGCTTAACGGTTTTCCAGCCCTGTGGAAATTTCTCTTTCGCGTCTTCATCGCTGACATTTGGACGAATAATGACAGAGTCGCCAGGTGTCCAGTCAGCAGGGCATGCTACTTCTTCGCGATCAGTCGTTTGCAATGCCTCAATCACGCGCAGAATTTCGTTGAAATTACGACCAACCGTCATTGGGTAGGTCATAATGAGGCGAATTTTCTGATTCGGGTCAATAATAAACACTGAGCGAACCGTTGCTGTGGCACTTTCGTTCGGGTGAATCATGTCGTATTTTTGAGCCACTTCCAGCTCTTTGTCAGCAACAATTGGGAATTCCAGAACGGTATTCTGAGTTTCGTTAATGTCGTTTATCCAGCCTTTATGTGCGTCAACTGAGTCAGTCGATAGGCCCAGTGGTTTCACATTGCGTTTTTCAAATTCCGGCGCTAATTGTGAGGTACGGCCCATTTCTGTTGTACAGACCGGGGTGTAGTCGGCCGGATGGCTGAAGAAAAAGACCCAAGAGCCTTTGGCCCAGTCATGAAAATTAATGGGGCCTTCTGTGGTATCAATTGTAAAGTCCGGGGCTGTATCGCCAATACGTAGTGTCATGTTGTTGCTCCTAAAGTGTCTTTTTGAAACGAAAGTCGTTAATCTTTAAATAGTAGTCGATTAGTCGCTTTGCAAGGTGGCTGACTTATAACCTTTTACTCTACATTAGACAGTTGAGTTATTAGCAGGAGTTGCGTTTGTCCTTAGTCGTGTTTTTGCCGCTGGTGGTTTGGGTTCTGTTGGGCTTGTTTGCCCCGACAGTGTTGGCTGATGTAGCCTTGCCTGTGCCCGAGAGTGTTGTAGCGTCTTTAGGGTTAGTAACCCTCATTGCTGGATTTTTCAGGCAATGGCAATGGCTTTACTGGTGTGCCTGGACCGCAGGCTTTTACGCGTTAATTCAAATGGGGTTACAGCAGCCACTGAGCCAGCAGCATGTGGCTGTTTTGTATGAAGCGCTGCCTGTTTGGCTGTCGCTAACGGCGTTGCTGTTGGTGTTTATAAAATTGCCGGTGTTACTTTCACCGAGGGGCTTCTTGTTATTTGTCGCAGTTGGCTTGTCACCATTGCTACTGCTAATAGAACCGTTTTCTGGCGTTCTGGCCGTTCTAAATCCAGCCGAAATGTTAAGCCTCTCTGATGAATTACCAGGCATAGGTCTATCGCTGTGGATGATAGCAATGGGCGGTATTTGGGCAACCGTTCTTCTTTATAAAAACGCATCGGCATTTCGGTGGAGTCAGTTAGTTGCCTGGTTGGCTTTCATGATCTTTGTTGTTGGCATTGAACAAACTGACGCTTCGGCTTGGGCCGCTCTCGCAATTTCCGGCAGCCTGCTGCTGGCTCTCGCTGACCGAATGTTAAAGCTAGCATACATAGATGAGCTAACCGGATTACCGCAACGCCGAGCACTCATGAGTGAATTGCAACATTTACGCAAGCGCAGTGCCGTGTGCATGTTGGACGTTGACCATTTTAAAAAATTTAACGACCGCTACGGACACGAAGTGGGCGACCAGGTTCTCAGGCTATTAGGCAGCATATTAAAGAGCGTTAGTGGTTTCAAAGCCTACCGATACGGAGGAGAGGAGTTTACCCTGGTATTCTCACACAATAACGAAGAAAAACTGAAAGATGTGTTGGAAACTGTGCGCTCAAAAGTGGCTAATTATCCACTCACATTGAGAGACCCATCAAGACCTGAAACGTCTGGCAAAGGCAAGGAAAAACGAGGCAAGCAAAGTAACAAAAAGACCGTTAAAGTAACTATTAGCTTAGGTGCAACGACTAAGGTTCCAACCGATACCCCCGATAGTATTCTCAAGCGGGCAGATGAAAATCTCTATGCCGCGAAAAAGGCAGGGCGGAATCGGGTTGCTATTGAATGAATTTAACAATTTATTAAAGATTGGACAAAACCTAATCAAAGTAGTAGCGTTATTGTTGAGGGCAGCCCTCAGTCCTTAAATTTTCTATAACAAAAACAAGATGTACGTACACTTTACTAGTGACGTTTGTTTAAGGAGAGAACAATAATGCTAAGACTTAAAAGAACGCTCACGGCGTTATCGGTTGCTGCAGCTTTGGGCGTTGCGTCCTCTGCTTACGCTCAGGATACCGGTACGCTTCGTATTCAAGTTACAGATAGTCAGGGTAACCCTGTTCCTAATGCAACGGTAAGCGTTAGTGCTCCCGATACATTAGTCTCACGAACAGCCGAAACCGATGAAGATGGTTATGTGCGCCTAGGTGGCTTACAGCCTTCTCGCGAATATCAGGTTGAAGTTGTTGAAGAGGGTTACTCGGACTTTGAATCTGGAAATGTTCGTGTTTCATCAGGTCAAACCTTCGAGCTTAACTATTCGTTAAGCCGAGCAGGTGATGATATTGAAACCATCGAAGTTACCGGCCGTGCGATGTCGACAATTGATACGACCTCTTCAACGACGGGTACTTCCGTTACTTTGGATATGACAGAGTCGCTTCCAACGGCTCGTAGTTTTCAGGACTACTTGCAATTAGCGCCAAGTACAAAACCGTCATTAGACGGAAACCCATCGTCTAAATCGGGTGTTAACTATTCCGATATCGGTGGTGAGTATGGTTCGTCTTCGGATAACGTTTATTACCTTGATGGTGTTGACGTTACTGATAACGCAACCGGTACTTTTGGTGCAAACATTAACTCTGAAATTATTCAGGAGCAACGTATTCTTACCGGTGGTATTCCGGCTGAATACGCTGGGGGTCAGGGCTTGGTTACCCGTGTTATCACTAAATCGGGTAGTAACGAGTGGAGCGGCTCGGTTAACTATTATTTCCAGAACGATAGCTTAGTTGCTGACAACGAAAACCTGTCTCAAAACAGCTTTGATACCTTTGATACCGCGGTCACTTTGGGTGGTCCAATTATTAAAGATGAGCTTTGGTTCTTCGGTTCTTATCAAATTAAAGAACGTGAAGAAGATGTTACTGACCCTGTTACCGATACAAAGTTACGCAGTATTACCGATGAACAGGATCTTGGTTTCTTCAAGTTAACCTGGCAGCCAACAGCGAATGACCGCTTTGTTGCGAGCTGGTTTAACGACCCGAGAGAAATTAGTGGTTCAGATGACCCTCGGACTCTGAATAACCGAGATAGAGCACAAGAGCAAGGTGGTGACAACTATAAGGTTGAGTACTCGCGTTACTGGGATAACTTTATTTTAACTTTGAAAGCATCTAGCCATGAAGGTGAAGTATCTAGTATTGCTGCTGATGACTCGACTCGTAATGATGTAGCCTATCGTACGAATGACGGTTTTGAGCCGACAAATGCGGATACTGATAGAGGCGGGTATGGTGTTAATTCGATTAATTTCCGTAATAAAGACGAGTATCAGGCTACGTTAGAATACTTCCTTGATACTTACGATTACGGTAGCCACGAGATTAAAGCTGGCTTTGTTTATACAGTGAATGAGAATATTCAAGATAGTCGCTTTACCGGTGACGGAGCTCAATATACATCAATTGGTACAAGAAATGCGGGCGCTACGATTGATGATTACCTAAGTGCTGAGGACTGGGTAGGAACTCGTGATCTATCAGCAGATGATCTCTCTCGCTTGATTGACAATATGGCATCGAGTGAAGATTCTGGTCTTTATTTGAGCCGATATGATGCTAACGGAGACGGCTCAATCAGTCCTGATGAGTTAAGAAACGGCGTAGTGTTTGACTCTACTGAAGGTAATCCTACCGGTGATGTCAATGTTTACCGTATCCAGGAGCAACAAACTGCTCCAATTGAAATGGAAACAAAAGGTAAAACTTTCTTTGTTCAAGACACCTGGACTATTGATCAGTGGACAGTGAATGCTGGTCTGCGAGCTGAAACTTGGGAACACTTCTCGTCTAAAGGCGACAAGATTGCTGAGTTTGACTGGGAAGTTGCACCACGCTTCAGTGTTGTGTACGACATAGACGGTTCAAGTAAAGTCTGGGGCTTTGTCGGCCGCTACTACGACCCAATACGTACCAATATGACGGACTTTGCGGGTAACCTGACAGGACCTGTCTTACACGAGCAAATTTACTTAGAGGACCGCTGGTTAACTTACCGTGTTCGCGGTGGTGAGCAAGTTCAGGATGCATTCTTTGCGCCAAGTACTAAGACGCCTTATACCGATGAAATTCTGTTAGGTTATGCGACCAATATTGCTGATAACATGAGCATTGAGGTGACTTACACTGATAGAACAACTAAGGACATTTTAGAAGATTACGATCTTGGTGTTTATGCTAATGAGTTAGAAGGAACCGACTTCTACTTACCTCTATCTTATTTTGGCTATGACGAAAATCCTGGTTCAAACTACGTCATTGCTACTTTAGAAGGTGGTAAGCGTGACTATAAAGGTCTGCAAGTTGCTTTCACAAAGCATAGAACAGCGTCAGATAATTGGTTCTTTAATGCGTCATGGACTTATAACGATGCTAAAGGGAACACTAACTCAGATAGTAACGCTGATTTGCAGGGTGACTTTGTATGGTTAGACCCGCGAGCCCCTGGTGTATATGCTGACCAGCCAGGTAATATGGAACACCTTGTTAAGCTGTTTGGTAGCTATAAGTTTGATAATGGCATAGAGGTAGGTGCTGTTTATAACTGGAACTCGGGTACCGTGTACAGTAAAACAAGAGCGCTTTATGGACGCCATGCTCCTTTATCGGATGACCCATATGAGTACGGTGGCTATACCGATACTTGGGTACAAGAAGGGGCTATTGGTTCTCAAGAGTCACCAGCTTATGGAACCTTGGACCTGCGTGTTAAATACACTCATGACTTCGGCGAAGACTATAAAGCCGAGTTTTTCCTGGATGTGTTTAACGCATTGGATGATCAAGCAGTACGTCGTGAGCAAGATCTGGTTGCAGGCGACGGTGTTTATGCCTTTGGCGAAGGAGTTGACTGGGTTAAACCTCGTCGCTTCTACTTAGGCGCACGCTTATCGTTCTAGTCTCCCTGCTGGAGCGTTTTGTAACCCGGTGGCTTGCCACCGGGTTTTTTTGTTTTAAGCGCTTGGCGATCTAAATTTAACGGAGTACGTTAAAGAGATAAGTTTCAAATTACAGAGGCGCACATGAGCTATATAAAAGACACTATCGAGACCTTAAAGCAAACCAGCCCTGCGCAGTCCGAGTTTTATCAGGCAGTGGAGGATGTACTTGAGTCGATAGAGCCTTTGTTGGAAGAGCGCCCGAAGTATCGAGAGCAGGCTATTATTGAGCGCTTGGTTGAGCCTGAGCGGCAAGTGATGTTTCGCGTGCCATGGGTTGATGACAACGGCCAGATACAGGTCAATAAAGGCTACCGTATTGAATTTAATTCGGCATTAGGTCCATACAAAGGAGGTTTGCGTTTTCATCCAAGCGTTAATGCCGGAATTATTAAGTTTCTTGGGTTTGAACAAATTTTTAAGAACGCACTCACCGGTTTGCCTATTGGTGGTGGTAAAGGCGGTTCAAACTTTGATCCTAAAGGCAAATCAGACGCTGAAATCATGCGTTTCTGTCAATCGTTTATGAGCGAACTGTATCGCCACATTGGTCCAAATACGGATGTGCCTGCTGGTGATATTGGTGTCGGCACTCGTGAAATTGGCTACTTATTTGGTCAGTATAAACGTTTGGCGAATCGATTCGACGGTGTTCTTACGGGGAAAAGCACGCTCTGGGGTGGCTCCTTCGTTCGTAAAGAAGCGACGGGTTATGGTGCTGTGTATTTTGTGGAATGCATGCTGGACGATAAAGATGATTCATTAGAGGGTAAACGCTGCCTGGTATCGGGCTCCGGTAATGTCGCTATTTATGCGATGGAAAAGCTCTACGAACTTGGTGCGACACCAGTAACTTGCAGTGACTCAAGTGGCTCCATTTACCATGACAGCGGCATCGACTTAGACTTAGTAAAACGCATAAAAGAAGAGCAAAACGGGCGTTTAGAGGCATATTTAGAAACTCATAGTAACGCCGAGTACACACCAAGAGATGACTATCCGGAAGATGGTCATACTGTCTGGCGTTATAAAGGTGACATTGCATTTCCGTGTGCGACTCAAAATGAACTG
The DNA here is from genome assembly GCF_003987095.1 of Idiomarina piscisalsi. Lineage (GTDB taxonomy): Bacteria > Pseudomonadota > Gammaproteobacteria > Enterobacterales > Alteromonadaceae > Idiomarina > Idiomarina piscisalsi. The sequence continues at coordinate 66,518 of NZ_PIQA01000011.1, read as the reverse complement.
ACTGAAAAAGATGCTCAAGTGTTATTGGAGAAAGGATGCAAATATGTGGTGGAAGGTGCCAATGTAGCCGGCTTTCGAAAAGTAGCCGATGCTATGATTGAGCAAGGCGTGGTTTAATTCTGGTTCTTAGATGTTTCAGTCAGTAGCGTAAGAGCATCACTGTTCACGTTGACTGACTGTGCATTGAGGACAACAACACCTTTGCTACCGTCTAAATAAAAGCCGACAAAGCTGCTAAATCCAGCTGTTTGACCGTTATGCCAAGCGTATGGTTTGCCGCTGTTGTCTTCACTTATCATCCAGCTTAAAGCTTGTTGGCAGCAGCCTTCAATGGTTTTACGTGAAGTCAGTAATGTTGTGGTTGCTTTATCGCTGTTAGCGGTTTTTTCCATCAGCGTTTTAATATAACGAGCCATGTCATTGGGGGTTGAAACCACTGCGCCAGCGCCGGCCAGTGCTTTAAAGTGCCAATGAGGCACCGCTTCACCTAGTACATTGTGTCCAGCCGTCAGGCTTTCCGGTTTACAGTCACTGTTTAATGCGACATAACTGTCGGTCATACCAAATGGCTCAAAAATTCGTGCTTGTAATAAGTCCGAAAATGATGTGTCAGAGTGCTTAGCCAAAGCTTCTGCGAGCACTCCATAGCCAAAATTCGAATACTCGTAAGCTTTTTCGGTAACAGATGCATTCGCAAGTGCAGACTCTAGCATGGTTTCATCAAAATGGGCGTAAGGGTCACTCTGATCGGCCTTGTCAAACAGGTTTTCCGGTAAACGAGGTAGTCCGCTATGGTGCACTGCCAAGTCTTTTAAAGTGACTTCTGTGGGGGCTTTGGACCAGAACTTATTAATGGGCGTGTTTAAGTCCAGATTTTCGTTAATAGAAGCCGCGGCTAACAAATAGCCCACCATGGTCTTAGTGACAGAACCAATCTCATAAAGCGTATTGTCATCATGGTCGCCATAGAATTTCTTTTCGATTTTTTCCGGCGTTATTACTGCAACGCTAGCTCCGTGCTCACCAAGTTCGGGTGTGTCTGTGCTCGCCTGTTTATCTTCATCCTCTAATTTTTTCAATGTTAATGGAAAATCCTTGCCTTGCGTAAAAGTACCTGTGTATCCGTCCTCAGTCAGTTCACCGGAGAAGCTGGCTTGTAGCATAGGAGACCCAAAGCTGAGCTTGTTGTCGTTAATAATGAGTTCAGTCAGTGGAATTCCATAGCTTTGTTGGGCGGGGCTATCGAGCGTACCTATGTAACCATTGTGAACAACAGCTACATTAACTCGAAGTGGCAGTGTGCTGGTGTCTGTGACAGATAGCTTTCCAGCGTAGGTCGCCTCATACTTTAAACGGGCTTGGTCACTCTCGGTTAGTTTTTGCATGTCCAGGTCAAAAGACTTACCTTGTTTAAAGGTGCCTTCTAAAGTGCCTCCGTTTAACTCCCCTTCGTAGCTGGCGCTTAAGCTCTTGTCGGAAAAGCGGACTGTATTTTTACTGAGAGAAAATTCAGTAGGCTTATGTTCAAACATGCCTTGGTTAGGGCTGTCTAAAGTTAGCTGACCGTCTTTTATTGAAAGGCCTATGGTTAAGCTAACGCCGTCTTGTATTTCTAATTCACCACGCCACATGCCATTAAGTTCAGAGTCATACTGGCTAGCGTAAGAAGTTGGGTGGCAGAGAGCTGCCACCGTTATAAAAATACCTACGACCCATTGAGTCATTGTTTTCATGATATATCCTCAAATATTATTGAGTCTCCATAGCTTGGTGAAACTCTGCGAGATCTTCCACAACCGTTTGATTCGGTAAGTCTGCATAAGGTTCGTCTGCGAACTTAGTGCCGCGGAGCTGCACGGAAATACGGGCAGCGTCCGGATTCATTAACGTATCTTTATAGAATGCTCTAGCGTCTGCCAGTGTCGTGCTCTCGACGGCTTTAATCAGCTGCTCTTTACTGTCAAAATCATAACGGCCAAGCGCTAAGTCTGACAGTATTGGAGCGACTTCTTCGCGCATATTCTTCGGCGTTTCTTTTAACGTTACCAGCGCACTTTGCTTTAACTGAGCGAACTCGTCTTCAGTCATCTTCTCAAGTTGCGTCCAGTATTCGTCTTTGAACTTGTCAAAACGCGCCTGCATATCCGCCACGCTCTTAACCGGCGTTTGAATGTATAGACCAAAGCCTGCGTAATTATCAAGCGATGGCGCAAAAGCGCCGACGGCATAAGCCAGCTGCTCTTCGGTACGCAAAGTATCAAAGGCTGCGGTGCGGAAATGGCTCTGCAACACAGCACCCGCTGCCTGAGCTTTAAAACCTGGCTCTGGATGAATGTGTGCGTCTACCAGAGCTACATCGGCAACCTCGAGATCTTTGCGTAATACAATAGCTTTGTTTGATTGAGGCGCCCAGAACTCGGCGGTCTCAAAGTCAGTGACTTCCCGGTTCTCAGGTAAGCTTGTTTTAACGCGCTCTACGGCTTCCGTTAAGTCAGACTTGTCGTAATTACCAAACGCAAACACACGAATGGAATTATTACCTAACAGCATTGCCATGTAAGCTTCTAATTCTTCATTGCTGAGCGATTGAGCCGTGTTGATTAAGTCTGACTGCTCAAAACCACCTTCGCGAATTAGCTGCCCGTACGCATCGAAGCTCTGGTAAATAGGGAATTGCTGACCTTTGTTTTTCAGTGCACGAACATAGCGATCAACGGCCTGTTTAAAGGCTTGTGGGTCAACCTCAAAGCTTAAGCCTTCAATAGCACGCTCAAGCAACTGAGGCTGTTTATCGGTAAAACCGGAGACGGTTAATGTCATGCCAGTTGTATCGTTCAAGCTCAAGTTCATGCCGGCAATGTTCGCTTCTGTATCTAGGACACTGACGTTCATGTTGTACAAATCTTTCCACAAAGCGCCTAGAACGTTCGCTTTAATATCATGCAGTGTCGCAGGATTATTAATTTGAACGTTAAAAATGCCGCGTGGCTGATCACCATACAGTTGGCTTGGGTATTGCCATACTTGCAGGCCGTCCTCGTCAATAACCACCTGAGGCTTCTCAAACGCGTCGTTTTTCTTAACCTCGAAGCTCTCCGGTAGAAGCGTATTCACTTTAGGCAGGTTAATTGCCATTTTGGGGTCTTGTTTCCAGCTAGCAATTTCTTCGGCAGTTATATTCGCTACTTTGTATTTGCCATCGTAGTAGTCAAGTTCGCTGTCATGCGGCTCATCCTGACTGATGTACCAAACACGCAAACGCTCAGGCGTTAATTGAGAAAGCACTGAACGAATAGCTTCAGGGTTAAACTCTTGGTATTCGTAAGGCGCACTAATAGCATATTCAGCCGGATAGTTTTGCATGGCTTCCGCAAGGTTGGAGACATAACTAAACTCGTCGCCTTTCTCTAAAAAACGGAAGCGGTTATTCAAGCTGGTTTTTATTTCATTGAAATATTTTTCGTCGACGCCTTCCGCACGTACTTTGTCAATGTACTGCATAATAAGCGCGACAATCTCTTCACGCTGCTGCATGCCGCTATCGGTGAGCTCAACGTCTAAACGCATAACGCCGTAGTTACCATAGAAATTTGGCTGCGCAGAAGCATTTAGACTCGCAATAAGTCCAGCCTCTTTCAGTTGCTGAGCGGGAGTGCCCGGCATTTCAGAGCCAAGCAAGTAGCTTACATAGCGGTTAGGCTTAACTTTAAACTGGTCTTGGTTGTTGTTAATGATGAATTCAAGCTTCAGCTGTTTAACGTCTTCATTCGGAACGTAATGAATGCGTTTTTTGCCGACACCGTCAAAGTTAATTTGAGCCGTGACTTCAGGCTCGTCGATACCGTCGTCTTCAATACTGGCAAAATGCTTACGGGCTAACGCTTCCATGTCATCAAGCGAGCGGTTGCTTATCATTGCCACTTTCATAATGTTTGACGAATAAAAACGGTTATAGAAGTCGACAGTTTCCTGATGCAGCTGACTGTTTTCTTTGTCGCTGAGGCTTTCAAGGTTGCCAATAAGAAAACGATTAGAAGGGTGTGAACCAAGCAACAAGCGACCGAGTTTAAATTGACCAAAGAAGTCCATTTCACGGCGCATCGACCACTCGGCATTGACCGCATTACGCTCTTTATCCACATACTCCGGGTAGAGTTTTGGCGCTTTGAAAAAGTCTGAGAAGCGGTCCAGGCCTTCGTCGTACGCATCATTGTTCACTTTGAACATATAATTAGTAATGTCCAGCCAGGTGTAAGCGTTCTGGCTACCACCATTATTGCTCATAAACTCGCTGTAACCATTGGTATCTGGGTACTTTTCGGTGCCCAGAAACAACATGTGCTCCAGGTAATGGGCCATGCCTTGTTGTGATTTAGGGTCTTGTAACAGACCGACACCAACACTTAACGAAGCCGCTGACTTATCAACATCAGGGTCTGACACCAGCATAATTTCAATGTTGTTATCAAGTTTCAAAACGCGATAGTCACGCTCGTCGTTTGGGCTTTTAATCAATTTACCCGCGACAATACTTTGCGCATTCGGTGTTTCAGTAACGGTCTGGCCGCAGCCTGTTAGTAGCAGGGCAGAGCTAATAGCGCTCGCAAGTAATAACTTCTTCATATTGGAGGTCCCTTTTATTCATCTAATGTCTAGATGATACTCGGGCGCTCCGGAGGCTTGAAGTTATTTTGTTAGTAATTTGTAACAGAGTGTTTAAGTCAGAAAACGAATGTGACCAATGAAGCTTCTGGCAACAGGACCGACACTATCAGCGTCTTCGAAATTCAAGTAAATAGGCATAGAGCGGGTAGCGCCGCGTTCGAGGTTTAAAGTCACCAAACTGCCTTCTTCAATATGCGCTTTTATCGCCGATTCAGGCAACCAGGCAAAGCCCAGACTTTTACGAATCAGCTCAACGGAAGTGGTTAAATGGCTGACCGTCCAGCGCTGCTCAGAACCCAGCCAACCAATGTCAGAGCTTTTCTCGATACCAGAGTCACGTAGCACTATTTGACGGCTGTTCTTTAAGTCTTCGAGAGTGACAGACGCTTTTGACGCAAGTGTGTGATTGGTACCGCATACCGCAACAAAGGTAACGTCGCTAAGTGCCTCGCTCAGTTCGTTATCGAGCATAAAGGGTGATAGTGACACGGTAGCCAGACCTTTTCGTAAAAGTTCATCGGCACCCGTTAATATGGTTTCAATAACTTCTATGTGCACCAGCGGGAACTCTTCCGAGACTTTTTCTAATGCTTCGTATAGCACTTCTTTCGGGAAAGCTTCATCGACAGCAATGCTAAGCGTCGACTCTACTCCCTCTTTCAGGTTCTGAGCGACATTTTCAAATCGCTCAGCTTCCGATAGCAGATAATTAATACGGCGTAGCAAGAGCTTGCCGGCGTGGGTTAACACCGTTTTGCGACCATCGACCTCAAACAAATTAACGCCGAGCTGTTCTTCCATTTTATTAACAGCGTGGTGAATGCTCGACTGGCTTTTGTGAACCTGCTGAGCCGCCTGCATGAAGCCTCCATGGTCAGCGACTGCTTTAAACATCCGCCATTGTTCGAGAGTCGATTTTGCCATTGGTTAGCCTATTGCTCTGTGTTACTAGATTACCTATCCGTAAGAATATCACCTTTGTTGCTCTACCTTCCGTTTATTAACGGCACTTTTCTGTAAAATTTAGGATTCATAGGATGAATGTTTAACTGGACAAAGTAATCATTTTTGATTGCTTTGAGGTGTGGCATCAAAGAGATGATGTGAAGCAAAGTGCATTCAGACGCTGGCTTGAAAAGCAGTAGCTTTTAAATAGGTGAGATTGATATGAATTATCCTGTAATTATTGAGCCTGATGGCAACACGTTTATGGTTCGCTTTGTGAATATCCCAGAAGCAATGACTTGTGCTGATACTTATGAAGAAGCCCTGGAAGAAACGAGAGATGCTCTAATTACGGCTTTTGAGTTTTATTTTGAAGATCAGCGTCAAATCCCTATGCCGTCAGACGCAAATGGACGGGATATTATTAGCGTACCGACGAGCGTTTGGGCTAAGGTACTGCTGCTAAACACGATGCTTAATGAACATATCAGTTAAGCTGGGTTAGCTCGGCGAATGGGCACTCGAAAGCAAGAGATGCAACGCATTATCAACTTAGGGCACAACACAAAAATCGATAAGCTAAACAAGGCTCTTGAGGCAATGGGTAAGCACTTGAGTTTGTCTGTGGTTTAGTGGTAACCGTTTTTAGTTACTTTTTCAAATGTAACTGAATTTAGTTACATTAAAGCGGCTTTTGGGATGCTGAGGTAAGGTAGTTTTTTTGGGGGGGAGAAAGCCCCCTGCTTCTTCCAGAGGGCTTGAAACCTAGGGCTAGCGCATCGTGACGAACTCTTCTGCGCTAGTAGGGTGCAGAGCTACAGTAGAATCTAAATCAGCTTTCGTAGCGCCCATTTTCAGCGCGGTTGCGAAGCCTTGTAAAATTTCATCCATGCCTTCGCCAATACCGTGAATGCCAACCACTTTTTCCTCTTTACCGTGGCATACCAGCTTAAAGTAGCTGAGGGCGCGGTGTGGTGTGACGGCGTTGTACATAGCCGCAAAAGATGACTTGTAAACGGTAATATTCTCTTCACCGAACTTCAGTTTTGCGTCTTCTTCGCTCAAACCAACAGTACCAATGGTTGGGTGACTGAACACAACGGTAGGAATATTTTCGTAGTCCATGTGCGCGTTTGGCATGTTGTTGAACAGGCGCTCTGCTAATTGACGACCTGCTTTAATCGCAACGGGTGTTAGCGCTGCTGCGCCGGTGTTATCACCAACCGCATAAATACCCTGTACGCTGGTGTTCTGGAATTTGTCGACTTGAATGAAACCGTCTTTGTCGAGCTCGACACCAGTGCATTCCAGGTTAATGTTGTCAGTGGACGGTACGCGACCAATAGCCCATACCAGGCAATCCACGCCTTCCATTGTTTTGCCGTTTTCAAAGTGTAACGTTAAGGTACCGTCGTCCTGTTTCACTACTTCACGTACCGTTGTTTCGGTATGAAGTTCAGGGCCGTCCTGCTTCATGCGTTCCAGCAAGCCGTCGGTAATGTCTTTGTCGAAGGTGCGCAGAGGTCTATCGCGACGTACCAGTAAGTGTGTGTCTGTTCCTAGCGCGTGGAAAACACCGGCAATTTCAACGGCAATATAACCAGCACCAACAACTGCGGCTTTTTTAGGCTGTTCCGTTAATGCGAAAAAGCCATCAGAGTCGATACCATGCTCAGCGCCTGGAATTTCAGGAATCATCGGGCGGCCACCGGTAGCAATGGTAATATGGTCAGCGGTAATTTTCTCACCGTTAACTTCAACCGTTTGGTGGTCAACGAATTTGGCAAAGCCTTCAATGAACTCAACGCCATTGCTCTGGAAACCACGATGGTAACCGCCATGAATGCGCTCAATGTAAGCTTCACGGTTTTTCACCATAGTTGCCCAGTCGAAGCCTTTCTGCTCCAGATTAAAACCATACGAAGGTGAGTATTTAACGGCCTCGGCAATATGAGCGCCATACCACATGACTTTCTTAGGTACACAGCCCACGTTTACGCAGGTACCGCCAACGAACTTTGCTTCAATAACGGCGGCTTTTGCACCACGAATGGCTGCACGGTTGGCTGAGGCAATACCGCCACTGCCGGCACCTATCGCCAGATAGTCATAATGTCTGCTCATACTGCTTAACTCCTGTGCTTAATTCAAAAACTGCGCATATCTTGAATAAAAACCCCGTATCTTGCAAATAAAGACACGGGGTTTCACGTTTTTTATACCGATAGCGGTAATCGAAAGATCAGTTTATAACACCGCTCTTAACGACCACCTGCTGGTAAATGCTCTTTGACGAACTCGGTCATCATGGTGCGCAGGTGCAATGTGGTGCCTTCACCTTCGTAAATACCATGAGAGCGGTTCGGGTAAGCAAAAAATTCAAACTGCTTACCGTGTTTAATTAACTCATTAACTAAACGCTCGCTGCCCTGGAAGTGGACGTTATCGTCGCCTGTACCATGCACTAACAATAAGTCTCCTTCCAGATTCTCAGCGTGCGTAATCGCCGAGGTTTCTTTGTAACGCTCCGCTGACTCAGGCAATAACCCGGAGTAACGCTCCTGATAAATGGTGTCGTACAGCGTTAAGTCGGGTACTGGTGCCAGCGCCATCCCCATGTGGTAAGCGTCTGGGTAGCGGAAGAGTGCATTCAGGGTTTGTGAACCGCCGCCACTGTGCCCCCAAATACCAACACGGCTTTCATCAATAAAGTCCCAGCGTTCCAGCATCTGTTGCAGTGCGTCATACTGGTCTCGTACGGTAACAACGCCCAGGTTTTTGTAGATAGAACGGCGCCAGTCAAAACCGCGTGGTGATTTGGTGCCGCGGTTATCAATAGACGCAACAATATAGCCCTGCTGTGTCAGCATGGTGTGCCATAAATACAGTGACCCGCCCCAGCGGTTAGCCACTGTCTGCCCCCAGGGTTCGCCGTAAACGTAGAACAAAATGGGGTATTCTTTGCTGGGGTCGAAGTCAGTCGGCTTCATAATGTAACCGTCCAGCTCTAACCCGTCACGAGCTTCCACCCGGAAAAACTCAACCGGCTGTTTCTCGACGTTTTCGACCGCTTTTTGGACGTCAGTGTTGTCCACTACCGTACGAATAACCTTATGGTCCGGCAGAGAAATCATCTTGGTTACAGGCACTTGATTCACAGAGTGAAAGGTATGCTCTGCGTATTTGGCGTCTTGCGAAATACTGTAGCTGTGGGTACCGTCCATGTCCGGCGTCAGACGCTCTAAGCGACCACTGCCGTCTAAGCTGGCGCGGAACAAATAACGTTCTAACGGCGTTTCAGGTGACGCAATAAAGTACACCCAGCCGTCTTCTTCGTTGACACGCAAAACATCGACAACGTCCCAATTACCACGGGTAATGGCGCTAATGCGACCACTGTCACGGTAAACTCGGTAAATATGACGATAACCACTGCGCTCGCTTAGCCACGTAAATTCTTGCCCGTCATTCAGAAAGTGAATGTCGTCGACGTACTCGGCCCATGAGTCAGTGCTTTCACGCAGTAATTCCTGTGCATCGCCTGACTCTATGTCAGTAATGAAAGTCCGGTTAATGTGTTGTTTTCGAGTAAGCTGCTGTATAAGCAGTTGCTCACTATTACCAGCCCACTGCATGCGTACCAAATAGTGCTGGCGCGGATCGCCGGGAATATCCATCCACTGTGTTTTGCCGCCACTGGCCGGAATGACCCCAATACGCATAGCGGCGTTTGTTTCACCGACTTTCGGGTAAGGAAACTTTTTAAGCGTAGGGTACAGTTCGTCGGTGTTATTGATCATGGTAAACACCGGCGTGCCCTCGGTGTCCAGCTGCCAGTAAGCAATGTGCTGCCCGTCCGGGCTCCAGCGGAAGCCGTCACGCAGGAAGAACTCTTCCTCATTCACCCAGTCGAAGGTACCGTTCACAATGGTGTCGCTACCGTCTTTGGTGAGCTTGTTAATGCGAAAACTATTTAAGTCCTGCACGTAAATGTTGTTCTGCATCACATAAGCGACTTTGGTGCCCTGCGGGTTAAACTTGGCAAATTGCAGTGTCGACTCGGGGGCGTTGCCGCCAAGTTTCTTCAGTTCATTATTGCTGCGGTTTAAGACCCAATAGTCACCCAACGTATGGGTGCGCCATGAGCGTTTTGTATTGGTAAAAATTAATACTTTGTTGCCATCGTCAGACCAGACGTAGTCAGCAATATGCAATGCTTTGTCTTCGCCGTTTGGGGTCAATTGCTCAGCGCTGACTAACACAGTACGCTCATTCGTTTCCGGATGATAACGGACAATATCTCGGCCATTGGCAGACTTGGATTCTTCCAGCGTTGTATAGCCTGAACCATCTTCCAGCCAGCGTGTCGGCGCAGGGCGTTCAACGTTAAAGGTATCGCTGGCAAAGATTTTCTCAGGTGTTAACTGATGACTACCGACAACGTCTGTTTGCGCAGTGTCGTCGGATGCTTGTTCGCTGTCGAAGCTACTACAAGCACTTAGCGCCATAAAAGCAGCCGCGCCAGCGACTAGGCGTAATGTTCGAAAAGAGGTGTCAGACATGACATTTACCTTTATTCTGAGTAATTAACAACGGAATAATACCGTAAATACGAGAAGAAACCACGGGACTTGCTTGAAGACTAGCGGAAAGTCCCAATATCTACCGTAAGCATTTTGAAAAAATTGAGGTAACAATGAGCCAGAACCCCTTACTTGAACAGGGTCAACTTCCTGATTTTGAAAGCATTAAGCCAGAGCATGTAAAACCTGCGGTAGAACAATGCATTAATGATGCGCGACAAACTATTGATGACGTGCTGGCGAGAGGAGATTTCAGCTGGAACGGCTTAATTGAGCCTTTAACCGACGCTGATGAAAAGTTAGAGCACGTGTGGGCACCGGTGTCGCATTTAAATTCGGTTGTCAGCACGCCTGAGTTGCGTGAAGCCCATGACAGCTGCCTCCCGTTGCTGTCTGACTATGCAACTTATGTTGGTCAGCACAAAGGCCTGTTTGATGCCTACGAAACGCTGCGTAACAGTGATGAATTTACCGAACTGACCGAAGCTCAGCAGAAGCTCATTAACGATACCTTGCGTGATTTTCGTTTGTCGGGTGTCGATTTACCTGCGGACAAAAAGAAACGCTACGCTGAAATTTCTGCTCGCCTATCTGATTTGTCGTCGACGTTCAGCAACAATTTGCTGGATGCGACTCACGCCTGGACGTGTTTAATTACTGACGAAAGTCGCTTAGCCGGGCTGCCTGACAGCATTAAAGAAGCGGCGAAAGAAACAGCGGCTGATCAGGAAAAAGAAGGCTGGCTATTTACCCTGGATATTCCCAGCTACCTGCCAGTGATGCTGTATGCCGAAGACCGGGAGCTTCGTAAGGACATGTACCAGGCATTTGTGACCCGAGCGTCAGAAACCGGTCCAAACGGTGGTAAGTTCGATAACTCGGCAGTGATGGATGAGACTTTGGCTTTGCGCCATGAAATGGCAAAATTGCTTGGCTTTAATGACTATGCGGAAATGTCGTTAGCAACAAAAATGGCGGAGTCACCCGAGCAAGTTCTGGGCTTTGTGAAGGACTTAGCTGACAAATCCATGCCGCAGGCAAAAGAAGAATACGCAGAGGTCGAGGCGTTTGCTAAAGAACAAGGCGTTGAGAAAATGGAAGCCTGGGACGTGCCGTATTTCAGTGAGCAACTGAAGCAGCAGCGTTATTCCATTTCCGATGAATTACTGCGCCCGTACTTCCCGGAACAACAAGTGTTAAATGGCTTGTTTGAAGTGGTTAAGCGCTTGTTTGGCATGACGGTGAGTGAACAAAAAGACGTGAAAACCTGGCATGAGAATGTGCGCTTTTTCCGCATTCATGACGCCGATGGTCACTTGCGTGGCAGCTTTTATTTAGACTTGTATGCCCGCCAGGGTAAACGTGGCGGGGCCTGGATGGCGGACTTTGTTGGACGTAGAGTGAATGCTGACGGGGAGTTACAAAACCCGGTGGCGTTTTTAACCTGTAACTTCAGCAAACCTGTGGGTGGTAAGCCTGCGCTCTTTACTCATGACGAAGTACTGACGTTATTCCATGAGTTTGGTCATGGCTTGCACCACATGTTAACTCAGGTCGATACGGCAGGTTTATCTGGTATTAACGGTGTTGAATGGGATGCCGTAGAACTGCCAAGTCAGTTTTTAGAAAACTGGTGTTGGGAACCGGAGGCACTGGCGCTTATTTCTGGCCATTACGAAACCGGAGAACCATTACCGCAGGAACTGCTGGATAAAATGCTGGCAGCACGTAACTACCAGTCGGCTATGCAAATGATGCGTCAGTTAGAGTTTTCTCTGTTTGATATGCGGATTCACCACGAGTTTGATGAAAGCAAAGGCGCACGTATCAGCGAAATTTTGAGTGAAGTTCGTGAGCAGACCTCAGTGCGCATTCCGCCAGAGTACAACCGGTTCCAGCATAGTTTTGGACATATCTTCGCTGGTGGTTATGCTGCGGGTTATTACAGCTATAAATGGGCAGAAGTGTTGTCGTCAGATGCATTTGCACGTTTTGAAGAGGAAGGTATTTTCAGTGCCGCCACTGGGCGTGACTTCCTGCAAGTGATTTTGGAGCGCGGTGGCAGCCGTAAAGCCGCTGACTTATTTCAGGAGTTTCGTGGTCGCGAACCCAGCGTGGAGCCGTTGCTACGTCATAGTGGCATCAAGGCTGCCTAACTATTGGGGCGCTCTAAAGGTGTGAGGGGTCTTCAAGAGGTGTGTAGCGCCATGGATGGTGCTACCCAAGCCCTACAGGGAAGTACTTGCGGGCGTCCTCATGAAGACCCCTTACAACCTCCGCGCCCCTAATGTCAGGCAGCGGATGCCATGACTAGATTCACAACGCCAACCAGGCCTAAAACAAACAGAATGGTCAATATAACGCCAATAATGATGTAGGCTTTGGGGTTTCCATGTTGGAAGTCTCGTTGGCGGTTTTTCTCGGTTTGCACACCTAAAAACGCAGCGAGTACGCTGACAATCATGCTAATGAAGCCGGGTTTTTGTTGTGTGTTTTCCTGCTGTTCAGACATTTTTGACGTCTTAACGAGAGTAGTTGTTTTTGTAGCGTTCTTTTTGAGCGTCGCTAGAGCCTGAAAAAAGCTCTATTAAGTCGAAGAAGTGGAACTGCACTGAACGACTGTGGCCTTTTAGCCAGTCACCCCAAGTGACTTCTTCCGCCGCCAGTTCACATTCTTTTTTTGCTTGGGAGTTTTCACTGCCAGTCAAGAGTTGCTGACATTGCTGAGTGGCATTTTGCTGGGCGAACAATGTGCTGGGCGTTACCGCTGCAACTGCGGCAAAAGCCATCAGTGTCAGTGATAGAGTAACTATAGATAAGCGCATAATGTCCCCCAAAAGCATTAGGTTGAACAATTTATCAGCGATTTTGTAAAAATTCTAGTCATTAATACGAATTTTTTTGTTTCGGGTTAACTGCTACAATAGCCGCCAGTTTTGACACCGTGGGATAAATAACGATGAAGCCATTAATAGCCCCTTCTATCCTGTCTGCAGATTTTGCACGCTTAGGAAAAGAAGTTGAGTCTGTATTGAGCGCTGGCGCTGATGTTGTCCACTTCGATGTGATGGACAACCACTATGTGCCAAACCTGACCATAGGCCCTATGGTATGCCAGGCGCTGCGCGACTATGGTATTAAGGCTCCTATCGACGTGCACTTAATGGTGAAGCCGGTGGATAGAATTATTCCTGACTTTGCAAAAGCCGGCGCGTCTATTATTACCTTCCATCCGGAAGCGTCTGAACATGTGGATCGCACTTTGCAACTTATCCACGAACATGGATGCCAGGCTGGACTCGTGTTAAACCCAGCGACGCCTTTGCATTACTTAGATCATGTTATGGACAAAGTTGATGTTATTTTGCTGATGTCGGTAAACCCAGGTTTTGGTGGACAGTCGTTTATTCCTTCAACTCTGGATAAACTCCGGGCGGTGCGTAAGCGAATTGATGACAGTGGTCGCGAGATCCGTTTAGAAGTGGATGGCGGTGTTAAAGTCTCAAACATTGGTGAAATAGCAGAAGCGGGCGCTGATATGTTTGTGGCCGGTTCGGCTATTTTTAATGCGGATGATTATGCCAGTGTCATACAGACCATGCGTGATGAAATTGCTGCAGTAACAGGTTCGTAGAGGAAAGAAAAAGAATGTCGAAACCAATTGTATTAAGTGGTTGTCAGCCGTCAGGGCAGTTGTCTATTGGGAACTATATTGGTGCCTTGCGCCAGTGGGTGAATATGCAGGACACGCATGACTGTAAGTTTATGCTGGTTGACCAGCACGCAATAACAGTTCGCCAGGAACCTGAACAACTGCAGCAGGCGACGTTAGACGGTTTAGCGCTGTATTTGGCCTGTGGCTTAGACCCTGAGAAAAGTACCGTCTTTATTCAGTCGCACGTACCTGAGCATGCGCAGTTGGCCTGGGTGTTGAACTGTTACACGCAAATGGGCGAACTGAATCGCATGACCCAGTTCAAAGATAAGTCACAACGTCATGCGAATAACATCAATGCAGGCTTGTTTACCTATCCCGCATTAATGGCGGCTGATATTTTGCTATACCAGGCCAATGAAGTACCTGTGGGCGATGACCAAAAGCAGCACTTGGAAATGACGCGCAATGTCGCAGAGCGATTCAACAATTTATACGGTGACATTTTCACGATTCCTGAGCCTATGATTCCAAAGGTGGGTGCACGGGTTATGTCACTGCAAGACCCGACCAAGAAAATGTCTAAGTCAGATGACAACCCAAATAACTTTGTCGGCCTGTTGGAAGAGCCGAAGAAAATTCTTAAGAAAATTAAAAAAGCAGTGACTGACTCGGACGAGCAAGCACGTATTTATTTTGACCCTGCCGAAAAGCCCGGTGTATCAAATTTACTGAGCATAATGTCTGCAGCAACCGGCAAGTCGATAGATGAATTGGTTCCTGAGTACGAAGACAAAATGTACGGCCATTTGAAAGTCGATGTAGCGGAGTCAGTGGTTGCAATGCTGGAGCCTATTCAGCAGCGCTACCATGAGATGCGTAATGATCAGGCTTTTTTGCAAAGCGTCATGAAGCAAGGCGCCGACAAAGCACGTGAAGCTGCCGCAAAAACTTTAAAAGATGTTTATAACGCCGTCGGATTTGTGCCCTACCCAGAGGCGTAACGCCGGTACATGATTGTACTCATTGATAACTTTGACTCTTTTACTCATAACCTGGCTCGCTATTTTTGCGAGCTGGGCGAGTCAGTTGAGGTTTTTCGCAACAACGAAATAAGCGTAGCTGAGATTAATCGTTTAAACCCAAAGGCTTTAGTTATCTCTCCAGGCCCATGCACACCCAATGAGTCGGGCGTGTCGTTGGCTGCCATTGATGCCTTTAAAGACCAGCTTCCTATTCTGGGGGTCTGTTTGGGTCATCAGGCTCTAGCTCAGGTGTTTGGCTCAACAGTAGTGCGTGCTGAACAGGTGATGCATGGAAAAGTATCTAACCTGACACACAACCGTCAGGGATTGTTTGAAGGGTTGCCAACCCCGATGGAAGTCACCCGGTATCACTCGCTGGTTGTTGAACCTGACACATTAGCTCGAGAGTTTGTCGTAGATGCTGAAACCAAAAGCGCGACAGGGCAGCGGGAGATTATGGCTATTCGACATAGAAAATGGCCGCTTTTTGGTGTTCAGTTCCACCCTGAGTCGGTTATGACCATGCAAGGTCATAATCTATTAGCGAATTTTTTACGTTATATACGATAATTGGTAACTGTTGCCAGGCGCTGAAATCGCCGATACTTAAGTTGCTTTAAAACTCATAGGCGAACATCGATGTTTCATTTTTTTTCAAATACCACGGAAGGTGGCTCTAAAGACCCAGCGCTTAGGCTGGAGAAACGGTTTATTAACTATCTCATTAGTTTTCCGTTTGCTCGAAAAGCCCGTTCTAAAGCCGATGGGGTCGAAGACGAAGAAAAAGAGCAGCGTCGAAAGCTACTAGAGGTAGAGCGTTTAAACTACGAAGAGCGTGACCGAAAAGCGCAGGCACGACAACGCTTCTCTGATAAGGTCTCAGAAGAGCTCCATGAAGAAGTTTACCATCGGGCGTTGGAGACTATTGAAGATGGTGATTACGTTCGCGAGCGTTTAATTCCCCTGCCGGAAAAGCTTCCTGAGTTATTGGACACGTTAAGCCTTAAAGCAGCGTCTATGCGCCGTATCGAGTCGCTTGTTCAGGGTATGGATTGGTTTCATACTGGTTTACTACGAACGGTTAATCAGCCCCCATTTATTGATCGTAATAAGCAGGTAAAGCTTGACAACTTACGGGTAGCTATGAGCTTTGTGGGTACTGAAAACCTCCGTTTGTTGGCACCTGCCTATATTATGCAAAACTGGCTGCCGCCATCGACGCAGCCTTTTACTTTATTTCGTCGCAAAGTGTGGGAGCACTCATTAGGCACCGCCATTGCTGCTCATAATATTGCGGTTGAGAGAAAGCTGAAAGACCCCATATTGGCATACACTATGGGGATGTTCCACGAGCTGGGCAAAATTGCATTGACCAAGTTGTACCTGAAACTGTTTGATGATGTGCAGCGCGAGTATGCAATGGCTTCAGTTAATGACAAGTCGCCTGAGCGCCACAATGCCTTAGTTCAGTTGACGCCTGACGAGCGTTTCCTGCGTGATTTAATGTTGGAGAAAGACAAAGAAGTGAGTTATCTGGTTGCTGAGGGCTGGGGTTTAAAACGGGTGCCAGTTAGCAAGCACTTACTTGCTTTTACTCAGGCGAATAGAAGAACACCTAAGTACGACTCAGACTATGCTGAGGTATTGGCACAGGCTAATGCGTATTGCGAATTTCGTATGATGAGAGAAGTTGATTTAGCAAGCCTGGAAGAAGGCAAACGCATACTGAACAAGTATTCGGTGTCGGCGGAAACGGTGGCCAGGTTGAACAACGTTAGTTTAAAACGCCCACCAATTATTGTTCCTGACTAACACTCGAAGTCGGTGTCGATAAGCAGGTGATTAAACACTTCGGTTATATGTTCTTCCGGATCGGTGAAACGAACGCCGATACCAATTCGCCCAACCTCTTTGCGTTGGTTCATAATTTGGCCGGACAGAGTTAACGGTTCTCGTTGAGAGCCAGAGCCAATGTTTATTTTTATGTTCATGTGCGTCACATTGCCTGCGTTACTCTGTGCTTTGAAGAGTATGCGGCAACCTGCCGTTGATATATCCACAATAACTCCACTGGCAAGCTTCTTGCGATCACCTTCTTGAACAGCAGTGGAAGTCACATCAACGGGAATATGGGTACTGACTCTTTTTTGTGCCCGTAGCGCCCGTTGCTCAACTTCTTTAGGGTAATCGAGATAAATAAGCCGGAAAGGGAAGTTGGTCACTGCCCGTATCTTACTTTTGAAAGCGATACACTCGCCGGCTTCGCCTTCTATGACAAGACGAACAACAACTGGGTTACCTTCATACAGAACGTCAACGTAGCTTCCATCGGTTTTCGGGTTAGGTTGTTTTAATAAAAGGTAACGACCGCTATCAAAACCAATTAGCTGCAGTTTGGTGCGCACTTTGGTGGCAGATGCAAACTCAACGTCGATCATATCGCCCGGACGTAAGTAATTTAACTTCATATGGGGCTGAGATGATTCTGGTATTGTGGGTGTTTCTTTTTCCATAGCCTCTGCCGAAGTTGTATAGGACTAGTTTCAGGCTAAAAGAAGAACGAACAAAAAGCAATGCAATTCATGATAAAGAGTTGTTAATAAGTTTTACAACACGAAACTTAAAGAAAAAAGTGTGAGTAAAGATTCAGTCACTATTCGCGCTTAAGCATAACTATTCAGTTAAAACGCAATAAATTCCCAAATGCTGATATGAAAAGGGGGTTGAAAGGAATTAACACAGACAAGCTGGTCAAATTTTGGCATAATAGCGCCCTTTTCAAGACATTCATTTGTTGACACCTTTGTTAATTCGCATGAGCGATAAGGACGAGAGTAATGACAGACAAAATGGCAGTAAATCGCGAAATGTTTAACGACGTTATGGTTCCAAACTACAACCCAGCGTCAATGATCCCAGTTAAAGGCGAAGGCGCCCGCGTATGGGACCAGGACGGCCGCGAATATGTAGATTTTGCCGGCGGTATTGCTGTTAACTGTTTAGGTCACTGCCACCCGGCAATGGTGTCAGCGTTGCAAGAGCAAAGCCAGAAGTTGTGGCACTTAAGTAACGTATTTACTAATGAGCCGGCTATTCGCTTGGCTAAAAAATTAACAGACGCTACTTTTGCTGACCGTGTTTACTACGCAAACTCTGGCGCAGAAGCCAACGAAGCGGCACTTAAGCTGGCGCGTCGCTGGGCGATTGAAAAGCACGGTGAGCATAAGCAAAAGATTATTGCTTTTACGAAAGGCTTCCACGGTCGTACTTTCTTTACAGTAACTGTTGGTGGCCAACCGGCTTACTCAGACGGCTTCGGTCCGAAACCAGGCGCTGTTGAGCACGTTGACTATAACGACGCTGAAGCGTTGAAAGCGCTTATTTCTGACGACACTTGTGCCGTTATGATGGAGCCGCTACAAGGTGAAGGTGGTGTGGTAGCGCCGGACGTCGAGTTTGTAAAAACTGTGCGCGAATTGTGTGACCAGAACAACGCGTTGCTCATTTTTGATGAGGTTCAAACAGGCTTTGGCCGCACCGGCACTTTATATGCCTATGAACAATTAGGCGTAACACCTGACATTTTGACTTCTGCTAAAGCATTGGGCGGCGGTTTCCCAATTGGCGCTATGTTAACGACTAAAGAAATTGCAGAGCACCTGAAACCAGGAACGCATGGCAGTACTTATGGTGGTAACCCGTTAGCTTGTGCTGTTTCTGAAGCGGTATTCGATATTGTGAACACCAAAGAAACTCTGGATGGCGTTAAAAAGCGCGAGCAGCTTTTCAAAGAAGAACTGCAGCGCATCAATGAAAAGTATAACGTCTTCAGTGAAATTCGTGGCCAGGGGCTCTTGTTGGGTGCGGCACTTAACGAGCAATACGAAGGTAAAGCGCGTGAGTTCTTGTTAGCGGGACAAGAGCACGGCGTGATGGTATTGGTAGCGGGTGCAAACGTTGTGCGTTTTACCCCATCGCTCATCATCTCTGAAGACGATATCAAAGAAGGCCTGCAACGCTTTGAAAAAGCCGTTGCTCAGGTTGTTGGTTAATTACTGAGGCGTTTTTATGTTGCTAATCAGACCCATTAAGCCGTCAGATTACGAAGCGCTGTATCAGTGTGCGATTGAGTCGGGGCACGGGTTTACCTCGTTGCCCGTCGATCAGTCGTTATTAGAGCGCCGTATTGATCGTGCCCAAAAGGCTTTTCGAAAAGAGAACGTCGAAACACCGGGTGATGAAAGTTACCTATTTGTGATGGAAGACACCGAAACCGGAACCATCGCGGGTGTGAGCGGTATTGAAGCTGCGGTGGGTCTGGATGAAGCATTTTGGCATTACCGTCTCGGTAAAGTCGTGCATCATTCAGAAAAACTTAATATCTATAATGCATTGGAAACTTTGACCTTGTGTAATGACTACACAGGTGTGTCAGAGTTGTGCACCTTGTTCTTGCGCGAGCCTTACCGTCACAACATGAACGGTCGTACGTTATCGCGTTTCCGTATGTTGTTTTTGGCTCAGTTTAAACAGCGTTTCAGCGACTGGGTGATTGCAGAAATGCGTGGGGTTTCCGACGACAATGGTGACTCGCCATTTTGGACTTGGCTGGAAGATAATTTCTTTTCCATGGATTTCCCGAAAGCGGATTACCTAAGCGGTATTGGCGATAAAACCTTTATTGCTGAGTTAATGCCACGCTTTCCAATTTACACGAACTTGTTGAGTGAAGACGCTCGTGCGGTTATCGGAAAAGTACATGACAACACGCGACCAGCACTTAAATTGCTGGAGTCGGAAGGTTTTCGTTTCCGTGGCTTTGTCGATATTTTTGATGCTGGTCCAACGGTAGAAGCAGAGGTCTGCAACTTAAACAGTGTAAGAAACAGCAAAGTGGTAACCGTGAGTGTTAAAGAACAAGTGCCTGAAGTTGAAGCAGCGGTGCCACATATTGTCTGTAATACACAGTTGGAAAACTTTCGAGCAACGAAACTACTGTTAGCTGAAGGCGCGAGCGAGTTGATTCTCGATAAAGAGCAAGCAGATAAGATGCATTTAAGTGACGGCGACGACGCACGAATTGTCGCACTTTAAGCAGGAGTGAAATTTATGACGAACAGTATTCAGTTTATTAACGGAGCATGGGAAGCAGGCGAAGGCCAAAAATTCGATTCTGTTGACCCGGCTCGTAACGAAGTCATTTGGTCGGGTGAATCGGCCAGCGCGAACCAAGTGGAAAAGGCTGTTATGGCCGCTCGACAAGCGTTTCCGGAATGAGCTGAAAAGTCTGTCGACGAGCGTTTGGCTATTTGTAAAAAGTTTTCAGAGTTACTGGAAGAAAACAAAGAACACTTAGCACGTACCATGGCAAAAGAGACTGGTAAGCCGGTTTGGGAAACTCGTACAGAAGTTGGCGCTATGATGGGCAAAGTAGCAATTTCAGAGCGAGCTTATAATGAGCGTACGGGCACGGTTGAAAATGAAATGCCAGGCGCGAAAGCCTTTATCCGCCATAAACCGCACGGTGTTGTTGCCGTTTATGGTCCTTATAATTTCCCAGGTCATTTGCCAAACGGACACATAGTACCAGCACTTATTGCCGGAAATACCATTGTCTTTAAGCCCAGTGAGCTAACGCCTATGGTCGCTCAGGAAACCGTTAAGCTTTGGGAAAAAGCGGGTATACCTGCTGGTGTTCTTAACTTAGTGCAAGGCGAAGTTGAAACGGGTAAGGCGCTGTCTGCACACCCTCAAATTGACGGCTTGTACTTCACCGGCTCATCGAATACCGGACACCTACTGCATAAACAGTTCGGTGGTCGTCCGGATAAAATCTTAGCGCTGGAAATGGGCGGTAATAACCCATTGTTAGTGACCAATGTTTCGGACATTGATGCGGCGGTTCACAACATTGTGCAGTCTGCGTTCATTACCTCAGGCCAGCGCTGTACTTGTGCGCGCCGCCTGTTTATTGAAGACTCAGAACAAGGTCGAGCGGTACTAAAACGCTTAGTCGAAGTCACTGAAAATATTCTGGTTGACGACTATGAGGCAGAACCTCAGCCATTCATGGGCGCAATGATTTCTGCTAAAGCTGCCGGCGAAATGGTCGATGCACAGAATGAGCTTTTGCATAAAGGTGCCAAGTCGCTGGTTCGTATGAAGCAGGAAGACCCTAAAAAAGGCTTTGTGACACCAGGTATTGTTGATGTCACGGGTGTTGAAGGTCTTGAAGACGAAGAGCACTTCGGTCCGCTGTTAAAGGTGTATCGTTATAAAGAGCTTGATGATGCAATTAAAGAAGCAAACAACACGCGTTATGGCTTGTCGGCTGGTGTTCTTTGTGATGACGAGCAGACCTATCGCTACTTCTTTAAGCACATTCGGGCAGGCATTGTGAACTGGAACAAGCCAATTACAGGTGCGAGCAGCGCTGCGCCATTTGGTGGTATTGGAGCCAGTGGTAATCACAGAGCAAGCGCTTACTACGCGGCTGACTACTGTGCGTACCCTGTTGCTTCGGTTGAAGCTGATACCATGACATTACCTGAGTCATTGGCACCAGGACTTAAATTCTAGTCACAATCTGTGCTACTTTAGCGGTTGGGCAATTTGAATGATTGTCCAGCCGCATACGTAAAGAGAGCCAGATGATAGTAGAAAACGACGGATACATTGAGCTGATTCAGTATTTAACGGGGCAGTTACCGTTATTTTCTGACCAAAGCGCTCAGGAAAAAACCGCAGACTACACTTTGCGAGACTTGATGGAAGAAAAGCTTTCCATGAGCATGATGGCGGTTTTTGAACAAAATGAACTGAGTCAGGAGCAGCGGCTCGATATTGTTCGTGAAACAGATGCTATTGTTTATGACTTAGAAGAAGTTCTCTCCAAAGTATTGGATACTCATCCAACCCCAGAGCAGGAAGCTTTCATAGATGAGTTTGTCGGGCTGGTGAAAAACCTGTTTGACGAGCATCTGCGAGAGTATCGCGTATAAACCTATTTAAGACGACAAGGAACAATAATGGCTGATAATACGATGAACGCAAGAGTGAGCTGGCATGAAGACATGACGTTTGTAGCTACCTCCGGCAGCGGTCATCAGGTCATTATGGATGGGGATTCTCCCGGCAAAGCGCCAAGCCCAATGGAAATGGTCTTGATGTCTGCGGGCAGCTGCGCCTCAGTCGATGTTGTCAGTATTTTGCAAAAAGCCCGTCAGGACTTCAGCGAATGCTACTGTGAGCTTTCTGGTAAGCGCGCTGACTCAACCCCCAAAGTGTTTACAGACATTCATATCGAGTTTGTGGTGGTTGGCAAAAACGTCAGCGAAAGTCATGTTGAGCGTGCGGTCAAACTGTCAGCCGACAAATATTGCTCAGTGGCTAAAATGCTGGAAGCCTCAGTCAATATCACCCATAGCTACCGAATAGAGGAAGCTTAAAAGCTATTGCTGGCTTGAGATCCAGTCGACTTGTCGGCGAACTTGGTTCTTTCTATCCATAATTTGCTCAATTAATGGCGTTAAAATAAGCTCCATTGCCAACGCCATTTTCCCTCCCGGCACGACTAGAGTATTGGTACGTGACATGAATGAGCCTTCTATCATTTGCAGATAGTAAGGGAAGTCTACATTTTTTATGCCGCGAAAACGAATGACCACAAAGCTTTCATCCAGCGAAGGGATGTCTTTTGCGCTAAATGGGTTGGATGTATCTACAGTAGGCACTCGTTGGAAATTAATATGGGTGCGTGAAAACTGCGGCACAATATGGTGAATATAGTCTTCCATACTGCGTACAATGCTTGTGGTAACTGCTTCTCGGGAGTGACCTCTCTCAGACGTATCTCGGATTAGCTTTTGAATCCACTCCAGGTTAACAATGGGAACCATGCCAATGAGCAAGTCGACATATTGCGCCACATCATAACTGTCGCCACAAACACCACCGTGTAAACCTTCGTAGAAAAGCGCATCGGTGTTTTCTGGCAGCTCTTCCCAAGGTGTAAAGGTGCCAGGCATCTGGTTGTAAGGCACAGCGTCATCAAAACTGTGCAAATAACGTCGAATTTTTCCCTGACCGGTTTGTGAATACGAGCGAAAAAGCGACTCTAAGCGATCAAAGTCATTGGCTTCAGAGCCAAAGTAACTGATATGCCGCCCCTGCTCCTGAGCTTTACGAATGGCTAGGTCCATTTCCGGTCGGGAGTAGCGGTGAAAACTGTCACCTTCCACAAAGGCAGCACTTACATCTAACGAACGAAAGATGTGTCTAACAGCCTGGCCTGTTGTGGTGGTTCCGGCGCCTGATGAGCCGGTGACCGCAATAATTGGGTGTTTTGATGACATAACATTCCCGCAAACTAAAACAGAACAGTTGTTATACGTTGCTTAGCCCGCAAGATCAATATTAGTAATGTGGTGGTGGCGGTTCTTTTGATGGATCAGAGCTGTCTGAGCTTTGCTCCTGCATTTGCTTTAAACGCTTACCCAGCCAGCGAATTTGACGTTGCATTTCAGTCATTTGCTGAGTTTGTTCAGTGACGAGCTTATTCAATGATTCAATGGTGTCTTCCTGAAAGGTTAATTGCATTTCCAGGTTTGCCATTTGTTGTTCGACTTTCTTTAAATCCATTATTTACTGCCTGTTAAGTCAATTTCCCACCATTCAACGAGGCCTGCTGAGCTTTCGCTGACGACGGTATTTTCAGCTTCATCGAAGACTACCGCTAAAACGGACGCATTACTTGGACGTCCACCGTCTCGTAAGTCGACCCGCCAGTCACTTAATAGTTTGCCAGTAGCAGTGTCCCAAATAGCAATGCGACGTGAAGGAGCTCCCGTGATTAAGTAGTCTCCCGATTTACTAAAGCGGGCTGCGCTAAAAATACGTTGCCGGTCAGGAAACTTCAATCGACTCACTTCCTCCCCTCCGGGCAATGCTCGAATAACTGCATTATCCGTAGAGTCAGCAGCAAACGCATACCTGCCACTGGGGTGAAGTGCGACTTGCGTCATACGGCCTTCATACTCCCAGCGGTGCACAATTTGACCACTGCGCGTGTCCCACAAAATGGCCGTGTAGTCGTTAGATGCACTGAGTACATAAAAACCATTGGGTGAAATATCCAGCGCATTGATGGCCTCGGTATGTCCGTAAAACTCGATGCGGCGGCCGGACTGCGGGTTAAAAGCGACCTGAGTGCCGTCACGTTTACCTAACACAACGGTACCACCGGACTTGCTCACTACAATATTCTGAATACGCCCATTACCAATACTCCAAAAACCTAAGTTTTCACCGGTACTGATATCCCACATTGAAAACTCGTAATGCGATGCAGCCACTGCCACACTATTGTCTGCTGCAATATCAACATCAATGATTTGTGATACTTCACCTTTCTCATGTTTCCATCGGTACTTGGCATTGTTAGCGTAGCGAGGCCACAACAAAAGCCCGGTTTCGTCTGTGGACACTAAACTGTAAGATCCATCGTCGGAAATATCGGCAGCGTAGGTGCCATTTTCTGCATGAACCTTTTTATGAATTTTATCAGGGGACGGTTGACAGGCGCTGACCGCTAAAGTGAATAGCAGTATAGCGCTAAGCTTTATAAAAGGCATAGGCAACTCCCCTGTGGTTGTGTAGTATGGTTCTGTTCACTAACACTATTATGACATAGTCCGAAAGGATGCAAGACGATAATTGGAGAAAACAATGAAACATCTGATGAAACCGTTGGCAGTATCAGCGGTCGCCCTGGCGTTAGCCGCTTGTTCACAAGAAAAGTTTCCGGCGAACGACACTCAGTTGCAGACAGAAAAAGACAAACAAGCATACGCGTTAGGTTCATCGGTTGGCGGCTTTATTGCCCGTAACTTGGAGCGTCAGGAAGAAGCCGACTTCATTCTGGAACGTGATGTTATTATTGCTGGTTTTGTGGATGCTATTAAAGGCGACCCTCAGCTGAGCGACGAAGAAGCAGAAGAAATTTTGAACGCGATGCGTCAGGAAGTGATGGAGCAGCGCCAAAACGTTTTAGGTCAGAAGTCGGCTGAAGAAGGTCAGGCTTACCTGGAAGAAAACAAGAAGAAAGAAGGCGTTAAAGTGACTGAGTCCGGCTTACAGTACGAAGTGCTGGAAGAAGGTGAAGGTGACAGCCCGGCTGAAACCGATATGGTCGAGGTTCACTATGAAGGTACTTTAATTAATGGTGAAGTATTCGACAGCTCTTATGAACGTGGTGAGCCAACCTCATTCCCTCTGAACCGAGTTATTCAAGGTTGGACTGAAGGTCTTCAGTTAATGAAAGAAGGCGCGAAATACCGCTTTGTCATTCCAGCAGAGCTAGCTTACGGCGAGCGCGAAGTGGGTGGCGGACAAATTCCACCAAACTCAACACTAATTTTCACGGTAGAGCTGTTGGACGTGAAAAATACTGAAGAAGAGTCAGGCGGTGCAGAGCAGTAATACTTTGTAATATGACGTGGCCTGACGTAACTAACGTCAGGCTACGTGCATTTTCGGCTTATGCGGTTATAAGCTGATGCTCTTCTAAATGGTTGAGTAATTGATCCTCAAACTCCATGCGAAGCTCAATGGCTTCACCTAAGGCAGACAAGTCTCGGTCAAACTTATCGCAATGATTGGTTGAATCAATGTCACCGTATTTGTCGTTAAAGTCTAATGCAATATCGGTTGTATCAGAAATTAACGGGAATAAGTCGTCTGCTAAGTCATCAACTGAATGTCCCTGACTGCTCGCTTCTCGGACAATCTGGTCATAAATTTCAAAATGACCGCTTGAAACATAATCGACTAACTGACCGCAGAAGTTTCTTATATCAACAACGTCTGGTAAGCCTTTATGACTGTTTTCATAAGGCGGTAAGGCGGCAAGTTTAAAGTAATTGATCAGCAAGTCCTGACGTTCTTCCAGCCAGTGATCAATGGTTTTATGAGCGCCACCCCAGCGCTTTTTTGCCTGTTCATTGCAGCTTAACATGATACTCTCCGTTATTGATATCAGTCATCAATGTAAATTCTCAGTCGTTAGAACTCAATAGGTTTTACGCAAAAATCGTCTTACGGAAGAAAGAACCGAAATATGGCAACTTTATACGCAACTCCAGCGAATGACGAACCCGCATGGTGGTTTGTTGTCAGCGCCGATCATATTTTTCTGACCCATGATGGCGAAGTGCCGTTTGGGCCGCTTAATGAGCTTGCTTTTCCGGACTTGGTGCAATACCAGGTTATTGAAATTGGCGAGATTCGCGAAAGAACCTGCTATCTGGTCATGGCGGATTACATGGATGAGCAGTTCAAAGGCGGTGATTTTGCACCTTTGCGGCAACTCTTAAAGCCGGATGACATGGAAGTGTTTGCGATGGCGGGGCGTGCCCGGCAGTTCAGCGACTTTCTGAATACACACCGCTTTTGTGGCCGTTGTGGTACTCGCATGCAAAGTGTTGAGTGGGAACTTGCCATGCACTGCCACCAATGCCAGCACCGCTGTTATCCGCGAGTGTCCCCTTGCATTATTGTTGCAATTACGAAAGATGATCAATTGCTTTTAGCCCAGGGTAAGCGGCATAAAGCGGGACTTTATTCCATTCTCGCAGGATTTGTGGAAGCCGGTGAAAATCTGGAGCAAGCGCTTGAGCGTGAGGTGTACGAAGAAGCAGGTATTCGTGTGAAAAACATTCAGTATCATATGAGCCAACCTTGGTCTTTTCCGCATTCTCTCATGATGGGCTTTACCGCCGAATGGGACTCCGGGAATTTGCATATTGACCCTCATGAATTGGTTACCGGAAACTGGTTCCCAATTAATGATTTACCTCAAATACCTCCGCAGGGAACTATCGCGCGAACGCTTATCGATATAGCCATAAAGAGGTAGAAACCGGCTAGCTATAAGTTTTCATGGAGTGCGTGCGCATGCACTGCTAAAATGCGCGCCAGAATTTTGTAAAAATGGATGAGTTATGACGGCCCCAGCATTAAAAAATGATCGTTATCTTCGCGCATTATTGAAGCAACCTGTTGACCGGACGCCAGTTTGGATGATGCGTCAGGCAGGGCGCTATTTACCTGAATACAAAGAAGTTCGGGCCGAAGCTGGCGACTTTATGTCGCTTTGTCGTAATACGGAGCTGGCGTGCGAAGTCACTCTGCAGCCGCTACGCCGTTTTGATTTAGATGCAGCTATTTTATTCAGCGACATTCTCACTATTCCTGATGCTATGGGCCTTGGGCTGTATTTTGAAGCGGGTGAAGGACCTAAGTTTAAAAATCCAGTCAGAGACATGGCGGCGATAAAAAACTTGTCAGTACCTGACATGGAAGATGAGCTGGGCTATGTCATGGATGCGGTTAGAATGATTCGCCGTGAACTGCAAGGTGAAGTGCCTCTGATAGGTTTTTCCGGCAGCCCATGGACGCTGGCGACTTATATGGTCGAAGGCGGCAGCACTAAAAACTTTTCCAAAGTTAAGCAGCTAATGTTTGCAGAGCCCGAAGCCATGCACCACCTGCTGAATGTACTGGCTGACTCTGTCACTCAATATTTGAACGCGCAAATAGCCGCAGGGGCGCAGTCGGTTATGATTTTCGACACCTGGGGCGGCGTGTTGTCACCACGAGACTACAAAGAGTTCTCGCTAGCCTACATGGAAAAAATTGTAAAAGGACTGACGCGCGAAGCCGACGGGCGCAAGGTGCCAGTGACGTTATTTACTAAGAATGGTGGTCAGTGGTTAGAGGCAATGGCGGCGTCCGGAGCCGATGCTCTGGGAGTTGATTGGACAACCGATTTATCAGACGCGCGAGCTCGCGTTGGCGGACAAGTTGCCCTGCAGGGAAATATGGATCCGAGCGTTTTGTACGCCTCGCCTGAGCGCATTGAACAAGAGGTTCAGACAATACTTGAAAGCTTTGGTCACGGGGATGGTCATGTGTTTAATTTAGGGCATGGTATTCATCCGGAAGTAAATCCGGAGCATGCGAAAGCGTTTATTGATGCGATTCATAAACACAGTCCGATGTACCATAAGGAGTCGCTTTGAATAGCTGACACCCGTTAAATCATATTTAAAATACTGAATTTGCGATTAAAGACCGATAATCCTCGTTAAGTGCACCGCCTTAATGGCGGTGTTTTTCGTACAATAAGCTATGTTTAAAACCGTTGGACACAAGCTTTTAGAGGTCAACATGGCGAAACGTAGCTGGATTAACCCAATTACCATTGTGGTTGTCGTTTTATTAGCGGCAGCAATTTACTTATTTGGGTTTCCGCCAAAAGAAGTGGTAGAGCAGGGGGGGCAGCAGGCCGTGCCGGTAAAGGTGCAGCAGGCAGAGGTCAGTGAGTTTCGGGATACCATTGAGGCTTTAGGTACTGCTATGGCCAATGAAACCGTGGAAATTACTGCGCAGACACAAGACGTCGTCGAGAAAATATACTTCGATAGCGGTGACCTGGTAAAAGAGGGTCAGCTTTTAGCTGAGCTTAACGCCCGCAAAGAAGTGGCTCGTGTTCAACAAATTAAGTTCAGTTTAGAAGAAGCCAAGCGACAACTTGATCGAGTGAGTGAATTGCGCCGAGGGAATGCAGCTTCGCAGCAGCAGTATGATGAACAGCAGGTTAAAGTTAACGGTTTACAGGCAGACTTAGAAGTCGCAGAAGCCACGTTACGAGAAATGAAAGTCTACGCTCCGTTCTCAGGACGCGTAGGTATCCGCCAGGTAAGCCCTGGATCTTTAGTAAGCCCGGGCGATGTCTTCACAACGTTAGACGACATTAAACCGATAAAAATTGATTTCAGTGTGCCAGAACGTTTCTTTGCCAGCATAGCAGTTGGTCAGGAAGTGATGGCGCGCAGCCGGGCATACCCGGGAGAACTTTTTAGCGGACGCATTACCAGCATTGATTCACGCATTGATCCGGTAACCAGAGCTGTGCGTGTTCGTGCCAAAATAGACAACGATGATGAGCGTTTGCGTCCGGGTATGCTTTTGCAAATTACGCTACTGCGCAGCATTGACGAAGCGATGTTGCTTCCGGAAAAGGCGTTGGTTCCTATTCAAAACCGCCAGTATGTCTATGTGTTAACTCCTGACAACAGAGCCCGCCAGAAAGAAGTGACCATTGGTCGCAGAAAGCCGGGGATTGTTGAGGTCACTGATGGTCTTAAGCCTGGCGAGAAAGTCATTATTGAAGGTATTGTCCGCCTTCGCGACGGAATTCCAGTATCCGTTCAGGGAGAGTAATTTATGTTGTTGTCTGATCTCTCTGTTAAACGTCCGGTATTTGCGACGGTTCTAAACATACTTTTATTGGTGTTTGGTATTGTTGCGTTCACGATGCTGCCGTTGCGTGAATACCCTGATATCGATCGCCCAATTGTCTCAATTGATACCGACTACCCGGGAGCCTCCGCCGAAGTGGTGGAAACGCAAGTTACTCAGCTTGTGGAAGATCGCATCAGTGGCATTGAGGGCATTAAAAATATCAGCTCCAGCAGCAGTAATGGCCGTTCGCGTATCAGTATCGAGTTTAATTTAACCCGTGACATTGATGCAGCATCGAATGACGTTCGTGAGCGCGTGTCGCGTGTACTCGATAACCTGCCTGAAGAGGCCGACCCGCCTGAAGTGTCAAAAGCCTCCAGCGACGAAAGTACGGTCGTTTGGTACAACCTGCGCAGTGAAAGCATGTCCATTCTTGAGCTGACCGACTACGCTGAGCGGTACATCGTGGACAGGCTGTCGGTCGCTGATGGGGTAGCGCGAGTGGTAATCGGTGGTGATCGCCGTTATGCCATGCGTGTTTGGCTAGACCGCGATGCGATGGCGGCACGGCGTGTGACAGTGACCGACATTGTAAACCGATTGCGCGAAGAGAATGTTGAGTTACCCGCCGGTGAGGTTGAGTCAACAGACCGCGAGTTTTCGGTTCGGATGGCAAGAACCTATTTAACGCCGGAAGACTTTAAAAACCTAGTAATACGTCAGGGCGATGATGGTTACCTTGTTCGTTTAGGGGAGGTTGCCCGGGTCGAACTCGGCGCCGAGGATGATAAAACCGACTTCCGTGGTAATGGCGTGAATATGGTCGGTATTGGCATCATTAAACAGTCTAAGGGCAATACGCTGGAAGTGGTGAATAATGTTCACCGGGAAATGGAGAATATACAGGAAACACTTCCGGAAACCATGTATTTGGCGCCAAGCTACGACTCATCGATATTCATACAGGGGTCAGTGGATGAGGTGTACAACACCTTAGCCGTAGCTATGTCGCTGGTTATTGTCGTGATTTACCTGTTTTTGGGGAATGTACGGGCGACCATAGTTCCGGCGTTAACGGTACCTGTCGCCATAGTTGCCTCTTACATAGTACTTTTTGCCTTGGGCTTTTCTATCAACCTTCTGACTCTGCTGGCACTGGTGTTGGCGATAGGTCTTGTGGTTGATGACTCCATTGTCGTGTTAGAGAACATTTACCGACGTATCGAAGAAGGCGAGCCGCCTTTGCTGGCCGCTTATCGAGGTGCGCGAGAAGTTGGCTTTGCCGTTATAGCAACGACGTTAGTGCTTATTTCCGTGTTTGTACCGCTGGCGTTTCTGGAAGGTAATATTGGTAAGCTTTTCACCGAGTTTGCCTTGGCCATAGCTGCAGCGGTCGCTTTCTCAAGCATTGCGGCACTGACGCTAACCCCTATGTTGAGCTCTAAAGTACTCAGCAAAAAAGAGCGAACCAGTAAGTTTGGTCGGGCTTTTGATGCGACCTTTAACTGGCTGGAAAAAGGCTACGGCAACATTCTTGAAAAAAGCGTTAAGCGCCCGCTAATGGCGGTAGTTTTAGTTGTAATGTCAGGTGTTGTTGCTTACGGTTTGTTTAGCTTTATTCCACAAGAGTTTGCACCACCGGAAGACCGCGGTACCTTTTATATTCGCGTAAACAGTGCTGAAGGCGCCAGCTTTGAGTCGAGCTCACGACACATGGATGAAATTGAGCAAATACTTCTGCCATATATTGACGAAGGCAAAATCGATCGCTTAATTGTCCGTGCGCCGGGCTGGGGCGGCAGTGCCGGTATCGCGATTGTTGGTGCTGTGCCATTTGATGAACGTGACTGGTCAAGCTTTGACTTAATGGAAGAAATGCGAGAGCAATTAGACTCTGTCGTTGGCGTTCAGGCATTCGCTTTCATGCGCAGCGGTATTAGTGGTGGCGGTGGTCGACCGGTACAGTTTGTATTACAAGGTAATACGTATGAGCGCCTAGCGGAGTTTCGCGATATAGTTATAGAAGAAGCGTCAACAAACCCGGGTTTGCAAAACCTGGACAGCGACTATAAAGAAACGTTGCCGCAACTGCTTATTGAAGTGGATGAAGCCAGTGCGGCAGACTTAGGTGTGTCGGTTCAGGATATTGGTATTACGCTACAGTCCGTGCTGGGGCAGCGCCGTGTCACCACGTATCTCGATAGAGGTGAAGAGTATGACGTTATGCTCGAAGGTGAGAAAGCAGACTATCGCAGCCCAAGCGCTATCGATAATATCTATGTGCGTTCGCGCAAAAGTGATGAGCTCATACCGCTCTCAAACTTAGTCAGCATTACTGAGCAGGCAACTTCAGCGCGACTGAACCGTTATAATCGTATGCGCAGTGTGACTATAGAAGCGAACCTGGCGGACGGTTACTCGCTGGGTGAAGCCTTGAGTTATCTGGAAGGGGTGGTTCAGGAGAAGTTGCCTGAAGACGTTTCTATTGACTACAAAGGTGAATCGCAGCTTTATAAAGAAAGTGGCAGCTCTATCGTCTTTGTATTCGGCTTAGCGCTGGTGATTACTTTCCTGGTACTCGCCGCTCAGTTTGAGAGCTTTATACATCCGTTGGTCATAATGCTGGCGGTTCCAATGGCGATTGTAGGTGCCCTCATTGGCCTTTACGTAACGGGCATGAGTATCAATATTTATAGCCAAATTGGTATTGTCATGCTCATTGGTTTGGCTGCGAAAAACGGTATTCTGATCGTTGAATTTGCGAACCAGCTGCGCGACTCCGGTGTCGAGTTTAAAGAGGCTGTTCTGCGGGCTTCGCGTCAGCGTTTGCGTCCTATTGTGATGACAGCATTCACGACTCTCATGAGTGCTATGCCGCTTATTCTCGGCTCAGGGCCTGGCGCTGAAAGCCGTCAGGTTATTGGTACGGTAATCTTTGCCGGTGTGGCGGTATCGGCGTTCTTAACCTTGTTCGTTATTCCTGCGCTTTACATTGCACTGGCTCAGAAGACCAGTTCACCGATGGCAATTACGCGTAAGCTGGAGTCAATGCAGGAAGAGTATCCGGATCACCACAGTTAATAGTGCAAGATAGGATCATTGCCGGCAGTCGTTAAGCCGGCAATGACATTTTGTGCAAAGCTTGGATGGTTCGTGAAAATGCCATCAACGCCCATTTCGTGCAGCTCTTCGATATCGTGTTGTTCATCGACCGTGTAGACATACACCTGAAGCCCCCGTTTATGTCCGTCTTTGACCAGCCCTTTAGTTACAAAGTCCACAGCAAAGTGGGCGGAATAAGCATTAAGATCCTCTGCAAACTGGCAGTAAGTTAACGGACAGCTGGCACTTAAAGCGCCAATAAGGGCGTCAGGGCGACGCTTTTTAAGACGTTGCAGCCAATGATGATTAAACGATGAAAACAAGAGTTGGTCTTGGGAGAAACTCGTATGAGTCAGTGCGTAATCGACGTCTTTTAGTAGCTCACGGGTCGGGATGTCGCCTTTTAGCTCAATGTTCACATGACAGTGGCCATTAATGTGTTTGAGGGCATCGCGTAGAGTCGGTATGGGTTGCTGTCCAAATATTTTTAGATGCTTTATTTGCTCGGCAGATAAGTCTTTTAAGCGACCAGGCGTTGCGGTGAGGCGCTCGAGGTAGCGGTCATGAAAGACGAAGCGCTCGCCGTCAATGCCGTAAACATCGAGCTCAATGCCATGGACACCTGAGTCCATGGCGCGCGTAAAGGCCGCTAGCGTGTTTTCCGGAGCTTCGTAACTTGCACCCCGGTGAGCCCATAAAATCAATCGTCACTCTCTTTAGTTTCTGCTTTTATTTTTGCCATGACCTCACCCATGCGAGTTGTAGAGCGAGGCTCAAGGTCATCGTCAAATTCTATAGCATCCTTGGCAAACGTCAGTACCACGGTCGAGCCTAATTTGAAGTGACCCATTTCTTCACCTTTCTTAAGGTGTATAGCAGCAGGGCCAGATGCCGGATAAGACCAGCTTTGAATGCGTCCACCAGTTGGCGGTGTCACAGTGCCGGACCAGACTGTACCAATACTGGCAACAATAGTGGCGCCAACCAGAACCATCGACATGGGGCCAACTTCTGTGTCAAAAATGGCCACAACACGCTCATTACGCGCAAATAAGTTGGGGACATTGGCCGCTGTGAGCGGGTTAACCGAATATAAGTCACCCGGTACGTAAATCATTTTCTTGAGCACGCCGTCGCATGGCATATGAATACGATGGTAGTCTTTCGGTGCCAGATAAATGGTCGCGAAATCGCCATTCATAAACGGTTTGGCGTCTTCTTCGCTGCCGCCTAGCAACTCTTGCAGCGAGTAGTCGTGACCTTTGGCCTGAAATATACGTCCGTCTTTAATCTCGCCAAGCTGACTGACTGAACCGTCTACCGGATGGGCCAACTCGTTATCATCCGCCTTTAATGGTCTTAGTTCGGGTTTCAGGCGACGCGTGAAAAAGTCATTAAAGGTTTTATACGCTTGTGGCGACTCTTCAATAGCCTCACTCATATCAATTTTGTATTGACGGATAAACCAACGAATGAATGCTTGTGTGAACCATCCGGCACGGGCTGCTGCAAATTTTCCCATCAAGCGGGAAATAAGATGCTTCGGCATAATGTGCTGAAAAAATATTTTGGCTTTATCGGTTTTTGCCACAGTTAATTACCTCTAATGACCCTGCTGGGTTTCTGTGTTTTCATCGTTTCAATAATGCGATGATAATTAGAAAGGCGCCAGTCGTGCAATGCATTCTTGCTGACAGCGTCTTGTAAAGCGCACGCCGGGTCTTCTGCATGTTTGCAGTCCCGGAATTTGCAGCCGCCTAAATAGTCACGAAAGTCGACATAACACCAGGCAACACGCTCTGGCTCCAGGTGCCATAATGAGAACTCCCGAATACCGGGCGAGTCGATAAGCGCACCGCCCTCGGCTAAGTCGTACCAGGTTGCTACCGTTGTTGTGTGCTGGCCTAGTCCGGAATTATCGGACACTTGTTTAGTTTCGGCGTTCACTTCAGGCAGTAGCTGATTGACCAGCGACGACTTCCCGACACCGGATTGCCCGACAACAATAGAGACATGGTCTTTAAGTCGTTGCCTAAGTATTTCAAGCCCTTCGCCGGTTGTACTGCTGACCTGAAGCACCGTGTAGCCAATATTCTGATAGTCAGCTAAACGTTGCTTAATATGCGCTTTTTCATCGTCCCCGATATTGTCGAGTAAGTCGGCTTTGTTAAGTACAATAATAGGCTCAATACCTATGTCTTCGCATGCCACTAAATAGCGATCAATAATTTGTGATGAGAAGCTCGGCAGTACGCTGGATATGACAAAAATTTGGTCAATATTGGATGCCACAGGTTTCAGGCCGTCGTAATAGTCCGGACGGGAAAGTAGGCTTTGGCGCTCGTGTACCGCGATGACAACACCTTGCATACCTTGCTGCTCAGTCGTCGCCCGAGCCCATTGAACAATGTCTCCACAGACTAAACTGTCGACAACACGGCGAATATGACAACGATAGGTATTGCCCTGCTCATCTCTAATGTCAGCGTGCTGTCCAAAACGGCTAATGACACGGCCTGTTTCAGGCGCATTAAGCTGGCCATCGTTCCATTCGACGTCATTATTTTTCAACCGCTTTTTCTGATTCGCCGACACACGGCGCTGCTGACCTTTATTGAGACGTTTGCGTTTTGCCAATCGGGATAACCTGTTGTCGAGCTTTAAATGACGCTATCATACAACAAATTGCATTGAGAGAGCAGGGTAATGGCTGAAGACGATAAGAAACAACGCTTAATTTGGATAGACTTAGAAATGACCGGCTTGGTGCCGGAAGAGCATCACATTATTGAGGTAGCGACTATTGTTACAGACGCTGAACTCAATACAATTGCCGAAGGCCCGGTTATTGCGGTTCATCAACCCAAGAAATACCTCGATCGCATGGACGCCTGGAATGTGAAAACTCATACCGGCTCAGGTCTCGTCGAACGCGTGCAAAAAAGTCAGCATAACGAGCGCACCGCAGCGGCAGCAACCATTGAGTTTTTGCAGCAGCATATCGATGCCGGCGTATCGCCTATGTGTGGTAACAGTATCTGCCAGGATCGTCGCTTCTTAGCCCGTCACATGCCGGATCTCGAAGCGTTTTTCCATTACCGAAACCTCGATGTGAGCACGTTAAAAGAACTGGCAAAGCGCTGGCAGCCAGAAGTAGCGGATAGCTTCAAAAAGTCCGGTGCGCACGAAGCCCTGGCAGATATTCGCGAGTCTATCGATGAGCTGAAGCATTATAGAGAACATTTTTTCAGCAAATAAGCCAATTGCGGCGCAAAAACTATTGACCTTATCGGTGGTATCAGTAGAATACACGCCGCACTGACGAAGCGGGAATAGCTCAGCTGGTAGAGCACAACCTTGCCAAGGTTGGGGTCGCGAGTTCGAATCTCGTTTCCCGCTCCAACGTCAGACTTTCCAGGATACTGCAAAAGTACCAATACGCGGGAATAGCTCAGCTGGTAGAGCACAACCTTGCCAAGGTTGGGGTCGCGAGTTCGAATCTCGTTTCCCGCTCCAAGTTTTATCTAAAAGTCAGCTAATAAGTCTCTCTTTTCTACGACTAAGACCTTCAAAAATAGGCTCTGCAACTTTCATTGGAAAGTGTTTGGGTAAGCGCTTACTAACCTTTTCAATCACGTTATCTGTGCTTGCATGCATTAGCTTAAGAATGTCCTGCATCTCTTTTAGGCTGTACTGCGCTTCCTTTGCCGAACTGATGAAATGACGCCCGTAAATCTGGAAAAGCTTTGACTTTCGACCTTTTGAGCCTTTAAGTGTCATCGCCAGTTTTAAGTCTCTCAAATGAAAACTTTGACCGCCGACTGCTGGGTACGCCGAAAGAATGTCGTAAAGCGGAGTTAATTTGAAACCACCTTCTGGCTCTATAAACACAGAAAAGTTTTTAGAGTGCCCGTCGGTTGCGCCTAGCAGAAAAAATAGCACCTGTGCTGCCATAAAAGTTCTTCTGTCTTTGTGAGAGTTAGAAGAGCTTTGTAAGTGCTTCATAATTTGCGCTATGGACGGACCGCCGTCAGACTCGTACTTTCGAGCAGAAGGACAGCTAAGTACCTGACAGTAATCCTCTTGCGGCAGGCACATGAGCCAGGATTTATCACTGGAATATTTGCGATCGAAGCGCTCTACGGCCAGAGCTTTTACCTTACCTGTGTTAACAATCTCACAAGCGGGCACGTCGAAACCGAATTCTCTGGCGATTTCCAGACACAGCAGCTCATTTTCAACGCTGTCGGATAAGTCGATAGTATGGTCTGCTCCTTGGATCTTGCCGATAGGTAGCTTGATGATGTGGCTTGTCGGTGTAGCTCCTTCGGGAATACACCATTTATCATCTATTTTAAGTAACGCAGTTTTCTCTTGTGCACCAGCTATAGATATACGAAAGTCATTGAGCTCATCCACCATGCCAAGCGGTGCCTTTGACTGATAGCCGAGAAGAACCTTTTCTAGCTCGCTGTCATTCAGAGGCTGGTAGTTTATTGTCTTTATATTGCCAGGTTGTTCCCCTTGAGGGTAAAACTGTAAAGCGCCTACTGTATCTCGGCCTACTGCTTTGAGAAGATCGAAAGGTTGTTTCGAGTCGGCTCGGTAGCGTGCAACAATCCTGTCTCTAACTTCCTGGCTATCGGGCAGAAGGTTATCGAAAAAGTTGATGGCTTCAGGACCTTCGTAGGCGTTCCTTGTTAGAGGCATTGATAACGAAATGGGGCGGGCGCCCGGTGTCTCGAGCCAGTTTAGACTGTAGTTAAAACGGTGGGCGCCAGAGTTACTACGGTGCAGCTCACCGACCAGTAGCCCGTTCATATAAATATCGAGTTTATCCATTACCATTCCTCATTCCATGAGTGTTCAGTGTTGTTTTTCTGAGCGTTATCCTTGCTCTTAATGTTTAATTCTAGCCCCAGCGCTGATAGAAGCCGAAATAACGTATCTATTTGGCTTTTCTCAGGAGAAAGCTCAAAACTTGAGACAGTGCCCTGTCTTAAACCAACGGATTCAGCAACTTTTGCCTGACTTAAATTTTGTCGCTTTCTTTCATCTTTTAAGTGAACCGCTAACGCGTGGGGGCT
Organism: Idiomarina piscisalsi; assembly: GCF_003987095.1. Lineage (GTDB taxonomy): Bacteria > Pseudomonadota > Gammaproteobacteria > Enterobacterales > Alteromonadaceae > Idiomarina > Idiomarina piscisalsi. The sequence goes on along the minus strand of NZ_PIQA01000011.1, from coordinate 29,152 downwards.
TGTAATTTTCATACTTATTCCTAAACGAGAGTCCGTTTAAGAACAGTATTATACGCACTTGCGTATAAATCAAATTTTAATCGCTAGTGCGTATATATAAATTTCTAAACGCACTAGCGATTAACCGAGTTTGAAACTTTTCACTAACTCTCTTTCGAGCTGTCCACAAACATCGCAATAGCACCGTCACCAGTAATATTACAGGCGGTACCGAAGCTGTCCTGTGCCATGTACAAGGCTATCATTAAGGCGACTGCGGTTTCGCCGAAGCCCAGCATGGAACCTAACAGGCCAACCGCAGACATAACCGCACCGCCTGGAACGCCCGGTGCAGCTAGCATGACAATACCCAGCATTAAAATAAACGGCAGCATGGTAAAGAAGCCGGGAATAGCTAGCGAGTTGTGCAAAACCATAACCGCAACCGCGCAGCTGACAATGGTAATGGTGGAGCCGGCTAAGTGAACGGTGGCGCAAAGTGGCACGGTAAAGTTGGCAACGTCGTTATCGACTTTGTTCTTGCGCACGCTTTGCAGGGTGACTGGAATAGTGGCTGCACTAGACATAGTACCTAGCGCCGTAAAATACGCCGGCAGCATGTTTTTGATTAAAAACAGCGGCGAACGACCGGTTTTTACGCCCGCCATAATGTACATAGAGGTAATGTAAACCCAGTGCAGGGCGACAGCGAGTATCAGAATAACACCAAAGGTTTTCAGCGTGTTAAACACCGTGCCTGCAACGGCCATTTCCGCAAAAATGCCGGCAATATACAGCGGCAGTAAAGGAATAATGACTTTAACCAGCAGCAGCTCAATAATGTCACGGCCTTGATCCGACAGTTTCTTCAGGTTTTCTGCTTTGATACTGGCAATACCCAACCCGAAAATAAAGGCTAAAACCAGTGCTGACATCACCTCCATTAGCGGTGGAACCGACAGCTCAATAAAGGGTTCGATAGTGGCTTTGGCTTCTGTAGAAACACTCTGAGCGTCGGTTGTCAGCCAGGGAACGACAATGCTGGCAGCGAAAAACGCAACAATACCAGCTGTAACGGTTGAGGCATAAGCAATGCCTAAGGTTTTACCCAGCATTTTCCCGGAGTTGCTTGGTAAGCTCGCAATACCGCTGGTAATAAAGAACAAAATAAGTAATGGGATAGTGAAGAACAGCAGCTGACCGAACAGTGTTTTGAAAGTCAGCAGGATTTGGCTAACCCATTCTGGCATGTACAACCCAATAAGAATACCGGCGACAATACCCGCCACAAGCTTAAGAACTAATCCCATAATATTCGACTCTTTTTTATGACTGTTTTAAGAATAGAGGTGCGCTTAGAGTAAGCCTTTTAAATGTGCAACAACACTGCGGCCTAACGCGCTGAGATTATACCCGCCTTCGAGCGTAGATACGATACGGCCGTCACAATGTTTGTCGGCAATTTCTTTCAGCTTAACGCTTATCCAGTGGTAGTCTTCTTCTTTCAGTAGAAACTGGGACATGTCGTCTTCTGCGTGACCATCGAAGCCGGCAGAAACAAGTACCAGTTGAGGCTGAAATTGGTCGAGGACATGGAACCATTTTTCTGAAACGGCTTGTTGCCATTGTTCGCCTTTGCAACCAGCTGGTAGCGGCACGTTATGAACATTGCCGGTGCTGGTGTCTTCCCCGGTAAATGGGTAGAAAGCCTGCTGAAAGGACGAGCAAAACAAGATACGGTCATCATTCTGAACAATGTCTTCGGTACCGTTGCCGTGGTGTACGTCAAAATCGACAATAGCAACACGCTCAAGCCCATGTTTTTCAATGGCGTGATAGGCAGCAATGGCAATGTTGTTGAATAAACAAAAGCCCATGGTTTTTGTTCGCATCGCATGATGTCCCGGCGGTCGAACGGCACAAAACGCCTGTTTGTTGGGGGTCGTCATAACATCGTCAACTGCATTGATGGCGGCTCCCGCTGCTTTCAAGGCGGCGGCTAAGCTACCCGGTGTCACTAAGGTGTCCGGGTCTATCCATTCATGGTCGTATTCGGGAATTTCCGAGCGAATAAAGTCTATGTGCGCCTGTAAGTGGGCTGCCTGAATCGCCTCCCAAGGGGCTTCGGTAGCCTCTTTGCGTATAAGCACGAAGTCGAGGCCTGAGCGAATGAGTTGGTCATTAATAGCTTCAATACGGGCCGGGCACTCCGGGTGCTGCTCGTTGGGTATGTGTTTGAGGCAGTCATCATGACTGAATACGACTATCGACATAATTTATTCACTGCCTTCTTTAAGGTCGAGTTTGAGCAAGACTTCACCCGGCTCTTCACTGGGCAAGCGTTTGAAGCCGCCCCGTTCAAACACACTTAACATGGGTTTATTGGCGGCTAACACGTAGGCTTGCATACTGTCCAGGCCGCGCTCCCGGGCTATGCGGATCATTTCATCTAAGAGCTTGCCGGCCATGCCCCGGCCCTGGTATTTCTCGCGGGTCACAAAAGCGACCTCACAACTATTTTGCGACTCGATGTAGTAGTAACGCCCAACCGCCTGAATCTGAACCGCAGAGCCTTTCTGGTGAACAATACAAAGTGCTAAGTCTTTAGATTGGTCAACACTGACTAAGTTACAAGACTTTTCACGACTCATGCTAGTGGGCACGGCGTTGTAGCGCAATTGCAGCGTTTCTTTAGTGTGCGAGTAGAAAAATTCCTGCAGGCGACGCTCGTCAGATGGGTATAACGGGCGCAGATCGAAATTTTCGCCGTTGATTTTCAGCTTTTTAAAGCCAATGTCGCCAAGTTCCGGCACATCAACCGGCGTTTGCTGCTGATAATGTGGCACCCAGTAATGTTTACGAACTTCCTGCAATAAGTGACTACGGAACTTAGGGTGCGCCACGCGGATAAGCTCAAGTGCCCGCTCGCGGATGCTTTTACCGCGCAATGAAGCAACTCCAAACTCTGTGACTACGTAATGCACGTGCCCTCGTGTTGTTACTACGCCAGCCCCTTCTCTTATAAATGGGACAATACGGGATACTTTGCCGTCGTTTGTGGTTGAGGGAAGAGCGATAACCGGTTTACCACCTTTACTTAAGGAAGCTCCTCGACTGAAGTCCACCTGTCCGCCTATACCGCTATAAAATTGGTGTCCAATAGAGTCCGACACGATTTGTCCGGTTAAATCGACCTCAATAGCGCTGTTTATCGCCACTAACTTATCGTTACGTGCGACATTAGCGGGGGAGTTGACGTATTCACTCGGATAAAAGCCTACGTGGGGGTTGTGATCGACAAAGTCGTATAAGGCTTTTGACCCCATGCAGAAACTCGTCACAATTTTATTCGGGTGAAAGGTTTTCTTGCGATTATTAATGACGCCTTTCAGCATCAAATGCATGACATCGTCGGTAATCAGTTCGCTATGAATGCCTAAATCTTTATGATTACTTAGGTATCTCAAAGCGGCTGCACAAATATTGCCAATACCCACCTGTAAGGTTGCGCCGTCTTCAACCAGCAAGGAAATATATTGACCAATACGCTCAATAATTTTGCTGTTGTCGTGTTCTGGAGGCGCCAGCTCCGGCAATGGTGACGAATGTTCCCAAAAGTAGTCAATTTGATTTTCGTGTAAAAACGACTGTCCGTAAGTGACAGGCATTTGCGGGTTAACCTGGGCTATCACGGTTTTTGCCGATTTGGCTGCAGCCGCCACCACATCAACTGATACGCCCATTGAGTGATAGCCATACTTATCGCCCGGAGCAACCATAATCAACGCTGCATCCAGTGGCAAAATCCCATTATTGAACAGGTTGGGTATGTCTGAAATAAAGCTTGGCGTGTAATCAGCCCGGCCTTCGTTAACAGCTTTGCGAATTGTACCGCCACCGATAAAAAAGGTATTTACCTTAAAAAGTTGCTGATATTGTGGCTCTGCCCATTTGTTATCGGACAGCGTCATAAGCTGCACAATTTCAATATCGTGCAGATCTTTTGAGTTCTCTATCAGGTCGTCAATTAAGGCAGTTGGCACGGCAGCATGAGAGCCGATAAATATGCGTTGCCCCGATTTTAAAACGTTTGACCAATTAATTTTTGTTTCTGCCATAACATCCGTTTTATCGCAGATGTATATTTTGTGCAATGGTTAAAATTCGGGTAAACTCGGCGATTAATTTATAACCGAAACGATGTCGCACCCATGCATAAAAAGAACAATAAATGGGCTCAGTTTGGGGCTGCCTTGTCATTATTGCTGCTCCTTAGCTTTGCGGTTAAGGCAAACCAGGCGCCCATTGAGAATATCAACGGAGTGCCGGTTGATATAGCGATGGAAAAGCAGCTCGACAAGTATCTTACTACTAGCGGTGAAGAAGGCGTCGACCCCAAAGCTTTGCTTTTTGGCGTTATCGAAAAAATTTCTAGCGAAACTCCTGTCGCGACTCGTGCCAGAGCATTGAGTTATGAAGCTTATTGGCACTATTATGAAGAAAATAAAGAACTTGCCTTTGAAACACTGGATAAATTATTTGCCCTTGCTGACAGTACTGAAATTGCCGATGTCAAAGTTGAAGCGCTGGCAACCCAGTTAGAGTTACTGCAGTACGAAGGCAAGTATGGTGAAGCATTCCTACTACTTAGTGACATTGAGATTCACCTTGCCAATGCACGAATGCCCCGGTTGCGTTACTTCGCTCATAACCGTATTTCTCGTGTTTATGCGGACTGGAACCGCTACGATGATGCCTTGCGCCACCTGCTTTCAGCTCAGGAAGCTGTGAATGAAACCAACAACGAAAGAACGCCTATTCGCCAGCAATACTTGGACTACTCTATCGCTATTATTCAGTCTGAGTTGAAAAACTGGGAGGGTTCGCTGACCACCATTAATAAAGCGATAGAGCATGCTAAAACCCATAATTTAGAATATGACTTACCAAAGTTTTATCTTCATAAGTCTTATGTAGAAGCAGGCATGGGCGATAGGGATGCCTCACTAAACTCGTTAAGTGCAGCTTATGACGAAGCTAAGGAAAAAGAATTCACATATTTATTGCCGACGATTTTAAATAATTTCGGTGACCACTATATGTATGAAGAGGACTGGGAAAAAGCCCGCAGTCATTTATTGGAAGCTCTGGAGCTTGCTGAAGAAGTTGAAGATGTCTGGATGGCTCAGACCATACATTTTAATTTAGGGTTTGTTGAGGTGCATCAAGGTAATACTGAAGCCGGTCTGCAGGAAATGAGAAAAGCAATTCAGTATTACCGTGATGAAGGAAGAAAAACCGAAGTAGAAGCTATGCTTGGAGAGCTTGCTGAAGCTTATGAGTTTGCGGGGCAGTACCAAAAACAGGCGGAAACATTAAAAGAACAAATGGAACTATCCGAAGAGCTTTACCAAAGTGACCAACAAAAGAATTTAGCAAACTTGCAACAGCTTTATGAGAGTAAGGACAAAGAGCAGCAAATTGAGTTGCTGGAACGCCAAAACCGCTTGAAAGAGCAGTTACTGGAAATTAATAAACAACGGAATATGATTTGGCTGTTGTTGGGGGTTGTCGCTCTATTCTCTGCTATCTTTGTGTTTATTATGTACCGCAAGGCTCAGAAAGCAAACTTGCGATTAAAGGCAGCGAACAGCCTGTTGGCCGATCAATCGCTGAAAGACCCTCTGACAGGTTTGTGGAATAGGCGCGCACTGCAAAAGGAAATGGATGAACGCCAAAAACACGGTGAGCGACGTGATGCTGCGATCCAGTCGGATGGCTTGATTTTGCTAGACCTCGATTTTTTCAAACGTATAAATGATAAGTATGGTCATGCAGCCGGAGACGCGGTGCTAGCTGAGGTCAGTCGACGCCTGCAGATGATCTGTCGAGACAGCGACAAGCTAATACGCTGGGGCGGGGAGGAGTTTCTATTCTTGGTTCGCAATGTCGATGATGAAAACCTAAAAGAGCTGAGTGAGCGCATACTGAATGAACTGGCTAAAAAGCCTGTTAGGTATGAAGGTTATGAAATTCCAGTGACAACCACGATTGGTTTTATTCGCTTACCATTCTCAGGTGTTTCAGAGAAACAAATGGATTGGGAGAAAGTACTTCAGGTTGCTGATATGGCGTTGTATATGGGCAAAGCGCATGGACGTAACCGTGCTTGTGGGGTTACTGAGTTGCATGTGTCGTATGAAGAAGCCCAGGCAATACTGGAAACCGACTTATCTGAGGCATTAAGTAATAAATGGATCTCTATGGAAACCATTGAGGGTCCTGAAGCGCCTCAAGACCCCTCATGAAGCTGTCTCAGTTTGGTCCCGGTGCACTAGTTGCTGCTGCTTTCATAGGGCCGGGAACTGTTGTTACAGCGTCGCTAGCCGGTGCGAATTATGGCTATGCTTTGTTATGGGGTTTAGTTTTTTCTGTTTCCGCTTGTCTCATCTTGCAAGAAATGTCTGCTCGCATCGGGTTAGTGACTCAAGCTGGGCTGGGCGAGAATATCCGAAATAATCTAACCTCCGGCTGGCTGCGGTGGTTAGCTCTTTTGCTTATTTTCAGTGCAATAGCCATTGGCAACAGCGTTTATCAAGGCGGAAACTTATCTGGTGCGAGTTTAGGAGCTTATGAACTGCTAGGTCCTGTGCCATTCGTTGATAAATGGTTAAGCAATGCCTGGGCAGTGGTTATTGGTGTTGTGGCCTTTCTGGTACTTTGGTCGGGTAATGCTCGGGTTATTGAGAAGTCGTTAATTGCCATGGTGCTCCTTATGAGTATCGCATTTCTAGGTACGTTCTTTTTGACCGATCCTGACTGGACTGGCGTATTTAACGGTATTTTTGTGCTCAGCATGCCTTCGGGAGCGACGCTTACTGTGGTTGCGCTCATTGGCACAACGGTTGTGCCTTATAATATCTTTCTTCATGCCTCCAGCATTTCTAAAAAATGGCAGTCAACCAGTGATTTGCCAGCAGTTCGCCGCGATTTATTTGTTTCCATTCCATTAGGCGGCTTAATATCCATGGCAATTGTGGCGACTGCCGCATCGGCGTTTTTTGGTCACCAAATTACAATTTCCAGTGCTGCCGATTTAGCTGTATCTTTAGAGCCATTGTTTGGCAACGCGGCAACGTACTTAATGGCAATGGGTCTGTTTGCTGCCGGTATATCGTCAGCGACTACGGCTCCTCTAGCCAGCGCCTATGCCCTCAACGGTATAATGGGGTGGTCGGTGAGTTTAAAGAGCCGCGCCTTTAGAGCGGTATGGTTGACTATTTTAGTGTTGGGCGTAGCTATTTCCAGCCTTGGCATAGAGCCTGTCACCGTTATTTGGTTTGCGCAGGTGGCGAACGGCATTTTGCTGCCTGTTATTGTGGGCTTTTTATGGTGGTTGAGTTGGGGAAGTTTGTTGGGTCAGAATCGCAATTCCTGGTGGCAAAACCTGTTAGCGGCAATGGTGTTCATTATTTCAATTGTGCTGAGTGTCAGAAGTTTAGGCTCAGCATTCGGAGCTTTTTAGCTCTCTAAAATAAGAAAAAGGCAGCGTCCCTGCTGCCTAAAACTGTGAAACGAGTTATTCGCTTGCGGCACCAACGAACTCGAGTTCTACTGGCTCACTTGATGCTTCAATGGTGACATTTTCAGTGAGGAAAAACTCTATGTCATCATCTGCTTCTGGGTCATCCGCATCATTACAAGTTAACGCAGCGGTGTACTCGCCGGTCGCAATGAAACCCATCGTAAAGTCATAGGTATCAACCCCATCAAAATAAACGGCTGTGCTCGCGTACGGCTCATTCTCTTCGCTACCGCCGTTATCGGCTAACGCTGACGCTTCTAAGTCGCTGCCTTCATAAAGGTAAACGTAAGCAACTGGCTGCGATTCATCTTCGGGTGCGACAGTGCAGGCTTCATTAAACAGCAGAGCCCCTTCCGCTACCGTGCCTTTCAAGTGACCAACAGCTGAGTTATCAACTAAGCGAACGCCGCGAGGCTTGAGAATATAGTGTTCTTGACCGACAGGGTTGGTCATGGCGTGGCGCAAATCAAACTCAACGGTGAAGTTAAGGTTACCGCCTGCATCAGCGATGAACCCATCGAGTTTAAGTTCATTGGACGGCACCTGGACAGGCACTTGCTCAGCCTCTCCATCACCATTCGTGTCAGTCATAATGTACGAACCGTCGGCCATTACCAGTCTGAGCTGTCCATATTGACCGGCTTCAATTTCCGCATTTTCGAGAAATACCATCGACTCGTTACCCGTAAATTCAAGTAAGTCGATACCTATAGTATTGGGAATTGGGTTACCTTCACCGTCGAGGCAAAGATCATTCTCTTCAGGTGCTTCTAAATCATCGCCAACAGTAAATGTCTGCGTTCCATTACCGTTTCCAGTGAGCTCCACGGCATTAAAGCAGGCAACCACGGACTCTGCGTTATCGACAGGCGCGTCACTCACTCCTAAAGTGAACTGAGCGGTATCCGGTGTGGTCGGGTCATCATCTGAACCGCCACAAGCGGCTAGCGTTACTGTCGCTAAAGCTAACGTAGTGTAAGCAAATAAACGCATGAGCATTCCTCCTTATGAGTTAACTCCTGTTATTTATAGGCACTACAGCACTTATTTAAAACGCGTTTTACAAACATTTTCATTGACAAATCGTCGGTATAGCTCTATATCGTTTTTGTCGTAAATAACGACAGGCTTTTTGTTCGGTTTTAGTCTGTAGGAAGGGCTTATCATGACCACTATTACCCGAGAGTTATTATTGAAGAAACCGTTTAACGATTTCAGAAACTACCCTTATGGCTTTGCCCGTTCGGGCGATTTTTCTATTCGCGAAAGCGACGCACTCACACACTATGGCTGTTTAATTACCGCCATGCTTAATGGAGAGTTTAAACCGACTTTTCAAGAGGACATCGACTTACTGACTGCTGCAAAAGGCGAGCAAGCGCCTGTTACCCCGGTTGAAAAAGCTTGGGCCAAATATCAAGCGCGAATTCACCGCCCTAAAGTCGCCAGTATGTATGGCAAAGGTAAGTTTGCAGATGACTCATTAGGTTCTTCTTCAGACACAGAAGACGATTTGATTGTCGAAGATTAAGAATGTGAACTAACAAGCTTTAAGCGTCTGGGGGCTTGGCGGTGGCAAAGGTAACAATGGCTGCCGCCAAAACGCTTTGCTTCTTTCTTGGCCTCGGTTGCTAGTAAGGCAACGTCATGGTGCGACTCACAAAGTTTAGCGTCTGGGCTGACCACTCCAACGGCAATGCTCAATAAAGAAAAGAATGTTGGGTGACCCTCTCGGTTAACTGCCTTAATGCCTCCAAGCTCTATATGTTCCTCTTGATAAAACTGAATGATATCCCTATCAAACAGCTCAATAACGTTTTTACAGCTGTTTTCAACGAGATCTGCATTTCCCGCTGAGTGATCAAATATTACAACAAAGTCATCACCACCAATATGACCGACAAAGTTACTGCCCCCTGTAAGGCGTTTCTGCAGTAGCTGAGCAACCCACTTGATCACTTGATCACCTTGCTCGTAGCCATAAATATCGTTATAGGGCTTGAAGTGGTTTAAATCGAAGTAGGCGACACTAAATGGGGTTTGAGCTTTCAACTTTTCGTTGATAACCCGATTTATAGCTACATTACCGGGCAATTGAGTTAAGGGATTGGCATGTCGGGCATCATTAATTTTCAGCTCAGTTATTTTCCGCAGTAAGCTCTTTATAGAAGCTACGCCGTAATATCTGTTATTGCGAGTGACGATAATATGTTGATAGACATCGATTTCTTCGTGCTCAGTGATTAACTGACTGACGTCTTCTAACGATGCTCGCCAATCTACAGCTATCGGTTCTTTTTCCATAATATGCACAACGTGCTTGCTGGCATTTAAGGCATGCCCATAAGAGCCGGAAAAACGCTCTAACAGTTTTTCTCTGCGAAGCACGCCTACCACTTGCTGGTATCGGGTGACCGGAAGTAACGACAATGAGGCATTCTTGGTAAAACGGTTGAGTGCCTCTAGTGCCGGTTCATCATCAGCAATAGTTTCCAGTGAATTAACAACGCTGGCGATAGTTTCGTGGTAGCTGCTTTTAGTAGGCTGATATGTATTTAAAAGGGATGTGTTCACATCTCTCGCAGGCAACTTGGCAGGCCTACCGAACAGATAGCCCTGGCAGTGCTTAATGCCTAATGCGTGAAGCTGTTCAAGCTCATCTTTGGTTTCAATACCCTCAGCAATAACCTTAGTTCTTATGTTCTTTGCCAACGACAAAATACTTTGAACAAACTCTCTTTTAACTGATGATTCGTGAATATCCTGAATGAAGTAGCGGTCAATCTTAACGTAATCGGGATGCAGTTCAGACCATAGCTTTAGACCAGAGTAGCCAGCACCTAAGTCGTCAATGGCGATCATAAAGCCTAACTGACGATAATGAATAATAGCTTCTTTTAGGTTCTCGGTATCTTCTATCGGGTAGCGTTCGGAAATTTCTATAACAATTTGGTGAGGATCGAGCCCCAGTTGTTGTGACAGTCGTAATGTTGAACCATGAGGGTGAGAGTCATCTTTTAAAACGTTGGGGTTTACGTTTAAAAACAGTTTGCCGGTCATACCTCGGCGCTGAAACTCTTTTATCGCGGCGTAACGACAGGCAAGCTCAAGCTCTGAAAGTAAATCGCTTTCGTGAGCAACCGAGAACAGTTTATCGGGAAACTCCAGAACATGGCCTTTAGGCCCCCTAATAAGGGATTCATGACCAATCACACAACCGCGGGTAGTATCAACAACGGGCTGAAAGAGGGGATACAATTGTTGATTATCAATGAGTGAAATGAGTGCCCGGCGGTTATCGCTCGTTGACATAAAGCCTCCTGTCATAAACACCACGGATGATAAGTCCGTTTTATGACGATGTTATGACAGGAAGTGGGTTTTAACCTTCGCGTTTAATCGCTCTGTGGGCAATATCTGTGCGGAAATAGACATTGTCCCAGCTTATACGGTTAACTAAATCATAAGCCAGTTGTTGGGCTTCGGTTACGTTACCACCTAAGGCCGTACAGCAAAGGACTCGACCACCGCTGGTAACAACGTTTCCGCTTTCCATTTTAGTGCCTGCGTGAAAAACCTTTTGGTTCTCCAGCTCAGTGTCTGGTAAACCGTGAATAACGTCGCCTTTATGGTAGCTTTCAGGGTAACCACCTGCGGCCATAACCACGCCTACCGCAGCGCGCTCATCGAACTCGATAGGTGCCTGGTTTAAGTTACCGTCGACTGCCTGCAGGCATAGTTCGACTAAATCTGACTTCAGCCGCATCATAATTGGCTGTGTTTCCGGGTCTCCAAAACGGCAGTTATATTCGAGGACTTTAGCGGTTCCGTCGTCGGCAATCATTAAGCCGGCGTATAGAAAGCCTTTATAAGGAGCTCCTTCAGCAGCCATTCCGTCAACAGTCGGTTTAATAACATGACGCATTACCCAGTCATGAATAGCCGGAGAAACGACCGGCGCTGGAGAATAGGCGCCCATACCACCGGTGTTCGGGCCGGTATCGCCATTGTCACGAGCTTTATGATCCTGACTTGATGCAAAGGGTATTGCGCGTTCACCGTCAACCATCACAATAAATGACGCTTCTTCGCCTTTTAAAAACTCTTCAATGACCACGCGGTGACCTGCGTCACCAAAGCGGTTGCCTGCCAGCATATCGTCTATCGCTGCGTTAGCTTGCTCCAGGGTTTCAGCGATAATAACGCCTTTACCGGCTGCTAAGCCGTCTGCTTTGATGACAATAGGCACGCCTTTTTCAGCAACATAAGCTTTTGCAGAGTCTACGTCTGTGAAGTTTTGGTAGTCGGCGGTTGGAATCTCGTGGCGTTGCAGAAAATCCTTACTGAAGGCTTTAGATCCTTCCAGCTGAGCGGCTTTAGCTGTAGGACCAAAAGCGGCTAAGCCAGCCTCAGTAAATTTGTCGACAATGCCCGCGACAAGAGGTGCTTCAGGGCCAACAATGGTCAGTCCGATGTTTTCCTGTTTGGCAAAGTGAAGCAGGCCGTCGATGTCTTCGGCCGCAATATCAACGTTTGTGAGGTTTGGCTCACGTTCAGTTCCTGCATTGCCAGGAGCTACGAACACACAGTCTACTTGTGAGGACTGTGATGCTTTCCACGCCAGTGCGTGTTCACGGCCTCCGCCGCCAACAACCAAAACTTTCATGAGTATCCTTATTCTACGGGTTTTCTAAACTTCAGTGTGAATCGGTCGCTCTCACCGATAGCTTTATAAATTTCAGCGTCATCACCATCTTCTACATTGAGTGTTGGAGGTAAGTTCCAAACACCGTTAGGATGGTCCGCTGTATCTTTCGGGTTTGCATTAATTTCACTGCTTTCGACAAGCTCAAAGCCAGCCTGTTCAGCAAGATCGATGACCCAGGTTTCTTTGATATAGCCGCTGTTTTCCATCGCGCTGTCATCGGCACTTTCAGGCAATCGATGGTCGACCACCCCTAAAATGCCGTCAGGAATTAGCGCTTGGTGGAACTGACGAAAAGCGCTGAGTACAGCTTCTTCGCCGCCGCTCATATACCAGTTGTGTAAATTACGGAAGGTCAGTATGCGATCAGCGCTGTTTGGTGGTGCAATATCAGTTTCCAGTGGTGTCAAAGGGGCAAACTGAGTCAGCTCAACATCGCCAAACACAGCTTCGCTGGTGAGGCGTTCTTTAAATTTATTAAGTGAGCGCTGGTAATAGTCGCTTTGTGTGTCTTCGGGGAAGTGAGCTGCGTAAAATGTCCCTTCTTCGGCAAGGTATGGCGCCAGAATTTCGCTGTAATAACCGCCGCCCGGCCATATTTCCACAACCGTCATGGATGGTTCAAGTTCGAAAAACTCTAGAGTTTCTTTAGGGTGGCGGAACTGATCACGCTCAACATACGCGGGCGTACGATCATCATGATTGACCGCTTGTTCCAACGTTATTGAAGCTCCCTGCTCGGTGCTCGCTGGTGCGGATGACTTAGGGCCGCTATCACAAGCCGACAAAGCTAACAGCGATACCATAGATAATGCGATTGCAGAATATTTCATAAACCTGCCTCTTCGTTTTTATAAGTGTTTGTAAAGATTAGCCCCGAATCGTCGGGGCGGCAAATAACATCACTTATCACTACGCATTAATGGCGGAAATGGCGCATTCCGGTAAAGACCATCGCAATACCATGTTCGTCTGCGGCCGCTATAATTTCGTCGTCGCGAATAGACCCACCGGGTTGAATAATGGCTTTAATGCCTGCTTCAGCGGCAGCATCGATTCCGTCCCGGAATGGGAAGAATGCATCGGATGCCATAACCGACCCTTCAACCTGCAGGCCTTCGTCAGCTGCTTTAATACCGGCAATTTTTGCGCTGTATACGCGACTCATTTGCCCTGCGCCAACACCAATAGTCATGCCGTCTTTGGCATACACAATAGCATTCGATTTAACGAATTTGGCTACTTTCCAGCAGAACATTAAGTCAGTCATTTGTTCTTCGGTTGGCTGAACCTTGCTAACGACTTTCAACTCGTCTTCGTTAAAGTCTTGTGTGTCGGTATCTTGTACCAATAATCCGCCGGTGACTCGCTTATAGTCGAGCTGAGTGCCAGAGTCAGCCCACTGACCACACTCGAGCAAACGTACGTTTTTCTTACCGGAGACGGCTTTTTTCGCGGCATCGCTAACGCTTGGCGCAATAATAACTTCGACAAACTGGCGCTCAACAATTGCCGTTGCTGTCGCTTCATCCAGTTCGCGGTTAAACGCAATGATGCCACCAAAAGCTGAGGTCGGGTCGGTTTTAAAGGCTCTATCGTAAGCTTGGGTAATAGACTCGCCAATGGCAACTCCGCATGGGTTAGCGTGTTTTACAATGACGCACGCAGGCTCTGCGAAACTTTTCACACATTCCAACGCTGCGTCGGTATCGGCAATGTTATTAAAAGACAGTGCTTTGCCTTGCAGCTGCTCTGCCGTAGACACGTTACCTTTAGGCGCATTACGCTCAGTGTAGAACGCCGCCGATTGATGCGAGTTTTCACCGTAGCGCAAGTCTTGTTTCTTAGATACTTGCAAGTTCAAGGTGCGCGCAAAGTCATTGTCGCTGAGCTGCTGGCCTAAGTAGTTTGCTATCATACCGTCGTATTGGGCTGTGTGTTCAAACGCAGCAACCGCGAGATCAAAACGGGTGTTGTAGCTGACACTACCGCTGTCATTAATCTCATTTAAAACACGGTCATAGTCAGACGCATTAACTACTATAGTGACATCTTTATGGTTTTTCGCTGCCGCGCGAACCATGGTTGGACCGCCAATATCGATGTTCTCTATCGCGTCTTCTAAAGTACAACCTTCCTTCGCTACCGTTTCGGCAAATGGATACAGGTTCACAACGACCATGTCGATAGGCGCAATGTTTTGCTCTTGCATAACGTCCTGATCAATGTCTCGTCGACCTAAAATGCCGCCATGAACTTTCGGGTGCAGCGTTTTCACACGACCGCCCATAATTTCCGTTTGACCTGTATGCTCAGATACATCAATAACGGTTAAGCCAGAGTCGCGCAAAAGTTTAGCAGTGCCACCTGTAGAGAGAATTTCAATATTTTTCGCTGCTAACGCCTGAGCAAACTCAACGATGCCTGTTTTATCTGAAACACTGATTAACGCGCGTTGGATAGGACGGTTTTCCATGGTTTTGCCTTTCTGTTCTAAGTTACTTTTTCAGCCATAAAAAAGGCGCCAAAAGGCGCCCAAAAATCGTATTAGTTCATGCCGTATTTTTTCAGCTTTTTGCGTAAGGTGCCGCGGTTAATGCCTAGCATGGTCGCGGCGCGGGTTTGATTACCCCGGGTGTAAGTCATGACCTCTTCAAGTAATGGTGCCTCTACTTCTGAAAGCACCAGTTCATACAGCTCTTCTGGATCCTGACCGTCAAGCTGGCGCAGAAAGCTGTGCAGTGCTTGTTTTACGGAGTCACGCAGCGGCTTAGGTTGAGCGTTATTTCCGATAGTGGTCAGGGGAGATACATTCTCACGATTAAGGTTTTGATCAAACATAATACGCTTATCTCTTCTCTACAGTGACAAAATAATCTTCAAGTGCCTGGAGTTGCTCGCTGGCGTCTTCCAGGCGATTAAATACTTGCCGGAATTCATCGTTGCTGGCTTGTTCTTTCAAGTACCAACCAACATGTTTTCTGGCTATTCGAACACCTTGAAAGCTGCCGTAAAATTGGTGCAGCTGTTCAACGTGGTTAATCGTTGTTTCCGCGACTTCCGTTATTGACGGTGGCGCTAACTCTTCACCGGTTTCCAGAAAATGGCTTATTTCCCTGAATAACCAAGGGTTTCCTTGCGCACCACGACCAATCATTATGGCGTCAGCGCCGGTATAAGCTAAAACCTCCTGGGCTTGCTGTGGTGTGCGAATATCACCATTAGCAATGACAGGGATTGAAACTGCTTCCTTTACCGCTCGTATGGTGTCGTATTCGGCTTCGCCTTTGTACATACAGGCTCTTGTTCGACCATGCACTGCGAGCGATTGAATACCACAACGTTCGGCAATTTTGGCTATTTCAATGCCATTCTTATTATCCCGATCCCAGCCTGTACGGGTTTTTAACGTGACCGGAACATCGACAGCTGAAACCACGGCTGTCAGTATCTCTTCAACAAGCTCCGGGTATTGCATCAGCGCAGAGCCTGCCATTTTTTTATTCACTTTCTTCGCTGGGCAGCCCATATTGATGTCAATAATTTGAGCACCCATATCGACATTCACTTTGGCCGCTTCTGCCATTAAAGAAGGCTCGGAGCCTGCAATTTGCACGGCGCGAATACCTAACTCACCCGAGTGGTCCATGCGTTGCCTGGACTTCCCGGTTTTCCACACTTTCGGGTTACTGGACAGCATTTCAGACACTGTCAAACCTGCCCCTTTGCTGTAACACAGCTGACGAAAGGGCTGATCAGTAACTCCTGCCATGGGAGCTAGAATGACCTGATTGTCGAGTTGATATGGACCAATCCGCATCGGTTAAAAACTACTCAGCGAAAGGGGAGAGAATTTTATGGAATTTGCGCAATAAAGAAAAGGCTATTTATTACGCAATTTGAGTCTTTTTTTAACTTTTTACTATTGACAAAGCGAACGCTTGTTAACCAACTCGAGTGCCGCTGAGCATTGCCCAGTCGCCGTCTATGACGGGCGCGTCGAATTTTATGTCAGGCTGGTAGGCTTGCATTACATCGCTGACTTGACGTTCCAAAATTCCTGAAAGTACGAGCTGCCCCCCCGGTTTAACGAACGCCAGTATGGTATCCGATAACTCTCTGAGAGGTCCGGCAAGTACATTAGCAAGAACCAGATCGACCTGGATTTGCGGTTGCTCACTTGGCAGGAATACGTCGAATTTGCTGCTGACACCGTTACGTTCGGCATTATCCTTGGTCGCAATGAGCGCCTGTTGATCGATATCGATACCAATGGCGTGCTTAGCGTCAAATAGCAACGCTGCGATGCCTAAAATGCCGGAGCCACAGCCAAAGTCTAAGGTGGTCTTGCCTTTTGGTGGGTTCGCATCAAGCCATCTCAGGCACATAGCCGTCGTTGGGTGCGTGCCGGTACCAAAGGCCATGCCTGGGTCAAGCAAGATATTGACAGCCGATGGGTCAGGAATATCACGCCAACTTGGACAAATCCAAAGGCGTTCGCCAAATTGGATAGGGTGGAAGTTATCCATCCACTCACGTTCCCAGTCTTTGTCTTCAAGCGCATCGGTTTTGTATTGAAGCGGTGTCGGTAAAATCGACGACTTTTCCAAGTTAGTGACAACCGACTTAATATCAGCCTCAGCGTCAAACAGCCCCGTTACTAGAGTGTTTTGCCATAATGTCACTTCGCCCGGTCTGGGTTCAAAAATAGGCGTGTCGGCGCCATCACGGTAGGTGACCGCTTGAGCGCCGTTACCCATGAGCATGTCGCCGACACGCGGCGCATGCTCTTCACTACTGGAAAGGGTGAGTTGTATCCAGGCCATCCTATTAATGACCACCCATACCGAGCTTTTTCTCTAAGTAGTGAATGTTGGTACCACCATGCTGGAAGTTCTCATCCGCCATGATGCTTTTTTGCAGAGGTACGTTGGTTTTAATGTTCTCAATAATCAGCTCATTTAACGCATTGCGCATACGTGCGATAGCGATATCGCGGTTTTCACCGTAGGTAATGAGCTTACCAATCATTGAGTCATAATTAGGTGGCACTTTGTAGTCTGCATAAACATGAGAGTCCCAGCGCACACCAAAGCCGCCCGGAGGGTGGAACCGGGTGATTTGTCCTGGCGACGGGACAAAGGTGTCAGGATCTTCCGCGTTAATGCGGCATTCTACGGCATGTCCACGAATAACAACGTCTTCCTGGCTGATAGAAAGCTGTCGGCCAGCAGCAATGCGCAGCTGCTCTTTAATAAGGTCGATACCGGTAACCATTTCGGTGACTGGGTGCTCCACCTGAATACGGGTGTTCATTTCAATGAAGTAGAACTCGCCGTTTTCATATAAGAACTCAAAGGTACCAGCACCGCGATAGCCAATTTCTATACAGGCCTTGGCACAGCGCTCACCAATGAACTTACGCATTTCTGGCGTAATACCTGGGGCTGGCGCTTCTTCGACCACTTTCTGGTGGCGACGCTGCATAGAGCAGTCTCGCTCGCCTAAATGAATAGCGTTGCCCTGGCCATCGGCGAGAACCTGAACCTCTACGTGGCGAGGGTTTTCCAGGAACTTCTCCATATAAACAACGGGGTTCCCGAAAGCGGCTCTTGCTTCATTCTGCGTCATACTAATGGCGCTCAGTAACTCGCTTTCTTGACGCACAACGCGCATCCCGCGGCCACCGCCGCCGCCTGCCGCTTTAATAATAATTGGGTAACCAATGCGCTTGGCGAGTTTAATATTGCGTTCATTGTCATCGTCCAGAGGGCCGTCTGACCCCGGAACGCAAGGAACGCCTGCTTTTTTCATCGCTTTAATTGCCGAGACCTTATCGCCCATCAGGCGGATAACGTCTGCTGTTGGTCCCACGAAAACGAAACCTGATTGTTCAACTTGCTCAGCGAAGTCTGCGTTCTCAGCCAGAAAGCCGTAACCTGGGTGAATCGCCGCTGCGTCAGTAATTTCAGCAGCGCTAATAATTCTGGGTATGTTCAAATAGCTTTCATTCGCTGGGGCTTTACCAATACAAATGGCTTCATCAGCAAGTAGTACGTGCTTTAAATTTCTGTCGGCCGTCGAGTGAACCGCAACCGTTTTAATGCCAAGCTCTTTGCAAGCTCGCAGTATTCTCAGTGCAATTTCGCCACGGTTGGCTATGACCACTTTATCTAACATGACAAATTCCTGCGGTTACTTTATTCGATAACAAATAGTGGCTGATCAAACTCAACTGGCTCTTCGTTTTCGACCAGAATTTGCTTCACAACACCGGACTTGTCCGCTTCAATTTGGTTCATCATTTTCATTGCTTCAACGATGCACAGCGTGTCGCCAGCGTTGACTTGTGAACCCACAGTGACAAATGGCTTAGCATCAGGTGAAGGGGCTTCGTAGAACGTTCCCACCATGGGTGAGCGAACGATATGACCGGATATTTCTTCACTAGGCGCTTCAGCACTGTCGGCAGCCGCTGGTGCTGACTGAGCTTGAGGCGCAGCCTGAGGTGCCGGTTGCGGAGCATACTGAACGGGCGCTGGTGCCGCCTGAGCGCTGTATCGGTTAATACGGACCGACTCTTCACCCTCGGTGATTTCTAACTCAGCCACGCCTGACTCTTCAACCAGTTCAATCAATTTCTTAATTTTACGAATGTCCATGCTAACGCTTACCTTTCAATGTCGTTGTTATTTAAGTGCTGTAAAGCGGCCTTCAAAGCGTACTCATAACCTGAAGGTCCTAAGCCGCAAATAACGCCGGTTGCGGCGTCCGCTAAATACGAGTGATGCCGGAATGACTCACGGCGATAAATATTGGAAATGTGTACTTCAATAAATGGAATAGCAGAGGCTAATAGTGCATCTCTTATTGCAACGCTGGTGTGAGCGTAAGCCGCAGGGTTGATGATGATGTAATCAACGTCAGATTCTGCTGCTTGCTGTATCCAGTCAATAAGTTGGTGTTCGGCGTTTGATTGCTTAAAGGTCAGCTCCGCCTCTTCTGCTTTGGCGATACTGTTCAAGTCCTGCTGAATATCGGAGAGCGTTTTATGACCATAAATCGAGGGCTCCCGCGAACCTAGCAGGTTAAGATTTGGGCCATTTAGCACTAATATATGAGAAGGTTTCGCCATTATGCCGCCATCTGCTTCGAAATCACTGAAAACTAACTATTGTAGACAGCAACTTCTAATGTGAGTTCTTATTTTCCGTATTATAGGCAAAAATGACAGGAATGCAGCACTTTACTGGTCTTATCAGAGCATTTAGGCGCTAAATTACTCATTTAACATGTTTTCAAGGTGCTTTTTAAAGTCTTCAGCGTTTTTAAAGCCAGTTACTCGGTACATTTTTTGTTCTTCACCCTTGGGTGAAAAGAACAAAATGGTTGGCAGACCCAGTACTTTGTAGTGATTCAGTATAGCGATGTCCTGCTGGTTATTGGCAGTAACGTCAGCTTGTATCAAGTGCATGCTTTCAAAGTGCTTTTGTACGCTCGCGTCAGAAAATGTGTACTGCTCAAACTCCTTGCAGGCAACACACCAGTCCGCGTATAAATCCAGCATGACCCATTCATCGCTCTGCGTTATCTCACGCTGAATGTCTTCAAGAGTACTCACTTGCTTAAATAAGCCATGACTTTGCTGCTCTAACTGCGCTTTATTCACTTGCCAGTAAACCCCAATGGTAGCCAGGCTCGATAAAACGATTAATGAAATAACGGTCGATTTCACTGAGGTAATTCGACTAATGGCGGCAATTAACGCACCGGCGGCAATCACAAAGTAGAATATCCATAGCCACATACTTATATGGGTTGGTAGTAAACGCTCGATTAAGAACAGTGTGACAGCAAGCAGTAACCAGCCAAAAACCTGTTTCACGACGGTCATCCAGGCGCCAGCTTTAGGTAGCAGCTTACCGCCGCTGAGACCGAACAGAATAAGGGGCACACCCATACCTAAACTTAATGCATAGAGTATTGCCGCTCCGTTAACGATATCGCCTGATTGTGCAATAAAGAGTAAAGCGCCGGAAAGAGGTGCCGTTGTGCAGGGAGAGGCTACTAATCCGGAGATGGCGCCGATAATGAATACACCTAAGGGGCTACCTCCTTTTTGTTGACCGCTAAACTGCTGCAGTCGAGACTGCCAGCTAATGGGAAGTTGTAAGGTAAACACACCAAACATACTTAACGCGAACGCGGTGAACAATACTGCTAAAACAATGAGAACCGCTGGGTGCTGAAAATAGGCTTGGTATTGCATCCCTGCGAGCGCAACGACCAGGCCTAATAACGAATAGGTGATAGCCATACCTTGCACATAAATAAAGGAAAGCCATAACGTATTACGCCAGGTGCGCTGACGGTTTCCCAGTACAACGCCCGACAGAATCGGATACATAGGGAAGACACAAGGGGTAAATGCTAAACCTATACCCAAGGCAAAAAACAGAAGAAGAGTCACCACAAGTGACTGCTCGTCAATACCAAACAAGGAATCATTAGAGCTTGTTCCGTTTACCGGACTAGCGTCAGCTTCGGTGCTAACGTCAAGCGTTATGGTTTTCTGGGTCGGTGGGTAGCATAGCCCCGCATCAGCACAGCCCTGATACTGAATGGTAATTTGTTGGCCGGAGTAGTCTTCGCTTAGTTCGAAGGTAAGCTCTACATACTCTCGGTAAATAAAAGACTCGCCGAAAAATTCGTCGTGGTGAGACTCTGCTTCAGGGATGTTTAACTCATTGGCTACGGCGTTCTTTGGAACTACCGAAAAGCGGTGTTGATACAAATAGTAGTCTGGTGCAATTAACCAACTGATGGTTACCGTTTTGCCATCAACGTCGCTGCTAAAGTCAAAGGCTTCGTCGACCGGTAAAAACTCTTGGTTATTACTGGCAAACGGACTTTGTGTCGCGGTAGCGGGTAATGTAGCTGCGACTATCAACAATAAGGTTAGAGCGGCTTGAAACAGCGATTTTATCATTTGACGGTATCCTGAACCCATTGCAGATAATCGGGTAAGCCGTCGGTAACATCGACACTGATAAGCTCTGGTGAATCGTACGGGTGTATCTTCATTATTGCTTCTTTGAGAGCCTCAGACATGTCGCCAGTGGTCTTAATAAGTAGCAGCCATTCTTGATCGTGCTGAATTTCGTTATCCCAATGATACACCGAGGTAATGCCCGGGATAATATTAACGCAGGCGGCCAATTGCTGTTCCACAATCGATGCGGCTAACTCATTAGCGGACGACTGACTATCGGTTGTGCAATAGAAGAGTTTGACCATGGAAACACCTATATCATTGCGTTATTCAGTTAAGCAGCAAAATTACCATAAAAAATTTTTATCTGCCCCCTTGATAAGCCAAAAATTTCCCCCATTTATTGGGCACGAACTTTTTTAAACGCCCCTAAGGGGTATTAACCACTAACAACATAGGTTGAGGAGTTATCACCAATGAAACTTCGTCCTTTACACGATCGAGTCATTATTAAACGCATCGAAGTCGAAGCTAAATCGGCAGGCGGCATTGTTCTGACTGGTTCTGCGGCAGAAAAATCTACACGCGGTGAAGTCGTCGCTGTAGGTAATGGCCGTATTTTGGATAACGGTGAAGTGCGTGCGCTGGACGTAAAAGCCGGCGACAAGGTTCTGTTCAACGAAGGTTACGGTGTCAAAACCGAGAAAATCGACGGTGAAGAGTACCTGATCATGAGCGAAAGCGACATTTTGGCTATCGAAGAATAAGCCAAACCCTAACGCATAAATCGTTAAACCCTATTTAAGAGGAAAGCAAAAATGGCAGCTAAAGAAGTTAAGTTTGGTAATACAGCGCGTCAAAAAATGCTGAAAGGCGTCAATGTACTGGCTGACGCAGTAAAAGTAACCTTAGGTCCTAAAGGTCGTAATGTTGTTTTAGATAAGTCATTCGGTGCGCCGAACATCACTAAAGATGGTGTGTCCGTTGCAAAAGAAATCGAGCTGGAAGACAAGTTCGAAAACATGGGCGCACAGATGGTTAAAGAAGTTGCGTCTAAAGCAAACGACGAAGCTGGTGACGGTACAACTACTGCGACCGTATTAGCGCAAGCTATCGTAAACGAAGGCTTGAAAGCTGTTGCGGCGGGTATGAATCCAATGGATTTAAAACGCGGTATCGACAAAGCGGTTATCGCTGCTGTTGAAGAGTTGAAGAAAATTTCTCAACCATGTGCCGACAGCAAAGCGATTGCGCAGGTTGGTACTATTTCGGCAAACGCTGACGAAACTATCGGTCAAATCATCGCCGAAGCAATGGACAAAGTAGGTCAGGAAGGCGTTATCACTGTTGAAGAAGGTCAGGCGCTGACTGATGAGCTGGACGTTGTTGAAGGTATGCAATTCGACCGTGGTTACCTGTCTCCTTACTTCATTAACAATCAGGAAAGCGGTTCAGTTGAACTGGATAACCCATTCATCCTGTTGGTAGATAAGAAAATCTCTAATATCCGCGAATTACTGCCGGTATTAGAAGGTGTTTCTAAAGCAGGTAAACCATTGCTGATCATCGCTGAAGATGTTGAAGGCGAAGCCTTGGCGACATTGGTTGTGAACAACATGCGTGGCATTGTTAAAGTTGCTGCCGTTAAGGCGCCTGGTTTTGGTGACCGTCGTAAAGCAATGCTGCAGGACATCGCAGTATTGACAGGTGGTACTGTTGTTTCTGAAGAAATCGGCATGGAGTTGGAGAAAACTCAGCTGGAAGATTTAGGCACAGCGAAACGTGTGGTTATCACTAAAGATAACACCACTGTTGTTGATGGTAATGGCGATGACGCTGCTATTGAAGGCCGTGTAACGCAAATCAAACAGCAAATGGAAGAAACCACTTCTGACTACGATCGCGAAAAACTGCAAGAACGTCTGGCTAAGTTAGCTGGTGGTGTTGCAGTCATTAAAGTAGGTGCTGCGACCGAAGTTGAGATGAAAGAGAAGAAAGCACGCGTTGAAGACGCTCTGCACGCTACCCGTGCTGCGGTTGAAGAAGGCGTAGTTCCAGGTGGTGGTGTTGCACTGGTTCGTGCAGCGAGCAAGCTGGGCGACCTACGTGGCGACAACGAAGAGCAGAACGTTGGTATTCGTTTAGCATTACGTGCAATGGAAGCGCCACTGCGTCAAATCGCAACTAACGCTGGTGCAGAAGCTTCTGTTGTTGCTAACAACGTTCGTGACGGCGAAGGAAACTACGGTTACAACGCGGGTAACGATACGTACGGCGATATGCTGGAAATGGGTATTTTGGATCCAACCAAAGTGACTCGTTCAGCACTGCAGTTTGCTTCTTCAGTAGGTGCGTTAATGATTACCACAGAAGCTATGATTGCTGACATCCCACAAGATGACAACGCTGGCGGAATGCCTGGCGGCGACATGGGTGGCATGGGCGGAATGGGCGGCATGATGTAATGCGCGCATAAACGCCTAAAAAGGGAGCCAGTGTTGGCTCCCTTTTTTTATGGAATTTTTTCATCATTGCGCACTCTAACGCTATATAGATAAAACGTATGATGGAGGAACAAGCATGCGTATTCGTAGTTTAGTGGTATTAATGGCTATCTCCTTTAGTGCTTTTTCCTTTGCTGGAGAAGCCGAAGTGAAATGGGAAGGTGTTGATAAATATACTGACTTTAAACCGGCTAACAGCAACGAAGAGCGTTATCAGGAAAAAGTGAAAGAGCAGTTGACTGAGCATATTCATCATCTGGCGGGTAAGCTACCAGAGGGGCAGAAGCTGACTATTGTCGTAACCGATGTCGACTTAACAGGTCGTCTGGAGCCTACGTTTGGACGCTCAACCTCAAATTATGTGCGAATTGTTCGTGAAATAGACTTTCCACGCATCAGCTTTAATTATCAGCTAACGGACAGTAGCGGTGAAGTGATAAAAGAAGGCCAGGAGAAGCTAAAGAACATGGGCTTTAACTATGACAGCCTGGCTTCGGTAAAACGTCGCGACGATTTGTATTTTGAAAAAGAAATGTTGACCCGTTGGTTCGATGAAACCTTGGGCGAAAAGAGTTAACCGGCCTGGCGAATACTTTTAAGTCGCGCCAGAGTTTCCGTCATAAGCTGCAGTTGCTGAACGAGTAGCTGCAGCAGCTCTTCATCACTTTGGTTTTGTTTCCAGGCTTCAAAGTTCTCAGTTATTTCATTTAAGTAAGGCTGAAACTTATTGCCCTTACTTTTGAAAATTGTCTGCTCGGCAAACACTCCCTGGAACTTGGCTTTACCCTGTTGACGCATATCATCTAGATATTGATCGGCATCGACGACCTGTCTATAGAGAACTTGCAGGTGCTCTTGAATTTTTTGTTCAACACTGTCAAAGCTGTCGCTCATGAATCATCCTTCATTATGTTGTTAAGCCATCGGGCATTATGGCAGTTTTACTGGGTTTGCGAGCTTGCTCCCGAACAAGCTTAGGAACTAAAAAGCCGGGTAATTGTTGCGTCATTTCCAGCCAAAGCTGCTGCGCTGCGCTGTCATCGACTTCAAAGTGACTGGCGCCTTCTACTTTATCCAGCTGGTGCAGATAATAGGGTAACACGTTTGCTCGAAAGAGCGTTTCACTCAGGTGGCACAGGGCATCCGAACTATCGTTAACTCCTCTTAGCAAAACGCTTTGATTCAGCAGGTGTATGCCAGCGTTATGCCACTTCTTTAAAGCGGCGGACAAATCATTAGAAATCTCGTTCGCGTGATTCGCGTGTATTATTAACACGACTTGTAATCGACTTTTGGTTAAAGACGTTAATAGCCGGTCAGTCAGTCTCGACGGAATAACAACGGGCAGCCGGCTGTGAATGCGTAAACGAGTCAGCTGAGGTAAAGCTTCCAGCTCCTGCACGAGTTTATGCAGCCTCTCGTCTTTCGCCATCAATGGGTCACCGCCACTTAAAATCACCTCGTTAACTTCTGGGTTCTGTTTTATGTAATCTAGAGTTTCATCGATTTGCCGCTGACTAATGGTCAATTCGTCATAGGGAAAGTGTCGGCGAAAACAATATCGGCAATTAACAGCGCATCCGCCTTGCAGGATTAATAGAACGCGTCCGTGATATTTATGCAGCAGCCCATTAGCTGGTGAACTTTGCTCGTCAAGCGGGTCTTTGTGAAACCCTGGTTCGACTCTAAACTCGTCCGCTAGAGGAAGTACTTGCCGCAGCAGAGGGTCATTAGGGTCGCCAATGTTCATTTGTTGAACGAAGGGGCGTGGTACTCGCATGGAGAATAGTTGCCGAGCTTTAATATCGTCGGCGTACGCGCTGGTGTCCAGCTGCAAAGCCGAGAGTAAGTCTTCAGGTCGGGTGTATGACTTCTTTAATTCGTAGAGCCAGTCAGCTCGTGGACTGATGGACACAGAATTTTCGGTCATGCGACCTCCCTATACTCAACAAAGTTCGTATTTTACCTGAAAATAAAGTCATTTTGTTTTATTATTGCGCGCAAATAATGATGGTTTAAGCAAGGAAAATGTCGTTATGGCAAATTACAGTACAAGTGAATTCAAAGGTGGTTTAAAAATCATGCAAGATGGCGAGCCATGCTCGATCATCGAAAACGAAATGGTTAAACCGGGGAAAGGCCAAGCATTTAACCGCGTGAAAATCCGGAAATTAATTAGCGGAAAAGTGGTAGAAAAAACCTTTAAATCGGGCGAGTCGGTTGAGGGTGCTGACGTTATCGAGCTTGAGTTGTCTTATTTATATAACGACGGTGAGTTCTGGTACTTCATGAACAATGAGACGTTTGAGCAGGTGCCTGCTGACGCTAAGGCTGTTGGCGACGCGGAAAAATGGTTGGTTGAACAGGACGTTTGCACATTGATTTTATGGGAAGGAAAGCCGATCAGTGTACAGCCACCAAACTTTGTTGAACTGGAAGTTACCGAAACAGATCCGGGCTTAAAAGGCGATACCGCAGGAACTGGAGGCAAACCAGCAACGTTAAGCACTGGCGCTGTAGTTCGAGTACCGCTTTTCGTACAAATTGGTGAAGTGATTAAAGTGGATACACGTTCAGGCGAATACGTTTCACGCGTTCAAAAGTAAGTCCGCACTATGAACTGGCGCCCTGATGCAAGTTGGAGCATGCTGCAACAGCGGGCTGACCTATTTAAGTCAGTGCGCCAGTTTTTTGAAAATCGTGGTGTGACTGAAGTCGATACCCACTTACTTTCCCAGTATGGTGTTACTGACGTCCATCTAAAAAACCTGTCTACCGATTTTAGTCAGCCTCTTCCGTCTGGTACAAACACCCTCTATTTACAAACCTCTCCTGAATTTGCAATGAAGCGGCTTGTCGCAGCTTACCAACAAGACATTTATCAGCTCAGTCATGTGGTTCGGGACGATGAAGTTGGTCGGTATCATAATCCTGAGTTTACTTTACTCGAGTGGTACCGTATTGGCTTTGACGATAACGCGCTTATTAATGAAGTCTCTCAGTTGTTGTCGGAAACCTGCGGCGCTCCGCCAATCGTTGAGCGTAGCTACCAACAGTGTTTTCTGGAAACGCTAAAGTTGGATCCTTTGACGCCGGATGGCATTGAGGGCATAAGACAACAGTTAGAGAGCGTTCCTGCGCTGACTGACTGGATGCAAAAAGAAACCGATGCGTCCACTATATTACAAGTAGTTTTCTCGGAGTTTATTGAACCAACTTTTACTAAAAACGTGCCGCAATGTGTAACGCACTTTCCTGTAGAACAAGCTGCACTAGCTCGAGTGGATGAGTCTGACCCACGAGTCGCAAAACGGTTTGAGGTTTATTATCAAGGTGTCGAGCTTGCCAATGGGTATCACGAATTGACCGATGCTGTTGAGCAGACAAGGCGCTTTCAAGACGACAACCGACACCGAGTGACAAACAAGCAGCCGCAAATGGCGGCGGACAAGCGACTAATTTCAGCTTTGGAATCCGGTTTACCCGACTGTGCCGGTGTCGCTTTAGGCTTCGATAGGCTGCTAATGATAAAATCTGGCGCTCAGCACATTAGCGAAGTGCTTCCTTTCACTATTAATAACGCCTAAAACCCACCAACAATTCTGTCTTAAATCAAAATTTAGATGATCTGTCTTGGATAATGAACGCGTATGTTATAATATAACACGTCAGTTAGGTGATGAGTTCAATAACTCATTCAGTAAGAAAGAGTAAGGCAGAACGTTTTATGCAGGCCAATACGCCCAAAAACTTAGATAAAGCAGGAATTTGGATTACTACATTATGTGCTATCCATTGCTTGCTGCTGCCTCTTATTCTGCCATTGCTAGCAATGGCAGGTTTAGCATTCATTGGTGAAGATACATTAGAAAACGCAATTCTTGGATTAAGTGTACTGATTGGGCTTTGGTCATTAGTCAGTGGTGCTCGCAAACACGGTAACTGGAATTTGTTAACACTGCTACTGTTAGGGGCGGCTATTTACTCACAACGAGACGTGCTTGGTCATTGGGGCGAACCCGTCATTATTCTATTTGGCGCAGGCTTGATCGTATACGCTCACGTTTCAAACTTACGCCTTATTAAAAAGTTGGCTTTTACTTCCTCTCAGCAACCTTTGTAAAGCTAGTCAGCTTTAGCCTCTAGTACGACCCCTGTTTCTACATGATCAGTATATGGAAATTGATCAAACATAGCGGCGGCAGTAATTTCATGAGTTTCCGTTAAATAATCTAAGTTCTCTGCTAACGTATCCGGGTTGCAGGAAATGTAGATAATTCTGGAATAAGCCGACACCATTTTCAGTGTTTCAGCATCAAGCCCGGCGCGAGGCGGATCAACCAACACGGTTTTGCAGTCAAAGCTTTTAATGTCAGCCTCATCAGCGCGACGAGATGACCGCTCACCATTTAGTGCTTCAGTAAACTCTTCAGCAGACATACGAACAATAGTGACGTTTTCAATGTTATTCAGCTCAGCACTTCTCCGGGCAGACGTTACCGAGCTTTTACTAATTTCCGTGGCTAAGACTCGCTGGAAGTTTTCTGCTAAAGGTAGGGTGAAGTTGCCGTTACCGCAGTACAGCTCCAATAAGTCATGAGTATTTTGTCCGATATGCTGTTTGACCCAGCCAATCATTGCTTCGTTAATTTTTGCGTTGGGCTGGGTAAAGCTATTTTCGGTTTGAATCGATTGGTAGGTTTTATTTCCGACGTGGATATGCTCGACAACACTGTCGTCAAACAAAACCCGTTTTTGCTTTCGAGCACGACCAATAATATTAATGTCTGCCAACTCTTTAAACTCTTCACGTAAAGTTGTGGCTTCCTTTTCCCATTCGTCATCCAGGGCGCGATGATAAAGCAAAGAGATAACAGCTTGATTCGTTGTTGTCGTAAGAAAATCGACTTGAAAAAGCTTGTTCCTGAGTACTGGATTAGGTTTTAGCTTTTCTATTAGTTGTTTCATTAAGCGGTTAATTAACTCGCTACCCGGTAAAAATTCGTCCATACGGATTTTTTCCCGCGTTTCCGGGTTGAACATGATGTAATAAAGATCATCGCCCTCATGCCAAACACGAAACTCAGCACGCATACGGTAGTGCTTTTGGGGGGACTCGAAAGTATTCAGTTGTTGTACCCCAAATTTCGACAACTTCTTTATTAAGCTTTCTTCTTTGCTTCGGAACTGCTCTGGGTAGTTTGCTGTATCAATCTTTTTGTAGGTCATAGTATCCGCTGTTGCGTAAGTTTCGTTTATTCCCCTATTTTACGCACCGAAACTATTAACTACCAAGTTTTGCTCAGATTTAACGCATAAAATGTTAAGTTCTGATCACATTTGAACGAATACTGAACGGTCGAGAGAAAAACAGTTAAAAAGGCATA
>NZ_PIQA01000010.1 GCF_003987095.1 Idiomarina piscisalsi | reverse complement strand
GATCACAATGCTGTCGACCGACGCACCGTCTTCCACTTGACCAGTGAAGCCGATATTACTTTGCTCGTCGCTATTAATCAGCTCATCACCAAACGCGATGCTGTTGTTACCATCGGTGCCGTCGCCCGGTGCGCTGGTGTCAACCGAGTGCGTTGAGGTTGTTGTGCTCTCAACGGTATTACCCGCTGCGTCGCTAGAGTTAACGACCACATCGAATTCAGTATCCGCAGCCAAATCGCTGCCGGCAACGTCCACGCTCCACTCACCGTTATTGCCAACGGTGGTGGTGTATTCCGTGCCGTTTATGGTCATGGTGACACTGTCGCCCTCGGCGATATCGCCGCCTTCAGCTGTACCCGTAACGGCGATCGTTTGTCCCGCTTCTTGTGCGTTGATCACGTCATCCGCTGTGATGTTATTCACATTGACGGTACCTGCATCGGCGCTGGTATCTAAGGTGGCGGTGTCAGTGACACTGCCCTGGTTACCCG
>NZ_PIQA01000001.1 GCF_003987095.1 Idiomarina piscisalsi | reverse complement strand
CATGCCTCAAGAGTTAGGGGCGTAGTTCCAACTGGCAGAACAGCGGTCTCCAAAACCGACGGTTGGGGGTTCGAATCCCTCCGCCCCTGCCAACTCTTCACTAGTCTTATTTATTCTGCTCAATTACACTACATTCATATCTTTTAGTACTTACTTTGGTAATTCATCTATACGGTAACTTTTATGAATGCTCAGTGGACTTCTCAGCAAATGCAGGCATTAGCCGCTATGAATATCCCACTTTGGGAAAAAGCGCCTGAGCCAAAAGGTCAATATTTTTATAAGTTGGGCTCTTATCATTTAGTTGGCGAGACACAATTACCGGTTGAGCTACCGCAGTGGTTTAAAGACTTTTGCTTATGCGTCGGTGAGCGACCGGTAGCGGTTAAAATAACGGAACTATCAGATAACTGCCTCAATTACGACACTTGGTTTGATAATCTACCAACGCCTGAATTTAAAAAAGAGCTTTGGCAACGTTTAAGCCATGCCTGACATAAAAATTCAACGTTTTACTCCTGACAGTCGCTCTTATCAAATCGAGCGGCTAGCTCACGCGCACCCATGGAGCTTATCGGTTTTTTGCCAAAGTCATGGGCCAGCTTACTATAATAGACAGTTAGTCGTTAACGAAGAGACCGTCGGTTATATTATATGCCAGCAGGTACTGGACGAACTCACCATTTTTAATATCGCTATTGATCCAAAGCACCAGGGGCAGGGTTTTTCGCATTACTTAATGCAGGACACCTTAAACTATGCGGCAAACAACGGTATGTTGGTCTTCCTTGAAGTACGAGAATCTAATACTCCGGCCATTAGCTTATATCAAGCGTATGGGTTTAGAGAGTTGGCCAAAAGACCTGACTATTATAAAACCCTTAACGGTTACGAAGACGCTTTAGTCATGAAGTGGCAAAGCGAACAGAATTAGGAGAAGTTTATGCCGTCGGAAAATCATGCACAGGCTTTACAGGTATTATCGTATGTCGATTT
This sequence comes from Idiomarina piscisalsi, assembly GCF_003987095.1. Lineage (GTDB taxonomy): Bacteria > Pseudomonadota > Gammaproteobacteria > Enterobacterales > Alteromonadaceae > Idiomarina > Idiomarina piscisalsi. Next base: position 945,171 of record NZ_PIQA01000001.1, on the reverse strand, counting down.
AACGTCTTTGAACAATGACGATGATAAGACCGCTATTGAGTCACTTTGCAGTAAGGTTTCTCTTGGTCACCAGTCGGTAGCCGCTATTTGTGTTTTTCCGGAATGGGTGGCGACAGCGAAAACTTACTTCGAAGAGCAGAGCCTCAACATTCCTATCGCAACCGTCACTAACTTTCCGGACGGAAGTACAAATATTGAGAGAGCTGTCTCGGAAACTGAGCGAGCTATTGCGGCAGGGGCACACGAAATTGATGTTGTCTTGCCATATAGAGCGCTGTTAAATGGCGATGAGAGCACGCCAGCTGAATTAGTCCGTGAGTGCAGGGACGTTTGTGGCAATGAAGTGGCACTAAAAGTCATTGTTGAATCGGGTAAGCTTAAAACGCAGGATGCCATTGTGGCGGCAAGTGAGATAGCTATTGCCAATGGCGCTGATTTTATCAAAACCTCAACAGGCAAAGTGGAAACAAACGCGACGTTATCAGCGGCTCAAACAATGCTGGGCGTTATTAAAGCGAGCGGTACGGACTGTGGTTTCAAAGCGGCTGGTGGTATACGCACTGTAAAAGAAGCTATGCAGTATATTAATCTGGCTGAAGAAATTTTCGGGAAAGACTGGGTAACGCCGGGGCATTTCCGAATTGGCGCAAGCAGCCTACTGAAGGATATCCAGGCGATTGTGGATAATCACTAGCCATGTATTTGCCGCAAGATAGTATTCGAAAAAAGCGTGATGCTCTTCAATTGACTGAGTGGGAGATTCACCAGTTCGTTAACGGCATTTGCGACGATAGCGTCAGTGAAGGGCAAATCGCAGCTCTGGCAATGGCTATTTATTTTAATGGCATGAATACTGATGAAACAATAAGCCTGACTCAGGCTATGCGAGACTCCGGAGATGTTCTGAGTTGGCCGAAGTCAGAGTTTGATGGTCCTATTTTGGATAAGCACTCGACTGGCGGGATTGGTGATGTTGTCAGCTTAATGTTGGGACCTATTATTGCTGCTTGCGGCGGTTATGTGCCGATGATTTCGGGACGTGGTCTAGGACACACCGGCGGCACGTTAGACAAACTCGATTCGATACCGGGCTATCAATCGACACCGGATAATGACACGTTTAAAAGCGTCGTGAAGAAAGCCGGCGTCGCCATTATCGGACAAACCGGTAACTTGGCGCCAGCCGACAGGCGATTTTATGCTACCCGGGATATAACGGCCACCGTTGAGTCGATTCCGCTAATTACGGCTTCCATTTTGTCAAAGAAGCTATCTGAAGGTCTTGACGGGTTGGTCATGGACGTAAAGTCGGGCAACGGTGCTTTCATGCCAAGTCATGCGCAATCGCTGGAGCTGGCCAGAAAAATTGTCAGCGTCGGCGGACAACTTGGTGTATCGACATCTGCTTTGGTGACCGATATGAATGAACCGTTAGCATCGACGGCAGGCAATGCGCTGGAAGTGAAACTGGCGGTTGATTATCTAACGGGGCGGCACCGAGATGCGCGGCTTCATGAGGTCACTCAGGCGTTGGCTGTTGAGTCACTTTTGTCCGGAGGGATAGCAAAAAGCCAGGACGACGCAAAACAGCGGGTCATTAAAGCGTTGGATACAGGCTCTGCAGCTGAGCGATTCGCTGAAATGGTGCGGTTACTCAACGGTCCCGCAGACTTTATCGAGCGACCCGAACATTACTTATCTGAGGCAAAAATTATAGAGCCTGTTTATGCCCCCGATAAACATTTGGACATGTACCTAAGTGAGTATGATACGAGGTCGATAGGCATGGCGGTAGTGCAGTTAGGAGGTGGTCGTCGTAAAGCGGATGATACATTAGATTTAAGTGTTGGTATTAAGCATATGACTCCGCTGGGAACTCAACTAAGTAAAGGGCGGCCGGTAGCCTGGATTTGCGGTAATGACAGACGCAAAGTCGACATAGCTAGAGAGATGTTTTTATCCGCTATGACATTTACTGAGACTGCACTGCCGCCGAACCCAGTAATTTACGAACGGCTGACAAGGTAACCTTTATGGCCAGAGCAATCGTGATTGTTTTAGATTCTTTAGGTATCGGAGCGGCTCCGGACGCTGGTAAATTTGGTGACTCAGGAGCCGATACGTTTGGTCATATCGCCGAAAAACGTAAGCAATCAGGCGCCGCATTCAGTATACCGAACTTGCTTAAGTTAGGGCTTGGTGAGGCTCACCGAGGCGCTGTTGGCCATTACGCAGATGGTATTCATGAATGTGAAACCGAAGGCGCATTTGCGTGGGCGGCAGAGGTGTCATCCGGTAAAGACACGCCGTCAGGTCATTGGGAGTTGATGGGGGTACCGGTCCACTTTGACTGGGGATACTTTACGGATAAAGAGAACAGCTTTCCAAAAGACTTACTGCAAAAGATTCAAGCGCAATCGGGTATACCGGGTATTTTGGGCAATTGTCATGCTTCTGGCACTGAAATTATTCAGCGGCTGGGTCAAAAGCATATTGAGACTGGCGCTCCCATATTTTACACCTCCGCAGACTCAGTGTTTCAAATAGCCGCACACGAAGAGTATTTTGGTCTTGAGCGCCTCTATAAACTGTGTGAGCAAGTGCGAGGGTTGCTGGACGACTATAATATTGGCCGTGTTATAGCGCGTCCGTTTGTCGGGGAAACGCCCGATGATTATGTCAGAACGGCTAATCGCAAAGATTACTCGGTACTGCCTCCTAAGCCGACGGTATTGAACAAATTAGAAAGTGCCGGGGGACAGGTCATTGGCATTGGTAAAATTTCAGATATCTTTGCGCATAGCGGCATCAGCCAGTCGTTTAAAGGAAAAGACCTATCTGAGCTAATGGACGAAACGTTAAAAGCAATGGGTACCGCGGGTGACAACACCCTTATTTTCACCAATTTAGTCGATTTTGACACACTGTATGGGCACAGGCGAAACGCAGAAGGGTATGCGCAAGAACTTGAACATTTTGACCAATGGTTACCGAAAGTCATCAGCGCAATGAGAGAAGATGATTTGCTCGTGCTAACGGCGGATCATGGCTGTGACCCGACATGGCCGGGTAGTGATCATACTCGTGAGTATGTTCCGTTGCTGTTGTCGGGGAGAAAAGTAGCAGCTAAAAGTCATAGCGAGCGACAGAGCTTTGCCGACTTAGGTCAAACACTCTGCCGCTGGTTTCGGTTATCGCCTATGGACGAGGGCACAGCTATCGACATTTAGTCAATGCGATAGCGTTTTACGTTATCTTCAAGTTGATGAGCAGTGTCTGTTAACTCGCGCATGTGTTCACCCGCTTGCTGAGTGCCGCTGGCAGTCTGCTTAGCGATATCGACAATTTTTGTCATGTTTTCGTTTATGGTTTCTGAAACCGACGTCTGCTCTTCTGCTGCCGTGGCAATTTGAGCATTTTGGCTATTAATTGTGTTAACAGCTTCAAGTACCTGAGCCAGCGCTGTTTCGACTTCTGCGGCCTCAGCAACACTGGTTTCACTGCCTTGCTTTATGGCGGACATCACTTCTGAGACCTGTTTGCTGCCGCTTTGCAGCTGCTCAATCATACTCTCAATTTCATGAGTGCTGTCTTGCGTGCGCTTAGCCAGCGTGCGAACTTCGTCAGCAACAACCGCGAATCCACGGCCGGCTTCACCGGCACGGGCCGACTCAATAGCCGCGTTTAAAGCCAGTAAATTGGTTTGCTCAGCAATGGCACGAATAACATCCAATACCGAGCCAATCTCAGCAGAGTGCGCGTTCAATTTTTCTACTTCAGACGAGCCATCTTCTACTTTCTCAGCAAGGCCATGGATGACATTAACGGCCTTCGTTAACAGATGGTTAGCGGAGTGCACAAGCTCTTCTGCTTGCTCTGCAGCGCTTGATGCTTCACTTGCGCTGCGGGCAACTTCCTGTGACGCTGTCGCCAGTTCATTAATAGCGGTCGCAATCTGTTCGCTTTCTTCCTGCTGCTCGTTAACCCCATTACGCGCTTCGGTAAGTACACCGTCTAAACGCTGAGTCGAGTGAGTAACCGACGTTGCCGACGTCCGTATATTGGCGACCATATCAGAGACTTGGTCGGCAAAGTTATTAAATGCCTGGCCAAGCTCTGACATTTCGTCATTGCTGTCGGTATCTAAACGTTGGGTCAGGTCACCGTCGCCCTTAGCTATTTGATCCATTGCATTTAATGCCCGCTTCAGCGGCCCTGTAATTCCTTTCACGACAAACAGGGCAAGGGCAGCGATGATAAGCAGCACAATAATGGATGCGATGATGGTACTCGCAGTGGACTCTGCTAAGGCATCGTCAACATTACCTTCAATAACTTGTGTTTGCTCTTGTAGACCTGCTGTCCAAAAGCCGGTACCAACAACCCAGCCCCACTCTGACAGCATATCCGCGTAACCTAATTTGGGATTGACCTGACCACTGGTGTTCTCCCAGTCGTATTCGACGAAACCACCGCCACTCTCTGCCGCTTCGATCAGCTCTTGGATGAGAAGAACGCCGTTTGGATCTTTAAAGTTGTATAAGTTCTTGCCTTCCAGTGACTGATTCACACCGTGCGCGATGCTGTTTCCTTTATCGTCATAAACAAAGACGTAACCGACGTCGCCGGAATCATCAAAGCGAAGCTGGCGCAAAATTTGTTTCGCACGCTCTTGGCGCTCTGGTAAAGAGCCTAATGAGTCGTCTTCAACCAAATGTTCAATTGAGCTCATAGCCAATTGCAGATAGTTACGGACTTCCTCTCGGGCATCTTTTTGCATTTGTGACTTAAAGTCTGACACTGCGTTCTGCGCAACTTGTGTCGACTGCGACAAGTTGTACCAAGTAAGGAAAACTGCAATCAGCAGTGGTGGAATGAGTGCCAGAGAGAACACTTTCGCTTTAATGGTCAATCTCATAGTTTCGTAGCCTTGGTTATGACGTTAACTTGTCTATTTTAGTACAAGCTAAACAACTTATCTGTTAGACATTTGTGGAATCTTATTAAGTCAGTGTTAGTCATCCTTAATTTGTGTATCGGCAGCAGATAAGCGAAAATAAGGCCAATTAATTAATAACCGAAATTGAGTGCTGTTAATGTCTGACGCAAAGTTACATGAAGAAGTTGAAAAAAGACGTACATTCGCGATTATCTCGCACCCCGATGCTGGTAAAACGACCATTACTGAAAAAGTGCTTTTACACGGTCACCAAATTCAGCAAGCCGGTACCGTTAAGGGGAAAAAATCAGGTCAACACGCCAAGTCAGACTGGATGGAGATGGAGCAGGAACGGGGTATATCTGTTACGACCTCCGTCATGCAATTCCCCTATAATGAAGCGTTGGTTAACTTATTAGATACACCAGGACACGCGGACTTCTCTGAGGACACTTACCGAACGTTAACAGCGGTGGACTCTTGTTTAATGGTTATTGATGGCGCAAAAGGTGTTGAAGACAGAACCATTAAGCTGATGGAAGTCACTCGCTTAAGAGATACACCAATTTTGACTTTCATGAACAAGCTCGACCGTGATATTCGCGATCCTTTAGAGCTGTTGGATGAAGTCGAGGATGTTCTCAAGATTATGTGTGCGCCTATCACCTGGCCAATTGGCTCGGGCAAAAACTTTAAGGGCGTTTACCACTTACTGCGTGACGAAGTCATTCTCTACAAAACCGGCCAAGGACACCGAATTCAGGAGGAAGACATTATAAAAGGTCTCGACAACCCTGAGCTCGATGAACGTCTAGGCGTGTGGGCTGAAGAATTGCGGGAACAAATTGAGCTGGTTGAGGGAGCATCAAATCCTTTTGACTTAGAAATGTTTTTAGCAGGCGAATTAACACCGGTGTTTTTCGGTACCGCACTTGGAAACTTCGGCGTTGATCATATGCTGGACGGGCTTGTCGATTGGGCGCCTAAACCGCAATCTCGTGAGACAGATGAGGGCAGCTTTGTCGAGGCTGATAATAAAAACTTTTCTGGGTTTATTTTTAAGATCCAGGCGAATATGGATCCGAAACACCGCGACCGAGTGGCGTTTTTGCGAATTGTGTCGGGTAAATATGAAAAAGGCATGAAAATGCGGCAAGTACGCACCGGCAAAGATGTCCGAATTAGCGATGCTCTGACGTTCCTGGCGGGCGACCGATCGCATGTTGAAGAAGCTTACCCGGGCGATATTATAGGTCTGCATAACCACGGGACGATTCAAATAGGCGACACTTTCACCGCCGGAGAAGAGTTCAAGTTTAGCGGCATTCCAAACTTTGCACCGGAGCTGTTCCGCCGTATTCGCTTGAAAGATCCGCTTAAACAAAAACAGCTGTTAAAAGGCCTTGTTCAGCTCTCAGAAGAAGGCGCCGTGCAGGTATTCCGACCGCTTATTAGCAATGACCTTATTGTTGGGGCGGTTGGTGTGTTGCAGTTTGATGTTGTGGTTCATCGCTTGAAAACCGAATACAAAGTGGAAGCCATCTACGAGAACATTAATGTCGCTACAGCACGTTGGGTTATGTCGAAAGACGAGAAAAAACTGGATGAATTCCGTCGAAAAGCAGAATCGAATTTAGCGTTAGATGGCGGTGACAACCTGACCTACATAGCGCCGACCATGGTGAATTTAAGTTTGGCTGAAGAGCGCTACCCCGATATTACCTTTACCCATACGCGCGAGCATTAGCTTATTATGCGGCTCTTTGATACGCACTGCCACCTCGACTTTGATGCCTTTGATAAGGACAGAGAGGCGGTGCTGGAAAGAGCGAATGAAGCCGGCGTAGAACGGTTTATGGTGCCAGGGGTGACACGAAACCAGTGGGAGAAGCTGACATCTTTAGCAAGTAAGAACACTAGTTGGTCTTATGCACTGGGTTTGCATCCCTGGTTTATTGAAGAGCACGACATCAGCGATATCGAAGCGCTTGAGCAGACGTTGGAGCAGCAAAAAGGGCAGGTAAAAGCGGTAGGAGAAATTGGTCTTGATAAAACCTGTCAGCACTATGACAAGCAACATACGCTTTTCATTCGCCAGCTCGAGCTGGCAAAGCAGTTGAAACTACCGGTTATTATTCATCACCGTAAAACGCTCGACCGTACTCATGCCGATATTAAGAAGTACGGGCCTGAACGAGGTGTTATTCATGCGTTCAGCGGCAGCCATCAACAGGCGATGAAGTTTGTTGAGCAAGGCTATAAGCTCGGCGTTGGGGGAGTGATCACTTACGACCGTGCACAAAAAACAAGGCAGGCTATTCAAGATGTACCGATAGAAAGCCTGGTACTCGAAACCGATTCACCGGATATGCCACTGTCTGGGTATCAAGGACAGAGAAATGAGCCTTATCGAGTGGCCCTTGTGTTAGATGCTTTAGCTGAATTAAAAAGCACTGATAAGGAGGCGCTGGCGTCACAGTTATGGAAAAACAGTGTCGAGCTGTTTAGTTAACAACCAGGGTAGCGCCTATTTCTGCCAGTAGCGGTCTCGTATTCGGTTAAAGCCCAGCATAATAAACACGCCCGCTAGCATAGCGAGCAACAGCAGTACTTTGCCCTGCTGCATTAATCCATCGTGCGCCTGTCTGCTTTGGGCTAACAAAGTGCTTTTATCAAAAACGACCTGGATATAGCCGCTGATGTTTTGCTCTTCGTTGATTTCTTCAATCAGTATCCAGGGATCCGCCTTTAAACTGGCTGCTGGCCAGTCGATGATAGACGTCGCCGCCCCTGAGGTGACGATATCCTCACCAAAGCGGTCGCGAATAACCGCAGACAACACATGAGGTTGGTCGGTGATATACTCCACAAGCTGTTGTAGCTTGTCGGTTTCCTGTTGTTCAACCCAGTAATGCGCTTCATGCTCAACCTGCTTCATCAACAGCTCGGTTATTGACTGGGTTTGGTTAAAAAGTTGCTGCTGTGACTGAACACTGGCAATATTCCAGACGTTCATAATAATAAATAACAAACCTGCCGCAGCACCAAGTCGCAAAGCACGTTTGGTCGCAATGTGCATAAAAGCGCGAGTCTTATCTTTCAGCAACCAACTTTTTAGTGGCTGCCAGAGATTAGTTTGTTGAGTACGCATAAAACAGGTTCAGGAGTTTTTGGTTCATGAAGTATCCGTCTGGTTTAATCGTTTTCGATATGGATTCTACCTTAATTGGTATTGAGTGTATCGATGAAATTGCTCGACTCAATGACTGTTATACTAAAGTTGCGGAAATAACAAAAGCCGCCATGGAGGGAAAAATCGACTTTAGTGAGTCGCTGCGTCAGCGTGTCGCTTGCCTCCAGGGCGTTAGTGAGTCTTCACTGCAACGCTTATTTGAGCCCATTCCTTTGCATCCTGGCGCGCAAGAACTGTTTGCCGAATTAAAAGAAAAAGGTTGGCGGCGAGCTATAGTATCAGGCGGATTCACCTGGTTTGCCGACAGACTGGCTGCTGAGCTTCAGGCCGACGCGGTGGTGGCTAATCAGTTAGAAGTGAAGAACGGACTGTTAACAGGTCGTGTTGTGGGTGATGTCGTCGATGCAAAAATGAAAGCCCAGTCGCTTCAGGGGTTAGCCAATCAATGGGGCATTCCTATGTCGAAGACGGTCGCTGTTGGTGACGGAGCTAACGATGCAATGATGCTGGAAAACGCTGCGGTTGGTATTGCGTATTGTGCCAAACCGTCACTCAAGCGCATTGCGGATTACTGCATCGAAGAACCTGACCTGCGTCAGGTTCTTACCTGTTTAAGTTACTCAAAGCTTCTCTAACCATGTGGTTAGTCGTTGCTCTTGCTCGTTAACTGAAGCGGTATCGGGTAGCACGAAATTGAGTAAGCTTGAGGTGATATCGATAGTCTCAGCAACACCGAAAATTTTCCACAGCTCTTCTTCCAGGTCTTCAGTCTTATAAGCGGCGTAGTGGCTCATGTAAGCCAATTCGGCTTGAATAAACTGAATGTCCGGTTTGCCGGCTCTTGATAAATTGATAGTAATGGCACGGAATACCGAATTCGGCAGGCACTGGTCAATAAATCCGTGGATGTCGTCGGAGGCATCTGTTGCGCACCACTGCGTCTGAACAATGTATTCACCATTTTGACGATAGAGCCGAATCAGGAGCAGGAGAGATTCAGGGAAGGCGTCTCTCTCCATAGACTTTAGTTTGGGCTCGATAGTATCAGCCACAGCGTTTCCACGTAGCAGGGGTTGTAAGTTAATAATGGCGTCTCGACTACCCGGTAACTTCTGCAGCATGCGTAACCAACCTGACGTCCATTGAGGCATACCAGCCCGACGCGCAGACAGCTGTTTCTGTTTTGAACGGTTAAAGAACACAGGTACCGCTGCTGGTGCTTCACAATATAAGTTTCTTAAGCACAGCGGGAGTCCATTAACCGATGTATTCTCGACTTGAAGCTTCAGTACGTCTCGCTGTTCGCGGATAAGAAAACGAATAAAATCAGAGCCTCGGTGTGGCTCTGCCGTTGTATCAGCTTTCAGTCGAAGGGTTGTCCCGGCACGGTCTGTTGAAGCAACAATGTACGGCAGTTCATTGAGTTTGGCTTTTTTATAGGTTTTCAAGAAGCCCGTCATGGAGATATAAATCGTATCGCCCGCATTGATGCTTGCCGGGTTATCCATTTGCACCTGTAAACCACTAATGGAAAGGTCGATAATCATTGCGTCTCTGACAAACTTGCCAGCTTTGACACGGCAGCGGCTGCGATAGTTGAAGCGCCTTTCTTTGCGCAGGTTAACGAACTCCAGACGAGCTTCTTTGGTTCGTAACGGTACAGCGGGTGGATGTGCGAATGCCTTTATTGACGGCAGCTGCGCTTTACTGAACTCGACCGTTGTTAAACCGGTAACACTGGATGTGACGTCTGAAACCGCGGCCAAATACTTCAGTGGTTTCACCGCTTGTTTCACTTCTGCTGAAGGCGGATTTATGCGAAACGGCACTTTTATATGCTCAGGAACAGCTTGTGGCTGCCATGCCAGCTCACTGTCAGTGCGGCGAATATCAATCTGGAGCACTCGCCAGGAAGCTTTTTGACGACCAAAGGCAATGTAAGTATCCCAAAGCCCGGAGCGCTTTAATTCATCGGTCGTCGCCGAGTAGTGATAGATTTTGCCGCGTGCTGTTATTGAAAAGCTCAGGACAATGAGTTGTGCAGACCCCTGAGCCTCTATTTGCTCGAGAATTTGCTGGCTTCGCCGAACATTAAATATTGAGCCGAAACTAATTTGGTTCAGCTCATTTAACCAGGTGTCTAAAATAAAACGGTTGTTGTCTGTGGTTAATACATAATCCGCAATTAGCCTTTTATTCGCTTCTGAAAAGTAAACCGGTAACTGACGCGTTCTTGGCAAGAAGAACTGTTCGTGCCCTTTACTAATGACACTATCGTAAGTGTTATCAATGTTAACTCGGTAGCGTTTTTTATAGCCGTTGATGAAACGTTGGAAAAAACGGTCTAGCTCGTCAGAACGAAACTCTGAAGCACGGCTCAAGTTAAGGTACTGCTTTCCACCAATCTGTTGTACGCCAACGACTATATATGGAATACGCATTGTCGGATCGACGGTAAACTCTTTGGCTAACCCGACAAAGGATAACTCAACTTTGTCTTGTTCTTTTATATCTCTTGATTCATTAAGCCGTACCCGCATACCGGTAATGGATATGTCGGCAGTAATACCTTTGAACTCCTGCTCTGCATCATCGGTTAACAGAACATCTATGGTAAAGTTCATGCGCTCTTCTGAGCGGTATGGATAACGACCGAAGTTAAAGGTCTCCACTAAATAGGAGTAAGGCTCGTTAGACTTAGTTCTAAAAGGAGACTGGCTGCTCACAGGCTCGGCATTTTGAGAGGCAAGGCTTTGTGCGTAAGCCAGCTCCTCTTCCTGAGCCCTGCGAAGTTGGTTATCGGCGTCAAGAATTTGCTCGAACGTGTCTTGAGTAAAGACGCCCTTATAGGTGTCTAAACCTTTTTCAAAAATTTCTATAGCAACGCTGTCGAGCTGATGCCTGCGACCTTGATGCTCGTATGGAAAACATTCGTTGTCTACCTGATTGCGGAGGTCGACGGTTCGACGACAAGGAGCTGCCAGTCGGTTAAGCTCCATTTTTAGTTTGAAACGAGTTGGCCCGTCAAGTTCTTTAGTCAGCGACTGGAAGACAGAGTCGAAATCGGAATCGTAAACAACGGGTTTCAACTGTTCAATTAATTGGTCAAAATAAGAGTTAGGCATCAAGATCCATTTTTATTCGTTATTCTTGAATATTACCTCATATTAAAACGAGAAGCAGATTAATGGCAAAAGCAAAAACGGCATACGTGTGCAGCGACTGTGGCGCGGATTTTCCGCGCTGGCTGGGGCAGTGCACAGAATGTAAAGCATGGAATACCTTAACCGAAGTTCGGTTGGCAGCAAAGTCGGCTTCACCTGCAGTTGCCCGTCAGGGGTTTGCCGGAATGACCGAGAGCAAAGTGCAAACGCTCAGCGAGGTTGACCTTCAGGAAGTTCCGCGCTTTAGCTCAGGCTTTAAAGAGTTCGACCGGGTGTTGGGAGGTGGTGTCGTGCCAGGCTCTGCTATTTTAATTGGAGGTTCTCCCGGCGCGGGTAAGAGTACGCTGTTGCTGCAAACGCTTTGTCAGCTGGCCGAAAAAATGCCTGCTTTGTACGTGACGGGAGAAGAGTCACTACAGCAGGTCGCTATGAGAGCACAGCGCCTGAACTTGCCGGCTGATAAATTACGGATGCTCTCGGAAACGTCGGTTGAAACCATCTGTCAGCTGGCGGACAAAGAAAAGCCTGCCATTATGGTTATCGACTCAATACAGGTTATGCACTTGGCGGACATTCAGTCGGCGCCAGGCAGTGTATCTCAAGTGCGGGAAGCGGCAGCTTACTTAACGCGTTACGCAAAGCAAAAAAATGTCGCCATTATTATGGTAGGTCACGTGACCAAAGAGGGCTCTCTGGCAGGCCCTAAAGTACTAGAGCACTGTATTGACTGTTCCGTTATTTTAGATGGCTCTTCAGATTCTCGCTATCGGACCTTGCGCGGCACCAAAAACCGTTTTGGCGCAGTGAATGAGCTTGGGGTTTTTGCCATGACAGGCGGTGGTTTAAAAGAGGTATCGAATCCATCGGCGATATTCCTGCAACGCGCTGAAGAACAAGGCAACGGCTCTGTCGTCATGGTGGTTTGGGAGGGTACCCGACCTTTACTGGTGGAAATACAGGCGCTGGTCGATTACTCCGCACTGGCGAATCCACGTCGGGTTGCCGTAGGCCTGGAAGCAACTCGCCTGGCGTTGTTGCTTGCTGTTTTGCATCGCCATGGCGGCTTACAAGTGTCCGATCAAGATGTTTTCGTTAATGTGGTTGGTGGGGTGAAAGTGGCAGAAACATCAGCCGATTTGGCGTTGCTGCTGGCCATTGTGTCGAGCTTTAAAGGAGATCCTTTGCCGAGAGAATTAGTTGCTTTCGGCGAGGTTGGTTTGGCCGGCGAAATTCGTCCTGTGCCAAATGGGCTGGAGCGATTAAATGAAGCGGCGAAGCATGGCTTCAAAAAAGCTGTGGTGCCTATTGCCAATAAACCTAAAACAGCACCGGAAGGAATGGAAATTATTGGTGTTAAAAATCTGCAGCAGGCACTCGATGTCATTTAAACTGACAGCCATAGCTGTACTTTTTGGGGCACTAACAGTTTTGGCACTAACAGCGCCTGTTCAAGCGAATGAAAGAGCGCGCTGGGTGTCGTTAAATCAATGTATTGATATTGCTCTGGCACGATGGAGTGAACGACAGGAGCTTGTCGGTATCACTCGCCTGCATGACGAAAACGAGCTGACGGGTGTTGCAAGACATAATGGGACGCTGGAGAGCATACTGGCGCTAAAACCGACAAAAGTTTTTGCAACAGAGTTTAACCAGCCCAGACTGATTAAAGCGCTAAAAAATTACGTGGATGTTGTGGTGCTGCCGCAACCGAGAAACTGGGAGGCTTACGAACAATGGCTGAGTATTATGGCTGACCAAACGGGTTATTCTGGAAAAGTAGAGCAACATAAAGTTGAGTTGCAACACTCTCTTACTGCGCAAGCCGGGAGTCAGTCTGCAATAGTGATTATGCCTAATCAATACAGCTGGGGGCAGGGGAGCTGGACCGACACACTATTCAAAAAAATGGGCTGGAAGAATTTGGCGGCAGCGGCTGGTTATGACTTAGTATCGGTCGATCTCGAGCAGTTAATAACCTGGCGACCTGACACCGTCATTATGGAAGGATTCACTGAAGATGCGGCGACGGCAGACTTTGCGCTGGCTAATATTTGGCGACATCATCCTGTGGTGCGAGAATGGATATCGGAACAAAGCAAAGTTCAGTTTATTCCTCACAAGACATCGTCTTGCCCCGTAGTAAATGCGAATGCTTATGTTGAAGCGCTTGGTTACAGGAGAGAGCATTGAGTAGTATCGTCAAATGGGTGTTAGCGCTTACTCTCGTGATTATAGCTCTCTCCGCGTGGCATTTGTCGCAAGGCAGTAGTGGCTTAACGCTATGGGATTGGTGGCGGACCGATGCATTATCGGCTTATCAGCAGGCCATATTGGCTGATATCCGGTTACCAAGACTGGTTCTTGCAGTGGTCAATGGTGCGGTGCTTGGTCTGGCTGGCGCTGCCATGCAGCTTTTGCTCAGAAACCCGCTCGCAGAGCCCGGACTTACAGGAGTCTCATCCGGGGCAGCGTTAACGACGGTCGCTGTGCTTTATTTTGGTTTGTTGCCAACGTTCTCCTGGCTTTTACCCTTTATCGCATTGGCCGGCGGCTTAGCCGCTATCGTTGTCGTGGTGGTAATGGCGGGAAATTATGCCGATGTGAACCGGGTCATTTTAGCCGGTGTGGCTATTTCCTCTTTGGCAGGCGCTATTATGGCATTGCTGCTGTATCTGGCGCCCAACCCATTCGCTTTTCAGGAATGGAGCCAGTGGACCCTTGGAAGCCTTGCAAACCGGGGCTGGTCACATGTGAATTTAATGCTGCCCTTTGCTTTAATCGGCGCAGTATTGGTGTTAACTCAGTCTCGCTTTTTAACGGCATTAACCTTTTCCGAAGAAACCGTCGTTAGCATGGGCTATAGCTATCCGGCAAGGCGTAACTTAGTACTTATAGCCGTTGCGTTACTGGCAGGTAGTAGCGTAGTCAGCGTTGGTATTATTGGTTTTGTGGGGCTGTTGGCACCACATCTGGTGAGATTAGTCGGGCTTAATCACCCCAAGCAGGTTCTGTCGATGAGCGCCTTGGCTGGAGCGGTACTGGTGCTCTCTATCGACATTTTTGTGCGCCTTATTAGTGTTGGTCGGGAACTGCCATTAGGTGTAGTTGCGGCAGTTATTGGGGCTCCTTTACTTATTGCTTTACTGGTTAGACAGAAATCTCAGCAGGCGGTGAGGTAGGCACAATGCTAACAATAGAAAATGGCAGCCTGAAAGGTGAGACTCGCCTGCGCTTAAATAATATTACACTCTCTATCGACAGCGGTAAATTGGTGGGCCTAATAGGCCCTAATGGTGCCGGTAAAAGCTCGTTACTTAAAGCGATAGCCGGCATTGAACCTGCATCAGGGCGTTTTTCCTGGAATCAACAGTTGTTGTCAGCTATGAAGGACACTGAGCGTGCCAATACACTGTCATACATGGCTCAAGATGACATCCCTCAATGGGATATGACGATGGCGGATATCATCGATATTGGTCTGCTAAAAAGTCGTATATCCCGTTCAGAGCGGCAACGGCGTATCGCCAACGTGTGTGCAACGCTTAACCTGTCGGAGTTTAACGGACATTCTATTCAGCGTTTGTCGCGTGGTGAACTGCAAAGGGTGCTACTGGCTCGGGCGTTAGTCGCTGAACCAGAGCTTTTACTCTGCGACGAACCGACTAATGCACTGGATATTTATCACCAGCTCAATGTTTTACAATTGCTGAAAAAACAAAGCGAGCAGGGAAGGTTAGTGATCATGGCTATTCACGATATTCCGCAGGCGGCTGAGTATTGTGATGAATTGATTTTACTGGATAAGGGTGAATTGGTTTGCCACGGACAACCATTTGAAGTGCTGACAAAAGCCAACCTGGCGGAGACCTTTGGGGTGCATGCAGACTGGATTTGTAATAAAAGGGGCGTGGCTTGGCAGCCTCGCCCCTTATAAAGGCTGTTAGCCGATAGGCTTATACTTAATACGGTGTGGCTCCATCGCCTGCTCACCAAATTTCTCTTTCATGTAAGCTTCGTAGTCGCTGTAGTTACCTTCGTAGAAGACCACTTCACCTTCATCACGGTAATCCAGAATATGGGTAGCGATACGATCAAGGAACCAACGGTCGTGCGAGATAACCATGACAGAGCCCGGGAATTCCAGAATGGCTTCCTCAAGTGCACGCAAGGTTTCAACGTCTAAGTCGTTGGTTGGCTCATCGAGCAACAGTACGTTGCCGCCGGCTTTTAACAGCTTCGCTAAATGAACCCGGTTACGCTCACCACCAGACAATTCGCCAATACGTTTTTGTTGGTCGGTACCACGGAAGTTAAAGCGGCCCACATAAGCGCGACCATTAACCTCGAAGTTACCAATTTTAAGAATGTCATTACCGTCGGTAATTTCTTCAAAAACAGTCTTGCTGTCGTCCATGCTGTCACGGAACTGATCAACACTGGCCAGTTGCACGGTTTCACCTAATTCGATAGAGCCGCTGTCCGGCTTTTCTTCGCCGCTGATCATGCGGAATAAGGTGGACTTACCTGCACCGTTAGGACCAATAATACCGACGATGGCACCCTTAGGAACACTGAAGCTTAGGTTATCGATAAGCTGGCGCTTCTCGTAAGCTTTGCTAATACCATTAACTTCAATGACTTTGTCACCCAGACGAGGGCCTGGCGGAATAAACAACTCGTTGGTCTCGTTGCGCTTCTGATAATCGCCACTTTGCAGCTCTTCAAAGCGGTTAAGACGCGCTTTGCTTTTCGCCTGGCGGCCTTTCGGGTTAGTACGTACCCACTCAAGCTCTTGCTTAATGGTACGCTGACGAGCTTTCTCTGCGCGTTCTTCCTGAGCCAAACGTTTCTCTTTTTGTTCCAGCCAGGAGGAGTAGTTACCTTCCCACGGAATACCATAGCCCCGGTCAAGCTCCAGGATCCAACCAGCAACGTTATCAAGGAAATAACGGTCGTGGGTAATGGCAACGACGGTACCGGTGTAATCGTGCAGGAAGCGCTCTAACCAAGCAACAGATTCAGCGTCTAAGTGGTTTGTTGGTTCGTCGAGAAGGAGCATATCTGGCTTCGATAACAATAAACGGCAGATAGCCACACGACGGCGTTCACCACCTGACAAGTTGCCTATTTTGGCATCCCACTCTGGTAAACGTAGTGCATCGGCTGCACGTTCAAGAATATTGTCGATGTTGTGACCGTCCTTAGCCTGTAGCAAAGCCTCTAGCTCGCCTTGCTCTTTTGACAGGGCGTCAAAGTCGGCATTTTCGTCAGCGTAGGCCGCGTAAATTTCATCGAGCTTAGCGAAGGCCTCTTTAACGTCCGCCACCGCTTCTTCAACGGTTTCTTTCACCGTTTTATTTTCGTCCAGCTCTGGCTCCTGAGGCAGGTAGCCAATTTGAGTTCCCGATAAAGCGCGAGCTTCACCCTCATACTCTTTATCAACCCCGGCCATAATACGAAGTAAGGTTGACTTACCGGCGCCGTTTAAACCTAAAACACCAATTTTGGCACCCGGGAAAAATGACAAAGAAATGTCTTTTAATATGGTCTTCTTAGGCGGAACAACTTTGCTCACCTGAGACATTGAATAGATATATTGCGCCATAGCGACGTAAAATCCTTCCTATCAACAAAAAAGTTACTGCATAGTTTACTGTTATTTACGAACATCCCCAAACTTTGTTGCGCTGAACTAGGCACTCATTTGTGTTTTAAGGTAAAATACCCGACAAATTAAGACCATTTAATGATTTGGAGAGCTGTAATGCTGAAATCTGAGATGAACATTGCCGACTTTGATGCGGACTTATGGCAAGCGATGCAAGGCGAAGTTGAGCGTCAGGAACAACACATTGAACTGATAGCATCTGAAAACTACACCAGTCCGCGAGTTATGCAGGCGCAAGGCTCTCAGCTGACAAATAAGTACGCAGAAGGCTATCCGCACAAGCGTTATTATGGTGGCTGTGAGTTTGTCGATAAAGTCGAAGACTTGGCTATTGAGCGTGCAAAAGAGTTATTCGGTGCAAAGTACGCAAACGTGCAACCGCATTCTGGTTCACAAGCAAACACCGCCGCTTTTATGGCATTAATGGAGGCGGGTGACACTTTCTTAGGTATGAGCCTGGCTCATGGCGGCCACTTAACACACGGCTCTGGTGTTAACTTCTCCGGTAAATTGTACAACGCAGTGTCTTATGGTCTGGATGAAAGCACTGGCGAAATAGACTACGCCGAAGTTGAAAAGCTGGCGCAAGAACATAAGCCAAAAGTGATTGTTGCAGGTTTTTCAGCATACTCAGGCGTTGTTGACTGGAAAAAATTCCGTGAGATTGCCGATAAAGTCGACGCTTATTTAATGGTTGATATGGCGCATGTAGCGGGCTTAATTGCTGCCGGTGAATATCCAAACCCAGTGCCTTATGCACATGTTGTCACAACGACGACGCACAAAACTCTGGCAGGTCCTCGAGGCGGCTTAATTATTTCCGGCAGTGATGATGAAAAACTGCACAAGAAACTGAACAGTGCCGTATTCCCGGGTAACCAA
Organism: Idiomarina piscisalsi; assembly: GCF_003987095.1. GTDB lineage: Bacteria > Pseudomonadota > Gammaproteobacteria > Enterobacterales > Alteromonadaceae > Idiomarina > Idiomarina piscisalsi. The sequence goes on along the minus strand of NZ_PIQA01000001.1, from coordinate 927,325 downwards.
GGTGGCCCACTTTGCCATGTTATTGCTGGTAAAGCCGTAGCATTCCAGGAAGCTTTGCAGCCTGAATTTAAAGCGTACCAACAACAAGTGTTAAAAAATGCGAACGTAATGGTCAAAGCAATGCAGTCTCGTGGCTATAAGATTGTTTCTAATGGCACGCAAAACCATTTATTCCTGGTTGACCTAATTGACAAAGACATTACGGGTAAAGACGCCGATGCAGCTTTAGGCGATGCATTTATTACGGTTAATAAGAATGCGGTTCCGAATGATCCACGTTCACCTTTTGTGACATCTGGTTTGCGTTTAGGTACACCTGCAATTACCCGCCGAGGTTTTAAAGAAGCCGAAGCCGAGCAGGTAGCCAACTGGATTTGCGATGTTTTGGACGATATTTCTAACGAAAGCAAAATTGCAGAAGTGCGTGAACAAGTAAAAGCGTTGTGCGCTAACTTTCCGGTATACGGATAATTACGCACCGTCGTTAAACGAGTTGTAAAGCGCACTTAAAGGAGTCAGGCAATGCATTGTCCATTTTGTGGCACACAAGACACCAAGGTTATTGATTCGCGCTTAGTTGCGGATGGCGCCTCGGTGCGTCGCCGGCGCGAGTGTAATCATTGCAAGGAGCGCTTTACGACTTTTGAAACGGCTGAACTCATTATGCCGCGGGTTATTAAAACTGATGGCTCGAGGGAGCCGTTCAACGAAGACAAACTGCGCAATGGTTTATTAAGAGCTCTGGAAAAACGTCCTGTGAGCCTGGAATTAATGGAGCAGGCGATTAACAAAATTAAGTCGAGTATCCGTGCAACGGGTGAGCGCGAAATTACCAGCAACTTTATTGGTGGGTTAGTTATGGAAAACCTTAAGCAAATCGATAAAGTGGCCTACGTCAGGTTTGCGTCTGTTTATCGCTCGTTTGAAGATATTCGAGAGTTTGGCGAAGAAATCGCTCGTCTGAATGATTAAGCCGTCGCAGTTAAAAATAGATCATGAAATGATGCACCGTGCGATAGAACTCGCGCGCCGCGGCATCATGACAACACGTCCGAACCCTGCGGTTGGTTGCGTCATCAGTAAGAACAATACAATTATTGGTGAAGGCTGGCATCAGCAGGCAGGCGAACCTCATGCGGAAATTCATGCCTTAAAGCAAGCAGGTGCCAAAGCGCAAGGTGCAACCGCTTATGTGACTTTAGAGCCCTGCAGCCATATGGGGCGTACTCCACCCTGTGCAGATGCACTGGTTGATGCGGGCGTTGCCCGGGTTGTTGTTGCCATGCACGACCCTAACCCACGAGTCAGCGGTAACGGTATAAAGCGCTTGCATGAAGCGGATATTGACGTTTTGGTGGGCGTTTTGGAAAAGTCAGCAGAACAGCTGAACCCAGGTTTCTTGTCGAGAATGCGGCATCAACGTCCGTTTGTGACCGTTAAAATGGCGTCGTCACTGGATGGGAAAACTGCGCTGTCTGATGGCCGAAGCCAATGGATAACTGGCCCCCATGCCCGGTCTGATGTTCAGTATTGGCGTGCACAATCAGACGCAATTCTTACAGGTGCTGACACTATTTTACAAGACAATCCGATGTTAACGGTTCGGGAGAGTCAGTGGCCAAAAACACGGGCCCTGCCTGAATCGTTAAAACAGCCTATACGTATAATTATCGACAGCCAAAACCGAGTGACTGATGATGCTAGAATTTTTGAGTCATCCGCGCCGGTATGGTTAGTCAGATGCGAGCCGGGAAAACCGAGCCGCCATTCTCATTGCCACGAGGTTATAATTGATAAAGCAGACAGCGGAAAAGTTGAGCTGGGCGCTTTGATGACTGAGCTGGCTAAACGGGAAGTGAATCAAGTTTGGACTGAGTGTGGTGCTTCGTTGGCAGCTGCGCTGATAGAAAACGGTTATTGCGATCGACTTATGATGTACTCTTCGGGGCAGTTATTGGGTGATGCGGCACGTTCGCTATTTGATATTGAAGAACCAAAAAGTTTGGATAAAGCGGTACGTTTTAAGGTAACGGACCGCCGTCAGGTGGGTGATGACCAGCGGGTTATCGCGGTACCGCAACTCATAAAAGGATAAGGTTAAGCGTTATGTCATTGCATAGCACAGAAGAAATTATTGAAGACATCCGTCAGGGCAAAATGGTGATTCTGATGGACGATGAAGATCGCGAGAACGAAGGCGATCTCATCATTGCCGCTGAATGTGTGACACCAGAAGCCATCAATTTTATGGCCCGATACGGCCGTGGACTTATTTGCTTAACCTTAACTGAAGAGCGTTGTCAGCAACTGAACTTACCGCTGATGGTGGATAAAAATAACGCGCCTTATGCAACAAATTTCACCGTTTCTATTGAAGCGGCAGAGGGCGTTACAACAGGTATTTCGGCAGCCGACCGCGCGAAGACTGTGCTGGATGCTGTGAAAAAGGATGCTAAGCCTGAAGACTTAGTTATGCCGGGACACATATTCCCATTAAAAGCAAAATCGGGCGGTGTATTAAATCGCGCCGGGCATACCGAAGCGGGCTGCGACTTGGCACGCTTAGCAGGGTTCGAGCCTGCTTCTGTTATTGTGGAAGTGCTGAATGAAGACGGTACTATGGCACGCCGCCCAGACTTGGAAGCTTTTGCGAAACAGCATGATATTAAAGTTGGCACAATCGCGGACTTAATCGAGTACCGCTCGACTCAGGAAAAAACGATTAAACGTGTTGCTGAGTGCTCATTACCGACAGCCTTTGGTGAATTTCATCTGGTCACTTATCAGGACACAATCGATAAACAAGTGCATCAGGCACTTGTGCATGGTGACATAGCCGCAGACAAAGTGACCAATGTGCGTGTGCATTTACAGGATACTTTCCATGATACGTTCTTAACGGACAGAGCCGCCAAGCGCAGTTGGCCAATTCAGAAAGCAATGTCTTACATTGCCGAGAATGACGGTGTATTAGTGATTATTGGTCGCCAGCAAACGCCAGAAGATATTATTGCGCAGGTAAAAGAGTTTGAGGCGCAAGACCATGGTGAGCATAAGCCAACGGCGTCGGCTTCAAATGCGTCACGTAATGTCGGCTTAGGATCACAAATATTGGCGGATTTAAATATTCATAAAATGCGCCTGATGAGCTCACCGAAGCGTTACTCTGCGCTGTCCGGCTTTGGCTTAGAGGTGGTCGATTTTATTGAGGATAAAGACTGATAAAGTCTTTCATGAGCTTTTCGTGAGCCGGCACTTGTAAGCCGGCTTTTTTTGCTTTTTTGATAATGTATCCCGTTAGATAGTCAATTTCAGTACGGCGATTATGACGTATATCTTGTCTCATTGATGACTCATTATTTCGGGTTTCGCCAGCGACTCTTAGTATTTCCTCGTAAACACTCTTGGCATCTAAACTGACCTGTTCGACGCGAGCAACACAGACCGCTTCGTTGACCAACGATTGAATAACTTCCTGCCATTCAGCCTTAAGCAACTCGCCATTGTTGCACTGATGAATGGCGGTTAACGGGTTTATTACGCAATTAATTAAAAGCTTTGACCAACGGCGGGTCTGAATATCGCTTTCAAAAAGAATGGGCTTAAAACTCTTTGCTAAAATCGCCTCGAAGTCTGCCTTATTTTCTTTCCGTTGTAGCCAGCTTCGACCTTTCCCACGGTGCTCAATGACAATATGTGTTGGCTCTTGAGCAAACTTCACCGCACCATGGGTGGTCACTAGGTGATAAATATTCAATGAGGTTAGTGAGTTAGGCAGCTCAAGCATGCCGTTATGACTCAGAATTATTGGCATATCTTTTTGAAAGCCGGGAGTCGAGGTGATCTCTTCCAGAGCATTTACGACATCAAATGCTTTTACTGCAACAATAAATACAGGTTTTTTGGTGAGCTGAGATTTCCGAGCCGGAAGAAAGGGTAAAGTATATGTGTTACTGCCCGCGACGTCTTTCAGGTTTAACTGACCATTCTCAGACTCTGTGCTGCGAGTTAAAACCGAGCATTGCTGCTTAGTTTCAAGCAAATGGCAGGCGATGAGTCCGCTAATAGCACCAGGACCTAACACGTACCAATGGTAGTCAGTTTGCATCTCGTGCTTCCTCAAGCTTTTTCAGCGGTTTACGAATAAACCAAAGGAAACAAAGGCTGGGAATAACCATTACCGCCGTTAAAACGAAAAATAGCGCCCAGTTACCATTCATTGTATCGACTAACACACCGCTGTACGACGCTAACACAGTTTTTCCCAGAGTCCCTAGTGACGCCATGAGTGCATACTGTGTTGCCGTGAATGTTCGGTTGCAAAGCAAGCTAATGAACGCAACAAAAGCCACAGTGGACCAGGCACTGGTAAAGCCATCAATAAGAACGGCACTAAAGAACAAATTGGTGTTAGGGCCGACAAGCGCAATCCAGGAGAACATTAGGTTTGAAGCGGACATGGCTAAGCCGCCAATAATCAGTCCTTTCACAATGCCCAGTCTTAAGTTTACGACACTACCTAACACTGCAAAGACAATAGTAACCCACCAGGTTACAAGCTTGGAATAGGTGCCAATTTCTGTGTTGGTAAAGCCAATTTCTTTATAGAACACAATAGACATGCGGCCTAAAAAGGCTTCACCAATTTTGAACAAGAAAATAAATGCCAAAAGTGACAACGCGAGTTTTATGCCGTTTCGTGTGAAAAACTCAGCAATGGGTGAAACAACGGTGTGCTTTATCCGATTTTTAAAAAAGCTGAACCAATTTGATACAGGCTCGGCTGTCTCTGAAACGGCTGTATAAGTCGTGCGGCGAACAAGCAGTACAACCGCGGCCAAAAAGAGCATAACGCAACCAAGCCCGAAATAGGCGTGTTGCCAACTCCAGCTAACGCCGTCAACAATAAAAAAGGGCAAGGCACCCAGGCCACTGTAACCCGTCCACCAACCGGCGGTAGCCATGGCAGCACCAGCGCTTTGTAAACGTCCTTCGGTTTCAGAAAACGATTCGATGCGGTAGGCATCAATAGCAATGTCTTGCGTGGCCGAGCTAATAGCAATGGCTAATGCTGTTAAGCCGGCTATATGCAGATTATCGGTTATATTGAGGCTTGCTAGCGCAAAGCATCCAGCAGCAATAGCTATTTGACATAAGAATATCCAACTACGTCGTTGTCCCAACCATTTGGTGAGTACGGGAAGCTTTACGTTGTCAATAAGTGGTGACCACAGGAAGTTAATGGAGTAGGCGCCGAAAACGGCGCCGAAATAACCAATTACGGAACGCGTTAAGCCTTCCTCCTGAAGCCAGGCGGAAAGCGCAGAGCCGATCATGACCCATGGAAAGCCACTGGCAATACCGAGTATGAAAATAACCCAGACACGCGACTGCTTATAGACGTCCATGTCCTGCCAAAAGGGGATACGTTTTTCCATTAACTTTGTGGCACTATCTCAATTCGCTTTATGACGGGCGGATTTTCAGGAACATCTCGCCAACCAGTTGCATCATCAAAGGGTTTTGATTCGAGCTGTGCCATTTTTTCCAGTACATCTAAGCCTTCAACAATACGTCCAAATACGGTGTAACCCCAATCGCCTTTCTCAGGGTTCAGAGATGTGTTGTCGTTGAGGTTAAAGAAAAACTGGCGGGTCGCAGTGTGTGGACCTCGCTCGCGAGCCATAGCAATAGTACCGTATTCATTTAATAGACCATTGCCTGACTCATTGACGATTTTCTCAAACGTGGGCTTTTCCTGAAAGTCTTTATCGTAGCCACCACCTTGAATCACAAAGTCGGGAACGAGGCGGTGAAAAACCGTCTCATTGTATTGTGCTTTCTTTACATAGCGAAAAAAGTTTTTAATGGTTAACGGCGCTGCTTCACGATTCAATTCGACGGTAATATTCCCCATCGACGTGACCATTTTTACTCGCGGGAATGGGTTATCTGGCTGTATTTCCGCACTGGCCGGGGCGACAAATGAAATGGCCAGTAAGCTTGTTAATAAAATCCAAAACTTCATCAGTAAACCTCTCTCTCACTTAAGCGGAGTTTAGGGTCGTTAGCTATATCATTCAATACATTATTCAACAGGTTACGAAACTGACGTTCAATAGTTGCCTGAGCTGGCTTCAAAGCGCCGCTGGATTGCGCTTTGCCTGTATAAAAGTTGCTGTAACGGCGGTTATCTCTAACCGCTTCTACTCGTATGCGGACATGATGTTCTAATTCATATTTCAACGCACTGGTTTTTGCATCAATTAACGCTTTTTCTATGGACACATACCATTTTAACCCTTGCCCGCTCGGAGCACTGTCGGTTAATGGTGTGAGCGAATCGTGAACGATTTTGGTCAGTGGTTGCTGGGGTGGCGCAAAGGTTGCCTTATCATCGTCCTTTTTGTGTCGATATAGGTACGAGTATGTTCGAGTATCGACGACTTCAAGCTGGTTCACTTTTATCGAGAAAGTGTCATTGACTGGCGTGGTGCTGATAATAAGCGGGTCTGGTTGGCTTGAGCAGGCCGCTACTAATGGAGTTAAAATAAGTACCAGAATAAAACGAAGCATAACCGTTATCCTTTTTCCTCAGATACATTCACCTGACAAATATTCGTGCTATGATACGAGCAAATACTGCCGTCTCAACGTAGCTTAGCACGCAGACAGCATTGACTGACAGAAGTAAAAGGTTTTGCCGTGACAAAATATGCAGAAATCACGGGTTGGGGAAAATGCCTTCCGCCGGCCATTATGACAAACGATGATCTTGCCACTTTCCTGGAAACCTCTGACGAGTGGATTGTTTCGAGAACGGGTATCTCGGAGCGACGCGTGAGTCACGTAGGCACTTCGGAATTGGCCACAGTCGCTGCACGCAATGCATTGGCTGCGGCGGACTTAGACCCGAATGAAATTGATTTGATTATTGTCGGCACCTGTACTGCAGATGAAATTATTCCGAATGTGGCGTCTGCTGTGCAGCAGCGTATTGGCGCTAAAAATGCTGCTGCTTTTGACCTTAACGCGGCTTGTAGTAGCTTTTTATATGCCATGCATTTCGCGACTCAGTCGATAAGAACGGGTGCGCACAGTAAAGTCTTACTGATAGGCGCAGAGTGTCTAACACGGATTTTAGACTGGACGAAGCGTGAAAGTGCGGTTCTTTTCGGTGATGGAGCCGGTGCTATGGTACTGGAGGCTTCGGACAATGAAGTTGGATTGTTGGCGAGTCACGTAAGTTGTGATGCCGATGCTCGTGATGTGCTGAGCCTTGATTTTGGCTTTAATTTCGACCGCTTTAACTTCGACGGCATTATGCAGTTTGACTTTGTTGGTCAGGAAATCTTCAAGCGAGCGGTTAAAGGTATGAGTGCCGCTGTCGAGAATGTTTTTGAACAAACCGGCATGACAACGGAAGATATCGATGCACTTATTCCGCATCAGGCGAATAAACGCTTAATCGACTTCCTGGGCAAAATGTGTAAAGTGCCGAGTGAGAAAACCGTTATCAATATTCAGAAGTATGGCAACACCTCTTCCGCAACACTTCCTATCGCCTTTGCTGAAGCGGCCGACAACGGCATTATTAAGCCTGGTGATAGCATTATGTCAGCGGTATTCGGCGGCGGCTTGACTTGTGGGGCAGGGCTGATTAAATGGGGTGATCGAGTAACCCCTAAAAAGCCAAACCAAATGGAACTGCCCGCGGGTGATAAAAGTGCATTGGATATTATTGTACCCATGCATGAAGCAACGGCCAAAGCCTGGAAAAAGCGAGAACAATAAAAGGATAGGTTTGATGTCTGAACAACCGGTAATTATAACTAAGGATAATGGCGTTGTTAGAATTCGCCTGAACCGTCCGGAAAAGAAAAACGCTTTTACTCAAGACATGTATACCTTATGTGAAAAAGCGTTGAAGCAAGCCAATGATGATACTTCGATTAATGCCGTTGTTTTTGAAAGCGAAGGTGACAGCTTTTCAGCCGGTAATGATTTAAACGACTTTCTGGCAATTGAAAACCTGGATGAATCAGCACCACCATTTCGTTTTCTGCATACCCTGAATAAAGTGGAAGTGCCGGTCGTTGCAGCCGTTAATGGCTTAGCGATTGGTATAGGAACGACACTGCTATTGCACTGTGACATTGTTATAAGTAGCAATGAGGCTGTTTATGCGTTGCCATTCGTGCAGTTAGGTCTTTTACCTGAAGCAGGCTCAAGCTTATTGCTGCCGCAAATTTGTGGTTATCAAAAAGCTGCTGAGTTGTTGTTATTGGGAGACAACTTTGATGCGCAAACAGCCTTAGGTTTGGGGTTTGTGAACCATGTTGTTTCAGCAGAACAACTGGCGGGTAAGGTTGAGGAAGTACTCAATAAATTAAGAGTTCAATCTGGCCAGTCTTTGCGGGTATCGAAGAAGTTACTCAAGCACCCGGTTGAGTCAACCGCTGCACGCATAAGCCGCGAAGCTGAATATTTCGCCAAAGCGTTAAGCTCTCCTGAGGCAAAACAGGCCATTGCCCGTAAACTGCAGAAAAAGTAAGCGAAAGGTACTTGTCGGGTTGTGTCCCTAAGGCAAGTGCGTCATAATGCGCCTGCTTTGAATAAAGCATCAATGGTGACTCTGCGGGTCCCCCCGCAACACTAACCAGCGAACCCGGTCAGGCCCGGAAGGGAGCAGCCGTAGTTGGGGATGTGTGTGCCGGGGTGTGGCTGGTAGAGTCGCCACCCAACTTTCTAGCGTTAATCGTTTTCGTTTCTCTTCCTATTTTTCAAAAACTCCAGGGCTTCTGTAATTGCCTTGTGAACCTGCATTTCCATATCAAGTCTTTTTGACGGCGGAAGGAAAAATGCCATGTCCACTTCATGTCGAATGTAACGGGGCGGCAGTTGATTCAAGACCAGGCAGCATAAATCAGCCAGGAACTCTTGCTCATACTGTTTATCGAGCTCCAACTCTTCAATGCGATCGACAACTAAACGTTCATAATAATTGTGAATATCATCATCAAACTTCATCTTCTGAACTCCTTACTACGCTTCTTAACTCGAAATTATTTTCAGTATAGACATAATACGCGGCTCTGAGTAATTGAGCGTGTCCACGAACTAAGCGTTCTAAATTTCTCTGATAACCACCACCAATGACAGCTGCTACAGGAATGTCATTTTGTCGACAAAATGAAAGTACCGTCATGTCGCGCTGAAACAGGCCGTTTAAACTAATGTGAAAGTGACCCAGGTCATCTTTCGTGTAGATATCTACGCCTGCATCGTAAAGGATGACATCAGGCTTTACGTTCTTCGCAATAAAGCTAAGTGTATGCTGCAACGCTTGAAGGTAACTTTTATCAGTCGTGCCTTTGGGTAGCGGAATATCTAGATCTGACAATGATTTTGAGAATGGAAAGTTCTTCTCTCCATGAATCGAGCACGTAAATACTCTTGGATCATTTTGAAAGAGGGTGGCTGTGCCGTCTCCCTGATGCACATCTGTGTCTAACACTGCTACTTTTAAATGAGGATACTGTAAAAGTAACTGGTGACAGGCAATTGCCAAGTCGTTGATTAAACAGAAGCCACTTCCCCAGTCATGATGAGCGTGGTGGTATCCACCTGAAAAATGGATAGCAATGGATGAGCTTAACGCCATTTGTAGCGCCTGTACAGTGCCTCCGGCAGACGTTAATGACCGAGTCAGTAACTGTTCTGACCAGGGAAACCCAATTCTGCGCCATTCGGCTTTTTCAAAGTTGTTGGTTTTTAGTTTTTCTATATAGGAAGAGCAGTGCGTTTGTGCGACTTGTTCCCATGTCAGCGTGACAGGTCTTTGCCACTGGTCTTTCTGAGCGCCGTGACGAACAGCCCAATCATGCAGTAAACGGTACTTCTCGATTGGGTAACGGTGTCGCTCAGGCAGTTCAAGCTGACTGTATATCGGCGAATAGATGAAAGGGATATTAACCTTCGTCATGGTGCTGAATTTGTCGCTCTAATTGAACAATAGCCATTTGACAGCGGTTCAAGCGCTTTTGAGCAACCTGAACGGCTTCTTGTGAACCTGTGCTTTGTGCTTGAGTGAGGTTTTCCGTTAAACGGCGCTCGTAGTCTCGGTAAGTGACCAACTTCTCGTGAAGCTGCTGGTAATGGCTGGCTCTAGTCTCGCGTTGCTCCTCAGTCTGCTCGGGTAGCTTTCCTGAACGTAGCGCTGTTGCTAAGGCTTCTATTTGTGCGCTGAGTTTTTCTGCCAAAAAGCGTTGAGACTCTTCTCTTTTAGCGGCCAAAAGTTGCGCTAATAAACGCTTTGTTTCTTCGACATAGTCCCCGGCTATGGATGAGCGGGTATGAAATAGTGAAAGGCTGAACCATTGTTCAGTCACTTTTTTTGATTGGCGTCTATTTTGCTCATCAATATGTTGGGCTTGCTCGGAAAATTCATTGAGTAAGCGCTCAATATGTTGAATTGAGGTTAAGTCATTTATCGATCTCATAGCGCCATAATAAAAGAATTTATTTCTTATGACACGGGAGAATCAGAAAAATATCTTAAGTCATTACATATAGCCTAAAAAATTACTTGTATAAAAAACGTTGAAATTTATAAGCTAGTGTTGTTCGTGGATCAAAAAGTGATACTATTCAAAACAGGAGTAGTAGCCAAGAATAGGTAGTTTCTGCTGAATTTGAGGCTATGAAATGGTTTGACGACAGGACGTTGTCATAAAATCTGGAGATTGTACGAGTCCAGATCCGTGTTCTACAGTATAGAATTGAAGCGATAGCTATAGCGCGGTTGACTCAGGTTGACTTGGTTGACAGCGTATAGTCATCGTGGGAGTATTCTTGGTTATTGTCGCTTTTGTCGACAATACTATAAACCGTAGAACGAGATCTTTTCGTCATTCAAACAACTGGTGTTTCGCGCCTTAGGCGTTGAAGCGGAAGTTAAGTCAAATTGGTTGGGAACTATGACCAAAGTAATCAAAAGAACCAAACTCGCTGCAACCCTGATGGGTGTGATGGCGTTTGCTGGCACCGGCGTTGCCGCTGCACAGCAAGTCGATGTAGCTAAGCTACAAAACGAAGAGAAAAAGATTCTTGAAGCGGATGCTCAGTCGCAGGAGAAAGTCAACTCTCTGTTTGAGCAAAGCCAGGATCTTCTTATCGAGTATCGCTCAGTTGTCGCTGAGTATGAAAACTTGAAAGTATACAACGACCACGTTCAGCGCTTGGTTAATGACCAGGAAGCAACGTTAGCCTCTTTGCAGAAGCAAATTGACGGCATCGAACGTACTAAGCAGGGCGTTGTTCCTCTTATGTACGAAATGATCGATGCGTTAGAGCAATTTGTGAAGTTGGATATTCCAATTCACCGCGAAAAGCGTATGGAACGTGTTGAAGGTCTGCGCGACATTATGGACAGCGCAAACGTTTCAACGTCAGAGCAATTCCGTCAAATCATTGAAGCGTACCAGACAGAAATGGATTACGGTTCGGGCTTGATTTCTTACCAAGGCAACTTGGAAGTAGACGGTGAGCAAGTGGCCGTTGACTATTTCCACATGGGTCGTGTTGCATTCCTGGCGCAGTCTCTCGATTTGAGAAACGCTTGGATTTACAACAACGAAACTGATGAGTGGACTGCTTTGGAAGACGAGTTTATCCGTCCTCTGACCCAAGCGATTCGTATGTCACGTAAGCAAACAGCTTACGATCTGGTGAAACTTCCAGTATTCGCAGCGGAGAGTGCAGAATGAATAAATTAGTAAAATCATTAATGATTGCAGCAGCAGTCACCCTTTCTGCCGGTACGACTCTCGCTGCACAAGCTCAGGATACATCTGAAGCTAAGAACCTTGACGAGCTATTACAGCTAGTTGAGAAAAACCGTGTTTCTTCTCGTGAATTAAATGCTGAGCGTGAGCGCGAGTTCACAGCAGCGCGTGCTGACAAGCAAGCAATGCTAAACCGTGCTAAGCAGCAGTTAGAAGACGAGAAAGCACGTGGTAAGCGTTTGCAGAATGAATTTTCTGAAAACGAAGTAGCGCTTGCCAATAAAGAACAAGAGCTAGAGAACGCGAAAGGTACACTGGGCGAAATGTTTGGTGTTGTTCGTGGTGCGGCAACCGAAACTATTGGTCGTATCGCAACATCAATTATCAGTGCTCAGTACCCAGGTCGTGAAGACGTTCTGGAAAGCTTATCTGAAGCAAAAGAGCTTCCAACTCTGGAAGAGTTAGAAGAGCTTTGGCAAGCGCTTCTTACTGAAATGGTTCAGTCAGGTAAAGTGGTTAAGTTTGAAACTGACGTAACTTTGCTTGATGGCGGTACTGAAACGCGCGAAGTGGTTCGTTTAGGTACTTTCAACCTGATTTCTGGTGACCAATACCTGGTTTATAACGACACGACTGAACAAGTTCAGCCGTTAGGTCGTCAGCCAGAAGGTGGTGCTACAGGACAAGCGCAGGAGTTCTTCAACACTGAAAGTGGCTATGAAGGCGTTTTCCTTGACCCATCTAAAGGTCAGATTCTGGGGCTGTTAACTCAAAAAGCAACACTTTCTGAGCGTTATCACCAAGGTGGTACAGTTGGTTATGTTATTACCGCTGTATTAATCATCGGTCTATTAATTTCTCTGTTCAAGCTGATTACGCTGACAGGCGCTGCAGGCAAAATCCGTTCGCAGCTGAAAAATCCTGACAGCCCGAAAGACAGCAACGCGTTAGGTCGTATCCTGAAAGTGTATCAAGAGAACAAGAGTGCAGATCCTGAAAACCTTGAATTGAAACTGGACGAAGCGATCCTGCGTGAAACTCCGAAAATCGAAAGTGGCGTAAACGTCATCAAGATCTTCGCAGCTATCGCACCATTGCTTGGTCTATTAGGTACAGTTGTTGGTATGATTGGTACGTTCCAGTCAATCACACTGTTTGGTACCGGTGATCCGAAGATCATGGCAGGCGATATCTCAATGGCGTTGGTAACAACAGCTATGGGTCTTATCGCAGCTATTCCATTGATTTTGGCTCACAGTATTGTGGCATCTCGCGCTAAGTCTATCGTTCACATTCTGGACGAACAGGCAGCGGGAATCGTAGCTGCGCACTCGGAGAAGGAGTAACCCATGCTTTACCTGATGGAACTTTGGGAATCTATCAGGGATTTTCTGGCTACCGGTGGCGATGTCCTGTACATCGTCATGGGGGTGCTCTTTCTAATGTGGGTACTGATGATTGAGCGTTATTGGTACCTTACCGGCGCATTCCCTAAGCTTCGCAACGAAATTATTGCGAAGTGGGATGCCCGTAAGGACACCACCTCATGGTACGCCCATAGAATCCGTGAAGCATGGATTTCCGAAGCGAACGATAAACTGAATGCTCGTATTCTGTTAATTAAAACTTGTGTTGCCTTATGTCCGCTAGTCGGATTATTAGGAACTGTAACCGGTATGATTACAGTTTTCGAAATTATGGCAGTGCAAGGGACGGGTAACCCTCGTCTAATGGCATCGGGTATTTCGATGGCAACTATCCCAACGATGGCGGGTATGGTTGCAGCTTTATCCGGCATGTTTTTCGCAACTCGACTTGAAAGTAAGGTTCGTCGTGCGAAAGAAGGCCTGGTTGACAGTTTGCCACATCACTAAGAGAGTAAAACTATGGCACGTAATCGTAATCGAGAAGAAGAAGATGCGTCTATCGATATGACGCCGATGCTCGACATCGTCTTCATCATGTTGATCTTCTTTATCGTAACGACTTCATTCGTTAAAGAAGCTGGTATTCAGGTTAATAAACCTGAAGCTAATCAGGCGAACAAGGAGCCTTCAGCAAACATCTTTATCGCAATTCGTGATACTGGTGAAGTCTGGATGGATAAACGCCAAGTCGACGTTGAGCGCGTTGCAGCAAACTTAGAGCGTATGCTAGCAGAGCAGCCTACTGACTTAGTGGTTATTCAAGCGGATAAAGAAGCTGAACATGGTCGCGTCGTTGAAGTCATGGACCAAGTTAAGGAAGCGGGTATCGATAAGATATCCATAGCAGCGGAGAATAACTAATATGGTGCGCTTTTTAGTATCTTTACTACTAGGTGCGGCCGTTACGTTTGCTTTGTTTGCTTTCATGGCTTACTTAATCGGTGGGGGGGCGAAAAGTAATGAAGCTCCGCCCCCAACACCGGTCATTGACATCGTAACGTCGCCACCTGAGTCTGACGTTCAAGAGCGTCGGCGAACTCCGCCGCCGCCACCGCCGCCACCAGAGCAGCCGCCAGAAACACCACAGTCTGAGCCTGATACCTCAGACTCAAGCCTAAACATGAATATGGGCTTTGATGTGGACGTAGGTGGAGCTGACACTGGTCTTTCCGGCCCTGGCGGAGGTCTGAGCAGCGATGGTGATGCAACGCCTATCGTTCGTATCGAACCACGCTACCCACCTCAAGCGGCTCGAAATGGCACTGAAGGTTGGGTTCAACTACGGTTCACTATCGATGAACAAGGTGGTGTGACTGACGTTGAAGTCATTGACTCTGAACCTCGTCGAGTATTTGACCGTGAAGCTCGTCGCGCATTGTTGCGCTGGAAGTACAAGCCGAAAGTCATTGACGGCAAGCCTGTTCGTCAGGAAGGTATGACCGTCCAGCTCGACTTCACAATGGATGGGAACTAAGAAATGAACTATTTATCAAAAACATTTGTTAGTGCCCTGGCTTTTGTCGCGGCTATATCGATGACCACGGTCCAGGCTTCGGCCCAGGACCTTGGCTTCAACATTCCGGATAAAGAGACCGTTGAGGCGCAGAAGAAAGCTCGTAAAAACCAAGCGGCTTCGCAAAGTATTGGTCGCGCCATTATGAATGCGTTCGAGCTTTACGAAGAAGAGAAAATTAAAGAAGCGATAGCGGTATTGGAAGAGCAGGAGCCTAGTGATGGTTACGACTCTGCGTATTTAGGTCGCTTCCTTGGTAATCTCTATGCCGCTGACGAGCGCATGGCTGATGCTTTGAGAGTCTTGAAAAGATCGGTTGACCAAGATGTTTTAGGCTGGAGCGACCAAGCTGCAGCTATGAAACTTGTTGGCCAAATCAGTCTTCAGGAAGAGAAGTATGAGCAGTCTATCGAGTACCTTCGCAACTGGGTCCAGTTTACTGGCGAAAAAGATCCTCAAGTATTCTTGTATATGGCTAACGCCTATTACCAGATGAAAGAGTTCGCTAAAATTATCCCGTTTGCAGAAGCTGCGTTAGAGTATGGTGAGCCTGACAAAAACGTGTACACGTTAATGATGGCTTCTTACTACGAGCGTAAAATGTACTCAGATGCAATTGGGGTACTTGAGGAAGGCTTAAATAAGCTTCCTGAGGTGACTCAGTGGTGGCCGCAGTTAGCTCAATTCTACATGCTGGAAGAGAACTTATCAAAAGCTCTTCAGACCATTGAGATAGCTTATTTAGCGGGATACCTGGATAAAGAGAACCAGTATAAAATGTTGGTTCAACTTTATGACAACGAAGGTATTCCGTATAAAGCAGCTACCACCATGGAGAAGCATGTGGAAGCAGGCGATATCGAGCAAACGGCTAAGAATTTCGCTACCATAGCGAACAGCTATCACCGTGCGAAAACTCTGGATAAAGCGGTTGAGTGGTACCTTCGTGCAGCAGAAGCTGCAGAAGATGCGGATGACAAAGGTGAGTACTATCGTAAGCGCGGCAATATTATGTTGCTAAACGAACAGTACATTGCAGCAGCAGAACCTTTGAAAAAAGCATTGGATTATTTAGAAGGTCGTGACGAAGGTCGAGTTTATATGTCGTTAGCGGAAGCGTATTTCTACGGCGGTGATTACCGCCAGGCGATGAGATATGTTAATGAAGCGGCTAAATTCGACGGACAACGTCGCAGTGCACGCAGCTGGAAAGGTTATATTCAATCAACTGCGAAACGCAAAGGTATTGAATTATAATTTAACCTGATAGCTTATCAGTTATCTGAAAAACCCGGCCTAATCAGGTCGGGTTTTTTATTGGCTGAACTGCTTTTATCAGCGCATAGGATCAAGTATGATCTGCCTCGACTTATTTAGGAGGTAGATGTCATGTCATCAGAGTCGTTTAAAGAGCCTGCGGGGTTCGGTTATTTGTTATTCGCTATTGTATTGTTTGTTATCGCAGCCTGCTTGCCATTAGTACTGCGCTTAATACAAGTGTTATCTGCCTAATAGTCAAGCTGTAAAAGGCTTAAGGTGTAAGTGACAGTTATGTCCATTTCAATGCTTATTGTCGAAGATAAAGACAACACTCTTCAGGCAATTCGTAGAATGTTAGAGCCGTTAAAGCTCGACATTCAAACCGCCCAAGATGGGCTGGATGGTCTTAGTAAGGCCAAAAAAGATTACTACGATGTTATTCTCATTGATCACAAAATGCCGGTCATGGACGGCCTCTCATTGTTGAAAAACTTGAGAGAACTCGAGAGCTATAGAAATGCACCGTTACTCTTTATGTCGACTGACTCACTAGTTGAGGTAGAACCTAAAGCTCTGGCTGCCGGTGCGACGCAATGTTTATCTAAGCCGTTGGACGCAGAGTATTTAGTTGACTCTGTTCAGAATTGGTCAGCTAAAGCGATTGCTTAACTAAAGAGCAAGGATTTATGGAAGAACGTCTAAAGGAAGTGAAAGACTCTATTGGCGCTATTCACAACTACCCGAAACCGGGAATTATTTTTCGAGATATTACTCCACTACTGCAAAACCATGATGCTTTTAAAAGCTGCATCGATGCATTCAAACTACGTTATGAAATGGCCGGAGTTACCCAGATAGCTGCTATAGAGGCTCGCGGCTTCCTGTTTGGATCTGCTCTTGCCTATGCAATGGGGTGTGGTGTTACTTTACTGAGAAAGCCCGGAAAGCTTCCAGGTAATATCGTTAGTCAAACTTACGCACTAGAATATGGTACTGATGAGCTACAAATGCACGAGAACGCTTTAACGAACAACGATAAGGTTCTCATTATCGATGACTTATTGGCTACCGGCGGAACAGTTTTAGCCGCAGATAAGCTGATTCGTTCGACTGGGGCAACGGTTGAGGAAGCGGCTTTCGTTGTCTCTTTGCCGGAACTCGGTGGCGAAGATAAATTGCGGCAAGCGGGTGTTGCGTGCTATACCTTGTGTCAATTCTAAAAACTATAACCTGAGTTTCTTATGAGTTATCAAGTTCTGGCAAGAAAGTGGCGACCGTCCCAGTTTTCTGAGGTGGTTGGGCAACAGCATGTATTGAAACCGTTAGAACATGCACTGCTGAAGCAAAGGCTTCACCATGCTTACCTCTTCTCCGGAACGCGCGGTGTTGGTAAAACCACGATAGCTCGAATTTTGGCGAAAGCTTTAAATTGCGATACGGGAGTAACTTCAACTCCGTGCGGGCAATGCTCGGCCTGCCAGGAAATTGACCAGGGACGTTTTGTTGACTTGCTAGAAATAGATGCGGCGTCGCGTACAAAAGTAGAAGATACTCGAGAGCTCCTCGATAATGTGCAATACCGTCCAACTCGGGGGCGTTACAAAGTGTACCTTATTGATGAGGTACACATGCTGTCGCGTCATAGCTTCAATGCACTTCTTAAAACCCTGGAAGAGCCACCGGAGCATGTTAAATTTCTGCTGGCCACAACCGATCCACAAAAGCTGCCTGTGACGGTACTTTCCCGTTGCTTACAATTTAATTTAAAAGCGCTTTCAAAAGAAGATATTGCCGGTCAGCTGCAGCATGTTTTGCAGCAGGAAGGTATTTCTGCGGATTCCACCTCACTTTCGTTGCTTGCTCGCGCCGCAAAAGGCAGCATGCGAGATGCACTGAGCCTGACTGATCAAGCAATTGCTCAGGGTCATGGAGAAGTGCTGTTAGACAGTGTTCGGCAAATGCTGGGTAATGTGCCTACCGCTGACATAGCTGGCCTGTTAAAAGATGTATTAAATAACGATGCGGCATCTTTAATGCGACGTGTGGATGCGATGGTCGCTGTTGTTCCCGATTTAAGTTCCGTGCTTGTTGAAATGCAGAATATGCTGCACCAGCTGGCTATCATGCAGCAGCTACCTGATGCACAGCAGGCATTTGATGACGCAGAAACATTAAAGCCGCTGTTGCGCCAAATGCCTGCGGAATTGATACAGGTATTTTATCGTATAGTGCTGGAAGGGCGGCGAGAACAGCCTTATGCAGTGGATGCCAGAAGTGGTCTGGAAATGACCTTGCTTCGTTTATTGGCATTTCGACCTAAGGCAGGATCTTTAACTGACGAAACAAATGGCGAAGAAACAAGTGGCGAAGACGCACCCTTAGCCGCTGAGTTGTCGAAACCAAATGAGCATTCAGGCGCGCCAGAGCCAGAACTAAAGCCAGAATTAAAACCAGAGTATCATAATGACAGGCCTACGCTGGAACAGCCTCCGGAAATCAATGAAGAGCCAGTGAGCTTTGGTAACACCGATGAGTTTGTAGATTCATACGAACCAACTCCTGACGTAGTGGAGCAATCGGAGCCGCATAAACAGGTGACGCAGCAATCAAGCAACAATGCGCCTGAGCCAGAAGCCTTGCCACAAGAGAATCCTGATGCATCGAGTCTTGATGACTTGTTGCAAATGCGGCAAGACTTAATGCAAAAAAAAAAGCCAGATGAAGTAGCTTCTAAAGACTTTCGCGAAACGCCGAAGCCACAAGTACCTCGGGCACAGGCGCCTAAGCCTGAAGAGTCTAAGCCTGAGTCAGTCGCGTCTGCTGAAATCCTGCAAGGAAGTGCTGACACTTCTGAGCAACCACATTCCTCCGATGCAGCCCCGAGCAGCTACGACTACCCTGAAATTACCGATGAAATAAAGGATGCCGCGGATATTGACCGCTGGAGCGCCATGATAGCGGGCATGGATATTTCCGGTTTGGCTCGACAGGTGTTATTGAACTCCGAATTACAGGACAACGAAGGGGATAACTGGACTATTTTAGTCAACAGTGATCAACAGTCCCTTCTGAATAATGCAACAGAGCACGCGGTGAGAGAGTCTTTACAGGGACTCTTGGGAAGCAGCGCTGTGGTATCATTTGCTGTAGGTACACCGGCAAACCCTACGCCCCTTATGCTGCAGCAGCGTATCAATGAATATCGACATAAGCGTGCTTTAGAACGTTTGGAAAAAGATAATGGCGTTATGGAGTTGAAAAAACGCTTCGGTGCACAAATTGATGAAGAATCGGTGCAAGCGCTTTAACGTATTTAATTAATGATGAGGAAGTAAACATGTTTAAAGGCGGAATGGGAAATATGATGAAGCAGGCGCAGCAAATGCAAGAGCGCATGCAGCAAGCCCAGGAAGAAATTGCAAATATGGAAGTCACCGGCGAAGCTGGTGCAGGCATGGTGAAAGTGACTATGCTGGGCAATCACAACGTGAAACGCGTTAGCATTGACCCAAGCTTGATGGACGACGACCAGGAAATGCTGGAAGACTTAGTTGCGGCAGCGACAAACGATGCGGTTCGCCGCGTTGAAGAGACCAGCAAAGAGCGTATGTCTGAAATTACTGGCGGTATGGGTTTGCCTCCTGGCTTTAAAATGCCGTTTTAATTTGGAGTCAGTTTAATGAAGTTAAGCCCGGCTATCGAACAACTGGTGGAAAGTTTGAAGCGCTTGCCTGGTGTCGGCCAAAAAAGCGCTCAGCGTATGGCTTTCTATTTATTGGAGCGAGACAAGCCGGGGGCTTCACGGTTATCTGACTCATTAAAGCATGCAGTAGAAACCGTAGGGCACTGCAGCAGTTGCCGAACATTAACGGAAAATGAGCTGTGCCCAATATGCCTCGATGATAAACGCCGCGACAGTGGTGTGCTTTGCGTTGTGGAAACACCGGCCGATGTTTTAGCCATCGAGCAAACTTCCCAGTTTAAAGGCCGCTATTTTGTTTTAATGGGGCATTTATCGCCGCTTGATGGTATTGGCCCCTCAGACATCGGTTTAGATAAACTTGAGCAGCAGCTTCAATCGGACAATATCGAAGAAATCATACTTGCCACTAACCCCACCGTAGAAGGTGATGCAACAGCGCATTACATTGCGGATATGGCGGATCAGCACAACATTAACACGACTCGCATTGCTCACGGTGTTCCTGTAGGCGGTGAACTGGGTTACGTTGACCAAACAACTTTAGGTCACGCTTTTAGTGGCCGAAAACAATTCACTCGTTGACTTGAAAAGCCCGGTGTCATCCCCATTTTAAAACGATAGGTATCACTGTACGTTTTAAACAGTAGGAGAAAACACTATGGCGGAAGCCGGTCAAATGGAAAAACACGGGTTTCAGACAGAAGTAAAACAATTACTTCATTTGATGATCCATTCTTTGTATTCCAATAAAGAAATTTTCTTGCGCGAATTGGTTTCCAACGCGTCTGACGCGGCGGATAAGCTGCGCTTTAAAGCGCTGAGTGACAACTCTCTATACGGTGACGACAATGAGTTGTTCGTCCGTATCTCGGTCGATAAAGACGCTAAAACAATCACCATAAGCGATAACGGCATCGGCATGACCCGAGATGACGTCATGAATAACTTGGGAACTATCGCTAAGTCAGGTACTGCAGAGTTCTTTGGGCAGCTGTCAGGTGACCAGGCAAAAGACAGTCAGCTTATTGGTCAGTTTGGTGTTGGTTTCTATTCAGCGTTTATTGTTGCCGATGAGGTCACTGTGCGCACTCGTTCCGCACTTGACAATAACACTGCCGGTGTTGAGTGGCGTTCGCGTGGTGAAGGTGAGTTCGAAATTGCTGACATTGAAAAAGCCCGTCGTGGTACGGACATTATTCTGCACTTAAAAGATGACGCTGAGGAGTTTCTAGACGAGTATCGTCTGCGCGGAATTATTAACAAATATTCAGAGCACCTGAGTATTCCTGTACAAATGTGGAAAGAGCCGGTACCTGAGTCTGAAGACAGTGAAGGTAATAAGGTAGAAGCGCAGCCAGGCGAGTGGGAAACAGTAAACTCAGGTAAAGCATTATGGACGCGTGACAAGTCGGAAATCACTGACGATGAATATAAAGAATTTTATAAAACCGTTGCGCACGACTTTGATGAGCCACTGCTTTGGACGCACAATAAGGTGGAAGGCACCACAGAATACACAAACTTGCTGTACATTCCGAAAAGAGCGCCCTGGGACTTATGGAACCGTGAACAGCAGCATGGCGTGAAGCTGTATGTTAAGCGTGTCTTCATTATGGATGATGCAGAGCAATTAATGCCGACTTATCTGCGCTTTGTACGCGGTTTGGTGGACTCAAACGACTTGCCGTTGAATGTCTCTCGTGAAATTCTTCAGGACAACAAAATTACCCGTTCCATGCGTAACGGCAGCACCAAAAAAGTGCTACAAATTCTGAAGAAATTAGCGAAAGATAATAAAGAAGAGTACCAGCAGTTCTGGGATACCTTCGGTAATGTCTTGAAAGAAGGCCCGGCGGAAGACCATAGTAATCGTGAGCGCATTGCTGAGTTACTGCGCTTTGCATCGACTCATAACGACAGTGCTGTTCAGTCCGTTAGTCTTGACGACTACATTGAGCGCATGAAAGATGGTCAGGATAAGATCTTCTATATTGTGGCAGACAGCTATGAAGCTGCGAAGAATAATCCTGCACTAGAAATATTCCGTAAGAAAGGCATTGAAGTTCTGTTGTTGTCTGACCGAATCGATGAATGGCTCATGAGCCATTTAACTGAGTTCAAAGAGAAACAATTACAGTCGGTTACTCGTGGCGACCTGGATCTTGGTGAACTGGACGACGAAGAAGATAAGGCAGAACAGGAAAAAGCGGAAGAAGCCTTTAAAGAGAACCTTGAGCGTTTCGAAAAAGCGTTGGGTGATAAAGTGAAGAAAGTGCGCGTGACTCACCGTTTGACAGACTCACCGGCGTGTATCATTACCGACGAGCACGACATGAGTACGCAAATGGCTAAGTTAATGGAAGCTACGGGTCAGGCTGTTCCTGAAACCAAGTATATCTTTGAGGTAAATCCAGAGCACGCCTTAGTTCAGCGTATGTTGGAAAAAGACGACGACACTTTCAAAGAATGGGCCGAAGTTTTGCTCGATCAAGCCACACTGGCAGAGCGTGGAAATTTGAAAGATCCAGCGTCATTTGTCACTAAACTGAACAAGTTAATGCTTAACGCATAACCTTCCTGCTGCGGTCATACCATTGGCCGCAGCGCTTCTCTAAGCTTGTAATAGCTTGCCTGTCAGGGTAAAGTTCGGGGCAGACTTTTGAATCACGCAAAGAGGTTTTCTTATGCGCATTATTTTATTGGGCGCTCCGGGAGCAGGTAAGGGCACGCAAGCCCAGTTCCTGATGAATACATTTGGCATTCCTCAAATTTCAACAGGCGATATGCTGCGTTCAGCAATTAAGTCGGGTTCGGAATTAGGGAAAAAAGCCAAGCAGGTAATGGATGCCGGGCAACTTGTTTCGGACGACATCATTATTGAATTGGTGAAAGAGCGTATCGCTGAGCCAGACTGCCAAAACGGCTTTTTGTTAGATGGCTTTCCTCGCACAATTCCGCAAGCCGATGCTATGCGTGAAAACGGTATAGAAATTGACTACGTACTGGAATTTGATGTTCCTGATGAAGTCATTGTTGAGCGTATGAGTGGCCGTCGTGTGCACCCCGGTTCCGGCCGTGTTTATCACATTGAGCATAACCCGCCAAAAGAAGAAGGCAAGGACGATGAAACTGGCGAAGAGCTGGTTATTCGACCGGATGACCAAGAGCAAACGGTCCGTAAACGTCTGTCGGTATATCATGAACAAACTGAACCACTGGTTGAGTATTACCAGAAATTGTCGGAAGAAGGCAAAACTGAGTATTACAAAATCGATGGCACACAGCCGGTTGAAAAAGTTAGTGACCAGCTTGGTGAGCTACTGAAAAAATAAACACAAGGCTCACTTGGTGGGCCTTTTTTGAATAAAAGGGCGGCACAATGGATATTCGCATCACCGGTTTTTACGCTGGCTTACTTGCAGTACTTTATTTAATTTTGGCTGTGCGAATTGTTCGCTTACGCTGGAAGTATCGTGTTGGTATTGGTACCGGTGGAGAAGACGAGCTGAAAGTGGCGGTACGGGTCCACGGTAACTTTATTGAGTATGTTCCGTTTATTCTTATTTTGCTTGGTATGGTTGAAGCTAATGGGACCTCAACTGAGCTTGTTCACGGCATTGGAATTGCTACATTAATTGCTCGTATAAGCCATGCTATCGGCTTAACCAAAACGATTGGTCCAAGCATTTTCCGCACCATAGGCGTGTTGGGCACCTTCGCTGTTCTGCTATTCAGTGCCGGAATCTGCGTGGGTCAGTTTGTCGGTTTTAGTCTTTTGTAGAGAAGTGACATGTCAGAATTAGGTTCCGGAGTTTACGTTTTTGGTGAGAAGCACAACCCACCAGTGTTGTTGTTGCATAGCTCACAAAGTGCAAGTTCTCAGTGGCGAGATTTAATTCAACGCTTAAGCCACTCTCGCTTTGTCGTTGCTGTCGATCTGCTTGGTTATGGCAAAGCACCAGAGCCTGAAGCGGTGGCAAACTTTCGCTTAGCCGACGAAGTCCCGCGAGTGGTGGAGGCTATTTCAGCGTTAAAAGTTGATACAGCAATTGATGTTATCGGTCATTCTTATGGAGGTGCTTTGGCGCTTAAACTCGCCTTAGAGCAGCCTTTTGCCATCTCAAAACTGGCGGTTTATGAGCCTGTGGCTTTCCATGTGTTAGCTGACGACTCCCCCGGGATGATTGAAATACAAGAAATTAGCCAGGCAATGCATGGTAAAGACGCTGAAGAGTGCACCCGCACCTTTGTCGATTACTGGAACAGTCCGGGCTATTTCGACGCTTTGCCGTCCAAAATACAGGCGTTGATGGTGAAGCAGGCTGCTAAGGTCGCGCTCGACTTTGATGCCTTGCTCAACGAACCCAAACGGCTGAATGATTATGCGGCAGTTGAGCAACCGGTATTGCTTGTTCAGGGGGAGCATACGCGTCGTAGCGCTAAGGCTGTGGCAGATGCTTTATCGACGGTTATTAGTGACTTAAAACGAGAGTCGATAGCAGCGGGGCACATGGGACCGTTAACTCATCCGTCAGAAGTCAATGATAAACTGGTTCAGTTTATAAACGCATAAATCGACTATCCAAGATAGGTCAAAACGAGCGAGACACTCCAACGTGAAATCCTGGCAAGACAATAAAATCGAAGTGATAAAGCTTGCTCGACTGACGGGCCCTATACTTATCGCACAGCTGACACAAATGCTCATGAGTGTTGTCGATACGGTAATGGCGGGTCGAAAAAGTGCGATTGACCTTGCGGCCGTATCTGTCGGTGGCAGTATTTTTGTGCCGGCAACCTTGCTGGTATTTGGTTTGGCGTTGGCGCTTGCGCCTATTATCTCCCATTTCGATGGCTCTGGTGGCCATCGTAAAATGGCGAATATGCTGCAACAGGGCTTCTATGCCTGTGCCATTGTTGGCGCGATAACCTTAGTAGGTATGTCTTCCGCCCCTTGGTTGCTGGACTTAATGGAAGTAGAAGACAAGTTCCGGCAGGTTACGCTCGACTATCTGTTTTACATTGCCTGGGGCATTCCCGGCTTTGTCGTTTACGCCGTCCTGAGAAACTTCTGTGAGGGCATGTCTAACACAATGCCATCGCTGATTATTGGTTTTATCGGGCTTATCATCAATATCCCGGCGAACTATATTTTCGTGTATGGTGAGTTTGGAATGCCGGCACTTGGCGGCGCTGGCTGTGGTGTAGCAACAGCTCTCGTGCTTTGGGGGATGGCTATTTCAATGGCTATTTATACCTTTGGCGCTAAGCGTTATAAAAGTTTACGTTTACTGCGCCGTTGGTACAAACCTAGCTGGGATGACGTTACTTATGTCATTCGTCTGGGTTTTCCTATCTCAATGTCGCTATTTTTTGAGGTGAGCTTATTCGCAGCGGTTGCCCTGTTAATAGCGCCGTTAGGAGCGACGGTGGTTTCTGCTCACCAAATCGCCCTGAACATAAGTTCGTTGGTTTATATGGTTCCGCTCAGTATTTCTATGGCGGTGACGTTGCGCGTGGGCTTTGCACTTGGTGCCGGAAACCCTGACAACGCAATGCGTAGCTTCAGAATTGCACTTTGGTTTGGTGGTGTTTTTGCTGCTGTAAACGGGCTTATTATGTACCTGGGTGGCAGTTTCCTGGCTAGTTTATACACACCGAATACCGAAGTTATTAATTTAGCGGCGACCTTGATGGGCTTAGCAGCTATTTTCACCTTGTCCGACACCTTCCAGGTAGTGGCAATGGGAACACTGAGAGGCTACAAAGATACGACTTACCCTATGGTACTGGCTTTTATATCCTATTGGCCTTTCGGCTTAACTGTCGGGTATGTACTCGGACGAACTAGCTTAGTGGTGCCAGCCATGGGCGCCGCAGGTTTTTGGATAGGCTTTATTAGTGGCCTTAGTGTGGCGGCCGTACTGCTGTCTGTCAGACTGAAGAAAGTATCAAAAGCCTACAAACGCCGCCACTTTCAAGAGCAGCTGAATAGCGCTTAATGAGCATTACACTAATTATGACGCTGTTTCAGTACCTTCAGGACATCACTCATCGATAAGTCACTGGCGCTCAGCACCACCAATAAGTGGTACAGCAGATCAGCACTTTCATTGAGCAGTTCGTCTTTGTCGTTGGTTGCCGCTGCAAGTGCCACTTCGACACCTTCTTCACCGACTTTCTGAGCGCATCGTTTAATGCCTTTCTGAAAGAGGCTGGCAGTGTAACTTTCACCGGCATCGGCGCCTTTTCTTGAATTAATAACCCCTTCTAAGTGGTGTAAAAAAGAGCCTGACGTGTCAGCAAAGCAGCTTTGGGTGCCTAAGTGACAGGTTGGCCCATTCGGGGTTGCTTTAATTAACAGTGCATCACTGTCGCAGTCGGTATGGACCTCTTCCAATTCAAGGACATGACCAGAACTTTCACCCTTAGTCCATAAACGCTCTTTGCTACGGCTGTAAAAAGTGACCTGGCCTGACTCTAATGTCTTCTCAAGTGCCTTGTCGTTCATGTAACCCAGCATCAGGACCTCGCCGGTCAGAACGTGCTGGACAACACAGGGAATCAGGTTATCCATTTTTACCCAGTCAAGGCTGTTTAAATTTTGTTTGTCGACTCTCACTGTCACTCCTTAGGGTTCAATGGGACGCACGGCAATGTCATTGTTGTACATTGCGCTTTTCACATCGGCAATTGAAAATACGTTTTTATGAAAGACTGAAGCCGCCAGGGCACCATCAACTTTAGCGTCATTAAAGACATCGACAAAGTGCTGTATTTCGCCAGCGCCACCAGAGGCTATTATGGGTACTGAACAGTAGTCGCGTAAAGCCGCCAGTTGCTCAATATCGTATCCTTTGCGTACGCCGTCCTGATTCATGCAGTTCAAGACAATTTCGCCGGCGCCTCGTTTAATCACTTCCTGCAACCAGTCTTTAGTTTGCCATGCCGATTTGCGTGACTTCTTTTCATCGCCGGTAAACTGGTGCACCTCATAAGTACCGGTCTCTTCATTGAAGAAACTGTCAATACCGATAACAATGCACTGTTGACCGAACTCTGCCACCAGCGTGTCGATAAGTGACGGGTCCAGTAATGCAGGGGAGTTAATCGACAGCTTATCTGCGCCTTTTGACAGTAGCTCTTGCGCTTGCGCCACTGAACGAATGCCACCAGCGACCGTGAAGGGGATATTAATTTCTTTGGCAACCCGCTCTACCCACGACTTATCCACCGTACGGCCATCGGACGAAGCGGTAATGTCATAGAAAACCAGCTCGTCGGCACCGCTTTCGGCGTAATGGCGAGCCAACGGAATAATGTCACCAATGACTTCGTGGTTACGAAACTTAACGCCTTTAACGACCTGTCCGTCACGAACGTCCAGGCAGGGAATTACTCGCTTTGCCAACATGCCAGTGCATCCTCCAGAGTGAATTGGTTGGTTAGCAGCGATTTACCCAGAATCACAGAATCGCAGTTAATAGCTTTCAGCGCCTTTATATCGTCTAGGCTGCTCACGCCACCTGATGCTTGCCACTGTACGCTGGGGTATTTATTTTTGTATTTTTGGTACAGCTCGACGTTGCTTCCGCTGAGTGTGCCGTCTTTGCTAATGTCGGTGCATAATACGTGCTGGCAGCCTACTTCAAGGTATTGGTCTAAAACATCTTCCAAAGCCTTGCCTGAAGACTCTTGCCAGCCGTGCGTTGCAACTAACGCCTGACCGTTGGGTTGAATGTTGACATCCAGCGCCAGTACGATTTTTTCAGGGCCGTAGGTTTTAAACCATTCGAGTACTTTTTCCGGTGAGCTGACAGCGGTTGAGCCTATCACTACTCGCTTAACACCAACAGCCAGAAGAGCGTCGATATCTTCAGTCGTGCGAATACCACCACCCACCTGACAACTCACACCTGACTCTTTAATCAGCTTTTCCAGCAGCTTTGTTTGACGCTGCTTAGGGTCCTTGGCACCGTCTAAGTCGACTAAATGAAGCCATTTTGCGCCAGCTTTAGCGTAGCTTTGAGCTTGTTCAACCGGTGAAAACTGATATTCGGTTTTCTGAGAAAAGTCGCCTTGGTACAGTCGTACAACGGCGCCATTAATTAAGTCTAACGCAGGTAGTAGCACAGCTTAGCCTCCAGAAACTCACGTAAAATTGATTCACCTACTTTGCCTGAGCGCTCAGGGTGAAATTGCGCGCCGAAATAATTGTTATGGCGAATCATTGATGCAAAGCGTTGACCGTATTCCGCTTCGGCAATGGTATATTCGTCAACGACAACCGCGTAGCTGTGAACAAAGTAACAGTATTGTTCGGCAGTCTTCAGCAGCGGATTACTATTGGTCGGCATAGAGGTGTTCCAGCCCATGTGTGGCAGCGGCAGTTCGCCAACCTCAAGCCGTTTAGTTAATGACGGAATTAATCCCAGACACTCGACATCACCTTCTTCCGAATGTGATGTCATGAGTTGCATTCCCAAACAAATGCCGAGCACTGGCTGTTCGAGCGACTTCAGCACGTCAACCAACTGTTTTCTCTGTAGGTTACGCATCGCTGCAGCAGCAGTGCCAACGCCGGGCAAAATGACACGATCAGCAGCGCGAATCGCGTCTGCGTCGTCTGTCACTGTGCATGAATACCCCAATTGTTCAATCGCAAAGCGAACCGATGTCAGATTTGCGCACTCGGTATCGACTATCGCTACCTTCATGCCAGCATTCCTTTACTCGATGGCAGTTGTTGGTCTCCGGTTTTAGCAACCGCCTGACGTAACGCGCGACCAAAGACTTTAAACAGGCTTTCTACCTGGTGATGACTGTTGCCCTCGGTTGTTGAGAGGTGCAGGCTAATGGCCATAGCATCGGTCAGCGAGCGAAAGAAATGTTCAACCATTTCTGTCGACAATTCACCGACTTTGTCGCGACTAAAGTCCGCTTGCCACTTCAAGTATGGGCGGCCGGATAAGTCAATCAGGCACTCTGCTTTACATTCGTCCATCGGCAGCGCGAAGCCAAAGCGACCAATACCGCGTTTGTCGCCAAGCGCCGAACGCAAGGCCTGACCCAGTGCTAAAGCTGTATCCTCAATGGTGTGGTGATCATCAATGTGCAAATCGCCCTCTACCACAACACTCATGTAAATGCCCGCATGTGTGGCAATTTGCTCCAGCATGTGGTCAAAAAAGCCAATGCCGGTGCTGAATGTGCCGCGTGCAGAGCTGTCCAGATCAATGGCGATATTAATGTCAGTTTCATGAGTTTTTCGAGACACTTTGGCGGTACGGGGCCGGTCAACAATTTCGTGGACAATGTCATCCCAGCTGTATTCTTCCCGGTTGTAGCGAATGCCGCGAATGCCCATGCCTTGTGCCAGTTGTAAGTCAGTTTCTCTGTCGCCAACAACGAAAGAGTTAGCAAAGTCGACTTTGCCTTCCGTTAGATAGGGTTGCACAAGCCCCAGCTTAGGCTTACGACAGGCGCAGTTGTCTGTGTCAAAATGTGGGCAAATTAATACGTCATCAAAGCGAACCCCTTGTGACTCAAATACCGACATCATTAAATTGTGAGGAGCCTCAAAGGTGTCCGTCGGGAAGCTATCGGTACCCAGCCCATCTTGGTTAGACACCATGACCAGTCGGTACCCGGCATTTTGAAGCTTTAACAGTGCCGGTATGGCATTTGGCTCAAAAACGAGCTTGTCGACACTGTCGAGCTGCTTATCGACGGGTGGCTCTTCAACCAGCGTGCCGTCGCGATCAATAAAAAGTATGGATTGCTGTGTCATGAAAAATACCCTTTTAATCGTTGTGCCAGCTCGTCATTTTCTTCTCGGCTACCTACCGTTATTCTAATACAACCGTCTAACCCGAGTTGTTTAGATTGGTCCCGAATCAATACACCTTGTTGTTGCAGTGCACTGACAATGTCGGCCGCATTGGTTTGGGTGGTATCAGAACGATACAGTAAAAAATTCGTTACGCTGTCAAACTCCAGTGTTAGTGGTAAGTCACTGAGTAACTCCACAAGCCGTTCGCGCTCGCCGATAAGTGTATCGACCTGCTGCTGCATACGCTTAATATTGCCCGGGCTCAGAGCCTGCGTTGCTATATTAATGGTAGGCTCCGGCAGTGGGTAGGGCGCCAGTATCTTTTTCATTAGCTCAATAATGTCATCATTGGCGAGCAAAAAGCCGCAACGAATGCCGGCAAGCGCAAAGGCTTTTGATAATGTCCTCAAAACTACCAGGTTAGGGTAGGTCGTCAGCCAAGGTGCTTTGCTGTCGTCATAACAGAATTCAATATAGGCTTCGTCAACCACAATAACGGTGTTGGGGCAGGCATCCAGCACTTGCTTAATGTCTGCTGCATTTAGCGTGTTACCCAGGGGGTTGGACGGTGAGCACAGAAACGCGACCTTACAATTCTTAGCCTGCGTGATCACCTGCTCAACGTTCAGTTGGCCTTTTCGCTGCTCTGAATCTATTAGCGGCACCTCAATAGTATCGACGGCATAGGTTTTAGCCGAAATCGCATACATACCGTAAGTCGGTGGACAAATGAGAATATTGTCCTGTCCCGGCTCGCAAAACGCCCGAATCAACAATTCGATACCCTCATCAGAGCCGCGAGTACTTAACACCTGGTTCGGTTGTACACCAGCATAGTCGGCATAAGCTGTATTCAGCGTTTCTGACTGAAACTGTGGATACCGGTTCAGAGCGGCATCGTCAAAGCCGTAACCGTTATCAAAAGGTGACTCATTGGCGTTCAGCCATACATTACCACCGCTCATACTGCGTCTGGCCGACGCATAAGGTGTCAGTGTTTTTAGGTGCTGGCGCTGAGACTGTTCCGCTAATGACATTATTGGTCCTCCATGCGAATGGTGACAGCTTTAGCGTGTGCGTCGAGCCCCTCAACATTCGCCAGGGTTGTAATAGCTTCTGACAACGTCGCTAAGCCTTCGTAGGAGACTTCTTGTACGGTGTAACGGCGGTAAAAGTCCAATAGTCCCAGGCTACTGTAATTGCGTGCATAACCGTAGGTCGGTAATACGTGGTTAGTGCCTGTCGCGTAATCACCACCAGATTCCGGTGTATAGTGACCCACAAAAACAGAGCCTGCACGGGTCAATTTGGGTAGCAATGAGCGGGCATTATCCGTTTGTATGGATAAGTGCTCAGGCGCATATTGCTCGCTAATGGTTATTGCTTCATCAATAGTCTCGACAACCAGTAAACGGCTTTCGGCTAACGCCTGGGCGGCAATATCAGCCCGTTGTAACTGCTGACACTGCTCAATGAGTGCTTGTCTTACTCTGTCTGCCAGTGTGCTTGACGGTGTGACCAGAATAACTTGTGAGTCGGGGCCGTGCTCGGCTTGAGACAACAGGTCGGCCGCAATATACGCCGGGTTAGCTGTGTCATCACCAATAACCAGTAATTCAGAAGGACCCGCGGGTAAGTCGATAGCACAGCCACTGTCGTCATTGCTCACTTGTTGCTTTGCTTCGGTGACAAAACTGTTGCCCGGGCCAAATACTTTATCGACCGAGGCGATGGACTCTGTACCATAAGCTAAGGCGGCAACTGCTTGAGCGCCGCCGCAGGTGTATATTTCTGTAATGCCGCAACGGTTTGCGGCGTACAACAGCGCATCCGGTAAGTCACCACTTTTGTCCGGCGGACTGACCAACACAACGCGTTGACATTCGGCTAGCTGAGCGGGCACGCCGAGCATGAGTGCAGTGGATGGCAAGGTTGCGCTACCACCAGGTATATAAAGCCCAACGGCATCTAATGGCGCATAGCGAAGTTCACACTGAACACCTTTTATGGTTTTAACAGCAAGGTTTTCAGGGACTTGTGCCTGGTGAAAACGACGAATAGTGCCGTAAGCTGTATCAATCGCCTCTGCCACTTTTTTGTCGAGGCGATTCACTGCTTGCTCTATACGCTGTTGCGATACGCGCAGCGAGGTCGCTTCAGAATAGTCAAACTGCCGAGTGTAATTCAGCAGTGCACTGTCACCGTTGTCACGAATATCGGCAATAATCTTCTGAACCGTTTGTTGCGTGTTTGTCGCTGTTGCCTGACGGGGACGCGAAAGCCGCTGTTCCTTTTCGTCGGCAGACAAGTCTGCCCAGCGCTCAACCTTGATGTTTAAGCCTTGCATAGTTACCCCATCATTTTTTCAATTGGCAGAACAAGAATAGAGCTGCAACCTTTCGCCTTTAAATCTTCCATGGTTTCCCAGAACAGCTTTTCTGTACTGACCATGTGAACAGCTACTTGTTTGTCAGTGTGACTGAGCGGCAAAATGGTCGGGGTTTCTGCACCCGGCAACAATTCAACCACTTCTTCAAGCTTATCTTTGGGCGCGTGGAGCATAATGTATTTGCTTTCCTTCGCCATTTGTACGCCATCGATACGCGGCAGTAACTGATCAATCATTGCTTGTTTTTCATCAGACAAAGTTTCGGAGTTTTGAATAAGCTGTGCCTGAGAACGGAATATCACTTCTTTCTCGACCAGGCCGTTAGCTTCCAGTGTTGCCCCTGTTGAGACCAGGTCACAAATTGCATCGGCTAAGCCTGCTCGCGGGGCTACTTCGACGGAGCCTGTCAGCATGACAACGCGGGCATTAATGCCATTGTCCTTAAGGTAACGCTTTAAGAGTTGCGGATAGGTCGTGGCAATTCGCATTCCGTCTAAGTCAGCTTGTGACTGATAAGAGAGCTCACGCGGTACCGCAATGGACAAACGACACTGACCGAACTCCAGCGCTCTGAGTGGCTGAAATACGGCTGTTGTATCGCTGGCTATGCGTTCAAGTCGAGCTTCTTCCAGCACGTTTTCGCCGACCAGACCTAAGTCGACAACACCGTCCATGACTAAGCCGGGAATGTCATCGTCACGCACCCGGAGTAAATCGATAGGATGACTGGTGCTGTGGGCAATGAGGCGGGCTTCATTAATGCTAAACTTAACACCGCAGGCATTTAATAAAGCCATTGACTCTTTACTCAGGCGGCCAGATTTTTGTATCGCTATCGTTAAACGGTTAGTCATAATTACTCCTAAAAATTAAAAAACCTCCGAAAGTTGCCTTTCGGAGGTTGTATAGTCAATCGAAAGGCTAGCGCTTATGCGGCTAGCCAGAAAGTCGCTCTCAGCTAGCCCATAAAATCCAATGATGTGCATGATGGTGATGAACGAATTTCATTTTGTTGACTCCAATAATGTACGCTGTATTTCACAAAGTTGTATAATACCTTAGCAGGTTAATTTTGTAATGCAAGCGTAAATTTATTCCTTTATGGGTCGATAGTAGGTTAATATTTAACCAGTGGTTGTATAATCAAGACGGTAACGTCGGTGACAAAAAGCAAGGATACAGCGGAGCAAACTCATGGCTAACTTTGATGCAATGGTGCCATTAATACCAAAGGATACCCGGGTACCGGTTGACCACTCTCAGGATCAAATGAGAGTCAATCAAATTGAGAAAACCAAAGAGCTTCAAGCGATTAGTGATGAGGAAAGCACTACTATTGATAATGATCCTAACCGCGAGAAACAACGGCAACAGCAGTCTTCTGAACAGCAGCAATCTGAACCCGAGGTAACTGAGGAAGAGTCAACAGAGGACAGTCTGGATAGCAATTCTGGTCATATAGACACCTACGCCTGACTCTTTTTCTATGTCATAATGCGCGCTAATTACCATTAACTAGCGCGAACTATGCCGACTGTTTCTTCCATTTTTCAGCCCGATGGTGAGCTGGCCTCAACAATAGACAACTTCCAGCCTCGTCCGTCGCAAACGACAATGGCACAAGCCATTGAAAAAACGCTGAAAAAGAAAAGCCAACTCGTGGTTGAAGCTGAGACCGGCACCGGCAAAACCTTTGCTTACCTTGCGCCCATTCTGCTTTCCAAAGGTAAGGCTATTGTCTCTACCGGCACGAAAAACCTGCAAGAGCAGTTGTTTCACCGGGACTTGCCCGTATTACGAAAAAAGCTGGCGCCGCAAAAAGTGGTCGCCTTGCTGAAAGGGCGCTCGAATTACCTCTGTCTGCATCGACTTGAACAAGCAAAGCAGCAGGCGGGGCAGCTCCCTAAAGAGATTCAGGATCAGCTTATTACCGTGACGCGTTGGTCAACGACAACCCGCAGCGGTGATATGGGTGAGCTGAACGTGCTTCCGGAAGGAGCGGCGGTTTTACCTCAGGTGACCAGCACTCAGGATAACTGCCTGGGGCGTGACTGCCCGGTTTATGATGACTGTCATTTAGTACAAGCGCGGAAGCAAGCTTTAGAAGCCGATGTTGTGGTGGTTAATCATCACTTGTTTTTCGCGGACATGGCATTAAAAGATACGGGTTTTGGCGAGCTCATTCCTGCTGTTGATACCGTGGTATTTGATGAGGCCCACCAAATCCCTGATATTGCCAGTCAGTACTTTGGTGAAACGGTGTCGACGCGTCAATTAAGCGAAATGTGTGAAGAAATTCAGCGCTTGTGTCTGACGGAGTTAAAAGACTTGTCACAGGCCAGTGCGATGGCGCGAACGTTATTACAATCGCTGCGCGATTTTCGGTTACTGTTTCCTCATGATCCAATGCGCGGCAATTGGCGCGAATGGCGCAATAAAGAAGACATTGTCGAAGTGACGGATCGTCTCGATGAGCGCTTAACCCTGCTTATTGATGTATTGAGAACTGCGCAGGGCCGGAACAAAGATCTCGACAATTTATTAGAACGGGCAGAGGATTATAGGGTCATTTGGCGTCAGTTAATGGACGTTGAACGCACTGGTTACAGCTTTTGGTTTGAAACCACGCCAAGACAAATCAGCTTGCATCAAACGCCACTAAGTGTGGCGAAGACCTTTGGTGGCTATATTAAGCGCAATAACATGAGCTGGATATTCACTTCGGCGACATTAGCGGTTAATGGCAACTTTGAGTTTTTCACACGCCGGCTAGGTATTGAAGAAGCGGACACTCTGGTTCTGGAAAGCCCCTTTGACTTTAAAAAACAGGCCACCTTGTGCCTGCCACGTTATTTACCGGACGCCAATGATCGCAATCGCCATGAAATGCTGACAGACATTGCCAAGCAATGCATCACGCATAATGACGGCGGAACGTTTTTATTGTTTACCAGCCATCGAATGCTGCAACAAATGGCAGGAATTCTGAGAGAGCACGTCGACAATGAAATTTTGGTGCAGGGCGAGTCGAATAAAGGTGAGTTGTTAGAGCGCTTTACCAAAGCCGGCAACGCCGTACTGTTAGGCACCTCGTCGTTCTGGGAAGGTGTGGATGTCAGAGGTAATGCGCTGCGTTGTGTGATTATTGATAAACTACCGTTTGCGTCGCCGGATGATCCGTTATTGAATGCCCGGGTGGAAGACGCACGCCTGCGAGGAGTAGATGCCTTTGGCACCATTCAGCTTCCGCAAGCCGTTATTGCGCTAAAGCAGGGCGCAGGGCGGCTTATCCGGGATAAGTACGACTCAGGGATTCTGGTGGTTTGCGATAACCGACTGGTAACACGTCAGTATGGTAAGCAGTTTTTGGCAAGTTTACCGGCTATGAGTCGCACCCGTAGCTTAGATACCGCGCTTGAATTTCTGGCGCATAAAAGTTCTACAGAAGAGCAAAATGTATGAAGTCGTTATTAGCTATAGATACATCAACTGAAAATTGTTCTGTCGCGCTTGTTCATGATGGCAAGCTGACAACCCGTGACATTGAAAGCCCCCGGGAGCACTCACAAAAAATGCTGCCTTTTGTGGAAGAGGTTCTCGACAGTGCTGGCGTGTCTTTAGCCGAGCTGGACGGGCTTGTGGTTGGCGCTGGCCCAGGTAGTTTTACAGGCGTGCGCATTGGCGTGTCTATGGCGCAGGGACTTTCATTTAGCGCTGATTTACCCGTTTATCCCGTGTGCAGTTTACAGGCGTTGGCACAGCAAGCCATCCGCAAAAACGATGTTGCTGGTGTGGTGGCTTGTATTGATGCACGCATGGGCGAGGTTTATTACGCTTTGTATACGAATGAGAACGGAGTTGCTGTGGCTCAGTCAGAGCCGGCTGTAGCAAAACCAGACACGAACCTTATTGATACAGAGCGCTTGAAGGGCTGGGGTACTGCTGGTACAGGCTGGGACGTCTATGCAGATATTCTTGATGAAAATCATGAGCTAAAACATAGCAATAATAGCCGGCTACCGCTGGCGGAGGATATGCTGACAGTAGTGAATGGTGCTGGTGTTGACCCGGTTCAGGCCGAACTGCTTGAGCCACTCTATGTGCGTAATGAAGTGACCTGGAAAAAGTTACCGGGGCGTTAACTTGCTGAACGCTCAGGAACTCGCCATAATAGATCCTGTCTTACATAACAGATGAGCCAATATTGACGTGCAGATAAACCCGCAAACGGTACAGCCGTTAAGTAACCAGCAGCAGGCATCGCAACAGACGGTGCAGCGTGACAACGAGCAGCAGAAAAATGCCGCCGTGTCTAATGCTGTGGAGTTACCGCAGGTCGTTCCTGATGCGAAGCAAAGCCGCCGTCAGGCAGAGCGTTGGCAGTCATTAAACACCATGTATGACGAACCACCTCAACGCTCACAAAAGGCGTTAAGTGCTTATCAAACGGTAGCTTTGAATGAAAAACGTGAAGAAGTTGCGTCAATGTTTGGTGTCGACGTTTATGCCTAAAGAGAGGTCTGTTATGAGATTACTGACATGTTTATTGTTCGCTATAGGTTTAGCTGGCTGTGCGTCTGTTCCGACAGAGTTGGAAACCAGCAATGAAGATGCGCTGGTCGCTTACAAGCAGGCAAAAGCTCAGCAGGATAAAGTGGTTGGTCAACCGGCCCGCTGGGGTGGAGTTATTGCTGACGTTCGCAATACAGAAGATAAAACGGTATTTGAAGTAGTGAGCTTCCCGCTGCAACGTTGGGGACGGCCCGAAGTGAGTGACGACAGTGATGGCCGTTTCTTAGCGGTTATTGATGGTTTTATTGACCCTGAAGTCTATAAAAAAGGTCGTGCGATAAGCTTCGTTGGTACGATTGGTGAAACTCAGCAGGGCAAAATTGATGAGTACACATACATTTATCCGGTTCTCGAAGCGGATAACCACTATTTGTGGAAGCCGAAAGCACAAAAGAACCACGTAGAAATTGACTACTCACCGCTGTGGTTCCGCCATAACTTCTATTCACCGTACTATCCCTACCGCTATCCGGTACCCGTGCGTGTGCGAGTAGAGGACAATTCAGGTACACCGGCAAAAGAACGTAACTGATTTTAATGAGTTTCCGGACAACGGCTGCGCAAGCGACACCAGTCAGCTATGAATTAGAGTGGGGCGTTGTTCGGGGACTGTGCTGGGGCGATCCCAACAACGTCACGGTTATTGCAACCCATGGCTGGTTAGACAACTGCCATAGCTTCCTTCCGTTAGCAGAGCGCTGGAACTCTGACCATGGTGGTTTAATCGCTCTCGATTGGGCAGGGCACGGACACAGTGACCACCGCCCGCCAGGAACTCACTACCACTTTATTGATTACGCCTACGACCTCTGGCAAATCCTCACGCATCATATTGATTCTCCGGTGACCTTACTGGGTCACTCTATGGGTGGTTTTGTCAGTAACGTGGTTGCTTCCATTTGCCCTGAAAAAGTCGACAAACTTATTTTGGTCGAAGCCTTCGGGTTACTGGTTTCTGATGAAATGAATGCCAGAGAGCAGTTAGCAAAGGGCTTTTCGAGTCGTTATAAAAAACGAAGCGGTCGCTGGCGCGGCTACTCAACGCTTGACACAGCGATTGATGCGCGCGCTGCTCAGGCTGACTTTTCCAGAGACTTAGTCGCGCTGCTGGTTGATCGAGGCTTGCATAAAGCGTCCGACCATTCATTTTCCTGGCGCGCCGACCCAAGAGTTAAGTCGGTATCGCCTTATCGCTTGCATTCAACCGCTGTCGATGAACTGCTCCAGGGACTGACTATGCCTGTGAAAGTCGTCAGGGGAGACAAAGGCCATGAAAACCTATCACGCGCCATTGAAAAATGGCAGCATCAGGTCACTGATCTAAACTTAATAACACTGAATGGTGGACATCATGTTCATATGGAGCAACCAGAAAAAATAGCTGAGTTGTTAAAATCGAGCGGTTAGCAGCGCTGTATGACTAGGATTAACTGGTCGGATATGCGAAGATAAAGTGTTAACAAAATAAAATTTAAGAGTGAGAGGCAGAGCCTTTTATGGAAAAGATTTGGCTAAAAAACTACCCGGCTGGTGTTCCTGAAACTATCGATCCGGATCATTTCTCGTCGCTGGTAGATATTCTCGAGCAGTCCATTGAGAAATACGGAGAGAAGACCGCATTCGTGAATATGGACTCAGAGATGAGTTTTAAAGAGTTGGGGCTAAAATCTCGCGAGTTCGCCGCTTACCTGCATAGTCAGGGGTTGAAAAAAGGCGATGCGGTTGCGGTGATGATGCCAAACCTGTTGCAGTACCCTATTGCTTTATTTGGTATTTTGCGAGCAGGAATGTCGGTGGTGAACGTAAATCCGTTATACACACCACGCGAGTTAAAGCATCAGCTGACTGACTCTCAGGCAAAAGCGTTGGTTATTTTAGAAAACTTTGCGCATACCTATGACAAAATCAAAGATGATGCGCCGCTGGATGTAGTGGTTACTACACAAATAGGTGATCAGCTGCCAGTGCCTAAGCGCTTTATTGTGAACTTTGTTGTTAAATACATTAAGCGAATGGTGCCGTCTCATGGTGTTAAAAACACCATAAGTCTGAACCAGGCAATGGCGAAGGGGGCTCAGGCAGAATATAAGCGTCCTGAAGTCACCGGTGACGACATTGCATTTTTACAATACACCGGCGGAACCACTGGCGTAGCCAAAGGTGCTATGTTGTCTCATCGCAATATGGTTGCGAACTTAGAGCAGGTTTCCGCATGCGTCACGCCAATTATGAGCGATGGTGAGGAAGTGATTATTACTGCGCTACCGCTGTACCATATTTTCGCATTAACGGCGAACTGCCTGACCTTCATTAAGCACGGCGGTAAAAACGTGCTAATTACTAACCCGCGCGACATGCCAAATTTTGTGAAAGAGTTGAATAAGTATCCGTTTTCAATGATCTCAGGGGTTAACACATTATTTAATGGTCTGCTAAACACGAAAGGCTTTAAAGATGTTAACTTCTCTAATCTGAAAGTGGCGCTTGGCGGCGGTATGGCGGTACAAAAAGCCGTTGCGGAAGAATGGGAACGGGTGACTAAATCACGCCTTCTGGAAGGTTATGGTCTTACAGAATGTGCGCCGGTTGTCACGGTTAACCCTTATGATATTGAGCACTACACGGGCAGTATCGGCTTACCTGTGCCTAGTACCGACGTTCGTATTGTTGACCCGGAAACGCGTGAAGAAGTGCCGATGGGCGAGCCAGGTGAGCTGGAAGTAAAAGGTCCTCAGGTTATGGTGGGTTATTTGAACCGCCCTGATGATACAGCTAATGCGATTAAAGATGGCTGGTTTGCAACTGGCGATATGGCGACGGTTGACGACCGCGGCTACTTTAAAATTGTAGACCGTAAGAAAAACATGATTCTGGTGTCTGGCTTTAATGTGTACCCTAATGAAATTGAAGACGTATTGGCTGATCATCCGAAGGTGCTTGAGTCAGCAGCGATTGGGGTCCCCCATGAGTCATCCGGCGAAGTGGTCAAAGTGTTTATTGTGGCAAAAGATAAGTCGTTGACAGAAAGAGAAATTATCGACTTTTCGCGCGAGAACATGACCGCTTATAAAGTGCCAAAACTGGTCGAGTTCCGGGATGAACTGCCTAAATCGAATGTCGGCAAAATTCTACGTAAAGAGCTACGTGACGAGGAAAACTCTTGACGCAGCTTGAACTTCCGGAGTCGGTGCGTCAGTACCGACTCATCTCTTCTACCGATGAATTAGCCGATTTCTGCTCTAAAGCTCGTCAGACGGGTTGGTTTGCAATTGACTCTGAGTTCGTGCGAGAGCGGACTTTTTACGCGAACCTTGGACTGTTACAGATGCATGCGGGCGGTGATACGGTTATCGTGGATCCGCTGGCTGATATTAATTTAGATCCAGTATGGTTGCTTATTTCTTCGGATAGCATTGAAACCGTTCTGCACGCCGGCGGCGAAGACATTGAACTGTTTTTCCATGAAAGTGGCGGTGCTCAACCAAGCCGTGTGTTTGATAGCCAAATAGCTG
Source organism: Idiomarina piscisalsi (assembly GCF_003987095.1). Classification (GTDB taxonomy): domain Bacteria; phylum Pseudomonadota; class Gammaproteobacteria; order Enterobacterales; family Alteromonadaceae; genus Idiomarina; species Idiomarina piscisalsi. The sequence continues at coordinate 887,331 of NZ_PIQA01000001.1, read as the reverse complement.
CCGGGTTTTGTGGCATTGGCGAGTCCATGGGCTACGCACGCTTAGTCAGTGAACTCTTTGATAATGTGGAGCTCGACAAAAGCCTGTCCCGGACCAACTGGTTGAAACGGCCTTTAAGCCCTGAACAACTGGATTACGCTGCCGCTGATGCCAGCTATCTGGCTGTTATGTATCCTTATTTGAAAGCACTTTGCGAAGAAAAGGGCTGTTTAGATATCGTCTACGAAGAGTCTGTACTTCAGGTTCATAAGCGAACAACTCGTATTCCTGACGACCTTTTATATTTACAAGTTGGTAATGCCTGGCAACTCAATGATGAACAGTTGGCGATTTTACAAGAGCTGGCGAGTTGGCGGTTGAACAAGGCTAGAAAGAAAAACATTCCTCTAGGATTTATCGCTAAAGACGGTGCATTATTAGAACTGGCCAGACACAAACCCAAATCACAAAGCGATTTAAATCACATTCGTGACTTACCGCCGTTATCAAAAAAGTATTCCGGCAATGAAATGATTACTGTCATTAAAAAAGCTGAAGAGCAAGCAGTTTCTAAATCGCTGAAGCCCTTAAGCCGATTAGACGATATGCCTGGCTACAAGGAAACGTTTAAAGCGGTAAAGCAAAAAGTGACCGAGCTCGCTGAGTCACTTGATGTGCCTGTGTCATTAGTGGCATCACGCAAGCAAATAAACGAGCTGATTAATTTCTTCTGGCAGTACTCGCCGCAGCAACAGGAACGTTTGCCGCAACCAGACTTACTGACGGGTTGGCGAAATGCAGCAATTGGGGCAGAATTAAGAGCTATTGTAACGTCATAGCGTCGGAGACACTTATGTTGTGCGATGTGTATCGCAGTTCCCGCAAAGCGGATACCTATGTTTACCTTCCTCATGGTGAAGACTTCAGTGAATTACCGGATGCCCTTGTGCAAAGTTTCGGTAAAGCAGAGAAAATACTGACCATAAATTTAACAACCCGTGAACAACTGGCTCGTTTGAGCGTCAAAGAATTAACTGAGCACTTGGCCAGTGACGGTTTTTATTTACAGCTTCCACCTAAGCAAGAGGACATTTCATGTTAATCAAATTCGTGAGTAGTGCGTTAATTGGGGCGTTGGCACTTGTCAGTGTGAGTGCCTCTGCACAAGAGAAGAGTGTTGAAGAAAAGTTTTCTGACTATGTGGAAGCGTTAAAAGACGAAGCCAGAGGCAATGATTACAGCGAGGAAACACTGGAAAAGGCCTTTGCGAAAGTAAAGTATTACGAGCGAGCCGTTGAACTTGATAAGAACCAGCCGGAATTTAAACTGACGCTGGATACTTATTTGCCTCGTGCTGTGCCTGAATGGAAAGCAGAAAAGGCATTAGAGAAATACGAAGAGCATAAAGAGTTGCTCGAAAAAGTGGGTAAAGAGTTCGGTGTTCAGCCGCGCTTTATCGTCGCTTTATGGGGAATCGAAACAAATTTTGGCTCTTATACGGGCGGCTTTGACGTGATTTCCGCATTGACCACATTAGCCTTTGATGGTCGTCGTGAAGCCTTTTTTAAGAAGCAGTTATGGCACGCATTAACCATCATTCAGGACGGGCATATTGCGCCAGAAAAAATGCAAGGTTCCTGGGCAGGCGCTATGGGGCAAACTCAGTTTATGCCCAGCTCCTTTATGAATTACGCGGTGGATTATGACGGCGATGGACGTAAAGATATTTGGGGCAGCTACCCGGACGTGTTTGCTTCTGCCGCTAACTATTTGAGCTCGGTCGGCTGGCGTGACGACGTCACCTGGGGACGTCAGGTGCAGCTACCAGAAGGGTTTGATACCTCTTTGTCTGGGCTGGACACGAAGAAAAAGCTTAGTGAGTGGGGCGACTTAGGTGTTACTCGATATGATGGCTCGGAACTGCCTCAACGAGACGACATTGAAGCGTCAGTTGTTATTCCAGATGATAAAGAAGGTCGTGTTTATCTGGCTTACGCGAACTACGACGCACTGATGCACTGGAATCGCTCACATTACTTTGTGGCAGCTGTTGGTTATTTGTCTGACCGTATTCGCTTCCCCCGGTAATCGCCGGAGCCGGGTATGGGGAGTTTGATGTCCTGGTATGAAAAGCCTTTGCAAGAGCTGACCACTACCGAGTGGGAGGCTCTTTGTGACGGCTGCGGGCAGTGTTGTGTCAACCAGCTGCTCGACGAAGAAGATAACCTATACTCGACCGATGTAGCCTGTAAATTACTCGATACCGAGACCGCTCGTTGCAGCGACTATGCAAACCGCAGCCGCCGAGTTCCTGCGTGTGTGACGTTAACACCGAACAACATTGAAGATGTTTACTTCATGCCGGCGACCTGTGCGTATCGGCTAAGGGCACAGGGACAGCCACTACCCAAATGGCATCCGGTAAGGCATGACGGAAGTAAAGAAGCAATGAAAAAGGCCGGCTATTGCGTTGCCGGCCATTGTATAAGCGAGTCAGAGTACCACGGGGAATTAGAGGACAGGATAGTGACCTGGCCGCTGAGTTAAGGGTTATTTATGGTACAGAACTAAACCGTCACGTTTTTTAAATAAGCTAATAAAGTGGGCGATAGTGACAATAACCGCGATAACGAGTACCCCCCCGAATATAAAGGTCATCCAGCCAGGCATGCCCATTCCAAGCCATTGCCAGTCGATATCGCCGCATAACCCCGGTGCGGCGAAAAGACCCGGAAGCCACTCGTGGAGAGGTGCCCACTCCGGAAAGTCAGGAGCGCTTTCGCAGACGGCGAAAAAAGCGTTTTTAGAAGTTTGTAAGTCCCAGTGGTCATAGGCAATACGGAGGCCTTCAAAGCTGCTGTAAAGCCAACCCAGCAAGCCAATCCAACGCAGTAATGCGAAGCTTGAGCCGATGAGGCCTATAATGGCGGATAGCGCAATGCCGACAACAGCCATGCGTTGATAGACACATTTAACACAAGGCTCAAGCCCTAATACAGCCTGAAAGTACAAGGCAGCCCCTAACAGTGCAGCGCAACCCAGAAAAAGAAGCAGCCAGGCAAACGGTTTGGTCGGCCATTGACCTATAGACAGCATCACTCTATTCCTTAAGAAAGTGTAAAAACGATGAAACCATACCCAAATGCTTTGGGAATGTCGATATAAAGGCTGAAGTTATCTTGTCCGACCTCGTATAAGGCTGCTAGAATCACTCTATCATTCAGCATTTGGGCGGGAAAATGATTATAAAAGCCAAAAGTCCGGCGGGATTTGCCGAAGAGTATATCGTTAAGTCTATTTGGAACGGGCATTTTGCGCCAGGAACCATTTTACCCGCAGAACGTGAATTATCGGAGCTAATTGGCGTTACTAGAACGACGTTACGCGAAGTTCTGCAACGCTTAGCTCGTGATGGTTGGTTGACCATTCAACATGGCAAACCGACCAAGGTGAATAACTTCTGGGAAACCTCTGGGTTAAACATACTGGAAACCTTAGCTCGCCTTGACGAGGATGGCATGCCTGAGCTGGTGGACCAATTGTTGTCTGCGCGTACAAATATTAGCGCAATTTATATTCGAGCTGCCATCCGCCATAATCCGACCCGAGTTATTGAGCTGATAGAAGCGGCCAAAGAGCTTGAGGATGACGAAAAAAGTTTTGCTGAGTTTGACTATCAGTTAAACCATGATTTAGCGATGGCGTCCGGAAATCCTATTTATGTACTTGTCTTAAACGGATTTAAAGGTCTTTATTCACGTATTGGTCAGTACTACTTCTCTTCGCCCGAGGCTCGTCAGCTGGCTCGGGACTATTATGAAAACTTAGTGAACTGCGCCAAAGAAGGCGACTATAACGAGTCGGTAAATCTGGTGCGCCGCTATGGTTATGAGTCTGCGGAAATATGGCACAGTTTGCGCGGTGATATGCCCAATAACCTAGTCGAATAAAGCGTCGGAAAGGCGCTTTTTTTTATGGCTAAAAATTTTGCGTTGCTTAGCTATTTACAATTCTATAACCTAGTAGTTGATACCTACCTAATAGCCAAAAGGAAAATAAAAAAATGAAGGGATCAGTACTAGATTTTGACGAGGGCAACCGTAGCGGCATTATCTCTGGTGAAGACGGTAATCGTTATACTCTCGATATTTCAGAATGGAAAGGAAACCAGCTGCCGAAAGCGGGTGCAAAAGTTGATTTTGCAGTCACTGGTGATAAAGCGGAAGGGGTTTACCCTGACTCTGCGGCTTCAAATACCAGCACATCGTCGAAGAAAATTGCCGCCGCTGTCTTGGCCTTTTTCTTAGGCGCTTTTGGTGCCCATAAATTCTATCTGGGATACACCAAAGAAGGCGTTATTATGCTGTTGGTGTTCTTGTTTGGTTTCATCCTACTGGGAATTCCATCATTCATTATCGGTATTATCGCGTTTATTGAATTCATTATTTATATCGTTAAGCCTGACGATGAATTCGAGGAAACCTATGTTCAGGGACATCGTCCTTGGTTCTAAAAGGGCATCGTCCTTGGTTCTAAAAGGGCATCGTCCCTGGTTCTAAAGGGGCATCGTCCTTGGTTCTAAGAGCCAGGCAATAAAAAAGGCGCCATTGGCGCCTTTTTGTGGTTAAAACTCGGTGCTATTAGCCTAAGTTTTTGTTCACAAAGTCCCAGTTCACTAACTTCCAGAACGCTTCTAAGTAGTTAGGACGAGAGTTGCGATAGTCGATATAGTAGGCGTGTTCCCATACGTCGACAGTTAACAGTGCTTCAACACCGTCGTGTGCAACTGGAGTGTCTGCGTCATCCGTATTCAGGATATCAACAGAGCCGTCAGATTTTTTCACTAACCAAGTCCAGCCTGAGCCGAAGTTGCCCGCAGCGCTTGCGTTGAACTCTTCCTGGAACTTCTCGAAAGAACCCCATTTGTCGTTGATAGCGTCAGCAACTGCACCTGTTGGAGCGCCGCCACCGTTAGGGCTTAAGCAGTTCCAGTAAAACGTATGGTTCCAGACCTGAGCTGCGTTGTTAAACAAACCACCTTTCTCAGACTTAATGATGTCTTCTAACGATTTGTTTTCAAGGTCAGTACCTTTTACCGCGTCGTTCAGTTTGTTGACGTAAGTCGCGTGGTGTTTGCCGTAGTGATACTCTAAAGTCTCTTCTGAGATATGAGGCGCTAAAGCGTTTTTCTCATAAGGAAGAGCGGGTAGTTCAAATGCCATAGTCTCTCTCCGTAGTTTTTCTTTTAGGGCGAATTAATATCTGGCGCTGCCAAATTCAGCCACCAGATGATGAATTGTTGTCTTTGTATCTACGTTATATAGGGTTGGTTAGATTGCTTTTCAAGGAAATCTTTCAATTTAGGCAAATCTTTTCTGCTGTGCTAGAATACTTGAGTGTTTTAATCAACCATTATTTAGAGCAGAGGTGTTATGGAAACGGTTGACAGAATTAAGCAGCAAATCGAAGAAAATCCAATTTTGTTATACATGAAAGGCTCGCCGAAACTGCCAAGCTGTGGCTTTTCGTCACAGGCAGCACAGGCACTTATGGGCTGTGGCCAGCCATTTGCTTATGTTGATATTTTGCAGAACCCAGACATTCGTGCGGAACTGCCAAAGTACGCAAACTGGCCAACCTTCCCACAGCTTTGGGTTGAAGGTGAATTAGTCGGTGGTTGTGATATTATCATTGAGATGTTCCAAAACGGTGAGTTGCAGCAACTGATCACAGAAGTTGCAGAACGTCATCCGGAACCTTCAGCAGAGTAAAATAGCTGAGCGAATATTAAGCAATCGGTCAAAAGTTTTGACGGAGCCCCTTGTTTTTGACTTGGGGTATCCCCATTACCGATTGTGAAGGTTTCATTTACTTTAACTGAAATGGAGAGAATCAATGTCTGTATTAGTAGGTCGTAAAGCACCTGATTTTACTGCAGCAGCGGTACTTGGCTCAGGTGAAATTGTTGAAGATTTCAAACTGTCTGACCATATCAAAGGCAAAAAAGCAGTTATTTTCTTCTACCCACTGGACTTCACTTTCGTATGTCCTTCTGAACTAATCGCTTTTGACAAGCGTTTAGAAGAATTCAACAAGCGTGGCGTAGAAGTTATCGGTGTTTCTATCGATTCTCAGTTCACGCATAACGCATGGCGTAACACCTCAACTGACGACGGTGGTATCGGTCAGGTGAAATACCCATTGGTTGCTGACGTACGTCACAGCATCTGTAAAGCGTATGACGTTGAGCACCCAGAAGCAGGCGTTGCGTTCCGTGGTTCATTCCTGATCGACGAAGACGGTATGGTTCGTCACCAAGTTGTTAACGACTTACCATTAGGTCGTAACATCGACGAAATGCTGCGTATGGTTGACGCATTGAACTTCCACCAGAAGCACGGTGAAGTTTGCCCAGCAGGTTGGGAAGAAGGTAAAGAGGGCATGAAAGACAACCCTGAAGGTGTTGCTTCTTACTTGTCTAAAAACGCTGATAAACTATAAGCGTTTAATGATATTAAAAAGTCGCTCTTCGGAGCGACTTTTTTATTTTCCCTTTGTGTTTTTGAGCTAGTCATTAGAGTCTAGTGGCCAGCCACCTAAATCTTTCCAGCGATTGACCATCCAACAGAATAATTCAGCTGTGCGCTCAGTGTCATAAAGAGCGGAATGCGCCTGTTTCCCATCAAACTCAATTCCGGCAGCCTGACAAGCTTTTATAAGCACCGTTTGCCCTAGTGTCAGAGCAGCCAAAGACGTGGTGTCAAAGCTCACAAAGGGGTGAAACGGATTACGTTTTAAATTGGCTCGCTCAGCCGCAGCCATGACAAAACTATGGTCAAAGTTCGAATTATGACCGACCAGAACGGAGCGCTGACAACCTGCTGCTTTTTGCGCTTTTCTAATGGGTTTAAACATTTCTCTTAGTGCTTCTGACTCTGGGACTGCACCGCGCAGGGGGCTACTTGGGTCAATACCATTAAAGTCGATAGCCGCTTGTTCTATGTTAGCGCCTTCAAAAGGTTCGACGTTATAATGCACCGAGTCAACCGGTTTTAAAGTGCCGTCGCTGTCAAAGTCTAGCAGTACCGCCGCTATTTCTAAAAGGGCATCTGTTTTTGCGTTAAAACCCGCGGTTTCAACATCAACAACGACAGGCATATAGCCACGAAATCGTTTCTTCATTAGCGACTCAGAAGTGTCAGACATAAAGACCCTTTAGTTATTTGGATGGTTATTTCAATTTGCGCCTATTATGCCAAAGATATATCGATAATGCTGAGAGAAACTCTAAAGCGCAGCGAATAAATGCCGATAAAAGCGTATTAGAATTTCAAACCGGAGTGCCTATGAAAAACTGGCCGATGTTAACTGCGGCTGCAGCGTCTGTATTGCTGGCAACGAGCCAGGCAAACGCCAATGCAGTTAGGCATTACAGTGCTGACCTTGATAGCTCGTCGTGGATACTCAGCGAGGAAAGCCGTTTGGAATGTGCGTTAGAGCATGAAATTCCGCGCTACGGTAAAGTTCGCTTTCAAAGTGAGGCCAGTAAAGAGCTGAACCTACGCATGAAAATGGACATGAAGAAGCTGCCTGACAGCTACGGTGTCTCAGCAATTGAATCAGTTCCACCTCGCTGGCGCCCGGGGGAAGCGAGTTATCAAATTGGCTCTATGCAGCTCTATAAGCAATTTAATGGCGAGTTACAAAAGCAACTGGCCTGGACACTGTTGAGTGAATTGGAAAAAGGGCGCTATCCAACGTTTTTCTACGACGACTGGTACAACAATCGTGATCAAGTGGCAGTGTCATTGTCGTCGGTGAACTTCCGAAATAAGTACGATGATTTTTTAAGTTGTGTCAATGCACTGTTGCCGTTTAGCTTCGAAGACATTGCTTACACGGTACTGAATCATGAAGCCGACAGCGAGAAACTGACTATGGCTTCGCAACGAAAGCTTAAACAGATTAGCGACTATCTCCAGGTGGATAATGAACTGGAACTGGTTCTGGTAGATGCGTATACCGATTCGCTTGGTGCGCGCGGGCCTAACCAGGAATTAACCGAACAACGCGCGAAAGAAATTCAGCAGTTTTTTGTTAATCGTGGCATAGACGCCGAGCGGATTAAAACCGTCGCTCACGGCGAAGATCGTCCGGTTAAATCCAATGACAATGAGATTAACCGTCAGATTAACCGCCGGGTTATTGTACAACTGACAAAACCGTCCTCGATTGAGCTATAAAATTTTTTTTTAAAGTTACATATGATACTAGTGTTATTGCAGTATTAAGATTAGATAACATTTGATTAAAAAAGGAAGTCATATGTCATTAAAAACTATACTGGTTAGCGTGGTGGCCGTTTTTATGGTTGCTTATTCTAGCGTTGTTTCTGCTGACGAAAGTAAAGTAGAGTTGTCGGAACAGAAAGAAGCTCTTATTTCGTTGTATAATAAAGAACTGATCTCTACTGAGACATTCAATAAGCTTATCTCCGAAGGTTTAAAACCAAACACGGAAGTTACTCTAAGAATAACCCGAAATGCACAAGTGCTAGTCAAGCAACTTAAATCTCAAGCTCAGAACTCACAAGGTGCCCCGCAAGATGGTGATGAAAAAGAGTTGAGATACGAACGAGAAGAAAATGGCAAGATATACGGGTATGTAGAAACGGAACGATATTTTGTGTCTGGTGGCTCAGGTCGTTGGATTCAAGTTCACTATTCTCGAACTTACCTTAGGGATGCGCCAAAAAAAGATGATGGTACCCAGGATCCCAAATAATTCTTAGCGAATAAGGTTTAGTTTAGATAGATAAATGCATGCGAGTAGACTATGACCTATGGGATATCGGTTATAGTCTACTTTTTAAATATTCTACAAGTCTTGTTTTAGTTTGTATTCGCACAAGTCTTCAATAACGCAGGAACCACAACGTGGTTTTCGGGCTATGCAGGTGTAACGGCCATGCAGAATTAACCAGTGGTGCACATCGACTTTAAACTCCGCCGGCACCACTTTTATCAGCTTTTCTTCTACTTCTTTGACGTTTTTTCCCGGTGCCAGTTTGGTGCGGTTAGACACGCGGAATATGTGCGTGTCTACGGCAATAGTCGGCCAGCCGAATGCGGTATTTAAAACGACATTAGCCGTTTTACGTCCGACCCCTGGCAGAGCTTCCAAGGCGGCTCTGTCTTCCGGTACTTCACCACCGTATTGCTCAACCAGAATTTTACAGGTCTTGTAGGCGTTTTCGGCTTTGGAATTAAACAGGCCGATGGTTTTTATATATTCTTTTATGCCATCCACGCCTAAAGCGAGCATCTCTTCAGCGGTTGGAGCCGCAGGGAATAACTTGCGTGTCGCTTTATTAACTCCGACATCGGTTGCCTGAGCCGACAATAACACGGCAATAAGCAACTGAAACGGGGTGTCGTATTCCAGCTCTGTGGTTGGGTTTGGGTTATTGTCGCGAAGACGGCTTAAAATTTCGTAGCGCTTAGTTTTATTCATAATTAATTATTACTGTTGTGCGGTTACACGGGCGCGGGTGACGGTTTTCTTCTCTGCTCGCTCGGCTTTTATGGCATCAATTCGGTTTTTCAGGGCAATGATAAAGCCCATGCCAATAAAGGCGCCTGGCGGCAATATGGCAAGCAGAAGCGGATAGTCAACGGTGAATAACTCAATTCTTAATTGGGCGGCCCAGTCGCCAAGTAAGAGCTCTGCTCCATCGAACAAAGTACCATTACCAATAATTTCACGTATGGCGCCCAGCAGCATAAGAACCAGAGCAAAGCCAACACCCATCATCAAGCCGTCAAATGCCGCTTTCTGCCACGGGTTCTTAGACGCATAAGCTTCGGCACGGCCGATAATGGCACAGTTTGTGACTATCAATGGAATGAAAATGCCGAGCGATTGGTACAGCTCGAACACATAGGCATTCATAAGCAATTGAATAACAGTAACAAAGGTGGCAATGACCATTACAAAGACCGGAATGCGTATTTCCTGAGGCACAAAACTGCGCACGAGTGACACGGTTACATTAGAGCCGATAAGCACAAACAGTGTCGCCAAGCCGAGCCCTAAAGCGTTAGTGACAGACGCCGTGACAGCCAAGAGAGGGCATAAGCCAAGTAGCTGCACTAAAGCTGGGTTGTTATCCCAGAGTCCTTGCCAGGTTAGTTCTTTGTACTCGTTCATTGTGCGGCCTCCTCACAGCGCTGAAGCTCAGCATTGAATAATGTGTCCGCGTTTTCCTCTAAATAAAGAGTCGCTCGTTTGACCGCGCCAACCACCGCTCGCGGTGTAATGGTTGCGCCTGTGAATTGATCAAACATGCCACCATCGCGTTTTACCGCCCAACGGTTATCGTCGTCGGATTTAACTTGCTTGCCCGAAAAGGAGGTAATCCAGTCATTCTTCTCTATTTCTATTTTATCACCCAGGCCTGGTGTTTCCTGGTGGCGTAACGTCCTGACACCCAGTAATTCACCTGAGGGTTTTATAGCCAGTAATAAGCGAATGGCACCTGAATAGCCATCGGGAGCGACAATTTCGGCGGCCAAAGCAGTGGGTTCATCGTTTACCCAGGCTCGATACATCGGGTGCGATTCGTTGCTACCCAGTGCGTTATGAGTCACTAAACGACAAGACTGATAAAGGTCATTGTCGTGCATTGCCGGAGGAATGAGTTGGTTAAGCGTCCGTAATACCTGAGCTTGCTGTTGTTGCGCTATTTTATCTTTGGTCAGCACTTGTACGCCCACCACTAAAGCCGTAGCAATAACCGCAAAGGCGGCCAGTATAAGGCCGTTTTTCTGCATACTATTAATGGTCATTTGCGTTCTCCGTGACCATAAACGGTTGGTCTTGTATAACGATCAATAATAGGAACACACATATTGGCTAACAGCACCGCGAACGCAACACCGTCGGGATACCCACCCCAACTGCGGATAATAAACACCAATACACCGATTAATATGCCGAAAATAACTCGCCCCCGGTTCGAGGTTGCCGCAGAGACCGGGTCGGTCGCAATGAAAAATGCGCCAAGCATTGTTGCGCCGCTCAGTGCGTGAACCACAGGCCCTGTCATAAGATCGGGGGCGAACAGATATGCAAAGAAGGCCGGAACACACAATCCCGCGATGAGTCCGACAGGAATGTGCCAACTGATAATACGCTGTTGTATGAGTAACAAACCACCAATGAGAAAGCCGAGGTTAACCCATTGCCAGCCAGCGCCCGCTAAAAAGCTAAACTGGGGCTTGGCATACACTTCGGTCAATGTGAAACCCTGTGTTAAACCTGTTTTTATGGCATCTAAAGGGGTTGCCATAGTGACACCGTCAATACCGGCTCGCAGTTGTTCGACGCTATAACCTGCCGGTGTATATTCAAACAGTATGGTATGTAGCGTCTGCCAAAGCGTGAGTGAATGCTCGCCTATTGTCGATGGTGGTAGCCAGTTGGTCATTTGTACCGGAAAAGATATTAGCAATAAAACGTAACCCGCCATCGCCGGATTAAACAGGTTTTGTCCCATGCCACCGTAAACATGCTTAACGACGACAATGGCAAACAACGTACCAATAACAATGATCCACCAGGGGGCTAAAGGCGGAATACTAATGGCCAACAAAATGGCAGTGACCAAGGCTGTATTGTCTCGCAGTGCGGACATAGCGGGGCGATCACGAGCAATAATACAGGCTGACTCAGCAATTAAAGCGGTAATTACTGCCAGAATTATTTGAAACCAAACACCGAAGCCGAAGAAATAGCTTTGTATCAACACACCGGGCACCAGCGCGTAGCAAACCCAGCGCATCATGCTGCTGGTACTGTGTTGGCTGTGCCCATGAGGTGACGACGCTATTTTAAAACTCATGACTCATTTCCTTTCGCTGAGTTATTTTCTTCATCGGCTTTTTGTGCCTGGGCGGCTTTTTTGGCTTTTGCACGGGCAATTGCAGCAGCAACGGCAGCAGACTTACCGCCTGACTCGGGTTTTTCTTTGTTGTCTGTCGTTGCGGTTTCCGCTTTTTCAGCCTGGGCTTTCTTGCGGGCTTCGGCTGCTTTTCTATGGCGCTCTAAGCGCTCCTGCTTCTCACGCTCTAAACGCTCTTGCCGAGCTTCAAAGCGCTGGCGCGCATGTTCAGCCTTGGCCTTTTCCCGGACGATATTACGTATTTCTGCTTTTGCTTTACGGTAATAATGCACCAATGGAATTTCGCTGGGGCAAACATAGGCGCACGCGCCGCACTCTATGCAATCAAATAGGTTCTGCTCGTCCAGCGCGTCATAGTCTTTGGCTTTAGCCAGTAATTGCAGTTGCTGTGGCTGTAGCGTAGCTGGGCAGGCGTCGGCACAGGCACCGCAACGTATACAGGCTAATTCAGGCCCCGGTGCCGGCAGCTCTGCTTCTGTCGGAGCCAAAATACAGTTGGTGGTTTTTATGACCGGAACATCAATGCTAGGCAGAGTAAAGCCCATCATAGGGCCACCCATAATTACGCGTTGTTTATTTTCAGGAGTAAATCCAGATTCTTTTAGCAAATGTTCAATAGGTGTTCCCAACAGCGCCCAAAGGTTACGCTTTTCTTTTATGGCATCGCCAGTGACTGTCACAACACGTTCAAGTAGTGGCTCACCATGAATAATAGCGCGTTTGACGGCATAAGCAGTTCCAACATTTTGCATCAAATAACCAATATCCATCGGCAGTTTGCCGCTGGGGACCTGCTCACCGGTCAGCAGCTCAATGAGTTGCTTCTCGCCGCCGGAAGGGTACTTTGTTGGTACAACCTTTAGTGCTATTTGCGAGTCGTCCCCAATGGCGGTGCGAATAGCTTCAATAGCCTTAGGCTTATTGTTTTCTATGGCGAACAGCACGGAATCACAATGAGTAATGTACTGAAGGATTTTCACACCCGCGATTATGTCTTCGGCGTATTCCTGCATTAACCCATCGTCTGCGGCAATATAAGGTTCGCACTCAACGCCATTAATAATGAGATGACGCAAAGGCTTTTGCTGTGCCAGTTTTTGCGCGGTTGGGAAACCCGCTCCACCTAAACCGGCAATACCGGCTTGTTGTATCAACTCAAGCAAGCGAGAGACTTCAACTTCCCGATAATCCGGAATGGCGTGCTTATTGCCCCAGCGGTTTTCTCCATCGGGTCTTATTACAATGGCTAGTTCGGGCAAACCTGAAGCATGTGCCGTTGGGCGTTCTTCAATAGCGTGAATAACACCGGACGTCGGGGCGTGTAGTGGTAGCCCCAGACTCAAACTGGCCTCAGTGAGTTGCTGTCCTTTATCAACCCTCTGACCCGGCTCAACTAACATATTGCCCGATGGGCCAATATGCTGACGTACCGGCAGAATTAATTCGTCAGGTAAAGGTAGCGAGCGTATTGGTTTGTTGCACGCAGGTGCTTTTCTCTCTGGCGGATGTATACCGCCAGGGAAATGGCCAGATACATTGCTCGACACATAAATAGTGTTGTTATCTGGACGACTCATTCAACCACCTTCACCGGAATGCTGTTCTTTTTGATGTTTTCTTTAACGGTATCGAGATCCCATTGCCAAGTTTCCGGGCTAGCCTTCACGGCGACCATGTCGATGCAGTCGACTGGGCAAGGCTCAACACATAAGTCGCAACCTGTGCATTCGTGTTCAATAACAGTGTGCATTTGTTTAGCTGCACCTAATATGGCGTCGACAGGGCAGGCCTGAATACATTTAGTACAGCCTATGCATTCGTCTTCCCGAATAACGGCAACTTTTTTGACATCTTCTTCACCGTGCGCAGAGTCTAAAGGTTTTGCCTCAACACCCATTAAGTCGGCCAATTGCTTGATAGTTGCTTCGCCGCCGGGCGGACACTTATTGATATCGTCACCGTTTGCGATGGCTTCGGCATAAGGGCGACAGCCTGGGTAGCCGCATTGACCACACTGGGTTTGTGGCAGAATTTCATCGATTTGGTCAACAATAGGGTCGCTTTCAACTTTAAACTTAACCGCGGCAAAGCCCAGAATAACGCCAAATATCAGCGCTAAAATGCCAAGTGTAATAACTGCTCCTAATACACTCATTTAACTGCTCACTAATCCGCTGAAGCCCATAAAGGCAAGAGACATAAGACCGGCTGTTATCATTGCAACCGCTGAACCTTTAAAGGTTACTGGCACATCGGCGGCAGCCAGACGTTCGCGCAACGCTGAGAAAAGAATAAGAACCAGCGAGAAGCCAATGGCAGCACCAAGGCCATAAACAATAGACTGAACAAAGTTGTGCTGCTCATTAATGTTCAATAAAGCCACACCCAGTACCGCACAATTAGTTGTAATTAGCGGTAAAAATATGCCCAGTAAGCGATATAAGGTAGGGCTGGTTTTATGCACGACCATTTCGGTGAACTGAACAACCACCGCAATAACCAAAATAAAGCTTAGCGTTTGCAGCGACATAAGTCCTAACGGCTCGAGTAAGTATTCATTCACTAAATAGCTGCAAACAGACGCTAATGTCAGTACGAAGGTCGTTGCTGCGGACATACCAATAGCCGTGTCGAGTTTATTGGATACCCCCATAAATGGGCACAAGCCAAGAAACTTAACGAGCACAAAGTTATTTACCAATACTGTGCCAATTAATAGCAGCAAATAGTCGGTCATTGAGCATTCCGCAACAGTGAAAAATAAAGAGCGCATATTATCGGTGTTTTGAGGCTTATAAACAACCGCCTTTGGGTAGGGTTTCTCGGCGAAATCCGGCAAATTGTCACTTTATTGTCATGCTAGAGCATTAAAACTGTCATAAGTGGTAGGCAAAGTGGCTGCAACTGGCGCTAAAACGGTATAAAAGCCATGGTACTGCTCAGTTATTTACAGCGTTTTGATACCTACTGTTACTGCCTGTGCTCAGGGATACGAGCGCGTCCGGTTGCAGGGCGGTTAGCGGTTTGGATTTCGCGATCAGGGGACGGCTACGCTTACTTTGCGATTGCACTAGCGAGTGTCTTGTTAAATAATTCTGGTATCGCTTATTTCCAGCATTTATTACTCGCCTTCCTAATTGAACTGCCCATTTACTGGCTCTTAAAAAGCAGCTTCAAACGCCGACGCCCCAGTGACTTAGGGTTGTCGCTGGCAGCGCTGATTGTCGCGTCTGACAAATTCAGTTTTCCCTCCGGACACACGGCAGCTGCTTTTATATTTGCAGGGATAACCCACGTCCACTTTCCCGAACTTGGTTTTGTTTGCTACTTGTGGGCGTCTGCCATTGGTGCTTCTCGGGTTATTGTTGGCGTGCACTTCCCGTCAGACATATTAGCCGGTGTATTGTTAGCAGTACTCATTTGGGAGCTTATGCTATGAGAGTTCTATATGGTATTCAGGGGACTGGAAATGGTCACCTTTCCAGAAGCCATACTTTGGCTACTTACTTAAGTCAGCAGCCGATTCACGTTGACTATCTGATTTCCGGACGCAGGAACTCTGGCTTGTTTGATATGGACGTTTTTGGTGCTTATCAAAGCCGCGAGGGACTGTCTTTTGTCACTGAAAATGGTGCCTTGAAACGCCGAAAAACGCTCACCTCAAATAACTGGAAACAGTTTTACAACGACGTAAAAGCGTTAGATGTAACGCAATATGATCTGGTCATTACGGACTACGAGCCATTGAGTGCCTGGGCAGCTAAACGAGCTGGAGTGCGTTCTATTGGTTTGGGGCGGCAATACGCATTCTGGGAGCCTGAGCTTTATAAAACGCTGAGTCTCTGGCAGCGTCAAATGATTAAGCAGTTTGCTCCCTGTTCAACGCCTGTTGGCATGCATTGGTTAGAGTGTGGTAATGCCATACCTCCGGTTGTTCGAGAACTTGACAATGGTTGTAAGGGGGGCTTAGCGCAGCGAGTGATCGTTTATCTGCCGTTTGAGGATCCTAAAGTTATTATTAACGCACTTTACCCTCTCGATGATTATGAATTCTCGGTTTTTCATCCCAAATTAACGCGGTGCAGCTATGGGCACATTGAATGCTTCGCACCGTCAAGGCAGCAGTTTTCAGAGCAGTTTAGTCGAGCGTCAGCGGTAATTTCTAATGCAGGTTTTGAAACCAGTTGTGAGGCATTGAGAGAAGGGAAGTCACTGATCATAAAGCCTTTGACAGGCCAGTTTGAACAACAGAAAAATGCGGAAATACTAGAGCGTAAGGGGCTTGCAACAGTAATGAAAAATGTGAGTTGTGCCTCTATTGAACGGGCTCTGCAGGACCGGCAAAGCGCTCACATACAATGGCCTAATGTTGCAAAACACTTAGCGAACTGGATTGCTGATGGCGCAAAAGAGTCAGTCCGGGATTTGAGTAAAAGGCTTTGGGGGCTTTAAAGGGGCTTGGAACTTGGCTCCCCAGGTTGGATTCGAACCAACGACACATGGATTAACAGTCCACCGCTCTAACCAACTGAGCTACTGGGGAATAGATAAGTTTCGTTAACGTTGTATTGGCTCCCCAGGTTGGATTCGAACCAACGACACATGGATTAACAGTCCACCGCTCTAACCAACTGAGCTACTGGGGAATAGATAAGTTTCGTTAACGTTGTATTGGCTCCCCAGGTTGGATTCGAACCAACGACACATGGATTAACAGTCCACCGCTCTAACCAACTGAGCTACTGGGGAATAGATAAGTTTCGTTAACGTTGTATTGGCTCCCCAGGTTGGATTCGAACCAACGACACATGGATTAACAGTCCACCGCTCTAACCAACTGAGCTACTGGGGAACAACGTTCAACGGCTGCGAATATTAAAGCTACTGCCTGAGACTGTCAACTGTTCCATTAAGGTTTTTTAGGGAAACATGACTGTCTGCTGAAAAACTCAACAATTTAGGAAAACACGATACTTTTTGTGAAAATATTATCTATACCTCACGGAAAACAATGTCAAGCTTTGGTAATAATTTCATCTATAACATAAGTGATAAGTTGATCGCTGAAGCGATTATCCACAGATCACTGAGTTGCCCAGTAGATAACGGCTACAGGATCTTATCCACGGAATCTGTGGATAACCCTGTGCTTAACTCTGTTAAATAATACGGTTTATGCGGTGTTGAGCGCAATTTTCGTGATGGTTAAAAATTACCTAGATAAATATATATCTTTTAAAATCAATTGCTTATAAAAGTTCGGTGAACATTTGTTCATTTTGGTGGTTTGT
Organism: Idiomarina piscisalsi; assembly: GCF_003987095.1. Classification (GTDB taxonomy): domain Bacteria; phylum Pseudomonadota; class Gammaproteobacteria; order Enterobacterales; family Alteromonadaceae; genus Idiomarina; species Idiomarina piscisalsi. The sequence goes on along the minus strand of NZ_PIQA01000001.1, from coordinate 870,099 downwards.
TCATCAGGCAATGCTTGCAGAATCAGCAACTTGTGTATTTCTTAGTTAAATTGATTGAAATTTGGTCCCGTTTAACATCAAATTCCTGTGTTTTTTCTCTTGACTTCTTGTAAGTCATTTAACTAAAAGGCACGCAAAGGATCGCAGTAAATTTTGTTAATTTGTAATAAAAGCGTCAAACGAAAAGAAGTAGTAAATTGAAGAGATACGTATTACTGGGCGAAGAAAGTAAAAGGGTTTTGGCGCTTACCTTGCTGTTTAGCACCAAAACCCCATTTTTTATAAGTTTTCTACAAAAGATTTAATGCGTTTGACCGCTTCTTTTAGCGTGTTGAGGTCAGTTGCAAAAGATAGACGACAATAGCCTTCAGCACCAAAGGCCGAGCCTGGCACTAACGCAACATTGGCATCAGAGAGTAATTTCTCACAAAACGAGACGTCGTCCTTTGTTCCTGCTTTTTCCATCAGTTTTTCAATGTGTGCAAACGCATAGAAAGTACCATCGCCGGGGACACAGTTTATGCCATCAATTGCATTTAAGGCGTCGACTAAGTAATCGTGACGCTCTTTAAATGCCGTTACCATTGTTTTTATACAGCTTTGATCGCCATCGAGAGCGGCAGCGGCAGCATATTGACTGATACTGGCCGGGTTAGATGTGCTTTGCGACTGCATTTTTTTCATGGCGGCAATAATAGGTGCAGGGCCTGCAGCGTAGCCAATTCGCCAGCCTGTCATTGCATAAGCTTTGGAAACGCCGGTAAGAATAACGGTGCGATCTTTTAGATCGGGAGCAACCATAGGCAGGTTAGCAAATGGCGAATCGGACCATAAAATGTGCTCGTACATATCGTCTGTAGCAATTAACACATTCGGATAGTCTCTTAACACGTCCGCTAACGCTTTCAATTCTTCCGCAGTGTAGGCAGTACCAGCCGGGTTTGACGGACTATTAATGAACATTAAACGAGTTTTATCGGTTAATGCACCCCGCAGCTGTTCTGCGGTAATTTTAAAACGTTGATCAATGCCTGCTTGTAGGATAACCGGAGTGGCCCCAACCAGTTTTGTCATATCCGGATACGATACCCAGTAAGGCGCAGGAATAACGACTTCGTCGCCGGGGTTCAGCCAGGCACTAAGCAAATTATAGATGCTGTGCTTACCACCCGATGAAACAATAATTTCGTTACGCTGGTAGCTTAACTGATTGTCTCGCTCTAACTTTCTAATGACGGCATCTTTTAGCTCAACAATACCATCGACCGCGGTATATTTTGTCTTACCATCTTTAATGGCTTGAATGGCGGCGTCTTTAACAAATTCTGGCGTATCAAAATCAGGTTCACCCACACCCAAACCAATGACGTCTTTGCCTTGCTGGCGAAGTTCATTTGCCTTTTGAGTTACCGCTAATGTAGGTGATGGTTGAATCGAATTGATACGGTCGGAGAGTTGATAATCCACGTTCAGATCCTGTTTTTCAGATAGAGGAGAATTGCCCAATACTATACGGATTAGGGCGGTTAAAGTCTATTCTCCGTAGCCACAAACAACGGTCTGAGTTACACTATTGGGCTACTTAACTGAGGAGGAATAGAATGGCAGCTGCCGACGCATCACGAAGTCTTATCAGCGCGCCGGTAGGACAGAAGCTTTGGGAAATGACCTGGCCTGTTATTTTCGGTGTGGCCACCCTTATCAGCTTCAATGTTGTCGACACCTTCTTTATCAGTTTATTGGGCACAGATCCTTTAGCTGCCGTTAGTTTTACCTTTCCCGTTACCTTTACAGTCGTCAGCCTGGCCATTGGCCTGGGGATTGGCACTTCCGCTGTTATTGCCAGAAAGTATGGCTCGGATAAACCTGAAGAAGCCCACTTTGATGGTTTCTCGGCACTCTCTGTATCGGCTTTATTAGTTGCTGCACTGGCGGTTATTGGTTATGTACTCATGGAGCCTATCTTTAGCTTGCTTCAGGCTCAAACCAGATTAATGCCATTAATTCGTGAATATATGAGCCTGTGGTTCTTTGGCTGTGTCATGTTGGTGACACCCATGGTGGGAAACGCGGTTTTACGAGCGGCAGGAGATACCCGGACACCGTCATTAATAATGGCTTCCGGCGGCCTTGCGAATGCTATTTTTGATCCTATTTTAATCTTCGGCTGGGGGCCTATACCCGCTATGGGGGTTGAAGGTGCAGCATTAGCTAGCGTTATATCATGGTTTAGCGGTGTGTTACTGGTGTTTTGGTTACTCAGTCGAAATAAGCTGGTGTCTTTTAAGCCAGCCAACGGTCTGAACTTCTTGGCGGCTTGGGTGAAATCCGCAAGAGAGGTTTTAAAAATAGGTATGCCCGCAGCCGGTGCGAATATGTTAACGCCCTTGGCAATGTCAGTGATGACCGCCATAGTTGCGGCTTATGGCGCCCCTGCCGTTGCTGCGTTTGGAGTTGGGTCGCGTTTAGAGTCATTGGCAAGCGTTATTATATTGGCTTTATCGATGTCACTGCCGCCGTTAATCAGTCAAAACTATGGTGCCGACAGAATTGATCGTGTGCAGCAGGCGTATCGTACTGCATTAAAATCAGTGCTGATTATTCAGGCTGTTATTTACTTGCTGATGTTGGTTACAGCGCATTGGATAGCGATGGCTTTTGCCGAAGAAAAGGCGGTGGCCGACATTGTTAAACTCTTTATTTATATTATGCCGTTGGGTTATGGACTACAGGGCGTAATTATTCTGACAAACTCTAGTTTTAATGCGGTGCATAAACCGATGAACGCATTATGGCTTAGCATTGTCCGTTTATTTATCTTGTTTGTGCCCTTGTCGTACTTAGGCAGCTTACTGGCGGATTTAACTGGTCTCTTTATTGGCGGTGTTGTGGCAAACCTGCTAACGGCGACCATTGCCTACGTGTGGTTTTCAAAAGAACTCAGGAGGGAGCATGGCTAAGTCATTTCAGTTGGTTTCTAAATATAAACCAGCCGGCGACCAGCCGAAAGCCATTGATAGTTTGCTCGACAACCTGGATGCAGGCTTAGCTCATCAAGTCTTACTGGGGGTTACTGGCTCAGGCAAAACCTTCACTATGGCGAATGTCATTGAGCGTTCGCAGCGCCCAACATTAATATTGGCGCATAACAAAACACTCGCTGCGCAGCTTTATGGGGAAATGAAAGAGTACTTCCCGAACAACGCAGTGGAGTACTTCGTTTCTTACTATGATTACTATCAACCAGAAGCTTACGTCCCAACAACCGATACCTTTATTGAAAAAGATGCCTCCATTAATGATCATATAGAACAAATGCGCTTGTCGGCGACTAAAGCGTTGATGGAACGTCGGGATGTTGTCCTGGTGGCGTCAGTGTCGGCCATTTATGGTTTGGGTGACCCTGAGTCATACATGAAAATGATGCTGCATTTGCGTCGCGGCGACATTATTGACCAACGTGATATTTTGCGTCGTTTAGCCCAGCTGCAATACAAACGTAACGACGCCGCTTTTGAGCGTGGTACGTATCGCGTTCGTGGTGAGGTCATTGATATTTTTCCGGCAGAGTCGGAGGAAATGGCGGTACGTGTTGAGTTGTTTGACAACGAAGTCGACAGAATCAGTTTCTTCGAACCACTGACAGGCCAGGTCACAGAAAAAGACGTTGCCCGCGCAACGATTTACCCTAAGACGCACTATGTGACGCCTCGGGAAGTACTGGTCAAAGCCATTGATAAAATTAAAGACGAGCTGAAAGACCGTCGCGATATATTACTGAAGCAAAATAAGTTGATAGAAGAGCAGCGCATCAACCAGCGGACTCAGTTCGATATTGAAATGATGTTAGAGCTTGGCTACTGCTCGGGCATTGAAAACTATTCCCGTTACTTGTCCGGACGCGCACCGGGCGAGCCGCCCCCGACATTGATGGATTATCTACCGGACGATGCCTTGCTTATTATTGACGAGTCTCACGTAACAGTCTCGCAAGTTGGTGCTATGTACAAAGGCGACCGTTCCCGTAAAGAAAACCTGGTGGAATACGGGTTCCGGTTACCGTCTGCGTTGGATAACCGCCCATTAAAATTTGACGAATTTGAGGCCATAGCACCTCAGACCATCTACGTATCCGCAACGCCCGGTAAATATGAGCTCGAGCGAAGCAGTAACGAGGTGGTTGAACAGGTTGTCAGGCCGACAGGGTTGGTCGACCCAACCATTGAAGTGCGCCCGGTCGCAACCCAGGTTGATGACTTAATGTCGGAGATTCGTCTGCGCACAGAGCAGGGCGAGCGGGTATTAGCAACCACGCTCACCAAAAAAATGGCGGAAGATTTATCCGATTATTTGGATGAGCATGGAATCAAGGTTCGTTACTTACACTCGGATATTGATACTGTCGAGCGCATGGAAATTATTCGCGATTTACGATTAGGCGAATTTGATGTTCTGGTCGGCATTAACTTGTTGCGTGAAGGTTTGGATATGCCGGAAGTGTCGCTGGTGGCAATCTTGGATGCTGATAAAGAAGGTTTCTTGCGTTCAGATCGCTCCCTTATCCAGACGATAGGTAGGGCAGCGCGTAACGTGAACGGTAAAGCTATCTTGTACGGTGATCGCATTACCGGCTCAATGCAGCGAGCGATTGATGAAACCGAGCGCCGCCGTGAAAAGCAGATTGTGTTTAACAAAGAGCATGGCATAACGCCGAAAGGTTTGAATAAGAAAATTACCGATGTCATGGATTTGGGGCAGGGCAGTGCGCCTGCTCGTAAGAGTAAAGCGGATAAAGCTCTGGCGGAAGTCGCGTCAGGCTATGATGCCCGCACGGTGGTAATTAAAGACACTAAATCGCTATTAAAAGAAATAGAGAACAAAGAAAAGCAAATGTATCAAGCAGCGCAGGACCTTGAATTTGAAAAAGCCGGGCAGTTGCGAGATGACATTGCACAGTTGCGAGAGCAGCTAAAACGCGCTGTATAATTTGCCAGTAAGCACATTGATGGTAGCGAACAGCTTTATCGGTTTTATCTGTTAGATACAAACCTCCTAATCGACCAGAATAGAGTAAAGGTCATGCGGGAGGAACTTATGAAAGACGCAGTGAAAACAGTTTCATTTGGTATTATGCACTTCGCTATCGCATTTAGTGTGGTGTGGTTGATGACAGGCGACGTGGTTCTTGGGGGCGCGGTTGCTCTGATAGAGCCGTTAGTAAATACAGTAGGTTATTATTTTCATGAGAAAATCTGGCAGCGCACAGACAAGCGCCGGACAACAACTGTACGAGAAAGCACGTTACTTGGATAAAGAGGGCAGAGCGAGCTTCCCGCTCTCGCTCCTGCTTGTCATTCTGTTTCAAATGCGCGGTTATGTGGCTGGCATTATTTCCATCACTTTCGCGGAAGACCGTACTCGACTTCTCAAACTCTTCTATACCAACACCGAGCAGTTTGGTGTCATGTTATTGGTGGGCTTACCCGCTTTAGTTGTGCTTTTAGCAACCGCTTTTGCGGCTGAAGACGACCGCAACTGGGCAAATGCTGTCATGCGATTTGCCCAGCCGTTATTGATGCTGTCTTTACTGGTTGATGCAGTGCTCATTGGCTGGCTTTTTGTAGAGAGCTATGGCGCGTTCTCGTTTGGACGTGCCGCTATTGTCTTCGGTTGGTTTATTTGTATTTGGTATTTATTAAACTCTCGCCGCTGGCGCTTTTACCGAACGCATTTGGCCAGCAGAGAGCCTGCTGACCCAACAGCAGAAAAGCGTTAGACTTCTTTACCCGGTGTTTTCGAACGAGAGTTCATTGTGGTTAGTACTGTTAATGGCACCACAATTAACATAGAGCCGATGTAAAAACGCATATCGGGTTGCTCGGCAAAGAAAACAACGCCGAAAAATACTGCCCCGAGTAGCCCTGTATATTCCGCACTGGTTACCTTGTTACTGTCCGCTGCGCGGTAGGCATAAACGCAGGTTGCCGCATAAATCATTGAGAATAAACTCGAGCCCACCGCAATGAGCAGAACATTCCAGTCGAACGGGGCAAACTCAATCAGCGCCAGTATGAGGGCGGTTGGAATACCCAGCAAGTTTGTCAGATATAAGGTGTCAATAATGCCGTGTTGCGTCGGTAGCTTCTTAATAAGTAGGTTGTTAAGAGCCAGCGTCGTCGCTACCACCAGCGCCGCTAACGCAAAGATATTGGCGCCGGTCGGGTTCAAGATAACCATAACACCCACCATGCCTAACGCCGCTGTGACTAATGAGATAATGGTTACTCTTTCTTTAAATAGCAGGCGTGCAAAAACGACCGTAATTAATGGTGCTGCGTAAAAAATCGCGTTAGCGGTCGCCAGCGGTAGCGTCGTTAAAGAGACCACCATAAAGACTGTACCAATTAAAAATATGTGCGCGCGGGTTGCGTGCCAACGTAGGTTTTTAGGCAATAGGGGTCTGCGGAAGTAAAGAATGACCGGCAATAACAGAAGCGTTGCGCTGAGTTGACGGAACAGCACAAATTGAAATGGCGCTTCAAAACCGTCAAGCAGCTTAATCAGAGAGTCAGACAGAATGACCACGTTATTGCCAAGAACCAACAGCAATACCGCTAATATTAGGGAACGATCCATACCAACACCTCCGTTAAACTGCTTGAAAGTGTGGCTATTTTACGAGAGTAAAGTTATAAAATATAATGATATTAAATAATCAATATATGAGATATTTAGATAGTGAGTGTTCCGTTTCGAGCGATACATTATTTTGTGGAAGTGGCCCGCTTGCAGAGCTTTTCCAGGGCTGCTGAGCAGTTGCATGTCTCTCAAAGTGCAGTCAGTCATCAGGTAAAATTATTAGAGTCCTATTTGGATAAACCCTTGTTTGTCCGCAAAGGGCGCACCGTTATGCTTACCGCGGTTGGACAGAGCTATTTCCAAGAAGTGGTTGGTGCGCTGGAGTTAGTCGAAAGTGCAACACGCAATGTGAGAGAAAATGACACGCGGCAAGTACGCTTGGCCATTCATGGATCATTGGCTGTTAAATGGTTAATCCCGGCACTTGATGATTTTAGAGAGCGGTACCCAAATATTGATTTAACCTTGCAAATGCTGACTCAGGACGGTCAGTTCGACAGTCAGTGGGCAGATTGTTTTATCACAACGCAACCGCCAGGTACGGGCTACCAACGCTATCATTTGTACGATGAGACACTGAAACCCTATTGTTCTAAGTCGGTTTGGACCGAAGCGCATCGCATTACCGAGCCTGTTGAATTGGCTCGTTTCCCTTTGTTATCGGCAATTTCAGCTTTTGCGAACGGTAAGCCTGGCACCGACTGGCAGCGCTGGTTCGAAAAGGTGTCATTACGACTCCCTAAAACCGCAAAAGTGCATCATTTCAGTCATTTGTTGTTAGCGGCGGAGGCGGCTAAATACGGGCAGGGCATTGCGCTTTTAAATGAGTTTATGACCACCGAAGAAGAACGGAAGAATAGTCTCTTTGAATTGCCTTTTCACAGTATTCGTACAGATGACAGCTTCTATTTTGTCTATCCGTCATCAACCGCAAAAAGCCCGGGTTTAGAGGCATTGGGCGACTGGCTAGTGACGCTGTGCAGAAATCGGTAAGAATAGAAGCGTGCGCGGGGCACGCTTTATGTCGGCTTTATGGCTTATTGTTTAACCAAGCGACCTTGCTTATCGCGGAAGCCGCCAACCAGAATAACGATAAAGTCGATAAGCGTCCAAAGGCCTAGGAAACCCAGGGTCAGAAGCATTAAAATGCCGGTGCCTACCTTGCCAACGACAAAGCGGTGAATACCTAAACTACCCAGGAAAAAGCAAACAATCGCCAAAACAACGCGACTATGCGGACTGACTTCTGCAGGATCCATAAAAAGCTCCAATTGTTGTTGTTATATCCTAAGGTGTTAATTAACGAGGAATTAACACCTTAATAATATGCAGATAAAGTCTTTTGGATTCAAGAGTTTTAATTTAGCATCCAATCAGCGATGGCTTGGCAGTGAACTTCAGTGGTGTCAAACAGCGGCATGTCTGAGTGTTCCTGCTGGACGAGCAAGCCGATTTCGGTACAGCCTAAAATAACGCCTTCTGCGCCTTTGTCAGATAGATCATTGATAATTTCCAGGTATTTTTTCCGAGCATTATCGGTAAATTGACCGTGGCAGAGCTCTTTAAAAATGATGCTGTCTATTGCTTTGCTGTCACTTTCATTGGGTATCAGGACTTGAATACCTTGCTGCTCAAGGCGCTCTTTATAAAAAGGCTGTTGCATCGTAAAACGAGTGCCTAAAAGCCCTGCACGTTCAACCGCGTTCTTTTTAAGATGGTTGGCCAGAGCATCAACAATATGGATAAGCGGAATGGAAACGGCGGCCTCAATTTCAGGGGCGACTTTATGCATTGTATTGGTTGCGATAACAATACATTCGGCCCCGGCCTTGTCCAGTTGTCTGGCTTTAGTCACAAGGGCACTTGCGGCGGTATTCCAGTCGCCCCTGCTCTGCATTTCTTCAATAGGCGCAAAGTCGACACTGGCAAGTAAGAGCTCCGCGCTGTGTAGACCGCCTAACCGCTCATTAATCAATTGATTTAAACGCCGATAATAAGTACTGGTGGACTCCCAGCTCATACCGCCAATAATGCCGACTGTTTTCATGTAAGCCTCTTGAAGGTAAATGCTTTATTTATAGCATCTCTCCAGCTTGTGGTTCGGTATTTCTTAATCAAATGTTCGGGACTTAAGAACCTCAGGCTTTAGGAAAGGCTTTTCACCCGTGTTGTCATGGTCACCCAAAATCTTGCCGTTTATCTCTTGTCCGTATAAAGACCACTGATAAAAGTTTTTATATTTCTCTCTGGTTTCTTTTATATCGCCAGTGTAGCGAGGATCTTGAGGACGTTCGTGTGCGTTAATAAAGTACGCAACGTTCCAGGCTTCTTTGTCGCTTAGACGGCCAGGCTGCCCTAACGGCATATTATTTTGAATAAAAGAGGCGGCGGTAAAAATACGCGTCATGCCGGCCCCCCAGTTGTAAGAGCCGTCGCCCCAAAGAGGAGGAAATACAATGTCACCGTTGACGGTTTTACCTTCACCATTTGAGCCGTGGCACACTGCACAATTTTCTTCGTAGACCTGTTTACCGGCGTCGTAGCTAATGTCTTCAGGCATTTGCTTTCCTAAATGACTAAAGCCTCGTCCGGCTATATTGCTGTCGTAAACCTTTGCGCCTTTTGCCATATATTGGTGGTAGGCCACCATTGCCAACATATCGTCACTGCCATATTCAGGTGGCTTACCATTCATGGAAAATGAGAAACACCCGGCAATGCGTTCTTCTAACGAGTTGACGTGCTGGTTTTTACCACGAAAGTCAGGAAGCGTTGTGGCTGCTGGCCAAACCGGACCTGCCCAAGGAAGTCGACCCTCGCCCATATGGCATGACTTACAGTCCATGTCGTTGAATACGTACTCACCACGGTACTGCTGGGTGTTCATGAACATGTCACGACCTTTAAGAATCACTTTGCGCAGCTCTTTATGCAAGTTTGGGTCGTTCTCAATATCGCTTAATGTGGGCGCATCGTGAACATATTTACCTTGTTCAAACTCAGGTAGCTTAACCTCGCTCGGTGACTGAGATTGCGCGATAGCCAGCCCACCAATAGAAATTCCAATTAAAGATAAAGTAACTTTGAGTGAAGTATCCATAGTTGAGCTCCTATTCTGCAGCTGGGATTGAAGCAAGGTAAGCAGAAACAGCTTCTATCTGCTCATCGCTTAGGCGTTTTGCTACGGCTTCCATAAGCTGAACTTTGTCGGTTTTACGGTTACCACTTTTCCAAGCATTAATTTGCTGCTTGATATAACTTGAGTGCTGACCCGCAATGCCTGGGAAGTTTTCATCAACGCCTCGATTATTAGGGCCGTGACAGGTGCTGCAAGGTGGAATGTAGTTATCCCAGTCACCCACATTAACTAACCGTTCACCCTGTTTAATTAACCCTGAATTCGCACTCTCTGCGGTGCTTGTTGGTTTATCTAAACTGGCATAATAAGCGGCGATGTCTTGTAGCTGTTGGTCGCTGAAATTATCGATGTTCATAGACATTACCGCGTTGTTTCGATCGCTCGTCTGATAGGCTTTTAACTGCCGATACAGGTATTGTTCATTCATGCCGGCAATATAAGGAAATGCGCCTGCCGCATTGCCTTCACCATTAGGTCCGTGACATGCCATACAGGGGGCACCGCTTCCGTCACCTTTCATTGATAACTGCTGGCCCGATTCCGGGTCACCATCCGCTGAAACGCTCAGAGAAACTCCCAGAAATAGAGCACCCAGCGCGCAATTTACGACGAATCCTTGTTTATTATTCATAGTAATACCCTATATTTAATGACGAGTATGATAGTTAGTATAGTAGCAGATAATATATTATAGTCACATTAACAGTGTGGTTATTAACAAAGGAATGAATGATGAGAGCTTCGAAGATTGCAGTCGCGCTGTGTTTTTGTGGCCTGGGGAGTGTATCCGTCCAAGCGGAAACAAATTTATCGAGCCAGTTATTTATCAATGCGAGCAATATTCAGCAAAAAGATCAAACGTCAAACAGGGAAGGCTGGGAGTTCGACTTAAAGCGGTTTTACCTCGACTTCAGTCACCAATTTAATGACAAATGGAGTGCTGTAGTAACAACGGATGTTCAGTGGCGTCGTCAACAAGATCCGACTGACGTCTGGTTCCGTCACGCTTATGTACAACGTAAACTGCCGAATGGCCAGCTTTTGCAGCTAGGCGTCGCGCCTTTGCCCTGGATTGATTACATTGCTCGTAAAGTAGGTTACCGCTATGTCGACCCAAGCCTGACGCCAATGAATCAGTTTGCGGGTCCCACTGACTTAGGTGTTCATTACACGAATAAAAGCGATGGCGTTAGTTATGCTGTCTCTGTTGTAACCGGTGGTGGCTTTAAAAAACCAAGAGTGGGAGACTCGGTCGATGTAGAAGCCTACGCTGCGTTGCATGTCGCTCCGGGACTGGATATTGCTGTTGGCGGTTATCGTGGAGCTCGCACGCAGGACAAAGACGACGCTCCAAAGATGAATACCGCAGAGCGTTTTAATGCATCCATTAATTATCAAATTAAAAAGATGCGTCTCGGCGTTGAGTACGTTCATAACAATAACTGGGCGCAGGTAGCCAGTCCGGTGGAAGATGCGAAAAGCGGTTGGGGAAGCTGGGCGAGTTATCGTTATGCACCCAAGCACTCTGTGTTCGTGCGCTATGATACAACGAAGCCAAGTCGCCGTTTAAATCCGAGTTATGAAAAAGACTATGTACAGATTGGCTGGGACTGGAAAGTCTCGCCTTATCTGACTTTAGCTGTTGTGGGTAAGCGGATAGAGGAAAGCAGTGTCAGCTTCGATAGAGAGTCAAATGAGCTGGGTCTGTGGAGTATGTGGAACTTTTAATGAAAAGCGGCCTTAGTTTAGCTAAGGCCGCTTGTAGGCTAACTGATGTTCAATCCCCAGTCGTCATAAGCCGCTTTTGCAAGCTCCTCTCGGAATTTTGGGTCGGCAATATGAATCAGCTCGCGCGCTCGTTCGCTCATGCTTTTAGCGCGTAAGTTAGCGACGCCATGTTCGGTGACAATGTAGTGCACATGGGCGCGCGTAGTGACCACGCCAGCACCCGGAGCAAGCAAAGAGCTAATACGAGACACCGTTCCGCCACAAGCCGTTGAGGGCAGAGCAATCACTGAGCGACCACCTTCCGACAAGCTGGCACCGCGCACAAAGTCCATTTGACCACCGACGCCGGAGTATATTCTAGTGCCAATAGAGTCGGCACAGACTTGTCCACTCAGGTCGACCTGAAGGGCGCTGTTTATGGACATAACTTGCTTATTTTGGCGAATAACCGAGGTGTCATTGGTGTACTCAACATCGAGGAAAAACACTTCCTGGTTGTCATCAACAAAGTCATAAAGTGCCTGAGAACCCATCGCAAAAGTGGTGACAATGCGGCCACGGTGCTTACGCTTACGGCTATTGTTTATGACGCCACGCTCAACTAAGGGCAATACCCCGTCAGAGAACATTTCGGTGTGAATGCCCAAGTCTCTATGATGATGCAGACACGCTAGCGTCGCATCGGGTATGGCGCCAATACCCATTTGCAAACAGTCGCCGTCATCAATAAGGCCCGCAACGCGCTCACCAATTTTTTGTGTAATGGGGTTTTGCGGTGGCTGGTTGTGAATTGGAATAGGAGCCGATTCTTCAAAGTAGCGATCAAATCGTTTTAAGGAAACTAGCGCGTCGCCATGCGTCCGAGGCATATTAGGGTTTATCCAGGCAACCACTTTTTTTGCCACTTGCAGCGCCGCCCGGGTTGCTTCTACTGAAATACCTAAACTGCAATTACCGTGTTTATCCGGCGGTGACACCTGAATGATAGCGGCATCCAGTGGCTGTTCGCCTGAGCGAAATAACTTGGGAATTTCAGACAGGAAAATCGGGACATAGTCGGCGAGTCCCTGATTAACGGCCTGCCGGGTTGAGGCGCCGACAAAGAAAGCACGTTGGCGAAGGTGTCCTTTAAGCTCTGGGTCGCAGAGTATTTCGCTGTATTCTGTGTGGAGCTGCAGTAATGTCAGATCTTTTCGTTGCTTTGCGACCTCTTTCAGGCCTTCCAGCAGTTTGTATGGCGTTGCCGCCATTGACTGACACCAAATAACATCACCATCGTTAATAATAGAGAGCGCCTCTGCAGCTGAATTAACTTTCATTACGGCTTCCTTTTTAGCGAGAAGTATTGAGCGAGATCAGAAGTATAACCGCTTTACGTGTGAGGGTATTTACCCAGTAAGTGATACCTACTGGGCTTTTGGGGATTTGTTAGGCGGTTAGGTACTTCGCATGGAAGCGAAGCTGAGCTTCGATAAATGACGAGATGAAGTAATAGCTGTGGTCATAACCGTCATGTAAATGAACAGTACCGCCGCCGTTAACTTCGCTAATGGCGTCTTTTAAGTTCTCCGGTTTTAACTGCTCTTCTAAAAATCCGTCAGCTAAGCCCTGATCAACTCGAATCGGAAGTGTCTGCCCTTTAGATTTAATGAGCTCAACAGCATCGTATTGCTTCCATTGTTCGCGATCATCGCCCAAGTAAGCACTAAAGGCTTTTTCGCCCCAGGGGCATTGTGTTGGGTTGGTAATCGGCGAGAATGCCGAAATACTGGTGTAGCGGTCACTGTTACGTAAGCCAATAACTAAAGCTCCGTGTCCGCCCATGGAATGACCTGCAATAGCCCGCTTGTCATTAACCGGCAGCTCGGCTTCGACTAATTCCGGCAACTCTTTCACAATGTAGTCGTACATTTGATAATTCGACTTCCACGGCTCTTCAGTCGCGTTGACGTAAAAGCCTGCACCTAAACCTAAGTCGTAAGCGCCGTCTGCATCGTCGGCTACATTGTCTCCACGCGGGCTGGTATCGGGAATAATTAAGGCAATACCCAACTCTGTGGCTACCCGCTGTGCGCCGGCTTTGGTGGAAAAATTTTCATCAGTGCAGGTTAAGCCCGATAGAAAATAAACCGCCGGAACCTCTGTTTTCTCTGCGCGTAATGGCAAAAAGACACTGAACTGCATAGTGCAGTTCAGTACTTCAGAGTCATGTTCAAAACGCAGCTGACGACCGCCAAAACAGCGAGTTTCGCTAATTTGTTTCATCACTGGCTCCATTAATAATGAATGACCGAGCGAATCGACTTGCCTTCGTGCATTAGGTCGAACGCTTTATTAATGTCTTCTAACGGCATGGTATGGGTAATAAAGGTATCCAGGTCAAACTTACCGTCCATGTATTGTTGAACATAGTCAGGCAGTTCAGTACGGCCTTTAACGCCACCAAAGGCACTGCCACGCCATACGCGACCAGTAACCAGCTGGAACGGACGGGTGGAAATTTCTTCACCGGCACCGGCAACACCAATAATGACAGATTCACCCCAGCCTTTATGGCAGCATTCAAGTGCCGCGCGCATAACATCAACGTTACCAATACACTCAAATGAGAAGTCGACGCCACCGTCGGTCATATCAACAATGACTTCCTGAATGGGTTTGTCATATTCGGTTGGGTTCACAAAGTCAGTCGCGCCCAACTCTTGAGCAATCGCTTTTTTGTCGTCGTTCACGTCAATGGCAATAATGCGTGAAGCTTTAGCTTGTACCGCGCCGATAATAACCGCCAGGCCAATGCCGCCCAGACCGAATACCGCAACTGTGTCGCCTTCCTGCACTTTGGCGGTGTTTTTAACCGCACCCATGCCGGTGGTGACACCACAGCCAAGCAGACACACTTTTTCAAGCGGTGCTTCTTTTGGAATTTTCGCCAGTGAAATCTCTGGTAGAACGGTGTATTCAGAGAAAGTCGACGTACCCATGTAGTGATAAATAGTCTCGCCGTCTTTAGAGAAACGGCTGGTGCCGTCCGGCATTAAGCCCTTACCCTGGGTGGCTCGAACCGCCTGACACAGGTTGGTTTTACCCGAGGTACAGAACTTACATTCACCACATTCTGCGGTGTATAAAGGAATGACATGGTCACCGACTTCAACTGAAGTGACGCCTTCGCCGACAGATTCAACAATGCCACCACCTTCGTGGCCTAATACTGACGGGAAAATGCCTTCAGGATCTTTACCTGACAATGTGTAAGCGTCAGTGTGGCAGACACCGGTGGCAATAATACGAACGCGTACTTCACCTTTTTTGGGTGGCGCAACATCAATAATTTCTTCTTTCAATGGTTCGCCCGGCCCCCAGGCAACCATAGCGCGTGACTTTATTGTTTCCATGATACTTCCTTTTTCTTTTAAAGAGTTAACTAGATTACGTAATAGCGTAGCTTAAGTTTAACTTTTTCTCATAAGCAGGTAATCTTATGTTTATACAAATTACTTTTTCGTAAATGAAATAATAGGTTAATATGAAAGCTTGGCAGGGAATTAGTGAGTTTGCCGCTGTCGCTGAACGGCAGAGCTTTACCGCAGCAGCGCAAGAGCTTGGGCTCTCTGTCGCGCAGGTCAGTCGGAATATCGCAGCGTTGGAGAGTCGACTGCGTATGCAACTGCTATATCGGTCGACCCGCAGTGTCAGCTTAACAGAAGAAGGGAAGCTATACCTGCCGCATTGCCAGCATTTAGTCGCCAGCCTGAGAGACGCTGATCAGGCCATTCAACAGCGCACACAACAACCTCAGGGACTTATTAGAATTACCGCTCCCGTTTATTATGGTGAACGTTTTATAGCCCCGCTTTTAAATGATTTTCTGCAAGTTTATGAAGACTGCCGTCTGGATTTGCAACTCACGAATGATCAGGTCGACCTGATTGAAGGCAGTTATGACGTCGCTATTCGACTTGGACAGTTGGGCAACCCAAGACTCAGAGCGCGTAAGCTTGGTAGCCGACGTCATTATGTCGTGGGTTCTCCGAGCTATTTTGAACGTGTTGGTGAGCCTAACAGCGTTAATGATCTTGATGCGCATAAGTGCTTTACCGGTACCGTCAAACAATGGCGGTTTGAGGTGGACGGGCGCTCAGAAACTTACCGGCCAGAGCTTTATTTGCATTGTAACAACGGCTTGGCGCTTAGAGATGCCGCGATAAAAGGCTTAGGCCTGGCGATGTTACCGGATTATTACGTCACAGATGCCTTGGCAAGTGGTCAGCTTAAAGAAGTATTAGCAGATTATAGGCAAGCGGATGACGGTATTTGGGCATTGTACCCGGAAAACAGACAGGTCATTCCTAAAGTCAGGGTGCTTTTAGATTATTTACTGGAAAATCTGAAGTAAAAAAATGGTGGTTGCTACTGGGCTCGAACCAGTGACCCTCGCCTTGTAAGGGCGATGCTCTCCCAACTGAGCTAAGCAACCATCCTGAAGGTCTGCAACTAAGGGGAAGAAGAGAAGTGGTGGTTGCTACTGGGCTTGAACCAGTGACCCTCGCCTTGTAAGGGCGATGCTCTCCCAACTGAGCTAAGCAACCATTCTCACTGTGACACTTCTGCGTCGTTGCGAGGAGGCATTATAGGGATCAGATGAAAACTGTCAAATAAAAATTGCGAACTTTGTATCGTTTGCTGACATTTTAATCATTTCGATTAGCAGATGCGCTGAGCGCTCAGTCTTGATAAACTTGCCGCCATTATTTTTGACCGGTTTAACAGAAAGGAAGAAACATGAGTGTGGTAACGCGTTTTGCTCCCAGTCCTACAGGTTATTTGCATGTCGGCGGTGCTCGTACCGCTTTATATTCTTGGTTAGTTGCAAAAGCGCAAGGCGGCGAGTTCGTATTACGTATTGAAGACACAGACCGCGAACGCTCAACACAGCCTGCCATTGACGCAATTTTAGAAGGTATGGAGTGGCTTGGATTAAACTGGGATCGTGGTCCGTATTACCAGACTCAACGTTTTGACCGCTATAAAGAGCTTATTGATAAGCTGTTGGAAGAAGACAAAGCTTATAAATGTTATTGCTCGGCTGAGCGCTTAGAGAAAATGCGTGAAGAGCAAATGGCAGCGGGAGAAAAGCCTCGTTATGACGGACATTGCCGTGACAACCCGAATGTTGGCGGTGATAAATACGTTATTCGCTTTCGTAACCCGCAAGAGGGCAGTGTGGTTTTCGATGATCACATTCGTGGCCGTATTGAATTCGCTAATACCGAGCTGGATGATTTGATCATTGCCCGTACCGACGGTACGCCAACCTATAACTTCTGTGTGGTTGTTGATGATTGGGACATGGAAATTACTCATGTGGTGCGCGGCGAAGACCACATTAATAACACCCCGCGCCAGATTAATATCTTAAAGGCCTTAGGCGCGCCCGTACCTGAATATGCTCACGTGTCGATGATTCTAGGCGATGATGGTAAGAAACTGTCGAAACGCCATGGCGCAGTTAGCGTAATGCAATATAGAGATGATGGTTACGTACCTGAAGCGGTTATTAACTATTTAGCGCGTTTAGGCTGGTCACATGGCGATCAGGAAATTTTCAGTGTTGATGAGCTTATCGAGTATTTTAAGCTGGATGATGTTAATAAAGCCGCGTCAGCGTTTAATACCGAAAAACTTAACTGGCTAAATCAGCATTATATGAAAACGTTACCGGCTGAAAAAGTGGCTCCACAGTTGCAATGGCAGTTTGACCAAATCGGTGTGGATACCAGTCACGGGCCTGCTCTTGAGAAAGTGGTTGCGTTGCAGGCCGACCGAGTGAAAACTCTGAAAGAAATGGCTGCCATTAGTCGTTATTTCTACGAATCAGTAGACGAATTTGAAGAGAAGGCGGCGAAGAAGCATTTACGTCCGGTAGCGAAAGAGCCTTTATTAAAGGCAAAAGAACTGCTTGGAGCAGTGAACGACTGGAATGCTGATAATATCCAAGCCGCTATTAATCAAACCGCTGCTGACCTGGATGTGGGTATGGGCAAAGTAGGTATGCCTTTAAGGGTAGCTGCTACCGGTGGAGGTAACTCTCCTTCGTTAGGTGAAACCCTTGAATTAATACCCCAAAAAACCGTTTTGGCGCGAATTGACCTTGCTTTAGAATTTATAGCTAAGCGTGAGAGCGCGTAATAGAGCGTTAAAACGACCTTAGGATACATCATGCCAGACATTAAGCACTTGATTGAGAACAACAAAGCGTGGGCGGAAGAGCAGGTTCAGAAAGATCCTGACTTTTTTAAGCGCTTGGTAGGGCAGCAGGCGCCGGAGTATTTGTGGATAGGCTGCTCCGACAGTCGAGTGCCTGCCAACCAGATTGTTGGTATGGACCCTGGCGAGTTATTCGTACATAGAAATGTGGCAAACCAAGTTATTCAGACAGACTTTAACTGTTTGTCTGTGATTCAGTTTGCGATAGAAACCCTCAAAGTACGTCATGTATTGGTGGTGGGTCACTATGGTTGTGGTGGTGTTAAAGCAGCCATGGAATCAAAACCTCATGGTTTGGTAGACCATTGGCTTTATCCCATTCGTGATGTCTATCGCGAGCATGCCGAAGAAATAGCAGCTCTGGAAGACTCTCAAAAAGTCGATCGTCTCTGCGAGCTAAACGTTATTGAGCAAGTGAAAAATCTTGCTAAGACAAACGTGGTTCAAGAAGCCTGGGACCGTGGTCAACCGCTGACTTTGCATGGTTGGGTGTATCGTTTGGATAACGGTTTAGTGAATGACATGAATGTTTCTGTTTCCAGCCGGGAAGGGTTGGAGCAGGTGTATCATGTTTACCACCAAAAACTGCCGGACGGCCTGAAAAAATAGTTTTTGATGAATAACTGAGCGAATTGCCATAAAAATCGTCAAACGGTCGCATTTTTTCAAAAAATAGTTGACACATTAGCTCAGGTCGAAATAGAATGCGCCCCGCTGTCAAGGCAGTCTGTGATTGCCAGGTGCGGGGCTATAGCTCAGCTGGGAGAGCGCTTGCATGGCATGCAAGAGGTCAGCGGTTCGATCCCGCTTAGCTCCACCAAGTTGTTTTCGGTAGAGCGCCGACAGTAGTTAAAAGTATTTGATTGCGTCCCCTTCGTCTAGAGGCCTAGGACACCGCCCTTTCACGGCGGTAACAGGGGTTCGAATCCCCTAGGGGACGCCATCTCTTTTAAGAGAGTCACAGCTCACATCAAACAGTCCAGCGTCCCCTTCGTCTAGAGGCCTAGGACACCGCCCTTTCACGGCGGTAACAGGGGTTCGAATCCCCTAGGGGACGCCATTCAAATACCGTGATGCAGAGTGATTGTTGCGTCCCCTTCGTCTAGAGGCCTAGGACACCGCCCTTTCACGGCGGTAACAGGGGTTCGAATCCCCTAGGGGACGCCATTCAAATACCGTGATGCAGAGTGATTGTTGCGTCCCCTTCGTCTAGAGGCCTAGGACACCGCCCTTTCACGGCGGTAACAGGGGTTCGAATCCCCTAGGGGACGCCATTCAAATACCGTGATGCAGAGTGATTATTGCGTCCCCTTCGTCTAGAGGCCTAGGACACCGCCCTTTCACGGCGGTAACAGGGGTTCGAATCCCCTAGGGGACGCCATCTCTTTTAAGAGAGTCACAGCTCACATCAAACAGTCCAGGGTCCCCTTCGTCTAGAGGCCTAGGACACCGCCCTTTCACGGCGGTAACAGGGGTTCGAATCCCCTAGGGGACGCCATTTTTCAGGACAACACACAACCGCCCGCAGGCGGTTTTTTTGTGCCTTTATTTTGCTAATTCCAATAAGTAGGGCTCTAAAAAGTCAGCAATTTTGGGCTGTGCTTCAGCGGTTGGGTGAATGCCATCGTTCTGCACATTATCTGGATTGGTCGCTATCTGCTCCATAAAAAAGGGCACTAATTTAACCCCTTCCTCTTCTGCAACCTCTTTAAATACCTGGCGAAACTGTTCAGCAAACCTCTGGCCATAATTCGGTGGCACCATAACCTGACTTAATGCCACTTTAACGCCTTGTTTCTTCGCTTTATCGATCATTTGTTTCAAGTTTGAACGAACTGTGTTGAGGTCAAAGCCTCTAAGTCCATCGTTACCACCTAATTCAATAAATAAAGCATCGGGTTGGTGACGCTCTAAAACGCCTTCTAAACGGCTCAAGCCACCACGAGTGGTTTCGCCACTAATACTGGCGTTTATGATGTTAATATCGGGATGAGAGCTGTCCCAGCGTCGGTCCAGTTCGGCCACCCAGGTTTGCTCCTGTGAAAGGCCGTAACCAGCGCTTAGGCTGTCACCTAAAACGACAAGTGAGACATTTGCGGAAACACTGCGTATAACTAACAACAGTGATAAAAATAGACACGTTTTCAAAAGGAAGTTTTTCATTTTATGCTCATTCAAGCTCAACAACTGGAAAAAACCGTAGACACCTCTGAGGGTCCATTACAGATTTTGCAGCCAATTAACGTCAGTATCAATGCTGGCGAGACTGTTGCCATTGTCGGCGCGTCAGGCTCCGGTAAATCGACGTTATTGTCGCTGCTTGCGGGGTTAGACCTCGCATCCTCCGGAGAGGTTCTTATAGAGAACGAAAAACTGAGCGAATTGGATGAAGAGCAGCGCGCGAAAGTTCGTGCTGACAAAGTTGGCTTTATTTTTCAGTCGTTCCTTTTGGTGCCAAGTTTAAGCGCTCTGGAAAACGTTATGCTACCGGCTGAATTGGCGGGTCATAAAGGCGCAGAGAAAGAAGCCCGCGAACTCTTAGCCAAAGTTGGGCTGGAAGATCGCTGGCACCATTACCCCAACCAGCTGTCAGGTGGTGAGCAGCAACGTGTTGCCATTGCACGGGCATTTGTCGGCCAGCCGAAAATTCTGTTTGCAGATGAACCTACCGGTAATCTTGATGCAAAAACTGGTGGTAAGGTCGAAGAATTATTATTCGACCTCAATAAAGACTACGGTACAACGCTGATTATGGTGACTCACGATCAGCAGCTGGCCAAGCGCTGTCAGCGCGTGTTGCAAATGGAAGCAGGGCAGTTGTCGGAGGCAGCACAGGATGTGGCATAAAATTTCGTTTCGTTTGCTAAAGCAGGAGCTGAAACGAGGTGAGCTGACAATTATGGCGCTGGCAATTATTTTGTCGGTGACCGCCGTATTGTCTCTTTCTATATTCAGTGATCGCTTACAAGCTGGACTGACTGAACGCAGCAGCGAATTCTTAGCCGCGGATCGTGTTTTGAGCTCACGTCGTGACATACCCCAGGAATGGCTCGACCAAGCCGGACAAATGCAGCTGCAAACAGCCTGGAAAGTCGTGTTTAATTCCATGGCGTTTTCTGGCGAGAACATGACTCTGGTGGATATCAAAGCTGTCAGCGACGGTTACCCGCTACGAGGTGAGCTGGAAATCGCAGACCAGCCGTTTGGAAAAGGGTACGTGGCTGAAGGTCTGCCTGCTGAAGGCGAGGCCTGGGTGGCATCACAGCTGTTTCAGGCCTTACAGCTGGATATTGGTGACTCAATTGAGGTGGGGAATAGCAGTTTTAAGGTCACTAAAGTCGTCACTTATGAGCCCGATGTTGGTTTTTCAGTATTTACTGATAGTCCAAACGTGATTATTCGCCATTCTCAACTGGAAGAAACGGGCCTCATTCAACCGGGTAGCCGTGTGCGTTTTAACGTCTTAATGGCTGGGGAACCTGGCGCTATTGATGCGTACGAAGACTGGCTGTTACCTCGACTCAATGACGACACACATAGCTGGCGCAGTATTGAAGATGGAGATAGCCCGTTATCGCGTTCTTTAAATCGAGCTGAGCGCTTTATGATGCTGGCAAGCCTGCTCGGTGTGGTACTGGCCGCAACAGCGGTGGCAGTAGCAGCGCAGCGTTATTGCCAGCGAAACTACGATGTCGTTGCTATTTTTAAAACGCTGGGCGCGGACAAAAAGCAGATTCGTCGTATCTTTTTACTTCATTTGCTACTACTTACAGCTGCGAGTGTGGCGGTAGGTATGGCGCTTGGATGGGCTATTCAATATGTGGTTATTGAATGGGTTGCACAGAAACTGGATGCGACCTTACCTCAAGCCGGATGGCAGCCTTACGCATTAGCCGGAGCGACCGGTGTTATCAGTGCGGTTATGTTTACCCTGTACCCATTGTTTAGGCTGGTCTCGATTCCTCCGCTACGTGTGTTGCACCGCCAGCTAACGGCGGGTAACGCTATTCGCTGGCTGCAGTGGGTATTAAGCGGAGGCACCATTTATGCCTTGTTGGTGATTTACAGTCAGCAGTGGTGGTTATCGACCGCTTTGTTTGCCGGCGGTGCCGTTGCCGCTGTTATCTTGCTGGGATTAGGACGCTTATTCATATCTGCGAGCCGCAAAGCGGGTATGCAGGCGGGGAGCAGCTGGCGCCTCGCAATGGCTGGCCTGCAACGTCGGGCAGCGCAAAATAGTGTACAAATGTTGAGCTTTTCAACGGCGATTATGTTGCTGTTATTAGTCATTGTTTTGCGCAACGACTTACTGGAAGACTGGAAACGGCAGTTGCCAGCAGACGCTCCGAACTACTTTGCCATTAATATTGCCCAGGACAATGTGGATGATATGCAGGCAATGTTCGAGCGCGAAAATATTCCGTCGACTGATTTGTACCCGATAGTTCCTGGTCGCTTAACTCACATTAATGGTGAAAAGCTGCGAGATGAAGTCACCAAGGAAGAGCGTGATGAAGACGAAGCAGAAGGACGTGAAGGTATTGGTCGAGAGCTGTCACTGACTTGGCGCGATAGCTTACCACCAAACAACGAGTTAACCGCCGGTGAGTGGTGGGGAGAAGACGCTAAACCTCAGGTCTCTGTCGAATTAAATGTATCAGAACGACTGGATATTAAAGTAGGTGATGAACTACGCTTTAATTTAGGTGGCGACGTATTCACGGTGCCGGTCACCAGTTTGCGAAAAGCCGACTGGAATACCTTACAGCCGAACTTTTACATGATATTCAATACGTCGACACTGGAGGATTTTCCAGCGACTTACATCACCAGCTTTAGGTTGGACGAAGAGCGTAAAAGTGAACTGTATGAGCTTTTTAAACCGTTCCCACAAACGTCGCTGATTGATCTGGACGCTATGATTGATCAGATACGAGAAGTCATTGGGCAGGTGAGCTTAGCCATTGTGTTCGTACTGGTGCTTGTCATTATTGCTGGTGCGTTAGTGCTAGTGGCGCAGGTACAGGCCAGCATGGAAGAACGCCAGAAAGAACTAGTGATTCTGCGCACGCTGGGCGCGCCCGGTAAGTTATTAAGTCGCAGTATTACTTATGAGTTCCTGGTGCTGGGGGCTATTAGTGGGTTAATAGCCACGTTGGCGATGGAAATATCCTTGTTCATATTGCAAAACCAGGTATTTAACATGACGCCGGTAATCCACTGGAAGCTATGGCTTGTAGGACCGCTTTGCGGAGCCTTGGCTGTGGCTATTTTAGGTCGTTTGTCATGTTATCGCCTAATTAAACGCAATACAGCGCAACTTATTCGCAAGCTCGCGTAAGTTTGCGCTAGTAACTGACTCAGGAGGTGACCGATGAATATTTTGATGACGGGAGGTACAGGCCTAATTGGCTCCGCGTTTATTCGCACGTACCGAAGTGAGCACAAGTTTACGGTCACCACGCGCAATAAGGAGCGTGCCAGGAAACTACTGGGCGACGATGTTACCTTATTGTCCTCAGTGGACGAGGTGGCGGATATCGGCCAATTTGATGCTGTTATCAATTTGCAGGGCGAGGGTATTGCCGACAAGCGCTGGAGCGATTCCCGCAAACAGGCGTTAAAAGACAGCCGCTGGCAGGTTACCGAAAAGCTGGCGGCTATGATTAAGGGGGCCGAAACGCCTCCTAAGGTATTTCTGAGTGGCTCTGCAATTGGTTATTACGGTCCGCGAGACTCCTCGCCGGTAAACGAAGAGGGCAAGCCCGAGCATACGGACTTTGCAGTGACGCTGTGTCAGGAGTGGGAGCGCAGGGCTTTAGCCGCAGAAAAGGCCACTCGCGTTGTGTTACTTCGTACGGGCGTAGTGCTGGCAAAAGATGAAGGCGCGTTAGCGAAAATGCTGCCACCTTATAAATTCGGTTTAGGCGGACCTTTAGGTGAAGGTAAGCAAATGATGTCCTGGATACAGCTTGAGGACATGATTCGGGCACTGCAGTACTTGTTAGAACACGATAATTTATCAGGCCCCGTGAACATGACCGCCCCGGGCCCTGTTGCCAATGAAGCTTTTAGCCGGACTTTGGCGTCGGTACTGAATAAACCGCACTTTATGAGAGTGCCTGCATTTGTGCTTAAACTTGGCTTGGGGGAAATGTCTTCGATGCTACTTGAGGGACAAGCTGTGGTACCGGACAAGCTGCGCAATCATGGTTTTGAGTTTAAGTACCCGACCGTGCGCGAAGCTTTTCAGGTGAGTGTATAAATCTTTACGGCGTCTTTTTATTCCCTTAACAGACAGGGTTTTCGGAACTCAGTAAGATTAAGGAATGAAAACTAAAACCACACACTCCGTAAAAAAGTTCATGCTTGGCGCCGGTTTATTTATGCTGGTGCTGAGTGGCTGTAGCTCCATTCCGGCGAAGAGTCCCAATAACTTAATTGGCAAACAAGATTCCGGAAAGGCGTCTTATTACGCCATGAAATACCAATTCAGAACCACAGCCAGTGGTGAGCGGTATAACCACTTCGCAGACACCGCCGCTCACAGAACCTTGCCATTTGGCACCAAAGTTCGAGTCACCAATATCGCTAACAATAAAAGCGTCGTGGTTAAAATTAATGATCGAGGCCCCTTTATTGACGGCAGAATCATCGACTTATCCCGCTCCGCGTTTGGCGACATTGCTGACTTGGACGTCGGGGTTATTGAAGTGACTACTGAAGTTGTTCGATAAGGTTTACGATATTTACCAACCCATAATCCGTTGCCAGGTTTTATGTGAACCATCACTCAGCAGTATATGGTAAAGCGGATGCATGGCGGCTGTTGCACAGGCGTGGTTGGGCAATATGCGCAATTGCGAGCCAACAGGAAAGTCTTCTGGTTGGTAAGTTTCGGTTAATTCAATAACACCGTGCTCTTGCGATGTGCTGTTAATGCACAAGCCAGCTAAAACAGAGCCGTCAGTTCTGCAGATTTGTCCGTAGCCAAAATCTTTCCCTTGACTCGCGGTACCGCGATCACGCGACAGTGCCATCCAACCGCTGTCTGTAAGTACCCAGCCTTTCTCTTTGTTGTGCCCTATGACAGTTGTCACTACCGACATGGCTATGTCTGAAAAGTCGCACACACCGATGTTTTTCATGACCAAATCGAATGTCGTGTAAACGCCGGCACGCACTTCGGTAATATCACTAAAGTCTTCGCCATAATGCGCAGTTGGTGTTGAACCGACGCTGGTTATTGAACAATGAATGTTAGACGCTTCCAATCGGCTTTTAGCGCTGCGAACCGCATCACACTCTCGCTTAGCGAATGCTTTTAAAGCGTCTGCGGTATTACAACCGTATGAGCCACCGGCATGGGTCATAAGTCCGGTAAAGTGTCGACCAAGTTGCTGCGCAATATCAATAAGCTCGGGTGCTTCGGGCTTAATACCACCGCGATGATCATCACTGTCTATTTCAATAAAAACGGAAAAGTCCTGTTGGTGTTTTTGTGCAAAGTCACTTACTGCCTTTGCCTGCGCCATATTATCGAGCAGTATATGTAGGTTAATACCGCGCTTACGTAGTTGAGCGACGCGTTCCAATTTTGCCGGTGCAATGCCTACGGCGTAAAGTAAGTCGGTGTAGCCAGCGTTTGCGTAGGCTTTAGCTTCTGCCAGTGTTGACACTGTGGCTGGCCTGGTTTTATCCGCGAGTAAGTAATCGGCGGCCTCTAACGTGCGCAATGTCTTCAGATGAGGACGTAAGTGACCTCCCAGTGATTCAACCCGGTTTTTCAAATGCGCGATATTGCGCTTTAGAATGGCTTCATCAATCAGCAAATATGGCGTATCAAGGGTATTTATCCACTGAGGTACTGTCATTTATCCTCCTACTTTTTAAGAGCTTAATAGTTCTGCATAGCGGCTTATATCGACATTGCCACCGCTAATGATAACGCCAACCCGTTTGCCTCGAAGCTCATCTTTAAGCTGCTCTACAGCAGCGAAACCGAGGCATCCCGTTGGTTCAACAACCATCTTCATTCGCTCGGCGAAAAAGCGCATGGATTCAACTAAGCTTGAGTCGCTGACGGTTAGAATATCATCGACATTATTTTGAATAATAGGGAAGGTATATTCGCCCAAATACTGTGTTTGAGCGCCATCAGCAATGGTTTTGGGCGTTTCAATACGGACAATTTCCCCTTTACGGAACGACTGTTGGCCGTCGTTTCCGGCTTCGGGCTCAACACCATAAACTTTGCAGTCAGGTGCGAAATGGCGCGCCGCTAACGCGCAGCCGGACAGCAATCCGCCGCCACCTAGACACACAAATAGTGCGTCAAGCTCTCCGACTTCCTCAAACAGCTCTTTTGCGGCAGTGCCTTGCCCTGACAAAATGTGCGGATGGTCGTAAGGCGGTATGAGCGTATAACCGTGTTTCTCAGCAAGCTCTTTGCCTATTTCTTCGCGATTTTCGGTATAGCGGTCATAGTGAATAACGTCGGCACCATACCCGCGGGTCGCGTTTACTTTCGCGACGGGGGCGTCTTCGGGCATGATAATGGTCGCTTTAATACCGAGCAATTGAGCCGCTAAAGCAATAGCCTGGGCATGATTACCTGATGAAAACGCAATAACACCGGCTTTTTTCTGAGCGTCATTAAACTGCAGAAGAGCATTCATAGCGCCGCGGAACTTAAACGCGCCCATGCGTTGGAAGTTCTCACATTTAAAAAAGAGTTCGGCGCCCAACTTTTGGTTCGCTGTACGCGACGTTAGCACCGGCGTCTTATGAGCGTATGGGCGGATGCGTTCAGCGGCGGCAGCCACTTCTTCATAATTGGGTAGTGATAGCAAAACTCCTCCTTTTAAAGCACGTGCCAAAAGCCATAAAGCAAACCGGGAACAACCGCTAAAATCATGTAGGCGGCGTATTTGTAATGCAGCTTTATGCCGGCAACAGACGCAAACATTATGCCTTTCAGTAAGGTGTTACTGGCGCAGGCCAGAATAATCCCCATAACCGCAACCTTCGGTGACAGCTCATTCTGAGCTGACCGGGACAACGATAAGGTAATAGCGTCGACGTCCATTAAGCCCGAGACAATAGCCAGGCTGTAGATACCGGCATCTCCAAACCATTGCTTCATGGCTTCAGAGAGTAACAAAACAACGGCAAGCAGCAGGCCGAATTGTATGGCGGTGCCTAGCTGTAGTGGGTTATTAATGGTGATATCGGAAGCGCTTGATTGCGTTTGTTGCTTTTGCTGGCGATACATAATTACCATAACCACTAGTAATCCGGCGAACATTAGGGCAACCGACGGCCATAGCATTCCAAGAAGCGCACGGTTTACAACAAAGACTTCTATCAGCACTCGCGGAAACATAATGCTGCAGGCCAGCAGCGTACCGCTCACATAAATAGCGGTGTGTGAGTTCTTCTTAGCAAAACGAGCCATGGTGAGAGTAACGGCGGTGGACGACGCAAAGCCACCTGCAATCGCGGTAATGAGCGTGCCTCTCTTTTCGCCGAGCAATTGCGTAAATAAGTAGCCAATAAATGACAGCCCGGAAATTAACACCACCATCCACCATAGCCAGTATGGGTTTAGCGCTTGCTATGGGCCGTACCCTTCGTCAGGCAGAAGCGGTAGCACCACCACGGAAATAAGCAGTAAGGTAATGCCTGAATAAAAGGCTTTAGGGGAAATACGTTTGAGTAATTTATGTAAATTTTTCTTATGACCGAGCAGGGCAACGACCACAGCACCACAGCTTAGCGCTGGGAGCGGATTCCCCGAGGCCCCCCAAATTGCTAACGCGAAGGTCAGTAACATGGAAAACTCAGTAGTAATGCCCGCGTCGTCAGAGAGTTTGCTGTGGCTAATGTATGACGCCGCAATGAGAATGGCGACTACAACAAAGCCGGTAATAATGAGCCATACACCCCATTGTTGGGCGAGTATGGCGAAAACACCCCCACTTAAACCAATAATGCTAAACGTGCGCACCCCGGCAACGCGAGCTCCTTCTTCGCTGTCACGACCCGACCAACCTCGCTCAATGCCTATCATCAAACCTAAAGCAAGCGCTGCCAGTAATGAAAGTGCCATTTCCATTTGATAATGCACGGTCTAAGAGTCCCTGATTATTTCGTCAATACAAAGACTTTAATTGACCTCTAGGGCGTCTAGCAAGCTTTTACGCCAAAGTGACTCTTTAAATTGACTGTGGAAGAAGTTGAAGTGACCAATGCCTTTGCTGTTAGTCATGTCGGGGGTTAAGTCCGTTAACGACTTTTCGGCATTTGGGTAGTGACTCAGTAAACTCTCAATATTTGAGCGCTGGAGTAGCTCGTCGTCGGTAATATGGAATGCGCGAATAGGTGCGCTGAAGGTATCGTAACGCGCTTTTTGTTCGTCAGTAATGTTATCGAATAAGTAGTTTTTGCTGCGGCACCAACGACTCCATTGCTTCATGGCTGGTGCAGGCATATCACCCACCATGTTCAAGCGTTTACCGGGGAAGTAGCCGGCTATGGGCGTACTGATAGGAGCGGCAAAATACCACAACAACCAAGATGTCCAACGAACTTGTTTGCTGGCTTGTAGCCAATAACCGGTGCCGCTGGCAATAGTCACCATTTTGTCGATGTAGTGGCTATTCGATGCCAAAGCAACAATTTGACCACCTAAACTATGAGCAAGCCAAATTAGCGGCTCGCCTTGCTGGCAGGACTTGGCGTATTCGAGCACTGACTTAATATCCAACTCAGCCCATTCAATAATGTCAGACTTGATCTGTTTTAATGGTTTATCGACGGACTGACCAATGCCGTAGTAGTCGAAAGTAATAACGCGATACCCCTGTTCGCTTAACCAGCGCGCAATTGGCTGGTAGAAGCGCTGTTTTACGCCAAGGGCCGCAGCTATGACGACAGTGGCTTTAATTTTGGTTTGTGGCTCGAACCTTACACAGTGTAAGTAGCGATTATTGTTCGTGAGCTCGATACTCTTCATGTTTTTCGACACAACGACAATAGCGGGTTAGTTTGGAAGCGCAGCGATAAAGGGCTTTACCGAAGCTTGTTTATAGACACCTGCTTCCCAGTATGGGTCGTCATTTGTCCATTGTTCAGCGTCCTGTAATGTGTCGAACTCCGCAATGACGACAGAGCCGGTATAACCGAGTACGCCCGGATCAAGTTCGGCTATGGCAGGGCATGGCCCCGCGACCAGCAAACGCCCGTCGTTTTGTAATGCCTTTAGCCGCTCAAGGTGAGCAGGGCGCGCTCGCTTGCGCGCTTCCAGCGAGTCCGGGTGATCTTCTGCAAAAATAACGAACCACATTATTGCGTGTTCTCCTCATCTTCCGCATATTTGTTTATATAAATTTCAGTGCCCAAAATAAACAAAAATGTTGCAATTAAAATCCCAAAGACTTTGAAGTTGACCCAAACTTCTTGGCTCAAAAACTCAGCAATGTAGAGGTTAATAGCTGCAAGAAACAGGCAATAAACAATCCATGAATAGGTCAGTCGAATCCAAACGAAGTCAGGTAAATCAATGTTTTTTCCACGAATCGACTGAATAGGGTTCTTCTTTTTCAAAAGTAAACTGCCAGCCAGGAAAAGCGCTATAGCACCATATATAACTGACACTTTCATTTTTATGAACCAGTCATCATGCAGAAGTAGAGTCAGTGAACCGAAGCCAATGACGACTAGGGGCAAAACCCAATGCCGGGTCGTCATGGGGTGCCTAATTAACTTTAGCCCGATTAGCTGAACCACTGTCCCTGCCATTAAAACACCGGTTGCGACATAAATGTCCGCCATTTTGTAGAACACAAAAAAGGCGATTATCGGTATATATTCTAATAACAGGGCCATTGACTACTCCGGTTTTCTTTACTTCAGCGATGTGGCGGCTTTCATGCTTTGGGTAAACGCTTTTAAGTCCGCTATCTGTTGCGCATTATTGTCGAGGTTTTTCTCAATAAGCGCAACCACAGCTGAGCCGCTAATAGCACCGTCCGCGCCAGCTGCCAACGCTTTTTCAACGTGTTCGGGTTGAGAAATACCAAAGCCCAGTAATATAGGCGGTGCGCCGGCAGACTTCAGCTTGTCGATAAGCTCTGAAGCCGGTGCCTGCATTTGTGTCTCCGCGCCGGTAACACCTGAACGGCTTAATAAATACACATAGCCTGAACATTGCTTTGCTATGGTTTGCAGTAGCTCATCGCTGGCGTCAGGCGGCGCAATAAATACCGCATCGATACCAATCTCCCTGGCTATTTCAGCAAAGCGCCTGGCTTCTTTCACAGGAACGTCCGCAATAAGTACCGAATCGACGCCAACGTCTTTCATTTGTTGGTAAAACTCTCGAACGCCTTTTGCGTAAACTAAGTTAGCATAGACTAATAAACCTATCGGTATGTGATGTGAATAGTCACGAACAGCTTCTAAAATCCGCAGTATATCGTTGAAGTTAGTGCCGGCATCCAGCGCGCGTAAATTGGCACGCTGAATCACAGGACCGTCTGCCACGGGATCAGAAAATGGAAGGCCCAGCTCGAGAGCATCGGCACCGCCATCAATGAGTGCTTTTATCACCTCCAAACTTTGCTCTGGTGTTGGATCGCCAAGTGTGACAAAAGGAACAAATGCGCCTTGATGATTGGTTTTTAAATCAGCAAAACAGTGTTCGTAGCGGCTCATTGTTGATCCTCCGCAGCGTTTTCTTGGGCTTTAAAAATACGGCGAACGTGATCGATATCTTTGTCGCCGCGACCAGACAAATTAACCAGTAAGACTTCCGGAGCGTCAGGCTCGGCTGCGCGCTTGAGCGCATAAGCGAGCGCATGCGCTGACTCTAACGCAGGAATAATACCTTCATGGCGCGATAATAGCTTAAACGCCTCTAACGCCTCTTCATCAGTTACCGACTCATAGCGGGCGCGGCCAATGGCTTTCAAGTGCGCATGTTGTGGACCGACTCCAGGGTAGTCCAGGCCTGCAGAAACGGAATACGACTCTTCAATTTGCCCTTCGTTGTCCTGCATTAAAAACGACAGGCAGCCATGCAAAATGCCTGGCTTGCCGGCTGTGAGTGTAGCCCCGTGATGTTGGGTCTCGACACCTTTCCCGGCAGGCTCAACACCCACTAAATCAACGCCTTCTTCATCAATGAAGTCCGCAAACATACCAATTGCATTGGAGCCACCGCCGACGCAGGCAATAACCTCGTCTGGTAAACGACCCGCTTGCTCTTTCATTTGAGCTTTGGCTTCCTCGCCAATCATGCGGTGAAACTCACGGACAATGGTTGGAAAAGGATGCGCGCCGGCTGCTGTTCCTAGCAGGTAATGGGTGGTAGGGTAACTGGCCGTCCAGTCTCTTAAAGCTTCGTTTACTGCGTCTTTTAAAGTGCCGCTGCCGGTATCGACAGAAACGACTTTTGCACCCATAAGCTCCATGCGGAATACGTTGGGTTGCTGACGCTCAGCGTCTTTTTTACCCATATAGACAATGCATTCTAAATCGAGGAGGGCACAGGCAAGTGCCGTAGCGGTGCCGTGCTGGCCTGCTCCGGTCTCTGCAATAATACGCGTTTTGCCCATGCGTTTAGCCAATAGTGCCTGGCCCAGCACCTGATTGGTTTTGTGTGCACCACCGTGAAGTAAGTCTTCACGTTTTAGGTAAATCTTGGTGTTGCCAGGGCTTTCCAGTGGCAAATTCCGGCACAAGCTTAACGGTGTCGGTCTGCCAAGGTAGTTTTTTAACAAGCCGCGAAATTCTGCCTGAAATTCATCGTCGTGCTGCGCGTCAATGAAAGCTTGCTCGAGTTGCTCAAGCGCCGGTAATAAGATTTCAGGAACGAACTGGCCGCCGAAATCGCCAAAATAAGCGGGTAATGACTGACTCATACAGCCTCCTGTTGGATATTTTTAAACACTTGTTTCTCTGAAAATCGTCCGTATTGACGTATTTTCGTGAACGTTTGCGATACCTTCTGGCTATTTTTAATGCCCGGCGACCACTCCACGCGGGAATTTATGTCAACGCCGGCAAAGCCAAGTGTTATTGCTTCATCAATACTTTCAGGACCAATACCGCCTGCTAGCAGACAACGTTGGCGCTGCTGGGGTGCCAGCTCCTCCAGCAGTGACCAGTCAAACAGCTGGCCACTGCCGCCGCTACGATTATCCAGTACAAAGCCATCGACGGGTAAATCGGGTAGTTGGGCGGACGTTTCAATAGCCAGTGCTTTCCATATTTTGACTGAATCCAGTCCTTGCTCACGCAGTTGTTGGCGCAGCTGAACCACATAGTCGATATCTTCGTGGCCATGCAGTTGTACCACCGCCAAACCGACCGCAGAAACGGCATCAATCACTTTTTGTAAGGCAGTGTCTGCAAACACACCAACGTAGTCCAGCCCTTTGACCTCGGCTGTGAGTTGCTGAGCTTGCTCGATGTTAATACACCGGGGAGAGTGTTCTACGAATATCAAACCGCCATAGGCAGCTCCTTGTGAGCGGGCATTAATCGCATCTTCCGCACGTGTTAAGCCACACACTTTGTTTTGCCCAAAGAGCAGTTTTCGGCACGCGGCATCAACATCGGGTTGGGCGCTTAGTGCGCTACCCACTAAAAAGCCATTGACGTAAGGGGCAACCCGACGAATGTCGGCGTGTGTAGAGAAACCGGACTCCGCAATAAGTAACGCTCCCTCGGGGGCTTGTGGCGCCAGTTCGGCGCTCCGGTTCGGATCAATACTTAAATCGGTTAAATCACGATGATTAATACCAATGATGTTGGCTTTCAAATTGACCGCTCGCTGCATTTCCTGTTCGTTAGCGACTTCAGTCAGTACGTCCATGTTCAGCGACTCTGCAACGTTGCGAAGCGCGTTGTATTGCTCGTTATTAAGCACTGATAGCATTAACAAAATAGCGTCCGCGCCAAAGTAGCGAGCACGGTAAACCTGTTCTTCATCAATAAAAAAGTCTTTGCACAGCACTGGCCGTTTTACCTGCTGACGTACGGCGGTCAGGTAACCCAAACGCCCCTGAAAAAACTCGGGCTCAGTCAGAACGGAAATGGCCGCTGCGTAGGGTGCATAAGCTTTTGCCAGCTCAGGGGCATCAAAATCGGCACGAATGAGACCTTTCGACGGTGACGCCTTTTTGCACTCCAGAATAAAGCCCGCCTGCTCAACGCTCAAAGCGTCATATAAGCTTCTGTCGCTGGGGCTTAGTTGAGGCTTTATCTCACTCAGTGGCATAAGCTCAGACTGAACTTTGTTTTGCTCAACTTTGCGTTCCACAATGGTTTTCAGTACGTTTTTTTGTAGTGATATCGCATTAGACATGATACGTCTCCTGAGCGTCCTGAACACGGCGTAAGTGCAGCAGCGCCTGTCCTGTGTCCAAATGTTCCAGCGTCGCCGCAGTAGCTGCTTTCATATCGTTATATTGTCCGCTTAAATACAGCAAGGCGGCAACATTCATGGCAACTGAGTGGCGCTGAGCCGGACTGCCGCCGCCGGCCAAAATATCTTCGAGTATGCGTGCATTAAAGTCTGCATCACCGCCTCTTAATTCACTCAACGGCGCAGACGGAACACCAAAGTCAGCTGGCTCGACCTGATATTCGTTAAGTTCACCGTCGCGTAGCTCAATAACTCGGGTCGGCCCGTGTAAAGCCAGCTCATCCAGACCACTGCCGTGGACAACCATAGCACGCTTTACGCCTAATCTTTGTAGGGTTTCAGCCATTGGTTGTACCCATTCATCGCTGTACACGCCCAGAAGTTGTGCGTCAGGGCGTGCCGGATTCACCAGCGGCCCGATTAAATTAAACAGCGTGCGTGTTTTTAAGGTTTGCCTTACCGGCATCGCGTGTTTAATACCCGGGTGGTAGTGCGGCGCAAACAGAAAGCAAAAACCGTTATCTGCCAGTTGCGAAGAAGCGTCAGACGGATCTAAATTGACGCGCAGTTTTAACGACTCTAAAACGTCAGCAGACCCTGAACGCGAGGAAACGCTACGATTACCGTGTTTGGCAACCGCCAGTCCCATACTGGCTGCCACCAAAGCGGCGGTAGTCGAGATATTAATGGTGTTACTGCCATCGCCACCGGTACCGCAACTGTCAATAACCGTTGTGTCCGGTCGTATAAAAGGCTTAGCGGCGGATAGTATGGCCTCCGCAGCCCCGGCTAGTTCTGCAGGTGTTTCCCCACGCATTTTCATGGCTATCAAAGCAGCAGTGACTTGAGTGTCGTTGAGCTCGCCTTTAATCAGGCGCTGAAAAAACTCACGGGTTTGATCTTGTGTCAGAGATTCACCGGACATCAGAGTTTGTAGGGCCTTCATGGCTGTGCTCCTTTCAATAAATAGTGAATGCTGTTACTGAGTAATTGTTTTCCCTTTGGCGTTAGCAGCGACTCGGGGTGGAATTGAAAACCAATAGCGTCGCTGTGGCCGTGACTATCAAGAAACTCTGCAGCCATGGGAATACTGCCTTCGGGACCGTTAATTTGAGCAATGATTTTTACGCTTTCTGGCAGATCGTAACCACTTAACGAATGATAACGAGCGACAACACATTGGTTGTTGTCGGTTGCGTTGGTGAATGCGGCATGTTCGATGGTATCGATGACTGCAGTTTTGCCATGAACAATTTCGCCACAGGTATCGACTCGACCACCCGCGTTTTCAACCAGTGCCTGAAAGCCCAGACAAATACCCAGCATTGGGATACGACCGCTGCAAAAACGAATAATGTCCATTAAGTTACCGGCATTAGTGGGATGTCCCGGTCCCGGCGACAGACAGACCAGTTGCTGTCCCTGATAATTGTCTAGTTGTCTTATGACATCTTCAGCAGCCAGTTGATTACGATAGACCACCAGCGGATAACCCAGTTGCCTTAGTTCATCAACTAGGTTGTAAGAAAACGAGTCAACGTTATCAATGAGTACAATACGAGCCGGTTGCGTCATGATTGCACTCCTTGTTGAACGTTATTTTGCTGACCTGAATGCGCCTGTTGAATCGCTAAAATAACGGCTTTGGCTTTGCCTTCCGTTTCGGCAACTTCGCTGTCAGGGTTTGAATCGTGGACGACACCAGCGCCAGCCTGAACTATCGCTTCACCGTTTTTAACGAAGGCTGAGCGGATGACAATGCAGGTATCCATGTCGCCATTTCCGGCCAAATAGCCAACCGCACCGCCGTAACTACCGCGACGCTGCTTTTCTACCTGACGAATTAACGTCGCGGCGCTGACTTTGGGGGCGCCGACCAAAGTGCCCATATTCATGCAAGCCCGGTAAGCGTGCAAAGCGTCGCAGTTGTCTCTTAACTTCGCCACAACGCGTGATACTAAATGCATGACCTGTGAGTAACGGTCCACTTGCAGTAAGTCGGCAACATAACGGCTGCCGGTTTCACTAATACGTGCCAGGTCGTTACGAGCTAAGTCCACCAGCATCAAATGTTCAGCCAGCTCTTTTTGGTCAAGTCTTAATTCTAACTCCATACGGCTGTCTAAGTCTGGGTTAATACTGCCGTCGGCATTTTTTCCCCGTGGGCGCGTACCGGCGATAGGGTAGAGCTCGACTTGGTTCGAATCTTTTTGGTACTTAAGGGCTGACTCTGGTGAAGCGCCGAACAGAGAGAAGTCCGGGTGGCTCATGAAAAACATATAAGGTGACGGGTTGTTTTTCTTTAGCTGATTATAGGCGGCTAGAGGCTCCGGGCAGGGCATTTTAAATCGACGCGATGGCACTACCTGGAAAATATCTCCAGCGACGATGTTCTTTTTCAGTTGAGTAACAATGGAAGCAAACTCGTCAGCCGAGGGGGTTGCGGTTACTTCAACGTCAACCGGCAGTGGTTTGGGTGTTATTGCCGGTAACTGGCAGCGCGCCGCGAGTTCACCAACACGCTGACTCATGGCCTGGTAACGCTTATCACGGCCTGTGCCCCCAAAAACACTGCCAAGCAGTTCGGTGGTTTGCGCTTGATGATCAATAATGAGCAGTGTTTCAGCTAAGTAAAAAACGTAATCAGGGCAGTCGTTCTCACCTTCTTCAACTTGTGGTAACGGTTCGTAGCTGGCGACAAAGTCATAAGCAAAGGCACCGCCAAGAAACACTGAAAATGGGTGCTGCTGTGCTGTGTCGTTTGCTTTGATTAATTGTTGCTGAAGAATGCGTAATGGCTCCATATTGCTGATTTGACGCAACCGGGAATCTTCATCTACCGGTACGTCCCCTTGTGAGGAGGCATTAACGGTGAAGTCCGCGACTAAGCCGTTATCAAGCGTGGTAACCGTTGCAAACCCATCGAGCTTTTTCTGAATCCACGGAAGCAGGGCGTTGCCATTGTCTGTCAGCGCCTGAATAGTCACTTGTTGCTCGTTACAGGTAAGCTGCAACGCGGCATCAATCAGCAATAAGCTTTTGACTTGTTGTTTGGTACCAATGTCAGCCGAATCAAGCAATAAATGAGCACCATTGGTTTGGCAGGTATTTTGGTAAACCTGCAGCGGCTCCGCTTGATAAGGCAGTGACACTCTTAATGTCTCTAAATTGCCGTCTTGTTCAGTTGTCAGGTTGTCCACCTCAGACCTCGTTTTCTCTTGTTGATTTTTAAACCTGCTCCAGTGAAACGGCAATAAAAAACCCGCTCAAAGGAGCGGGTTTCTCAAAGTGAAGCTATTTACGTTACACGCACAACTACACCACCCGCTCGTTCGGGAAGTGCCACCACCAATGTTGGGTTGTTGTACGTAAAAACATAAGTTGTATAGCTCTCTTAATTTGCTTTAATGCTGACAAACTAACGCTTGTGCGAAAGTCTGTCAACAGTTGTTTTGACTTGTGTATGCAAATAATTACTTATATTCAGCCGGCTGACCTTTAGAGTCAGACTGACGAATAAACTCACGTAAATCGTCATTGGCTTTCTCCAGGTCGGCACGACGTAAGTACATCATGTGACCACTGCGGTAGCCTTTAAAGTCGATACGATCGCTCATTTGCGTACTCGGATCCAAGTGCCACATGTTGTACTTCGCATCGAAATAGTTAGTAGCACCGTCAAAGTAGCCTGACTGAATCAGTACATTCAGGTAAGGGTTCTGAGCCATCGCCTGACGTAACTGCTTGCCGGTGTTGTTGTTTGAGCGATCCCACGGATGAACCGGGCCGAACATGTTGTATTTAATGTCAGTTTCGAAGTTGAGTTCTTCACGCAGGTAATAGTTAATGGCTGGCGTGAACGAGTGCAACCACGATGTTAATTCTGCGTTGTAGTCAGGACGGTCGCCTGAGCGTTTTTCATCCAAACCTAAATAGCGCGAGTCAAGGCGGCCAATAGTGCGGTCACGGTCACGCAGGAGTTCTTTCCAGAAATACCAGGTGCTCGGCGCCAGGTTGTTATCTAATACCGCTTGCTTAGATAACCCGGAGTAATAGGCCACACGCTCAGCCATTTGCTCGCGGGCTTCACCGGTCAACATAGCGCCTTTCGCTAATGCTGGCAGGTATTGCTCAAGTGCGAAGCGCTCAACTTCCGGTAGCATTTCTTCCAGATCTTTGTTTTGCAAAGCGTCTGGCAGTGCATCGTGATACCAGGCGGCTGCAGCAAAATAAGGCAGCTGGTTAGCTTGTTTTACCGGGCCGTCGCGGTCAATACCAATATCAGTTGGTGACACTAGAATAACGCCGTTCAGGTACATCCACTGACTGTTTTGCAGCTCTAAAGCAAGGCCAGATACTCGAGTTGTACCATAGCTCTCGCCAATTAAGTACTTAGGTGACTGCCAGCGGTTCATGCGCGAAGTAAAGGTGTTCATCCACTCGGCAAGATATTTAACGTCAGCATTAACGCCGAAGAACTTTTCTTTTTGCTCTGCACGCGAAGGCATTTTGCCGTCTTCATTTGGCAGAACGCGCGAGTAACCGGTATTTACCGGGTTAATGAAAACAATGTCAGCGACATCGAGAATAGAGTGCGGGTTGTCCTGCACGCCATAAGGCTGAACTGGATAACCTTCGTCGCTCAGGTTTAATACTTTTGGACCTGTGTAAGCAATGTGCATCCAAACCGATGCAGAGCCCGGACCACCATTGAATGAGTACACAATAGGGCGAGATTCACGATTATCGACATCCTGACGCTCATAGTAGGTATAGAATAGTGACGCGATTGGATTACCTTCGTCGTCCCATACTGGTTGAGTACCGGCTGTCGCTGTGTAGTCGACAGTTTCGCCATTAATTTCTACGCTGTGCTCGGTAACCACTTCGGTGTCGACCGGCAACATGCGTTTATGATTCGTTGAACTCTCTTCGGCAACAACAGGTGCAGATACTACAGAGCAACCCATTAGTGACAAAGAAGCAATTAGAGCGAGACTCTTTCGCATGAGATTGTTCTCCGTTTTTATAATGTCGCTTCAGATTAACAAATAATTACTTTAAAGAGTCAAAGGTTATGCGATTATTGGTTTTATTCCTGCGATTGGACTCTCGTATTGAGTCTCGTTTTCTAAAAGAGTGGGTTTTTAGAGGTTAACAATGATGAAAAACAAACTAGTGGCTGCGGGGTGTGGCCTTTTATTGTCACTGAGCAGCATTGCGGCGTTTGCGCAAAGCTTGTCCGACGCCATGAAAGATGGCTTACAAACTATGGCGTCAGAGCAGCTAAACGCAGATTTAGAGGTTAGCGAGCTACAGGTAAACTCACTGACCAACGGCTTAACAGCAAATAAAGTTCGCCTGGCGACCCGTGTTGATGAATTGTCAGAGCCAGAGAACCAACTATTGCTGGCGAAACAGCTTGTTTTGACCGGAGATTGGCAGGCGTTAGGCAGTAGTCGTGTCGATATTTCTAAAATAGCAGTGTCAGATGCGCAGCTAACGGTTTCTTATTACGGCACCGGGCGCTCGAATTTGCATGAGTTTTTACAGCAAATGAGTGACATGAAAGTGCAAAAAGTCAACTCGGTACCGCTTCGCTGGCAGGTCGATGAATGGGTGATGGACAATGTCACTATTAACTTGTTTGATAAAGGCGAACCGATTCTCAGTGTTCACGTGGATGAGCTGGCTTTAACTGACTTACAGTCAATGCAAGATCCTGATGCTCAGGTGAAAGAGTTACTCTGGCCGATTTTAGATCAGGTTGTTGAACAGGTACGAAGCGGCAATTCGAGTCTGCAAGTCGACAGTATGGCGCTTTCACGGTTTTTATTGCGTGAAGCTATGGCGTTCTGAACTTGAGTTAAACGGGTTTACGCAGTACAGTTAGGAAAAATTAAACACCCGTTTAAAATAAGAGGTTGGCGTGGCAAATTCATACCCAAATTTACTAAAACCCCTGGATCTTGGCTTTACAACGTTAAAGAACCGAGTGCTGATGGGGTCAATGCATACTGGCCTGGAAGAGGAAAAAAATGGTTTTAGTAAATTAGCCAGCTTTTATGAAGAGCGTGCTAAAGGTGGTGTCGGGCTTATTGTTACCGGCGGTATTAGTCCAAACTTCCGTGGTCGGCTGGCGCCTTTTGGCAGTGAAATGTCCAAGCCCTGGCACGTGGGAAAACACCGTCAGGTGACCGATGCCGTTCATAAGTACGGCAGTAAAATCTGTCTGCAACTTCTACACGCGGGTCGTTACAGCTACCATCCGTTTTCGTTAGCGCCGAGCGCAATAAAAGCGCCTATTAATCCTTTTAAACCTAAAGCAATGTCCGAGCGGCAGATTTTAAAAACCATAAAACACTATGCGCGTGGCGCTAAGCTAGCTCAAAAAGCGGGGTATGATGGTGTTGAAATTATGGGGTCAGAAGGTTATCTGATTAACCAGTTTTTGTGCCCAAGAACCAATAAGCGCACCGACGACTGGGGTGGCAGTTTTGAAAACCGCATGCGTTTTCCGTTGGAAATTGTTAAAGCCGTGCGGGCCGCATTGGGTGAAAAATCGATTATTATTTTCCGTTTGTCGATGCTGGATTTGGTGGAAGACGGACATCAGCTGGACGAAGTGCTGCAGCTGGGTAAGCTACTGGAGCAGGCGGGCGTAACCATTATTAATACCGGCATTGGCTGGCACGAAGCACGGGTTCCAACCATTGTGACTTCGGTGCCACGTGGCGCCTTCAGCTGGATAACTGAACGCGTACGCCGTGAGTTGTCGGTACCGGTGGTCGCCGTTAACCGTATTAATACCCCGGAAATTGCCGAGCATATTTTAGAAAGCAACCAGGCTGACATGGTGTCTATGGCAAGGCCATTACTGGCCGACCCAGAATTTGTGAATAAAGCAGAGCAAGGTCAGTCTGAACGCATTAATACCTGCATTGCCTGTAACCAAGCGTGTTTAGATCATGTCTTTGAGAATAAACGAGCTTCTTGTCTGGTGAACCCAAGAGCCTGCTATGAACAGGAGCTGGTGATGAAGCCCGCTGAGAAGAAAAAGCGTCTGGCCGTTATTGGTGCTGGGCCCGCGGGCTTAGCTTTTGCTTGCAATGCCGCAGAGCGGGGACATCAAGTTGACCTGTACGACAAAGCTACGGAAATTGGCGGTCAATTTAATTACGCGAAACAAATTC
The DNA here is from genome assembly GCF_003987095.1 of Idiomarina piscisalsi. Classification (GTDB taxonomy): domain Bacteria; phylum Pseudomonadota; class Gammaproteobacteria; order Enterobacterales; family Alteromonadaceae; genus Idiomarina; species Idiomarina piscisalsi. The sequence continues at coordinate 829,700 of NZ_PIQA01000001.1, read as the reverse complement.
CGGGCAAAGAAGAATTTTATGAAACCTTACGTTACTTCAAACACCGTATTGAAGACACCGGTGTGCAGCTTAAGTTAGGTCAGGAGCAAAGTTGTGAAGGCCTGCTGGCAGAAAAATACGATGATGTGGTTCTGGCGACCGGTGTTAGTCCTCGCCAGGTGGATATTCCTGGTGTCGATTTACCGCATGTACTGGGCTACTTAGATGTTTTACGTGACCACAAAGCTGTGGGTAAAAAAGTGGCTGTGATTGGTGCCGGTGGCATTGGTTTTGATGTCTCAGAATACCTAACCACGGAAAAGTCACTGACGCTGGATGAAAAAGAGTGGTCTGAGCGCTGGGGTATAGACAAAGACTACAGCGATCGTGGCGGCTTGAAACCCCAGCAACCTGAGCCAAGCCCGCGTCAGGTATGGCTGTTGCAACGTAAAGAAAGCAAAGTCGGCAAAGGCTTGGGTAAAACGTCCGGCTGGGTGCACCGCAACGAGCTGAAAAGTAAGTCGGTTAATATGTGGAACGGTGTCACCTACCATCGTATTGTGCCGGAGGGCATAGAAATTGAGCGCAATGGTGAAAAACAGTTGTTGGAAGTTGATAATATCGTTATTTGTGCCGGTCAGGTGCCGCAGCGTGAACTTCACGACGCTCTGGAAGCGGCCGGTCAATCAGTACATTTAATTGGTGGCGCTGATGTTGCGGCCGAGTTGGATGCGAAGCGTGCTATTCGTCAGGGAACTGAGTTGGCAGCAAGGATTTAATGACTTTATACGACCTGCATTGTCACAGCACGCATTCAGATGGCTCCTTGTCCGTTGAGGAGCTGTTGCGTCGTGCCTGCGAGCACAACGTCGATGTACTGGCGTTAACCGACCATGACAGCGTTGAGGGTATAGCTGAAGCAAGAGCGTTGGTCGAAAAAGAACAGCTGCCGCTTCAGTTTATTAACGGCGTGGAAATTAGCTGTCGCTGGGAAAGTTTTGAAATTCATATTGTTGGTTTGAACTTTGACCCTGACAACGAACATTTAAAAGATTTGCTGGCACAACAACAGCAACGGCGCTATGACCGCTTTGCAGCCATTTTAGAAAAGCTGGAAAAGCGTGGTGTCATGTTGTCTGCTGAGGAATGCCAGGTTGACGGCATGCCGACCCGTAAACACATTGCTGATACCCTGGTCGAAAAAGGCATTGTCAGCCATCCGCAAAAAGCGTTCGATCATTACATTGGAAAGGGCAACAGCGCTTATGTCACGCCGCAGTGGTGCGACATTCCTGAGGCCATTGAAGCCATTCATAAGGCCGGCGGTCAGGCTGTTCTGGCGCATCCCCACGCCTACAAAATGTCGAATAAATGGTTGCGTCGATTATTGGTCGAAAGTAAAGAGTGGGGCCTTGATGGCATGGAAGTCAGTTTAAGCCAGCAGTCACCGGGACACCGTGATGCGCTCGCTAAAATGAGTCAGGAATATGGCTTAAAAGCGTCTCAGGGGTCTGATTTTCATTACCCCGGCAATTGGCGTGAGCTCGGTAAAAACCTTTGTCTGCCAGCCGACTGTGTGCCAATATGGGAGCATTGGTCACACTAGAAAAGGTTGGGGTAGGTTATGAGTCAATTTTTTGAAATTCATCCGGAAAATCCTCAGGCGCGTCTAATTCAGCAAGCCGTACAAATTATTCGCCAGAGCGGGGTCGTGGTTTACCCAACCGACTCAGGCTACGCCATTGGTTGCCAAATTGGTGATAAGGCCGCTGCCGACCGTATTTGTCGAATTCGCGATATTGATAAAGAACACAATTTTACGTTGATGTGCCGTGATCTCTCGGAATTATCAACTTATGCCCGCGTTGACAACGATGCGTTCCGCTTACTGAAAAACAACACGCCGGGACCTTATACCTTTATATTAAAAGGCACGAAAGAGGTGCCCAAACGTCTGTTGAACCCAAAACGGAAAACTATCGGTATTCGTGTACCAACCAACCGTATTGCAATGGCGCTTTTAGAAGAGCTTAATGAGCCGTTAATGTCGACCAGCCTTATTCTCGGAGATGGCGAACTGGCCGAGTCGGATCCTGAAGAGATTCGGGATAAGCTCGAAAAGCTAGTTGACTTGATTGTCGATGGTGGTCATTTAGGTGAGCAGCCAACCACTGTGGTTGATCTGTCAGAAGGAGCGCCGGTGATACGTCGTGAAGGCTCTGGTGAGACAGAACCATTTGACTTTTAAGGCGAATTAAATGGCTGAACAACAGTCGTTACCACTGGGGTTTGTTCGTGGTGAGCCGGTTATTGAAAAACCGGAAGATCTCTACATTCCTCCCGACGCACTGGAAGTGATTTTGGACTCTTTCAGTGGCCCTATGGACTTGCTTTTATACCTTATTCGCAAGCAAAAGCTCGATATTGTCGATATGCCTATTCTCACTATTACCCGACAGTACGTCGAGTACGTGGAAATGATGAAAGAGCTGAAGCTGGAGTTGGCGGCGGACTATTTGGTGATGGCGGCGATATTGGCGGAAATTAAAAGCCGATTGCTGTTGCCGAAGCCACCGCAGGAAGATGATGAAGAGGAAGACCCGCGAGCAGAGCTGGTGCGGCGTTTAAAGGAGTATGAGGCGATACGCGAAGGGGCGGAGTATATTGACGGACAACCGCAGGTTGGTCGGGATATTTTATTAAGCGAAGTGGCAACTGATGCGCGCGAGCATGTGACAACACCACCACCCGAAGTAACCATCGAAGACTTAACGCTTGCGTTTAGCCGGGTGTTGCAGCAGGTTGAACTCAATGCCCATCATCATATTCAACGTGAGCAGCTGTCGACCCGTCAACGAATGAGTCAGGTTATTGAGCTGTTGTCAGAAAAAAAGTACGTTGCCTTCAGTCAGTTGTTCAAACGTTCAGAGGGACGTGCGGGCGCAGTGGTCAGTTTTTTAGCAATTTTAGAACTTGTGAAGGAATCAATGGTAGAATTGTCACAAGTTGAACCCATGAGTGATATTCGTATCAGCTTGAGAAATCGTCAGCAGGATGAATCCATTACAGCTTAAGCAACTAATAGAAGCGGCGTTGTTTGCCCATCCACAGCCATTATCGGCGGAGCAGCTTTATCAACTGTTGTTGAGTGAAGGTGAAGCCTCATTGGCTACGGTTAAAGCGTTGTTGAAAGACTTGCAAGCGGATTATCAGGAGCGCGGTATTGAGTTAGTCAAAGTCGCCTCTGGTTATCGATTCCAGACGCGTGCAGAATTGGGGCAACGCTTAGCGTCGTTATGGCAGGAAAAACCACAAAAGTATTCTCAGGCCTTGTTGGAAACGCTGGCACTGATTGTCTACAGGCAGCCCATTACGCGTGGGGAAATCGAACAAATTCGTGGGGTTAGTGTCAGTAGTAATATTATTAAGACACTACAGGAACGAAACTGGATAAAAGTGGTGGGCCACAAAGAAGTGCCGGGACGTCCACAACTGTATGCCAGTACAAAAGAGTTTTTAGATGATTTTAATTTAAGCGATTTATCCGAATTACCGGATATCGATACGCTTGATGAAGACGATGAACGTACCGCTGAGACAGCGATTAACGAGAGAGAACAGTAAGAATGACCGAAAAGTTACAAAAGGTATTAGCCCGCTCAGGACATGGTTCCAGACGAGAAATTGAAGCCAAAATTGCGGCTGGACGCATTCGTGTCAACGGAATGGTCGCACAGCTGGGCGAGCGAGTTGATGCAGACGCAAAAGTTCGTATCGATGGTCATGAAGTTGAAATAAAGCCTGAAGAAGAGGTTATCTGCCGGGTTTTGATGTACCACAAGCCCGAAGGCGAATTGTGTACGCGCAAAGATCCAGAAGGCCGCCCTACGGTATATGATCGTTTACCGCGCATGAGCGGCGCACGTTGGGTTGCCGTTGGCAGGTTGGATGTTAATACTTCGGGCTTACTGTTATTTACTACCGATGGTGAATTAGCTAATCGGTTAATGCATCCTAGCCAGCAGGTTGAGCGTGAATACGCTGTACGTATTTTCGGTGAAGTCGACGATAAAATGATAAGTCGTCTTAAAAAGGGCGTACAGTTAGAAGACGGCCCAGCGCATTTTAATTCGATAAAGCCGGCTGGTGGTGACGGCATGAACCGTTGGTATCACGTAACCATCAGTGAAGGTCGTAACCGTGAAGTGCGCCGCTTGTGGGAGTCACAGGAAGTGCAGGTGAGCCGACTGATTCGTGTGCGTTACGGTGACATTCCTCTTGAGCAAGGCTTACCGCAAGGTGGCTGGTCGGAAATGCCGCTGGAGCAAGTGAATGCGTTGAGAAAGCAGGTGAAACTGCCACCTGAAGAGCGTTCCTTTATTGACCCTCGGAATCAAGAGTCCAGGCAGCGTAAGTTCGCTAAAATACGTCGAGCGACGGCAAAGCACCGCGAATATAAAAAGACAGATAAGCGTCGCAGATAATGAAAGGCTCTACCAAGCGCTGGTTAGCAGATTTTTCTGATAACCAGCGTTTACTCTTAGCCTGGCCTTATCGCCGGGACGTTTGGCGAGACAATGCATTGCCTGCTCGCGAAGTCGTTGCTGAGCTGGCGCGTCTGGTCAGTCACTATACCCCCGTTACTTTACTGGTTCATCCAGACTACCAAGGTTCTGTGCCAAAGAAGCTGTATGACTGTTGCTCTGTTAGCGTCGAACGATACGATGATATCTGGCTACGAGATACGCTGCCGCTATGGTTCTCAACGCAGAGGCAGACATCCGGTATTGTGTTCCAATTTGATGGTTGGGGCGGCGTTCAGGCAGCGGTGGAGTGTGATAGAGCCTTAGCCTCAGAGCTGTCGTTAAAGTTGGAACGCTCGTTATCAGTCTGTGATTTGGTCACAGAAGGGGGCACCTTTACTCATAATGGTCAAGGTATATGGCTTGTTGGCTTATCCAGCATTATTCAGCGTAACCCGTCGTTATCGAAAGAAGTTATTAAGAAAAAGCTAAACGACTGCTTTTCGGGTGAGTCGTTGTTGTTCTTTGAAGGCGCTCTGACTGCAGATGAGACTCAGGGGCATATGGACAATATGGCGCTATTTCTTAATGAAAATACCCTTATCTATGCGGTAACTAAAGACGAAAACCACCCTGACTACACAACTTGTAAACGATTAGCGGAGTTTATCGAACTGCTGCCTGATTCAATTCAGAAGGTAGCCGTTCCATTACCTAAGCCATTGCGATCGACACGCATTGAACGAGAAAGTCTAGAGCAGCTGCAGACGAGCTTAAACAGAACGGAAGAGCTCCCGTTGCTATGCAGTTATATTAATGTGCTACAGACTGACGTTCTTGTGGTTGTGCCGGAATTTGGTTTGCCGGAAGACGCTATTGCCTTGTCGATAATACGAGAAGTGCTCCCGGATAAAACCGTATTAAGTGTACCTGCGCGGGAATTGGTATTAGGTGGCGGTGGACTGCATTGTATTAGTCATAACCTACCAGAATTAAGCGATAACTAAACGCTGGCGCCCTGAGTTTTTTGCGTCGTAAAGCACGTCATCGGCACGTTTGTAGAGTTCATCAAAGGAGTCATCCGGCAGAGCTTCGGTAAAGCCCATACTAAAGGAAATTTGATAGTCTGCAGGAATGCCTTCTATCGGCTGACTGTTCAAACCTTCCTGAAGTCGCTTGAAAAGCTGCTCGGCATCTTCTTTTGAGGCACCTAAGAACAGCAGCAACCACTCTTCACCGCCTAAACGGCCGTAACTGTCTTGTTCCCGCAGGGACTCATCGGCGACCTTCGCAAATCTTTGTAATACGTGATCGCCGGCGTCATGTCCGAATTCGTCGTTGATACTTTTGAAGTAATCGAAGTCGACCACTGCTAAGGCAAGGCTGCGGTTTTGTTCCTTAGCTTGCTCTAACTCTTTTTTGCAACGTTGCACAATGGCTCGGCGGTTAGGGGCCTGGGTTAAATCGTCTTTAAGAGCGAGCTCGGCAAAGTTTTTACGCGCTCGCCATTGTTGAAGCAGAAAACCAGAAATAATAACAACCAGCAAAGCAACAGAAATGATAACTAAAATAAGAAGGTAGTAAGAGTTTTTCTGTTCTTGTAACGCTAGTTGCTGTATCTGGTTTTCTTTTTTGAGAAGCTCGTTCGTTGTTTCCTGCTCTTTAATCTCCAGGCGAACCATAACCTCCTGAACTTGCTTGTCCTGAAGGTTCTCTTGCACGGCTTTCATTTTCTCAACCGAGCTTTTGTAATGTGTTAGCGCTTTTTCAAACTGTTGAGTTTTTTCGTAATAGCGAGACCACTTGCTTTCAAGCCGTTGTTTCAGGCCGTCATCGTCAAGTGTATTAATCAATGAGGTAGCGGCTTCAAGCTCTTGTTGAGCGATCTCTACTTGCTGAGTTGCCAAATAAACTTCAACCTGGCTGAGTCGTGTTTCGGCCTCCATGGGGTGCGCGCCTGCTGCCCGGAACTGGGGCAAGGCTTGCTCAAAGTTAGACAAAGCAGCTTGGTAATTCTCATTTTCCAACTCTAATGTTCCCAAACGGAACATCGCATAAGCGACACCGAGTTCATCTTCTATTTCGCGGCTTATTTCCAGAGCTGTTTCAAAGTGCTGTCGCGCTTTATTGGGCTGACCCGCCTGATGATAAATTCTGGCAAGGTTATACTCTAAGACGGAGGTGTCCCACTGACCAAGATGTTCCTTGCTAATCTCAAGGGCTTCAAGTGTGTGTTCAATAGCGATATCAAAGGCACCGACATCGGTGTAGATAATGCCGATAAGACCATGAAACTCAACTTGAAGTTTGGGTATAGCGCTGTATGCATCCCTGTTTAAGCCTTCTAAAATTTCCAGAGCTTCGGCAATGTCTCCGGCATGTTGCATGACTTGAGCGTGAAGTATCTCCGCTTCAATAAATAAGTCTTCATTGCCCGACGCTTTTGCGTTTTCAATGGCATAAATGACACTGGCGTTAGCTTGCTGTAGTTGCCCACGCTGAAGTTGATACCAGGTTTGATTGATACGAAGCAGCGCAGAAGCAATGTCAGAGTCCGCTAATTTAGCGAATCGAAGACCTTCTTTAACGGTTTCAATAAGCTTGGTTTCATTGCCGGAATAGCGGTAGGCCTCAGATTGCAGGGCATAAGCGAGTGCGAGTTTTTCGAACTCGCGACCTTCATCGTATTGGCTTATCCATTGATTGGTTTTGATTATCCATTCATCCGGATTGCTACTTGCGTCAATACGCTGCTGTTGCCACTCTTGTCCAAAGAGCGGCAACGACAGTAACAGCGATACGATGTAAATGAATCGCAATTTAAAAACCAATTGCTACTTTTCTGTTAATGAAATGTTGCTCGTTATTCTACCTGACTCGCGGCCTGACGCAATCAATTAATTACCTTTGTTTTGTACGTTTTCGACACTAAAGACAGCCTCGACGGAGGCTTCAATTGTTTGTTGACCCGGCAGCGACACCTTGTCAGAACGCACACTGGCTTCTGCCATTTGCATCATAAATGGGCGGGAGATTGAGCGCTCAGTAATACTTAAAGTACCGGTGAGATTAAGGTCGGCTGTATTCGCCAACTGCTCGGCTTTTTGCCGGGCTTGTTTGTAGGCATTAATTAATGCTTGTTGATAAAGCGCCTGTTGGTCATCAATTTCGAACTGAACTTGTCCAACTCGGGTAACACCTCTAGATAAAGCCAAATCAATCACATTGTCATAATTTTCAGGGTTGCGTAGAGTCACTTTTATCTCTCGTCTGACAATAAAGCCGCTCTGCTTGGTTTTACCGTCGGAGTCTTGTTCGTACTGCGGGTAAATTTGCAACTGGTAAGACTGAATGTCTTTTTCTGCAACGTCTTCTTTAAGTAAGTCGTTTAGTAAGCGTTCAGTCGTATTGTCGACCACGGTCTTTTGCGAACTGAGTTTATTGCCGCGCTCTTCTATCCAGAAGGTAATTCGCATTAAATCCGGCACGGCACTGACGCTGCCGTTGCCTGTCGCCGTAATGCGCTGCTCTGTTGCTTGTGAGACTTGGTGGAAGCCTGCTGTAAGAACTAACAGACAAACCGAAAGAATGCTTGATTTTAAGTAACTCTTGGTCATGATTAGTGTCCCTGTATAGAATTCCCATAACTCTTAGCTATGGAGTATAGGTCATGGGTGAAAGTTCAGAAGAATATGATGAAAGTGCATTGAGAGACTCGGTGTTTCGCCTGTTAGGGCGTCGTGAGCAAAGCTATCAGGAGTTGCGCCGAAAATTGATTCAAAAGCGTTGGCCCAACGACATGGTTGACGCAGTGTTGAAAGACTTTAAAGAAAAAGGCTGGCAAAGCGACGAGCGGTTTGCCGAAATTTTCATACGTGAAAAGGTATCGCAAAAACAAGGTCGGCTGAAAATTTTAGCTCAGGCAACCCAGCAAAAAGGATTATCGGTAGAGCTTGTCGAGCGGCTACTGGAAGAAATGGAAGTAGACTGGTTTAGTTTATGTGCGGAATTAAAGGAGCGGCGTTTTGGGGAAGAACCACCCGCTGACCAGAAACAATGGCTGAAACAAGTTCGCTTTCTGCAGCAACGAGGTTTTAATTCGGAGCAAATATTCGCTTGCGTCAATCGACCAGAAAGCTAGGCTGAGCAACGACTTCGTGATAATCTATCAGTATATAAGCAATTACACCCATAGGCTTTTGGCAAAGCAAGCAGGACAAACTAGACAAACTAAAAGTAGGACAAACTATGAGCATGAACAGTGCCCAAATTCGTGAAACATTTCTCAGTTATTTTGCGAAACGAGGACACGAAAGAGTGCCTTCAGCATCGATGATACCGGGTAATGATCCAACGTTATTATTTACTAATGCCGGTATGGTGCCATTTAAAGATGTTTTTTTGGGAAGCGATAAACGTCGCTACGACAAGGCAACTTCTGCTCAGCGTTGTCTGCGAGCTGGTGGTAAGCATAATGACCTGGAAAACGTGGGGTATACGGCTAGACACCATACATTTTTTGAAATGATGGGTAACTTCAGCTTTGGTGACTACTTTAAAAAGCAAGCTATTGAATATGCGTGGGACTTTCTCACCAATGAATTGAGATTACCGGCCGAAAAGCTGTGGGTGACTGTCTTTACGGAAGACGATGAAGCTTACGATATCTGGGCAAAAGACATTGGTTTCCCGGAAGATCGTATTTCACGTATTGGCGAGAAAGATAATTTCTGGTCGATGGGTGATACAGGGCCTTGTGGGCCATGCTCAGAAGTGTTCTACGACCATGGCCCTGAAGTGTGGGGCGGTCCTCCGGGCACACCGGAAGAAGATGGTGACCGTTATATTGAAATTTGGAATTTGGTTTTCATGCAGTACAACCGTCAGGCTGACGGTACGCTTGAGCCATTGCCAAACCCTTCAATAGATACAGGCATGGGGTTAGAGCGTATTTCGGCCATCATGCAGAATGTCCACAGTAACTACGAGATAGACTTATTCCAGGCACTGATTCAGTCAGCGGCTAAAATCATTGGCACTGACGACCTTAACAATAAGTCATTACGTGTTATTGCTGATCATATCCGTTCATGCTCTTTCTTAATTGCTGATGGCGTAATGCCATCGAATGAAGGGCGCGGCTATGTGTTGCGCCGTATTATCCGCCGTGCGGTACGACATGGTCACTTACTGGGTGCTAAAGAAACATTTTTCTTCCAGCTGGTTGATGAACTTGTTAACCAGATGGGTGAAGCGTATCCGGAACTGGTAGAAAAACGGTCGATTATAAAAGATGCGTTAGAGCGTGAAGAACAGCAATTTGCGCGTACGCTTGAACGAGGCCTGGCAATTCTCTCCGATGAAATCAAGCGGCTTGATGGCACTGTTATTCCTGGTGATGTTGTCTTTAAGCTTTATGATACCTATGGCTTTCCGGTTGATTTAACGGCAGATATTGCTCGTGAACAAGAGCTAACGGTTGATGAACCAGGTTTTGAAAAAGCGATGGCTGAACAGCGCAAGCGAGCTCAACAAGCCTCTCAGTTCGGTATGGACTATAACGAACAAATTAAGTCAGAGCAGAAAACGGCATTTACTGGTTACGAGCAGGTCAATGGTGACGCTAAAGTCGTAGAGCTTTTCAAGGAAGGTAAAGCGGTTGAACGTTTAGAAGCGGGTGAAAGCGGCATTATTGTCTTGTCCGAAACTCCTTTTTACGCAGAAAGCGGCGGCCAAACGGGTGATACCGGTAAATTAGTAGCGAATAGCGGCGTCTTTGAGGTCACCGATACTCAATATATTGGTAAAGCTATTGGGCATCATGGTAAGGCGTCGGCGACTATTCAGCTAAATGATTCAGTGAAAGCTGAGATTGATGCTGAACGCCGGGAAAATATTAAACGGAATCACTCTGCGACACACCTGGTGCACGCTGCATTACGTAATTTGTTAGGTGATCACGTTACTCAGAAAGGCTCGCTGGTGGAAGCGGACAAAATGCGTTTTGACTTTTCACACTTTGAGCCTGTTTCCGCTGAACAAATAGCTCAAATTGAGCGCGAAGTGAATGCGCAGATTCGAGCGAACTTGTCGCTTGAAACACAACTAATGGACATTGAAGAAGCAAAAGCTGCTGGCGCAATGGCGTTATTTGGTGAAAAGTATGACGAGCAGGTCCGTGTGGTACGCATGGGTGACTTTTCGATGGAGTTATGCGGCGGTACTCACGTTCGTTCAACCGGTGACATTGGTTTATTCCGTATTACTTCTGAAAGTGGCATTGCCTCGGGCGTGCGCCGTATTGAAGTGGTTACCGGTGAAGCGGCTATTCGCTATACACAAGGCCAGCAAGCTATGCTTAATCAGGTTGCGGCCGAGATTAAAGCGAAACCTGATAATTTAATTGAGAAGATTCAGCAGGTGCTGCAGAAGCAGCGTGAGCTAGAGCGTCAAAATGAGCAGCTTCAGAAAAAACTGGCGTCTCAAGCGGGGGGCGGTTTAGTTTCGCAAGCGGCTGAAATTGCAGGCGTTAAAGCTATTATTGCTGAGTTAGACCAAGCTGATCCTAAATCACTGCGAGAATTAGTTGATGATTTGAAGAACCAAATTGGCTCAGGTGTCGTATTACTTGGAACTGCCAATGGCTCTAAAGTGAGTTTAATCGCTGGGGTTACCGGCGATTTAACCGCTAAAGTCAAAGCAGGAGATTTAGTCAACCAAGCCGCTAATGTCGTTGGCGGCAAGGGTGGTGGTCGTCCCGATATGGCGCAAGCCGGGGGCTCACTGCCAGAACATTTAAATGAAGCCTTGGCTACGGCAACAACTTGGTTAGAGCAGCAGCTATCGTAACTTGAATTTATGAGTTTCGTTATAGTGTAATCACAACCATTATTGGTAGACTGCTTACATCACGTTTAGGGAAATGTTCGATTGTTGCGGTAACATCGGGACAGTATTGAAGGAGCAATTTATGCTAATTTTGACTCGCCGTGTAGGTGAAACACTGATGATAGGTGATGATGTTTCGGTCACTGTCCTTGGCGTAAAAGGGAACCAAGTACGTATTGGTGTAAATGCCCCGAAGGATGTTTCCGTCCATCGAGAAGAAATTTACATGCGTATCCAATCTGAAAAAGACGATGAGCATGATGAGAAAGAATAGTTAGAAAAAACCGGCATTCGCCGGTTTTTTTATGCGTAATGCGTAATTTGTGGAAAAATCCAACGAGATGGTTAATTATCCCACACTTGAACCATTGTTTTGAAAAAACCAATTGACATTATTGCCAACATCGCTAGAATTCACGCCACAACGATTTGGAGAGGTGGCCGAGTGGCTGAAGGCGCTCCCCTGCTAAGGGAGTATAGGGTTTGTAGCCCTATCGAGGGTTCGAATCCCTCCCTCTCCGCCATTCGTTAAGTGAAAAATTTGCGCCCGTAGCTCAACTGGATAGAGTACCTGGCTACGAACCAGGCGGTTAGAGGTTCGACTCCTCTCGGGCGCGCCATTTTCACTTCAAAACACTTCAGGCAATGCGCCCGTAGCTCAACTGGATAGAGTACCTGGCTACGAACCAGGCGGTTAGAGGTTCGACTCCTCTCGGGCGCGCCATTTTTTGTTTTCACTTATATCCCGCTTTTTCTATTTATTCTGATAGCTCTCTTATTTAGCTGTTGAATACCGACTATTTGACGCTGCAAATTCTTGCGCCACTTGCTACCATAGTATTTAATAAATTTATAACAATTTGCAGTCGTTCCGAGGTGTTTTTTGCAAGAATTACTTACCCAGGCAGCACAGCTTATGCTCGTTGGTATGGGCGCTGTCATTGTCTTTTTGTGCATATTGGTTGTGTGTATGGCCGTTATGAAACGGTTAATACCGACACCGACTCCAGCACCAGAGGCACTCAGTCAAACCCGTTCTGACGTTCTCGCCGGGACGTCCCCAAAAGAGATTGCAGCAATAACTGCTGCTGTGCACCAGTACCGCCAGAGCCATTCGGCCGCAGAAAATAAGGAGATGTCTAAATGAGTAAGCCTTTGTTGTTAACTGAGCTTGTTTTAAGAGATGCTCATCAGTCTTTACTAGCGACCAGAATGCGCTTAGACGATATGTTACCTATTGCCGAAAAGCTGGACAAAGTCGGCTATTGGTCCATGGAGTCCTGGGGTGGCGCCACTTTTGACTCTTGTATTCGTTATCTGGGCGAAGATCCATGGGAGCGCATTAGAGAGTTAAGCAAGGCAATGCCAAATACCCGTCAGCAAATGCTGTTGCGAGGACAGAATTTGTTGGGCTACCGTCATTACGCCGATGACGTTGTTCGCCGTTTTGTCGAACGAGCAAAAGAAAATGGTGTGGATGTATTCCGTATTTTTGATGCTATGAACGACGTTCGCAACTTAAAAACTGCAATAAAGGCGGCTAAAGATGTTGAAGGGCACGCTCAGGGAACCTTGTCATACACCGTAAGTCCGGTACATACACTGGATAAATGGGTCGAGATGGCGCAAGAACTTGAAGACTTGGGTTGTGACTCATTATTTATTAAAGACATGGCTGGCCTGTTGCGTCCGAATGACGCTTATGAATTAGTCAGTGCACTTAAAGAAAAGACCGACTTACCTATTTCTATGCAGTGCCACGCAACCACAGGCCTAAGTGTCGCAACCTACCAAAAAGCAATTGATGCGGGCATTGATATGCTCGATACAGCGATTTCTTCGATGAGTATGACCTATGGTCACTCGCCAACAGAAACTTTGGTTGCGATGACGGAAGGTACCGACAGAGATACCGGGTTGTCTTTACCTGATTTAGCGGAAATTGCTTCATACTTCCGCGACGTTCGTAAGAAGTATGCTCAGTTCGAGGGCTCGCTGAAAGGCGTGGATGCCAGAATTCTGTTAGCTCAGGTGCCTGGCGGTATGCTGACGAACATGGAAAACCAGCTAAAAGAGCAGGGCGCTATCGATAAGTTTGATGAAGTGCTGGAAGAAATTCCAAAGGTTCGGGAAGACCTAGGCTTTATTCCACTGGTAACGCCTACCTCTCAAATTGTCGGGACACAAGCGGTGCTTAATGTATTAAGCGGTGAACGTTATGCCAATATTTCTAAAGAAACAGCGGCAGTTCTTAAAGGTGAGTACGGGGCGACTGCTGCAGAAGTGAATAAAGAGTTGCAAAAGCGCGTGCTCGATGGCGCAGAGCCAATTACCTGTCGTCCGGCTGACTTAATCGATGATGAAATGGATGCTCTTACCGATGAGTTGAAGAAGACAGCTAAGGAGCAGGATATTCGTCTGGCTGACAACGTGGAAGATGATGTTCTGACTTATGCTCTATTTCCGCAAATTGGTTTGAAATTCCTGAAAAATAGAGACAATCCGGACGCCTTTGAACCAGCGCCTGAAGAGCCAAGCGAAAGCTCGGGTCAGACGTCAGGAAAAGAGTCTGCTGCGGCACCGTCCAGCGGTGGTGTTGAGCTTTATGACGTGGAAGTTGACGGTCAGAAGTTCAGTGTGAAAGTGGGGCCTTCTGGTCAAATTGATTCAGTCCAAGCACAAAGCTCAAGTAACGATCAGCAGGCATCTAAACCAGCCAGTAATGGTGAAGGAACAACAATTAAAGCGCCATTAGCAGGGAATATTTTCAAAGTCGTTGCAAAAGAAGGCAGCCAGGTTAAAGCCGGAGATGTTGTTTTGGTTATGGAAGCCATGAAAATGGAAACCGATATCAAGGCGGAAAGTGACGGTACCGTCAATGCTATTCATGTAAAAGAAGGCGATGCGGTAACAGTTGGCGATAGCTTAGTAACGGTGGGCTAACATGGATAAGTTAATGACTTTGTGGGAAACCACCGGTATTTCCGCAATGACGTTAGGTCAGTTTAGTATGATACTGGTCGGCGGGTTATTGTTGTACTTAGCTATTGCGAAAAAGTTTGAACCACTATTGCTTTTACCTATAGGTTTTGGCGCGATACTGGCTAATATTCCCCTGGCCGGCTTTACCGAGCCGGGCGGTGTGCTGTATTACGTGTACTCTGTGGGTATAGACACAGGTGTATTTCCGTTACTTATTTTTATGGGGGTCGGTGCATTAACTGACTTTGGTCCGCTATTAGCTAACCCGAAAATGTTGTTCTTAGGTGGTGCTGCGCAATTTGGTATTTTCGCGACTTTGTTTGGTGCTATTGCCTTGAACATTGTGCCGGGTATTGAGTTTTCAATGTCAGATGCGGCTGCCATTTCCATTATTGGCGGCGCAGATGGACCAACAGCAATATTTTTGGCATCAAAGTTAGCACCGGACTTACTTGGGGCAATTGCTGTTGCAGCTTATTCCTACATGGCTTTGGTACCGATTATTCAGCCGCCAATTATGAAGCTGCTTACAACAGAAAAAGAACGTCAGGTTAAAATGGAGCAGCTGCGACCTGTAGCGCGTCGTGAAAAGCTGTTTTTTCCGCTTATTGCTATTACCTTAACGCTACTGTTTTTACCGTCGGCAACGCCGTTGGTTGGCATGTTTTGCTTAGGTAACCTAATGCGTGAGTCTGGGGTCGTTGAGCGTTTAACCAAAACGACTCAAAACGAGCTTATTAACATTGTTACCATTTTCCTTGGTCTTGCGGTAGGTTCCAAACTTCAGGCTGATCAGTTTTTAAGCTTCCAAACTCTAGGGATTTTGCTTCTGGGAGCAATTGCGTTTGCGATTGGTACGGCAAGCGGTGTTCTCATGGCTAAATTAATGGCTAAATTTAGTAAAGATCCCATCAATCCGCTTATTGGCGCCGCAGGCGTTTCGGCCGTTCCTATGGCGGCGCGAGTAGTTAATAAAGTAGGGTTAGAGTCTAACCAGCAGAATTTCCTGTTGATGCACGCAATGGGGCCAAATGTTGCCGGGGTGTTGGGCTCAGCAGTTGCTGCTGGTGTCCTGCTAGCTCTGGTTTAATCCGGCTACCGGCCCGTAATAAACATCATCGCCGTGTAAAAAGCGGCGATGACAGCACTTATAACCGCAATATAAACGAATCCTTTATAACCTTGCTTAATTGTCCAGCCATTGGTTTTAAGGTAAAGCAGCCAAAGTAAGCTTAGCAGCAGAGGTATTAAGAAGAAATAACGGATCATAATTGGCCTTTATGGTTGATGCTGCTGAATGGTTTCTAAATCCTGCGCTGCTTGGTGAGCAAAACGCAACCGCTTTTCAAGTTCAGTAATTTGGTCGGCAACCTTATCAATTTCGCCTTCTGCCATAAAAGACTCTAAATCAGCGGCTTTATTTTTAAGTTGCGTAAAGCCTAAGTTAGCCGCAGCACCTTTTAATGAATGAAAGTAACGCTTTGCGCTATCATGCTGACCGCGAGTAATAAAGTCAGAAACTTTGGTCGCGCTACCTTGATAGCTTTCGTAAAGCTGTTCTACCAGTTTCAGGTATAATTCAACATTGTATTGCAGACGCCCAAGTGCAGACTCGAAGTCGATACCTTTCACCTGGGGGATTTTTATTGGCGCTTTCTCTGAAGACTCGAGTTGCGCTCCCGCCGATTCGTTATTATTGGTATCATCGCCTGAGTAATCGCCAGGTACGGCCCATTTAGAAATAGCCTTGAGTAATACTCTTTCGTCAATGGGCTTAGGTATATGACCTTGCATGCCGGCCGCCAGCGAGCGCTCTTCGTCGCCACTCATTGCATTGGCCGTCATAGCAAGAATAGGTAGCTGTTGATAAGTAAACTCAGTACGAATTTGCTGTGCAGCTTTAAGCCCATCCATTACTGGCATTTGAATGTCCATCAACACTATTGCATATTTTTTCTCGCGCACAGCATCAACGGCTAGTTGTCCGTTTTCGGCAATATCGACTTGAAACTTATGGCTGCTTAATATTTCCCGGGCAACTTGTTGGTTTATTTCATTATCTTCGACTACCAGAATAGGTGCGCCACTGATGCTATCTGGGACACCTTCAACTGTTTCAGAGCGCATTTCCTCGTCAATGTCGCGATGCAGAAGTGTCGAAGTTAAACTTCGCCCGAGTGTTGAAGCGGTAAATGGCTTGGACAGAATATCGTTTACGCCAGCCCGTTTGGCTTTTTCTGACAGCTCTTCTGCGTAGTAACCTGTCGCGAGGGTAAGCTTAGGTCGAACATCAGCCTCGTAGGTCTGCGTTATTTTCTCACATAAGGCTAACCCGTCCATTCCCGGTAATCGCCAGTCGACCAGTATTAATTTGTATGGATTCCCTTCCTTAACCGACTCATCAAACACTTTAAGCGCTTGCTCAGCTGTGCGACATACTTTGACATCAACTTGATAGCTTCGCAGCATTTCATAAAGCATTTCACGGGTACTTAAATTGTCATCGACCGCTAAAATACGTTTGCCGGTTAAATGCTTCAGTAGGTACTCGTGATGACTATTGTCTTGATCACGTTGAACGGGTAGCTTTATCTCGATGTAAAAAGTCGAACCTTGACCTACTGCGCTGGTCACCCCAATGTCTCCGCCCATTAATAGAATTAACCGACGAGATATTGCGAGCCCTAAGCCGGTGCCTCCGTACTTGCGTGTGGTTGAGGTATCAGCTTGGGTAAATTCCTTAAAGAGGTTTGCACGCTGTTCTTCGTCCATACCAATGCCGGTATCAGTAACGGAGATACGCAGTAGAACGTCTTCATCAGAGCTGTCTAATAAGTTCACCGCAACATTAATTTCGCCGTCTTCAGTGAATTTGATGGCGTTACTAATTAAGTTAACAAGAACCTGATTTAACCGAAGCGGGTCACCAATTAATTTGGTGGGGATATTAGCCGGCAAATTAATAATAAACTCGAGATCTTTGTCGTAAGCGCGATACGCAAACATGTCCGCTAATGACGTCAGAACATCCTGTAAATCAAACGGAATTTTTTCAACGGTAAGCTTTCCTGCATCAATTTTTGAAAAGTCGAGAATATCATTAATAACACCTAATAACGCCTGTGAAGATGAGTCGATAACTTTTATGTAGCGTTTTTGCTTCTGGTTTAACTCTGTTTTGAGGCACAGGTTAGCCATACCAACAATGGCATTAATTGGCGTCCGAATTTCGTGACTCATATTAGCGAGAAACTCGCCCTTCGAGCGGTTAGCATTTTCTGCGGTTTCTTTTGCTTTCTCCATCTCCTCGGCAACTGACTTAATGCCGGAAATGTCGTAATAGCTGCCTAAAATACCAATAATATTGCCGTCGTCATCGTGCAGGGGGACACTGGAGTGTTCAACCCAACGATTGCCTTGTGCAAGAGACAGTTCTATTTCGTCGTTTGTCGACGGCTTTTGCTCCGTAAAGGTTTTTTGATCTTTCTCTCTTAAAATAAGGTTGTTAGCGAGCACCGGGATATCATTATCAGATTTTCCGGTTACTTCTTCCGGTGCAATACCTAAATCTTTGGCGAAGGCTTCATTACCACCAAGTAAATTTAATTCTGAATCGCGCCAGTAAACTCGCGTTGGTAGGTCATTAAACACCTGCTCAAAAAGTTGCATTGAGTCAGACGATAAAAAGGGTTGACGGAATGGGGCCGTTAAAGCGTTGCGGCGCGACCACCACCAAATGACAATACCAATAATTAAGCTGAACGTTATCATTGCGACCAGAACTGTGTCGCTCCATGGAGAGGGGAGCAGGGCGTAAAGCACGAGGCTCGATACCTGCAGAACAACGAAAATTAGCTGTAAAAACGTCCAGAATGAGCTCATGGTAGTCCATAACCGAAAGAGGTTGTATACGTGCGTTAGTCTGCCATGTTGGCAGCGAATCGCCAAGCAATATCAGGAAAATTAGTGCCTCTATCATGGACGTTTAAAGTAATTACCAGTAAGCTTAGCAGCAGAAAATAATCCGTTTTGGTCAATGGAGTAGTCTTTTGCAAGCCACATTTCAATCAGTTGTAGAAACGCTTAAGCAAAGTGATAAGCCAGGTGTTTGGCAGGGAATAAAACGCGGTATTGAGCGCGAGGCCTTGCGAATAAATGAAAATGGTACTTTGGCAACAACCGACCACCCGAAAGAGCTGGGCCGGACGTTGACTCACCCGACTATCACGACAGATTACTCTGAGAACCTTTTAGAGTTTATTACGCCTGTTGCGACTGATATCAATACAACCTTAAAGCAGCTAAGAGATATTCACCGAGTCACTTATAACGCTATCGGTGAAGAGTTGCTGTGGCCAATGAGTATGCCGTGCTATTTGGGATCAGACAAAGATATTCGTATAGCGAAATACGGTGACTCTCATTCTGGACGGATGAAAAGCCTTTACCGTCGTGGCCTGACCTATCGCTATGGGGCGACGATGCAGGTGATTGCTGGTGTGCACTACAACTTCTCTGTGTCTGATGACATGTGGGAACAGTTAGCGCAGGTGGACGGTGAAGTGAACGATAGTGCTTATCGCAGTAAGAGGTACTTTGGGTTAATTCGCAACTTTAAACGTATTGCCTGGGTCATTCCTTACCTTTTTGGCGCCTCGCCGGCACTTTGCAAGTCGTTTTTTACACAAACAAATAATGAAGAACTACTGAAAAAGTGGGATTTTGACACTGTTGGAAAAGGGACGGTGTTTTTGCCATATGGAACGTCGTTGCGTATGAGCGATTTGGGCTATACCAATAAAGAGCAGGCCACATTAAAAATCACTTATAACTCCCTGGAAGAGTATGTCGCGGGTTTGCGCAAGGCTATAACCACACAATCGCAGCAGTTTTCGAAAATTGGTGTAAAAGTCGACGACGACTACCGTCAACTCAACGATAATATTCTGCAAATTGAGAACGAATTTTACTCACCGATTCGCCCTAAGCAGATTGCTCAGGATGGTGAAACTCCTAGCCAGGCACTCGAGCGTGGTGGGGTTGAGTATATTGAAATACGCGCACTCGATGTTAACCCATACAGTGATGTTGGTATTACCGCTCAGCAAATGCGCTTTCTCGATTTGTTATTGTTGTACTGTTTGTTGCAGCCGAGTGAAGAAATGACCTGGGAACAGCAGCAGCAAGCGGATAAAAACTTTACCAAAGTTGTTATGGAAGGGCGTAACCCGCGTTTAAGCTTGGCGCAAAACGGTATTGATCGGCTTATGGCCGACTGGCTGGAAGAGTTGTTTGCCGACCTTTCTGTACTAGCGAAGACGCTGGACAATTCAGCCGATACAAAGGATTATCAAAATGACTTGGCGGACTTGTATGAATGGGTATTGAATCCAGAGCGCACATTGTCCGGGCAAATTATGCATCAGTTGCAGTCGGAGAACTGGGACAACAGCCGTATCGGTATGCTGTTGGCTAAAAAGTACAAGCAGGAAATGACGGACTCTCCGTTAGAGGTTTACAGTGAAAGTGACTTTAGCGAGTGGGCACAGACGTCCGAAAAAGCGTTTAATGATCGTTATGACCAAGACAATATTGTCGATTTCGATACGTTTTTAGTTAATTATTTTGAAAACGCAAAACAGCCTGGGTAACTGCGCTAGGCTCGAATGCATAAAAAAACGCAGCCAATGTTGGCTGCGTCAAATAAAACGTTCAGGGGATGAACAAATACGTTAACTCTCAATGTGTTCATATACTCAGAGTGGCCTATTTGAAGAAAGTTCAATGAAAACTATTTTTTTTAAACCAATAAACCGAACGACTTTATCAGCGGCAGCTTTCGCTGTTTTGTTAAGTGGTTGTGCCACACCTCCACCTGAGAACCCTGAAAATATTTGCGCAATTTTTGAAGAGCACCGTGACTGGTACGATGCGGCGGAAGACGCACGTGAACGCTGGGGTGTGCCCATTCATGTCCCCATGGCGATGATGTATCAGGAAAGCTCCTTTAAACACGATGCGCTGCCGCCAAGAGACTATTTATTAGGTTTTATCCCCTGGGGAAGAGTCAGCTCTGCGTATGGCTATTCGCAGGCCAAAACCATGACTTGGGAAGACTACCAGCGTGAGACCGGAAACAGCTGGGCGAGTCGCTCTTCATTCGAAGATGCTATCGATTTTATGGGTTGGTTTATTTATAAAACCTATCAAGTTAACGGAGTATCTAAATGGGATGCTTACGGACAGTATCTGAATTACCACGAAGGGTGGGGAGGCTACCAACGTAAAACCTACCTGAAAAAGCCGTGGCTAGTGCGTGTGTCAAAAATTGTTAAGCGCCGCTCGTTAACTTACGCGACGCAATTGAAAACCTGTGAAGAGGACTTACAAAAAGGGTGGTTGTGGCGCCTCTTCTTTGGTTAGTCGTTGTTGGTTTCTGTCGGTGCTTTATAAAGTGCCGGCAGAACCCGAGCTTGTTTTATCATCGTATCTCCGACTTCTACCAGTTCTACCGGGTAACCACCAAGGCGTAAGCATAAACGTGAGTCAGGAATATCTCCGAATTGTTCTATTATAAGTCCGCTAAGCGTCTTAGGGCCGTCAATCGGGAAGTCCCAGTCCATTTCTTTATTCAGTTCGCGTAGGTTGGCAGAGCCGTCAACGACATACACGCCATCACTTTCCTGAGTAACCGATTCACTCGGCGCTGGCGCCATTGTTGTCGTGAAGTCTCCAACAATTTCTTCCAGTATGTCTTCCAGTGTTACTAGCCCCTGAATGTCACCGTACTCATCGACTACCAGCCCTATACGCTCTTTACTGCGCTGAAACTTTAATAGCTGGACATTGAGTGGAGTACCTTCGGGAATAAAATAAATATCTCGCGCTGCCCTGACCAAAATGGACTTATCGGCATTAAACTGATTCTTTGTCATTAACCGCATGACATCTCGAGCATGCAGGAAACCGACAACGTCATCAATTTCGTTGCGGTACAACAAAACTCGAGTGTGCTGACCGTTAGACAGCTGCTTAACGATGGACTTCCACTCGTCGTTAATATCAATACCGATAATTTCATTTCGCGGAATCATGACATCTTCGACAGTCACTTTTTCTAAGTCGAGTATGCTGACCAGCATTTCCTGGTGAGACGACGGAATTAAATTGCCGGCTTCGTTAACCACTGTTCGTAATTCTTCCGAACTCAACGCATCGGCCATTTGCGACTGTTTGGGGTTGACGCCCAGAATGCGCATAAAAGTGTTAGTAATTGCATTGATGCCAATAACAACAGGGTACATGACTTTGAGCAAAGGTAAGAGAATCAATGAGCTTGGAAAGGAAAACCGCTCTGGATGCAAAGCCGCGATGGTTTTTGGGGTGACTTCCGAAAAAATCAAAATGATTAAGGTTAACCCGAAGGTTGCTATGACAATACCGGCGTCACCGAACCAACGTAAACAAATGATGGTGGCTATTGCTGACGCGCCAATGTTGACCAGGTTGTTGCCAATGAGAATAAGGCCGATAAGTCTGTCAGGGCGGTCTAATAAATGCTGGACACGCTTAGCTCCACGGTGATTGCTTTGCACCAGATGTCTTAGGCGATATCGGTTAATCGACATCATCCCGGTTTCAGAGCCTGAAAAGTAAGCGGATAAAAATATCAGTACGGCTAAAATAACGAGCAACAAGCTCGTCGATATCTCGTCCAACGGTTATTTCCTTACGTTAACTTAGAATGTGACAATTTAGAATGCTGAGCCATGAAGTCAAGGGTTGATTAGCCCAAAAGGAAGTCTTTAACAAAACGGCTACCAAAATACCCAAGTGTCAGAAGTGTGCTGGCTATAAGCGTCAGTAATACGATAATGCGTCCGCGCAAGCCAGAGACTCGATGAAGAATAAGTGCTATTAGATAAATAACTGCCGCCAGACTGGTTAAAATAGTTTTATGAGCCTGGTTCTGAGCAAACATGTCTTCCAGAAACAAAAAGCCACTGCCTAAAGCGACAAATAGAGCAATGGTTCCTAACGCCAACAAGTTAAAGAAGTTTGTTTCAATAGTCATTAGTGGTGGCAGTTTGCTGAGTAGCGAATGATTTTTGCGCTGCTTTAAAATGCGGCTTAGATAACTGGTTTGTATTGCGTATAAAGTTGCTAAAGCCAGAATGCCGTACGCAATTAATGACAGAGCAATATGAATAAACAGCGCGTGTTTCGAGCTAATGTCGGCTCCCAGGTGAACCGGAGTGAAGACTAGCAAAACGCAGGTTAATGCTGAAAACAGATAAATGACCGGCTTCAGAAAAAGATTATTAAAACGCTGGAATCGAACAAATGAAGTAATAGTTACAAACAGGGCAACAATACTCAGGCTTGACGATAAATTAATGTGGTCGAAGTCATCGAGGGCGAGCTGTTGAACGATAAGCCAGCCATGCGCAATAATGGCAATGCCTGCGGGAATAATCTGTAACGCTGGTTTATGCGCTTTGCCATTAAATACCGTCTGTAAAATAATGAAAGCACTTGCCGTATAACCTACGACACTAATTAGCAGCAATATAAAGAGCATCACGCGCTCACGTTCCCTGATGTTTGTTGTTCTTGATGTTGAGTATACGTTGTCAAACGGGTAAACCCAATACTTCGGGGGCGAAACTTTCTTGCAATTCAGATATACTGCCCCCATTAACTTTCTACGCCAGAATTCCAGAATTAAAAGAGACGACCGATATGTTTGAGAATCTATCAGAACGCTTATCGCAGACCATGCGTTCTATCGGTGGCCGGGGTCGGCTAACAGAAGATAATATAAAGGAAACGTTACGCGAAGTGCGTATGGCGTTACTTGAGGCCGATGTTGCGTTGCCCGTGGTTAAAGACTTTATTGCTAAAGTCAAAGAGCGAGCAGTTGGTACAGAGGTCAATAAAAGCCTGACACCAGGTCAGGTGTTTGTCAAAATCGTCCAGTCAGAATTAGAAGCGGCCATGGGCGAGGCTAATGCCCCGTTGCAACTGAATACACAGCCACCAGCTGTTATCTTAATGGCGGGGTTGCAAGGTGCGGGTAAAACCACCAGTGTTGGTAAACTTGCTAAGTTCCTGACAGAGCGCCAGAAAAAGAAAGTAATGGTGGTCAGTGCCGACGTTTATCGTCCTGCGGCCATTAAGCAGTTGGAAACTATTGCTGAGCAGGTTGGTGTCGAGTTTTTCCCATCGTCCACTGAACAAAAACCGGTGGATATTGCAAATGCAGCCATAGCTGCAGCGCGTAAGCAATTTGTTGATGTCGTCCTCGTGGATACTGCCGGTCGCCTTGCCGTTGACGAAGATATGATGACCGAAATTCAACAGCTGCATTCAAGCATTAATCCTATTGAAACGCTGTTTGTTGTTGATGCTATGACCGGTCAGGATGCGGCAAACACAGCTAAAGCATTCAGCGACGCCTTGCCGTTAACCGGTGTTATTTTGACGAAAACCGACGGTGATGCACGCGGTGGTGCGGCCTTGTCAATTCGTCATATTACCGGTAAGCCTATTAAATTCCTCGGTGTTGGCGAGAAAACCGATGCCCTGGAAGCCTTCCATCCAGACCGTGTCGCGTCACGTATTCTTGGTATGGGTGACGTACTGTCACTGATAGAAGAAGTCGAACAAAAAGTCGACAAAGAAAAAGCCGCGAAAGTTGCCAAGAAAGTCATGAAAAAAGGCCAGTTCTCATTGGAGGACTTCCGTGACCAACTTGTGCAAATGCGTGAAATGGGCGGCATGATGGGGCTGATGGATAAAATGCCAGGCATGGGAAAAATGACCGATCAAATTAAAGGTCAGATGGATGATAAGATGACCGTCCGTATGGAAGCGATCATTAATTCAATGACCCCTCAGGAACGACGCCACCCGGATGTCATTAAAGGTTCTCGTAAACGCCGTATAGCAACGGGTTCAGGTACACAAGTGCAGGACGTGAATAAGTTGCTGAAGCAGTTTATGCAGATGCAAAAAATGATGAAAAAAATGAAAGGCGGCGGCCTTCAAAAAATGATGCGTGGCATGGGCGGCAAACTCCCTCCTGGAATGTTTCCAGGCCGTTAGGAAAAAGCGCGTCAAGCTTGCATTTCAACGAAAAATCAGTAGAATTGCCGAGCCTTCCGACTCAGTCGGAGGGCTTTGCTATTTTTTTTACATTTAAACAACAGTTATATTGAGGAACGCAATGGTAACCATTCGTTTACAACGTGGCGGTGCGAAAAAGCGCCCTTTCTACCAAATGGTAGTTGCTGACAGTCGCCGCTCACGCGACGGTCGTTTCATCGAGAAAGTAGGATTTTTTAACCCACTAGCTCGTGGTCAGGAAGAGAAACTTCGTGTTGATGTTGACCGCATTGAGCACTGGGTAGGCAAAGGCGCACAATTATCTGAGCGCGTTGCTAAATTAGTTAAAGATGCAAGCGCTGCGGCGTAAGCATTAATTGTTCAGGATAGTTAATGATGTCTCAGTCAGAACATATCGTTATAGGTCGTTTAGGTGCGGTATATGGCGTCAAGGGTTGGCTGAAAGTGCAATCATTCACGGAAGATCCTGAGTCAATATTTGAATACAGCCCTTGGCTGCTCAAACAAAAAGGTGAGCAAACTATCGAAGTCGCTGAGTGGCGTCGCCACAATAAGGGACTGATTGCTCGACTGGAAGGTGTGTCCGACCGTGATCAAGCTGCTCGCCTGACCGGAGCGGATATCTGCATTACTGCGGATGAGCTGCCTGAATTAGCCGACGACGAGTTCTACTGGCATGACTTAATTGGTCTGCAAGTAGTGAACCTTCAAGGCTATGACATGGGGGTGGTTGAACAGATAATGCCAACTGCATCGAATGATGTGTTGGTGGTGAAAGCGAATAGCAACGATGCGTTTGGAAAATCTGAGCGTCTCATTCCGTTTATTCAAAGTGAATATATCACCGATATAAACCGGGAAGAGAAACGTATTCAGGTTGACTGGCCATCTGACTTCTAATGGAAGTCCCATTGAAAATTGGTGTTATTAGCTTATTTCCTGAAATGTTTTCTGCGGTTACCGGTTTCGGTGTTACCGGCAGGGCCATAAAGGAAGGTTTGCTTGAGGTGAGTGTCTGGAATCCTCGCGATTTCACTCACGATCGCCATCGCACGGTCGACGATAGACCTTACGGTGGAGGACCTGGCATGCTGATGATGGTACAACCGCTGGTTGATGCTATTGAAGCAGCTAAAAGCGACCTTGGTCAGGACACCCCAGTAATTTATCTGTCACCTCAGGGGCGAAAGTTGGATCATAAAGGAGTGCAGTCGCTCTCTGGCAATGATCGAATGATACTAATTGCTGGCCGTTATGAAGGCATTGACGAGCGCGTTATTGAAAAATATGTCGATGCGCAATGGTCAATTGGGGACTACGTGTTAAGCGGTGGTGAGTTACCAGCTATGGTGCTTATTGATGCAGTTTCACGGTTAGTGCCTGGCGTATTGGGCCACCAGGACTCAGCAGAAGAAGATTCTTTTGCGAACGGATTACTGGATTGCCCGCATTATACGAGACCGGAAGTTTATAACGAGCAGCAGGTTCCCTCAGTATTATTGAGCGGTAACCATGAAAAAATACGTCGCTGGCGGTTGCAGCAGTCCTTAGGGCGAACATGGCTGCAACGTCCGGAGTTAATTGAAGACCTAGCTCTGACTGACGAGCAGGAAGCCTTGTTGAGCGAATTTATCGAACAACGGTCATCCAGCTAACAGCGGACAGTTTATCTAGGATAGGAGATATAAAAATGGCAAAAGTTAGCCAAAATATCATTAAGGCTCTTGAAGAAGAGCAAATGAAGAAAGATTTACCTGAGTTTGCACCAGGTGACACTGTTGTTGTAAATGTAAAAGTTAAGGAAGGCAACCGTGAACGTCTGCAGGCGTTCGAAGGTGTTGTTATCCGTGTTCGTAACCGTGGTCTTCACTCTGCATTTACGGTACGTAAAGTATCGAATGGTGAAGGTGTTGAGCGTACTTTCCAAACGCACAGCCCATTGGTAGATAGCATTAAAGTTAAGCGTCGCGGTGCAGTTCGTCGCGCGAAACTTTACTACTTGCGTGAGCGTTCAGGTAAGTCTGCACGTATTCGCGAGAAGCTTTCTTAAGAACGCGATTAAAAAGCGAAATAGCAAAGAAAAACCCAGCCTTGTGCTGGGTTTTTTGTTAGTCTAATTGTTATGGAAGAAGACATTGAAATACTTATCCAAATTTTGGCTGAATGTTTGGACTCCCAGCATCACTGGACAGAGCATCAACTCATTGAAGCTTTGCAAGCCGAACCGTATCAATTTTTTGATAAGGCGGCGCTGCGCGACCCGCTGAACTTATTTCAAACCCACTTCATTTTATTCCACAGTTTATACAAACTACGTGAGCGTTGGCGCTTGCAAAAGAAGTATGAGTTATTCATTCATACGCTGAATATAGAATGTCAGCCCTGGCGCCAGGGTGAAGAAACACTAGCCGAAAATGACTCTCTGGCAGAGTATTATTTAGATTTGAGTCAATTAAGCAGTACCTCAGAAACCGATGTTGAGTCAATGCTTAATGACTTCTGGGAAAGAATGGGGCAAGATTTTTCTACTAAGCAACTTATGCCGACCGACGAAGCTTGTGAAGTGATGGAATTAATACCGCCGTTGACTGAAAAACAAGTGAAAAAGCAGTATCGTCGCCTGGTACACAAATACCATCCCGATAAAGGCGGTAGTGTTGCCAAGATGCAAAATGTTCAAAAAGCGTACCGCGCTATTTTAGTCAGCCTTAATTAAAGCGATATTCATGAATAAAACACCGCAACAAAAACCGCAACAAAAATTAGACGAGCTGAGACAGTCGATAGACAGCACCGACGAAGAACTCATCCGCTTACTGGCAAAGCGCGAGGCACTAACCGCCGAAGTCGGTGATGTTAAAAAGGCATTGCGGCAGCCGCTCTATGTGCCTGAGCGCGAAAATAAAATGATACAGGCTCGAAAGCAAAAGGCGAGAGACCTTGGGGTTTCAGAAAACTTTGTGGAAGATATCTTACGCCGGGTTATTCGCAACTCTTACCAAACTCAAACAGGGCAGGCCAGCCAGACATCGAATGCACCGCAAAGGCCGGTCATGATTGTTGGTGGCAGAGGCGCATTAGGGGCTAAATTTGCGGAGTTTTTTCAACAAACCGGTTATGACATCATTATTATCGATAAAGGCGATGCCTGGCCAAGTGCCGATACTCTTAAAAGCTTACAGTTAGTTCTTATTAGCGTTCCTATTAACAATACTGAGGCAGTGATAAACGCACTTCCGGAACTTTCAAGCGATTGTGTTTTAGCTGACGTTACCAGTACTAAATCGGGTCCTCTTAACGCAATGATGAGCGTCCACAAAGGACCGGTGGTGGGGCTGCATCCAATGTTTGGCCCTACCATTAAAACATTTGCCAAGCAGCTTATTGTGGTGACGCCAGGACGGGATCCGGATAAATACGAGTGGCTGATAGAGCAGCTGTCAAACTGGGGAGCACACCTTTATCAAACCGACGCTGACTCACACGATGAAGCAATGGGCTGGGTTCAAGCCTTTAGGCATTTAAGTACTTTTGTGTACGGTCTGCATATGGCCAGAGAAAATGTCGATATTGATAACCTATTAAATGTTAGCTCACCTATTTATCGTATGGAGCTCATGATGGTTGGTCGTCTATTCGCACAAAACCCGGAGCTATACGCTGACATTATGTTGTCTCATGGTGAACGCACAGAGTCTATCAGCCGTTATCTTGACTTATTTTCGGAGTTGCTGGAAACTCTTAAGAAAGGCAATAAACAAGAGCTTATTGCGTTATATGCAGAAGCTCAGAGCTATTTTGGGGACTTCTCCCAGCAGTTTATGAAAGAGAGTGAAGCCTTAGTCCAGCTGGCTGATGACCAACGCTTTAAAGATCGTTAAGACTTCAGATACTCTTTAAACAGTTCGTCCAAAGCCTCTGGAGATACAGGCTTGTGTAAGGTTGCGTCCATGCCGGCCTCCCGACAGGCTGTCATTTCGCTGGCGCTTTGGTGGCTGGTAATCGCAATAATCGGTGTATTTTCAAATTCAGGCTCGCCGCGCAGCGTTTTACAAACCTCAGCGCCAGACATATCGGGCATTTCATAATCGAGGAAAATCAGGTTAGGCATTGCTTTGGCTTGAGTCAGCGCTTCCTCACCGGTTGTTGCGGTAAGAACTTCGACATCGTATTGACCGAGCATCGCCTTTAAGACTTCCAGACTGATAAAGTCATCGTCAGCAATTAAAACTTTCGTCATGCCTACTACCTTTTTCATTGAATTAACTATACCCTAGCACCTGGTACCGATTTTTCCTAGTGTTTTGGAGTTAACACGATGATTCAGAAAGAAAATTCTGTAAAAGTCTGGGACAGTTTTGTACGCCTTTTCCATTTACTGATTATTCTGTTGGTTGTCGGCTTGTGGTGGACAGCCGATAACGGCCGTATGGATTTGCACAAAGACTTTGGTATCGCCATTTTATCACTGTTAGTCATGCGTATTGCCTGGGGTGTCTTTGGTAGTAGTAACGCACGTTTTAAAACATTCGTTCGCTCCCCTTTGCAAATCCCTTATCATTTGAAAAAGCTTTTTAGAGGCCAGTACCAGTCGGAAACAACGCACAGCGCAGCCGGCGGATGGGCGGTTATTGTTATGTTGGGTCTGTTAATTGCTCAGGCGGTGACCGGCTTGTTTTCTAGTGACGGAATTTTATTTTCGGGGCCATTAGCAAGCTGGGTTTCTTCTGACGCGCAAGAGCTCCTGACTGACTGGCACAAAACTCAATTTGATGCGATTTTAATTGTTATTGGGCTGCATGTAGTTGCTGTGCTTATGTATCGCCTGAAAGGGGTGAAGCTAATAGGTGCCATGGTTCACGGATACAAAAAGACCACACAACCGGCGCCGCAATTAAAGCCCGGGTGGCAAGGTTTGCTACTGGCGATAGCTGTGTGGCTGCTGTTTATGTTACTGCTTTAAATCAGTCTTTGTATTCGTCGTGGCAACCTTTGCAGGTTTGCGCTGTGTCCATAAATACGGGTTTAATGTTATCCATTGAACCCGACTCTGCGGCGCTGGCAAGCTTTGAAGCGTATTGTTGTAAGTCATTAGAACGCTGCTGAAAGTCTTCCCAGTTGTCCCAAATTGCGGTTAATGCATCGCTGTTATCGCCGGGCATAGCACCTTCGACAGCGAAGCCACTCCAGGGAATGCCAGCCAGTTTCTCAAAATCATTTGCACGGTTTGCAAAAACCTGCGCGTCGTAGTCCACTTCACCTTTAACCATTTCGGCCATAGCAGCAAAGTTTTGTTGCATCACCGACAGAGCTTTTTGACGGTACTCAACGGCTTTGTCGCCGTCGTTAAAAGCATTCTCGTCTGCTACGGCACTTGTCGATAAACCTAAAGCAACCGCTGTAAAAAGTACGGATAGTGATTTTTTCATTGGATATTCTCCTTTTTATCGTGCACTTACCGTTAATAATACACGATTTATCGGTTAGTGCTTGTTTCTAGCATGATAAACGCTTTAACTTGTATACGAAATAATAAAAGAAAAGCTCATTATAGTGGGGAACACATTCATGAAGACAATGCATAAGCTCAGTGCGGCAGCGTTAGCGGTTACCTCCGTGCTGGCGTTACCGACGAGCGCTGATCAAACCTCTCGAACGAATGGTATGCGGGATAACACGCCCAGCTTAACCGCCATTCAAAATGCCACGGTTGTGACCGAGCCTGGCGAAGTCGTTACCAACGCAACGCTGGTTATTGAAAATGGTAAAGTAAAAAGCGTTGAAAGTGGCAACCGCGCACCAGCCGGAGCGCGTGTTATTGACGGTACTGGGTACACTATTTACCCGGGCTTTATCGACCCTTATGCCAGCTATGGTATTGACGTGACTTACGAGAAAGCCGATACCGACAAGCCTATTTATAACAATGAACGTGAAGGTGGAAACGCGGCAAATGACGCCATTCACGCTGAAAAAGACTGGTACAGTGTCTTTAAAACCAACTCTGACGATGCCAAAAAGTGGGTTTCTGAAGGTTTTACCAGCGTTCAGACGGCCAAGCTAGACGGTATTTTTCAGGGGCAGGCAGCGACAGTTTCGCTGGCCGATAAAATTGCCAACGATGTTATTTATCGCAGCGAGTCCAAACACTTTGGCTCTTTTGACAAAGGAACCTCGCAGCAGCAGTACCCGTCTTCCTTGATGGGTAGCATCGCTTTGGTCAGACAAACCCTGTCTGACGCGAACTGGTACGAAAATGCTTACGGTAAGCAGTCACATAATCAGCCGGCGGAGTTTAATGCTGCGTTGGATTCACTTAAGAATATTGAATCTGAAGGCATTGTGTTCAAGGTTTCTGATGAGAAAACCTTGCTGCGCGCCGATGATGTGTTGGATCAGTTTAACGTACCCAGTGTGTATGTTGGCTCGGGTTATGAGTACGCTCGTCTGAACTCAATAAAAAATACGGGAAGTGATTTAATTTTACCTCTTAATTTCCCGGCAGCGCCTAATGTCAGTGGTGTTGATGCCCATCTTGATGTTGATTTAGCTAAGTTACGCCATTGGGAGCGCGCTCCGTCAAATCCGGCTATGTTAGCGAATGCCGGCGTTGATTTTGCCTTGACCCTGAATGAGCTTGAGAAGTCAGGCGACTTCTGGCCAAACCTGCGTAAAGCCGTAAAGCACGGTTTAAGTAAAGAGAAGGCGCTTGCTGCATTAACGACAACCGCCGCTAAAATTGCCGGTGTTGATGACAAAGTGGGACGCTTAGCCAGTGGCTATATGGCCGACTTTGTCATGGTGAAAGGCGATATCTTTGAAGACGGTGAAATACAGTCAGTTTGGTTACAAGGTGAAGAGAACGAGCTGGTTTCTCGCGAGTTGGTTGACTTTGCCGGTAATTACACCATTGACTGGAATGGCCAGAGTGTAGCACTCACTTTGAAGCCGGGCGCTAAGTTAAGCGGCGCACTGACGCTTGGTGATAACACTCAGTCTCTTCGTAATGTGGAGCGCACAGAAGATACCGTGTCTTTTGTGGCCGATATGGATGTTCAGCCAGCTGGCACATGGCGCTTTAAACTGACTCCTGCGTCTCAACAAAACTTCACACTGGAAACAGTTTCTCCTGATGGTGAGTCACAAGCACTAACAGCTGAAGTTAGCGACGCTAATAAAACGGGTGAAGAAGCTCAGAGCGATAGCAACAATCAGGTTGAATATGTCAGCCAGCTCACTTTCCCGAACGTTGCCTATGGTCTAGATGGCCTGCCGGAGCGACAAGATGTACTAATTCGTAATGCGACGGTTTGGACTGCCAGCGATGACGGTATTCTTGAAGAAACCGACGTATTAGTTAGAGATGGCGAATTTGCGGAAGTTGGGAAAAACTTGAGTGCCCCGTCAGGTGTGACGGTGATCGATGCGGCGGGTATGCATTTAACGCCAGGTATCATTGATGAGCACTCACACATCGCAATTGATGGTGGTGTGAACGAAGGCTCTGAAGCCATCACCTCAGAAGTTCGTATCGGTGATGTTGTAAACCCGGACGATATTCATATTTATCGCTCATTAGCGGGTGGTACGACAATGGCTCAGTTACTGCACGGCTCCGCTAACCCGGTTGGCGGTCAGGCGCAGGTTATTAAACTGCGCTGGGGGACTGATGCCAATATTATGAAGTTTGATGCGGCACCTGAGTCTATCAAGTTCGCATTAGGTGAAAACGTGAAGCAAAGTAACTGGGGCGACAACATGACTGTTCGTTACCCTCAGACTCGCTTAGGCGTTGAAACTATTATTCGTGACGGCTTTCAGGCGGCGCTGGAATACCAGCAGCGTAAACAAGCGTATGACCGTATGAGCCGTTCTGAGAAGAACCGGGTTGCACCACCAAGACCGGACTATCGTTTAGAAACGTTAATCGAAATTCTAAACAGTGACCGTTTTGTTCATGCGCACTCGTACGTCGCGTCTGAAATTCTTATGCTGATGGAAGTGGCTGAAGACTATGGTTTCACGCTGGATACTTTCACACATATTCTGGAAGGCTATAAAGTCGCTGACGAAATGGCGGAACACGGTGCCAGCGGGTCAACGTTCGCTGACTGGTGGGCGTACAAATTCGAAGTGTATGACGCAATACCTCAGAACGCATGCTTAATGCATGACAGAGGTGTGTTGACCAGTATTAACTCGGACAGTAATGACCTGCAGCGCCGTCTGAATACCGAAGCGGCTAAGTCGGTTCGCTATTGTGGTATGGACCCGCATGAAGCGTTCAAAATGGTCACTATTAACCCAGCTAAACAATTAAAAGTTGATAAGTACGTTGGGTCAATTGAAGAGGGCAAACATGCTGACTTTGTGCTTTGGAGTCACTACCCGTTAAGCGCTTACGCGCGAGCAGAGCAGACCTGGATTAATGGTCGTAAGTTCTTTGACCGCGAACAAGATAAACAGCGTCAGCAAGCGGTAAAACAAGAGAAGAATGCTCTCATTCAGAAAGTCCTAGCAGCCGGTGATGAAGCGCTGAAAGGCGACACCGACGGTTATAAAGACGCACAGCCGACCTGGCACTGTGATACCGAGCATGACTTCTGGCTGGATCACTTCACTACGCAAGCGCATCAGCATGGAGGACAACACTAATGAAGACTTTACTATCCACATTGAGTGCTGCGCTGATTGGTGCAGTGACCGTATCGACCGCCGTTGCTCATGACGAAGTGCCTGGCGATGCACAGCAACAACCCATTGTGTTGCAGGGTGGTACCTTGCACACGGTCACCAATGGCGTTTTGACCGACTCTGATTTGGTATTCGAGGATGGCAAGATTACAGCCATTGGAAAAGACCTTGAGGTTCCTGGTAATGCGCAAGTCATAGATGTGTCCGGTAAGCATGTTTACCCGGGCGTTATCGCGATGGACACCACTTTGGGTTTGAACGAAATTGAAGCGGTAAGAGCGACGCGAGACGCACGCGAGGTGGGTCCGGTACACCCGGAAGTGGCTGGGCATATCGCTTTTAATGCGGACTCAGAAATTATTCCGACAGTACGCTATAACGGCATTACCCATGCGCAAGTGGTTCCGGAAGGTTCATTGGTCATGGGGCAGTCGTCGCTCATGCATCTTGATGGATGGAATTATCAAGACGCACTGGTTTCTGGCGAAATGGGTGTGCATGTGAGCTGGCCGCGAACCTATGTTATCAACACATGGTGGGAGCGCCGCTCTCCGGAAGAGCAACGCAAGGCTAACGAAGAAGCTCGTAAAGAGTTGATGAAGGTGTTTGCTGATGCGAAAGCCTACTTTGATGCGAAAAAAGCAGACAGAGACATCGATATGGATCAGCGCTGGGAAGCAATGCTCGGGCTGTTTGACGGTAGCAAGACTCTGTATGTGCACGCCAACGACAAACGCCAAATGGAGCAAGCCATTGATGTGAGTCGTGAGTATGGCTTTAAGTTGGTACTTA
Source organism: Idiomarina piscisalsi (assembly GCF_003987095.1). Lineage (GTDB taxonomy): Bacteria > Pseudomonadota > Gammaproteobacteria > Enterobacterales > Alteromonadaceae > Idiomarina > Idiomarina piscisalsi. The sequence continues at coordinate 795,714 of NZ_PIQA01000001.1, read as the reverse complement.
TGGGGGCAAGAGATGCTTGGCGTATTGCTGACAAACTGGCCGAGCTTGAAGTGCCAGTCGTTTTCGGTTCACCTTTCGGGTTACCGGGGCGTAACGACGAAGGCTATGATCAAGACTTCTCTACCCCTGCTAAATTAGCCGACGCTGGTGTTAACTTTGCTATTTCTTATCCGGGCTACTGGGATGTTCGCAACCTGCCTTTCGCGGCCGGACATTCAGTTGCCTTTGGCTTGGATCAGCAAAAAGCTCTGGAAGCTATTACGCTTCAGCCTGCGAAGTTTATGGGCGTTGCAGACAAGCTGGGCTCGTTGGATGTTGGCAAGAGCGCTTCCTTGATAGTCTCAGAGGGGGACTTGCTGGACCCTATTGGACAGAGCCTAACGCACATGTTTATTGATGGTCGCAATGTGAGCTTAGAAAGCCGTCATACTGAGCTTTACAACAAGTATCAGGAAAAGCCGGCTAATTAAAATGAGTTAACGGCTAAATAGAAAAAGGCCCCTGGCGTGATAAAGCGTCAGGGGCTTTCTTTTTATGGGTTACTGTTGGTCAAGTAAACGCGAGATTAAGCCGCGTATGGCTGCCGGCTCAAAGGGTTTGTCAGTCAGAGCATCGACGCCGCTTTGTTTGACGTTTGCCAGCTGTGGTTCATTGGCGCGCGCTGTCACCATCAGTACAGGAGTGTGTGCATGCGCTGAACTGTTGCGAATATATTGTGTTAATTCACGACCATTCATTTCCGGCATATTGAAATCGGTGACAATTAAGTCGAATTGATGTTCTTCCAATATATCAATGGCTTGTTGACCGTTTTCGGCTTCAACAAATATTTCAACGCCCAGGTTTTCAAACACGCGACGTAATACATGACGCGAAGTCAGGCTGTCATCAACAATAAGCACCCGTAAGTCTTCTATGTCATACAGCTCTAGGTGGAGTAATTCTGGCTCCATTAAGTCCATAGTAGCGGTGATAGCCCGTTGTAATTGCTCGGGTGTAAAAGGTTTAGGCAATATGGCTATAATACCGGCCTGCTTAAACTGTTCGAGCTGGTCGGCTCGGTGTTCAGACGATACCAGCATAAAATGCAAGGTGTCATGAAGATCGTTTCGGTTAATGAACTGAATAAGCTCATGCGCCGTACCATCTTCGAAGTACATGGCGCTCGTTACGATATCAGGCTGCCAACGCAGGATTTCTTCTTTGGCTTCCGCTATAGTAGAAGCGCCTCGGGTATGTTGGATACCTGCCTGATTAAGGTGTTGGGTAATGACTTTACGCTGCACATCGGAAGGCTCGATGAGCAAAATTCGGAGTTCGTCGAAGGCTATCGCCATAATCGGTCAAAATGAGTTTATGATGTAGCAAAGATTAGGGTATTCAGGCAATAAACTCAATCATAAAATTGTGTTAGGCTCATGAAAAAAGAGGGGTACCTATGAGCGTCAGTCGCGAGTTTTCAAATGATGGCAAACAACTGATTATTGCCATTCAGGGGAAGTTTGATTTTAGTTTGGTGCAAGAGTTTCGTCAGGCTTATAGCCACATTGGCGATTCTCAGCCGACTGTAATTATTGACTTGAGAGAAACCGAATACTTGGACAGCTCGGCGTTAGGTATGCTACTCAATATGCGAAAGTCTCTGGGTAATAGTGTCAAAGGCATTCAGTTGATAAATGCCAAGCCCGATGTTCGTCGTATTCTGGATATATCCCGTTTTGAAAAGATGTTTACTATCGCCTAATGCACGTACTCGTCGTTGATGATCAGGCCGCCAATAGGGTCATGCTAAAGGGGCTTATTGAGCGTTTTGGACACAATGTAAGCTGCGCGGCAAACGGTATGCAAGCGCTGGAGCTTTTCAGTCATAAGGGCGCTGACATTGTATTACTTGATGTCATGATGCCGGTCATGGACGGCCTTACAACCGCAAAACACTTAAAACAGTTAAGTGGTGAAATTCATCTTCCTGTGCTGTTTATTACTGCACTTGATGATCAGAAAACGCTTTTAGAATGCCTGGATGCGGGCGGCGATGACTTTATCAGTACGCCGCCAGAGCCTATTGTTTTACAGGCTAAGCTAAATGCTCACGCACGCGTGCGAGAATTGAGCTTTAAGCTGAAAGAAAAGAATGAAGTACTGGCTTATCACTCCAACCGTATGGAGCGTGAGCAAAATGTGGTGAGCCACATGCTAAGCAACGCACTGTTAGAAAATGAACTGAGGTTCGATTTTCTGCAAACCTATTTATCGCCGGCAACCGAATTTAATGGTGACTTGGTTCTGTCAAAAGGGGGCCCCTTAGGAAATTACTATATTTTTGTCGGTGACTTTACCGGTCATGGCTTGGCGCCAGCAACTGGGGCACTGCCGGTTGCGCAGACGTTTTTCGATTTGGCTGAGAGAGGGTTGTCGGTCGCGACCATGGTCAAAGAGTTTAATCGGCGGCTGGTAAAATTGTTACCTGACGACATGTTTTGTGCAGCATTTGTCGCAGAGCTATCAGCAGGGGGCGACCGCCTTAGCTATTGGAACGGAGGCATTCCGGACGCACTTTTTATTGATAACAATGGACGAGTCACTTACCGCTTGCCGTCAGAGCACCTGGCGTTAGGTATTTTGCCACCAGAAGAATTTAATAGCTCGTTGAGTCACTGTTTTATCGAACCCGGGCAACGGTTGGTTGCGTATACTGACGGCGTTATTGAGATGACGAACACCCAGGGGCAGCGCCTTAACGAGAGTGGTTTTGAAAAAAAGCTAAAACAGTTTGGCAGTAAAAAACAGTTTGACCAGTTGGTGAACTCGCTCGAGAGCTTTCAGAAGGGCACTGAGCAAAGTGACGATATTTCATTAATTGTTGTCAGTTGTGAACCGACTCAACTGCCCGTTAAAAAAGACGACCATTCTATCACTCACCTTCCTTTTGAGTTGAAAGTACGACTCAGCGAAAAAAATATTGTAGGGGAAGATCCTGTGACCCGGCTTGTCGATTCATTATCGCACCTGGAAGGGATAAAAGCCCATAAAACAACGCTGTACTTATTATTAGCGGAAGCGTTTAATAATATTTTGGAGCACAATCTTTTACGGTTGAACTCCGATGTGAAGGAAGAAAATGAAGGGTTTGAACGCTATTATGCAGAACGAGAACGACGTCTTGGTAGCCTTGAAAACATTGAGGTATCGATTGATGTTAACTACCAACCCGTTGATAGCCTGATTTGTTTTGGCATTCGGTCAAACGGAGAAAACGGGTATCCGGCTGATGAGTTTTCTCCGGTATTGGATGAAGAAAAAATGCACGGTCGAGGTATGCAGCTGATTAAAAACTTTTCCCGCTATTATGAATGGAAAGACAAAGGTCAATGCTTATACATTGAGTACGACCTTAACCTCCCGATCGCTTAACTTTGTAACCTTCCGCTTTTAGATAAGCTTCAATACTGTCGCGCTGGTCACCCTGCAGTTCAATGTCATAGTCTTTTACTGAACCACCAACACCACATTGCTGTTTTAGCTTCTTCGCAAACTTTTTCAATTCATCTTTTGGTAACGCAAGGCCGGTCACAATAGTAACTCCTTTACCTTTGCGGCCTTTGGTTTCCCTTTTTAGCCTTACTACACCGTCGCCTTCTGGTATCTGCTCAGGCTCCTCGTCAGGCTCAATACGGCCTGAGTCTGTCGAATATACCATTTGGCTGAGTTGATCTTTAAGCGAGTCGTTGGATCTAGATGCCATCGTAAGAAACCTTTAAAAACAAGTGCTGTAGGCGAGTTTACCATATTTTATATTTGTTATCTTATAACTGTTGTCTACTAAAATATGGTAGAAATGGTAGACATTGAAAAGAAAACTTATAGTTTTGTCGACTAAAGTCATAAAACTAATTCAAGCTATATAATAAGCATATTTATACTGGAATCGCCCAAAAACATAAAATTCAACAATTGAATTAGATGGGTGTTTTTTAATCTTCTTTTTCGATTGAATAAGTATGTGAATAAATATGCGAATAGATTAAAAAATGAACAGATCTAACGATGGTAGACATATTTAGTAGACAGCTTGATTTTATAAAATAAAAAATCTATAAAAATCAGTAAGTAAGGTTATTATAAGTGAGCTGTATACCAAATGCCCTGTTTGGTATACGTCAAAAGGAGAAAATATGAAGGATGAAATGGATATAAAGATCAGCGAAAATGAAAAAGGAGAAATAGATGTCGCTGATGCAATTATTTTTTATCGTGCTGCTTGGTCTAAAATGCTAAACAAGCGTTCTAAAAAGTCAATAGAGCAAGAAGTATACATTGCTACAAAGCTTTACAATCAGCAAGCTATTTCTACCATAAAGACTGCCGACAAGTGGCCCATTTTGACGAAGCGTGATTATCAACCTTCTCGCTTAAACTTACTCTACGATGAACTATCTCGACGCTCTCAAGCGAGAAACTTCAGAATAACAGTAATGATATCGCTGGGCCTTTTTGCACTTTCTTCGTTATCGCTACTAATTAAAATATATTTTCCAGATGCTTTCTAATTAATGCTTAGTCTCACTTGCTGGCAACTCATTATCAAATCGCCAGCACTTCAGAAAGCACACTTCATCAATCGCTATATTGATGTTTTTACTGTTCATCATTAAGTACGCTTGTTTTGTCGTGAAGATAACGCAAGCGTCCAGATCGATATCTTCATCTTGCTTGCAACTGTCGATACCGAGTTTCAGCATATTGTAGTCGTGAACGCAGCATAAGATCTTGGCAGGAATATTCGTTCCTTTTTCAATGAAATACTCCTGGCTCTCGTCGCAAAAATCTATCAAAACTTCAGCAATGACGTACATTCCAGCACCTTTTACATTTGATAATTTAAGTTATATATAGTACAATATAAATATCAAAAGTAAAATGCCGGACATATAGCCCGGCATCGATAGGTTAGGGGGGGGGTAGATTAATGAGATAGTAAGCAGTCAGAGACGTCTGGTACCGACTTACTAACATCGTGAGGGTTGAACGCTCTACCGCTTAAAAGTGGCTTGATGAAGCTGTTAAGAGCCTGCTTTTTTCGGTCTGCTAGTCTTTCAATCGATAGTCCAAGCATTACAGCATCAGCTGCGTGCTCTTGCTTGTCGACAAGAAGATCGATGTCGTCATCGTGCGTGTGCTGATACCCAAAGCCAGCGTGATGGGCGTTCAGTAGCGCCTGGATAACGATGTCTTCTTTCGCTTTCTCGTGCTTGCCGACAAGCGAAGAATCTTTGCAGTCTCGTGGGTTAAGCGTCAGCACTTTGATATCAAGCATTGTTGAGATGATGCCCGTCACTACACCAAAACTATGGCTTGTTGCGTCCGCGTTTTTAATGAAGCTCTCAGCGTCTGATTGACGACCGAATTCTTCGCGGTAAAGCTTTTTAAAGGCGTCAGCGAACTCTTCTTTTGACTGACCCTTAGCCTTCGCATCAATGTGCAACTTCAAAGCCTTCTTGCCTGCGTTTTCAGCTATGTTTCGATACTTGTAATAAGGACGGAAGCCGACCGGCAATTCAGTGATCAGGAACTCTGGCTCGTACTCTTCAATAAGCTTGCGCAAGAATGTGATCAACATTCGAGCACGATGAAGATGATTCAAGTTCATATACCCGAACTTCGAATAGTTGATATGTCCAAAGCTGACTTGCCCGGCTTTCTGAACGTATGCTGCGATATCTTCACCATCCGACACATAATCGATGACAGCAAAGCCCAGGTTGTTTAAAGCCAGATCTAAGCTAATAGTTCTTACTGCTACTACACTCATTTTGCACCTCCATATGCTTATGAGAGGCCCCAATCCTTGGGGCCGGGTATAACGTCTTAGGCTACGTTATGAGCACTGATTTTTGCTTGCTTACAAGCGTCTGTTAAGTGATCTAAGTCTCGAACATCAATCTCGACAAACTCAGAGTATTCAAGTCTGCTTTTTGCAATGATAGTTCCAGTCTCGCCGTGTCGGTTTTTGCCGATAATGAACTCTGCGAACCCCTTAAGCGGTGAATCGTGTTTATACACTTCATCACGATGAATAAAGATAATTGCCGTAGCGTCTTGCTCAATCGAACCTGAATCTCTCAAATCAGAGTTTTTCGGGCGCGGGTCATTACGAGTCTCAAGCCCACGGTTTAACTGTGAAAGTGCTACTACCGGAACATCCAGCTCTTTAGCTAACGCTTTCAGAGAGTTTGAGATATGAGACACTTCAAGCGTTCTGTTTCCACCGAAGTTTTTATATGTCTGAAGCAGCTGCAGGTAGTCGACAAAGATAATATCTAATCCATCTTTACGTTTTTGACGACGCGCTTTGCTGACAATTGCTTCAAGATGATTATCGATACACACATTGAAATGTTGGTCGTATTTCTTCTGTTTAGCGATTGCCGCTTCTAAGCTTGTGAACTCATCATCATTGAGCTGACCTTTCTTGATTTTGCCGAACTCTACACCAGAATTTGCTGCCAACATTTTCAGCGCTAATTGAGTTTCAGGCATTTCAACAGATGCATAGAATGTCTTTTTACCCGCTTCAGATACAGCTCGTGCAACGTCTAAAGAAAGCGTTGTTTTACCCATTCCTGGGCGAGCCGCGATAATATAAAGTTCGCCCGGTTCTAAACCCGAACCCAACATATCGTCTAAGTCGCTAAAGCCGGTAGAAACGCCCATAGTCTCACCATCAGCGGCTTTCATAATGCGGTCGATAAGCTTCGACGTTGAGTCTCTTAACGTAATAGTCGTTTCTTGAGTTGATTCATCATTGAATTCAATCTGACTGATAGATTCGATCTTGGCGATCTTCTCTTCAATGTTCATACCGCTGTCGTAAGCAGCTTGAGATACTAGATCGGAGTTTCTTCTGACTCGACTTATGATATAACCTTCTTTTACACGCTCAGCGATGTTTCTAACTGCTTTAGTGTCTTCAACAAGTGCAATACACTCATCAAATAAGCTATCAAACTCGAAGTCCGGCAGTAGATCGCTACCTAGATATAGCGCGTGTCTTTTAACTGAGTCTTTATCAACGAACTTGCCCTGGCTTACTAAATCGACAATCGCTTTCCAAGCAAACGAAAGCTTAATGTCGTCGATCTCAGTAGCATTATCAGAGATACCCAAGCCGAAGTCTTTTTCAACGATTGTAGAGTTTAGAAGTGCGCAACCAATCAGTTGCTTTTCTGCTTTTAGAATTGATTCTTGATTAATCATAACGAACGCTCCTTTTTCGTTTTTAGTTGCTCTCCATTTCGTGAAGCAATCCTTGCTCTCACACTTTTAATTATATCAACAAAAACAACGAGTTGTCTCCGTTGAAATTAAAAATAAATAATCATATTAAATCACGTAAACTTGCTACTTTACTGCGATAATTTTCAGCACGACCTGATTTTTCCGACTTTTTAACTACTGGCTTTTCGTCCATTTTACTAGCCGTTTTAGTGATATCAGGGCGATCTTCTTTCTTGACTTCAACACCAACACTCTTGCTTTCAACATCAGAATACTTGTCAGCAATCGCGCTTAAACCATCAGCAACATCACTCAGAGACTCCGAGTTTTGAACGACTCTCTCGACTTGCTGACAAGTGAAAGCGTACATATCCAGCGCATCAGTAATCTCTGCTTTAATACGCTTGCCTAGACGCGCTCCTGAGCCCTTCAAACGCTTAAAGAGGGTGGCAACCTCGGTTGCAGTGATTTCGTCTTCCACCGGCTTGTCAGCAAGCTTGCGCTCAAGTGCTTCAGCTGACTTCTTAGCGTCTTGATTTACTAAGTGGTAAGAATGCTTATTCGCTTTGTAGAACCGAGCTTTCAAAACACTGTCAGCGACGTTCTGGAATTGACGTAGTGCTGACGCTGCAGCGTTGGATTTTGCGTGCAATGAAGGGCCGTAGGACATTTCCAGGGCCGGCTTAACCCAGATCACGTTAGCCTTTTTATCGAATTCGCAGAAGTTGACTTCAATAAGCTTGTTCAAGAGCTTCCGAGCTTCATCGACTTCTATCTTCATATCGTCTGCGATGTGTGCGAGTGAGATAGTGTAGAGCCCGATGTTCTGGCTATAGTTGTTTGTTAGCAGGTACATCGCAAGAGCGTACCCCTGCAGTCCTGCTGTCTTTAAGATTTTCTGGTTGAGTTCGCTGTTGAAGAAAGTGAGAGATACTTTCGCGAATCTTTCTGTTGTTTTACTCATAGTTGTTGCGCCTCCAAGCGTATTCTACTATCCTTATCTTCGGGGTTTTACAATTGAAAACCACATTTCAGATCTTATCACTGATCTGAAGTTATTTGCACGCAAAAAAGAATTTAATTTCTATGTCAAACAATAAGTTCGAAATTAATCAAGAAAAAGCGCTGAAGAATTTAAAGCGGATAATTAAGATGCGCATCGATCAATGGAATATGACGCAGGCGCAAGTCGCTGAGAAGTGTTATCAGAGCCCTGGCAATCTTTCGCGCATATTAACTGGCGATCGAAAAATAACTATTGAGATAGCTTTAAGATGTGCGAAGTCTTTATTAGTTAATCCGATCGATATTGATCCGGGGCTGCGTGAATTATTGCCAGGCGTTTCTGAATCATTCATTGATACTGAGATAAAAAATATTAGCGGGGCCGGGGTTGGCAAAGCAGAAATTGAAGTTGATGAAGATGATTTAATTATTCAAGTCGAAGAAAGTTTTGGGCGAGCAAGAGCTTATGACGCAATAGTCTTCAAGCGCATTCAGTCGACCCAGAGAAGTCCAGAGTCTGGCGTTCATACGAGCTTTGATATTGAAGCTGGATCTGTGATTTTCCTTGATGACGGAATGAAGATGGTAGAGCGGGTAGCTATGGCTGGGCGGCTTGATAGAGAAGTGGTCATCTTAGAGGGCGGTGAGAGCTATTCGCGGAAAGAGTTAATAGATAAAAAAGCTTACGTAGACGCTATGATAGTGAAGTCTAACTTCATTGAGCCGAACGTGATCTGATGGTTCGCTTCGCTCACGAGGTTTTTGATTAGAGATGTGGCTGGATTCTTCACTTCAAAACACTCGCATTGAGCGTAGCGAAATGCTCAGTAAGAAAAACAAAAAGACGCCATTTTTTCAAAAACTCAGTTTGTTAAAATACTGTTAATTTAGTTTCTATTTTTCTTTCTCTTTCTTAGGGGTATGCGCGAAATATACCGAACCATATATAATTCTTCTGAAGCTCGCTAAATACCGCCAAACTATATAATTATTTAGTGAGATTCCTAATCATTTAAGAAAAAAATAAGGCTTAAATTTTCCTTAAATCCGCTTGATTTTCCACTAAATAATCGTATGGTTTTTATTTTATATGGTTATTTAATTTTTATTTCAATGAAGACCGGATAAGTCCGGTTATGTTATAATTACTTCATATGCAAATGGATTTGCGGAGTAATTAAAATGAAGACGATCGAGGAATTCTTAATTAATAAAGTTGATGAGCGTGAGACTATTAACGAGAAGTCGGCACAGCGCTTATTCAAACTTTTCACCAATTCAGTAAAAACAGCAATTCGAGATCTCGATGCTGAGCGTCGAGTTAAGCAGCGTATTGAGAATGGTAGTAAAAAAGACGCATTTAAGCGTATCGTTAAAGCAGAGAAGACTACCTTCTCTTCAGCTCGATACCTGCTTTCAACTTTCACTTTAGAACACTTGATGTTGTGCGAAGTAGATGTTTTGTCTTTCTATCGAATGCTTCGAGTTCACCCTGCAATTCAAGACTACTGCTACAAAACTGGGCTTAATTCAGTCCAGCTCGAACAGAAGCTTCTGAACTTCATCGAGAAGTATAGCGAAAGCACACCCGAACTTCTTTTTAAAACTGCTAACGCGAGGGTAGCGTAATGAGCGGACGTAGGAGTAGAAATAAGGGCGCGGCAGCTGAGCGTGAGTTGTTTAAAAAGCTTTCAGAGATCCTGGGCCAGGAAATCACACGCAACTTAGAACAAACTCGAAATGGCGGCGCTGACACTGTCGATCTCGAACACGTCTCTCTTGAAGTCAAAAGACACGAAACATTAGCGTTAAAGACTTGGTGGGGGCAAACTTGCGAACAAGCAGAGATCGATGAGAAAGCACCGGTATTGGCTTATCGTCAAAGCCGCCGGCCCTGGAAATTCATTGTTCCGATCAACTTCATAGCAACTCAAGACTCGGGCATTTGCGCATTCGATTCAACTGCTGAAATAAGCCTAGAAGCCTTCTGCCGGCTTTATCAGGGTTTAGGAGCTAAGGAATGCTTAAGTGCGTAAAACTAGCTCTAGAAATCAAAGACAGGGCGTTTAAAGCTGCAACAGCTGCTGAGATACGTAAGAAGTATTTCGAAAGCGACTATCAGTCGCTCACACCAACTACATCAAAACCTAAATCTGAGGATCTGGATTACGACCCTAGTTTTTACAGATTAAAACCAGCGCTTAAATTCGCAGTTCGACATTATCTCGAGCAACTCGAAGAACACGATGTTTGCGTCGATTATCTTACCGAAAAACTTCACTCAAAAGGCCTTAAGCCGGACCCGCATTTTATTGCCCCGGGCATCGATACACCTCGACTCACTTGCTCGCAAAAACAACTACAGGTTCGCTGCGAAATCGTTGAATTCAAGCGCTACAACTAATTACCCCGCATAACTCCAAAACACTCTTACTCATTGACAACAAGGAAGGTTGACTAATGACTAAAAAAGCAACAGAACAAAAAGAGCTTAAATCTAGAGCAAACAAAAAGCCTGCGAGGCTAAAAGGCAAACGCGCAGCTAATGATTTAAAGCGTGAAGACCAAAAGGAACAGGCATTAGAATTGCGCTTGCAGGGTATGAACTTGCGGGCAATTGGCAAGGCCCTGGGCGTCTCTCACGAGACTGTGCGCAAATGGATAGACGAAGAGTACGAAGGCTCATTTGAACGTCGTCACGAACTTGCTGACAAGCTTCTCGACCAAAGCTTACTTGAACTCGAATATATGTACTCAAAAGTAGCACCAGACTTCTCTCAAGAAGACCGAAAGATTCGCTATCAAGCTTTAGATCGCGGTATCAAGATTAACGAAAGCAGGCGCAAGCTGCTGGGTATCGACAGTCCGGAAAAACTTGACGTCAACACAAATCAAAAGCTCTACACATCGAACATACCGCTGCCTGATGACTTAGATACTGATTAACTGGTCGGATCAGTTGGTAATCTAACCTTTTAAAGCCCGGCACACGCCGGGTTTTCTATTTTCTATACGGTTATAAAATTTAAAATTCAATCAAGACAAACAGGGTTTAGTCACGCTATACTGTTTATATATACAGTAATGTATTGGGCGCCAGGGTGGCGCATCTTTGAAAGCAAGCACAGGAGGTGCACTATGAAAACAGAACTTCAACAAAAAGCTCATCAGCTTACTCAAGACTTCAATATCTCAGTCTTGCGAGCAAGCAAAAACACAACTCAGCAATCTACCGCTTTGTACGTAGAAGCGTCGGTAATAGACGACTTTGCTGACAAGAGAGTAATCAATATCTGCTTCACAGACGCACAGGATACGAGCGATGATGTACTTGCATCGCGGATACTTGATGCAGCTCTTCGAGTGATTGAATTCAATCGAAAAGAAAATGCTAGAAAAGTTGCTCAGAAAGCTGGTGTAGAAACTGAAGATTTGGAGGTGCTGTAATGAATACTGCAACTTTTGACTTCAATTTCTTATGTCGCTCAGATATCGATCGTGATAACTGCGAAATGGTATTTGATTGCTTTCAAGATAAAGGTCTTCAGAAAGCCCAGATCGAAGAAACTGGATACTGTAAGTGGAAGGCAAGTTTCGAGAATGGGTTGGAGGTTCGATTTAATGATGCATCGTTTGCTGCAGCTGCCGAACTTGCAAGCAAGAAATCAAAATATGGACTGTCATCAATTACTGATGACGACATCCTGAATCTTTTAAGCGACGGCTTTCTTGTCGTCAAGAGCAAGAGGTTCGGATGGAAAGAGATTGTTGAAAGCTTTAGCACTCGTGTCTTGCGAGAGCTTAGAGTTTGAAAACAAGAACCGCCGGCCAAGGATGGCCGGTTTTAAAAACGAAACGGAGGCAATTATGAACAATGAATTACAGTACTTCTTACAACATCTCGACAATCTAAAAGCTCATCTAAAAGACTTTGAGCTTGCTGATAAGTACTTAACTGCTATTCAAGTCGTTGTTAGCAATGAAGATAATCTTTTTAAAGATCATAAGGTGGGTTTCTGCATCAAGCACACAGAGTATGGAGTTCAGGCAACTGGATTTAACGTTGAAAAATTATCGCACTTAAATCAATACTTCGTCGGTCCTCGCAGAATTGATAGTGTGGTTAAAGATATTGCTAGCAATACTGTTAATCATAAAGTTGAAGAGTACATCAAAGCGATTGAAGCAGCGCGGGCTGAAAGAGATCTTGATGCACGAGTAGCAAACACTATCAACGCAACATCAGTTCGTCATATTCATCAGTAATAACAATCGCCGGCCTGGTGGCCGGCTTATTTTAAACACGGAGGTAGTTATGGATAACTTAAACAACGACATTAAGAATACTTCTCTCGCTGAGATGTCTCGAAAAGGTATTGAGCTGGCTTTGAATTCAATGACGAAAGAAGATGGCAGTAGCTATCATATCGTCGCAGTGAATCTCAGAGAGGTTGATGACGAGGGCGGTGAGATCGAAGTTTGCGCACTCATATCGAATCGCTTCTTCACAGTGTACGAAAAGATTAACTTCGTCGATGTACTCACTAACAACAGCGACGCAATCAGGTCCTTGTTTTCAAGAATTGAAAACGAATCAACAAAAGCCTAGTTGAATAGAAAGCCCCGAATTATCGGGGCTTTCGTCGTTTTATAGGGTTATTTATTTTTGAATTCAATGGAGACTATTTAACCAGTTGCGTGTTATACTGTATATATCAACAGTGGTTGATATGTGTGTTGTTAGCAAGCACAAGGAGGTGCTGATATGGCTAAAGCAAAAGACAAAATCTGGAACATCACAAGCTCGATATTCGGGCTTTTCTTCGGAGCAATTGGCGTAATGCTACTGTTCTTCTTGTTCGCAATGATTGCCGGCTTCGCCCGGTTTGGTTGATAGCAATGACTTGCCGCCAGGGTGGCGGCTTTAACTTGAACACAAGGAGGTGTTTTATGAATTTAAAGGAACGATTCACGTTAATAGAGAATTTAAAAAAAACTTTATTTGATATGAGTAAAGGAGTTAAGTATTCAGAAAGAAGTCGGTACTACATTCAGTGTTTAATTAAACTTCTTAAGTTAAACCATGAAGACCTGCGTATTATTGGCGGATTCGATTACTTCGATGATTACTATTTTGTTGTCGATATTGCTAGTGATGGACTCTTCAACAAAAGAGAATACTTTTTCATCTCTCTCGATGCCTTGAAGTCAATATCGGACTCTGGAACACACACGGAAATGGATGAAGTAATATCTTTTATGGATTTTATCGACTAGTCAATAAGGGCCGCATATCTTAGCGGCCTTGAATTCAATAATTTGCACGGAGGCAATTATGAACACTGAATTACAAATCGAATACTCGAATATGCTCGACAGCTCTTACAAGCTCTTTGCTAACAAGTTGGTGCTAAACAAAGAGTTGATGGATAAGGAAGGCTTGACTGAAGAGCAGGCTATTAAGCAGATAGAGTTAGAACTTCAGTCTAAAAGCATTGATGAGCTTAGCGACGCAGAGATGCGGATGGCTTTATTGCTAGCAAGGAAAGAGAACTCTCGTCTTCAAAAAGAGCTCGATAAGCGTCAGTTTAGCTTCAATCAAACAGAGTCTGGTGTCTCAGTGAACTTTGACGACAATAAGATGCGAAATCTTGAGCTAGAGAATCGTCGTGTTAGCAGAATGTTCGAAGAGCAAGAGAAGGAGTTGGCTCATTTTAAGCAAGAGTCTTTGATTTTAAGCGGAAAAGTTAACTGTCAAAGCGAGGAACTCTACAAGCTTAGAGAGCGTTTGAGTGTATCAGAAAATGCTTTGACAGCAATCAAGGCGGTAATCGCTTTAGACACTCGAAATGAGGATGAAGACGATGATTGACAACAAGACCCGCTGCAAAGCTCGCTATTGGCTTCAAAAGCACTACAAGAGCGCAACTATTCACGACTTAATAATTCGCTTTGGAATGACTCGTGAGCTTGCTAACAAGATGATGAGGACTGCTCAGATACGCAATCCAGGTCGAAGACAGCTACCGCCGCTGATGGAGCGCTATTAAGCATCTACCCATCCAAACACTGGCCCCGGGCAATGCCCGGGGCTTTTTATTGCAATAGCGCAATAATTATTAACATATTAGTTGAGTTGTCGATATAATGATCGAGGTGTTATCGATAAGGAGACACCGCAATGATCATTGAATTCAAAGGCCAAGACTACGGCAACTACTCATACAACATCACAATGACAACGCTCGATTACTTCGACCCGGTCAAGCGAAACCAAGAACGGGCTCGATTCTATCAATACTATCTCGAAGCGAAAGAAGCTTGCGAAGAGTCGGAAAGGCTTTAATGCACTCGAGTGCTTGCAACAAAAATAAACACCATTTTGTTATAATAGAAATATGAGGCTTGATGACCCTCATATTTTATCATTTTGAATTTCCAGCCCGGCGCAATGCCGGGTTTTTCTTTGCCAGCAACCAAATAACCCTCGTTACGCTATAATTGTACTATTCAAGGCCCTTAGAGGTCTCTCGTGCGTAATCTATAGCATACATCACTTTAAACATCGCCCTTGCTTGCAAGTTGAAATAACTACTACGCCCAAGTGCAATCATCGCGCTTGCTCTAACTTTCGGCTCTCTTCTCTTGTCAGCAACGACTGCGTTTAAATGCTTAATCGCAGCGTGGTAGAACTCAGGAAAGTCCTTGAATTCAAGTGAGTTGAGTTCAGTGATTATGACGACCGAATCCTGAATTATTGGTTTGTAATTGTCTTCAAGAAAACGGTAATTATCACGCTCTCTTCGCCACTCGGCTCGCTCTTGAAACATCAGCCTGCGCTCGAGATGCTTGCGACGGATTTCAGACATTCGACTGTGCGCAGTTCGCTCATCTTTAATTAACTTTCGATAGTCTTCGAGAGACATCTTCTTGAAGTATTTGCGCGGGTTTCGTTCGCTCACCTTTCATCTCCTTGCTGACAAGAAAAAGCCGCTCGTTCTACGGAGCGGCTAATACATGGAGGTACAACGGAAGGCCTGTGTTTTCTGACCTTCTAAGTATATTGTAGCGTAACGAATTGTAAAAAGTAAACATTGAATTCAAAAAATAAAACTCATAGTAAAATCGCAGGAAGCGGTTGTTTTGCATTGAAGACAAGGATATGTCGAAAAATAACTTTGAAAGAGAAGTACTGATAGCGCCTCAAGAAGGGCCCCAGACGACTTTATGTACTGCTCCTACGAACGTCGACCAGATTTTATATGGCGGCGCTCTCGGGGGCGGTAAGTCTTTCAGTATCCTAATTAAATGGATGCAGCATATCGATATCTGCGATGCGATTAGTGCTAAGCGTGGACACGAGGACGCTGCAGCTAACGGTTTAGTGTGTCGTTTCGATCTTGAAGGTCTCGATGAGCTGATTGATGACGCCAGGATGGTATTCGAGAAGATAGGGGCTGTCTGGCACGCTCAGAAGCGAGTTCTAGTCTTTCCGCAAGGGCATAAGATTAAATTCGCACACATTAAGGATGAGCGCTCTTTTAAAAAGCATCAGGGTAAGCAATACACGTTCATAGCAATTGACGAGGCAGGGCAGTTCAATACTGCTGAGTTTGCTCAAATCGATAAGCTCTATTCTCGTCTTCGTAATAAATGGGGTTTTCCGTCCGTCTTTCTTTTGACAGCAAACCCTGGCGGACCTGGCCATCACGTTCTTAAAACTCGCTTTATTGACCCAGGCCCAGAAAATACGGTCATAACTAAAGAGATTAAGTTTGACGGCAAGACCGCGACGATTCGCAGGATGTTTATACCTTCGTTGCTTGCTGACAATAAATACCTTGGCGACGACTACGCTCAAAAGCTTTTAGCGTCCGATATGCCAGAGTGGCAAAAGAAGGCCTGGTTGAGCGGTTCTTGGGATATCGTCGCCGGCGGTATGTTCGAAGACGTCTTTGACCGCAAGAAGATTGTCATCAAGTCGCCTGAGTACTCCTGGTTTAACGGACTTAAGCTCGACCGGTCATTCGATTGGGGGTCTACTAGCCCATTTGCGGTTCTATGGCACGCTGAGCTCGACGGAGATAAGACCGTTGAGATTGACGGCAAAGATGTGACGCCACCCAGAGGGTCTCTGATGGTCTTTGATGAGTGGTATGGCTCTAATGGCAAGCCAAACGAAGGCCTGAATCTTGCAGCTTTCGATGTCGGTAAAGGCATTATGGATCGCGAGAAAAAAATGGAGCGGGTTGGCGGCATTGAAGTCAAGCCGGGGCCGGCGGATACGCAGATTTATAATAACTTGGGCGCAGGCAATAGCTACGCAAAAGAGATGCAGAAGGCCGGTTGTAATTGGACTGAAGTTAAGAAGGCTGGCGGCCGTGAGTTAGGCTGGCAGTTAATGCGCGAGATGATGAAAGCGACAACAGAATTAGATGACTCGAAACCCTGGTTGATTATTTGCGATCGATGCACTGACTTGATTCGAGTCCTGCCGACGCTTGAGCGTGATACAAATCAGCCGGACGATATTAAAAAGTCAGAAGACCACAATGCCGATGCGTTGAGATATAAGAT
Source organism: Idiomarina piscisalsi (assembly GCF_003987095.1). Lineage (GTDB taxonomy): Bacteria > Pseudomonadota > Gammaproteobacteria > Enterobacterales > Alteromonadaceae > Idiomarina > Idiomarina piscisalsi. The sequence continues at coordinate 778,854 of NZ_PIQA01000001.1, read as the reverse complement.
TCTCAAAATGCGAGGGCCGCAGTCCAAAACAGTCAAAACAAGCGGTCTTATGTAATCGGTTTTTACGATTAGGTTTAATTGAATTCAATCTGAAAAACAAATTATATGATTATTTAGTGCGAAAACAAGCGGATTTAAGAGAAATTTAATCCTTAAATGATCCTTATTTGATTTGGATTTTCACTAAATAATCTTACATTTAAACAGTGTTTTCGGGGCTTTCAAGCGTTTTATATATGGACCGGTATATTTCGCGCATACCACTAAGAAAGAGAAGGAAATAAGAGAAGATAGTGCCATTCTATTAACAAATTAATAACACGGTTATTTTGTTGTTTCTTTGCTCTCTACGTTCGCTTTTGCGCACTTCGTGCGCGAGGTTTTGAATACACGAGATTTTCACTGTTTTGATATAATAAACAGCATCAACACACCAGAACATTTCACCACTCAAACACCTTCAAGGCAACGGAGTTGCCGCACCAGATCCACGGATGGATTCTCTATGTCAGTAAATAAGCAGCACTCACAATATAAATATAATTGGGCGACTTGGAAGAAGTGTCGAGACGTGATCGATGGCCAACGCTCAGTTCACGAAGCCGGAACTACATACCTACCCGCGCTCGACGGTATGGATCTCAATACTGAAAAAGGCCTTGAGTCATACCGAAAGATGTTGGCACGCTCCGCGTTCTTTAATGGTACCGGCCGCTCAGAGGACACATACTTAGGTCTATTATTCAGAAAGCAACCCCGCTTCGAATTGCCAACAGCGATCGAGTACGTCAAAGACGACGTTGATGGCCAAGGTACCGATCTGACTTCATTCGCAGCTGATTTTGCGAAAGAAATAATTGATACAGGCCGAGCTGGAGTGTTGGTCGACTTCGAGGGTTCTACTGCTGGATTTACGCTTGCTCAAGCAAGGCAGAGCGGCTTAAAACCATACCTGGCTTGCTACCCCACAGAGAGGATAACTAATTGGCATTTTGAAGGCGGTAAAGCTAAGTTTATCGTTCTTGAAGAGTCTTACAACGTCATTGAAGACAACGAATTTGACGTCAAGACGAAAACCCAATACCGCTCGTTATCAATCGACGAGAATGGCAACTATTTAGTTCGCATCTGGCGCGAAGATAAAGAGGGTCAGTGGATCGTTTATGACGCTCGTACTCCGAAGCGAAATGGTCAGCCACTAAAATACATTCCTTTTTATATTTGCAACGCTGATGGCTCTGCTCCGGGCATTGTCAGCAAGCCACCTCTTTTAGATTTAGTCGATATGAATTTATCGCACTATCTGACGAACGCAGACCTTGAGCGTGCGGCTTTTTATTCAACTATGCCAACGCCTTACGCCTCCGGCGTTAATGCAGATACCGACTTTCCTAATGGCTTCACAATAGGCCCGGCAAAAGCCCATCTTCTTGCTGACAAAGACGCAAAATTGCAATACATGGAGATCGAGGGTAAATCGATTCCGGAGTTGCGTAATATCCTTGCGAACAAGAAAGAGTCAATGGCCAACCTCGGCGCCCGTTTCTTAGCATCTGAGAAGAAAGCGGCTGAGACAGCTGAAACAGAGATGATTCGCCGACAGGGCGAGCACGCAACTCTGGGCGACATTGGCAACCGTGCTTCAGCCGTATTAACCCGGGCGTTAAAAGAGTTAGCTGAATGGTCTGGAGCTAACGCATCTGACGTTGCTTTCAAGCTAAACACTGACTTCCTGCCTAAGACTATGTCTCCGCAGCTATTAAAAGAGCTAGTGGCGGCACACCAGGCAGGCGCAATGCCGTTCGATACGCTCTGGAAAAATCTTCAGAAAGGTGAAATTGCCGACAACGAAACGAGCTCTGATGACGCTAAAGAGATGATCGAATCCGAGGTTATCTAAGATGAATCAGCAAGACGTCTTCGACATTGTCGTCAAGCATTCGATCTACGTTCAAAGGTTCGGTGGGGGGTTATCTAGCAGGGTTTTAAAAGCATTATCTGAGCTTGATGGCAAGACCAGTAAAACATTGAAAGCAATGTATTACGACGCCGTAAGAACTCGTAATGCTCAGCCTCTTTTGAGTGCGCTTAAAGACCTGTTCGACGTTGAATTCAATACTGCTTTGAATATCTATCTCGATGAGCTTCAGGTGCTCGCAGAGACCGAGGTTGAATTCAATTCAAAGGTCTTGTCAGCAAAAGTTGCAGCGAACCTATCAATGCCGTCAGCTGCAGCTATAGCAGCGGCTCCACAACTTGGCAGCAAGACTGCTAAAGAGCTATTCGAGACAATGCGGACGGCCCACTGGCGTTCTGTTCGTTCGACTATTATCCAGGGCATTGAAGACGACCTGACGACAGACGAGATTGTTCGCAAAGTAGTTGGTCGACAATCGAAGCGGGGTGTTAGTGGGCTTGCTGGCAAGTATCGTAAAGACATTAAGACTACGGTTCTGACTGCCGCTAACGCCATCTCTAATGAAGCTCGGATGAGCTTATATCGTGCGAATACTGATGTAGTTGACCGGGTTCGATATGTCGCCGTTCTGGATGGCCGGACGACTGCCGTTTGCCGGAGCCGTGATGGTAAAGAGTACGACTTGGTTAATGCACCTAAGTTGCCTGCTCACTACCGCTGCCGTTCAACTCTAATACCTATGTTTGCACAAGACCGTCAGCTTGACGGCAAGAGGGCATCGATAGATGGTCCGGTTGACGCTAATACGACTTACGAGAGTTGGCTAAGGCGCCAAGATAAAGACTTTATTTATGATGTCTTAGGTCGAACGAAAGGCGACTTATTCATTAATCGAAAACTACGACTCGATCAGTTTATCGATAACTCTGGAAAAGAATACACAATCAATCAGCTTCGACAAATCTACAATCTATAAAACAGATTAGCTTGACACAAAATAATCGGATTTATGTTATAATTAAAGGCAAGAGTTAAGGATAACTCGACACCCACATTTCACCATCAAAAGCGCTAGGCGCAAGGACGAGGTCTAAGATGGATATTGAACAAATTAAAGAGTTTTTGTCGAGCGATGAAGCCGGCAAAGCATTAGTATCAGAATTAACCGAAGACGTTGTAAAGCAACGTGTTGAGTCAGAAGTTTCAGGCTTGAAGTCAAAGAATAGTGAGTTATTGGGTAAAGTCAAAGACTACCAGGACCGCACTGAGACTTTAGAGCAAGAAATGAACGAGATTTCGAAAGAGAGCGCGGTAGAGCAGGGCAACTATAAGAAGTTGCTAGAGCTTGAGCAAAGCGAGCGAAAGTCTAAAACTGAGAAGCTTCAGAAGAAGCTGGAAGAGCAGACGCAATACGTTCAGAAGCACGTTAAAGAGTCCGGGCTTACTGAAGCGTTAACTGAGATTGGCGTCAAGAACCCGCATTTTCTTCAAGCAGCTAAAGCGATGTTCCGCGATTCAGTTGAAGTAATCCAAGGCGACGATGGCGTAATGAAGCTTGCCGTCAAAGATGAAAGCGGTCAAACGCTTGACTTCAATTCGTTCGTAAAATCTTGGGCTGATACAGACGCCGGCCAAAACTTTATCGATGCACCCGCAAATGAAGGCGGTGGAGCTAAGACTCAGCAAAGACAAAACGGTGTCAGCGAAAATCCTTACGCAAAAGATACTTACAACTTAACAGAACAAAAGCGTTTAGAGCGCGAAAACCCGCAGTTAGCAGAACGTCTAAAGACTGAAGCATAACCCCAAAAAAAAACTCACGCTCGGCGCCAAAATTTCACACCTCCAAGAGCTCAATCCGGCACGCAACGTGCCGGTTATCTCTTAAATTTAACCCACAAAAAATGTTCATAAGACAAGGAGTGTCTATCTATGACTACTAAAACCGTGAATATGCAAGATCTGGTAAACGCACGTTTCGAGGTCTGGAATCTTGCAATGGACCGAGTTAATTCGGGCAACAAGCTTTTTGCATCTGGCGCCATTATGCGTGATGCTGAATATGACGAAAAAGCAAAGATGACTGGCGAACAGCAGGTGCCGTTTATTAACGAACTGCCCGGTGAAGACGTTGGCATCCAAGAAGGGCAGACGATTCCTGTGAATTCGTTGGGCTCTGCAACCACTCGCTCTGTCACTCTGAGCCGTGCGTATTCTTTCGGTCAGACTGACTTGGTTCGCGCAGCTACCGGTCGCGACCCTCTATCTCTTGCAGCAAACTACCTCGGCGAAAAATGGGGTAAGTTTTACCAAGCATCAGCTCTAGCGACCCTTTCCGGTCTTTTCAATGACGCGGATGACCAAGGCACTCAGACTGTAATGCAACAAGAGCATAGTCTTGATTTGACTAGCGCTTCGACTTCTGCCGGTAAGCGTTATACGCGCCACGCAGTAATCGATGCCGCCGGAAAGCTTGGCGACAATGAAGATAAGCTTAGTATCTTCGTGTGCCACTCTGCAGTTGAGCGTTTCTTGCGTAAAAACGAGAAGCTGGATGAGTACGTCGATGAGAAGAACAACATCCGATTTACCTTGTTTGAAGGCAGATTCGTTGTAACCGACGACAGCCTGCCTAAGATCGCAGCCGATACTTACGTATCGTATTTGATGGCCCCTGGAGCACTGCGTTTCGGTCAGTTCTCTCCTAAGCACTCAATCGAAACTGAGCGTAATGCGCGTGAAGATGGCGGTAAAGACACCATCGTCACACGCTCTCAGCACATTATCCACCCTAATGGCTGCGCTTGGACCGGCGACTTCGCAGGCTCTCAGCCTAACAACGATGAACTGGCTGGATTCGGTGCCTTCACTCGTAAGTTCGACGCTAAGAACGTTCCGATCGTTCGCTTGATTGCAAAAACTGCCTAACGGCGGTTTAGCAATAGAAGAGCCCGGCCCGCCTCCTCCGGGCTCTTCACCCACCATTAAAACCAAGGATGAATGAGGAACAAGGATGTTCACTTTTATTTTCGATTTACCGCGCAAATTACTTCGATTCACACTCGGCCTATTCGGCGCGGTGCTCGGTATCTTAATGGTTCTAACTGCTTTCTTGTCAGCAAAGCTAATGACAAAGAAAGAAAAGGAGTCACGTATTAAGTCAGCAATCGAGAGGCAGGGTAAGTAATGTATTCATCAGTTAGCAATGCAGACGACTATTTTGCGACTCAGTTCAATACTGATGTCTGGTCGAACGCGACTATTGAAGACAAAGAGAAGGCACTTACCCAAGCTTCTCGATTGCTTGATTTAGTGAGATATAAAGGCGCTAAAACATCTCCTGAACAGCAGCACGAGTTTCCACGAAACGGCGATGCCACTATTCATAATCGTGTCTTGTGGGCGTGCTACGAGCTTGCTTTCAAGATACTGCAGGGCGTCAATAAGACTGATACCCCGCAAAAAGCCAAGCGGGTGAAGTTAGGGCCGATGGAGATTGAGGTTGATTCTAGCTCTTCTAAGGTATCTGAAGAATACCCATTTTTAGAAAAGGACATCTTCGAGCTAATAAAGCCTTACGTCTTGCCGGCAACCCAGACCTCTCAGACTCTTGATGTAGTGAGGTGCTAAATGGACGTTAAACAGTTAATGGACGCTTCAGTCGAGCTACTCTTCGAGATGTTTTCATCTCTCTCAGTCGACATTGTCTTCAAAGATCAAACCGGTTCATACGACCCTGACACCGGTTATACCGATGGAGAAAACCCGGAAGTAGGAGCTGGTATCTTAATCGACGTAGAAGACCTGGATGACAGCAACGGACTCTACGATAACTTGTCAGCAATTGCATATTGCGAATCCGGTGATTTTCCGGCGTCAGTCGATAAGAGCTTTATTTGCGAAATTGACGGCAAAGAATACGAAATAGCAAAGCTTAGAAAGCATTCCAGCGGCAGTTATGTAGAGATCCATTTGAGAGGTGTGTAATGAGCGTATCAGCAATTAACACATCTATCGAAAAGCGTTTTCTTGAATTCAATCAGTGCCCGGTAGTTCTCGACAATCTTCGCGGCGACGACGCCCCTGAGTTTATTCGACCAACTGTAATTGGCCCTGTCATCGAAGATGCGGACATCGGTTCAACTTTAAAGCTCTACACCGGTTTTATTACTTGCCAGGTTTTCACTGAAAAACACAAAGGCTCAAAGCGTGCTTACGACCTTGCTGACAATCTTATCAGCTTCATCGGCGACCGGATTAGCGATGTCGTTATCGAAGATACGACGGTTCAGCGAGGCGGTATTGAAGACAAGTATTATTCGCTAGTAGTTAGATTCGAGTTTTATTTTTATGGCTAGATCAGTATTCACAGTACCGCTAGACAGTGCATTAAAACTCGTAGATGAAGAAGTAGAGCGTCGAATCAAGATAGTAGCTCTCGATGTCTACCGAAACGCTATTATCGGCTCTCCGGTCGACTCAGGACGCTTCAGAGCATCTTGGCGAATTGGAGTCGATAGCTTTGACCAGAGTGTTGAAGATAAAGACCAGAAGTCATACGAACCCAGGGCTTACAACGAGTCCGACATCGATATCACTTACAAGAGTACAGTCTACGTTTCAAACAGCTTGCCGTATGCGCTTCGCTTAGAAAATGGATGGTCTAAGCAGGCGCCAAAAGGTGTTCTGAATCTCGCCATATTGCAAGCAAAGAAGAATGCTCGAAAACGATTTAAATAACCCACTCAATTCATAAAGTAGGAGACAAGGAATGTCTATTAACTCTACATCAACAACGGGCCTGTTTTTAGCTAAAGAAGATTCGTTTGGTGTGTTGCCAGTCGATCCAAGCTGGCAAACTCTGCGCTTTACTTCTGAGTCTTTGAACTTCTCAGCTGAGACCGTCGAGTCAGATGAAATCATCTCTGACCGACAGATGATTGATAAGATTTTGGTCGGCTTTAGCTCGGCCGGCGACATCAACTTCGAATTCTCAAATGATACGTTCGATACTCTGTTAGAGGGCGTTATGCAGTCGTCTTTTGATGAAGCGACCGGCATTATAGAAAACGGCGACACTCAGCAGTTCTACAGCATTGAGAAGAAGCTAACCGACAACGCTTACGAGCAGTATAAAGGTATGGCGCCGAACACGATGAGTCTCTCTGTTGAAGCTAAACAGAAGATTTCTGGTGCTTTTGGATTTATCGGCAAGAATACTGAAACTTCGACCACTCCGGTTGCGACTTCGCCTGCCGCCCCTACCTCGACTGCAGTAATGACTGCGTCTACTAACGTGGCGAACATTTCAGGTTTCTCCGGAACGTTCACTCAGTCGCTGTCGATTGACATCAATAACAACTTGCGTGAAGCAGCAGCTGTTGGTGAGCTGGGTTCAGTCGGCGTTGGTAATGGTACCTTTACAGTGACTGGCCAGGCTGTCGTCTACTTCAAAGACCACACTATCTTCAATGCACTGAAAAACCGCGATCGCTTCCTGATTTCATTTGACGTCACTGACAGCACCGGTGCTGGATACAAGATTGAGTTGCTGTCTGTGAAGATCGACAGTTCAGAGCGTGTTGCCGGCGGTAAAAACCAGGATTTGGTTGAGAACATTCAGTTCACCGCACTTCGCGACCCTGCGAGCGGTAAAACACTTCGCATCACCAAGCTGTAATCACCACCCATCAAACCCCTGGCGCCCATCCGGGCGCCTAGTCTTTCGGAATGAAGTAATAAGCAAGGAGGCTTATATGGCAGTTCACATTAACAAATATCGTTTAAAAATGGACGACATTGAGGGCGGACGCTGGATTGAGTTTGGCGAAGGCCTTGAATTCAAACTTGCCCACATTGGCAGCAACAAGTGCGTCAATTTAATCAATAAGAAGCGTGAAGCTCTAATTGAAAGCAAGCTTGAAGAGCTTAAAAAGGATAACGAAGACGCAACTGTAGATGACGTAAAAATCACTACGGACGAGTTTAATCAGATTACCTGCGAAGTTATCGCTGAAGCTGTCATTTTGGACTGGCGCGGCCTGGTCGATGAAGACGGTGAGATTCCATTCAACCGTGAATTAGCGCTCGACATTATGACGAACGATGAGTTCGTTGAGTTGGCGACAATGATCTTCACTCACGCTAAGAATCGCGATAACTACAAGTACGAAATCACCCAGAAAGCAAAAAAAAAGTAGAGGAATGGGTTAGATGGAATGTTAGATGGTCCGGGTCAATTGACTATCTGACGATGCTTGAAGAAGCCGGGCAAGATGTTCCGGCTCTTCAGGACCGGCCAAAACTCACAAACGACCTGGAGCACATTGTTCGAGCATTCGAATCACTCTCAATGAGCCGCACTTCAAATGGCTTTGGTCTCAACCCACTCTCAATGGCCGACATCAAAGCTTATTACGATTTCGGACTCTCACCACTCGAACCCGAGACCTTCATCTTTCTAATTCAGTCAATCGATCAAGCATATCTCGACGAATACAACGAAACCCACAGGAACTCTTAGAGGCTAAGGAATGGCACAAGGCGGAGTAGATACAGAAGTTGGCGTAGGAATAAACGCTTCAGAAGCTGAGCGCGGCCGTCGTGCGCTCGTTAATATCTTCTCTGACCTTGAAAGAAAGGCCCGGAAGTTCAAAGACGAGTTCGAAGATTCAGCTAAGGGCGCCGGCGGTGCGGCCGGCAAAACTGAAAAGAAAGTTAAGGGCTTACGTCACGAGATGGCATTGCTGGCAAAGACCGCTGGCAATATGTCTATGTCTTTAACTCGGTCAGTGCTTAGTCTTAAAACTGCTATTGGCGGTGCTTTTGCGCTATTCGGCGGCGGTGTTGCTGCTAAGGGTTTCTTAGATACAGCGGTACAGTTTGAGCGCTTGAATGTTGTTCTTAAAAGCGTCCAGGGCTCTTCAAAAGCAGCCGAGCAGTCGATGGACTGGATTCGTGATTTTGCGCGTGAAGTTCCTTTTAATCTTCAAGAAGTCGCAGACTCTTTTGTGCGTTTGCAGTCATACGGCATTGATGGTCGTCAAGATGACTTACTTCGAGACCTGGGCGACCTTGCGGCGGCAATGGGCCGTCCTCTTCAGCAGCCTGTTGAAGCGCTTGCTGATGCGGTGACCGGTGAGTTCGAACGTCTTAAAGAACTTGGTATTAAAGCTAACCAGACACTTGATAAAGTGTTTTTCAGCTTCTCTGTCAACGGCAAAGACTACGTTCTTGAAGCCGAAAAAACGGCGTCCGGAATCTCTGAAGCTCTTCAGAAGATAGTTAAATACCGTGGGCTAGGCGGCTCGATGGAAGCCCTGTCAGAGACCTGGATGGGGTTAGTAGCTCGTATGCAATCGGTCTGGCAAGAGTTCCAGATCGAAGTTATGAACGCCGGCGCTTTCGACTTCTTGAAAGCAATACTGAAAGACGTCTATAACACGATGAATGAAGTATTAGACGCAGAGAATGCGGTTGAGTTCGGTGAGAAAATCACGTCAGTAATGAAGTCTTCGATGCTATCAATTGCTGATTTAATCGACGCAGTCTCAGGCATTAACGCTGAGTTTTCTAACGTATTTGAAGCCGCCGATATGCTCTTCACCGGTATATCTAAGTTCATAGACGTTATCGTTGCTTCAGTATCCAGTGCTAAGCAAGGCTTTACAGTAGTAGAACGCTCTTTAAAAGGCATTATGCTGATGGCAATGGACGCTATGAGCGCAATCAATAATGCCGCCGGCACCGAGATGTCTTGGAACTTCTATATGAAGCGTGCTGAGCTTATTAACGAGCTTGCAGCTATTGATAAAGAAATGGAGAAAGGCGCCGAAGAGACACATAAGAAATGGAAGCGGGTTATGGGCGTTGATGTTGAGCCGCCTAAATCGAGTCCATTTACTGAGTGGTTAAGAAAACTAGCAACTGAAGCAAAAAATACAGCTGATAAGGCTACTGAAGCTGACCGTGTTTTAAAAAGCCTTGTCGGCAATGATACTTATAGCTTCATCGGAGACTTGCAGAACGGCGCGTCATCTTCATTTTCTAAGTCATCTCTTCAGAATGATCCGGATGTTTCCGAGGGCAGTGCAGCAGGAGCTCAAAAAGCCCAGGCTTCGAAAGAGCGTATCGAGCAAATGGTCATTGCGCTCAAGCAAGAAGCTAACAGCTACGAGCTAACCCGCCGCGAAATGCTTAAATACCGGTTTGAGCACGGAGACCTTCAAGAAACTCTACGTCAGAGCGGATACGAGTTTAAGACCGTTGAAGAGTTCGTAAAAGCTACATTCGATGAGCCTTTACTTGATGTTGTCATCAAGGATGTTGAGAAGATGAAGGCTGGGTTGATTGATCAGCAAGCAGTCTTAGGTATGACTAAGATCGAAGCTGCTAATTACAAGCTCGAAGCCTCTAAGCTTGGTAAGGAGCTATTAGCCCTGGGCGAAGCAGGCAAGAAAGCCCTCGCCGGATTAAAACAGGCTCAAGCTGACGCGATCGGCGGGTCTATCTTAGAAGAAGCGAATAACTACAAGCAAAATCTTCAAGATCAAATCAATATGCTGGGTATGACTTCGCGAGAAGCTGACGTTTACAAGCTCAAGAACTCGGACCTTGCTGATGAATTAAGAGCAATGGGTGAAGCTGGCCAGCAAGCATTAGACGGCTTGATTGCAAAGCAACAAGAGCTAAATCGCGCTTCGTTGAAACAAGAGTTTTTAGATGAAGCGAAAACTGAAGTCGAAAAACTTCAGGAGCGTATGGAGCAGCTGAATAGCTTTGAGGGCGAAATCGCGCCCGAGAAGTTTGAATATCTGCAACAGAAATACGCGAAGATGATTGATGAAGCGCAGGTTGCAGCTGATGAAATGAAGCAGATCTGGCGAGATGCAGGACAACAGATGCAAGGGGCTTTCTCTGATACGTTCTTTGACGTGATGAACGGCAAGATCGACGGAATCGGAGAGCGTTTCAAAAATATACTTCAAAGAATGGCAGCAGATATGATGGCCAGCCAGCTAACCCAATATCTACAGCAAATGGGCGCTAATATGGGCGGCGGAGGCTTTGGAGGAATGCTAACGTCATTCTTCGGAATGCCCGGACGTGCAACCGGCGGTAATGTCTATGCCGGTCAGAGTTATATTGTCGGAGAGCGTGAGCCTGAGTTATTCGTGCCCAAGTCTAACGGTCGGATAATGAATCAAAACCAGATAGCGAACGCTCAAAAGTCTGGCGGCGGCTCGGGTGGTACAAGCATTCAACTTCACATCTCCGGTATTCAAGACGCTCAGGGTATCGAACGCTCTGCAAGCCAACTTGCGAACCAGTTAGCTAAGACCGTCAACCGGGCTAATCAGCGTGGTTAATCCTTGACTTCAAACACTTAAAACCCGCCATAATTATGGCGGGTTTTTTATTGCCGGCAATCGGGTATAGTGATTGAAAACAAGGAGGTGTCGAGTGAAGAAGATCAATGATAAGCATCTAGAGAACTTTATTTATTTTTTGCTAGCAATGAGCCTTATTGCACTGGGTTATCTTTTGCACGGTGTTGTCAGAGTAAAGCCAGAATATCTCTCTCCATTCGGAACCATAATTTTAGCTGGACTAGCCTGTCTTGCTTTTAATCAATGGAAGAAGGTTGAAGTCTCTAAAAAGAAATCAGAAATCGCTGATCGACTACATACAACTCTCCATAATTTAAAGGTGAAGTGCTTAGAATACCAGTCGTTTCTAGAGCAGGATGACTTAGGAGATCGTACTATCAACGAGATAGACTCAAGGATTAGCTCACTAGATAAAGGATATGATGAATTTATATCCAAAGAGTTATTCAGATTCATCAAGATTTTTGATCAAGAATATTACGATCGGATATCTGAAGTTCTTTACTACTACCAGAGAGTTAGTATGTGTCCAAGTTTTCCTGGAGACGACAATTATAATCACTTAGTGAAGATGCTTATACAATATACAGACAAACTACAAGATTACTTACTGCCATACATACTGCACGAGCGCAAGTAGCAACCAAATCAAACCGACTTTGATATAATAGAATTATCAGCTACTAAAGTCGCTAGCGGCACTCATAGCCGCTTTAGCTACATTTGAAAACCACTCGAAGAACTGACAGAAAAAGAAGAAGAACGCGCCGATCCACGTTAGCTTTATTGCATCAAAAAACCGGGTTAGACCATAGAAAAAGTAAGCAATAGGCGTTGCTAACAAATAGATAGCAAGAAAAAACACAAGCGCGTTTAACTGAAAAAACCACATAATCAACATAAGCCCACCATCCTTAATTCTAAGCTGATGGCGTTTCAATATAACAGTGAAATTATATAAAGTAAAACGGAATTTCAAATATGCTATTAGACATAATCTTTCCAGAGGGCGTATCTCGAGGAACGAGTTCTGGCCCTGAATTTAAGACCTCTATCGTCCAATTCGGCAAGCGTGAGAGCCGAAATATTGAATGGAATAAAGAGCGCCTAAGAGTAAATGTGGCCTACGGCATTAGGACTATCGAAGAGCTGAGATACGTTGTTGAGCTATTCAGACGATGTCGCGGCCGGGCGCACTCATTCAAATACAAAGATTGGCTTGATTATAAATCTACCGAAACTATGTCAGGACCTATTACTGCAGGCGATCAGCTAATCGGTTATGGCGATGGAGAGAAAACCAAGTTTCAGCTGATTAAGCTCTATGAAGATTACGCTCGCGATATTCGCTGCCCGAAACCTGGCACTGTAAAAGTGATGGTTAATGGAGAGGAAGTTAACAACTTTCTTATCAACTACAACACCGGCGAAATTGAGTTAGATACACCTCCAGGACTCGATCATACAGTCCGGGCAGGCTATGAATTCTACGTTCCGATGCGCTTCGATACCGACACCCTGGATGTATCAATTGATGGCTTTGAAAACGGCTCTATCGCAGATATTCCACTGATCGAGGTGTATGAATGAGACAGCTATCTTCAAAACTTCAGCAGCATTTAGAGTCAGGAGTGACTGAGCTATCTCTTTTCTGGACCTTCACTCTTAAAACAGGAGAAGTTTACGGCTTTACTGATGCTGATTATGACATCGAGCACGATGAAGTACTTTACCGAAGTGCTATCGGTATCGCTCCAACGACTTACAAAGCCGAAGGAGATGGAAGTGTCTCAAATATGGACTTTTCTGGCCTGGTAGAAAAAGATCTCATAGACCCAGCAAGGATTTTGAACGGACAGTTCGACAATGCTGAAGTTCGAGTATTCATCGCTATGAGAAGCGATTTGAATGAGCGAATTAAGCTAACCCGGGGTACTGTTGGTAATTTTAAAGTCATTGACAATAAACATTTTGAATCTGAATTCAGAGGCTTTGAGCAACGATTAAACTCTAAATTCGGAGACAGCTATTCGTACAGCTGCCGAGCAACTGTTTTTGACAGCAAGTGCGGCTTGAATGCTGATGATCATAGAGCTTCAGACTTTGTCGGTGAGATTGTGTCTGATATTGAATTCAAGCCGGCCACCTTAAACCACGAGCCTGGGTATTTTGATGCCGGAGAAATCACTTTCACCTCCGGCTTAAATTCTGGTTTAAAAGCGAACGTGAAGCGCTGGAATGATGGCGTTATAGAGCTTGTCAGCAATCTACCTAACCAAATCTCTGTCGACGACTCATTCAATATCTTGCCGGGCTGCCCAAAAACTTTAAACGCTTGTAAGACAAAATTTGGTATCGACAACCACGAAAATTTTCGTGGAGAGCCGTTCATTCCGGGCAACAAGTTCTACCAATCTCGAGTCGTTCCTCGACAATAATTCTAACTTAACGAAAAGGACTTCGTTATATGTTTTCATTCTTACTATCATTTTTAGGCCCGTGGGGTATGGCCATCGGTATGATGATCGACTTCGTGCTTGCTGCAACGACTGTCGAAGTTGGCCGTGTGAAAGAAGTCGCGCAATTAAAAGTAGACCCGGGTGAGCCAATCTATGATATTTACGGCGATGTACAAGTTGCCGGAACAGTCATATATGCACAGCCTATTCAAGAGAGGGTGGAAACCAGGAAAGAGGGCGACATCGCGGGGCTCGGTGGTACAACAATAAAAGAATATTTTTACTATGGAAAGGTCGCAGTATCGCTGGGTAGAAAGATTCAAGGCATTAAAAGAATCTGGTTTGATAATAAAGTTGTTTACGAGAGATTCGGAGGCACGACATCTAACATAGATGACAGCTCAGGCTTTGTAATTACTTCTAATACTGATAACACGCTTTTTGGATTAAGAAGAGAGAAAGAAGAAAAGAATTTTAAATTTACAGTATACACCGGGGGTGAAAATCAGCCGGTAGATCCTTGGTTGAAAGAGCTCGAGGCTGATACTCCGGCCTACAAAGATCTCGCATACATCGTATTCGATTTTGACGATCTCTACGATTATGGCAACCGGTATCCGGCAGTAAAAGTCGAGTGTTTTAACTATAAAGAAGACTATGATCCAGCACTTTACATTAAGAAAGTCGAGACCAAATCCTGGCGTCTTGACGGCAAGTCTCAAAAAGACTTATCAGAAGTTTTAGACGACCCTAGATGCAACGCAAAATACAACGGCGAGATTATGCCGCAGCGCCTTTTAGCTGGTCGTGTTGATATGTCAAACGCAGAGCCATCGATTTATTTAACGTCAAATGACAGATTTCACGGTGATCTAAATCTCAATGGTGAATTAGTAAAGTACCCCAATTTCACAACACCTTACGGTTTCTTAGAAGGAATGCTTCTCGGTGAGTCATTTAATAATGAATTTTATGGCGAGCGTCTTGTAGTTCTGGCATCTACGAAAGATACGATTGCTTTTTACAAAGCAGAAGATGGCGCGATCGTTATTCGTGATAAAGAGAGAAGGAAAACAATAGTAAGCAAATCAGGCCTCAGTTATGAGTTGATCGGTTTTTGCTTTCAGGATTCTGAGAGCTTCGGTTTCTTTTATGTAGATAACGAAGTTGATACTGACGCTATCTACTTTCAATCAGTGACCCTTAAAGCCGGAGGAGAATACGTATTCGACGAGCATTACGAGATTTTTAGTGAGTATGACAACAACAATGGAACAAGGCCACCTAGCACATCAAATAGACTATACAGTCTGATGGGCAGCGCAGAGGGTGTAGTCTGTCGAGAAAAAGGGGTGCCGTTCTTTTATTATTTAGATAGCGACGCTGGCGGCTCAGTAAACATTTACAAGATTTCAGATCATGTACTTTTCGATTCTGGAAATGCTTCAAAAGAGTACATCGATAGAGAGAAGTCCAATCGAGGCTCTTCATTCACTGCATTCGCGCAGGACGGCTTCTTATATGTATTTAGCTACGAGTCAGTTGACCAGGGCGCCGAAGAATACATTGTTCTCAATAAGTATACGAGATTAGAAGAAGGGTCCGGCGATCACGAAAAAATGAGCCTCGGGTACATCATCCAAGATCTTTGTAAGCAAGCAAACTACAGCTCGGATGATATTGATATAACTTCGATCGATAAAATTGCGGTACCAGGCTATGTCAGAGATAGAAACACTTCAATAAAGGAAGTGCTGAAAGACCTGATGATTGCCTACCAGTTTGATGTTGTCAGCAAGGGCTGGAGCCTTGAATTTAAGAAAAGAAAAGGTGAAGTCGTTGCCGAAATTCCGCTTGAAGATGTCATTTTTAAAGACAAGAAGCGGTTCTCTGATGCAATCTCTTCAGCTGAAGAAATACCCACTGAACTTGAAATTGCTTACAAGTCAAAAGACATCGATTACGAAGTTTCGAGCCAATATTCTCGCGTGACTTTCGCTTCTCATACGAAAAAGCAGCAAGTTGGACTACCGTTGGTGCTTACTGACAACCAAGCCGCTCAAATCTCTGAAATCGTCTTGACGGCAATGTGGCGTGAGCGAAACAACTATGAGTTCGCGGTGCCAATGAAATACATCTATCTTGAAGTCGGCGACGTTGTCAGAGTCGCTGAAAAGACGATGCGTATAACACAATCAGAATTTAGCAAAAATGGTATAATAGAGATTAAAGCAGTAGCTGACTCAGCATCTATTTATGAATCTAATAAACAAGGTGTTGGAAGCGAAGAAACTGAGGCGAGAAAGCCAGAAGAAAACGGTTTACCGCTAGTTATTCCTCTCGATATACCGTCAAAAACCCCGAATCTAGATGCTCCATCGATAACCCTTGCAGCTTACTCAACAAAAGAGAATTTTAGCGGCTCTGCAGTCGTTATGAGTACAGACTTAGGTGATAGTTATCAGACAATTGCTAACCCGGGGTCTCAAGCGACTGTTGGTATCACGACCAACATCCTTCAAAACGCCAATCCTTATATTTTTGACGATGAGAGCTCACTAACAGTGAGAGTTCAACCTTGGCAATCATTGTCATCAATAACTGATGAAGAGATGATTGCCGGCAAGAATATGGCGGCTATCGGCAAGCCCGGGCGATACGAAATAATTCAGTTTAAAGACGTACAGGATAATCTCGACGGAACCTGGACTTTAACTAAATTATTGCGCGGTCGACTTGGTACCGAGCATCTGATTGATACTCACGCTAACAAAGACATCTTCGTTTTACTTGATGACAATGTTATTGAAGTACCGCTTGATGCTTCGCTATTAGAGCAAGATTTACTGTTTAACGCGAAATTACCGGGTAAGCCGATTGAGGAATCGACTTCAGAGACAATTACCTTCAAAGGTCTCTCATCCAAACCTTTAGATGTCGTCAATATCGAGGTTGTCGATGAAGATGACGGCTCTAAAACCGTTAATTTTACCCCGAGAGTATTGGTAGGCGGTGAATGGAAGCAAGGCGCTGAAGTCGACATCTCTCATTTACGATATATCGTCGAAATTGAAGATGAGCAGGGTCAGTTAATCGATGAGCTAAACCTTGAACAACCCACCTTTAATTATTCCGGAGCCACGCCTGCTACCGCTAAAATAAGTGTATTTAACGGGCGCCGGCTTTCAAGAGAAAAAGGAGTTTCTCTATGAGTGCAAACACAACCCCATTTTTAGGCCTTCGATATCTTGCCTGGCAGCAATACAACAAAGAAGCTGTCGTCAATGAAGCCTTTAACAAAATTGACGAAGCTTTCCAGGGCCAGCAAGCTGCTCAAGCGTCTGAATCGAAAGTCCACGACGTTGGTGCAGATAGCGATATTACGCTCGTTCCAGATGCTCGAGTTATAAAGATTACTGACTCCGGAGCATTGCTTTCAAGAACGAGAAACATCAATTTCGATATGACAAATCACGGTTTGAAGCAAGTTGTGATTTGGAACGCGACCGGACATCAGTTGAACTTATCTTCAACAGTGCTCGGAGTTCAGGAAGCTGTGTCAGCAGTCATTGATGACAATTCAGTTATCGTAATTCAATAAGAAATTAATCACATAAAGACAAGGAGAGTCTTATGGCATTACTTAGATATAGCGGACCAGACCAGGTTGCAGAGGACGGGTTTATAAAAGACCAGGTCTCTGAATTTTTAGGAGAGCAGCCGCCGGAGGGCTGGGTTAAGATTGCAGACAATAATGCTGTTATGGTTGAAGACAAGAAGATGAATACATCGTTTGTTAAGCCGAAACTTGTTAACTCAGCGAAAAGTCTTATCTGCGCTCCGCGAAGTAGCTACGATTCAGGAAGCGTATCTTTTGTAGAGTTCGCGGATTCGATGTCAGTACCCACTGGTTTACCATCTCACATCTTTGGTTTTGCTATAGAAGTCATCAACGACGATCCTGATCGTGCAGACTTTTTAACTTTCGGATCAAATGATCCATCGACCGCCGGCGCTATGAAAGAAGTATATGAGTTGAATTTTGATTACGACCAATATTCATATGTATCGACTCGCAAAGCAGACGCACCTGTTGATATGAATATAAATACTTCAGTTGCCAGAGTCTCAACTGACAAGTTCCTTGTATCAACCCATCAACTTCAAGAAGTGCTGGGCTCTCTTCATATATACGATAGAGCATTAAATTCCTGGTCTCCATCAGCTGTATCAATTGCTGATCGACACAGCTTTCACGTCGTTAAATTATTTAGCTCTGGTCGAGTCTTGTTAATGTTTCCGAAAGACGCTCAAACAGAGTTAAGAACAGGCGAAATATATGAGTATGACGCAGTTAATGACAGCGCTACGCTCATTGACACGCTGCCAGCTGAATATATTGATGCAGCCGGCGACAACTCACGAGTAACTCAAATAACTCCAGTATCCACACACGACGATATTATCCTTACAGCAAGCGGAACAGCTCTATATGCATATAACGTTGCTGAAAAAAAGTGGTCGAAATCTCCTGATTTTAATCAATCAAGCAATATTGAAGCTATATATGCTCACCCTGATTTTGTGCGCTTCAACCAGACTTTTACAGGCGGGTACTCAGATGTTGGTGAGCTAAAAACTGGCTATAAACCGCTTCTACCCGGCTTTAACATTGCTTACAAAGAGTAAAAGGAGTACTTATATGTATACATACGAAACTACTGATACCGGTTTTAAGATCTTTAAAGATGGCACTCTTGTCATCAATCAGTATCACGACCCCGCAAAGCCGTCTTCAGAAGCTATTGCAGAATCAGAACGTGCAACGAAAGCTGAGGCTATGATTGCTCAATTGCAAGCAAGTGATGCAGTAGAACACACTGAAGAGAAACGCCTTCCATTCTAATCCTTATTTTACCCACCTTTAAACCCAAACCTACCTCAAAAAACGGAGATAAAAGCTATGGAACAGCTAATCGAATACGCAACAGTAATGCTCACAATAGTCGGTGCTTTCAGCACACTAACAGTCACTCTTTTACCGATCGCTAAAGCGACTGAGACGAAGAAAGACGACAAGATCCTGGGCAAGATCAACAGTGCTTTGCAGTTCGTCTTAGAACTTGCGAACAAGCTGGGTCTCAACCCTCGTAAAGCTAATGCTTCTAACGAGAAGTCAAAGGCTTAACGATGTCTTCTTTAATCAAGCTACTGAGCGCACTGGCCGACTTGGTGCGCTTTTTATTAAATCGAAAAGAGCAAAAAGAATATGAGAAAGAAGTCAGCGAAGTTCGAGAAGATCCTACTGTCTGGTTTAATGAGCATTTCGATAACAGCGTGCACGAGCACGATGCCGACAATGCCGGTAAAGCCGAAAATTCAAGCAGAGACGATCGACAATAAGATGTGTATGCCGCTCGACGATGCTCGAGCGTTGGGTGAATACATCATCAATCTCGAACGTGGATACAAACAGATTTAACGAATAGAGAGGGCAAGGATGCCAGGGTCAGTAGATCCGAGCTCTATCTTCGAATTTTTGCGGCTTCACTGGAGCGCACTTTCAGAAGAGCTCAAGATACTCATACTTTCAATGCTTGCGGGCATTGCAGCTTACATCATTGACATCAATAAAAACCAAGAACGCTTTAGTTTTTGGCATATGATTGCGAAAGGGCTTTCAGGCGTATTATCTGGCGGCTTGGTGTTTTTGATGTGCAAGGCTGTGGGCTTAAGTGTTGATTACTCAATACCTATCGCGCTATTTAGCGCGTCTTTCAGTGAAGAGACGATTTCAGTGCTTAAAAAAGCGCACCAAGCAGCCCTGAAAAAGATCTCAGATATCTTCAGTTCAGGTAATAAAAAATGAGCCGGGCGACTTTAGAGATAGTACTAGACTGGCAGAAGTCATTCTGCCGAATGCTAATTATCGCTTGGTCGATTGGCTTTTGCATCGTTTCCTGGCCAGTTCTATACCTCGCTCATTTAGCCGGGCTTCTGTAAGCCCAGGTGGCTTTTAATGGCTTCATCACTCCAACACCTCAACAAGTTAAAAGAAGCCCAGCAAGACGCGCACAGGCAAGCTGTGCGAAGTGGCTCAAAAGAAGAGATGGTTAAACTTCTTAGGCAGTCCTCAGGCTTCGCTGCAGCAATCTTAGACGATCGCACTAAAGTCAAAATCAAATTCAAGTAGTACCGGTATGGATACCGGAGGAGCCAATTGATAATGGATTATCAACCTCAATACCTCGTCGCCGAAAAGTTGCTCCGCGACCACGAAGGTGAAGTTAAAAACGCCCGGGGCCGGCACATTGCTTACAAGTGCCCCGCAGGAAAAATCACTGTCGGAGTCGGTCGAAATCTCGAAGACCTAGGCTTATCTGATGACGAAGTCAGCTACTTACTCAAGAACGATATTAAGCGCGTAGAGCAAGAATTGAAGTCCAACTTCAGCTTCTATGACCGCTTGAACGCAAGCAGGAAAGCAGTGCTTATAGATATGTGTTTCAATATTGGCCTACCTAAAATCTTACTATTTGAAAATATGATTCAAGCATTAGAAGGGGGCGATTTTGACCGCGCAGCTGATGAAATGCTTGATTCTAGGTGGGCAAAGCAAGTTGGGCGAAGAGCTGACAGATTGTCAGCAATAATGCGTAGTGAAAGTTGAGAAACAAAAAAGAATAAAAAAGTTGCTTGACATATCAAGGGTTTAGAGCGTGAAAATGCTATAATATATATAGTATCTATAACATATGTGAATTTATAACCCTTTATAATGTGCGGCGCTTGTAGCGCCATTTTCGTTTTGTGAAAGACCAGCAGATGCTGGTTTTTTTGTGCCTAAAATTCTTATGCAGATAGACTTATAAAACATAAAACTATATTTTATTATTGACAATGATGTGTAAACCAGTCTATCATTTTAGTAGACATTGGAAATAAAGAGCTCCAGGAGGTTTTTATAGTAGCAAAACTCTAGTTGCCCATTTTTTTTGCTGCGGACAGCTTAGGAAGAGTTGTTGGTTCGAACAAGAAAGTTGACTGAAACCAGAGCAGTACAGGCAACAAAATGGAGGCTTGATATGACTTCTGAAATCGTATCAAAAGAAGAATTAATACAACTGACCGGGTATAAGCAGCCGCTTCGTCAGTATCAATACTTGTCGCGAAATGGTTATAACTGTTTCTTTAATCGTCGCCACCAGGTCGTGCTGACTCGAGAAGCGATACGCCAGCGCGAACGCGCTATTGCTGACAAGATTGCGCAAACCGAAGAGTTTGCTCGTCTAGCTGAACTTGAGCGCAATAAGCAGAAAAAGAAATACTCTCGAAATACTGGCTTGATTGATCAGATGTTTGAGGTGGCGTAATGAGTCAGTCTAAAACTTATCCTTGCGGCAACCCAAAAATAAAAAACGTCAGCTTTAAAAATGGAGCGTTCTACTACACAAAGAAAGAAAAGCGGAACGGAAAGTGGGTAACGCCCTGGGTACGGCTTGGCACTACTTATCAAGAAGCTAAGAACGCTTATGACCGTCAGTTTAACCCTGACTTCATTGACATCAAAGTCCTGAAAATCTCGGACCTGATGTACGAATTCATTGAGTACATAAATGATCGAGAGGCGGATAGAATACCCGACGAGCACCCGTTTTCTTCAAATACTGCTCGATACTATCGAGATACTTGCAAACACTTAGCTAAAATGAAGCTCGGAGAGGCCCTAGTATCTGAATTAACAGAATCAGATCTTCGGTACTATGTTAAGAGTGAGTTGACGAGTAAAAGCGGCTCTCGTTCAAGGGCTCGCTCTTTCGTAAATATGATACGAGCGGCTTACCGGTGGAAGCGTCAGAACGATCCGTTATTCAACTTAACGAACCCTGCTGAAAACGTGTTTGTTAAGTCTCCGAGACCCCGTCAGAAGTATATGACCGATGAGGAGTTTACGAAAATAATAGAAGCTTCTTGGGGGCAGCTAAAGTACATACTTCATCTCGCATATTACACCGCCCTGCGGGCCGGAGACCTTGTCAGAATTACTCGA
Organism: Idiomarina piscisalsi; assembly: GCF_003987095.1. Taxonomy (GTDB): domain Bacteria; phylum Pseudomonadota; class Gammaproteobacteria; order Enterobacterales; family Alteromonadaceae; genus Idiomarina; species Idiomarina piscisalsi. Next base: position 757,038 of record NZ_PIQA01000001.1, on the reverse strand, counting down.
TACAAATGTGAAGACTCTGATAGCTATGTCGATCTTGAAAACAAAGAAATGCATATCTTGACTTCAAAGACTAAGAGAGACCGTGTTATAAAATTAGACGGACATCTTCTCGAAGTAGTAGAGTTCTTGCATAAGTACAACTCTGATTCTAAATACTTGATCGCCGGTGAGAGGACTCGAGATAAAATTAGACCGAATGAATTGAGTACTCGATTTATAAGAGCTAGAGCGAAAGCTGGTGTGCTGGAGTGCAGGTTTCACGACATACGTGCAAAGTCCGCGAGTGATGTTTATAGACTAAGCCAAGACATTGCTATATCTCAGAGACATCTGGGTCACTCAACTCAAACTCAGACTACAAAGTATTTGAGAGGAAAGTTCGCTAACGCTGTAGAGCATATACTGCCTGAAAAATTCAAAGATAAATAAAGAAAAACCTTCGAAAACGCCGGCTATATGCCGGCTTTTTTATGCGCGGTGCAAAAGATAATGTTTTCAAGTGTTTAAAAGCACCATTCTCAACACTTAATTTACTTGCTACCAAAGTAGACGCATTTAGTAGATGGATGCCCTTATTTAGTAGACACTCAGATAGTTAAACCCTTTAATAGCAAGGGCTGCGGGGTAATTTAAACAATTTGGCTGAGTTGTTCTTTCCAGTCAGACATAGACTACCACTTCCTTTTCGGTTGAAAGAGTTCTTCCAAATCGTCTTCTTTTTTGTGTTTGGCTTTGTCTTTTGCGTGTGCGTCTTTCAGTTCCTGCGCAATTTGCTCTAACGCGTTTTTGATCGACTCCTGACGAGATGTGGTATAGTCGTCAGAAAAGCTTTGCTCTTCAATGGTGCGCAACGCTTTCTCATAATACTGACGTGCCGAACCTAGCATATGGCTTTCATAAGCGTGACGACCACGACGAATGAGTGTTTCAATACTGATTTTTAACTGTAACTTGCTTAAACGCTGATCCTCGACATTAAAGACGTTACTGTCAACCCGACCACGAGCGTGCTCACTTCTTAGCGTTGCTTTTAAACGTTTCAGCGCGTTAATCATCGCAATAATTTGTTTATTGTTTTGCGGAATTTCAAACTCTTCGCTGATCAGCGATGTGTCTTTAGGATCAATGCCTTCCATTCTTTCTTTGTAATCTTCAAGGCGTGACTTAAAGTCTTTGGTTGGCGATACAGCGTACATGTTTTGCAATACTTCGTATGCGCGCATATTCAGCACAGCCAGCATCGACTTACCAATAGGAAAGAAACTGGACATATGAATAAGATCTTCAATTTGTTCCAGAGCGTTTCTGTAACGGGCAAGTTTTTTGCGTCGCTCAAGTTCCTGACGCTGCTTATGTTGTTGCACTGAACCGACGATAATCGCCAGTATTATCAGAAGAATAATCAGTGCTATAACAATGGTGTAAATCATATAACGCTCATTAGGTTGTTATTATTTTTTAAGGTAATGTCAGAGAAAAAACACCACCACCTAAGTGTCCATTATTTTTCAGTTCGATAAAACCTTTTTTATCGTTTCTTTGGTGGGCTTGTGCGATTAGGTGAGCAAAATAGAGCCCTAAACCTGTACGGCCTTTATTCATATCCAGCTTCTGCATGGGTACTTGCGCTTGTTTTAGCATGTGATTTGGAAAACCCTCGCCATTATCATGCACTGAAATCTGACATCCCTTATCTTCGTCGACTGTCACCGTAATAAAGAGTTTATCGGCGGTATAGCGCATAGCATTAATAATAACGTCGTTCAGTAAGTGACTAATAAGGTCTTTATCAAAGTAGCCCACGGCTGACTCACCGATATCGGTTGTAACGCTGATACCTCGCTGCTCAAGATACACTTCGTTGTTAAGTAGCAGTTCCTCAAGCACCTCGTCCCAATAATGTTCGTCAACATTCAGCGGCAACGCTCCCTGCTGGTCTCGGTATAAGGTCAGCAGTTGTATAAGCCCTGAGTTAATTCGTTGCGCTTCGTAATGGACTTTTGCCATGTTTTCTGTTGCACTGCCTTGTGGTACTTGCTCGGAAACCTCTTCAATTAGCTGAATAAGCAAGCACAGCGAATTTTTCATGTCGTGAGCAGAGGAGGCGAGTATCGCAGAAAAGTCGAATGTGGGCTGTGTCATAGTTGAATTCCGGTTCCAGCTGCTTATACCTACCAGCTTTTCTATTTGTCATAGTTATTAAGATTATTATACTATTTTTTTATATCACAATTCGCAAACTGAGTGGCATGTCCTGCTATGAAATTACAGCAATTAAAGTACATTGTTGAAGTGATGAACCATAACTTAAACGTTTCTGCCACCGCGGAAAGTTTGTTTACGTCACAACCTGGTATTAGTAAGCAAATACGAATGCTGGAGGATGAGTTAGGGGTTCAAATTTTTGGGCGTACGGGAAAGCACCTGACGCATATCACGCCCGCCGGGCAAGATATTATTAGAGTTGCGAAACAAGTGCTCGATAATGTGCAGTCGATAAAGACGGTTGCATCCGAACACACTCAGCCTGATCAGGGAAAGTTAACGATTGCTACAACCCATACTCAGGCACGTTATGCGTTACCTCAGGTTATTAAACAGTTTATCGGTCAGTATCCACGTGTTTCTTTGCACATGCACCAAGGCTCACCTCAGCAAATTAGCGAAGCGGCGGCAAAAGGACGCACCGATTTTGCGATAGCGACAGAGGCACTGCATCTATATCAGGATTTGATTATGCTGCCTTGTTACCATTGGAACCGCTCAATTGTGGTGCCTAAGTCACACCCGCTGGCACAATTAAAAGATATCTCTATTGAAGATGTTGCCAAGTATCCAATTGTCACTTATGTGCATGGGTTTACCGGTCGTTCTGAGCTCGACAGAGCCTTCGCTCAGGCGGGTAAAGAGCCACAAATTGTTTTTACGGCGACAGACGCAGATGTAATAAAGACCTATGTGCGCATGGAGCTGGGAATCGGGGTCTTGGCTTCAATGGCATACAAAGAAGATGAAGATCGCGATTTAGTGGCCATTCCGGCCAGCCACTTGTTCGAAGCGAGCACCACCAAAATAGGTTTCCGCAGAGGGACGTTTTTACGAACTTACATGTATGACTTTATTGAAAGTTTTGCGCCACACCTTACTCGAGAGCGAGTGCAACAAGCGGCTCAGCTGAAGACACAAGAAGAAATTGATGCGTTATTTGAAAGATGTGAATTGCCGGTGTTGTAACACACCGGCTAATTACTTTTAGCATTCGATAATATTAACGGCTAGGCCGCCCCGGGCGGTCTCTTTGTATTTAGTCTTCATATCGTTACCGGTATCCCACATAGTCTTAATAACCTTATCCAGAGACACCTTATGGTCGCCGTTGCCACGCATTGCCAGGCGAGCTGCGTTAATGGCCTTGACGGAGCCCATTGCGTTACGCTCAATACACGGAACCTGAACCAGACCGCCGACAGGGTCACAGGTTAAGCCAAGGTTGTGCTCCATACCAATTTCAGCAGCATTCTCAACGGTTTCAGGGCCGCCTCCCATGAACTCAGCCAGTGCTCCGGCAGCCATGGAGCAGGCAACACCCACTTCACCCTGACAACCGACTTCAGCGCCGGATATAGAGGCATTTTTCTTATACAAGATGCCAATAGCGGCAGACGTTAGTAGAAAGCGAACGGCGGAGTCTTCGTCCAGTGTTTCAATGAATTTGTCCGCATAGCTCATGACGGCTGGAACAATGCCTGCTGCACCATTAGTTGGTGCGGTGACAATGCGGCCGCCCGCGGCGTTTTCCTCGTTGACGGCCAAGGCAAACAGGTCAACCCAATCCATGACTTGCATAGCGTCGCTCGATTTTTCTTTTTTAAGACGCTGATAAAGCGACGATGCACGACGACGCACTTTCAAACCGCCTGGCAAAATACCCTCGGTGGTAATACCGTTGGTAATACTTTGTTGCATGGTACGCCAAATTTTCATTAAGCCGTCGCGAATTTCGTCTTCACTGCGGAACACTTTTTCGTTCGCCATCATTAATGAGCTAATGCGCAGTCCGTGCTCTTTGCAATGCCCTAATAGTTCAGCGGCACTGTCGAACGGATAGGGAATGGGCTTAGACGATTGCTCAATGGCTTCTTCTAGAGTCTCATCAAAGTCTTCGTCACGAACAATGAAGCCACCACCAATTGAGTAATACAGGTCGCTGTAAATAATGTCATCGCCTTTAAGCAGTTTAAGCTCCATCGCGTTAGCGTGCTTTGGCATGGTTTTGCGACGATGGAACGTGATAGCGCCCTCAGATGGGAAGGTGACTTCATGATCTCCTAATAACGCCAGCTTTTCGGTTTTACGGGTTTGTTCAAGAAAGTTTTCAACGTTGTCGGTATCAACCGTTTCCGGTAATTCGCCCGCTAACCCCAAAATAACCGCTTTACCGGTTCCGTGACCCTTACCGGTTTGTCCTAAAGAGCCGAACAGTTCTACTTTGACACCATCTGCCTGAGTTAAGTGGCCAGCTTCTTTAGCGGCTTTCAGGAAATCGAAAGCCGCTTTCATAGGACCCACCGTGTGGGAGCTCGAAGGACCGATACCAATTTTGTAAATATCAAAAACGCTGATCATACTTATCCTTACCTGTCGCGTTCGTTACTATTAATTATAGTATTGTCGCATGAATTGTGTGGGGGCTGGCAAGCTTTATAGCGAAATAACTGGTCAGTTGAGTGGCTTAAAGTGACTTTTCCGCTCAGGCTGAAGCTGCTCTGCCAACTCTCGCAAAATTCCTGCGGTAGCTCCCCAAATATTGCGGTGCTGCCAGGGGATAAAATAAACCCGGTCATAAATGAACTTGCGAATGCGGTAAACATAATGATTGCTCGGATCAAGAATGTCCGCCAGAGGTACTTCGAATATCTCGGCGACTTCACTCTCTTCGGCAACCAGCTCCTGCTGCGGCGACACAAAGGCTACATAAGGGCGTATCATAAAGTAAGACAATACCGGATAGTCATGTAGACGGCCAATCACTTCAACCTGAGACCGAGGCAAACCAATTTCTTCCTCGGTTTCTCTTAATGCTGTATCCAGCAAGTCATTGTCGGTTCTGTCGTAGCGACCACCGGGAAAGCTAATTTGTCCGGCGTGTTTTCTTAATGAAGCGGAACGACGTGTCAGTATCAATGACAGCCCATGCGGGCGCTCAATGATAGGAATAAGCACTGCTGCTGGTCGCAAGCGTTTACGCAAGGGCTCGTCAAGTTTTCGGTCAACTGACGGCGATGGCGTAAGGCTAAAACGTCGAACAAACTCGGCGCGGTTTTTGATGGTCATGAAGTTAACACCGGCAAAATACGAGACACTTTGTCCTTGGTTTCCTGATATTCCTCATCGGCTTTAGAGTCGGCAACCAAACCTCCGCCGGCCCAGCAATAAAGCTGACCGTTTTCTGCTAATAACGTGCGAATGGTAATACTGGAGTCGCTCTGGCCGTGCTGTGAAAAGTAGCCTATGCTGCCGCAATAAATGCCGCGGCGGTTCGGCTCGAGCTCTTCAATAATTTGCATAGCCCGAATTTTGGGAGCGCCGGTAATTGAGCCGCCGGGAAAAGCCCCTTTAAACAGACCTAAAGCAGAGCCGCCCGCTTTTAATTGCCCGGTAATGGTTGATACTAAATGATGCACAGCCGGAAAGCTCTCTATGGCAAATAGCTTCGGCGTTTTTACCGAACCGGGCTCGCAGTTTTTACTGAGGTCATTACGGAGTAAATCGACAATCATCAGGTTTTCGGCGCGATCTTTTTCTGAATTAAGCAGGGCTTGTTTACTGGCGGCATCTCTGGCGTTGTCTTCATAACGCGGGCGAGTGCCTTTTATCGGCTTAGTTTGTACCTCTCCCGCACTAGTAGTGCTTAGGAAGCGCTCAGGAGAAACGCTGAGAATAGCGCTTTCCGGGGTGCGCATGAAGGCTGAAAACGGCGCGTTATTAGAAGCCCTTAACTTTTTATAAGCTGCCCACTCACAACCCTGGTAACTCGCTTGGTAACGTTGCGCTAAGTTAATTTGGTAGGCGTCACCGCTGAGTAAGTAAGCTTGTACCGCATTAAATTTAGTATGGTACTCTGCCTCTGACATATTGCTTCGCCAGGCGCTGACCAGCTTGAAAGGAGTGTTTGAGTCTGGCGGCAGTGACTGCTCCCAATAAGCTTTCTGCGTTTTAAGCGCCTGTTCAGGAGCGACCAGCCAAACCTCGTCGCGCTTTTTATCAAAAATAACCGCTTCGCAATAGTACGCAAGTACTGCATCACTGGAGTTGTATTCGTCACGGTTAAACTCAGGAATGACTTCCAGGCAACGGCCGAAATCGTACCCCACTGCGCCGGCAAAACCGCCCTGGAAAGGCAAGTGTTCGGGGCCGTTATAGTGGCCTGTCAGCGCCATTAATTGCTCAGCGTAATCGAACATCTGGGCAGCGTGAGTTGGGGCTTTCGGGAGTTGGGCTATGCTATTGGCGGAGACAGTGAGTTGCTCGTTTTTACTTCGGATGACGCATTCAGGCGCTCTGAAGATAAAGTCATAATGAGCGTCTTCGTGTGTTGTCGAGGCTGAGTCAAGGAAAAGTGCATAAGCTTCGCTTTGGCAGCGCTCAAATAGCTCAAGCGCTGTTAGGGTGGTTTCCAGTTTTACGGCACATAAGTCAGGAAAAATGCTCACACTCAGCCTTTTGCGGTCACTTATTAACGATAAAAATGATTCTATCACAGTGGCACTGACTCGGTTAGTTACACTGGTCAGTTGTTAGTGAAAACGCTATTATAGCGCCACGTTTATCAGAACCCATATCGGAATCGTTCGATATAAAAATGAAGAGGTAGAGCCATGACCACCATTCGTCAGGCGGATTTTATTGACAGTATTGCTGATTCACTGCAGTACATTTCGTATTATCACCCATTAGACTTCATTAAAGCGCTGGACGAGGCGTATCAACGTGAAGAGAGCGAAGCAGCAAAGAATGCCATTGCTCAGGTGTTGACGAACTCGCGTATGTCGGCGCAAGGCCACCGTCCAATTTGTCAGGACACCGGTATTGTCACCTGCTTTGTGAAGGTTGGTATGGGTGTGCAATGGGATAAGACCGACCTGACAGTTCAACAAATGGTAGACGAAGGAACTCGCCGAGCTTACAACAATCCGGATAATCCATTACGAGCGTCAATTGTCGCAGACCCGGCAGGTGCGCGTAAAAACACGGGTGATAACACTCCTGCTGTTGTTCACATCGATGTGGTGCCGGGCGACGAAATTGAAGTCATGATTGCCGCAAAAGGCGGTGGCTCTGAGAATAAGTCGAAAATGGCTATGCTAAACCCTAGTGACTCGATTGCTGACTGGGTTGTAGAAACTCTGCCGAAGATGGGTGCCGGTTGGTGTCCACCGGGTATGCTGGGTATTGGTGTTGGTGGTACTGCTGAGAAGTCAGCCGTATTGGCGAAAGAGTCGTTGATGGAGTCTGTGGACATCCATGAACTGATTGAGCGTGGTCCGCAAAACGCGGAAGAAGAATTACGCTTAGAAATTTTCAACCGTGTTAACGCATTAGGTATTGGCGCGCAGGGTTTAGGTGGTTTAACAACGGTGCTGGATGTGAAGATTAAATCACTACCGACACACGCCGCTTCTAAGCCAGTCACCTTAATTCCAAACTGTGCGGCGACTCGTCACGTTCACTTTACGTTAGACGGCAGTGGTGCCGCAGACTTAGCGCCACCGAAGCTGGAAGATTGGCCCGATGTCACTTTTGAGCTGGGTGACGACGCTCGTCGTGTGAACCTGGATGAAGTGACGAAAGAAGATATTCAAGACTGGAAAATGGGTGAAACAGTGCTCTTGTCCGGTAAGTTGTTAACCGGTCGAGACGCGGCTCACAAGCGCATTAAAGGCATGCTGGATAACGGCGAAGAGCTTCCGGTCGACTTTAATAACCGCTTTATTTATTACGTCGGACCTGTCGACCCGGTGGGTGATGAAGTGGTAGGCCCTGCTGGCCCGACAACCTCTACACGTATGGACAAATTTACCGACCAGATGCTGGAAGAAGCCGGCATTATCGGCATGGTGGGTAAAGCCGAACGCGGCCCAGAAGCCGTTGAGAGTATTCGCAAACACAAAGCTGTCTATCTGATGGCTGTGGGCGGTGCTGCGTATCTGGTTGCTAAAGCTATTAAGAAAGCCAGAGTCGTTGCGTTTGAAGATTTGGGTATGGAAGCCATTTATGAGTTTGAAGTGGAAGACATGCCAGTCACTGTCGCTGTCGATAGCGACGGTCAAAATGCACATACGCAAGGTCCTGCTATTTGGAAAGCGAAAATTGCTGACTTGAATGAAAAACTGGGAGCTTAATGATGTCGCTGGCACTGTGGCAATGGATGGCAATAATAGGTGTGCCGGTTGTGACCGTTATTACGGCGTTGTTGTTGCTTTGGCAACAGCAGCGCCGTTTGCGTTTACAGGCAGAGCAACAAAATACGGCACTGGAGCAAGATGCAGAAATTCTTCGCGAGCGTATCGATGAATTGCAGCACGAAGTCTATGAAAAAGACAGTCGTCTGCGCGAGACGTTGGCCCGCGCTGATCACGAGCAAAAAACCGCAGAAGAAAAGCTGAACTTGTTAAAAGCCAGCGAGGAGCGCCTGACGCAGCAATTCGAGAACCTGGCTAACCGCATTTTTGAAGAAAAGTCGAAAGGGTTGCAGCAGCATCATCAGCAGTCTTTGCAGGCAACATTAGAGCCCTTTAAGCAACAAATCGATGCATTTAAAAAGCAAATTACTCAGCAGTATACGGACGAAACAAAAGAGCGTTCAGCGCTTAAAAACGAGCTGTTGTCGCTGAAAGATTTAAACCGTCGTATGGCTTCTGAAGCTGAGGCGCTAACTAAAGCATTGAAAGGCGATACCAAGCAGCAGGGTAACTGGGGCGAGGTTGTACTAGAACGTATTCTCGAACAGTCGGGGCTGCGTGAAGGGCATGAGTATCAAACCCAGGCACACCACCGCGATGAAGACGGTAAGTCATTCAAACCAGATGTTATTGTGCATTTGCCCAATAAAAAAGACGTGGTTATCGACTCGAAAGTCAGTTTGTCCGCTTATGAGCGTTACTTTAACTCCGACGATGACCTTGAGCGCGAACGAGCATTAAATGAACACGTTCAGTCACTTAAACAACACATAAAGCAGCTTGGGAAAAAGAGCTACCACCAATTGGAAGGCTTGAGAACGCTCGACTATGTGTTGATGTTTATTCCAATTGAACCGGCATTCTTATTGGCGGTTGACCGTGACCCAGAGCTTATCCGGCTGGCGCTGGACAATCAGATTATGCTGGTGAGCCCAACTAACTTGCTGGTTGCACTACGTACGGTTCACAATATCTGGCAGTATGAATATCAGAATCAAAACGCTGAGAAAATTGCCACCGACGCTGCGCGCTTGTACGACAAGTTTGTCGGGTTTGTAGAAGATCTGGAGAAAATTGGTAACGGCTTACAAACGTTGGATAACCGTTATCAGGAGGCGATGAAAAAGCTGAGTACCGGTCGCGGAAACCTTATTGGTCGAGTCGACAAGTTCCGCCAAATGGGTGTGCAAACGAATAAACGGTTAAGTTCAGACTACTTAGAAAATGACTCAGAAAGCGACGACTGAGCAATGCGCTCAGTCGTCTTCTAAGTCCTTTAGCGCTGCTCTAATGCACTGCGATGGTAATGGTCGACCCACAATGCTGTCGCACCCGATACAGCCAGCGGCATAATAATTAGGTTCACAAAAGGAATCATGGTTAATAGCGTGATTCCCAAGCCAAACGAGAAAGTCCGACTCCGCTGTAACCCCAACTCAGAGCGCATACGCTTAAATGAAATTTTGTGATTATCGAACGGATAATCCAAATACTGAATAGACATCATCCAGCAAACAAAAACGTACCAGAGAATTTGCCCAAATACCGGAATAATTAAGGACAGCAAGAAAAAGCCGATGGCCCGTGGCAGGTAATACATGAGTTTTTGAAATTCGCGGCCAACAGTTCGGGGTATGTCCTTAAGGAGTCCCATAAACCCCTCATCCCCTAAAGCTTCGCCACTTTCATAACGCTCGACTTTTTCCGCCAGTAAGCCATTAAAAGGTGCGGCGAAAAAGTTCATGATGCTGGTAAAAATAAAGGAGAAAAAGGCGACCATCACAATGACCACCAGTGGCCATAAGATAAATTCCAACCATTGGAAAAAGTCGGGTAGCCAAGCCATGAATTTATTAAGCCAGTAGTCGGCTTCGCCGTACAACCAACTGAAGGCAATGGTGAAGAGAATCAAGTTGGCCAAAATAGGGACAATAACGTAGCGGCGTAGCCCTTTGGTGCGGATGAGCTCTAAACCCCTTCCTATATAGGATATTCCCGACTCACTGTAGATCGGTTTGTGCATGCGAACTCCTGCTGTCACTTTTGTTGCTCATAATAGGGCAAAACCACCCTTGTGTGTGGTTGAAATTGTTACAAATGACTACGGGATCTGCTAGAGTCTTTGGATTATAAATAACGTCAGTAATAACTATAAAAACAGCCGAATGCAACTGAAACACATCAAACTTGTGGGCTTCAAGTCATTTGTTGACCCGACTAAAGTTCCTTTTCCCGATCAAATGACCTGCGTAGTGGGTCCGAACGGCTGTGGCAAGTCGAATGTCATCGACGCTGTGCGCTGGGTTCTGGGTGAAAGCTCAGCGAAAAACCTTCGCGGCGATGCCATGACTGACGTGATTTTTAATGGCTCTAACGCCCGTAAACCTGTGTCTCAAGCCAGTGTTGAACTGGTATTTGATAATAGCGCAGGGCGTATTCAGGGTGAGTATGCCGCGTTTAACGAAATCTCCGTCAAACGCTTAGTTACCCGAGACGGCCAGTCGAATTATTTTCTGAACGGCAGTCGTTGCCGACGCCGCGATATTACTGATTTATTCCTCGGGACCGGCCTCGGCCCCCGAAGCTACGCCATTATTGAACAAGGCATGATCTCCCGCTTAATTGAGTCAAAACCTCAAGAGTTGCGGGTGTTTATTGAAGAAGCGGCGGGTATTTCCAAATACAAAGAGCGTCGCCGTGAAACAGAAAACCGGATGAATCACACGCGCGAAAATTTGGAGCGTCTGAGTGATGTGCGTGAAGAATTGGGTCAACAGCTGGATAAGCTAGAGCGTCAGGCGGCCGCGGCAATTCGCTATAAAGAACTGAAAAAACAAGAGCGCCAGTTGAAAGGCGAGCTGCAGGCATTGCGTTGGTTAAAATTAGATAACCAGCGGCAGCAACTTGATGTCCAATACTCTGAGCAGCAGGCTGAACTTGAAAAGTGGCAAGCGCAGCAAAGCGGCGACGAACGTGGAGCTATAGAGCTGAAAGAAAGGGCTGAAGAGTTACGCTCTCAAGTTGAACAATCGCAAGAGAAAATGTTCATCCTGGGTAATGAAGTGACTCGTATTGAGCAAACTCTAAAGCATCAGCATGAAATTAAAGCGCAGCGTGAAGAGCGTTTGCAGCGAATTCAAAGCGAACTGACGCAACTTGAGTCGCAACTTGACGAAGATAAACTGCAAAAAGAGCAGTTGGCTGAGCAGGAAATGATGCTTGAACCGCAGCTTGAAGAGCTAGCCGAACAGGTTGAAGAGGTGTCTGAGCAAGCGCAACAGGCTGATGAAAACTACCGAAGCTGGCAACAGCAGCAACGCTCACAGCAGCAAAAAGTGCGCGATATTGAACAACAGCATCAGCAGGCGCAGCTGAAAGAACAACAGCTTCAGCAAAGCCGTGATTACACTAAGCAACAGCTAGAGCAAGTTAACGACCAGCAACAGGACGTTAAAAAGCAGCTTAGTGACGTATCGTTAGACAGCCTGCAACGCGAATTTGATGAGGCTAGTGAGCGATTAAACAGCGCTATTGAGCGGCTTCAAACAACAAAGCAACGGTTAGCGGACAGTCGCGAGCAGGTTGAGCAGGCACAGGAAGCGAAGCGCAGTGTTGAATTAGAACAAAATAAAGTACAGGCGAACCTGCAAGCCATTGAGCAGTTACTCATCAAGCATCAGTCAGGCGATGACAGCGCGGATGAGTGGCTTGAAACGCATTATCCAAATACCCCGAGAGTCCGTGACGTTCTGAAAGCAGAGCCTGGCTGGGAATTGGCTGTTGAGCAGTTTTTGTATGAGTGGCTGGATGCCGCGGTTCTTGAAAGCGCACCTGAACGAACTGAGTCAGTAGCAGGTCTGAAACTGATATGGTCAAGCGCCGGAGAGCCTAACCCCGGTACTTTGGCGAGCAAAGTCTCTGGTGCATTAAGATATTGGCCGCCGCTGCAACTGTGTGCTGTGGCTGACAGTGATGAGCAAGCACAAAAGCAGGTATTAGGCGGTGAGGCTGAGTTTGCTGTGTCAAAACAGGGTAACTGGCACTGGCCTAACGGGTTTATGTCATCACGAATTGATAGCAACACCAGCCAACTGCAGTTGCAGAGTCAGTGTGACAGCCTGAAACGTGAGCAAGAACAGTTAGAAAACTCGCTACAAACAGCGACACAAAAATTGGAACAGGCACGCGCTTCTCATAAAGAGATTGAGCAGGAACTTGAGCGCGAGCAAGAGCAGCAACAGGCCGCGCAGAATGACACAAATAAAGCGGAGCAGCAGTTAAACTGGGCTAAGCAACAGCAACAACAGTATACGCAACAACTGGAGAGGCTTAGCGAGCAACAATCAGAGCTTGAGCAAAAAGCAGAAGAGCTTAATGAGCGTATTGAGGAAGTGGCATTACAGCGCGAAGAGCTGAACGAACGGCTATTGGAGAGCGACGCGGCGAATGACGACTCAGGTGATGAGTTAGAACGGCTGGCCAGCGACAAGAAAGAGCAGTTGCAGGCACTAAAGTCTAAACAACAGCAGCTGTCTATGCAGCAACAAAACATTACTGTTCAGGTACAGCAGCTCGACACGGTCTTACAACGCAGTGAACAGCGTTACCAGCAGTTGGTGGATGAAAAGACCACGCAACAAAGCTCTGACGGCGAAGAAAATAAGCAGGAATTGGAAGAGCGACTGACAGAGCTTCTTGACCAGCGTCAGGAGCAGGAAGCCATTTTGCAGGAGCAGCGTGCGCAACTGTCTGAGTTAGAACATGAATTGTCAGAGCTTAATCAAGGTCAGTCGGCTGTTCAAATGCGTATTGCGCAAGCCAAAGAAGCACTGCAAAGCACTGAGATTGAAAAGGCCAAGTTGCAAGAGCGCAGCCAGGGGGTGCTTGAGGGACTGGCAGAAACCGGCATGACCTTGAAAACCTTACTGCAGGAGTTGCCACAGGAAGCCGAAGAGCAGCCGTGGCAGACTAACCTGGAGAGCGTGCAGAACAAAATTAAGCGCCTGGGAGCCATTAACCTGGCGGCGATTGAAGAAGCTGAAGCGCAAAGAGAGCGTAAACAGTATCTGGATCAGCAAGTGGATGACCTATCATCGTCTTTAGAAACGCTGGAAACAGCCATACGGAAAATTGATAAAGAAACCCGGCATCGCTTTAAAACGACTTTTGACGCGGTGAACAGTGACTTACAGGTATTGTTTCCAAAAGTGTTTGGCGGCGGTAGTGCCAGTTTAGAACTCACTGACGACGACTTGCTGGAAACAGGCGTCACTATTATGGCAAGGCCACCGGGTAAAAAGAATAGTACGATTCACCTGCTAAGTGGTGGAGAAAAAGCATTGACCGCATTATCATTGGTGTTTGCCATTTTCCGGTTGAACCCAGCACCATTTTGCTTGTTAGATGAGGTTGATGCGCCACTCGATGACGCGAACGTTGGTCGCTTTTGCCGCTTAGTGAGTGAAATGTCAGAATCGGTACAGTTTATTTATATCAGTCACAATAAAGTGGCTATGGAAATGGCGTCACACCTTGCCGGGGTGACAATGCAGGAAGCAGGTGTGTCGCGCCTGGTTGCCGTTGATGTAGGGCAAGCCGTCGCTATGACGGAAGCCTGACAATAATAAAAAGGTTGATAGAGCACATGGGCAATTTACAATTGACGCTCGGAATTTTAGGGGTACTGGCCATTGCCGGTATTATCGCGCACGGATTATGGAAAATTCGTAAAGGGAACCAGCAGCAACGGCAGCAAGAACAGCGTGTTGCTGAAAAGCGCCAGAAACAAAATAGTGGCTTTGATGATGATGGTATAGGGGAAGTCAGGGTGGTCCGTCAGGCTTCGTCTGAAACACCGGATACCACGGACTCGGTGCCAACTGACGATGAAGACACGAGTGCCAGAGACACTATTGCTGAGCCGAAGCCGTCAATGCGTGAAGAAGAGCCTCTTTCTGCGGCCGAGCAAATGGCTATGGACCTGGACGTCGACGACGAAGTCGATACGCCGCTACCTTCTATGCGTGTGGATAAAAATGAGGAAGTAGAGCAATCTGAGTTGGCGTTAGAGCCTTCAGACGAGAAACCACTGAAACAGCCTGAAGCGTCAACTGAGCAACCTGACGAACCCGAAGAACAGGGGGAGGCAGACATTGGCGAGCCAGAAGAAGTTATTGCATTGCATGTGAAGGGGTCAGTGCAGGGCGCATTGTTGTTGCAGATGATGACTGAGTTAGGTTGTAAGTTTGGCGACTTGGGCATTTTTCACCGCTATGAAAATACGGCGGGTACGGGCGAGTTAATTTTTAGTGTTGCCAATATGTTTAATCCGGGAACTTTTGATCTCGATAACCTGGAAAACTTTGAAACAGAAGGCGTTGCGTTTTTTATGACCTTGCCGATGAAGTTTGACGGCCAACAGGCCTTTAATATGATGCTTAACGCAGCCAAAAAGCTGGCAACTGAAATACCTCAAGGGCAGGTTTTAGATGGCCAGCGACAATTGCTAACCCGTCAGTCTATTCACGAAGCACGACAAACTATCCGTGAGTTTGAACGTCAACATTCAGCATAGAATTAGGTGTTATGAGTCAATCTACTGCCCAGCGAATGCAAGAGCTGGAACAATTACTGAATCGCTACAACAAAGAATATTACGAAAATGATGAGCCGTCGGTTCCTGATGCTGAGTACGACAAACTATTTCGTGAATTGCAGACGCTGGAAAAGCAAAATCCAGACCTAAAAAGCAAAACCTCACCAACGGCTAAAGTGGGTGGTAAGCCGCTAGCCAAATTCAACACGGTAAAACACGAAGTACCTATGTTGTCGTTGGATAATGCGTTTTCTGCGGAAGAATTCGCAGCGTTTTCTAAGCGTATTGGGCAAAAGCTGGATGAGGGGGCTCAGGTCACGTTCTGCTGTGAGCCCAAGCTTGATGGTGCGGCCGTCAGTTTATTGTATGAGTCGGGAGTGCTGGTACGCGGTGCCACTCGAGGTGACGGCGAAAGTGGCGAGGATATTACTGAAAACGTCAAAACCATTCGCAACATTCCTCTCAAGCTAAAAGGGGATGTCCCTGATCGACTGGAAGTTAGAGGCGAAGTGGTGATGCCAATCGGCGCTTTTGACCGCTTTAATGAAAAGGCTCGTCAACAAGGCGAGAAGGTTTTCGCTAACCCAAGAAATGCCGCTGCCGGGAGTTTGCGCCAACTGGACTCCCGAATAACGGCAAAGCGCCCACTGCATTTTTACGCTTATAGCCTGGGGTTAGTGTCTGAACATACGGTATTGCCCGACAGCCATTATGAACGTCTACAACAGCTAGCCGAGTGGGGACTTCCCGTTAACAGTGAAATTGAACGGGTAGACTCTGTTGAAGGTTGTGACAGCTATTATGAAAAAATTCTTGAACGCAGAGATTCTCTGAATTACGACATTGATGGTGTTGTCTTTAAGGTTGATACCATAGCTCTTCAGGAAGAACTTGGCTTTGTTGCCAGAGCGCCGCGTTGGGCTATTGCCCGCAAGTTCCCGGCACAAGAGCAACTGACGACTATCACCGGCGTCGACTTTCAGGTAGGACGTACCGGGGCTATTACTCCGGTTGCCCGGCTAAAGCCTGTCAGCGTTGGAGGAGTAACCGTATCGAACGCGACTTTGCATAACGCCGATGAAATTGAGCGTTTGGGCGTGCGCATTGGTGATACGGTAAGCATTCGCCGCGCTGGGGACGTTATTCCTCAGGTTGTCAGCGTTTTGAAAGAAAAACGGCCTGACAATACACAGGAAATAGCTTTTCCAACACGCTGCCCAGTTTGTGACTCTGACGTTGAGCGCATTGAGGGGGAGGCCGTGGCTCGTTGTAGCGGAGGACTCTACTGCGCAGCTCAGCGTAAAGAGGCGATAAAACACTTTGCCTCGCGTAAAGCCATGGATATTGATGGTTTAGGCGACAAGTTGGTTGATGTTCTGGTTGAAAAAGATTGGGTAAAATCACCTGCTGACCTATATCGTTTAAGTAAAGCCGAGCTGGCCACACTGCCAAGAATGGCCGCTAAGTCTGCTGAAAACTTAAAAAGCGCAATAGCTGCAACTCAGGAAACCACGCTTGCACGTTTTCTTTATGCGTTAGGCATTAGAGAGGTCGGAGAAGCCACAGCAAAAGCCCTGGCCAAACATTTTAAAACCTTTGACGCCGTTCAGTCCGCCAGCAGTGAACAATTGCAGGAAGTCCCTGATGTTGGCACGGTCGTGGCTGAACACATTGTGCGCTTTTTCCGTGAATCGCATAACGAAAACGTTGTGAAAGAGCTACGTGAGTTTGTCCATTGGCCGGAAGGCGAAGAGGCAGGCGACATACAAAGCGATCGTTTAGCTGGAAATACTTACGTGATTACCGGTACTTTGTCGACAATGACTCGTGACGAAGCCAAACAGGCGTTAGAAGCGTTAGGAGCAAAAGTCAGTGGCAGTGTGTCTAAGAAAACGACGGCGTTAATTGCCGGAGAAAGTGCTGGCTCAAAACTGACGAAAGCCCAATCCCTCGGGCTTTCGATACTGTCTGAAGACGAATTAAAAGAGCTTTTGGGCGCTTAGCGGCCGCGTGTGCTCAGGTCTTTTAAAAGGCCTGAGCCGCTAATATCAGCTATGCCTTTTTCTTCATCGAACTCGAACTTAATGGTTGGGTGTGTGCTATCTAACAAATAGCTTCTGTCGTTAATTCTGACGCGCAAGTGCTTCAACGGCTCTTCGTCATCAAATTCCCGGCGATGCTCAATAACGATGTTGTGCTCACCAATGGCCAGTTCGAAGCCTTTAAAAAAGCCTTCTGCAAACTCGGCAACATAGACCTGACCTTTGTCATTCACAAACATGTTGAGAATGTAATTAGGCGGCATTTCAGAAGTGCGCATTTGCGACTTGCCCGCGGTGAATATCACCGTGTCATAGACTTTTTTATACTCAAACCCGAAGTTAAGAGGTTCAGTCCTACCTGAAGGGTAAATAACTTTACCTTCGCCTTTGGCTTCCCAGTCAGCCAAACTCTGGGTACTGAATAACAAAGCAATACAAGTAATAGCGTATTTCAAAATCTTCATAACGGGCCTCAACTACTCACCTCGGTTACATCTACTTTCAGTCTCAGCATCTGTCCAGGCTGCAGGTAACGGTTGCGTTGAATATTATTCCATTGCTCAATTTGGCGAATGGTCACGTTAAACTTATTAGCTATCCTTGCAAGAGAGTCTCCTGAACGTACGCGGTAATTAACCGTTCGAATAATACTGTTAACACTACTACGTACGACGGAAGAGGCCTCAGCTTCAGTCCAAACAACAAGCTCTTGCCCAGGTCTTAAGTAGTCTCCGGGCGCCATTGAATTCCATCGAGCTAGATCTCGTAGGTTGACGTCATAAGCACGACTGATATCCCAGAGAGTGTCACCCGACTGAACAATATAATCAATACGTTTGCCGTCGCGTTTTTGATCTTGACGGTTTTCACGGCGCTGATCTTGCGACAAGGTGTAATTTTCAAGGCCTAAGGTGGCAACAGGAACCAGTAAGTGCTCACCGGCGCGAATAATATGGCTGCTAATGTCGTTAAGCTGTTGAATGACATCGACAGAAGTATTGTATTTTTTTGATATCGTTAGCAGGCTTTCTCCTGACTTCACCTTGTGGTGCGTCCAGGAAAGCCAGTCTTTAGGCTCGGTCTCTTGTAATGCCAGGCTGAACTGCTCTGCATTTTCAGCCGGTAACAAAAAGCGGTGAGGGCCGTCAGGTGCTGTGGCCCAGCGGTTATAGCCCGAGTTAAATTGGTGCAGTTCTTCCAATGACAAATCAGCCATATCGGCCGCGAGGGCTAAGTCAATTTGCGCTGGAGCTTCTACTACTTCAAGCATTGGCTGATTTTCAATAGGGTACCAGGTAATACCGTACTTCTCGCTATTGGCTAAAATATCTGCCAAGGCTAATAATTTAGGAACATAAGCGCGAGTTTCACGCGGTAAGTCCAGGTTCCAGAAGTCGGTTGGTTTGCCGGCACGCTTGTTTCTTCGAATTGCATTGCCAACGCGCCCCTCACCTGAGTTATAAGCGGCCAAAGCATGCATCCAGTTGCCGTCGAAATAACGGTAGAGGGCTTCTAAATAATCCAGCGCAGCATGGGTCGCGGCAAACACGTCCCGGCGACCGTCGTACCACCAGTTAATATCTAAACCATATTGACGGGCTGTGCACGGAATAAATTGCCAAACACCGGATGCACTGCCATGAGAATAGGCGAACGGGTCAAACGCACTTTCGACAATAGGCAACAGCGCCAGATCAATAGGCATTTCACGGCGCTCTAATTCTTCAACGATAAGATGTAAATAAGGCTCTGCACGTTTAGCAACCCGGTCTAAATATTCAGGATGACTGGCGTACCAGTTTCGTTGACTTTGGACTCGTTGCACATTCGGCACGTCAAACACCAATTGTTGACGAATACGCTGCCACAGGTCGTCTTGTTCCTGCGGTGTCAACTGAACCGGCTCGGGCTCTTTTTTTGTTGTCGCTTCTGCAGTAACAATCGTTTCTTCAGGAACCGGTATCAGCTCTAAAGAGGTTTTTTCATGGTTAGTTTCTTGCTTTTTCTCAGCAAAGAAAAGGCCAGTGCTTTGGCATCCTGAAAGAGCGATAGCGCTTGTCAGTACACTTAATTTTAGCCAAGTTGTGCGGCTTCTTGTTATAACCATGAATTTTAAAACCCTGAATATGTTAAAACTTGGTAAAGTTTAAAGAATCAGCCGTTATCTTTCCACTGTCTAATAGTGTAAAAAACGTCCTCAGGGGCATTTTTTACACTTCCGGCATGTTCCGAAGCCGCTTTCATCACACTTTTCTGATCAAACCGTAAGAATGGGTTTATCGCTAACTCAAGGTTTAACGTACTTGGTAGAGTAATTTCATTTTGTTCGCGTAGCATTTTGACCTTTTCGGCATAACTTTTCAGTATCGGGTTGTCAGGTTCCACTTTTTGGGCGAAAGTTAAGTTAGCTTGTGTGTATTCATGTGCGCAAAAGACCCGAGTATCCCCCGGAAGCTGACGAAGCTTAAGTAACGACTGACTAAATTGCTCAGGCGTTCCCTCAAACATACGCCCACAGCCGCCGGAAAATAACGTGTCTCCACAAAACAGAAAGCCGGGCGTGTAAAAACTAATGTGATCAAGTGTGTGCCCCGGAGTTTCCATCACTTCCCAGTCAACGCCAGCCATTGAAAAACGCTCACCTTCTTGAACTGCCTGGGTAATTGTTTTTATCTCTGGGTTGTGCGGACCAATAACCGGACATGAGTATTTTTTAGTCAAGTCAGCGATACCGCCAGTATGATCATAATGATGGTGCGTGACGAAAATAGCGGTAATGGTTTTATTGTTTTCTTTCAGCCATTCAAAAACCGGAGTGGCTTCGCCGGGGTCAACAATAATGACGCCATCGTTTGTGTTTGTCTCAATAGCCCAAATGTAATTGTCGTCAAACGCACAAATAGGGTGAACTCGCATAGAAACCTCGATAACGCTAAGCTATGATGAGTTAGCGATAGTGACAGAATGCTCCCATAATACAGGATGACGCAGTGTTTATTAAACCGGCATATTCTAAGGTTCCGTTAAAGACACCTACACAGTGGAGCAGTCTGGCCTGCGGAGAGTTCATTAAGTCGCAAACCCGTGAGGTTATGCACCGTTATGAGCGCAAGATGAAGCCAGGCTGTCAGGTCATTGTCGGCAATTTGGGGGCAGAACTTCAGCAACAAGAGCATATAGACAGGGTTTCAGTGGCGCCATCAGGGCAGGCTGACATGTTAGGCATATTGACCGAGCTGCCAATAAAAACCGACAGTGTCGACACGTTAATTAGCCCCTTTACCCTTGAATTTCACCAACATCCCCACCAACTTTTAAGAGAGTACACGAGAGTATTGGACGATGACGGGGTATTGGTTCTAATGGGTTTTAACCCGGTCAGTCCGGCGGTAGCCAGTGGCTTTTTTGTGCGTCATGCAAAACCATTTCCCTGGTGTGGACGTTATTTTTCAATAGCAAGAATGAAAGATTGGCTGGCGCTTTTGGGGTTCGACGTAAAATACAGTGAATACTTCGTTCCTCATTTATTGCATAAAGCGGAGTTCCAGGGGTTGGATTGGTCCAGCTCGCTGTGTGAAAAAGTCAGGGTGTTTAATGCGGCTTATGTACTGGTCGCAACCAAACAAACATTGATTGGTCGAATTAATACGGTATCGACACGCAGAAAAGTGCGTTTATCAGGGCAGCAGCCCGCTACTGCCATGACATCGGACAGTTTCAAATTAGATAAGTCAAAGAGGTAAATTATGATTACGGCAAAAGAGCTGTGTGGAAAGGCGAAAGCAAACGTAAAGGAAGCGAATACGGAAGAACTTCAAAAAGCGATAGAGCAAGGCGCCAGAGTGATTGATGTGCGCGAACCTGCCGAATACAGCCAGGGACATATTCGTGAAGCTGTGAATATGCCACGTGGGGTTTTGGAAATGCAACTGAACCAACACCCTGATGTTGCTGGGTATGATGACGCATTAGAGCGTATATCGGAAAAGCCCCTGTATCTTATCTGTAAAACGGGTGGGCGCTCAGCGTTAGCTGCTGAGAGCCTTGAGCGCATGGGCTTTAATAACGTTTATAGCGTTGACGGCGGCATGACCGCATGGCAAGAAGAGAAACGTCCAGTCGTGGCGGGGGAGTAACTCACCTATTCAGGTTTAAACCCTGTATCTTCGAGTAAGGGCTCGCGACTGGCAGCGTCGCGGGCCAGCTCATCACAACGTTCGTTTTGAGGGTGCCCTGAATGGCCCTTTACCCATTGCCATTTTATTTTGTGGTTTTGAACTTGCTCGTCTAACTGAACCCAGAGATCCTGGTTTTTAACCGGTTTCTTTGCCGCTGTTTTCCAACCGTTTTTGCGCCACTTGGCCATCCACTGTTCAATGCCTTGTTTGACGTACTGGCTGTCGGTCGACAAAACAATATCGCAAGAGCGTTTCAGTGCTTTTAAAGCTACAATTGTTGCCATCATTTCCATGCGGTTATTGGTAGTTAACTTATAACCCTGGCTCATTTCCTTATGATGGGAGCCATATTCCATAACAATGCCGTAACCGCCGGGCCCCGGGTTGCCAAGACATGAGCCGTCAGTATAAATGTGAACAGTTTTTGAGTTGGGCATGTTAATTGGTACTATATTGAATGATTTCAGCCAGTATATCAGGAATTTTAAATGCGTCAGGTCGTTTTAGATACGGAAACCACGGGTATAGACCCTCAGAAAGGGCACAGAATTATCGAAATAGGCTGTGTTGAGCTTATTGACCGAAAGCTCACGGGGAATCATTTCCATGTATACATTAACCCTGAGCGAGTGGTGGAAGAAGAAGCCATAAAAATTCATGGTATTACCAACGATTTCTTAATCGATAAACCAGTGTTTGCTCAGGTTTGTGACGACTTTATTGAGTTTATTAAAGGCGCTCAGCTGGTTATTCACAATGCACCGTTTGACGTCGGGCATATGGACGCTGAGTTTTCGAGAATTAAGCCTTTCCCGGGCTTGACCAGCGACTTCAGTACGGTATTGGATACTTTGCAGCTGGCCCGGGAAATGCGCCCGGGCCAGAAAAACAACCTGGACGCTTTATGTCGTGCTTATGATGTCGACAACTCCTCGCGTGAGCTGCACGGGGCTCTACTCGATGCGGAAATACTGGCTGACGTTTACTTAATGATGACTGGCGGGCAAAGAGCCCTTAATTTGTCAGAAAACAAAAAGTCAGCTTCAGGTGTAGCTGGTGAAATTCAGCATCAGGCCATTGAAAACCGTCCTCCACTAAAGGTTTTGCGTGCATCAGCCGATGAAGAAGTATTGCATCAACAACGGCTTGATAAAGTTAAAGAAGAGGGTGGACGCTGTTTGTGGCTAGATTCGTAACTCAGTTTGGTTGGGCTGCACTGGTTCTGTTTTTGTTTAGCTGCTCGGTGACAGCGGTTCAGCAAACATCTGGCGCGTCAGACAAAGAGGAGGCTCTTAAAAAAGCGATGTCGCTGATTGAAGGCGATATGAGCAATAAACTTCCTATCGACGGTCAGCGCTTTCGAATTGATGAAAATGTTGATGAAATTACCCTGCTATTTTTCCGGGAGCCCGGCAGTAAGCCCTTAATATTAATTAAGCCTGACGGCAGCAAGTGGTATGACAGTCGTTATCCTACCGACCAAGTAACTTGGTATACCGATCCAAACTTCGACATTATTCGCATTAAAAATCCGCAGCCTGGTCCCTGGCAAGCGGCAGGGCGCATCGACGAAGAAAACAAAGCATTGGTTGTTTCCGATATTCGTTTCGAGGCCGACCCGTTGCCGGAACCGCTTTACCAAAATGAAGAGCTGAAGGTCGAGGGGCGACTATATAACGGTAAAGAAATTGTAGAAACCGCACGCTTTCGGCAAACAGTGACGCTCGACGTGCTTTTTATCAGCACCAATAATGCTGATTTTGATAACTTTGGGGCAACACCGGTACGAGTTGCGCAGTTCCTGGATAATGGGCGAGGTCATGACGAGCGTGTTGGTGACGGTGTGTTTACCGGCTTTTTCAACCTAGATGTTGAGCCCGGTCAGTGGGTGGCAACCTATGAAATGACCACACCGCTTTATGAGCGAGTCTTTGAGTTTGGTCCTTTGGTGGTAAAGCCACTGCCGGTGAATTTTGAGGTGATTGAGTCTGAAGCGGTCGAAGATGATCACCAGTTGAAAGTCACCGTTAATGATGAAGAAATAGATCCAAAAAGTTTGGTGGTTAATGGTGAAACGCAATTCCCCAATGGCGAAGTGCGTAAGTTTACCTTTAGTCAAGTTGATGAATTTCCTTATCAGGTGCCCATTGCGAATCTGGCTTTCGGGAAACACTTAATTGACATTGACATTTTTGCGACGACGTTGGACGGGCGTCAATTTGAAGCAAGGCTTGATGACTTTAGTTTTATTGCAACAGAGCCGCCGCCACCAGAGCCGACAGCGGCAGAAATAGCAGAGCAGCAGCGCATTGAAGCAGAGCGTCAGAGAGAAATAGAACGACAAGAGCGTCAAGCAAAAGAAAAGCAGGCGATGATGAACTTAATTATCATTGTCATGGTGAATGTATTGATAATTGCTATCGCCCTTTTTGCGCTATGGTGGTTTAAGTTCAGAAAGAAGAAAACTGATAAAAATGACGCTTAGTGGTCAAAAAACCGCAAAACTGAATATAAATCAGACAAACAGAAAAAATCTTTAAAAAAAGTGTTGACTCATTTGTCCCTCACTCGTAATATGCACGCCGCGTTGAGGGACATACTTCAACGCAGTACTGATGCGGAGTGGTAGTTCAGTTGGTTAGAATGCCGGCCTGTCACGCCGGAGGTCGCGGGTTCGAGTCCCGTCCACTCCGCCATTTAGTACATCCCCAAGAAATTTGCGGAGTGGTAGTTCAGTTGGTTAGAATGCCGGCCTGTCACGCCGGAGGTCGCGGGTTCGAGTCCCGTCCACTCCGCCATTTTTCTTAAGTGCGAATCAGCACAAGATAAATATCACTTCTTCTATCGAAATATTCCCAATACCGCCTTTGCGGCTTTGTTATCGCCTGTTTTCTGGCGCCGTTTCTACCTTCTGCTTTTTACCTCTAATAATGGGCTTTTTGACGTTTACCCCTTGAGCAAGCGCTCATACAGGGCTAGAGTAATGGCACAAAAATCACAATGACAAGAAACAGTGGGAGTTATCCATGCGTAAAACATTATTAGCCGTTGCAATTGGTGCTGCGGTATCACTCGGCGCCTGTAGCGATGCGAGTAAGCCGTCAAATACTGAAAACAGCTCTGCGAAAGCTGAAAGCAGCCAGGAAGCGACAGCAATGAACCCATTCTTCGAAGCCAGCCCGTTGCTTTATCAAGCACCTGACTTCGATGCAATTGAGCTTAAACACTTCAAGCCTGCTTTTGAGCGTGGCATGAAAGAGCATATGGAAGAAATTGAAGCCATTGCGACCAACTCTGAAGAACCAATGTTTGAAAACACTATTGTTGCGATGGAAAAGTCTGGCGCAATTCTTGGTCGTGTAAGCTCTGTATTCTATAACTTGTCTTCGTCACACTCGAATGACCAAATTCGCGAACTACAAGCTGAACTTGCACCCAAAATGGCGGCTCATGGTGACAACATTAGCTTAAACCCAGACTTGTTTGCTCGAATCAAAACCTTATACGAACAGCGCGATGAGCTGGAATTAAATGGTGAAGAAAAGCGCCTTCTGGAAGAAACCTATAAAGACTTCGTTCGTTCAGGTGCACTCCTAAACGAAGATGAGAAAGCGCAAATTCGTGAAATCAATGAGCAGCTTTCAAGCCTGACTAACGAATTCCGCGATGGTTTAATGTCGCTGACCCAAGAAACCGTTGTGTTTGTTGACGACAAAGAAAAGTTGGCAGGCTTAAGTGATAGCCGTATTGAGAGTCTGGCGAATGCAGCGAAAAGCCGCGATAAAGAAGGCCAATATGCCATTGTTCTGACGAACACTACACGCCAGTCTATCTTAGCGGAGCTGGAAAACCGTGAATTGCGCCAACAAGTTTGGGAAGCGTCAGCGAACCGTGGTACTGGCAACACGGAAACCGATCAAAACCCATTGGTTAAACAGTTAGTTAAGCTGCGTGCTGATAAAGCGCAACTTTTGGGCTACAACTCTTGGGGTGACTATGTTCTGGAAACGAACATGGCAGGTAACCCTGATGCGGCGAAGAAAATGCTGCGCGACTTAGTGCCTGCGGTAGTTTCAAATGTAGAGCGTGAAGCGGCGGAAATTCAGGCCGCGATTGAAGCCGACGGTAAAGATTTCGAACTGAAGCCTTGGGACTGGTTCTACTACGCTGAGAAAGTGCGTGCTGAGAAGTATTCACTCGATTCTGATGAAGTGAAAAAATACTTCGAGTTTAATCGTGTATTAGAAGACGGTGTTTTCTATGCGATGGGTGAACTATTTGGTATTACGTTTGAAGAACGTAACGACATCCCTGTGTATCAGGAAGATGTCAAAGTTTATGAAGTGTTTGATGTTGACGGTAGCAGCTTAGGTCTTTTCTATGCCGACTACTTCGCTCGTGACAGCAAGCGCGGTGGCGCCTGGATGAGTTCATTCCGTACTCAGTCTGAGCTGATGAACCAAAAGCCTGTTATTCTAAACAACATGAACATTACCAAAGCTCCTGAGGGCGAACCTACGTTCCTGAGCTTTGATGAAGTATCGACTATGTTCCACGAAATGGGACACGCACTTCATGGTATGTTCTCAGATGTTACTTATCCTTCATTAGCGGGTACATCTGTATCTCGTGACTATGTAGAGTTTCCTTCAACTTTCCAGGAAGATTGGATGTTGAATGAAAAAGTGATTAATAACTTTGCAAAGCACTACGAAACGGGCGAACAAATTCCACAAGAGTTGCTGGACAAAGTATTAGCTGCACGTAACTTTAACCAAGGCTTTGATACTTTAGAGTACGTAGCGGCTGCTTTACTCGACCTTGAATACCATACGGTTGAGCCGGGTACTGAAATTAAGGACGTGCAAGCGTTTGAGAAAGAAGCACTGGAGCGTAATGGTGTATTGGTTGAAGCGGTTCCACCACGTTACCGTTCAACTTACTTTGCACACGTTTTCGCAGGCGGTTACTCTGCCGGCTACTATGCTTACATGTGGAGTGAAGTACTAGCAGCCGATGCGTTCAAACACATGAACAATAACGGTGGTTTAACGCTGGAAAATGGTCAAGCATTCCGAAAAGAGATTTTGTCTCAGGGGAACAGCAAAGACCCAATGCAGCAGTACATCGACTGGCGTGGTCAAGAGCCAACGGTTGAAGCACTGTTGGAACGTCGCGGTTTGACAGATCCAAGCATTGATTAATCTGCCATAATTACGACTGAATAGTCGCTATAAAAAGCCACTGGCGTTATCATCGTCAGTGGCTTTTTTGTATCTACAAGGCGAGGCAAGTAATGAAAGAGCGTATTGTGATTGTTGGTGGCGGTGCAGGCGGGCTTGAGTTAGCAACACAGTTAGGTCGCAAATTGGGTCGTAACGGCAAGGCTCAAATTACCCTGATAGACCGCAATACAACACATCTTTGGAAGCCACTACTTCATGAAGTGGCTTCAGGGGCTTTGGACTCCCGACTTGCCGAAGTTGATTACCGGGGGCAAAGTGCCCGCGAAGGGTTTCAGTTTTTAATTGGTACTCTGGAGTATGTGGATAAAGAAGCGAAGACTGTCACGCTTGCCGCAATTAATAATAACGAGGGCGAAGAAGTTTTAAGCTCACGGGACGTGCCTTACGACCGTTTGATTTTAGCCCTTGGCAGTGTCACCGCAGACTTTGGAACTCCCGGTGTGCAAGACAACTGTTATTTTCTGGACTCACTAAAGCAAGCCGATGCGTTCCATAGTGAATTACTGAATGAATTTTTAAAAGTGAACCAAGCATTAGAAGACGGAAAAGATGCTGAGTTGTCGTTGGCTATTGTCGGCGGTGGCGCAACGGGCGTTGAATTGGCCGCCGAGCTTATTCATTCGGTCTCACTCCTGTCTATTTATGGTCTTAAACATCTGGATAAAACCCATTTTAAAGTTCGTTTGATTGAAGCCGGTGAACGGCTATTACCCGCATTACCAGAGCGGTTATCGAACTCGGTTCTGAAAAAGCTTCGTAAGCTGGGTGTGGAAGTCATTTTGAGTAACCCGGTAAAAGAAGTAACGAAAAACGAGCTTTGCTTATCCGAAGGCGAACCCGTAAGAGCCGATATGATGGTTTGGGCAGCGGGTGTCAGAGCACCTGATATTACTCAATCGTGGAACCTAAACACCAGAAAGAATAATCAAATTGAGGTAAACGAGTACCTTCAGTCGATATCTGATAGCGCAATATACGCAATTGGCGACTGTGCGGCTTGCCGAATTGATAACGAACGCTGGGTACCGCCACGCGCTCAATCAGCCCACCAAATGGCAGAGTGCTTATACAAAAATATCTTGCGAGAGTACGGCGGACGTGAGCCTAAGCCGTTTCGCTATAAAGACCGGGGCTCGTTAGTTTCACTGAGTCGTTTTTCTGCCGTTGGTAATTTAATGCAAAGTAAAAGTGTGTCGATGTCGATTGAAGGCACGCTGGCACGTTGGGCTTACGCGAGCTTGTACCGCATGCATCAGCGGGCATTGCACGGCTGGTGGAAAATGTTTTTGATATTGCTGGTGGACAAGTTAAATCATGCGGTGAAACCACGCTTGAAGTTGCATTGACGATATACTTCAGTAGTCGCATCAGGCACAATATGGCGTCTGATATTAGAATAAAAACGTAAACTGAAACGGCGAAATGACAGCACCAAATTTTATCCATTTACGCATTCATAGCGACTTCTCCATGGTTGACGGCTTAGCAAAAGTTGGCCCTATCTGTGAAGCGGTAGCTGACGCAGGTATGCCGGCATTGGCCATGACTGACCAAATGAACTTTTGTGGCTTGGTTCGCTACTACGGTACGGCTCATAAGCTGGGGTTAAAACCTATTATAGGTTGTGACCTGTGGGTGCAACACAGTTATCCGGAGGGTGAAATTTTTCGCCTGACGGCATTGGCAATGGATAACGACGGGTATCAACAAATTACGCAGTTGATGTCTAAAGCGTACCTGAGAGGGCACATTGCAGACAAACCGGTTATCGATAAAGACTGGCTAAAAGAGCATAACCAGGGCGTTATTCTGCTCTCCGGCGCTCGGGAAGGCGACATTGGTCATGCCTTACTTAAAAATAACGATAAAGAGCTCGACGCCGCACTGGACTTCTATCAAGAATATTTTCCCGACCGTTTTTACCTTGAGCTGATTAGAACAGGCCGACCAAAAGAGGAAGACTACCTCCATAAAGCGGTGAAGCTGGCGGGCGAGACTCAGTTACCGGTGGTGGCGACAAACGAAGTGGTCTTTTTAAAAGAAGAAAACTTTGACGCGCACGAAATTCGAGTCGCTATTCATGACGGGTATCAGTTAGAAGACCGCCGTCGTCCGAAAAAGTATTCGCCGCAACAATATTTAAGAACGCCGGAAGAAATGGCAGAGCTATTCTCTGACATTCCCGAGGCACTTGAGAACACCGTTGAAATTGCAAAGCGTTGTAATGTGACGGTTCGCCTGGGTGAATACTTCCTGCCGAAATTCCCGACAGGCGATATGACTACTGAAGACTATCTGGTTAAGGTGTCTGAAGAAGGGCTTGAAGACCGACTTGAGTTTTTATTTCCCGACCCGGAAGAGCGGGCCGCTAAACGACCTGAATATGACGAGCGTCTGAAAGAAGAGCTTAACGTCATTAATGGTATGGGCTTTCCTGGCTACTTCCTTATCGTTATGGAATTTATTCAGTGGAGTAAAGACAACGGCATCCCCGTTGGTCCCGGACGGGGCTCTGGTGCTGGCTCATTAGTTGCTTATGCATTAAAAATTACCGACCTGGATCCGCTGGAATTTGACCTGCTTTTCGAACGATTCCTGAATCCCGAACGGGTTTCAATGCCTGACTTTGACGTCGATTTTTGTATGGATCGCCGCGATGAGGTTATTGATCACGTTGCCGATTTGTACGGCCGCGAGGCGGTATCACAAATTATTACCTTCGGTACTATGGCCGCAAAGGCAGCAATTCGAGACGTAGGGCGTGTTCTGGGACATCCTTACGGTTTTGTTGATCGCATATCAAAGTTAGTGCCCGGCGATCCGGGAATGACACTGGAAAAAGCGTTTGAGATAGAGCCTCAGCTTGGTGAAGCGTACGACCAGGACGGTGAGGTTAAAGCTATTATTGATATGGCGCGGATTCTAGAGGGGGTTACCCGTAACGCCGGTAAACACGCCGGTGGTGTGGTTATTTCGCCAACGACTATCACCGACTTTTCGCCGCTGTATTGCGATGATGAAGGCAAGAACCCGGTTACTCAGTTTGATAAAAACGATGTCGAATCGGCCGGTTTGGTTAAGTTTGACTTCTTAGGCTTAAGAACACTGACCATTATTCAGTGGGCTGTCGATATGGTGAACGTTCGCAAAGAGAAAGCGGGTGAAGAGCTTATCGATATAACGGCCATTGATTTGACCGACCCGGCGTGTTTCAAACTACTGAAAAAAGCCGAAACAACAGCCGTCTTCCAGCTGGAATCCCGCGGTATGAAAGAGCTGATTAAGAAGCTGCTGCCGGATTCTTTTGAAGATATTATCGCATTGGTTGCTTTGTTCCGACCGGGTCCTTTGCAGTCGGGCATGGTCGATAACTTCATTGACCGTAAGCATGGTCGGGAAGAAATCTCTTATCCTGATGTTAAGTATCAGCACGACAGCCTTCAGCCAATTCTTGAGCCAACGTACGGTGTCATTTTGTACCAAGAGCAGGTCATGCAAATTGCTCAGGTTTTAGCTGGTTATACACTTGGCGGCGCTGACCTTTTACGTCGAGCTATGGGTAAGAAAAAGCCCGAAGAAATGGCGAAACAGCGAGAGATATTCCGAGAGGGCGCGGCCAAGAACAATATTGATCCAGAGTTGGCGATGAAGATCTTCGACTTGGTAGAGAAGTTCGCAGGCTACGGGTTTAACAAATCACACTCCGCTGCCTATGCCTTAGTTTCCTATCAAACCTTGTGGATGAAAACGCATTATCCCGCTGAGTTCATGGCGGCGGTTATGTCGGCGGATATGGACAATACCGACAAAATTGTCACTCTGGCTGACGAATGTGAGCGAATGGGGCTCAAGTTATTGCCGCCAGACGTCAACAAGGGCGAATACAAGTTCACGGTCGACGAACAGCAGCGAGTGGTTTACGGCATTGGCGCCATTAAAGGTGTTGGGGAAGCTCCCATTGAGTCAATCATTCAGGCCAGAAATGACGGTGGTCCGTTCAAAGACTTATTCGACTTCTGCTGTCGGGTGAACTTGAAGAAAATGAATAAACGGGTGCTGGAGCGCTTAATTCGGGCAGGGGCCATGGACAATTTAGGTCCCCACCGAGCGGCGCTTATGGCGACGCTGGAAAAAGCCATTCGCCAGGCAGAGCAGCATTTGCAGGCAGAGCAAATTGGTCAGTCAGATATGTTTGGTGTGCTGACTACCGAGCCTGAAGCGGTCGAGCAGGAGTTTGTGCAGGTACGCCAATGGCCAGAAGCAGTGTGGCTGGAAGGCGAACGGGAAACCCTTGGGCTTTACCTGACAGGCCACCCAATTAACCGCTTTAGAAGTGAGTTGAAACACTATGTGTCAAATACTCTGTCTAATGTCGGCCCGACACCGAAAGATCAAAGCGTTGCTATTGCCGGACTCGTTATAGATATTCGCGTGCTGACAAATAAACGAGGTCAGCGTTTTGCTATAGTGACCTTAGATGACAAAACGGCGCGCATGGATGTACGATTATTCAGCAATGAATACGAAAGTTATCAAGAATTGCTCGAAAAAGACCGAATTTTGTGGGTAAAAGGTGAGGTCAGATTTGATAACTTTAGTAATAGCAATACAATGACCGCTAGAGAAGTGATGGGTATCGAGCAAGCGCGTGAGAGTTATTTGCGTAGTTTGTCGATAACGCTGACGGAAGATGCACTTGAAAATGGTGTGGCAGGCAAGCTGGAAACAGTGCTAGAGCCTTACGCAAAAGGAACCTGTCCAATAAAGCTTCGTTATAACTCGTCTTACGCGAGAGCGGAATTGTCAGTGGAAGCGAATTGGTATGTCACGCCATCGGATGAATTAATAGACGAATTACAGAACTTGCTGGGAAATCAGCAGGTTTCACTCGAATTTTAAAGGAAATGACAGCGAATGAGCCTTAATTTTCTGGATTTTGAACAGCCAATAGCAGAGCTCGAAGCGCAGATTGAAGAGTTAAAGTCAGTCGGCAAGCGCGGCGAGCTCGATATTAATATTGAAGAAGAAGTTCAGCGTTTAACCAAGAAGAGTCAGGAGCTCACCGAGAAAATCTTTTCTGATTTAGGTGCCTGGCAGGTTGCGCAACTTGCTCGCCATCCCCTGCGTCCGTACACACTGGACTACATTCGGATGATTTTTACCGAGTTTGATGAGCTTGCGGGCGACCGAACCTTTGCAAATGACGAAGCTATTGTCGGTGGTATGGCTCGTCTTGATGGCAAACCTGTTATGGTGATTGGCCAGCAAAAAGGTCGCGAGACTAAAGAGAAAATTCGCCGTAATTTTGGTATGCCAAAACCTGAAGGCTATCGTAAAGCGCTGCGTTTAATGGAAACCGCTGAACGTTTCAATTTACCGATTATTACCTTTATTGATACGCCAGGAGCCTACCCAGGTATTGGTGCTGAAGAGCGTGGCCAGAGCGAGGCTATTGCCCGTAACTTAAAAGTTATGTCGCGACTAAATGTACCTATTATTTGCACTGTTATTGGTGAAGGCGGCTCGGGCGGTGCTTTAGCTATTGGTGTTGGCGACAAAGTGAATATGTTGCAATACAGCACCTACTCGGTTATTTCACCGGAAGGTTGCGCATCCATTTTGTGGAAAAGTGCCAGTAAAGCGCCATTGGCGGCAGAAGCTATGGGTGTTACGGCACAGCGCAGTAAAGAGCTCGGACTTATCGATGCCGTTATACCTGAACCGTTAGGTGGAGCACACCGTCATGCCGAAGAAATGGCGATTCGCTTGAAGAAACAGCTTCTGTCAGACGTTAAGTCTCTGGAAGGGCTAAGTAAGTCTGAACGCTTAGATCAGCGTTACAAAAAGCTGATGTCGTTTGGGTACTGCTAAGTATAATGATGACTGATGCGCTTTATGAGCGTTTCTTAGCAGCTATTAATAAACTCTCTCTGCAGCCAGGGCAGCAACTTGTTGCTGCTTTAGGTGGCGGGGCTGACTCACAGACTATCCTCGACTTATTGATGCGCTTTCGGCGCGACAACCCACAGTACCGATATTTAGCTATTCATCTGGACCATAGCTTTCATCCCGACTCAGGCCGGTGGTCTGACACTATTCATGAAGCGGCAAAAGCTTATGGTATTGATACCATTTTCGAGCCCCTTGAAGTGCCGATGAAAACTCGCGTGAGCAAGGAAGCTATTGGTCGCGAACTTCGCTATAAAAGACTGGCTGAGCTGACAGAGCCAAACGCCGTGCTGCTGGTAGGTCAGCATAAGAATGATCAAATAGAAACATTCTTGTTGCAGTTAAAGCGAGGCAGTGGTCCTAAAGGCTTGGCGTCTATGGCCGAGATTCAGCCCTGGGAGGGCGAGCGCACACTCTGTCGACCGTTACTGACAACCAGTAAGGACGAAATTTTAGAGTACGCAGCGCACCACCAGCTTACCTGGATAGAAGACGACACCAACTACGATACGACAATAGAGCGTAACTTCTTACGACATGAGGTTATTCCAACGCTTGAAAACCGCTGGCCACACTTTGGTATGAGTGTTATACGCTCTGCCAGACTTTGTGCGGAACAACAGGACGTCATGGATGAACTCCTTTTGGAAAAATTGCATGCCGCACAGCAGACACAAAGTTCAGATTGTTTCCCGTTGTCGTTACTTAAAAATACATCGGCGGCAATGCAACGAGCACTATTGCGTACCTGGCTTCAGCAATTAGGCAAAAGTTTGCCAAGTTACGAGCAACTTGAACAAATTCGCCGGCAAAGCTTGAATGTTCGGTTAGATACGCAGCTGGCAATTAATTGCCAGGGCTATTCGGTTCGTTATTTTAAAAGTGCGCTCTGGGTTGATGACGGTGTTCCTGAGCTGTTCTCTGACGTGGCGATCTCGGAGCCAATAACGCACTTCGGCCAGTGGGGTATACTGCAGATTGCGGAAGATGTAATAACAGAATCAGAGACTCTTACAGTGAGCTTAACTCACCCAAAAGGTAAGTTAGGTAAACCCGGCAGAGAAGGACGAAAAAAACTGACAGACTGGTTTAAAGAATGCGGCTTAGCGCCTTGGTTAAGACAACGCGTACCTGTTTTGCAGGTCAACGAGCATGACGTTTGGACACCCGTTACCGGCTGGTTAACTCCAGCGCCGGAAAGTCATAGTGTACCCACAGTAAGTCCAAGCTGGCAAACCACTTTAGAATGGCTTAGCAACTCTTAGTTAGCTATAGAGCGCAGCGATTTAGCCTCGTATAAGCGTTTATCGACTTCATCAAGGACATCATCGGCTGTGTGAAAGCTTTCCATCTGCAAAGAGCCTGAACTAAAAGCAACATTCAAAGACATTAACTTTGAGTCGTGACTAATCGCTTTTTCCAAACGTTCAATAATATCATTTACCTGGCTTTTGGGTGTATCTTCCAATACCAACACAAACTCATCACCGCCGTAACGGAACACACGGTCAGTGTCTCGAAGCTGATGTTTTATGAGCTGCGCAAATTGTTTTAAGACTTCGTCGCCAAGTTGGTGACCGAAGTTATCATTAACCTGCTTAAAGTTGTCCATATCGATAAGTACGATACTGACATCTTTTTGAGGGGCACGTTTAAGTTTAGCAGTAATGTGTGCCAAAGTTTCATCGAGCAGAGAACGGTTACCAACACCAGTTAGATGATCTTTTACTGCGGCTTGGCGCACTTTTGAGTAAGCCATCGCATTACTCAGAGGAAAGGTTAGCTGCTTATGCATTTGCTCCAGGCGCAGCTTAACCGCGTAAGATGCAGGTTGTTTGAACTGATAAAGCATTTGACCCAGGTATTGGTCATCAGCGTAAAGCATGACAGCATACTCAAAGTTACTTTCGTCATATTGGCCGTGTAGGTTAATGACTTGGTCATCGGAGACAAACTGCATGGCTTTTACCGGTAAGCGCTCGAGCACAGCATGACTGTATATTGACAGCATAGAAGTAATATCCAGCGTTGTTTGTAATTTCTCTGTCAATGATGACGAGTTTGCCTTTATATCCTCACTTGAGGTGAGCTGGCTGACTAACGCCTGAGTTTTGTTAATAGCTGAGCTTAACCGGTCTCTAATTACAGCTTTACTTAACATTTGCCTTTTAACTCCAGTGAAATCTATCTGTTTCTACTTAAGCAAAATTCGAGCCAATAAATTAAAGTGCAATTAAATCAAATGGTTATAAAATCAATTTTTCTGAAACAAAACAGTGTTAATATTTTGACAGCGGCGCTTAAGAAATGAGGGACTGAATGAACGGGACGTTTTCCAGCTTATTAATGTTACTTGCAATGGCGGTAGTACTTGTGTGGTTATTCCGCAGAATTAAGCTACCCGCAATTTTAGCTTACCTTGTTGCTGGCATTATCGCGGGCCCTGAAATTATGGGGTGGATTAAAGACCCTGATGATTATCATTTGGTCGCCGAGCTGGGTATTGTTTTCCTGCTGTTCTCACTTGGCCTGGAGTTTTCGTTACCTAAGATGATGGCAATGCGGCGTTGGGTTTTTGGTCTGGGCGCTGCGCAAGTTATTGGTTCGTTGCTTGTCTTCATGCTCATCGGTTTTTTGTGGCTGGGTGAGTGGGCGGCTTCGCTGGCTATTGCCGGAGCTTTGGCGTTGTCGTCAACTGCCGTGGTTATTAAGCAGCTGAAAGAAAGCGCGCAAACGGCCACCCGTCGAGGCCAAATGACAGTAGCCATTCTACTATTCCAGGATATTGCTGTTGTCCCCTTACTGATTATTATTCCGTTGTTAGCTTCAGATTCCGGTAGTATTGGATACACCTTACTAATTGCGTTGGCTAAAGGTACAGCGGTTATTGCTGTACTGATGGCTGTTGGTAAGTGGGTATTACCTTATCTGTTTAAAGAAATCGCCAAGCAAAGAACCGACGAGCTTTTTGTGTTGGCAACGCTGCTGGTTGCGCTGGTTGCCGGTGGTATGACGCATTTATTCGGTCTGTCTATGGCGCTTGGAGCGTTTTTAGCCGGAATGATGCTGGGTGAAAGCCAATATAAGCACCAGCTGGAAGCTGATATTCGTCCGTTTCGTGACATTTTAATGGGGCTGTTTTTCACCACCATAGGTATGCAGCTGCAATTAACGGGGTTTGTAAACAATCTGCACTGGATTTTACTCGCAGTGTTGGTCATGTCGATTGTTAAAATAGCCATTATCAGCTCTGTAGCAAGGCTTATGGGCGAGCGCGACACTGACGCTTGGGGCAGTGCAATATCGCTCTTCCAAATGGGGGAGTTCGGCTTTGTTATTGTAGCTTTGGCAAATAACCATAATTTGCTGTCTCCGGAAATTGTCACCAGCATGATAGGTATTGGTGTTTTCAGTATGGCGATAACACCTATCATTATTCACCGACTGAAACCTTTGGTCGACGCTATTATTCGCACGCCCGACCCCATTGAGCAAATTGAAAGCCAGCGCACCCCGCAAGGCGATGGCCTTGAAAACCAAGTGTTAATTTGTGGCTTTGGGCGCACCGGGCAGACGATTAGTCGCTTCCTGGACGCTGAGGGGATTACGCACATTGCGGTTGATAACGACCCTTTACGTGTTCAGGAAGCGGTGGCCGGCGGTGCGCGTGTTTATTTTGGTGACAGCGCCCGAAAAGATATATTACGTGCGGTTGGTGCTGAAAAAGTTGATTTGGTTATTATCAGCTTTGCGGACGATGCGCGTGCGGTGGAAGTTTTAAAAGAGCTGCGGCTATTAAACCCGAATGCCTATGTCATTGTGCGCAGTAGAGACGACCAAAACTTAAATGCTTTGCAAAACGCCGGCGCTTCTCAGGTGGTACCCGACACACTTGAAGCGAGTTTGATGTTGATATCTCATGTATTAAGCCACAGCGGCATTCCTATTCGCCGTATTTTGGCACGTCTGGATAAAGAGCGTCGTAACCACTATGGTGAAATGCACGGCTTTTTTCAGGGCTCAGAAACCGATATGGGTCCTGAAATGGTCGATAAACTGGAGTTTTTGCGTGCTGTGACTTTACCGGAAGGCGCGTGGGCTAACGGCAAAACAGTAGCCTCTCTCGACTGGGAGCAACATAACGTTCAGCTTAAAGCAATACGCCGAGAAGACGAAGAATATCCAAACCCTGATGATGCCACCGAATTTGAACCGCAAGATGTGGTCCTGTTAGTTGGTAAGCCGCGCTATGTAGAGGCGGCGGAACGCTGGTTATTGGAGGGATAACCGGGTTTTGTAATAGTCCGTTACAACTTATTAGGGAAAAATCACAGTTCGCAACAGTTAAGGTCTAACAATTTACATTTGTTAGGCGGATAATAACGCTATAAGAAATTTTAAAATTAACTAAAGCTGAGCGAACTGTGATGAAACTGAAAAAACGCGCTTTTATACCACCTCTCATTATTCTTGTGGCTATTCTGCTAGCTGTGTTAGCGAGTATGGCTGCTAAGCCCCCTGAAAAGAAACAGCAGCAAAAGCCTGCCGTAATGGTGGAAGTTAAAGAAGTAAAAGCCCGCGACATGACCTTCCTGGTCGACTCGCAAGGCTCCGCCACCCCTAAATACTCAACGACATTGCTGGCGGAAGTCAGTGGGCAAATTGTTGATGTTGCAGATAAATATAATGCCGGTGGCTTTTTCAAAAAAGGTGAGACATTACTGCAAATTGACCCATCCGACTATAAGGTTGCCGTTCAACAAGCACGCGCTCAGTTGCTGCAAGCACAAGCTGCGTTGGAAGAAGAAAAAGCCCGGGCTCGGGTGGCTGAAGAAGAATGGTCTCAGTTTACCGAAGGTGAAGCGCCTGCTCTGGGCTTACGTAAACCTCAGTTAGCCAGCGCATTAGCCGCGCTAGAGTCAGCGGAGGCTAATCTGGCTATGGCAGAACGCGACCTAGAGCGCACGACCATTAAAGCCCCTTACGACAGTGTGCTGCGTAGCAAACAGGCTGATTTAGGTCAGTTTGTCGGAGCCGGGACGCAGATTGCTACTTTGTTTGGCACAGAAGTGGCTGAAATTCGTTTGCCACTTAGTGACCTGGATGTTACTTACCTTAACCTTCCGGAAGAGTCGCAAACAGAGCCTAAAGTATTACTAGAGTCACAGGTATCTGGTGTTGATACTCAGTGGCTAGGAAAGCTGGTTAGAACGGAAGGCGTGCTGGATGAAGCAAGCCGGGTTATTTACGGCGTAGTCCAGGTTGAAGACCCTTATAACCTTAATGGTCAAACACATGAAGAGCCTTTGCGTTTTGGTCGCTTTGTGCAGGCGCAAGTAGAAGGGCAACAAGTGACCGGGGTTATGGAAGTTCCAACCTATGCGATTAACCCTGATGGAACGGTTTGGACCGTTGCCGATGAGCGCAAACTCCAGAAGAAAGAGATTGAAGTCATTCGCACGCAAGCCAACACCAGTATTGTCAGTGAAGGCCTTGAAGAGGGGGACTTAGTTGTTCTGACGCAGCTGAAAAACGCGCTGAATGGCATGAAAGTTCGCTTGGAAGGCGACCCGCTGCCAGAGCAAATGGAAACCTCCGCTAAAAATGAAGACACAGTTGCCGCAAACGACAACGAGCAAGGTGAGTAAGCGTCATGGAAAACGAAAAGCAAAAAGGTATTATCGCTTGGTTCGCGAATAATCCGGTCGCTGCGAACCTGTTAATGATAGTCATTCTGGTTGCGGGCACGCTGTCGGTCTTTACTGTTCGCAAGCAGATGTTCCCTGAAATTGAACTTAATATTATCAGTATTCAAGTGCCTTTCCCTGGTGCTGCGCCGCAGGAAGTTGAGCAGGGTGTCATCATGCTCATTGAGGACGCCATTGAAGATGTTGATGGTATTGAGGAAATGACCTCACAATCTCGTGAGGGAATCGGTAGTGTCACGCTGGAAGTTGAGCCTGACTATGACGTTCAGGTGGTCATGGACGAGGTTAAAATGCTTGTCGATGCCATACCCAACTTTCCGCAACAAATCGAAAAACCGAATATTTATCGAGTAAGACCGAATCGAGACGTTATTTGGATGACGGTATTTGGTGACGCCAACGAGCGAACCCGCAAAGAGCTGGCGAAAAGCATTCGGGATGAGCTCAAAAGCGTTGGCGGCATCACTAAGGTTGAGGTGGTTGGCGCACGCGACTACGAAATTGCCGTTGAAATTTCGCAGGAAGATCTCGAGCGTTACGGTTTAACCTTCCAGCAAATAGTGAATGCCGTTAGAGGCACCTCCATAGATGTAGCCGGTGGCTCTATAAAAACACCCAACGGTGACATTCTTTTGCGTGCCAATAACCAAGCGTACTATGGCAGTGAATTTGAGAAAATTGTTCTCATTAGTCGCCCCGACGGTACCCGTTTAACCTTGGATGACATTGCAACGGTGGAAGATGGTTTTGTCGAAACCGAGGCATTCACGCGCTTTGACGGTAAGCCAGCCACATTTATTCGGGTCAATTCGGTCGGTGATCAAAACGACCTAAAAATTGCCGAGTATGTAAAAAATTATGTCGATCGCAAGCAAAAGGAGTTGCCGAACGAAATTCAATTAGCGTCGTGGGGTGATTCATCTTATTACCTCCAGGGCCGATTGGATCTCATGCTAAACAACATGTGGATTGGTGGCTTGTTGGTATTCCTAATGCTGTCTCTCTTCCTTCAGTTGCGATTGGCATTCTGGGTCATGATAGGTATTCCGGTGTGTTTCCTAGGAACCATCGCGTTACTGCCGCTGCCAATGGTTGATGTGTCTATCAACATGATTTCCTTATTCGGGTTCATACTGGTTCTCGGGATAGTGGTCGATGACGCTATCGTTATAGGGGAAAGTGCCTATACCGAAATAGAAGAGAAGGGTAAGAGTGTCGATAACGTTGTTGCCGGCGCCAAGCGTGTCGCGATTCCTGCGACCTTCGGGGTGCTAACGACAATGGTGGCCTTTATTCCGATGCTGATGGTCGAAGGCGGAATGGGGGCTATTTGGGAATCGATAGCTTACGTCGTTATTATTGCGCTGGCTTTCTCTTTAATTGAGTCAAAGTGGATTCTCCCGGCGCACATTGCCCAAATGAAGTATTCTAAAGACAGCAATGAGAAGCCGAATGGTTTCCAGCGTTTTCGTAATAAGTTTGCCGATGCAATTCAGCGCTTTGTCTATAAGTATTACCGTCCGTTTTTGAAAAAGTGTTTGCATTATCGCTACTCAACTCTGGCGACCTTTGTCGGAATGATGATTCTAATGATAGGCCTTATGAGCGGCGGTATTGTTCGCTGGGTCTTTTTCCCGGATATTCCAAGCGACTTTATTCAGGCCAATGTTGAAATGCAGCCGGGTACCTCGGAAGAGCGGACGATTGAAGTTCTGGAAAGCGTTTCTAAAGGTCTGGCTCAGGTTGATGAGAAAACCGAAGCCGTTGAAGGCGATGGTGTGGTGCGCCATACCAATATCTGGATGAATGGTACCGAAGCTGGTACTGTTTTCGCAGAGCTTAAGAAAGGTGAAGACCGCAATATCGACGGCTATGAAATTGTTAATCAGTGGCGAGAGTCGGTGCCTGAGTTAGCTGGTGTTCGCACTATTAACTTTCAGGGTGGTATAGGCGGCGGTGGCGGCTTCGACATTGAGTTTCAGTTAGTGGGTGATGACCTTGATGAACTGAAAGCGGCTGCCGACGAGCTGAAAGCCGTGCTAGGCGAGTACGACGGTGTTTTTGACATTGAAGACACTTTTGGTGATGGCAAAGACGAAATTCTGGTGACCACCAAGCCGTTAGCTGAAGCAATGGGCATTAATCTGGCGGAATTGGCGACTCAGGTGCGTTATGCGTTTTACGGCGCTGAGGCGCAGCGGATACAACGTGGTGACGAAGAAGTGAAAGTCATGGTTCGTTATCCGGAGGAGCAACGACAGTCTGTTGGTAACCTGCAAGACATGAAGTTGCGTATGGCTGACGGCGCTGAAATTCCATTCACTGAGTTGGCCGATATTGAGTTTGCGGAAGGTTACTCGACCATTACGCGCATTGACCGTGAGCGTTCGGTGAATGTGCGTGCCCGTGTTAATAAAGATCGTGTTGAGCCTTTCCGTGTGGTTAATGAAGTACGCGAGCAAAAGTTACCTGACATTCTTGACCAATATCCCAGTGTCGGCTTTAAGCTGCAAGGAGCGACTCAGGACGAAGCGGAAGCGACAGACTCTTTAGCTTTAGGTGGCTTGTTGGCAATGCTGGCCGTGTATGCACTGATGGCGATTCCACTGAAATCATACAGTCAGCCGCTTATTATCATGTCGGTTATTCCTTTCGGTATTATCGGCGCGGTTATTGGACACTGGATATTGGGTATGCCGGTCAGCATATTAAGTCTGTTTGGTATCATCGCGCTGTCTGGCGTTGTGGTTAATGACAGTCTGGTTATGGTTGACTACGTCAATAAGGCGAAAGAGGCGGGTACCGACTTGCGACACGCGGTATTAGATGCAGGTTGCCGTCGCTTCCGTGCCATTACCTTAACCTCGTTGACAACCTTCTTCGGCCTGCTACCCATTGTGCTTGAAAAGAGCATGCAGGCGAAGCTGGTTATTCCAATGGCAATATCATTGGCGTTCGGTATTATTTTTGCGACGATTATTACGCTGTTATTAATACCATGCCTATATTTGATATTAGCGGACGCAAAACGCAATACGCAGTCGTTTTTATCCTGGTATGGACTGGCGAAGCCACCGGAGCCAAAAGATATGACGACAGAAGAAGCATTAAAAGACTATTAGCTTTAAGTCAGAAGAAGACAAAGCCGGAGCAAAATGCTCCGGCTTTGTCGTATGTGCTGTCATAAACTGGTAAACTTGATGTTATAAATTTTAAGACACTATTTGAGGCTTCGAGTCATTTACATGCTGCTGTCATTCCTTGATATTTTTGCGTTGGCCTTGTTCTTCTTTTGCTGGATAGGCTACTCTCTTTTTGCCCGAAAGCGCGCTAAGACAACCCATTGCTTGTCGAGCATCTTGTGCTCTTTGCGAATTGACTGGTTTACGACGGTTGTAAATAAGGAAAACCAAGTTGCTGACGCTTCGCTTATTGGTAACGTTGAGCGAACGGTGACTTTTTTTGCTTCCTCTACTGTGCTTGTAATGGCCGGTGTGATTACCGTGTTAGCTCATGCTGAGGAAGTTGTGACAGTTTTAAATGAAATTCCATTGAGTCCGGACACTAATGCGCTGTTAGTTCAATTTAAACTGGCAGTGCTGGCGCTCATATTTGTATATGCGTTTTTCAAATTCACCTGGTCTATTCGGCAATTTGGTTTTGTCTCAGTGCTACTCGGCGCATCGGTTGAGTATCATAAAGAGAGTAAAACGCAGGAAGAGCGCGACCGCTTTGCCCGCCACGCTGCAAAAGTGTTGGATCAGTCTGGACATGAATACAACAAAGGACTGCGAACTTACTATTTTGCATTAGCGTACTTATCGTGGTTCTTGCATCCGGCAATGTTAGTTGTTTCAAGTCTCATTGTTGTTGCTGTTCTCTATCGTCGTGAGTATCGCTCTCGAGTATTGCGTGAGTTGTTGGCAACAAAAGGTTTCGTACCTGGTAAAAAATCATAGGAGTTTGGTTTGAATAAGGCATTTGAGGACTTTTTAGGTTGGACATGCGCCAACGAGTGGGGCAGTGAAGAGACTCAGAAAAAGAAACTGAATAACGGTGTAACTCTGTCAATATGGGACAGCGGTGTTTTAGAAGTTACGCCACCAAAGCCTGGTAAAAAAGATATCGTCTTGTCTTGTGCGGTACACGGTAATGAAACCGCTCCTATTGAAATATGCCGCGATATTATTAATGACATTATCACTGAAAAGCAGACAGTCATTCATAGAACCTTATTTTTGATTGCGAACCCGGCGTCTATTAATAAAGGCGAACGCTTCGTTGAAGAAAACATGAACCGGTTGTTCAGCGGTGCGCACAGTAATGGTAAAGCGCACAACAAAGAGCGTGAGCGTGCGGCGAAAATAGAACAGTATGTGAAGCGCTTTTATGAAACGTCGCCAGAAGGCGAGCGAGAGCGACTGCACTACGATTTACACACTGCCATACGTGATTCAAAGCGTGAGAAGTTTGCTGTGTACCCATTTACTCATGGGAAGCCTTATAACAAACACCAGCTTCAGTTTTTATTAGCCTGCGGCGTGGATACGGTGTTGCTGAATCAAGCACCGACAACTACGTTCTCCTACTTCAGCGTGAATGAATTTAACGCGCACGCGTTTACTGTTGAGTTAGGTAAAGTACGCCCGTTTGGCGAGAACGACCGTTCGAAGTTCGCTGCTGCAGAGAAAACGCTACGTCGGTTAATTAGCGAAGACTCGCTCGACTTTGGCCCGTTCGAGCCTGGTAAACACTTTATCTTTAAAGAAGCTCAGACAATTAATCGCATGAATGAAGATTTTGAGCTTAACTTTGCAGACGATGTGGCTAACTTTACGTCTTTTGACAAGGGCGACTTACTGGCGCGAGACGGTGATGAAAACCTTTACGCACAGCATGACGGCGAGCATATTATTTTCCCGAACGCCAAGGTTGCTTTGGGACAAAGAGCCTTACTGACTGTCGTGAGAGTGCCAACGGAATCACTCGAATTGGAGTAGCCCAAACTGGTCTAAGTAGTCAGGCTTTATTGTTAATCCTGTTCGTTTCTATTTACACTTACTGCGTTAACTTTTCGTTAGTTTGTGGTTTGCATGTCACTTTACGTAAAGGTAAAGTAGCGGCAAATTTCACCCAGCTTGCAACCGAAAGAGAAGGTTATGGCAAAGGATAAAAAACACAACACAGAGATTGTGACTAAGCCGCAATG
This sequence comes from Idiomarina piscisalsi, assembly GCF_003987095.1. Lineage (GTDB taxonomy): Bacteria > Pseudomonadota > Gammaproteobacteria > Enterobacterales > Alteromonadaceae > Idiomarina > Idiomarina piscisalsi. Next base: position 713,649 of record NZ_PIQA01000001.1, on the reverse strand, counting down.
GTTTGACGGTGAGTCGGTCACAATTCCGATGCTACAGATCCTCAAAGAGGACGGTAGCTTCCATAAAGGCGCTGACATGCCTGAGTACGATAAAGACCTTATCGTTAAAATTCACGACACCATGCAGTTCATTCGTACGTTGGACGAGCGCATGATTGCCGCGCAGCGTCAGGGGCGTATTAGCTTCTATCTGGCTTCGCGCGGTGAAGAGGCTGAAAGTGTCGCTTCTGCGGCCGCATTAGATGACGGCGATATGATCATGGGGCAGTATCGCGAGCAGGGTGCGTTGGCGTACCGTGGCTTTACCGTTGAGCAGTTCATGAACCAGTTGTTCTCGAACGAAAAAGACTTAGGTAAAGGTCGCCAAATGCCAGTTCACTATGGCTGTGCTGACTTAAACTTTATGACCATTTCTTCGCCGCTGGGTACGCAAATTCCACAAGCGACCGGTTATGCGTTCGGGCAGAAGATGGATAAAACCGGCAAGTGTACCATTTGCTATTTCGGCGAAGGTGCTGCTTCTGAAGGTGACTTCCACGCTGCCTTGAACATGGCATCGGTTTACAAAGTGCCGGTTATTTTCTTCTGTCGTAACAATGGTTACGCCATTTCAACGCCGGCGCAAGGCGAGCAGTATGGCGGTGATGGCATTGCACCACGCGGTATTGGTTATGGCATGAAAACCATCCGTATCGACGGTAACGACGTATTTGCGGTACTAAGAGCGACACAGGAAGCACGTCGCTTAGCGGTAGAAGAGAACGAGCCTGTACTGATTGAAGCCATGTCTTATCGTATGTCGGGTCACTCAACGTCGGACGACCCAACGGGCTATCGTACGCGCGAAGAAGAAGACGACTGGAAAGTAAAAGATCCGCTTGATCGTCTGCAAAAATGGATGATGAACGAAGGCTGGTTGGATAAAGACCATGTTGAAGAGCATCATGCAGAAGTAAAAGCGAAGGTTCTGGCGGCATTAAAAGAAGCCGAAAAAGTACCTGCGCCACATATCGATGAACTGATTAATGACGTATATGACGAACCGACGCCATTGCTGAAAGAGCAATTGGAAGAGTTGAAAGAGCATATCCGTAAGTATCCGGATGCGTATCCGAAAACGTCAGGGAGAATCGACTAATGGCTAAAATGAATTTATTACAAGCCATCAACAGCGCACTCGACCTGGCGATGGCCAAACACGACAATGTTTACAGTTTTGGTGAAGACACCGGTGGCTTTGGTGGCGTATTCCGCGCAACCTCAGGTTTGACCGAAAAATACGGCAAGCACCGCAACTTTAATACACCACTGGTTGAGCAGGGAATCATTGGCTTTGCTAACGGTCTGGCTTCACAAGGTAGCTATGCGGTTGCTGAAATTCAGTTTGGTGACTATATATTCCCGGCATTTGACCAAATCGTTAACGAGTCGGCTAAATTCCGTTACCGCTCAGGCAACGAGTTTGATGTAGGCGGTTTAACCATTCGTACACCATACGGTGGTGGTATTGCTGGTGGTCACTACCACTCGCAGTCACCGGAAGCGTATTTTGCTCATACCCCGGGTATGAAAATTGTGACGCCGCGTAATCCTTACGAAGCTAAGGGTCTATTGCTGAGCGCCATTTTTGATAAAAACCCGGTGTTATTTATGGAGCCGAAGCGCCTGTATCGTGCATCGACGGGTGAGGTTCCTGAAGAAGAATACACTATTCCATTAGGTAAAGCCGACATCGTTAAAGAAGGTACGGATATTACCGTACTGGGCTGGGGCGCACAGATGGAAATGACCGAAAAAGCGGTCGAGAAAGCCGAAGAAGACGGTGTGTCTTGTGAAGTGATCGACTTACGGACTATTTTGCCGTGGGACGTTGAAACTGTCACTCAGTCCGTACTGAAAACCGGACGTTTGGTTATTTCTCAGGAAGCCCCGATTACCGGTGGTTTTGCCAGCGAAATTGCTGCAACGGTGCAGGATAAGTGCTTCTTATACCTTGAGTCACCCATCGCGCGTGTATCAGGTATTGATGTGCCGTATCCGTTGTGTCACGAGAAAGAGTATATGGCTGATCACTTGAAGATCTACGAAGCCATCAAACGCTCAATGAACTACTAAGGACCCATCGACATGAGTAAAGATTTTATTCTGCCCGATATCGGCGAAGGGATCGTAGAGTGCGAAATCGTTGAGTGGCTGGTAGCCGAAGGCGACGAAGTTAAAGAAGATCAGCCCGTTGTTGAGGTCATGACTGACAAAGCCATGGTTGAGATACCGGCGAAAGACGACGGCGTGGTTGAAAAGCTGTATTACCAAAAAGGCGATATTGCTAAAGTCCACGAGCCGTTATTCCGCATTAATGCTGCGGGCGATTCAAGTGATGCTGCTGAAGAAAAAACGGCTGAGAAAGAAGCGCCAAAATCTGACAGCAAGCCAGATAGTAACCAGGCAACTGGCGGCGAAACCACTGACTTTATTTTACCGGATATCGGTGAAGGTATTGTTGAGTGTGAAATCGTTGAGTGGTTAGTTTCTGAAGGCGATGAAGTGAAAGAAGACCAGCCCGTGGTTGAGGTTATGACTGATAAAGCCACGGTTGAGATTCCAGCGAAAGATGATGGTAAAGTCGTTAAGCTGTATCACAAAAAAGGTGATATCGCCGAAGTACATAAGCCTTTATTTGCCTTGCAGCCAGCCGGTGGCGCTCAGGCTTCAGGCTCTGGCGAGACTGCTTCGGGCAGCTCGTCGCAGAACAGTGCTGAGTCTAAGCCGCAGGCAGCTGCAAAAGCAGAAGCGGAACCGCCAGTTAATGCACGTCAGGGCAAAGCTATTGCCAGTCCGGCAGTACGTCGCTTAGCTCGCGAGAATGACATTAATATCGCTGACGTTCCTGGCTCTGGTAAGAAAGGTCGTGTCTTGAAAAAAGACATTGAAGCCTTCAAGTCGGGTGGTCAAAGTGCTGCAACCAGCACGGACAGCAAGCCGACTCAGCAGCCAGCAGCGACTAGCGGCGGCACGCGTACCGAAGCTATTCGTGGCGTAAAAGCGGCTATGGCTAAGCAGATGATGAATTCTGTTAGCACTATTCCGCACTTCACTTATGCTGATGAGTTTGACGTTACGAACCTGATTGCGCTGCGTGAAAAGCTGAAAGAGCAATACAAAGAGAAAGGCGTACGCTTAACTGTCATGCCGTTCTTTATTAAAGCTCTGTCGCTGGCACTAAAAGAGTTCCCGGTAATGAATGCGCAGGTGAACGAAGACTGCACTGAAATTACTTACTTTGATGACCACAATATCGGCATGGCAGTCGACACCAAAATTGGCTTGTTAGTGCCTAACGTAAAGCAGGTACAGAACAAGAGTATTATCGATGTGGCCAATGAAGTGACTCGTCTGACTCAAGCTGCTCGAGAAGGCAAAGTGCCTCAGGCTGATATGAAAGGCGGTACTATTAGCATTTCGAACATTGGTGTTATCGGCGGTACGGTGGCAACACCTATCATTAATAAGCCGGAAGCAGCCATTGTTGCCTTAGGTAAAGTGCAGGAATTACCGCGCTTTGACGAAAACGGCAACGTGGTAGCTCGTAAGATAATGACGGTAAGCTGGTCAGGCGACCATCGTATTATCGACGGCGGCACCATTGCTCGCTTCAACAAGCTCTGGCAGGAATACCTCGAAGACCCAACCAGCATGCTGGTTAACATGGTCTGAGATAACGGAAGAGCCAGAAACTAAGAGTTAGGAAAGTTAAGAAACACGCCGTGAACCCTTCCTTGGGGGCTTGAGTGACGCCATCCTTGGCGTCACACAGTTTCTTAACTTACGCCTAACTCTTTTTTTGTTTCTGGCTATCTACATCTGCGTTCAGTAAGTTAAATAAAGCTAGCAGATCCTACGGGTTGTGGGCGTAGCGCATAGAGTTAAAACCCTCTCATCCATGAGGGCTTGTTGCGTCTCCTGTATCAGAGGGTTTTGACTCCAAGCGGAGCACGCTATCCGTAGGAGCTCCACCAAGCTTAACACTTCCTTTCCCCTTATTTTCTATAGCTGTGCTATGGTTTTCTTATCTGAAAAGCATAGAGAGCCAAGATGTTTGAAATTATTTACCTTTCTTTAGCGATATTACTGGCTGTGCTGACGTTAGCGCCGTTGTCGTGGTCGCAGGTTTGGTGGATTCGCGGGTTGGACTTTCCCAGGTTACAGCTTTCGGTGGTGCTAGGTGTGCTGTTGATAGTTGGCTTTGTGGTTATACGTGACTGGACGTCGGTCACTGCGGTGGCTATGGGGCTTATTATTGGCTGTCTTGTTTGTCAGCTGTGGTGGGTGGTGCCTTATACGGCTTTATTTCCGAAAGAAGTGGTAGCGGTTGATGCAGGCGAGGCAGGGGCTCGGCTTCGGGTGATGACGGCGAATGTGCTGACGCCTAACCGTAACAGCGGTGGCCTTATTAAGCTAGTTCGGGACTATACGCCGGACGTCCTGGTAACGCTTGAGTCGGATGCATGGTGGGGTAAACAGTTAGAGGCTATTGAAGAGAATTACCCTCATACGGTTAAAGTGCCTCTGGATAATCTCTATGGTATGCATCTTTATTCGAGATTGCCGTTGTCCGACGTTAGCGTTGAATACTTAATTGAGGACGATAAGCCGTCGATACATTGCTTTATTGAGTTACCGACCGGGCAAAAAGTGAAAGCGCACTTTGTGCATCCGGCGCCGCCGAGTCCAACGGAAAATGAGGAGTCGGAGGAGCGTGATGGTGAGCTCCTGTTAGTTGCGAAACATGTAGAGCCTGAGAAGCATCCGACTATAGTCACTGGCGACTTGAACGATGTGGCCTGGTCGAGAACGACATTGCTTTTTCGAAAGCTAAGTGGCTTATTGGACCCGCGGGTGGGACGGGGCATGTTTAACACGTTTCACGCGGACTATTGGTTTGCTCGCTGGCCGCTCGATCATATTTTTCATAGCCACCATTTTGCACTGGTTTCAATGACGCGACTGCCTGGCTTTGGGTCTGATCATTTTCCTCTGCTAACGGAACTGGCTCTCTCGCCTGGTGAAAATGGTATTAATGACGGCCCTTCGCCTGACGAAGAGGACAAAGAAGCGGCGGATGAAATTGTCAAAAAGGCTATGGCTTAAGCTTTTTCTTAAAGTGAAGCCGCTGCACTAATAAACCAGCAATGATGAGTGCTAAGCCTACAATAGTACTGACATAAATGGTTTCGCCAATAATCGCTGATAGTAGCAGCAGTGAAATAAACGGCGATATAAATATCAGGTTGCTAATAAGTGCGGTGTTGGTGGCTGTTTTCATGGCTTTTAGCCAAAACAGAAAGGTAATACCCATTTCAAATAATCCGACATAACTGACAGCTGCCCAGCCTTGCCAGGGTATGTTCGACCAGTCGCTCCAGACAAAGCTGGCAACAATTAAAATTGGCAATGCTAAGCCAAAGGACAAGACCAGGCTAACGACTGAGTCCGCATTACGTCGGGTGTTGAGTATCCAGTATCCGGCCCACAGGAAGGTTGATATTAAAGCTAGTAAAACACCCCAGGGGTTGCTAAAGCTTAGCCCTAATAAGTCACCGCGGGTCGCTATAACTAGCACTCCAAAATAACCCAGTGCGCAGGCGACCCAGTCGCGACGACGGATATGCTGCTTTAAAAACAGGGCTGCCATAATACTGAGTGCTATTGCCCATGTGTAATTCAGGGGCTGAGCTTCGGAGGCAGGTAGCAGTTTATAAGCTTGAAAAAGCACTAAATAGTAAATAAGAGGGTTAATAAGCCCCATTAGTACGTAGTACAAGGGCATTTTCCGCAGCTCAAGCAGTAACAAGTGAGACTTTTTCTGAATCACACAGACCAAGCTTAGAACAGTAAAGGAAACGACACTGGCGGCTGTCACCATTTGTAATGGCGTCATGTACTCTAGTGTGATTTTAAACGCCGTAGCGACCGTCGACCATAATAAAACGGCAATAAGGGCGTAGATAAACGCGATTTTATCAGCGGCTATGGTGTGATGGCATGGTGCCCCCCTTAACTCATACGTCGATGAGTACTGCAGCGTGTCGGTATTCAATCCAAAGAAAGGCATTCTGCTGATATCGGCGGGCGAGGTCAATAACTGTTTGCTGTTGCGCACCAAAAACCATAAAACTTTCTTCGGCTGGCCATTGAAGGCTACGATCCTGACCGGCTCCGTAAAAGTATCGAGTGCCTTTAAAACCCACCAATTCAGCTTCTAACTGTTGGTTTCTTTCTCGGTTCTCCTGAAGGGAGAATTGTTGACTCTGAGGGTTAAAAGCGGTGATAAACGCCCCTGTTTTGTAATTGAAGCCATGACACAGTGTATTAAAATCGCTATTGGTGCTGCCTACCGATAACGTGACTTTTCGGTCATTCACAACAAACCAGTAGTCGGTATTTTTATAATGTTCCAGCAGTGTTGCGTCCATACTTTGACCATCACTTAAGCGTTAATTAAAGTAAGAGTTTAACTTTTGAGGCAGTGAGATTCTATGAACCCGAGTATCAGTGTTATTACGCTGGGAGTCGATGACTTAAAGCGCGCACTCGCTTTTTATCAGGAAGGTTTAGGCTGGGAAACAAATGGCATTGTCGGTGAGGACTTTGAAAACGGTGCTGTTGCTTTCTTTAAACTGCCTAGTGGTTTGAGACTGGCTTTGTGGCCGCGTAAAAGCATTGCTGCTGAAATGGGTGTTGATGTCGCTAAAAATGCCAATGAGGTGCTGCTGAGCCATAATGTCAGTTACCGCTCTGAAGTTGATGCAGTTATGAAGGAAGCAAAATTGGCAGGAGCAACCATTCTTCATGAGGCTAGAGACTTATTTTGGGGTGGCTACGGCGGTTTCTTCAAAGATCCGGACGGCCATATTTGGGAAGTTACCTGGAATCCGGCTTGGACTGCCTAAATTTGATGAAGATCAATAAACTGCGAGTATTCATTCTAAAACTGATAGTTTTTTGATCTGATTAGACCAGCAAAGCGTAAACTACAGCATTCAAAAGTTCTTTGTTTGTTGTAGGAATTCCTTAATGCTTTGCGCTAAAACAAAACACCAGCTCGCTAAAACCACTGAAGAGCTGTCGCAATATAAACAGTTAATGGATGCCATTGACAGTAATGTTGCGCGTATTGACTTTACCCCTCAGGGCTATGTTTTAAATGCCAATAATCAGTTTCTGGAAACCATGGGATATGGTCTCGATGATGTTATCTCTAAACATCACGAAATGTTTTGTGAACCGAGTTATTCGTCTTCTCAGGCGTATCGAACGTTTTGGCAGCAGCTGGCAGAGGGTAAGTCACAGCATGAGCGATTTAAGCGTATTCGCAGTAATGGCGACATTATTTGGTTAGAAGCGACGTACTTTCCTGTTAAAAACGAGAAAGGCGAGGTTGTTTTCATTACGAAAATTGCCAGTGATGTCACTGACGAAGTCACCGCCTTAGAGCAGCAGGCCGCCATTAATACGGCAATTAATAAGTCAATGGCGACTATTGAGTTTTCACCTGACGGAGTCATTACCTGGGCAAATGATAACTTTCTAAACACCGTGGGTTATTCGCTTAGCGATATTACTGGCAAGCACCATAAGCTGTTTTGTGAGCAAAGCTTTTACGATGAAAACCCGAGCTTTTGGCGTGAACTTGGCAAAGGTGAGTTCAAAACCGGGCGTTTTAAGCGTGTTAGTAAGCACGGGCAACCGGTTTGGCTGGAAGCCAGTTATAACCCAATTTTTGACAGTAATGGTCGAGTTGTAAAAGTCATTAAGTTTGCCAGCGATATTACCGAACGGGTGTTAAAAGCCCAACAGACCACAGAAGCTGCAGAAATTGCGTATTCGACGTCTCAGCAAACAGCCATGATAGTGAAAGACGGTAAAGCGTCTATTGATGTTTCTGTGGAAACCTCTAATGAAATTCTGACCAAAAGCCAGAAAACCGACGCTATTATTGAGCAGTTACAAGAGCAGGCCATTAGTATTGAAGACATTGTTAAAACCATTAATGCACTAGCTGAACAAACAAATCTTCTGGCATTAAATGCGGCGATTGAAGCGGCCAGGGCGGGTGAGCATGGGCGCGGGTTTGCTGTCGTTGCTGACGAAGTAAGAAATTTGGCAACCAGAACGACGCAGGCAACAAGCGAGATATCGGGCGTTATGCAGCGCAGCTCAGAAGTATCGGAAGCTATTTCGTTGTCTATTGATGATATTCAGGAAATGGCAAAGCGTGGGCAGGAGCAAATTGAAAAAGTGAAAGCCATAATGGATGAAATAGACGAAGGCGCAACCAATGTCGTTAACGCCGTTAGCCATCTATAAAAAAGCCAGTACGCAAGGCACTGGCTTTATGTTCATTTGCAACAAGACTTTTAACCTGCCGGGTAGGTATAACTAGCCTGGAAACCCAAAGGAATGCCAAGAGTCCAGTAGATAACCAGGAAGGCCGACCACAGCACCAGCAGTGAGACTGTGTAGGGCAGCATCATGGAAACTAGCGTGCCTATACCGGTCTTCTTAACGTAGCGCTGGCAGTAAACCACAACCAGAGGGAAATACGGCAGTAACGGAGTAATGATGTTACTGGACGAGTCGCCCACACGGTAAGCCGCTTGCGTTAAATCGGGTGAGTAACCCAGTTGCATAAGCATAGGCACAAAAATAGGTGAAATAAGTGCCCACTTAGCCGACGCTGAACCAACGAATAAATTGATAAACGCGACCAAGAAGACAATTCCCACCATGGTAACGCCGCCTGACAATTCAAGGCTGGCAAGGAAGTTCGCGCCTTTTACTGAAATAAGTGTTCCCAGCTGAGAGTCACCAAAAGCCTTTATAAACAGCGCACAGAAGAATGCCATGACCATATAGTAAGCCATGCCTTCCATCGACTTACTCATTGCCCCGATAACGTCTTGTGAGTTCGTAAAGTTACCTGACACGTATCCGTGAACAATGCCGGGAATAATAAACAGCAGGAAAATTAATGGGACAATCATACCCATGAGTGGTGCGCCCAGAGAGGCAAGTTCACCCGTTTGTGGATCGGCCAGCGGCGAGTTTTCAGCTGTTGCTGCGAAGTACAGTAATACAATACCAGCAAGCATGGTGAGAGAAGCCGCGTAAAACGCTTTACGATCACGCGGGGACACATCATCAACTGCCGGCATATCGTCAGGGTGGCCGTCGATTTCAGCACCGCGCAGACGCGGCTCAACCACTTTGTCGGTCAGGAACCAACCAATAGCCACTACCACAATGGAAGACGCCGCCGTAAAGAAGTAGTTATTCAACGGGTTCAGCTGAATATCAGAATCAATAATTTGCGCCGCGCTTTGAGTAAAGCCTTGCAGTAAGGGGTCAATGGCGGAAGGTACAAAGTTAGCACTGAAACCACCGGAAACCCCGGCGAATGCCGCTGCAATACCCGCCAGTGGATGACGCCCTGCGGCATAGAAAATAACGCCGCCAAGTGGAATAACCAACACGTAACCAGCGTCGACTGCAGTGTGACTGACAATTGCCACCAAAATAAGCATTGGTGTGAGTAAGGTTTTTGGCGTTACGTTCAGCATAAGCTTAATGGCTACGTCGATATAACCTGAGCGTTCAGCTACACCGACACCCAGCATTGCCAGCAATACAACGCCTAACGGCGCAAAGCCCATAAAGGTATCGACCATGTTGGCTAAAAACGCCGTTATTTCAGGGCCGCTGAGCAAGTTGGTGACGCTAATAGCCTCACCGGTTAGTGGATGAGTTTCGTCAAAACTAACGCCTGACATAGCCCAGGACATTACCCAAACAATAATGAGTAAGCCGAAGAACATAACGGCCGGATCAGGAAGCTTATTGCCGATTTTTTCTACGCCGTCGAGCATTCGGTTGAGCAGACTGTTCGGCTTTTCCTTTTGCGAACGGTCCGGTTGTGGAGATTGAGCCATGATGTATTCCCGATTGTTATTTTATTGGTGTAATTATTATGCGCAGGTATCATAACCATTATTTGGCGTATGAACAAAGCAACAAGGTGAAAATTTCCTCATGATTTGTGGTGTCGATGAAGCGGGCAGAGGTCCTATTGCAGGACCCGTTGTTGCCGCTGCGGTTATTCTTGATCCTGAACGTCCCATTGAGGGGCTTAATGACTCAAAGAAGCTGAGTGAGAAGAAGCGCGAGAAGCTCAGCATCGAGATAAAGGAAAAGGCGCTGTATTGGGCAATAGCGCAGTCAGACCCTGACGAGATTGAACAAATAAATATACTCTGGGCGACCATGAAAGCTATGCAGCGTTCAGTAGAAGCGTTGCCGGTAGCGCCGAGTAAAGTGCTGATTGACGGTAACCGAGTGCCCGAATTGACGGTACCCGCCGAAGCTATTGTCGGTGGTGACGCTCGTGAAGAAAGCATTGCCGCTGCGTCAATTTTGGCGAAAGTGGAGCGTGACAGACAGATGCTGGAATGGCACGAACGCTACCCGCAGTATGAATTTAATAAGCACAAGGCTTACGGAACAGCGCGCCACATTGAACTGCTGAAGAAATATGGACCTTGCCCCATTCACCGACGTGACTACAAGCCGGTTCGAGAGGCGCTGGCTAACTTGTGATTTTGTTGTCTAAGCCCTAAAATACGGGGCTCTTTCCGTTTTCCTAAATTAATAAGTTGGAACGCCACCATGCAGTCTATTCCGCACGTCGATATGCGACGTTATCACGATAAGTTTGATGCATTTACTCAGGATGTTGGCCAAGGCTATGAAAAGTATGGCTTTATTGCGTTAACGCAACACGGTGTTGATACAGCGCTTATAGAACGTGCGCTAGACACTTGTCGTGAGTTATTCGCATTGCCGGATGAGGTTAAAAAGCAATACCACCGTCCGGGAGAAGGTGGCGCTCGCGGCTATACACCCTTTGGTACTGAAATAGCGAAAGACGCAGAGCATGTGGACTTAAAAGAATTTTGGCATGTTGGCCGCGAAGTGGAAGGTACGCCGGCTTATCCGCAGCTGTTACCGAATGTTTGGCCAGAAGAGTTACCAAAGTTTAAAGACGACATGCTGGCTATCTATGAAGCACTGGATAAGCTGGGTAACCAGGTGTTAGATGCACTGGCCGTTTACTTGGGTCAGCCAAAAGACTTTTTCCGCGACAAGGTGAATAACGGCAACTCAATTTTGCGCCCTCTGCATTATCCGCCTATTATTGATGAAGATACACCGTCGGTGCGGGCAGGCGCACATGAAGATATCAACGTTCTGACCTTATTAGTTGGCTCAAGAGAGCCGGGTCTGGAAGTTCTGGCGAAAGACGGTAGCTGGGTGCCGGTAACCATTATTGAAGGTGCCATTATTTGTAACGTGGGTGATATGCTACAGCGTTTAACAAACCATGTGTTGCCCTCGACTACGCACCGTGTGGTTAATCCGCCTGCGCCTTACAATGAGAAGTCGCGTTACTCTATTCCGTTCTTTTTACACTTTAATCCGGACGTAATGATAACGCCGCTGGAAAGCTGTATTACGGTTGAGAACCCGCAGCGTGACGAACCCATTACGGCGGATGATTATTTAATGCAGCGTTTGCGTGAAATTGGTCTTATTAAAGACTAATAGCAATCGACACTAAGGAGTATGCAGGTGAATAAGAACAAGCGTCTTTTGAGTCAGTTGGTGCGTGGTGCTGCTATTGCGTTCGGCTCTGTTGCATTACTGAGCTGTGCATCAACACCAGAGCAAGGGCCCCAAAATGAGAGTTTTGAGCTGACAGTGCTGCACGTTAATGATCACCACTCAACCTTAGACGCCAAACAGCAAACGCTGGCATGGGCGGACCAGGAGTGGCAGGTAGAAGCCGGAGGCTTTCCACGTGTTGGCGCGCAGATAAAAGCGCTGCGAACGGCTAATGATAATGTTCTTACCCTGCATGCCGGTGATGCGGTGACAGGTAGTTTGTATTTCACGCTGTTTGGCAGTGAAGCCGATGCCCGCATGATGAATAACGTTTGTTTTGATGCCTTCACTATTGGTAACCATGAATTTGACACCGGCGATGCTGGCCTTGCCAAGTTCCTGCAGCAGTTAGGTACCGGGCAGTGCCAAACCGCCAAGTTAAGTGCCAACATTAAGCCTGAGGTGGGTGAGTCGCCACTGACACCAGACAACGAGTGGCAAATGTTTAAGCCTTACACCATTGTTGAGAGTGGTGGTGAAGAGGTGGCAATTATTGGTTTAACCATTGCCAGTAAAACAAAAAAGTCTTCTCAGCCAGACCGAAGCACCGAGTTTTTAGACGAACTTGAGACGGCGCAAAAATACATTGCCGAAGTTCAGCGCCAGGGCGTTGAGAAAATTGTTTTGCTCACCCACATTCAATATGAGCGCGACAAGGAACTGGTTAAACAGTTGCCCGGCGTCGATGTAATTATTGGTGGTGACTCGCATACCTTACTCGGTGATTTTAGTGAGTTTGGTATGACTGCCGCCGGACCGTATCCGACAGAACTAACCAATGCGGATGGTGACAAAGTGTGTATTGCTCACGCCTACCAGTACTCGCTGGTGGTTGGTGAACTAAAAGCTGAGTTTGATGGCGATAAAATCGCAGCGTGTGGTGGGCGGCCTCATTACTTATTGGGCGAAGATATTCAGGTGACAGATGGTATTGTGACGACCTATGAGCCGATTAAAACTGCATTAAAAGAGAGTGGTGTTTATAGCTTCGTTGAGCCCGATGCCGAGCTTCAGTCCATATTAGAAGACTATCGAAGCAAAGTTGACGATTTTTCAGCAGAGGTTATTGCGGACGTACCTCAGCAAATTTGCTCTCAACAAGTTGATAGAAACCGTCGTGCTGGCTGTGCGCAGGTAATCAGCTCAGGCGCTCACCGAGTGGTTGCGGAAGCCTTTCTACACTCGGTACCCGAAGCCGACTTTGCAATTCAAAACGGTGGTGGGGTGCGCTCAGATATTTCAGAAGGCGACTTTACTGTTGGGGATGCTTTTACCGTATTACCGTTCGCAAATACCTTAGTGAAACTAGAGCTGACCGGGTCTGAGTTTAAACAAGCAATGGAAGAAGCTTTAGCCTATGCTGTTTCTGATGGTGGCTCTCAAGGCGCATATCCTTACGGTGCCGGCATTCGTTATTCAGTCGATTTAACCGAAGAAACCGGCTCCCGCGTATCTAACCTGGAAGTGTGGGATAAAGGCAGCCAGAGCTGGCAGCCCATGTCGGCCAGAGCAACTTATATCTTGGTAACAAACAGTTTTATTGCCGGCGGCCAGGACGGTTGGGATACATTTTACCGTGTTAGTGAACGAGGCCGCGCCCGTAATACCGGTATTGATTATGCTGAGTCACTGGTGAATTACGCCAGAGCTCAAGAGGTTCTGCAACGACCTGAGGAGTTTGCAACTCAGTCATATACGCCTGTAGAGGCTCAATAATGGCTCACTCGTTTGAGCCAAGACCGGTCTCCGATAACGCCAGATTCGATTTTATTGTTGTCATTCTGGCGTTACTTACCGCGTTTGCGCCGTTGTCTATTGATATGTATTTGCCGGCGTTTAGCGCGATTGCCAGTGACTACGCGACCGACACGCACCACGTTGAGCTATCACTGACCGCATTTTTCTTTGGCTTGTTTATAGGGCAACTACTGTACGGCACGGCAACGGATAAGTTTGGCCGTAAGAACCCGCTGTATATCGGTTTGGCAATTTATGTTGTTACTTCCGTTGCCTGTGCTTATGCACCGGACATTCAGTGGTTGATTGTGCTGCGATTCTTTCAGGCTATTGGAGCCTGCGCGGGGATTGTTATTGCCCGGGCTGTCGTGCGTGATCTCTATACGCCGCAAGCTTCAGCTCGAGTCTTTTCGTTTCTAATTCTGATTATGGGTGTTGCGCCTATTTTGGCACCATTATTCGGCGCTTATATTACCGAATGGATGGGCTGGCGAGCACTCTTTCTCATTGTTGCTGCCCTGGGGGTTGCTTCCGCAGTGACTATTCACTTTGTGCTGCCGGAAACACGAGGGCGACGTTACGATGTACGTATGCGCCATACCGGAACAACCTATTGGGCAGTCTTTCGGGATCCTTCCTTTTTGCGCTACTCACTGACAGGTGCTATTGCTCAGTCCGGGCTGTTCGCCTATATCACCGGCTCGCCGAAAATGTTTATTGAAATTTTCGGGTTGGATCCAACGCACTACAGTTGGTTATTTGGTGTGAATGCTATTGGCATTATCGGTTTTTCTCAGCTCAATGGCTGGTTACTGAAATATCATTCCTCACGAAAAATACTGAATGTCTCTTTGCCGATACTGGCCATTGTTTCGACTATTATGTGCGTTATGGCGTATATTCATGCAAGCTTCTGGGGCATTTTGCTGCCTTTATTTGCTTATATATCAACGCTTGGCTTAGTCTTTCCTAATGCTATGGCGGGAGCGTTGGCAGAGCAACAGGAGCGGGCGGGCTCCGCATCAGCGGTTACTGGTAGCTTACAGTTTTTAATTGCGGGGTTGGTATCGGCCGGCGTCAGTCAGGCAGGGAGTTTTACTGATTACGCAATGGCGTGGGTGATAGGCGTGGCCGGCTTATTAGCGGTTATTGCATACCGCGTAATGCGCCGGCCGGAATAAGAGTTTATCCGTAATAAGTTGGGGCTGCCGGACCAACCGGTAGCCCAAAGCCGAATACCCAAATAAAGAACAGTACCGACCAGCCTACGAAGAAAATCATTGAGTAAGGCAACATCATTGCGACCAATGTGCCAATACCTAAATCTTTCTTGTAACGAGCTGCAACAGCCAGTATCAAACCAAAGTAACTCATCATCGGTGTTATGACGTTAGTTACCGAATCGCCGATACGGTAAGCCGCTTGAATAACTTCCGGTGAGTAACCAATAAGCATCAGCATAGGTACAAAAATTGGCGCAGTGATAGCCCACTGTGCCGACGCTGAGCCCAGCATTAGGTTTACAAACCCGCAGACCATAATGAAAAACACAAAGATGAGCGGGCCGGTCATGCCAATATTGGTAAGAAACTCTGCGCCGTTAATAGCGAAGATGGTGCCAAAGTTGGTCCATTTAAAGAAGTTAACGAACTGAGCGGCAAAGAAGACCAACACAATGTACATACCCATGGTGCCCATGCTGTGCGACATTGCGTCAATAACGTCACGGTCGTTTTTCATGGTATTTACGACACGGCCGTAAACAAAACCCGGAATGGCAAAGAAGAAGAAGATATAAACAACAACCCCTTTTAAGAACGGAGAGCCTTTCACTAAGCCGGTTTCCGGGTGTCGGAGAATGCCCCATTCGGGTACCACAGTGAGAGCGAGAATACCTGACAGTACTAATACACTTAGCCCGGCTAACTTTAAGCCACGCTTTTCCAGAACACTTAGCGGCTCCATAGAAGACTGATCGGACAAATCAATGGAAGCTTCGTCTTTATTGTACTTGCCAAGTTTGGGCTCCACGATTTTGTCCGTAATGACTGCACCCAAAATAGCGATGAGGAAGGTGCTTATCATCATGAAGTACCAATTGGCTTCAGCGCCAACGGTATAATTTTCGTCGACAATCTTTGCAGCTTCCTGGGTTATCCCTGACAGCAATGGGTCAACGGTACCAATTAACAAATTGGCACTGTAACCTGCGGAAACCCCGGCGAATGCAGCTGCCAAACCAGCCAGTGGGTGGCGGCCTAAGCCGTAGAAGATCATCGCGGCGAGCGGAACCAACACCACGTAGCCGAGTTCCGACGCCGTGTTAGAGATAACACCGGCAAAAACGACCGTTACGGTAATTAACTTAGGTGGCGCTTTCATAACCAAGCCACGCATAGCCGCAGAAATGAGACCTGAGCGCTCAGCCACACCAACACCTAATAAAGCGACAAGCACCGTTCCCAATGGCGTAAAGCCAGTAAAGTTCGTCACCAGGTTGGTCACAATTTTTTGTATACCTTCGGCGTTTAATAAGCTGACTGCCTGGATAACAGTCTTGCCGTCGCGAGGGTCGATAGCGCTGATACCAAAATAAGCAGCAATGCCACTAGCGACAATAACCAGCAGACAAAAAATTGCGAATAACGTTATAGGGTGAGGAAGTAAATTACCCAACCACTCGACCATGTCGAGGAAGCGAGTAAACCAGCCGCGCTTGCTGGTCTCTGAGTAGCCATTATTGGAAGACTGCATACCTTTCGCCTTTATTATTTTAAAGTCAGAATGTTTAAAACAGCGCAGAATTCTAGCATAAAAAAAAGGCGACCCTGCAAAACAGAGTCGCCTTATTTGCGTGAAGACGCTTAGCGTTTAAGCTGCATCACTTTCTTTTAGGTTTTTCAGCGCGTAATCAAACGCCGCTTTACCTGCCAGTAAGTCTTCCGGTGCGAAGTCGTCAACATTGATAGTGCGTAAACGACCTTCTTCCGTTTTTTCCAGAAGGGCGACTTCGTCATCACTTAGTACGCCCAGCTCTTTACCTTTGGCACCAATTTGGTCCAACTGAGTAAAGCTGAAGCGTTTACCAGCTGCCTTGCAAACTTTGTCGTACAGAGGCTCAGCCGCAATAACGTTCTTCAGAGTTTCTTCTAAGAAACCAAAGTGACCTTCCGGGCTTAAGAACTGACCCTGACCTAAGCGAGTACGAACATCATTCGGAGACATCAGCATACGCGCAATCTTGTGGTCGTTCTTGTCGCTTGGGCGCTTTGCAATACGGCCTAACGGGAACATAATGGCGCGCATGACAGAGCCAATACCACCAAAGTTTTCCAGCATAGACAACTGTGCTTCCTGAAGCTTATTCAGAGTGTCCTGCATAGCCCAGTGCAATAGCGGTAAGTCTTCTTTACGCTGACCTTCGTCGTGGAAGCGTTTCAGAGTCGCAGAGCCAATGTATAAGTAGCTAAGCATGTCGCCAAGGCGCGCGGAAACGCGCTCTTTGCGTTTCAGGCTGCCGCCAAGCACACCCATAGCAACGTCAGATAATAATGCCATGTTGGCGCTGAAACGGTTCATTTGTTGGTAGTACTTACGTGCAGGACCACTGACTGGTACTGAACTTAAGTGGTGACCACCAAAACCATAGAATACCGAGCGCATGAAGTTGCTTGCCGCAAAACCGATATGACCGAATAGGGCGTTATCGAACTTCTTCAGTGCTTCAGGACCTTGTTCTGCTGACGCTTCCATTTCCTTAAGAACGTAAGGATGGCAGCGAATGGCGCCTTGACCGTAGATCATCATGTTACGAGTCAGAATGTTCGCACCCTCAACGGTAATAGCCACTGGTACACCCTGATAACCACGACCTAAATAGTTATTTGGACCTAAGCAAATACCTTTACCACCATGAACATCCATTGCGTCGTCCATGCAGGCACGCAATTTTTCGGTCATGTGGTATTTCGCAATAGCACCGATAACAGACGGTTTTTCACCCAGGTCGATGCCTTTGGTTGAAAGCGTTGTGACTGCGTCCATTAAGTACGCATTACCAGCCAGACGAGCCATTGGCTCTTCAACACCTTCCATTTTACCAATCGGTAGCTTGAATTGACGACGAATGCGTGAGTACGCACCGGTCGCCAGAGCAATAGATTTAATACCACCGGCACTGTTTGATGGCAGAGTAATAGAGCGGCCTACGGATAAACACTCAACCAGCATACGCCAGCCTTTACCGGCATTTTTCTGACCACCGATAATGTAATCAAGTGGTACAAATACGTCTTTACCGCGAATAGGACCGTTCTGGAACGGAACGTTCAGCGGGAAGTGGCGACGGCCAATTTCAACCCCTTTCGTGTCACGCGGAATAAGCGCACAGGTAATACCCAGCTCTTTCTCTTCGCCGATAAGACCGTCTGGGTCGTACATTTTGAATGCCAGACCTAATACCGTCGCAACCGGTGCCAGCGTGATGTAACGTTTGTTGAAGTTCAGCTTAATACCAACGATTTCTTCGCCGTTCCACTCACCTTTACAGACAACACCTGAGTCAGGAATCGCTCCGGCGTCAGAACCTGCTTCCGGGCTGGTTAGTGCGAAACATGGAATTTCGTCACCACTTGCCAGGCGAGGCAGGTAATGGTCCTGCTGTTCTTTTGTTCCATAGTGCTGCAACAATTCGCCAGGACCTAATGAGTTAGGTACACCGACTGTTGATGCTAATACCGTACTAACGCCCGCAAGCTTTTGCAGAACGCGAGACTGAGCGTAAGCGGAAAATTCAAGACCACCGTATTCTTTTTTGATGATCATCGCGAAGAACTTATTGTCCTTTAGATACTGCCATACGTGCTCAGGCATATCGGTTAGCTCATGCGTGACTTCCCAGTCATCCAGCATTTTGCAGACTTCTTCACACGGGCCGTCTAAGAACTCTTGCTCTTCTGCTGTTAGCTCAGCTTTTGGCACGTCCAGCAGCTTTTTCCAGTCCGGGTCACCACTGAATAAGTCGCCGTCCCACCAAACCGTACCGGCTTCTAACGCATCGCGTTCGGTGTCAGACATTTCTGGCATGACTTTGCGGTACGCTTTAAGAATTGGTTTAGTTAGCAAGTTCAGGCGAACGGGTGCTAAATTAAGAGGTACTAAGATAACGGCAAGAATTGTCCAAAGCACAGGGCCGACAATTTCCAGTACGTTACCAATAGCAAACATAGCGACCATGCCCACGCTGAATAACAGTAGGCTGGCGCGCTTGTAAATGAGAGCTGCCGCAACAATAACGGTAGCGATAATCCAAAGTGCAATACTCATAGTGTAATACTCCGATTTGGAGGTCTGACCAGTTATACTGTGCAAGTTAGATCAACCAGACATTATTTTCAAGGAAAATTTGAACGCCCGTTTGAATTTTGTGTCAATGTAAGTATCCAGTTGTCACGGCGAATGGAGTGGTGATGTTAAAACGGACAATGTATTTTTTAATGGCTTCTACTGTACTGAGTTTCTCTCAGCTTGCGCCAGTTCACGCAGACGATACTGCAAAAGCAACTCAGGGCATTAACGATACCATGAAACCTTATGAAGCAAACTACGTTATTACGCGTGGCGACAGCGAATATGGTGAAGGTTACCGTTACTTAGAAGTATCGCCTGATGACGAATGGCAGCTGCGCACAAAATCTGACATTTCCTGGTTTATTCTATCCGATACTCGGGAAGCGCGCTCAGTATTTATTGTTGATGATGAAAATAACCGATTGGAGCCCCGCGAGTTTATCTACATGCGTACGGGAACCGGATCAGACAAGTCTTTTCATGGTGAATTCCGAGCAGATGATAAGAAGGTCCGCAATGTCGATACCGGTCGTATGCTGGATATAAATTGGGAAAATGCGTTGTTTGATGAAGCGAATGTCATTGAGCAGTTACGCATTGATGTAGCGGGTGGAGCGGAGCAGTTTAAATACCGGGTGGTTAATGAGAAAGGTGAAGAAGACGAGTATCGTTTCAGAGTGATGGCCGAGAGTCAGGTTCTGTCCTTGCCATATGGAGAAGTTGAAGCGATAAAAGTAGGTCGCGTTCGCGACAATAACCGCCGCCAGACGTTCTTTTGGTTTGCCCCCGAATTAAACTACGTGATGGTTAAAATGCAGCAATTCAAAGAAGGTGACGAACAAGCCACCATGTCTTTGAGAAGTTTAGATATGTGATCAATTTACTCCGAGGCGTAGCCCTGAGCGCCCAAGACTTCACCGTCTAAAGTAACGCGGCCGCCTTCGAGTTTTACGCGCTCCTGGCAGAACCAGTTGACCACGAGTGGATAAATACGGTGCTCTTGTTCGTGCACTCGGGCTTGAACTTCGTCGACTGTGTCGCCTTCAAAAATAGGTACTTTGGCTTGCAATACGACCGGACCGCCATCGAGTTCTTCGGTGACGAAATGGACGCTTACGCCATGCTCGGTGTCGCCAGCATCTAATGCCCGTTGATGGGTATTTACACCTTTGTATTTTGGCAAAAGAGAAGGGTGGATGTTGAACATGCGACCTTCGTAATGACGAGTGAAGCCACCGGTCAGTATGCGCATAAAGCCAGCTAAGACGACTAAATCGGGCTGGTAACTATCAATTAACGCTTTAAGTTCAGCATCGTAAGCCTCGCGTGAATCAAATTCTCTGTGGCTCAGCACTTCCGTGCTAATACCCTTGGCTGCGGCTTTTTCCAGACCTTTCGCGGAAGCTTTATTAGAAATGACCGCAACCACTTCACCGGCAACTTTACCCTCTTCACAGGCTTGTTGAATTGCCTGCATATTACTGCCGGTGCCTGATATCAGTACAACAATGCGTTTCATTAGTGCGTCTCGTCGGCCAGAATATCGACTTGCTCTTCACCTTCCGACGCATTGGCTATGCGGCCGATTTTCCACGCATCTTCGCCAGCGTCGGTCAGTATCTGAATGGCTTTATCGGCTTGGTCATTAGGCACGGCAATAACCATACCCACACCGCAGTTAAAAGTGCGGTACATTTCTTTCATACTGACGTTGCCGTTGTCTTTCAACCAGTCAAAAATAACTGGCCAGTCCCAGCTGTTACCGTCAATAACGGCTTTACTGCCCTTTGGAAGGACTCGTGGAATGTTTTCCCAGAAGCCGCCACCGGTAATGTGTGACAAGGCATGCACAGGAACGTGCTTAACCAGTTCAAGCACTGACTTCACATAAATGCGAGTAGGCTCTAGTAAATGATCAGCCAGAGTTTTGCCTTGTAGGTGAGACTCTAAGTCGGCACCGCTGACTTCAATAATTTTACGAATCAGTGAGTAGCCGTTCGAGTGAGGGCCGCTTGACGCCAGAGCGATTAAGGCATCGCCGTCAGCAACTTTGGTACCATCGATAATTTCTGACTTTTCGACAACACCGGTACAAAAGCCCGCTAAGTCGTAGTCGCCGTGTTCGTACATGCCCGGCATTTCTGCTGTTTCACCGCCGATAAGTGCGCAGCCTGACTGTTCACAGCCGTCACCAATGCCTGCGACGACGTCAGCAGCAACGTCAACATCCAGTTTTCCTGTTGCGTAATAGTCCAGGAAAAACAGCGGCTCTGCGCCTTGCACAATAAGGTCGTTAACACACATCGCGACTAAGTCGATGCCGACACCGCGATGGCGTTTAAGGTCAATAGCTAAACGTAATTTTGTACCAACACCGTCCGTACCTGAGACTAAAACGGGTTGTTTGTATCCTGCCGGAATTTCACAAAGTGCGCCAAACCCACCAATGTTACCCATTACTTCTGGTCGATGCGTGCGTTTAGTCACGCCCTTGATACGGTCAACCAATGCATTACCAGCGTCAATATCGACGCCCGCGTCTTTGTAACTTAAAGAAGGTTTGTTATCGCTCACAGAATTATCCCGACAGGCAAAAAATTTGCGCGCAAGTTTAACACGATTCGTGGTACAAAAGGTAGTCTGCAGCCTGAGGTAATTGCCTCAGGAACTTTGTTATGAGGTGTGCTCTAAGTATGGCTTCTCAAAGCTATAAAATAACCTGTGCTCAATTGCTTCACCTGGACGCCGTGGCAATACTGGAAGCCCGGACTTACCCCGACGATGCCATCAGCAAGCGTAGCTTCCGCCGTTTTATTGAGTCTGAAACGGCCGACTTCTATGTGTTGGAAGTGGATAATAACGTTGAAGGTTACATTGTGGTGTTGTATCGAACTAACACTAACCTGGCGCGCCTGTATGCATTGGTCGTCAGCGACTCTTATCGGCAAAAAGGTTACGGACGACTATTACTGCAAAAAGCCGAAGCGTTAGCCGATGAACGGCATTCTTTGTTTTTGCGTACCGAAGTAGCCGTCTCCAACAAGGTCGCTCAAGAGCTGCTCATCAGTGACGGGTTTCATTCTATCGAGCTTCGTGAAGCGTACTTCCCGGTGAGCGCTGGACAGTCGAGTGACGCGCTCGTTCTGCAAAAGCTTTTACCACGTTATGAACTCGGCGAAGACGCTGGCGTGGGCGCTACCGAAACCTACGTTCCTATGTTAACTCAGTCGACAGAGTTTACCTGTGGGCCGGCGAGCTTATTGATGGCACTCGATTACTTTGGGTACCCAAGCCGGGATCCTCAGTCTGAAGAGCTGGAAATTTGGCGTGAAGCTACCACCATATACATGACCTCCGGTCACGGCGGTTGCGGCCCTTATGGACTTGCGCGGGCGGCGCTCAAACGCGAGCTTAACGTGCGTGTTGAAGTAAATACCGATCAGCCCTTGTTTGTCGACTCGGTTCGCCAAGAGCAGAAAAAGGCGGTGGTAGAACGAATACAACAGGTCGATATAGGGTATTTACGAGAAAAGAATGTACCGGTTTGCGTGGGAGATTACTCAATAGAGTCACTGCTTAAAGATTTAGCCGGCGGGTGTTTAGTGATGGCATTAATTTCCACCTATTTATTTGACGGAATTAGGGCCCCGCATTGGGTGCTTATATGTGCTGCTGATGAAGACTTTATTTATATTAATGACCCTGACTACGACACGCTGCCGTGGGAGTCGCCAACAGAGCGGCAGTATTTACCTGTGCCCGTCAAAACGTTTAGCAAAGCCTTTGGTTATGGCGGTAAGAAGCAAAAAGCGGCGGTAATTCTGTCGGTTAAAACGGAGTAATGTGATCAAATCACCTTGAAATCTCCGTAAATATGCACAAAGTCATAGATTAGTTCCTAACAAAAAAGGATTCCGTATGAGCTCTGCATTTGATGATTTCGAGTTAAAAGACCACAAATTTGATAACCGCTTTGTGGTAGCGCCAATGACCCGCACCAGTGCCGATAAAAAAGGTAAGCCGACCGAGCTTATGGGTGAATACTATGAGCGGTTCGCCAAAGGCGGCTGGAGCATGATTATTAGTGAGGGGGTCTACACTGACCGCCAGGCCAGTCAGGGGTACATTAACCAACCCGGTATTACCGACGCGCCGCAAACCGATGCCTGGAAAGAAATTGTTGAAAGAGTGCATGAGCATGACTGTAAATTTATCTTGCAGCTGATGCATGCGGGGGCTCAGTTCCAGCATAACGAATATACTGATACGCCGATTGCACCAAGTGCCGTTCAACCTAAGGGCGAACCTTTGAGTTTGTATGGTGAAACGGACGGCTGGCCGGAAGTTAAGGCGATGGATGAAGGTGATTTCGATGCGGTGATGCAGGGCTTTGTTGGAGCCGTTAACCGAGCTGAAGAAGCTGGGTTTGACGGTGTGGAGTTACATGCTGCTAATGGTTACTTATTGAATGAGTTTTTAAGTGATTATTTCAACCAGCGCGAAGACCAGTGGGGTGGCAACATTGGTAAGCGCATTAAGTTTGTTGCAATGGTTGCAAAAGCCGCGAAAGCGGCCGCAAAAGACGGCTTTATTGTGGGTATTCGTCTTGGCCAAATTACGGTGACTGACCCGGATTATCAATGGCCAGAAGGCGAAGACGCTATGATAAAACTGGTGAAAGCCTTGAAAGAAGCGGGAGTCGACTATATTCATACAACAGACACCGACGTAAACCGTAAGCCGTTTAAAGGCGGTAGTGCGAAAACGCTGGCGGAAATAGTGCAGGAGTTCAGCGATATTCCATTGATAGTGAACGGTGGAGTTGACAAGAGCAACTATGAGCACGTGGCTGCGCATTATCCCAATGCCATGCTGGCAATGGGGAAAGCCGCTCTGGCGAACCCTGACTTACCGAAGCGTTTGAAGTCCGGTGACAAAATTGAAGACTTAGACTTTGCCATGTTGCAACCAACAGCAACGCTTGAAAACGAGTGGAAATGGCGAGACGAGCACGATAAACATCTAAACGACGAATAAACTCACGTTTAAGCAGAGGATTTTATGAAAAAAGTAGCGGTACTATTGTCAGGTTGCGGTGTGTTTGACGGCGCTGAAGTGAATGAAGCGGTATTAACCCTGTTGCACCTTACCAAACAAGGTGCTGCTTATCAGTGCTTCGCCCCGGACGTTGAACAAATGCACACCATTAATCACTTAAAAGGTGAAGAAAGCAGCGACAAACGCAATGTGCTGGAAGAGTCAGCGCGCATTGCCCGTGGTGAAGTGAAGCCGCTGAGTGAGCTCGACGCGTCAGAATTTGATGCATTGATTTTGCCGGGCGGTTTCGGTGTTGCTAAGAACTTCTGTGATTTTGCGGTTAACGGTTCCGAAATGACGGTTAATGAGCAAGTCATGAAAGTTGGCAAGGCGTTCGTAGATGCTGAGAAGCCTGCCGGTTATATGTGCATTGCGCCTGTTTTACTGCCACACATTTATGGTAAAGGTGTAAAAGCGACCATAGGCCATGATGACGAAGTGGCGAATGCTATTAACACTATGGGGGGCGAACACGTTAAATGCGATGTGCGTGACATTGTCGTTGATGACAAGCATAAATTAGTGACCACACCGGCGTATATGTTGGCGGATAACCTGGCGGATGCAGAAGAGGGCATTCGTAAATTGGTCGAAAAAGTGCTTTATATGGCCGCATAAGGCGTGAAAGCCTAATAATTCACCGTTTAAGTGCGGAACTTATAGCGCTTAAACGGTGTCTGAGTTATAGTATCGACATTACGTCATTAAGAACTGACAGAAAACTTTGGGGCTGATCAGGATTCGACGGGATACACGAAACCCAAGGTGCATGCCGAGGTGAGGCTGGCCTCGTAAAAAGCCTCAACGTTATAGTTGCAAACGACGACAACTACGCTCTAGCGGCTTAATAACCCGCTAAGCCCGTCCCCCAGCGCTTTGTCTACGAGACTGAATCAGGATGGCTCGACCTAAGGTAGACTCGCGTGGATGCTTTGTCCGGAGCTGAAGCGTTAAACTTAATCGGACTCACCTATGAACGAAGCCTGTTAGTCGGCGTCGCATAGGTTAAACAAAAGACTGACTAAGCATGTAGGACCGAGGATGTAGGTATTGCGGACGCGGGTTCAACTCCCGCCAGCTCCACCAATTCCATATAAAAAGCCGCTCTCTCGAGCTGTTTTTTGTGTTTTCCTTTCGCGCAGCCTGACGTTCACGTCAGGGCTGAGCCGCAATTAGTGCGACGCAATCTCGTAGTATACCTGCGGGTTGTCTTCGATGGTATCCAGTACTTTTGCTGAAATACCTGTTGGGTTTCTTCGTTTGCTTTCCCAGCTTTTTACTGTATCCAGGCTTGTCCCTAAAGCCTCCGCAAACTCAGCTTGTGAAACATTAAGTTTTGCGCGGATCGCTTTAACATCCGCAACTTCAAATCGGCATGTTTTGCTAGGTTCTTTGCGGCCTTTTTCAATTTCCACGGTCTCGGTTAATGACGCTTTTAAGTTTTTAAATATGCTCATTTTAATTCCCCTTTCAACTGCTTCGCCACTCCTTAGCTTTTCACTCTAAGTGTACAATGTACACTTTCTAATGGTCTTGTAAAGTGTATTCAGAATAATCACGGAACGTCGAACCAACCCGTTTTGTGTGTTGATATAAACTCAGTAAATGAGGTAGTTTAGTTAAAGCAGTTGCTAGTTCCCAAGGAGAGTTAATTGTGACTTTAATGACAATCCTCTTATTCATTCCAGCAAGCTTTGCTTTGAATATGGCACCTGGCCCAAACAACATTCTTTCAATGGCGAATGCAAAGCGTTACGGTGTCAAAGTTGCTTGCTGTGCTGGTATTGGTCGGCTGATCGCATTCGTTGGAATGATTACTCTTGCTGCTACAGGGTTGGCAACAGTCTTGTATACGTCTGAAAAATTATTTTTGGTAATAAAGATCGTCGGTGGACTCTATCTGCTTTGGTTGGCCTTCCAGTTATGGACTGCGGATCCAACTGATGGTGGAAATGAAGCCTCAGGTGGAAAAAGTTTATTTCAACTTACAAGGCAAGAGTTCTTTCTGGCGGCTGGAAACCCCAAGGCTATTCTTGTTTTGCCAGCCTACAACGCATTTTTAGCCTATGGTACCGTTCAGAAGCGCAGAATCACGTAACCCGTGAGTCACGTCATGTTTGTTATGAAGATAGGACGAAGACGTCCTATCCCATATATTCGCGAACTTAGTCCGATTTCGGTTTAAGAAGCATATAGATCCACTCAGACAGTTCGGTGTTTATGTTATCCATAGCTTCACCCAGGGCGGCGGTGGTGTCCTGCATTGAAGAGCCGGCCACTGGAACTTGTTCTGCTAATAATGTACTTCCTAATAATTGTCGATCAAGTTGGCTAACCAGAGTGACATGCAAGATTACGTGAGCTTTCTCGCCTGCTTCGGAATTTTCTATTTGAAAAGCTCGCAGGTTGCTGTGAATAAGGTAATCAGCAGACAAGTCACTTTCTGCATTTACTACCTGCGAAAACAAGTCAGTACTTTGCAGGGTTTGCATCATACTTTGCTGTACCAGGGTTGGTGCTCGATCGGCCCAGCGGGCTCCTGCGTAGTATCGTTGGATCTGAACATTACTGAATTCACTAATACGCGAGGTATTGAGCGAACGCAGCGTGTCTGGTTCCGCTACACTTAGCGCCGTGTTTAGTCTTGGTTCTGATATCGTTTTTAGAGAACCATCAATTGGTAAATGATAGATTTGAATTTGCTCGGCTTCGGGTAGCACCGAACATGCTCCTAATGAAGTAATTATAAGGCTCAGCATGACGTGCCTCAGGTACAATTTCATTTCTCAACCTCCTCGACTTGTCCACGCCTCAGTAGAAATGACCCAGGCTCTTCTTCTAGTCGCTCCGCAATGCGATTAATAACACGTAAGGTTCGTTGCAATTCCTGCGCCGCCGGTCCAACTTCCTTCAATCCACGGACGCTTTCTTCCAACGATTCTTCATTCTCATTCATAATACGAGTCAGCTCTTTGCTCCCTTTTTGCATTGCCTGAAGCGTTTTTTGCATCTCAATAAAGGTTTCGTCACCGTGCCTATCGAGCAACTGTTGGCCTTGGTCTGCAAAGCGTGTGAATGCGGCCATACTCCTGCGCGACTCATCAATGGTCTGGTGCAAGCCTTCCGCGATGCCCTGTAAATCATCTTCTCGAGCGGCCAGTGCCGAGGTGATAGATTCTACGTTACTTAATGTTGCCGCCACGCGCTGGGTATTTTCTTCAGAGAACATACTATTGATGTTCTGGACAAACAGGTTTACATCCTGAAGCAAGCTTTCGCTGTTCGCGAATAATTGGTTAAGTGCTGAGCGGTCAGCCACAATCAACGCGGGATTTTTTTCGTTACCTTTTAAGGGAGAACTGTCTGGCGAACCGCCATATAAGCGAATAAGTGCATTACCGGTAATATTGGCCAGCCCCAGCCGTGCGCCGGTGTCATCTTTAACCGGTGTATCTGTAGTCACCCGAATGCGTACACGTACCACCCTTGGGTCGTTAGGATCCAAGCGCAGATTAACCACATCGCCGACTTTAATGCCGCTGTATTCCACCGCACTACCGGGATTCAAGCCGCTAACCTCATCGTTGAAAACAACTTCGTAATAGGCATAATCACTGTCGATACTGGCTTTACCCAGCCATAGGACGACACTGATAAAAGCTGCGCTTATAATCAGCACAAAACTGCCGATTAACACATGATGTGCTTTAGTTTCCATGTTCTGGCCTCATTTGTTGATTACTTACAGCTCTGCCTCTCGGGCCGTGAAAATAAGCTTGTACCCAGCGATCCTGATACGCGGCGACTTTATCAAGAGTATCCACTACCAGTACTTTTTTCTGCGACAATACCGCCACCCGATCACTAACCTGATAAATACTATCCAAATCGTGAGTGACCAAAAACACAGTCAATCCAAGTGCTTGTTGCAGTGTCTGTAACAGCGAATCAAATTCACCGGCTCCAATAGGGTCAAGCCCTGCTGTAGGCTCGTCTAAAAACAAAATATCCGGATCCAGAGCGAGTGCGCGGGCTAAGGCAACTCGTTTTATCATACCACCGGATAATGATTGCGGCATCGTCTCCGCCGTTTGTGCATCCAGCCCGACCAGAGCCAGTTTAAGCGAGGCGATATCACCGGCGTCATTGGCGTTCATTCCTAGGTGTTCACGCAAGGGCAGTGCGATATTTTCACGCACATTTAATGACGAGAAAAGCGCGCCTTTTTGGAAGAGTACCCCGGTATTTCTATCGACTCGTTGGCGCTCAGCGGCAGAGAGTTGTAGTACATCCTCGCCATAGATTTGAATGCTGCCAGCAGTCGGTTGGGTTAGCCCCAAAATGCTGCGCATTAACACTGATTTGCCCGAGCCAGAGCCGCCGACCACTGTTAGTACCTCGCCTCGATAGACATCGAGATCAAGCCCCTCGTGTACCACATGTTGGCCAAACTGATTACGCAGGTTGCGCACGGCTATAGCTATGTCACTCACCAGTTAATCTCCATAAAGAAAAGAGCAAACAGAGCGTCGAGCAAAATTACCATAAAGATTGATTGAACCACACTGGAGGTCGTGTGTTCCCCAACTGACTGCGCGCTGCCGCTGACTTTAAAGCCTTCGTTACAGCCAATAATCGCAATTACAAAGGCAAACACCGGGGCTTTGATCATTCCTACCCAGAAGTGATTTATTCCGGTATCGCGCTCAAATATATGGAGGAAAAGCGCTGGCGAAATATCCAATGTCAGAGCGGAAATTACCATACCTCCGCCAATACCCGACGCCATCGCAACAAGAGTCAAAGCCGGCAAACTGACAAGCATAGCAAGCACTCGCGGTAACACGAGGAGTTCAAGTGGATTCAGTCCCTGGGCACGTAACGCATCAATTTCTTCATTAGCTTTCATTGAACCAAGCTGAGCGGTAAAAGCACTGGCTGTTCTCCCGGCAAGCATAATTGCGGTAAGTAAAACAGCAAATTCGCGTAAAAAGGAAAAGCCGACCAAGTTTATGGTGTATATACTGGCACCGAAATCGCTGAGCACGGTTGCACCTAAAAAAGCAACTACCGCGCCGACCAAAAAGGTTAATAGCGCCACGATAGGCAACGCGTTTAAACCGGTTTCCTCTAGCTGCGCTACAAAAGCGGTTACTCGCCAACGTGACGGACGTCCAATCACTTGAGCGGCGCTTTGCAGGGTAGCGCCCATAAATCCAAGTAAGTCGCGCTGGTTGCGATAGAGATTTGAGCTGAAGATGCCGATCCGTTCGAGCATTTTGACAAAGCCGTTACTTTTGGGGGGCAACGGCGGCTCCTGATTACTGCAGGCATTAATAACTGTATCAATCAGATTGTGTTGTTGCTCAGTTAAAGGCAATTGGCGTAACTTGTGCTCACCTAAGGCGCGGTATAATAACTGTACTCCCGCAGTATCGAGTTTTTTCATCGACTCAATATTGCAAGTTACTGACTGCGGTACGTCACCCAGGTTAGCCAGCTGTTTTTTTAGGTCAATGTAATGGGCGACTGTCCAGTCTCCACCCAAGGTTAAACAATCGCGACCTTCAGCCTGATTAAAATGAATATAGCCGTTTTCCTGCATGCTTAAAGTTTAACCCTTGTATTAAAATTAAGCTGAGCCAACTCAGGCTCGTTTTAATATCGCAAACCGCTTTAAGTACTCGGCGTGACGATCATGTTACGTAAAAAAGAGAGGAACACCTGATCTCGGGGCAACGCTTCCTTAATCGATCCTTGTAATGCTAGTCCTGACCAGAGTGCGTATAGACCTCTCGCGAGATCAAAAACTGGCATAACTGGGGTCAGATTGTGACGATTAATCAGGTTTTCCAACAGAATAGAAAATTCTCGGAGACTCGCCATTTTAACTTTTTCACTACGCTCAGCGAAACTCGGGTCGCGTCGGGAATGAAGTTGTAGTTCAACGGAGAGAAGCGACCATTGTAGATCACGCGCCAGCTCCGACAAGCGGTAGGCTAATCGGTCCAATGCTCCATCAATACCCTCGCTATCTGATTTAGATACTAGCTCTTGCATGAGTGAGACTTCCTGTTGGATATGTCTCTCGATGACTGAGAGCAAGAGTTCGTCTTTGCTCGTAAAGTTCGAGTAAAACGCTCCCTGAGAAAAACCCGCACGTGCACAGAGGTTTCGCAGAGAGGCGGCAATTATTCCTCCTTCTGCGAACATGCGATTGGCGGCGTCAATTAGGCGAACACGGGTTTGCTCTTGTTGTTCACGCCTCGTTAGGCGCCGAGCCGTATACGTCATTTTTAAATCCTCTCAAGCGACGCGCCTTTTTGACGCGTCGTTATCGTTTTGTTTACTTATCTTTATTAGAAAAGCTGCCGCGAAGCTTGGTAATCCAAGCTCCAACCCCTTTGACTGCCTCGCTTTCTTTACTCAAAATCTCTCCGACTTCCTGTGCCAGCATTTCATGTTTAGAGCTCTCAGAATCTGGTAAGGGGGGTAGGATATGAGCAAAATAAGTCTTATCGAGGAACCAGTGTAACAGACGTTCGCCCATAAAGGGTTTACCATTATTCATCGCCCTTGCACCTTTAATCATGTTTCGGATGTCATATTGTGTCGGGCTAATATCCGGTACCTGTTTAGGAATGTTGAGTAGCTTATAGACTCCAACACGTGCCGTGCGAATGGAAGTTTCCATAGTAAAAATAATGTCGTTTCGAGTCTCAACGAATTGCCCGACTAGACCCAGATTGGTACACCCTTCAGGTACTGGCTGAGGTCGGTCTCCGGCCGCACGTTTCATAAATTGAGCGGTAATGTAGGGCATGAGGGCGGTGCGGACTTTTGTTCTGGCCGCAACTGCTTCCAGTTCGTCTTCTATGCCGAGATGATGACAGAGTTCCGCGAGAATCTCTTTACCTGTGCATTGCGGCATAGGTTTTTTCACAAAATTTCCGTCCTTGTCCATCAGCAGGCCATATACCCAAACTACCAACGTATCTTCAGGTTGGCCCGGGAAATGTGGCTGACGGTTGATGGTGACACTCAGAAACCAATTAGAATCGGTGAAGGTGATGATTCCACCCGTCACTGTTCGCCCTGAATAAGGATCGTTGACCGAAAGCTCCGTCAATTTATCCACCAGAGGAGAGGATTTACAGGTTAGCGTTGCGGATTCCCATATCGATTGATCAACGTCACCGTAAAATTTCTCTGGTTTACCAAATACGGGGGATTTTTCGGCAAGATTTTTCCAGAGGCTCCAACCGCTGTTCTCGCCTGGATCATGACGGTCTACCTTCAAATCTGGCACAGTATTCATGTCACCATAGGCGGTGTTTTCTGTCATTGACCCAGTGAGTGCAAAGACCAGGTCGCCATCTGCTACGTCAATGCGTTGCTCTTCGCCTGCTACGGCACAGAGTATCCCCGTAACTGTTTTTTTGCCGCTAGACTCCGTCATCTCGAGGTCATACACGCGGGTATTCAACTGAAATTTTACGCCTTTATCGCGTAGCATATTAGCTAACGGTTTAATGAAAGTATCGAACTGGTTGTATTTCGGGAAGACAAGAACCGACATGTCACCAAATCCGTCAATGGAATCGAGGAAACGATGCATATAGAGCTTAGTTTCTAATAAGCTATGACAGTTCTTAAAGGCAAACATACTGCGGAAAAGCGACCAAAAATTGCTTTCAAGAAAGCCTGTGCTGAAGTATTCCTCAATGGTGATATCATCGAGTTCTTCTTTGCGTTTAAGGAGCAGCCGTATCATTTCACGCTGCTGGGATTTCGAGAGACCAAAGTCGGTGAAATCCATGATCTCTCCGCAGTTATGCATTAACCGGGCTTTCGAGTAATTAGGGTCGTTGTCGTTAACCATTCGGTATTCATCGAGGACTGAATATCCTTCAGGCAATTCGACCGCGGGTACGTCCTGAAACATATCCCACAGAGTGTCGTAGTTCCAGTTCATTTCACGGCCCCCGCGAACGATATAACCGTCTTCCGGATTGCCAGAACCGTCCATGGAGCCACCTTCGACCGCCATTTCTTCCAGAATAGTGATGTTTTCTGGCGGCATATGTGCATCCCGGATTAAGTAAAAGGCAGCGGCCAGACCACCAATACCACCACCAACGATATAGGCTTTTCGTTTTTCCACGCCCGGGGTAGGTAAGGGGCGATGTCTTGCATAGGGGCCGATGAAATCATGCGGGGCAACGTGTTTTGTGGTCGATGATGCCAGTAACCGGAAGTTGCGTCGGGTTCGTGCTCGAATCCCTCGGGTGCAGTTTTTCTAATCTCGAAGCCTGGAATATTTGGGTTGGCCATGAGCTATCTCCTTTTTTATAACGATTTTAGACTGAATGTCTAAACACCTTGAATTTAAGAGTAGCTTATGATTTTTGGATATCAATTGATATTTGAATTTCGACCTGATATTTAAGGTTGGCTTGTCGTAGATCAATATTGTGCAAGTTCAGTGTAATTGATCCGATCCCCCTCTTAAGAACTACAATTGAACACACACTCTAGTTAAAGGATTACCAACATGACTAAGAAGATCAAAGCGCTACGACTCAAAAAACCGTTTGGTCTGGATAATATTCAGGTAACCGAAATGGAAGACCCTGGCCAGCCTGGTCCGGGAGAAATTCGCGTTAAAGTTAAAGCAAGCTCGCTTAACTTTCATGACTACGGCGTAGCGTCTGGTTTTATTCCAACGGAAGATGGGCGCATTCCGATGTCTGATGGCGCAGGTGTTGTTGAAGCCATTGGCGAAGGAGTGGATGAATTCGCGGTAGGGGACAATGTTGTTTCTACCTTTTTCCCTTACTGGCAAAGTGGCCCGGCACCAGTGGGCGACTTTCACAACACGCCGGGTGATGGCATTGATGGCTACGCTCGCGAAGTTGTGGTGCGTCCGACTCAGTTCTTTACCCATCAGCCGAAGGGTTATAGTCATACTGAATCAGCCACTTTGACGACTGCGGGGTTAACGGCTTGGCGCGCTCTGGTTGTTGATGGTGGCATTAAGCCGGGCAATACGGTATTGGTGCTCGGCAGTGGTGGCGTATCCGTATTTGCCTGCCAGTTAGCGAAGAGCCTGGGCGCAACAGTATTTGCTACATCGTCTTCTAATGACAAACTTCAACAATATAAAGAGCTTGGAGCGGATCATCTGATTAACTACAAAGAAGACCCAGAATGGGGCAAAACGGTTCGTAAATTAACCAATGGCCGTGGTGTCGACCATGTGATTGAAGTTGGCGGTCCTGGCACCTTGCCACAATCTATCAATGCGGTGGCGATAGCGGGGCACATTGCGTTAATTGGTGTGCTAACCGGAAGTGAAGGTGAGGTTCCAACCGCTAAACTAATGGCTAAGCAGGCACGGCTACAGGGTCTAATTGTTGGCAGCTGCGACAATCAGAAAGACTTTGTGCGTGCTTTAGAAGCTAACGGTGTGAAGCCGGTAATTGATAAAACTTTTGCTCTGGAAGAATTAGCGGATGCATTCCGTTACGAGGAGTCTGGCAAGCACTTTGGTAAGATATGTGTGGAGTTTTAACTTTCTGAAAAACATTTTAAGAAAATGTGCATTCTCATACTAATATCAGATAGGTAGCCTAAGACGATATTTGATTGATATGGGTAACTCAAAATGATGAATGATTCTAAAGCGCGTTATGGTTCTATAACGCGCTTCTTTCACTGGTCGATGGCAATTCTGGTTGGCTGGCAATTCCTAAAATTTTTTGACCGTATTAACGATGGCGAGCACTGGGTGGGTGAAACGCTGGTTCCCTGGCACATATCCATTGGTTCACTACTATTGGTACTTATTGTTTTACGCTTAGGTTGGGCTGTCAAAGAAAAGGGCAACCGGCCCGAGCATGAATCTATTATTGGTGTTCTGGCAAAAATCGGTCACGGTTTGTTGTATGCGGCGTTGGTATTGATGCCTGTGACCGGAATTTGTTACATGGTGGGTAACGGTTATGGGCTGAGCGCATTTAACCTTGAAGTTATTGCTAAAGGTGAGGAAGTTAGCTGGCTGATAAACATTGGTAATCTGCATTCTTACATAGCCTGGGGCTTATTGTTTCTAGTTGCAGGTCATATCGGTATGGCTTTCATTCATCAGTTTATTATAAAAGATGGAACACTAAAACGAATGATGTAAAAGCCTTTCTGCTTTGATTTTGCCGTAACGGGTTTTCTATAACAGTTAAAACAATAATCTGTTATTATTTAGCTCGTTCGGTTCATCAGAGTGTTTTCATGAAAAAGGTCATCATTACCACTCTTCTTTTTACCACGTTGAGTTTTAATCCCCCAAGCATCTTTCTGTTTAAGGTGCCTGGGGGCTAACTTTTTTAAAGCCAATGACCAACGTCGTCTAACGGTTGTAGTGTATAACGCATGGGCTCTTTAAAATGAAGCTGCGATATAGCTTCTTGAATACAATGAACATCCTCGTTGGAGCAAATAACTTCTGCCATCACCATACGCTGCGCACCGCGAACTTGCTCGTCGATATCAAAGCGCTCGTGGTTGCGGCTAAAGCCGTCAATATCGTAGAAGCTAAAGCCGCTTATAACATCGAGCTGGATTAGGCAGTCGACTAAGTCTGCTTTTTGTTCGCGGCTTAAATAGAGTTTTAATAACTTATTAGGCATCGCCTGACTTCCTGTTCACTAGTAAGTATAAAATAGGCAGTAATAATAACGTGGCCAGAGTTGCTGTAATTAACCCACCAATGACCACCACTGCCAGTGGTTTTTGCACTTCCGAACCTGGACCACTCGACATTAATAGCGGGATCAGACCAAAAATTGCTGTAATAGCAGTTATTAATACCGGTCGCAGGCGGTCTTTTGCGCCTTCAATCACCAAGCTACGGAAGTCACTGAAATGTACCCGGGTCTGCTCAAAGTGACTAATCATGACGATGCCGTTGAGGATGGCAACCCCCATCAATGCAATAAAACCGACGGAGGCGGGTACGGACATGTATTCGCCACTCAGCCACAGCGAAATGGCGCCGCCACTTAAGGCAAAGGGTATGTTGGTCAGCACAATCGTCGTTAGGCCCATTGATCCCATCGAGCTAAACAATAAGATGACGATCAATAGCAGGGCAACCGGAATAACCATGAGTAAATTGGCACTGGCACGGGCCTGGTTTTCGAACTCACCGCCGTATTCAATAAAATAGCCAGGCTCAAGGTCTACGTTAGCTTTGATGCGTTGCTGTAGCTCGTCGACAAAGCCGACCACATCGCGATTTTCAACATTGCTGGTAATTAATGCATAGCGATTAGAATTTTCGCGCTCGATAATGGCAGGTCCATGCTCGAACGTGATATCAGCCAGTTGTTGAAGGGCAACGGTCTCGCCGTTTTCAGTGACGATAGACATCGACTCGATGTTGCTGACTGAGTGATAGTTACCCGCTGATTTTTGTGAGCCCATCACGATAGGGGTGCGAATACGTCCGTCAACGGCCTCACTGACAGGAAAACCACTGAGTTGTGACAAGATAAACTCACTAAAATTTTGTTTGGAAATACCGTAATAACGAAGTTGCTGCATGTTAGGTACGATACTTAAAAAACGAGCGCCGGTTATTACACTGGCCTGCACATCGACCGCACCTTGCACTTGTTCGGCTTGCTCAATGACTTTATCGGTAATATTGGCCAGCGTGTTCATGTCATCACCAAACACTTTAATCGAGACATCACCGCTACTGCCGGTTAACATTTCCGAAATACGCATTTGAATAGGCTGGGTGAAGTTAACATTCATGCCCGGATAGGCGGATACCACCTCGCGAATGGCGTCAATGAGTTCTTGTTTGCTGTCAAAACGCCAGCTGTCTTTGGGGTTAAGCTCCATGAACACGTCGGTTTCGTTAAGCCCCATGGGATCTAAACCCAGTTCATCTGACCCTGTGCGTGCCACAATTTGTTTGATCTCGGGGATCTTAGCGAGTAGTTCGCGCTCTACTTGGGTATCCAGGGCGACGGATTCTGGTAGCGAGATGGTTGGTGATTTTTCCAGCTGTACGATAATGTCGCCTTCGTCCATCGTAGGCATAAAAATTTTACCCACCATGATAAAACTAAAGACGCTTAAACTGAGTATCGCGGCAAACCCAGCCAGGGTGGCATTTCGGCGCTTGACAACATGCGATAAAATACGCTGGTAGCGGTCTTGCATGCGTTCAAGAGACTGGTTGCGACGGTCCTTGGGACGCATCAATAACGAGCCCAGCGCCGGAATCAGTGTGAGTGAAGTGACTAACGCTGCGGTAATAGCGATAACAATGGTCAAAGCCACCGGTGAAAACAGTTTGCCCTCAAGCCCGGTCAACGTGAGCAGGGGTAAAAATACTAAAATAATGATGACGGTACCGCTAACCACTGACGGAGCAACAGACAAACTGGCACGGTAAATCTTGTGTAGCAGGGGAAGTTGTTTTTGGGAGTTTAATTCCGTTTCGATTTTCTCAGTAATCACGACTGATGAGTCAACAATCATCCCGATGGCAATAACGAGGCCGCCTAAACTCATTAAGTTTGCTGATAATCCCAGTAACTGCAAGCAAATAAAGGTAATAAGCGCGGCTACAGGAATCGATAACGAGACCAAAATTGAGGCGCGCACATTGCGTAAGAAGAACACTAATACCGCGACAACTAAAACAATCGACTGCATCAGTGCATCAGAGATACCTGCTATGGCAGTGTCAATAAGGCCTTTTCGGTTATAGAACACATTGATGTCCGTGTTTTCCGGCAGGCTTGGTTGAATTTGGGCTAGTTTCTGCTCCACAGCGTCGACCACGGCTGCTGCATTGGCACCTTTTAAGCCCACAATCAGGCCTTCAACAGCCTCTTCGCCATCTTTGGTAATGGCCCCAAACCGGGGTAGGTAACTGAGTGTCACCTCGCCAAGCTGATCCAGCCTATACACTTGTTGTTGCTGATTGGTCACGTTAATAGCGGCCAGATCGTCAAGCGATACGACACGTCCGGTCACTCTTGCGCTGAAGGTTTCGGTACCTTGTGTGATACGGCCGAGATTACCGACTTGATTAGCATCAGCAAGGGCGTCCTTTACTCTTTCCAGGGAGATTCCGGCATCACTCAAGTTAGCCGCAGACGGCGTAAACTGAAAGGTTCTGACTTTACCGCCAAGATTGGTAACGTCAGCAACACCTTCGACAGTGCGTAACGTGGGTCGAATAACCCAATCCAGTAAGTGACGTTTTTGTGTGAGGCTCATGTCTGGGTTTTCTACCGTGAACATAAACATTTCGCTCAACGGCGTGCTCATTGGCGCCATACCGCCTTGAATACCGGTGGGTAAGTCCTTGCTTACCGCAGCGAGTTTTTCTGCTACTTGCTGGCGCGCCCAGTAAATATCTGTGCCCTCTTCAAAGTCCAGCGTTATGGAGGTAATCCCATATTTAGTTGTCGAGCGTAAAATCGTTTGATTCGGTATACCCAGTAGTTCTGTTTCTAATGGGTGAGTGACTTGATTTTCTACCCGCTCTGCGGCCATGCCGGGGGCGCGTAAAATGACGTTAACCTGAGTCGGTGAGATCTCCGGGAAGGCGTCTACGGGTAACTGCCGAACGGATTGAATGCCAGCGGCTATTATTAGTAAAAACGTAATAAAAACAAACAAACGATTTTTTAGCGAAAAGCTCAGTAAACGGCTAATCATTACTGCGCCTCCTGCTCGTTAGCTATAACCTTAAGAGCGGCAACAGAGTTGGTTGCGATGCGATTCAACGCGGTGGCTGATAGCACGAAGTAATGCGCATTTTGTAAGCTAAGTAATTCAACCGGTACTGCTTTAATTGTCGAATTGTCGATACTAAATACCACGGCTTGATCTTGCAGGGTGGCAATGGCACTGGCCGGCACTCG
Organism: Idiomarina piscisalsi; assembly: GCF_003987095.1. Taxonomy (GTDB): domain Bacteria; phylum Pseudomonadota; class Gammaproteobacteria; order Enterobacterales; family Alteromonadaceae; genus Idiomarina; species Idiomarina piscisalsi. The sequence continues at coordinate 675,739 of NZ_PIQA01000001.1, read as the reverse complement.
GTAGGTATTTTCAAGTTTCGCTTGAGGCTCAACGGTAAAACGTTGGTCAATTGTCCATGCCACTTGTCCAGGTGGCTCACTCCAAACGCGAACAAAGCCATTACGGACGGTTTGTTCGCGTTGCCTTACTGGTAGTTGCAGGCTGTTGATTTGTACATGCGTGATGTTTTTTGCCTGTGCTAAAGGAATCTCGGCGACCACAGCGAGTCGCTCTTTTGTTAGTAGCGAGCCTAATTGCTGGCTATTAGTGCTGGTGCGCCAAATGCCGGATTCTGTTGCAATAAGTTGTGCCGATTGCTCACCTGTTTGCGTGACTCGCCGTAACATCACGTTAATATCGTGCAAGGCATCACTCAGGTTAATGTATTGCGTTAAAAACTGCTGCCACTCATCAGCAGCAATCGCGTTATTCTCGAATAAGCGCTTTTTGTTTTGATATTGTTTGGTGGCAACAGCGTATTGCTCTTGTAGCATGTCAACACGATGGAAAAAGTGCTCTACCGACGGGCCATTTAATTGTGCAATCAGGGTGCCCGGCTCCAGTGCCTGGCCATCAACAACCGCATAGTCGACCGCAGCATTTTCGAAGGGGTTGGCTAAGGTTAATACGCTACCCGGCGTGGCTTGATAACGTCCCGTAACGGGCGAAAAAGTAACTACTTCGGCTGTTTCGGCAGTTTGCGGACGCAGCTCGTAGTTACTGACTTGCTCGACAGCAATTGATTTTGCTGCCAAAGCATTCGGTGCTGTTACTGTTCCCAACAAAGCAAGACCTAATATATTAGCGATCAGGTTAAGAGTAGCGGTTAGACGAGAAGGGGTACGACGCTTCATAAAGTAATTCCCTTTGCTTGATTAACGAATGCCTGGGCTTGCTTGACTTGGATTTGACTAAGCTGTGCGGCGTGTTGATAGGACAATTGCTCAAGTAAACGATCAATGTACAAGCGCGTATCGATTTGGCCTTGTTGGTACAGGTTGTTTAGCTGTTCGATGGCCTGCTGACTTAGCTTGGCATTTTGACGATTACTTTGATGTTGTTGTTTGAGTTGCGCTAACTGACTTTGTGCGTCGACGATGTCGAGCTCAAGGCGTATTTGCGTCTGTCTTAGTGATTGGTTTAACTCGTTTTGTTGCTGTTGCAAGCCAACCAGTTCACTGGCATTAAGCGACTGAGAAAAACTAAGCGGCAGGCTAAAACCCAATCCCCACTGGTTTTCGCTTTGGTTGGGCGCATCAATGTATTTATACCCCGCATTTACGCCCCAACTTTTTTCTGCGGCGATACTCTGCTCGGTTGCATTTAAGGCCAATTGCCATTGTAACTGTAGACGTTGCAATTCGGGATGCGTTGGTGTGGCGTGTTGCGCTTGTTCAGGTTCATCAAGTGACGTCGGTACTGCGGTAACACCGGTGAGTTGTTGCCAAAGACGTTCGAGTTGCTGTAAAGCTATTTGCTTTTCTGCAACCTGACTCTGCGCCGTTTGCTGTTGTTGCGTGACAATAATGCCTGCATAAGCAGGACGTTCACCGGCCTCAACCAGTGACTGGGTCTGCCGTTGTAGCTGACTTAATTGGTCAACGACTTGTTCGGCATACGCGAGTTCGGCGCGTCGTTGTTTGGCTTGCCAGAACAGTTCACGTAGCACACCGCTTGCGGTTAGCTTAAGCTGCAGGTTTTGAAGTTGTTGGTATTGTTGAACCAGTTGTTCGGCATGATGATTAAGCTGGCGTTGGGCAGGATTTAAAAATTCCATTGCTAAAACGAGTTCGGTCTCGTTAGCGCCAAAGCGGTCATCGTCAGTCTGCCAATGCATGAGATTTAATCGAGGCGTTGAAGATAGCCATCGGCGCTGGCTAAAATCAGCGGCTATAGCCATGCCATCTGTTTTGAGTCGCTCAACAGTTGACTGCAGTAGCGTTTGTTGTGATGGATTATTGGCTTGGGTTGGCAGACTAGGCAACAACACTGCAACAGCCAATAGACTAAAAAACAACTTACCGGGAATGACGCGGAACAAAGACATCAAAGCCTCCATCGGTTAATATTATCCTAAAGACTAGGGTTTTTAAGGCATTAATGCATCGGGCAGATGTCCTAAGCGTAGTATGTTATGGGGAATTTATGACAATTGACCGACTATTAATGGTAATTTTTTTACTTATCGCATTTGCTAATATTTCGGATGTCGTGGCGGATTACCATATGCAAGTGGCAACCTGGCACTTAGCCATAGAGGGAATAACGGTGGTTATTTCGATTGCTGCATTTGTTGTGCTATGGAAACGAGTGTTAGCGCGTAACCGCGAACTGCAACAGGTAAAAGAGGCTTTAACAAGGCATCAGCAGCGCGAAAAAGACGGCGCAGAAAACCAGGAAGCTAAATTAAAGCTAGACAGCGCTCCAGATTCATATACTGCAGTGCAGTCTTGGTTCAAACAATGGAAACTATCGCCCAGTGAACAAGAGGTGGCTGTTTTATTAATCAAGGGGTTAAGTTTTAACGAGATAGCTGAAGTTAGAAGCACCAAAGAAAAGACGGTGCGCCAGCAGGCGTCATCAGTCTATGCTAAATCCGGTTTGAGTGGCCGCAATAATCTATCGGCTTGGCTAATCGATACGCTACTTGAGTAAATGTTTTCACGAGTGGAGAGCGATGAGTACTGCCATGCTAATACCAGTGTTAAGTATATTGTCGATAATACGGGACTATTGTCTGAAAGCATAAGGTCTATCGCTTAGGTTGTTTTTTAATCTTCATAAGGTAAGTTATTAAAACTACTAGTCAAATTTTTCGATGCAACGATAAGGAAGTGCTTGTTTCACACCAACACACTCTCAATATCTTCATCTATTTTAAATGTAGCTAAGTCATCAGCGCGGGTTTTACCGCGAGTTAAAATTGCAATGGGCTGGTTATTTTTAGCGGCCTGGCGGGCAAAGCGATAACCTGAAAACACCATTAATGATGAGCCTATAACTAATAACCCTCCGCTTTCAGCTAACGCCTGCTTTGCTTCTGCGACACGGGTCTTCGGCACCGTGTCGCCAAAGTACACTACGTCTGGTTTTAAAATACCGCCGCAATTTAAGCAGTCGGCTATTTGGAAGGTTGAGAAGTCGGTTTCTATGTCAGCATCGCCGTCGGGTAGGGCGGCGGCGTCTATTTCAGCGAACTCTGGGTTCAGTGCCAGGCAGCGTTCGTGCATTTCCAAACGAGGTGATTGTGCGCCACAGCTCATGCAAACCATTTCATTAGCGTAGCCATGTAAATTTATTACGTCTGTGGCTCCGGCTCTTTGGTGTAAGCCGTCTACATTTTGAGTAATAATAGTACCTATTAAGCCTTCTTTCTGCATTTTTGCTAGTGCCAAATGTGAAGCATTAGGCTGTGCGTTATAAAGTACCGGCCAACCGTGTAAAGCGCGTGCCCAGTAACGCTTGCGCAGTAGCTCGTTAGTCATAAAGTCGCGATGCTGCATCGGCGGAGCGCTTTTCCAGTTACCGTTACTGTCGCGGTAGTCGGGAATACCTGAAGCCGTACTTAAGCCTGCACCTGTTAACACGGTTACTGGTTTATTCTGCTCTAAAAAATGTTGGAGTGTTTTTCTATTCTCAGACATAAAGCTTCTAGTTGAGCCTAACCCTGCAGCAAACGCCGCTGCAGTAATGCTTGCATATCCCGGCGACCATCAGCAACGATAAGAACAAAAACATCGGTGTTTATTATTCTGTATATACAGCGATACGGAGGCGTTTGAATTTGACGAAACTCTTTTATACCAAGTGACGTAAGTTCGTTTGGGTATGCCCCACGCTCCGGCGATTCGCTTAAGCTGGCAACTGAAGACCTTAACTTTTCAAGAGTATTAAGCGCTTTAGCTTTAGAGTCGTTTAGAGCTATGTAATCAACAATGTCCTGAATATCTTTAATTGCGTCAGCGGTCAGTTTTACAGAGTAGGTCATTAACGATCATTAAGCTCTTGTTTTAGATTATCAAAAGCGCTGTCGGCCGCTTGAATGTTGCCGCTCTCTATTTGCTGGTTACCCAAGGCTAGAATTTTAAGCATGGCCAGTGTTTCCTGAGTCTTTTCAAAGCTCTTTACGTCCTGAACCACCATCTTCGCTTCACCATTCTGAGTAATGTACATTGGGCCTTCACTCTCAGTGAGCTCTAATGAAATTTTCGCAGCATTGGCTTTTAAATAGCTTATCGGTTTAATTTTGTCAGAAAGTGCCATAACAGATCCTGGTGACTAAATTTGGTCTAAATATAGTCTTTATTTGCGATGCGGTCAAAAAGCTTTACTATGAAAAAAACACGCAACAAAGAAGCTTATGACAATAACCCCCGGTATTTACGAACACTACAAAGGCAACCGTTACCGAGTGATAGACACAGTAACGCACAGTGAAACGGAAGAAACGCTGGTACTGTATCAGCCGCTGTATGGTGCACAAAAACTATGGGTAAGACCGTATGATATGTTTATCGAGTCGGTCGACGTTGGAGGGCAGAGCCTGCCTAGATTTCGACTCATAGAGGAGTAGTCCGACAGTATGGACTCAAAATTGAAATTTAACGAGCTCATGATGGAATGCAAAGAAGGTCAGCTGAAGCCGAACCTCCGCATTATTCTTCCTATTCTGCTTGCCATATTGTTGCTTGTTCCTGTTACTCGTGCGGTGACACTTCAAGTGTTGTCGGACGCGTTTTTGCAGGTATCTGTATTTGTCTTTGCGTCGCTGGCGCTGTATTACAGTTTAACTCGCAATCTTGATAAAGAGCGTTTAGCCAGCTATATGCAACAGCATCCCCTACAGGAAGTTGCTATTGCTGCGTTACTGGGCGCGTTGCCCGGCTGTGGCGGCGCGATTATTGTCGTTACACAGTTCACTCGCGGTTTGACAAGTTTTGGTGCGGTAGTTGCTGTGTTAACCAGTACTATGGGCGATGCTGCGTTCTTACTGCTGGCACAAAAGCCTGCCGATGCGTTACTTATTGTCGCAATAAGTTTGGTGGTTGGAGCTATCAGTGGCTATATCGTTAATCTGTTTCATAAAGGAAAAACCGACTGGCTGCTGAGTAAAGGCGCTTCTGACAGCAAAGAAAGCCTGTGTGGACCCGAGCCAAGCAGAACCCGCAAAACGGTGCTGAGATGGTCTGTGCGTTTTTGGAAAGTTATTTTTATACCCGCACTCATTGGGGCAGTAGCGGTTGCACTCCAACTAGAGCTCAATGAACCACTCCATTTACCGGCTAATACGGTTGAAACCATTGCTGCGACAGTGACTTTTCTTATCTTGGTGTTATGGGCGTTTACGTCCGATCTCACCGGCTATTCGGCAATAACCAGTGAAGAGCCCACGACACATCATGAGGGGTGGCTAAATAAATCGGTTCTGGACACTCAGTTCGTCACCGGGTGGGTCGTGCTGGCTTTTTTGGCTTTCGAAATTCCGGTTCAGCTGCTTGGTATTGATATTGCGGGCATGTTTGCGTCGTGGGGGCCAATGGTTGTTTTGATAGCGGTTGTTATCGGCTTTTTACCAGGCTGTGGTCCGCAGATACTGGTGACAAGTTTATACATTAACGGCTCTATTCCATTTTCAGCTCAACTCGGTAACGCTATTAGTAACGACGGCGATGCGCTCTTTCCCGCCATCGCGTTAGCTCCAAAAGCGGCAATATTAGCAACGGTTTATTCGGCTATCCCAGCCTTTATTGTGGCTTATGGCTATTACTTTTTATTTGAGTAAGGGCTGGGTGTTTCTGTGTTACTATGCGCGCCAATCTGAAAACGCTTAACCTTTTATATTATGACTGTTATTGCATTAATCCTCCTTGCTTTTGCTATGTCAACGGATGCGTTTGCTGCAGCAATTGGTAAGGGAGCAGCATTACGCAAACCAACGTTCAAACAAGCCGCTAAAATAGGTATTCTGTTTGGTGTGATTGAAGGTTCTACTCCGCTTATCGGCTGGCTTATTGGCTATTCTGCAAAGTCTTACGTGCAGGCGTGGGATCATTGGTTAGCTTTTGGGCTATTAACGATATTAGGCCTTCACATGATTTATGAGGGAGTAAAAACAGAAGAGAATGACGCTGACTTTACTCCGAATACTGGCTCTTTTCTTAAGCTAGTCGTGACCGCAATAGGAACGAGTATTGATGCGCTAACCGTAGGAATAACCCTGGCATTTATTGAAGTGAACATCTGGCTTGCGGCTGGGTTAATTGGGCTAGCGACCGCAATAATGGTAACTATTGGTGTGCTCTTGGGCCGTATCGTTGGAGGCTGGCTAGGGCAACGAACAGAAATTTGTGGCGGTGTGGTTCTAATTACTATTGGTATATGGGTTTTGTATAGTCATTTATAGTGATCAGCAAATACTAGGTGTAGGTTATGAGTAGCGAGCTGTGTCCGTGCGGCAGTGGAGATGAGTATTCAGGGTGTTGCGAACCGTTACATATTGAGACGATGCGGGCCGACACCCCAGAGCAACTGATGCGATCGCGTTACAGTGCCTTTGTAAAACAGCTTACCAATTACCTACTGAAAACCTGGCATCCCAGTACATGTCCTATGTCGCTTGACTTATCGGACTCGCCTGACTGGTTAAAATTACAGGTCATGTCCTCTGAGCAAACAGGCGATAAAGGCAAAGTGCACTTCCGGGCGTTTTATAAAGAGGGCGCTGACGTGGGTTTTATGGAAGAGCATTCCGACTTTGTGCGCGAGCAGGGTCGTTGGTTTTACCTAAGTGGTAAGGTGAAATAACGACGCCCTTAAGAGCGTCGTTTTAGAAAGAAAGCGACAACAGCGGCGGTGATAGCACCCATCACCAAGGCGCCTATTGCTGATTGCATCATGTACGATGTCAGATTGAAATATTTTTCAGCCTGATCTTCGTTCATCATGCCAGATGCAATGGCGTGGCTTTTCATATTTGGAAAGAACTGCGGCGAAATAACGTAGTGAACCAATAATTGCACAGCGGGCGATAGCACCGCCACCACAACCGCAATTTTCAAACCGCTAATAAAACCTTGTAACCATGTCATTTCCTGATTGGGTAATGACGCTCTTTTATCGCGTAACGCAATGATATAAATGACAATGGCCACCACGGCAAACACGTTGGTAAATATCGCGTGATACTCGATATTATGAGTGTGTAAGCCTGTTAGCCTTTCAATGATAAGCCACAAAATAATCGCTGCAACGAAAATTAAGCCCCATTTTATTTCTTTCATCATTTCGACCTTGGTTTTGATTGTTGTTTCGTGTGCTTTGATAATAGCATTTGTTCAAAATAGTTGTTAGATTTACGAAAAAGACAACGGTTGATTATTTTGGAAAGACGAAAAGACGATCGCCGGCTGCAGCGGCATGAAAAGCTGACGACAGCTCTATTGGTCAAAATCAGTATCTGGGCAATTTCCCTTGTCGTTATTGCTTCTGCAATTACGTTCCTGACAACTTATAGTAATGCTCGGGAACGGGTAATACACCTGCTTCAACAAGACTTATCTCCAACGCTTGAACGCAACCAGGCCTTATTCAAGCGTATTGAAAGTAACGCGAATATTTTAGCGGAAGAGTTTCTTTCTCAATATCAACTGATGAAAAGTAACGAATCCACCAATGAGTGGTTTAATCAATGGTATCAGGAGACATCGCCGGGTGTTTTTCGGTTGAAGCCGGCTTTTAACCGGGGGATATCGTTTAATGGGGATTACTTTGAATCGTTAAGCGCCTTTCTTGGACCTCGAGAGAAACCCATAAATGATGAATTAAAATCACGTGTGATTGCTGCGCAGTTTACGTTAAACGAGCTTGCCCCGGCATGGCAAAAGGATGTTGCGAACACGCACTTTTCAATGCCTGAAAACATTCTTTTGATGTACTCAAAAGAGTCTCCGTGGGGATTGCTGGCTGACAAAGACCTGGTTATAACCGACTTCTCGGTGGTCAAATCGACGTTGCGAAGTAAGAATCCTGAGCGGAAGCCAAATTGGACAGGATTGTATTACGACCTCTCTGCCGATGTCTGGACGATTACCTACCAAAAACCGATAGACTTAAATGGGCTGCATTTAGCGAATGCGAGCTTTGATGTTGCGTTAGGCAGTTTACTGAGTGATTTAACACAGAAAAAGAGGCCTAAATCAGAACACATTGTTTTTGAATACAAAGGGAGACTTAATTGCTGCATCCAACTTGTCTCAGGATGCAATCATTGAGCGTTCAACGCTGACTTCACAAACTTATGATGAGCCTTTATATCAACAGTTGAGTCATCTGGTGATGGAGGCAGAGCTTAATGACACCTCTATAACGTTGGAAAATGCAGTAGATGATCAATTGCTTATTATTGATAAAATAGCTGGCCCTGATTGGTGGCACATAACCGCTTATCCGCTTGAGGAAATACGCAAGCAGGCTATTATTTTACCACTTCAACTAGTTGCCGCGGGTGTTGGTTTAGTGATACTAACATTGTTGATGACCTATTGGCTGATCCAGCGAGAAGTCTCCAAGCCACTGCATGAAGTTGCTACTGTGGCATCACTTATGGGTCAGCGAAACTACCAAGAAGCTTTGTCTCACCGTGCCGCATCAATAAAAGCGCGTGGTGAGGTTAAACAGGCTTTGGATGCGTTTAAAACAATGGCGTCACGATTCATTGCCGCTCAAAATGACTTGGAGCAGCAGGTTGAGGCTCGTACGGAGGAGTTGGCCGAAGCAAACAGGCAACTTGACGCGCTGGCGCACATGGATGGGCTAACAGGGCTGTTCAATCGCAGAGCGTTTGATTGTGATCTGGAAGCTGCGATTGAATCAAGAAAGCCTTATTATTTAATGATGGCAGACATAGACGAGTTTAAGCCCTATAACGATAACTACGGACATGAGGCTGGCGACAGAGCATTGAAAAAAATAGCCGTCTGTTTACTTGAAAGAACGCCACTGAAAGTCTATCGGTATGGGGGAGAAGAGCTTGCTATTATTATCCCCGCAGCTGAATCTATTGATAAAAAGTTGAATGAGCTGCGTGAGGCGGTGATGACTTTGGCCATTCCTCATGACTTTAAGACAGCTGAGTTGCCGATACTGACAATAAGTATGGGGGCGGCTGCTATTCATTCAGATGAGTCAGCGGCTGATGCGATTAGACGGGCTGACCGGCAGTTATACGAAGCGAAAAAGGCCGGTCGGAATTGTGTATGTGTGGAGTCTTAGTTCTGTAAGGGGACATAATACGAGCGCCCCTGATAGAGAATAGACGGTAGCATGGCATGTGCAACCACTTTGCGTAGGTGCTTTTCGCTCAAATTTTTACGGAGTGGCGTGAGCTCGTTCTGTGCCGGGGAGTATAGAAACTGCTCTGCGGGTTTCTTGACTTGAAGTACCGTCAATATTTGCCCGTCTTTACTGCCTTGCAACCAGCCATAATTGTCCCCAAATTGCATCATGGCTCGATTAGCCGGTTTAACATCTGATTGACTCAAGTCCTGCCCGATAGTTGGAACATAGGCGGAAATGCCGGCTAAAGAAAGCAAGGTCGGAGCCAAATCAATTTGGCTGGTAATTGTAGATACTGTTTTTGGTTGAATATCAGCGCCCAAAATTAATCCCGGAATATGAAACTTTTGCACCGGAACAAGTTCTTCGCCATAAACGCGGGTGTCGTGGTCAGCGACCACTAGAAATAGTGTATTATGCCAGTAGTCACTTTTTTTTGCCTTGGCGAAAAACTCACCGAGTGCATGATCCGCATACTTAGCCGCATTGTGAACAGTTTGTTTCGGTTGCTCGGACAAGTTTATTTCCCCGTCAGGGAATTCGAATGGCTCGTGATTCGATGAGGTAAATGCCAACGTAAACTGTGGTGTGGAAGCTTCTGTATTCACTAAGCGTTGGTGTAACTTGTCGAATAAATCTTGATCGCTGACTCCCCAGCTGCCAACGAAGCGAGGGTTTTCGTAATCGTCCTGATCGATGACGGACTGAAAGCCATTGCCAACAAAGAAACTCGCCATATTGTCGAAGTGCGCCTGGCCACCATAAATAAACTCGGTGTGGTAACCCTGACGACCTAGAACGTCTGCAAGCGTGAAAAACTGCCGTTGAGAGCCGGACAGCTTAACCGTAGAACGTGCCCGCGTTGGTAGAAAACCGGAAACAACTGCTTCGATACCGCGAACTGAGCGTATTCCAGTAGAGTACAGGCTCTCGAACCACCAACCCTGGCTTTTTAGGTGTTCAAGATTAGGCGTTAACGGCTTGCCCCCCAGTGACTCAACAAAAGTTGCTCCCAAACTTTCTTCCAGAATGATAACAATGTTCAGCGGTTGGGAGCGGCTAACTGACGCCTGTTGGTAATGAACAGTCGGGTAGTTGTCATACGGGAATTCAGTGTTTCTTAAATATTCAGTTTGCCGAATCTCGCTAATGACTTTGTCATTACTGAGCGAGCCATAGACACGATTGGCTTGTGCTTCGTGCTTAAGGTTGTAGAGTGCGTACTCCAACGTATAGGTGGAGTTTAAAATCAATGAATTCACCATGGCATCGGAGGTGACAGAAAAAAATGCCGGATTAGCGGGTCGGTGCGCGAGTGTTGAACGTATACCAAACAGCGTGCAAATTATTAAGATCGGTATGACACCGATAAGATAGCGACGTTTTATCGTTCGAGTGTTAAAACGGTTATCGGTTCTTTTATACCAACGGTACGCAACAAAAATAACGATTGTCGTAGAGGCGATGCCAATAAATAACCAACCTGCAAACCCGTTAATTAAAGTTGAAAATACCTCTTTAGGGTAGGCAAGATACTCAAAGAACAATCGGTTTGGACGAGTATCGTATTGTGCTAAAAATGCCGGTGTAGAAATTTCCATAAACCAGAATACGACGACACAAATGAGACTCCATACGATCCATAAACGTCGCCACCACAGCTGCATTAGTGGCTTATGCAGTGCGAACGCCATAGGCGATAACAGCAACAGTGGAATGAGAACAAAATAGCCGATTTGGACGACATCTGCTCGAATGCCCAGCAATATAAAGTCAAACCAGCTAATAGCGTTGTCAACTCTATCGGAGTAGAGCCACGCCAGCATTAATCGGGAACTGCTCAGCAACGCCAGCGCTAGCAGAAAAAAGTACAATAGCGGCTTAAAAAGCGCCAGTGTTTGCCATAACGTATTCTGTGATCTTTCTGCAGGCATGAGTGTTAGTTCTTCCGGTAGTTCATTCTTTGTGAAGACGCTAACAATCATTTCTTAAGTTAAGCTTAAGATTGATTTAATAAACTCTGTCTGTTTAATTTATCAATTGCAGGAAAGGAAAAACAATGAAACCAGGCTATACCGGTATGATGCGCATTTGGAAAGCAACGTTTAACTCGTTGCGCGGAATAAAAGTAGCCTGGCGTTATGAAGCAGCCTTTCGCCAGGAGGCACTGCTTTGTGCGGTATTGGTTCCGGTGGCATTGTTGGTTGAGGCTTCGATTGTAGAGCGCTTACTGCTTATTACGAGTTTATTTATTTTGGTGATTACTGAATTACTAAATTCCGCAGTAGAAGCTGTTGTTGATCGAATCGGAGCAGAATTCCATGAGCTCAGCGGGCGTGCCAAGGATATTGCTTCAGCTGCTGTTTTCTTTGCATTGATACTGTTAATGGTTACCTGGGTAACGATTTTATTTTTTTAATGGAATAAAAATTGGAACTTTTAACGGTCTGCGCAAACCATCATTCCGGAGATCAATTTAAGTTTTCCTTAAGTCTTTATTAATAAAGTGACTGCATTGACGCTGTTGCAGCCAGCTGGCTGACTTAAGGAGTAGATATGCATCACTGTTGGATCCTGCCTGAACATCCGCTACGCGAACAGGTTGAAACGTTTATTTGTGAACGCTATTGGTTAAACTTCCATGCCTGCTTGCGCACATTGCCCCGTTTATTGATTGCTGTATTTGAAGAGAGTCGATTAGTGGCTGCGTGCGGGGTGCAATTAGCCGACGAACAAGCTCTATTCTCCCAAGCTTACCTAACCCAGCCTTTAGAGAACTATCGTGTTAGCAACAAACCGCTGCCTCAATCAGAAAACCTGGCTGAAGTTGGTTCTATGGCGGCGTTAACTCCGACGTACTTGCCACATTTATTTCGAGCTGTTGTGCGGCTATTGGACGATAAAGGTCGTGATGTGGTTATTTTTACAGCGACCCGAGCTCTGCAAAAATATTTTCGTCGCATAGGCGTTGCGTTAACTGAATTAGAAACGGCACAGAAAAGTGCATTGCCTGAATCGGTGCGTGATCTTTGGGGCAACTATTATCAGCACCAACCGACGGTGCTTGCTGGCTGGTTAACGGACGGGAACGTCTTTGAGCAAATGACTACACCCCGCCAGTACGTGTTGTCTCAGCAGCGAGAGGTTGCGATATGAACGTGTTCTTTGAACGTCTACAAGCGCACGCCAATACGAACCCTGAAGCGATTGCTATTCGCTCAGAACGAACACAACTCAGCTACTCAGAGCTGCTGCAATCCGTTGAGCAACGGGTGGAGCAATTGCGCCAACAACCTCAGCGACTCTTTTTATTGAAGGAAACCGACCCGGTAACTTGGGTAATAGAAGATTTAGCGTTGATGCTGGCCGACAAAGTATGCATTCCGGTGCCGCCATTTTTTAGTCAGCAACAGCAAACTTATTTGCAGACGAAAGTGAGAGCAAATAAGCCGTTACCGTCAGGAACCGCAAAAGTGACCTTTACCTCTGGCAGTACTGGTGAACCCAAAGGCGTTTGTTTATCCGTTGATAACCAACTGACTACGGTAGCTGCATTAGCTGAGCGGGTTGCCGGTTCTTGCGTAAAGCGACACATGGCTATTATGCCGTTGTCGGTGTTGCTGGAAAATGTGGCGGGTGTTTACCTGGCGTTATGGCTCGGCGCAGAGGTCGTGCTGCTGAGAAGTGAAACACTTGGGTTACAAGGTTCGTCGTCGTTGCAGTTCAATCCGTTTTTTACCGCACTGACTCAGTATCAACCCGACAGTTTGATTCTGACACCAGCGTTGTTGGACGTATTAGTTACTGGTGTGGAGCGCGGACTTATCAATGCCCGACAATTCAAATTACTTGCCGTTGGCGGAGCCCGCTTAAGCGACACATTGGAAGAACGGGCTCTGGCGCTGAAACTACCTATTGTTCAGGGGTATGGCTTGTCGGAATTCGGCTCTGTGGTAGCGCTCAATGCGCCTTTAAATAGCGAACCTGGCACAGTTGGACCGCCGCTAAAGCATGCACGGGTTTCGTTTGAGAATGGCGAGGTTGTCGTGCAAGGCAATGCCATGCTGGGGTACTGGGATGATAGAAGCAGTTGGTTTCCTGCACAAATTCATACCGGTGATCTCGGGGCTCTGGATGATAAGGGACACCTGATTATTTTAGGACGCCGTAAGAACATTATCGTGACGGAGTACGGCCGCAATATTGATCCTGAATGGGTTGAATCAGAACTTTGCAGTCAGCCCTGTATTGCACAGGCAGCCGTCCTAGGTGATGAACAAACACCTTTGACCGCTTTATTAGTACTAATGCCCTCCACAACCACCGCACAGGCTGATACTGCGGTTAGTCAGGTGAATACACAGTTGCCGGACTATGCGCGTATTCAGCGATATATCGTAATGACCGAACCTTTTACGGTAAGCAATGGCTTATTAACTGGAACCGGACGATTGCGGCGTCAGGCTATCCAAGCGTTTTTTGAATTGAAAGATCCCGCATCGACTAACGAGGTAAATGATGAAATTTTTTAATACGTTATGTGAACAAACTCAAAGCGAACAGCATTATCTATTGAGCGCACCGGCCATCCAACAAGCGTTACAAGACGACATCACTGCCGAGCGCTATGGTGCGTTTTTAACGCAGGCTTACCATCACGTAAAGCATACCACGCCTTTACTCATGCGCTGTGGCAGCAAGCTCTCGTTCACCGATGAATGGTTACGTAAGGCGGTTATCGAGTATATCAATGAAGAGTACGGTCACGAGCGTTGGATTTTAAATGATATTCAAGCGGCTGGTGGTGATGCGCAGGCAGTACAAAATAGTCAGCCACATACAGCCACTCAGGCAATGGTGTCATTAGTTTACCACGCTATCGATAATGAACATCCGGCGGCGTTTTTTGGTATGGCGCATGTGCTAGAGGGAACGAGCGTTAAATTGGCGACACAAGCTGCGGGAAAAATTAAAGCAGCTCTGGGACTACCAGATTCAGCGTTCAGCTATTTGTTGTCGCACGGAGACCTTGATCAGGAGCACGTTCACTTTTTTGAACAGTTGATGAATAAGGTGACCGATGAAAATGCACAGCGAGTGATTATACGGACCGCAAAACATGTCTATCGGCTTTATGGTGATATGTTCCGCGCCTTGCCTGAACTGGCTGGGGAACCTGTATGAAAAATAACGTTAACGTCATCGATTGGTCTCGACAAACGATTGTGCTAACAGGAGCCGCCGGTGGGCTTGGTGAAGCGTTGGCAGAAGCACTTAGTCAACGTGGCGCTCGCGTAGTCTTGGTTGGACGCTCGGCGGAAAAGCTGGACGCGCTGGCAACTCGTTTGCAACAAACATCGTTTGTCGCTGATGTGACTCAAGCGGATGACCGACAACGGCTACTTCAGTTTCTACAGCGACAGGAGTCATCACTGACCGGGCTTATTAATAATGCTGCGGTCACGCATGAGGGCCTCTTTAATGAGGCAACAGAAACCGATATAGAGCGAGTTATTTCCACTAACCTGACAGCGCCTGTCGCACTGAGCCGCCAACTACTTCCGTTACTGAAAGTTCAGCAGGGGTGGGTATTAAATGTGGGGTCGGTGTTTGGTGCTATCGGCTTTCCGGGCCAAGTGTTGTACTGCGCCAGCAAATTTGGTTTGCGGGGCTTTACACAAGCACTACAGCGTGAATTGAAGGCACACGATGCCTGCATTATGTACGCGGCTCCGCGTGCTATCAAAACATCGCTTAATCAAGGTTTGTTAAGCCAATTAAACCAACGCTTGAAGACACCGCAAGATCCGCCGCAACAAGTGGCACTGCAATTAATTAAACAAATTCAACGGCAGAAGCAGATACAAACGTTGGGCTGGCCCGAACGACTATTCGTTCGTCTTAATGGATTGTGGTCGGAGCTGGTCAGTCGCAGCTTGCGTAAAACACGAGATACGTTGTATCAATTAATTGAGGAAAATCATCATGAAAAAAACTAAAGTAATCGCATTCTTTATCGCTGGCTTTTTAAGCCTATCCGTTTTCTCTGCTGAGCTCGATTCCAGCGTTAACAGTCAACAGCGGCTGCATGATCTGCAACAACGCTGGGCCACTGTTAACTATACACTTAAGGACGACGCCCAGGAAAAAGCGTTTGAGCAATTGGTTGCAGATGCCCAACAGTGGGTTGAACAAGAGCCTGAGTCCGCGCCCGCACATATTTGGCTGGGTATTGTAAAAAGCACCTACGCGGGTGCAAAAGGAGGGCTTGGGGCATTGAGCTTGGCGAAGGAGTCGCGAAAGTCTCTGGAGAAAGCGTTGGAAATCGATCCAAATGCACTAAGCGGCTCAGCCTATGCGTCATTGGGTACCTTATATTATAAAGTGCCTGGCTGGCCGTTTGGGTTTGGTGATGATGATAAAGCGCAAGAGCTATTGGAAAAAGCACTAGCAATTAACCCTAATGGCATTGACCCAAATTACTTTTACGCTGATTATTGGTTTGAACAGGGTGAGTACGTAAAAGCGGAACGCTATGCGAATAAGGCGCTTACCGCAGCACCACGACCTGACCGACCTCTTGCTGACGAATTTCGGCGGAAAGAAGTGGAACAGCTCTTGGCCAGAATAAAACGTGAACAGTAATACAGGGGTATAGGGTGCATGGATCTATTGTTAATCGAGGATGACGGGATGTTGGGACAGGCTGTTGAAATTGGCCTGTCTGAACGTCAGTTTTCGGTGCAGTGGGTAAGGACCGGAGCGGCTGCTATCAGTGAAAGTCAGCGGGCGCCTTATGACGCCGTTGTACTGGACCTCGGGCTACCCGATTTGGATGGTAGCCGAGTGTTGTCTGCGTTACGTAAAAAAGGTCAGCTGATGCCAGTGTTGGTGTTAACCGCGCGCGACGATAGTTCCGAGACCGTTAAATTGTTAGATCTGGGGGCGGATGACTATATGGTTAAGCCCTTCGATATGAATGAGCTGGCTGCGCGCTTGCGCGCGTTGGTTAGGCGTCAGCGCGGACAGGCGTCGGCTGAACTGGTGGTTGGACCTATTCGTCTTGACGAAGTTAACTTTCAGGTTTTGGTTGATGAACAGCGGATTAACTTATCCCGACGTGAATTTGAGCTGTTACGCGCGTTAATGACGTCACCGGGACGTGTGCATAGCCGTGATAAGTTAGAGCAAGTGGTGTTTCGTAACGAACAGCAAGTGGAAAGCAATGCGTTGGAAGTGCATGTACATAATCTGCGAAAGAAACTCGGCAATAAGGAGTGGATTCAGACCATTAGAGGGGTAGGGTATCGCCTGGCATGCAAATAATTAGCCGTATAAGAACAAAACTAAACTCCATACGTCGGCGCATTCTGGTTGCGGTATCGGCTGTCTATTTATTGAGTTCGGCCGTCTCTGCCACGTGGATTTATGCCGAAATCAGTCATGAAGTCGATGAGTTGTTTGACGCTGAAATGGTGCAGCAGGCGAAAACCTTGCTTGCACTTTTACCCCAAAATAATGAGTACGTGGATCGCGACATTACCATTAGTCGTATTAATGCACATTCATATGAGGACAAACTCTCTTATCGTATCGAAACCACCTCTGGTGAGAGTCTATTGCAAACAGAAGGCTCGCTGGATCCGTCAGTGATTACCTTTAACGAAGGCTTTGCGGTTAAAATGATCAATAACGAGCTGTGGCATAGCTTCGGTTTATATTCGGCTGCAGGTGATTACCGCATTTTGCTGTTGCAGCAGGATGAATTCCGCTCTGAAATTCGCAATGATCTGACGGTTGATACCGTGATACCTATTATCACACTATTACCATTGATGCTGTGGCTGGGCTGGTGGACAATAAATCGCAACTTCGCGAGCTTCAGACGGTTAGCCGGAGCACTTAGACGCAAACGCTCAGACGACTACCGACCGTTTTCAGAGTCCAACGATACTGAAGAGGTCGCGTTAGTTAAAACTGCACTGAACCACTATTTACATCGCATTGAGCAAACATTCTTACGGGAAAAACAGTTTTCTGCCGATGCAGCACACGAACTACGAACACCGCTGGCAAGTCTGAAAGCTCAGTTACAAAATCAGATAGTCAAAGCGACGACCGATAAGCAAAAGTCTGAGCTCCAGTCGCTACTGGACAGTACTGAGCGACTGGTGAGTCTGGTTGAAAGTTTACTATTGTTATCAAAAACAGAGCTTCCTCCTGAGCAGTGGCGACAAGTGAATGCTGCTGCGGTTATTCGGCAAGTAATTTCTGACTATTATCCAAAAGCAGAAGCCCAGCAGTTGTCGCTAGAGGTGAATTTGCCTGACACCGTTGACTGGCGCTCTGAAGAAAGTTATCTGGCGGTACTATTCAGCAACCTGGTTGATAACGCGATTAAATATGCCCGACCAAAATCAACGATAGATATTGCCTTTGATGGCTCTGCGTTTGTTATTCGAAATTCGGTAGAAGCGACACATCATATTGATGTTCAACGCCTCACTGAACGTTTTTATCGCGGGGGACAGTTACGTGAACAAGGCGCTGGAATCGGCTTAAGTATCGTAAATAATCTGGCTCGGCAGCTCGGCTTAATACTGACATTTGAGCATCAAGATGGCGATTTTATCGTAAAAGTTGATCGACATCATAAAGAAGGAGAGTAATAAACCGTCTTCACTCATCTTTTAATGCTCGCTTAAGAATTCGTGTTTACTCTGGCGTGAAGAAACGTAAGGAGTAACGTATGAACAGTAAATACACACCATTATCGCGCACACTTCATTGGCTCGGGGCGTTATCAATTTTTACCATACTGACACTTGGTTTTATGATGGTGTTTGCTGACTCCAGAGAGGTTAAACACTATTCCGAAGCCGCTCATATTGGTGTTGGTTTTTTTGTTTTCTTTATTGTTGCCTGGCGTATTGTTTTGCGCTTTTATCAAGGTTTTCCTGAATCAACCACAACGGTAAAAGACAAACTCGTCAGATATCTTCATTATGCTTTATTACTAACTATGTTGGTCTTAATTGTAACAGGGCCTCTTTATCTGTTTACCGAAAATGATCCTTTATCGGTATTTGGATGGTTCAGCGTATCCGTGGACTTAAGTGGATTGCCATGGCTGCATGAGCCCTCAGAAGAAATACATAAAGTATTAGGTACGTATGTATTACCAGTGCTGGTTACTTTACATATTGCCGGTGGTGTTTGGCACTTTTACAAAGAAAAGGACTAAATTGCGAGCTGGTGCAAATTAGCCCTCAGTCTAGAATAAGAGCTTGGTTACTTTAACGTTTGTATATTTTCGGCAGTTAACTCAATAATGCGTTGTCGTGCTTCTGGAGAGGTCCAGGCGTTATGCGGCGTTACAATGAGGTTCAAGGGCTCATTTAACGCATCTAGCAACGGATGCCCGTCTTTTGGCGGCTCTTGCGGAAGAACGTCCGTTGCATAGCCGCCAATTTGGCCTTTCCGTAATGCGTCCAGCACGTCGTGCTCGTTTGCAACGCCACCTCGGGCATTATTAATGACTAAAGTGTGAGGCTGGCAATGCTTGATATTCTGGCGGTTAAGCAAGCCTTTTGTTTCGTCGGTGAGCGGGCAATGAAACGAAATAACGTCGGCTTCAGGCAATAGCTCATCAAAACTTGGGCGCGAGTCGTCTGTTTTACCCGGTCGAGCGGTAAAGGTTACGCGCATACCCAATGCTTCAGCCTGTTTTTTTACCGCTTGCCCAAGTTCACCCGAGCCGACAATAACCAGACGCTTGCCCTCAAGTTGAAACGTTGGCGGATTAAGCAAGGTAAATAAAGGGGACTTTTGCCAGTCGCCAGCGGCCATACGCTTTTGCATAACCGGCATTTTTGTTGCCAACGACAGCATCATCATTAATGTGTGCTGAACCACACTGGGTGTTCCGTAAGCCTCAACATTTTTAACGGGAATACCAAGCTTCTCGGCCGCCTTTAAGTCAACATTATTCATGCCTGTAGCAAGCACACAAACTAGCTTTAACTTTTCTGCCTTCTTTAAAGAAGCTTCGTTCAGCACCACTTTGTTGGTAATAACGATATCGGCATTTTGAATACGTTCATCGACTTGTTCGGGCGAAGTCAGTGAATGGCAAATAAGCTCGTTGACCTGATTTTCAATAGGAGATAAATCAACGCCTTCACCCAAACTGTCGTTATCTAATATCACCGCTTTCATAATGACTCCTACTGCAAACAATAATTACTGGTTTTAGCGATAGCTTATCATTAACTCCAAGTTTTGCTGGTACTGGTGAGGAAGAAATATTAAGCTTTCTTCCTCAATTCAAACAAACTGATATTGCAAAACGTGCTCTATTATAAAAACAACAAAGCACTTATTTCGCTGCTAAAAAACATTAAAAAGAAAGTATCACTAAGTCGCTCCCGCCAAGAGTTAGACGCGGTTATTTCTGAGCTCAAATTCTTCTCCGGTAGTTATCAGCTTAATACGAAAGTCTATTGGATTATTTTTACCGTCTTATTATTGGTGACTGGTCTACTGGGTTACTGGGACTGGTCTCAGCGACAGTCTTTCCAACAAAGTACCTGGATTATTATTGCGGCTGGTGGGGTACTAACGTTGCTTTCAGGTATTACCGCTTATTACCCGCATCATCTTATGTCGAAAGTGTCTCATGCTTTGTTACAGCGCGACGGCTTGCTCGATAATAACCTGACGCCGGTCACTTTTAATGGGAAGACGACAGCACGCCAGTTTCAACAACGTTTTAGTGAGTTTCACCGAGGTAATTATAGCCGCGAAATTCACGAGCTGTTTAAAGGCAGTTACCAGGGCGATGAATACTCGTTTGAGTACCATTACTACCATTTTCACTACGTCGATGAGCGTATTGTTACTGACACCTACACTGACAGTAACGGTCGGGTAAGAACGCGCACTCGTCGTGAATATGATCATTATGATCGCTATGGTTTGATTTTACCTTTTGGCTTGCTGCGTAATTTTGCGGTTATTGGTTTTAGCCTTCCCGGGGCAGGTAAAGCAACTTACAAGCCTGCATCTAACCGGTTTAATAAAGTATTTAAGGTGGTCGCTGCCAGTGAAATTGAAGCGGCTAAAGCCATGAAGCCAACGGTTGTTGTCGCTTTTGAAGAGCTTAGCAATGTATTATCGAAAGTAAATTTTGAAGTGAATGATGCGGCTGACTTATGTCTCTCATTTGCTGACAAGGATCTTATTGCAACGCCGAATAAAGTTAAGATAAGTGAGTTTGATGCTTTTATTGAGGCGCTAGAAGGCGAGCAGGAATTTCAAAAATTAAAAGCAGCA
This sequence comes from Idiomarina piscisalsi, assembly GCF_003987095.1. Lineage (GTDB taxonomy): Bacteria > Pseudomonadota > Gammaproteobacteria > Enterobacterales > Alteromonadaceae > Idiomarina > Idiomarina piscisalsi. Next base: position 655,092 of record NZ_PIQA01000001.1, on the reverse strand, counting down.
CTGAGTCATGTTCATTATGTTATGACTAAGCTGGACAGTAACTTTTAGGAGCACGTCAATGACTGGAATATGGATAGCTATTGGTATTGCGGTAGTTTTGGTTATCGCTATTATTGCCATTTACAATGCGATTATTAACAGGGCGAATGCGGTTGAGAGAGCCTGGGCGAACGTTATTACTCAGGAACGCCAGAAAAATAAAATTATTCCTCATTTAGAAGATGTTGTAAAAGACTACAAAGAGTTTGAGCAAGGGACATTGACCAAAGTCACTGAACTTCGCAGCGCGCTGCAAGGTTTAGATATCGGCAAAGTCGATACAGCGAAGCTTGAACAGGCAGAAGCCAAAACTGGCGAGTTACTAAAAAGCTTAAATGTGACGGTTGAAAATTACCCTGAATTGAAAGCGTCAGAAACCTACCAGAAACTCATGCGCGAAATTACTGATCAGCAGGAAAATATTGGCGCGGCCATTCGTATTTTTAACCAGAACGTTGAAGACTTTAATAACGGCATTGAGGTTTTCCCGAACTCACTGGTGAATGCCATGCTGAACCGTAAAGAGAAGATAAAAACGTTTTCTGACTCTCAGGCAGAAGAAGGTTTTGAATATAAGCCTAATATTTAACTCTGGGTTGCGTAAAAGAACTGCAAATAGCGTTAGCGAATTTCTGAATTAATGCTAATTTTATGGGTACTCAAAGCGTTAAAAAGGAAAACGGTATGAAGAAGTTAGCGTTATTAACGGTAATGACATCTCTCGCCTTAGTCGGCTGTGAGAATATGAGTAACACTCAAAAAGGTGCGACGATTGGCGCGGTGACAGGTGCTTTATTAGGAAAAGGCACGGGTGACCACGATAAAAGTCGTTATGTCTGGGGGGCTGCTGTTGGTGCGTTAGCAGGTGGTGCTATTGGTTCCTATATGGACAAGCAGGAAGAAGAGTTTAGGGAAGAGTTGGCCGACAGCGGCGTTAAAGTCATACGTGAAGGCGATAACATTCGTCTGCAGCTACCAAGCAACATAACCTTTGCTACCGGCAGTGCAACCATTTCGCAAAGCTTCAACCCGGTTTTAGACGACGTTGCCCGAGTGCTGCAAAAGTATAAAAAAACCACCATGCTTATTCAGGGGCATACGGACAGTACTGGTACCGCTGAATACAACCAGCAACTTTCTTTAAACCGAGCGAATGCAGTACGTAATCACTTGGTTGGAAATGGCGTTGATACTCGACGTGTGACAACTGAAGGTTACGGAGAAAGTCAGCCAGTAGCAGACAACGACACGGAAAGCGGTCGTCAGCTAAACCGTCGTGTTGAGCTAAGAATTGTTCCCAATACCAAATAAACTTATGCGTTAAAGACTAACGCTGAAACTCCAGAAGTTGATTGTTTGCCGGCATAGTATGGGTGTTTTTCAAATGAAACCCATGCTGGCTGGCAAGCTTTGCAATCCATTGTTTATCACGTATTCCCATTTGGCTGTCACGAGTACGCAGAGACTGATTAAACGCTCGGTTACTGTCACTGGTGAAATGCCCGTTGTCATTAAACGGTCCGTAAATGCATAAAAGCTTTACTGATTTAAGGTTGTCCGCTAAGTGATTAAACAGCGCTTCGACACCTTCTTTGGGCATAATGTGACAAGTATTTGCGGTAAATAAGGCATCGAACTGTCCATCAGGGGCAGACTGAAACACATCGAACTCAACAGGCAAAGGCTGGCCTTGTACGCCTTCTTTTTCAATTCGGGCTTTTACGCCCGGTAAATACTCCGGTTAGTCACTTGCCTGCCATTCTAAATGAGAGAGTTTTTTGGCGAAGTAGACGGCATGTTGCCCTGTACCGCTGCCAACTTCCAAAACTCGTGACGCATTAGCAAAAGCGACTTCCAGAACCCCAAGGATTGGGTCTTTATTGTTTTCACAGGCTTGCGAGAACGGTAGTTCCATAAAATATCACCGAATTGTCTTATTAGTGTCGAATAATCTAACAACTCTCCGCAGCATTTTACATCCAGGACTTTCTCAAAGCTTCTACCCGGTATAAGGTGTTATCAATTAAAGCGTCACCTGTGGCTTCTTTAATAAAAGGAACTGACTGACCACCACAGGCAAGCACGAAGCCAACAGAGCACAGTTTAAAGCGACGCATAAACCAGCTTTGGTAAAACGAGGTTTGTTGAACTTTGTGAATGGGAAAGCAACGGTAACTAACGCCAATGAGACCTTTACGAATGTATATAAACTGGTCGTCGCTTGCATACCCCCAACGTTTCCAGCGCAGTGCAATGAAAGGCAGGCTAGTTAAGAACAGGGCAATTAAGGCGGCTGAAAGTTGGTAATGACCAAAGTAACTTATAACGATTGCTGATCCCACAAATAGCCAAAAGGAGACCAATGCGTTTCGCACCATTAACCGCTTACTAATAGGGTGAAACTTAATGCTGCCCATCTGATGCTCAGGCCAGGCATCTCTCGCCAGCTCTTCGGCTTCACTCAAAGTAACGGAGGGAACCATGATTTTTCCACCAGCTGTGGAAGCACTATGCCGCTCAACACTGGAATTGAGCTGCTCAAATTTAAGGTTCACACGCTGAAGCAAACGGTCCAGCCAGTTTTGTTGGTATACGATCATCTGTAGTCGGCGCAGTCGCATAGCCACCTCATGGCGGGTAAATAGGCCATTCCTTCGAATATAGCGATCGCCTGAACGAGTAAGGCGAAAATCGTAAAAGGTAATGACTGAGCCAATGACAGAAATTAACGCTAGTAACGCAACAATAATGAAGGTGGCCGAGGCAATAACCAGAATGTATTGCCACATCGCGTACTGAGTGGAGGACATAAGCGCTTCCACGTCTACACCGAAACTTTCTATGCCTTCTATTACTTGTTCAGAAATAGCGTTGAAAAAGGGCGCTAACGCACCTAGGACAATCCAAATACGGTTGCTTGCTAAGCCGTGAATAACGAGATCTCTCACTGAACGAGTATTAAGCACAGTTTCTTGATCTTGCTGCTGTCCTGTCTCACGCTGATTCTTTGTGTCACTGGCGTTATCCTTGAACAGCAGTATTTCTTGCTTGAGTGTTTCGGCAACGGATTTAGGTAAAGCAATGATTTTCGCCTCTGCTTTGCTTGAACCAGCGGTATCGAGCAGCATACAGACGTGATCAGTAAAGCGGTAATAAATCGGCTGCTCGAATCGAATGTTCTGAATGCGTTCAAAAGGCAAATCGATGTGCTTTTTTTGAAAAACTCCCGAGTGAATCTGCGCCCGCTGCCCGGTAATTCGGTATTGATAAAAATAAAATTTAACCAACGCACTGACAGCGATAAACACCAAAATTCCAGCGACGCCAATAAGAATAGAAACAATATTGTCAGCCAGTTTCTGATACCCAACAACGAGGGCTGGAATTAAATAAACGAAGTTACTGGCGGTATTTTTTATAAATTGAATCGCAAAATAAATAATTGCGACCGGAGACAGCTTGAGCCATTTATCACGGTACTCTTCAGTAACGTTTTCAATAGTGCTTATTTGTTCGTTATTCATTAGCCGCAATATCACCGTGTTCAAGTATATACTGACGAAGCTCGCGGGCTTTTTCTTCAGGCAAGCCCGGTATGGCAAAGGTGTGCATAGCGCCACCAGCACTAAAAACTTCTAATGAAGCCAAGCCAAAATGACGATCGATAGGGCCGTGTTTAAGCTCGACATGCTGTATACGTAATATCGGTTGGCTGATAATCGACTTGAAAATAACGCCGCTTTTGTAACTTAAGTCATGCTCTCGCAAAGCATAACCTTTGACTTTGTCGCCAATAATGCCGTAAACCGAGAGCAACAACCCTAATGAAGCAATGGCAATGAGTAAGCCGGGAATTGCGGTTTGCATAGGGCTGGGCAGTTGAAACCAAGGTTGCCAGTGAACGACAGCAAGCGCGACCAAAACAATAAACCAAAGAAGCAGGCGACAAAGTAAGTTCACTTTTACGTAGGCCGGGCTTAGCGGTAAAAAGTGCTGCTCACGAGCCTTGGGAAGGTCGTTGCTTTCGATTGTCTCATTAGAGAATGAATGGGTAGACATAACAGGCTGCTTGTTATTGTTGTTGCGGCTTAAGTTAGCAAGCTTTTCTGTCTATCGCTAGTGTCTGAAATGGTTTGATACAAATTAAAAGAGCGGCTTATTTGCCGCTCTTTTGAGTTGGAAAAAGTGCTTATTCTTTCACTTGAAGATTGTTTTCAATATCTTTCACACCTTCAACCGTTGAAGCCAAGTTTTCAGCCGTGTCAATGTCAGCTTCGCTTTCAACAAAGCCTGACAATTTAACAATGCCGTTGTTGGTTTCAACGCTGATATTCATGCTGTTCAAGTTGTCATCTTCGAAGATAACCGCTTTAACACGAGTGGTGATGATAGAGTCATCAATGTAGTCACCAGCTTGGTCAGCTTTTTGCTCAGCATAGTCGCCGGCTTCTTGAGCTTCCTCTTTGGTTTTGTTCCAGGCATCTTCTGACTTGTCCTTGGTTTCATCCCAGGCGTCTTCCGATTTTTCCTGAGCTGCATCCATGGTTTCTTTAGCTTTTTGCTCAGCCTGCTCCATTTTGCTTTCAACTTCAGATTCTGCCTCGTTTGCTTCTTTTTCGCTGCAACCTGATAGGGCGAGAAGCGATAAAGGAATTAAACTTGCGAATAAAGCTGCTTTTACGTTTTTCATAACTAACCTCCAGTGTTAACTAAAATACTAACGTCATTAAATATAGGACAATAATTGATGTTTATGGCGCTCTTTACAGATGTTTTTCAAAATACCCACAAAAAATAAAGTGATATTCATTAATTTGATGTAGCTCAATAATTAATTTGCCACGTTCTCATAAACTGAAGGAAACACGATAGGAGTATCAGTTATGAGTCTATGGCAAGAATTTTTCAGTGATCCGGTCATCTTTATTTCGTTTAGCGGGTTAGCTATTGTTATTGGTATGTGCATTTTTTACGCTGTATTTTTCTATATAAAAATGGTCAAGTCGGAGCAAAAACGCAAATAAGCGTACCGGTAATCGAGAAAGGAGAGCCATGAAATATATTTTTCAGGTTCATATAAAAGACGGGCATACAGCAGAAGAGTATGCGGAAGCCTGGGTTAAAGCGAGCAAGATCATTCAGCGTGCGCCAGGAGCAAAGGGAACAGAGCTTCATCGAAAAATAGGCGATGAAAAAACGTTAATTGCTATAGCGTCCTGGGACACGAAAGCGCAGCGGGATGCGATGGAAGGACAGCATAACCCGGAGGTCGCTGAAATTATTCGCAGCGCTGCGCCATTTTGCGACATTACGCCCTTAGGTGAGTTCGAAGACCCTGACTGGGTGGTATTACCGCCTGACAACACCTAAAAGACAAACATGTTTCAGACTTTGGTTAACCAGCCGTGTTTGTCTTCTGCTTTGCCCCACTGAACATCATTCAAGGCTTTGCGGAGTTTCAGTGTTGTTTCGCCGGGATTGCCGCTGCTAACAGAAAACTCTTTGTTGTTATGAATAAGGGTGCCAACTGGCGCTAATACAGCAGCCGTACCGGACAAAGCAGCTTCACAGCTTGGCTTCGCGGCGCGCTCTAGTAGCTCTTCAACACTCAACTCTCGCTCCGATACCTTCATTCCTAAATCTTTCGCGATAGTGAGAATAGAATCACGAGTGACACCATGTAAAAAGGTGCTATCCAGTGCTTTGGTGATAATTTCATTGCCATCGATGAGCAGAAAGTTCGCAGCCCCGGTTTCCTGAACGTCACCATTAGGGCAAAATAGAACCTGGTCAGCGTTAACAGAGGCGCGAGCTTGAAGAATGGGTTGAAGTGCACTGGCATAATTACCGCCACTTTTTACCATCCCCATGTGGGCGGCACAGCGTGAGCCATCTTCCTCAAGCAGTAACCGCAATGCTTTATCGCCGCCTGAGAAATAGTCGCCAACAGGAGACAACAGTACATAGAGCATGGATGAGCGCGTAGGTGAAGCGGCTTTACCAATAGCGGCTTCGGTGCCAATATGGGTTGGTCGAATATACATAGAGCCCGGAGGAGCAGGGACTTCTTCGCTAAAGTGTTTTACAACATCAATAATCATATGCTCGAGCATAGATTCGTCGAACGCTGGCAATGACAGCAGCTCGCTGCTCTGTTGCATACGCTTCACATTTCTATCCATCCGAAAAATATTAATTGAGCCGTCCTCATGCCGGAAAGCTTTTAGCCCCTCGAAGCAGGTGCTAGCATAATGCAAAACATGGGCACCTGGGTGCAACTGAATAGCGTCGGATGGAACAAGTTCAGGCGTGCTCCAATTTGAGTTCTCATACGTTGCTAACGCCATTTGTGGCATAAATACAGAGCCAAAAGCTGCCATAAGTTAATCCTGCTCGAGTAAAAAGTTGCGCAGTAATATACCATATTTTTAACAATCGGATGACACTGACTGAACAGGTTCCTTATGATTCAAATTTCTCAACGCGTTCAAATTGCGGAAAGCGAAATAGAATGGCAGTTTATCCGTTCCAGTGGGGCGGGTGGTCAGAACGTCAATAAGGTGGCCACGGCCGCTCAACTTATTTTTGATATTCAGGCTTCGTCACTACCGGATTTTTATAAACAACGACTGCTTAAAAAGCATGATCACCGTATTACTCAAAGTGGCAAAGTGATTATTAAAAGTCAGGAAACACGTAGTCAGGCAAGGAACAGAGAACTAGCATTAGAGCAACTGACAGAGCTTATTCGAAGCGTTTCGAAAACACAGAAAAAGCGTATTCCGACCAAACCAAGCCGGGCAGCAAAAGAGAAGCGCTTGAATAAGAAGAAGCAGCACGGCCAGAAAAAGGTGCTTCGGAAAAAAGAGTTCTAAGCACTAACATCTCTCGTCTCACCTGAGCACGATATTCGGGCACATTCCAGTATAAGTTCCTTTAATTCGCATTGGCTGCAGTAGTCGCAGCAACGAATGTCACTTGCGACAACTCGCTTTTCTAACAGTAGATGTTTCAACTGCTCTTTGCTCATGGACAGTTGCAAACGTTCAGGTTTGTTCCTGCGCATGGTTTAGCTCCTCAAGTTGATGAGTGTAGTGTCCAACACAACGAGAGTGCTGACACCCGGTAATCAATAACTGGCAGCAGTAGCGGCACAATTCATTAATTTGCATGGAGTCCGTATTGGTGCGCCATTGTTGAAGTTGCCGGTTTGCGCTCTCTTGTCTTTCCTGAGCGAGAAGCGGCTTATTAATCCGAATATAAACAGCGATGAGTAAAATAGACGCCGTCGTGTAGGTTTGTATTGCATTGGCTGTCAAAGCGACTTCTTCTGCGGCGCAACGTGCATCTTCAATTGCTTCTGACAGCACTGAAGTGACGCTGCAATAGTTCTTCTGTTGTAGGTACTGGGTGGCTTTTTGCAGGTTTTTCTGACTGCTAAAGTAACCAGTGTAGGCATTTTTCATTTTTATCGCTTTCCCTTTTTGTCGTTGCTGAAAATAAGTTAACGCAAATGATAACCGTTCGCAATAATGTTTTTTGTAAAGAATCTTTCCAACGATCAAAAGTGGCTTTTCCCGCGTAATACAAATTAGAGATAAATCTTGAGGTTACTATGAAACACTATAAACAAAACGATTTAGCCCAAATGCAAGATAGGGAACGTGCCCGATTTGTGAACTGTCTTTCCGGCTTTAAGAGTGCAAATGTTATAGGTACACGCGACCGGCACCAGCAAGATAACCTGGCAATTATCAGTTCAGTAGTACACCTTGGCAGTAACCCTCCTCTTTTAGGGTTTGTGATGCGCCCTCAGTCGGTGACCAGACACACTTGGGAGAATATTGAAGAGAGTGGTGTTTATACCATTAATCACGTCGGTGAGAGTTTTTTTAGAAAGGCTCATAAAACGTCGGCCCGCTACCCGAGAGAGCAGTCCGAGTTTGATGCTTGTAACCTAACACCTGAGTTTATGGATGGGTTTCACGCGCCCTATGTGGCTGAGAGTTCTTTGCGTATTGGTATGCAATTGGTTGAAATTATTCCGATACAACATAACGACACGGCGCTTATTGTTGGCGAAGTGCGTTGGGTCGATGTACAAGAAGAAGCGGTGCAAAGTGACGGTTATATCGACATTGAAGGTCTGGGTACTATGACCATTTCCGGACTAGATGGTTATCACTTGACCTCTCGTGCAGCGCGTTTGTCGTACGCAAAACCAGACGGAGAGTTGCGCGAATTACAAGTCAACGGTGAGGCTAAAGACTAATAATATCGGGTGTTTTACGGCTGTGCTTTTTAGTGACCCAGAATAGCAATAAGCCTGCTAAAGATAAGCCACAGCCAACCCAGCCGGTACCTTGCCAGCTCAGTGGTGAAACAATAGCTAAACCACCGAGCCAGGCGCCTAAGGCGTTGGCTGCGTTAAATGCTGAATGATTCAGCGATGCGGCTAAGGTTTGTGCTTCTCCCGCTACATCCATAAGACGAACCTGGAGGGCTGGAACCAAAGCCGCTGCACTGCCAAGCAACAGAACCATTGGCATAACGCTCCAAACACTCTCTAAGGTAAAAGGGAAAACTCCTAATACAACCGCTGACCAAATAAGTGAGCCACCAATAGTTAGCTTAAGGCTTCGGTCCGCTGCCCAGCCGCCGACCAAACTTCCTGCTAACGAGCCGATACCGTAGATAAGCAATGCAATAGGTATCCAGTGAGGGGCCAGGCCGGTAGCGTTAATCAAGGTGGGGGCTATGTAGCTTAAAACCGCAAACATGCCGCCAAAACCGATAGCGCCAATAGCCAGCGTTAGCCAAACCTGTGGGTTCTGTAAGGCTCTCATTTCGCCTCGAGCAGAGGTTTTTTGTTCGTTTGGATGTTGTGGAACCACAAGTGCAATCATAACCAGTGCAACTAAACCTAATGCACCAACAGTGTGGTAGACCGTACGCCAGTCGATGAGCTGCCCGAGCCATGTGGCTAGAGGGTTACCAACCAAAATGGCGATGGTAAGACCCATCATAACCATAGTGACAGCCATACCACGCTGGTTTCGGCGCACCATATCGGCAGCGACTAAACAGGCTATACCAAAGTAAGCCCCATGCGGCAGGCCAGTTAGAAACCGTAAAACTTGCAGCAAAAAGTAATTATCGGCCGATGCGCTGGCAAAATTACCAATAGCGAAAACGAACAACAGTATGAGTAGCATCGGTTTACGAGGAAAGCGCGCAAAGAGGATAGTAATAAGTGGCGCACCGATAACAACACCTAAAGCGTAAAGACTGATTAAGTGCCCGGTTGTACGCGTGTCAGTATTAAAATCGGTAGCGACGTCAGGCAGCAAACCCATAATCACGAACTCACCGATACCAATAGCAAAACTGCCAATGGCCATGGCAAATATAGCCAGTCGAACTTGTGCTTTGGAGAACTGAGTCATGGGGCTGGCTGTATTCCTGTACTTATCGTCTTTGTTAAGAGTGCGCAGTTTAGCGAATGTGGCAGCTATTGCAATTACTTGCTTTATACTGTACAAATAACCAGTATCTGTAAACCTCAGCAAAGGACACAACCATGGCTGTAGTAACCCAATACGTAGTGATTCGCGATGGAGCCGAAAAAATGACATTTACCTCGAAAGCCGAAGCCGATGCACACGACAAAATGTTGGATATGGCAGAGGCGCTAACGCCCTTAATTGAAAGCAGCGAGCTTTTTACTGACGACAAGCAGCTTGAAGATATGGCGATGTTTTTAGCGAAAGAACGAGAAAATGTTTTAATTGCTCTTGGCGCCAAGAAACCGAAAAAGCCGAAAGCAGAAAAAACACCGGCAGAGAAAACAGATAATAAAGCGGGTAATAAAGAGGCGACCAAAGCAGCATAACTTTGGTGCATGAGAAGACTTTGGTAGTATAGCTATCTCTCTTTAAAAGACGTAATGAATAGGATCAGGCTATGACGCAAGAAACGATTTACCACATTGGTACTCCGGGTAAACCATGGGGTGCGGAAGAAAAAGCGCAATGGTTAGCGGAGCAAACCCAAAAGCGTTCATACTTTGATGATGTTGTTAGCAAAATAGAGAAATTTAAAGACGACTTTGACGTTGAACAATATGGCGAATTGGCTTACGAAAGCGCGACTTACCCGTTATTCGCGGTGAAAACTAAGCGTTGGGACAGTAATAAACCGACAGTATTAGTCACTGGTGGTGTACACGGCTACGAAACAAGTGGTGTTCACGGTGCGTTGCGTTTTATAGAAACTCAAGCCAATAGCTATGCAGAGCACTTTAACGTTATTGTTGCACCGTGTCTAAGTCCGTGGGGCTATGAAACCATTAACCGCTGGAATCCGGCAGCTATTGATCCTAACCGTTCGTTTGTTGCTGAATCACCGGCAGGTGAGTGTGCTCATATTATGAAGTACGTCGCGGATTTAGGCGTAGATATTCTGGCGCACATTGACTTACATGAAACCACAGATACTGACAACAGTGAGTTTCGTCCGGCAAAAGCCGCAATGGATGGTACCGTGAATACTAATTGGAATATCCCTGACGGCTTCTATTTGGTCGGTAATGCCGAAAAGCCTTACCCGGAATTCCAAAAGGCCGTACTGGACTCTGTTGAGAAAGTCACACACATAGCGGACGCTGACGATGAAAATAAACTGATTGGCGAAGACATTGCGCAGCGAGGTGTTATTTTACTGCCAACGTCTAAGCTGGGACTTTGCATTAGCTTCAGTAAAGCAGAGTACGCCACAACCACAGAAGTTTACCCTGACAGCCCCAAAGCAACGCCTAAACAATGTATTGAAGCCCAGGTCGCTGCAGTAACTGGCGGACTGGATTTTTTGAAATAAGACCCAGCCGACAGTGAAGTGGCTAGCGTCGTGTCGCCGGGCGGTTTTGTCTCGGTGCACGGCGCGAGTTATTTGGCCGGCTACCTCTGGGCTTTTGGATAGGCTCAGGTTTTATGCTCGGATCGGGCTCAAAACCCGGAACCACTTCTTTCGGTATCTCATTCTTGGTCAGCTTTTCAATGTCGCGCAGCAGCTTGTGCTCGTCAACGCAGACCAAAGAAGCGGCTTCGCCTTCGCTGCCGGCACGACCAGTACGTCCAATGCGGTGCACATAGTCTTCGGCAACCTGCGGTAACTCAAAGTTAATAACGTGAGGTAATTCGTCGATATCAATGCCGCGCGCGGCAATATCCGTCGCGACTAAGACTCGTAATTTACCCGCCTTAAATTGCGCTAAGGCTTTGATTCTTGCGCCCTGGCTCTTATTACCGTGAATGGCCATGGCTGGTAAGCCATCGTCAGTGAGTTGAGTCGCCAAACGGTTTGCGCCGTGCTTGGTGCGGGTAAATACCAACACTTGTCGCCAGTTTCTGCTGCCAATTAGATAGCTTAATAGCTCGCGTTTGCGTTTTTTATCGACAGGGTAGACACGCTGCTCAATTGTATCTGCTGCCGCATTCTGGCGCGCAACTTCAACCAGTTTAGGTTGATGCATGAACTGCTGAGCCAGCGATTTAATTTCCTTTGAGAAAGTGGCTGAGAAAAGCAGGGTCTGACGCTGTTCAGGAATCAGCTTCATGACTTTTTTAATGTCATGAATAAAGCCCATGTCTAGCATCCGGTCAGCTTCATCTAATATCAGCACATCAATTTTGCTTAAATCGACGGTACCCTGACGGCTGTGATCAAGCAGTCGTCCTGGTGTTGCGACTAAGATATCGACTCCGCGACGTAACGCATTAATTTGCGGGTTTATGCCAACGCCACCGAAAATGACCAGCGATTTGAGGCCTGTGTATTTTGCGTACGTGTTGAGGTTATCTTCAACCTGAGCTGCTAACTCGCGTGTCGGTGTTAATATTAGCGCTCGAATAACAGGCTTACCTTCTGTCTTCGTCGAAGACAAGTTATGCAACAAAGGAAGCGTAAAACCTGCTGTTTTCCCGGTTCCGGTTTGTGCCGCTGCCAGTAAGTCATGACCTTTCATTACGGTCGGAATGGCTTGCTCTTGAATCGGGGTAGGGGTGGTATAACCGCACTCAGTAACGGCTCGTAAGATATTGTCGTTCAGTCCTAGTGACTGGAACGAGCTCTGATTTTGTTCTGTGGACATGAAGCTCCGGGAATTTTATTTAAATAGACATCACAGTTGCTGTGATTTTCGCTGCATTATAACACAGCCGCACCAACACAGTTTTAGTTATTATTTATGATAAATAAACTGCAGTTGTTCTGACCGGTTAGCCTCTCTTGCGTTAAGTCGTGTAATTTTGTTTGATTATTAACCGTGGTCTGGCCTAGAGTAGCTTTAGGCTATGTAAGGAGAGAGCATGGGCGTTTTCACATCTTACCTGCGAATTATTTTGTTGATTTTTGGCGTACTGGCTGGCATTCAGCTACCGGGTTTCGTCGACCAATACGGTAAAAGCCTCAATGCTCACTTAATAGAATCGGAACGAAGCCTTGATGAATTCAGAGACGAAGCTGAGAAGTTTTTCGATGGTGATATTGAGCAACTTATTGCCCACTATGAGGCCAGCGATGATGTTGTTTTTCAGGAAGGAGGGCAAAGCATCAGCGCTATTTATCAGCGCCACCAGTTATTACTTCGTGCTTTGAATGAATTTAACGAAAATGCCTGGAGTGCATACACCCAAGCCTTTGTTTCTCCGGTAGCGGATATTCAACAGGAAGTAAGAAGTGACTTTTCCTACACCGTTAAGTTGAGCCCGGGCGCCATTTTATTTGGCTTAGTTTGTGGCTTAGTGCTCGCAATTATTGGTGAACTGTTTATCCGCTTGTTGGCGCGGCCCTTTCGACGATCGCAGCACAGTTAATTTCTGTCGGCATTGTCCCATAATTTGAGCCACCGTTTGACGCCAGACGGCTTAGGCAGAAGGCATCGGCAACGTCGCTAGTTGAATGTTGAAGCAATAACGCCGCTTGTAAGCCAAGTGCCATTTTATCGGCTATGATTCGGCCCCGGTATTGCAGCGTGTTGGTGTCTGTAAACTCTGACTTTATGCCATTCAAAAATGTATCAAAGCGTCTATTCACTCCCTGCGCTTTCTGTAATTCCATAAAGTAAGCATCGAGAACGTCAGGTTGTTTCTCGATAGCACGCAAAATATCCAGACATTGAACGTTACCGCTACCCTCCCATATTGCGTTAACCGGAGACTCCCGGAAAAGACGCGGCATAATGTGGTTTTCCATCACTCCACTACCACCAATAACTTCCATCGCCTCATAGGCGTGGTTAGGCGTGCGCTTACAAATCCAGTATTTGCCAATGGGCGTAGCAATGCGGGACAGCAGTTTTTCGTGCTCATTGTCTTGGTTGTCCATTGCGCAAGCTATACGCATGGTATAGGTCATGGCGGCTTCGCTTTCTAGTGCTAGGTCGGCTAGTAGGTTTTGCATGAGTGGTTGTTCGCTTAACCGGGCACCGAAAACTTCCCGATTTGAGGCATGGTGAATGGCCTGAGCAGCGGCTTGACGCATACCGGAAGAGGAACCAATCATACAGTCGTAGCGAGTGGTAGCGACCATTTCGATAATAGTGCGAACACCGCGACCTTCTTCGCCGACCATCCAGCCCAAAGCTCCGCGCAACTCGGTTTCGCTGGAAGCGTTGGCGGCGTTTCCCATTTTTTGTTTGAGTTGTTGTATTTGCAGCGGGTTTTTAGAGCCGTCGGGACGCCAGCGAGGAACTAAAAAGCAAGACAAACCATTGTCGGTTTGGGCTAACACTAGAAACGCATCACACATGGGCGCCGACACAAACCACTTATGCCCAACCAACTCATAAGCTTCGCCGGAGCCTATTTGACCAATAGGGTAAGCCCTTGTCGTATTTCTTCTTACGTCAGAGCCGCCTTGCTTCTCGGTCATAGCCATACCAATGGTTACTGCGTTTTTCTCGGTATGCGGGCGGTTACTGAGGTCATAGGTGCGAGCCATAATTTTGGGCGCCCATTCCCGCAACAAATTTGGTTGATGACGCAGTGCCGGAATAGCGGCAAAAGTCATGGTAATAGGGCAACCGTGCGCAGCTTCGACTTGGGTATGCAAGTAATACTTGGCAGCTCGTGCCACATGAGCCCCGGGTTTAGGATCGCTCCACGGGCTTGCGTGCAGACCGTGTTCAATCGCTGTTGTCATTAGTTGATGGTAACTGGGGTGAAAATCGACTTGGTCAATACGGTGTCCGTAGCGGTCGTGGGTGCGAAGCTCTGGCTGATATTTGTTAGACTGAAAGCCGCGTTCAATACTCTCGCGCTGACCGGCGAGCTCACCAAAGGCAATAAGGTCAGAAAATGCCCAGCTTGCTCCTTCGCGCTCAACAGCACTTTGCAGCGCAGTATCGGCTAAATAAAGGTTATAGTTCTCCAAAGGTTGGGGCTGGTTTTCAACCTCATGCGTATTGGCCATAAACTGGTCCGCTTTAGGGTATTGCTGCGTCATTATTCACTCCTTATTAACTTTGAGTGAAGCAAGTTAAATTGCCTTCGTCAATACACTAAAGGTTGCCTTTTGAGCGTTTTTTGATAACAGTTAGAAGCATAACGAAAAATAAAAAGAAGTTAATTTTGCGCCAACACCTACTACGAACAATTTTACTGATTCTGGCTTGGATACTCTTGTGGCGTGTTGCCGCTGTCATGGAGTACGGCCCGCACGCCAGTATTTGGTTTCCACCGGCAGGTCTGACATTTGCGGCTTTTTTGGTGATGAGTTGGAGAGCGTTCCCGGCAATACTGCTGGGAGGCGTTATTACCACTTTGTGGGTCTCGGATTTATACGGTGACCTAACGCCTGTTAAAGAGTTGCTGGTTACAGGTGTGATTTTTGGAGTGGCTCATACCGTGCCTTATTTTCTGGGTGCATGGCTACTTCGTTCTAAGCTAATAAGGTTGGGCAGCCACGGTTTATCCAGCACTATTATGACGTTTTTGGGAGTCGCTGCGTTGTCGTCATTTTGCGCGGCGTGGCTGGGTACTGAAGTCATGATTTCCGGCAATTTGCTTGAGCCTGAAGCACTTTGGTACACATGGCTACCATGGTGGATTGGCGATTTAAGTGGCGTTATCGTACTCACGCCTATTTTCATTGCGTTGGTCAGTTGGCGTTATCCTCAAATCGAGCGTTGGCTGGGCGGTTTAAAGTTCACAGAAGGGGGAGGAAGTTGGTCGTCTTTTTCCATTAAGCTATTGATTGCATTGGTTATTCTTTTAGTTTGTCTGAGTATCTCTATGTTTTCAAGTTATGAAGAAGCGGCTTTTCTGGTCTTTTTCTTAATTTTACCCCTGCTTTGGATTTCTTACACCGAATCGCCATTAAAAACGGCTATCGCGCTTGCTGTTTTCAGCACAATTACGGCGTTTTCTATCGGTTTATTAGGTTTAATGGACTACGCTATAGTGTATCAGTTTGCGGTAACCATTATTGCCTCAAGTGCTTGGTTTGGACTAACGGTCCCGGCGCTTATCGCGCACAACCAATATCTGACCCATCAGGTGTCGCAAGACGGCTTAACAAGCGCTGCTTCTCGCGAGCACTTTATGCAACAGGCTGACCTATTACTGAAAATGGCGAGACGGCGTAACAAGCCTATTTCGGTCATTATGTTCGATGTCGACAAGTTTAAGTCAATTAATGATATTTACGGACATATTATCGGTGATTCGGCACTGGTTGAAATTACTAAGGCGGTCAATACGCAACTGCGTGAGTCCGACATACTCGGTCGCTTTGGCGGTGATGAATTTATGATCTTATTGCCTGATACCGATCAAAGCGGAGCTGTTGGTGTTGCACATAAACTGAGGGAAGCGATATCAAGAATAACAATATCATCGCTTTCAGAACGCTTGTCCTGTAGCTTTGGTGTTGCGCAGGTGTCGAAAGATGAACACATAATGGTCACTATCGACCGAGCAGATAGAGCGCTATTGCAGGCAAAACGCAACGGCCGTGATCGCATTGAAAAGGACGCTGTATGAAAGTTGTATTTCTAGGCGGTGCAGAGACCGTAACGGGTTCTAAGTATTTAGTCGAAACTGACTCCACCCGACTCTTAGTCGACTGTGGGTTGTTTCAGGGGTATAAGTGGTTACGCCGTCGTAATTGGCAGCCTTTGCCAATGGGTATTCAGGACGTTGACGGTGTTGTTTTGACACATGCGCATTTAGACCATTCGGGTTTTATTCCGGTTTTATATAAAAATGGTTACCGTGGTCCTGTGTTTACGCATCATGCAACGGTCGGTTTGTGCGATATCTTGCTGGCGGACAGTGGTCGTATACAAGAAGAGGACGCCAAGTATCTCGGTAAACATAAGCTCAGTCGGCATGAAAAGCCTGAACCACTTTATGATGAAGCGACCGCAAAAGCGTCCATGACGTTGTTTAAGGGCGTGGAGTATCATCAGCAGTTTTCTATTGGCGATATCACCATAACCCTGCGCAAGGCAGGTCATATTTTAGGCGCTGCTAGCGTGATTCTTGAAGCCGATGGTAAGCGTATTGGTTTTTCCGGCGACATTGGACGGCCCAACGACATTATGATGTACCCGCCAGAGCCGTTGCCAGACCTTGATTTGTTGATGCTCGAGTCAACGTATGGTGACAGACGGCATGCTGACACAGAAAGTACTGAAGAGCAGCTTGCTGAAGTGGTTAATGAGACTTCTCAGTCTGGTGGTGTGTTATTAATTCCGAGTTTTTCGGTGGGACGAGCGCAGTTGTTGCAGTATTTGCTCGTGAAATTGATGGACGAAAAGCGTATTCCGCGACAGCCTATTTTTCTGGACTCGCCAATGGCCATTAACGTGTCTGGTTTGTATCAGCGCTTTCATGAGTTGCACAAACTGTCCGATGCACAGTGCCAGAATACTTTTAATAAAGTGGAATACACCTGCTCGGTGGATGAGTCGAAAGCAATTGCTTCGCAGTCGGGACCACATATTATTATAGCCGGCAGCGGTATGGCGACCGGCGGCCGTATATTGCACCATTTTAAACATTGGCTGACTGATCATCGTGCCACGGTGTTATTCAGTGGGCATCAGGCGGGAGGCACGCGCGGTGCTAAGATGCTACAAGGCGTGGAGTCGATTAAATTGCACGGTGAATGGTTGCCGGTTAAAGCCCGTGTAAGAGCCCTGGAGGGCTTGTCGGGTCATGCCGATTATGAAGAAATTACGCAGTGGTTGAAACAGTCTGAATTAAAGCCAAATACAGCAATTCAGTTGGTACATGGTGAGCTGGACGCCTTAGAAACATTCCGCGACCATCTCATGCGAACAACATCTTTCGACGTAGATGTCGCAGATTATCAAAGTGTTTACCATTTATAAGAAAATGGCACTTAAAAGTGCCACTTAATCAATAAGTTCGGGTTTTTCTCATTAACACCGTCAATGTAAAACTTGTTGCGCCAGTAAACGTACTCGACACCAACGTAAAGTGGCGCAGACAGGTCGAAATACGGTGCCAGGTTCCACTTTAACTGGGAAGTAAAGTTCATATTGGCTGGGCCAACGCCACTAATGCCAGACGCGTAATCTAAAAAGCCGTCGTACATCCACTCGGTTTCGCCAATGGAGAAAGGCAGGCCCCATGACAGCGTTACCTGATAGTTATTTTCAAAACCATCGTTGTTTCTTCTGTACGCGTCAATTTCGAAGAACTGAAAGCCCGGTAAGTCAAAAGCTGCGCCAATACCATACAGGTAATGGGTAAAACCATCGCCAATTTCTGCTGTTGTAGTAAAGCTTAAGTTGTTCACTAAATTGTCTTCGAACTCGACAAAGTAGACTTCCGGAGATATCTCAATATAGGTTTCGGTGTCGCCGTTGTCAGACTCGAGTCTGTCGCCAAATGCGAATATTTTACCCCAGCTGTAACCGCCAACATATTCCAGGGTGATGACCTGGCGATCGGGGTCGCCAACTTCATAGTCACCGCCGTTCAAATAGGTAAGGCTGGTGTCTGACCAGTATTTTTCTGCCGTTGCCGTGAAGGGGAAAGCTAAAAGAATCAATAAAGAGAAAACAATGTGTTTCATTGAGAAAACGCCTGAATTTTAGTCAAGTTTGTAAAAGCGAGTGGATTATACGCAAGCTAGACAGTAAATTTAAAGAAATATCTGCTGTTGCGGGCTGTTATTATCCTATCGAATTCGTTACATTACAAAAAGCTAACATCTATATTGAGTTGCTGAGGTAATCAAGCGCGAATGCGTGATCAATTTTTGTTAAAGCAGTACATAAATACACTAGAGTCTACTGCGCTTTGTGCCCGACTGTCTCCGTCTGGTCACATTCGGTGGTTAAGTGACTCCATGCATAAGCTGCTCGATATTCACTACCTGAAACAAACAACACTGTTTCACAACTTTCTGCACCCCGACAACCGTGATCACGTAAAAGAAGTGATTAGCTACGCTATTGAGTCGGGTAATAGCTGGAATGGTACTGTTTGCCTGGAAAGTAATACCCGCACTAACTGGTGCCGTTGTATGACAATACCGCTGTACGACGAGAAAGGTCATTTGAGCGAGCTAGTCTTGCTGTTTCAGGACATTTCCCGCGAAGTTTATTTAGATGAGCTTTTGCAGGAAGCTCGTTATGATCGGGTAACAGGTTTGCCGATGCGGGTCGACCTGCTAAATGACTTAAAGCGTGTTAAAGCGCAGTGCCTAGCGGTACTCGACATTCGCAAATTTCGTAGTTATGCCGATTTTTACGGCTTAGATTTCGGCGATGAACTGCTCCGAAAGTTCAGTCTTTGGGCTCAGAAGCAGTTAAAACCTAACCATATTAATATTTATCGCCTGTATAGCGACAAGTTCGCTCTGATTCCCGACTTTCGGATGATCCCCACGCTTTTTGAAAGTCACTTACTGCATTTTTACGAGTCATTGTCAGACTTAAAGCTTCAGGTTCGTGACGTAGAAGCGAATTTGGACGTGGTGATAGGCATGGGTGTAGGAGATAACAAGCACCTGCAGTTGGCAGAAAGTGCACTGTCAAAGGCGAAGGCCATTTACTCTGGCCATAAAATTGAAGTGGTACGAGAGCGTGAGTTCTTAAAAGAAAACAAAATCAATTGGATTCCGAAGATTCAGTCCGCTATCACAGACCATCGTTTCATTAATTATTACCAGCCGATAAAAAGCACGTCTAAAGAGCGGCCAAGCTACTACGAAGCGTTAGTCAGAATGCGTGATGACAACAGCGACCTACCACCGGGTATGTTCCTGGATAAAGCGAAAACAACCCGCTATTACTGTGAAATTACCCGTGCGGTGATAGAACAGGCGATACTTGCCTCTGAAGAGTTTGGTGTTGCGATATCGGTGAACTTGTCGATTGAAGACATACTCAACGACAAGACCGTGAATTTCATACGCTACGTATTAATGGAACACAAAAAAGCACAGCTTATTTTCGAAATTACTGAAACTGAATCGACAGAGGACTTTGAGAAGGTTCAAGTGTTTGCTGACGAGGTTAGGCAGCTGGGCGGTCAAATTGCGATTGATGACTTTGGTGTGGGCTATTCTAACTTTTCCCGGCTTATCAGTCTTCGCCCCGACTACTTAAAAATTGACGGCAGTATTGTTCAGAATGTGCTTCACGATGAGACCAGCGCCAGCATTTTAAATGGCATGATAAGTATCTGTAAGGAGTTGAACATTCCTATTGTTGCTGAGTTTGTCGAAAACGAAGAAGTGAATAGCTATTTATGTAGCCAGAATATTGAGTATCTGCAAGGTTATTACATTGGCAAACCAAGTCCTGAAGTAAACCGACTACTAAACTGATTTTTCTATGCCTGATTTTATTGAAACCTACGATAATGCGTTATCACCGGAATTCTGCGAACAATTGATAACGGCTTTTGAGAGCTCTAAGCATACCTTTCAGGGGCGAACAGGCGGTGGTGTTGATACCAATAAAAAGTCCAGTACGGACTTAATGCTAAATTCCCACCCGGAATATCAGGAGTTATTGTTAAAAATACAGAAAACGACAGCAGACCATGCACTGCAGTACTTTAAAAAGTATCATTTTGCACTAATTGCACCTGTCGCATTGACACTGCAACACCCGAAAACTCAACAACCAACACCTTTGACCCATGAAAATTTCGATGAAATAGCCAAAGGTAATGAAATGGCTATCATGCAAAAGTTGTTTCGCGTTGGTGCTATTCAAATGCAGCGATACCGAAAAGGTGAGGGGAACTACAACTACTGGCATTGCGAGACGTTTCCGCAAAAAGGCTCCACTGAGCCACTGCACCGAGCGTTGTTGTTTATGTATTACTTGAATGATGTGGAAGAAGGTGGCGAAACCGACTTTTATTATCAAGAACGTTCGCTAAAACCTAAGGCTGGGCAAATGGTCATAGCGCCTGCTTATTTCACGCATACACACCGCGGCAGAATGCCGGTTTCTAACGACAAGTACATTCTCACCAGCTGGATTCTGCATAGCCGCGCTGAGCAGTTGTTTGGCGCTTAGCGGTTCGATTCATTAATTTGCTTTAAGGCATAAAAAAGCCCCAGCTTAATCGTTAAGCTGGGGCTTTTTATTGAGCGAGTCTTATTTTTTATTCTTCGTCACTTTGAAGAATCGTGACTTCACCCAGGTTCAATTCGCGAACCTTATCTTCAATTTCAGCTAAGTCACCAACAATAACCCAGGTCATTGCGTTTGGCGTTAATACCTTATCGGCGCTTTGCTGAATATCATCCAATGTTATAGCGTTAATACGCTGACCATAAGACTCAAGATACTCAACATCTTTGCCTTTGTTAAAGGTACTGACTAGACTGCTTAACAAAGCACCTTTGGTTTCATAAGCACCAGGCAGTTTAGCAGTTTTGTTCGCTTTAACTTTAGCAAGTTCGTCGTCAGTGGCCGGCTTGTCGCCTTCATACTGAGTAAACTCTTTGACAATCTCCTGAATGGACTCCTGAGTCTTGTCGGTTTGAACCGGCGCAAGCGCCATCAACAGTCCCGGACCTTCGTTGTCTAGCCAAATAGAACGTGCGCCGTAAGACCAACCTTTGTCTTCACGAAGGTTCATGTTTAAACGACTGGTGAAACTGCCGCCAAGAATTGTGTTCATAACATCAATAGTGTCGGCGTTGTCGACTTGACCTGATGGTGCTAGCTGACCGGCGATAATCAGTGACTGAGGTGTTCCTGGCTTATCAATTAAGAACACTCGGTTTTCGTCTGACGCAGCAGACGCATCCAAGGTTTTTTCAGGTTTAGGGGTTGCCGGAGCCTGCCAGCTGGCGAACTGCTCTTCCAGCAGAGATTTAGCCTGCTCTACTGTGGTATCACCAACAATGACCAGTTTCGCATTATCTGGGCGCAGCCACGTTTGTGCATGCTCAACTAAGTCGTCGCGCGTCAGAGATTTAATAGACTCGACTGTACCAGAGCCTGTTAATGGTTGGCTGTAAGCATGGCCATCACCAAACATTAAGCCTGGCAGAACTCGTAAGGCCTGAGTTTGAGGGCGAGCTTCTTCTTTGCGAATACCCTCTATCCAGTTTGAGCGCTTACGTTCAATTTCTTCTTCTGAGAAAGCTGGGTTTTGCAGCACGTCATTCATGAGAGCCAGGCTTTCTGCAAAGTTAACGCTTAGTGTATCCATACTAATGCGCGAGCTATCCAGGCTTGCTGATGCATTCAAGTTAGTTCCTAAAGACTCCAGACGTTCACTCAACTCTAGCGAACTCAGACTCTCAGTACCTTCTTTTAGCATCGACATAGTGTAACTTGCCGTGCCCAGTTTGCCGCCAACGTCAGAGGCGTAACCACTGTCAAAGACTAAGCTCATTTCGATGGTTGGCGTATCGGTACGTTGTGCTAAGTAAACGTCTAAGCCATTCGACAATGTAAATTGTTCAACTTCAGGCAGTTCTAATTGTGGTAAATCACCCACGTTCGGAAGCTCAGAACGATCAGCATCCGTTTCCTGCGCCGTGTAGTTTGGCTGTGGCACAACGTTCAGAACGAAGTCACCGCTTGAAAGCCACTGTTGAGCCGCATTTTGAACGTCACTAACCGTTGCTTGCTTGGTCCACTCCATTTCCTGAGCGTAGAAGCCAGGGTCATCGTGGTAGACAGCGCCAGAGGCTAGAATGTCTGACTTACCACCGAAACCACCCACTTTTTCAGCGCGGCGGACAAAGTTCGCTGTATTACTGAATTTAGTGCGTTGCAGTTCAGCTTGTGTCGGGCCCTCATTAATTAGACGCTCCAGTTCTTCATTAATGATAGCTTCAATTTGCTCGAGCTCGACGCCCGCTTTTGCATCGGCGGTAATCATAAACTGTCCGGCAAGAGTACGACCGTATTGGAACGCACCGACTGAGCTGGCAATTTGCTCTTCGTATACTAAGCGCTCATAAAGACGTGAGTTTTTACCATTAGCAAGGATGTCGGCAAATAGCTCAAGGTATTCAGAATCAGCCGTACCCATCTGTGCGGTGTTCCAAACCTTATAAACACGGGCGGCAGGAACGCGATCTTCCATAGTCGCACGCTTAGTTTCATTGCGCTTAGCTACCCAGGCTTCTTGCTTTTTCAGTGGCTTGCCTGGACCGATATCTGCAAAATATTTAGTCACTTTCTCTTTAGCGGTTTCAACATCAATATCACCGGCTAAAACTAATACCGCGTTTGCAGCACCGTAATAATCTTTAAACCATTGATGGACGTCGTCCAGGGTTGCCGCATTTAAGTCTTCCATGGAGCCAATAACAGACCATGAATAAGGGTGACCTTCCGGGAACGTTTGCTCGGCAATGTAGCTCCAGGCTTTACCGTATGGCTGAGCTTCGCCCTGGCGCTTCTCGTTTTGCACAACGCCGCGCTGTTCGTCGAGTTTTTCTTGAGTAACAGCGCCTAACAAATGACCCATGCGGTCTGACTCCATCCATAACGCCATATCAAGCGCAGGAGTCGGGACATTTTCAAAGTAGTTGGTGCGGTCATTGTTGGTAGTGCCGTTCATTTCTGTTGCGCCGGCACGCTCGAAGGGACCGAAGTACTCATCGTCGTAGTTTTCAGTACCATTAAACATCAAGTGTTCAAACAGGTGGGCGAAACCAGTTTTACCGGGCTTTTCGTCTTTAGAGCCAACGGCATACCAGACGTTAACGGCAACAATTGGCGCCTTGCGATCTTCATGCACAACAACGGTTAAACCGTTATCTAAAGTGAAAGTCTCATAATCGACTTTAACTTCTGGAAATTGTGACTGGCTAACGGCCGTGGTGTTATTAGCTGAGCTGGTTGACTGACAGCCGCCTAATAGTGCTGTTGTCACTGCCACTGCAGTGAGGGTTTTCATCATTTTCATCGTTGTTCCCAATTTGTTTTTATAAGCTCGTCTACTATACGAAAGAGCGACTTGTTATTCTCGTGAAATGGACTATTAAATTGTAACGAAATTAAACATATTGAAATGATGAAAGAGTGTTTGTATGAAATAAGGTCTTAGTCAAGTCTTTTAATTACACAGACAATCAAGGATAATTGCGCGCGGTTTGCAGCAAATAGACACGGTATCTTGTGAGTAAGACGACAGTTATAGCAATAGCAGGGGCTTCAGCATCAGGTAAAAGCTTGTTTGCCTCAACGGTTTATCAGGAGTTAGTGGCCGAACTCGGCACTGACGGTATCGCCATTCTCGCCGAGGATGCCTATTACCGCGACCAAAGTCATATGACAATGGAGCAGCGCGTTCTGACAAACTATGACCAGCCTGCAGCGTTTGAGCATGACTTGCTCATGCAACACCTCAAGCAGTTGAAAGCTGGCGAAGCAGTCGAGATGCCACAATACAGTCACAAAACACACACTCGTTTGCCCGAGACCATTAAAGTTGCACCGGCAAGGGTGGTTATGGTTGAAGGTATTTTGCTGCTGACGGACGAAAAGCTTCGCGAACAGTTCGACATTTCCGTATTTATGGATACGCCGTTGGATATTTGCTTGCTGCGTCGTATTAAGCGCGATATTGAGGAACGTGGCAGAACACTACAGTCTGTTACTGAACAGTATGAGCAGTACGTGCGCCCGGCGTTTTTTGACTTTATTTTCCCATCCAAACAGTATGCTGATCTTGTTGTCACTCGCGGTGGCCAGAACGAAATAGCCATTGACATTATAAAAACAAAAATACGTCAGTTGCTGGCGGAATAAACTGGTTTTCTTATGAATAGTATTCTTGGCATTGCCATTATTTTTCTCGTTGCTTATTTGGTTTCTACTAACCGTAAAGCTATCCGCTGGCGCACCGTTCTCGGTGCTTTTGCTATTCAAGTAGTGCTTGCCGGGTTTGTGCTTTATGTGCCTATTGGTCGTGAAATGCTGTTTGGTTTCGCACAAGGAGTATCGACCGTTATTGGCTACACAAAAGCGGGTATCGACTTTCTTTTTGGCAACTTAGCGTCCGAAGACTTTGGTTTTGTGTTCGCCATTCAGGTGTTGTCCGTTATTGTCTTTTTCTCATCACTTATTTCAGTGCTTTATTACTTAGGCATTATGAAATGGGTCATTCGCATACTAGGTGGTGGCCTGCAAAAACTACTGGGTACCAGTCGCCCGGAATCAATGTCGGCAGCAGCTAATATTTTTGTGGGGCAGACCGAAGCGCCCATGATGGTGCGGCCCTTCATAGGTACAATGACCCGTTCCGAACTATTTGCGGTAATGGTTGGCGGAATGGCGTCCGTTTCAGGCTCCGTACTTGCGGGCTATGCGGGCGTTGGTGTTGAGCTGAAATATCTAATCGCCGCAAGCTTTATGGCAGCTCCGGCAGGGTTCCTTATGGCAAAAATGATGATTCCTGAATGCGAGAAGCCACGTAACGACTTAGAAGAAATTGAAGTTGAAGACAGTTCAGCAAACGTGATTGATGCCGCTGCACAAGGCGCGTCCAGCGGTTTACAGCTAGCCATGAATGTGGGTGCAATGTTGTTAGCCTTTGTGGCACTTATTGCATTAATTAACGGCATTTTTGGTTGGGTCGGTAGCTGGTTTGGTTACGCGGACTTGACTCTGCAAGAAGTCTTTGGCTACGTATTCCAACCGGTTGCCTATGTATTAGGGGTCAGTTGGGACGAAGCGAACCTGGCTGGTAGCTTCATTGGCCAAAAGCTGGTTATTAATGAATTTGTCGCTTATCTGGACTTTGTGAATTATAAAGACCAAATGAGTGAGCATTCGCAGGTCATTATTACTTTCGTGCTTTGTGGTTTTGCGAACTTCTCATCTATTGCCATTTTGCTTGGTGGGCTAGGTGGTATGGCGCCGAGTCGTCGTCATGATATTGCCCGACTGGGTATGAGAGCTTTATTGGCAGCGACACTCGCCAATATGATGAGTGCCGCTATTGCTGGGTTCTTTGTTTCTCTAACCTGATAAAACCCGAGAGACCGCAATTAACTGCGGTCTCTCATGACACCCTCCTGAATGGTCGATGCGACCAAAACACCGTCTCTGGTATAAATTTGGCCACGTACAAGTCCACGCTGACCGCTGGCTGAAGGACTGTCTATTGCGTATAACACCCAGTCGTCCATGCGAAAGTCGCGGTGGAACCACATAGCATGGTCAATGGTGGCAACCTGCATATTGGGCTGTGCAAAGCTAACCCCGTGAGGTTGTAATGCTGTTGGTAAAAAGTTGAAGTCTGACGCATAAGCAAGCAGGTATTTATGTACTCGAATATCTGCAGGCATATTGCCGTTGGCTTTTAACCAAACATAACGCTTCGGTTCATCTTTCTCAGGTTTAAACGGGTTATAGGGTGTAACAAAGCGCATTTCTATCGGCTTTTCGCAAATAAACTTCTTTCTTAGTGGTGCCGGGATAAGCTCTTCATGCTCGCGGTAAATATCCAAGTCAGAAACCAAGCCTTCGGGACCCGGAACCTGTGGCATAACATCCTGATGCTCAAACCCTTGCTCCTGTTGCTGAAACGACGCTGTCATGTAAAAAATTGGCTTGCCATACTGAATGGCCTGCACCCGCCGTGCCGAAAAGCTTTTACCATCCCGAATATTTTCTACGTCATAAACAATGGGTTTCTTTGCATCGCCCGGACGCAAAAAATAGCTGTGAAATGAGTGGCACACGCGTTCCGGTGGCAGTGTTTCTTTCGCGGCCGATAAAGCCTGACCAATGACCTGGCCGCCGAATACAGCGCCAAAGCCTAAATCCTGACTTTGACCGCGGTATAATCCATCTTCAATGGTCTCCAGTGTCAGTAGGTTCAATAAGTCGTCGAGTACCTTGCTCATTTCCTGCGTCCTGTGATGCTGGTTAAAACTTAAGTCTTATTGATCTTAAACGGTTTTTCCGGACTATGTAATATAAAGTAAGAAAATAACGATTATAGTGGATTAACTGAGCATTTAACGCGCAGTGTGTTGGCACAAGTCTTTGATTTGTGTTTGCATAGAAAGTACTTTATGTGGCTCAAACGGTTCTGTTTGTCTATATTAGAAGTATCGTTTGGCTTAACAAAACGCTTAAGAAGCGAATGGGAGAGTATCTATGTCAGGCAAAGACAGTCTGAAAACCTTAAGTACATTAGAGGTTAACGAAAAAACCTTTCATTACTACAGTTTGCCCAAAGCGGCAGAAGCTCTAGGGGATATTTCAAAACTTCCGGCTTCAATGAAAGTGTTATTAGAAAACTTGCTGCGAAATGAAGACGGCAGCACAGTGAATGAAGATGATTTAAAAGCCATGGTCGATTGGCAGAAAGAGAAGAAAATCGACCGTGAAATTCAGTACCGTCCAGCGCGTGTTCTGATGCAGGATTTTACCGGTGTACCCGGCATTGTTGACTTGGCAGCCATGCGTGATGCGGTTGATAAAGCAGGGCATAATCCTGAAACCATTAACCCATTGTCGCCTGTCGACTTGGTCATTGACCACTCGGTTATGGTCGATAAGTACGCAAGCCCTGAGGCATTTAAAGAAAACGTTCGCATTGAAATGGAGCGTAACAAAGAACGTTACGAATTCCTGAAGTGGGGACAGGGTGCTTTTGAAAACTTCCGTGTAGTGCCGCCGGGCACGGGTATTTGTCACCAGGTAAACCTGGAATATTTAGGTAAAAGTGTCTGGACTAAAGAAGAAGATGGTAAAACCTTTGCGTTCCCGGACACGCTGGTAGGAACCGACTCTCATACCACAATGATTAACGGTATTGGCGTATTGGGTTGGGGCGTTGGCGGCATTGAAGCTGAAGCCGCAATGCTTGGCCAACCGGTTTCCATGCTGATTCCAGAAGTGGTTGGTTTCCGTTTAACCGGCAAACTGAATGAAGGTGTGACAGCGACGGACTTGGTTTTAACAGTTACGCAAATGCTGCGTGAAAAAGGCGTAGTCGGTAAGTTTGTTGAATTCTACGGACCGGGCTTAGATAACCTGCCATTGGCAGACCGCGCAACAATCTCGAACATGGCACCGGAATACGGTGCGACTTGTGGCTTCTTCCCGGTCGACGATGAAACCTTGCGTTACTTCCGTCTGTCTGGTCGTGATGAAGAAACCATTGAATTGGTTGAAAAATACAGCAAAGCTCAAGGCTTATGGCGTGACAACGACAACGAACCAGAATACACCGATTCGCTGGAGTTAGATTTAGGTGATGTAACCGCATCGCTTGCTGGACCCAAACGCCCACAAGATCGCGTCAACATGGAGCAATTGGGCAGTAACTTTGACCTGATTCTTGAGACAAACGGTCAATCGGCTGAAAAAGATAAAGAAGTACCAGTAAAAGGAAAAGATTACAGCTTGTCACATGGTGACGTTGTTATTGCCGCTATTACCTCTTGTACGAATACGTCAAACCCAAGCGTTATGATGGCAGCGGGCCTATTAGCTCAAAAAGCGATAGAAAAAGGGTTGATGCGTAAACCTTGGGTTAAATCGTCACTGGCACCGGGTTCGAAGGTTGTTACTGATTACCTGGCGAAAGCAGGTCTGGACGAGTATCTCGATAAACTCGGCTTTAACCTGGTAGGTTATGGCTGTACGACTTGTATCGGTAACTCGGGTCCGTTGGATGATGAAATTACCGAAGCTATTCAGGAGGGTGACTTAACCGTATCTTCTGTGCTGTCCGGTAACCGTAACTTTGAAGGTCGCGTTCACCCAGAAGTTAAAGCGAACTGGCTGGCCTCACCACCATTAGTGGTTGCTTATGCGTTAGCAGGTACAACTCGTACTGACTTAACCAAAGACCCTATTGGTAAAGACAAAGACGGAAATGACGTATTCTTGAAAGACATTTGGCCAAGCAGCGCTGAAATCTCTGAGGCGGTGAAAATGGTTGATAACCAGATGTTTGGCAAGGAGTACGCTGAAGTCTTTGCTGGCGACGAAGAGTGGCAGCGCATTAGTGTTGCTGAAGGTAAAACCTATAATTGGCAGGACGAGTCTACCTACGTTAAGAACCCGCCGTTCTTCGAAGGTATTGATAAGCCGCTGGAAGACCCTAGCGATATTAAAGACGCTAATGTACTGGCGGTGTTCGCGGACTCTATTACAACTGACCATATTTCGCCGGCAGGCTCAATTAAGCCTGACTCACCTGCGGGTAAATATTTGCAGGAAAACGGTGTTGCGGTTAAGGACTTTAACTCATACGGTTCACGCCGTGGTAACCACGAAGTGATGATGCGCGGTACTTTTGCAAATATCCGCATTAAAAACCAAATGCTCGATAATGTTGAGGGTGGCTTTACTAAGTTCATTCCAACAGGCGAGCAAATGCCAATTTACGACGCCGCCATGAAGTACATGGAGAACGACACACCGTTAGTCGTGTTGGCAGGTAAAGAGTACGGTACAGGCTCTAGCCGTGACTGGGCCGCAAAAGGCACGCGTTTGCTGGGTGTTAAGGCTGTTATCGCTGAGAGTTATGAGCGTATTCACCGCTCTAACTTGGTTGGTATGGGCGTTCTACCGCTGCAATTTGTCGACGGGCAGGGCGTTGAAGCTCACAAGCTAACCGGTGAAGAGCAAATTTCTGTATTGGGACTGAACGGTGACCTGAAACCCGGTCAAATGCTGGACGTTGTTGCGAAACGCAAAGACGGTTCAGAAGAGAAGTTCCAGGTGAAATGTCGTATCGACACCGGCAACGAAATGAACTATTACAAAAACGGCGGTATCTTACACTACGTACTGCGTCAAATGCTTAAGTAATAGTTAGCTAATACGACAAACCCCGGCCGAGCAGCCGGGGTTTTTTTATAGCTTAAGCGCTCTGCCACCATCAACCTTTATCGATTCACCCGTTAAGAATGGGTTGTCGCGTAAAAAGCGCACTGTGTCTATCATGGGCTTTAAGCCACCTTCTACACGCAAAGGAGTCTCATCCAGCACTTGCACTTTATGTTCGTCATCGTGCTCGGGCAGGAATAAAATTGGGCCTGGCTGAATAGCGTTAACGCGCACATCCGGCGCTAATGTTTTAGCAAAGGCTTGAGTCATATTGGCTAAGCCTGCTTTCGCAGCACAATAAGCAATGTAATTCGTGGACGGCTTGTCGGTGTATATATCAGTAATATTTATAATAAGTCCATTGTCAGAGTTCGACAGTTGCTGTTGTAAGCCTGTAATGAGTAGGTAGGGCGCAACATTGTGAACCTGAAAGACAGCTGCAAGCGCTTCCGGGTCATTGTCGACCGTATCGTTGTCGAAAAAACAGGACGCATTATTAATCAATAAATCCAGTCTAGAGGCGCTTTTCTGAACCTTGGCATTTAGGGCTTTAATGTCATCCTGGCGGGTAAAGTCGGCCTGAACCGGTTCAGCGCCCAGTTTACTGAGTTCGTCGACACCGTCTTTTGAATGGTTGTAATGTGCAAATACTTTGTAGCCGTCTTCTATGAGTGCTTTGGCGACTTCAAAGCCGAAACGGCGACCAGCGCCGGTAACAAGTGCGGTTTTCGTCATGAGGCAAGCCCCAACTCTGTAGTCAGTGATTGTAAATACTCCGGTACATCAGGGCGTTCATCAAGAGACCCTAAAATATCAATATCGATGGTTCTGTCTTTTCTGCTTCTTTCCGGATCACTGCGGTCGCGACCCAGAGCTTCTTCTATTTGGTTAAATTGCTGCTTAAGCTCATCTGAGTTAAGCGGTGTATCGATAATAAATAACGCGTTGAGAAAACCGTTGTTTGTATCAATATCAACCGGCTTCGTGGCTATGTTTTGACTGAACAAGCAGTCGCCGCTGATCGTTCGTAACTGCTGTTTTGCGTGATGGATATTCATTTCAGGATCGATATTCGACCCCAGGCTGCATAAATACTTCATAAGTTAAAAGCCACTAAACGTAAAAATTATGTTGTGTCATATACGGTGTACAGCGTAAAACAGATGACCCCGTGAAACAGTTGAAATTGCTATAATTGGCTGATAGCCTGAAATTTCAACTTGCGTTGGCGAGCAGATGTCTTAATGACAAAAAACAAAAAAAGCTTTAACTATTGCTATATCTTGTTTTTATTTTGTTTTATTGGCTTTCTGCCAACGCCAACCCTTGCGAATGAATCGGCTCACCAGCTTACCATTGAAGGACCCACTTCAGTTATTAAAGAAGGGTACTTTAATGTTTCAGTGTCTGCAAAGTCAGAGCTGCAAAAGCTCGACAAGTTAACCATTGAAGTTGCGACAGATGCAGACTTCACTGACAACCAGAAACAGTTTCCTGCGTTGGGTGACTTTTCCACTATATCGCTAACCGGGTTTTCAAATGGCAGTTATCACTTAAGAGCCAGAGCCGAAACCAAAAGCGGCGAGTCGCTGGTCAGTAATATTATTCAGGTTACGGTTAAGCATTATCCTCTGTGGCAGGCACTGACACTGTTTTTTATTGGGTTAATTGTTTTTGTAGCAGTCGTAACCACGTTGCTTTTACTTCATCGTAAATGGACACACTCGCGACACCATCCTCATGACTGAATTTGCACTGGACACAAGTACCGGCATTCTCATCATTGTGCTTTTTGGCCTGTTTTGGATAGGTTTTGGGTATTGGCTGGGTCGCAAAAATAAAAGCCATGAAGACTTTGCGTTAGCCGGCCGAAACGTCGGTTTTGCTTTTGCGGCGGCGACGGCGATGGCAACCTGGGTGACCAGTAATACCACTTTGGTTGCGCCGCAGCTGACGTTTCAGTTTGGTGTGTGGGGCATGATAGGCTACTCATTTGCAGCGCTGGGGCTTATTTTGTTCGCCCCCATGGCGAAACGCATTAAACAGCTGCTGCCTAACGGTTATACCTCAGGTGACTTTATCCGACTGCGTTATGGTCAGTTTGCCTGGGTTGTGTTCATGATTATTTCTGTCGTCTATGCATTCGGCTGGTTAATCAGCCTGGGCATGGCGGGCGGTATTCTTCTGGAGTCTTTAACCGGGCTCGACTACCACATCGGGATGACCACAATTTTAGTCATTTGTGTGGGCTATACCTTGTTTGGCGGTATGCGCGCCGTTATTGCAACCGACTTTATTCAGGCACTCATTATTATTGCCGGTGTCAGCTTTATTGCTTACTGGCTTATCGACAATATCGGTTTAAGCAGTATTCATGAGAATTTGACAGCGGAGCATCCAAAGTTGCTCGACGTCTTGTTCCCCGCTGCCGTTATGTTCCTGTTTAATAATATTTTTTTCGGTCTAGGCGAAATTTTTCATTCCAACGTGTGGTGGTCACGGGCGCTATCGTTTAAAAAGGGTGTTGCTTATAAAGCCTATTTAACCGGTGGGTTAATGTGGTTGCCTATTCCTATTGTTACCGGCTTTATTGCGTTAGCGGCGCCACAGTTAGGCATATTCCCGCCTAGTATGGATATGATAGGCCCAACCGTTGCCGCAGCTGTATTGGGTAAAGCAGGCGCTGTTATCGTTTTCGTTGTGATATTTTCAGCCTTAGCCTCAAGCCTTGATTCGTTATTAGCTGCAACATCCGATCTCGTTACCCAGGATATTTACCACAAAAAACTAAAACCGAAGGCGTCCGATAAAAACCTGATGCGTTTTAACCGAAGCTGTATTTTTGCGTTGGGAGTCATTACCTGGCTTTTCTGTCTTCCTAAAATAGCCACGCTGGGCGCATTACTGAATTTTGCCGGAGCTTTTGTGGCAAGCACTATCTGGCCAATATTACTGGGGCTTTATCATAAGAAGCTGACCGGTACTTATGCAGCAATAGCTATGGCAGCGGGCACAGCGTGCGGAATGATAGGTTATTTCGCGATAGGTTTTTATGTGGCAGCGCTGGTGTCTTGCGCGGTATCCGGACTGATATGCGCGGTGGGTATCATGACCAGCCAGTACAACTTTGACTGGAAGCAGCTACAGGAGGAAGACGCACATGCTAATGGGTGAGTCGGTATTCGAGTGGATGATTATCACTGCGTTGATCCTCAGTTGCTTAGCGCCTGTAGTACTTCTGGTGCTTTGGGTAAAAGATTTAATTTCAAAAACAATATGGTAATTCTATGAACATAAAGGATGTATCCTTCGAACGTGAGCGCCCCGATGTCTGCGGCGATGCTCACCCGAAGGCGTTGTTAAAAGCTATTCAGGAGGACGGCGATTACCTACTGAAATTGGCGAATCAACATATTGTGTCGGCTGACCAGTTTTCTCAGCAAGGCATGTTGCAGTTGTTTCGTTTGGCTGCGAAGTATGAAGCGAATCCCCGCCGTTTTAGTACGTCGTTGCAGGGCAAGATATTAATCAGCGCATTTTATGAGCCAAGCACCCGCACGCGACTGTCGTTTGAAAGCGCCTGGCATCGGTTAGGGGGCGATATTATGTCGATAACTGACCGGTCAACCACAGGCATCGCAAAAGG
The DNA here is from genome assembly GCF_003987095.1 of Idiomarina piscisalsi. Lineage (GTDB taxonomy): Bacteria > Pseudomonadota > Gammaproteobacteria > Enterobacterales > Alteromonadaceae > Idiomarina > Idiomarina piscisalsi. The sequence continues at coordinate 622,087 of NZ_PIQA01000001.1, read as the reverse complement.
CGAGTGTTTGTCGGATATAGCCGAGATGTTTAATAACTACGGCGATTGCGTGGTGCTTAGGGACAATAATGAAACCTCGCTTGAGGAAATGATAGATTCTCTGCGTATTCCAATTATCAACGCCGGTAACGGTGCCGATGAGCATCCAACTCAGGCGCTGTCTGATATGTACGCGATATTTAAATGGCGTCCTGACTTAGTCACCGAAGAGGCGGAAAACGCTCCGATAAAAGTCGGTATTATTGGCGTACCGAACAAAATGCGCACGGTCAGAAGTTTCATTAAGTGCTTAACTAAGTTTCCCAAGGCCATTGATGAGCTGGTCATCATCCATGATGAGGCGTCAACAGAGCAGCTATTTGGTAGTGAACAAAAAGAACAGGTAGAGCAGGCGGGAATAAAAATTCGCAGTACCAGAGAGCTCGATGAGGTATTACCAGAGCTTGATGTGGTTTATATCAACGCTATTTCATGGGAAGGTAATTCAGTAAACACCTACGGCAGTGAATTTCATTTGTCGGCAAAGTCGCCACTAAAAGAAAGCGCCATTATTTTGCATCCATTGGCGCGTGGTGAAGAACTTTCAACGGACTTAGATCATACGCCTCATAATTGGTATTTTAGTCAGGCCAGAGGGGCAGTGTTTTTACGTATGGCGTTACTAACCTGTATGGTTCAGCGAGCTGAACGCGTCATTGATGTCGTTTAATACGAGGAAAAGCAAAGAATGTGCGGAATTGCTGGCGTTTTTCATCACCAAACGGATAGAGAAATTAACCCTCAAACTCTGGTTAACATGGCGGCGATTATGCATCATCGCGGGCCTGATGGGTTTGGTTACAAGATTCAACCGGAGCGCGGCGTAGGTTTTAGTCACGCTCGCTTGTCTATTATTGATCTCGATGAAAACCGGGGTCGTCAACCTTTTATGTCCGCAGACAAACGTTTGATGCTGACACACAACGGTGAGTTTTATGACTTTAAACGTATTCGAGCCGACTTAACGGCGCGTGGCGCACGTTTTAATAGTAAGAGTGACTCTGAAATTGTACTGCATTTATTCGAGCGTTACGGACTGGAGGACACCTTAAAGAAGTTGCGTGGCGAGTTTGCATTTGGCTTGTTTGATGCCAAAGACGACAGCCTGTATTTAGTGCGTGATCGCTTCGGTATTAAACCGCTGTACTGGACGGAAACAGATCACGGTGTGGTGTTTGGTTCGGAGCTGAAAGTTTTATTTGCGCACCCGGATGTTAAGCGTCAATTCTCGGCTGAGGGCTTATATCACCAATTGATTCAGGTCATGGTGCCCGGCTCGACGGCGTTTGAAGGAATTAACCAGGTACAACCAGGCTATGTCGTTAAATTGCAGCGTAAAAACGGCAAAGTGGTTGCGTCAGAGCACAAATACTGGGACGTCGATTTCCCGCCTGAGCACAGTTATCCGGGCGCTGACGTCGATGAAGAAGAGTACATTGAAGGTGTTCGTGCCAAGTTGTTAGAGGCGGTTCAGCATCGAATGACTGCCGATGTACCGGTCGGCTGTTATTTGTCAGGTGGTATCGATTCGTGTTCGATACTGGGGTTGGCTTCAGCGTCGACTCAAACTTCCGTAAAAGCCTTTACCATTGGTTTTGACTCGGACGACTACGACGAAACGCCAATAGCGAAGGAGATGGCGGAAGCGACTAACGCTGACCATCATATTATGCGCCTGAATGCCAACGATCTTTACGATCACTTCGTGAAAACTTTATGGCATACAGAGCGAACGATATACAACACTTTGGGTGTCGCTAAATATTTAATGAGTCAGCAAGTGCATGAAGCCGGCTACAAAGTGGTGATGACTGGTGAGGGCTCGGACGAGCTCTTTGCGGGCTACCCGGCGTTCCGTAAAGATATGTTCCTGCATGGCCTTGATCACTTGCCGGAAGTTGAGCGGGTAGAATGGCAGGAGTTGCTGGAAAAGAACAATGCCTTATTCAAGGGCGCTATGCTGGCTCGTGAAGAATTCGTCAGTGACGCGTTCAATAAGAAAATGGGCTTTACCCCGAGTTGTGTGCAGCCTTGGTTGTCATGCTCGTCTGTCGCTTTACCCTTAATGTCGGCTGAGAAGCGTCAACAAGTAGAGAGTTATGATCCAAGCAAGGCCATTGCAGATACTTTGGATGAAACCATGCTGGAAGGCCGTCACCCGTTAGATAGAGCTCAATATGTATGGATAAAAACCATGCTGGAAGGGCAAATACTGACTTGGGGTGGTGACCGCGTCGATATGGCAAACTCGATGGAAGCGCGTCCTGCGTTTCTTGATCACCATTTAGCAGAGTATGCGTTCACTGTGCCGCCCCATTTACGTATAAAAGGCAACAAAGAAAAGTATGTACTGCGTGAAGCGATGAAAGGCCTCTTGCCGGAAACCCTGTATAAGCGCGAAAAGTTTGCCTTTATGGCACCGCCTGCGCATACCGATCCGGAAAAGTGGAAAGCTGTAGAAAAGCTGGCTGAGCAGTTCTTAAGTAAGGACGCGGTGGAGTCTGCCGGATTACTCGACTATGACGAGGTGGTTAAAACCTTTGAGCGTCATCAGGACGAAAGCGTGCCTAACGAAGAGCGTGTGCAGCTGGACGCCGTGATTAACCACATGCTGGGTGTTCAGGTGTTACACCATCACTTTGTAGCAACAGACGTGCCTGAGCAAGCAGCACAGCGAGCAAAAGAGCTCGGCTGGACTGCTTAGTTTTCTAACTTTTTAGTCACCGGTGACTGCAGAGATGTAGTCACCGTATCCTCTCTCTTCCATGTCTTCCAGTGGAATAAACTCTAACGCTGCCGACGGTTGCTCACCACCAGGGCTTTCTTCGGTGCCGCCAGCGTAACCGGATACCACCTCACGTACACCACTTAGTTGCTCAAAAGCTTCTTCAACGCACCAAAAACAGCCACCTGCAAGTGTGGCGACTTTTTCATTATTTTGCTTTGTTGGCTCAGTATTTTGTGCCATGCTGAAACAAGAAAATAACAGTGTGACACTAACAATAGTAATGAGCTTTTTCATGACAAACTCCAAACGCCAGGATTAATACTTTATAGACCAACTTTTATGAAAAAGATTACTTACTCAATTATTCTCACCTTAAGTTGCACTTTGCCCTGTCTTGCTGCCGAGCAGGAGCAAAAGGATGACGAGTTTTGGCTGGATGGATTCAGGGTTGGTTTAGGAGACACAGTCGATGCAACCGCACTGTGGTTTGACGGGCTTTTTGGTGATGGCGAATTTGAAGACGATTACAGGCGCTCTTACGGACGCCTTTCGGTGGCACCGCAGTGGGACGAATACGACGGTTTTGAGGTTAAGTCGCGTTTTCGTGCTCGTGTTGCACTGCCTAACTTAGAAGACAACGTGTCGGCGTTTATCGGGCGTGTTGATGACGATGAGTTTTTAGACGAAGAGTCAACGGGTAAACCATCGGTGATACGCTCGCCGGAGTCTGACCGTGAATGGTTGGTTGGATTAGGGTTTGACCCTGAGATACATGAGGGGCACCGAGTATCCTACAGTGTCGGTATCCGCGGTGGTCTGCGTTTTGATACTTACGTGAGAGCACGCTATATGACGGGCTTTGTCATATCGGACAAACAGCAGCTTAAGTTTCAGTCGGCGGTATTTTGGCGAGATAGCGATGGACTTGGCGTCTCGCAGCGTTTCAATTATGAGTCGGCATTAGATGAACGTTGGTTGTTACAGTGGGGGGCATTAGGTACTTTTGCTGAGGAAACAGAAGGACTACGCTGGAGCTCAACGGCGCGCCTATATCACTTATATAACGAAGATAAGGCCTGGGCAACGGAGACTTGGATAGAGGGGCAGACTGACCATGAGGTGCCCATTAGTGATTATGGTTTACGCCTGTTAAATCGACAGCGTTACTTAAGGGAGTGGTTCTTTGTTGAAAGCTGGGTGGGGTATCACTGGCCTCGCAGTCACTTACAAGAGCAACGACAAGGCCAGTGGCTAGTCGGTATTGAGTTTGAAGTTCACTTTGGTACTACAAATGCTTACATGCCCGATGCTGAAAAGCGCAAATCCAATACTAATGGATCATGGTCTGACGAACGATAAGCCGCTGGTTCATAAAAGTCCGCATTGCGATAATCATAAATCGAGGGCTCGTCAGCGTTAAAAGGTAAATGGTAAACGCCTGAAATATTGTCTTTTAGCGTATCTGCCACAAAAATATGGTCAAGCGCACCAGCTTGGCTGTCATAAACGTAGGAATAGTCAGTTGCCTTTGATGGATTATGAAAGCCGTTTTCTGAAAAGTAACGAATAGGATCTTCTTTGTAATAGGCGTTAAAGTCACCCAGTAATACTGCATTCGGGAAGGCTTCTTCTGCGATCCATTCAGTAAGCTGCTCCGCAGATTTTACCCGCAAGTCGTTCCAGCAAGCTTGTCCGTCATTTTGGTTGCTATTTGGGCTTTCGTTGTCTTCCGGACAGCTTCCTTTGGACTTAAAGTGGTTAACGATAACAGTAAACTCTTCGCCAGTGTTTTTATCTTCCAGCGTTTGTGCCAACGGCGGGCGGCTGCCCCAGGCGAATGCACCGGCGGTGTTAACTAAAGCATGAGAAGACGCAGAGATAGTGTCTTTGTTGTATATCAGTCCAACGGTTATCTGGTCACCGCCAATACGCTGAGCTTGCGGTTCAGAGATGTAGTAGGTGACTGAGCCGGAATCGTTTAACGCATCGACCAATTGACGAATGGCACTGTGCTCTCCAAAACCGTCATTTTCAACTTCCATAATGCCGATAACATCGGCGTTTAATGCGTTTATTGCCGCTACAATTTTAGCTTGTTGCCGTTTCATTTCTTCCGGTGTATCGGCGCCGCGTGGCGTTGGAAAGCCTAGCCCCTGGCCATTACCATTGAAGAAATTTAACACGTTAAAACTGGCTATTCTTAGTGTGCCGCCAGCTTTTTCGGGTGTTTCAGAAACAACAGTTTTTCCGGGCACTTTAAGCTGCGGCGTGTCTAATGGCTGAAACCGATAACGGTTATTAAACTGACTGACTACGCCAACTAACGGCTCTATTTCAGAGCCTGTACGTAAACTCTTCTGAGGACCTGAAAATAAACTGTCAAAAGGCAATGGGCGAGGATCTTTCTGGTTGCTGTTGTCGTCCATTTGAATGCGGTTAAGCTCGTTTTTTGCTGCCAGGTCACGGGCTTCGTCGCCTGGTTGAACAATCTGCGACGGTGTCCATAAACGACCCGCAGAAACATCCACAAAGCCGTAACGCGAGTAATTGTAATTGCCTGAAACGGTGAGAGGCTCATTATTACTGCTGGAAAGTGTTACGCGCATGCCTTCGACACGCTCAAAGGCGCTTTTATCGGCTGCAGGCAGAGTAAACGGAGTGGCTGCCGGTAAAGCGTTAACAGACCCACAGGTAGTTAGCTCGTTAACCTCGGTTAAGGTAGTGACATTGTTGATTTCCTGAATGACTCCGGAAAGAACAATAGTGTCTTTGGGCGATACGTTACTAATGTGGCTATCTGTTCGCACGAATATACCTTCAGACGTCTTGTCATTGTCGTCAGCGTCATCTGGCGCACTTTCAATAAAGAAGCCGCCAAGCTCTTTTTCGGCTTGCCAGCTGGCCGTTACGATACCTCTCACCGTGACGCGAGTGTCGACCATCGGTGAGTTAAAGCTGCTGCCCTGAACGGCATTAATGGGCGTAATATTTGGGTTGTCGGTTTTACAGACATCAGCGACTGCGGCAAAAGGAGAGGCCGCAGCAATTAACGCTGTGATGAGCGAAGCTCGTGTGAACAGTGAAGCAGTCATAATTAATGATCCAGTTTGTGATAACTACCGACTTCTAACACCGGGGCAGCGTCGAGTCGTTCAGCATCCATCATATTGGCAATGCGCTGCATGGAAGAAAGCAGTAAGGACTGCTCCCATTCTTCTAACGCCTGAAACTTTTCAATAAAGTCTTCCTGCAACGGCTGGGGTGCTTTATTCAGTAACTCCATTCCGCTGTCGGTCAAATACAGTGACACACGACGCTTGTCCTGTTCACTGCGATGCCGGTGAATAAGCTGGCGGTGTTCAAGGCGCTCGATAACATTCGATACCGTGGCCGGACTTAAATTAATATTCTGAGCCACTTTACTGGCAGTAATGCCATCTGCAGCTTTAATTTCCCGTAAAATGAGCAATTGAGGGGCGGTCAGCCCGGAATACTTGTTGAGTTGCTTGGAATAGAGGTCAATGGCTCTAATAACTTTTCTGAGCGCCAATAAAAGCTCTTCGTACTTTTCCATTATCGGCCTCCGTTTTAGTATCGTGGAGCTGACAAGTCAGTTCGACGAATTTGGACGACAACACCGAGTCTCGGATGATCAAAGTAATGTGTTTCGTGGCTAATTACGCGGCGCAGTTGCGAGAAGTAATAACTGCGTAAAAACTCTGTATCGGTTTGCGCACCAGCTAACGCGAGTTGCGCTTGCTCTTCAATGCTATTACCAATGCGCTCCAGGCTGCTTTTTTCCCGTAAATTGAATTCGCCGTCAATGTGCAGGTAGTTACCAATAAGGTATATGTCGATAAGACCGTCAAACTCCCAAACCAGCGGGTTCTTCTCATTTAACGACCGCATTTGCTCTGGCTGCGGTATTTTGCTTAAAGGTTTAAAGGGCTTGCGACCGCTTTCAATAAGTGCAAACAATTGCTCAATATCGGACTGAAGCGCATGACTACTTTGGTTTTCCAATGGCGCTATAAACTCATCGTCATTTTTAGGAAAGCCGTCATAAAAGAAGTCGTTTGAGTAATTTTTACCGGCAAATAAGCGGGACTTGGGACCAACACCTTTTTTGAAAACCGGTTGGCGCCAGGCTAAGTGTAATAACGGCTTAGCATGGCCTTTTTCTTCAAGCTCGGTACGAATTTCATTGAGCTCCAGCTTGTCAGCAGGCACTAAAAACGGGGCTGCTGCGGTATTAATGTCGCCACCTTTGCCGTCAATGATCACCGGGGTTTCAGGCAACGCCATAAGCGGCGCTGGCGGAGCTAAAGGGTTACCGGCAATCGGAATCCATTGCTCTTCGTTTTCATAGCGACAGGCTAAATCAATTTGTTGAGTCTCGTCTAATGGCTCACAAACGGGTAACCCGCTGATTAATGCCCGTGGCCTATTGCTTAAGAACGAAGTCAGGAAGTCGCGTTTGTTGCGTGCATCGACGCGAGTCGGGGACAGCTGGAATTGTTCGCTGGAGGCATCAGCAATACGCTGTTTGAACACCAGAACTTCAACTTCAAACCAGCGCCAGTAGTCTTTATCCGGCAAAGCTTTCGCGCTAACCGGGTAAATTGCCGCAACGGCAATAGCAGCAATTAAACTGTGTTTAATCAGACTGGTGACTGACGCCATTAATTTGTTCTCCTTGTACGCTAGGCTTCCGACTGCTCAGAAAACTCATCAAGTAGTGACTCTATCAGTTTTAAGCGACTTTGAGTATCTTCAAGCGGTTGACTGATGCGCAGGCGGTTTGGACCGTCCAGCTTGTAATGGTTCGGCGCTTTCTGAATTAAGCCGATAATCACTTCCGGGTTTATTTTGGTGTTATCAGCAAACTCAATGACACCGCCCTGATTACCGACATCCACTTTGCGAATGCCCAATTGTTCGGCATGGTTCCTTAGACTGGTTTGACGTAACAAGTTCTTAGCCGCGTCAGGCAGCAGACCAAAGCGATCAATTAACTCCACCTGAATGTCATCAATTTCTTTATTGGTCTCGCAATTAGCAATGCGTTTATACAGGCTAAGGCGATTATTAATATCCGGAATATAGTCGTCAGGAAGTAATGCCGGTAGTTTCAAATCAATTTCTGAACGCTCATGCAGAAGTTGCGACAGAGACGGTTCTCTGCCTGCTTTTAAGGCGTCTACGGCTTGCTCGAGCATGTCCATGTACAAGGTAAAGCCAATGCTCTCAATTTGGCCGCTCTGGTCGTCGCCCAGTAACTCACCGGCGCCCCTAATTTCTAAGTCATGAGTGGCCAGCATAAAGCCCGCGCCTAAATCTTCCAACTGAGAAATAGCCTCCAGGCGCTTAGCGGCATCTTTAGTCATACGCTTAGGATGCGGCGTTAGTAAATAAGCATAAGCCTGGTGATGTGAACGACCGACACGACCACGTAGTTGGTGCATTTGAGCAAGGCCTAGATGATCGGCGCGGTCCATAATAATGGTATTTGCACTGGGTATATCTATGCCGGTCTCAATGATGGTTGTACACACCAATACGTTAAATCGCTGGTGGTAGAAGTCCGACATAATTTGCTCAAGCTCACGTTCACGCATTTGGCCGTGGGCAATAGTGACACGAGCCTCCGGTACCAGCTCTTCAATGTCGCGGGCGGTTTTCTCAATGGTTTCTACGTTGTTGTGCAGGAAGTACACCTGACCGCCACGCAATATTTCACGCAGAATGGCTTCTCGCACTGTTGGCGCATCGTATTCACGTACAAAGGTTTTAACCGCCAGGCGCTTCGCCGGTGGTGTCGCGATTATCGACAGGTCACGAATGTTATTCATGGCCATGTTCAGTGTTCGCGGAATCGGGGTTGCGGTTAATGTCAGAATGTCGACATCAGCCCGCAGTCGTTTAATGGTTTCCTTCTGGCGCACGCCAAAGCGATGCTCCTCATCGACAATCAGCAAGCCGAGATCGCGGCATTTTACCGTGTCCTGCAGCAGCTTGTGTGTGCCGATAATAATATCGACTTTACCGTCAGCCAGGTCGCTAAGAATGGCGTTGGACTGCTTGGTCGTTTTAAAGCGTGAAAGTACCTCCACACGCACTGGCATATCGGCGAAGCGGTCACTGAAGTTTTCGTAATGCTGTTGTGCCAACAAAGTGGTGGGTACTAACACCATGACTTGTTTGCCTTCGTTTACCGCAATAAAGGCGCCGCGCATGGCCACTTCCGTTTTACCAAAGCCAACGTCGCCACAAACCAGTCGATCCATCGCTCGCGGTTGCTGCATGTCATGTTTTACCGCTTCAATAGCGGTATGCTGATCAATAGTTTCTTCAAACGGGAAGCCAGCGGCAAAACGCTGGTAGTCTTCGTCATTAATTTTGAATGGGTAGCCTGGCTTAGCTTCGCGGCGGGCATAGATATCGAGCAGCTCAGCAGCAACGTCCCGTACTTTTTCAGCCGCCCGTTTTTTGGCTTTTTCCCAGACATCGTTGCCCAGTTTGTGTAATGGTGCATGGCTTTCTTCGCCGCCGCTGTATCGACTCAGCACATTAAGGTTAGCCACCGGGACATAAAGCTTCGAGCCACCTGCGTATTCAATAGTCACGAACTCCGTAGTGACATTACCGGCATCCAGTGTTGTCAGACCCTGATAGCGACCGACACCGTGATCGATATGAACGACGGGTTGCCCAGGTTGCAACTCCGCCAGGTTACGAATGAGTGTATCGGCACTGACCGTGGCTTTTTGCTCACGGCGGCGACTTTGCACTACGCGGCTGCCGAATAGCTCTGTCTCGGTAATGAACCAGAGTTTGGCATCGGGCAAATAAAAAGAGTTGACGATGGGGCTTATAATTAACCCCACACCTTTTGCAGGCGCGTCTCCTAAATGCTGACACAGCGTCACTTTATGACCCAGCTTGGCAATAATCTCCCGCAGTGCTTCGCGACGTCCGGCGGTTTCTCCGGAGAGAATAACCCGCTCTGACTTTTCTAAAGCGTTATTAATAACGTGGTTTAGCTTTGCAAAAGGCGCTTTTTGGTGATGATCGGCGGCTATATCGGATACTGACTGCGAGTGAAACTGAACCGGGCCTGGTTGTGCCATGTCTGCAGGAACGCTGGCACGCACGCGGCGGTACTGCTTAAAGTTAGCGTGAATTGCATCAACCGGTAAAAACACCTCGTTCGGATGCAGCAATGGACGCAGCGGGTCGAACTGACGCTGGTCGTAACGGTGATTTATGTCCTGCCAGAGTCGCTCAAGGCTTGCCTGAATGTTGCCAAAGGTCACCAGAACCGTGTCTTCTGGTAAGTAGTCAAATAATGAAGCCGTTTCCTCAAAAAACAGCGGCAAATAGTATTCAATGCCGCCGGGTAGCTGGCCTTTACTGACTTGCTGATAGACCGATTCGCGTTCGGTACTGGCTTCAAAACGCTCGCGATATTGGGCGCGGAACCGCTCAATCGCGGTTTTAGTCATTGGAAATTCGTGCGCCGGCAGCAGATTAATATCGTCTATGGGGTCTTTTGACAGCTGGGTTTCCGGGTCAAATGGACGAACGGTGTCAACTTCGTCATCGAAAAAGTCCAGTCGATAAGGGGTTTCGCTCCCCATTGGGAACAAGTCTAAAATGGAGCCACGCGCACTGAATTCACCGTGCTCCATAACCTGATTAACATGCCGGTAGCCAGCGCGCTCAAGCTTTTCCCGCAATTTAATGGCATCCAGTTGCTGACCTTTTTCTATTTGCAGTGCCTGCCCCGACACATAAGAGGTTGGGGCAATGCGGTGCATCAAGGTATTGACGCTGACAATAAGCGCACCGCGCTTGGCAGACGGCAGACGTGCCAGCACTGACAGACGGTCAGAGATAATATCCTGGTGCGGTGAGAAACTGTCGTAGGGCAGAGTTTCCCAGTCTGGAAAGAGTGTTATGTCGTCATGATACTCGGTGTGTTCGCCGGCAAAAAACTTAACTTCTTCTTCAAGGCGATAGGCCTGATTGGCATCGGCAGTGACCACTAAAACCCGGCCCGGAGTCGAGTCAATCAGTTTGGCCAGAGCAAGTGCCGGTGAGCTACCTTGCAGTTCCTGCCAGGTAATGTCTTTGTCTTTAGATGAAGGAAAGGGCGGTCGTAATACAGATGCCTTAGTCATGACTACTCAATAGTTACGTTAAAAAGGTTGCAGTAAAAGCTGCGCGAACGACGGTATTATACTGAAAATGACTAGGAATTGGATGAGTCGTCAGCTTTTTCCTCTGCATTATCTTTTTGTTCGCGGCGTTGTTTAGAGCGCTGCTTTAATTGGCGACTTTGCGCGTGCAGGCTGGCACGTATGAGGAGTTCCTGGTCTTCTTCGCGGATACGCTCGAAAGTTAGGGTGCATAAGTAGGTGTCATTATCGTCGAGCGCTTCTGAGCTCTCAAGACGGACATAACAGAATATAGCCAGTGCTTCTTCTTTAAAAAACAGCTTCGCCTGAAATAATTGGCCGCTTTCTGGCGGTGAGCCTGAAATCACCCGAATGCCGCCGCCACCATACTCTTTTCCGGAAAAACGGTGTGCCGCATCGTCTTCATTACGTAGCATATAGCCCAGCAGAATATTCATGCGTTTGTGCTGCTGCTCAAGGAAGTCAACAAGAGCGCTGCCGGCAGGTTGCTCGATTTTAATGGCTTGTATTTTCTGGGTGTCGTTTTCAGCCATGCTAGAGGCAATTAAAAACAGTTCAGGAATTTGTGTTTCAAACTCCTCATCGGTTGGCAGCTGATCAGTATTCTCTAGCGGTACCAGGTTAACCGGGAAGTCTTCCTGCACGGTGAAGAAATCGCCTATTGGTGCTGTCATCGATGTCTGCGATTGCATCATTGCCTCTGCTTTTAGTTGTCAGGCTGTTAACAAGTCATTATCCTTGCTCGTAATGAATTAGCAACCACAAAAACATTGAGGGAACATGTTTCAGCCCGTCGAGCTGTTTATCGGACTGCGTTACAGTCGGTCGCGACAGGGATCACCCTTTACCGCCTTTATTAATCGCTTCGCTTTTATCGGCATTGCGCTGGGGGTTATGGCGTTGGTGGTGGTCATGTCTGTTATGAATGGCTTTGAAGGACAGCTGAAAGAGCGCATTTTAGGTGCAGTACCTCAAGTGACGGTGCATGACACAAACAACTCGCGCCAGTTATCGAATTGGCAAGACGCCCGCAAAGCGCTGCCGGACATTGACGCAGTGCAACAAACACTTCCTTATGTGCAAACTCAAGCTATATTGCAATTTAATGAAAAGCTTTCTGTAGCTCAGGTACAAGGCATTTATCCTGGTAAAACTGAATTACCGGACTCGTTACGAGAGAAATTGACACAGGGGCAGTGGACTTCACTAAACGCAGGGGACTACCACTTAATTATTGGGGAAAGGCTGGCGCAAAGACAAGGCTTAACGCCGGGCGATACTGTGCGTTTGGTGGCCGCAGAAGGTGGTGTTTATACGCCTTTTGGCTTGGTTCCCTCACAGCGACGTTTTGTTATCAGCGGGATATTCTCCATGGGCTCTGAAGTTGATGACTCGGTGGTTTTTGCTCATGGCGATGACCTCGCCCGTTTAATTCGTTTGCCGCGAGACACCGTAACCGGCTTGCAACTGTATTTGGACGACGCGTTCAAAGCGCCCGCTGTGGCAGAGAACATTCGTAGCGAAACCGAGTTTACTGTGTCTGACTGGCGTTCAAGTTATGGTCAGTTGTTTGAAGCGGTGGGCATGGAGAAGCGTATGATGTGGCTGATGCTGGCGCTGATTATTGCAGTGGCCGCGTTTAATACGTTGTCGGCGCTTATTATGGTAATAAATGATAAGCGTCATGATATTGCTATTTTGCAGACTATAGGTCTTTCTCATAAAAGCATTCGCTCGGTATTTCTGATGCAAGGCTCTTACAACGGCGTGGTGGGCTCCATTATTGGCGTTATTCTCGGGCTGCTGGTCAGTCTGTTTTTGAATGACATTATGGCGTTAATGGGCGGAGGCCTGGCCGTGGGTAACGGCGGTTTACCCGTATCGATTCATGCAGGACAAATTTTCTTGATAGCAGTCGCCGCTATTGCGTTAACTATTCTAGCGACGGTTTACCCAGCGTTACGGGCGGCTCACACGCAACCTTCGGAGGCGCTTCGATATGACTGATTTACTGCATTGTAGTGAGCTGAGTAAAACTTACCAGGACGGTGAAAGCCAGGTCGACGTATTAAAGTCGGTCGACTTTTCCATTTCTGCCGGGGAAATGGTTGCTATTGTGGGGGCTTCCGGCTCAGGGAAAAGTACCTTATTGCATATTCTTGGAGGCTTAGAGAAGCCAAGTCGTGGCAGTCTGTCGTTTAACGGTCAGGATATGACAACCTGGTCTTCAGACAAGCTTTCAAGCTGGCGCAATAGTAATCTCGGTTTTGTGTATCAGTTCCATCATTTACTGCCTGAGTTTTCGGCATTGGAAAACGTGGCTATGCCAAGGCTGATAGCCGGCGAAAACCCCAAAGCGGCTAAGCAGGCGGCGGAAGCTTTATTGATGCGAGTTGGCTTAGAGCATCGTTTATCCCATAGACCAGCACAGCTTTCCGGTGGTGAGAGACAACGAGTAGCGATTGCCCGGGCTTTTGTGAATAACCCGGATATCGTATTAGCAGATGAGCCAACAGGGAACCTGGATGGTGAAGCAGCTGCTAGCATTTATCAGCTAATGCTAGAGCTTAATAAAGAAAAGGGTACGGCTTTTATCGTTGTGACTCACGACAACACTCTGGCTGAACAGCTACACCGAGTGGAGCGACTAGTTGATGGTACTCTTGGTGGTAAGCAGTTGAACGACGACGTACAGGTGAACCATCGATGAATTTAGCTTGGTTATTGGCAAAACGGTTCCGTAGTCGCCGCGATAAAAAGGGTTTTTTATCCTTTATTTCGGCGTCATCAACCACAGGTATTGCGTTTGGGTGCGCGGTACTCATTGCTGCGTTGTCTATGATGAATGGCTTTCAGAATGTTCTTCAAAATAGGTTGTTGTCGGTTGTTCCGCATGTTGAATATAGTGCGGTAGAGGGAGAGCTCAAAAACTGGGAGCTCATCAGTAAGATAGCTCTGGAAAATCCCGGTGTCGTTGCTACTGCCCCCGGCATTAACAGTACTGTGATGGTGCAAACTAATACTAGCTTTCACGGTATTCAGCTTAAAGGTATCGACCCCAGTTACGAAAACAGGGTATCTGATCTCAGTAGTTACGTTAGTGATGAAGACTGGCAGCGCTGGACTTCCGAAGGTGGCATTTTGCTAGGAGCAGGAATTGCTGAAAAGCTTGATGTGCAGGTCGGTGACTCGTTATCCATTCTGTTTCCTGAAAAGTCTGAAAGAGGGTTTCAGTCCCCAAAGCGCAAGCGTTTAGAGGTGACAGGGCTGTTTGAATTTGGTGGTGAAATTGATCACTTGAACGCCTACGTATCGCTTAGCACTGCGATGGATGAACTCAGTATTGCCGATGGTGTGACGTCGGTCCGACTGGCGCTAAATGATGTATTCAAAGCGCCAACAGTTGCACAAGAGGTCGGTAACCAACTGCCTGAATTGGTCTACTTGAATGATTGGACGCGCACCCATGGTCATTTGTACAGAGACATTGAGCTAGTTCGCTCAGTAGTTTATCTGGTGTTGGTACTGGTTATGGCGGTTGCCTGCTTTAACATTGTCTCAACGCTGGTTATGACCGTGGCAAAAAAGCGTCGCCAAATTGCAATGTTGAAAACGCTGGGTATGAAAGACCGGACGCTGCTATTGGCATTTATGTTCCAGGGTATTATGAATGGACTATACGGCGTACTCTGGGGCGCTGGTATTGGTATTTTTCTGGGGCAGTTTATGCCTGAGATTATGCGCTTTATAGAGTCGTTGTTTAATATAGATATTCTTGACGGGGGTATTTATTTTGTAAGTGAAATACCGTCGCAATGGCAATGGAATGATGTCGTGTTGGTGAGTGTTGTAGCTCTTTTGATGAGCTGGTTAGCGACAATTTATCCGGCCTGGCGAGCGATAAAAGTGGAACCTGCAAAAGCGTTACACGATAGAGGTTAGCTACTTTGTCTGTTGCGCCATGCTTTAACCACAGAGCGGCGCCATAGCAAGCGAATGGCAACGTAGCCAATTAAGCTCGACAATGTTCCCAGAATTAAACAGCCAAGAATAAATGCTGGGCCAATAGTGGAAATACTGTGTCCCAGCCACTCCCAGCTTAACTCAAATGCAAAAGGTTGCGGAGGCTCGGCCAGAATAGCATTACCTACCAGATAACACAGATAAAACATGGGTGGCATGGTAATGGGGTTGGACACCCAAACCAGACCCACAGACAGCGGCAGATTAACCCGAAAAGGAATGGCCGAGGCTGCGGCTAATAACATCTGAAAAGGAACGGGAATAAACGCACAAAAAAGGCCAACAGCGAACGCCCCAGAGGCTGAACGCCGGTTTAAATGCCATAAATTTGCATCATGCAAAAGGCTGCCAAATATTCTTATTGCCTTAGACTCACGCACTTTTTGGTGGTCAGGCATAAAGCGTTGAATAAAGCGTCTGGCCATAATGTGATGTTTAATACCTGTTTCGATTTGCTCCAGGGAGGGAGCAAGCGATGGACTCTAAAACCATCAGGTTACTACTCATTGTTGTATTTTGCGGTATTTCGTGGGTGAATGCCAACCTTTATTGGCAAGAGTTTCAGTCACTACCTAAGAGCTATCTGGGCGCTGAATACTCTGTTGAAATAACGCTCGACGAAATCCCTCAAGTCTATCAATACCATACGCGTGTTACGGGCAGGGTTTTGCGTGCGAATGAATTCGTTCCGTCTTGGTACCAAAGCATTCGGGTACAGTTAAACCTTTACACTTACGACGAAAGTATAGTGTTGAAAGCGGGCGATACCGTGCGCGGAACTGCGGTATTTAAAGCCCCCAAAAGTTACCGAAACGATGGTGGCTTTAATTACAAAGCATACTTAAAGAGACAAGGTATCAGTGCGGTCGGCACGCTAAAAGACGTGACGTTGCTTAACCGTGCCCCTGGCATTCGACAGCAGATTTTCGACACTATCAAGAGCGGCGGCCTTAGTTTTGGCGGTATTATTGCGGCTTTAACCATTGGCGAGCGAAGCCTTTTGCCATACCAAGTCAAAGAGGTTTGGCAAAAAACAGGGTTAGCGCACAGCCTCGCAATATCCGGCTTGCACATCGGTATGGTTATTGGCGCTGTGTTTCTTTTTGCGTCATTCGTTTTTCGTTATTTACCGCTAAGCCCGGCTTTCCGGGAGCGCTACAACAAAAGGTTGGTGAGCGTTTGCGCTGGCATTGCGGTCGCTGTTTTCTACGCATTTTTAGCGGACTTTGCGATATCGACGGTTCGTGCTCTTGTGCTCGCGGGCATTGTTCTGGCCCACAAGTTAGTTGCTGTTCGAATAACGCCACTGCAGTTACTGCTTAGAACCTGTCTTGGCGTTTTTATTGTGGACCCTTTCGCCTGGCAGGATGCTGGCTTCTGGCTGTCTATTTGTGCCGTCACGGCATTGTTTTTCAGTTCCTGGCGCTGGCGCCCGAAAGAAGGGCGTTTTGCCAGCCTTCGGCAACTTTGGTCCATTCAATGGGTGCTGTTAATTATTATGGCGCCGTTGTCAGTGTATTTATTCGGTGGGTTTTCGCTGTTCGCACCCCTGGTTAATTTGCTGATACTGCCAATTATTAGCTTTTGGATTTTACCGTTGTCTCTTATTGCAACGGTGTGCAGCCTATTCGACGGTGTCAGTTACGCGCAGTGGCTATGGTATATTGCGGAGCAACCATTAGTTCATGTGATGCCGTACTTGGAAAAGCTGAGTGGCCACCCGTCGAACTGGCTGGCAATCGACGCTCTAGCGGTTACCAGAGAGGCACGTTTCGGTGCTTTATGGGCTCTTATTATTGCCTTTATTGTGCCTGTGGTCCGAATTTGGCAGCGAGCATTGCTGACTCTATGTCTGCCGCTTTCTGCCTTTGTATTGCTCAATAGTCGCGACGGCCAGCTGCGTGTTCATATGTTAGATGTCGGACAAAGTCAGGCGGTCGTTATTGAAAGAAATGGCCGTGCGCTTCTTATGGATACAGGTGTTTCGTACCATAGCGGCTTTAGTGTGGCAGAGCAGGTTATTGAACCCTTTCTAAGATACCACGGGCTCGTGCCGGAGCTTGCCGTTATTAGTCATAAAGACATTGATCACAGTGGTGGTAAAGCGTATTTAGCAAAACGCTACCCGAACATAAAATGGCAAGGCGCTAAAACGAATAATCCTTGTGAGTCCGGGCGGGTTATTCACTGGAACGGTATGTCTTTGCATACCTACTGGCCGACAGCGTCCTATGCAAAAGGTGGTCAATTAAGCCGCAATAATGAGTCTTGTGTTGTTCAGTTACGCTGGAATGACTTTAAAATGTTGTTTCCCGGTGATATTGAAATGGCGGCAGAGCAGTCGTTACTCGCTTCTCTTGAGTCGAAAGACGTGCTTAACTCCACCATACTTGCTGTTCCACACCATGGGAGCAAAACCTCGACAAGCTGGCCTTTATTACAGGCGGTAAATGCCAAGGCTTACGTTATTAGTTATGGTAAACATCGTGGCTACAATTTCCCGCACCGTTATACTGTACAGCGGTTAGAGCGCACTGGGTCGCCGTGGTACGGCACGCAGGAAGTCGGGCAAATAACAATAATCAGCGACGGGGACTCATGGAGTTTGGAGTTACCACATGAAAACAGGTAGAATGCACAAAGTTTTAATGACTTATATGAGACTACATGGATTCTCAGCAAAAAAAACAGACGACCTTTAAGCGTTTAATTGGTTATATCAAACCTTATAAGCTCGCTTTTATCGCCGCAGTTATCGGCATGATTGGTTATGCAGGCGTCGATACTCTATTTTTCTCTCAAATTGAAACCCTTATCGATGACGGATTAACCGAGCAAAACTCCGACATTCTCCTTTATGGTGCTATTTTTGTTCCGTTTTTCTTTGTTATCCGTGGCTTTTTTAACTTTGCCTCCAGCTATTTCCTAAATTGGGTTGGCTTTAAAGTTGTCACTAAAATGCGACAGCAACTGTTCGACCATCTGATGAAGTTGCCTGTTGCCTTTCATGACCAACATTCAACCGGCGATTTAATTTCTAAGATTACCTATGACACCCAGCAAGTCGCTGAAGCCAGTAGCCGGGCTTTATTGGTGTTAGTTCGCGAAGGCGCTTTTGTTATTGGCTTATTAGGGCTGATGTTTTATCAAAGCTGGCAGTTGTCTTTGGTGTTTCTGGTTGTCGGACCGCTTATTGCTAAAGTTGTCGCGGTAGTCTCTAAACGCTTCCGTAAAGTCAGCAGCCGTATTCAAACCGCCATGGGGAATGTGACAACCACCGCCGAGCAAATGATTAATGGCCACAAAGTGGTGGTCATGCACGAGGGTCAAAAGAAAGAGTCAAAACGGTTCTCAGAAATAAATAATACGACGCGTAACCAAAACATGAAGCTGGTGAATACGCGCGCTATTAGTACCTCGGTTATTCAGTTCATTGCGTCATTGAGTTTGTCGATGGTTCTGGTTATAGCGAGCTTCCCAGAAATGCTGGGAGAGCTATCGGCCGGTGCGTTCACGACCTTGCTGACATCGATGATCATGCTATTACGCCCATTAAAGCAACTTACCAATGTGAACAGTGACTTTCAGCGCGGTATTGCAGCGGCAACGAGTGTATTTACTATCCTTGATGAGCCTATTGAAATTGATAAGGGCTCAAAAGTGATTGATCGCGCGGCCGGGCAGATTGAATTTGATGATGTGAGCTTTGGTTACCAGCAGGGCGATGACTTAGCCTTAGAGCATGTCAGCTTCAATGTTGCCCCAGGCAAAACGATAGCGCTGGTAGGACGTTCCGGCAGTGGTAAGTCAACAATTTCGAACTTGCTGACCCGTTTTTACGATGTTGAACAGGGGCGCATTTTGCTGGATGGTCACAATATTAATGACTACAAACTGAAGTGTTTGCGTCGACAATTCGCACTGGTGTCTCAGCACGTTACCCTATTTAACGACACAATTGCTAATAATATTGCTTATGGTGCGTCAAAAGAGGTGTCAAAAGACGACATAATAAGAGCTTCTGAGCAAGCTTATGTCACTGAATTTACCGACAACATGCCAAATGGTCTGGATACTATGGTGGGTGAAAACGGTGTTATGTTGTCTGGTGGTCAGCGTCAGCGTATTGCAATTGCACGGGCGCTTTTACAAGATGCGCCAATACTTATTCTGGATGAAGCAACTTCGGCCCTTGATACCGAGTCTGAGCGTCATATTCAGCAAGCCTTAGGCGCATTACGACAAAACCGCACAGCGATTGTTATTGCGCACAGGCTATCGACTATAGAGAACGCCGATGAAATTTTGGTCATGGACAATGGCGAGATCATTGAGCGAGGCACTCACCAGCAACTGCTCGATCAGGAAGGCGCATACTCGCAGCTGTATAACCTACAGTTTCACGGAGGCGCCTAATGTGGCTTCAACAGCAGTGGTATAAGGCGCGTATTCATCCGCTTTTATTGTTACTTGCGCCGTTGTCATTGCTGTTTTGGCTGCTGACAAACCTACGCCGTAGCTTTTATTTTTTAGGGCTATTTAAGCGCCACAAAGTGGATCTGCCGGTTATTGTGGTGGGTAATATCAGCGTTGGAGGCACCGGCAAAACACCCATGGTTATTGCGCTTTGTCAGTGGCTGAAAGAAGAGGGGTGGACGCCGGGCATTGTTAGCCGTGGCTACGGGGCGAAAGGCCCTTTTCCTCATTCTGTTACTAAGAGCGATAATGCGGAAAGAACGGGTGACGAGCCGTTAGTGATGCATAAACGTACAGGGTGCCCCGTGATTATTGCTCCCAAACGGGTTGAGGCCGCAGAGTATATGGTGGAGAAACACCCTGACGTCGATATCATTATTTCCGATGACGGTCTCCAGCACTATGCGCTTAAACGCGATATTGAACTGATTATGCTGGACGCTGAACGCGGTGTGGGGAACGGATGGTTGTTGCCGGCTGGCCCTCTTAGAGAAGGGCCATGGCGCTTAAAAGGCTCTCAATGGGTAGTGTCAAATTATGGTCGCCACCCATTTGCCCGGTATGTGACGGAAGTCGAAAACGGCCAATGGTATCGGGTCGATAATAACGAGCAAAGTGAACTGGATAAGGAACAGACTTATAACGCAGTGGCAGCTATTGGCTATCCGCAGCGGTTTTTCAATTCCTTGAAAGATCAAGGTTTTAAAATAGAGCAAGCCGTACCTTTTAATGATCATCATGAGTTTGTTGAAAGTGATTTGAGCGGCTTGAAAGAATTACCCATACTAATGACGGAAAAAGATGCTGGAAAATGCCAATCGTTCGCGTTAGATAATTGGTATTATCAGCCCATAGCAACCAAACTGCCCGATTCGCTTAAAGAGCAGTTACTGAAAGAGTTGGAAAGGAAACGAAATGCCCATTGAAGCTAAAACGTTAAATATACTGGCGTGCCCTAAGTGCAAGGGGAAATTGGTTCACTATGTGGAAAAAGACGAGTTGGTTTGTCGTGGTGAGCAGCTTGCCTATCCGATTAGCGAGGGTATTCCGGTACTTATTGCCGACAAAGCACGTGAGCTCAGCAGTGAAGAGTTAGAAAAGGTTCCTTCATGAGCTTTACCGTTGTCATTCCTGCTCGCTATGGCTCGAGTCGTTTACCTGGTAAACCTTTAGCTGACATCGGCGGCAAGCCCATGGTTCAGCATGTGTACGAACGTGCGCAGGCAAGTGGTGCGGGGCGGGTTATCGTTGCGACTGACGACAGCAGAATAGAAAGCGCGGTAGAAACCTTTGGCGGTCAGGTATTAATGACCTCGCCGGATCACAACTCCGGTACTGAGCGCTTGGCGGAAGTAATAAGTAAGCTCAATATTGAAACATCCGAAGTGGTTGTTAATGTACAGGGCGATGAACCTTTTATTCCACCTGAAATTATCCGTCAGGTTGCGGATAATCTGGCTAATCAGACGGCAGCGCCCATGGCGACTCTGTCTGTACCCATTAAAGACGCAGATGACGTATTTAATCCAAATGCAGTCAAAGTGGTTACTGACAGCAGAGGTTATGCACTGTATTTCAGCCGTGCGGCAATACCGTGGAATCGCGATGAATTTGCGAAAGAGCAACCATTACAGCCGGCGGTTATTGAGAGTTATCAACGTCACATAGGTATTTATGCGTATCGTGCTGGTTTTGTATTGGACTACATTACCTGGGAAAGCAGCCCACTTGAGCATATTGAGTCGTTAGAGCAGTTACGCGTACTTTGGCATGGCGAGCGTATTCATGTCGCTGAAGCAATAAAAACGCCCGCCGCAGGTATCGATACTGAAGCCGACTTGCAACGGGCGCGGGCACTGGCCAGCGACTAAGCTGGCCTTGCCGAATGTCTTAGTCCATCTTTGACATTTGCGCATACTCATCTTCGAAGAAGAACTTCTCTTCCCCAAACGCTGGCTTAAGATGATGCAGCCATGTTGCATTCGGGTCATATTTTGCGAAGAACGGACGTTGTACCCAGTCAGGATTACGGCCCTGAATAAAGCGCAGTGCAAACACTTTCTCACCGGCAATTTCTGTCACACCCTGAACTTCGACTTTTCCTGGCCCGGCACTCATTGATGGCCCACGAACAGTACGGGCAATACCCGAAACTTGCTGGTACGCCTTTTGGAAAATTTCCCAAGTACGCTCAAGTGGAACTTCAAAGTAACGTTTCGCGCCAGTGTCACGTTCAACGAACATGTAGTATGGAATCATGCCCAGCTGTACTTGTTTTGTCCACATTCTTGCCCATGCATCCGGGTCATCGTTAATGTGGCGGAGTAAAGGTGCCTGACAGCGAATTTGCACGCCGGTACTGCGTAAACGGCGAATGGCTTCCTGGCACACCTCAGTGCGCAGTTCATTCGGATGGTTAAGGTGCGCCATAATTGACACATGTTTACCGCCATCAACCAAGCGTTCTAATAAACGCAGCATTTCATCCGCATCCGGGTCGGTAATAAAACGATAAGGCCAAAAAGTGAGAGACTTAGTACCAATACGAATGGTCTTAATGTGTTCAAACTCAGGTTTCAGCAATCCCTCAAGGTATTCCGCTAGCTTACGTGTGCGCATAACCATTGGGTCGCCGCCCGTTACCAGTAAGTCTGTCACTTCTTTGTGCTGTGCCAAGTAGCGATGTAGTTGATCGGCGTCATTAGAATTAAAGCGCGTCGCTTTACCAACAAACTGTGCCCAACGGAAGCAGAAAGTACAGTAAGAATGGCAATATTGACCCTGGGCAGGGAAAAACAGAACGGTCTCACGATATTTGTGTTGCATGCCAGGTAATGGTTCGCCATCGACATGAGGTACGTTCATCTGCATTTGCCCAGCTGGGTGCGGGTTCATTTCCTGACGCAACTGTGTTGCCAGATCAAACACTTCATTTGTTGTGTGCTTGCCTGACATTAAGTCAGCCATGCGCTGAAATGCAGACGGCTCAAGCATATCTTTTTGAGGGAAAGTTAGCTGAAACAGCGGATCGTTGGGTACATTCTCCCAATCAATAAGCTCGTTAAACACATATTCGTTGACGCGAAATGGCAGTACGTTAGCAACGACTTTCATTTCAAAACGCATATCAGCAGGCACTTTGTTCAGTGCTTCTATTTTATCTAGTTGTCGGTGCTGATAGACCTTGAATCGACGAGGTTTAATGATGGGTTGTTGTACGTTAACTACTTGCTGCATAAGCCTCTCTGTAATTATCTGCAGTAAGTGACAGACACTCACTGAAAATGAAATCGGCCTTGTCGCTATGGGTGGCCAGCGAAATGCGACGTAGTATAAATAAATTGAAGGGCAGTTGCACGTTTTCTAAGGAATAAAAAGCAACGTACACGAACTAATTGTCGGTATCTTCGGGAAAATTATTGAATTTAGAGCAATAAAAAAGGCGCTCATCGAGCGCCTTTTTAAGCAGTAGTTAGCCTTACTTTTTAATCGGGCTAAATTCACGCTGTGTGTAGCCAGTGTACAACTGACGAGGACGACCAATTTTCTGGTTTGCTTCGCCCATCATTTCGTGCCAGTGAGACACCCAGCCAACAGTACGTGACAGTGCAAAGATAACGGTAAACATATTCGTTGGAATACCGATAGCTTTCAGCACGATACCTGAGTAGAAGTCGACGTTCGGGAAGAGTTTCTTCTCGATGAAGTAGTCGTCTTCAAGCGCAATGCGCTCCAGCTCCATAGCAACGTCCAGTAATGGATCATCACGGTTAAGCTCTTTAAGTACTTCGTGGCATGACTCGCGCATAACTGTTGCACGTGGGTCAGTGTTTTTGTAAACACGGTGTCCAAAGCCCATCAGACGGAATGGGTCGTTCTTGTCTTTTGCTTTTTCGATGTATTTAGGAATGTTCTCAACAGAGCCAATTTCAGCCAGCATACGCAAGCACGCTTCGTTAGCACCACCATGAGCCGGTCCCCACAATGACGCAACACCCGCTGCGATACATGCATATGGGTTTGCACCTGAAGAACCTGCTAAACGCACAGTTGAGGTTGATGCGTTTTGTTCGTGGTCTGCGTGCAACGTGAAGATACGGTCCATAGCGCGAGCAACCGCCGGGCTAATTTCGTAGTCTTCAGCAGGTACAGAGAACATCATGTTTAAGAAGTTTTCTGCGTAGCCTAAGTCGTTACGTGGGTATACGAACGGTTGGCCGATGCTGAATTTGTAAGCCATTGCTGCAATCGTTGGGATTTTAGCAATTAAGCGATACGCACTGCGCAGACGCTGATTTTCATCATGAATGTCTAAGTCATCGTGGTAGAACGAAGACAAAGCACCCGTGACAGCACATAGCATTGCCATTGGGTGTGCGTCGCGGCGGAATCCGTTAAAGAAGTTGTGGATGCCCTGATGCACCATTGTATGTTTAGTAATAGTGCTCTTGAATTCTTGGTACTGTTCTTCAGTTGGCGCTTCGCCGTGCAACAACATGTAGCAAACTTCTAAATAGTCTGCCTTTGTTGCAAGCTCACCGATAGGGTAACCGCGGTGTAAAAGTACACCGTTTTCGCCATCGATGTAGGTGATAGCCGACTCGCAAGAGCCCGTAGCCAGGAACCCTGGGTCAAAAGTGAAGTAACCATGTTTTCCCAGTGTTCGGACGTCAACTACATCCTTACCTGCCGATGGTGAAAGTACTGGCAGTTCAATGGATTGGCCGTCAATCTGTAAAGTGGCTTTACGATCAGCCATAAGGAAATCTCCTCACTGTTTACTTTGAAAAAGTGGGCTAATTTAACTCGATCATGCCCTTAAATGTCAATTTAATTCGCAGAACGTGAACTAATTCTAGCAAAGTATACGTAGTGAAGATGAAGAAAAGATTACTCATTTTTGAGTTAAGTTAGACTTTAGTCGCATGGCTAAACAGTTTGCTTATCGAATCATTGTTTTGTCGTTGTAAAATGTGGCTTGGGTCGATATACTCTTTCACCGTATTTGTAACAAATATCTTGTTACACACACGTGAAAGACATTTCTTTTGTGCTTTATTAAAAGGCAATCTATCGTGAAAAAAGAAAGACCTGTTAATTTAGACTTATCAACTATTAAATTTCCTGCCGCTGCCAAAGCATCTATTTTGCACCGTATCTCAGGTGTCGTAATGCTGGTGTCTCTTGTTTTCCTTATTTGGGCTTTTGCCGTTTCCCTTAGTGGACCAGAAGGTTTTGCTCAAGTCGAAAACCTGATGACCAGCTTTATCGCTAAATTTATTGGCTGGGGTATTTTGACAGCGCTAGGATTTCACTTAATTATTGGCCTGCGTCACTTAGTCATGGACATGGGCTACTGGGAAGAGCTCGATTCGGGAAGAGCCAGCGCGGTTATTTCAATTGTGCTTTCTATTCTTCTTTCCGTGCTAGTAGGAGTTTGGCTATGGTAACAGCAGCAGCTACTTTCGGACGCAGTGGCTCGCACGATTTCATTCTTCTTCGTGCCAGCGCTATCGTTATTTGTTTATACGCATTATTCATGGCGGGCTTTTTCATTTCTACGCCAGATGTCACCTATGAAGTTTGGAGTGGGTTATTTGCTAACATCTGGATGAAAGTGGCCACTATGCTGGTTCTGACAGCCGTTCTTATCCACGGTTGGATTGGCATTTGGCAGGTACTGACTGACTACGTAAAAGCCGCTGGCTTACGTGCTTTCATTCAGCTGGTTTTCAGCGTTGGTCTCATCGCTGTTTGGCTCACTGGCTTATTCGTACTGTGGGGTGTTTAAGTGAACGTTAAAACTTTAGAATTTGATGCAGTGGTGATTGGTGCTGGCGGTGCCGGCATGCGAGCAGCGCTGCAAATTTCCCAAGAGGGAATGAGCTGTGCGTTGATGTCCAAAGTGTTTCCAACGCGCTCTCACACAGTTTCTGCACAAGGTGGTATTACCGTTGCTTTGGGTAATGCACACGAAGATGACTGGCAATGGCACATGTTCGACACTGTAAAAGGGTCGGATTACATCGGTGACCAGGACGCTATCGAATACATGTGTAAAGCGGGTCCGGAAGCTATTCTGGAACTGGAAAACATGGGCTTACCTTTCTCACGTTTTGAGAACGGTAAAGTTTACCAGCGTCCATTTGGTGGTCAGTCAAAAGAGTTCGGTGGCGAGCAAGCCGCACGTACCGCAGCAGCTGCTGACCGTACTGGTCACGCACTTCTGCATTTGCTGTATCAGCAAAACGTTAAGAACAAAACTACCGTGTTCTCTGAGTGGTATGCACTTGATCTCGTGAAGAACCAAGACGGTGCTGTCACGGGTGTAACAACTCTGAACATGGAAACCGGCGAAGTTTATTACGTGAAAGCCAAAGCGGTTGTCTTAGCAACTGGTGGTGCTGGTCGTATCTACGCTTCAACCACGAACGCACACATCAATACCGGTGACGGTGTTGGCATGGCGTTACGTGCCGGCGTTCCTGTACAAGACATGGAAATGTGGCAGTTCCACCCAACAGGTATTGCCGGTTCAGGTTGCTTGGTAACTGAAGGTTGCCGTGGTGAAGGTGGTTACCTGTTAAACAAAGACGGCGAACGTTTCATGGAGCGTTATGCACCAAACGCAAAAGACTTAGCGTCGCGTGACGTTGTTGCCCGCTCAATGATGACCGAAATTCGTGAAGGCCGTGGTTGTGAAGGTCCTTGGGGTACACACCTTAAGTTGAAACTGGACCACTTAGGCAAAGAAACGCTGGAAAGCCGTTTGCCAGGCGTTTGTGACTTGTCTCGTACCTTTGCTCACGTTGACCCGGTTAAAGAACCTATTCCGGTTATTCCAACCTGTCACTACATGATGGGTGGTATCCCAACCGACGTTAACGGTCAGGCTCTGACTGTTGATGACAAAGGTGAAAGTAAACCAGTACCAGGTCTGTTTGCTTGTGGCGAAATTGCCTGTGTATCTGTTCACGGTGCAAACCGCTTGGGAGGTAACTCACTGCTTGACCTTGTCGTATTTGGTCGTGCGACCGGTATGCACTTAGGTGAAACCTTAGCGGCTAACAGTGAAGCGCGTGAATCTTCAGCATCTGATGTTGAAGCGGCAATGGCTCGCTACAACCGTTGGGAAAACACACAGAAAGGTGAAGATCCAGCGCAAATTAAGAAAGACTTGCAAAACTGCATGCAGATGAACTTCTCGGTATTCCGTGAAGGCGACGCAATGGCAGAAGGTCTGAAAGAATTGAAAGAAATTCGTGAGCGCTTGAAGCATGCACGTTTAGACGACACGTCGAAAGAGTTCAATACTCAGCGTGTTGAGTGTATGGAACTTGATAACTTAATGGAAACGGCATACTCAACTGCGGTTGCAGCAAACTTCCGTACTGAAAGCCGTGGCGCGCACAGCCGTGCTGACTATCCTGACCGTGACGACGAAAAATGGTTGGTTCACTCTGTTTACCGTCCAGAATCTGAAGACATGGTTACTCGTCAGGTTAATATGGCACCGAAACTGCGCGAAGCTTTCCCTCCGAAAGCTCGTACGTACTAATTAAGGGGTTACAGCGATGAAAACATTGAATATTTCGATTTATCGTTACAACCCGGATGTTGATGACGCACCTTACATGAAGGACTACACCCTAGAGGTGGAAGAAAACCAAGACATGATGGTGCTGGACTTGCTTATCAAATTGAAAGAGCAAGATCCGTCGTTGGCGTTCCGGCGTTCATGCCGTGAAGGCGTTTGTGGCTCTGACGGCCTCAATATCAATGGTAAAAATGGGTTGGCGTGCATTACGCCAACATCAGCATTGAAAGGCAGCAAAATTGTCATTCGTCCATTGCCAGGCTTACCGGTTATTCGTGATCTTATTGTTGATATGAGCCAGTTCTATCAGCAGTATGAAAAGATTAAGCCGTACCTGATTAACGACGAAAAAACGCCGCCGGCGCGTGAGCGTCTGCAGTCTCCTGAAGAGCGTGCTAAGCTTGATGGACTGTATGAATGTATTTTATGTGCATGTTGTTCAACATCATGCCCGTCGTTCTGGTGGAATCCTGACAAGTTCATCGGTCCTGCTGGCCTGTTGCACGCGTATCGTTTCTTAATCGATAGCCGTGACACAGCAACCGACGAGCGCTTGGATGATTTAGACGACGCATTCAGTGTGTTCCGTTGCCACGGCATTATGAACTGCGTCAATGTTTGTCCAAAAGGGTTGAACCCAACTAAGGCTATTGGCCACATTAAATCGATGCTGTTGAATCGCGCGGTTTAAAAACCAACGGCGCGTCAATTTGAACGGTTTATGTTGTGGATAGCCATCCCACAAAGGATGGCTATTTTTTTATAAAATCGGTTTACATATTTAGGTGAAGGAAACGCAATGCAAGACGGTGTAATGCGTGAATGGCTAGAAACTTCGCATCTAGCCGGTGGGAACGTTGCCTACATTGAGCAAATGTTTGAGGCGTATCTGGATGATCCGACCGCTGTCAGCGATGAGTGGCGTAAGGTCTTCGATGCTCTGCCAAGCGACGGCCAGGTAACAGATACCAAAATGAGCGATGTTCGCGAACAATTTCGCGAGGCTGCGAAGAACAAACTCAAACAGTCTGGAAGCGGCAGCTCAGTCAGTGATCAAAAGCAAGTTAAAGTATTGCAGCTGATTAACGCTTACCGTTTCCGAGGTCACCAACACGCTAATTTAGACCCTCTTGGATTGTGGAAACAGGACAGGGTTCCTGATCTTTCTCTCGATTTTCATGAGCTTTCGAAAGACGACTTGGATCGTGAATTCAACGTTGGCTCGCTTGCCGTTGGCAGCGAAACCATGAAATTGAAAGATATTCACCAAGCGTTGGAAAACATTTACTGCGGCTCTATTGGGGCCGAGTATATGCACATCGTTTCTACCGAAGAGAAACGTTGGATTCAACAGCGTTTAGAAGGCTCTTTAGGCAAGGCGAAGTTCGACAAAGAGCAACAAACCAAAATTCTGCGTGAGCTGATTTCTGCTGACGGTCTGGAAAAGTACTTAGGCTCGAAGTTCCCGGGCGCTAAGCGTTTTTCATTAGAAGGTGGCGACAGCCTGGTACCGCTTCTTAAAGCGTTAATTTCTCGCTCAGGCGAGCAGGGCGCAAAAGAAGTCGTTATTGGTATGGCTCACCGTGGACGTTTGAACGTTTTAGTGAACGTCTTAGGTAAGAAGCCACAAGACCTATTTGACGAGTTCGCAGGTAAACACGGCGAAAGCAAGGGCTCTGGTGATGTTAAGTATCACATGGGCTTTTCTTCGGACTTCGCTACGCCGGGCGGCGATGTGCATTTAGCACTTGCTTTTAACCCGTCTCACTTAGAAATTGTCAACCCGGTTGTTATGGGCTCGGTACGTGCTCGCATGGATCGCTTAGGTGATAAGGTTGGTGAGAAAGTTCTTCCAATTACTATCCACGGCGACTCGGCTATTGCGGGTCAGGGCGTAGTACAAGAAACTTTTAACATGTCGCAGACCCGAGCGTATCAGGTTGGCGGCTCAGTACGTATTGTTGTGAACAACCAAGTCGGCTTCACAACGTCTAAACGAGAAGATGCTCGTTCGACACAATACTGTACTGATATTGCGAAAATGGTGCAGGCGCCAATTTTCCACGTCAATGCAGACGACCCCGAAGCAGTTGTTTTCGTTACACAGTTAGCGCTCGATTATCGAAACACCTTTAAGCGTGACGTAGTTATCGACCTTGTTTGCTATCGCCGTCACGGCCATAACGAAGCGGACGAGCCAAGTGCAACGCAGCCGTTAATGTACGCGAAAGTCAAAAAGCATCCGGTAGCGCGAGAGTTGTATGCAAAACGCTTAAACGAATCAGGTGCCGTCAGCGAAGAAGACGCTAAGCAATGGGTACAAGATTACCGCGATGCATTGGATAAGGGTGAAGTCGTTGTCGAAGAACACCGCCCAATGCGGGCGCATTCAGTCGACTGGTCACCGTACATTGGTAATGACTGGGACGTTGAGTACGACTACAAAGTATCAGCGAAGAAGCTTAAAGAACTGGCTGAGAAAATTTCTCAGTATCCGGAAGAACACAAGCTGAATTCGCGTGTTGCTAAGGTCTATCAAGAGCGCCAGAAAATGGCGAAAGGTGACAAAGCGTTGGACTGGGGCTTTGCAGAAAGCCTGGCTTACGCAACTTTAGTCGATCAAGACGTCCATATTCGTTTAACAGGTCAGGATTCAGGCCGCGGTACGTTCTTCCACCGTCATGCAGTATTGCATAATCAGGACGATGCTAGCGTCTATATGCCTCTGAACAATATCAGAGACGATCAGGGCCAAATTGAAATTTATGACTCAGTGCTGTCAGAAGCAGCTGTACTTGCGTTTGAGTATGGTTACGCAACGGCAGAACCAAAATCACTGATTATGTGGGAAGCTCAGTTCGGTGACTTCGCTAACGGCGCTCAGGTAGTTATTGACCAGTTCCTCAGTTCTGGTGAACAGAAGTGGGGCCGTTTATGCGGACTGACTCTGTTATTACCGCACGGTTACGAAGGACAGGGGCCAGAGCACTCTTCAGCACGTCTGGAGCGCTTCTTACAGCTTTCTGCTGACCACAACTGGTCGGTGTGTGTGCCTACTACCCCAGCACAAGTATTTCACATGATTCGCCGTCAACAACTGCGTCCGGTTCGCCGCCCGCTTGTTGTTATGACGCCGAAATCATTGTTGCGTCATCCTCTGGCTATCTCAGAGATGAGCGAGCTTGAAAATACCGGTTTCCAAAATGCGATTGGCGAAATCGACTCTTTGGATCCGAAAAAAGTAAAACGCGTGGTGCTATGCTCTGGTAAGGTTTATTACGACTTACTGAAAGAGCGCCGCGACCGTGAACAAGACGATGTGGCTATTATCCGTATCGAACAGTTGTATCCGTTCCCTGCGGAAGAAGTAGCCGATATCATGAAAGATTATCAACACGTCAAGGACTTTGTCTGGTGTCAGGAAGAGCCGCAGAACCAAGGTGCCTGGTATAGTAGCCAGCATCATTTCTGGGCTGCGATACCTTCCGGTGCTCAATTAACTTATCGTGGTCGGGACGCGTCAGCGGCTCCTGCGGTCGGTTATTTATCAGAGCACAACAAACAGCAACAAAAACTCGTTGACGAAGCGCTAACCATTAAATAGGTGAAGATGAACCATGGCGATTGATATTAAAGTTCCTCAATTACCCGAATCTGTTGCAGATGCTACCATCGCAACATGGCACGTAAAACCTGGCGATAAAGTATCGCGCGACCAAAATTTGGTGGACATCGAAACCGATAAGGTAGTGCTTGAAGTTGTCGCAGAAGCTGACGGTGTTTTAGGCGAAATTACTGCTGAAGAAGGCACCACCGTTACTGCCGACGAAGTTATTGGTAAAATCGAAGAAGGTGACGGCGCAGCAAGCTCTGACTCTAAGAAAGAAGAAAAGTCAGACGACAGCGACAAAAAAGCCGATAAGAAAGACAACAAAAAAGACTCTGGCTCTTCTGAGAAAAAAGGCTCAGGCGAGAAGATGAACGTTACCGTTCCTCAATTACCAGAGTCGGTTTCTGATGCCACCATTTCAGCTTGGCACGTTAAAGAAGGCGACGAAGTTAAGCGCGACCAGAACTTAGTCGACATTGAAACCGACAAAGTGGTTCTGGAAGTCGTTGCTCCTGCTGACGGTGTGTTAGTTAAAATTGAACACGACGAAGGCGCAACGGTTGGTGCTGACGACGTTATCGGTATTGTGGAAGCGGGTGCTTCTTCAGGCGGTAGCGCAAGCAAATCAGACGACAGCAAGTCAGAGTCTGCTGCTGAAAGCAAAGACGATGGCGGTGACAGCGAAGTGGCTGGTCCTGCGGTACGTCGTTTATTAGGTGAACACGGACTTAAGCCAAGTGATGTTAAAGGCACGGGCAAAGGCGGACGAGTCACCAAAGAAGACGTTGAAAAACACGTGAAAGCAGGCTCATCGTCTAAGTCTTCGGACAGCAGCAAGCAGCAATCTGCACAACCTGCAGTTTCAGGTGACCGCGACCAGAAACGTGTACCTATGACACGTTTGCGTAAGCGTATTGCAGAGCGTCTGCTACAAGCGAAAAATGACACGGCCATGTTGACGACGTTCAACGAAATCAACATGAAGCCAATTATGGACTTGCGCAAGAAGTATAAAGACGTCTTTGAAGAAACTCATGACACACGTCTTGGTTTCATGGGCTTCTACGTTAAAGCAGTAACAGAAGCACTGAAACGTTTCCCTGACGTGAATGCGTCCATCGACGGTGATGACATTGTTTATCACAACTACTTTGACGTAAGTATTGCGGTTTCAACCCCTCGTGGTTTGGTAACGCCGGTTCTGCGTGATACAGACAAAATGTCAATTGCAGATATGGAAAAAGGCATTCGCGAGCTGGCTATTAAAGGTCGTGACGGTAAGTTAACCCTTGATGAAATGCAGGGTGGTAACTTCACTATCACTAACGGTGGTGTCTTTGGTTCACTGTTATCTACGCCAATTCTGAACCCACCTCAAAGCGCCATTCTGGGTATGCATAAAATCCAGGAGCGCCCAATGGTTGTCGACGGTAAGATTGAAATCTTGCCAATGATGTACTTAGCTCTTTCTTATGACCACCGTATTATCGATGGTAAAGAATCGGTTGGCTTCCTGGTCACCGTGAAAGAGCTGTTAGAAGATCCTCAACGTCTTATCCTGGATATCTAAAGACGCTGAGAACCAGCCGCAACGCTAATTTAGCTTGCGGCTGTTAATTTTGCGCCGTTCACGTTAAAATTCGGCGCGGTATTCGGGTAGGCAGCAGGTAAGCTGCTTTTGTTGTTTCAACGAATCGGAAGAGCATCATGAATTTGCATGAGTATCAGGGTAAGCAACTCTTTAAAGAGTTCGGTTTACCAGTATCTGAAGGTTTTGCGTGCGACACAGCTGATGAAGCTGTAGAAGCGGCAAAGCGTATTGGTGGCGACATTTGGGTCGTAAAATGTCAGGTTCACGCAGGCGGCCGTGGTAAAGCGGGCGGTGTGAAGCTGGTTAAAAGTTTAGACGAAGTTCGTGCATTCGCAGAACAGTGGTTAGGCAAAAACTTAGTAACTTTCCAAACCGACGAGAAAGGTCAACCGGTTGCTAAGATTTTGGTTGAAAGCTGTACTGATATTGCTGACGAGCTTTACTTAGGTGCGGTTGTTGACCGTGCTTCACGCAAAATCGTGTTCATGGCGTCAACCGAAGGTGGCGTAGAGATTGAAACCGTCGCAGAAGAAACACCTGAAAAAATCTTGAAAGCTGAAATTGACCCAACAGTTGGCGCGCAGCCATACCAGGGTCGTGAATTAGGCTTTAAACTGGGTCTGACTCCAGACCAGGTTAAGCAATTCACTAAGGTTTTCTTAGGTTTGGCGAAAATGTTCGAACAGTACGACTTAGCACTGTTGGAAATCAACCCGCTGGTTATCACTGACGAAGGCAACGTACACTGTCTGGATGCGAAAGTCGGCATCGACGGCAACGCTTTGTATCGTCAGCCTAAAATTCAGGAAATGCACGATCCGTCACAAGACGACGCTCGTGAAGCTGAAGCAGCTAAGTGGGAACTGAACTACGTAGCGTTAGACGGCAACATCGGTTGTATGGTTAACGGCGCAGGCTTGGCGATGGGTACGATGGACATCGTTAAACTGAGCGGCGGCGAGCCAGCTAACTTCCTTGATGTTGGTGGCGGCGCGACAAAAGAGCGTGTTTCTGAAGCGTTCAAAATTATCTTGTCTGACAGCTCTGTTAAAGCCGTATTGGTTAACATCTTCGGTGGTATCGTTCGTTGCGACATGATCGCAGAAGGTATCATTGGCGCGGTTGAAGAAGTCGGCGTTAAAGTACCAGTGGTTGTTCGCCTTGAAGGTAACAACGCTGAACTGGGTACACAGAAATTGAACGAAAGTGGCCTGAACATTATCGCTGCAGAAAGCTTGTCTGATGCTGCCGATAAAGTGGTTGCTGCGGCAGGAGGTCAATAATGAGCATTTTGATCGATAAAAACACCAAAGTAATCTGTCAGGGTTTCACTGGCGGTCAGGGTACTTTCCACTCTGAGCAAGCAATTGCTTACGGTACGCAAATGGTTGGCGGTGTAACACCTGGTAAAGGTGGTCAAGAGCACTTAGGCCTGCCTGTATTCAACACCGTAAAAGAAGCGGTAGAAGCAACTGGCGCAACTGCATCAGTTATCTACGTACCGGCTCCTTTCTGTAAAGATTCAATCATCGAAGCAGCAGACGCTGGTATCGAACTGATTGTTTGTATTACTGAAGGTATCCCTACGCTGGATATGCTTTACGTTAAAGAATACCTGACGCACAAAGGCGTGCGCATGATCGGTCCAAACTGCCCGGGTGTTATCACTCCGGACGAGTGCAAAATCGGTATCATGCCTGGCCACATCCACAAGAAAGGTAAAGTGGGTATCGTGTCACGTTCAGGTACATTGACGTACGAAGCGGTTAAGCAGACTACTGATGCAGGCTTTGGTCAGTCTAGCTGTGTTGGTATCGGTGGTGACCCTATCCCTGGCTCTAACTTCATCGATATTCTGGAACTGTTCGAAAAAGATCCAGAAACCGAAGCTATCGTTATGATCGGTGAAATCGGCGGTACAGCAGAAGAAGAAGCGGCAGAGTACATTAAAAACAATGTCTCTAAGCCGGTTGTTTCTTACATTGCTGGTGTTACTGCTCCTCCGGGCAAACGTATGGGCCACGCTGGTGCCATCATTGCCGGCGGTAAAGGTACTGCTGACGAGAAATTCGCTGCACTTGAAGCAGCAGGCGTTAAAACTGTACGCAGCCTGGCCGACATCGGCAAAGCTGTTGAAGAGAAAACTGGCTGGTAATATCCCGCCAACGCTTAAACAAAACCCGGCCTTCGCGCCGGGTTTTTTGTGGCTGCTTTATCGCGCGGAGCCAAAAAGCTAGCAACCCCCGGAAGTTGGCGCTGAAGCTGCTGTTATGGCAGGCATAATCACAGCAACCATAACCGCCGCTTCAATGGCCTGGACGGCTTCCTTGGCGGCTTTAGACACAAGTTCGCCATTTTCCAACTGCTTAATGCGTTGTTTGCGGTCTTTCAGCTCTTGCTTACTGAACACCTGTGGCAGTAGCTTGGCACTATTGGCTAATGCGACGGCAATAGCGATGCGAGGCTCAATATCTTCGCTATCACTGAATACTGCATCACGCATGGCCTGACGCAATTCCTGTTCTGGTTGCGGGTTTACTTCGGGGTAAACCTGGCGCTCGAACAGCCACAACACTTTCTCTCTTTCATGAGACACAATGCCGTCATCAGCTAGTGCTTGTGCAACTTTATGTTTAAGATTTTTAATACCGCCTAGTTTTTGTACCCAGTCCTTGAGTTTACGCGAACGCTTGGCTTCAGCGATCATCGTTAAAGCTTCATCTAACAACGCATCGCCAGTAGGGCTGTCATCGAGCACTGCAACTTTGTTTTTATTATTTTCATCAGCCTTAATTCGGCCGAGCATTAAAAGTTCAGCGGCTATGGCTCCAGCGGTGGCATACTCCACGTACATGCCGTTCATGGTGCCCTTTTCCTCGCACAATGCGAGCAGCATAATGGCTTCGTAGAGTTTTAAATTATCTGGCATGGCGTACCTGTCTTTTTAGGTTTCTCTATCATTTAGTATTGATGATATTAGATACACCCTCAACAACATTTTTTAGTTGGGATTGACCATTTGAATCTTGAAAACCGTGATCAAGTCCCGGCAGCATCTTTAGTGTTATATGTTTAGCGCCATCGGAAATAATTTTATTTATTTCTTGTCTCGTTTGCTCAGGGTCGACACTTGTATCTTCCAGTGACTGTATTATAAATACCGGAGCATCAATCGTCTTGAGAGGCTTGAGTAGGTCTCGTTCTAATGCATCTTTCCAAAATGCGTAACCGTGTCCACTGACGTTGACCTGAAAAGGCTCCTTACTTTGTTTAATTTGGTCCGCAAATTGTCTAAAACCTTGTAAGGCCTGATTACGTTGGCCTTCTGGCACCGTCTGTTTAATGCTGAATTCGATATCATGCTGAAAGCTGGAAGAACCCGAGTTTAACGCTAGTACAGAATGCAAGCCCGAAACTCGTTCGGCTGCAGCTAGAGCTATAGAGCCCCCTTCGCTGCCACCAGCGACTATGACTTTGTCATAGGAGTTCTTAAAAGCGTCGGTGAGTTGAACCCCGTCATTAATTCGCTGCGTCATTGTGTCGTGTTGAAGGTATTTGGTAGGGCAGTCATCTCGCTCTCCAGAGGCATAGGGTAGGCTATCATCAATGCCATACTTCTCAATCGTCAACAGAGCGGAATTAGGAGCTAGAGTTTGCCAAATAGTCGTAACTGACGTCATGTGACGAACGCTGTTACAGTCTGATCCCTGAAAAATCACCAGCAGGTTATCAGCAGCGGCGTTATCTAAGTAATATCGAATTTCTGTGCCATCATCACGCAGGTATTTTTCGCCGGCTATGGCTGGAGAGGTGCTTAAGACTACTAAAATTGAAATCAGGAAAGCGATTTTCATTATTTTAAATTGTTATCGAGTAAGAATTCTTAGTGGAAAACATTTGAATAAAGTTCCATTTACCTTCCGCTTAAGAAAATTGATCGTCAAACAACCTTTATTTAACAATATTATCAATTATCTTCTATGCTTAATGTAAGTTCGACGTCTCACCGATAAATTAAGCAACGGCTAATTTTTATGACGAATAACCGCGACAAGCAAATTAGCGAAGCACGGTTCCATAAGCTCTTCGATGATACACAAGCTATGTCTATTCAAGGCTATCGCGTGGATGGCTCGGTCGTCTATTGGAATGCCGCTTCAGAAAGGATATACGGTTATTCCACCAGCGAAGCGCTTGGGCGCAGCCTTTTTGACTTAATTATCCCTCATGAGATGCGCGACGAAGTAAAGCAAGCCGTTGCTTGGATGTTTGACAACGAAGAGGGTATTCCACCAGCGCGATTGAACCTCAAACATAAAGACGGCTCCACGGTGCCTGTGTATTCAAGCCATACGGTCGTTTCCCTGCCGAATGATGAACCCATTATGTTTTGTATGGATGCGGATATGCGTTCATTAGAAATGGCTGAAGCAGAAGTTCAGCGCCTGTCTTATTATGACTCACTAACTGGGTTACCCAACCGTCGTTTGATACTGGAGCGAATAACCAGCGCTATGCGCAACACAAGCAGTGATACCTCCGCTGCTGCGTTGCTTATCGTTGATATTGAGAAGTTTCACAGTATTAACGATAGTCTGGGCTACAGTTTTGGTGACAGGGTGCTGGTAAGTTGCGCTGAATCTTTGCAGCAATTTAGTTCTTCTCCAGATGACCTGGCTCGTCTTGGTAAGGATGAGTTTGCTCTTGTTTTACCTTGCTCGACATCCTCACTCGATGCTGTTGCAGCAGAGGCCGAACTAATGGCAACTCAAATTCTTCAAAAATTAAAAGCGCCATTAATTCTTGATGGACGGTCGCACCAACTCAATGCATGCATTGGAATTACGCTTTTTCATTGTCCCGGAATATTATCCGGAGACGAATTGCTGCGCCAGGCGGATATTGCTCTTAAAATGGCGAAACGCTCCAATACCACTGATATTAGCTTTTTCGACTCACAGATGGAGTCATCGGTTAAAAAGCGCTTAGAAATATCACAGGCGCTAAATCACGCTGTCGACAATGACGAACTGGCTCTGGCGCTGCAACCGCAAGTCGATCAGAATCAGAACATTACTGGCTTTGAAGCGCTTCTTCGTTGGCATCATCCTAAGTTTAAGACACTCTCGCCCAATGACTTTATTCCTATTGCCGAAGCGAATGACAGTATTATCGCGCTGGGTGACTGGGTCTTAGAAAAGAGCTGCCAACTACTGGTGAAATGGGGCGCTGAAAAGAGCAGTGAAAGCTTTAACATATCTGTCAATGTTAGCCCGGTTCAGTTTCGTCGTGGGGACTTTGTCCAGCGCGTGAAAAATATCCTCAAAACCACTGGCGCAAACCCCAAGTGTTTATGCCTTGAACTGACAGAGAGTCTCATAGCCGACGATATTGATTTTATTGTTGAGCAAATGGCCAGTCTGCGTGAACTGGGCGTGTCGATTTCGCTCGACGACTTTGGCACTGGCTATGCTTCTTTAGCTTATCTCACAAGGCTGCCGCTTGACGAACTCAAAGTTGACCGAGCTTTTGTGCGCGACTTAGATGGACACAGTAAAGGGGCGTTATTAACCGAAACCATTATTAGCTTAGGTCGCAGCATGAACCTTACCGTCATTGCAGAGGGTGTGGAAACCGAACAACAGTTCAAGCGTTTGCAGAATATGGGGTGCGAGCATTTCCAGGGGTACTTCTTTGGTAAGCCTTCTACAGATATTGAGCATTATTTACCAAGCAAGTCACTCTAATTTACACCGCTCAATCGTCTCGCCTATTAGCTTTTCAATGGCTTTCAGCGCTTCAGCGTCCTCGTCTGTAACCAAAGAAATAGCATGACCAGTTTGACCGGCTCTGCCAGTACGGCCAATACGGTGTATGTAGTCTTCCGCGACGTGGGGGAGGTCGTAATTGATAACGTACGGCAGCTTTTCAATATCAATGCCGCGTGAGGCAATATCAGTGGCGACAAGCACTTGTACCTTACCGCCTTTAAAATCAGCCAATGCTTTGGTACGGGCGCCCTGGCTTTTGGCGCTGTGAATAGCCGCTGCCGAAAAGCCGGCTTTATCCAGCTGCTTAACTAGCCGGTTAGCCCCTTGCTTAGTGCGCGAAAACACAAGCAATTTGGGTTGCTCCAGACTTTTCAGTAGTTTTAATAACAGTCCCAGCTTTTGGCTTTTTTGTACTTCATACACTGTTTGCTCAATAGGCTCGGCAGTGGCGTTGGCTGGTGCCACGGCAATTTCGACCGGGCTTTTCAGCAAGCTTTTAGCCAGCGCTCGAATGTCGTCAGAAAAGGTTGCCGAGAACAGCAGCGTTTGGCGCTTAGCCGGCAGTAACTTAATAATGTTCTTAATGTCGTGAATAAAGCCCATATCAAGCATGCGGTCGGCTTCATCCAGAACCAGCACTTCTAACTTAGGAAAGCGAACCGCGTTTTGTTTGTATAAGTCCAGCAGGCGGCCCGGCGTTGCCACCAGAATATCCACGCCTTTGCGAAGCTTCATCATTTGCGGATTAATTTTCACACCACCAAACGCCACCGCGTAATTCAATGGCAGACCTGCGCTTAAATTTGCAACGTTCTCACTCACC
The DNA here is from genome assembly GCF_003987095.1 of Idiomarina piscisalsi. Classification (GTDB taxonomy): domain Bacteria; phylum Pseudomonadota; class Gammaproteobacteria; order Enterobacterales; family Alteromonadaceae; genus Idiomarina; species Idiomarina piscisalsi. The sequence continues at coordinate 583,228 of NZ_PIQA01000001.1, read as the reverse complement.
TGAGCCGCTAATTCTCGAGTGGGCGTTAAAATAAGCACACGCGCTGTGTTTGCCTTGGCGCGCTTTTTACCTTTCAGAAGCTCTAAAATAGGCGCCGTAAAGGCCGTTGTCTTTCCCGTACCCGTTTGCGCTGCGGCCATGACATCTTTCCCTGCAAGCACCAACGGAATTGCCTGCGCCTGAATAGGTGTAGGTTCGCTGTACCCCTGACGTGAAAGGGCAGTAAGGGTTTCAGGGGAAAGTTTGAGATCAGAAAAGGTCATGTAATTGTGTGCAGTTTGGTGGTGGTTAGGGTGGGTATTGTACGTTAGATGTGATGTGTTTGGTACGGGGGGGGGGAACGGCTCGTTATTAGTGGCTCGCTGATTCAACTGCTGGTGGTGATGCTTGGCGCATATCGGTCGGCGAAGTTGCTCGATTTAGTATTGCCTTATGGGGTTAACTCTTTTATCGTCATAGATATAACAAAAAATTAAAGTCTCATATTGCGCATTAATAAGAGCGAAAGTGAGCATGCTCGAATAGTTTTTCGGGAAAGTTTGAATTAATGGTGAAAATAGTAGTTATTATCAGTTGTTTAAGACGGTTTAGAGTGCTGTTTTTGAGCGCTATAAATGCGCATGCGCAGTATATAAATGTTATGTGAAAAAATCACTGGGAGAGTAAGTGGTCAATTTGGGTGACTTAAAGAATTGGATGCAGGTAAGCGGAATACTGACTATTCCCTTTATCGTTATTGCTTACCTAAATGAATTTGGGCTTGGCCACTTCCCGCAACCTGAGGAGTTTTCTTGGCTCCTTGGGTTAGTATACTTTTTCGTTGTGGTCGGGTTTGCTTTTTTGGTGTCTGAGGCGATTTTCATAGCAATCAAGGTACTTGAAATTATTGTTTGTAAAATCATGCCTTCACAGTTCTATAGAGTTGGAGCCGTGTTCGGATTCTTCGCGATATCATTCATATCATTCGGGCTCCTAGGGTTTTATAAAACGGGGCCAATTGAAGGGGTTAAGGACACTTGGTTTATAGCTGTGGGAACCTATGGGCTATTTATGATCAGGCTTCATATAGAAGCAAGAAAAACAATTTCCGGCCGGTAACTTCCGCACATAACAATCCAAGGCAGCGGGACATATTTTTGCTTCGCTGCGCTCAAAACGCAAAAATATGCCCCTGCTTGGGGGCGTTATATTTCACTACAAGGAGTCCATCCATGAAAAAAGAATCCAAGCATGTAAAAGCGTTCAAAGAACGTCATGCGCAATCAGGAGAAAATGTAATTGCATGGGCCGATGGCTATATTGGCGAAATGATGGGGAAGGGAGATAAAACCCAACACAACGGGGTTTTAATCGTTTCAGAAACTCGTGTAATTTTTTATAGAAAAGGCCTCATGGGTGAAGTTTTAGAAACAATACCTCTAAAAAGTATTACCTCAGTAGAACGCCAATCCCTTTTAGGGCATAGAGTTATTCGCCTCCATGCAAGTCATGATGATCTTGAATTTAAAACCTTTGAAAAAGAAGGTGAAACAAGTCTGGTCAATGCAATCGAGGCTGGCAGAAGCCAGCAAAGCGTATCTAGCGCAAAACAAATTGAAAATAATTCTGACCCCATAGAAAAATTAAAAAAATTAGCTGAATTAAAAAACTCAGGTGTAATTACAGAAGAAGAATTTAATACAAAAAAATCAAAACTCTTGGAGGAAATGTGAAATATAACAAGTTGCCCAACGTCGCACACTTCGTGTGCTGGACGCGCTTCGCGCGCCCGTTGGCAAAACGTTAAGAACAAGAAAAACAATATTATGGCATCAGGCACATCAAATAAATTAACAGGGCAGGTCGGCGAACATCTGGTGTCGGCAGTACTGGGTACGTTAGGTTACTACGCTTCTCCGTACTCTGGAAATGTGCCTGGGTTTGATGTTACAGCCGTGCATTCCGAGTCATTAAAGTCGTTTCCTGTTCAGGTTAAAGCAAGTACTAGGGGAGCTCTGGTTCAGTCCACAATCGATAAGTGGTGTAATCACAGTATTGATAAGAATAATCGTCAAACACTGGGCGAATTGACACCTCTCAAGCACCCTGATTTGATATGGATTTTGGTGCGGTTGCCTGACTCAGGGGTCAGTGGAGCTAGATTCTTTATCTGTACTGAGCGTGAAATACAGAAGAAAATTGTCGATAGGTACGTGGCTTTCATGGAAAAGCACGACTACCGCCGCCCTGGAGGCGGGGCTTCACCGCAAGCGATACTCAATATCAAAGACGTTGCTGAGTTTGAAAATAACTGGGAAATTCTTTCGGTTTACCAATAACCATTGCTATAAAAGGGCTTCCATGAAAGTACTTTGCGAAACAGAACGGTTATCTATAAGACAGTTTGAGTTACGCGATGCTCCTTTTATTGTCCGCTTACTCAACGATGACTTGTTTATACGGTACATCGGCGATAAAAACGTTCGTACGCACGAAGACGCAATTAATTATCTTAAAACTGGCCCTATGGCTAGCTATGAGAAGCACGGCTTCGGTCTTAACTTGGTTTGCCTAAAAGAAACGCACACACCAATTGGTATGTGTGGCTTACTGAAACGAGACGAATTGGATAATCCAGATTTAGGCTACGCTTTTTTGCCCGAATACAGTGGTAAAGGTTATGCGAGAGAGGCTGCGGAAAATACGCTAAAAACCGTTATGAAAACCTGTTCACTCGATACGGTCGTTGCTGTCACTCTTCCCGACAACTTTAGATCAAATAAGCTGCTGGAAACTATTGGTTTCAGCTTCAAAGAGACAATAGAACTGTATGGGACACAGAATAACCTTTATGAATTTAAAAGCTTAGGTGCTCTTTGCTGAGGAAACGATGTCTGTCTTTCGACTCACAGGTGTGAGTTAACAGAGTTGAAACTTTTCTTCAGGTTCACAGTCAGATTCTTCCTAAATAAACATTTTATTAACATTAATAACTAATAAACTAGGATGAACTGTGAAGAAATTAAAAGCACTCTTGATTGCTATAACACTCAGCGTTGTTACCGGTTGTAGCAGTATCCCTCTCAGTACCATGATTAAGTTAATGAACTTAAACCCTTTAGAGGCAGATCCTAATCAAATCGTTGTTGCCGTGAAATCTCCTGACGAGGTAGATGTAAGAGATGGAGATGTGGTGATTGACTTTAGTTTTAGAACAGGCAACCCAGATACTAGCTTCAGCTATAGTTATCCTGTGATTGTTGACTCAAACTATGTAATACCTGTAACACTAAAAAATGAGCTTGAGAAAGACGAGCAGTTTACGGTGATGCGTTTATCTGAAAAGGACGCTCAATTAATGAAGCAAGGGCAGGAAGCGATTCGCAAATATCGTAGTGCACATGAGGAGGGTGGGGCTGGTAGCATCAATGTAAGATTGTTATCGGCATGCCAAAGCAAGGAACTCACATGGGGTAATTCCGAATTAGATGTTTATTTGAAAGTTGATCAGACTGATGAATTTTTGTTGTTCTTAGATGACATAGATCTTAGCGAGTTAGATATTAATAAAGACTGTTGAGCTTGAGGCGAGCTCATGGATGAGCTCGCAGCGTACCCAAACTCACATCACTTGTTTTGCTCCATCCTCCAACTCTGGTTGTACCACCAACACTTTCACGTCTACAATGCTGTTAACTATTCGTTGGGAGCGGGCATTATGGACTTTTCCTACAGTGCGAAAACAAAGGACTATTTGGCGCGGCTTGATGCCTTTATGCGCGAGCATATTGAGCCGTATGAAGACCAGTATCAAAAAGAGAATTATCGACTGAACAGCACGCCTAATTGGCGTGAATGGCAGGTGCCACCGCGAGTAGCTGAGCTTAAGCAGTTGGCGAAAGAGCAGGGGCTTTGGAACCTGTTTTTGCCGGATGACGAACTGGGCGCTGGCTTAACGACATTGGAATATGCACCACTGGCCGAGCGCATGGGGCGCAGTCTGCTAGCGCCCGAGGTATTCAACTGTAATGCGCCCGACACCGGGAATATGGAAGTGCTGTATCACTTTGGCGATGACCCGCAGCAAGAGCAGTGGTTAACGCCGCTTTTAAACGGCGACATTCGCTCGGTGTTTTGTATGACCGAACCCGATGTCGCGTCCTCTGACGCCACCAATATGCAAACCACCATTGTTGCCGACGGCTCCGACTGGGTTATTAACGGCCGCAAGTGGTGGAGTACGGGGTTAGGGCACCCTGACGCTGAAATTGCCATGGTTATGGGGCTGACCGACGAAGACGCGGAAAAGCACCATCGCCACTCTATGGTGTTGGTACCGCTAGACACCCCAGGCGTTAACATAGAGCGCATGCTGCCGGCGTTAGGTGAATACGACGCGCCTTATGGTCATGGCGAGGTGGTGTTCGACAACGTGCGCGTTCCCAAAGAGAACATTATTGTCGGCCCCGGTGCTGGTTTTAAAATTGCGCAGGGGCGCTTAGGCCCGGGGCGTATTCACCACTGTATGCGGGCTATTGGCGCGGCAGAACGGGCACTAGAGTTATTCATTGAGCGCGGTACGTCACGCATCGCTTTCGGCGAACCGTTATTGAAGCTGGGCGGCAACAGCGAGCGTCTGGCAGACTTGCGTGTTGCGATTGATCAAGCGCGTTTACTGACCCTGCATGCGGCCTGGCAAATTGACAACATTGGCGCCATGAAGGCCATTAAAGAAATATCCGCTATTAAGCTGGTGGCACCAAATGTGCTGCAAAAAGTGGTGGATGAAACCATGCAGCTGTTTGGTGGCGCATCTATGTGCCACGACACACCATTACCGGGGTTACTGACTGTGGCCCGTTCATTACGTATTGCCGATGGACCCGATGCGGTGCACCGTGCGACCATTGCAAAAAACGAATTAAAACAGTGGAAAGGGCGTATTAATGACTGACGCGTCAACAATAACGGATCAAGCGAGCGAGGTTCGCGAAGAGGAAGCGTTGCCGGTTGAAGCACTGGACAACTGGCTGACTGAGAACATAGGACGTGAGCTACCGGACAACCGAGGTGAGCTCAGAATTACGCAGTACACCGGTGGTGTGTCGAACTGGACGTACCGCTTAGACTATGACGGTTTAGCGTTAGTGTTACGTCGCCCACCGGAGGGGACAAAAGCTAAGTCAGCCCATGACATGGGGCGTGAATACCGCTTACAAAAGCGTTTACGTCCGGCGTTTCCCCATGTGCCTCGTATGCTGGCGCACTGTAAGGACGAGTCGGTTATTGGTGCTGAGTTTTACGTTATGGAGCACATTACCGGCATTATTCCGCGTCGCCGTTTCCCTAAAGGTCTGGACCTAAGCGCCGGGCAGGCACGTCAGCTTTGTACGAACGCACTCGACAAGCTTATTGAATTGCATAATGTCGACTTAGACAGCACAAGGTTGCGTAAAATAGCCAAAGGTAAGGGTTATACCGAGCGTCAGGTTAACGGCTGGTGCAGTCGTTATGAAAAGGCGAAAACCTGGAATGTGTTTGGTGCTAAGTCAGTCATGCGCTGGCTTAAAGAAAATCAGCCAGAGAACGAGAAAATATGTCTGGTTCATAATGACTTTCGGTTAGATAACCTGATTCTGAACCCGGAAGATCCAACTGACATTATCGGTATTCTGGACTGGGAGCTGGCAACCCTAGGCAATCCGTTAATGGACTTAGGTAATTCACTGGCGTATTGGATAGAAGCGAGCGATGACAAAGTGGCACGAGCAACCAAACGTCAACCGAGTGACTATCCGGGCATGCTAACGCGCAAAGAAATTATTGATTACTACTGCGAACGCACTGGCACCAAGGTGGAAGACTTTGCCTTTTATGAGGTGTTTGGCTTGTTTCGCTTGGCGGTTATTGCGCAGCAAATTTACTATCGGTACCACCATAAGCAAACCAATAATAAAGCTTTTAAGAACTTCTGGTTCCTGGTGAATTATTTGCTGTGGCGCTGCCGTCGCCATATCGCTAAAGCTTAACGAATTATAATAAAAAAGAGAGCTCAACAATGCCGCAAGAACGGAAAACTATTTTAATTACCGGTGCCAGCTCTGGCTTAGGACAGGGTATGGCACGTGAGTTTGCTGCAGAAGGCAAAAATTTATGTCTGTGTGCCCGCCGTTTAGATCGCTTAGAGGCGCTAAAAAACGAACTGGAAGATAAGCATTCAGGTATAACCGTCAGCATTAAAACGCTGGACGTAAATGCTCATGACGACGTATTCCGTGTGTTTCAGGCGTTTAAACAAGAGCAGGGACACATTGACCGCTTTATTATTAATGCGGGCATGGGCAAAGGCGCGGCGTTAGGTACGGGCTACTTTGAGGCTAATAAAGCCACGGCAGAAACAAACTTTGTAGCGGCGCTGGCGCAATGCGAAGCGGCTATGGAAATTCTGCGCGAGCAAAAGCAGGGCCATCTGGTGACTATTTCGTCCATGAGTGCCTTCCGTGGTATGCCACGGGCAATGACGGTGTATGCAGCAACCAAGGCCGGGCTGGCGTCGCTAACCGAAGGTATTCGTGCGGATTTAATGAAAACTTACGGCAGTAATAGCCCGATAAAAGTGTCGACCATTTATCCGGGGTACATTCGCTCTGAAATTAATGAAAAAGTGAAAAACACACCATTCATGGTGGATACGGAAACAGGTTGTCGCTTACTGGCAAAAGCCATTAATAAAGAGCCAGTAAAAGCTTATGTCCCTTACTGGCCCTGGGCGTTAATGGCATTCCTAATGAAACGTCTGCCGCTTAAATGGGTGTTAAAGCTGGCTTAGCTCTCGGTTATTCACCAGAACAATCGGCGTCGCCGGCGGTAGACACTTGCACCGGCAGTGACTGACTTACTCCGTTGGCGTCGTTATATAAAAATACCGGTTCCACCAAGTTCATATTGCCGCGATCACCGTCGTGGTTAATGTCCAGTTGCTGATCGCTCAGCGTTAATTTCATGCAGCCGTCGTGCTCGGTTGTCAGTATACGCTGCCACTTTTCAACACGAGGCTCATAAAGCCACACTTCATGCCCTTGCCACTGCTTGTCACTACCGCGCTCACACCAATAAGTATGCGCTTCTAACGAACCGTCGCCATTATTCACCAACTGTTGAATGCCGCAGTCTTCGTCGGTGGGTAAGTCGGGCTGCATGGTCGTTTTTTGATAAATAACCGCACTGCCAAGAATAACCCCAACGGTAATAATAATGGCGGCAAGTGCTATCAGAATTCGTTTTAACATATGGCCTCAGAAGCTGATACAGTATAGAGTCATTACAGTAAAACGATTAGTATAAAGCGATTAACAACAAGAACAACTATAAGAACAAAACGCGGGGGATGTATGTGGCAAAGAGTACTTGCTCTTTTAATACTAATAGCCGGGCTGTTAATGGCGGTTTTGGGTGTTGTTAGTGACAACGATACCAATGTTCGTTTGGCCGGCGCGGCATTGATGTTGGTAGGTATTATTTGGCTGTATCGCCAACCAACGCTGAGCTCGCTCGACTCAAAAGGGCAGACAGCACCGTTAAAATGGTATCAGTCGCCTATTTTGTGGATACCCATTATCGCGATTATTATTTTTATTATCAGCCTCTTCGTTTAAGAGCCTAATTAGGACATCGGGAATTATTCATGGATTTAAAAAAGCGGATTGTTATTTTAGCCGGTGCAGTGGGGCTATTTTTCTACTCAGCCACTCAAGAGCAGCTGATTAGCGTTATAGCGGACTACAATCTGGGTTGGTATCAGCTGGGCTTACCTATTGCCTGGGGTGTGGTACTGGGCGGTGTGTGTGCGCTGTTGAAATTCCGTTGGTTGCTGTCGTGGTTACCACCAGTCGTTTTAGTTGCTAGCGCGATAACGACCATGGGCATTATTGGTGGTGTGGCGGTTTATGTGAAACACCAGCTGTTTGTGCTGGCGTTACCGCCGCTTCAACTGGGCGCTGTCGGCATTGGTTTGTATTTGTTTGCGGTCAGTTTGACGCGCCTGCTGGGCGACATTGAAGCACGCAGTTCAGAGAAAGAGAAAAAATCATAAATAAAGAGTCGTAAATGAAGAAAGTAACGCTTAACGCAGACATTGGTGAAAGCTTCGGTGCCTGGAAATTGGGTGCCGACGAGCTCATTATGCCGCATATAGATTGTGCGAATATTGCCTGTGGTTTTCATGCGTCCGACCCATTAACCATGAAAAATACGGTGCGTTTGGCGAAGGAGTATGGCGTTACCATTGGTGCGCACCCAGCGTATCCTGATTTGGTCGGTTTTGGGCGTCGGCACATGGCCTGTAAGCCGGAAGAAGTTACCGCAATGGTGCAGTATCAGGTAGGGGCGTTACAGGGTATTTGTACCGGAGAGCGAGCCAAAGTGGAATACGTAAAGCCACACGGTGCGCTGTATAATGACATGCTGAATGACGGACCACTGTTCGACGCTGTATGTCAGGCCATTTCGGCCTTACAGGGGAATGACGAGTTGCCGCTTATGATTATGGCAACACCGGAGAACCACGCATGGAAAGAACGTGCCGCACAATTTGGTGTGACCTTATGGTTTGAGGGCTTTGCTGACCGCGCCTATGACGACAACGGTAAGCTTCGCTCGCGTAAGCACGACGATGCGGTACACAGTGAAACTGAGGCTATGCTGGAGCAGGCACAGGCCTTTACCGAAGGAAAGCCCATTACCAGCGTTAATGGTACGCCACTGAGTATTCAAATTGATTCGTTATGTGTGCATGGCGACAACCCCCGGGCCATAGACACCGTCAAACAGTTGAGAGAAATAGTAAAAGGAAGTGATGAGTAACGCAGAGAGTGCTTTTCCTAAAATAGTCACCGCCGGTGCTGACGCCATTTTGGTGTATCTGGGCGAAGGTATTGACCCCGAGGTGAACGATCGAATCATGGCACTAACTAACCGTGTTAGCAGCGCATTAGGTAACAACCTCTATGATTTGGTGCCTTCATACAATTCTCTGATGATCTACTACAACGTGCTGTCGCTTTCTGAGGACGAGCTGCGTGAATGTGTGCGTAAGCTTATTGATGAATTGCAGCAAGACGGTGATGCAAGCGGTGCTTCCAAGCAGAGCGCCTTGCATACCATTGACGTTTACTACGACCCCAGCGTCGGGCCAGATTTAGAGCGTGCGGCAGAGCAAACCTCCTTGTCGATTGACGGCATTATTAAAATGCACACCGAGCAAGAGTATCGAGTGTACGCTATGGGCTTTGCGCCGGGGTTCGCATATTTAGGTGAGTTGCCCGAGAAGCTGCGCTTGCCGCGTTTAGATAACCCAAGAACCAAAATACCAGCGGGCAGTGTGGCCATAGCAGAGGCGCAAACCGCCGTGTATCCGTCTGTGTCGCCGGGAGGCTGGAACATTATTGGCCGTACGGCAGAAACCCTCTATGACCCGCAGGCAGACAATATTAGCCCAATGAAGGTAGGCGACCGAGTGCAGTTTAAAGCGGTGTCGAAAGACGAATTTGAGCAAGCCGGTGGCTCGCTGGAGTCGTTGTCATGATAAAAATTCTTGATGCAGGCATGAGAGCGACGGTTCAGGATTTTGGCCGTTTCGGGTATTTGTCCAAAGGATTAACCCGCGGTGGACCGGTGGACGAACACGCATTTTTATGGGCAAACCGGTTGCTTGGCAACAGCTTTAACGCAGCCCAGCTCGAAATTACTCTGGGCGGTTTGGAAGTTGAGTTTCAGCAAGATGGCTGTTTTGCACTGACTGGCGCTGACGCCGAGGCACACCTGGATGATGAGCCGTTAACTCTGTGGCAGAATTTTGAAGTGAAAGCCGGGCAACGCTTGAAAGTTGGCTATGCCAGAGCAGGCTTACGCTTATATTTGGCGGTGCAGGGTGGTTTTCAGGTAGAGCCAAAATGGCACAGTTGCGCCACGGTTGAACGCGATAGTGTCGGTGGCTTGTCGGGTGACGGCTCTCCGTTGCAAAGCGGTGATACGCTAAGTTTTCACTGTGACACACCGCAACCGTCCAGGCGCGTGAGTTGGGCGTATCGCAGCGACTACACGAAGACTCCCGTGCTGGGGCTTATCCCAGGGTATCAGTATGACGACTTCCCAATGTCGGTGCGTGAAGCCTTTTGCTACGAAGATTTTGAAGTCAGTAAAGACAGCAACCGCATGGGTATTCGTCTAGCCGGCAAAGCGCTGAAAACGCCGAGACAAGGTTTAGTTTCCGAAGGCATTAACATTGGTTCGGTTCAGGTACCGTCCGACGGACAGCCCATTATTATGATGCACGACCGGCAAACGCTGGGCGGATACCCGAAACTGGGGGTTATTAACCCGGTCGACTTAGGCAAGCTGGCGCAATTACAGCCGGGCCAAAAAGTGCGTTTCAGCCGCGTTGAAGCGTCGGTTGCACAACAGCAGTTGCGCCGCTTTTATCAGTTTTTTAATGTGCGTCTGCCTTGTCAGGGCGGCGATAACCTGCGATCATAGCGCCTTTCTAATTTCCCGTGTTCATTCTGTAGCGGAGACAAAAACTTAATGGCTGATACCGATTCTCGTCCCAGTAACTTTATTCGCCAAATTATCGATAAAGATTTGGCCAGTGGTAAACACTCTACGGTGCATACCCGTTTTCCGCCGGAGCCGAATGGCTTTCTGCATATTGGTCATGCCAAGTCGATAGTTCTGAACTTTGGTATTGCGGAAGACTACAAAGGTACCTGTAACTTACGTTTTGACGACACCAACCCTTTGAAAGAAAAGGTCGACTACGTTAATTCGATTAAGCAGGACGTTGAGTGGCTGGGGTATCAGTGGGAAGGCGAGCCCCGTTATTCGTCAAATTACTTTGATCAGCTACACGCCTATGCGGTAGAGCTTATCGAGAAAGGCTTGGCCTATGTCGACTTTTCGCCGCAGGAAGAAATGCGCGAAATGCGTGGCACTTTAAAGGAACCGGGTAAAAACAGTCCTTATCGTGATACTTCAGTGGAAGAGAACCTGAAGCACTTTGCTGACATGACCGCCGGTAAGTACGAAGAAGGCAAAGCAGCGCTGCGTGCCAAAATTGATATGAGCTCGCCGTTTATGTGTATGCGTGACCCGGTTATTTACCGTGTGCGTTTTGCGCATCATCACCAAACCGGTGACAAGTGGTGTGTCTACCCAATGTACGACTTTACCCACTGTATTTCTGATGCGTTGGAAGGTATTACGCACTCTTTATGTACGTTGGAGTTCCAGGACAACCGTCGTCTGTACGACTGGGTGTTGGACAACATCAGCATTGACTGCCACCCGCAGCAAATTGAGTTTTCGCGCTTAAATCTGCAATACACGGTGATGAGCAAGCGCATTATTAATACATTGGTGGAAGAAGGCAAAGTAACCGGATGGGATGACCCCCGTGTTGCCAGTATTGCTGGCTTGCGCCGCCGTGGTTACACACCAGAGTCTATTCGTGAGTTCTGCCGTCGTATTGGTGTCACGAAAATGGATAACCAGGTTGAAATGAGCATGCTCGAAGCCTGTATCCGTGACGACTTAAACGAAAATGCGCCGCGAGCAATGGCAGTGATGGATCCGGTAAAAATCGTTATTGAAAACTACCCGGAAGACCAAACCGAGTCGCTGAATGCGCCAAACCACCCGAATAAACCAGAAATGGGCGAGCGTGACGTTACGTTCAGCCGCGAACTTTGGATAGAGCGCGAAGATTTCCGTGAGTCAGCGAATAAAAAGTTCAAACGCCTGGTGTTGGATAAGGAAGTGCGCTTAAGAAATGCGTACGTTATTCGAGCCGATAGAGTTGAAAAGGACGCTGACGGCAACATCACGACCATTTACTGTCACTACGACGCTGATACGCTGGGCAAAGATCCTGCCGACGGTCGTAAGGTCAAAGGTGTCATTCACTGGGTGTCGGCAGAAACGGCGAAGGAAGCGGAGTTCCGTGTGTACGATCGCTTATTCCAGGTGCCAAACCCGGCTGCCGAAGAAGACTTATTCTCAACGCTGAACCCAGAGTCTTTGGTCATTAAGAAGGGCTTTGTGGAAGCGAACCTGGAAAATGCAAAACTGGGTGAAAACTTTCAGTTTGAACGCCTGGGTTACTACTGCTTAGATACGGATGCCGAGAAAGAAGGGCGTCTTATTTTCAACCAAACGGTCGGCTTACGAGACAGCTGGGCGAAAATAGAGCAGCAACAGGCTACTGAATCGTAAATTGGTCCAGTAGCTTAGCGCCGTATAAACGAGAGGGGGTGTAAAAGCCCCCTGTGTGTTTCTGGCTTAAGGTATGCACGGCCAACTCAACAGCACCTTCGGCTGTTAACGAGTAACCGTTTTTCACTTTTACGCGCCGCTCTTTCTTGTTGCCGCGGTCATCTGAAATTTCGCCCCAAACATAGGTTGGGTTGTCTTTTCGTTCCTTCTCTTCCGGACCTACTGGCTGAGACTCGAGCTTTTGCTTCAGTTTGCGCTGTACCCACTTCCAGTTAAAGACAAAGCGGAACCAGTTCATGCGGCGCATTTTCTTGACTAAACGCGGGCTGGCCGGAATGTACACCTCAATGTTGGGAATGTCAGTGGTGTAGTAAGCGGTTGAAACGTCGCCCCACGGAATGGTCATGGCGCATTTTTTACCGTTACCAAAGTCTATCCATTGCGAATGCCAGGCGTGCGGTACATCGACGATTTGTCCATTTACCCGCGCAGCGCCACCGCGGCCTAAGCGTTCAATACTGGTTTTAGCGGTGCCGCGACTCATGCGCGAGCCGGAATCAAAGCCGAGTTTTAAGCGCGTTGCTTCGGGCATTTGTGCGTTTAAACGCGCCGCCACACAGTCGGTTGGAATAACGTCAAAGCCAACACCAGGACATAGTACAATACCGGCGTCTTTGGCTGCCTGATGTTTGGAGTGGGCGTATTCGAACACATCAATTTCCCCGGTAATATCCAGGTAATGTGTTTTGGTATCGATACAAGCTTGAATAAGAGGGGCGGCTGTTTTGCTAAACGGCCCGGCGCAATTCAGAACTAAATCGACATCGCTCAGTTGGCTTTTAAGAGTGTCGATATTGTCTAGCGGGAAACTGCGGTATGCAAATTCGAGATGACGCGCCACTGGCTCCAGTGACGCTTCATTACGACCGGCGAGAATAGGGTGGTAACCTCGGCGTTTGGCTTGATGTGCGATAAGCTTCCCTGAATACCCGTAGGCACCATAAATGAGCCATCGCAATGCCATACTATTCTGCCTCTATTGCCAGTTTGTACTCACAGTTTTCACCGCGCTGACACTCGCCGTACAAATACAAGCTGTGGTTGGTCAATTTGAGCTTATTCGCGGTAGCTACCTTTTCCTGGCGGTCTTCGATGACGTCGTCTTCAAACTCAAAAACGTGACCGCAGGTCAGGCATACTAAATGGTCATGGTGCTCTTTAGCGCTCAGTTCGAAAACCGAGCGACCACCTTCAAAGTGGTGACGAGTAATAATGCCTGCATCGTCAAACTGGTTCAGAACACGATAAACCGTGGCCAAGCCGATTTCGTCTTTTTGCTCAAGCAGGATTTTGTACACGTCCTCAGCGCTAATGTGCTGGTTCTCTGGCTGTTTTAGAATCTCCAGAATTTTCATGCGTGGGGACGTGACTTTTAAGCCTGCTTTTTTTAACTGTTCGTCGTTACTCGCCATAATTATTCTTAATCTCAGTCAAACTTAGTAAACAGCATACCCTGTATTAACTGTCATTTGCCAGTTCTGCCAGGCACATTTCTTCGTAGACTTGTTCGCACCACTTTTTAACGCGCTCTTTGGTCAGCTCCGGCTGTCTGTCTTCGTCAATACCCAGACCGACAAAGTGGTCGTCATCGACCAAGCCTTTAGAGTCTTCAAAGTTGTAGCCTTCAGTTGGCCAGTGACCAATAATAATGCCGCCTTTAGCTTCAACAATGTCACGCACCATGCCCATAGCGTCAAGGAAATATTCTGCATAGTCTTCCTGATCACCACAGCCAAAAATGCCGACTAATTTATCGGTAAAGTCGATTTCTTCCAGTTCGGGGAAAAAGTCGTCCCAGTCGCACTGAGCTTCGCCGTAGTACCATGTTGGGATACCGAACAGCAGTAAATCGTAATTGGCAATGTCTTCTTTGCTGGATTTAGCGATGTCTTTTACATCGACCAGCTTTTTTCCAAGCTCTTTTTGAATCATCTGAGCGACGGCTTCTGTGTTGCCTGTATCGCTACCAAAGAAAATTCCAACCGTTGCCATAAATTATTTTCACCTGTTTATACGAATCAACAATACTGAATGGATTATTTCGTAATTAAATAGAACGCAACCATTCAGTGACGTAAATAATTTTTAAATACCCGACTCCCACAGGACTTGGATAATGCCTTTTGCAATGAAGCCAAAACAACCCAGGAATAATACTAGCCAAACAATAATTTGGCCAAACTTGGGTACTGAGGAGCGTTTTAAAACGTCTCGTATTGCCAGACCAATCAGCAAGAAAAGAATTCCAAGCGTTATATTGGTACCAAGAATTTCGAGTTGTTCATAATATTCAGCCAACATACAACGACTCCTTGCTGACATCTGTCACTAATACGGGACTTATTTTAAGCCGCCGTAGAATAGCATAAAGTCGGTAAAGTAGCGACCTTAGGCTGTTAGAAAGTCGCGCACCAAACGGTTAAATATACGAGGTTTTTCGGCGTGTAGCCAATGACCTGTGTCATCGATAACCTTAACTGATGCATTGGAAAAACGTTTTTTCACGGCGTCTTCGTGTTTCTCTGTCAGGTAATTCGAGTTTCCGCCTTTAATAAAAAGCGCTTTTCCATCGTAGGTATTTTCACTTACAGCACCTGAGATTTCACTGTAGCACTCTTTCAGTGCGTTAATGTTTAAGCGCCACTGATAACCGTCGTCGGTGCGTTTCAGGTTTTTCAGCAGAAACTGACGCACGCCTTTTTCAGCAATGGCATCGGCCAGCTGCTTGTCTGCGTCACCTCGGCTTTTAACCTGAGAAAGGTCTAGCCCACACAACGCGTCCATAATGCGGTCATGGGTGCCTTCATAAGCAGCGGGGGATATATCGACAAAGACCGCTGACAAGACACGCTCAGGGGAACTCATGGCAACTTCCATAGCAATCTTCCCCCCCATGGAGTGACCCACCAGATGAAACTTGTCGAGGTTAAGATCGTCCGCCAAAGCAATGATGTCTTTGGCCATGCTTGGATAGGTCATATCATTGCTGTGGAATGAGTCGCCATGGTTTCTGACGTCTGGCAAGACACAGAAAAAGTCAGACTCTAGCTCGCGAGCCAGTCGCTTGAGGTTGTCTTTGTCGCCAAAAAGTCCGTGAATGATGATAACCGCCGGGTTCTTAGAGTTACCAAGCGTTTCATGATTCAATTGTTTAGAGTCTGCCATCGAGTCGCCTTTAGTGATAAACTTTGCGGTCTATTTTCAAGGCTTTGTGGTGCCGATGCAAGCGACAAAGCCATACATAATGGTTTATTAGAGGTCGGTCATTAATAATGAAACGGATAGACATTGACGACGATTTGTACGCCTATATAGCTAGCCACACTCGCGAAATTGGAGAAAGTGCTTCCGATATTCTTCGCCGTCTGCTGGATGTTGATAGAACAACAGAGCCGGCATCTGCCAAGCCGGAAAAGACGAAAACAGACAGTGTTTTTAACCGCTTGAATGAGCAGGACGTGCGCATTCAAAAGAGTGTCGTCTCCCGTTTTTTATACATATTAAGCATGCTGTACAAAAGTCACAGTGACCGTTTTGCTGATGTGTTGGACATACGCGGCCGTGACCGTCAGTACTTTGCGCGCACCGAAGACGCGCTACTGAGCACCGGTAACAGCACCAATCCGAAACAAATACCCGATGCGCCGTACTGGGTTATAACCAACACCAATACGACCAAGAAAAAGTCAATGCTGACGCAGGTTGCAAAGACGTTAGGCTACAGCTCTGCTGATGCAGAAAAGATAAGGGATTTTTTATAATGGCAAATTCATCGCGCGCCGGGCAGTTGGCGCAAGCTAGTGACTTAACCAACATTGCACAGTTGACCAGTGCCTACTATGTGTACGAGCCAGACCCACGTAAAGCAGAGCAAAAAGTCAGTTTTGGTACTTCGGGTCACCGTGGTAGTTCGTTAAAGCGTTCCTTTAATGAAGCACATATTTTGGCGATAGCACAGGCGATTTGTGCGTACCGCGAAGAGCAGGGCATTACCGGTCCTATTTTGGTGGCTAAAGATACTCACGCACTGTCTGAGTCGGCGTATTTAAGTGCTTTAGATGTGTTTTTAGGCAACGGTCTGGAAGTGCATGTTCAGGCAGAGCACGACTACACGCCAACACCGGTATTGAGTCGAGCGGTTATTCAGTGGAACATGAAAAACAGTGCCAAAGCTGATGGCGTGGTTATTACGCCGTCGCACAACCCACCGCAGGACGGCGGCTTCAAATACAACCCGCCACACGGTGGCCCAGCGGGCGGTGACGCCACTAAGACCATTGAAAAGTACGCAAATGCGTTGTTGTCGTCAGGACTTATTGGCGTAAATACCTGCGAAAGCGAAGACGTTCTCGAGCACCCTGATTTGACGTTTGTGGACTGGCGCAAAGATTACATTGAGCACCTAACCGACTGTGTGGACATGGACGTTATTGCGAAAGCTAACTTAACGCTGGGCGTTGATGCCATGGGCGGCTCGGGTGCGAAATACTGGCTGCAAATAGCTGAGCATTATGGGCTAAATATTGATGTAAAAAATGCGGTGGTCGATGCGACCTTCTCGTTTATGTCGCTCGATAAAGACGAAAAGATTCGCATGGACTGCTCGTCACCTCATGCCATGGCGTCACTGCTGGAGCTGAAAGACAAATACGACTTAGGCATGGGTAATGACCCGGACTATGATCGTCACGGTATCGTGACTCCAACGCATGGTTTAATGAATCCGAACCATTATTTGTCAGTGGCTATCGACTATTTATGTAAGCACCGCTCCTGGTCAGACGCTGCCGCTATTGGTAAAACATTGGTGTCCAGCGCCATGATAGACCGAGTTGTCGCAGCGAATGGTCGTCAGCTCATGGAAGTGCCGGTTGGTTTTAAATGGTTTGCGGAAGGCTTGGCGGATAAGAGTATTGCATTTGCCGGTGAAGAGAGTGCCGGAGCAACCATGCTGGACCGCAATGGTGATACCTGGACGACTGACAAAGATGGTATTGTTTTAGCCTTGCTGGCCGCTGAGATTCTGGCGACAACGGGCAAGAACCCCAGTCAATATTATGACGAACTGTGCGAGCAGCATGGTACGTCGTTTTATCGCCGGGTCGATACAGCATCCTCAACAGAAATGAATCAGCGCTTTAAAGGCATTCGTGCTTATAAAGTGAAGTTGCCAACGCTTGCTGATGAAGCTGTGACGGATATTACGACCAAAGCGAAAGGGAACGACGCGCAGTTTGGCGGTATTAAAGTGACTACTGAGAACGGTTGGTTCGCGGCACGCCCGTCAGGCACAGAGCCTGTTTATAAAATATACGCTGAAAGCTTCGTTGGGGAAGAGCATTTAGACGCGATACTGCAGCAAGCCGCTGAGTGGGTCAACGACTTACTGGCTGAAAAATAACGTGCTATTAACGAAGGATAGCGTTACCGTCGATTTCGCTATCCTCGTCGTCTTCGTCTTCTTCGGGCGTCTCAGGTGCTTCTTCCGCCATTGACGTTAATAGCTCGTCAGAGGTTTGCGACGGTGCCAAAATAGCGAAGTTGCTGTGCAACTGGTCTTCTGCTTTTGCACGACGAGTCACGCGATACATAGCGTACAAGCAAATAAAAGACGTTAAGCCAGCCAATAGTAAAAAGAAGAAGTTAATTGCACCAAATTGCATCAGAGCCGCAACCGCTGGTGCGCCGATGATAGATCCTGCCCCGCTGATTTTTATAAGGGCGCCTGTTGCACCAAGCATTTGATCTTTTTCCAAATAGTCGTTGGTATGAGCCATACCTAACGAGTACATCGGTAAAATAAAGGCGCCCAATAGAGCCACGGCGACGTATATCAGTATAGCGTTGGATGGGCCCAGTTGGGACAAAATGACGGCCATTCCAGTACCACCGCCGGCACAAATAGCAATAACAAAACGACGGTCGATTCTATCTGACAGCAATCCAAATGGTGCTTGCGAGAGCAAGCCACCAAAAATAAACGACGCCATAAAGACAGTAATTTGAAAGACGTTTAATCCAATATAGGATGCATACATGGGGCCGATACCGTAGAACATCGCGTAACAGGCTTGAATAACGAAGGAGTTAACAACACCCAGTGGTACCGTTTTGAACAACAATGAAATAGGGACCTTTCGACTGTCATGTGTGGTTGGCTCTACCGTCACGCTCACGAGTATTGGAATTAATGCTAAGTTGATAAGAAGCGCCACAATAGCGAACGCGACAAATCCGGCTGGATCAGCTACGCCTAAAATTAACTGTCCGGCAATAAGGCCTGAGTATATAATAACTAAGTAGATTGAAAGCAGCGTGCCGCGGCTTTTATTGTCGGCCATGGTATTCAACCAGCTTTCAACAATGACGAAAATACCGGAAATGGCGAAACCGGTAATAAAACGCATAACAAACCAAACAATTGGATCCACCCATATTGCCTGAACTAAGATGCTGGCCGCGGCGAGAGCTGCTAAGCCTCCCAGAGACCGGATGTAACCGACACGGCGAATGTCTTTAGGTGCTCGGGTTGACCCAAATAGGTAGCCGATAAAATAGGCTGACATGATAAAACCGGTAACCAAAGTACCGAAATCTTCGATAGTGGCACGTAAACTTAACAGGGTACTGGTCATACCCACTACAACACCAATGAGACTGATGCTGGTAAGCAGTGAGCTGATTCCCCGAAGTTGTTGTTTTAGCATGTCTTTACCGCTGTTTTTGAATTTAAGGCAATCATAGCGTCAGTTGCCTTTTTTTCATAGGGGAGATTCCCACAAGCTTATCCACAAGTTGTTACTTGCTGTTCTGGTTTTGGCTGTTTAATATGCTCTCAAAGTCTTATTAGGATGATGTCATGTCACGGTTGCTAAGTCGCTTTGCTTTTATTGCGTCAATTACATTGCTGACCATGCTCTATAACGGCAGCGCTCAGGCAAAGCTGGTTGATAACCTGTATTCAGCGGAGGTTGAAGTTGCCTCGCAAAGTAATTCGCATCGGCAACAAGCCATTCGAGAAGCGTTTGAGCGGGTTATTTTGAAAGTGACCGGACAACCTGAGTCTATCGAGCACGAAGCGGTTGAGCGGGCGCTACGCAGCGTCAGTAACTACCTCATTCAGTACGGTTACAGTGAAAACCAGGGGCAACGCACATTAACAGCGACTTTCGATGGTACCAAAGTACGTTCACTGTTAGCCGAACATCAACTGCCCTATTGGGGCAGTCGTCGCCCAGAGTTGCTAATGTGGATTGTCATTGAAAACGAAGATGGTCGCAGAACCATACTCGACAGTTCCGGACAGTCGGTTTTTCAGCAGCAACTCAACTTTTTCGCACGCCAGTTAAGTTTGCCAATACGTATGCCTTTAATGGATTTAACGGACTCTTTTACGATTTCGCCAACCGATGTATGGGCGCGCTTTATGCAGCCTATTAAAGAAACGTCTAAGCGTTACGGTTCTGATGGACTTTTTGTCGGAAAAATAATGCGTAACTCGGATAACGAGGAGCCATGGGTGTTGGACTGGTCTGTGGAAGTGGGAGACAGACGTCTGTACGGTAAAGTCTCCTCAACAAGCAAAGATTGGTTGGCAGAGCCTTTAATGCAACAGTTAATGGCTAAGCTGTCTTCTATATACAGCGTGACAGCGTCGGACGAAAGTGTGAGCCAAACCATGGCCATAAAGGTGGAAGGGCTCAATAAACTCCAGCATGTATTGGCGCTTGAGTCGTTCTTAAAAAGTATTGTGTCAGTGCAGGACGTGACATTAAAGCATTACTCACAGGAACTTTCAGAGTTCGATATTGTTATTAATGGCTCGTTAGATCATGTTATCCAGTCAATAAATCTCGATGGTCGGCTAAAGGTGCGTGACATGGGGCCTTTTGTCAGTATGAGCGAGAATCAGGTACAGACTTATGAATGGCGTGGGGGCAATTAATGCCTCCTCAGCAGTTGCCTTTAGCCGTTCAGTTACCTGACGATGAGACCTTTGAAACCTTTCACAAAGGCAGTAATGAAACGGCGTTAAAATGGTTGCATACGTTGCCTCAAAAACAGGCACCGTTAGAAACCAGTGAACAGCTGACCTGGCTTTCCGGGCCTGAGGGTGTTGGCAAGAGTCATTTACTGCACAGTCTGGTTGCCTCTTCGTCTAACACTAACCGCGTGTTTTACTTCCCGCTAAAGGAACTTGTCGAAGTTCAGCCCGGCGCTGTGCTTCAGGGGGCAGAGCAGGCCAGTATTATTTGCCTCGACGACGTCGACCGCGTCACCGACAATGAGAGTTGGTGTTATGAGCTGTTTGCACTGATTAATCGCGTAACTGACAACGAATACAGCCGCTTAGTTATGACCGCGCAACAGTCTGCAGTAAAAACAAAAGTCAGTTTGCCCGATTTACACTCCCGTTTTCAGTGGGCGACGGCTTTTCAGCTACAGCCATTAACCGATGAAGACAAAGCACAGGTACTGTCCTTACGAGCACAATTTCGGGGGCTGGAATTACCCGATGATGTTGCGGCTTTCATGATACAACGCCTGGGGCGCTCAATGCGCGAGTTAATGAATACGTTGAACGAGTTGGATAAGGCGTCGATTACCTATCAACGCCGTTTAACCATACCCTTTATTAAAAAGATCTTGTCGGTTTAGTCCTGATCTTTCAATTTCTTTAAGCCCAATCCTAATTCGCGACCTTTATAGCGGGCAAAACCCGTTGCTCCGATAAAAGCACCAACCGCAAAAAGTAACTCTAACGCAGCCCATACGCGCTCATCCGGGTGTGTCCATAAAGTGGTTAAAGCATGCAGAAAGTAAAGCATCAGAATAAAGTTCGCCCAGGCGTGCGTGTATGGCTTACCGCGCACAAGCCCCGTTAGCGGGAATAGCAGCGGTAATACCCAAAACAGCAAAGAAAGCAAAGTAGGCAAGGATGCCGGCTCCGAACTTGGTAGGCTATGCCACAAGATGACAAGAGCCAGCAGGGGCCAATAACAAAGCTGCGTTAAGACACGATAAAACTGTGGAGATGTTGGCATGAAAAAATCCTAAGACATTAGCTTTTGAGCGGCTGAGGCAACGCGTTTACCCAAAGCAACCGCAAGTTGACGTTCATGCTCGGTGAGTTTACCTGAGCCGTCGACATGACTGGCACCATAAGGAGACCCGCCAAACTCGGTTTTATGCAGGGCGGGCTCAGAGTAGGGCAAACCCACCAGCAGCATACCGTGATGCAACAACGGCAGAGCCAGGCTTAGTAAGGTCGACTCCTGACCGCCATGTAACGAGCTGGACGAGGTAAAGACAGCTCCGGGTTTGTCGGCTAAGGTAGCGGATAACCACTGGGCAGATGTGCCTTCCCAGAACTTCTGTAAGCTTGAGGCCATGTGCCCGAAGCGTGTAGGGCTGCCAAGAATCAGTGCATCGCATTGCTCTAAGTCATCGTTGCTGACATCGAGATCGCGTTCGCTGGCAGCATCACTGGCCGTATTAACGGTTCTCAATACGGCCTCGCCACCAGTGCTCGCAACACCTTCAGCAATAGCGTCGGCTAACTGCTGGGTTGCTCCACTGCGGCTGTAATAGAGGATTAGAACTCTCGCCATTAAAGAATATCCAGTACCGACTCCGGAGGCCGTCCAATAGCCGCCTTATCGCCTTTAATGACTATAGGGCGTTCGATAAGCTTAGGGTTATTGACCATGGCGGTAATCAGTTCATTCTCGTCACTGACACCAGCAAGCCCCAATTCTTTGTAGATAGCCTCTTTTTTCCGCATAAGCTCGTCTGCAGAAAGTCCAAGTTTGCTCAGAATGTCTTTTAATTCAGCAGCGTTTGGCGGAGTTTTGAGGTACTCGACAACTTCTGGTTCAATAGACTTCTCTTTGAGAAGCTCAAGGGTTTGTCTTGATTTTGAACAACGTGGGTTATGATAAATTGTTACTTCACTCATTTTTGTCGTACCTTGTAGTCTCTCGTAATGCACTAATACTAACTAAACGGGGTTAAGAATGAAACTCGCAGTCATTGCTTTCGTTGCTTCTTTTATGCTGTTGGGCTGCTCTGAGTCAGTCGATGTCACGACCGATACTGGTAACACTTACGACTGGTCTTCAATGCAGGGGCAAACGGTGGTGGTTAACTATTTTGCCGAGTGGTGCGCTCCGTGCTTAAGAGAGCTACCCGAACTGAATGAGTTTCACCACCAAAAGCCTGAAAACGTCACGCTTATTGGTGTCAGCTTTGATCCTATGTCGAATGAAGATTTAGCCGCATTGAAGAAAAAGCACGGTATTGAATTTCCGCTGTCACTGACTCAGCCGGCACCCGCATTTCCATTCGAGCGACCCAATATGCTGCCGGCAACCTATGTGATCCGACCGGATGGCAGTGTTGATGGACCGCTCATGGGCGAGCAAACGTTGGACTCCCTGAATAACGCTGTGGGCGCCGAGTAACATCACATAATGTTTCTGGCTTGGTTTTCGAGCGCTCGCAGTTGGTCTATGCGAGCGTTAATGCGCTTACGGGTAATATCATTGTCCGTGTGGTTATGCGCTGTGTGGAGCTGATTAATGGCCAGCGAAAAGTTACCACGTAACGCCAATGCCTCGGCGCGAGTTTCGTACATGGCGGCTCGCTTCCCACTTTTCTCATACACGCGGGTCAGTAAGTCGAGTGCTAACGGGTGGTTCGGGTTTTGCAGCAAAAACTCGCGCAATAGCTTTTCAGCGAGCTTACCGTTGCCGGATGTAAGTGCCGCATTGGCAAAGTTAATGGTAATAACAGGCTCTGTCGGCTGACGGATATACTTACCTTCCAGCCAATCCATAACGTATTCGTAGTTTTCCTGCCCCAACAAAATGTCAGTTTGAACATCTATGTAAAATGGGTTGTTCGGCTCGTCTTTAAGCAAGGTGTTGATATGCTCTGAAGCTGTGTTGTAATGGCCCCGGTCGAGAGCAATTATCGCCAGGCCATAAGTGCCGGCACGTTGGTTAATTGGGTTACTGCTGTTCGCCATATCCTGAAAATCGGAAACTGACGGATTACCCGCGTAGCGAGCTTCAACACGAGCTTTCGCTAATGCAAACTCAAGACTGGGTTTTACATCGATACGGCGCATCGACTCCGCTCGTGCTCGAGTGTCAGCAATACGTGATTCGGGGAGCGGGTGAGTCATGAGCATTTCCGGTGGTTTACTGACGTAACGATACTTTTCCGCTAAACGACCGAAAAAATCCGGAGCCCCCATGGGATCAAAGCCAGCGGCTAACAGAACAGACAAACCAATGCGGTCAGCTTCTTTTTCATACAGGCGCGTGTAGTTAATTTGCGACTGTCCAGTTGCCCCCAATGTCGTATACAAACCGGCCATACCGGCTTCCGGGTTAGCCATACCTAAGAGAATTGAGCCAATAACGCCTGCAATGGTCACGGGCATATTTTGCTGCTGCTCTTGCATGCGGCGGACAATATGGCGCTGTGTTACGTGAGCTACTTCATGCCCGAGTACAGCGGCCAGCTCGGACTCGGTGCGGGCTTCCTGAATAAGTCCGGTATGCACACCTACGTAACCACCCATAAACGCAAAGGCATTAATTTCGTTATTGCGTATCCAGAAAAAGTTAAAGGGGTATTTCACACCGTTGCTGTAGCGCACTAGGCGTTGCCCTAAATTGCTCAGGTAGCTGTCGAGTACCGGGTCATAAATAATAGGCGCCTGCGCCCGCACCTGACGCATGTAAAAGTCGCCAACCACTTGCTCGCGTTCAATGCTCAGAAATGCTGCGCCAGTCGTGCCTATTTCAGGAAGTCTGCGACTGTCTTGTGCGCTGTAAGCAAATGCAGTAAAAAAGGTGGTAACAGCAATAACAGCGGGCAGCAAAGTTTTTAGCAGCGTTTTATACATCGACGACTCAATTGGTGAAGTTATAAATACTCAGGTTTTGTCACTGATAAGAGTGATTTTTTCATCTTTAGTTCCTTTTTACTCTATGGGGTTATGGAAAGATTGCAAGGACTGATACTATTCCTTGTAAGAATCTCCGGGAGATAACAGTTCATGTTTGATTACATAAAGCAGTGGTATCAACGTAAGTTTTCAGATCCTAACGCGGTTACCTTATTCCTGTTGCTGGTGGTGACAGTCGTTGTCATTGTTCTGTTTGGTAACTTACTGGCGCCGCTTATTGTTGCTATTGCACTTGCTTACCTGCTTGACTGGCCGGTAACTCGGCTTATGTATATGGGAATGTCGCGGTTAACGGCCACTATTATCACTTTTGTGGCGTTTTTGGCGCTGGCAGTTCTGGTGCTGCTGACATTGGTTCCGGTTATATGGCAGCAAAGCACCATGCTTATTCAAGAGTTGCCAAATATGATAGGTAACTTACAAATATGGTTGCATAAACTGCCGGAAATGTTCCCAAGCGTTATCGATGAAAGCCAAATTAATGAACTGACTCAGTCGTTGAAGAATCGTGTCGTTGGTTTTGGTGAAAGCCTGGTAACAGTCTCTGTCACTTCGTTAATAAACCTTATGGCTATGTTGGTTTATTTAATCGTCGTGCCGCTGCTTATTTTTTTCATGCTGAAAGACCGTGATGTGTTAATGGCTAACTTCAGTAAGTTACTGCCGTCTAACCGGGCGTTAATTACGCAAGTCGGGCAGGAAATGAACCTGCAAATTATGAATTACATTCGCGGTAAGGTTATTGAAATTATCGTCGTGGCGATAGTGTCCTTTGTGACCTTTAGCTTGTTTGGGCTTCAGTTTGCTTTGTTACTGGCTATTCTCGTTGGCTTTTCGGTGCTCATTCCGTACATTGGTGCAGCGGTGGTCACAATTCCTGTTGTTTTAGTGGCGTTGTTCCAGTTTGGACCTACGGCACCGTTTGTGTGGGTAACGGTAGCTTATCTCATTATTCAGGCGCTCGATGGTAACTTACTGGTGCCGCTGCTGTTCTCCGAAGCAGTGAGTTTAAACCCGGTCTACATTATTGCTGCGGTATTGATATTTGGTGGTATTTGGGGGTTCTGGGGTGTGTTCTTTGCGATCCCGCTGGCTAGCTTGGTTAAAGCTGTGATAACCGCCTGGGACACCGGAACTAGCAATATAGAACAAACGGAAGCGAAAACAGAAAAAGCCTCGTCATAAAGTGACGAGGCTTAGTGTCTAATATGAGTAAAGCTTAGCTTTTCAGGTGCTCTAAGACCACGTCGTGGTGTTCTTTGGTTTTGAACTTATTGAATACCTTTGAAATGGTTCCGTCTTGTTCAACCAAAAAGCTAATACGATGAATACCGTCGTATTCTTTGCCCATAAATTTCTTCAGGCCCCAAACACC
The DNA here is from genome assembly GCF_003987095.1 of Idiomarina piscisalsi. Taxonomy (GTDB): domain Bacteria; phylum Pseudomonadota; class Gammaproteobacteria; order Enterobacterales; family Alteromonadaceae; genus Idiomarina; species Idiomarina piscisalsi. The sequence continues at coordinate 557,567 of NZ_PIQA01000001.1, read as the reverse complement.
GAAGTCTTCAGCAACTTTATGATCTTCGTCGCTAAGCAGGGTGAAGTTCAATTCGTCACGTTCAGTGAACTTAGCCAAACGCTTAGGAGCGTCAGGGCTAATACCCACTGAAACAACGTTATGCTTCGCCAACTCGTCACGCTGGTCTCGCAAGTTTTGAGCTTGCACGGTGCAGCCTGGTGTCATGGCTTTCGGGTAAAAGTAAACCAGTACGCGATGTTCTTTCAGCAAGTCTTTTAGCGATACTTCGTTTTCATTTGCGTCTAGTAGCGTGAACTCAGGCGCTTTGTCGCCAGCTTGCAATGTATTCATGACGGTCTCCTTAGTCTTCCAATAAATGAATAGGGGTATCTTAACCAACAGCTTATACGTTAGGAAAGCTTAGTCCGGTTTTTCTTAGGTTTACGGAACCTTCTGACTAAGATACGTTCCTATCACTTGTGTTTCGTTAGGGCTGGCATTAACATTGTTGCCCAAAATTTAGGACTTGGAGAAGGTATGCTGAAAGGCAGTATCGTTGCACTGGTCACTCCTTTTACCAAATACGGTAATGTGGACTACAGCGAACTTGAGTTTCTGGTAGAACAACATATAAAAGCAGGAACCGACGCTATTGTTGCCGTGGGAACAACAGGCGAGTCAACGACATTAACCCACGAAGAGCATATTAATGTGGTCAATGCGGTGGTGGAGCTGAGCGCTGGGCGTATAAGTGTTATTGCCGGAAATGGTTCAAACTCTACCAGTGAAGCCGTGCAACTGACCGAAAAAATGACCCAAGCCGGCGTTGACGGCTTTTTGAATGTCACACCATATTACAATAAGCCTTCTATGGCTGGACTGATGGCGCACTTCGAAGCCTGTGCCGACGTTACCGACAAGCCTCAAATTCTTTATAACGTGCCGGGCAGAACTTGCTCTGACATGACGCCGGATATCATAGAGAAGCTGGCGCAGATTCCAGGCGTGGTTGGTGTAAAAGAAGCAACTGGCGATGTCAGCCGTGTGACCGAGCTTAAAAAGCGCTGCGGTGACGATTTTATTTTGCTAAGCGGGGATGACCCAACGTCTCGTGAGTTTATGCTTGCAGGTGGTCATGGGGTTATTAGCGTCACTGCAAATATAGCGCCAGAGCAGGTGAAAGCCATGGTTGATGCAGCCGTTAAAGGTGACTCTGAGACCGCAAACAAACTTGATGAACAACTAGCGCCGCTGCATGACATGCTATTTATTGAATCTAATCCTATTCCGGTCAAATGGGCGTTAGCGCTCATGGGGTGGTGCAGTGCCAATTATCGCCTTCCGTTAACACCGCCAGAAGAGGCCAATCAGGCCATTATTGAGTCGGTGTTAGAGAAAGCTAATCTTATTAATACTCAGGAGTCATAATGAAATTGTCCTACCTTGCCCTGGCGCTAACCGCAGCGACGCTTGCTGGTTGTTCCGCGGCAGATAGAGAAAGAGCCAGTGGCGGTTTTGATTACGTCAATATTCAACCAACGGATACCTTGACGTTGCCTGGTGACCTTGAGCGTCCTGAGCGGGATTCTGATTACGCTGTGCCGCAGACCGATATAAAAAATGCTCCGATTGGGCAGCGTGTCAACATTACAGCCCCTCAACAAGTGCGTCCATTAGGCCTAGGTAGCCGGGTACTGGAGACTGAAACTGAAACGCGGGCGTATTTCGATATTGTTGATGGTATGGGTGATTCTGTTACTGAATTTGTAAAAGAGGCCGCAGAAACGGTGCTTGAGCGTCGTGGTATTAGCTATGACGTGCAAAGTGATGGTCACTGGTTAACTGAAACGATGAGTCTTCAGCAAACACTGGACGGCGAGGGTGGTTTTCTCGGCTTTGGTGGTGAAGAGGATAAGCTACAAGAGCGTACATTCCGTTACGAAATTATTCAGGAAACTGAGTCTCATAAGCGTACAACGTCACTGCGAGTTAACATTGATAACTTTACGCAAAAAGTTGATGGTCGCACGGTGGATGTTGCGCCAGTAGTCGGAAATAACCTCGAAGCAGACTTACTTAATGCTATTATTTCTGAAGTAAACCGTAAGCAACAGCAGGCTGTGGCACAGCTTAAAGCTGAAGGTATTGATACCCAGCTTACTCAGCAGTCCGATTCTGGCGAAAATATCTTGTTGGTTGAAGATAGCTTTGATCAAGCATGGCCATTGGTGAACCTTGCGTTACAGAGCATTGGCTTTGAAGTTGAAGATTTAAACCGTGAAACCGGTACTTATTTTGTTAGCTACAGCGAACCGGACAGCGGCTTCTTGTTTATTGGCGGCGACGACTACGAACCGCTGAATATTGAAGAGGGTGAGTACGAATTTAGACTGCTTGAGTCTGGAGAGAATACCGCAGTACGCGTCTATCAAGATGATACAATGGTCTCTGAGCAGTGGCTGCAAGCGGTTTATGAGAATTTCCGAGCAGCTGTCAAACAGCAAAGTAAACTATAATTAAGTGCGAGTGGAACAATCAATGGAAAAGCGCAGTGAGTTGTACCGGGGTAAAGCGAAGACGGTTTACCACACCGATGATCCCGATCGTTTAATTCTGGAGTTTCGTAACGATACATCGGCTTTTGACGGTGAAAAAGTTGAGCAGCTTGACGATAAAGGCAAGGTAAACAATAAGTTTAACCACTTTATCATGAGTAAGCTGGAAGAAGCCGGCATTCCGACTCAGTTGGATGAGTGTATCAGCGATACCGAATCGGTAGTGAAAAAGCTCGACATGATTCCAGTTGAGTGCGTGGTGCGCAACTATGCTGCGGGCTCTTTGGTTAAACGCTTAGGCGTTAAAGAAGGTATGGAATTAAACCCGCCAACCTTTGAGTTCTTCCTGAAGAACGATGCGCTGCACGATCCAATGATCAACGAGTATCACATTCAGGCATTTGGTTGGGCAAAAGCTGAGCAAATTGAAAAAATGAAAGAACTGACGTTCAAAGTGAATGATGTTCTGAAAAAGCTCTTTGCTGATGCAGGCTTGCTGCTTGTTGACTATAAGCTTGAGTTTGGCGTCTTTAACGGCGAAATTATGTTAGGCGACGAATTCAGCCCGGACGGCTGCCGTTTATGGGACGCCGAAACCCGCGAAAAGCTCGACAAAGATCGCTTCCGTCAGGGGCTTGGTGGTGTCGTTGAAGCTTATCGTGAAGTGGCTAAGCGACTAGGTGCGGATATTTAATCCTGCTTGTCTTTGTGGTCCGTTTCAGGGTCGTCTTTCTTTTCTGATGACTTTGTTCCGGGCCATTTAAATTTCGCACTGTATTTTAAGACCATCAAATTACTGACAATAACACCTATTACCAAGGCTATTAGTAACCACACCAAATGTTCGTCCATCCCTCATCCTCAGTTATTGTATCAATATAATGTTTTTTTATCGTTGGCAGGTTATCCAGAATACAGGGTTTGCCTTCAATATCGAGCGCACTAATAGTGCCCTCCAGAATCTCTAATGACAGCAGCTTGTGACACTGACTGGAAATTGGCCGGTAACTTAAGTGCCAGGGCTCTTGTGCGACACCGCCCTGATAACGGGCATACGGAAAAAAGAAGCCATACTCATGAGCGTGCTGAGTAAGCCATTGCCATAGTTCATAGCATGGGCCGGATTCATTGACGTACTCACCGGGCACGAGCTCCAATTTTAGCGTTTTGTCAGCTTCGAAAGGGCGCGGATCATAAACGTCTAAATCTGTTCCCCAATGATGTCGACTGCCGCCGGGAAGTGCCGACCAGTGCAATATTGCCCACAGCTTTTCAGTATCGCTTAAGGCATTGGCGTTAATAATTTCGCCGTTTTTATCGCGCAGAGTGAGTTCTCCCCGCCACTTGCGATTCCAAATTGACAGCTGGCGATCTAAAGAACGGAATCCCGATGCAATACGAACTTCAATGCCGTTATTCGAAGCCGCTTGTTTGAGCTTAACGTAGGCTCTTGCCGCTTGCTTTTCGAGTCGCTGGTTTTCTATATCGACCAAATGCGATTCGTCGGCGCCGGTGACTTGCCTTAGCGTTAACACAGCAGGTTCTCCATACAACGAAGGTAGAGCGCACTGAGTTTGTCCAGGTCGTCGGCTTTCACTCGTTCGTTCACTTTATGAATGGTGGCATTCACCGGCCCTAACTCAACGACTTGTGCACCGGTTGGCGCAATAAAGCGACCGTCGGAAGTGCCACCGCCGGTGGATAACTCTGTCTCGAATCCGCATTCATCGTGTATGGCGTGGGTAACTGCTTCAATTAAACCGCCTGAGTCGGTTAAAAATGGTGGGCCGTTGAGCTTCCATGTCAGTGAGTATTTTAGTTTGTGTTTGTCCAGAATAGCCTCAGTGCGCTGCTTTAATTCTTCAGCAGTGACCTCGGTGGAAAAACGAAAATTAAACTGTGTGTCTATACGACCGGGTATTACATTACCCGCACCGGTGCCTGCGTTTATGTTAGACACTTGGAACGTTGTCGGAGGGAAGCTTGCGTTACCTTCGTCCCATTGCTCATTAACCAGGTCACTTAATGCGGGCGCTATTTTATGCACCGGGTTATCCGCCAGGTGAGGGTAGGCAACATGCCCCTGAATGCCCTGTACTGTTAGGTCGCCAGTTAAACTGCCGCGACGACCGTTTTTCACTACGTCACCAAGCTTATCGGTGCTTGACGGCTCACCAACAATGCACCACTCAATCGGCTCATTACGTGCCTGTAAAGTCTCTATGACGCGCTTGGTGCCATTTATAAAAGGGCCTTCTTCGTCACTGGTAATGAGAAAGGCGATATCCGCATCCACATTGGGGTGTTTTTCGATAAAGGCTTCGGCGGCCGTTACCATAGCTGCCAGGCTGCCTTTCATGTCGGCGGCACCTCGGCCGTATAAGTACCCATCATGAATAGTGGGTTCAAATGGCGGAAACTGCCAGTCGTTCACATCACCCGGTGGTACAACATCAGTGTGCCCGGCAAAGCAGAACACTTTACGCCCCTGACCGCGGCGTGCCCATAAGTTGGTGGTGTCTTCAAACACCATGGTTTCCAGCTCAAAACCCAGTGCTGCCAAACGTTCGCCAATAACTTGCTGGCAACCTTCGTCTTCCGGTGTGACAGAGGGCCGGGAAATGAGCTCTTTGGCTAATGCTAGTGTTTCGGAACTCATAAGTAGCGTTCACTCCACTGTGTATCTTTAAAGCCACAGTGAATACCGTCACTGTCTTTTACTAGCGGGCGTTTGAATAACGTCGGTTGTTCAGCGACTAATTCAGCTAACGCATCATTATCCTTTAGCGTTTTCTGGTTATCTGACAAATTGCGCCAACTGGTGCTGCGTTTATTAATCAGTTGGTCGGCGGGTAATTCATTCAGCCAGTCCAGAACCGTTTCTTTTTCTAGAGGTTGCTCACGAACATCAATAAACTGATAGTCAACGCTGTGTTTATCTAACCACTTCAGCGACTTCTTAACAGTGTCACAGTTTTTAATTCCGTAAATGGTCAACATTCTAACTTTACTCCGGTTCTTCATTTAGACAGGTTTCATTGGCTACAACACGTCCCGTTTGTTGCCAGTGTATCGGTAATTCACAAGCTTGTTCAGTTAATGCCGATAATAACACGCTTAGCCCTTGCTGTGACTGGGGTAAACTGCGTAGTCGGGGTAAATTTACAAACATTAACGGTGTGCCTTGCTCCACTTGTTTCGCGTGTCGACAGAGCACTTTTAGCGCATCATGCGTTAAGTAATGTTCGCCGTTGCCTAAAATTAGCTGCAGGGAAAAGTGCTCGTTGACTTTAATGGCGATATAATCGCCACTCTGGCTTAAGTGCAGTAATTCGCCGGATACTGGCGCATACAAGGTACTGCCTGTTATGCTGAGTTGCAGGCCTCGGCCAAGCAATTCGCTTCCCGGAATAGCGGAGGCAGAACGCGCCGACTGAACCCGCCCGGTTATGGGCGCGTATATTGATGGAAGCTGAGGTTGGGGCACTGAGTTTGACCCTCTTATGGCGTTAATTTTAAGAGTATAGTGACAAAGCGTGGGAAGCTTATCAACTGTATCCACATTATCTGTGGATATCTTTGTGCACTACACGGTTGTAACAGTACAAGTTGTTGAAAAGTAACAATTATTTTCAAAGGTCGAATATCGTACAGTGGTCATTTAATTGATCATTAATGCAGCGGTTTTAGGAGTTATTCAGTTGAGCCAGTCGTTTTTTCATACACTTCGTGACGGAAAAACCTACGCTGAAACGTGGCCTCACCACTCAGTGGTTGCGGCAATGACAGAGTCCCGGGTTATTCCAATGACACGTAAAGGTGTCAAATGGGTGCCCGGTATAGCTGTGATTAATGCGTTACTGACCTGGCAGTTTTTGCCTCAGGAGCAGTTGGCAACAGGAATTATGCTGTCGCTGATTATGCTGAGTTTGCCGTTACAGGGTATTTATTGGCTGGGATGGCGTTCACAGCAGCAGCTGAAGCCGCAGTTAAAACGTTGGTACTTGGAGTTAAGACAGAAGCTTGAGGCGCAAGGTATTCCGGTTAAAGCGGCCAATAACAAAGCGCCTCGATACATGGATTTAGCCATTGTTCTGCGACAAGCGCTTGATCAGCTCCCGCCGCATGAACATTAAGGTTACACGTTAAAGGTTGACCAAACCGGGGCGTGGTCAGAGGGCTTTTCTATACCGCGAAGCTCGTAATCAATGCCGGTATCTTCGCATTTCTCGGCCAGACACTGGGTCGCTAAAATTAAGTCAATGCGAAGGCCACGGTTGTCGTCGAAGCCGCGAGAGCGGTAGTCAAACCAGCTAAATTCGTTGTCCGTATCCGGGTTCAGCAGGCGGTAAGTGTCCTGGAAGCCCCAGTTCATCAGTGTTTGAATCCACTCACGTTCTTCTGGTAAAAAGCTGCATTTACCGGTGCGCAGCCAGCGCTTGGCGTTGTTTTCACCAATACCAATGTCATGGTCAATGCGCGAAATGTTCATATCGCCCATAACAATCACCGGGTCGTCGGCAGAGAGTTCGGTATTCAGGTAATTCATTAAGTCCTGATAAAACTTTTCTTTTGCCGGGAATTTGGTGGGGTGGTCACGACTTTCGCCCTGTGGGAAGTAGCCATTCAATACACGTACACGTTGACCACTTTCAAGTGGGTAGTCACCCATAATCATTCGGCGCTGCGCATCTTCATCGTCAGTTGGGTAGCCAAACTGTGGATTTTCCAACGGCTTCTTGCTGAGCATGGCAACACCGTAGTGACCTTTTTGGCCATGATAAATGACGTGATAACCCATCGCCTCTACATCTGCCAGGGGAAATTGGTCGTCATGAACTTTGGTTTCCTGCAAACCGATAACATCGGGCTGGTGTTTATCGATAACCGCCTGAAGTTGGTGCAAACGTGCGCGAATACCGTTGATATTGAATGATATTACTTTCATTGAGTGTCCTGTCGTCATGCAATTTTGCCAAAAGCATAACATAAGCGGAGAAAAACTTGGGATGCGAAAATATAAGAAAGTTCGTATACTCGGGCGGGCGTTAGGTAGGGAGAATAAGACGTGCAGCAGCTACTTAATAATTTAGGAATGATGATTCGTCCGCATTTTTATGAAATTGCGATGATGATTGTGGCCACTTTATTGGTCATTTACGGTAATGAAATTAATAAAATGGTGAAACGCCAGGTTGCGCATTGGCACTTCATTTTCAGAACTTTAGTGTTTGTGGTGGTGTGTGCCTTTGGCTATGGTTGGCTGTTGGTTTGGTTTACTCCGGTTTTAGCCAGTTGGCTAGCCCAAATACCACTGCAGTTTGTAGCTGTCAGTACCATAGGCATTGTCTTTTTGCTGGGTATTCTCGCCGAACGAAAGAAACAATTATAAATCAGGAACAGTAGTATGAGCGACTGGATTGATATTAAAGCCGGTGCGCAAGCGTATCAGCACATTCAGGAAAAGCAGTTAACCGCTGACGACATTGGCTTGTTGTTGGGTGCCTCAGGCGGACCAAAGTGGTTTGTGCTGCAGGGCATTGACCGTTGGATGTTCGGCGACTTTTTTAAAAACAACAATAAGCCGTTAAATACACTGGGAACCTCTGCCGGCGCATGGCGTTTTGCGGCGCTTGGTCAGCGGGACCCGGTCGCTGCCAGTGACTTGTTTTGTCAGCTCTACAGCACACAGACCTACAGTGAAAAGCCCGACCGAGCGGAAATTACTCGCGAAGCCAAAATATTGCTCGATAAGTACATTTCTGACAAAGCCGTTGAAGAAATATTGGGGCAGTCAGCATTCCGTCATCACTTTATTGTTGCCCGGTGTCGCGGGTGGACAGCCTCGGAGTCACGTCGACAACTCGTTGGACTGTTGAATTCAGCGGTTGCCAATGGCATTAACCGACGTTGGTTAGGTCGCTTTTATGAGCGTGTTATTTTCCATCACCCGGACTCTGATGCAACATTTACGAGAGACTGGAATGATTTACCCACAACTCGGGTTGCTTTGAGCCAGGAGAACTTCCAGCCCGCTATTTTGGCGACTGGCTCAATTCCTTTAGTGCTCGATGGAGTTAAGGACATTCCTGGTGCGCCTAAAGGCATTTACCGTGACGGCGGTGTCACTGACTACCACTTCGATCTCGATTTCAGCAATGTCGACGGTTTGGTGCTATACCCGCACTTTAATCGAGACGTTATTCCGGGCTGGTTCGATAAACGACTTACCTGGCGTCGGACGACTGGCAAGAAGTGGCCTAATGTTATTTTTATTAGTCCGTCAGAAACGTTTATAAAATCGTTACCTTACGGAAAAATTCCGGATAGAACCGACTTTGCTAATTTAGATGCAGAAACACGGATGAACTACTGGCGTAAAGCAATTGACGCTGGACGTCGAATGGGTGACCAATTACAAGACTGGGTAGAAAACGGCACGTTAAGAGAAAAAGTAAAACTCTGGACGCCTTAGTTGTTAAACCCCTTACAAGCCGTGAGTATCAAAACTGGCATCGCATAACTGTTCAAAACGCTCGGCGGCTAAGCGCCGGGCACTATTCAGTTGTTTTGCGGTTAATTGATGAACCAGTGACTGTAGCAGTTCACTTGCTCCCTCTTCACCGGCATTTTCTGCCAATGTTAACCAACAGCAGGCATGAAAAATACTGTGGGGTAAGTCGCGACCTTGCATAAACATTTGGCCCAAATACAGCATGGCTTTGCTGTGTCCGAACAGTGCAGCGCGGCGAAAATGCTTAGCTGCTTCAAAACCCTGACCCTCTTTCATTAAATCGGCTGCTCGTACGTAGTGGTGTTTAGCAAAGCGTTGCCAGTACTCAGGACCGCGAACTGTGGGTTTATTTTTAGCGGGCAGGCGAGTCTTGGCCAGCTCAATGAGCTGATCAACCTGTTGTAATAATGCGTTTTGCCATTCGTTGACGTTCGCCTGACTCATCCGGAATTGGTTATTTTTATGTTATTGTTGGCGTCAGTGTACACTATGTTTTTCAGTGGGCAAACTGCCTGAGTAACAAGGACTATTCGCGCTTCAATGAAAACGCCAATTTCAAATGATAACCTCGCCGCGCTATTAAACGCAGGGACCCGCCTGAGTCTTTTTATTTGGGAAGATGTGCCGGGCTGGCCGGTTCTGTTCGTGTCAGACAATGTCGAAGCGCTTTTGGGTTACCCGAAAGACCAGTTAATGAATTGCGATATCGAGTATCAATCGCTGGTTCACGAAGAAGACTTGCCAAAAGTTTTGAAAGAAGTTGAAGCATTGACCCGTCTTGAGTCTGGAGAGTCTATTACTCACGAAGACTATCGCTTAAAACATGCCAATGGACACGACATCTGGGTATCCGATACCACTGTGGTTATCACCGACGATGACGGTATGAATTATTTGTATGGGTATCTTATCGATATTACCGAGCGCAAGCAGTTGGAGCTGGCCTTGGAAACAGAGCGTAATCGTCTGAAGTTATTGCTGGATGCAACACGTTTAGGTACCTGGGAGTGGAATCCGCAAACCGGAGTAACCTTGTATAATGAGCGCTGGGCACGAATGTTTGGTTGGGAGTTGCATGAGCTGGAGGCGCACGTGGCGAACTGGTCCAGCATTTTGCATCCAGACGACTACGAGCAAGTGTGGGGGGCGATAAAAAGCCATCTCGACGGACTAACACCATATTACGAGAGTGAGCATCGAATTCGCCATAGAAATGGTAGTTGGGTATATGTTTTAGACCGGGGGAAGGTTATTGAGTATGACGAGAATGGCAGAGCTACTCGATTTACCGGAACGGTGACCGATCTGACTGAACAGAAACAGTCTGAATTGGATGCAAAAAGAGCAGCGCACGCGAAAAACGTATTTTTGGCGAACATGTCTCATGAAATACGCACGCCATTGCACGGTATTCTTGGAGTTACGTCGGTTTTAGAAGCGTCAGAACTCAACAGTAAGCAGCGTGATCTGGTTGAAACCATTAAGGACAGTGGCGACTACTTGCTGACTACTTTGAACGATATTCTGGACCTGACCAAAGCAGAAGAAGGGCAGTTAAAGCTGGTTTTGGGGTCGCATTCACCTAAAAAAGTGCTTGAGCACATTGCGCATTTGTTTGAAAAGCCAATCGTCGACAAAGGCCTCAAGTTTACTCTGAATATAGCCCCGGATATTCCTGAAGTGACACAGATGGATCAGTCGCGTACAGCGCAGGTGGTCAGTAACTTGGTGAATAATGCCATGAAATTTACTGAAACTGGCGAAATTAATCTTTCTGCTAGCTGGGACCGGGAGTCTGACTTTGTCGGTGAACTTATTATAGAAGTGAAAGATACCGGCGTAGGCATTGAAAATACCCAGCGTATTTGGCAGCTGTTTGAGCAGGAAAAGTATGGCTTGAACAGACCGAAGGGCGGCAGTGGTTTGGGACTGGCAATTGTCCGAAGTTTGGTGCAGTTGCTCGATGGCACTATTCGGGTTGACAGTGTGCCCGGCGAAGGTTCGTGTTTTACTGTCGTGCTTCCCATGAGGACACAAACAGGAGCAAGTGCGCATACGCCTAAAAGAGAGCTGCCAAGCCTCGAGACCCACCGTGTTTTGGTGGTTGATGACAACCGAGTTAACCAGCTAATTATCAAAGAAATGCTGATGTCGCTTGGGCAAAAAGTGGAAATTGTCAGTAATGCTGAAAAGGCCTTTAAATTGTTCGGTACGCATTCGTACGACGCGCTGTTTATGGACGTGCACATGCCGAATATTGACGGCATGCAGGCTACTCAGAAATTGCGGGGAATGCACATAAAACAGCCTTACATAGTGGCGCTGACTGCGGATGCTTTTCCCGAAACTCGCAAACAAGCGATGGACGCAGGTATGGATGATTATGTCACTAAACCTTTTGTTAAAATGGACATTGCCGAAGCCCTTAAACGCTTTGAAGAGCGTCAGAATTCGCACACGCATAAGCGTTTGCGATAGTATGGGCACCACTTTTAAGACAAAAACAGAATAGGATCGCCGAATGGAGTTTAACAGTCGTTCTTACGTAGTATCTAAAGAGTTGGCGACAGCCGTTAATGCAGCGGTAACACTGGAGAAACCTTTATTACTAAAAGGGGAGCCTGGCACCGGGAAAACGCGCTTGGCAGAAGAGCTGGCCGATGCATTGAGTACCGATCTGCTGACCTGGTCTATTAAGTCGACCACTAAAGCGCAACAGGGGCTGTATGAATATGACGCCGTGTCGCGCCTGCGCGACAGCCAACTCGGTAGTGACAAAGTCCATGACATTAGCAACTACATTCGCCCCGGTAAACTTTGGCAGGCCTTTACTGCCGATAGACGGCCGGTACTGCTCATTGATGAAATTGACAAAGCCGATGTGGAGTTTCCCAACGACTTACTGCATGAACTCGACCAAATGGCGTTCCATGTTTACGAAACCGGAGAGCAAGTAAAGGCGCGTGTGCGTCCTATTGTTCTCATTACCTCGAATAACGAAAAGGCGTTGCCGGATGCCTTTTTAAGACGCTGTTTTTTCCACTATATCCAGTTTCCTGACGAGGCGACTCTGAAACAAATTGTTGATGTGCATTATCCGGATATTCAGAAAGAGCTGATAGATACGGCGTTGTCGCTGTTCTTTGATTTGCGCGAAGTGCCCGGGCTGAAGAAAAAGCCATCGACATCTGAACTGTTAGATTGGTTACGCCTGTTACTGACTGAAGATGTCAGTGCCAGCCAGTTAAAACAAAGCCAACAAAGTGGTGACTTATTGCCGCTCTCTGGTGCGTTATTGAAACATGAGCAGGATATTGAACGAGTGACTGAACTTGCCCGCATGCAGCGCCGGTAGTTGTTATGTTTGTTGAGTTTTTTCAGACATTACGTCGACATGGGTTAAAAACCAGCATTACGGAGTGGTTAGATTTATTGGCGGCGATGAAGGCTAACCTCGCGTTTGCCGATGTTGACCAGTTCTACCATTTGTCGCGGCTCATTCTGGTTAAAGATGAGTCGTACTATGACAAGTTTGACCGCGCGTTTAGCGAGTACGTCGAAAAGGTGGCAAAGACCGATGTCGCCGAAAAAATTCCGAACGACTGGCTTGAGAACGCCTTAAAGCGTGAGCTTAGTGAGGAAGAAAAACAAAAAGTTCAGCAGCTTGGTAGCCTGGAAGAATTAATTAAAACTTTTCACGAGCGCCTTAAAGAACAGCAAAAGCGGCACCAGGGCGGTTCTAAGTGGATAGGCACCGGTGGCACCTCCCCGTTTGGTGCTTACGGGTATCATCCGGGCGGCATTCGCATTGGCCAGGACGGTAATCGGGATCGCAGCGCGTCAAAGGTTTGGGATAAGCGAGAGTTTAAAGACTTAGATAAGAGCGCGCGGCTGGAGCAACGGGGCTTTCAGGTGGCATTGCGTAAATTAAGACAGTTTGCGCGTACCGGAGCTGCGTCAGAGCTTGATCTTGATGAAACTATAGCCGCAACGTCCAGAAAAGGTGGTTTGCTTGATTTAAAATGGCGAGCAGAGCGGCATAATGCCGTTAAAATTATTCTGCTGCTGGACGTTGGCGGCTCAATGGACGACTACATTTATCAGTGTGAACAGCTATTTACGGCACTGAAAAGTGAATTTAAACACTTAGAGCTGTTTTATTTCCACAACTGTGTGTATGAAGGTGTTTGGCGCACCAACAGTCGTCGTCGGGAGGAGCAAATTCCCACTCAGCAACTCATTCAAACTTACGGCGAAGACTACAAGCTGCTGTTTGTGGGGGATGCCACTATGGGTCCGTATGAAATTGCGTACCCAGGCGGTAGTGTTGAGCACTGGAATGAAGAGCCGGGACAGGCATGGCTGGAGCGCTTGACCGGCCACTTTGACAAAGTGGCTTGGTTAAATCCGCAGCCGCAGAAGTACTGGCAGTATTACATGTCGGTTCGAATGATAAATGATCTGATGGCTGGTCGAATGTATCCGTTGACTATTGAAGGGCTTGAAGAGGCCATGGAAAAGCTACGATGACACCCAAGCTTAAAGTTGCACAGGCCAGTCAATTTCAGCTGCTGTCCGATGCGCATCAGGCACTTATTGAGCGGGTAAAGCTGTTGCGTTCCGCGAAGCAGCATATTGCGCTTCAATACTATCTGTGGCGACCGGATACCAGCGGTTTAACGCTGTTGAAAGAGCTGCTTAACGCGGTTGAGAGGGGCGTTACTGTCGACTTGTTAATCGATGATCACCACAGCAAGCCCATCGAGCCTTTGCTGCGCGACCTGTCGAGTCGCAGCAACTTTAACGTTAAGTTTTTTAACCCTTTCAAACACCGCCGCTGGCGCTGGGTGAACTGGCTGACCGACTTTAAACGCATGAACCGGCGTATGCATAATAAAGCTATGATTATCGACGATCGCATTGCTATTGTCGGAGGTCGTAATGTCGGCGACGAATATTTCGGTACTCATGCCGGTCAACTTTTCTCGGACTTAGATGTGATTGCCCGCGGCCCGGTAGTCGCCAAAATAATGGAAGACTGGCGTCACTATTGGCTGTGTGCACTGTCTCGGTCTATTTCGCTGATAAAACGAAGTCACCGCAGTCGGCTGTTTGAAGAAATTTGGAAAGTCTTTGAGTCTAAGCCGGAAACCAAAGATTTGAATCAATACGTGTTGTCCGATAAACAGCTGACGGATGATACCAAAGCCATACCGGCATTTTCGGCGTTGGCACAAGTAGTGAGTGATGACCCTTTAAAAGCAGACCTATCCTCAAAACCAAAACGCTCTTTAACCCAGCAGATAGCGAAAACTATTGGTTCGGCCAGGCAGTCTATTTTGTTGGTATCGCCATACTTTGTACCAACGGCAACAGGTGTGAAAGAGTTAGAAAAACTGGCAGAGCAGGGGGTTGAGGTACGAGTATTGACCAACTCCCTGGCGGTGACGGACGTACCAGCGGTGCATGCCGGTTATCAGCGTCGCCGTCGTCGTTTATTATTGGCCGGTGTAAAGTTGTTTGAACTTCGCCGAACAGAAGAAACGCTTCGAAAAGACATGAAACCCTATTTTCGTCGTTCGGCATCAAGTCTGCACGCAAAGACAGTGACGGTTGACGGTAACAAGGTATTCGTTGGGTCTTTCAATTTCGACCCAAGATCAGCGCAGATCAACACAGAGTCTGGCATTATCATTGAATCGGAAGCGATGGCCATGCAAATTAACTCAATGTTTGACCACGAACTACCCATGCGAACTTACGAAGCCAGACTCAATCGTTTTTATAAACTATACTGGTTGGATAAAAGTCAAATACCTGCACAAAAACTCTATAAAGAGCCCGGTGCAGGCATTGGTAGACGCTTAATGGTTTGGTTAACCGCGCGCCTACCGGTCGATCATCTGCTTTAGAGTCGTTCGGCTATCCAGCGTCTGACCTTTTGCTCCAGTATAACCAGCGGTACAGCGCCGTCTTCCAGTACCACACGGTGAAACTCTTTAATATCAAATTTGTCACCAAGCTTGTCTTCCGCACGGCGACGTAATTCACTGATTTTTAATTCACCGACTTTGTAGGCAAGAGCTTGCCCCGGTAGCGCCATAAAACGCTCTGCTTCAGAAACTGCCCGCGCCTCAGCGACCGGCGCATTTGCATACATATAGTCAAGCACCTCCTGACGCGTCCAGCCTTTTGAATGAATACCAGTATCCACGACTAATCGAATAGAACGCCACAATTCAGCAGCCAGCTGACCAAATCGTTGGTATGGGTCGTCATATAAACCTAAATCGTAACCCAATGCTTCAGAATACAGTCCCCAGCCCTCTGTATAAGCGGTTTCTCGACCGTACTTGCGGAACTCCGGTAAGTCTTCAAGTTCTTGCTGAATAGAAATTTGGAAGTGGTGACCCGGCGCGGCCTCGTGTAAAAACAGTGCCGTTTTAGCCCAGTTCGGGCGCGAACCCAAATCATAGGTGTTTAGGTAAAATATCGCCGGGCGTGAGCCATCGGCAGGTGCAGACTGATAAGAGCCTGAACTGGCCGACTGCTCGCGGAATTCTTCCACTTTTCTGACTTCGTAGTCTGCTTTAGGAAAAATATCGAAAAGTTGGCTGACTCGTTCGTCGACCTTGCTGCGCAGTGAACGGTAGTCTTCAATCATAGCCTCGCGGCTTTCGTAAATAAATTGCGGATCATTGGTCATGAAGTCAAAGAACTGAGCTAAGTTACCATCGAATTCAATTTCTTCCATAATGTCGCGCATTTCCGAGTGAATGCGCGCTACTTCGTCTTTGCCTATTTTATGAATGCGATCGGCGCTGAGTTGAGTCGAGGTGTTGGCTTCAATTCTGTGTTGATACCATGCATCGCCACCCGGGAGTTGACCAATGCCAAAGCTTTCGGTGCGAGTGTGTGGTAAATATTCTTCTTTTAGATAGGTGGCCAACTTTTTATAGGCAGGCATAACTGTATCGCTTAATACCTGTTTGTAGCGTTGTTGAAGCTGCTTTGCTTCGGACTCTGATACAGACTCCGGCATATTAGCTATAGGAGCCCAAAACAAGGTGTTGTCTACATTATCGTCAATGTGTGCGATAATTTGCGGTATGGCTTTTTCGATAAGCACGCGTGGTTGAACAATGTTTTTCTCTACACCTTCTTTCATATTAGCAATGGCTTGCTCAAATAAGCGCGGAATTTGTTCCATTCGCAGTGCCCAGTTTTCATAATCCTGAACTGTATTAAAAGGTTGTGCAGACTCACCGGAGCCCAGCATCGCTAAACGACCTGCGAGGTTATAAAACTGGTTAATTGGAATAAGATGCTCTGGATACTTCAGACCCTCTAGCTCCAATTCCAGCTTGCGTTTAAAAATGTCGTAACTGATGCGTTGATTGCGTGACAATTGTTCGACATTAATGCCGGATATTTTCTCCAAAAAGCGCTGGTTTAAGTCACGCTGCTTGGCAATATGTTGTTTGGAAAGGTAATTGGGTAACTGGTCATTGTACCGCTTATCGCCAATGTAAGTCGCCAGCAATGGGTTCAGTTTGAGGTTCTGTTCAAAGTAGTCGTTATAAATAGTATCGAGCTGCTCGGAAACGGATGACTGCTTGATAACTGAGCCGGCTTTTTCAGAGCCAGGGCTATTGGTTGCATCGCCACAGCCACCCAGTAGTAAAGAAATAGAAACTGCTATCAGAGCCTTTTTCATCATTGAACCTTTAATTATCGTTATTGTTGCTAAAATACTAGGGGTTTGGGTGTTATGGTGCAATCCAAAATGCGAAATGCAAAGTAGAAGTACTACAAGATTTCAATAAGGAGTTTTTATGACTAAGGCATACGCAGCGGAATCTGAACATTCCGGTTTGGCCCCTCACGGCATTGAGCGTCGTGAGTTAAGAGACGACGATGTCGCTATCGACATTCTTTATTGTGGTGTTTGTCACACTGACATTCATTATGTTGAAAATGATTGGGGCGGAACTCTTTATCCGGTTGTTCCCGGCCATGAAATTATTGGACGCGTGACCTCAGTTGGAAAGGACGTTAAGAATTACAGCGAGGGCGACTTAGTCGGTGTCGGTTGTATGGTCGACTCTTGTCGAGAGTGCAGCTCGTGTAACCAGGGCTTAGAGCAATACTGCTTAAACGGCATGGTTCCGACTTACAATGGTGAAGACTTACACGACAAAAGCATTACTTATGGCGGTTATTCTGAAAAAATTGTTGTCAGTGACCGCTTCGTCGTCCGTGTACCAGAAAAGCTCGATGCCGCGAAAGCCGCTCCACTATTGTGTGCGGGCATTACGACTTACTCACCGCTTCGTCACTTTGGTATAAAAGAAGGCCACAAAGTTGGCGTTATTGGTATGGGCGGTTTAGGTCACATGGGCGTGAAGTTTGCTAAAGCCATGGGCGCAGAGGTAACCATATTTACGCGTTCAGAAAGCAAAATTAGCGAAGCGAAAAAGCAGGGCGCTGATAACGTCATTATCTCGACAGACGAAAAGCAAATGGAAGAAGCGGCCGAAACTTTCGACTTCTTGCTCGATACTGTGCCTGTTCAGCACGACTTAAATCCTTACATTAACTGCCTGAAAGTCGATGGTACGCATATTTTGGTTGGCTTATTGGAGCCGGTTGATCCTGCTTTGCAGGCGGGACAGTTAGTAATGAAGCGCCGTGTTTTAGCGGGGTCACTTATTGGCGGTATTCCTGAGACACAGGAAATGCTGGACTTCTGTGCTGAACACGACATTCACTGCGATGTTGAAATGTTGGATATTAAAAATATTAATGACGCGTTTAAACGTATGAAAAAAGGCGATGTGAAGTACCGTTTTGTTATTGATATGGATACGTTGAAGCAGTCATAGATTGAATTCAAACCACTATTCGTGGTTTACTAACTTCTGGAAGAGGTGCGGTACTCAGGCAGCTTAGCAAACATCTACCAAAGAGCTAAGCGAGGGGAGTAACCGCCGAGGTGCAAGTGCATGGAATGGCTTGCGCCGGCCGTTGAGTTTGAACACTTGCGGCTGTCACCGATAGGTGGAGAGCTTCTGGAGACCCTCCTTTTTAAGCTCTCTGAACGTTGTTGTTATCAGTTCAGGGGATACTATGTTACCCATTCATGTTGCGAAGTTCGGCGGCACCAGTATGGCGAGCGCCGAGTCGATTCAAGCCTGTGTTAACGTTGTTGAACGTCAAAATAATCCGACGCTGGTGGTGGTTAGTGCTTGTGCCGGTGTAACGAATCGTTTAGTGGCAATCAGTCAGTCACACACGCAAACAGAACGCCAACGCTTGTTTGATGAAATTGTTGAAATTCATTGCCAAGCGGCCTCTGCATTACCAAAAGACAATATCGTTCACTATAATCTTGAGCAATTGCACCAACGTCTGCAGTCACTGGCTCAAAATGCGCCCAACGCGTCAGAAAGTTACCAGCGACAAGTTCGGGATGAAATTTTGAGTTTTGGTGAACGCTGTTCGTCCCGTTTATTTGCCGCGTACTGGTCGCAAGTGGCTAAAACTCCCGCTGAAGTTGTTGATGCGCGTTCTTTATTAGTGACTAATAATCACTTTGGTCATGCAGTTCCCAATATTGATAAGACCCGGAAGCGGTGCACTGGCTTGTCAGAGCAGTTAATTGATAGCGCAAATGTGGTCACTCAAGGGTTTATTGGCGCTAGTGAAGACGGCGTCACTACGACTCTGGGGCGCGGCGGCAGTGACTATAGTGCCGCGATATTAGCGGCGGCTCTGAGTGCTGACCAGTTGAATATATGGACGGATGTTTCCGGTATTTATACTATCGACCCGCGGATATGCTCAGATGCAAGACCGTTAGAACAAATTAGCTTTGCCGAAGCGGCAGAACTGGCGACCTTTGGTGCAAAAGTGCTGCACCCGAAAAGCTTAAAGCCTGCTATTGAAAGTGGTACTAAAGTGTTTGTGGGCCACAGTCGTTACCCGGAAAAAGGCGGCACGCTTATTTTGCCAGAGCCTGATGAACGACCGTCAATTCGTGCTTTGGCGCGCAGACAAAACCAAACATTACTGACAGTGAATAGCGTTGAAATGTTACATGCGACCGGTTTTTTAGCGCGCTTGTTCGATGTTTTGGCACGTTATGACATTAGTGTGGACTTGGTAACAACCTCCGAGGTGAGCATTGCACTGACTCTGGACGAGGAAGGCTCGCAAGCAAATGGCCTTTCTGTGTTACCCGAAGCCATGTTGGAGGAGTTGCGGGAATTTGCGACCGTAACGATTGAGCAGGGTCTGAGTCTTATTGCTGTCATTGGCAATGACATTGGCCACTTTGGCGATATTTCTCCCTGGGTGTTAGAGGCCGCCTCACCGGTGCCTATACGACTGATTTGCCAGGGAGCAAGTCGGCATAACCTGTGCTTTTTAGTGACGGACGAACAGGCGGAAAACATCATTAAAAAACTTCATGCAAAACTATGACGGTAGTGCCCACTTCGGTTTATAATGCTCGCCAATTTCTGGGCAATTAAAGACAAAGAGCGAGTCGTTAAATGGAGCTGTGGCAAGCCATAATACTAGGGATAGTGCAGGGGATTACTGAGTTCTTACCAATTTCCAGCTCAGCACACCTAATTTTAATGCCGGTGTTAACTGGCTGGGATGATCAGGGCGTTGGTTTTGACTTGTCAGTGCACGTAGGCACCTTGTTGGCCGTTATTTTGTACTTCCGTAAAGACGTGGGTGCGCTGTTTGCAGATGGTCTTCGTTCTATTCCGGCAGGCGAAAATGTAGGTCGCAGTAAACTTGGTTGGATGGTCGTTATTGCCACTATTCCTGCCTGTATTTTTGGTGTGCTGTTGCTTGATTATATCGACACGGTATTGCGTGCGGTGTGGGTAATTATTACGACCACTGTTGTGTTTGCAGTGTTGCTTGCGGTGGCCGATCGCTGGGGACGTGGTCGTCGTCACCTTGACTCTATTGGTTTAAAAGACGCCATTATCGTCGGTTTAGCACAAGCCGTAGCACTCATCCCTGGTACCTCCCGTTCAGGCGCGACCATTACCGCTGGCTTATTTATGGGCCTTGATCGCGAAACAGCCTCTAAGTTTTCTTTCTTTATGGCGATACCGATTACGACAGCGGCCGCTTTAGTAAAGCTATTAAGCATCTACAGTGACGGCATAGCCGTTGACTGGAATGGCTTTATTGTGGGTGGCGTTGCCTCTTTTATAACCGCTATTACGGCCATCCACTTCTTTTTGAAATGGTTAAATGACTTTGGCATGTGGCCTTATGTTATTTATCGCTTAGTGCTTGCTGCAGTTTTATTCTGGGTGTTCGTGTAAACCATGTACGAGAATTTAAAAAAGCAATTATTTGAGCTAAAAAGTAACCGGATTTTTGAGTTTGCGGTTATAGCCGTCATTATTATTTCGGCACTGGAAATAGGTGCAAAAACGTATGACTTACCCGGTTTTTTAAATACAGCCTTGCTTGGCCTGGACTGGTTTATCACCGTCTTTTTTGTGGTGGAAATTAGTATTCGGTTTATCGCCGATCACGATAAAAAGAACTTTTTTAAAAATGGCTGGAATGTTTTTGATACTTTAGTCGTGGTGGTCAGTTTAATTCCTATTAACGACTCGGAATTGGCGTTGTTGGCTCGTCTAGTCCGAATTTTCCGAGTGTTGCGGATGATCTCTATCATCCCGGAGTTGCGAACACTCATTACCTCGTTATTAAAAGCACTGCCACAAATGGGTTACGTGGTATTGCTCATGTTCATTATCTTCTACATTTACGCGGCGGTCGGTAGTTACTTGTTCGCTGACATTAACCCTTTCTTATGGGAAAACATTGCGGTATCCATGCTGACATTGTTCCGGGTTATGACCTTCGAAGACTGGACGGACGTTCAATACGAGACCATGGAGGTGTATCCGTGGAGCTGGCTGTTCTATATGACCTTTATATTCCTGACGGCTTTTGCTTTTCTAAACATGGTTATTGGTATTGTCGTAAACGTTATGGACAAAGAGAGTCAGGCTGAGGCTGAGGAATTACGTCAGCAGCTTGAAGAAGAGCAAGGACCTGAGCCGACCATGCGTGAACTGCAGGATGAGATTCGCGAGCTAAAAACTTTATTGCAGGGGCAGCAGGCACAAATCAACCAGCACTCTGCACGAGAAACAAGTGAGTAACTCATGTATGTAGGCGATTGCAAAGTTGAAATAACTCGCAAGCGCATTAAACACCTGTATCTACGGATAAAAGAGCCCGGCTGCGTTCATGTGTCAGCACCAAAACATTGGCCGGGAGACTATATACAGTCGGTTATAGAAGCCCGAAGTGAATGGATAAAAGAGCAACAGCAGAAGCTGCTGCAGAGGCAAGAAACAACGCCCCGGACTCAGTCTTACGAAGACCACGCGGAGATCGTTGTTGAAGGGCAAAGCTACTGTTTAAAGGCGGTACGAAAAAGCGCATTCCCCCAGCTTAGTGCGGTAACGCTTTGCCGTGAAACCAAGACACTCACCTTAAGTATGTCTGATCCGTCCAACTTAGAAGCCCGTAAAAAACAGCTAGATAGGTGGCTTCGGGCCCAGTTAAAAGAGCGTATTGCGCAGCTACTGGAACATTGGCAACCCATTATGGGCGTAGCTGCCAGTGACTTTGGCGTGCGGAAGATGAAAACCCGTTGGGGCAGCTGTAATATTCGTACTCATAAAATTTGGTTAAACTTTGATTTAATGAGTAAAGCGGCTGAGAGCCTCGAATACGTTGTGGTGCATGAACTCACGCATTTGTATGAGCGTTACCACAACAAACGCTTTTATCGTCTTATGGACAAGTATCTACCAGACTGGCGAGAGCGCAAACAACGGCTGAATAGTTAGCGCAGACTTTGCCCTAACTGATTTTGCGCAATAAGACGGAAGACATAAGCGACTTTAAATAAGCCGGCTAGAATCACTTGCGATAAGTGTAAGAATACCAGCAGCATTAGTGGCAGGTTTTCTTCCTGAAACCAGGCTAAATAAAACACAACAATTGAAAGTAGCAGAAACACCACCATAGAGGTGTTAGAGGTTTTGAGTAACGTATTAGGTTTCATAATAAACATTCCCAATGCATGTTTAATAAACACATATTAAATGTATCTTTAATATAGATCAAGAAAAACGCTCAAGGAGTAGGCAATGCGATATTTACATACAATGGTTCGGGTTCATGGTTTGGAGCGTTCGTTACACTTTTATTGCGACTTGCTTGGTATGAAAGAGGTGTCGCGTAAGGAAGTTGAGAAGGGCCGATTTACCTTGGTTTACCTTGCTGCTTCTGATGACTTCGAGCTCGCTAAGGAAAAGCGCTCTCCAGAGCTTGAGCTCACTTACAACTGGGATCCAGAAACCTATAGTGGCGGTCGTAACTTCGGGCACTTAGCTTTTGAAGTAGAGAATATTTATGAGTTATGTCAGAAGCTAAAAGATAATGGAATTATTATTAATCGCCCACCGCGCGATGGTCATATGGCGTTTGTTCGCTCACCAGATAATATTTCAATTGAATTGCTGCAAAAAGGTGAACGCTTACCAGAACAGGAGCCTTGGGCGTCAATGGAAAACATCGGTACATGGTAATTTAAGGCCAAATCGCCTATAATCTTGCCACTTTTTTTGCATATTTACTTTAGGTCCAACGAATAGGAATGACTATGTCGACTGATAAAGCAAAGATTATTTACACTGAAACGGACGAGGCGCCACGCTTGGCGACATACTCGTTGTTGCCAATTATTGAAGCATTCACAAAGGCGGCTGGTGTTTCAGTGGAGACCCGCGATATTTCTTTGGCTGGTCGTATTATTTCGCAGTTTCCGGAGTACCTGACCGAAGAGCAACGTCAGTCAGACGCTTTAGCTGAGCTGGGCGAAATGGCGAAAACTGCTGAAGCAAACATCATTAAACTGCCAAACATTAGTGCGTCTATTCCACAAATGACGGCATGTATTAAAGAGCTTCAGGAACAAGGCTACAAACTGCCTGACTTCCCGTTTGATCCGCAAACAGACGAAGAAAAAGACGTTCGCGCGCGCTACGACAAAGTTAAAGGCAGTGCGGTAAACCCGGTCTTGCGTGAAGGTAACTCAGACCGTCGCGCACCAAGTGCTGTTAAAAATTATGCAAAGAAGAACCCACATCGTATGGGCGAGTGGTCTAAAGATTCTAAGTCTCACGTAGCTCACATGAGCGACGGCGACTTTTACAGCAGCGAAAAGTCAATGACATCTGCTGCTGATGACAGCTTCAAAATTGTCTTAGAAGCGAACGGTGAGCAAAAAGTACTGAAAGAATCTGTACCAGTACTGGCCGGTGAAGTGGTTGACGCTGCAACAATGAGCAAAAAGCAGTTGCAGGCGTTCTTTGAAAAAGAAACCGCTGCGGCAAAAGAAGAAGGCGTTTTACTGTCGTTGCACTTAAAAGCAACCATGATGAAAGTGTCAGATCCAATTATGTTTGGTCATGCTGTACGTGTTTTCTTTAAAGACGTTCTAGAGAAACATGCCGACGTCATGAAAGACATTGAGTTTGATGCCAGCAACGGTATTGGCGACTTGTACAACAAACTCGAGAAGTTAGACGCTGACAAGCGCGCTGAAATTGAGTCTGACCTGGAAACGGTTTACTCGAAACAGCCAGAACTGGCGATGGTTAACTCGCACAAAGGTATTACTAACCTGCACGTACCAAGTGATGTCATCATTGACGCATCAATGCCTGCAATGATTCGTGATTCTGGCAAAATGTGGGACAAAAATGACAGCCGCCAAGATGCAAAAGCGATGATTCCAGATCGCTGCTATGCGGGTGTATATCAGGAAACCATTAGCTTCTGCAAAGAAAATGGCGCGTTCGACCCGGCGACTATGGGTACTGTACCTAACGTTGGTCTAATGGCGCAAAAAGCAGAAGAGTATGGTTCTCACGATAAGACGTTTGAAATTCCGGCAGACGGTGTTGTCAAAGTCTTAAACAAAGCCGGCGATGTTGTGTTTGAACACAAAGTTGAGGAAGGCGATATTTGGCGTATGTGTCAGGTGAAAGACGCACCTATCCGCGACTGGGTGAAACTGGCGGTTAACCGTTCACGCTTAAGCGGCATGCCTGCGGTATTCTGGCTGGACAGCAACCGTGCACACGACGCTCAGTTAATTAAGAAAGTCGAAGAGTACTTAAAAGAGCACGACACCGACGGTCTTGATATCCAAATTATGGCGCCGGTAGAAGCCACTCGTCACACACTGAAGCGTGTGAAAGAAGGTAAAGACACTATTTCTGTAACCGGTAACGTTCTGCGTGACTACCTGACGGACTTATTCCCAATTCTGGAACTGGGTACGTCAGCGAAAATGTTGTCAATTGTGCCTCTGATGAACGGTGGTGGTCTATTTGAAACAGGCGCTGGCGGTTCTGCACCTAAGCACGTTCAGCAGTTTGTTGAAGAAAACCATTTACGTTGGGACTCTTTAGGTGAATTCCTGGCTCTGGCAGCGTCTCTTGAGCACCTGAGCCGTACTTTTGATAATAAACGTGCACAAGTGCTGGCTGACACGCTAGACGTAGCAACAGCTAAATTCCTGGACGAGAACAAGTCGCCGTCACGTAAAGCCGGTGAGATTGATAACCGTGGTTCTCATTTCTATCTGGCAATGTACTGGGCCGAAGCGTTGGCGAATCAAAACGATGACGCTGAGCTTAATGAGCGCTTCAGTAAGTTGTCTGAAAAGCTGTCAGGCAATGAACAAGCGATTATTGACGAGCTGAACGGTGTTCAGGGCAAGAAAGTGGACATTGGTGGTTACTACCAGCCAAATTCAGAGAAAGTATCTGCAGCAATGCGCCCTTGCTCTGTATTGAATGAAACTTTAGCAAGCTTATAATTAAGCAAGCTAAGCTTATTGAAAAAGCAGGCTTCGGCCTGCTTTTTTAATGCCCATACTTTGTCAATTCGACTTCCCGGGAGAAAGAATAGTGGCCAATGGCAACTACTTAATAAACTTATACGAACGCTGTTTAAAAATGCCGTTTGGGCGCAAGATTTTCTCAACCATGTTTGCCCGAAAAGCGCCTTATTTTGCAACCATTAAGCCGCTTATTACTGAATTAGAGCCTAATTTTTGTCAGCTTACGTTCAAAAAGCGCAAAGCCGTTCAGAACCACATTGGTACGGTGCACGCTATTGCAGTATGTAACGGCATGGAAATGGCCATGGGTGCGCTTGCTGAGGCTTCTATTCCAAAGCATTTGCGTTGGATCCCTAAAGGTATGAATGTTCAGTATCTGGCAAAAACAAACAGTGACGTGACTATTGAGGCGAAGGCATCAGATCAGACTTGGCAAGTGGGTGAGCAACCTATAACCGTGGAAGCGAAACGGGATGATGGTACCGTGGTTGCTGCTGGTGAGATTATTATCTACGTTTCCGAAAAGCCTAAAAAGTAAATCGGACATACTAAAAAAGGGACCCAAAGGTCCCTTTTTAAATGCTAATTTCCTAACCTTTATTAAGGTTTGCCAACCGGCTCGTTAGCATCAATAACTGCACCTGGGTGCTCGTCTTCGCCATCGTCCGGCGCCAGTTTTTCCCATTTACGAGTAAACAGAGCCAATACGAAGACCGCCGCACCAACGCTCACACCGAACACAAAGATAGTCCAGTAAAGCTCAGGCATCGCTTGTGGGTTGTTCGGGTCAAGGCCACCAGCCAACAAGCCGACAACAACGTTACCGATAGAGTAGGTGAGTACGAAGATACCCATCATCTGGCCTGCCATACGCTTCGGTGACAACTTACTCACCGCACTCAGGGCAACTGGGCTTAAGCACAGCTCACCAACGGTATGAATAAAGTACACCGCAACCAACCAATATGGTGCCACTTTAAGTCC
Source organism: Idiomarina piscisalsi (assembly GCF_003987095.1). Taxonomy (GTDB): domain Bacteria; phylum Pseudomonadota; class Gammaproteobacteria; order Enterobacterales; family Alteromonadaceae; genus Idiomarina; species Idiomarina piscisalsi. The sequence goes on along the minus strand of NZ_PIQA01000001.1, from coordinate 531,580 downwards.
GCTGGCAGCGGCTTGTGAGGCGAAGAACATGACAATGAAGCCTGTCGCCATAATGATAAGGCCAATAGCACTCTTAAAGCCGTACGATGGGTTGATCATACGCTTGCTCAGGTTGATCCATAGTGCCGCGAAGAACGGTGACATAATGACCAGGAATATTGAGTTCAGCGACTGGAACCAAGTGGTTGGGATTGTAAAGTCGCCAACAACGCGATCGGTTAGGTCTCGTGCGAACAAGTTAAATGATGAGCCGGCTTGCTCGAAGCCTGCCCAGAACATCGTCGACGCAATACACACTAGGAATAGAGCACCGAGGCGTTTCATTTCATCTCGAGTCAACTTCCCGAAGATAAAAACGGACAGGTAGTACAGGAAAAATATAACCGTAAAGATAATGGCAACATTTCCGGCAACGATGGTTGGATCAATCGTGACGTAGTCATTCAGGGCTAAAAAGGTATAAACCGCTAAAACCGCTAATAAGAACCAAATAATTCCCCAGCTTATCTTGCCTGAGATAGGACCCATTGGTTTCGGTGGCTTCTCACCAACGCCTTTCAACTTAGGTTGAGTCAGTTTGTACTGAATAAGGCCAAATGCCATACCAACAGCTGCTGCACCGAAACCCCAATGGTAACCGGCATTTTCCATAAGGTAACCAGTGACTATATAACCGATAATGGAGCCAATGTTGATGCCCATGTAGTACAGGGTATACCCACCGTCACGGCGATCATCGTCAGAGTCATAGAGTTGACCAACCATCGCGGTGATATTGGGTTTTAATAACCCAGTACCTAATACCACCAAAATTAAACCAATGAAGAAGCTGGCTTCACTGGGTATGGCCAATACAATATGACCAAGCATTATAATGATACCGCCGTACCAGGTGGCGCGTTGACCGCCTAACAAGCGGTCGGCAATCCAGCCGCCGGGTAAACCCATGAAATAAACAGAGCCTGCATACAAGCCGTAGATAGCGGTTGCAGAGGCGACGGTTATCGCGAGTCCGCCTTCTTGCAAACTGGCGGTCATAAATAAAACGAGTAGCGCACGCATGCCATAGTAACTCATGCGCTCCCACATTTCGGTAAAAAACAGGGTTTGTAAGCCCCCTGGCTGTCCGAAAAAGCTTGAGTCTTTATCGACTATATTCTTAGGATCCATTCTTGTTATCCATTTTGTTATTTAACATCAAATAGTTATGTCTATTTTTAGCTTATTCGACTAAAGTCGGAGTCGAAAAAGGTGGCAATACTTTACTAGCGGTAGCCACAGAATGGAACCGAAAACGACGAATTCATTGGTTTTCACGGTGTGTTATAGGTGTGAATTTTGTTTTCTGAATTCAGACTCTGCAACTGGCTTACTGAATAAATAGCCCTGAAAGTAATCACAGCCAAGTGAAGAGAGGTAGTCAAAATGCTTCTCTGTTTCAACGCCCTCAGCCACTACTTTAAGACCCAGGTTATGTGCCAACTGAACAATCGTTTGAACAATGGCTTCTTTCTGTACGGACTGAAACATATCACGTACGAAAGACACATCGATTTTGAGCACATCGAACGGCAGTTTCATTAAGTAGGATAGTGATGAATAGCCTGTTCCAAAATCGTCTAGCGCAAATTGGATACCCAGCTGCTTCAACTCCTTAATTTTATGAATGACGTCATCAAGGTTTTGCATTAGTACGCTTTCTGTCAATTCAAGCTTAAGTTGACCAGCAGGCACTTCATATTGTTTTAGCAGAGAGTTTAATTTGTCGACAAAATCCATTTGCTGGAATTGTGGGGCACTGACATTAATTGAAAGTACCAAGTCGGTTAGCCCTAATTGTTGCCACTGACGTATAATCTGGCAGGCTTGTTCATTAATTAAGTCACCCAGACCAATAATAAGACCAGTTTCCTCCGCCAGTGGAATAAACTCTGCTGGCGACACCATGCCTCGTTCACTATGGTGCCAGCGAATCAGTGCTTCTGCGCCAATGACTTCACGGTTTATATCAAGTTGGGGTTGTAAATACAGTTCCAGTCCATCGCGTGTTTCTATAGCCTGGCGCAATTCTGCTTCAAGTTTCACGCGCTTTTCTATCGCGTCGGCCATTTCAGGATGATACAAGCGAATTTCACCCATACCATTACGTTTTGCCTCTGCTAAGGCCAGCGCAGCCTGAACAAGAATGTCCTCAGACGACTTTTTAAAACTATCAACAACAGTGACACCAAAACTCATTGAGCACTGGTGGCGGTAGTCTTTGAGTGAGTAGGGGGCTTGCAATTCTTGTTGCAACGTTTTGGCCATACTGAGCGCGTGAGACTGCGCTTGTACCGGATTGTTACTTTTCTGTACCCGGGCGACCACGGCAAATTCGTTGGAGCTGGGGCGAGCCACCATGTGTACGTTTAATGCAACACGCTCTAGTCGGTGAGTAACGGACTGCAATAATAAATCACCTAACGTCGGTCCAAGCGTGTTATTCAGCACTTTAAACTTATCGATATCGAGTAAGAACAGGACTAAGTGTTCGTTTTCCGGCGTTTCCTGCTGTTGTTGCGATAAGTAATCAAGCAATGAGCGGCGGTTTGGAAGGCCGGTTAAGGCATCATTAAAAGCCAGTTCGCGAATGCGCTTATCGGATTGTTTTATTGCGCGATAATTGTACTGAAAACGTCGATCAATAACTGATGAAACCCAGGAGATAAGCGCAATAAGTGCGACAGCAATGACAATAGCGTAAATAAGCCATAGATGTTGGTGCTGAGCATTAGTTGCTAGGCTAGTAATGGGTTCATCTGTGTAAAAGCGACTAGCCAGCATTGCAACATAGTGCATACCGCTAATAGCCGCTGCGATAATCAGTGCAGTGACAAACTGTATTTTCCGAAGTTCGCTTTTGGCGCCACGAATAATGTTCGAGCGGCTGTAAGTACTCATGGCAAGAATACCAAGAGCCACTGCAATAACTATGGAAGTCGCAAACCAATAGGGCGAGTAAAGTAGCTCTGCATTTAACTGCATAGCTTCCATGCCCAGGTAGTGCATTAGCCCAATACCGGCGCCTAAAATAGTGCCTGAAAGAATGTTCGTCTGAACGGAAACACGATTATGTCTTCTTTTGAAGTTAGCAAGCTTGTCTGCGGACAGGTGCAAAGAATAGGCAAAGTAATTGCCGATAATAGCCGGGGCTATAGAGGCCAGAGTCAGTCCAATGTTGTGTGAAACCACCACAGGCAACTGGAACGCTATCATACCAATAAAGTGCATACTCCAGACGCCAATACCGGCCACAATTGCGGTAATAACCGTCCAGATTCGCTGTTTGCTGGCTGAGCGATGACGGTGTGCCCGTTCAAATATTTTTAACGCAGTAAATGACGCTATAAAAGCAACAAGATAGGACAGGGTAACAAGCCAATAATTATAATAGCCTGGTAGCGGAGCTTGTGAATACTGCCCCAAATCAAAAAAAGTCATTAAAACGTCATTCATATGAGTATCTTATCAGATAATTGAGCGATAATGGAAAGTCAAATTCTTCAAATACAAGGAGCTTTAATTGTCGACAATAAAAAGGTTTTTGAATTGAAAAACATGGTTATTTAGACTACCCTGTAATAATTGTCGACAACCAAGTGCATTTCACTAACTTTAATCATTTATGCAAACGTTTTACGACCAGCAGTACTCATTCAGATCACCCGTCACATCAGCCGATCGTGTTCTTGTTGCGGTGCAAAAAGCAATTGTCGAAGGCGATATTGCCGCAGGCAGCAAAATTAGCGAGGCGGGTCTTGCTAAACAGTTTAATGTTAGTCGGGCACCATTGCGTGAAGCATTAGCGCGACTAGAGCGCTGTCACTTGGTTGAACGTACCCCGAATGCAGGAGCTCGCGTTGTTACATTAACCTATAAAAGCTTAATTGCGTTGTATCAAATACGCGAAGAGCTTGAGGGGTTAGCCTGTCGTCTTGCCGCAGAACAAATGGCCGATGACGAAATTGAAGCCTTATCTAAACTGTTAGAGCAACATTTGGAAAACCAACGGGTGCGTGAAGGCGAGAGTTATTATCAAGAGGCGGGGGATGTCGATTTTCATTACCGCATTATTCTTGCCAGCAAAAATCAGTATTTAATTAATATGCTGTGCGACGAGCTTTACTTTTTAGTTCGCATGTACCGTGTTCAGCTTGGTATGAATGGTCCACGAGTATCGCGTGCTTTTGATGAACACAAAGCGATTATTACCGCCATTGCGAACCGCGATGGCGAACTTGCCGATTTGTTAATGCGCCGTCATATCAGTGCATCACGCAAAAACATTGAAACAAAACTACAAGCACATAAGGAAGTATCATGAGTCAAATACAAAGCCCAGGCGCTAAACTGCGCCAAGCCGTAGCCGACGAGAGTCCACTACAAATTGTCGGTACCATTAATGCTTACACCGCCATGATGGCTGAAAAAGTCGGTCATAAAGCGTTGTACTTGTCAGGTGCTGGCGTGGCTAACGCATCTTTTGGCTTGCCTGACTTGGGAATGACTTCGTTGAACGACGTGTGTGAAGACATTCGTCGTATTACCGGTGCCAGCGACTTGCCACTGTTGGTGGACGCCGATACCGGTTGGGGTGGTGCGTTTAACATTGCCCGTACGGTAAAAGAAATGAGCCGTGCCGGTGCCGCAGGTTTTCATATTGAAGATCAAGTTGCGCAGAAACGCTGTGGTCACCGTCCAAACAAAGAAATAGTTAGTCAGGGTGAAATGGTTGATCGAGTAAAAGCGGCTGTTGATGCGCGAATCGATGACCAGTTTTATATTATGGCGCGTACGGACGCGTTCCAACAAGAGGGCTTAGAGTCTGCTATTGAGCGCGCGCAAGCTTGTGTCGATGCAGGTGCAGATGCAATTTTTGCTGAAGCTGTACATACGCTGGAGCACTATAAAGCCTTTACAGACGCATTAGACGTGCCGGTACTGGCCAATATCACTGAGTTTGGTGCGACGCCACTGTTCAATAAACAAGAGTTGGCCGATGTCGGCGTTGAGATTGTGCTTTATCCATTAAGCGCATTCCGCGCAATGAACAAAGCGGCACTGAACGTCTACAATAGTATTTTAGAAAACGGCGACCAAAAAGCCGTTGTTGATGACATGCAAACTCGTGCGGAATTGTATGAATTCCTTAACTATCACGATTTCGAAGAAAAACTCGACCAATTATTTAAAAAATAAACAAATTAAGAAGGGAAAAATCATGGCAGAGAAGAAACTAAGTGGCGCAGGTTTGCGCGGACAATCAGCCGGCGAAACGGCCCTATGTACTGTTGGTAAAAGCGGCTCAGGCTTAACCTACCGCGGTTATGACATCAAAGAGCTTGCCGAAAAAGTTAGCTTTGAAGAAGTGGCATACCTGCTAGCAAAGGGCGAATTGCCGACTCAGTCGCAACTTGACGACTACCGCAAACGCTTAAAATCATTACGCGTATTGCCTCAGGAAGTCAAAGACGTACTAGAGCGTATTCCAAAGTCAGCACACCCTATGGACGTTATGCGTACCGGTTGTTCAATGCTGGGTAACCTGGAAACGGAAGAAAGCTTCGATGAAGCTGACGACCACATCGAGCGTTTCTTAGCGACATTCCCGGGTATCGTATTGTACTGGTATCGCTTTACTCACGACGGCATTCGTATCGATACGGACTCGGAAGAAGAGTCTATCGGCGCGCACTTCCTGCGTTTATTGCACGACAAAAAGCCTTCACAGCTGCATGCTGACGTTATGAACACCTCACTTATCCTATACGCAGAGCATGAATTTAACGCGTCTACCTTCACTGCACGCGTTTGTGCATCGACATTATCTGACATTCATTCATGTGTTACTGGCGCGATTGGTTCGTTACGTGGTCCACTACACGGTGGTGCTAACGAAGCAGCAATGGAACTTATCGAAGACATGAAAGACGCTGAAGATGCCGAGCAAACGCTGATGGGCATGTTGGAGCGTAAAGAAAAAATTATGGGCTTTGGTCATGCCATTTATAAAGAGTTTGACCCACGTAACGACATCATCAAAGCGTGGTCGAAGAAATTGTCGGAAGAAGTCGGCGACAGCCGTTTGTACGATGTTTCTGTACGCTGTGAAGAAGTCATGTGGCGCGAGAAGAAGTTGTTCCCGAATGCGGACTTCTTCCATGCGTCTGCCTATAACTACATGGGCATTCCAACCAAACTGTTTACCCCAATTTTCGTAATGTCACGAGTAACCGGCTGGACTGCGCACGTTAAAGAGCAACGTGCTAACAACCGTATTATTCGTCCGTCTGCGGACTACACAGGTCCAGAGGCGCGTCCAGTACCTGCAATTGGTGACCGTTAATATGAATAATGAATACCGTAAAAAACTTGATGGCACCACGCTCGAGTATTTCGATACTCGAGCAGCCGTTGAAGATATAGAGCCGGGCGCTTACGACAAACTGCCGTACACCTCACGGGTACTGGCAGAAAACCTGGTACGCCGTTGTCCGCCGGATATTTTAACGCAGTCGTTAGAGCAATTGATTTACGGCAAAAAAGAGCACGATTTTCCGTGGTTCCCGGCTCGCGTAGTTTGCCACGACATTCTCGGGCAAACGGCGTTGGTTGATTTAGCTGGCCTGCGCGATGCTATCGCCGAAAAAGGCGGTGACCCGGCCAAAGTGAATCCGGTCGTGCCTACGCAACTGATTGTCGATCATTCACTGGCGGTTGAGCACGCGGGCTTCGAAAAAGACGCGTTTGAGAAAAACCGTGCCATTGAAGACCGTCGTAACGACGACCGTTTCCACTTTATTAACTGGACCAAAACCGCGTTTAAGAACGTTGACGTGATACCTCCGGGGAACGGCATTATGCACCAGATTAACCTGGAGAAAATGTCGCCAGTAGTTCAGGTTCGTGACAACGTCGCTTTTGTTGATACCTGTGTAGGTACCGACAGCCACACGCCCATGGTGGATGCCTTAGGTGTTATTTCTGTCGGTGTGGGTGGCCTGGAAGCTGAGAGTGTGATGCTTGGTCGCGCCTCTTATATGCGCCTGCCTGATATCGTAGGTGTTGAACTCACAGGCAAATTGCGTCCGGGTATTACCGGCACTGATTTGGTCTTAGCGCTCACGGAATTTTTGCGTCGCGAGCGTGTTGTTGGCGCTTACCTTGAGTTTTTCGGTGAAGGCGCAGAAGCACTAACCGTTGGTGACCGCGCAACTATCTCTAATATGACACCCGAATACGGTGCCACCGCGGCAATGTTCTACATTGATGACCAAACTATCGATTACTTAAAACTGACCGGCCGTGACGATGATCAGGTAGAACTGGTCGAGAAGTTTGCCAAGGAAACCGGGTTATGGGGTGACAGTCTGAAAACTGCTGAATACGGTCGGGTATTACGTTTTGACTTATCTAAAGTAGAACGTAATCTGGCGGGACCTTCTAACCCCCATGCCTTGCTACCTGCTGCTGAACTAACAGAACGCGGTGTGGCTAAGCATATTGAAGACCCTGAAAACGGAAAAATGCCGGATGGCGCGGTGATTATTGCGGCCATTACCAGCTGCACTAACACCAGTAATCCACGCAACATGATTGCAGCAGGTTTGATTGCGCGTAACGCCAATAAATTGGGATTAACGCGTAAGCCATGGGTTAAATCGTCACTGGCTCCGGGCTCTAAAACCGTAAAAATGTACCTGGAAGAAGCGCAGCTACTGCCTGAACTGGAAGACTTAGGTTTCGGTGTGGTGGCGTTTGCCTGTACCACTTGTAACGGTATGAGCGGCGCGTTGGATCCGAAAATTCAGCAAGAGATCATTGACCGTGATCTGTTCTCAACTGCGGTATTGTCGGGTAACCGAAACTTCGACGGACGTATTCATCCGTATGCTAAGCAGGCGTTTTTGGCTTCGCCGCCGTTGGTTGTGGCGTATGCGATTGCCGGTACTATCCGCTTTGATATCGAAAAAGACGTGCTGGGGTATGACCATGATGGTAACCCGGTAACGCTTAAAGATATCTGGCCGAGTGATGAAGAAATTGACCGTATCGTCAAAGAGAGCGTCAAGCCTGAGCAGTTCCGCAAGGTTTATGATCCTATGTTCAACCTGAGCGTTGACTACGGAGAGAAGAACAACCCACTGTATGAGTGGCGTGAAATGAGCACCTATATTCGCCGCCCGCCTTATTGGGAAGGCGCGTTAGCCGCAGAGAATACCTTAACGGGTCTGCGTCCGTTGGCGGTACTGGGTGATAACATCACCACCGACCACTTGTCGCCATCCAACGCGATTATGGCTGACAGTGCTGCGGGGGAATATCTGGCGAAAATGGGCGTGCCGGAGGAGGACTTTAACTCTTATGCTACTCACCGTGGTGATCACTTGACCGCACAGCGTGCCACTTTTGCTAACCCTAAGTTGTTTAATGAAATGGTGCGTGACGAAAACGGTGACGTGATTCAGGGGTCGCTGGCGCGGATTGAGCCAGAAGGCAAAGTTGTGCGCATGTGGGAAGCTATTGAGCATTACATGACCAATAAACAACCGCTAATTATCGTTGCGGGCGCTGATTATGGTCAGGGTTCGTCACGCGACTGGGCAGCGAAAGGTGTTCGCTTAGCGGGTGTTGAAGTTATTGTTGCCGAAGGTTTTGAACGTATTCACCGTACCAACTTAATTGGTATGGGCGTATTGCCACTGCAGTTTGAAGAGGGCACTACGCGCAAAACGTTGAATATTGACGGCACTGAAACCTTCGACGTGAAAGGCACACCGGCGCCGGGGGCAGTATTGCAATTGACCATTCACCGTAAGGACGGGTCGTCGCAGCAAGTTCCGGTTATTTGTCGCCTGGACACCAAAGAGGAAGTCTCTATTTACGAGGCTGGTGGTGTATTACAGCGCTTTGCGCAGGACTTTTTAGAAGCAGAAGCAAGCTAAGGAGTTTGAGCTATGGCGTTTAAACCACAAATCAAAATTCCCGCCACCTACATGCGTGGCGGGACCTCAAAGGGTGTTTTCTTCCGTTTGCAGGATTTGCCTGAAGCCGCGCAGAAACCGGGCGCGGTGCGCGATGCCATTTTGTTGCGTGTTATTGGCAGCCCGGATCCTTACGCCAAGCATACCGATGGTATGGGTGGCGCGACGTCGAGCACCAGTAAAACGGTCATCGTTGCTAAGAGTGAACAGTCGGACCATGATGTCGATTACCTGTTTGGTCAGGTGTCGATAGACAAGCCATTTGTCGACTGGAGTGGTAACTGCGGTAATTTATCGTCAGCGGTGGGGCCATTTGCCATTGCCAATGGTTTGGTAGCGCCTGAACGCATTCCTGAAAATGGTGTTTGCGAAGTCCGTATTTGGCAGGCCAATATTGGCAAAACTATCGTCAATAAAGTGCCTATGGTCAACGGTGAAGTGCAGGAGACTGGTGACTTTATTCTGGACGGTGTTACCTTCCCAGCGGCTGAAGTACCAGTAGAATTTATGGATCCGTCAGCGAATGGCGAGTCGATGTTTCCGACCGGTAATTTAATCGATGATATAGAAGTTCCCGGTATCGGGACCTTAAAAGCAACGCTGATTAACGCCGGTATTCCGACCATTTTCCTGAATGCAGAAGAAATTGGCTATGATGGCACCGAACTGCAGGAAGCTATTAATGGCGACTCTGCCGCTTTGGAGCGTTTTGAAACAATTCGCGCTCACGGTGCAGTAAAAATGCGGCTGATCGACGATGTCGCTGAAGCGGCTAACCGCCAACACACGCCTAAAGTCGCTTTTGTAGCACCACCAAAAGACTATATCGCTTCCAGTGGTAAGAAAATTGCCGCCAGTGACGTGGATCTGTTGGTACGTGCGATGTCGATGGGCAAACTGCATCATGCCATGATGGGCACCGCCGCAGTGGCTATTGGAACCGCCGCAGCTATTCCCGGTACTACGGTGAATTTAGCGGCGGGCGGAAATGACCGTACCATGGTTAACTTCGGTCACCCTTCAGGCATCTTACAGGTTGGCGCCGAATGTAAGCAAGTCAACGGCCAGTGGACCGCTATAAAAGCTATTATGAGCCGCAGCGCGCGCGTTTTAATGGAAGGTAACGTGCGTATTCCGGGTGACGTGCTGTAAATGCAAGAAGTCGCGCTTAGGCGCGACTTCTTATTAGTGTTTTTCAAACCTAGTCCGCATAGCCCCATGGAGTAGGGGGAGTATCAACGGTTTCTGTTAAATCAAAATCCACCCGAAATTCTCTGCCCTCGCGAATTAAGCGATAGGTAAAGGTGTCGTCGTGAATATACATTTGCCAAATATTGGTATTCGACTGAGGCACACCCAATTCAATAAATAATTCTTTTGAGTATGCGTCAGCAGGGAACGATTGTGCAGTCGGATAACCTTTATCGACCGTATGCCCACCATACATGGTTAAAGGGTCATAGTTGCCATCAGGTTTACGATGATCATGTTTAAGACTAATACCAGCCCCTGTTTGCGTTAAAATCCAGGTGCGCGAATGATCATCGCCAACGTGAAAAGGAATTTCAATTTTCGCATCGCCGCACTTGCGAACGTGCATGATTAACGGGCCTTCAAAACCGTCGCTGGCTGGCGTATCTACAGTGACTTCTCCAGCGTATGAGTTACCGCAATGCTGGTTAATTGCTGCAAAAAATTCAGCTTGAGCCTGGGTAGTCACCTGCGGCGCAGGCTTAATTACCTGGGCAGAACTGGTAAATGGTGCGAAGCTTGCGACGGCAATTGACGTAAGAAAAACGATTTTTTTCATTTTTAGACCATTGGGTAATGTTTAATTCTGAATTATATGAGAAAGTAAAACCTGACATGAATCAAAGGCACATGCCAGTATTTTTACGTAAACTTATGATACCAAGTGCAGTAACCGAAATTTCCGATCTCCAACATATTCTGGATAGTCTCGACGCCGTTGTGTACGTATCTGACGTTGAAACTCACGAACTGCTTTTTATGAACAAGTATGCGCTAAAGAATATTGGCAGTGTTAGCGAGTTTGACGAAGTGAGAGGTAAGCGTTGCTTTGAGGTTTTACAGAAAGGTCAAAAAAAGCCTTGTGATTTTTGTACTAACTCTTTACTTCCGAAAAGTGGTGATACGTACCTTTGGGAGTTTAAAAATACACGTAATAACTGCTGGTACCAATGTCGTGACCGCTTGATCCATTGGCATGACGGACGCCAAGTGAGGCTAGAAGTGGCAGCAGATATTACTGAACGAAAAACGGTGGAAGAAGAGCTGCGAGAAGCACAAAGAGAGTTAAAAGTACTCGCAGAAGTGGATAGCTTAACGCAAGTATATAACCGTCGCGCATTTTTTATGTATGCGGACAAGTTACGAAAAAGTCTCCCTAATTCATCTAGTTTGGGGTTAATGATTCTCGACCTGGACTACTTTAAAGACATTAATGATAGCTATGGACACGAAGCCGGCGATACGTTGCTTGCGGCTATTGGTCGGAAGCTTGGTTCTTTTGCCAATAATCACATCGTGATAGGGCGCATGGGCGGTGAAGAGTTTGCTATTGCTTTCCATGAAACCCAGAAACGCGAAAAAGAGGACTTTGCAAACCTAGTCTATAAAGCGGTTAGTAACGTGAAAGCCCTATATTTTAAAGACACACTGCAATGCACGACGAGCATTGGAGTGTCATCACAACCAGTTAGCACTCCGTTAAGAAATATCATGCGCCAAGCAGATGATGCTCTATATCGAGCAAAATCTGCCGGGCGCTCTCAGATAAAAATGTCCTAAGGCAACCAAATATCGCTAATGGCGGTTTCAGCAGCAAAGTGGTGGGCAACCTGTGCTTGAAGAAGCTCGCCGCAGGCAAGAGCGTCGGTCATGGCGTCGTGGGGGGCGTAAAAAGGCAGATTGTAACGCTCCCGGCTGTCAGCCAAACGGATAGAAACAGGCTTTTTGCCGGTTAACTTATCCCACAAACTGCGTTTTTGGCGATGAAAGCGTGCCTCAATTTCCATGGTATCTATGAGTGGGAAGTGGATGGTTTCGTTCAAACGCTCTTCAAAGCCGCCTTGCAAAAAAGGGCGCTCGATACCGTTGTAATGGACAATCCAAACTTTACCAGCAACAGCCTCCAGAAGCGGATCAATAACGTCAGCTAAGTCAGGCGCTTGTTCTATCTCGCTGTGCGTTATGCCATGAATAGTGACAGACTCTTCGGTTAACAAGCGCCGGGGCTTTACTACCCACTGTTGTGCTTTGCTCATGTCTATTCGACTGAGTGTCATAGGTACCACAGCGATGCTGATAATTCCGTGTTTGTCTGGATTCATACCAGTAGTTTCAAAGTCGACAGCAACCATTGGCACTTCTTCAATAGCGGTCTCCGCATTGGCAATACCGGCTTCGTAATAACGTTTGAGAGGCGGGTATTTTGCTGCTTTTGCAAGTTCCTGGAAACGTTTTGGCCAGTCAATAGTGCTTTTTTGTTGTTTGTTTTCAGCGTCTGGTGGCAAATACAGCACAATTAGCCTCCAGAATATTTGTAACGCAGGTATTTCTGCGCATTACTGAGAATTTGGAAGGCGTCTTTCAAATGTTTACGCTCGAAGTCGGACAAGTCCTCGGGCGCTACGTTGTTATCGGGAGTATCGCCGGCCTCTAAAGCCAGAGCCTGGTGACGAATGCGCACCATAGAAATCAATTCCAGCGCATCGCGTAAGTCGGGACCACGGCCTTTCGGCAATATATTAGCGTCAATAATTTCCTCGAGGCGGGCGAATGAGTTTTGTCGTTGTGCTCCAATAGCTAAAGCATGCACACGAATTAAGTCGGCGACAGGACCGGTACCACGGCGTTTTGTGTTAATGCTGTCCCGATGTTTGCCGTCTTTTTCCATGACAAAATCTTTGAAAAAACCGAGTGGTGGCGTACGATTTAACGCGTTACGTGCCATAGAGCCCAGAAAGCGCTTATGCTTAGGCGCTTTTTTACGAATGAGCTGGTTGAGCTCTTTGGCAAAGCGCATTTCACCACTAACACCGTCTAAGTCAAAGAAAATGGACGAATGCAGAAGCTTTTCAGGTGATGGATTCTCTATCCAGTCGGTGAAATATTTTTTCCATTTCGATAGCGGCTGACGCCAATTAGGGTTCGTCGCCATAATATCGCCGGTGCAATAGGTATAACCACAGGCGTTTAGACCATCGGAAACAAATTGCGCGATATTTAAGAAATATTCATCATGTAGTTTAGGGTCAAAGCTGTCATCGAGCACCATTGCGTTGTCCTGGTCGGTCACCACGGTTTGCTCGTCTCTAGCCATAGAACCCAGTGCTAAGAAACAGTAGGGCACTGGTGGTGGTCCGTATTTCTCCTCGGCTAACTCCAGTAGTCGCTGTTTAAAGCTACGACCAATAGTCGCCATAGCGGAGCCAATAATGCGTGAATTAGCGTCTTCTTCAACCATACGCACAAAGCTTTTATGTACGTCAGGGACTAACTGTGAAAGCTCTTCAATACTGGTTTGTTTAAAAATACTGGAAACAATGTATAAGCTGCTTTGTGACTCATGACGGGCAACGTCCGACAACGCTATAACGCCAGTAACTTTGGATTGGCGCAGTACTGGCAAATGGTGCAAGTTGGTGCGCAGCATAGTTAGAAATGCTTCAAACACTCGATTGTTGTGCTGCACGAACACCAGGTTCTCAGACATAATATCGGCGACTGGGTCGGAGGCGTCTTTGTCGACCGCTAGTACGCGTTTACGCAAATCTTTGTCGGTGATTATCCCCGCAGGAATATCACGCTTTTCGTCGTCATAAATGAGTAATGATGACACTTTCTCGTCCGTCATTAGACAAGCAGCTTCGCGTATTGAAGCACTTTTATTAATAGCAATAGGCTCGCGTGTAATTAAAGTCTCAACTCGGGCTGATAATGTTCGGTTACGACTCTCATGTTCTTTTACCGCATGACTGACACGGCGCTGCTCTTCAACTTCAACAGCGTCGGCAAAGGCATCGTACTCGTCATAAAAGCGATTAAATAAGTCGCCGGGAATGTAATACAGCAGTGTATCTTCAATGGTTTTAACCGGAAAGCGTACGCGGCCTTTGCGGAGCAGGCCAGCTTCACCGAAAAAGCCACCTTCATCTAATCGGTTAAACAGTGATCCGTCTTTGTGATAAGTCTCAATTGAGCCACTTCTGACAACATGGAGTGCATCAATATGCTGGTTGAACTCAAGAATTTGAGTGCCGGCTTTGAAGTAAGCTACAGAGGTATTTCGTGCCGCTATTTGAAGCTCTTCTTCAGGTAACTCGTTAAAAGGAGAGTACTTGCGTAAGAAGTTCAGAATTTCGACGTGCTCAGCTTCCATATAAGCACCTTAAAAAAGATGAGCGACACCCAGAGGTGTCGCTCGTGGTCGGTTATTTTGTGGTTTTACCAACTCTTGGCTCAGAGCGCAAGCCTTGGACTAAAGCCACGGATGCTGCTAATAGCACAATAGTAAACGGTAGGCCTGCTGATACTGCCATGGCTTGCAGAGCCACTAAGCCGCCGCCAAGTATCAAGGCAATTGCAACGAGCCCCTCAAAGGTGCACCAGAATACACGTTGTGGTACAGGTGCTTCGACTTTACCACCTGCACTGATGGTATCAATAACCAACGAACCAGAGTCAGACGATGTAATGAAGAACACCATAACTAGTATAATGCCGATGAATGAGGTAATGCTTGTCCAAGGTAAACCTTCTAACATCACAAATAGCTGCAATGACAGGTCGACGTTAGCAACTTCTTCTGCGCCAGCCAGGAACTGCTCAATAGCGGCTGTGCCGAAAACGCTCATCCAGAATACACAGGCGAGTGAGGGAATCAGCAATACTGAAACCAAGAACTCACGTACTGTGCGACCACGCGAAACGCGGGCAATGAACATACCGACAAACGGTGACCACGCTATCCACCAAGCCCAGTAAAATGAGGTCCAGCCTTGTGAATAGTTTAAGTCTTCTCGTCCAACTGGATTAGACAGAGCAGGTAAGTTCACAATGTAATTGTAAAGGTTGTCAACGAAGCCTGTCAGAATTGCGACAGTAGGCCCAACAATGATAACGAACAGCATTAATAGTGCTGCCAATGTCATGTTGATTTGAGATAAGCGCTGTACACCTGACTCAAGACCGGCGAGTACTGACACTAAAGCAACGGCAGTGATACCAATGACCAACAATACCTGTGTTGTATTACCTTCGTCCCAGCCAAACAGGAAGTTAAAGCCTGAGGCTGCCTGCGACGCGCCTAAACCTAACGATGTAGCTAAGCCGAACAGAGTTGCCAAAATAGCAACAATATCGATGATGTGGCCTGGCCAGCCCCAAACTCGCTCACCCAGAATAGGGTAGAAAATAGAGCGAATGGTTAAAGGTAAACCTTTGTTGAAAGAAAAAATAGCAAGACCTAAAGCCAGAACCGCGTAAATAGCCCACGGGTGCAGTGCCCAGTGGAATATTGTTGCAGCCATACCTAAAGCAACCGCTTTCGCCTCGTCACCCTCTGCGCCACCAAGTGGAGCCCAATCGGTACGAAGCCCGTCAGATCCGGTTTCAGTGCCTCCTAAGGCTGTACTGAAGTGAGTTATGGGCTCTGAAACGCCATAGAACATTAAACCAATACCCATGCCGGCTGCGAACAGCATTGAAAACCAGCCGAGATAGGAAAAGTCAGGTTTGGCTTCTGTGCCCCCTATCCGAACTTTGCCTAGCGGTGAAACTACCAATACCAGACACAAAATAACAAAGATGTTAGCGGCGCTAATAAAGAACCAATCTAAGTTAGCCGTTAACCAATCTTTGGTATTCGTAAATATTGGGCCAGCCTGATTTTGAAAAGCTAACGTAATGAATACGAAAGCCACAATGGCTAAGCCCGAAATAGCAAAAACGCGGTTATGAAAATCGAGTCCAAATGGACCTATTTTCATGACAACGTTGTCTTGTCCTACCTGATAGTCTGTATTGATGGGGTTAACTTCACCATCGGGAATCATGGGATCATCTGCTTGACGCTCGCGTTCTAAATCCTTGTCGCCGCGCAGTACCTCTTCTTCTTTTTTGGTCATTTAGCTTCCCCTTTATTAAAAATAGGCGCTGATACGCATTTGAATTTAAAGCTAATTTTAAATTCACGTGTAGAGTATAGGAAGCTACGGCGATTTCTTAAAGTTAGATCGGTAAAAAATTAGAATTGTTTTTCAAAAAAGTGCAGAAGAGGAAGAGAAAGCTGGCGTATAACTTTTTATACACCAGCTTAAAGGTGCGTTAAAAGCTATAACGAACGCTTGCTCCCAAGGTATCGATGTCTTGATCTATTTCATCTAAGTCATACAGTTTGTAACCAACACCAAGTGACAAGTTCTTGGTTAAATGAAAAAATGCTGAAGCGTCATAGCGAATGGCGTTTTCATCGTCAATATCCAGGTAGTCCGCTTTGACAGATAGCTCAAAGAAGTCGGTTACCATAGAACGGATACCAACACCAGCACCGTAGCCGGACTCGTCAAATGACTCTGAACCAATAGCATCAATAGAACCAACAAGCTCTATTTTCTCATACGTTACGGTCGCGAAGATATCAGTAGAGTCGGTAATGCCATGGTTAAAGCCTAGACCAGCATTCAGAGAGTCCAAGTCAACATCACCAAAGTCTGATTCATCACCTACTGAGTCGAAGTTCGCCAGAACAAAAACGGAGTCACTAAGCGAAAGAGAGCCCGATACGGCGTAACCATCCATAGAAATGTCTTCATCAAGCGGTGTTTCGATATCTGTTTCGATATAAGTGGCCTGAATTTTATCCCAGTTAGGAGAATCAGCTAAAGCGCCTGTTGATGTTCCAATTAAGGCCAGAGCAATAATTGTCTTTTTCATGATACTTCCTTAGTGGTTGGTTGCTAAATACAACGTGTTTCCGTTGTTATGAATAAAGTTAGAGCCGCTCGATAAAAGCTTCAATGGCTTTTACGAAACCTTTAATTTAAGCGGTTAATTAAGGAAATTAAGGCTGCTTCAGCAACGCGTTTAATATTGTCACGATCTTCGCTGTCGCTGACTTCGTAAGTGACTGCATGAGCCGCGAACTTATCAGTGATGAACTGCTTAAAAACACCGCTGTCAGGGTGTGCACCCGGCTGATATTCAAGCTCCACAGAGTCGACCATCTCAGCGATTTCTTCAATCCAGTTATATACTCGCTGAGGGTTTCTTAAGGGCACACCAGAGCGGGGTTCGTAGTCTTTAGGTATCGTATAAAAAACATTGCGATGAGTAGAGTGAAAGTCAATGGCAAACTCAATGCGACCGCCGTCGTTAGTTAACTTTGTTAGGTATTTAGCCAGGGCTTGGGTTTCAGGCAGAGTTTGGTTCTTCCAGTCCCTGTTCATATCAACACCAGCAGCGGTTAAGCGCCAATTGCCGTGATAAACTCCATCGGGATTCATATTAGGGACGAGTAAAATGTTGTATTGCTTACGAAAGTCAGAAACGTATTTTTCATCACTAAATAGCAACTCACCAAAATGGAGAAGAGCAATTGCGCCAGTCACTTCTGGTGGATGTTGACGGCCAATCAGTATCAGCCATTTATTACTTGAAGTAACCGTATGCTCTAATGCTGCCAGGTTTCTTCCTTCGCTTGATACCCCCAGAGAGATAACCTTTGAGCGTTCAGGCTCTTTAATTAAACTACTTAGCCATTCTATATAATGGACGTTATCGATAATTTCCTGTCCGGCAATAATTTCTTTTTCTTTTGCTGGCAGAGTGACTTTAAACTTTAACCAACCATCGCCTTCTGAGAAAGGGACCGGGTGCCACATATCTTCGCCGATACTGCTGCGTTTGGGCTTGTACCTTGAAATACCTTTGTCAGCAAACAAAGTAATCGTAAAGGTCTTACTCTCATTTGCCAGGTTTTCAACGGCAAATGCGTACCAGGGGCTAGGGTTTATATCTTCCTTTTCTGGCTTTAAATAGAGCTTAAATTGACCTTCCTGCTCTCGCTCACAATGATGTAAACGTCCCGCAGCAAAGTCAGTCGTAAACTCGACTTGCTCGAATGAGCAGCCGTCAGGATTCCTAGGTTTGTCCTCCTGAGGCTGCTGAAGCGTTAACTGGCTAAATAACGCAACGCTGGCTAAAGAGAGCATTTAGTCCTCTAAAAGGCCCAGGACAACGTTGCGTAAGTATAACGCCCGCGATTTGAATGGACGTCTGAGAAATAACCAAAGCTTTCATCGGCAATAGGCGGTTTCTTGTTGGCTATGTTGCGGGCGCCTAATCGGATACTGAGCCCGTCGAGAGATCTTTGACTGAAGTGGTAGTCGAGATAAATGTCGGTTGTGGTCCAACTGTCTATCGGCATCATATCTCCTTCAGATGTAGTCACGCTGGTTTCGTAAAAGTCGTCAATATAGTTGACTCGAATGCCGGCACCCCAGTTCCCCAGGTCCCAATCGAGGCGAGTGAACGCACGCCACTTGGGGTTACCGTTCATTTGCCTTAAGTCACCAGCGCCAACAACAGGTATGTCAATGGGTACAGCAGGGTTCCCATTTTCCTGAGCCTCCAGAACAATGGCACTGATAGGGTCCGGGGTTTGCATAAATTTACGTAAATGGGCAGCATTTATAGAGAAGTCAAAAAGGCCGTAATTATCACTGTTCACCTGATAACTAACACTAATATCCGTTCCGGAAATTTCTCTAACTTCAAGGTTGTCGTATTGATTATTAACATAAACGACTTCTAATTCGTCGTTGCGAATAACTGCTGGATTTGAGTCACCTTGAGAACGAAGCAACGAATCGTAAAGCAGGTGAGTTTGACTATTTAGAATACCCACGACACCTTCTTGCTCAATGCGCCATCTGTCGACAGTAATGAGGAAGTTTTCGAATGGAGTAATAGCAATACCGAAATTGTATATTTCATCATCTTCCGGGCTGAGTTCGCTGTTACCGCCTCGTACCTCAGTTATGCTGTATCTATCGTCTATGACAGGGTCGGTTCGACTGTTTGTACGCGAGACACTTTCTTCGACGACCTGAGGCAGATTGGGGGCTCTGAAACCACCAGAATAAGAAGCTCTCAATTGGAGCCAATCGACAGGAAGCCAACTTAGAGCCAGTTTAGGCTTGGTCACGCTGCCAACGTCGGAAAAACGTTCATAGCGTAACGCCAGTTGCATATCGAATGTTTCATGCAAGGGGACAAGCAGTTCAGTATAGGCTGAGAATACATTACGACTGCCTTGTGCGTCGGGTGTCGAGCTGCTTCCAAGAACGTCTGAGTCTGTCATCAGTTCGCCCGTTATCTGATCATAGAATGGTGTTGAGCCATCCAGAAGGGGATGTCTGTCGTCAGCGTATGACTCATAGCGATACTCAACTCCCGCTGCAAGTCCAATGTCTCCGGCATACCAGTTGGCAAGCGTTGGGTTTGATAGTTTAAAGTCCCATTGAGCAAGTTCAGTGGAGCTATCCCGGGTTATGTTGTCGGTTAAGTTTGCTATGACGTCAGGCGCATTGTAGGCAGTGGTTCCGCTGATTAGGTTATTTGGGTCCCCACCAATAAATGGATTATACGCCTCTTCTGGATCGGTTGAGTTTATTGCTTGCTGTAATGCGCTGACGCGTATCCTGTTATAACCGGTATCCAGAGTATCCGCTCTGGAATAAAGCAAGGCTGATTCCCACTCCCAGGTTTTTGCGTAACCACGCAGTCCCGTTAACAGGCGGTAGCTTGAATCTTCTACTTCAATCCTTCGTGGGCCGACATCCATAGGTCGAATATTGCGTAATGTAACGGTCTCGCCAAACGGGTTATATGCAGCATCTGCACTAATGGTAAAGCGCTGTGCGGTTAAATTTGCATTTTGTTCTCTGCGACGTTTTGATATTGCCTCGTAGTAAAGTGCTTCGCCGAACAATTCGAGGTTTGGGCTAAGTGAGTGGGTGTAGTAAGCGAATAAGTTTATGCGGTCAACTGCAGAGGTCATGCTTTGATCCTGAAGTGCTGAATCGTAACGCATTTCTCGTGGAATAGACCCTTCCGCGGCACAGACGCCTTCAGAAATAACCTGGAAACACTCACCCATTGACTCGGGGCGAATATGGAAGCGGCCAATGTTTTCGCCGTCAAAAATTGCCCAGGGACTAGAAAGAGAGCGGTTATCTAATTGTGTATCGCCAATAAACTCTGTAGGGACTCTCTCATTAAAACGGCGATCTTCGCTTGCCGAATAAGAGCGTTCGTTAGCACCAATTTCATCTCGAGTGTAATAGGCGAATGAGAGACTTAAATGACTTTTGTTATCATTAAAGTAAAAACCAGTTGAGCCGCTTGCCAAGTATTGTTGCATTGAGGTTCCTTCAGCATTACCGGCGTTTAGCTTTAATTCTGACTGAGTTACTTCCTTTTTGAGAACATAATTAACAACGCCAGCAACGGCGTCGGTGCCATAAAGCGCAGACGCTCCATCTCTTAGTACTTCCAACCGGCGTAGCCCGGATACCGGTAAAGTGTTCGAATTGACGGTTGTGACTGGAACAAAGTTTTCTGTTTGGGTTCCCGGGTGCAACACTAACCGGCGACCGTTCAAAAGGGTGAGCGTGTTACCAGTACCTATGCCTCTTAAATTGATGGAAGCAACATCCCCACGGGCGTCATTAACGCCACCAATAGCTCGCTCATTATTAAAGCTAATGTCGCCTATTTGAGGCACTGAACGTAGTAATTCATCGCCGGTCACTGCTCCGGTGTTCGTTATGGCATCTTCATTGAGAATTGTTACCGGCAGTCTGCCAGCGGCCTGGGCTCCTCTAATATTACTACCTACAACTGTAATTTTTTCCATGGAATCTGTTTGATCAAGGCTGGGTTGAGCTTGCTCTTCTACTTTTCGTTGAATAATAAATGTATTCTCAGACTGACGTATAACCTCAAGCTCCGTCCCTGTTAGTAGCCTTTCTAATGCCTCTTGAGGTGCAAAATTACCTTCGAGCGGCGCAGCACTGAGTCCGTCAACAACGTTAGGAGAAAATATAACTTGAATGCCCGTTTGCTCGGCTATATCAAGTAATGACGCGCTTAAAGGTTGTTCTGCAAGCGATATCGATTGAGCTGCGGTTTGCGGGGTAATTGGTGCTGTCTGAGCAGAAAAGGAAATGCTGCTTAGTGCTGCGCAGGTACAAAGTGCGATGTAACTTTGTTTGTGCTTAGTCATAAATCAGTACCTTTTATTTATTGAAGGTTTACTGCTTCCTTAAAGGAATATACGCACTGAACTTAAATGTCCTCCATTATTTTTTTAAAAGCTCAATAGAGTTTTCAGTTTTACGAATTTTAACGGGGAGAGTTGCTGTTATGGCATTTAAAACACTATCGCTGTTATGCAGGTGAAATACGCCGCTTATGCGGAGTTGTTCCTGTTGAGTAAAAGCTATTTTAATTTTTGTCGAGCGATACCGGTTTAATTCCGCTATGACCTCGGGTAACGGCGTATTGTCAAACCGAAGAACTCCCTGAATCCATCCCGGTTGTATGCTTCTGGTGCTTAAGCGAGTCAATGAGATTTTTTTGGTTTGGTTTTGGTAAGTTGCGATATCGCCTGATGTTAATAACTGGGTTTGGTGTTTGCTGTCGGTCTGTAAGGTCTCAAATTCAACCACTCCCTCTATGACAGATACTTTTACCGCGTCTTCTGCAGCGTTTTTACGAACGGTAAAGCGCGTGCCCAGCACCGTCACTTTTTGTTCTCCAGTGTCTATAATGAACGGTCTGGATTGTTCTTTCTGAATATTAAAAAAGACTTCTCCACGGCGTAGTTTAACCAGGCGTTTCTCATTGGTTAACGTAACAAAGATATCGCTATCTGTATTTAAAGTAACTGTTGATCCATCCGGTAATTCAATCTTACGAATTTCACCGATACTCGACCGAAAAGGTTGACGCATTATGACCTCATTGTGACGTTCGTTTTTCACAAGCTGGTCAGGTTGAACGTTCTGAGAAGCAGGTAAAAAAGCCGGAAGGGCATTTACTAGTAAATATACGGTGATACTGGTTAGCACAATGGAGGCAGCTAAAGCGAAGGCTCGTTTTACAATCGATGCTCGATTAACTGAACGATATACCGTTTCACTGCGTTGCCAAATCGTTAACATGGCATTGAACTCTCGTTCATGAGAGGCACTTTCTTTACGCCAATTCTGTATTTCCCGCTCCTCGTCGGCTGTCAGTTCACCGGAGAATAGTCGTGTGACATAGTAGGCCGCTTGTCTCTGCAACTGATTGTCCCTACTCATAAAAACTCTCACTATTTACTGGTTCAAGTCCTTTAGTTGCTTTCCTTATTTCGTGTAATGCAGAAGAAATATATTTTTCAACAGTGCTGACTGAAACATCCATTTGGTCACTTATTTCTCTGTAACTCATTCCGTTAATTCGGTTCAGTAAAAATGCGCGCTTGTGTTCGTGCTTAAGGCTGCTTAATGCCAGTTCGATACGTTCTAAAATATCTTTATTGGTATAAGCGCGTTCAGGTGAGGTTAAGTCAGTAAAGTGGAGCTCTTCAACTTGAGAGATGTGAGCCGAGGCGCATCGTGAAGCACTCCGACGAGCTCTATCAATAATGACGTGATTAGCAATTTGTAGTAGGTAGTTTTTTACTGTCGACATTCTGCCAGACAGGCGTTTGTGAAGGTCTGAAACTTGACTGAGTTTCACATAAATTTCCTGCATTACGTCATCATATTCTTCAAACTTCCCCGTCCTTACTCGAACAAAACGGCGCAGTGTAATATCGTACTCACTGATAAGTCGCTCAATGAGTCTATTACTTGCTGTTGGTGAAAATGTTGCTTTAGATTTAAACAAAATGACGTGCTGCCTTATTCACGAAACATGTAACCTATAGGTATATACGCAGCCTGATACTTTTACCTCCATATTTATTTTTTCTTAACAATGTATGCAATGAGCGGCGCGTCTTATTTTGCGTCGCTTTTTTTGTGGTTTTTACCAATGCCCGCACTAATGGTTAGCTGTAAGGCTTCCGCCGGCTTCATGTCGAGTGATTCAACACAGTCTTTTGGCACCATGATCATGTAGCCACCAACGTTATAGCTCATCGGTAAAAAGACCGCAACTTGCTCGTCTTCGAGAATCTCCGATAACTTGTCATCACTGGCGCCAGGCTTTTTGGTTACAATGCCTATAAGCTTCGTATTACTATTCGGCAGCGTTACCATCACGACGGACTCATCGGCAAAGTCTTTACCAGACATCATTTCAAATACGTCATTTACTGTGCCATATAAGCTGCGTAGCAGCGGCATTTTGTTCATAAGTTTGCCCGGCAATTGCCAAATAGAATTGAACAGACTCCAGCGTGAACTAAAGCCAACAAGTAGGGCAAGTACTAAAAAACTTATAAACGCGAGGCCTGGGAAATAGTAAGCGTCACCACCAAGCGCCATCCAAACAGGCTTTAGCGATTGCTCAATGGTGACCAGTAACCAGCGAATGAGGTAAACGGTAATGACTATTGGCAGTAAAATCGCCAAGCCTTTCAGGAAATAGTTCAGTATTTTTTTCATAAGCCTGCTTTTTAACGATATTCTGATACAAGCTTAGCGTTTTTTTAAAGTTCGTGAAATTCTTTACGGTTTGTTAATGTAAGAGAATATTATATAAGTGGATTGCAAAAGGAGCTTGCCATGTCTTCACAAGGGTCACGTCAAACACTGGTAAGGCAGTGGGAGTTACTAAAGCTGCTGCCGACCCGACCTCCCGGCATGACAGCCAAAGACATTTGCCAGCAGCTTAATGACGAAGGCTTTGAGGTGTCTAAGCGGCAGGTTGAACGCGACTTAGACCAGTTGTCTCAGTCATTCGCGCTAGAATGCAACGACAAGGGCAAACCCTACGGTTGGCATTGGATGGAAGGCGCTGGTGCCGATATGCCGGCCATTTCCGCCGCCGAAGCACTGTCGCTGACCATGGTTGAGAAAGTCTTAAAGCCATTAGTGCCCAATACCGTGCTTAAGTCGATTGCGCCGCGCTTAAACCAGGCAAAAGACAAACTCACCAAACTGCATCAGGGCGCGTCGCTGGGTAGCTGGCAAAGCAAAGTGGCCTATGTTCCGGCAACATTGCAACAACAAGCACCGGCAATTAGCGACGACGTGTTAAATAACGTACAACTGGCGTTGCTGCATAACCAGTGTGTAGACGTGAGTTATCAGCCCGGCTCACAGCCCGACACAGTAAAAGACTACACCTTACACCCGCTGGCTATAGTTCAGCGTGGCGTCAGCACCTATTTAGTGGCTTGTGTTGACCCTTACGACGACCCGTTATTGTTTGCCTTGCATCGCATTCGTGAGGCCGTACCTCGGGAAGATAAACACGCCAAAACGCCTGAAAACTTCACCTTAAAACGCTATTTAGAGAAGGGTGCGTTGCAGTTTTCTGACGGCAACACGCTAAAACTAAAAGCCCGCATTAACGACAACTTAGCCATGCACTTAACGGAAACACCGCTTAGTGAAGACCAGCAAATAACGGCCGACGGCGAAACTCATATACTGGTGGCAACCGTTGTCGACTCCTGGCAACTGCACTGGTGGGTGAAGTCTATGGGGGCTCAAATACAAGTTCTGGAGCCCAAAGCATTGCGTGACAGCGTTGTTGAAGAGCTGGAAGAAACTCTAAAACTCTACGGGCGTTAATATGCAAAGCTCCGGTTCTGGAAGATAGGGGCTGTTATGAGGCACAGTTGTATTTAAAACGACTCAGTCCCTTTACAGTTTTGCAAAAAACAAGCACATTATTTCTCATGAAATATAACAATAAAAACATCACCTACTACTCCAAAAACGCCGAAACCCTGGCCGACAACTACAACAGCGTATCCGCTGAGTCAGTGCATAAAGATTGGCTCGATCAATTACCAAAAGAGGGCATGGTTCTGGATGTAGGTGCCGGCTCTGGGCGCGATGCCGGCTTTATGGCCGCCAAAGGTTTAAATGTGGTGGCTGTAGAACCTGCTGAGGGCATTCGCGAAGTCGCGCAAGGTTATACCGTCGGCAAACCCGTGCATTGGCTAAATGACAGCCTGCCCGACCTCAGCCAGGTGTTTGCACTGCAAACCAAATTTGACCTCATTTTGCTCAGCGCCGTTTGGATGCACATTCCGGCGTCCCAGCGCGAACGCAGTCTGCGCAAGTTAAGCTCCCTGTTAAAACCTAACGGTAAATTGGTGATATCGCTACGTCACGGCGCCTGCCATGACGAACGCACCATGTACGAGGTCTCTGCCGACGAACTAGCGCAATTAGCCAGTCGTTTTGGCTTAACCTATCAGCTACTAACACCCGAACAACAAGCCGACGAACTTGGTCGTGGAAATGTTAGCTGGCAAACCGTACTACTGACCTTACCCGATGACGGCACCGGCGCCTTTCCGCTGCTGCGCAACATCGTGGTTAATGACAAAAAGACCTCTACTTACAAAATCGCGCTGCTGCGGAGCTTGTTACGTATCGCCGAAGGGCACCCCGGTGCGGTATTAGATCAAACCGAGGATCACATCGCGCTGCCCATGGGGTTGGTGGCGTTGTATTGGCTGAAGCTTTATAAGCCTTTAGTTGACCATTACGGCATGCATCAAAACAACAACGCCCGCAGTAAGCTAGGCTTCGTGCGGCCACAGGGTTGGGGCTTATTACAACATACCACGGCCGCTGATTATTACATTGGCGCGCACTATGCCAGTGCAGAGCAGGCACAACCGCTGTACCAGACACTGAAAGACATCGCCGCCACCATTAAAAAGAATCCGGCTACTTACACTACCTTACCTGGTAGCAATACCGCCGTTTTTGAGGTTGAGCTGAATCGCACCACCAAGCCAACAACCGGCCTGACCCTGGATCGGCCGTTTTTAGCCTCACTCGGCACCTTTTATGTGCCTAAACACATTTGGGACTCGTTAACCCGCTTTAGCGTTTGGATAGAGCCGGCGCTGGTGAACGAGTGGGCAGCGTTGATGCACAGTTATGACATCAACCGACAACAATTTACCCGCAACGATTACCTGAACGCACTGGACTGGATAGACGATACCCGCAGCACCAACCAAGTTCGCAATCGGGTTAACGAGCTACTCGCTAATGACGAAATTGCCTGCTGTTGGTCCGGCAAGCACATCAAGCCCGACGATTATGCCGTTGATCATGCCTTCCCGTTTGCCCGCTGGCCGAATAACGACTTATGGAATTTACTGCCCACCCGTACAGCGGTAAACGCAAACAAATCTGACCGTCTACCAAGTAGCGATAAGCTCATGTCATCGCGCGAACTCATACTGCATTGGTGGCAACAAGGCTGGCATAACAACCGCCGCGAGTTTTTCACGCAAGCTAACCTGGCGCTACCGAACCTGCACCACAACAACCAAAGCTTCGACGACGTATTCGAAGCCTTTGCGCTGCAACGCGACCGCATTAAAGATATCCAGCAGTTGGCGGAGTGGGGATAGTTGCATCTTTGAAAGCGTCATCTTGCTCAAGTTTTGATTCAGGGACGGTGTCAGCAATATCTGCAAATGCAGCTGTTAAATGGGCGAAATAAGTATCTGCCTGCTGTTTACCAAAAGTTGTAACACCGTACTCATAAATACGGTAAAGATCCTCTTTGGCATTGGCTGTAAGCTTGTAAGTACTTAATGTTATCTTTTTATTCGGTATTTGAACTCTTTAAGCATGTCTTCAGGTGACTGCTCAACAAGCCCACTATTTTCAGAGGCTCCTAACTTTTTGTTAATTTCCTCAATGCGTCGTGCCTGGCGAACTAAATCATTAATCAGCTTGCTTTTAGTATTGTATTCGCCGGTTTCCTCTACTTGGTAGCGCAACCACGCATCATTTTTGTCGGTTAATGTAATACTTTGTCTACTCATTATATCCACCCTTCTTACGCAGTTCTGGTGTAAATATACACCAATATTGTGCTCTTCTTGCGATCGTCATTGCTTGATAATCGCATACTCAGGCCTTTGGGAGCATCTTCAAATCGGCAAGCACGTAAAGCCTTAATAAGCAGCCTCGGTGTCGCGCTACAATTACTATTAATCGAAGGTGTAGGGCTCGCTTTCTGCGATTTGCGCCGGTATTGCAGGAATTTCGGGGGTTATTGGCTCTAAGTCTAAATTGTGGGTATTGAGCCACTGTTACCTCTTGCTGTATGTTAATAATTAATCTTAGATTAGCGATTCGCTGCGACATCTGACGTCGCATAATAATTTTACTATTTTGCAAGGAGCGCACTGATGACACCTCAAGAACTCGCACAGTTTTGCCGTGAACAACTTGGCGTAGAAGCCGAGCGTTCGGGTGGTATTTTTTATAGCAAACCTGAGTTACTCAAACGTGGCGATGTCTATTTAATGGGGTACAACCCAGGCGGTGATAGTGGGCCTCCCATTAGTGAAGAATTAGACAATCACTTTGCAAAGAGTGTTAGCGGTTATGAGCAGACCTGGCAGCATCGCAGTGGCACTAACGATGATGGAACGCTGCGCCATCGCGATGTTGAGCGTTTGACGCGTTATCAGCGGGGGCTTAAGGAATTTACTGCGCTTCTGGGTTATCAACCGGGACAGGTTTTTATGACCAACTTGATATTTTTTCAGAGTCATGACGGGAAGGGCGTTAAATACAAGCAGGATAGCGAGACATGTTGGTCCATTCACGAAAAGATGCTGAGTATTGTTAAACCAAAAATTATTGTTGCCGTGGGTAATGGTAATGCCGGTTCAGCGTATACTAAATTACTGCAGCAAAAAAGGCATACGATTGAACCTTCATCAAAGGTTGTTAAAGAAGCTAATCATGGCAACTACCGGTTAAAAGGGTTTCGATTTTCAGAGGACAACCGTGATGTCATGGTGTTGGGCTTGCCACACTTCAGTTACTACAACGTTAAGCCTAACCAAGACTTGTTAAAACAGTTTATCAACGACCTTGCGCGCTAGGCGCAAGGTCAGCATTTTTTAATTCTGATTACGCTGAGAGAGTAGCATCGACATTCCGCAACACATATGAAAAAGCATTGTTAGATTAGTCACCTAATAACTTAGCAATAGCTTCCAGGTCCGTTGTGTAATGTAAATCGCGTTTCCAGTCAGCCTGTTGCGGGGTGAAGCCAAAGTATTCGGCTATAGCGCTTTTAATTTCTTTGCTCATTAGCGCTTTATCTAAATAGACTAAAAAGCGCTGTTTGGGAACCTGATACAGGACACGGCCACGAGGTATGTCCTGATAGTCGTAGTGAGTCAGTATCGGGCTACTGTCTGTAAAATTACCGTACTTTTCCCAAACAGCAACGTGAGTAGCATCAGAGTCCAGCAGCCCGGGTACGGACTGCTGTGCGTCAGCTAGCGTAGTGGTTTCACCAAACACTTCCCCGTCAAAAAGCCAAAACACACCAATTTTAGACATAACCTCTCCTTTAGGAGGTGGCATTAGCAAACTTTAGCCAGAAAGCCCATGGTATTGCTGCCGCGGTGTGACAACATTCGAGTCAACTCATGAGTGCTACCGCTTAATCGACACTTTCTCATTGCCTGAATAAGTTGTTGCGGTGTTGCTGTGCAATGCCCTTCAATTTTGGGAGTATCAAAGCCATTTTCTTTTGCCCATTTGCTTGAAAAGTGCTGAATAGCAGAAGCTGGCAAGGGTTTCAGACTCAACTTATAATCAAGTGCGCTTTCTATTATCGGGTAGTCCTGAAGTATCCGTTCATTACTTACCGTTATGACTAACGGTGGCCGGAACTCGCGAATTCTGTTGGCAATAATATGAACAACACTTTCCGGATCGGGTATGACTCGTTGTATGGCAGTTAAGACCTGATCAATTTTATCAATAGCCAGCAGACTATTATTTTGCGTGGCTTTATCAAATACTTGCATAAGCGTGTTTTCCAGGAATACAGGGTCTGGATGTATGAACACGGAGGAATCGGCAAAGTGCATGCTGCCGTTACAGTCATAGCAGAGGTATCGGGCTAAAGCGGTTTTTCCGGAGCCTGTAACGCCACTAATCAACAAGCGAATACTGTTACCTTTAGTGCAAAACTCTTCAATACGGTGCTTGGGTAACTCACACTCTACATGAGCCTGTGAAAAGTCAAATTGGCCGAGTTCTTCGCTATAAACACGGGGGAGGTCGGGATAGTTAAGCTTAATGATTTGATCGATGGACAAGCTACTATCCGTTAGCCGGTCAGTCAGCTGTTGCATTTGAGCGATAGACGCCGGGGTTTTTACCCGAAAAGCGGCTAGATTCTTTAGGGTCTGTAGGCTTGCGACTTTATTTTTAAAAGCTTGCTGCAGTAATTTTACCGCAGTTGAAAAATTAACCTCGGGCATTTCCAGTACATAGTCAAAGCGGCGTAGAAATGCCGAGTCGAAAAAACGTGTTTTATTACATATCCAGTACGATGTTGTTTCGCGCTTTTCCAATAGCTGATTTATCCAGCCTTTTCGCTTTTCCTGAGTATCCTTTTCAACTAAAACATCTTCAACTTCGTCAAATAAAATGTGGTTTCTCGATGAGCCACTTAACAAAGTGTTCATGCGAGCAAACCGCGACAGGCGATAACTAGTGGTATTGTCATATTCATCGTCATCAATGACGGGCACATCGAACAGGCAAGCATCGGCATACTGCGCTAAAGCCTTTGCTAATTCCGTTTTGCCTGTACCCGGAGGGCCAACAAATAAAATACTCATTGGTGGTGTGTTACCTAATGTTGCCTGCTTTATGCAGTTTTTTAATAAAGTCAGCTGATTCCCTAAATACTCAAAATCTTTTAATTCCAACGTTGAAGCGGAGCAGGGGGTTAGGAAGCCGGATAGTATATCGTCGTTAACCGACTGGCATTGGCTAATACTGTCGACGACAAAGGATGACATTCTGAATCTATCGCTGACTGAACGGATATACGAACCGGGTGACCCGGCGAGATACATTTTTACAATGGTAGAGTCTTCTTTTGTGAGATCTTTGATAGTCTTAGGACTCACTCCAATTAACTTACTGATAATGTCTAGCTCGGCTCGTGCAGAAAACTCGTCGAAAATAAAGTTAAGTATTACTTCCATAACTTGCGAGGCGCTAAATAAGTAAGCAAATGCAACCCAACGATATTCCTCTTCCGAGAGGTTTAATTGTCGTTGTAGTGCTCTAACGCCCATTATTTCCGGAACCCGAATACGCCAGTCTGTATTGTTGTTACTAAACTCTATTATTTTTTCAACGGTATTGGCAGGCAGTTCATAAAGGCTTACTGCATTCTCGACTTTTTCAATTAAGCCTGACTGTCGTTTTTCGTTACCGCCCAAGTTATGGCAACGCGCGAGTAAGAAAAAGCTCAATGGCGCCCAGAAAAACTCGAATGGATGTTCTTCATTTTGCCCAAAAGAAATAGGAAGTTTGGGTAATGCAGGAGTTGAATTAGTTAATGTTGTCATATGCACCTCACTTTTTATTGATGAGGTCATGTTAGCTTGGACTGCGACATCTGATGTCGCAAGAAAAAATGCGCACTCGTTACTATTTCTGAAACGAATGCGCATTAAGTAATAGTAAGGTTACAACTTAACCAGCAACTTACCTTTATTATCCCCGCTAAAGAACAGGTTCAGGCCATCAATAGCGGACTCCAGCTCTTTCAGTTTGGCGTCTAAGTCGTCGGTTTTGTAGTTTATAGCGCCGTCAAAGCCTAATTCGCTGGCTATAGAAACCGAGTTGGTAGGAGAGCTCTGACATAGATCGACGTTATGGCGTAGTTGGGAGGTCAAGGTACGATCTTATGATAAGTTAATAGACGGGTTAGGCTTGTTGATATTAACATTTGACCGTATCTCATTTGAGATACATAATATTTTAAGTTTCTTAAACGTAGGTGAAAGCAATGCCTCATACCTCAATGTTACATGTTCGGGTTGATGAAAAACTAAAGTCGGAAGCTTCAGAAAAGCTCGCTAATGTTGGTTTAACGATATCTGACGCAGTTCGTATTCTTTTAACTAGAGTTACAAAGGAAGGCGGCTTGCCAGTAGGCTTAACAGCAGACGGTGCCGCTTATGACCGTTGGTTTAAAGAAAAAGTAGAGCAAGCGTTGTTGAGTGATTTGCCAACAGTGGGCAATGAAAGCGTTATGGAAGATGCTAAAAAACTAGTGGAAAGGAAGCGTGGTGCTAAAAATTGAATGGAAGCAGTCTGCTAAAAAGGATTTTATTGCCATAGTTGAATATATTTCACAAGAAAACTTGCTGGCAGCTGAAACGTTTATTGAGGTTGTTGAGGACAGTCTAGAGCTATTAAAAGCTCATCCTAAAGCAGGAAAAATAGTAAAGCCTGGCTGACTTATTGCAGCGCATTCATCACCATTATGGAGACGAATGCGCATTAAGTAATAGTAAGGTTACAGCTTAACCAGCAACTTACCTTTATTGTCCCCGCTAAAGAACAGGTTCAGGCCATCAATAGCCGACTCCAGGCCTTCCAGCGTATGCGCTCGGTATTTGATTTTGCCGTTCATCACATACGGGGTGAGTTTTTCCAGCAGGCTAGGCACTTCGTGGAAGTGATCCGGCATGGTGAAGCCCTGAATGCTTAAACGCTTTTTAATGATAGGAATCCAGCTTGGGCCGGGCGCTGGTTCGGCTTTGTCGTAGTCGGCTATCATGCCGCAGACCACAATTCGGCCGTGTGCGTTCATGTGCTGCATTACGTGGTGCTGAATGGGGCCACCGGTATTTTCAAAATATAAATCGATGCCGTCAGGCGTTAGCTCTTTCAGTTTGGCGTCTAAGTCGTCGGTTTTGTAGTTTATAGCGCCGTCAAAGCCTAGTTCGTTGGTTATCCATTCGGCTTTTTCGTCACTGCCGACCACGCCAATGACACGCAAGCCATCGGCTTTAGCTAGCTGTCCGACAATGGAGCCTACCGAGCCAGCGGCTCCTGTAACCACCAGAGTCTCACCAGACTTTGGCTTGCCGACGTTGAATAAACCTTGGGTGGCAGTTAAGCCGGGCAGGGCAAACACTGACAATACCATCTTGTCGGGCACGTCAGCTTGTACTTTATTAATGCCTTGACCGTCGCTCAGCGCGTATTGTTGCCAGCCCATCATGCCCATTACACGGTCGCCTTTGGAGAAATCCGGATGCTTGCTTTCCACGACTTCACCAACGCCCGAACTGCGCATGACAGTATTGAGCTCGACCGGCGGAATGTAACTTTCGGTATCGGGACTCATCCAGCCAAACATGGCCGGGTCTAACGACATGTGAGTTTGCTTAATTAAAAACTGACCGTCGTTAACTATTGGTAGCTCTTTTTCCACCACTTCAAAAATATCCGCACTGACAGGGCCCGGATTTGGGCGCTTAACTAAGTTAATCGCTTTATAGGTTGTCATGTTGTTCCTTATTACGTCTTTATTGAGTGCCGTTAGCATAACGCTGTAGCCTGTATACGTAAAAGAAAAATAAACGGGTGTTTGAATTTATTGAGTGTTGGTTAGGAAAGTAATGTAATAAGAAAATTATACGATGTACGAATTTTATCGTACTATTGAAGTAAGTAATAAACAAACAAAGGTAACAACTATTGGGTTGGTGACGACATGAAAATTTTTAAAGTTGGCGACACTCAGAAAGTCATGTGTGACTTGTGCCAGTCGCTAGAAACAGCAATATTCGGTTTGCGTGATGTTCCTTTTAGTGACGGCCATGGTC
Source organism: Idiomarina piscisalsi (assembly GCF_003987095.1). Taxonomy (GTDB): domain Bacteria; phylum Pseudomonadota; class Gammaproteobacteria; order Enterobacterales; family Alteromonadaceae; genus Idiomarina; species Idiomarina piscisalsi. Next base: position 498,655 of record NZ_PIQA01000001.1, on the reverse strand, counting down.
TAGTTAAAAATGTTTTGGTTGGTGTGTGTGACAAGTGTGACCAGGTTGCGGTAATACCCCAACAATCGGTGCCTGCAATAAAGAAACAGTTAGATGCAAGGAAGAAACCTATTGAGAGTCGAGTTCCTGCCCATATGGTAGATATACTGAATTTGGCAAGTAGCTCTCTTGGCGCGGGTACAGACTTTTCAGCGGCACTTATTAAGTATTTTATTCATACAATTTATGAGAATGAAAAGACGGCTGACAGTTTGCTTAAATACCTGGACAGCGATCTTGCAGAAGGTAAAGCCCAAAAGCGTATATCTCTAAAAGGGCGGCTAGTTTTGGACGAGCTAAAGACCATTAGAATGCGAGCGCATTTAACAAGCAATACCGATGTTTTAAAAGCGGTAGTACTTAAAATAAATGATGATGTTTTGGTGAATCCAAAAGCTCAACTCATTAATGAACTGAAAAGTGTTGCGGCGACTTATGCTTAACTAGAAAAGTGGTGCGTCCTAGTAGACTCGAACTACCGACCTCTGCCATGTCAAGGCAGCGCTCTAACCAACTGAGCTAAGGACGCACATTTTTGAGGTATGTCGTGAAGACGGGCGGTATATTAGTTATTTGCGGCCTCTCGTGCAAGTGGTTTTTTGCAAAAAGTGACTGTTTGTCGAATTTCTAGTCAGGCGCTGGGGTAAAGTTGCATGCACTGTAAAAACGCTGCCAGGGCCGAACAAAGTGAACGGTGGCATCGGTCAACACTTTGCTGAGCTTACCAAGCTCTGCAATATAGTCCTTCAGCGCTGGCTGTGGCGCTATTCCCTGAAGGTTTTCCAGTGTCATTAACAGGCGCTGATGTTGCTCGATAACTTCTGCAATGTCGCCTTGCATTTCTTTAATGTATATGTTGTTAAACGAGTCTCTCAGCTGTTCTGCTTTTTGGGGGACGCTGCCATTAGGGCAGTGCAGGGCTTCCGGAATTTCCGGTAATTGGTCACGCATAGCATCTAGCTTATGTGCGTAGTCCAGCATGGTTCTGAATAAGTCGGGTAAATAGTTACTGCGCTCAAGTCTCCCCAGCATTTTTATCATCTCGGACGGGTCATCCGTTTCTTTCGTATAGTTCCAGCGCTCCAAAATTCGGGTGAAACGCTCCAGAGCATTAACAGCGTAGTTATATTCAGTAACATGAATTTGCGGCAGAGAATTGTTGCCAACAGACAAGGCGCTGCGGAGACCGTCTTCAAACGCAAAAGCATTGGCCAGGCTGGCACTTAATTGCGACTTTTTGTGCGCTAATGCTTCTTCTAATTGCGCTTTTACGTTAGCGGACTCAGGGTGTTCAATGCACTCTTCCAGCGCTTCTACCATGGCTAAATCAGCATGGTATTTGCTGAAGCCGTCTTTTAACTTGCCTAGCGAGCTGTTGTTTTCCGCAATTTCCTGACCCAGCCGACAATGATTCAGACGCATACTGTCCATAAAGCCAAGGCTGGTGCGCTCAACATCACGCTTTAACTCACTTTTTGCCGGATACTGAAGTGTTGGCTTTTCTGGAGTAATAGAACGGGCCGGTAACTCAAGTGTGTCATGCACGTTGCTGTGCAGTTTGTCCGCGTACTCGGTTAACCCGGGGTTGTCTGAGCAAGCGACCATTCCCAGTGCGCTAAAGGCAAAGAGTGCATAGCCAACGGGCTTAAAAATAAGTACACTTCGAGTCATTTCTCCGGTTCCTTGTCACACGGGTGGTTCATGTTTACAGGTATTGTACAAACACAAGCTACGATATTTTCGGTCTCTGACCAAGCTTCTTTTCGACATATTGTGGTCGAAACTGAGCCTGAATTCTTACAAGACCTAGCCATTGGTGCCAGTATAGCTATTAACGGCTGTTGTTTAACGGTCGTTGAATTTAGTGATACGCAGGTGCATTTTGATGTTATCGATGAAACCCTGCGTTTAACGAATTTAGGCAAGTTGAAAGAAGCTGACAAGGTTAACTTTGAGCGGTCACTTAGGGTTGGAGATGAAATTGGCGGCCATGGTGTATCGGGACATATTCATTGTTCAGGTAAAGTAACTGACGTGGAATTGTCGGAAAATAACTGTGCCATGTGGATCCAAATACCAGAAAAGCATAGCAGTTACCTGTTTGATAAAGGTTTTATAAGCGTTAATGGCGCCAGTTTGACCATTGGCCAGGTTAAGGGGAATTGTTTTTCATTGCACCTTATTCCAGAAACGTTGCGCATTACCAACTTAGGTGAGTGTGAAGCGGGCTCAGAAGTCAACATTGAGCTTGACCAGCAAACCATTACAACGGTCGATACGGTTGAGCGTGTTCTGGCGAAGCGTCAGTAAAACTGTTCGTCATTGCCGTCGACTTTAATGCGCGCCTGTTGGTTGATTTCATCGACCTGTAATTGCACGTGAATGAGATCACCACAGGCGGAGCACTCTTCCTGGTAGTCCTGGTTTCCCTCGGAAGCATCAATATCTAAAAAGGTATTGTGGCCGCAATGCGGACATTTCACTGGCACACTTTTTAGGTTCTCTTCGTTCATAAATAGCCCCTTCGCTTGAAAAATTAAGCTTATTGTAAGTATGGCTTAAATAGCTTAATACGCCAGTTAAGTTGCTCTAAATGGCTTGCTGTTTTATAGTACGGGGCTTGCGTTCGATGGTACCGAACGCACCAAATTTCAATAAATAGAGCATGTGGCACTTGGTAGGTGTCACCACTGGATAGGAAGGAAGTTTCATGCCTGTAATTACTCTCCCTGACGGAAGTCAACGCGAATTTGATAAACCGGTTTCAATCATGGATATCGCTATGGATATCGGGCCTGGTCTGGCGAAAGCGACTGTTGCTGGTCGCATCGACGGTGAGTTGGCCGACGCCTGCGATATGATTGAACACGACGCCAAAGTAGAAATTGTCACACCGAAAGACGATGACGGCGTGCATATTATTCGCCACTCGTGCGCGCATTTAATGGGTCACGCGGTTAAACAGCTTTGGCCTGACGCTAAAATGGCGATTGGTCCGGTTATCGACAACGGTTTTTACTATGATATCGACGTTGACCATACTTTCACCGACGAAGATTTAGAGAAAATTGAAAAGCGGATGAAGGAGTTGGCGAAAACCAACTATCAAGTCATTAAAAAGAAGGTCAGCTGGAAAGAGGCGCGTGAAACCTTCGTAGACCGCCACGAACCCTACAAAATTGAGATTTTAGACGAGAACATTCCAACCGACTCGCGTCCGGCGCTTTATCATCACGAAGAGTACATTGATATGTGCCGTGGCCCGCATGTGCCTAGCATGAAATTCTGCGAGCATTTTAAAGTGATGAAAATGGCTGGCGCGTATTGGCGTGGCAACTCTGACAATAAAATGTTGCAGCGTATTTACGGCACTGCCTGGGCAGACAAAAAACAATTAAAAGCTTATTTGAAACGCTTGGAAGAAGCCGAAAAACGCGACCACCGTAAAATTGGTAAGAACCAGGACTTATTCCACTGGCAGGAAGAAGCGCCGGGCATGGTGTTCTGGCACCACAATGGTTGGACTATTTTCCGTGAACTCGAAGACTTTGTGCGCGAGAAATTGCGTGAGTACGACTATCAGGAAGTAAAAGGTCCAATGATGATGGACCGTGTGTTGTGGGAAAAGTCGGGTCACTGGGAGAAATTCTCTGATTTGATGTTCACAACCGCTTCAGAAAACCGTGAATATGCCGTTAAGCCCATGAACTGCCCGGGACACGTGCAAATCTTTAACCAGGGGCTTAAGTCATACCGCGATTTACCGTTGCGCATGGCAGAGTTTGGTTCGTGCCATCGAAATGAACCTTCGGGGGCATTGCATGGTCTGATGCGTGTACGTGGCTTTACTCAGGATGACGCGCACGTTTTTTGTACTGAAGACCAAGTACAGCCTGAGGTTGCCGCTTGTATTAAGATGGTTTATGAAACTTATGAAACTTTTGGTTTTGACAAAGTTGAAGTAAAACTGTCAACGCGTCCTGAAAAACGTTTAGGCGACGATGCAACCTGGGATCGCAGTGAAAAAGCCTTGGCCGACGCACTGAAAGCGCACGATATCGACTTTGAATACCTGCCAGGCGAGGGCGCATTCTACGGTCCGAAAATTGAATTTACTTTGTTCGATTGCTTAGGTCGTGCGTGGCAGTGCGGGACGATTCAGCTGGACTTTGCACTACCAGGCCGCTTAGGAGCGACCTACGTGGGTGAAGACAACGAGCGTCATACTCCAGTGATGATTCACCGCGCTATTCTGGGCTCGCTGGAGCGCTTCATGGGTATTCTTATTGAAGAATACGCAGGGCATTTCCCGGTTTGGTTAGCACCGACACAGGTTGTTTTGATGAATATCACCGATAATCAGAGCGATTATGTGAAAAAGGTGGTAAAATCACTGAATGAAAAGGGAATTCGTGCCACGGCTGACTTGAGAAATGAGAAGATTGGCTTTAAAATCCGTGAGCATACTCTTAAACGAGTTCCTTATTTGCTGGTTGTCGGCGATAAAGAAGTCGAAGCTGGCGAGGTTGCGGTTCGTACTCGTAGCGGTGAAGACCTGGGTAAACTGGCTCTGGATGACTTCATTGCGAAAATTGAAGACGAAGTACGTACCCGCAAAATTTAATAATTAGTTGGAGGAATAAACCATTAAAGGCGGAAAAAGAACTCAAAAAGCTGCAGATAAAAACCGTATCAACGACCAAATTATGGGCGTTGATGAAGTTCGCTTAATCGGAACCGATGGTGAACAAATTGGTGTCGTCAGTATTAACGAGGCTCTTGATGCAGCAGCAGAAGCTGGTGTTGATTTGGTGGAAATGAGCCCTAACGCGGAGCCACCTGTCTGCCGCTTAATGGATTACGGTAAGTTCCTCTTCGAGAAGAGCAAAGAACAGAAAGAGCAGAAGAAAAAGCAGAAACAGATTCAGGTTAAGGAAGTTAAATTCCGACCTGGCACAGATGAGGGCGACTACCAGGTAAAACTGCGCAACCTGCGTCGCTTCCTCGAGGGAGGTGACAAAACGAAAGTCACTATCCGTTTCCGTGGCCGGGAAATGGCACACCAAGAGTTGGGTATTGACCTGCTAAACCGTGTTAAAGCGGACTTAGAAGAAATCTCAACTGTTGAGTCGTTCCCTAAAAGGGCCGAAGGTCGCCAGATGATTATGGTTCTGGCACCGGTTAAGAAGTGATCGTGGTTTACAAGTAGGCAGCTTGCTGTCTCACCCTTTCACACTTTCAATCAACAATGCGGAGTTTAATTTCATGCCAAAAATGAAATCAAACAAAGGCGCTTCTAAGCGCTTCAAAAAGACTGCTTCAGGCGGTTATAAGTGCAAGCAATCTCACTTGCGTCACATTCTGACTAAGAAAACTCCTAAGCGTAAGCGTCAGCTGCGTGCTAAGAGCATGGTCCACGAAGCGGACATTAAATTAGTCGATCGTATGTTACCGTACGCATAAGGGGAGATTAGCAAATGGCACGAGTAAAACGTGGTGTAATCGCGAGAGCGCGTCACAAGAAAGTCCTGAAGCAGGCGAAAGGTTATTATGGTGCCCGTAGTCGCGTTTATCGCGTTGCGGTACAGGCAGTCACTAAAGCAGGTCAATATGCATACCGTGACCGTCGCAACAAGAAACGTCAATTCCGTCAATTATGGATTGTGCGTATCAACGCTGCGGCACGTCAAAACGGTTTGTCTTACAGCCGCTTTATCAACGGCCTTAAGAAAGCATCAGTAGAAATCGATCGCAAGATCCTTGCTGATATCGCAGTTCACGATCAAAACGGCTTTGCTGCTTTGGTTGAGAAAGCGAAAGGCGCACTGTAAACAACGACTTTTTAAGTTCGTTTAAACAGATTTCAAAGGGAGCCATTAGGCTCCCTTTTTTGATCGTTTTTCTGATAGAATAACGCCTTTAAAAATCACGCTATAAAAGCCTATTGTCAGTGTTGAGGGAAACAATGCAATTAGAGGAAATCGTCGCACAAGCCGAAGCGGCCATCGCCAATGCGGATAACCCGCAAGCGTTGGATGACGTTCGTGTTCAATACATGGGGAAAAAAGGCCAATTAACAGAGCTGTTAAAAGGCTTAGGAAAACTTGACCCGTCAGAGCGTCGCGAAGCCGGCCAAAAAATTAACGAAGCTAAGCAACAGGTTCAAACCAGCATCAATTCGCGCAAAGAGTTGCTAAAAGCCGAAGAGCTAAAAGCCAAGCTAGAAGCAGAGCGTATTGATGTCACATTGCCTGGACGCAACTCTGCGGTTGGTGGTGTCCACCCGGTTACGCAGACTATTCGCCGTATTGAACAGTTCTTTGGTGATTTGGGCTTTAGTGTTAAAGAAGGTCCTGAAGTGGAAGACGGTTTCCATAACTTCGATGCATTGAACATTCCGGCGAACCATCCTGCTCGTGCAGACCACGATACCTTCTATTTTACTCCCTCAACGATGCTGCGTACTCAGACTTCGGGTGTTCAAATTCGTACTATGGAAGTGGAAAAGCCGCCATTGCGTATTATCTCGCCTGGTCGTGTTTATCGTAACGACTACGATCAGACCCACACCCCAATGTTTCATCAAGTCGAAGGCTTGATGGTAGACACTGACGTATCATTTACGCAGTTAAAAGGCATTTTAGAAGATTTCCTGACTCACTTTTTTGAAGAGTCATTGCAAGTGCGTTTCCGTCCGTCCTACTTCCCATTCACAGAGCCTTCAGCAGAAGTGGATGTCATGGGTAAAGACGGTAAATGGTTAGAAGTACTGGGCTGCGGCATGGTGCATCCTAACGTGTTGAAAGCGGTTGGCATTGACCCGGAAAAATACACCGGCTTTGCCTTTGGTATGGGCGTTGAGCGCCTAACCATGTTGCGCTACGGCGTAACCGACCTGCGTGCGTTTTTCGAAAACGACTTACGTTTCTTAAAACAATTCAACTAATCCAGAATTCAGAAGGCATTTGCAGCATGAAATTAAGTGAACAGTGGTTAAGAGAGTGGGTTAACCCAGCCGTAGACAGCAACGAGCTTAGCGAGCAGCTGAGCATGGCTGGCCTTGAAGTCGACGGCGTCGAGCCAGTTGCAGCAGACTTCCATACAGTTGTGGTGGGTGAAGTGGTCGAGTGTGGCCCTCATCCCGATGCGGACAAGTTGCAGGTTACCAAAGTGAACACCAACGACGGCGAGTTGCTAGACATTGTGTGTGGTGCGCCAAACTGTCGTCAAGGTATTAAGGTGGTTGTCGCTAAGGTTGGCGCAGTTCTGCCGGGCGACTTCAAAATTAAAAAAGCAAAACTACGTGGGCATCCGTCTCACGGTATGCTGTGCTCGTTCAAAGAGCTGGGCTTAATTGACGACCATGAAGGTATTATAGAACTGCCGGAAGACGCACCGGTTGGCAAAGATTACCGAGATTATTTAGGCCTTGAAGACCACAGTATCGATATCGACTTAACGCCAAACCGCGGTGACTGTTTGAGTGTTCGTGGTATAGCTCGTGAGCTGGGTGTATTGAATCGACTGGATGTTAACGAGCCCGAAATTAACGACGTAGCAGCTAAAATTGATGAGCAAAAGGCGATTCATTTAGACGCGCCGAAGCAGTGCCCACGTTATTTAGGTCGTGTCATTAAAGGTATTGATGTGTCACGTCCAACGCCTATCTGGATGAGTGAAAAGCTGCGCCGTAGTGGCATCCGTAGTATTGATCCTGTGGTGGATATTACCAACTACGTATTGCTTGAGTTGGGCCACCCAATGCACGCGTTTGACTTAGATACGCTGCAAGGCGATATTCACGTGCGTTTGGCAGCAGCGAAAGAAAAGCTGACACTGCTAGACGGTGAAGAAGTGGAACTCGATGACGATGTTCTGGTCATTGCTGATGAGCAAAAAGCCTTAGCAATGGCAGGTGTCTACGGTGGTAAAGACAGTGGTGTGACTGTTGAAAGCAAAAACATTTTCTTAGAAAGTGCGTTTTTTGCGCCGGACGCTATTTTAGGTAAAGCACGTCGCTTCGGCCTGCACACGGACGCATCTCACCGCTATGAGCGTGGTGTTGACCCGCAATTGCAACGTACTGCTATGGAGCGTGCAACTCAGTTATTGCTGGATATTTGCGGCGGCGAGGCAGGGCCGGTTACTGAAGCGGTGTCTGAGAAGCACCTGCCCGAGCGTGCGAACGTCAAGTTACGTAGCGCTCGCTTGGCCAAAGTGCTGGGCGTGCAAATTGCTGATGACGAAGTAACAGAGATTCTTCAGCGTCTGGGTCTGGAAGCAACCTATAACAGCGGCGAATGGCAGGTTCAGGTTCCGTCATACCGTTTTGACATTGCCATTGAAGAAGACTTAATTGAAGAAGTGGCGCGTGTGTACGGTTACAATGCGATTAAGGCAGCGGCGCCGGCGGCACAGCTTCGCATGACTGATCGCAAAGAAGCTTCGGTTAGCCGCCATACCTTAACGAATGCACTTGTTGAGCGAGGTTATCAGGAAGCCATTACTTACAGCTTTGTTGATCCTAAGCATCAGGCTATGTTGTTTAACGAAACCGCAGCATTAACCTTGCCGCACCCAATTTCGGTCGATATGTCGTCTATGCGTGTCAGCCTTTGGCCTGGGTTAGCTGGTGCTGTTGCGCACAACCAGAAACGTCAGCAAGCAGTATTGGCGTTTGTCGAAACAGGCTTACGTTTTATTCCAGATGAAAGCGCTGAAAATGGCGTTCGTCAGGAACCGGTGCTTGGCGGTATTCGTGCTGGAAAAGCACATACTGAACACTGGTCGGAAGGTGAGCGTGCTGTCGACTTTTTCGATGTAAAAGGCGACGTTGAAGCTTTATTGGAAAAAACAGGCGAGGCGCATTTATTCCGCTTTGTGGCTGACCAGCACGATGCATTACACCCAGGACAGTCTGCGGCAATTTATAAAGGTGAACGTAAAGTCGGCTTTATGGGCGCTTTGCACCCACAGCATGAAAAGGCACTAGGCTTAAACCAACGCGCTTTTGTGTTTGAAATTGAGCTGGACGCAATAGCTGTACGTCGTATTCCGGCAGCGCAGCCTGTGTCGCGTTATCCGAGTATTCGTCGTGACTTAGCCGTTATCGTTGATAAGCATATTGCGGCGGGTGAACTCTTAGCTGCGATGGAAAATATTGGCGTAAAACAGTTAGTTGACCTAAACTTGTTTGATGTATACGAAGGTGACGGTGTGCCGGAGAACAAACGTAGTTTGGCATTGTCTGTAACATTACAGGATGCCGATAAAACGTTAGAAGAGGCAGACGTTACTGAAATAATGACTCAATTTGTAGAGACCTTAAAAAGTGAGTTTAATGCAACACTGAGGGATTAAACTATGGCGCTAACCAAAGCAGAATTGGCGGAAGTCCTGTTCGAGAAACACGGTATTAGTAAACAAGACGCTAAAGCGCTTGTTGAAGAATTTTTTGAGGAAATACGCGCTGCTTTGGAAAGTGGTGAGCAGGTTAAATTATCAGGTTTTGGTAACTTTGAGCTGCGAACTAAAGGCCAACGTCCGGGAAGAAACCCTAAAACGGGTGAAGAAATTCCAATTAAAGCTCGCCGTGTGGTGAGCTTTAAACCAGGACAGAAATTTAAGAGTCGTGTAGAAAATGCAGAGCCTGAGTAAAATCAGGCTCTTTTTTATGGAAGCAGTTAAGCTCTAAAGAACAAGCTGCTGAATGGGTTAAGCAACCGGCTGATGCCTGAGGTGAAATGCAGTGGGGCATCCAAAGTTGCTAACGTCAGACAGTCCTGCTCCTGAGTTTCTGGTGTGTGTGTTTTTGATGGATCAAGCAACACAAAGTCACCGTCTTTATACTCATCTTTTTCGTCATTAAACACACCGTCCAACACCAGTGTTGCTTCCTGACCCTTGTGTGTATGTTCAGGAACCTTGGCACCAGGTGCCATATAAATTAGGTTTGTCTGGTTACCATTTTCCAGCGTCAGCGGAGCTCTCCACAATTTCCCAACCAATTTTGACCAGTCGCCAATACGGTGACTGTTGTGTGCTAAGGTTCTAGGTAGTGTGAAACGTCGACCTTCAAGATATAAAATATCGTTAGGCTCGTTTTCTACTTTGTTGCAAACCGAAGACTCAAAAATAGCTTCAAGCATTTTGTCGCACTGACTTTTGGTCATAGCCTGGTTAGCCACATTGACAATAGTGTCCAGGTTATCCTCACACAATTTCTGTTCAATGTCGCACACCGTCCGACGACATGCCTTACACATATCAATATGAGTCCCCACGACTATCGTCATGGCTGCGCTGAGGTCACCTGCAGCGTATTGGTATAACAGGGCTTCGCCCGGGTGCGATTTAATCATCATTGACTATCAACTCTTTCAATTTCTTAAGTGCTAAACGAGTTCGGGACTTAATGGTCCCTAAAGGTACGCCTAAAGCATCAGATACTTCCTGCTGCGACTTACCTTCAATGTAAATTTTCTCAATGACAATGCGCTGAGCGTCAGGAAGTTGAGCATAATATTGCGAAATTTCCTGCATCAACACGTCGTTGTCCAAACTGTAACCATCGTCTAAACTGTCGTTCTGCTCTGACAAAATAGGCCAAAGTTCATCGGCACTGATGTCATCTTTACGTTTTTTGTTTTTACGTAAAAGATCAAAACGAATATTACGAGCAATGGTAAATATCCAAGTTGACGGTGAACCTTTATCTGGCTTAAACAAATGCGCTTTATGCCAAACATTCGTCATGGTTTCCTGAACCAGATCCATGGCGGTTTGCTCATTGCCAAATTGCCGCGTTGCGTAAGATTGCAGTTTGGGCGCGAAATGTCGAAACAGTTCACTGAAAGCCGCTCGGCTTCGAGTTTCAGCTATACTTGCAAGCAGTTCGGCTGCATGTTCTGCAGCGTCTGTTTGGGTGGTATTCATAGACCCCCGAGTCGATGTTCTTCCTGACACCATCTGCATAATTAGACCTGCTATCTTTCCACAATGTACCAATTAATACTTAAGCTCCGAATATTCGGATCACTCGATGACAGAAATTTATTTATTTGCCCATTAAGTCTAGCAAATATTCCTGCGTTTTTAGACAACTTTCCTCTTTTATTAAAGATTGTTTCGTGTCTGTGTCGAGTGGGAGAATTTCAAGCCAGCGCGAGCAAAGCCAGTCAAGCCTGTCGTAGCTTAAATCTGGCAGCAATTCAGAGAGCTCAGGATAGGTTTCATAAGCTTCCTGAAGCTTTTCTTTTAGGTTTATACAAGAGTCCGGCAAAGCTGCTTGTGGCCAAGCTGGTAAGTGTTCAATGTTGCCAACTCTCAAATTATCAGACTCTAACCAATGGCCAAGAATGCGAACTCGGCTCTGACCTTCGACAGTAATACCAAGCAAACCGTCGTCGCGTGGCTCAAAATCGATGATTTTTACCGAAGTGCCATAAGGACGAATGTAGTCGTCTTCCGCCGGTGACTTGTCGTTATCAAACATGGCTATGGCAAACTCCGCGTCGCGTTGCAATGAGTCCTTAACCAAACGAATGTAGCGCGGCTCAAATATACGCAGCTTCATACGCCCCTCAGGTAATACTTGAGAGGTGAGGGGAAAAATCGGTAACTGCTCAGACAACGACATAACACCTCTTTCCGCTGAACTCGTGTTTATTAACTCCTTCTACGTGCGTTAAATCAAAGTTGGATCTATTTTTGTTATAAGAAACGAAACTATTTTTTACAAAGCGCCGTAAATTAAACCAGCACAATACTGGAATGACGTTATAAGAGGGAAGCACAGTGCGTTTAAAAGTTGGTATTAGCTCTTGCCTTATGGGCGATGAGGTTCGCTTTGATGGCGGTCATAAGCGCTCTGCGTTTGCGACCGATGAGCTGACTCGTCATATTGATTTAGTTCGGTTCTGTCCAGAAGTGGGTATTGGCATGCCAGTCCCCAGACCCACGATTCGACTGGAAAAACATGGTAGCAATGGCAGCGAAACCGTTGAAGCGGTCGTACCGAAAACCGCTGAAATCGTCACAACGAAGCTGTCTGATTTTGCCGACAAAATTCAGATTAAGGCAAAAGATCTGAGCGGCTATATTCTTTGCGCAAAGTCACCCAGTTGTGGAATGGAGCGTGTGAAGCTTTATGACCCTGAAACGGGGCATGCTCGCAAAGAAGCCACAGGTATTTTTGCTTCTCGCCTGCGAGAAAATAATCCGGCCATGCCGCTAGAGGAAGACGGTCGTTTAAACGACCCTCATCTGCGCGAAAACTTCATTATGCGGGTTTATGTGTATGGGCAGTGGAAGCAAATTGAGGACACGCCAACGAAGAATAACCTGTTGAGCTTCCATAGTTCCTGTAAGCTTTTGCTGTTAGCACACAACCAGCAACGCTACAGAGAGCTGGGGAAACGACTGGGCGAGGCAGATACTGTCGATGCTGAGTTTGCTACGCAGTATATCCGGGACGTAATGGAGGCATTATCAGAGCCGGCATCGCGCCGTAACCACACTAATGTGCTGCAACATATTCAGGGGTACTTTAAAGGCGATTTAGAGCATCAACAGCGCGAAGAACTCAGCGATATTATTTTGCAGTACCACGATGGCATTCTACCGTTAATGTCGCCGTTAACACTGATAAAGCACTATTTACGCGAGTTTCCGAAAGAGTATCTTGAAAACCAGTGGTACCTGAACCCGTACCCGGTCGATTTGAAACTCCGTTATGGTCTATAAAGGGCTGAACCAATGAAAAAAGCAATTTGGTTTCGAAGTGACTTGCGGACGTTAGACAACGAAGCGCTTTACCTAGCCTGTCAGTCTGAAAGTGCTCCTGAAGCTATTTTTCTGGTGTGCGAGGACACTTGGCAACGTCATCATTGGGCGCCTGTAAAGCAGGACTTTTTGTGGCGCACTTTAGAGGTGTTAAATGAAAACTTGTCGGCTCTGGGTATTAAACTGCATATAAAAAACGCCGGGCGCTTCTCAAACGCTGGTGGTGCGCTTCGGGAGTTTTGCAAAGAACACAGTATCGATAAGCTGTACTTTAATGCCGAATACGCACTCGATGAGAAAAATCGTGACAGGGCGGTTACTGCGGTACTGGAGAATGACGGCGTTGAGGTAAGTCAGCATCACGGCAACCTATTAATTAAGCCCGGCATGGTTAAAAACCAGCAAGGTGAGTACTATAAAAAGTTCACGCCTTTTAATAAGCGCTGGCGAGCGGTTTTAGCCAATGAAATTGACGTAACGCCGCTTAAACCGAACTCTTTTCCGAACATTAATGCCGAACCTTTACCGAACATTTCGTTAAAAACAGAAGACTCGTCGCACTATCCAGCAGGGGAAGACGCGGCACTGAGTAAGCTCGGACAGTTTGTTGGTCACTCTTTAGAGACCTACAAGTCGGGGCGCGACAGTCCTGATCAGCGTCATACGTCTGAGCTTTCTGCCTACCTTGCGGTTGGAGCTATTTCTCCTGTCACCGCAGCAAGAGCGTTACAGCAATTCTCGCCGGAGTTTCCTTATGGCTTACCGGAAGGACCGGATACCTGGCTCACAGAGCTTGCCTGGCGGGAGTTTTATCAGCATTTAATGGACTTTGAGCCTAGACTGTCAAAAGGGGAGAGCTTCCAGAGAGAAACCGACAGTATTCAATGGCGCGACGACGAAGAAGGGTTTAAGGCCTGGTGCGAAGGGAAAACCGGCTACCCCATTGTCGATGCCGGTATGCGTCAGCTGAAAGAAACCGGCTGGATGCATAACCGCTTACGCATGATAACGGCTAACTTTTTAGTCAAAGACCTACTCATTGACTGGCGCAAAGGTGAGGCTTTTTTCATGCAACACTTAATTGACGGAAGCTTTCCGGCAAATAATGGTGGTTGGCAATGGAGTGCGTCTGTAGGCACTGACGCGGTGCCTTATTTTCGGGTGTTTAACCCGGTAAAACAGAGCGAGAAATTTGATCCGCAGGGTATCTACATTCGTAAATGGGTTAAAGAGTTGGAGAATGTGCCAGACAAGCACATTCATTGGCCACATGATTGGTTAGATAAGAGTCAACAAAACAAATATTGTCCACCTATCGTCGAGCACAAAGCCGCTCGCGAACGTTTTTTAGCAACCTTTAAGCAGGTGAAACATGGATAACAAAGAGTTGGTCGACGCATTAAAGTCTTTTTATGACGAATTAAAAACCGACAACCTTGATGATATGGACGACATGTATCACGACGAGGTGAGTTTCACAGACCCTATTCATCAGGTTGTTGGGCTAGAAGACTTAAAAGAGTACTTCAAAGGCACAATGGAGAACGTCGAATACTGCCACTTCACATTTGACGACGAGTGTGTCAGCGAAGACAAAGCTTATTTATCCTGGCAGATGCGTTACTCGCACCCGAAAATTGGTAATGGTATGGAAGTTATTTTGCCGGGCGTGTCTTATATTAGCTTTGAAGACGGCAAAATTAGAGAGCAACGCGACTACTACGACTTAGGCGCGATGCTTTATGAACACGTACCACTAGTGGGCTACGTGATAGATAAAATTAAAAGCAGGCTGGTAGGCGAATGAGTATTCTAATTACGGGTGCGTCGTCGGGTATCGGCCGTCAACTAGCATTGGACTATGCCGCAAAAAGTGAGCACGTGGTTGTGTGTGGACGCAATCAAGAGGCGCTTGAAAAGGTGCAGTCTGAGTATCCTGAGTTTATTGACACGCTGGCGTTCGATATTACCGACAAGAACGCAACCATAGAAGCGCTGGATACTGTTGATGTGTTAGACAGCGCTATTTTGTGCGCCGGTGTTTGTGAGTATTTGGATACTAACAACTTCGACGCAGATATGTTTGAGCGGGTATTCCGGGTGAATGTGTTTGGCACCATGAACTGTGTGGAGGCTGCTTTACCTAAAATGAAGGAAGGCTCGCGACTGGTTATTGTTGATAGTCTGGCAAGGCTTTTGCCGTTTACCAAGGCACAAGCTTACGGTGGCTCAAAAGCGGCTATGCATTACATAACCCGTAGCCTTGAGGTTGACTTAAAAAAACGAGGAATACGTGTTCAAAGCGTATCTCCAGGCTTTGTAAAAACCCCTATGACCGACGCAAACGATTTCGAAATGCCAATGCGGGTAACGGTCGAAGAGGCTTCAAAAGCTATTATTAACGGCATTGAGAAAAATAAAAGAGATATCGCATTTCCGAAGCTTTTCAGTGGTATGCTCAAATTTATGGGACTTCTTCCGGAAGGCATGCAGGTGAAGCTTTCCGAATATATGGCAAGGAAGCAGTAAATGAAAATAGCAGTTATAGGTAGTGGTATTGCAGGGTTAACCTGTGCCTATTATTTAAGTCGCGAACACGAAGTGAGTGTGTTCGAAAAGCGGGACCGCATTGGGGGCCATACCTGCACCAATGACGTAAAAATTAACAACACGATGTACGCTGTTGATACCGGGTTCATCGTGTTTAATGACAAAACCTATCCGCGCTTTAAGCGTTTGTTACGCGAGTTAAAAGTGGCTTGGCGGGACACTGAAATGAGCTTCAGTGTCACCGATCCTAAGTCAGGTTTAGAGTATAACGGACATAACTTAAACACCTTATTTGCCCAGCGTCGAAACTTGTTCAGCCGTAAGTTTTACCAACTTATTTCAGGCATTCTGACTTTCAATAAAGCGGCAAAAGAAGCGTATAAGCAGGACATTGAAACCCTCGACAAGGTGACTTTGGGCGACTTCTTAAAAGAGCACGATATTCCGAAAGTAGTGTCTGATTATTACCTGTTACCCATGGTGTCTGCCATTTGGTCGTCAACTTTGGCTGACGCAGAAGCCTTTCCGCTGGGTTTCTTTCTGCGCTTTTTTAATAATCATGGCTTATTAAATGTCAGTGACAGACCACAGTGGCATACGCTCATTGGTGGCTCCAAAGCTTATATCCCTATGCTGACCGAACCTTATGCCGAGCGTATTCACTTGGGCAGCGAAATAACTTCGGTAACACGAGAGCATGATCAGGTAACTCTGACCTTTGCCGATGGTAAACAGCAGTTTTTTGATGAGGTAGTTTTCGCTTGTCATAGTGACCAGGCACTACAACTGTTGGGTGATGCCACAGATGATGAAAAAAGTGTATTGGGTAACATTCCATACCAGCCTAATGAGGTCGTGTTACATACCGATGCTTCGCTATTACCTCAGAAAAAGCGCGCCTGGGCGAGTTGGAACTATTTATTGAGAACGGATGAGGGGGCTGAACAACAACCCAGCTCTGTAACCTATAACATGAACATTCTTCAGGGTATCAATTGCGAAAAAACCTTGTGTGTGACTTTGAACAACACCGCAATGATAGATCCTGACAAAATCATGAAAACAATGACCTTTGATCACCCGCAGTATTCTGTGGCGTCGATGGAAGCGCGTAGTCAACGAAACCGTATTTGCGGACAGCAAAATACACATTTTTGTGGTGCATACTGGTACAACGGCTTCCACGAAGACGGAGTGCGCAGTGCGCTTGATGTGGTTAATAGCTTGAATAAAGAGCAGGTTCCCAACCAATGAAAAGCGGTATTTATTGGGGGGACTTATACCACGCCCGATACAAGCCTAAAAAGCATGAGTTCCATTACAAATTCTTCCAGTGGGCAATAGATCTGTCGGAGCTGGAAGAGGCGCACAAGTTGAGCCGTTGGTTTTCCTGCAAAGGCTTTGCACCGCTATGGTTTCGCCGCAAAGATTATTTGAAGAAAGTACCGGGAACCTTGCAGCAGGCGGCTTTGGCAAAAATGTCCGAACTGGCCAATGAAAAACTCGAAGGTCGCGTGGTATTCGTTGGCAACATTCGTACTTTTGGATTGTTTTTTAGCCCCGTTAACCTCTATTTTCTCGAGCAGCAGAGTACATATACCTATATGCTGGCGGAAGTCAGTAATACCCCCTGGTTGCAGCGGCATTACTATTTAGTCGACTTAAGTGAAAAAGAACCGACCAGTAAAAAGGTGTTTCACGTATCGCCGTTTAATCCTATCGATATGACTTATCACTGGCGTATAAAACCGCCGACCGAAAGCTTATTTGTGCAGATAAGTGCGCATCAGGACGAAAAAGATTTTGTCGCTGGTATGAATCTATCGCGCTCACCGCTAAACCAAGAAAGCATCCACCGCGTATTAAAGAAGACGCCTGTAATGGCTTTAAAAATAATAGGCGGTATTTATTGGGAAGCGTTAAAGCTATTTATAAAGCGGGTACCGTTTTACGGTCATCCAGGAAAATAATCTTAGTAAAGGAAAAGCATTATGCCTGGTAGTGAGGTGGCATTAGAAACTCGAGTTCAGCGCGGGTTCTGGAATAATCAATTTCGCAATGTGGCATTTAAACTATTAAGCCATTTAGAAAAAGGCGAGTTGGTTATTGCCGAAAATGGACGCACGATTGAACGCTTTGGTGATAAAGACTCCGATTTAAGCGCAACAATAAACGTGTTGTCTGCGGATTTTTATCGCCGCTTAGTTACTGGTGGAAGCATTGGTGCGGCCGAGCTTTATATTGATAATAGCTGGGAAACCGATGACTTAACCTCTGTAATTCGCGTGTTTGCTCGCAACCTGCCTGCACTGGACAAACTAGAAACGCGCCTGGCTTGGCTGACGTATCCGTTCAATAAGTACCAGCATTGGTCAAACCGGAACCATAAATCGCAAGCAAAGAAGAATATTTCGGCTCACTATGACTTAGGTAACGAGCTGTACACTCGGTTTTTAGATGATGCGATGCAGTATTCCAGCGCTTTGTTTTTAACGGACAATGACTCGCTGGACACTGCTCAGAACAACAAAATGAAGCGCCTATGCGACTCTTTAGAGCTGACAAAAGACGACCACTTGCTTGAGATTGGCACGGGCTGGGGCGGTTTAGCGGTTTTTGCAGCGAAAAACTACGGCTGTAAAGTCACCACCACAACCATTTCTGAAGAACAGTTCCAGTACGCAAAAGCGCGGGTTGAGAAAGAAGGGCTGGAAGATCAGATAACACTGCTTAAGAACGACTACCGTGACTTAAAAGGGCAGTACGACAAGCTGGTTTCGGTTGAAATGATAGAAGCGGTTGGTAAGCAGTATCTACCGACCTTCTTTAAAACCTGTAACCGGCTGTTAAAGCCGCACGGCAAAATGGCGTTGCAGGCTATAACCATAGCAGATCAGCGTGAGAAAGCTTATGCGCGTTCTGTTGATTTTATTCAGAAACATATTTTCCCAGGCGGATTTTTACCGTCTTTGAGCCAGATGACTCAGTTATTTAAAAGAAACACCAACATGGTCGTCAGAGACGCTTTTGATTTTGGGTTGAGTTACGCCAAAACTTTGAATATATGGGCGCAGAAATTTAATGAAAAAGCCGAAGAGCTAGCCAAATTTGATTATGACGAACGGTTTTCAAGGCTGTGGAATTATTATTTCAGTTACTGTGAAGGTGGCTTTTTAGAAAAGCGTGTATCGGTTGTACAAGTTGTTGCGGACAAAAGCCAACTGTAAACCCGGGCGCTGAAACGGAAGGTATTTATGCACAAAATTATCAGCTTTGTTTTGTTTAACGGTATTTGGTTTAGCGCCGTAGTTGGGCGTAACGACTACCTTTGGCTGACAATTGCCTTAGTGCTGGTACAGGTCGTTTATAGCCTGCGTATTGGGAAAGTTCACTGGACTCTTGTAGCACGGTTGTTTGCTGTAGGACTGTTACTTGAGGCTATTAGTATCAGTCTGGGCGTTATTGATTTTGTTGGCGGTTATTTTCCGCTATGGCTGGCCTTGTTATGGCTGGGGTTCTCAGCAATGGCACCGGTCGCACTCGACTGGTTAGCCAAAAAAACTTGGTTGGCTTTGTTGGCTGGGGCGGTGTCAGGACCCATTACCTACATAACCGGTGTTGAATTTGGCGCAGCAGCTATTGAGTCAACCGTTATAACTGTCGTGACTTATGCCATTGTGTGGTCATTGATGATGGGTTATTTCGTTTACCTTATGACGAGCAAACCTAACGAACGTAAGGAGGTATTGCCATGAGAAAATTTATGCTAGCGGCATCGGCTTTGCTAGTGAGCGCATTGAGCACTCCTGCGTTTGCGGCAAGCTGTGAAGCGTCAGTTCCCGGAGACTTCTCTAAGGTTGGTGAAACTCGCCTGAGTGTTTTGTTTTGGGATGTTTATGATGCCACGTTGTACAGCCCTTCCGGTGAGTACGAGAAGAATGAGCGTCAGGCGCTTAAACTGAATTATTTGCGTGATATTGACGCCGATGATCTTATCGAAACCACGGAAGAAGAGTGGCAGAAATTAGAGTTAGACTCCTCAGAACACGACGAGTGGTTGACGAAATTGAAAGATTTTTGGCCGGATATTAAAGAGGGCGACTGTTTGTTGTTACTTGAAACTAAAGACGGCTATGCCGAGTTTTATCAGGGCGAAGAGCTGTTAGGTACGGTGGAAAGCCAAGAGTTTACTGACCAGTTCTTAGCCATTTGGTTGTCACCGGAAAGCCGCTTTGAAGACGAGCGCAACGAACTTGTAGGAGCAAAATAATGGTTAAATTAATAAAAACCTGTTTTCTTATCAGCGCTTTTGCCCTGTTGTCGGCTTGCTCAACCGGTATTGATACCTACAAGTCAGCCAAGCCCGTCTTGAAACTGGAAGAGTTTTTTAAAGGCGACTTAGTGGCTTATGGTATGGTTCAGGACTACAGCGGTGAAGTGATACAACGCTTCACTGTTGAAATGACCGGAACCTGGGACGGTAACGAAGGTAAACTGGATGAATACTTCACGTATGCCGATGGCCGCGAGCAGCGTCGTATTTGGTACATTACCAAAACCGGTGAAAACAGCTATGAAGGCCGTGCTGATGATGTTGAGGGCGTCGCAAAAGGTACAACCGCGGGTAACGTTCTTAACTGGGAGTATCAGTTAGAAGTGCAAATGGACGGAGAACCGCTGGTTCTAACTCTTGATGACTGGCTGTATTTAGTGGATGAGAACAATATGATCAACCGCACTAATATGTATAAGTGGGGTATTCCGGTTGGTGAAATCACGCTTTATATCGGTAAAAAATAAAGGTTAAGAAACGCTGTCATAAGCCGATAACAGACGTATAATGCACCTAAGTTAAACGTAATCTGGGAATCGGCTGTGGCAATTAATTATCCGTCATTTACTTATAATAACCCGCGTATACAGGGACAAACTGTATTCATTAAGCGTGGCCCGCATCAGGGTAAGCTGGGTATTATTGCTAAGGTACTGGGCAACGAACGTTTCCTGATATCTCAGGCGGACTTTGGCTCTGAACAGGTTATTTTCAAGCGCAGTGACTTTTTAGTGCACCGTTACCGTAAAATTAAGGTGCCTATTGACCGTGTGGCGGGTAAAAACCCCGACGTGTTATAGCAATAGCCAAGAATTAGGTATTAAAAAAGCGACATTGTAACAATGTCGCTTTTTGCGTTTCTGACCGGCAGAAAATTAAGCGGAACCGCGCGGTAAACGACAGTCGGTGCCTTTGTCTTCCAGCTTCTGCTTCCACAGCTCTTTTGCTGTTAAGCCGCCAGAGTTTGACTTTTTAACAGCCGGCTTTTTAGCGGCAGACTTTTTAGGCGCTTCTTTCTTAGCTGCTGTTTTCTTAGGCGCAGCCTTTTTAGTATCAGACTTAGTTTCGGTTTTCTTTGCTGCCGCCTTTTTAGGCGCCGCTTTTTTGTCTGATGCTTTCTCCGCTTTAGCCGGTTTACCTTTTGCTAAAGCTTTCGCTTCTTCGTCCAACTGCGCAAGACGAACGTTTTTGCCGCCGTCAACGCTGTACCAGCCATTGCTTGCTTCAATTTTTGGCTTTTTACCATGAGCTTTTTCATAAGCTTCGGTATATTCTGCCAGTACCTTTTCTTTATCCAGTTTGCTCATGCAAATTTTCCTTTATTCAAGGGTTACTTTAAAACTCTGCTTAAAAAAGCTTCACACTTCGTTTATACCGTTTTTTCGGATTATTGTCTAATTTACGTTAATATAACGTTTTTTCAGGCCTTTTAAGTGAGAAAGCGGTATGACAATTAAGCGTTCTGAACTTCACCATTATTTGAATTCGTATTTGAACAGCGGGGCGATAAAAGACTATTGCCCAAACGGGTTACAGGTAGAGGGCTCTGAGTTTATAGGCAAAGTCATTACTGGAGTGACAGCGTGTCAGGCGCTAATTGACAGAGCTGTTGATGAGCAAGCTGACGCTATTCTCGTGCATCATGGTTATTTCTGGAAGGGCGAGCCTGAGCCTATAACAGGCATGAAAAAAGCACGTATCAAACAACTGCTTAAGCACGACATTAATTTATTTGCGTATCATTTACCGCTTGATGTTCATCCTGAGGTGGGTAATAACGCCCAGCTGGCAAAGCTTATGGGCTGGCAAATGGAAGGACCAGTCGATGCGAATGATCCGGCGTGCCCTTTAGTTATGGGCTCTTTAAAAGAGTCGGTGACAGGGCAGTTGCTGGCAAATGACCTTGAACAGAAACTCCAGCGGCCATTGACCTGCTGGGTAGAGCCTATTCGGCCCATTCAGAAACTAGCCTGGTGTACCGGTGGCGGGCAAGGCTTTATCGATCGGGCGGCAGCCTTGGGTGCCGATGCGTTTATTACCGGCGAAGTATCAGAGCCAACCATTCACAGTGCCCGTGAACAAGGCATCGGCTTTTATGCGGCTGGCCACCATGCTACAGAGCGCTACGGAGCAAAAGCCCTAGGTGAGCATATTGCTAAGAAGTTTAGCCTGGACGTTCAATTTATTGACATAGACAGCCCAGCTTAGGCGGAACGTAAATGAAAAATGAAAAACGCTCGCGTGGCGACTTTAGCGGTATCAGTAAAAAGTTCTCGAAAAACATTTACGATAGTACGAAAGGTCGCTTGAGAATGGCGGTTCTTAGGGAAGACTTACAGCCGCTATTAAACAGTGAGTCTTGTCGGGTACTGGATGTTGGTGCCGGCCTGGGGCAGGCCAATGAGTGGTTTCTGGAAAAAGGCTTCGAGGTTTTGCACACCGACATTTCAGAAGAGATGGTTGAAGCCGCTCGGTTGCGTCACAAAGAGCTGGGGTTAGCCGATAACTGTCGCTACCAAACGGCCGATTTAGCGACGTTAGCAAGTAATGAAGGCCAGTTCCCAATAGTGCTCTGCCATGCGGTTTTGGAATGGATGCCAGATGCTGAAACAGCATTAACCCAGTTAAAGACGTTATTAGCACCGGGCGGTACACTCTCGCTTATGTTCTATAACCGCAATGCAAAGCTGTTTGCTAATGCCATTTACGGCAATTTTGATTACATAGAACGAGGGTTAAAGGTTAAGAAAACAGTACGGTTAAGCCCGCAGAATCCGTTAGTGCCGGACGATGTTCAGAATATATTGAATGAGCTTGGACTCGAGGTTATTCAAAAAACTGGTGTTCGCTGTTTTCATGACTATCTGAGAAACCTGGAGCATCAGCAGCGCTTTGATGAACTGCTGGCGATTGAACTGAAATATAATCAGCAGCCGCCTTATCGCGATTTAGGGCGCTACCAGCATTGGTTGATTAAGAAACCGGAGAACGAACAATGACAATACAGTGCGCATTTATTGGTTTAGGTGTTATGGGCTATCCAATGGCCGGACACTTACAAACGAAAGGCTTTGATACCTGCGTGTATAACCGTACTGAAAGTAAAGCAAAAGCCTGGGTTGAAGAGTATCAGGGGCGCTATGGTGCAACACCGGCACAAGCGGTGCAAAATGCGGATATTGTTTTAGTCTGTGTGGGTAACGATGATGATGTGCGTAGCGTGTTTTATGGCGACGACGGCATTTTAAGTGGTTTAAAAAGTGGAGCCATTGTGGTTGATCACACCACGGCGTCAGCAGAACTGGCCAGAGAACTTAACGAAGCTGTGAAAAAGCAAGGTGGTCAGTTCCTTGATGCGCCCGTATCGGGTGGGCAGGCAGGCGCAGAGAATGGTGTTCTGACAGCCATGATCGGCGGCGAACAATCTGCTTTTGATGCAGTTAGCGACGCGTTAGCGTGTTATACGAAAACGAGGGAGCTGATGGGCGAAGCAGGAGCCGGGCAGTTGGCCAAAATGGTGAACCAAATTTGTATTACCGGCGTGGTACAAGGGCTATCTGAAGGTCTGCAGTTTGCACGCAAGGTTGGGCTAGACCCCGATAAACTTATTGCTGCTATTAGCCAGGGCGCCGCTGGCTCCTGGCAAATGGAAAACCGTTATAAAACCATGTGGAATAACGAATATGAGCATGGATTTGCGGTAGACTGGATGCGCAAAGACTTGAAAATTGCTTTGAACGAAGCCGACAGACAAGGTCTTTCTATGCCACTAACAGCCTTAGTTGACCAGTTCTACGCCGATGTTCAGAAAATGGGGGGCAACCGCTGGGACACTTCAAGCCTGTTGGCTCGCCTGGAAAAGTAATCTAACCGCAGCAGCCTGATGCTATTGCATCAGGTGAGATGTTGAAGGTTAGAACCTGACGTAACAAAGTCAGGCTACAGAGGATAATGGTAAGAAGTCAAAAAGAGCACCTGACAAGAAAAAAGGAGACTCATGTGAGTCTCCTTTTTAGTGGTTTATCACCAGTATCGGCTTATCTAAAGCCTTTACGGCGCAGGGCGTTAGTAGTGAACTCGTCACGGCTCACCTCAATATCCCACTCCATGTATGGGCTTTCTTCGTTACCCAAACCAAGAGAGATATAACGACCAGAGTCTAAGTCGTACAGTGCTTCTGCAGCCATCCATGGAACGTCCTGATTGTAGAACTGAGTATTCAGTGCCTCACCAACACGCCATAGCTCACCACGACCGTCATAATGGTCGATGATAGAAGCTGTCCAGCTGTCTTCGTCAATGTACATGGTACGTTTTGAGTAAATGTGACGTTCACCTTCTTTCAGGCTACCTTCCACAACCCAAACGCGGTGTTTTTCATAACGGATAAGATCCTGGTTCATGTGACCTGCCTGGATAATGTCTTCATACTCCAACTCAGGATCCATGATTTTAAAGTTGTTATAAGGGATATAAATTTCTTTTTTGCCCTTAAGCTCCCAGTTGTACTTGTCTGGGGCACCGTTATACATATCCAGGTTATCTGAAGTACGCAGACCATCTGCCGCTGTACCCGGACCGTCATAAGCGACGTTAGGTGCACGACGGACACGACGCTGACCGGCGTTGTAAATCCATGCACGGCGACCTTCTTTTACCTGGTTAATGGTTTCATGAACCAACAATACAGTGCCGGTTAAGCGTGAAGGCGCTTCAACTTCCTGCATGAAGTAAAAAAGAATATTGTCATCGGCTTCCTGACGACCTGTTTCCAGATACTCAGGGAAAGCCAAAGTCTCTTTTAATTCTACAGTTACGTAGTCCCCGTTTGACAGTACCGGGAATTGGGCAATGTTACGAGCCACAGCGCCACCACGGTATCGGGTAATGTGGTTCCAAAGGACTTCCAGACCGTTTTGCGGAATAGGAAATGGAATGGTGGTATCGAAATTCTCTAAGCCGTTACCACCGGCAACCATTTCTGCGTTTTCTGCGTTTGACTTAATTTTTGGCCACAGCTCATCCGGGTAGGTTGCTGTGCGATGAGTTGGGTAAACATGCATTTTATAGTCCGAGTATTTCTCGAACATAGCCACTTGGCCTGGCGTTAAGTTATCTTTGTATTCGTCCAGGTTGTCGTGAGTAATAGTGAATAATGGTTTTTCATCGGCGAAAGGGTCGTTACCGCGAACAACTTCAACGGAGTGATCAGAGTAACCACCGTCCCACGCAGGGATAGAACCATCGGCATTTGCCGCTTTTTCAGCACCAATAGGTGTTAAGTCTTGACCAAGCCGTGCGGCTTCTTCAGGTGATACTTTAGCCGCAACGCTCGCGGATATCACCGACATGGCGAATACGCCAGCTTTTAGCATCAGTTTATTCATTATGATTTTCCTTGTTGTTCTACTTTCCAACATCACTTTGCCAGAGGACTGACCTCTCAGGCAATACTTTAACGAAAAAAAGCACGAATTTAACGAAAAAAGGTTTTCAAATAATATTGAGCTTATACAATCCTATGACATTTTGAGTACCCAGGAGGTTCCATGCGTTCGTCTTTTGCCCAATTCGGGCTGTTGTTGGGTGCGTTGTTTAGCACCGCAGTATATGCCCAGGATGGCAATACAACAACAAACACTGATTACGAGGTTATCAGTGCACCGGCACTGTCGTCTGATGAAATACAAAGTGAAGTTCTCATTGAAATCGCATCAAATGGTCAACAATTGGTTGCTGTTGGCGCACACGGTAATGTGATTCGCCAGGATGAGAGCGGTAGCTGGATACAGGCCGATGTAGATAGCAGCGTATTAATAACCAGTGTTGACTTTGCGAGCGCAGAAAAAGGCTGGGCGACCGGGCATCACGGCGTTATTTTAACGACTGAAGACGGTGGTCAGACTTGGACACGTCAACTCGACGGTTTTCAGTTAATGGCGCTGGAGAAAGCGTTTTACCAGAAAAAAGTAGCTACTCTTCAAGATCGTCTGGAAACTGAAGAAGATGATGAGGTTATCAGCGAACTTGAATGGCAGCTTGAAGAAATGCAATTCCAAATCAGCAATATTGAAGTTGCTGAAGAAGAAGGCCCAAGCAAACCGTTTTTGGATATTTTAGCGGTAGACGAGCAAACAGCTTTCGCAATAGGAGCTTATGGCACCTTCTTAAAAACCTCTGACGGTGGTGCTAACTGGCAGGTTATTTCTGACAAGCTGGAAAACCCGGGCGGTTATCATTTAAATGCGATTATTGCTCGCAACAGTGACTTCTTCATTGTTGGAGAGGCGGGCTTGCTGTTTAGTAGCGAAAATAGCGGAGAGGACTGGACGCGCTTAGAGTCACCGTATCGCGGCTCCTTGTTTGGAGCGCACTTAGATAATGCCAACAAATTATGGGTGTATGGCTTGCGTGGTAACGTTTATGTGTCGGAAGACAAAGGACAGTCATTTGAGCAAATAGAAACCGGTACTAGCGTGAACTTATCGGCTGGTGTAGCAACAGACTCAGGAGAACAACTGATAGTTGGCCACTCAGGAACAATTTTAAAAGTGGATGCAGCTCTTAACGTTGAATCGTTAAGACATCCCAGCGGCTCGGTAATGACAGATATTGTTGTGGTCAATGACGGCGAATGGCTCATGACAGGACGCAGTGGTCTATTACACTGGCCCGCTAAAGTCACCGAGGAAGAAGCGTTGGCATCTCAACAAGGAGCGCAGTAACAATGGATAATCCAATATCAAAAAAGCCGGCGGGAATTATTGAGAAGTTACTTTTTGGTTTTCGGGCGCCCTGGCTGGTCATATTTTTACTGATCACTGTTTTTCTGGGGTACAACGCCGCTCAGGTGCGCCCGGACGCAAGCCTGACCAAGATGATTCCAACGCATCATCCATTTATTCAAAACTACTTTGAGTATCAGGATGACTTAGCCAGTTTGGGCAACGTGGTCCGTATTGCTGTTGAGCACAAAAATGGCGATATTTTTGACGCTGACTTTCAAAAGAAGCTTCAGGAAATAACTGATGAAGTCTTCTTTATTCCTGGTGTTAACCGTTCAGGGCTGAGAAGTCTGTGGACGCCCAATGTTCGCTGGATGGAAGTAACAGAAGAAGGCTTTGTGGGCGGTCCGGTTATTCCGGATGGCTATGACGGCAGTGAAGAATCGTTAGAGCAACTGCGGACAAACGTTCTGCGATCTGGCGAGGTAGGGAACTTAGTTGCTAATAACTTTGAGTCGACCATCATCTACGTGCCACTCGACGAAGTTCATCCGGAAACAGGCGAGAAGCTGGATTATCAGGAGTTTTCTGAAAAGTTGGAAACCCTGGTTCGCGACAAGTACCAAAGTGAAGACATTGCTATTCACATTACCGGCTTTGCTAAGTTAATTGGCGACCTTATCGAGGGCGCTGAGCAGGTCGGTTTGTTTTTCTTGCTGGCTATCGCTATTACGTTAGCCATGCTGTATGCCTACAGCCGTTGCTGGCGTAGTACCTTTACGGTGCTTGGCTGCTCTATTATCGCGGTACTTTGGCAATTGGGTATTATCAAACTTATTGGTAGCGGTATTAACCCGTACTCCATGTTGGTGCCGTTCCTAGTCTTTGCGATAGGGGTTTCGCACGGCGTTCAGGTTATCAATGCCATTAGCCATAATAGAGTTGCAGGTTTTGACAAGCTTGAGTCAGCTAAACTGGCGTTCCGCGGTTTGTACGTGGCGGGCTTAACGGCGCTTGCCAGTGATGCTATTGGCTTTACCACGCTAATGGTCATTGATATCGAAGTCATTAAAGAGCTGGCCATTGCCGCCAGTATTGGTGTGGCTGTTGTGGTTCTGACCAACCTTGGCTTGTTACCTATCCTTATGTCATACCTGGGCACCTCAAAAAATGGTGTTGAGTATGAGAAACGCATTGAAGGCGAGCGTCATCCAATATTTGAGCTGTTTTCCAAATTTACCCAACCCAAGTGGGCGTATTCCGCAGTAGCGGTTGCGTTGGCGATGTTGGCCTGGGGCTTAATAAACAGCCAGAACATGGAAATTGGTGACCTGGACAAAGGGGCTCCGGAATTGCGTCCTGATAGTCGTTACAACCAGGACAACGCCTTTATTGTCGACAACTACAGCTCAAGTACTGATATTTTTGTTGTTATGGCAGCTTCTGCCCCAGAGCAATGCATTGCTTACGACAACTTAGAGCTAATGGAGCGCTTCAGCTGGCACATGGAGAACACCCCAGGTGTGCAAGACGTTAAATCAGTCGTCTATGTATCAAAAATGGGCATGTTCGGTATTAATGAGGGGAGCCTGAAGTGGTTCAGCCTGAACCGCAACAAGTATGTTATTAACGCCTCATTAAGCCGCATTCCAGATGGTTTAATTAATAACGACTGCTCAATGGCACCAATCATCATTTACTTGGATGATCACAAAGCCAAAACGCTGCAAACGGTCGTAGACTCTGTGGAAAGCTTTAATGGTCGCTATCAACAGGAGGGTCTTGATCTGCTAATGGCTGCCGGTAATTCCGGTATTGAAGCGGCGACGAACTCCGTTATTGAAAAAGCCCAGAATAAAATGCTGTTGTGGGTTTATGGCGTTGTTATTGTGCTGTGCTTCATTAGTTTCCGTAGCTTAAGAGCAGTCGCTTGTATTATTTTACCGCTTGCCTTTACGACCGTAATGAGCCAAGGCTTAATGGCGGTGCTTGGGATTGGTATTAAAGTGGCTACCTTACCGGTTATTGCCCTGGGGGTCGGTATTGGTGTTGACTACGGTATTTATATTTACAGTAAAGTGAAAGAAGGCTTACAGCAGGGTATGTCGCTGCAGGATACGTACAAGTATTCCCTGGACAATACGGGTAAAGCGGTTGGCTTCACTGGTCTTACGCTGGCCATAGGTGTCGCAACCTGGATATTCTCGCCAATTAAGTTCCAGGCGGATATGGGCATACTGCTGACCTTCATGTTCCTCTGGAATATGTTGGGCGCGCTTATTCTTATTCCGGCACTGGCACGTTTATTACGGGTTGGCAGTAAGAACGAGAAGTAACTGCTGTTAACCGATAAATGCTGGTAAAAACTAGGCGTCGGCTTTTATTAAGTCGGCGCCTTTTTCTGCAATAGCGATAGTGGGTGCGTTGGTGTTACCGCTAATAAGGGTAGGCATAATTGAGGCATCTATCACACGCAAATTCTCAAGCCCCCATACTTTCAGTAAGCCTATTGGCAAGCGTACAGCCGGCAGAGCCGGCTCCGACAATAATGTAGTCGTATGACTGAGTGTTAGAGCGAGGCGGCGTAGTCATACAGTGACTTTAAAAGGCGCAGTTTGTGCGCGTCTTCCTGATGCTGGTTAGCCAGCTCTTCCAGACGCAGTGCAAAAGCGTCCGCAGAGAGCATACCTTCTGGCGGATCAATAAGGCGTTGCTGGCAAAATTGACGCCATTGGTTCAGTTCTTTGTCCGTTAATGTCGACGGATAGTTACGAGCACGATACCTCAGCAGTAGCTTTTCCATACGCGGGTCTTCAAAGGCTAAATCCAACCCAGCCAATTGTTGCGGCTCTGACGCTCGAATAATTTCCATGTGCTTTTTGTCTTGTGGCGAGAAAAATCCGTCGTAAATTTGGTGGTCAACATCGGTCCTTGGGGCAAACTCTTTGGTTTGCTCGAACACTTGCATTAACTTGTCTCTGAACGCACTGTTTTCCTGCAGCCACTGCGCATTGGCAGCTACGGTTTCCATATTAAGGTCAGCTCGTGCAGAAGCCTCCTCAGAGATTGTTTTAATAGGCGCAAGAAACGGACTGCGCCCTAAATGAATGTTTTGTAGACCACTTTTTTGCTGTCCTTGAGCTTCCAGCTCTTTGCGGCTGGTGTAAGTCAGTTCAACGAGTTCATCGACCGACTTATCAGCAAAGATTTTAGGATCAATGCGCAAGTCCCAGGCAATGACGTTACTGTTTTGCTTAGGGTGAAAGCCCAGTGGCAATATAGCTGATAAATACCGGTTTACGGTGCCGTAAAAGCCACTGACGTGTGCTACCGGCTCGGGCGCTTGCCAGTTGAAAAGGTTAAGCAGCTTTTGCTTACGTCGAATACTGTACGCCCACTGCCATAACTTTGGCTGCTTTTCTTTAATGAGTTTAGCCAGACCAATAGTGGCGTAAACATCGGACATTGCATCGTGCGCCTGGCCGTGTTCAATGTTATTCGCCACACTTAAGTGTTCGAGTTTCAGGCTGGGCTGACCGTCCTCATTGTCTGGCCAGTTAATACCTTCAGGACGCAACGCAAAGCAAGCTCGAGTGACATCAATTAAGTCCCATCTTGAGTTGCCATTTTGCCAGCTGTATTCATAAGGGTCATAGAAGTTGCGATAGAACAGGGAGCGGGTTACTTCGTCGTCAAAGCGAATATTGTTGTAACCAATAATGGTGGTGTTGGGCTTTTGAAACTCTTCGGCAATGGCTTTACTGAACGCAGCCTCACTAACACCTTGCTTTAATGCGAGCTGCGGCGTTATTCCGGTAACTAAGGTTGCCTCAGGGTTAGGCAGAAAATCAGGCGTGGGCTGCACATACAGCGTTAACGGGCGGCCAACCACATTAAAGCCCGTATCGGTGCGAAGCCCCGCAAATTGCGCCGGACGGTCAACCAGCGGGTTAGCCCCCCAAGTCTCATAATCGTGCCAGTAAAAAGTTTCTTGTTCGTTTTGTGCCATAACCTAAGCTTAAGCTGCTCTGTTTAAAAGAAAAACTATAGCATGAGCGCGACACTAAATTCAGTCACTTATTGAGCCTGGGTTATCAAAACAGCTTTTTAAACGCGCTCATACCCCTCAATAGTTAAGTCGTAAGCCTTCTTCAATTTTTCTGTCAGTGTTCGGTTGTCGTCATGACGAAAGGCAAGCTCGGCATGTGGTAACACCCGCTCGCCTACACGACGGGCAATGGCATCTTCGAGTTGCTGCTGGTCGCCTGATGCGGCTTCGGTTGGCACTTCAACGGTAATGTCGCCTTTCGAGCCAATGTGCTCATAGTTAACACGATAAGTTGGCATAATCCCTCCATCAATCGCATTGATAAATGCGTGTTTATCCCCTCTAATAAGACTAGACGAAATACAATAAAAAGCAGGGGACATTTATTATGAAAAAAACATTTCTATTATCGATACTGGCTGGCGCACTGATTGGATCAGCGCCGCTGCAGGCGGATGATCACGGTGTTGAATACGCAATGGCAATTCACGGTGGTGCCGGTACTATTACGCGTGCAAATTTAACGGATGAACAAGAGCAAGCCTACAAAGACAAACTGAACGAAGCGTTAGAAGCGGGCCGGGCTGTATTGAAAGACGGTGGTGACAGCACAACTGCGGTTATTGCGGCTATCCAAGTGATGGAAGAGTCGCCGTTGTTTAACTCCGGCAAAGGAGCCGTATATACCTGGGACGGTGAACATGAGCTGGATGCGTCATTAATGGAAGGTGAGAAAGGTAACGCCGGCGCGGTGGCTGGTGTAAAAACCGTGAAAAGTCCTATTGAGCTGGCACGTGAGGTGATGGAAGAGTCGGTACACGTCATGCTTAGTGGCGAAGGGGCTGAGCAGTTCGCTAAGCAACAAGGTTTAGAGCAGGTTGATAACAGCTATTTTAATACTGAACGTCGTTATCAACAGCTGTTAAAGGCGAAAGAAAAGATTAAGGCCAGTGAGCAGCCTGAACAGCAAGCCTGGGAATATCTCGACTTAGACTATAAATACGGTACTGTCGGCGCAGTTGCGGTTGATAAAAACGGACTATTAAGCGCGGGTACGTCAACAGGCGGCATGACGGCAAAACGTTATGGTAGAATAGGCGATTCACCCATTATTGGCGCTGGCACTTGGGCGGACAACGACAGTTGTGCGGTATCCGCTACTGGACACGGTGAGTATTTTATTCGCTTTCACGTGGCGGCAGATATCTGTTCGCGGGTTAAATACAAAGGCCTGCCGGTCAGTGAGGCCGGCGACGAAGTCATTCATGGCGTGCTGGAGCAAGCAGGTGGTACCGGTGGCGTGATTATAATCGACGCCGACGGCAATGTGGCAATGCCGTTCAATACCGAAGGCATGTATCGCGGTTACTTTAAAGGTGACGGTGACACGCACATTGCTATTTATAACGAGGAAGAATAAGTTCGGAGTTTATGAGTCGTAACAAAACGAATACCAACCCTTTCGTTAAAAAATATCAGTCTCAATTAGAGCAATGTACGTACCAAAAGGCCGCGCAACTGCGCGGTCGTTTGCGTGGGCTGGTGAAAATAAAAGATGAAAAGAAGCAGCAAAAAGTGCTCAGAGCCATCGAGGCCGACATTGAGCAGGCGGAGCTGAATTACTTACAGCGCTGTGAGCAGTCTTTTCATATTGAATACCCTGAAAATTTACCGGTTGCACAGCAGCGAGATGATATAAAAAAAACCATTGAGGACAATCAGGTGGTGGTTGTCGCTGGTGAAACCGGATCGGGTAAAACGACTCAGCTACCGAAAATGCTGTTGGAGCTTGGTTATGGTCGCCAAGGTGTCATAGGTCATACACAGCCAAGACGTTTAGCGGCCCGAAGTGTTGCCGCGCGCATTGGCGACGAGCTTCAGGATTACGCTAAACAGCAAGTCGGTTACAAAATTCGCTTTCAGGATGAAACGGCACCGACGACTGCTGTGAAGCTAATGACCGATGGTATGTTGCTTTCCGAGCTTCAGCAAGACCCTTTATTACTGCAATACGACGCGATTATTATCGATGAGGCGCACGAACGCTCGTTAAATATCGACTTTTTGCTGGGTGTTTTACATACCTTGCTGCCCAAACGTCCGGACTTAAAAGTTGTTATTACTTCCGCAACTATCGAGACAGAACGCTTTTCTAAACACTTCCATGACGCACCGGTGTTAACGGTTAGCGGTCGGACTTATCCGGTGGAAGTGCGTTATCGCGACCCGTCAGAAGGAAATAAAACCTCTGAAACGGATATTTTGCAAGGTGTTTGCGATGCGGTAGAAGAGCTGCAAAGTGAAGGGGACGGCGATATTCTCATTTTTGCCAGTGGAGAGCGGGAAATTCGTGATTATGCCGACGCTATTGGTGATTTAAAACTGAGAAACACCGAAATACTGCCGCTTTATGCCCGGTTGTCCTCTCACGAGCAAAACCGAGTGTTTCAATCACATTCTCAGCGCCGTATTGTCATTGCTACCAATGTGGCGGAAACGTCATTGACGGTGCCGGGCATTCGCTATGTTATCGACCCGGGAACAGTACGTATCAGTCGTTACAGCTACCGAACTAAGGTTCAGCGCTTGCCGATTGAGCCAATCTCTCAAGCCAGCGCGAATCAGCGTAAAGGACGTTGTGGACGTATTGGCCCGGGCATTTGTATTCGCTTGTACAGTGAGGATGATTTTTTACAGCGCCCGGAATATACCGACCCGGAAATACTACGGACGAACTTAGCTGCCGTTATTCTTCAAATGTCGGCGTTGCGTCTTGGGGATATTCGAGACTTTCCGTTTGTACAAAAGCCGGATGAGCGCTTTGTTAAAGACGGTTTGAATCTGCTGGAAGAGCTCAATGCCATAGAGCCGGGTAAAAAGCGAGAAAAGCCAAGGCTCACGGAAATAGGACGGCAGCTTTCTCGTTTACCGTTAGACCCTCGGTTGGCGCGAATGGTGTTGGCCGCCAAACAGTATGGCTGTGTGCGGGAAATGTTGGTGATAACGGCCGCGTTGAGCATACAGGATCCGCGTGAGCGCCCGCACGAGTTTAAACAAAAAGCCGATGAGTGGCATCAGCGTTTCCACGATAAACATTCCGATTTCATGGCGTATCTGAACCTGTGGAATTACATAAAAGACAAGCAAAAAGAGCTGTCAGGTAATAAGTTTCGCAAGCAAGTGGCACGTGAATTTATTCATTTCATGCGACTACGCGAGTGGCAGGACATTTATACACAAAGTCGCCAGACGGTTCGGGAACTGGGTTTTTCCATTAATGAAGAGCCAGCAACTTATGAACAAGTGCATCGCGCGCTCATTTCTGGCTTGTTGTCGCAAGTGGGAATGAAAGAAGACCGGCATGAATATCAGGGCACGCGACAAACTAAGTTTCATATCTTTCCGGGCTCCGGGCTCTTTGGTAAACCACCTAAATGGGTGGTTACCGCTGAGCTTGTCGAAACCTCGAAGCTGTATGCGCGCATTAATGCTGATATAGACCCATTATGGGTGGAGGAAGCGGCTTCTCACTTAGTGAAGAAAAGCTATTTAGAGCCACACTTTGAGAAGAAAAAAGGCAGTGTGGTGGCAGACGAACAGGTCACTATGTTGGGTCTGGTACTGGTGCCTAAACGACGTGTGCAATACGGGCCGGTCGCGCCGGCTAAGGCGCGTGAGATATTCATCCGCGAAGGCTTAGTGAACAGTCAATTGCAACGTAAGTTGCCGTTTATTCAACACAACTTGAAACTGATTCAAGATGTTCAGGCTCTGGAAGCCAAGTCGCGCCGCCGCGATATCCTGGTGGACGAGGAAGTCCTTTTTGAAGCGTATGAACGGCACATACCGGAAGGCATTTATAACGAAAAGCTGTTAGCCGGCTGGTGGCATAAAGCCGCCAAAAAAGAGCCTAAGCTATTGTTTTTTGAGCGTGATGATCTAATTGCCGGTGAGACTGAGCACATTACCGAAAACGATTATCCAGAGTTCTGGCGGCAGAATAATTTGCGTTTACCGTTAACCTATCACTTTGAGCCTAATGCCGTTGATGACGGGGTCAGCGTTAACATTCAACTAGGTGTGCTTAATCAGGTAAAACCAGAAGGTTTTGACTGGCATATACCGGCATTGCGCGAAGAGCGCATTGCTCATTTAATTAAGTCACTACCAAAAGCGTTGCGCAGAAATTTTGTGCCTGCCCCTAATTTTGCTGGCGCCATAATGGCGGACGTTGAGCCCTTTGAAACGTCGTTGTTAGAGGCAATGACACACAAACTGCGCCGTATGACGGGCGTAACCGTACCTGACGACAGTTGGGATGAAAGCGGTATGCCGCTGCACCTGCGTATGAACTTTAAGGTATTAGACGGAAAAAAACTCGTAAAGCAGGGCAGAGATCTACAACAGTTACAGGACGAGTTGTCCGGTAAGGTTCAGCAACGTCTGGAAAAGGCTGCCGGTGATGACATCAGCCGCGATGACGTTGAAAGCTGGGACTTTGATGAATTGCCGGAAGTTGTGACGGAAGCGCAGCAGGGGTTTGAAATTAAGGCTTATCCTGGCTTAGCGATTAAAGGGAGCCGTGAGGTTGCGTTGCAGTTGTTTGACTCGAAAGAAGAAGCCGAACAGCAGCACCGACAGGGCTTGCGTCGACTATTGTTAAAGCAAATTCCATCACCAGTAAAGCATTTGCAAAAGTCGCTATCGAATAAAGCGAAGCTGGCGATGTACTTTAATCCCTGGGGTAAGGTAGAAACTCTTATTGAAGACTGTATTGCCGCAGCTGTTGATGCGGTGATTGACGAACAACTTAAAGCGGGCAATAGGTTGCGAAGCGAACAAGGTTTTGAGCGCCTGAAAGAGCAAGTACGAGACGAATTGAACGAACGAGTTGAACAGATAGCGCTTAGGGTTGAGCAATGTCTGACACACTCGCAGGATGTTCGCAAAGCGCTGAAAGGTAAAATTCCGCTCGATCAAATTCAGTCGCGAGGTGACATTCAGGACCAACTGGATAACTTAATTTTTCCGGGCTTTGTCTCGAGGTTTGGTGAACACCGGCTCGACGATATTGTGCGCTACTTAAAAGCCATGCAACGTCGTTTGGAAAAACTGCCGGTGGATCCCAATAAAGATCGCTTAATGACCATAGCGCTCAGTAATTTACAGGAAGCCTATAGTGCGGTCTTAAAACGTTATAAAAACGGCGCTTTGATTCCTGAAGATGTGGCTGAAGTTCGCTGGATGATAGAAGAGCTGAGAGTTTCATTCTTTGCTCAGACTCTTGGAACCAAATACCCAGTGTCTGAGAAACGAGTGAAGCAGGCAATAGAGGCGATCAAAAAAGGCGGCTAAAATAAGCCGCCTTTCTTAAGCTAACGCTAACAACATTAAGCCGTGTACAAGCCTAAATTCTCTTTTGCGTATGCTTCAAACTCAGTGAAGCCGCCAACGTGTGACTCGTCGACAAATATTTGAGGTACTGTGTGTACCGGCTTACCAACGGTTTTTTCTAAGTCCGCTTTAGAAATACCTTCTGCGTGAATATCAACGTAGCGATAATCGAAGTCATCGCGGTCTGCTTTTAATTGCTCGGCAACTTCTTTTGCGCGTACGCAGAACGGGCAGCCAGGACGTCCAAAAATTACTGTAAACATGAAATACCTCTTTTTTAATCAGTGTTATCGGAAATTATCCATTTTTTAGGCATAAAAACAAATGGCTCTTACCGATGACTGTAATCGATTCTGTGAATAGCCAATACGTTCTGTGCTAGTGTTCAATATCTAAGTCAGATTCCGGTACGCAACAGCAGGGCAAAATATCGCCCTTTCGAACGTAAGCTAACGGCTCAGTGGTATAACGTACTTGGCCAGAATTTAGTTTAGTCCTGCATGCACCACAAAATCCACTACGGCAATGGTAGTGCATTTCCAGCTGGTGTTTTTCCAGCGCTTCGAGCAGGGTTCCTTCAGTCGCGTCAACGGCAAGCTCAGGCCCACCGTTAACTTTGACTTTAAAGGTTTTAGTCATAGCTTAGAGATCAAAGTCCCCAAGATCGGAGGCATTGACTTCACTGTCAATTTGACCAACCAGGTAAGAGGTAATTTCCGCTTCCTGAGGAGCCACCTGCACGTTGTCAGAAACCAAATACTTGTTCATCCACGGTAATGGGTTAGAGCGCATATTTTCGAACGGAGCGTCAAAACCAATGGCCTGCATACGTAAGTTAGCGATGTACTCAACGTACTGACATAACATGCTCTCGTTCAGACCAATCATTGAGCCGTCTTTGAACAGGTAGTGAGCCCACTGTTTTTCCTGTTTCACTGCGGTCATGAAAATTTCATAAGCTTCGTCACGCAGCTCCTCGGCAATTTCTTTCATCTCCGGGTCATCTTCACCGTATTGCCAAAGGTTCAGAATATGCTGAGTTGAGGTTAAATGGACGTTTTCGTCACGCGCAATCAGCTTAATGATTTTTGCGTTACCTTCCATCAGCTCGCGCTCTGCAAAAGCAAATGTACAAGCGAAACTGACGTAGAAGCGAATGGCTTCCAGTGCGTTCACCGAGTTAATGCACAAGAACAGTTTCTTTTTAATTTCGCGCTGAGTCACATTGTATGTTTCACCGTCGACCGTTACTTCGCCTTCACCGTGGGTTTGCCACAGCTGAGTGTAGAAAATAAGGTCGTCATAGTATTGTGAAATATCGTTCGCACGAATTTTAATTTGCTCGTTAATAACAATGTCTTCAAACACTTCGCTTGGGTCAGTAAACAAGTTACGCAGAATATGCGTGTATGAGCGAGAGTGAATGGTCTCAAAAAATGACCAGGTCTCAATCCAGGTTTCAAGCTCTGGAATGGATACAATCGGTAACAACGCAATATTTGGTGAACGACCCTGAATAGAGTCCAGCAGTGTTTGATACTTCAGATTTGAAATAAACACGTGCTTTTCACTGTCAGTGAGTTTATTAAAGTCGACTCGGTCACGGCTTACGTCAATTTCTTCAGGGCGCCAGAAAAAGCTAATTTGTTTTTCTATAAGCTTTTCAAAAATACTGTGCTTTTGTTGATCGTATCGAGCCACGTTAACCGAGTTACCTAAAAACATAGGTTCGGTTAACGGATTCGTTTGTTCCTGGTTAAACGTTGAGTACGACATTTCGCAAAATCCTTCTTTTAAATTTTACAAGCGCCGCCGGCACAATCGTCATCTTCTTCGATGATGACTTCAGATGGCTGTGCACCAGGCTTTTCTGATTGTTGACGAGCTGCGATATCCGACTGGTTATCGGCCGCACCGTCGCGCGTGTTGTGATAATAAAGTGTCTTAACGCCCAGCTTGTATGACGTTAGCAGGTCTTGTAATAGCTGCTTCATAGGCACCTTGCCCGCGTCAAATTTGCTCGGATCGTAGTTGGTGTTGGCAGAAATAGTTTGGTCGACAAACTTCTGCATAATGCCCACCAACTCTAAGTAGCCTTTGTTGCTCGGAATTTGCCACAGCAGCTCGTATTTATCTTTCAGGGTTTCGTAGTCCGGAACCACTTGCTTCGTAACACCATCTTTTGAAGCTTTCACGCTGACAAAACCGCGCGGTGGCTCGATACCATTGGTCGCATTTGAAATTTGCGACGACGTTTCAGATGGCATTAACGCTGACAGGGTAGAGTTGCGCATACCGTGCTGCTTGATGTCAGCTCGCAGCTGATCCCAATCCAGGTGCAAAGGTTCATTACAAACAGCGTCCAAGTCTTTCTTGTAGGTGTCTGTTGGCATAATACCTTGTGAGTAGGTGGTCTCGTTAAACTTCGGACATGCCCCTTTTTCTTTCGCCAGGTTCATTGAAGCTTTCATCAGGTAATACTGGATAGCTTCGAAGGTCTTGTGAACCAGGCTGTTCGCCGAGCCGTCAGAATATTTAACACCGTGCTTGGCCAGGTAATAAGCGAAGTTAATGACACCAATACCCAGAGTACGACGATTCATAGTTGCGTTGTAAGCCGCAGGTACCGGATACTCCTGATAGTCGAGTAGGCTATCCAGAGCGCGAACGGCTAAGTCGGCCAGCTCTTCAAACTCGCCCAGGTTGTTAATTTTACCCAGGTTAAATGCTGACAGGGTACATAGCGCAATTTCACCTTCTTCGTCGTTGACGTGCTGTAACGGCTTAGTTGGCAGAGCAATCTCCAGACACAGGTTACTTTGACGAATAGGGGCAACTTTTGAGTCAAACGGGCTATGCGTATTGCAGTGGTCAACGTTTTGTACGTAAATACGACCTGTGCTGGCACGCTCCTGCATAAACAGACTGAATAGCTCAATGGCTTTAATGCGTTTTTTACGAATGCTTTCGTCTTGCTCGTACTGAACGTACAGCTGCTCGAACTTCTCTTGATCTTCAAAGAAGGCATCATACAGGCCTGGCACGTCAGACGGGCTGAATAAGGTAATGTAGTCGTCTTTAACTAAGCGTTGATACATTAAACGGTTAAATTGAACACCGTAGTCCAAATGACGAACACGGTTTTCTTCAACACCCCGGTTGTTCTTAAGTACCAGTAAGCTTTCTACTTCTAAATGCCACAATGGATAGAAGAGGGTTGCCGCGCCACCACGAACACCGCCTTGCGAACAGCTCTTAACCGCAGTCTGGAAGTATTTGTAGAATGGAATACAACCGGTATGAAACGCTTCCCCGTTTCGAATTGGACTACCGAGCGCACGAATGCGACCGGCATTAATACCAATACCAGCGCGTTGAGAAACGTATTTCACAATGGCGCTGGCGGTGGCGTTGATAGAATCCAGGCTGTCGCCAGTTTCAATTAGCACACATGAGCTGAACTGACGCGTTGGTGTACGAACGCCGGACATAATTGGCGTTGGTAGTGAAATTTTAAACTCAGACGTCGCATCATAGAAGCGCTTGATGTAATCCATGCGCGTTGCTTTTGGGTAGTTCGCGAATAAGCAGGCAGCGACTAAAATGTACAAGAACTGAGCGCTTTCATAAATATCGCCCGTTACACGGTTTTGAACCAGGTATTTATTCTCAAGCTGCTTGACTGCTGCGTATGAGAAGTTCATGTCGCGCCAGTGGTCGACAATCTCATCCATTTGGTCGAACTCAGCTTCGCTGTAGTCTTCCAGCAAGTGCTCGTCATAACGGTGCTCTGCCACCATTTTCTTGACGTGATCAAATAAACGAGGTGGCTCAAACTTTCCATAAGCGCGTTTGCGTAAATGGAAAATAGCCAAACGGGCTGCCATGTACTGATAGTCTGGAGCGTCTTCAGAGATTAAATCCGCCGCAGCTTTGATGATGGTCTCGTGGATGTCTTCGGTTTTAATGCCATCATAAAACTGAATATGGGACTTAATTTCGACTTGAGAAGCGGAAACATTATGCAGACCTTCTGCTGCCCACATGATGACTCGATGGATTTTATCTAAGTTGAGCGGTTCACGTTCGCCGCTACGTTTGGTGACATACAGTTGCTCGTTCATTTTGCGCCGACTCTTAGCTTTTTGTTATAGAGATGTAGCCACAAGATATTGTGGTCATTAGTTATACAGAGTGAAATTCACACAATATCTAGTGTCTTTGATTTTTCAGTATGCTAGGTCTTAGTCAGACTTTGATCAAGTGAAATTCTCGAGAAAAGCAAAAGAAAATTAGCGTTTAATTGTTGATTTTTTTCTAGCCTTTAATAGACGTGAGTTTGCGAGGACCTCGGCTTTTTATAACTTTTTTGTCTTTAAAAATGGGTTAATAGATCAAGGTTGTGGTAGCCCAATAATATTCAGTAACTCAAGCGGTGTGCTGATGCCGTAGTCGGCCTTCCAGTCAGCGGGTGAGTCGCTGTCGCTAATATACCCATAATGAGCCAGTACCGTTGTCATTGAAGCATTGCGCCCAGCTTGAATATCACGTTCAGCGTCACCCACGTAGATACAGCTTGTAGGGTTAACTCCCAGCTGTTCTGCTGCCAGCAGTAGAGGTGCAGGGTCGGGTTTTGATACACTCAAAGTGTCTCCGCAGACAACTGCTTCAAAGACATCAAACTCGGGAAAGCTTGGTAACAGCTGTTGAGTCAATTGCTTGGGTTTGTTAGTGACAATAGCCACTTTTATTTGTGCTTGAATCAGAGCATTCAGTAGCGGTACAACACCTTCGTACACATGGGTCTTAGCGGCAATGCTGTTCGAGTAGGCGTCTAAGAAAGCCTTTCTTAACTCACTTTCATGGGTTTCCAGTTCTTTTGAAAAAGCCAGTTTCAATAAGCCTCTGGAGCCATGTGAAGCAACAGGGGTATAGGTGTCTTCATGAACAGGTTCTTTCCCGTATAAAGCGCACACATTGTTGAGTGCAGCTCCAAGATCAGGGGCGGTGTTCAGCAAGGTGCCGTCAAGATCGAACAGCACGCCTTCGGGAAGCTTGGGGGTCTGTGCGAAATTCGTCATGAGCTACTTCAGCGGCTTTTGTAAAACGGTAATGTAATTCACATCGATATCGGTATTCGACAGAGTGAATCCTTTTAATGGATGAAAAATTAATCCATTAATATCAACCTCGTTAAGCCCGGCTTCATCGGTCATGCGGAAGAGCTCTGACGGCTTAATAAAGCGCTGATGCTGGTGTGTGCCTTTGGGCACCCAACCAAGTATATGTTCAGCAGCCAAAATGCCCAGCAGCCAGGACTTAACGTTACGGTTTAGAGTTGAGAAAAACACCAAGCCGCCGGGTTTAACCGCTTCTGCGCATGCCTTAACTATAGAGGCAGGGTCGGGCACGTGTTCCAGCATTTCCAAACAGGTAACTGCGTCATACTGACCTTTATGGTCGGCTGCGTGATTTTCTACGGCGACACATTGGTAATCAATAGAGATTTCGCTTTCTAATGCATGTAGGCGCGCTATTTTTAATGACTCTTCGGCTAAGTCGATACCGGTAACCTTAGCGCCGCGCTCGGCCATGGCTTCACTTAGCAGACCACCACCACAACCGACATCAAGAATGTTTTTTCCAAATAACCCATTGGCGTGTTGCTCGATAAAAGACAGCCGAACCGGATTAATTTGGTGCAACGGTTTGAATTCGCCTTCCGGGTCCCACCAACGCGAGGCGAGGGCGGAGAACTTAGAGATTTCTTCTAAATCGACGTTTTTTTGTTCAGTATTTTTGTTTTCTTGTGTCATGGAATGCACTGTTGTGAGCGATAAATAACGCGGCTAGTCTACCCTAGCTAAAGAATAAGAAAAAGAGGGTGCGAGACTCGTTTCGGATGGGTACAATGACTGCATCAAAATAACAAAGATATGCGGATTTTTATTTTAGGGACTGAACTATGAGCGATCTAGCCAGAGAAGTGTCACCGGTTAATATCGAAGATGAATTAAAAAGCTCTTATCTCGATTATGCGATGAGCGTTATCGTCGGGCGTGCGCTGCCTGACGTCAGGGACGGACTTAAGCCGGTACACAGACGTGTCTTGTTCGCGATGAACGAGTTACGCAACGACTACAACAAACCCTATAAAAAGTCAGCGCGTGTGGTCGGTGATGTCATCGGTAAATATCACCCACACGGTGATAGCGCGGTTTACGACACTATTGTTCGTATGGCGCAGGACTTTTCATTACGCTATATGTTGGTTGACGGTCAGGGTAACTTTGGCTCGGTTGATGGTGACTCTGCAGCGGCGATGCGTTATACCGAAATTCGCATGGCCAAAATCTCTCACCAGTTATTGGCCGATTTAGACAAAGAAACGGTTGATTTTGTTGATAACTACGACGGTACTGAGCGCATTCCTGATGTACTGCCAACCCGTGTTCCTAACCTGTTAGTCAACGGTTCTTCCGGTATCGCGGTTGGTATGGCAACGAATATTCCGCCGCACAACCTTACCGAAGTCATCAATGGCTCACTGGCGATGATCGACAACCCGGACATCGACGTTGATGGGTTAATGGAATATATCCCGGGACCGGACTTTCCAACGGCTGCAACAATTTCAGGCCGCAGCGGCATTGTTGAAGCGTACAAAACGGGTCGTGGGCGTATTCACTTACGTGCTAAAGCTGAAGTTGAAGTCGACGAGAAAACAGGCAAAGAGACCATCATTGTTACGGAAATCCCGTATCAGGTGAACAAAGCGCGCTTGATTGAGAAAATTGCTGAATTAGTCAAAGAGAAGCGCGTTGAAGGTATTAGTGCACTGCGCGATGAGTCTGACAAAGACGGTATGCGCATTGTCATTGAAATACGTCGTGGTGACGTTGGCGAGGTTGTACTTAACCACTTATACGCAAACACCCAATTACAAGTGGTGTTTGGTATTAACATGGTGGCACTGGATAAAGGTCAGCCACGCCTATTTAATCTGCGCGA
This sequence comes from Idiomarina piscisalsi, assembly GCF_003987095.1. Classification (GTDB taxonomy): domain Bacteria; phylum Pseudomonadota; class Gammaproteobacteria; order Enterobacterales; family Alteromonadaceae; genus Idiomarina; species Idiomarina piscisalsi. Next base: position 455,772 of record NZ_PIQA01000001.1, on the reverse strand, counting down.
CATGCTGGACTGCTTCATCCGTCACCGCCGCGAAGTAGTGACTCGCCGCTCAGTTTACGAGTTACGCAAGGCGCGTGAGCGTGCTCATATTTTGGAAGGCCTGGCAATATCGCTGGCGAACATAGATGAAGTTATTGAATTAATTCGTCGCTCTCCAACACCTGCGGAAGCGAAAGCGGGTCTTATTTCCCGTGCGTGGAAACTGGGTGATGTTGCAGCCATGCTTGAAACGGCTGGTGTTGATGCTGCACGCCCGGATCATTTACCGGAAGAATACGGCATTAAAGGTGATAACTATCATCTGACCGAAGCACAAGCGCAAGCCATTCTTGATTTACGCTTACACAAGCTCACAGGCTTAGAGCACGAGAAAATTCTTGACGAATACAAAGGTCTGTTAGAGCAAATTGCTGAATTACTGCACATTTTGCGTAGCTCAGAGCGCCTCATGGAAGTTATTCGTGAAGAGTTAGTCGAGATTCGCGATAACTTTGGTGACGAGCGTAAGACGGATATTACTGCCGCAGCGCATGATATCAGCATGGAAGATCTTATTAACGAAGAAGACGTTGTGCTAACACTGTCTCATGAAGGCTACGTGAAGTATCAACCACTGACTGAATACGAAGCCCAGCGCCGTGGTGGTAAAGGTAAAGCGGCAACGAAAATGAAGGACGAAGACTTCATTGAGCGTCTGTGGGTTGCCAACACGCACGACACCATTTTGTGCTTCTCGACCCGTGGCCGTATCTACTGGATGAAAGTGTATCAGCTGCCATTAGCCAGCCGTGCGTCACGAGGCAAGCCGATTGTTAATTTGCTGCCACTTGAAGATGACGAACGCATTACCGCCATTCTGCCAACCCGTGACTATCCGGAAGACAAGTTCGTGGTTATGGCAACGAAGAACGGCACCATTAAGAAAACGCCATTGCCTGAGTATTCCCGCCCACGTAACGGCGGCATTATCGCCCTGAACCTGGTGGAAGGTGACGAGCTTATCGGTGTTGATATTACCGATGGTAATGGTGACATCATGCTGTTCTCCGATGCCGGTAAAGTTGTTCGCTTTGCGGAAGAGCAGGTTCGCTCAATGGGTCGTACTGCAACGGGGGTTCGCGGTATTCGTCTGGAAGAAGACCAGCGTGTTGTGTCACTCATAGTGCCGCGTGAGTACGAAGACCAGGAAGCGGCCGTTCTGACGGTTACAGAGAATGGTTATGGTAAACGTACGCCGCTGACTGAATACCCAGCGAAAAGCCGAGCGACCAAAGGTGTGGTTTCTATAAAAGTGAGTGAGCGTAACGGCTCAGTGGTCGGTGCTATGGAAGTTATTGATGGCAACGAAATTATGCTTATTAGTAATAAAGGCACACTGGTTAGAACTCGTGTTAACGAAGTGTCTACTGTTGGCCGTAACACTCAGGGTGTGCGTTTAATTCGCACTGGCGATGACGAAAAAGTTGTTGGCCTGCAGCGCATTGATGAAATAGATGAAGACGAAGAGCTGATTGAAAGCGACGTTGTTGCCGATAATAGCGCAGATAACGAAGCCAACGAGGAAGGAGCGTCTGAAGAATAATGAGTGACGTATTTAACTTTTCAGCAGGGCCGGCAATGTTGCCGGTCGATGTGTTAAAGCAAGCTCAGGAAGAACTTCTTAACTGGAATAATCAAGGCGTTTCCGTCATGGAAATGTCTCACCGTGACCCTGCGTATGTGCGCATGGCTCGTGAAGCAGAGCAAGACTTACGTGACTTACTGGACGTTCCGGATGACTACGAAGTTTTGTTTTTGCAAGGTGGTGGGCGCGGCCAGTTCTCAGCCGTTCCGCAAAATATCGCGGCGCCTGACTCAACAGTCGACTACCTCGACACCGGTATTTGGTCTGGCTTTGCTATACGCGAGGCCGAGAAGTTCGTCGCTAAAGTAAATGTGGCCGGACACGTAAAAGAGGGCGTTAAAGGCAAGGAGATTCAGTCTCCGGACGACTGGCAGTTGTCTGACAATGCGGCGTATTTTCATTACTGTCCTAATGAAACTGTTGATGGCATTGCACTTCACGATATTCCTAATGTTAATGCGCCGATTGTGGCGGACATGTCGTCAAATATTTTGTCAGAGCCGCTGGATGTGTCTAAGTTCGGCGTTATTTACGCCGGCGCGCAAAAGAATATAGGTCCGTCAGGCTTTGCTATTGCCATCGTTAAGCGAGATTTGCTGGGATCACCGCAGAAGCAAGTTTCATCGATTATGGACTATCAGTTACAGGCTAAGGACGGGTCTATGTATAACACCCCCAATACCTTTGCCTGGTATTTAGCTGGGTTGGTGTTCAAATGGCTTAAGGCACAAGGTGGTTTGTCCGAAATGGGTCGAATCAACCATGAAAAAGCGCAGTTATTGTACGACTTTATCGACAAGTCTGACTTTTACCGAAATACTGTTAACCCGCAGTATCGTTCTATTATGAATGTGCCTTTCCAGCTTGCCGATGACAAACTGGATGCTGAGTTTTTATCTCAGGCTGAAGCCGCAGGCTTCAAAGGCTTGAAAGGTCATCGTTTTGTGGGTGGTATGCGAGCCAGTATTTATAACGCAATGCCGGTAGCCGGTGTTAAAGCGTTACTGAGCTTTATGGCGGACTTTGAGAGAAGTCAAAGCTAAGCTCAAAATAGAGTTAAGTTCCAAAAATAATAAGACAAAAGGCTTACGAGAATTATGAGTAATTTTGATGCATTGTCATTAGTTAACCCCGGTGTAAAACAGCTCCGTCCTTATCAAGCGGGCAAGCCCGTGTCTGAATTGCAGCGCGAATTAGGTTTGCAGCACGTTGTTAAATTAGCGTCAAACGAAAACCCTCTCGGTTTGAGTGAGAAAGTAAAGACGGCGCTGGAAGCCGAGCTTAATGATTTGGTTCGTTATCCGGACGCAAACGGGTACTACCTGAAAAGTCGTTTGGCTGAGTTGAACTCAGTGACAACGCAACAAATTACTCTGGGTAATGGCTCTAACGATGTGTTGGAAATTTTGGCACGGACGTTCGTGTCAGACCAGGACGAAGTCATTTTCTCACAGCATGCGTTTGTGGTTTATCCGTTAGTCACTCAGGCTATTGGTGCAAAACCTGTTGCAGTACCAGCTATTGACTACGGTCACGATCTTGATGGTATGGCAGCAGCAATAACCGACAAGACGAAGATGATTTTCATCGCAAACCCAAATAATCCAACCGGAACCTTTTTGACGACAGAGTCAATTAAAGCGTTCTTGGGCAAAGTGCCTCAAAACGTCATTGTCGTATTAGACGAAGCTTATTACGAGTACGTACCTGAAGCGGAGCGAGCGCCATCGGTTGAATGGATTAAAGAGTATCCCAACCTTGTAGTAAGCCGTACGTTTTCAAAAGCCTACGGGTTGGCAGGATTACGCGCAGGTTATGCAGTAAGCCATGAAGGCATTGCCGATGTCCTAAACCGTATTCGTCAGCCATTTAATATGAATTCACTGTCCTTAAAGGCGGCGGAAGTGGTGTTGGATGACCATGGTTACTTGCAAAAAGCGGTTGAAATTAATGCGCATGGCATGAAACAGCTAACTGACTTTTGTGAAGGTGCAGGCTTTAACTACATTCCGTCTTACGGTAACTTTCTGACTATTGAAGTCGGCCCAGATGCAGAGAAGCTTTACGATGAGTTGCTGCACGAAGGGGTTATTGTGCGTCCGGTTACTGGCTATGAGCTGCCGAATCACTTACGTGTCAGTATTGGCTTACCCGAAGAAAATGAAGCCTTTATTAAGGCGATGAAAAAACTGCGTGGCTGAATCGATTTTCCTTAAACCCCGGGCGCAGTGTCGCGGAACTATTGTTCTTCCGGGGTCTAAAAGCATTGCTAATCGAGCGTTGCTGATGTCAGCGCTTTGTTCTGAGCCTGTCAGCTTGCATAATCTGCTCGACAGTGAAGATACAGAGCATATGCTGGGGGCATTGGCGAGCTTAGGCGTCAGCTGTGAAAAGTCGGATAATGTGACACGTGTTACCGGTTGTTCGGGGCAGTGGCAACTGAATGACACCTCGCTGCATTTAGGTAATGCGGGTACCGCCATGCGACCGTTAATTGCGGTTTTGGCGGCAACGTTAAGTGTGGATCAGCAGGTTGAGCTCACCGGCGACTCTCGTATGCAGGAACGGCCTGTTCAGCATTTGGTCGAAGCTTTGCAAGCGCAAGGCGCTGAAATAACCTACGAAAAAACACCAGGGTATCCACCCGTATTAATTGAGTGCGGACTTAAAGCCGGCAATTTTTCAATAGACGGTTCGGTTTCCAGCCAGTTTATTTCGGCGTTGCTCATGGCGCTGCCACTGCTTAAAAGCGACTCTACCTTAACTTTAGTAGGGGACGTGGTCTCTAAGCCATACATCGAGTTAACACTCAAAATGTTGGCTGACTTTGGAATTGTAATAGAGCGTGTGTCTGAAAGCCGTTTTCATGTAAAAGGCAGCCAATCTTATGTATCCCCCGGTAATTATCATGTTGAAGGCGATGCCAGCGGTGCTTCGTATTGGATGGCAGCAGCGTTGCTCGGCGGCGGGCCGATAACTATCGAAGGTGTGGGTGCTTCTTCTATTCAAGGTGATAAAGCGTTTACAGAAGTCATTCAGGCAATGGGTGGCACCGTAGAAATTGGTGAGCATCAAATGACAGTGACCGGTTCAGGTGTTATAAAAGGGGTGGACAAAGATTTTAATGCTATCCCAGACGCAGCTATGACGGTTGCTCCTTTAGCGCTTTTTGCAGACAAGCCAACCATTATTCGTAATGTTGCCAACTGGCGGGTTAAAGAAACGGATCGGTTATCGGCGATGGCGATGGAACTGCGAAAACTGGGCGCCGATGTTGAAGAGGGCGCTGATTTCCTAAAAATATATCCTGTTCAGCACTGGCAAAATGCTAAAATAGACACCTACAATGACCACCGTATGGCAATGTGCTTTTCCCTGGCCGCATTTTCGCCCGTAGGCGTAACTATTAATGATCCTGACTGTTGTCGTAAAACGTACCCTACTTATTTCCAAGAGTTTTCACGAATCTGTCAAAGTTACTGATTAAACTCAGCCTTCCTGTTATTTCGTGCTCCTGATTAATGCAATTTTTTCACAAATGCGTATAATTGCGCCGCTAAAAGCTGCAATACGCAGAGCAAATTGAGGATTTTATGGCAACGCATATCCCCGTCATTACAATTGATGGTCCTAGTGGTGCAGGGAAAGGCACTATCAGTCGGTTACTCGCAGAAAAGCTGGGGTGGCACTTGCTTGATAGCGGTGCGATATATCGTGTACTGGCTTTGGCTGCGATTCATCATGACTTCACGCCGGAAGATGAGGAAAGCCTGGTGGCTTTAGCCGCTCATTTGGATGTTAAATTTGAAGCAGACGAAGAAAAGTCACTAACGCATATTATTTTAGAGGGCGAAGACGTCACCATGACAATACGCACTGAAGAAGTGGGTAATATGGCCTCTAAAATTGCGGCTTTACCGCGTGTACGCGAGGCGTTGTTGCGCCGCCAGCGCGGCTTTAAAGAGTTGCCTGGCTTAGTGGCAGACGGCCGGGATATGGGGACTGTAGTATTTACCGACGCAGACGCTAAAGTGTTTTTAACTGCGTCGCCTCAAGAGCGTGCCCAAAGACGTTTTGATCAATTGAAGGAAAAGGGCTTTGATGCTAATATTGATCAATTAGTGAACGAAATTAAAGAACGCGATGATCGCGATATGAATCGCTCTGTGGCGCCATTGAAGCCCGCGGAGGATTCTTTGTATTTAGATTCTACCGACACGCCGATTGATGACGTGTTGGAACAAGTATTGACGTTTGCCCACAGCAAACTCTCAGAAACTAGCTAGGGCCTGGCCCTAATTAGGGGTTCACAGTAAGGATACAGGTGAACATTTTTAATAACCCCGCTGCATACGGAATTTCAGTGGACGTCATTTATTAAGCGAAGTTAATTATTATGTCAGAAAATTTTGCACAGCTGTTTGAAGAAAGCCTGAAAGAAGTCGAAACTCGTCCGGGCTCGATCGTAAAAGGCACAATCGTCTCTATCGCAAAAGACTTGGTATTAGTTGATGCAGGTCTTAAGTCTGAAAGTGCGATTCCTGCAGAACAATTCCGCAACGCTGAAGGTGAGCTGGAAATCAACGTCGGTGACGAAGTTGACGTAGCCCTTGACGCTGTTGAAGACGGCTTCGGTGAAACCGTGCTTTCTCGTGAAAAAGCGAAGCGCTATGAAGCTTGGCTGCAGCTGGAAAAAGCTCACGAAGAAAACGCAACTGTTACCGGTTATATCTCTGGTAAAGTTAAAGGTGGCTTCACAGTTGACCTTGGCGGCGTTCGTGCGTTCTTGCCTGGTTCACTGGTTGACGTACGTCCAGTACGTGAAACAACTCACCTTGAGAACAAAGACTTAGAATTCAAAGTTATCAAGCTTGATCAGAAGCGCAACAACGTTGTTGTTTCTCGCCGTGCTGTTATCGAGAAAGAAAACAGTGCAGAACGCGAAGAGCTGCTTGAGAACTTGCAAGAAGGTCAGGAAGTACAAGGTATCGTTAAGAACCTGACTGACTACGGCGCATTCGTAGATTTAGGTGGCGTAGACGGCCTGTTGCACATCACTGATATGGCTTGGAAACGTGTTAAGCATCCAAGCGAAATCGTGAACGTTGGCGATGAAATCACTGTTAAAGTATTGAAGTTTGACCGTGAGCGCACTCGTGTATCTCTTGGCCTGAAGCAATTGGGCGAAGATCCTTGGGCAGATATCGCAAACCGTTACCCAGAAGGTCACCGTTTAACTGGTCGTGTTACGAACTTGACTGATTACGGCTGCTTCGTTGAAATCGAAGAGGGTGTTGAAGGTCTTGTTCACGTTTCAGAAATGGATTGGACTAACAAAAACGTTCATCCTTCTAAAGTGGTTAACCTTGACGACACTGTTGAAGTTATGGTTCTGGAAATTGACGAAGAACGTCGTCGTATTTCTCTTGGCCTTAAACAGTGCAAGCCTAACCCTTGGGAAGAGTTTGCTAAGAACCACAATAAAGGCGAGAAAGTTACTGGTAAGATCAAGTCAATCACTGACTTCGGTATCTTCATTGGCCTGGACGGTGGTATCGACGGTCTGGTTCACTTGTCTGACATCAGCTGGAACACTCCAGGTGAAGAAGCGGTTCGCGACTACAAGAAAGGCGAAGAAGTTACCGCTGTTGTTATGCAAGTTGACGCAGAGCGTGAGCGTATCTCTCTAGGTATCAAGCAATTAGAAGAAGATCCGTTTAACAATTACCTGGCAGCTAACAAAAAAGGTGCTATTGTTGAAGGTACAGTAACTGAAGTTGACGCTAAAGGCGCTAAAGTTGAATTAGCAGAAAGCGTTGAAGGTTATGTACGTGCAGCAGACATTTCGCGTGAGCGCGTTGAAGATGCAAGCACTGAGTTAAGCGTTGGTGATAAGATTGAAGCGCGCTTCATGGGCGTTGACCGTAAAAACCGCACTCTGAGCCTGTCTATCAAAGCGAAAGACGAAGCTGAAGAGAAAGAAGCGGTAGAAAGCGTCAACAAACAGCAAGACAGCTCTGGTATCAACAGTGCTATGGCTGACGCGTTCAAAGCGGCGAAAACTGACGACTAAGACAGTTTTTCGTCGTAATAAACGGCTTTATCAGGAGGTAAGTTATGACAAAATCAGAGCTAATTGAACGGTTAACTTTGAAACATGAGTTGCCTCCTAAGCAAGTTGAGGCTTCTGTTAAAGAAATTCTTGAACAAATGGTGCAGTCCTTGTCTCAGGGCAAGCGCGTTGAGATTCGAGGTTTTGGAAGCTTCTCTTTGCATTATCGTGCGCCACGTGTTGGTCGTAACCCGAAAACCGGTGACCCGGTTAATTTAGATGGGAAATACGTTCCTCATTTTAAAGCGGGTAAGGAACTGCGCGAGCGCGTCGATTTATAAAGTAGTTTTTTACGCTCGATTGATAAAAACGGCATGCTATACTGGCATGCCGTTTTTTTATAAATAACAGGTAAGCGAACATGCTCAGGAAGTTGCTTATTCTTATTCCCGTTTTGGCTATATTCCTTTTAGCCATGGCGTTTGGAGCCCAAAATACGCAAGTTATTAACGTCAATCTACTGGTTCTGAATGCTGATATGACCGTCGCGTCGCTGTTAGCAATTTTTTTTGGTGGCGGCGTTCTTGTGGGATTATTGGCCATGTTACTTTCTAACCTTTACTGGCGTTATCGCTGCCGAAAACTGTCGAAACTAGTCGCTAAGCAGTCGAACCAATGAGACAGAATTAAATGTTAGAGCTTCTTTTCTTACTTCTGCCAATTGCTGCCGCCTATGGTTGGTTCATGGGTCGCAACAGTGTGCGTTCAGAAGAGAGAAGAGAGCAAAAACGCTTTTCAAAACAGTACGCGACAGGTATTAATTTACTGCTCTCCGATCAGCCCGATAAGGCTGTCGATTTATTCGTAGAGTTGCTTGATGTTGATAGTGAGACTATTGAGACTCACTGGACATTGGGCAAATTATTTCGCCGCCGAGGTGAAGTAGAGCGGGCAATAAAAATTCATAAGAATCTCACCTCACTCCCTAATTTATCTGAAAGTGATCGCCTAACCGCTATGTACGAGTTAGGCAAAGATTATTTGGCTGCTGGCATCTATGATCGCGCAGAGAAAATGTTTCAGGGTCTGCAAAGTAATAAGCTGTTTAAAGAGCGCAGTCAAAAACACTTGCTTGAACTTTATGAAGCAACCCATGAATGGGACAAAGCTATTATTGTTGCTTTAAAACTGGTTAAACATAACGCATCGATAAAAGTGATTCTGGGACAGTTGTATTGCGAGGTCGCTGACACGGCCGATCACTCGTCAGTAAGAGTGAAGTATTTTAATAAGGCATTAAAGCAGGATCCAAACTGCGTAAGGGCATCTTTGTCCCTGGGACGCATTTATCTGGAGCAGGGCGATAATAACCAGGCAATAGAGTACCTCACGAAAGTAATAGACCAGGACAAAGCCTACGTTTGTGAAACAATTCCGTTACTAGAGCAAGCGTATGAAGCGAAGAGAAACAGTCATGGCTTTATCGACTTTTTACACACTTGTGTAGAACAAGAAGCGGGAATTAGTGCGGTTATTAAACTGTCTGAGAAAATGGCTGAGTCACAGAGCATTGAAGATGCTGAAAGCTTCATGGCAAACGCGTTGGAGAAGCACCCAACCATGCGCGGCTTTCATCACTTAATGGGTCTGCATATAAAAGCGGCCGACGTGGGCAGTGCCCGAGACAGTCTTAAGCGTCTGCAGCGAATGGTACATGAGCATATTGTGCAGAGACCAAATTATAAGTGTTATCACTGTGGTTTTTCAGGACATACCCTTTATTGGCAATGTCCGTCGTGTAAGAGCTGGTCAACAACAAAACCGATATTTGGATTAGATGGTGAATAATCGAATGGAATTACCAAAAATTTATGTAGCGCTAGATTATCAAAATGCTTCGGACGCAGATGCGTTAATTGAACAATTACCGTCAGGGAAAGTAGGTTTAAAGGTAGGAAAAGAATTATTCACCTCAGCCGGACCACAATGGGTTTCGAGCCTGGCAGAAAAGGGCTTTTCTATTTTTCTGGACTTAAAGTTTCACGACATTCCTAATACCGTCGCTAAAGCCGTCACGGCGGCCGCAAAGCTTGGGGTCGATGTTGTTAACGTTCATGCCAGTGGTGGCAGCCGTATGATGAAAGCAGCTGCAGATGCGCTGAAAGAAACAGGTAATCAGCCTTTGCTTATCGGTGTGACGGTGTTGACCAGTATGGATGAAAGCGACTTAAAAGAGCTGGGTATTTCTAAGAGCGTCAATGAGCAGGTTGAGTATTTAGCGAAACTGGCTAAGTCATCGGGCCTGAAAGGTGTTGTTTGTTCGGCTCAGGAAGCAAAAATGCTAAAAGCTGCCTGCGGTAACGACTTTAAATTAATGACCCCCGGCATAAGGCCTGAAGGCAGCAGCAAAGATGATCAGCGTCGCACCATGACGCCTGCTGAAGCGGTATCGGTCGGCGTTGATTATATGGTGATAGGACGACCTATCACACAGTCTCCTGACCCGGCACAAGCTGTCGAGAACATACTGGCAAGTATAGCTTAGTGGCGTATTGAGCTGTCTTATAAATCGTAATTTGAGAGAGCGCCGGTAAAAAGCGTTTATAGTATGGCCACTGCAGTGACGCAGTGGTTATCAAAAAGGATGAACATACTATGAAATTTAAAATGCTACCTATTGTTTTGGCGTCATTTATTGGCTTTTCAGCTCATGCAATGCCAACAGTTTCCCTTTCGCCAATTGTATTACAAGCTGAAGCGCAGACTGGTGTAAACATCAATACGGCATCGGCCCAGGAAATATCATCGGCGTTAGTGGGTATCGGTATTAAGAAAGCAGAAAAACTGATTGAAGTGCGTGAGCAGCTCGGTGGCTTTACTGAAGTAGAACAGTTACTTGATGTAAAAGGTATAGGCCTTAAAACACTTGAAAAAAACCGCTCGAATATTCGCTTGAATTAGTAGTAATGAAGATAAAAAGAAAGCCAGTAAACAGGGATTGTTTACTGGCTTTTTTGTGCTAGTCACATTTCGTCATTTCAGCAAATGAACGGGAACGGGCATTGGCATAGCCTGCCGTTTGTTCATCTCTGACGAACGTTAAACGACTTTCTTTTGAGGCAACATTCAGAGCCTGGAAAGGCGTTTGTCTTTCAACTGCAGATGCCTTAGTCATTGGAGAAAAGGCTGAGCCACTAAGATCACGAGCTGGAATTATCGGAGTCTCGTTAGACTCTTTATTTTCCCGGTTTTGCTTACGTTGCTGTCCCGCTGCTCTTTGATGTCTTGGAGAACGGCGTGAACGGTTGCGCGCTTTTTTCTCAGAGAGGTCTTCTTGAGCTTGTTCCGCAACTGGCTCTGGAGCTTCACTTTCCACTGAAGGAACTGACTCTGATTCAGTCTTCGCCACTTCAGCAGGTTCTGTCGTATCGCTAGCTCCTGTTGCTGCAACAGTTTCCGGTTGCTCAGGCTGTGATTCCTCGGCACTTGGTTCAGGAGTCTGAACCTGGGTTTCCGGAGCTTGCTCTTCCTGTTTCGGAGCTTCTGAGGCTTCAGGAGCAGGTTCTTCAGCAGACTTTTGCTCGTTAACCGGTAAGTGCTCTTTGTTTTCAACAAGTTCAGCAGCTGCCTGAATGCGAGGATCTAAAGTACGCTGTTGAGTTTGCTCATTGGTATTTTTCTCTACCGGTGCTGATGACTCAACATTTTGCTCAACTGGCTTTTTCGCTTCAGCTTCTTTAGCGACAGAACTGTCTTTCTGAGCTTGAGGAGCTGGCTGCTGTGATGCCTGGTTCTCAACTGAACCATCGCCTTTAACGCGAACCGATTTTTCCATTGGTTTACGTTGGCGGCGAGGCTTAACTTCTTTCGGTTTCTCAGGCGCTGCCTCAGTTTGCGGCGCTTGCTCAGCGCTTTGCTTCACCTGAGCATTAGCACCTTGAGCATTCTGTTGCTGGTTACGGTTACGTCCGCCGCGACGTCTACGATCGTTTCTACCGCGGTTCGGCTTGTTATTTGAACCTTTAGTTTCATCTGTGCTCTTATCCGATTTCGCAGAATCTGCAGCCGCTTTGTCTGCTGTATTATTACGACCTTGCTGTTGACGATTAGCAGGGCGACGACCACGGCCACGGCGGTTATTGCTGTTTCGACGCTGGTTTGGTCTACGCTGATTAGAACTTTGCTTGTTCTTATCGGCTTCTTCTTCACTCTCGAAAAGTTTACCCAGCCAAGTCGATAAGCGTTTTAATAAAGACGGTTTCTCAGGCTGTTTTGGTGTTGGTGCAGGAGCAGGCGCTGCACTTGGCGCTTGTAAACCTTTTAGTGCCGGTTCGTCAAACTTAGCAGACTCTTGAGTTAAGGTGATAGAAACCGATGACTCGTGTTGCTCTGGCTTTTGCACCAACTCAAAGCTTGCCGCTTCTGGCACTTCATCATCACGAATACGCAATACTTCGAAGTGTGGCGTTTCTAAGTGATGGTTTGGAATAATCACGATTTTAACATCATGACGCTTCTCAATATGATTTAGCGACTGACGTTTTTCGTTCAACAAGTACGTTGCTACGTCTACCGGTACTTGTGCATGAACCTGTATGGTGTTGTCTTTCAGCGCTTCTTCTTCAATGAGGCGCAGAATAGACAAGGCTAACGAGTCACTAGAGCGAATAGTACCCTGACCATTACAGCGAGGACATACATTGTTTGCCGACTCACCAAGTGACGGACGCAGACGCTGACGAGACATTTCCATTAAGCCAAAACGCGAAATGCGAGCCACCTGAATACGGGCACGGTCTTGTGCAAGACTGTCACGTAGACGGTTTTCAACTTCACGCTGGTGTCTTGCTGGTGTCATGTCGATAAAGTCGATAACGACTAAGCCACCAACATCACGAAGTCTCAGTTGACGCGCAATTTCTTCAGCCGCTTCCAGGTTTGTTTGCAGCGCCGTTTCTTCAATATCGCCGCCTTTAGTTGCGCGTGACGAGTTGATATCTATTGAAGTCAGAGCTTCGGTCGGATCAATAACAATTGAGCCACCTGAAGGTAGGCGAACTTCACGTTGGAACGCTGACTCAATTTGGCTCTCAATTTGGTAATGGCTGAATAATGGAACATCGCCTTCATATTGCTTAACGCGCTGCAAGAAGTCAGGACGAATAATTTGAATATGATTACGTACCTGCTCGTAGACTTTCGGGCTATCGATAAGCACTTCGCCAATGTCACGACGTAAATAGTCACGAAGGGCGCGGAAAATGACGTTACTTTCCTGATGAATCAAGAATGGAGCAGGGCGCTCGGTAGCCGCTTTGCTAATAGCTTCCCAATGATGAATAAGAACATTTAAGTCCCATTCTAATTCTTCTTTTGATTTGCCAACGCCTGCAGTACGGACAATAAGGCCCATTTCTTTCGGCACGTTGATTTCCGACAGGGCTTCTTTCAAGGCAGAGCGCTCGTCGCCTTCAATACGGCGAGAAATGCCGCCGGCACGAGGGTTATTTGGCATTAATACCAGGTAACTGCCTGCCAAAGAAATAAAGGTTGTTAGTGCCGCGCCTTTCTGGCCACGCTCTTCTTTGTCGATTTGAACAATGACTTCCTGACCTTCAGAAACAACGTCTTTAATGTTTGGACGTCCCTGGAAGGTATATCCCTCTGGAAAGTAAGTCTTGGCAATTTCTTTTAAAGGGAGGAAACCATGACGCTCTGCGCCATAATCGACGAAAGCGGCTTCGAGGCTGGGCTCTATACGGGTTATTTTACCCTTGTAGATATTCGCTTTCTTTTGTTCATGTCCTGGACTTTCAATATCCAGATCGTAAAGGCGCTGGCCGTCGACCAACGCAACACGCAACTCTTCTAGCTGCGTGGCGTTTATTAGCATTCTTTTCATTACTGTGACTCAATGTTTCCGGGCCACAATATGACACACACACTCTGGTGCTCGTGCGATTATCGAATTCGTCTGTTGTACAGGCTTAGCGCCTGTGCCACCCGTCATTGAAACGTGTGGTTAAAATGATTTTGACTGTGCCGATAACACCATTACATCCGGTGTCATATTGTCGCTATATGTTACGTCTGCAATCGCTCTTTCTTTTGAGCGAGGTTTCTCTGTTCTTTTTCCGTGCCATCAACATCTCGGATTTTTGCTTATTCTCTTTGATTAAGACTTTTCAACCGTATGCTGATGTGGATAATGCGTCGCTCTGTTGACACGATTGCGCGAATTAGTTTCTTTGTCTGCCATCCACGATGGACTTTGACACTTAATTATTTCACGAAAAACGCCGAAAATACAAGCGCTAATTTCACTGAATATTGTTAGGAAGCGTGCTAAAATACCGCCATGAAAAGCATTCAACAAAAAGTCCGTTGGCATACCGTACTGACCGATGAATCGGGGCAGCGCCTGGACAATTTCCTTATTGCCCAATTAAACAAAGTGCCGAAGTCACTGGTTTATCGAATTATTCGTAAAGGTGAGGTGCGGGTTAATAAAAAACGGGCTAAGCCAGACTATAAAATAAATAGTGGCGACTTAATTCGTATTCCGCCGGTAAAAGTTGCTGAAAAGGCACCTTTACCTTCGGCTAAACTCGATAAAATAGCCCGCCTGGAAGAGCACATTCTTTACGAAGATGCGTCTTTTATTGTCGTCAATAAACCTTCGGGTCTTGCTGTGCATGGTGGTTCGGGACTAAATTTCGGACTAATTGAAGGACTTAGGGCACTAAGGCCTAATGACAAACACTTAGAGCTCGTGCATCGAATAGACAGGGATACCAGTGGCATTCTTTTGGTTGCGAAAAAGCGCTCAGTGCTGAAGTTACTGCATGAACAGTTGCGCAACAAAGAAATGAATAAGCAGTATTTGGCGTTAGTTAGAGGGCAGTGGCAAAAACGGGTGCGTTTGATAGAAGCGCCGCTACAAAAGAACACGCTTCAATCTGGTGAACGGGTTGTTCGTGTCAGTGCAGAGGGTAAACCGTCGCAAACGCGTTTTCGTATTTATCAGCGCTATGCCGAGGGAAGCCTTGTAGAAGCATCGCCGTTGACTGGCCGGACGCACCAAATTCGCGTGCATTGCCTGCATGCAGGTCACCCCATCGCTAAAGATCCCAAATATGGTGACACTGACTTTGACGAATTAATGGCGTCTAAAGGACTGAAACGACTATTCTTACATGCCTGGAAGCTTTCATTTAAGCACCCTGAAACGGAAAAAGATGTACAGTTCGAAGCGCCCTTAGATGAAAACCTCAGCGCGACCCTGTCGAAGCTAACGAAACAATGATGTAGGTTGCCGTTATGTCGAAATTTAAATTCGTTGTCTTTGACTGGGATGGAACCTTAATGGATTCCATTGGCCGTATCGTTTCGTCAATGCAGCGGACTGCCGAACACCTTGGTTTATCAGTGCCATCAGAGCAGGCGACAAAAGATATCATAGGGCTTAGTCTGGAGCCTGCTATTGAAAGGCTTTTTGGTGTTTTGGACTCCCAAAAAAAACAGACCTTTTTAGAGCGTTACAAAGACGAATACGTCACACTGAACACAGTAGCATCGCCTATGTTTGACGATGCCGTTAACTCGCTGGAAGCGTTGCGTTCAAACAATGTGCAACTCGGGGTTGCAACTGGCAAAGCTCGAAGAGGCTTGGACAGAGTGTGGCAGGAAACGAATATGGCCCAGTTCTTTCCTTATTCCCGTTGCGCCAATGAATCAAAAGGCAAGCCGAACCCAGATATGCTCATAGAATTAATGCATGAGGCAGGCTACTCGCCTGACAATACAATTATGGTGGGCGACTCAATACATGATATGAAAATGGCCAGTGCCGCTGGTGTTTTTCCTATTGGCGTGACTATGGGCGCGCATCGGGCCGACCAACTAAAAGCCGCGGGTGCTGAATATATTGCGTCATCTCTGACTGAACTTTCGAACTTTATTTTAAAGGAGAGGTTATGACACTCCCCCTTGTGCTTGGCTCTGGTTCAAAATACCGTCGGGCTATAATGGACAAACTGCACTTAATTTATAACGTCGTAAAGCCAGACATTGATGAGTCTGCGATTAATGAAGAGCAGCCAGAGCAGCTGGTAGGGCGTTTAGCAGAAGAAAAAGCGCAAGCTGTGGCAAAAAAACTAAATGGTGAACCGTGTATTATTATTGGCTCCGATCAAGTCGCGGTATGCGACGGCTTAATTCTTGGCAAGCCGGGTACCGAGGAAAAAGCCATTGAGCAGCTAAAAAGCTTTGTGGGCAAAACGGTGACCTTTTATACAGGGCTTGCTGTATTAAATTCCCAAACTTCTCAGTGCGAAGTACGAATTGAACCGTTCTTCGTAACCTTTCGGGATAATATAACGGCTGATGAAATAGCTCGATATGTTGAATTAGAGCAACCGCTTGATTGTGCCGGCAGTTTTAAAAGTGAAGGCCTGGGCGTCAGTTTGTTCAGTGAAATGAAAGGGAATGACCCTAATACTCTTATTGGACTTCCGACGATTGCGCTACTGGATATGCTAAGATCTCAGGGGATTAATCCACTGAGTTAATTAATTGTAGATAATTGTCGGTAACGTCCGATTTATCTTGCCACTGAACACCAACTTAAGGTAACATTCGCGCGCTATGCAAAAGGTTCGTATTCCCGTAACGGTAGACCCCGTAAAATGTGCCAATAAAAAGGTCATTTACGAGGGCTTAGTACCAGCAAAAACGTTAACTCGGTTTCAGGAGTTGCTCGTAGAGTCATGTCCTGATCCTGACGTCAAAGTTGAGTTTGGTATTGATGAACAAGGCATAAGCTATTTTGCAGGTGACGCAAAGGTACATGTTCAAGTACGTTGCGAACGCTGCAATACGCCTTTAGCAGTTGATATTTTTGCGCAATTTGCGTATGCTCCTGTCACTAAGCGGCAGGTGGCTGATGACTTCCCTGAAAGCTATGAAGCTATCGAGGCGAATGAATTCGGTGAAATCAATCTGCATGGGCTTATCGAAGATGAATTAATTCTGGCAATGCCTTTAGTACCTAAGCACGACGCTAAGTCTTGTCAGGTAGACCGTGATGCGATGACATGGGGCGAAATCGACGAGTCTGATAAAGACGAATCTGATAACCCATTTGCCGTATTACAAGAATTAAAGCGTAAATAATCAGGAGATAGCGTAAATGGCTGTTCAAAAAAGTAAGAAAAGTCGTTCAAGACGCGACATGCGTCGTTCACACGATGCGATAGACGGCCCAACACTGTCGGTTGACTCAACTACGGGTGAGACGCATCGTCGTCACCACGTAACAGCCGACGGTTATTATAAAGGTCGCAAGGTCGTTAATAAGTAAGACAGGCTATGCCTGAACTTAATATAGCGATTGATGCAATGGGGGGCGATAATGGCCCCTCTATTGTTATTGAAGCTCTGGAACGAGCTGTTTCAACTTATCCCAATACCCACTTCACAGTGTTTGGTCACAAAGACCAAATAAATCCGCTATTAAAGCAATACAACCTCAATGAAAGCACTGCTGTCAGCCTTGTTCATGCTGAGCAGACTATTCTCATGGACGACAAACCTGGTCAGTCGTTACGTAGCAAACCTAATTCTTCTATGCGTCTTGCACTGCAGGCCCTTGCCAATGAACAATGCCATGCAATGGTCTGCGGTGGTAATACCGGCGCCTTAATGACTAATGCGTATTTTACGGTAAAAACCTTACCCGGAGTTTTAAGGCCTGCGCTGATGACCGCTATTCCTAACCGTGTCGGTGGTAAGTCGTTTTTATTAGATTTAGGCGCAAACGCCAGCTGCGATTCCGATACCTTGTTCCAGTTTGGTGTAATGGGGTCGGTTGCTGCAGAGTACCTACTGGACATAGAAAAGCCGAAAATAAGTTTGCTCAACATGGGGGAAGAAGAAATTAAAGGCAGTGATGTGGTTCGTAATGCTGCAGTCAGACTCTCTCAGTGTGAAGGCTTAAATTACAACGGTTTTATTGAAGGCAACCATTTATTCAGTGGTCGCTCCGACGTTATCGTTTGCGATGGCTTTGTCGGTAACATTGCGTTAAAAAGCTGCGAAGGCTTGGCAACCTTTATTATTGAGCAAATGAGAGACACCCTAAACTCTCATTGGCTGTATCGATTTTTCTTCAAATTCTTACAACGACGTACGCATAAATCGTGGGACAGGCTGAAGCCCGACCACTACAACGGAGCAAGTTTGATAGGATTGCGCCAAGTGGTGATTAAAAGCCACGGAAGTGCCAATGCGGAAGCATTCTACAGCGCTATCCAGCAAGCTGTAGCAGAGGCGCACGAGCAGCTTCCTGACCGAATCAAGAACAGGGTCGAAGCGGTCTTATCTGAACAGCCTTAAAATGCAGAGTTGTTATGACATACTCGAGAATTGTTGGTACCGGTCATTATTTACCGGAGCAACGTCTTACAAATGATGATCTTGCCACCCGTGTTGACACATCAGACGAATGGATTACTGAACGTACCGGCATAAAAGAGCGACGCATTGCAGCCGCGAATGAGTCAGCCGCAACGCTTGGCTATGAAGCTGCGAAACAAGCCTTATTAAGTAGTCAGCTAAAAGCTCAGGATATCGACGTTATCGTTGTGGCGACAACCTCAGCTGAGCATGCGTTTCCAAGTGCTGCCTGCGAAATTCAGCGAATGCTCGATGTCACAAATATTCCCGCATTTGATATTGGTGCGGCTTGTTCAGGCTTTATTTTTGCGCTATCGGTCGCCGATAATTTCATTAAAACCGGTCAATATAAGCGTGCTTTAGTTATTGGCACCGATGTTCTGGCGCGACTGTGTAACCCCAACGACAGAAACACCTTGGTTCTGTTCGGTGACGGGGCCGGTGCGGTCATACTCGAGCAGAGTAAAGAGCCCGGTGTTGTTTCAACGCACTTGTACAGCGCGGGTGAATACAGTCATTTACTGGGGGCGAGACAGGCAAACCGCAAAGCTAGCCCGCAAGACGATGCCTGGATGTACATGAAAGGCAATGAAGTCTTCAAAGTTGCTGTGGCAAAACTGAGTAGCTTGGTTACCGATACATTGTCGGCGAATAAGATGTCACCGGAAGAATTGGATTGGTTGGTACCACACCAGGCGAACCTGCGCATTATTAAAGCGACGGCAAAAAAATTAAACATGTCGATGGAACAAGTGGTTATTACTTTGGACAAAACAGGTAATACATCTGCCGCATCGGTGCCAATTGCGTTAGACTGGGCGATTAAAGATGGTCGCGTTAAACGTGGGCAGAACCTATTATTAGAAGCCTTTGGTGGTGGATTCGCCTGGGGCTCAGCATTAATTCGATATTAAGAGGGTAGTTATGACGACAGCGTTATTTTTCCCGGGGCAAGGCTCGCAGAGCGTTGGTATGCTTGGTGAATTAGCCGACGAGTTTGGGATCATAAAAGAGACGTTCGCACAGGCAAGCGATGCCCTTGGTTATGATGTGTGGGAGCTTGTGCAGCAAGACCCCAATAACCAGCTCAATGAAACACAGTTCACTCAACCTGCGTTACTGACTGCCAGTGTTGCGCTATATCGTGTTGCTAAAGACAAAGGTCTAGGCGATGACCTGGTCATGGCAGGGCACAGCCTGGGAGAATATTCGGCGTTGGTTTGTGCAGGCGCTATAGACTTTAAAGATGCAGTTAGACTCGTTGAAGCACGCGGCAAATTTATGCAGGAAGCTGTTGCTGACGGTGAAGGGGCAATGGCAGCCGTTATCGGTTTAGATAACGATGTTATTAAGAAAATCTGTGAAGAGCAGGCCCAGGGCGAAGTTGTCACTCCGGTGAATTATAACTCACCGGGGCAAGTCGTTATTGCCGGGCATGCCTCAGCAGTTTCTCGTGCGGGCGAAGCATTAAAAGAGGCAGGCGCTAAACGCGTTTTGCCTCTGCCTGTTAGCGTGCCTTCGCACTGTGCGTTAATGAAGCCAGCTGCTGAAAAATTAAAGCAGGAATTGGCGAATATAACCGTTAAATCACCGGTAATTGACGTTATAAACAATGTTGATGTCATGGTTGAGACAGACCCGGCAGCGATAAAAGACGCATTGGTCCGACAGCTTTATTGTCCGGTGCGTTGGACAGAGTCTGTTGAGAAAACCGCTGATATGAACGTGGAAAAAGCATTCGAAGTCGGTCCGGGAAAAGTATTAACGGGCTTGAATAAACGTATAACTAAGTCATTTAATTGTTCAGCGTTAAACACCGCTGATGCATTGAATTCAATTTAAAAGGTGAATAAGTGATGAGCTTGGAGAATAAAGTTGCGTTAGTAACAGGAGCTAGTCGTGGCATTGGCAAAGCAATCGCGCAGCAGCTTGTTCAGCAAGGAGCAACAGTAATAGGAACCGCAACCTCAGACAAAGGGGCCGCCGCTATTTCCGATTACCTTGGCGATAACGGTAAAGGCATTGCATTGAACGTAACTGACGCTGATAGCGTTCAGGAAACAGTAAAGTCGCTTGAAAAAGAGTTCGGTAGTATCGATATTCTGGTCAATAATGCCGGTATTACTCGCGACAACTTAATGATGCGCATGAAGGACGATGAGTGGAACTCGGTTATTGATACCAACTTGACGGCTATTTTCCGCGTCTGTAAAGCGGTGGTTCGTGGCATGATGAAACGTCGTAATGGTCGCATTATTAATATCAGTTCAGTGGTTGGTACGACAGGGAACCCTGGGCAGGTTAACTACTGTGCCGCGAAAGCGGGGCTGGTTGGTTTCAGTAAGTCTTTGGCCAAAGAAGTAGCAGCGCGCGGTATTACAGTGAACTGCGTGGCACCGGGCTTTATTGATACGGATATGACAAAAGCGTTAACGGAAGAGCAAAAAGAAAGTATTTTTGCTAATATTCCTGCTGCACGATTAGGCAAGCCAGATGAAATTGCGTCTGCGGTGACATTTTTGGCGTCAGATGGAGCAGCTTATATTACCGGTGAAACCATTCACGTTAATGGCGGAATGGCGATGGTTTAAGCGGTCAGCGGTACGACCTCTTAATTTTATCGGAATTTTTACTTTATTAATGAGGCTGGTTTCACTACACTACAGCCAATTTTCACTCTCGCGACGACTATTTGAGGGATATTATAAATGAGTACTATCGAAGAACGCGTAAAGAAAATCATTGTTGAACAACTGGGTGTTAAAGAAGAAGAAGTTAAGCCTGAAGCGTCATTTGAGAATGACCTGGGTGCTGACTCTTTGGACACAGTTGAATTGGTAATGGCTTTGGAAGAAGAATTTGAAACTGAAATTCCTGATGAAGAAGCTGAAAAGATCAAAACTGTTCAAGCAGCAATTGATTACGTAAATAATCACTCTGACGATTAATTTTTCAGAGAATTATTGAGACAATAGGCGGAACCTTGGTTCCGCCTATTTTCGTTATGACACTGATAAAACAGTTTTTTAATGCTCACCCAATTAATCCCGATGCTCTTGACCGAGGGCTTCAGTTTGGCGATGGTCATTTTACAACCTTTCGTATTCTCAATGCTTTCCCAGAGCACTTAGACGCACATATTGCGAGATTGGCTCATGCCAACGACGTTTTACGCATTCATTACCCTGCATTAACCACTTTAAAGGCTCGGTTGACTGCATTGGCTGTAGAGGTTGGGGAAGGGGTATGTAAGGTGATTATAACTCGGGGAAATAGTGCCCAAGGTTATGGCTTTGATAGCCGCGCAGAAGCCAATGAATATATTCAGGTAAGCTCATTACCGACACCTCAAAAACCTCTAGATATTGAGTTGGCTGACTTTGTTTTGGCGCAGCAGCCTATGCTTGTGGGGCTAAAAACATTAAACCGCTTAGAGCAGGTGTTGCTCAGTGCTGAAAAGTCGGAAAAAGGCGTTGATGACTTAATTGTTTGCACCAGTGATGGCACTGTTATAGAGGCTATTCAAGGTAATGTATTTTGGCGTATGGGCGATCAGTGGTTTACACCTTCACTGACAACGGCTGGGGTTAGTGGCGTTATGCGGCAATACATCATAGAAAGCAATGCGCTCGCTAACCTTAGAATAAACGATTGTACAGCGACTGAACTGGGGAGCGCAGAGCAAATTTTCATTTGCAATAGTGTCCGAGGCGCTGTCCCTGTTCACTCATTTAATGGTAAAGTATTCGAAAAGAATCCGTTACCCAAGAAGATACAACGCCTGGCTTTATGACTTTACTTAAACGTTTGTTTTTAATCACTCTTTTTTTTATTGTCATTGGCGCAGGAGTGCTTGGCTACGGTTACCATTATTTATCCCAACCTTTTGGAAATGTTCATCAAAGTGAACCACTTGTGCTTGAGTTTCCTAAAGGAAAGCATTCACGCTACGTTGTCGCACAAGTTACGGAGCATTACTCACTTGATAAATCCGTGCTGAATAGTACACAGCTGAGTTATGGTTTTAGCCGCTTACTTGGCGGGGTAAGTCATTTGAGAGCTGGTGTTTACGAGATTAAGCCAACGCATAATTGGTTTGATGTATGGAGAAAACTCGCAAACGGCGACGAGCTTCAGTTTTCGGTTACTCTGGTGGAAGGTCACACACTGGAACAGTGGCTATTGAAGTTGGACGAGGCAACTTATTTAACGGGTGACGCGCAAGCGGCTGCTGACAGGTTAAGGGCTGAGTTGGGAGCTTCTTATGATTCGTTAGAAGGTCTTTTGCTGCCGGAAACTTATACTTACCGAGCGTATTCGTCAGCTGAGAGCATTTTAAGAGACGCATACGAGTCAATGCAGCACACATTAGCTGACATATGGAATGAACGCTCAGATGACTGTCCGGTTGACTCGCCTTATGAATTATTAGTTTTAGCGTCAATTATTGAGAAAGAGACGGGCATAGCGGGTGAGAGAAGTTTGGTTGCCAGCGTTTTCGCAAACCGGCTTGCTATTGGTATGCGTTTACAGTCCGATCCGACAACAATATACGGTGTTGAAAACTTCGACGGTAATCTAACACGCGCACATTTACGTGAGAAAACGGCTTACAACACCTATAGAATTAATGGGTTACCACCAACACCTATTGCTATGCCAAGTCGGGCGTCGTTAGAAGCGGCCGCAAACCCTGATGAGTCGCCGTATTATTACTTTGTTGCTGATGACACTGGTGGTCATGTGTTTTCAAAAACGCTGGAAGAACATAATAAAGCTGTGCGCCGCTACCAACTAAATAAAGAGTAAATATGAAAGGGAAGTTTGTTGTTATTGAAGGTCTGGAGGGAGCAGGTAAAAGTTCTGCTATCGCCAATGTGATCACGCATTTTCAAGCTAAAGGTATTGAAACTGAAGCTGTGCGGGAACCAGGCGGAACACCGTTGGCTGAGTCGTTACGTGACTTGGTTAAGAAAAAGTGGGATGAAACGCTAGCCCCGACAACCGAGCTGCTGCTTATGTACGCTAGTCGTGTGCAGCTAGTCGAAAATGTCATTAAACCACACCTGATGAATGGTACTTGGGTTATTGGTGATCGCCATGATTTATCATCGCGGGCGTATCAGGGCGGTGGCAGACAACTTGGGGATGAATTGTTACAAAAACTGCGTGGGTTAACATTAGGCAGTTTTTATCCCGATTTGACCATCTTACTGGATGTTGATGAAGAAGTGGGTCTTGAGCGAGCCAGGGAGCGAGGCGAGCTGGATAGAATAGAAGAAGAGGACTTAGCGTTTTTTAAACGAACACGCCAGGCCTACCTGAACATTGCCGCGAAAGATCCGTCGATTTTCGTGATCGATGCGAATCAACCTATGTTAAAAGTGCATAAAGCCATTCTAAGAACCCTTGAGGAGAATTTGTTTTAATGGCCGCTCCCTGGTTACGCGATGCATGGTTACGTTTAGTGACTGCTTTTGAAAGCAATCGGTTAGCCCATGCATATTACTTAAAACACTACCCGGACAAAGGCAGTAACAGCTTCATTGAGCAGTTCACCAAGTATTTGCTTTGCCAGTCGAAAGGGAAGAGTGCTTGTAACCAATGTAAATCGTGCTTGCTGTACGCCGCGGGAAACCATCCGGATACCTGGACACTCGATGGCACAGAAGCCAGTCGCATTGGGGTTGATGAGGTTCGAGACCTACAAAAAAACATTGTGAATAAGGCAAACCAGGGCGGTTTTAAAGTTGCCGTTATTTTGCAAGCTGAAAAAATGACTGAGCAGGCGTCTAATGCTTTACTGAAAGTACTTGAAGAGCCGCCTGCTGATACCTGTTGGCTAATATCAACGAAAGAGCCTGAGCAATTATTGCCAACATTGCGAAGTCGCATGCAGTGGCTCAGCATTCCTTACCCTGAAGCCGAACAAACTGATGAACAAACTGCGCAAGCTGCGGAGCTATTCGACGCTTTGCATAAGCTGACCCCACTACCTGAGCTAAAAGACAAAGCAGTTGCGGCAGAGTGGTTGAATACGTCTGAGCGATTAGCATCCGATATGCTCGCTCAGTTAAACCGGCTTCCCGCTGAGCGTTTTTACTTTCCTGGCGTGCGCGAGCGGTATGAACGATTAACGCAATGCTCTTGGTTGACTGCGT
The DNA here is from genome assembly GCF_003987095.1 of Idiomarina piscisalsi. Taxonomy (GTDB): domain Bacteria; phylum Pseudomonadota; class Gammaproteobacteria; order Enterobacterales; family Alteromonadaceae; genus Idiomarina; species Idiomarina piscisalsi. Next base: position 431,480 of record NZ_PIQA01000001.1, on the reverse strand, counting down.
CGCACCTCAGTCAATGGGTATCGGAATGCCGACAATTACGTCAGACATATCAGGGCTCCCCCGGCGTTAATTTGCCGTTATTATTAACCCTTATCTGGAGCCGTTGGTCACACTTTTTGCTGGGTGAAGAATAAGGCTCCTGTTGCAATAAACGGAGCCTTTATGTCCCACGTTATATCTGTTGAGCTTGAGTCTGCTCACGAGTTGGCAACGCGAATGGTGCCATTCTTTAAATACACATCATTTTTAATGCCTGGAACCAGCAAACGTTACTATAAGCTGGGCGAGAGGCTTGATATGTCGCTGACATTGCATGATCGACCGACTCCGTTTTACTTCAGCACACAGGTGACCTGGTTGTTTGAAGACCGGCAGTTGCCTTGCGTTTTAACCTTGCTACCCAAAGACTTGGCGACAGGGCATCGATTAAATTATCTGACTCACAAGCATAAGTCTGAATATGGTAAGCTGTTCCGTTCATTATTAAATTCTTGCGCAACTTAATTGCAACGGAGCACTGGATGTTTGTTGATTCTCATTGTCATTTAGATCGTATTGACCCAGAGAAAGTCGGTACAGACTTGGCTGGATTAGTAGAAAATGCTCGCAAAAATAATGTGGAGCATATGCTGTGTGTTTGTGTCACGCTCGATGAGTACCCGCAAATGCGCGATACCGTTTCTGCGTATGACAATGTTTCGATATCCTGCGGTGTGCATCCGCTTTATGTTAATGAAGAGAGTCATAACGCTGATGAAATGGCGGCAACGTTAACAGAGCTTGCCAGTGAGCCGAGAGTTGTTGCTATTGGTGAAACAGGGCTGGATTACTTTTATGATCCGGACTCGAAAGTGAAACAGCAAAACAACTTCGAGCAGCACATTGCTGTGGCAGGGCAGCTGAATAAACCCCTTATTATTCATACCCGGAAAGCCCGTGAAGATACCCTAGCTATGTTAAAACAAGGTCACGCGGATAAGCCTGGTGGTGTTTTACATTGCTTTACCGAGTCTTACGAAATGGCAAAAGAAGCTATCGACTCATTAGACTTTTATATTTCCATTTCTGGTATTGCGTCTTTTCGAAATGCGTCGGAATTAAGAGATACAGTTAAAGCATTGCCTTTAGACAAACTACTTATTGAAACTGACAGCCCCTGGTTAGCACCGGTGCCTCATCGTGGCAAAGTGAATCAGCCGGCCTACGTTACTGATGTCGCAAAATGCGTAGCAGACGTTAAAGGTATTACGCTGGAAGAGGTTGCACGAGTGACCACTGAGAACTTTTATAAGCTGTTTAAAGCATCTTAATGAGCTGTGTATAACTTGTCGATAAAACATCGTTAATTGTTCAAAAACATAAAGTTAAAAGAAACTGTAAAAAAATTAGACATCCTTCGATTATTGTCTAAACTAAAAATTGTTGGATGAATTTTAAGCAGGATAAATGAGACTGTTTTATCATGAGTTAGCGCACGGCTCATCCCATGAGCCATTCCCCTATACCCGGAACAATCTGGATTGGTTCCGGGTTTTTTTTATCCGAAATAAACAAAAGAGCGATCAATCAACTGATTAGCTCCGTAGCTATTTGAGTCACCCTTTGAATTAAGGAGTCATAATGCCTACGACTGTCGAACAAAATAAACGTCCCGATTACGACGACGTCATTGTCGATATCGCCGACTATGTAATGAACTATAACGTCAAAAGCGAAGAAGCCTGGAGTACCGCGAAGTACTGCCTTATGGATACGCTGGGCTGCGGTATGTTGGCATTAGGTTATCCGGAATGTGCCAAACATTTGGGACCGCTTGTACAAGGGACACAGGTCCCTAATGGCGCTCGCGTTCCTGGTACACAGTTTTCTTTAGACCCCGTTAAAGCTGCGTGGGATATAGGCTGCATTGTTCGTTGGCTGGATTTCAATGATACCTGGCTGGCGGCAGAATGGGGACACCCGTCTGATAATTTAGGTGGCATTTTAGCGACCGCCGACTTCATTTCTCAGCAGCGACGCAGCCGTGGGCTTAAACCTCTTGTTATTAAAGACGTGCTGGAGGGCATGATAAAAGCCCATGAAATACAGGGTAACCTGGCCATTGAAAACAGCTTTAACCGAGTTGGGCTTGACCATGTTGTACTGGTAAAAGTGGCTTCAACAGCTGTTGTTAGTTGGCTAATGGGTGCCAGCAAAGAGCAAATTATGGCAGCGCTGTCTCAGGCTTGGGTAGATGGTCAGTCATTGAGGACCTATCGCCATGCACCCAATGCGGGCTCCCGTAAATCCTGGGCAGCGGGGGATGCCACCTCCCGGGCAGTGCGTCTGTCCGATATAACGATGCGCGGCGAAATGGGAATTCCCGGCGCTTTAACTGCGCCACAATGGGGTTTTTACGATGTTCTCTTTAGTAAGACCAATAAGGATCAGAAGCTTAAAGACGAAAAAGATCGGAAATTTAAGTTTCAGCGCGATTACAGCAGTTATGTTATGGAAAACATTCTGTTTAAACTGTCTTTCCCGGCAGAGTTTCATGCTCAAACGGCGTGTGAAGCTGCAGTCACACTCCACCCGGATGTAAAAGGTAAGGTAGACGACATAGAGAAAGTCGTTATAACGACACATGAATCTGCGATTCGCATTATCTCCAAAGAAGGAGAGCTGGCTAACCCCGCAGATAGAGACCATTGCTTGCAGTATATGACCGCCGTGCCCTTAATCTGGGGGGAACTGAACGCTGATCACTATGAGGACGGATTTCATCAGGCTCACCCAGAAATCGATGCTCTTCGGGAAAAAATGGTTGTCGAAGAAGACCGTCAGTACAGTGAAGATTATCTGAACCCAGATAAGCGTTCGATTGCCAACGCTGTCCAAGTTTTCTTCAAAGATGGCACTAAAACAGAAAAAGTGGCAGTGGAGTACCCAATAGGGCATCGCAACCGCCGTGACGAGGGCATTCCTGTACTCAAAGAAAAGTTTAAAGCGAGTTTAAGTAAGCGATTCCCGGCAAGTCAGGCGAATGAGATATTTAAGCTGTGCACTGAAAGTAACTCATTTCAACAAATGTCGGTCGATAGTTTTATGGACAAATGGGTTATTTAATGAAGAAAAGGCTGTCGTTATTGGCGGCAGCCTTTGTCCTTTCATATTTAAGCTGACTCAGCCCTGCCAAATAATCAGAAGAATAAGCACCGGACAAACAAATTTGACGTACCAGGGCCATATTTTCCAGAACCAGCTTTTATCGATATCCGGTGAGCCTTGTTTTAAAGCTTTCAGTAAATGATTCTGACGCAAAACCCAAGTCAGCATAATAGCGAAGACCAGAGCCATTATTGGCTGCATATAAACGGTACTGAAGGTGACTACCGCCCCGAATAAGACCTCAAAATTATAAATAATTGTAGTCGAAATAGCGGTAACAATAAGAGTGACTATCCACACCCCTGAGCTTCTGTCGCAACGAGCTTCTTCGCGCAATGCGTTTACCGGCGCTTCCAGCATAGAAATAGAGGACGTTATGGCTGCTATAACCATCAATAAAAAGAAGCCAAACGAGACGAATAAGCCCGCGGTTCCAAGTGTGTCAAACATTGCCGGCAATACGGTAAATACCAGTGTATCAGCTGAGAGCAGTGTACCGTCGTCGGCGTATATTTGAACGCCATTGGACTGCGCTACGAACATAGCGGGTAAAATTAAAAGCCCCGCTAAAAATGCTACGCTGGTATCTATACCAGCAACCCAGGCTGCCGTTTTCGGAATGTTTTCTTTGTTTGATAGGTAGGCGCCGTAAGTCATCATTACGCATACGCCCAGCGATAATGAGAAAAAGGCCTGGCCCATGGCTCGTATAATGAGTTGAGGATCGCTAATTTCAGAAAAGTCAGGAACCAAATACATTTTAAGGCCTTCAATAGCACCTTCCTGAGTCAGAATGTAAGCTGACATACCAATCAAGAGGACGAACAGCATTGGCATTAGTCGACGCGACCACCGCTCTATACCGTTATTGACGCCTGAGCGCACGACGTAGACCGTTAACAACATAAAGAAGACCATGGTCGCCATATTTCTGGCTTCTGAAAATTCGACAAACCATGCGGCAGTGTCCGGCAGGCCAACAAAGATAAGTAGCGGCGATATCATGTAAGAAATAAGCCAGCCCGATACGATGGCGTAGAAACTTAAAATAAGACTAAGAACAACCAGGCCAACGACCCCGGCTATGGCTCCGGTTCCTCTGAAAAAGGCTTTATCGGATAAATTTCTTAACGCTTCAATTGGGTTGTTTTGACGAATTCGGCCGATGGTGACTTCTGCCACAAGCATAGGGTAGGCGAGAATGGCAATCATAATGAGGTAAACCAGTAAAAAGGCACCTCCGCCGTTACTGGCCGCCTGGGTTGGAAAGCCCCATATATTGCCAACTCCAACGGCGGAGCCTGCAGCAGCGAGAATAAAGCCTAATCGTGAGGCAAAAGCCGGAGACGTATTTTTAGCCATAAGTAATATTGTTATTATTATTGATTTGAGTCAGTGCTCGATTATGGCGGAGTTAATTCGCCGCGTAAATTCTTCTGTAACAGTTTTTGTATCTCACTGTGAGAAATGTCTTGCGACAGTAGGTAATGTAACTTGGTTAGCGCGGCTTCAATGGTCATATCGGAGCCGGACACTAAGCCAAGTTTTGCCAGTGCATTGCCGGTAGCATAACCATCCATATCTACGCGCCCACGGAAACATTGCGTGCAGTTTAAAACCGTAATGCCGTTATCGATACCGCGCTTTAAGACAGACAGCAAAGCATCGTCTTGTGGGGCATTGCCTACGCCATAACTTTGTAGAATAAGCGCTTTTACCGGCTGCTTTAGTTGATTATCGATTATGTCGGGTGAAATACCCGGGTAAAGCATGACCACACCGATAGGCTGTGGCGTCATTTCAACCACATTGAGTTTACTCGATTTGGCCTCCGCTTCAGAAAGTTGACCGGCGTTTAGGCGAATTTGTATGCCCGCTTCCAATAACGAAGGAAAGTTGGGTGATGAAAACGCATTAAAGCCATTAGCATCCGACTTCGTTGAACGATTTCCGCGAAATAAGGTGTTATTAAAAAATAGGCCGACTTCCGGAATTGAGTAGTTAGCAGCAACGTAAAGGGCATTCAGTAAATTCGTTTGACCATCGGAACGCAGTGCTGCTAACGGAATTTGTGAGCCGGTAACAATGACAGGTTTACTGAGGTTCTGCAGCATGAACGAGAGTGCTGATGCTGTATAGGCCATGGTATCGGTACCATGGAGGATAACGAATCCATCATAGTCCGAGTAATTGTCCTCAATATCCCGGGCTATTGTGACCCAGTCAGCCGGGGTCATGTTTGAGGAGTCCATTAAAGGACAGTATTCATGAATAACAAATTCCGGCATTTCTTCCCTGAAAAACTCCGGCATTTTCTGTACACAATCACTTAAGTGCCCCGCGACCGGAACGTATCCCTGTTCCGATTTTTTCATACCTATGGTTCCACCGGTATAAGCAACATATATCTTTTTACGAGGCACTTGTGTCTCCTATCGACATTCTTAATAGCGAATGTCGATTATTCTAACGCGGTTGCGGACACAGTGCACAGTAAGAGTAAATGTTTTTCGGGTCGTTGAAGTTTCTCAGTACCGCTGTTTCAGACTGAACGTCACTGAATAGCTTCAATAACCAGTCACTGCTGCTATCACGGCTTACTTTAGGTAACAGGTCGCTTGCGGCACTATTGTTGAATAACTCAGCGAAAAACTGTTCCTGAGGTGATAGTTTCTGTTGAACAACATTCACGTCATACTCCTCGATAGAGGCCAGTTCTGCAGCCAGTTTAATGGCGTCGTCGTAGTCTCCTAAGGTATCAACCAGACCACGTTTCATTGCCTGGCGACCTGTCCAGATGCGGCCCTGAGCTATTTCATGTACGTCATCTTTACTCATATTACGGGCGTTAGCGACAAGGCTTAAGAAGTTGTCGTAGGTATTTTCCACCGACTTTTGAATCATCGTTTGCTGGTAGTCTGTCATTTCTTCCATAGGGTTTATGGATTCAATTTCAGTGGTGCTGACAGAGTCACTGTGAATACCTATAGCAGCGAAGCTATCTTCCAGGTTCATCAGTAATCCAAATACGCCGATAGAACCGGTAATGGTAGTAGGGGAGGCAATGATTTTATCTGCATCTGCGGCAATCCAGTAACCACCTGACGCGGCCACGGAGCTCATTGATGCCACGACCGGAATACCGTCTTCTTTTGCTTGTAGTAACTCCTGACGAATAATTTCAGAGGCAAAGGCGCTGCCGCCGGGACTATCGATGCGCAGTACAATGGCTTTGGTATTTTCATCAGTGCGTGCATCACGAATAAGCTTCGCGGTACTGTCGCCACCAATCATACCGGCCTTTTGAGAACCGTCGACAATTTGGCCTCGCGCGACAACAACACTGATCTTCGGTTTGTCTTTTGCTTTTGGTGCAGGGACAGGTGGTTTCTGCGCACTCAGGTAGTTATCAAAAGTAATGTGCTTGAACGTTTCCTTCTCTTCGTCAAGACCCGCCAAATTAATAAGCTCATTACGTACCTCTGTGCGGGTTTTAAGGGCATCGACTAAGTTATTATCTAATGCCATACGTGCCATGTCGCCATTAGCTTCCTCAAACGCAGCCATGTAATCATCAATTTTGCCACTGGTTAAGCGAGGGTTGATATTACGAGTGGTAGTCACGCTATTACGAAACTCGGCCCATAGCTCGCTATATAGCGTTTCATTAGCTTCCCGGGCTTCGTCTGACATGTCATTACGAATAAAGGGTTCAACCGCTGCCTTGAATTTACCGACTTTAAAAACGTGCGGTTTAACTTTGAGCTTCTCAAGCAACTCTTTAAAGTAAACCTGGGTGTAATCAAGACCTTCAAAAACGACACCACCCATTGGGTTTAAATAAAGCTGATCAGCGTGGGCTGCAATATAATACTGATGTTGCGCATAGTAATCGGCGTTACTAATAATGGGCTTACCTGAGGTTCTGAACTCTTCTAATGCCTCAGTAACAGCGCTCAGTTTATTAATGCCACTTGGGTAGAGATCCTGAAGATCTAAATAAAGCGCGCCAATACGCTCATCGTTCTGAGCCATCTCAATACTTTCTACAACATCGGCGACTAGTACTTCGGGAATATCATCACCGCTGCCTAAGGCTTCTGAAAAGAATTTATCAATAGGGTCGACCCAGGTTTTCTCTTCAACGAGAATACCCTGTGGGTTAAGTACCAGTATTCCGTTTTCAGGCACTTCGATTGGATCGTCGCCGCCTATCATGCTGGCCAGGAAAATGGCCAAAACAATAAAGAAGACTAAATTGATAATGACCTTTCGGGTACCGTTGATTATTCGCCAAATATATTTAAAGATTGAGCTCACTGAACGCATAGCTATCACTCATTGTTATTTAAGAAATGTCTTAAGCATATCGAAAGTGGCCTATGCAAGCTAGCCAGAGAATGTAACGAACCGTTACATAATGATAAAGGTTGATATATGGATGCAGTAGAATTATTAACAACGCGCTCTTCAATGCCACGGCTGATAGAGCCTGGGCCCAGTGTCGAACAATTGGAGCTAATAAAAAAGTCAGCGGTGAGAGCGCCCGATCATATGTCGTTAGCGCCGTACGAGTTTATACAATTTCAGGGAAAGGATCGCGGAATTCTGGCTGACATCTATCAGCAGGCGGCGCGTATTAATGACTTTTCTGAAACTATTGTTGAGCAGGCTGGGCAATTACCATTTCGGGCTCCACTCGTTATTGCAGCGTGTCTGAAGTATCAGCAGCATCCGAAAGTTCCACGTGAAGAGCAGTTGTGTACAGTTGCTTGCGCAGCACACAGTATGCAGCAAGCGGCTTTTGCTCAGGGGCTCGGGGGAATTTGGCGTACCGGCTGGACTGCGGAAGATGACTACGTCAAAGAGCAGCTGGGTTTAGCTGAAGACGACGCTATTGTAGGCTTTTTATACGTAGGTACGCCTGCTGTACCTACGCCAATAAAACCTGAAAAAGATGCTGAACCGTATTTTGTGTCAGCAAAAGATAAAGTGCTGAGTTAAAACTCAGCACTTTTGGGAGCACGTGGGAAAGGAATAACATCGCGGATGTTTTGTACGCCGGTGACGTAAGCAACTAAGCGTTCAAAACCAAGCCCAAAGCCTGCATGCGGGACGGTACCGTAGCGGCGAAGGTCACGATAAAACTCATACTCTTCCATTGGTAGGTTCATTTCTTCAATACGCTTATCAAGAATATCTAAACGCTCTTCGCGAGCAGAACCACCAATAATTTCACCAATGCCCGGGGCTAATACGTCCATTGCAGCAACGGTTTTTCCGTCTTCGTTTTGGCGCATATAGAACGCTTTAATATCACGCGGGTAGTTTTTCAAAATAATCGGGGCGCCAACGTGCTCTTCGGCTAAATAGCGCTCGTGTTCAGACTGCAAGTCGACACCCCATTCAACCGGGTATTCGAATTTCTTATCGCAGTTTTTCAGAATCTCAATAGCGTCTGTGTAATCCATGTGAACGAAGTTGCTATTCACAATAGCTTCTAAACGGCTAACGGCTTCCGAATTAATGCGCTTGGCGAAAAACTCCATGTCGTCAGGACGCTCTTGAAGAACCGCTTTGAAAACATACTTAAGCATATCTTCAGCTAAGCCAGCGACATCATCAAGTGATGCGAAAGCGAGCTCTGGCTCAACCATCCAAAACTCGGACAAGTGGCGGCTGGTATTGGAGTTCTCAGCACGGAACGTCGGACCAAAGGTATAGACTTTAGACAACGAACACGCATAAGACTCAACATTTAATTGGCCTGATACGGTCAAAAAGGCTTCTTTACCAAAGAAGTCTTGTGAGAAGTCAACGTCACCTTTGTCAGTTTTTGGGACATTCAAAAGGTCGAGTGTCGACACACGGAACATTTCACCAGCGCCTTCACAATCTGACGTGGTGATAATAGGGGTGCTAACCCATAAATAGCCGTTCTCGTGAAAGAAGCGGTGAATAGCCTGAGACAAAGAGTTACGAACACGCATCACTGCGCCGGTAATGTTTGTTCTAGGGCGTAAATGAGCGTATTCACGCAGGTATTCCATGCTGTGACGTTTCGGCGCCATTGGATAGGTGTCTGGATCTTCGACCCAGCCATAAACATGGACTTTCGTCGCTTGTAACTCAAAGGACTGACCTTGCCCCTGAGAAGGGACGACCACACCCGTAATGGCAACAGAGCAACCCGAAGTCAGTTTTTGTACTTCATTACTGTAGTTAGGAAGTTCAGCAGGCACAACGGCTTGAACGGCTTCGAAACAGGAGCCGTCATGTACATTAATAAATGAAATACCCGCTTTCGAGTCACGGCGCGTACGCACCCAACCGCGAACCGTTACCGTTTCATCGACGGGGACTTTGCCTTCCAGAATATCCACTACAGAAGCATACGACATGGGTTTCTATTCTCCGAAATTTACACTATTTTGCGAATCAAAGGTTGCTATGTTACCTCGGATTGGCGCAGACTCAAGTATAACCCCGTCAACAGAGAGAAAAATTATGAAAAGGGGCTCTATAGATGACTTAAAAAAAGTATCGTTTTGGTCAAGGGTACTTGGCTTATTATGCATTGTTGGCTGGGTTATATTTGTTATAGCCACTATCGCTTTTAACTACGCCAAGCCAGAGCGTAACACCATACTGACGCAAATCTTCGGTATTCCGGTCCGGGATTACTGGCATATAACACTGGGTGACCTGTTTGTGATCACGCTGTGTATTGGTTTGGTCATTAGTCTAATAAGCCTGGCACTCAACTTTGTGCTCTTCAGGCAGCATAAACAGCATATTTGGGTGAACCTGGTAATACTCGTTTTAAGCTGCCTGGGCGGTTTGTCGCTTTACTTCTTCGGCTTCTGAATGCTTTTGGCGTATTCCGCCATGGCAGAGCACAAAGCTGACAACTCCTGTTTGCTAATAATGTAAGGCGGCATGATGTAAAGCAGTCTGCCGAACGGGCGTATCCAAACACCGCGTTTAATGAATAAACGCTGGGCTTCGGCGACGTTGATTGTCTGTTCCATTTCTAAAACACCAATAGCGCCAAAAACTCGTGCTTCGCGCACGGAACTGAGCTCATTTAAGGGCAGTAACTTATCTTTGAGGTGTTTCTCTATGGTACTCACTTGCTGCTGCCAATTGCCTTCACTAATTATGGCTAAAGACTCCGATGCGACAGCGCAAGCCAGGGGGTTTCCCATAAAAGTAGGTCCGTGCATGAGCGCGCCACCGGCAGGACCTTGCCCGATAGTTTCAGCGACCTTTGCGGTCGTGACGGTTGCTGCTAACGTCATATAACCGCCTGTTAACGCTTTACCAAGGCAAATGATATCGGGCGTTACTTCGGTGTGTTCGCAGGCGAATAATTTTCCGGTTCTACCAAAGCCAGTGGCAATTTCATCGGCAATGAGCAGCACCTCGTATTTATCACAAAGCGCTCGAATAAGTTTCAGGTAGTTAGGGTGGTAAAAACGCATGCCTCCGGCCCCCTGAACAATAGGTTCAAGAATAACGGCGGCTAATTCTTTATGGAACTGTTCGAACCATAGTGTCAACTGCTGGCCAGAATTTTCATCCCATTCATCGTCGGGTGTTAACTCAGGGGCATCAGCAAAAATTTGCGTAGCAATGGCTTTATTAAAAAAGCTGTGCATGCCATTTTCCGGGTCACACACCGACATAGCTTTAAAGGTGTCACCGTGATAACCGCCTTTTATGGTTAACAGCTTAGACTTCTCAGGGCGTGACTGCGCCAACCAGTACTGCAGGGCCATTTTTATGGCCACTTCGACACTGACAGAGCCTGAATCTGCAATAAACACTTTCTCTAACGGAGCGGGCAGCATATCAACCAGTTGTCGCCCCAGTTTAATTGCCGGCTCGTGAGTCAGCCCCCCAAACATCACATGGCTGACGGTATCTATTTGTTGATGGGCAACCTTATCCAACCGTGGGTTACGATAACCGTGAATGACCGCCCACCAGGAGGACATTCCGTCAATAAGCTGCTCGCCGCTTTTAAGGGTAATAGTGGCACCTTTTGCTGAGCTCACTTCATAGGAAGGTAGCGGGTGGCTCATTGAGGTATAGGGGTGCCATAAATGTTGACGGTCGAAGGCTTCATTACTTAAATGGCTTGATGAGGTCATAAATTACCCAGTTGTAAAGTTTCTATTCTTGTGTAAATTGACAGGACAATGATAACGCATATTCTATGCGACATTAACTGTTCAAATGACGAGATTATTATTATGTCTGCCATTCGCAATGACTGGACCATTGAAGAAGTCCAGAATTTACTACAGCTTCCGTTTAATGACTTAATGTTTAAAGCCCAGAGTGTTCACAGAGAGCACTTTAACCCGAATGAAGTACAGGTCAGTACGCTGCTTTCTATTAAAACCGGGGCGTGTCCTGAAGACTGCAAATATTGTCCGCAAAGCGCGCATTACCATACCGGACTTGACCGGGAGCGCTTAATGGCTGTTGAAAGTGTCTTGCAGGAAGCGCAAGCGGCGAAAGACAAAGGAGCCAGTCGTTTTTGTATGGGGGCTGCATGGCGTAACCCGAAAGACAGAGATATGCCTTACATTATGGAAATGATTAAAGGCGTTAAAGAGCTGGGTTTAGAAAGTTGCATGACACTGGGCATGCTGAGTGCAGAGCAAGCGAAGCTGCTGCAGCAGGCCGGGCTTGATTACTATAACCATAACCTGGACACCTCACCGGAGTTTTACGGCGACATTATTACCACACGAACTTATCAGGATCGCATTGATACCCTGACCAATGTTCGTGATGCAGGTATGAAAGTTTGCGCAGGCGGCATTGTTGGTATGGGAGAAAGTGTGAAAGATCGCGCCTCATTGTTGGTGCAGCTGGCTAACTTACCCAAGCACCCTGAAAGTGTACCCATTAATATGTTGGTGAAAGTTGAAGGAACGCCTTTTGCTAAGCTCGAAGACTTAGATAATTTTGAGTTCGTACGTACCGTTGCTGTTGCCCGTATTCTAATGCCGCAGTCGCATGTTCGTTTGTCGGCTGGCCGTGAAGACATGAATGACGAAATGCAGGCGCTATGTTTCTTAGCTGGTGCTAACTCGATATTTTATGGTGAGAAACTACTGACCACAGCCAACCCCGAAGCAGATGCTGATCTTCGTCTATTTGAGCGCTTAGGCATTACGCCAGAGCAGACCGATGGCTATGACGACGAGGTACATACGGCTGTGATTGAAGATGCCATTGCTGAACAAGAGCAGCCGGTTCGTTTCTACGACGCGTCTTAAATTAACAGCCAATGCACGAGTCGCTACGTCAGAAACTTAAGCAACGAATGTCGTCGCCGCAAATGCGTCGGCGGCGCTGTCGAGCAGCAAGGGAAAGCAGTGTTGTACTCGACTTTTCGAAAAATGATTACCTGGGGTTAAGTCAGCACCCCCAGGTTAAGAAACAGTTCGTTGATGCGACTAATGAATGGGGCGTAGGAAGCACCGGTTCTCCATTATTAAGTGGTTATAGCTTGGTGCACCAACGGCTCGAAGCAGAGCTTTCAGAGTGGCTGGAGAAGCCAGCTGGATTACTTTTTTCTTCTGGCTTCGCGGCTAATGTCGGAGTTCTGAATACTTTGGTCGGTGACACCAGTAAAATATACGCGGATAAACTGGTTCATGCGTCTTTGATTGACGGTATAAAGCAAACTCGCCAACGGTTTAAGCGTTATGCTCACAGTCAACCTCTGACAATTTCTGAGGTACTGAAACCCGGCGACTGGTTGGTGACGGAAGGTGTGTTCAGTATGGACGGCGATGACGCCGGCATTAAACAATTAATCGAACTGAAGAAACGCCAGCCGAGCACCACGGTTATGGTGGATGATGCGCATGGCATTGGTGTTCTTGGTGATAGCGGCAAAGGCGCATTATCGAATGATTTGGGCGTGGCTGACATCATGACAGGGACTTTTGGCAAAGCTTTTGGTGTTGGCGGAGCGTTCGTTTGTGCGGATCAAGACACTATTGAAGCGCTAATTCAGTTTTGTCGAGAATATATCTATTCAACCGCAATGCCACCGGCACAAGCGGCCGCAGCAAGCGCCGCCCTAATGATTATAAAGGACCAGGAAGGGCGCGAGAAGCGAGAACAGTTGGCACAATTGGCGCAGCAATTTCAATTAGAGATGTCTCGTCGAGGGTTAGCCTACATTAAGTCTTCAACTCCAATTCAAAGCTGGCTGTTTAAAAGCGAAGAGTCTGCCAAGCGAATGGCTGGCGAACTAAGCAGCTTGGGTTATTTATGCCGTGCCATTGTTCACCCCACGGTACCTAAACATTCACCCCGAATTCGCTTTAGTTTAAACAGCAATATGCAGCCTGCTCATATTAGTCAGTTTTGGCATGCGGCGGATGGGTTACTGGAGCGTGACAACGCATTATGAAGCCGCTTAATTTTGATAAAGCCGTTGCTCAGCATTTTGATCGTGCGGCGACAAGCTATGCTCAGCATGACGAAATTCAAAGAAAAGCTGCCCACGACTTATTGGACTGCGCCAACACAGTCAAGCCTATTAGCCAGAAAACAATTGTTGATATTGGCTGTGGGCCCGCGGTTGAGACAGCACGACTTGAGAGTTATAGCCAGCAATACCTGGGTATTGATATTTCAAGAGAGATGTTGGCACGGGCTCAGACGTTAAATCCTCACTTGAGCTGGTTACAAGGCCATTGGACTGCGCTGCCTTTAGCCAATGAGAGTGTCGACTGGGTATTTGCAAATTTGTCACTGCAGTGGGTGGATGATTTAAACACGGCGTTTGCGGAAGTATACCGTGTGCTTAAACCCGGTGGTATTGCCACGGTGAACACATTGCTTCCGGGAACTTTTTCTTCTTTGCAAAGCAGTTGGGCTGAGGTCGACAACAAACCTCACATCAATAATTTTTCAACACAAGCGGATATTGCCCAAGCGACAGAAGCATTCCCGTGGTTGCATAAAACCTTTTATACGCATAATTACGTTCAGTATTTTCCTAGCTTACGTGCATTGCTAACAAGCATAAAAGGGGTGGGAGCCAGCTTGGTAAAAAGAGATAACAACTCAGGATTGATGACAAAATCTAAGTTCCAAACTTTAGAAACTGCTTATGAGACCTACAGAACAAGCGATGGATTACCATTGGAATGGCACATTATTAATATAGTTTTAATTAAGCATGGTTGATTAATAGTTAATATGGATATCTATTTTATAACTGGTACTGACACAGATGCAGGTAAAACAGTCGCAGCGTGCGGCTTTGTTCAGTACTTAGTGGAGCGCGGACAAAGAGTCGCTGTAATGAAGCCAGTTGCCTCCGGTTGCGATATGACCGACGGGCAACTAAAAAACCCAGACGCCTTAGCGTTAATGAAGGTTGCTAACGTTACTCAACCCTATGAGCAGGTTAATCCTTATACCTTTAAACCTGCAATTGCGCCCCATATTGCCGCTGCTGATGAGAATTTAGAAATATCTTTGGGTAAGCTTCAGCAGACGGTTGACGAAATTCGTCAAAGTAAGGTGGATGCTTTAGTAATAGAGGGCGCAGGTGGCTGGCAGTTGCCTTTATCTAATTCACAGTTTATGCCAGAGCTCGTTGAGCGACTGTCTGCAAAAGTTATTTTAACGGTGGGCTTAAAGTTAGGGTGCTTGAATCACGCTTTACTAAGCGCACAGTCCATTAAAGCGTCGGGATGCGAACTAGCGGGCTGGGTTGCTGTGCAAACGACTGAAACTCCTATGCCAAGACAAACTGAGAACCTGGAAACATTAAGCCTTGTATTGCGGTCAAAACCGATAGCTATGCTGCCTTATATTCCTGATTGGCAGACACAAAATTTAGCCAGTAAATTTTCATTGGTGTATTGAACTTAATGCTAAACGCCTACATATCGATAACTGTGACTATTTTTAACGGAGACTAGGATGAAAAGAATCCTGCTGTTTTTAGCAACCAACTTAGCTATTTTATTGGTTGTTAGCGTTGTTTTTAATATTGTCATTGCGGCGACTGGAATCGATGCTCGTGGGTCTGCTGGGCTATTGATTTTCTGTGCATTGTTTGGATTTGGTGGTGCATTTGTCTCACTGTGGATCTCGCGCTGGATGGCTATTCGTTCAACTGGAGCAAGAGTTATTGATCAGCCCCGGAATCAGTCGGAAGAGTGGCTGTTAAAGATGGTTCAGAAGCAGGCGCAAAAAGCCGGCATACCGATGCCACAAGTAGCGGTTTACCAGTCTCCATCGCCTAATGCCTTTGCGACCGGGCGCAGCAAGAACCATTCATTGGTTGCGGTAAGTACCGGTCTTTTACAAAGCATGAACGCGGATGAAGTGGAAGCTGTGCTGGCGCACGAAGTCAGCCACATCGCTAATGGCGACATGGTAACGCTGACTTTGATTCAAGGCGTGGTGAATACCTTTGTGATGTTTTTTGCCCGCATTATCGCCAGCGCTATAGCACGAGGCGACAACCAACGTGGGAGCTTTGCTTATTATGGCTTAGTCATGTTACTGGAAGTTGTTTTTGGTATTCTGGCCAGCGTGATTGTGATGTGGTTCTCGCGTCAGCGTGAGTTCAGAGCCGACGCAGGCTCCGCAGACTTAGCGGGTAAGCAGAAAATGATTGCTGCGTTACGCCGTCTGCAGCAAGGTCGCGAGTCTGAGCTGGATGGCACCATGTTGGCTTTTGGTATTAAAGGTAAACGCTCAACCATTGGCAGATTATTTATGAGCCATCCGCCTTTGGAAGAGCGTATTCATGCACTGGAGCAACGACGTTAGTCGTTGCTTTTCAGCGGCGGACACCGTACATTCGTACCTCTTATAGAGCAAAAAAATCGGAAGTTAATTTTATGGCACAGTGGAGTGCGCGCAGCTGGCGCGATAAGCCAATTCAACAACAACCCAGCTATCAAAACGAACAGCAGCTGCATGATGTCGAGAGGCAATTAAGTCAGTTCCCACCGTTAGTCTTTGCAGAAGAGATTCGAGCACTAAGAAATCAGCTGAACGATGTTTGTCAGGGCAACGGTTTTTTGCTGCAAGGCGGCGACTGTGCTGAGTCCTTCAGTGACTTTAATGCCCCCAAAATACGAGACACCTTTAAAGTTATCCTGCAAATGGCCATTGTTATGACTTTTGCAGGCTCATGTCCGGTGACCAAAGTTGCAAGAATGGCGGGTCAATATGCCAAGCCTCGCTCAAGCGACTTCGAGTCGATTGATGGTGTCAGCCTACCAAGTTATCGCGGCGATATTATTAATGGCTCTGATTTTAACGAAGCCTCCCGTGAACCGGATCCTGAGCGCATGCTTAAGGCGTATCATCACTCGGCGGCAACATTAAACCTACTGCGAGCTTTTGCACAGGGCGGCTTGGCAAACCTGCATAAGGTTCATAAGTGGAACTTAAGCTTCATTGCGTCAAACCCGTTGAAAGAACGTTATCAGCAAATTGCGGAAGAAATACAATCAGCGCTGCGCTTTATGGAAGTGCTTGGTATTAATGCCGATAACAATGCAACCATTCATGAAACATCGCTGTTCACATCACACGAAGCGTTACTGCTACCATACGAGCAGGCTTTAACGCGTACCGACACCCTTACAGGGTTACCTTACGACTGTTCGGCACACATGGTTTGGATAGGTGAACGTACGCGTCAATTAGACCATGCTCATGTCGAATTTATGCGAGGCATTAATAACCCGATAGGTGTAAAAGTGGGTCCGAAAATGCCGGAAGACGAACTTATTCGTCTCATCGATACGCTTAATCCGGATAATGAAGCAGGGCGCTTAACACTCATTACCCGCATGGGCGCAGACAATCTGGCAGAAAACATGCCACGCCTGGTGCGCCGGGTAAAAGAAGAGGGTCGCAATGTTATATGGTCGAGTGACCCAATGCATGGCAACACTATAAAAGCTGACAATGGCTTGAAAACGCGATCGTTCGACGCCATTCATAAGGAACTGAGACAGTTTTTCGCCATTCATCAGTCTGAAGGTACGTACCCTGGCGGAATTCACCTGGAAATGACCGGGGAAGACGTAACTGAATGCACTGGTGGCGCCTATAAAATCAGCGAAGAAGACTTATCGAGCCGCTACCGCACGCAGTGCGATCCACGACTTAATGCCGATCAAGTGTTAGAATTGGCATTTTTAGTGGCCGAATCGCTGAAAGCAGCTCGCAATGGCGAAGGCTAAATTTTCTATTTCATTGAATCTATAAGAGGACAACCGTTGTATGTCACAGCAGGTAGAGCAGTTATTTGAGAATTTGTGGCAAGATTATCTATCGCGCACGCCATCGGCAGAAAAAGTACACAAAATTCTGGGTGAAGGACACCCGATCATTAACGATCACGTGGCTTTCAGAACATTTGATATTGCTCCGGTTGGCTTAGAAGTTCTGGCACAGCACTTTCTCGATTTAGGCTACAAGGAAGGCGGTGATTATCACTTTGAAGCGAAAAAGCTTCGCGCTAAACACTTCGAGCATGAAGACCCTGAGCTGCCAAAAGTTTTTATTAGTGAGTTAATGACCAGCGAGTTTTCTGACGAGTTGCAAGCTAAAGTGAAGGATATGGTCGCTCAAGTCTCTGAAGAAGACACTAAGAAACCTGACTTTTTGTACTCAGGAACCCACTGGAAAGTCAGCCATGAAGACTATCAGGCGCTGTTAGAAGAAAGTGAATACGCTGCTTGGATGTCGGCGTTCGGCTATTGTGCAAACCACTTTACTGTCAGCGTTAACCAACTTCCGGGCTACGAGTCACTGGAACAGGTTAATCAGAAGCTAAAAGACAACGGCTTTACCCTGAACACCTCTGGTGGTGAAATCAAAGGTTCGCCTGAGGTCTATCTTGAGCAGTCATCGACTATGGCGGACCGCCATGACGTTGAGTTCTCTGATAAAACGGTCAGCATTCCCAGCTGTTTCTATGAGTTTGCGAAACGCTATGAAATAGAACCTGGTAAGCTCTACACAGGTTTTGTTGCGGCGTCTGCAGACAAAATTTTTGAAAGTACAAACGCAAAGTAAGCGGTAATAACGGAACGGCACTAATAGCGGTGCCGTTCTAAGTTGGTCTTCGCAAGAATCTTCGCGGCAATTTCTTCGACCGAATAATGCGTTGAATTGATAAAAGGTATTGCCTCCCGGCGGTACAATTTTTCGACTTCAGCCAACTCAAACCGACACTGTGCTAACGATGCATAACGGCTGCCTTCCCTACGCTGACTGCGTATTTCATGCAGGCGCTGAGAGCTGAGCGTTAGACCAAAAATTTTATGCCTGTGCATTTTCAGCTCTTTGGGTAACTGCAAACGTTCAAAGTCATCGTCGTCGGTAAGCGGATAGTTGGCGACCTTAATACCGTATTGCATGGCCAAGTAAAGGCTTGTCGGCGTTTTACCCGTTCTTGAAACGCCTACCAGAATAAGATCCGCCTTATCAAGCTGGTTGAGACGTTTACCGTCGTCGTTATCAAGGGCGTAGTTAATGGCATCTATTCGGAAATTATAATTCTTATGGACACCATGAGTGCGGTGGGTCTTCGGTTCGGCTTTAACGTTAAGCTCTTTCTCAACCGGTGTCACAAAGTGATCCAGGAAGTCATAGCAAACGCCCCCGCAATTCGTGATTTTTGACTTTAGCGTTTCATTAACGAAGGTATGGAATATCAGCGGCGGCTCGCCGCTCTCTTCTTTTGCCTTTTGAATGGTTTTACAGACATTTTCTGCTTTTTTTTGTGTATCAATAAAGGGCAGCGTTTTATGCTCGAATTTTACCGGAAACATTGAGAGCAGGGCATGACCAAAGGCCTCAGCGGTCAGTGCCGTGCCGTCAGAAAT
Organism: Idiomarina piscisalsi; assembly: GCF_003987095.1. Classification (GTDB taxonomy): domain Bacteria; phylum Pseudomonadota; class Gammaproteobacteria; order Enterobacterales; family Alteromonadaceae; genus Idiomarina; species Idiomarina piscisalsi. The sequence goes on along the minus strand of NZ_PIQA01000001.1, from coordinate 412,425 downwards.
ATAAAAGGCGTAGCGCACGTTAAGTCTCTTTTACAAAGGATTAATACAGCGATATTAACTTGTTGAGCTATAAAGTGTAAAATACCCGACACTTCCATGCCTAAAAAATTAATTGAGGACTGTGACGTGCAAGAATACGTAGTGTGGTACCAAGATCTGGGAATGCAGGACGTTAATCGAGTGGGAGGCAAAAACGCCTCTCTGGGTGAAATGATCAGCAACTTATCGGGCGCCGGCGTTGAAGTTCCCGGAGGTTTTGCGACCACAGCCGAAGCTTATAATCAGTTTTTGGAGCAAAGTGGTCTTAACGATCGCATTCACGATTTGCTCGACAGCCTCGATGTCGATGATGTTCAAGCGCTTGCTCAGGCAGGTCAAAAAATTCGCCAATGGATAATCGACACACCATTCCAGAGCGAGTTTGAAAATGCCATTAAATCAGCATTTGAAACGCTGAGCGAAAACAACGACGAGTTTAGTTTCGCTGTACGTAGCTCAGCGACGGCTGAAGACATGCCAGATGCGTCATTTGCCGGACAGCAGGAAACATTCCTGAACGTTCGTGGCTTAGACAATGTGATGGAAGCCATTAAACATGTTTTCGCTTCATTATTTAACGACCGGGCAATTTCTTACCGAGTTCACCAGGGCTATGACCATCGTGGTGTTGCGCTTTCGGCAGGCATTCAGCGTATGGTGCGTAGTGATATTTCGTCCTCGGGCGTTATGTTCAGTATTGATACCGAGTCAGGTTTCGAAGATGTTGTCTTCATTACCTCGTCTTTTGGACTTGGGGAAATGGTCGTGCAAGGCGCTGTTAACCCTGATGAATTCTACGTTCATAAACCAACGTTAGAAGCAGGGCGCCCGTCGGTATTGCGACGCACACTAGGCAGCAAGAAAATCCAGATGATTTTCTCAGAAGACCGTGCGCACGGTAAGCAGACATTAATTGAAGACATCGACACAGAGAAAAGCCGCACGTTCTCAATTACTGACGACGAAGTTGAAGCTCTGGCCAAACAGGCGCTTATCATTGAAAAGCACTATGGTCGTCCAATGGACATAGAGTGGGCAAAAGATGGCGTTGATGGCAAACTGTATATTGTTCAGGCACGTCCTGAAACGGTGCAGTCTAACCAGAAAGGCCAGGCTATTGAGCGTTTTGCTCTGAAAAGCAAGAGTGACGTAGTTTGCCAGGGCCGTGCTATCGGCCAGCGTATTGGTCGTGGTGTTGCACGCGTGCTCAATGATATTAGTGAAATGGACAAGGTTCAGCCGGGCGATGTGCTGGTAACAGACATGACGGATCCTGACTGGGAACCTATTATGAAACGCGCCGCTGCCATTGTTACTAACCGTGGTGGTCGTACTTGTCACGCGGCTATCATTGCGCGTGAGTTAGGCATTCCAGCGGTTGTTGGTTGTGGTGACGCAACAGATCATATTGCTAATGGCCAGGAAGTGACTGTTTCTTGTGCTGAGGGTGATACCGGCTATATCTATCAGGGGCAGCTCGATTTTGACGTCACCGAGTCACGCATTGATGCTATGCCACCGTTACCTCTGAAAATTATGATGAACGTTGGTAACCCTGACCGCGCGTTTGATTTTGCTGGTTTACCTCATGCGGGTATTGGCTTAGCGCGTTTAGAGTTCATTATTAACCGCATGATAGGCGTGCATCCAAAAGCACTGTTGAACTATGACGAACAAAGTGATGATCTGAAAGCGACTATCGACCAAATGATGGCGGGCTACAGCAGTCCTCGCGAGTACTATGTTGCGCGTTTGGCGGAAGGTATTGCTACCTTAGGTGCTGCTTTCTCACCCGAGCGTGTCATTGTTCGCATGTCTGACTTTAAGTCTAACGAATACGCTAACCTTATTGGCGGTAGTCAGTACGAACCGGGCGAAGAGAACCCTATGCTTGGGTTCCGCGGTGCTTCCCGCTATATCTCTGAAGAATTCCGTGACTGCTTTGCATTAGAGTGCGAAGCTATTAAACGGGTTCGTAACGACATGGGACTGACGAACGTCGAAATTATGATCCCATTTGTACGAACTCTTGAAGAAGGTCGCAAAGTTATTGAGCTTCTGGAAGAGCAAGGTTTAAAACAAGGCGAAAACGGTCTGCGCGTCATTATGATGTGTGAGTTGCCGTCGAATGCACTGCTCGCTGACGAATTCCTCGATATATTCGACGGTTTCTCTATTGGCTCTAACGACTTAACTCAGTTAACCCTGGGGCTTGATCGTGACTCGGGTGTGATTGCGCATTTATTTGATGAACGCAATGAAGCCGTTAAAAAGCTGCTTGCTATGGCTATTCAAACGGCTAAGAAGCGAGGTAAATACGTTGGTATTTGTGGTCAGGGGCCGTCGGATCATCCCGACTTTGCTGCTTGGTTGGTTGAGCAGGGCATTGACTCTGTGTCACTGAACCCTGACACCGTTATTGAAACCTGGATGTATTTGTCGGAACACCTATAAGTATGACCGCATTACCGAAAGTTTCAGCGGAAAGTGCGTTACCGGAAAACTACCAGAGTTTTTTAAAGTCATTAAAAGGCTCTGGATTCTCCGGCGAAATAGATGTGAGTTATTCGGGGCGGCTTATTGCCGCTACCGATAACAGCGTTTATCAACAGTTACCTCAGGCAGTTTTATACCCTAAAAAGCAATCTGATCTTGTTCTGGTGATGAAGTTAGCCGGTCAGGATGAGTTTTCTGATATTCAATTCTCTCCCCGAGGCGGTGGTACTGGCACCAATGGTCAGTCATTAACCTCCGGCATTGTGGTCGACATGAGTCGACACATGAATAAAGTACTGGAAGTGAATGCCGAAGAAGGCTGGGTTCGCGTGCAGTCCGGAGTGGTAAAAGACCAGTTAAACGATGCGTTGCGCCCGCATGGCTATTTCTTCTCGCCTGACCTGTCGACCAGCAACAGGGCAACACTGGGGGGCATGATTAACACCGATGCTTCCGGGCAGGGCTCTTTGGTTTACGGAAAAACCAGCGACCATATTCTCGAGCTTAAAACCGTACTAATTGACGGAAAGGTTCTGGACAGTGGTCCGGTATCACTTGAGCAAGCAGAAAGCATTGCACAAGGGAGTGACCGCATAGCCAGAATCTATAGGCAGGTCATAGACACTTGTGTTGGCGAAGAGCAGTTAATAGCGGATAAATTCCCGCCGCTGAATCGTTTCCTTACCGGTTACGATTTAAAACACGCCTACAACCCGAAAGAGCAGCTTATTGATGTATCACGTATCATTGCCGGCTCTGAAGGAACACTTGGATTTGTCAGCGAAGCGCGTCTAAATATTACGCCGATTCCTAAGCATCGTGTGCTGGTTAACGTTAAGTACTCTAATTTCCAGGCTGCCTTAGAAAATGCGCCATTCCTGGTGGAAGCAAATGCGACGTCGGTCGAAACTGTTGACAGTAAGGTGCTGAACCTTGCGCGGGAAGATATCATCTGGAAGTCTGTGTCACACTTGCTTGAAGACGTTGAAGGCAAACGCATGGACGGCATTAATATGGTCGAGTTTACCGGACTTGACCAAGATGACATAGATACTAAGGTCAATACGCTTTGTCAGCGCCTGGACAAACTCATTAAGAGTAAAGACAACCAGGGGGTTATTGGCTATCAAATTTGTGATGATTTACCGAGCATCCAACTGATTTACGCAATGCGCAAAAAGTCAGTCGGCTTGTTGGGAGCAACAAAAGGACGACGCAAACCCGTTGCTTTTGCCGAAGACACAGCCGTGCCGCCTGAAAAACTGGCACCATTTATTAATGAATTCAGGGCTTTGCTAGACAGTAAGGGCTTAGATTATGGCATGTTCGGTCACGCCGACGCTGGTGTTTTGCATGTTCGACCTGCGCTTGACTTAACGGAACCCGCAGACGAAAACTTGTTGCGAGAAGTGAGCGATGAAGTGGCTGCACTGACGCAAAAATACGGCGGCTTAATGTGGGGCGAACACGGTAAAGGGTATCGCTCCGAATACGCGCCTAAATTCTTTGGTAACGAGTTATACAAAGAGCTGCAAAAAATAAAAGCCAGTTTTGATGCCAATAATCAGCTCAATCCAGGAAAAATTTGCACGCCAATTAGCACAGAAGCTCAATTAGTTTCAGTGGATGCGATAAAGCGTGGCTACTATGACCGGCAAATACCGATTGAGACACGTGAAAGCTACCAAAACGCAATGGACTGTAACGGTAATGGTCTTTGCTTTAACTACGACACTGCATCGGCTATGTGCCCGTCTTATAAAGTGACACGCGACAGGCGTTATTCACCGAAAGGCCGAGCAGGACTAGTGCGTGAGTGGCTGCGGCTGACACAAAAAGAAGGGTACGACGCGACACAGGCTCCTGAACAAAGCGGTTTTTTTGAAAAATTATCGCGTAAGTTCAAACCATTGGATGACTTTAGCCATGAAGTGAAAGACTCCATGGACAAATGTTTAGCCTGTAAGGCGTGCACCAACCAGTGCCCGGTAAAAGTCGATGTGCCGACGTTTCGTGCGAGGTTTTATGAACATTACTACAGCCGATATTTCCGTCCATTGAAGGACTATTTGGTTAAAAATGTTGAAAAAACCGGACGTCTGGCAAGTCGTTTCCCAACCGCTAGTAATATGTTGATTAATAACCCGGCATCTCGCTGGGCGCTTAAACATATTGTGGGTTATGTAGATACGCCAAGCTTTTCAACGCCAGATTTACTGAGCGGTTGGAGGCAGAGTGGGTTTGATATTTTGGATACCCGGGAGGTTCTCCAGTTATCTGAAAGGGATAGAAGCAGAGCCGTTGTTATTGTTCAGGATCCATTCACCAGCTTTTATGAAGCAGAGTTTGTTCTCGCTTTGGGACATTTGATTTCCAAACTCGGTTACAAGCCAATATTGCTGCCGTTTTCAGGGCACGGTAAGGCGCAACACGTAAAAGGCTTTCTGAGCGATTTTGACGAAACTGCGCGTAAAGTGACCGAACAGTTACAGCCGCTGTCCGATGCTGATATTCGTCTTGTTGGGCCAGACTCTTCAACAGCATTAATTTTTAGGGATGAATACCGAAAAGCCTGTAATGGCGAGCTGCCTCCGGTTAATGTGAGTACGGTTATTGAATGGCTTATGTCTGTGGACTTTGAGTCGCACGATCAAAAACGATCAAGTCACTATGGGCTGCTGCTGCACTGTACTGAACAAAGCTTTGTTCCTGAGTCAGCGAAACAATGGCAAACGCTGTTCGCTAAGCTGGGTCTCACTCTGGATATTGTTAATGTCGGTTGTTGTGGTATGGCGGGTACTTTTGGTCATGAGGTTAAAAACCTGGATGACAGTATGGGTTTGTATCACATGGGTTGGCACGACGCGGTTCAGCGTTATGGGGCTTCAGGTGTTCTGGTTACCGGATTTTCCTGCCGCTCGCAAGTAAAACGGGTAGAAAAAAAGCGGGTGAAACACCCGCTCGAAGTTATTCTGCAAAGCCTGGTTTAATCACCAGGCTTTTTTATCAGCGTATTTACTGCTTGCCTTTGGCAATGATTTCTCTTGCCATCTCATCAGCAATAACACCTGTTGGGCGATCTTCCTCTTTAGCTCGTGCAAACAGCTTGTCCAGAGTGTCGTAAATAGCGCGAACACGCTTATCCGTTTCTTCCAGACTCATATTGGCCGCTTCAGAGCAGACATGAATAACACCACCGGCATTAATGACGTAGTCGGGCGCGTACAAAATGCCCATGTCTTTAACAGCCTGGTCATGCTTAGGGTTCGCTAGCTGGTTGTTTGCGCTACCGGCAATGATTTTCACCTTAAGTTGCTTCAGTGTTTCATCGTTAATGGTTGCGCCTAATGCACAAGGTGCGTAAATATCAGCATCAACGTCGTATATTTCATCCAAACCAACCGCTTTTGCGCGTAATTCTTTAACCGCACGCTCAACAGACTCTTCGTTTATATCGGTAACGATAAGCTCAGCACCGTCTTCTGCACAGTGCTTAGCAAAGTCATAACCGACCGAGCCTAAACCTTGCACAGCAATTTTTACGCCTTTTAAGTCTTCGCTGCCTAAACGGTGTTTTGCTGCCGCTTTTAAGCCCAGGTAAGTACCCAAAGCTGTGTGTGGAGAAGGGTCGCCGGCCTTGTCAGCAGTACCTGCTACGTGGCTGGTTTCTTTTGCAACGATGTCTATATCTTCAGTGCGGATGTTGACGTCTTCTGCGGTAATGTAACGACCACTTAACGACTCGATAAAACGGCCATAAGCGCGGAACAGCTCTTCGTTTTTAATTTTTTTTGGGTCGCCAATAATAACCGCTTTACCACCACCTAATGGCAGACCTGCCATTGCACTTTTATAAGTCATACCACGAGACAGGCGCAATACGTCAGTTAGTGCTTCAGCTGATGAGCTATAGTTCCAAAGGCGAGTACCGCCAAGGCTTGGACCTAATGTAGTGTCATGAATAGCAATAATTGCTTTCAAGCCAGATTTCTGGTCATGACAGAATACAACTTGCTCGTGATTATCAAATTCAGGGTGCTCGAATAGAGACATGAATTCTAATTCCTTATTGCTTAAAAAATTGCGCGAACATTACCACGTAGGGCAACCGTTCGCTACTGAATAAAGTCAATAAATACGCGTATTCAAACAGGTGTTTATCAACTTCTCTTTACAGAATTATTCAGGTGCTTCATCAATGAAGAAATAGTAACCACCCAGGTTAATGACTTCCGCCAGAAATGCCTGGCTTTCCGGCGTTGAAAAGGTGGCTTTTAGCTCTGTAGCAGGACTGCTGCCGTGCATTTTAGCGAGTTGCGTAGCGGCTTGCTGTGCCGCTTCAGGCACCTCGAGTTTTTCACCGTTTAAATAAAAAGTGTCATTATTTAAGCACAGTAGCCGGGCACCGGGAGCGCGTTCAATAAAAGCAGCGCCTTGCTCGAGCATTGCAGGTATTTGCTCTGCTGTTACAGGTAACTCAGGGTCTACCAAAGGACGCTTCGATTGCGATAGTAACCGGGCAATCAAGTCACTGGACTCGTCTGATGATATTGCTTCTATTAATAATGACTTAACAGCGTCTAGCTGCTGTTCGGTGATCTCATAGCCAGACGATGGTGCTTGACTGTCTGGATCCGTGTAGCGCTTGGTTAGCACGTCATTAGCCATAGCGCTGTCGCCCAGTTGCCACAGCAACTCAGCTTGAGAGGGAGCTCTAAAGCCAACGGAGTAATTCAGCGACGGCTCAAGTGCTATGCCGTCGTGTGGGCAGCCTGCCGGAATATACAACACGTCACCGCTTTCGAGTTCTTCGTCAATAACGACGTTAAAATCATTATTGACTAAGCAAAGATCCTCAGTGGGTTGCAACTCCTGTAACGGTTGACGGTTGCCCACGCGCCAGCGTCGCTTACCTGCGCCCTGAATAATAAAAACATCGTATTGATCGACATGTGGACCAACACCACCGTTTTCACAGGAAAAGCTAACCATGACATCGTCCAGACGCCAGTCTGGCAGGAAGCGAAAGGGTTGCAGAAGTTCGCCGACTTCTGGCACCCATTCATTAACGGACTGAACTAATAACGTCCAGTCCGACTCACCAAATGATTCATATTCTTCGAAGGGACCATGAATGACCTGCCAGCCTGACTCGGTATTGGCATTTGTCTGCACAATACGGGAATCGGCACCTTCCTCCATGGCTAAGCCCGCCAGTATTTCAGGACTAATAAGGTCTGAAAATGCAGCAAAGCCTTGCTTAATTAAACAAGGCTTTTTCTGCCAGCTATTCGCCAGGAAGTCTGCTATATCGAGGTTTAATGTCATACTAAATCATCAACAAACTGAACCGCACGGCCAATGTAGTTTGCCGGACTTAGCGCTTTCATTTCATCCTTTGCTGCGTCAGGAATATCTAACGCATCAATAAAGTCGCTTAAGTCAGCTGGGGTAATGCGTTTACCACGAGTTAAAGCTTTGAGTTTTTCATAAGGTTTTTCGACGCCGTAGCGACGCATCACGGTCTGTACCGGCTCTGCCATTAGCTCCCAGTTGTCATCTAACTCGGCGGCCAGTCTGGCTTCATTAACTTCCAGCTTGCTGAGACCTTTTTGAGTCGCCTGATAAGCAATAACTGCATAAGCTAAACCAACGCCCAGATTACGCAATACTGTTGAGTCCGTTAGGTCACGTTGCCAGCGGGAGATAGGCAGTTTCTGCGCCAAATGCTGCATAATGCTATTAGCTATACCCAGGTTGCCTTCTGAGTTCTCAAAATCAATGGGGTTTACCTTATGAGGCATAGTAGAAGAGCCGACTTCACCTTCAATGGTTTTTTGCTTGAAATGATTCAGGGCAATATAACCCCATACATCACGGTCAAAGTCGATAAGCACGGTGTTAAAGCGTGACAGGGCATCGAAGTACTCCGCAATGTAGTCATGCGGCTCGATTTGAGTGGTGTATGCGTTCCAATTGAGACCTAAAGAGTCAACAAAGCGCTCAGAAATGCCGTGCCAGTCAACATTTGGATAGGCCGCAAGGTGAGCGTTGTAGTTACCCACCGCTCCATTTATTTTACCCATAATATTAACCGCTTTAAATTGTTCAAGTTGACGCTCTAAGCGAACAGCAACATTGGCAAACTCTTTGCCCATTGTCGTTGGTGTAGCTGGTTGACCATGGGTACGAGCCATCATTGGAACGGCGCGGTACTCTTTAGCTTTGGCTTTCACATCGTCGAGCAGTTGAGTCATCATTGGCAACAGTACGTCGTCTCGCGCTGTTGCCAGCATTAAGCCGTGTGACAGGTTGTTGATATCTTCTGAGGTGCACGCAAAATGAATGAACTCTGATACATTATTGAGTTCGTCGTTTGATGCCACTGACTCTTTTAAAAAGTACTCGACCGCTTTAACGTCGTGGTTCGTCGTTCTTTCAATTTCTTTAATGCGCTCCGCATCTTCAACAGAGAAGTTTTCAACAATACCATCGAGTATTGCATTTGCGTCGGCGCTTAATGCAGGAACTTCTTTAATGCCATCGACAGTTGCTAACAATTGTAGCCAGCGGACTTCGACAGTAACTCGGAACTTGATTAAGCCGTATTCACTAAAAATAGGGCGCAGCATTTCTGCTTTTGAAGCATATCGACCGTCAACAGGGGATATCGCAGTGAGTGAAGATAAGGGCAACATACAAAGTTCTCCGAGTTTGATTAAGCAATTTGAAGGAGCTGCTGAGCGGCTTTCAGCATCTGTTTTCTTGAAAAAATGAAATGGCGACGCTTGCCGCCTACTTGATTCCAGAGTATGGCACTGCGTACTCCCGCAAGTAGCAGGGCACGGATATGATGCTGATTAGCATCGGACTTTAACACCTCTGGTTTACCATTGATTCGAATAGGCTGACCTAATGGGCTTATTAACTCACGGTATACGCCAGCCATACTTTCTAAAATGCGGTACTGTTCAAAACCAAATTCTTCTTTTTGGCGCTTTATTTGAGAAATGCGCTGGCCCAGCTCGTCCAATACTTTTGGCTCTTTTAATAAGAGTCTTGAAAGGTGCAGCATCCCAATTAAATAGCGTGTGACTTCAACATCTTTCTGAGAGCTACTGCCAATTTGGCGCACAAGCGTCTGTAAGCCGGGCTGGATATTCGCTAGTCCACCGTAAACCTGTTCGATGGAGTCGGGCGACTGTTGTAACACACTGTGAACTAATGTGTCGGTAATGGATTCTGGATACAAACTGCCGCTGCGCGCTATTTTTTGTACCGCAGCGGCACTTAATGACATACCGGCTAATGCAATAACTCGCTGTTGCCAGTCGTTCATAGTTTTACCTCAAAATCGGTCAGGCGTTTTTCAATAATACCGCCCCCAAGGCAGACGTTATCGATATAGAACACCGCTGACTGGCCTGGTGTAACTGCGGCAACGGGGTCGTCAAACTCAACATGAACGTCACCATTGTTTAATGGTGTTACCTGACAGGCGATATCGTTTTGGCGATAACGCGTTTTTACGGCACAGCGGAACGGTTTCACAGGCGTTTCCCGGTTCACCCAATGCAGCTGACCGGCAATTAAGCCTTTAGAGTATAGGCGAGGGTGGTTCTTGCCTTGTGCAACAATCAGTACGTTACGTTCAACGTCCTTATCGACCACATACCAAGGGTCGTCAGAAGCGTTAGCTAGGCCACCAATATGTAAACCTTTGCGTTGACCAAGCGTGTGGTACATTAAACCTTCATGCTGCCCAAGAACATCACCGTCGACGGTTTCGATGTCACCAGGCTTAGCCGGCAGATACTGCTGTAGAAAATCTTTAAACTTACGTTCACCAATAAAACAAATACCGGTAGAGTCTTTTTTATCCGCCGTTACTAAGCCTTGTTCCTCGGCAATACGTCGAACTTCAGGCTTTTCCAATTCGCCAACCGGAAATAGTGTCTGCGCGATATGCTCATGACTCAGTGTATACAAGAAGTAGCTTTGATCTTTGTTATTGTCCAATCCACGCAGCATTTGCCATTTTTTGCCGTCATATTGGCGGCGAACATAATGGCCTGTGGCGATATAATCGGCGTCCAGCGCTTCGGCAGCAAACTCAAGAAAGGCTTTAAACTTAATCTCTTTGTTGCACATGATGTCCGGGTTCGGAGTACGGCCGGCTTTGTACTCTTCCAGGAAATACTCAAAGACGTTATCCCAGTATTCCGCAGCAAAGTTAATGGTGTGCAGTTCAATACCCAGGGTTTCGCAAACTTTTTCAGCGTCAGCCAAGTCGTCGGCGGCCGCACAATACTCGTCCGTGTCGTCTTCTTCCCAGTTTTTCATAAACAGGCCTTCAACATGGTAGCCCTGTTGTTTTAGAAGATATGCTGAGACAGAGGAGTCGACTCCTCCGGACATTCCGACAATGACTTTTTTTACTGCTTCACTCATAAATTTGCTCGGACGTTTTGGCGTACTAAAATTGGCGCGTATTCTATCATTTTCACCGTCACAGCGGTAGTCAAAGGTTTACCAAACCGGAGGCTCTTCACGCCATTGTCCCGGCTGTAATCCTTTTAACTGAAAAGGGCCGACTGCGGCTCTTATCAACCTTAACGTTGGTAGTCCAACGTGTGCTGTCATGCGACGAACCTGTCTGTTTTTGCCTTCTCTTATTTTTATGCAAAGCCATGTGTCCGGAATCGACTTTCGCTCTCTAATAGGCGGGTTACGGGGCCATAAGTTATTCGGCTCGGGCATAACAAAAGCTTCTGCCGGGCGGGTTAGGCCATCTTTTAGCTCAACACCGTGACGAAGTGCTTCCAGTTGCTCTTCAGTCGGCTCGCCTTCGATCTGAACCCAATATGTCTTCCATACCTTATACTTAGGGTTCGCAAGTCTCGCCTGATACACACCGTCATTGGTCAGCAATAACAAACCTTCGCTGTCTTTATCGAGTCGCCCGGCAGGGTAAACGTCTTTATGAGGAATATAGTTTTTTAAGGTATCATCGTCTGCTTCGCCGCTAAATTGCGATAAAACACCGTAAGGTTTATTAAGCAAAACCAATTTGGGGTTCGCAGGACGTTCTTTACGTTTTTTCTGCATGAGACTCCTTAAGTGTTTATCGAAATTATTGGATTGTCGATGTGGATGCTCTAGTATAGCGGGCGCTATTTTAACCGACTCAGCAATTAAAGTGTGGTAATTTTTGTGAATGATAACAAGCTAATAGTAGGCGGCTCATTAACCGATGCTTTGACCGGCAAATACGACTTCTCTTTAAAAAACGTAATAGAGCAGTCTTTTAATGTCACTAAGAACCATCTTGGCTCTTTATTAGGCGGCTTTTTAATTCTATTTGGCATTAACGTTTTAATGGTGTTGGTGCTTATTAATTTCTTCTCGCTGGAAAGTTTTGAGAACTCCCTCGAGCTGCAATTTTTAACCAGTATTATTCAAGCGGTTATTAACGCACCACTTCTCGGTGGACTTATGTTGATGGGCATAAAACACAGCGTCGACATAAAAACCAAAGCAACTCAAGTATTTGATGGTTTTCAGCGCCTAATGCCACTTATTGTTGTGTCACTTATTGCAACGGTCTTAAATATTATTCTGACGTTGTTACTGGGTCAGCTGCATCCGAACCTAGGATTGCTTGGGTCTTTGTATTTAACGGTAGTGCTTGCGCTAGCCATGCCTCTTGTTATTGAGCGAGGCGTTAGTCCGTTAAATGCGTTGTATTATTCTTTCCGTATTACGCATTACAAGTTACCTAAATTTATTGTCTTGTTCTTGCTTATTATGGGCGCACTATTTTTGGCCATTATTCCATTCGGCTTAGGGCTTATTTGGATGCTGCCTATGATTTATAATCTGATAGGTGTGGTCTATAAAGAGATTATTGGCGTAACAGTTATAGAGAAAAACAGACCTGAGCCGTCTGACAATATTTCTGTTTAAGATTATTTTCCTGAGGAAAAATATGCGAATAGCTACGATAATTTTATTTATTATTTTATGTGTTGCGGCGCTGTTAACGCCTTGGTTTATTCCAAAAGGTTCTCTTAAAAAGGGAGATACTTCGGTTACTGCTCACTTACCGCCTATTCCCAATGTTGAGATAAAAACAAGCATGCCAGAATTTTCGGCAATGACAGATGTGTCGGAGAAAAAAGAGGCGTTTTTTCGCTTTTTGCTGCCTATGGTTGAAGCGGAGAACATTCGCATATTGCATGAGCGAGCTTATCTAAAAGACGTTTATGGGCGTTTTCAGGAAGGCCGCTTAACCGCAGACGATAAGCAAAAAATTGATGAGTGGATCGAATATTATCGTTTAGAAGAAGACATAGCTATTGATGACAACTTATTCGGCTTGTTGAAACGTCGTATGGACATCATTCCTGAAATGATGGTGCTGGTTCAGGCTGCTAACGAATCGGGTTGGGGAACCTCGCGCTTCTCCCGTATGGGTCTTAACTTATTTGGTCAATGGTGTTACGTAAAAGGTTGTGGGCTTGTGCCGACCGGGCGCGGCGAAGACGGCCGTCATGAAGTGGCTAAGTTTGACTCAGTCAATGAGTCCGTAAAAAGCTATATGCGAAACATTAATACCCACGGCGCATACTTAGACTTACGTTTATTGCGTGAGCAGAAGCGTTTAGATAATGAAGATATAACGGCAAATGACTTAATTGTCGGTTTGGAAAGTTATTCTGAACGTGGTGATGAATACATTGAAGAGTTACGTGCAATGATACGGATTAACCGTCCTATTGTTAATGAAGTGCGCCAAGAGCTGGACACTGAAACAAGTAGCGAAGCTGCTCCTCAATAACTTCCATTAGAATTACAAAAAGCCCCGAAAGGGGCTTTTTTAGGCCAGCTGTTTAATACTTATGCTCTGCACGCCGGAATTGCCATCTTCATAATCATTGGGCGCTACAAACTGCTTATTCTGAATAGGCTCGTCATCAAAAGCTTTGTCGCCGTCTTCTTTAGCAACACCGTCTGCTATGACAGACAGAAAATCGAAGAGGTTATTGTCAGCCAAATGTGACGGAGCCACATTCTGCATGGCGGTAAAAATACTTTCGACACGCCCCGGGAACTGTCTATCCCACTGGTTTAGCATTTGTTTTATTTGTTTGCGCTGCAAGTTTTCCTGAGATCCGCACAAGTTACACGGAATAATAGGGAATTCCATGGCTTGCGAGTACTGCTCAATGTCTTTTTCTTTGTTATACGCAAGCGGTCGAATGACAACATGCTCGCCGTTATCACTGGCAAGTTTTGGGGGCATTGATTTTAGCTTGCCGCCGTGAAACAGGTTCAAAAACAGGGTTTCGATCATATCATCGCGATGATGACCCAGCGCTATTTTGGTGGCCTTTAGCTCTTTCGCCGTTCGATACAATATCCCACGTCGCAAGCGAGAGCATAGCGAGCAAGTTGTTTTGCCTTCAGGGATTTTGTCTTTGACGATGCTATAGGTGTCTTCTTCTACAATTTTATAGTCAACGTCTAGTGAATCCAGATAATTTGGCAGAACGTGCTCAGGAAACCCTGGCTGCTTTTGATCGAGGTTCACGGCAACGAGAGAGAACTTAATAGGCGCAACACGTTGAAGATACATAAGGGTATCTAACAACGTATAGCTGTCTTTACCGCCGGACAGGCAAACCATAATATGATCACCGTCTTCAATCATGCCAAAATCCTGAATGGCTTTACCGGTTTCCCGGCGAATTCGCTTCTGTAATTTATTGAAGCTGTACTGACTGCTGTTTGCCATTATGGCTCCCGTTTACCCGACTTGCTTAAAATAACGCGCGGATTATACCTAAGCGGTTCGCATCAAGCGAGAGGGCATTTAAAATCTTCCGGTTTTATAGCCAGTACGTCACAGTTTATTTGGTCAAGCACATGCTCTGCGGTATTGCCGAGTAGGGCAGCGCTAATGCCGGTACGGCCGATAGTACCAAGCACAACAAGTTCAGCGTCCAGTTGTTTGGCGAATTCTGGTATCACTTGCTCTGGCAAGCCTTGAGAGAGGTGCTGCGCATGAGTGGATATACCAAACTCACGACCTAATGCCGCCATTCTATTAATGTGGTGTTGTTCCAGTGCATCAGAGTATTCTGTCACATCGAACTCAGGAATTTCGACAGCGATATTCACCGGCGCACTGGGATAAGCATTGACTAAATGAACACTGGCATCGAGTGTTTTACTCATTGCCTGGGCATGCTCAATTATTCGTTTGTTAAGCTTTTTGTGATGCTCTTCTTCTGAGCCCGTGTGGACAGCTGCTATAATTTGACCATGGCTTGGCCACTCGTGTTCTTTCACCAATAACACGGCACAAGGCGCTTTTCTCAATAAATGCCAATCTGTTGGTGTAAAGAGAAGGTTCTGAAAGCTTGGACTCACTTGGGTGCCTTTAATCAGAAGCTCATGGTTATTTTTCAAAACCTCTTCAATAATGGCTTCAAAAGGACGGTTATGCCAAACAACCTCTTTTTCGATTTGCATGTTGTCAGTGTCAAACTCACTGAGCAGGTCATCAATCCAGGCTTTTCTGTCAGCAATTAGGTTGGAGCGCATAATATCACGCTCTTCACTCGACAGCATCGTTGTCATTTCATACGAAAAGTCGTAAATAGAAAGAAATAACGTGAGTTTACAGTCAGGGTTGAGTCGCGCCATGTGTAGCGCGCGTTTGAGCGCTTTATGTTGTTCATCAGCAGGGTCTAAAACGACCAGTAACTTATTAAAGCTATTCATTTTTATTCCTTAATGTGAACGCGACTAAAGTCATGTTTCTTTATCTAAGAATAGCTGATGAATAGCGAATTTGAAGCCTTTAATGACCAGCTGAATGGAAAAAAGGTTTGATCAGTGTCACGAAACTCCAAAGTGCATAAACAATAAGAAGAATACCCATAGCGGTGCGAACACCTCGGGCTTTTAAAAAGTTATGCAGGAACTGGCTAAAATGACCGGCGGCTATCATTGCGGGCAGGGTACCTAGCCCAAAAAATGCCATAGTTAACGCACCGCCCTGAGCCGTGCCACTAATTGCCGCCCAGCTCAGTGCTGTATAAACCATTCCGCAGGGAAGCCAGCCCCATAATGCGCCGGCCAGAAAAGTATTCAAAACACCTTGGTTGTTCTTCAAACGCCCTGCGAGCGGCTGAATTTTTCGCCATAGCGGCGACGCTAACTTCTCAATATAAACCAGGCCAGAGAACCAGCCGGTAAAGTATAAGCCAAGCAGCAATAAAAACAGTGCAGCAAGCCAACGAAGTACCACGGTGGTGTATGAACCATCGGGAGATATTAAACCTATGGCTGCGCCTACCAGCGCCCCAATCAAAACATAAGAGGCAACGCGCCCAAAATTATAAACCCAGACAATATAAGGCTTAGAGCGAACGCCAATTGCACTGGCTATGCCACCGCACATTACCAGGCAGTGCCCGGCACCGGCTAAGCCCATCATCAGGGCCGTTATATAATCAGCGCTTTGCGTCATTATCACTTTCTTGCTCTTTGTCAGCTTGGTCCTGAGGCGGTTTGTTATCGGTGCTGTTAGGCTTGTCGTCATCCATTAAAATATTCAGGCCTTGTCGCTCAATGTCTTCAAACTGATCGGAGCGAACAGCCCAGAAGAAAACGGCGATGGCAATAATAACGAAAATAATCGCTACTGGAATTAATGCGTAGATAACACTCATTTCTTGTATAGCCTTAATGAATTGGCGATAACCAGCAGGGAGCTTAACGACATCCCTAAAGCAGCAGCCCACGGCGCAACAAAGCCAAACGCTGCAAATGGTAATACACTGACATTATACAACAATGCCCAGATAAAATTCTGCCGCATAATGCTGCGTACTTTTGTCGCACCTTTTATCACCGTTTCAATTTGCCAAAGTGACTCGCCCATTAAAATAACATCGGCCGATGTCTGAGCCAGATCTGAGGCATTGGAAAATGTCATGGAAAGATCAGCTTGCGCAAGAACCGGGCTATCGTTGATGCCATCACCAATCATCCAGACCGTATGACCGTTTCTCTGCGCGTCAGTTATTAAACTCAGCTTGTCTTCCGGTTTTGTGTCATGGTGCCACTCCTTGATACCCAGCGAGTGAGCAACAGGTTCCACTCTGTCTTTACTGTCTCCACTGACAATAACTGGGTTATATCCTTGCTGCTGAAGGGTTGTTATTGTTTCTTTTGCCTCTGGCCGAAGTTGATCATCAACATGATATTCGGCTAAAACCTCAGATTCGTTCGCAAGAACAACCTGGTGCTCGCCATTAGGTTGGTACTGTGGGTGCCACTGTTGAATGAAAGCACGGCTGCCGATGCGGTAGCGAATACCCTCTGCTATTCCTTCTAACCCAAGTCCCTGATAATTTTCGACACTATTAAAAGCCATAGGTTGCTCTGAAAGTAACTTCAATGGCGCTGCAATAGGATGCTCTGAATGACTTTCAAGACCCGCGGCTAATGCATCGTTGTGCGTGTTATTAGTGTGATCAAGCTTGGTAATTAATTGAAACTTGCCTTCGGTTAAGGTACCGGTTTTATCCAGAAATACAGTGTTCAGGTTTTTTACTGACTCAATAACATCTGCATTCTTTAATAAGATGCCATCATTATTCAGACGATGGATAATGCCGGTTAGCGCGGTTGGAGCAGCTAACGACAGCGCACAAGGACAGGTGGCAACAAGGACGGCTAAGGTTACCCACAATGCGTGTTCGGGGTTGATGAACCACCAGGCTAAGAAGGTAACCGTTGCGGTTAAAAGAATGCCGGCAATGAAATAACCTGCAACTTTATCAATGACTTGTTGTACTTTGGGTTTGTCAGCTAAAGCTGCGTCCTGCATGGCAATAATTCCGGCAAGCACCGTTTGCTGAGCCACCTCTGTCACTTCCACGCGAATAGGGGAGCTTTGGTTTAAACTACCGGCAACCACTTTGTCGCCTTTTACTTTTACAGCAGGGCGGCTTTCACCGGTCAGAAGACTTTCATCCACTTGCGCTTTGTCACTGAGCAAATGCCCATCTGCCGGCAAAGTTTCTCCCGGTTTAACACGAATAACATCGCCAACCTTTAGTTGGCGAACCGCTACCTCTTCTGTACTGTCAGCGGTTTCACGGATAGCTAATTTAGGCAGCAGGGTTAAACGGTTGGTTGCAAAGCGTAAGGCTCGCTCTTTTGCTAGTAGCTCAAGAAAGCGACCAGTCAACAAGAAGAACGTAAACATTGAGATAGACTCAAAGTAAACTTCTCCAGTGTTGGTAATAGTGGCGTACACACTAGCGCTGTATGCACCTAGTAAGGCAATGGATACCGGAATATCCATATTCAACTTGCTGGCCTGCAGGCCTCTTAATGCGCCGGCATAAAAAGGTTGAGCGCTATACAAAATAACGGGTGTTGCAAAGACTAAACTGACAATCCATAGGAAACGCTGAAGGCTCTCAGACAAGTCACCGCCTACACCAAAATAAAGCCCAAAAGCCACCATCATCACTTGCATTGTCGCAATGCCGGCAACGCCTAAGCGTTTAATGTAGCTCTTACGCTGTTTCTCGTACTGGTGCTCTGCTTCGTTAGGTTGAAAAGGCAGCGCTTTATAGCCAATGCGTGCAAGCGCTTGCAGTATTTCACTGAGTTTTAGGGCACCATCGTCCCAATGAACCTGTAAACGTCGGCTACTGACATTCACGACCGCTTTTCGAATGCCGCTTAGTCGCATCAGCTCTTGCTCTATTAGCCAGCCACAAGCACCACAGGTAATATTTTCAACGGTCAGGGTGGCAATTTGAATATTGTCACCAGCGTCCCGAATAAACTCTTTTTGAATATCTGGGTGGTCGTATAGGCTTAGCTGCTTTAACTCATCGGGCAATAAAGGTGTTTCTAATGGTCGCTCATCGCGATGCTGATAATAGGCATCGAGGTTATGCTGAATAATGGTATTGGCAACGGCCTGACAGCCCGCACAACAAACAGCGTGCTTTTCGCCTTTATAACTGACGGTTAAGTCAACGCCTTTCGGAACGGGCTGTAAACAGTGAAAGCATTGCATCGTTTAAACGCCATAAAGAAGAGGGCGTAGCGGGGTAAATTCGGACTTAGGTAACTGATACTTTTCGCTGACTTTCCATACGCCATCGAAAGGTTCAACCGTAATGGTCCATTTACCATCAATATTTTCCGGAATGTCCGCTCGGTAGGTTCCGTCCGCACCGCCTGTCATCATTATGTCGAAATCTTTTGACGCTTGGGTAGCGTGAACAAAGTGCACTTTTAACGCACTGAGTTCTTCCGGTTTTCCAGTTCTGTACCGTAACTTAAATGAGCCGTTTTGAGCTGTAAACTCAAAGCTTATATTACGCCGTTGCGCTTCTTCGACATGCTCAATAATAGCGTTTATCGTTTTGCCACGTTTGTAATAGTCATCAACGACCATTGAGAAGTTTCCCTGACTTACGGATAGGTAAATAATGACTCCGCAAACGATCATGACGGTGACAGGTAATGAGATGAGAAACCAAGGCCAGAACTGCTTATACCAAGGTTGTTGCATAGTAAACCTCTTACAAAAAACCCCGCCGTAGCGGGGCTTGTGATTTCTTTTTACTCGTCGTCAGAGAGCGAGTAAACATAAGCCGATATGACGTGTATTTTATCCTCACCCAGAATATCTTTCCAGGCAGGCATTACGCCATTACGACCATATTTGATGGTTTCTTCTATTTTATTAATAGAGCCACCGTAAAGCCAGACATTGTCTGTTAAGTTAGGTGCACCCAACTGCTGGTTGCCGGTACCATCAGCACCGTGGCAGGCACTACAAACCGCAAAGTTTGCTTTGCCAGCTTCAACCAAGTCAGGGTCACGGTCGCGACCACTTAGACTTGCAACATAGTTAGCAAGCTCTGTAATTTGCTGGTCACTAAACTGCTCACCAAAGGCAGCCATATTTCCTTGGCGACCATCTAAAATAGACGTTTTGATGTTATGTGGTTCTCCGCCATACAGCCAATCATTGTCCGTTAAATTAGGGAAGCCTTGACCACCCATAGCATTAGAGCCGTGGCATTGAGCACAGTTTTGCAGGAACAAGCGTTGCCCTACATCGAGCGCATCTTCGTTATGAGCCAACTCTTCAATAGGTTGCTGAGCATAGGCTTCAAAGATGGGGCCGTACTTTTCTTCTGCATCACGTACCGCGCGGTCGTACTCTACTATCATCCCATTGTCCTGAGACGCCTGCATTGCCTGACGTGACTCTTCCAATGACTGGATATCCTGATTCGAGCTCTTCCAGCCCAGTAGACCCTGGAAGTTACCCAGGCCAGGGTACAGCGCTAAGTATATAAAGCCCCAGGCAAAACACGCCCAAAACAGATACGTCCACCATTTAGGCAGAGGGTTATTCATTTCTACAATACCATCGAATTCGTGGTCCATTTCCTGACCTTCTTCGATGTGTGTGTAGTTTTTCATGTTCCAACGCAGTAGCCAGACAAGAACGAATAAAAGGCCTAGCGTTAAAACAATGATCCATGCACTCCAGAAGCTACTCATCTTTCTTCGACTCCGGTTTGTCGCTATTAGTCGTTGATGAAGTCTCGTCCTCAAAAATAGAGTTGGCGGCTTCATCAAATTGTTTTTTACTGCGGCGGCTGAAAGCCCAGAACACAATGGCAATAAAAATTGCCAGAATGACCAAGCTAAACACGCCGCGCCAAGTTCCGTAATCCATTATTTATCGGCCTGCTGAAGAGCGGTGCCCAGCGACTGAAGGTACGCAATAAGTGCATTCATTTCAGTTTCGCCCTGGACAGCTTCTTTCGCGCCGGCGATGTCTTCATCGGTATACGGAACGCCAAGAGAACGCATGACTTCCATTTTCTTCGCAGTTTTCTCGCCAGTTAATGTGTTCTCAGCTAGCCAAGGGAACGCTGGCATATTTGATTCAGGCACTACATTGCGTGGGTTCATTAAATGAACATAATGCCATTCATCGCTATAACGTCCACCGACACGAGCGAGATCAGGACCTGTACGTTTCGAGCCCCACAAGAATGGGAACTCCCATACGTGCTCACCGGCTAATGAGTAATGACCATAGCGCTCGGTTTCCGCACGGAATGGACGAATCATTTGGCTATGGCAAGTGTGACAACCCTCACGGATATAAATGTCACGACCTTCAAGTTCAAGCGCAGTGTATGGCTTCAAGCCTTTAATAGGCTCGTTAGTCTGGTTCTGAAATAACAGCGGTGTAATTTCAACCAAACCACCAATCGATACTGCGATTATCATGAAAATAGACAGCCAGCCTAAGTTCTTTTCAACAAATTCGTGTTTAAAGCGACTCATTTCCTTCCCCCTCAGGCTGTTTGTACGACGTTGCCTGCGGCAGTCTCACGACGGCCAGCACGAATGGTTTTATAACAGTTATATGCCATTAACAACATACCTACGACAATGAAGACACCACCAATAAAGCGGCCAGTCCAGAACGGGTAAGACGCCTGAACACTTTCAACAAAGCTGTAGGTGAGAGTTCCGTCAGAGTTAGTTGCACGCCACATTAGACCTTGCATAACACCTGAAATCCACATAGAGACGATGTAGAAAACAACACCGATAGTGTGTAACCAGAAATGCACGTTCACTAATTTAATGCTGTGAATTTCTTTTTGGTTAAACAGGCGAGGTACTAAGTAGTACATAGAGCCAATGGTGATCATTGCAACCCAGCCAAGTGCGCCTGAGTGTACGTGACCAACCGTCCAGTCCGTATAGTGAGACAGGGCGTTAACCGATTTAATTGCCATCATTGGACCTTCAAAGGTCGACATGCCGTAGAACGACAGTGACACAATTAAGAAGCGTAAGATTGGATCAGTACGCAATTTATGCCAAGCACCTGAAAGTGTCATGATACCGTTTATCATGCCGCCCCAAGATGGCACGAACAGGATAACCGACATGACCATACCAACCGACTGAGTCCAGTCAGGTAGTGCAGTGTAGTGCAAGTGGTGAGGGCCAGCCCAAATATACAGTGAAATAAGTGCCCAGAAGTGAACAACAGATAAGCGATACGAGTAAACAGGGCGCTCAGCTTGTTTCGGTACGAAGTAATACATCATACCCAGGAAACCTGCAGTCAGCAGGAAGCCAACGGCGTTGTGTCCGTACCACCATTGAACCATGGCATCGACCGCACCTGAGTACATAGAGTACGACTTAGTGAAGTCTACCGGTACTGCCAGACTGTTAACGATATGGAGCATCGCAATAACAACAATAAAGCCGCCGTAAAACCAGTTCGCAACATAAATATGCGAGGTTTTACGAATGGCTAATGTCCCAAAAAATACGATGAGGTAAGCAATCCAGACAATAGCGATAAGAATATCGATTGGCCATTCAAGCTCAGCGTATTCTTTGGTACTGGTTAAACCTAGCGGCAGCGTAATAACTGCTGCAACAATAACGGCTTGCCAACCCCAGAAGGTAAAGGCAGCAAGTTTGTCTGAGAAAAGACTCACTTTACAGGTTTTTTGCACCACGTAATAAGAGGTGGCAAAAAGCGCACTAGTACCAAACGCAAAAATAACAGCGTTGGTATGAAGAGGGCGAAGACGTGAGTAGGTTAGCCAAGGTGTATTAAAGTTAAGTTCAGGCCAGACGAGCTGGGCTGCAATTAACACACCTAACGCCATACCGACGATACCCCAAATAATGGTCATGACAGTAAACTGCCGGACGACCTTCATATTATATTCGTTCGGTTGTTGTGGAATAGTTTGACTCATCTTTTAAATCCGCAATGATTAAGATCAGGAAAAAGGAGACTTTTACCAGACACACTCCTTGTAAAAGTACCTATATTTTACGCTTTATGTTCTAAAAGGTACAGGGGGATATTGCCAGTATCCCCATAACTTTCAAGGTTACTGCGTTTTAAAGCGGCTCACAAGTTGACTTAAATCAACACTGTTCTTGTTTAAGTTCTGACTGACTTCAGCAACTTGAGCGTTTGCTTCTTGGTTAGCGTGGGAAAGGTCTGAAATACCTGTGATATTTTCGTTGAGATCTTTTGTGACTCGGCTTTGCTCGTCAGTAGCTGAAGCAATTTGCACGTTCATGGTTGAGATGTTGGCAACCGCTTCCTGTATTTGACCGATAGCTTGCTCGGCTTTCAGCGCTTCTTCATTGGTCGAAGCTGAACGACCCTCAACGTCTGTAATGATTTGGCTAACGTCTTTTATGGCGCCCTGAATGCTGTCAACAATGCCTGAAATTTCATCGGTTGAGTGTTGTGTTCGAGTTGCTAACGTTCTGACTTCGTCAGCAACAACCGCGAATCCACGACCGGCCTCACCGGCACGCGCCGCTTCAATAGCGGCATTTAGTGCCAATAAGTTGGTCTGTTCGGCAATAGCGACTATGACTCCAAGAATATTGCCAATTTTTTCCGAACCGTCCTGGAGTAGGCGGGCCTGGTCACCGGCCTTCTTAAGTTCATTAGTCAGTGCTTCAATGTTATTCACTGACTCGCGCACGATAACAGCAGAGCGGCCAGCTTCTTCATCTGCCGTGTTCGCTGAGTCTGCCGCCTGACGTGCGTGTTCAGCCACTTCAGCCGCGGACGATGAAAGCTCTGTAATAGCCGTAGCAACAGAGCCTGTTTGCGAGCTAAGCTCGTCGCTTTGACGCCGACTGGTAGCTGAAAGATCCGTGAGTTTTTCAGCTGCTTCACTTTCACGTTGGGCGCTTTCTTGAACACTTTGCACAAGCTGCTGAATTTTATGCACGAAGGTATTAAACGAAGCTGCGAGTCTGGCAAGCTCGTCCGAGCCAGAGTCGTTTAAACGACGCGTTAAGTCACCTTCACCTTCAGCAATATCAACCATGGCGCTGTTGATGGTTTTAAGCGGGCGAGTGATTGAGCGAATGATCAGTATAAATAAAAGCATTAAAGGAACAGCAAGCACCAGCGCAAGACCAGCGAGCTTAAAGAATTCCTGCCATAACATAGCCGCAATATTATCGGTATACTGACCAGTACCAAGAATAATGTTCCAAGGTTCGAAGACGCGAATTCGGCTAATTTTGGGCACTAGGTTATTGGTATCACTGCCTTTTTGCCAAATGTATTCGACTGTGCCTTGTTCACTTGAGCGAGCTTTATTAACCATCTCCTGAAATAAACGAGTGCCCTCTGGATCTTCGTAAGACAACACATTTTTGCCAACCAGGGATTTAGTAAAAGGGTGCTGAACCATTTCACCTTGGCGGTTGAGAGTAAAAATATACTCTGCACCTTCGTAACGAATATCGTCTAGCCTGTTAAACGCTTGCTGTCGGGCTTCTTCTTCGGTTAAGTCGCCGCTTTCAACTTGTTCGTAATAGTAGTTAACAATGGTGTGAGCCGAATCTAATACAGCATCCAGCTTTCGCTTTTCTTCGTCTATTAAAAGTCCGTTTAAAATAAACATCATAAATGCCACCATTAAGGCGGTGCCAAAGGCGGCGATACCGAGTAAGGTTACCAGCCTCTGCGTGATGCTAAGACGCTGTATTAATTTCATTGCCGTTCCTTAACTTTTAAAGTATGTCTTTATATCGTCTTAATTTACCTTTTCTTTACACAAAGAAAAGTAGACCAAAGTCAAAGAACTTGCTGATAAAACCACCGTTTATGGTGCTTGACGTCTAATCTGGCAAGGTTGTTCATCAAACTATCTGGCGACAGGTTTGTTTGTGGTTGGGTTTGACTTATCCATCTACAAGTGGCTATTTAATTTACCTAATGTTAATTATAAATAACTTTATCGAAGTGGCGAATTGATTGGTTTTGTCACCTTCGCAATTCGCCGACCGTTTGCAAACTAGGCAATGTCTGCTACTTGTGACTGAGCATTCGACAAACCTTGCTCTCGTGCCTCATCACCCATGTTTAGGCCTTCAGCACGAACGACTTCAACATCGGTAATGCCGATAAAAGACAGTGCGGTTTTTAGGTAAGCTTCCTGGTGATCAAGCGCACTCGCGTCGCCGCTTGAATAGACACCGCCACGACCTGAAGCAATATAGGCTTTTTTGCCTTCCAGCAAACCTTCAGGACCATTTTCGGTATAACGGAAGGTTACGCCTGCCTGCAATACCCGATCGATCCAGGCTTTAAGCTGTGTAGGAATAGTGAAGTTGTACATAGGGGCGCCAATGACTAAAACATCGGCGTTTTTGAGCTCTTCAATCAGTTCGTTAATTAATGGCTTATCTTCAGCTAACAATTCATCAGCGCCTAAGTGCGGAATAGCGTCAGTCACTAAGTCACGGTGTTTTACCGAAATATCGCTTTCGGCTTGTAGCTTCTTAATAATGTCAGCACTTAACTGACGGCTCACTGAGCCTTCAACAAAAATACCAGAGTCTAAATGCAATACGTTCATAGGGTATAGCTCCTTTAAGTCTTACCTTATTCATAATGTTGGCGTTAATACTACGTGTTCCGAATTAAATGAAAAGACGATAAAATGGGATTAAACGTTCCAAAATTAGAACACTTATGTCTATACCCAATATTGCGAATTACTATTTATTCGCCCGCACGGTGCGCGCCGGCAGTATTAATGAGGCGGCAAGAGAATTAGAGCTACCGAAGTCGACCATAAGCCGCAGGCTTAGTCAGCTAGAGAAAGAGCAGGGCGTACGTCTTGTAAATAGGGGACGGTCAGGGTTAAAGCTTACTGACGTTGGCGAAGCATTCTTGGTGCATTGCGAATCATTAGTTGATGCAGCTGAGTCTGCGCAAATGGTGACTCAGGCATTGTTAGAAAAGCCCAGAGGTCGTGTCAATATAAGTTGTCCGTATGCAATCAGCCAAAGTTTACTGGTCAAAGTACTACCAGAGTTTATGGATAAATATCCCGAAGTGCAGCTTAATGTCATTGCTACCAATAGGCCGGTTAACCTAATTGATGAAAATATCGACATTGCGCTTCGCGTACGTCCGTATATTGAAGACTCCTCGTTAATTGCCCGACCATTAACAGAGTCGCCATCGAGTTTGTTTATTTCTCCTGAGCTGTTAAACGCGCAGCCGGTTAAAGAGCCCCAGGACTTAATACAACACCCACAACTCAGTTTGCATTACACCAGCGGTCGTTACCATTATCAGCTAACCAATGAACAAGGCGACAAGCAGCAAATTAATTTCCAGCCGAAACTGATTAGCGACGACATGATTCTGTTAAAAGAAGCCGCCATTAATAACCAGGGAATTGTCGCATTGCCAAATTACATAGGACAGCAAGCGGTATCTGAAGGGCTGCTTGTTCAGTTACTACCAAACTGGAACTTACCGGTTGGCATTATGCACATGACATATTCTCATCGCCGTGGACTTAAACCTGCGGTAAGAACCTTAATAGATTTTCTTGCTGAAAAACTTCCTGAAGTAGCAGAGCACACGTTTTAAAGTTAGCGCTTACCGCCTTGATTATCCTTTTATATATCTTATTTAACATAATATACATTATACGTAATCATCTAATATGGCGTTTTACGGCCCAAATCATCGGTTACTCAGGAATTCTGGTATCATGCGCTCATAGATAATAAAGAGACGGTTTTATGAAATTAGATTACAAGGCTTTGCAGCCGGACATTGAAACTTGGTTGGAAAGTTTTCCAGAAAAGTTGAGCGAGAACCCATTAGTTGGTCAATCAAGAGCAACTAAAGCATTTGGTGATGCGCTGCAGCAATACGGCACGTATTCAAATATCTATGCATTGTTTTCACCTGGCATTTTAAAGCGTGATGTACTGAATGCATATTTTAATGAGCACCAATGGGAACACTCCAGTTGGTACGATTGGATTTATATGGCGAATCCAAAAGATGCTCTTCGACCTGTTGCGGTTAATATTCCGTCAGGCTCTGCTGAGTCATTTTTAGAAGCGGTTTGGGCATTCATTAATTTACCCAAGGAGAATCGCGAAGAAGCCTATAAAGAAATAACTCAAACCTATGACACGCACAAACTGCGTGACTTTATGCAACAAATACGAGATGTTGCGCCTGAGGACATTCAAGGCGAACAACTGGCCAGTATTTTAGTCGCACACAAGCACCCTGCTCCTTACTATTATTGTGATCGCGTGACTGAAGAGCGGCTATTTGGACACATTGGCGTGCAGGCTATTGAAGGAACTGTTCGTTCAGAGCTTCATCTCATTGAGCCTGGACTTATTCATAAAGCCAATGGTGGCGTTTTAGCCATTGAAGTCGCAGAACTTTTAGAAGACATTAAGCTTTGGAAGCGCTTGAAAAACGTTATAGAGAGTGGTGAACTGGAATGGTCACCAGCAAAACCAGACTCTGGCACGGCGTTTTTTTACCGTCCCGAGCCGGTTCCGGTGAACTTAAAAGTTGTATTACTGGGCTCTCGTAACGAATACGCTCAGTTGCGTGAGTACGATGAAGACTTTGATCATTTCTTTCCATTTTTAGCCGACTTTCATGGGCATTATGCCACTCAGAATGAGCCTGTCGCCCCCTACTTCAATTACCTTAATTACGTTTGGCAAATTGCTGATGTTTTACCGTTAAGCCACAGCGGTTACGCGGGACTACTAAAGGTTTGCGCGCGATACACTGACTATCAGCAGGAGCTGACGCTAAACTCCGTGCGTTTGTTGCAAGTACTCAGAGAAGCTAACAGTTGTGCTTTAGAGCGTCACCAAACAGAAATTGATAAGCAAGCTATTGATGACGCTTTACAGCAACAGCGTGATCGCGAAGGCAATTTAGCCGAGCTTAGTCGTCGCAGCATACTTGAGCAGCAGGTTCGTATTGATACTCATGGCGAAGCCGTTGGTCAGCTAAACGGCCTTACGGTTGTAACTATGGGCGGTAGCGAGTTTGGCGAACCTTCGCGAATTACCGCGACTATCCATTATGGCGACGGCGATATTATTGATATTGAACGTAAGTCAGACTTGTCCGGAAATATTCATACAAAAGGCGTGATGATTCTCAGCGCCTATTTAGCAAACCAATTTGCAAGGTACGCGCCGCTCTCGGTGTCTGCGACAGTTGTCTTTGAGCAGTCCTATTATGAGGTCGATGGTGACAGTGCATCTTTAGGTGAACTGTGCTGTTTAATGTCTGCGTTAGCTAACATTCCGCTGAAACAATCATTAGCCATAACTGGTGCTGTGGATCAGTTCGGTAACGTGCAATCTATTGGTGCCGTTAACGAAAAGATTGAAGGCTACTACGCATTGTGCAAAGAGCGTGGTTTAAATGGCGAACAAGGCGTCATTATTCCTGTTTCCAATAAGCACCAACTGAACTTGAACGAGGAAGTCATTGACGCGGTAAAACAAGGGAACTTCCACATCTATGCTGTGGCTCACGTTGAGGAAGCATTAGAGATACTCTCTTCCTGCAGGGCGGATAATTTTTTCCAAAAGGTAAAAGAAAATACCTTGGAAGATGATGAATCAGGTCAACCTATTGGCTTTTGGCGTCGACTTTTTTCTTAATTCTTCCCTCATAAACACTTGTCGGATTTGTTTAGCGTACAGCTGTACGCTAAACTGCTGCACAGTTTTTTCAATTACTTAAGGTTTTTATGAATCAGTCGAGCTTTACTCGTGAAGAGCTGCTGGCTTGCAGCCGCGGTGAAATGTTTGGTCCAGGTAACAGCAAGCTACCCGCCCCTGATATGTTAATGATGGATAGAATCGTCGAGATTAGCGAAGATGGCGGCGCTCATGGCAAAGGCTATATTCACGCAGAATTAGATATTAACCCTGATCTTTGGTTTTTCCAGTGTCACTTTATTGGTGACCCAGTCATGCCGGGATGCTTAGGCTTAGACGCAATGTGGCAATTGCTGGGCTTTCACCTGGCATGGTCAGGCGGTCCCGGTCGCGGTCGTGCATTAGGCGTTGGCGAAGTTAAGTTTACTGGACAAATTCTGCCTGAGCATAAGAAAGTCAGTTATTACATTGATATGAAACGCGTTATAAAACGCAAGCTGTTCATGGGCGTTGGCGACGGCCGTGTTGAAGTTGATGGCCGTGAGATTTACACTGCGAAAGACTTAAAAGTCGGATTATTTACTGATACTTCAACGTTTTAATTGCACGACATAAGTCTGCTTAAAACAAAAACGCCGATAGCGACAACTATCGGCGTTTCTCCTTTAAAGGAATGACAAATTAGCGAAACAAGCCGGTATTCCTTGCTTCCATGGCGTCTCTCCAGCCACCTAACCAATGCGACCTAAACTCGTCTTGAGTTTGATAAGGACAGTTATCTTTCGAACGCCCATGTAAGCCGGCTTTAAAGCCTTGAGTGTGAGCTCTTTCAAAGCGATCGCGTTTTTGTCTTTTCATAAATCTATCCTCGCCTGTTGTTCACAGTTGTTCTTTTAAAGAGGCTTTTTATTAATGCCTCTCTACTATTGATAGACTTATTTGGAGAGAGTTCAATTGTAAAAGTGGCAGAGTCTCAGTTGACATTTTTTAACGAATTGAAACTCTGCCACTTTTTTATATAGAACGTTTAGCTATTAATTTTTGATTTACGGCGAAATACAGAAATAAGTGCGCCTAACCCCATAAAGCCGAGCAACGTGCCAAGACCTAAACTTGCACCTTGTCTTTCAACACGGTTTTCTTGTTGGGTACAGTCGTTTAGCTCGCCATCAGCTGCCGAAGGGTCAAGTTTCACCGTAACGACCACGTCGCGTGTTTGAGTTTCCCCTTCGCTGTCAGTGTACTCTTCAGATTTGAGTGCGGTTGCAACAATAACACCACTGTCGTTGATGCTGTTCGCTTCAATAATATTGTAAGGTTCGTCACAGCTTATTGTATCGTTCAAATTAATAAACTCAGCGCCCTCTTCTGTTGAGTCGAACATAAATCCAGCTCTGTCGCGAGTCGCTAAGGTCGCTTCAACTTCTCCAGTCCCGACCACAATACCGTCATCATTAATAGCATTAGCGACTGTAGATGAGCCAGTGAAGAACCCCGGTAAGGTTGTAAGCTGTTCGTTGTCCACACTATAAATGAAGCCGGTAGTTCTCAGCTTAGACGAAATAACTTCGGCAAGGTAACCCGTCGCAACGTTATTATCGTTAATATCATTGACCGAACCCCAACGATATTTTGTGTCTTCTGTTACCGCTAAGGCTTCGCCTTCAACAAAAATAGCCGGCATTTTTATCGCGTCTAAGTCAGGGTGATACGTCCAACTCTGGCCACCTGCTATACCGTTGTTATTCACCGTGTATGCATAGCTCGAAAAGTCGTTTTTATCGTCTTCTTTGCGAGGCATTAAGGTGCCTAGCCGCTGTGGTTCACCAACAACGTTACCACTGGCGTCTAACTGCCATAAGAAGCCGCGAACGTCGTAGATAGAGCGGTTGGCTCTAAAGGAGCCGCTATTGCTTCTTCGGGAATAAAAGCTGAAGCGAAAAGGTTCAATATTACCGGCTGCACTATTTTTTAAGGAGAACCAGGTATTCCATGCGCAAACTTCCACAGGAGCTGTAACTATGGTTTCTTCGTCTTCAGGCGTACAGTCAGCAATTCGCTCTTCAGCTAAAGGGCTGACTGCCACACTCGCATAACCGGCTGCTAAACCTGAGTCGTTAATATCCATTAACGCGGTTTCACCGCCCAAGTACTGAGCTCCGGCTTCATTAGAAGGCTCAATTCGATTCATCTGACCATTGTTAAACCAAACACCACGGGTAATAAAGTCAGAGACAAAATACTCTCGCGTTTGCTCCTCACCGTCGCCATCGGTGTAGGTATACTCAATAAGCTCGTAAGGCGCTGTACTGTAACCCACAGCCGAGTTAGCATTGTTTATGCTGTAGAAAAAGCTGTCTGTACTGTCTGCCCATTGCTCACCTGTTGGTGGTATAGGTTCTACCGGTTGGGGTGTCGTATCAAAATAGAATGCTTGATTAAGCCCTATACGCTGTCTTTGCGTTTCTGAAGAGCTTTCGTTTGCAAGATTACGAATAAAGTTAACAATTTGCTCGTCAGTTAGAGTGTCCGGGTCTTCAATTCCCAAGCGCTCAAAGTCAATTTCTGCGGTTTCTGGTAAGCGCGAAACACCCACCACAAAATTTTGAGCGTTAATATCTCTGGCAAAGCTATGACGGAAGTTGTCCGCTGTCGGCACTTCTTCTACCTGATACAAGTCAGCGGCAGCTGACAGTGACAGCGATGACAAAATAGCGGCAGTAACAGCTCTTGTTGTAAATGTTTTCATTATTAATAACTACTCTATTCTGATAAGTTTTCGAGTTCTTCCCAACGCTCAAGATCCTGCATGAGCTGCTCTTCCAGCTCAGTAATTTCGTTCATCACAGGCTCTGTTTTCTCTAGCGGTTGTTCAAAAAACCCGGCTTCATTGATTGATTCTTGTAATTTTTCCAGTCGCGCTTCTTTTTCAGCAATAACTTGCGGCAAAGCTTCCAGCTCACGCTGTAGTTTGTAGGATAACTTTTTACGCGGCTTGGCTGAACCTTTAACCGATTTTTGTGTATTCGATTCTTGTTTTTCGTTCGAATCAGACTCTTTTGTTGGGGCTTTGGTTCCCTTAGTTTTAGAAGAATCTGCCTTAGCTGTAGGTGCTTTGTTGTTTAGGTAGTGCTCAAGCTCTGTAAAGCCACCCACTATCTCGGTTATGACGCCCCCACCTTCGAAATACAAAACACTGGTTGCGGTATTGTCGACAAATTCACGGTCGTGGCTAACTAAGAGTACCGTACCTTCGTAATTCGCAATGATCTGCTCTAAAAGTTCCAGCGTTTCAATATCTAAGTCGTTGGTAGGCTCATCGAGTACCAAAATATTGCTTGGTTTTAGCAGTATCTTTGCCAGAAGAGCTCGGTTACGTTCACCACCCGACAGCGCACTAACCGGCGTCCGCGCCTGTTTCGGTGTAAATAAGAAGTCCTGTAAATAGCTTAGAATATGTCGTGGACGCCCCTGGAACTCTATATCCTGTTTACCATCCCCCACGTTGTCCATAACAGACTGAGCTGGATCGAGTTGTGCTCTATGTTGATCAAAATAAGCAACTTCCAGGTTTGTTCCTAAACGCACGACGCCAGAGTCCACCGGTTGGTCACCCAAAATAACCTTAATTAAGGTACTCTTTCCACAACCATTGGGGCCAACAAAAGCAACTTTGTCACCACGCATGAGCAACAAATCGAGATCGCTAATGATTTGTTGTTCTCCAAACGCCAGTGACATATTTTCGCCTTCAAAGACTTTCTTACCGGAACGTTGTGACTCGTTAACGGATAAATTCGCCTTGCCCTGGAGTTCACGGCGCTGTTGTCTCTGCTTGCGTAAATCTTGTAACGCCCTTACCCGTCCTTCATTACGCGTACGTCGCGCTTTTATTCCCTGCCGAATCCAGGCTTCTTCTTGTGCAAGTTTTTTGTCAAACTCGGCGTTTTGAGCCGCCTCAACTTCCAGCGCTTCGTTTTTCTTAACCAGGTAATTGTCATAATTACCTGCATAGCTGGTTAATAGACCGCGGTCGAGGTCAATAATTCGAGTGGCAAGACGTCTAATAAATGCGCGGTCGTGACTGATAAACAACACAGCCCCTTTAAACGCGACAATTTGCTCTTCCAGCCAACGAACCATTTCAATATCTAAATGGTTAGTCGGTTCATCCAGCAATAACAGGTCTGGGTCAACAACCAAAGCGCGCGCTAAAGCAACACGTCTTAACCAACCACCAGACAATGAAGCCATGGTGTCGTCAGCAGGTAGCTGCAAACGCGTTAATGTTTGTTCTATGCGAGTGGCCATTTGCCATCCGTTGCAGGCATCAAGAGCGGTCTGAACTCTTTCTAAGTCTTGTAATACCTTTTCGCTATGTGCTGCATCAGCCAGCTGTTCGGAAAGTTCATGATATTCCGATAATAGCTTTCCGGTTTCGGCTAAGCCTTCAGCAACATAATCATAAATTTTTTGCGTAGACTGAGCGGGAGGATCCTGAGGTAAACGTGACACTTTAGTATCACCTATCCACTGCACACTACCCGAATCTAAAGTAACCTCACCGTCAATTGCCTTTAGTAATGTCGACTTACCTGCGCCATTACGCCCTACCAGACAGATGCGCTCACCGGCTTCAACAGTAAAAGCGACGCCATCAAGAATGGCATCTGCGCCAAAGGCTAAATGAGCATCCTGAACTCGCAACAAACTCATTGCTCAATAAACTCCAATAATTGCTTTTCATCAAATGGCCAACGAAGTTCACTGTCATCGTTAGCTTTCACGAATACAGGCACGAGCCAGCCATATTCTTCTTGTAAGTCGTCTTGTTCCGAAATATCGACGACCCCAAGCTCTACTGGATCCTCTAATACCAACTGATGCAGCATTTGCAACGCTTGTGTGCATAGCGGGCAATTGGGCTTAGTTAATAGGTAAACTGCCGACATTAGTGCGCCCGGGAAATAATAAAATAATGGTGTATGCCTTTATGTCGCTTGAAGTCTTCAGGTATAGACGCCTGCGTTTGGTCGTTAACTTCAAAACCGGCTTTTTCCAAGCCTTCGACGTCAATTTTGAACTTCTTGCGGTTATTAGAAAACAAGATGACACCATCGTCGTGCAGCAAGTTTGCCGCAGTTTTTATCAACCCGACGTGATCACGCTGTATATCCAGTGTGCCCGTCATTCGCTTGGAGTTGCTGAACGTTGGTGGATCCAGGAAGATTACATCAAATGCATGCTTCCCTCTTTGCTCCCGCATCCAGCTAAAGCAGTCAGCTTGAATAAAATCATAGTCGCCACGCAAATTGTTAAGTTCGAAGTTGCGTTCACCCCATTTAAGGTAAGTGTTCGACATATCAACCGAAACGACTCGTTTCGCCCCGCTTCTGGCGGCCTGAACCGACGCAGTGCAGGTATACGCAAAAAGGTTTAGAACATCGAGTTCATTACACTTGTCCAAAAGCTCCTTGCGAACTAAGCGGTGATCCATAAACAATCCCGTGTCGAGGTAATCGGTTAAGTTCACCTCGAAGCGAGCCCCATATTCATGAACAGTCAGTATTTTACTCTCTTGAGAACGTTTCTCATACTGCTGACGACCGCTCTGGCGCTGGCGTCGCTTTAATACAATATTGCTTTCATCAAATGGCAGAGCTTCACTTAAAGTTTCCAGCATGAACCACAAACGATCATTTGCGACGCCATCTGGCACTGTTTTAGGAGCGGCATATTCCTGAACAACTAAGTAGTCGCCATAGATATCAATAGCAGCATTGTACTCAGGAATATCAGCGTCATAGACACGCCAACAATCCAGCTCTTCTTTGTCAGCCCACTTGCGAAGTTTTGAATAATTCTTTTTAAGTCTATTTAATAGGTCATTACTTTTACTTTCTGTAAAGTCTGGCTGCTCTTTGGTTAAGTCATAAAGCGCTAAAGTGACTGGGATAGCACCATTTAGTAACGAATATTTCTTATGACTTCTAAGCCGTAAACGCTTCAGCAGTTGCTCGTCACCGGCAAGTATTGATAACTGCCAGTTGTGAAAGTTCTCTTTTAATGTCTGTCCGAAACGCTGGTAAAGCAATAAGGTCTCAACGACCTCACCTAAACGCTCACCGTAAGGCGGGTTTGTAACCAACAAGCCTGATTCAGCAGGGGCTTCCAGGTCTGTTGCGTCACGTTCTTCCCATTCAATAACGTTATTCAATAGTACGCGACTCGCGTTACTGCGGGCTATTGATATCATTCGTCCGCTGCTATCAGAACCTTTAATGGTGCCTTTGAAAGCAGCCTTGCCAATCTTAAAGCGCTCTTCCGCGTCGTCTAACACATTGTGCCAAGCGGCGGTGTCATGTCCTTTCCAGCGCAGGAAGCCCCAGTGTCCGCGGCCAAGGCCGGGGGCGTGATCACAGGCCATCATCGCAGCCTCAATAAGCAAAGTGCCTGAGCCACAGAAAGGATCGAAAATAGCGGGTTGAGGTTTTTCTAGCTCGGTTTTAATACCAGAGCGAATAAGAATTGCTGCCGCTAAGGTTTCGCGCAGCGGCGCCGCCCCCTGCTCTGTGCGATAACCACGTTTGTGCATACCGTCACCGGAGAAGTCTAACGACCACACCAGTTTTCCTTTGTGCAGACGAACCGCAATACGAATATCGGGCTGTTCTTTTTCTATGTTGGGTCTGGCTAAGCCTTTATTTCGGAAGTAGTCGACAATACAGTCTTTTACCAATTGCGCACCAAACTGAGTATGACGAATATCGTCATTACCACCGGAAAAGTCCACGATAAAGGTTTCATTATTACTAAAGACACTTTGCCAGTTAAACTGAGTCAGTGTCAGTTTTAT
The DNA here is from genome assembly GCF_003987095.1 of Idiomarina piscisalsi. Taxonomy (GTDB): domain Bacteria; phylum Pseudomonadota; class Gammaproteobacteria; order Enterobacterales; family Alteromonadaceae; genus Idiomarina; species Idiomarina piscisalsi. The sequence goes on along the minus strand of NZ_PIQA01000001.1, from coordinate 377,426 downwards.
GTCATCCAGGCTGCTGGGTTCGTGCTCACCTAACTGGAGTAACATACGGCTTGCTAAACGAGACCACATAACAATGCGGTAGGCCTGCTCTAAAGAAGCATCGATATAGCAACCGGCAAATGTTTGTTTTAAATAAGGTAATTCATAAGCCTGCAATTCTTCGTGAAGTAGCTCTTCGAGCCCTTTGGCACAGGCGATAAAAAAACGATGCATAAATTTCGACTTGTTCATTCAGTAAACCGCAATTATAACGGAGAGCCACTTGGCTGTCTTTAATAACCCGGGAAATAACCTTAAATGAGCAATTAATAAGCACTTAACTCCAATTTGCCTGAATAGTAAGCGGTTAAGTGAAATAAGGCTTGCGCTATGAGAAGGACAGGTATAGTATTCGCCTCATCGGACGCGGGGTGGAGCAGTCTGGTAGCTCGTCGGGCTCATAACCCGAAGGTCGTAGGTTCAAATCCTGCCCCCGCAACCAATTATCCTTTCTAAAGTAACTTCTTTAAATAATCTTCTGAAATTTACTTCCAAAAAGAATACCTGAAAGCTAACACAAAAACTTTAGGCTAAACGCTGTCCCCAGGACGACTGTGATGACATCGCTAAGTCAATAGTGGCAGGTAGTAACCGATTTAAGGTCACTTTTATTACTTGAAATTGGCGCATGGTCTTAATGGCAGACAACTGCATAGACTCGTCAAGCAAGACACAGGATGCAAACTCATCATCCGCATCTATAATCATAAACAAATCTTGATCGAACCCTGAGTTGAGCTCACATAAACGACGCTCTGCAGGCCATTCTGCTATGTCTGACTTTTGAAAATGCCAGCTTTGTGGCATTTGGGGGCGTCCAAAACGCTTCCATGCCATTGCATGTAATGCAGCATCATCAATAGCACACGGAAGTTTATCGCTTGGGTAGGCTTCAAGAAGTTCGGTCGTTGACTGAAATACTGTCGCATCCTCAATATCTAACTCAGAATGTTCAAAATGGATATTGACTAGCTGGCTTGGTTTATACGCTATTTGGCATAAGTTGTCTTCTGAGAGCTTAACAGAAAGCTCTCCGGACTCTTTGTTGTATAACCATAACCAATGCGGTTGTGTTTCCACGTTTTTGCCCTTTATTCTTCTTAGTATGAGCGAAGTAATTCGAGTGCGACTAGCGATATACGCCTAAAGATACTAGAGTCAAGTTCTTATTACAAGCCGTTAACAATTTCTTTAATAAGTTTGGGACCGTGATAAATAAACCCAGTATAAACCTGAACTAAACTTGCTCCGGCAGCTAATTTCTCTTTAGCCGCAGCGGCGCTATTAATACCCCCTACCCCAATAATCGGCATTTTCCCCTGAAGCTCGTTACTTAAGTGGCGGATAACATCAGTGCTTTTCTCTTGAAGCGGACGCCCGCTAAGGCCGCCGGCTTCTGACGCCTGCGAGTCGGTTAAATGGTCACGAGCAAGTGTTGTGTTAGTTGCGATAACACCGTCAATGTTGGCATTAAGCAGTGACTTCGCCATTACAGTAACTTCATCTGCTGTTAGATCCGGGGCAATTTTCACGACTAAAGGTACGTAGCGACCATGCTTTTTATGCAAGTCAGTCTGAGATGCCTTTAGTTTACTGAGCAAGTCATCTAATGCCGTACCATGCTGCAAATTACGTAAACCCGGCGTATTGGGCGATGAAATATTAATGGTGACGTAATCTGCGTATGGATAGACTTTTTCAAGACAAATAAGGTAGTCGTTAATTGCCTCTTCTTCCGGGGTTACTTTGTTTTTGCCAATGTTAATGCCAAGTACGCCTTTATAAGAAGTAGCTTTAACATTCACCAAAAGCTTATCAACACCCTCATTATTAAAGCCCATTCGGTTAATTATGGCTTCATCATTTACCAAGCGGAATAAGCGAGGTTTATCATTACCCGGTTGAGCAACTGGTGTGATAGTCCCTATTTCGACAAATCCAAAGCCCATTTGACCAAAAGCATCTATGCACTCGCCGTTTTTATCAAGACCTGCCGCTAAACCCACCGGGTTAGGGAAGCGAATACCCATCACCTCGCACGGTTTATCTGGGACACTCTGTTTCCAAAACAGCGACAACGGGGTGTTGTGCCAACGCTTTAAAATACCGAGCGCAAACTCATGTGTGCGCTCGGCGTCTTGGCGAAACAGCCATGAACGAATAATTCCGTACATTAGCTGGATACTTTTGGTGCACAGTTATGACTAAGTAACATCAGCTCGCGTAATGCGACTGAGAACTTAGCAAACTCGTGGCTCTTAGTGGTTTTGAAGTCAGAAAGCATTTGCTGCCAACGGTACAGCAGAGTTTCATTTTTCTCGACCCACTCGCTTATCATCTTCTCTGGATCTTTCGCGTCTGACGTTGCTTTTAATACCACTTGCGTCAGTGAGCGTTGCTGCCAATCCAGCTCTTCGCGGAAAGCGGCACGAGCCAGTGCTTGCCAGTGGTTAGCAACCGGTTGGTTATTAATCTGCGTTAAGAACCAGTGTAAGTTAAGCTCAGCACCTAAACGGAAGTAAAGTGTTCCAACCGTTTTCAGGTTTTGTCCGCTTTCGTTAGCCACTTCAGCTAGGTCCATAGCAGAGAAAATGGTGCTCAAGCTGGCAACATGTTTCGCCAGTTCAGCCGGGAAGCCATGCTCCTTGTATTTCTCAATTGTTTCTTCAATTACCTTCGCTTCGTCTTCAATCATATATTTCAGACAATTTTTGCGAAGATCATCAAATGCCCCCATGTAGAAATCCAGGTGCTCTTGAATACCATTCAACGTTGGGTTTCTGTGGCGCAGGAACCAACGGGTCGCTCGGCGAACCATGCGGCGAAGCTGGAACAATACGTCGTTTTGCACCTCAGCTGGTACTTTATTGTTCAGCGCTTCAATTTTGTCGGTAAGCTCTTCAACTTTAAAGCATTCACGTGCAACAACATAAGCTGAGGCAACTTCTGCAACACTAGCTCCTGTCGCCTCTTGCTTACGGAATACAAAGTTTGGCCCCATGTCATTAACAATGTTGTTGGCCAGCTTAGTTGCAATGATTTGCCCTTTCAACGGGTGCGATGTCATTGCTTCAGCGAAGCGCTCACGCAGTGGTACCGGGAACGAATCAAATAGCTCACGCGCATGGTAAGGATCTTCAGTGATCTCGTCTGTGATCAATTGTTCTTTCAGAACCATTTTTCCATAAGCGGTTAATACTGAAAGCTCTGGACGAGTTAAGCCCTGGTTCGACGCCTGGCGTTCGGCCAGTTCATCATCATCTGGTAAAAACTCCAATTGACGATTCAGCGCACCGTCACGTTCCAGCTGATGAATAAAGCGTTGCAGCTCTTTTACCTGATCGGCGCCGCGAAGCGCAGTGACTGATAACGACTGTGTTTGGCGATTACAGTCATCCAGAACAATCTCAGCGACTTCTTCAGTCATGTCATACAGTAACTTGTCACGCTGCTTCTGTGTTAAGTCACCACTGGTCACCAGACCGTTCAGCAAGATCTTAATGTTGACTTCATTATCCGAGCAGTCGACGCCACCCACGTTATCAACAAAGTCAGTATTAATGCGACCGCCTTTTTGAGCAAACTCGATACGTCCAAGTTGAGTGAACCCGAGGTTACCGCCCTCACCCACAATTTTTGCTTTGAGCTCGCGACCATTCACACGTAGTGCGTCGTTGGCACGGTCGCCGACGTCAGTATCGGTTTCCGCTTTACCTTTGACGTAAGTACCAATACCTCCGTTCCAAATCAGATCGACCTCCATGGTCAAGCAAGCTTTGATCAGCTCGTTCGGTGTCATGGACTTCTTGTTGGTGCCAATCATCTTTTTAATTTCAGGTGTCAGCTCGATGGCTTTCGCGCTCCGCGAGAAAACTCCGCCGCCTTTTGAAATTAACTCTCTGTTGTAATCATCCCAGCTTGAGCGTGGCATTTTGAAAAGGCGGTCTCGCTCTTTCCAGGAGCTGGCTGCATCTGGTTCAGGGTCGATGAAAATGTGCATGTGGTTAAACGCAGCTTGTAAGCGCGTATGCTTAGACAACAACATGCCATTACCAAATACGTCACCGCCCATATCGCCGATAGCAACACAGGTAAAGTCAGTGGTTTGACAGTCAATACCCATTTCACGGAAGTGACGTTTAACAGACTCCCAGGCTCCGCGTGCGGTAATACCCATTTTCTTGTGGTCGTACCCCACTGAGCCACCGGACGCAAACGCATCGCCTAACCAGAAATTATATTCGGCAGAGATACCGTTAGCGATGTCCGAGAACGTTGCGGTGCCTTTATCCGCCGCGACCACTAAATATGGGTCGTCTTCATCGTGACGCACAACGTCTTTCGGCGGAACAATTTCGCCTTCAATAATGTTGTCAGTAATGTCTAATAATGCGCGAATGAAGGTTTTGTAGCACGCCTGACCTTCTGCCATGAAGCCTTCACGATCTTCCGGCAGCGCTTTACAAATAAAGCCACCTTTTGCCCCAACCGGCACAATAACGGTGTTTTTTACTTGCTGTGCTTTGACCAAACCTAAAATTTCAGTGCGGAAGTCTTCTCGTCTGTCAGACCAGCGCAAGCCGCCACGAGCAACTTTGCCGCCACGCAAATGAACACCTTCAACACGTGGTGAGTAAACGAAAATTTCAAACTTCGGCAATGGCAGCGGCATTTCCGGCACCATTTCCGGCAGGAATTTCAATGAGATATAAGGCTTATCGTTGCCGTTTTCATCGGTTTGGAAAAAGTTTGTTCTAAGTGCGGCATCAATGAGCTCAACGTAACGGCGAATAATGCGGTCGTCATCTAAGTTAGCAACGTTATCTAGCTCGGTGTTAATACGTGTATGCAGCGCCTCGAGTTTTTTCTCGACATCCTTAGTGCCCGGTTCAAACTTGGTATAGAACATTTTCACAACCAATTTAGCCAGCAGCGGATACTTACTAAAGGTGCTTTCAATATAGCTTTGGCTGAATGTTGTACCAATTTGGCGCATATATTTAGCAAGCATGCGCAAAATGGTTGCCTGGCGGCCATTCATACCCGCACCCAGTACTAAACGGTTAAAGCCGTCGTCTTCAAGCTGCCCGTCCCATACTTTAGCAAAGGCATTTTGGAAGGTTTCACGACTTTCATCTAAGTCCAGTGAACCCGCAGTGTGAAGCATTTGGAAGTCAAGAACCCAGAAAATATGACCATCGCTGGTTTTAATCTGATACGGACTTTCACCAATAACTCGTAAACCAAAGTTTTCGAGCATCGGCAGCACGTCAGACAAATGAATAGGCTCGTCTTTATGGAATAGTTTCAGATGCAGATGTTTACTGTCGTCTTTCTCTTCTTGCGCACGATACAGGACCATGCCCAACTTGTGGTCATCGTCTAATGACTCAAGTTGCTTAATGTCTGAAATAGCCACCGACGGCAGTACATCTTCTTTGTATGAGCGAGGGAAAGCTGAAGAATAACGCTTGTTGAGACGCGTCGCCTGAGCTTCACCGTATGTTGACTGTAAAATCCTCTCGAAATTATCTTCCCAAGTGCGTGCAGCTTCAATCAAGTTTTGCTCCAAATCTTTCACGTTAATCGTCTGATGACCATCACTCAAGCGGACTGTATAGTGCGTTCTCGCCAATGATGACTCTGAAAAATACGTCGTAAAGTCAACGTCGTATTCCGTTTTGAATGTTCTTGCCAAAATGCTTTGCGTTCGCTCACGCAGTAAGGTGTTATAGCGCTCTTTCGGCACGTAAACCATGCATGACATGAAGCGACCAAAGATATCTCGGCGCAAAAACACACGAGTCATATCACGCTCTTGCATTTGCAGCACACCCAGGCCGACTTCTAATAAGTCATCCTCTTCAGCTTGAACAATTTCGTCACGTGGGTAGGTTTCCAAAATATTCAGTAGCGCTTTTGCGGCATGAGACTGTGGTGCGAAACCAGACATTTCCAAAACACGCTCGATTTTTTCACTAACCAGAGGAATATCCGAGGTGCTGTTATTATAGAAGCTGGCGGAGTAAAGACCGATAAAGCGGTGTTCACCAATAACTTCACCTTTTTCATTGAAGCGCTTAATACCAATATAGTCCGAGTACGCAGGACGGTGAACACGGGATTTAGAATTGGTTTTGGTCAATAGTAACAGGCGATCATTCTGAATGATCTCGCGAGCATCTTCCGGCAATGATGAAACCAAACGACCTTTATCGCTGACCGAATTTTTCATCAAACCAAGGCTCGTCTCTTTAATCTGTTTTAGCTCATAGTCGCCTTTCACCGGGCTGAGCTCATATTCACGATAACCGGTTAATGTAAAGTTGTCGTCTGCCAACCACTTAAGAAACTTCTTAGCCTCGTCTTTATAGGCTTTATCGCCAGGATAAAAATCGTTACCAAGCTCTTTGGCTACTTCTTGCAAGCGCTCACGCATTGGCTTCCAGTCTTGAACAGCCAGGCTAATTTCTTCCATTACCGAGACCAATTCTTTCTTCAGTGTCTTAATCTCTTCTTTACTGGTCTGACGGTCAATTTCTATCAGGAACACGGTATCGACGTAATTATCTTTACTACGCGTACCGGGTTTTTGTAACTCTGTAACTTGGTGCTCTTTGTCCCGCTTGTGACTAATTGGCATGTGCAGCAGTAAGTGCGACGTAATCCCCAGGCGAGATAACGCCATACGCACGGAGTCGACCATAAACGGCATATCACTTTGAATAATTTCAACAATGGTATGTGGAGACTCCCACCCGTCAGTGGGAACATCAGGGTTATAGACCTTAATGAGAGCCTTATCGCCAGGGGTGTATTCGTTAAAGCTGTGCCAAAGTCCTAAAACAGCTCCGTACATATCGCTATCGTGACGATTGGTTAAATCATCGCTCGCAATATTTCGGTATAACCGTTTGGCAAAATCTGCAACTAAATGCGCCTGAGGGGCTGGAACTTTCTTATTTATCAATTCAACGACTTTTTCCAGTAAAACCGGAGATTGACTATCGACCAACGACATAATTACAGAGTCCTTGAGGTTGTTGGTGAAACGTCGCAGGCAAGCCAAATGCAGCCCGCGGCCAATGAATCTATGATTGATGTTATTGTCGGACATTTATCATAGGCTTTCAACGCTATTTCGCATTAAAAACCAGTGTTTAGACCAGATATTTCGGGGATTGAGAAATAACTATGTTATTTAACTGAATGGAAGTCTTTAGATACGACTTAAATCAACAAATTTTTGATTTTCATCGACTTGTAGGCAGAAGCGCCCTCTTATGCCCTGACTGTCAATAAACTTAATGAAGCGGCCCGCGGGAATAGCAACCCGCGTGCCGTTATCAGTGGTTACAACGACCTGTTGAAAGCCCTTGTTATAGTAAACATCACAGTATTCCTGATAGCTCATGGACAGACTAAAGACATACTGGATGATCACGTTACTCGCCTACCTTAAATAATTATTCAGTTAGACAACTTTCTACTTTTTCAAACAAGTCGCTGGCTAAGTTTGGTAAAGACTGAATGCCTTTCAACTCAGCTTTCATTAGCTCTTGACGTTTTCCGTCATAGCGGCGCCAACTGACAAACGCAGACAATAAGCGCGACGCGACCTGAGGGTTAAAGTCATTCAACACTTTAATTTGCTCAGCTACCAGTTGGTACCCCTTACCATCAGCTCTATGGAACTGCGCTTGGTTTTGTGTAAAAGCAGCCAGTAACGAATAAACCCGATTCGGGTTTTTGATGCTGAAATCCGGGTGCGACATAAGCTCAGTCAGCCGCTCAACGGTCGCTTCGTTATTGGCAAGCGCTTGAGTACTGAACCACTTGTCCATCACCAGTTTTTCCCCACGCCATTGCTTATCAAAGGCCTTCAGGAGAGTTTTCGCCAGTGAATGATTTGACCAAACAGCAGCCTGCAATGCCGCAAGCTGATCAGTCAGATTGTCCGCTTGATTAAATTCTTGCTCAAGCAGTTCATCGCTGTTGCTGGTTAAGGCCAGGTAGCTTAAGCAGGTTTTCTTCAATTGTCGCGCCGCAATGTCTTGTGCCGACAACTCATAAGGGTGTTTAGTTACACTCTTATTGTAAACACTAATAAAGTCTTCTTTTAACGCTTCAGCGAGCTTCTGTTTAAGCGCATCGAGGTTTTCGTTAATTCGCTCAACAGGTATCACACTAAAGCTTTCAGCGATGGTTGCAGGCGTGGGTAATGTTAACGCTAAAGCAATTAAAGCCGGATCGCTGTTTCCAAGCAGTAAATTTCGGCAAGACGTAACCGTTTGTTCGTCTAGCTCTACAGTTGTATCATTTGATATAGCCTGCTCAACCTTACGTGAAAACAAGGTTTGTGCAGCGTCCCAGCGACTAAATTCATCTTGGCTGTGAGCCATTAGAACACGTAATTCATCATCACTGATGTCGCGCTTCACTTTCACCGGTGCTGAAAAGTTCTCAAACAGCGATAAAACAGGTTGTTCGGCAACATTTTCGAAGCTTAGCGTTAGTTCTTTATCTTTCAGATGAATCAGCTGTTCATCAGACAACTGCAATGGCTGCCCTTTTAAGGAGTACGCTGACCATTTCACCGGAATATGGAATGGGGCCTTCTCACTTTGTCCGGGCGTTGCAGGCGTTTCCTGGCGCAGGGTAATAGCCAATTTTTGTTGCTGAGCATCATAATCTTGCTCAACAGAAACTGTTGGCGTACCCGCTTGTGAATACCAATTTCGGAACTGTTTAAAGTCTGCTCCGTTGGCATCTTCCATCGCCGCAACAAAATCTTCGCAGGTAACGGCTTGGCCGTCGAAGCGCTCAAAATATAGCGCCATGCCTTTTTGGAAGCCCTCTTCGCCTAACAAGGTATGAATCATGCGAATGACTTCTGCACCTTTGTTATATACCGTAACGGTATAAAAGTTGTTCATTTGAACCACTTTATCCGGACGTATGGGGTGCGCCATCGGGCTAGCATCTTCAGCAAACTGATGGCTTCTAATAACTTTGACGTCGTTAATGCGGTTTACTGCTCTAGAGCCTAAGTCAGAGCTAAACTCCTGATCTCGAAAAACAGTTAAGCCTTCTTTCAGCGACAACTGGAACCAGTCACGGCAAGTCACTCGGTTACCCGTCCAGTTATGAAAGTACTCATGACCGATAACCGACTCGATGTTGAGAAAGTCCTGGTCAGTCGCAGTTTCTGGATTCGCCAATACGTATTTGGCATTAAAGACATTTAAGCCTTTATTCTCCATAGCCCCCATATTGAAGAAGTCGACGGCAACGACCATATAAATATCGAGGTCATAAACCAAATTAAAACGCTCTTCGTCCCATTTCATCGCGTTTTTGAGCGACTCCATGGCGTGTGGGGCTCGATGAAGGTTGCCTTTATCGACAAACAGTTGAAGCTCAACGTTTCTGCCATCTTTGGTTGTGAAAGTATCTTCCAGTAAGTCGAAGTTACCAGCAACTAAGGCAAACAAATAACTGGGTTTCGGATGAGGGTCTTCCCAAACTGCCAGGTGTTTACCTCCCTCTATCTCACGATATTCAACGCGATTACCGTTTGATAGCAAGTATGGATAGCCTTCTTTATCGGCAATAACCGTTGTGCGGTATTTTGCCAGAACGTCGGGGCGATCCATGAAGTAACTAATGCGACGGAACCCTTCAGCCTCACATTGCGTACAGTAAGTTCCTTCGGCTAAATACAAACCTTCAAGCGCCTCATTGGCGCTTGGATTAACCGTATTCTCAATGGTGAGTTCAAAGCTATCGAGTGCTGTTTCGAGTACCAACTGGTTATTTTCAACCTTCCACTTTTCGGCTGGAATAACCTCATTATTCACTTTGACGCTATTTAGCGTTATGTCTTCGCCATCAAGCACCAACGGCTTACTGTGACTCCCTTGGCGCTCAACCTTCATAACATTAGTGACCCGTGTATTCTCAGGGTGTAACTCAAAGGTTAAGTCAACCGTTGAAATAGTGAACTCGGGTTGTTGATAATCTTTTCTATACTTCGCTTTCGGTAACTGTGTCATAACTTCCTTTCGTTACTGATTAAGCCGTTGCTTCTTTTTGCTCTGGCTTTTTATAAAGAATAGTCCAGCCTGTGTAGGCAAATACGATAGCAATTAACGGTGTTAAGTAGTTGAAGAACGCAAAGATACCATACTCAAATGGGCTTACCGCAAGCACCGAGAACATATAAGCACCGCACGTATTCCATGGAATTAATGCTGAGGTAATAGTACCACTGTCTTCTAACGTACGAGACAGCACACGAGGATCAAGGTTACGGCGCTCATATTCCTCGCGGAACATACGTCCGGGCAGAACGATAGCCATATATTGGTCTGCAGTTAAAACGTTGGCACCAAAACAGGTAAATAAAGTACCGGTAATGAGTGAACCAACAGACTTACTGGCTTTTAACATACCCCGAATAAAACGCTCAAGTAGGCCTATTTTTTCCATAATGGCGCCAAATGTCATGGCGCTCAGAATAAGCCAAACGGTGTTGAGCATGGAAACCATACCACCACCACTTAACAGAGAGTCTAAGTTAGCGCTGCCGGTGCTGACGGTCGTTCCATCCGATAATGCCAGCCAAACAACTTTTAACGATGCAACCCAACCTTCTTCACCGGCAATTTGCGTGACCATTTCCGGCTGGAAAATAAGCGCCCAGACACCGCCTAATAACGCCCCAAAGAACACTGTAGGTAACGCCGGTTTACGTGTTGCCGCTAAGTATAAAAGTACAGCAAGTGGTACCAGCATTTCCCAACCAATGTTAAAGGTTCCGTGAAGCTGTGTTTGCATTTGCTCCAAACGCTGTAAGCTCACATTGGTGTCTGCGTTTAATCCCAGAATTAAAAAAATGATGACTGATATAATAAACGCTGGGCCGGCCGTGTAACCCATGTAACGGATATGCGCGAACAGCTCTGTACCCGCAACCGCAGGAGCAAGGTTCGTGGTATCGGAAAGCGGCGACATTTTGTCACCAAAATACGCACCAGAAACGATAGCACCAGCCGCGATAGCAGGCTCAAGCCCCATGCCTGAAGCTACCCCCATAAGCGCCACACCTATGGTCGCCGCGGTTGTCCAGGAGCTACCAATTGAAAGAGCGACTATACCGCAAATAATACAGCTCGCAGCGTAAAACAAACCTGGGTTTAATAGCTCTAAACCAAAGTAAATAAGCGTTGGTACGGTGCCGGACAGCAGCCAGGTTCCAATTAATGAGCCTACTGCGAGTATTATCAGCATAGCGCCAAGGGCGACAGAGATTCCCTCAGTAATACCCTCTTCTATTTGTGACCAGCTAAAACCATTACGAAAACCAATAATAACGGCTATGCCTGAGGCGACTAATAGCGCAATTTGATTTGGTCCGTAAGACGAGTCTTCTCCGAATAGATAAACGGATGAAGCCAGCATGACAATTAGCGCCATTAATGGAACAAGCGCCTGAAGCAAACTTGGTTGTTTGTTTGTATGACTCATTAATTTTTAACCTAAAGTTTTATAAAACCAATTAGCTGTAAGAAAATAATAATAATGGCTACAGGCGCTATGTATTTAACGCACAACAACCAGATGTCAAAAACGGGTTTATGGCTGTCCAGCTCATTTTCACTGTGCTCTCTTTTCATCACCCAGCCAGCCAAAATTGCGAGCAATAAACCGCCTAATGGTAAAAGAATACTCGACGTCAGAAGGTCAATAATATCAAAAATTGAGTTAATCGGTTTACCTAACCACTCGCCGCTAAGCTGCGCCCATTCACTACCGGCAAATGAATGAATGGTGAGTTGTCCCAGCAACCACAAAACGAGGCCTGAAACTAATGTAGCCGGCCAGCGGCTTAAGGAGAACTTCTCTGCCACAAAAGCGACCGACGACTCTATCATAGCAATGGCTGATGTGAATGCGGCTATGACCAGCATGATAAAAAAGATAGTGCCAAGTAACGTACCCGCAGGCATTTCTGCAAATGCCAGAGGTAATGTAGTGAAGATAAGGCCTGGTCCTTCGCTTGGCGTAAGACCGAAACCGAAAACCAGAGGAAATATGGCCAAACCGGCAAGTAGCGCAACGATGGTATCAATTACAGCTATCCACAAACTGGTTTGAACAATTGATGTTTCCCGAGGCAAGTAAGCGCCGTACATAATCACTACGCCGGACGCCAAGCCTAATGTAAAGAATGAGTGACCCAGAGCAATCATTACGCCGTTTACCGACAGCTTGCTAAAGTCTGGCTCAAACATGAAGGTGATTGCCGCTGAAAAGTCACCAATATTACCAACGTAAATAGCGATACCAACCAATAATAGGATCATCGCTGGCAATAGCAGCCTGACTGAGCGCTCCAGGCCGTTTTTCACACCATTACCGACGACTAAAACCGTCGCCACAATAATAAGGCTATGCCATAGCATTAGCTCGCCTGGCGATGAGAGCAGCCCGGTGAAAACGTTACCCACTTGTTCTGCCGATGCGCCTTCAAACAGCCCTTGTCCTGCTTTGAAAACGTAGGCTAATGCCCAGCCGGCAATAACCGCGTAAAAACTTAAAACTAAATACCCTGTTAGCATACCCAGCCAACCAGCGCTTTGCCAAAACGAACTTTTCCCTGACTCCAGGGCGACAGACTTTGCTGCATATCCAGGTGAATGACGGCCCCGACGACCAATAATGACCTCGGCTATCATGATAGGAATGCCAATGCCAAGAATACACAGCAAATAAATAAGAACGAACGCGCCACCGCCATTTTCCCCCATGACATAAGGGAATTTCCAAATGTTGCCCAGTCCAACGGCTGCTGCGGAGGATGCCAAAATGAAACTTAACCGGCTGGACCAGCGGCTTGAGATTGTTTGATTGTTTGTCATCGTATTTTAGTTATTGTTATTATTTTATTGAGTTATATCACAACCGCTTCTGTTGTTGTCAGTTGTATTAAAAAAATACCGCCAGTTAAGGCGGTATTTCAGTGAAACAATGTCCATTAGTTATTCGCGGCAAGTTCCTCGCCGTTAATGAAGTCCATCGCTACAAGCAATGCCTGATCAAGGTAAGGGTCAACCTCAGTTACTTCCTCAGGAGCGTCTTCGATATCTTCAACTGGCTCCATTCCCGCTCGTTTTAATCGAGCATTGACTCGTTCAAGCTGGCGAGCTTTTTGCTCATCTTCTTTTTTCTTACGCTCTTCCGAATTAAGACTGACCCAGGTTTTATCTTTTTCCAAGCGGTACCGCTCAATATCTTCAAAGATGAACTCAAATTCCGGCGCTTTTTCAATGCGTTTATTTAAACGTGTTTGCAGCACTTCAATTTCTGAGTCATCAACTCGATTGACAGGCTTAAAGTCTGCTTTTTTGATTTTGTCCCACGGTAGCGCATTATCTTCTTTGCTTTCGCCCCATTCTGATGGCTCAACAAAGGAAGGGAATACGATGTCAGGCTGAACACCTTTCAGCTGCGTACTGCCACCGTCAATACGATAAAACTTAGCAATGGTATACTGCACGCTACCCAGAGGCTCATCAAAAAAGTCGAAACGACGCGCTAACCCACGGTGCTGCTGAACAGTGCCTTTACCAAAGGTATTTTCACCCAGAATAAGCGCGCGCTCGTAATCTTGCATTGCCGCTGCGAATATTTCGGAAGCTGACGCGCTGTAACGGTCAACCATGACAAACAGAGGTCCGGAGTAAAATACTTTACCGTCTTTATCTTCACTCACATCAACACGACCACGACCGTCACTTACCTGTACGACAGGGCCTTTATCGATAAACAAACCGGTTAACCCAATAGCTTCTGTCAGGGCACCACCGCCGTTACCACGTAAATCGATGATAAGACCTTCCACATTTTCAGACTGAAGGTCTTTAATCAGCTTTTGAACGTCAGCCGTCAGGTTGTTATAGAAACCGGGTATTTCAATAACGCCCATTTTCTGGCCTTCATAAACGCCTTCTTCAATGGTTTTCACTTCTGCTTTAGCGGCTCTGTCCTCTAGTTTAACTTTGTCACGAGTAACCTTGACAACACTTGGCGTGCCGCCTGCCCCTTGGCTGGACTTAAGTACCTGAAGGCGCACAGTGGTGCCTTTCGGCCCTTTTATTAGCTCAACAACGTCGTCCAGACGCATGCCAATAATGTCAACAAACTCTTCTTTATCTTCGCCCTCGCCCTGACCAACAGCGATAATTTTATCTTCGGGCGATAATTTGCCTGTTTTATCAGCAGGACCACCTGGAACCAGACTGCGGATAACTGTGTAGTCGTACTCTGACTGCAAAACAGCACCGATACCTTCAAGCTCTAAATTCATGTTCTGTTTAAAGCGCTCAGAATTCGAGGGCGATAAGTAGCTGGTGTGCGGCTCCACAGAGCGAGCAAAAGCATTCATTAGCGTCTGAAATACATCTTCACTCTTAGACTTCGTTAAACGGTTAAGTGCACTATTGTACCGCTTACCCAGGGTTTCAACGATTTCAGGCCACTCTTTACCGGCAAGCTTTAAATTAAGCGCATCATATTTAACGCGGCTTTGCCAAAGTTCATTGAGCTCTTCTTCCGTTTTAGCCCACTCAGCATCTTCGCGATCGTAATAATACTTATCGCCTTGTTCCGAGAAGTCCATTGGCTTTTCGTCGTCAAGCAAAGACAACGCATAGGTATAGCGTTCAAAACGGCGTTCTAAACTGTTTTGATAAATATCATAAGCAACGTCGAGCTCACCGCTTTTAAGCATGTCATCAAACAAGTGCTTATATTCAGCCGCACTTTCAACATCTTCTTTCAGCAAAAACATTTTGCTGTAATCGATCATCTCGAAGTAGCGGTCGTAGATTTGTTCAGACAGCTCGTTATCCAGCGTCATTCCGCTGAAATGATAACGCGTGAAATAGGAGGTTATACGCTCACTGGCTGTATCGTGCTGAGATTCCTGCTCTAATTCGGGTAACTCATCGACACTGTGTTTGGGGGGGATAGCGTAAGCTGCAGGTACTGCAACAGCTAACGCCAATAAATAACTTTTTACAGCCAAGTGTTTCATTCAATGCTCCTAAGCGCGCAAAAATATCTTATCAGCTTTCACTTTCATGCTGAGACCATTGGCCAGCTGAACTTGAACATCACCCTTGTCCAGTTCAGTAATGGTTCCCGTCATGGGTTGGTTTCCAGCTTTTACCTGTACCTGTTGACCTACAGAAAGCTTGCTAAGTTCCGCTTCTTCCAGTTTAAGCTCCGGTTTTGGCTTTTTCTTAGCGGTTTTAGGCTTGCTAGATTTGCTCGCCTCAGACTTTTTCTTTTTCGCCGGCGCTTTAGGCTTTGCAGCGTTTTTTTCTTTCGCTTTTTGTGCCGCTTTCGCTTTAGATTCCTTTAGTGATTCCTGAGCATGTTCCTGGTGCTCTTCTGTTACCTTGTCTGCTTCTTTGCCGTCAAGGTCCACACGAGCTTCTCCGGCTTTAATACTGTATAGGTAACGCCAGCTGTTTGTGTAGTGACGAAGTGCTGTTCTTAAGCGTGTCTTGCTAACTTTGTCATCATCTTCTAAACGCTTTGCCAAATCTTCAAAAATACCTATTTTTAGTGGCTTGGCATCACCTTTTAACGAAAAGCAGTTAGGAAACTGTTCTGCTAGATAGGCAATAACGTCTTTGCTTTTCGTTAGTTTTTCCGGTTCACTCATTCTGTTCTTCTTCCTGTTCTCGAACGTCGTCCATTAGGTTTTGAACGTATTCGTCCATTTCGTCAAATGATAGTTCTAAAAGAGCCGGTTCTTCTATCCAGTCATACAGGGTACGACGAACCATTTCTTCCAATTGCTCTGTGTTATCGTCATCTGTGCGCAACGCATTAATATGATGCAGCATTTCATTAATTTGGTCCGCAGCTTCTTCGGCATCATCGTCGAAGAATATAGCGTTCTCGCGCGTGACTAAATAACTATGAATATCGAATTCCGCAAACATCAGTGTTATTTCGGCCAGTTTAGCGTGCTACAGAAATCGGCTATTTTTTGAAAACCTTCAGCATCTTCATTGTCAAAACGGCCAATAGATGGGCTATCAATATCGAGAACAGCCACGGTTATGCCATTCACGACAATAGGTGCCACAATTTCACTAT
Organism: Idiomarina piscisalsi; assembly: GCF_003987095.1. Taxonomy (GTDB): domain Bacteria; phylum Pseudomonadota; class Gammaproteobacteria; order Enterobacterales; family Alteromonadaceae; genus Idiomarina; species Idiomarina piscisalsi. The sequence goes on along the minus strand of NZ_PIQA01000001.1, from coordinate 361,211 downwards.
TAGATGCTGAGTCACAGGCAATATGACCTTCAAACTCATGCACGTTTTTAATGCATTGCGTTTCTTGAGACTGCGCACCAACACCACACACACCTTTTCCAAACGGGATTCTTACGCACGCCACTTTGCCCTGGAATGGTCCTAAAACAAGCTCATTACCGGAGTCGGTTAGGTAAAACCCAAGCCAGTTTATGTCATCGACAGTGTCGTACAACAAGGCAGAAATGTTGGCTAGATTAGCTATTAGGTTAGGCTCCCCCTCTGTAATAGCTTGGGACTGGCGTAAAAGGTCGGAATACAACTGAGCTTTCATAGTAGTTTCAACTTAGTTATTGAGCTTGAAACGGGCTATTGAACCCGTGTCATTGTCGGAGCGGAACTGATCTTTTAATTCCCGCTTAGACTTAGAAATAATATTGCCGTCCGGGCCTACCGTATAAGCTTCGTCGGAATTACCAAACCGGGCTTGATATGCCATAACCAGCTGCAGTGAGTTTTCTCGCTGCTCATCTGTCAGTTTGTTACCGTCAGGCCATTTGCCTGTTTCAACTGACTGAGCCAGACGCTCATACACCTCTGGTGTCATACTATTTATTAAGTCGTCGAACTGCATGGTTATCGCTTCTTTTTCAAGAACACCAACTGAACTCGGTTTATAACAAACCAAACTAAGCCAACAATAATACCGCCAATGGCAATATTATAGCCCCATGATTGAGGTTGTGGTTGTTGCATAAATAAATAGGTAAATGCAGCTATTGCAATTATTAGCGCCAACATTGAACGCGATACAAGTTTATCGGACTTTTCTTGATTCAGGCGGCGTCGTTCACGCTGAATATCTTCTTTGCTCTGCCCCGCCAAAACAAATTGGCAATGTGGGCATTCACGAGCCTTTGATGAAATTCGTTTATTGCAAGATGGGCATTTCGTTAACGCCATAATTTTATAACCTACCTCTTATGCAGTCCTTGCAATATAAGGCTTTTGCGCTGAATTTCAAGCATAGTGAATAAGAAAATAAAAAAACGGCCAGCAAGAACTGGCCGTTTTAACTGACTTTAAAGAATTTATTTTTTCTTGTCAGCGTCACCAAAGTCTTTCCAATAAGACTTAATAGTCGACTTCATTTCTTTATGAAGCAATAACATACCCAGCAAGTTAGGTAGCGTCATCAGTACAATAGCAACTGCCGACGCTGTCCAAACCAGTGTGGTATCTGCGAAAGACGCCCAGAAGAAACCAGCAACATACAGGATACGGTATGGCATAACGCCCTTTTGCCCGACTAGATAGACAACCGCCCTGTCACCATAGTAAGACCAGGCAATAGCTGTCGAAAACGCGAACATCAGTAGCGTTAATGGAATAATATATTGTCCGTAATCGCCGAAGTAGCCGTTAGCGAAGGCTAATGAAGTCAACGCAGCCGAGTGCACCAATGACTTACCAACCACTTCGATGTCTTCTTTTATTAAGTTACCGTTCTTTATCTCAACGGTACCGTTATAGGCATCCTCGCCGGCAATAATAAAACGAACATCTTCAGCTACTGAACGGGCATGCAAAATAGTAATTTCACCACCTGTTTGCGCTTCACCATCAACCACTTCCAGCTTACCGGAGTAACGCTCAATTTCAGTGTCACTGAAGCCGTTCAAGTACTTATAAAGCTCTTCACGATCGTCAGTATCAACGTCATTGTACTGACCAACAATAAAGTCGAGGTCACTGCGGGCAAAGTTATTCTCATGCTTCTCCGTCCACACACCAGAAGAGAGAATAACCAAACCGGTTAAAGTACAAATTAAAATGGTGTCCAGGAAAGGCTCGAGAATCGATACCAAACCTTCCGCAACCGGGTCTTTCGCTTTCGCAGAGGCGTGAGCAATTGGCGCAGAACCCTGACCTGCTTCGTTCGAGAACAAGCCACGGTTAACCCCTCGGTTAAAGGCGTACGCAAAGCTTGCCCCTAAAAAGCCACCAGCAGCCGCTGAGCCAGTAAAGGCATCTCTGAAAATAGAGACGAATGACTCACCAATGTTATCAATATTGAAGAAGATAACGCTTAAAGAGCCGATAACATAAAGAATCCCCATGATAGGAACAATCTTTGAAGTTACCGCCGCAATACGTTTAATACCGCCAATGATAACCATCGCCAACAGTATCGACAAAATAGCCCCGGTCCAGACAGGATCGATCTGGAAGGTCTGCTCCATCGATTGAGCAATGTTATTAATTTGCGGCATATTGCCCGTACCGAAAGAGCTAACAATAGTGGCAACAGCAAAGATAACGGCTAACCATTTCATGTTAAGGCGGCGATCCATGTAATACATAGGACCACCTGCCATAGTGCCGTCTTCGGTTTTAACACGGTATTTATGCGATAAGGTCACCTCGACAAACTTGGTGGTCATACCCAAGAATGCCGTCATCCACATCCAGAAAATAGCGGCAGGACCACCTAAAAATATAGCCAGTGCAACCCCACCGATGTTACCGGTACCTACTGTACCGGACAGGGCTGTCGACAAAGCCTGGAAGTGACTGGTGTCGCCTTGCGAGTCTTTGCGGTCAAATTTACCGGCTAGAACGCGCCATGCGTGTCTGAAGTAACGAACTTGTGGGAAACCAAGATATAACGTGAAAAATAGACCCACACCCAGCAGAATGAATGGGAAATAGGCTGCAGAGCCTAAGAACCCATCAATCCATAGTAGAAAATTATTGAGCGCTTCCAAGGAAGACCCCCTCTTGTTGTTATTATTGTTAATTCACTCTAGTTTTAACGCAATTTTGGCGATACTGCCAATATTGCGGTTAATACGTCTTCACCTAAACGCTGCGAACGTGGCGCAGACCAGCCGAAATCCTCATCTGGTAAGTCAGCATTGTCTTTAAATGGCATTTCCAGCGTATACGAAAGACATTTAAACTTCTCGCCCACCGCTGAATTGGCAACTGTCATATTAGCCTGGCCCGGTTCATCAAGGTCATAACCATACTTGGTCTGGAACTCTGGTGTCGCCGTTAACAAGGCTGCTTTAAAGGTATCTTCCAAATCTTTGTGGCGGTCATCATAAGACGGAATGCCTTCACAACCGGCAACGAAGTTATATGGCAAGGCTTCATCACCATGCACATCTAAAAACATATCGACGCCGGTTTGCTCCATACGTTTTAAAACGTAGAAAACTTCCGGGCTTTTTTCCAAGCTAGGCTCCGCCCATTCGCGGTTCAGGTTAGTGCCTACCGCGTTGGTACGCAAATGCCCACGAACGCTGCCGTCTGGGTTCATATTAGGAACAACATAAAAGACGTTATTGTCGAGCAACTTACGAGCTACACCGTCTTCATCATCTAATAAGCGACCTAAAAAGCCTTCCATAAACCACTCAGCCATAGACTCGCCCGGATGCTGACGCGCAGTAACCCAAATGGTGTTTTTGTGCTCTGCCGGCTCGCCAATCACCAATAAGTTAAGCTCACGACCGTCAATGGTTTCGCCGAGTAATTCGTGATAACAGTCCACTGACTGTTGAGCTGACTGAATTAAGTCCTGATGGCGCTCGTAAGAGTACGGCACGAAATAGGCGTAATAGACACTTTCCTGCTCTGGTGTATGGCGAATGGTCAGCTCTTTACCATTGTATTCTGTCGGGACACGAAACCAAGTTTCGCGATCATAAGACGCTAATGCTTCATAACCGTCCCAACCATCTGGATAAGCTGAGCCCGATGCATTTTCAATGACCATGACGTGCTCAGTACCGGCTTCACCAAAAAGTTTAAAGTGAAACCACTGATAAAATTCGGACTGGTTGTCTTTATTTATTGCGAGTCGGATATTGTCGGCGCTGTCAGCGCTAATAACCTGAATGTTGCCACTATCAAAGTTAGCAGAAATACGCATAATTCACCCTTTATTAAGCAATACTGTTACAACAAAAAAGCGCCCGGCGGGCGCTCTTTTAACGTTATTTAGGCAGGTTCGGAACCTTAAGTCCCGCCATAGCTTCTGCTACACGAACAACCTGACAGCTATAACCAAATTCGTTGTCATACCAAACGTACAATACAGCACGATCTTCATCGACAATAGTCGCTTGCGAGTCAACAACACCTGCATGACGTGAACCGACCAAGTCAGAGGACACAATTTCAGTTGATGCAGTGTAGTCTATTTGGTTAACCAACTCAGAATGCAACGCGGTGTCACGCAAGAAGTCGTTTAATTCATCGCGAGAGGTCGTTTTTTCTAAGTTCAGGTTCATGATAGCCATTGACACGTTCGGCGTTGGAACACGAATTGCGTTACCAGTAAGCTTACCAGCCATTTCCGGTAATGCTTTAGCGACCGCTTTTGCTGCACCTGTTGAGGTAATAACCATGTTTAACGGAGCTGAGCGACCGCGGCGGTCTGCTTTGTGGTAATTATCAATCAGGTTTTGATCGTTGGTGTACGAGTGTACCGTTTCAACGTGGCCGTTACGAATACCGTATTTATCATTAACGGCTTTCAATACAGGCGTAATTGCGTTGGTTGTACAGCTTGCCGCTGAAACAATCGCATCACTGTCTTCAATATCGCTGTCATTAACACCAAATACGATGTTCTTGATATCCCCTTTTGAAGGGGCTGTCAGCAAGACTTTGTTGACACCTTTTGATTTTAAGTGCAGACCAAGGCCAGCTTCGTCTTTCCAAATACCGGTGTTGTCGATAACAATCGCATTGTTAATGCCGTACTGGGTGTAATCGACCTGGTCAGGGCCATCAGAGTAAATCACTTTGATGTTGGTACCGTTTGCTTTAATGCTTTGGTTCTCGTGGTCAACGGTAATAGAACCGTTAAACTGACCGTGGATAGAGTCACGGCGCAACAAACTTGCACGCTTTTCTAAGTCGCCATCACGTCCGCCGCGAACAACCACGGCTCTTAAACGCATTTTGTTATTGGCGCCATTACGCTCGATAAGTTGACGAGCCAGTAAACGACCAATACGGCCAAAGCCATAAAGCACAACATCACGCGGCTCAATATCGTCTTCTCTGTCAATAATGTCAGCCAGTTCACGTTTAACATAGTCTTTAATTGACAAGTCGTCAGCTTTACCGCCAAACAGATAACCATAAGCCAGCTTGCCTAAGTCAACACGCGCTGGAGACAGTTTCAACTCAGCCATAGCTTCCAAAAATGGAAAGCTCTCACGTAAACGAATTTTTTGACCTTCGTAACGGCGGATCAAACGGTGAGATTTAATGATATTAATGGTCGAAACGTTCAGCAGAGAACGTCCGTAAACAAGGATTTCAACACCAAAATTACGGTAAAGTTTGCCGAGAATCGGCTGCATTTGTTCTGCGTATTCCTGGCGTTCTTGCCAGCTTGCTAGAGTTGGATCTTGCTGGTTAGCATTCATATTGAGCCCTGTCCTCTGTACTTAATGTTCAGTGAGCGTGTTCAGTAAGCAAATAAAGTGCTACGCTTAAAAATCCGCAGTATTGTACTGAAAAGGTCGGCATGAAGCCAACTTTAAGAGAAAATCAGCTTTTAGTGATATCGTAAACGGGTGATTATGTTTAAAAAATACGCAGCTTTTATTGCCTTACTTCCCCTGGCGGGATGTTATGACAGCGCTCCGACAGTTAGGGAAATTTGTCAGGGTACTCCATCAATGTGCAGCGACTTAAATGATGACAACTGGTGTAATTCCGAACGCCGTCAACTTATATTCAGCCGTTACGATGTCAGTCAGAACAAAACACCCGAAACCCAATACTATTTGATGCAGGACCTGCAGGAATACAGCAAATGCATTGAGTTGGCGTCAACTATCGAGCATAAAAAGTTGAAGCAAAAGCAATCAAACCGTATTGAAGCTTATATTAACTCGCAGAAAAATATAAAAGCGCTGGCAAAAGAAACCGAAAGTTCTGAGCACCCTCTTTGGCTTTACTGGCATTGGTCTAATCAAGGAGATACGGACGCACTTGATAAGCTGTTGGCCATGGAAGGCTCTAAGCGTATGCAGACACCCGAGCTGCAACTCGCTCTGGCTACCTACTACACCAAGCAAGACTCAGAAAAGACATTCAAGCTGCTTTACAACGCCCTACGCTTATATAAAGAAGGTGATCGCATTAACCCCGAAATACCTTCGACGTTAGTATCTATGTACCTTAAAGAAGGCAAAGCTGAAAAAGCCTATGTCTGGTCGCAGGTTGCCTGGCAACTTGGTCAGGACAACCTTGACAAAAACAGCATGAAAAATATCGTCACCGCATCAGAAGACGAATACGATGACTGGGACGACCAGGCAGAGGAAATTGTGGATCAAATAAAGGACGGTACATTTAAAGGTCGTTACTCTTCTTCATAACTCATTGCTACTGAGTTGATGCAGTACCGCTGTCCGGTTTCCGTAGGACCATCATTAAAAAGGTGTCCGAGGTGACCATCGCAGCGGCTGCATAGCACCTCAACTCTTACCATTCCATGACTAGTGTCTTTTTCATAATAAACAGCGCCATCAATCGCTGAATCAAAACTTGGCCAGCCACAATGTGAATCAAACTGAGTGTCCCCTTCAAATATCGGCTGTCCGCACCCTGCACAGCGATAAACACCTTGTTTATCTGCAACTAGATACTGGCCGGTGAAAGGCCTTTCTGTACCTTTTTCCCTTAGAACATGGTAGGCATCATCTGACAGCTTTTCACGCCATTCACTTTCCGATAATTTTTTCCATTCATTATTTGCCATAGATCACTCCGTCGCTTTTAAATGAATACAGACTTTATTGTCATACTACTGATATAAAGCCTATGTTAAACTTAATGTTACTAATAATTGTATTGCTGGAGTAAAGCATGCTTCGACGCACCAAAATTGTTACTACCCTCGGCCCTGCCACAGACTCAAAAGACACCCTACGAGCCCTCATTGAAGCGGGTGCCAACGTAGTTCGTCTCAACTTCTCTCACGGTAGCGCCAACGACCATATTGAAAGAGCCTCTATGGTGCGCGACATAGCTAAAGAATTAAATGCGCATGTAGCCATACTCGGCGATTTACAAGGCCCCAAAATCCGTATCGCTCGCTTTAAAAATAGCTACGTTGAACTGAGTGTTGGCGATCAGTTTACGCTGGATGCGGAAATGGCGAAAGACGCCGGTGACGAACACGCTGTTGGGCTTGATTATAAGCAGCTACCACAAGATGTTGAGCCTGACGACATTCTTTTGCTCGACGACGGCCGGCTGCAATTAAAAGTAACTGATATTGACGGCACTAAGGTACATACAGTTGTCACTATTGGTGGCACGCTATCAAACAATAAAGGTATTAACCGACAAGGTGGCGGCCTCTCTGCCGCTGCACTAACGGAAAAAGATCACGAAGACATAAAAACCGCCGCTAAAATTGGTGTTGATTACTTAGCTGTATCTTTCCCTCGTAGTGGTGATGATATCAACCAGGCCCGACATTTGCTGCGTGATGCCGGCGGCCAGGGTCTACTTTGTGCCAAAATAGAACGTGCTGAAGCCGTCGCCAGCGAACATGCTCTGGACGACATTATTCGAGCGTCCGATGCTGTTATGGTTGCCCGCGGTGACTTAGGTGTAGAAATTGGCGATGCTCAGCTTGTTGGTAAACAAAAGTTGATAATCTCTCGCGCTCGTCAGTTAAACCGCGTCGTTATTACTGCAACGCAAATGATGGAGTCGATGATTGAGAACCCCATGCCAACTCGAGCGGAGGTTATGGACGTCGCCAACGCCGTGCTCGATGGCACTGATGCGGTGATGTTGTCAGCGGAAACCGCTGCCGGTAAGCACCCTATAGCCACTGTAAAGGCCATGGCTGATATTTGCCTAGGCGCAGAAACGCACCCGTCAGCGAAGCTCGATCATAAAGATCTGGAAGAGGTTTTTTCCAGCATTACTGAAGCAACAGCTATGTCCGCAATGTATGCAGCTACGCATTTAAGTGGCGTTGCCGCTATTGTCGCACTCACCGAGTCTGGCTTTACGGCTAAGCTCATGTCGCGGATTACTTCACACTTGCCTATATTCTCATTGTCTCGTCATGCTGAAAGTCGCAACAAGTCAGCTATGTACCGTGGTGTGTACCCTATTGATTTTGACTCAACAAAAACCAGCAACCCTATTTTAGAAGCCATAGACGTGCTGAAAACCAAAGGCCACTTGAAAACCGGTGATTTGGTTATTCTGACACACGGCGATGTAATGGAAACGGTTGGTTCAAGCAACACCTGTAAAATTATCGAAGTCCGTTAATCGTTAAAGTCTTCCATAATACTATCAAGAAGGTCGATGTATTCGTCGGCCTTCTCTACTGCCGCTTTTCGTTGGTTGCCAGACAAGCTCAAATACATATTCCATAAAAATGTATTTCTTGCCTCACTGCTTTGCTCTATCTTTTCCTGAAGTGCTTCAGAGCGCAGTTGTTTGGGGTCTTGAATCAGAGCTGTCAGTTTATTAATGTCGGTTGGCTCGGTAAGAAGTACCGTTTCAAATTCAGTGAGCCATTTTGCCCGGTAGTTTAACCAGTCTTCCTGCAGAGAAGGCTTTTTCGAAACCCAGCCGCGAAGTAATTTATCTTGTTGCTCAGTGAGCTCTCCAATAATGTCTTCCAGGTCACTTTCAACCTCGTTAACCTGCTCAAGCTGTCGCAAAATGGGGTTTTCAGACTGTTTCTCTTCAAATTTTTCGAAACGCTCTTGTTGTTTCTCTTCTATTCTTTCAAACAGTTGCTGCTTTTGTTTAACCGACAAGTCGTTAATTAACGCCGTTTCTTTGGACACTCTGTTCAACACGTTCTGCCAAAAGTCCAGTAAAGTCCTTTCAAAAGCGACAATATCGGCTTTCTCAAGCGTTTGGTTATGCACCTTTTCACGCAAGTTAAAGAGCGCTTCGCGATACTCGGGTATTTGAGTGCGGGCATGCCATAAATGAAGCTCATCCACTTTTTTTGCAAGCGTCGCTTCTTGTTGGTCATTAAGGTCAACGTACTCTTTTACCCGCCATTCAACTAGCGTATCTGCAAACTGGTAGCCGATATTCGCTGTGCAGCCCGACAGCACCAGTAGAGTTAGTAAAGCGAAGCCCAGAACGCGCATAGTGGTAGCCTATTACTGACCTAAAATCAGCTGTTTAATTTTGTCTTTATAACTGCGACTGACTTTCAGCTGCTGTCCATTTTTTAGCTGTAAATGGTATTCACCATTTTGCTGATTACACAGTTTCTCGACCTGATTAACATTGACAATAGCAGAGCGATGTACACGCTGAAATAGCTGAGGGCTTAATTCCTTCTCAAGCTCTTTCATGGTACGACGCAAAATATAGGTGTCATCGTTAGCGTGGATGCACATATAGTCGCCCGCTGCATCAATCCATTTAATATCCTTAATAGCCACCCGTGTAATTTCACCGCTGTCTTTAATCGCAATATGCTCGGGGTACTGGTTCGTCGCTATATCACCACCTTCCGACAAGGTTTTCAGCAGTTCTTCCGCATTCTGCCCTGTCACTTCAGCAACCAAACCCACCAACTTTTCATGTTGCTCGGTATCGAAACTGCTGTTTTCAGCAATAACTCGTTCGACACACTCTTTCAGTCGGTCGTCATCGACAGGCTTCAGCAAATAGTCTAACGCCCTTACCTCAAAGGCTTTTATCGCATATTCATCATAAGCGGTAACGAAGACAACGGTCGGCAATTCGCCCCCCTGCTCTTTAACGGCTTTTAAGACCTCGAAGCCATTCAGTCCGGGCATTTGTATATCCAGAAACACTAAATCCGGCTTTTCTTCGACGATAACATCGACAGCCGTGCGACTGTTTGGGCACTCCTGCATAAGCTGAAGCTCTTCAAAAGCTTCCAGACGCACTGACAAGCCCTTTCGTGCTAAAGGTTCGTCATCAACAACGAGCGTTTTTAAGCGCTGACTCATACTTTCTCCAGTGTTTCAAAAGGTATAACAATGGTGACACAAAGACCTGAGCCTTCGTTCTTACTCATGTTAAATATAAAGTGCTTACCGTACAGTGACTGTAAACGTTGCTGCGTGTTATTAAGACCAACGCCTTCTTTCCTGAACAGTTTATTAGGGTCAGATTCCAGTTGGGGACCGTTATCACAGATGGTTATTTCTAAATCATCGTTTACTTTTTTCGATTGAATACTTATTTTCCCCACCCCTTCGACCTGCGCAATGGCGTACTTAATCGAGTTTTCAATAAGCGGCTGGCAGATTAAACTGGGAACCAGTGCCTGCTTAGTTTCTTCCTCAAGGTTTATAGTCACTTCTAGTTGCTCATCAAAGCGAACCTTTTCAATGTCCAAATACAACAACGACGCATCAATTTCTTTTTCCAGCGGCACTTTTTTTATCGAATCGTTATCAAGCGAAAACCTTAAGAATCGACTCAACTTATTAACCATCTTATTGGCTTTGTCGGAGTCTTTTATCAAAATAAGTGTTGATATCGCGTTCAACGTATTAAACAGAAAGTGCGGGTTGAGCTGGTAACGCAGCATTTTTAATTGCGCCTGGTGCGCCATAGATGAAGCCAACAGTGCTTTCTGCTTTTCTTCCTGCAGCATTTGGTAGTATTTAATACCAAAATACAGCCCGCTCCAGCTTAAAATAATATAAAACTTCGCCAGGCTGTTTTTTAAATAAAAGAATGGGCTGTCAGGTCTGAATCCAAATTTATAAATTTCCCAGTAAGTCGCGTTATCAATAATGGCCCAAAGCACCGAAATAACATAAGACGCAACGATAGCAATAAGCACCATAAGCGGTGGTGCCATTTCCCATATCCGCCGGTAGAAATAACGCAGAGGAATCGTGAGAAGGAAACCAGCATAGGCTCCAAGAATAATAATAAGCGTGTAAATATCACGCATTTCATGCATGAGTGAGCCGATGTAGTTCACTAACGCGTAGCCAATCCAACCGCCGGCTTGTAACAGCCAGAAGAATCGGTTCCTATTTTCCATCAGCATTTGCCACTGATTCAACAAATGCTTCATGCGCTTCCTGACGCCTCCAGTTTAGACAACTCTTCAATATCCACTAAGCTTCCGGAGAACAACGCATTCACTTCGTCTTTCTGGTTGCCTAAAAACTGTAAACCTAATTCATAGTGGTCGTTTCGTTTAACCTGACGAACAATGGCTTTTAACGTCACTTTACGGTTATTTTTTTGCTCTATGACTAGGTCGACTTTACTGCCGTTTTCCCATAGCACCTTGTCGTTCTCTTCCGGCAGTTCGTGCTTAACGCGGCATCCCGTTTCAGAAACGTCTAACACATGACCTTTCAAAGAAATATTATCGCCTTCAGTCGACTGTCCCTCTACAACCATTGCTAAAAACGCATCAAACCGGCGACCTTTTCGAATAACACGATACTCAACCTCGTTAGGCCAACGAATAAACAGCATCTTCGTTGGGTGTGAAACGATGTAATTGATGTCACTTCGAAAGGCACAAATTTCCCCATTACCCGCTTCTAACACAAACCGTACTACGACGGGAATCGCTTCCTCGATATAGTCCCTTAAGTCACTGTATTTTCTTGCATCCGGCATATTAAGAATAAGCCAGCGATCTTTTAAGGCGCCGATAAACTCGGTAAAAAACCGTGCGGGCACGTTTGAATTAGTCAGTTGTACTTCAATTCTTTGTCCGGGAACGAGTTCAGTGATTTTTTTGGTGCTCATACGGGTCTCGCGCTAGCTGTCGGTATGCTACTATGATCGCTAGATGTCAGTCAGTGTCAAGCAAAGGAGACGCTCTTGATCGCTTACGATATAACACCTATCGATTTACATGGTCACCTGTTCGAAGTCATTATTACTATAAACGATCCCGAGCCAGAGCAGGAGCTGTGGTTACCTAACTGGATTCCGGGCAGTTATTTAATCCGGGACTTCTCCAAACACATTATCGGTTTGTACGCTGAGTCAAATGGAAAGCCTATATCGATCAAACAGATAACTAAAAACCGTTGGCAACTCAAAGGTATTACTAATGAAGTCACGGTGAAATATCAGGTGTACGCCTGGGACCTTTCTGTACGCTCAGCATACCTGGACCAACTGCAAGGCTTTTTCAACAATACCAGTTTGTGCCTTGCTGTTGCAGGTAGAGAAGATGAAAACTGCCAATTGTCGTTGCATCCGCCTGTTGGCATGCTGGATTGGAAAGTCGCAACCGGTATGCCGCGTGTATCCGGGCAGCCCCATTCATGGGGAACTTTCGAAGCAGGAAACTACGACGCACTTATCGACTATCCGTTTTTAATGGGCGATCTAGTCATAGAAGAATTCATAGCTCACGGCATAAAGCACGCCTTAGTACTCAGCGGCCGCCATTTCGCGGATACTTCACGCATTTGTGCTGACTTAGCACGTATTTGTGAAACTCAAATATCTCTGTTCGATGAAGCACCGTTTGAGTCTTACACCTTTCTGACCATGGTCGTTGGTGAAGGTTTTGGCGGGCTCGAACACCGTAACTCAACCGCCCTTCTGTGCAGTCGTAAAAGTCTAATTGGCGAGCATGACCATGGTATTAATGAAGACTACCAAACCTTCTTGAGCCTTTGTTGCCATGAGTATTTCCACAGTTGGAATGTGAAAACATTAAAACCCAAAGCGTTTATTCCTTATCAGCTGGACAAAGAAAGCTATACCGAACAGCTGTGGTTTTATGAGGGAATGACGTCTTACTTTGATGACTACCTCTTACATGCCAGCGGTATCGTCAGTGCTGAGCAATACTTAAAAGTTCTGTCAGAAACCTTAGCTCGGGTCGAGCGTGGCGCGGGCCAGTACCAACAAAGCGTGACGGAGTCTAGTTACCTGGCCTGGACGAAGTTTTATCAGCAAAATGAGAATGCACCAAACAGTATTGTCAGCTACTACTCAAAAGGGGCGCTCATTGCACTTAGCCTGGATTTAATGCTGCGCTTACAAAGCAGCCATTCGTTGACGCTGGCGCACGTGATGAAAAAACTTTGGCATGAGTTCGGCAAAACGGGGTTAGGCACCGCCGATGATACTGTTTTGAATGTACTAGACAGCTACTCAGGCATTGATATTGCTGACTTTTTGAAAGAACAGCTCTACGCTAAAGAGAGTCTGCCACTGGAGAGCTTATTGAATCAGTTTGGGCTAGAAATTACACGCTCAGTACCCGCGGATGACAACTCACTGAAAGCTGCCGATGACCCTGCTCCGGTCAATTTAGGCGCGAAATATAAAGCCTCGTCTTCCGGGTTGGAGCTATTAAGTGTTTATCATGATGAAACGGCTTACAACGCTGGTCTGTCAGCATCAGACCGTATTATCGCGATTGATCACTTGCAAGTGACGGATGCAAACGTGAAGTCTGTTTTGTCACGTTATCGTCCTGGTCAGAAAGTTACCGTGCATGCATTTCGACGTGACGAGCTATTAACCTTAGATTTAATTTGGGAGGAGCCAACCCCGGCATGCTGGCAGCTCACGATTAAAGACGCTGCCAAATTGAATGGTTGGCTCACTTTAGATAATTAGTCTTCATAAAGTTGGGGAAGCAATGCCGGATCTAACCGGGTGTTTCCCCAGTTAACCCGCCAATCTAAATGAGGGCCAGTTGCTCGTCCGGTGGCCCCCACCTCACCAATAACCTGACCTTGTTTTACCGTATCACCGGCTTCCACGTGCAACTTGCTCAGGTGCAGATAGGTGGTGTTTACCTTATAACCATGCTCAATAATGATAGTGCCACCCGAGTAAAATAAGTCAGGCTCCGCCAGAACCACTTTCCCGGTCCAGGGAGCTTTTACAGGCGTTCCTGTTGGTGCAGCAATATCTTCTCCATAATGAGGGTTACGGGGCTCGCCATTAAAGATTCTCTGACTGCCGTAAACTCCACTAATACGACCTTCAGCAGGTTTCGCCACAGGCGTCAGAAAGTGCTTATTTTTAGACGCTTTTTGCCTTGCCAACCACACTTTTTCAGCTTCTTTTCGAGCTCGTTTAACCTGCTCCGGGTCTGGTGTCACTGTCTTTTGAGGAACGCCATCGACACGGTCAATATCGTATTCCCGTTCACTCAGTGTAATGGTTTTAGTGCGGGTTTCTCCGTTAGCCGATACGGTAAGTTCATGTTCAAGTTCTGCTTTGCGACCGAACCCAAAAACAAAGTAACCATTGTCGGTCACTTCCACCGCTTCACCATTTAACGTCACTTCAGCACCAGCGACCGTTTTACCTAAATGCAAAGCACCCTGTGTAAAAGGCCCTTTAACTTCAAGAGGTACAGAGCTGTTGGCAAGCAGAGGGGCCGATACAATCAGACCAATCAACACGCCCATAAAACGAGACTTACGCATAAGCAATAGCTCCTTTACCAACGCCTTCGTAGGCTCTGACTTCCACTGACTTGCCTGCGAACTCCTGACCTATTGTCGAGGCCAGATACTGCGCAATGCATTCAACCGTAGAGTCACTTTCAATAACGTAGTTTTCGCTACGCGGCATAACCAATTCAAACAGTCCCTGAATTGAGGTGTAGCTGTAACCAATGTGAGTATTTTCGTCTACGACCTTTGCAGCCTTCGATAGCGTCATTTCATTAAAAGTCGCGATATCTTCTTCGGTGCCAATATAAATGTCTTCCCATTTATCGCACCAACTTTTCTCAAGCGCTGGTTGGCGAATACCGTCAATAAATATCTGTAGCTTTGAACGATGCCCGTGGGCAATACGCTGACAGTTGCCATCGTGCTTTTTTAAACCGTGAGTGTAGTGATAATAAAAACCGTCAATTTGCTCAGGACGTAAGGTGAGTTTCAAGCCTTCAACATTCACCGGAAGCTCTTGCTTAATCACTGCTTTGACGTAATCAGTAACCGTCTCAATACTGACTACCTCGGCATCGATAAAGGCAAAAGAGTCTGACGGACAAAACAGGTGTATTGAACGGGAGTTGTCACGCTCAAAGTCAACCCAGTAAGAGCTGTCGTCTTTATTATGGGTGACTTTCGTGTAGGGATGGTCTCCAGGAACCAACAGCTTGTGATCGACCGAGTCATCAATAATGGCTTTCACTTGCTTTTTGACCTTACCAAAATCAAGCACCATGGACTGTTCGTTCAGGTTACCGTCAAGAACAATATCGACAATCCAACTTTCCCCCACAATGCCGCGCTGCGGGCAAAGATAAGAGCAATCAATAACGGTAAGATCGTTCACAAATAACTGCATATAAAAAGTGACTCTTTGCTGTTCTCTAAAATTTTACTCAGTATAACCCGAAAGCCCGGCTCAGATAAGCTCGATAAGTAAAAACCATTCCCAAAGTAACTTAGCAGACAGTAATATAAGCGCCAGCCCCATGGCTCTGTCTACCCAATGGCTGTAACGCCAAACCCGTTTAAAAATAGCGGGCTGAGTTAGTAGCCAGGTTAAAAACAAAAACCAGGCGCCGGTTGCTATAACCAAATAGACCCCATAACCAAACTTAACTGAAAAAGGAGTTTCAGGTGCGATAATAGTCGTAAATAACGTCAGAAAAAATAAAGTAGCCTTAACGTTCAAACCGTTAGTGATGAAGCCGACAATAAAGGCTTTGCGCTTTTTCGGCTTTATGGCCTCAAATTCGTCGCTGGACATTGTCGTTCGGGGTTTTGCTTTTATCGCTTGAGTACCAATAAATCCCAGATACAACGCCCCTACCACCAGCAAGGTCTGATACAACCAGGGAGTTTGGTGAATAATGAGTGCCACACCGACCAGCGAGTACGCAACGTGAATAATAATGCCGGCAGCGATACCCAGCGCTACCCAATAACCCGCTTTTCTGCCAAAGCTCAAGGCGTAGCGCGACACAACCGCAAAATCGGGGCCCGGACTTGCGACAGCAAACAAATGAATTAACGCAATAGTTAAAAACTCACTCCAGTACGACAACGTATTCCTTCCTTGTTTTCCAGTAACTTACCTGCGAGAATCAAAGTTACATTTTGTTAATTACAAATACCAAATAATTAATATGAAAAAAGCAAAGTTTCCTTCACTTAATGCACTTCGAGTCTTTGATGTTGCGGCCAGAAGCGGTTCTTTTAAGCAGGCTGCACAACAACTTGGAGTGACTCAGTCGGCCGTTACCCGTCAAATTCAAGCGCTTGAAGAGCAGCTCGATATGCGACTTTTTCAGCGCGATAACCGAGTTCATTCTTTAACACCAGTGGCGCTTGAACTGGCTCCACAAATTGAGCAAATATTTGATCAGTTAGAGCGTGCTATAGAACGTACCCGAAGTTTGAATGATAACACAACAACTCAGCTGACCGTTGCTATAAGCTCTGAACGTTTCCGCTTTTGGTTAGCCGATAAGCTCGAGGACTTTCATGCCATTTACCCGCATATACAATTAAACTTTACACGCTGTGCTGACTACTTTGCCGGTGAACATGCCGCTGACATGGTCTCTGCCGTACAACATCAAAGCTGGGATATTGCTATTGGTTATGGTCAGATAAACGACAAACACTTGCAAAGTCAGCGTTTATCGAAAAATGACCTTGTCCCGGTATCGGCTATTTCAACCAATGACACGCCATTCCGCCAAAGCTGGATAACTAACCCAGATAATCCGGAACATACCAAATTGGTCGAAGCAAACCAGTCCAAACTCAAAAGCCAGCGTATTATACATTGCGATGACTTTTACATGTCGCTGGACTTAGCTCAAACAGAAAAAGCCGTGACCTTAGTCGATAGCAGCCTGTTAAACGCTCAACTATCTCATTTAACGCCTTTTCGAGAGTATGCACAGCCAATTAAGTCGCCACTCTCGGTATTTTACAAAAAACGGAAGCGTCAGTCAGTTGCCCTTGTCGCTTTTATTAAATGGTTACAATTAATTAACCAATAACTCGTTTACATACATTCGTGAATGTATGTAAAATAAAGGCACTTTTAATCAACCATTAAGAGAGCGACATGTTAAGACGTCTTTCGCTTTTAAGTGCCGTATTATTATCAAGTAGTTTGACGCCAGCTTCTGCACTGGCTAATGAAGTCAGCTTTACGGCTTCGTATTCAACCGACCAATTCCGTGGTGCTCGTGTGGCCTATCGCTTTACCGACATTCCTATAGAAATGCCAGGCTTTTTGGGTTCGCCTAAGCTTTATGTGGATATGGGGTTAAACCATTGGCAGGACTCGAATGATACATCAGACAACATTACCGCTTTTACTATAAGCCCTGTTGCTTCCTGGCATATAGCCGGCTCAGAGCGGCCGCTTTATTTAGAAGCGGGCATTGGCGGCAGTTATTTCGATAAGACCAGCCTCGGTAACAGAAAGCTCTCAACCAAGTTTCAGTTTGAAGATCGTATCTCGTTGTCCTGGCAGTTCAGCAAAAACTCTGACGCTCGCATTGACTTTGGCTATACTCATTATTCTAATGCAGACATTAAGCGCCCTAACGACGGCCTCGATTTTTATTGGCTTAGTTGGGTTCATCCTTTTTAACTAACAAAGGTTATTATGAGCAGCCATACTTCTTCACGAGACAGAGTTTATCAAGTATCCAGTAATAGAGAGAGCGCCTCTCATAAACTCCGTTATGTTGAAGGCTCTGCGCCGGCTTCCGGCGAGTGCCGGCTGTGCGTCGGCTCGCTGGCACAAGCGGGTAAAAACGATGTACCTGTGACAGTACAAACCGCGTCCTCAGAAGATATTCCCCGGCTCGCCTTTTTTGAAAAGCAGCTTTATGACAATGACGCCTACTCCAGCTTGTTCTTTTACCAAGCGCTACGACAATGGCCTAGTGGCTTTCTAACCATAAAAAGTGACGAGAAAGTTGCCGGTTACAGCCTTATCGTGCCGCTCGATGGCAGCCGGGCAACCTTAATGTCTTTGCTTATTGGTAAAAGCTTCCAAGGTCAGGGACTTGGCCGCATATTGTTGGAGCAGGCTATCAAGTCAGCGGCTGAAAGCAGTTGGAAAACACTTGAGCTCAGTGTGGCTCCGAACAATGCCGCTGCCATCAAATTATATAAACAAGCGGGCTTTTCAGTTATCGAAACCATTCAGGATTACTTAGGTCCGGGTGAAGATCGCCTAATTATGAGTCGTGCACTCTAACCGGATTTGGTGAGCTATGGCATCACTCGACTTATTTGCTGGCGAGAACCATGAGGTTACGCAGTTTAGTGAGCAAGCCTACCTACTCCATGGCTATGTCGCATCTCAGGCAGACACCATTTTAAGCCACCTCAGGGACGTTATTAAACAGTCACCACTAAGACAGTTTGTGACGCCCGGGGGCGGTAAAATGTCAGTACGCACCAGCAGCTGTGGCGACTTTGGCTGGATAACCGACAAAAAGGGCTATCGCTACACAGACACAGACCCAATAACTGAGAAGCCCTGGCCGCCTATGCCCGAAACGCTAGAAACTCTTGCTGAACAGGCAGCGGCAAAGTGTGGGTTTGAATCGTTTTCTCCCAATGCCTGCTTAATTAACGTTTACCATCCCGGCGCTGCTATGGGACTTCATCAGGACAAAGACGAGTCCGACTTTTCACAGCCTATTGTATCTTTCTCGTTTGGCTTACCCGTTACTTTTCTCTGGGGAGGCCTCAAACGAGGTGGCAGTCCACAAAAAGTGACGTTGCAACATGGTGACGTACTTGTCTGGGGCGGCCCCGATCGTCTTCGTTACCACGGCGTAAAAAAACTCGCTAACGGCCAGCATCCACTCACCGGCAATGTCCGCGTGAACTTAACCTTCAGAGTAAGGTAAGGGTCGGTAAATGCCTGACATTAAGCCCATGCTTTGGCGTCTATTAGCCATTACCGGCAGTGTCTTACTGACACTTGTCCTGTTTATTGGCATTGGGCTATTAATCGGCCTGTCGATAGCTAACCGTGAATTGGCAAAGGTAGGTATCGAGGACTGGTCGATAAGCATCGGTTCGCTGTCCAAAGAACGAGTGGTCATTGAACAGTTGAGCGTGACAATGAACGAGTTACCGTCATCCTCCCCTTCAAACTCAGCTACCGCACCGCTTACCATTAAAAAGCTACTGAGCACGCCTGTACCAAGCTGGCTTCCTGAAACGGTTATTCTTAACAACGTCACATTGAAAGGCGAGCTTTTCAAGCAGTACTCCCCGCTTAAGGGAGAAGTAACATTAAACACAAAGCGCCCTAACCTCAGTTTAAGCCTTTCTCATCCTGAAGCACTCGCTATTCATCTCTCTCGCGACAACTCAATTTTATCGATCGATATAGAGCATAACCTTGGCCACTTCAACGCCAATTACGAGCTTATTAGTGGTGAATGGAATATTGAAGGTTCAGCAAAGGTTCCAACCGAACGACTTGCTCAAGCATCAGAGTTTGTAAAAAACGAAAGTATTGCTCTATTGTTTAATGCCGAAGGCTCGCTTTCACCGGAAACCGAATTAACAGGTCCAGAAGGCCTTATTAACGCAACTTCCGGCAAATTCATCTTACAATTACAGCAACCTGTGAATGTCGCAGCGTCAGGCGTTACATCCGCCGCTGACGGAAATATACGTTTCAACGTTAAAAGCGGCGTTATTGAAAGCTATGGCTTAAATATCAGTGGCGACCTGACACAGTGGCCAACTCTGCCTTTAGAAATAAGCACGGTAAAGTGGCAACTTACCAGCCAGGACTCTTTAGCGCTTGAACCATTAAGCTATCAACAAATACTGAATAAAACAGCCTGGCCGGTTCAGCTGAGTGCAACGGTTGACGGCAAAGGCGTCTCTGCCGCTAGGATAACTATGGCAGGTCACTTCGTTCAAAACGACGCTCAGTTTGTTCGGCTTGAATTCCCAAAAACTAACGTAAGTGCCGACAGAATCGTGGTACATAGTATTGACGCCATAAGTCCACTCAAACTTAATACGTTGAGCGACTTAGCCTTAAACGCTGACATAACGCTCAAGAGTGATAAGCTGATGCTTAGCTCAAAGCAGCCCTCTTCGTTTTTTGCCGAATCAGAATTTGCCAACGCTGACTTCTTAATTCCAACGTTCTTTGCAGAAATACCTTTTACCGCCCCCGAAACGGCAACAGCAAACCTGACAACGGAAGTTAATAATGTCGCGATAAAAGTAGCAGGCTTTCAGAGTTTAAAACCTAAGCTCTCGCATAACGTCCATTACAAAAGCGGCAGTATTGACGCTGAAGGCACTATTGAATTAGCTCAGGGCGCGGCCTTGAATCATAGCAGCACACTGACAGAAGGTTTAAGATTAACCTCTAATATAGATATAAACATTCATAACTTAGCGCAAGCAGACTTGCAGGCACAATTGTCACCGTTGATACAAGACACTCTCCCACTATTAACGCTAAACAAAGGCAACGCTACGGCGGGCTTCAGGCTGTCAGGCAATTTAGAAACAGGAAAATGGAGCATTGATGAAGGAGACGCGAACTTACAGTCTATCGATGCCATATATGACACAACGTCTGTGACCAACGCTAATTTGAACACTCAATTTAACGCGACTCCAGAGCGTTTGAGTTTTCAACAGGCAAGTTTATACCTCGGCAGTATCCAGCAAGGATTTACTATTGGTCCTGTAGAAGCTGAGCTTGCCGGCGTCATTCCTTTCAAGACCATGCAAAAAAGTACAATACAGCTTAATAGCCATAGCATTAAGGCACTGGGCGGTTCAGTTAGAATATCAGAGCAAACCTATAAGTTTGCTGACAAAATACGTATTCCTATTGTCTTCGAGCGAATCAACCTCGGTGAACTCATGCGTCAGTATCCAAGTAACCGAATTGCTATAGACGGCGAAATTTCGGGAACCATCCCCCTCGTTTGGGACTCTCAACAACTAACAGTCGAAAAAGGCTATTTAAGTGCTGTCGCGCCTGGCGGGCATTTGCAGGTAGACTCTTCGGCGTTGCGCTCTGCCGTTGGTACAAACCCAAGTCTGAAAACACTCGCCAGTGTGCTGGAGGACTTTTACTACCAAGAGCTGTCGAGTGTCGTTGGCTATGACAAGAACGGTGAGCTAACCTTAGAGTTACAGCTGAACGGATATAATCCAGCCGTTGAAAATGGTCGTAAGGTAAAATTAAACGTCACTTTAGAGGAAGACCTACCTGCGCTCATTAAAGGCATACAGCTCAGCAACAGTGTCAGCGACGTTATTCGTAAACGGATCCAGCAACGGGTCAATTAATCAGAGGACGATATGAAACAATTGCTTGTCATTACACTATCGGTGCTGCTCATGTCCGCCTGCACCCCAACCGTTCAGGTGGCGGCTCCGAAAGAGCCAATAACCATTAATTTGAACGTAAAAATTGAGCATGAAATTTACGTTAAAGTCGACAAAGCACTCGACGACGTTATTTCAGAGTCGAGCGGTTTATTTTAATTTTCAAAGGATTGTAACATGAAAAAACTAACGATTAGTGCGTTCGTCGCCCTACTTTCCATTTCAGGCATGAGCGTGCCAACAGCAAGTTACGCACAGGAAATAACCTTACAAGAAGCCATGGATCAACTGTCATCAGCCAAAGATAAAGGCTGGGTTGGCGAGCAACCTAATGGTTATTTAGGCGTTGTTAAGTCCAATGCGCAGGCAAAGCAAATAGCAGAACAAATAAATGAAGCCAGACGTCAGGAATATGCTCGCATAGCAGAAGAAAACGACATTGCCGTTGCTGATGTTGAGCTACTTGCTGGTAAACGCGCCATTGAACGCACACAATCAGGGCATTTTGTGAAGGTTGATGGTCAGTGGAAGAAGAAGCCTTAGTGCTTCTTTTTTCTATCTCATACTAAAGGAATTGGTGCCCGGGGCCGGATTAGAATAAAAACCCAAACCAGCTGTTACAATTACACAAAAGTATAAACCACACTAAATATAGCACCACATGTAGCACCAGTCTTTAAGTACCGTTTATACACCAGTATAAGCCTTACTTTGCCATTCGCTAACCGATAATAGGTGGCACGGCCAATGGTTTCGAGCGATGACCACGCTGAGCGTATGCGTGCAGGCAGTTCAAGCGCCGACAACACATCGTAGGCGCGATATTCAACACGACCATGCTCTTGCTCAAGATGTCCAGGTTCGTTGTTATCACTGAGTTCAAACGCATCCTGAAGTGTCTGATAGAGCGACTTTTGGCTCTTTTTCACTGCGATGCAGTAGTCAGCTTTCTTTTTTACTATGGTCTTCACAATTTGCTTTTGGCAGCCACATTGCGTCGAGCGTCACCTTCGCGCCTTCTAGCTCCAGAAGCTCCAGTAATTCAGGTACAGCGGTAATCTCGTTCGATTTTTCAGCGGTTCGTCGCTGGCCTAAGACCACACTATTCTTCGTCGCAAAAGCACTTATCATGTGCAATGTGGATTGCCTGTCGCCCCGCTTGTATGAGCGGCGTAGCGTCTTGCCATCAACGGCAACAACTTCTTTATCGGTGAGTTTTTCAGTCGCCTGCATCCACGGAATAAAACGCTGATGGAACGCCTGCGGGTCGATACGACAAACAAGCCTGGCAATGGTGTCATGCACCGGAATGCCATGACTGAAATCACCGCAGTCAGTTATTACTGATGGCGCGGCTCTGTAAGATCAAGTGTTTGTGGCTGAATTAATATTGCAGTCAGTTGCTCGTCTGCCGCAATCTCTTGCAACGCTTGCTGATCCTCAGTGGCAAGTACCTCAGCATGTTGCACAATTAAGAAACTTCCCACTTGAGCCACCCGAACTAGTTCAGTGCCATTTGGCGTTTCTAGATGCGCAGCAGCAACCACCTCTCGAACTTGTGCTGCGACTTCAGGGTCAGCAGCACCCAACATCAATTGACGCAGCGCCTGAACCACCATGTTGTAGGGTATGTAGCAAAAATACCCGGCTATCACCAATACCATCAAGGGGTCCGCGTACACCGCAAGCGCGCCCCAAGGTGACATCGCAAGTAGCTGCGCCAGAATAAAGCCGAACAACACCGCCGCACTTAACCAAGTGTCCATTTGCCATTGACGCACTTCAGCTCGAAGTAACGCAGTGTCCTGCCGTTGCTGCGCGCGGCGAATAACCCACCAGGTCAGGTAACAGCCTGCCACATTCAGCAGCGAAAATATCAGCGCAAGATTGAGGTTCACCTCGCGCCCGCCCTGCCATAAGCTGATCGCTGCTAACACCATTGACACCAAACACACTAAGCCAATCACCACGCCCTTGATAAGTATTGAAAGTGGCTCAATTGTCAGACGCCCGAACGGATAATTCGCGTTCGCTGGCTGGCGAGCCAACTTTAACGCGAATAAAGACAGCGATGCCAAGGCTAAACTCAGTAAGGAGTAAGCGCTGTCGAAGATAATCATTACCGAGCCACTCATCACCCCAAGCAGCAGTCCAGTGACCGCGAATACCCCCGCACTGAGCGCTGAAAATATTAGCGTGCTTTTTTGTTTATCTTGTTTTGCGTACATGCTACACCTAGCGATTGGTTCCAAATATACAGCTGGAGTATACGCAAACCCAGAGAATCGCTATAATCGCTCAGCGCCAATAAATTTAGCGCTGAAGTTTGACTTGATTGGATAATAAGGCCTCGTTATGCGCACCGACCAGATTCGTGCTTTTATTCGTGCCGCTGAACACGGCAGTTTTGCCGCTGCCGCGCGCGCCAGTGCAAGTCGCCGCAGTACGTTAAGTGCGGCTGTGCAAGCCCTTGAAGATGATCTGCAAATTACACTCTTTCACCGCAGTGGTAATCGCTTGCAATTGAGTGCTGCCGGTGAAGCGATTTTGCCTGATTGCCAGCGCTTACTGCATAGTGCAGAACGTATTGCACGTCGCTGCGAGCAAATGAACCAAGGCGTTGAACGTACCCTACGCATTGCCCGCGATGACGCCATTGCAGAAGCGATTTGGCGACAAGCATTGCATGCGTTGCAACAACAATTTAGCGAAACCGCGATTGAAGTGTATTTAGTCCCGGCCCAGGAACACAATGCGTTATTAAAGCAACACGTGGTCGACATCGGGTTCGGTTTACGCCAGCCGCAACTTCACCACGACGGCGAATATGCAACCATTGCAAGTACTGATAATTTATTAGTCTGTCACCCCACTCACCCGCTGGCCGAGTTGCCAGAGGCCCGCATGAGCGATCTTATGCAGCATCGGCAAATTTGCCTTGCTTACATGAACCACGGCAAATTACTCCATAGCGGGTTGCAATTAGGCACTGAGCAAAGTGAACGTAACCAAACAACCTACACGGCGCTGACGTCTTATGAACTGATTCGCGATGCCATTATAGCTAAACATGGTTGGGGGGTATTGCCAGCTTTTCTGCTCGCCGAAGGCATAGCGAACGCTCAGTTACAGACACTGAAGCATGATATCGAACTGCCCCCCGCCGTATTTCAGGTGCGTTATGAGCACCCGCCTGGCCGTGCCAGTGTCTGGTTACAACAGTATTTGCGCCAGCGACTGTAAGCCGGCGCACAGACTTAGGCGCTACAAGCCTTGTTGTGACATCTCGTCACGATACGCTTTACCCAACTGGCTTTTCTGCTGGGCATCGAAAATTTTTCCTGCGTGCTGAAAGAATCCCTGCTCTTCATCTTCAAAGTGATGCAGCATTTTATCTTTCAATGCTTTAAAACGTTGCAGCCAACCAGGCGATGCCATGTCCATATCTTCCAGCTCCGCCAGCAATTCATCCAACTCATGGTGCTCGGCAATGCTCAAAGACCCTGACATAACGAAGAAAGAAGTCGCTGAGCATTTCAAAGTGAGTCGACTTACATTAAATAAATCGTTAGCTCGTGAAAGCTTTGACGGGCTTCCAGCGACACAGAACTTAAATAAGGATTGATTTATGACGGATGAAGATTTCAAACGTACATTATGGGATGCCGCAAATGGCTTACAGGGTACAGTATCAGCTGCGGAGTATAAATACCCGGTGTTAGGGTTGGTGTTCCTTAAGTATGTTTCTGACATGTAGTAACCCGTTTTAAGTGGGTTCGCTTGTTCCCATTTCGTTAATTTGGGAACAAGCAAATCCCTTGATGGATTAGCTTTACCCTTAACTGTGATATATGACTCAAATGATTTAAAATACGGGTGCCTTTGTTCCCTCGAGTTTTGCTTCTATATGAAAAAATGAGTGCTTTTTAGGTTCCAGCGTGAATTGGTAACAAAAAAGCAAAGTCATAGATAAACTAAGCAGTATTTTCCATAAACAATATCGCCTCTTGGGTTTATTAAGTGCTCGCGCCATCTCCTTTTGATTTTTAACTTTTTTTTCAATCGATTAGTAGGTAAGCTAATTTTTGAATACTATGAAGTTCAGCTAGCGCTGCTAAATGGAAGTAAGGTTTATGTGAGGGAGAGACGTGCAGAATTCAGTACACAGCCAGCCCTATGTTTTGGTGATTAAGTCCACATGGGCCGTTGAAAGTTCGAGCGTGAAATTACCCTTCTCGCTAAAGGAGTTTCGTCGAGGGATGCAAACCGGATGTTCCTTCTTTTATTTTAGGGATGTTCAGCGAGCTGATCCACTTACTTTCATCGAACTTATTGAAAACAGTCATCAACATATTTGTTTAAATGTCGAAGGTCAGGCATTCCCAGTAAATATTCAAACGGTAGTTAATCACGCTGGAGAGCAACGTCTTGTTGTCCAGGTAAAAAAGCCCATTTCAAGTAACACGGATTATACAGAACTTACCCATGAACAGCGCTTAAAAGCTATACTTGAGAACACTGATGCCGGAGCCTGGGAGTGGAACTATCAGACCGGCGAACTCATTTTGAATGAACGCTGGGCCGAAATGGTCGGCTATACACTGGAAGAGCTTGCGCCTATTTCTATCGACACGTGGTTCAAAGTGCTTCACCCAGATGATGCCAAAATATCCGAGCACGCCTTCCAGCGCCACTTTGCCGGAGACGATGCGTTTTATCACTGTGAGTTGCGACTCGTCCATAAAAACGGCTCTACTGTTTGGATTCGCGACCATGGCCGAGTGGTAACATATACGGAGAATAGCGAGCCGGAGTGGATATGTGGCACCCATATAGACATTACGAGCTCAAAGGTACTTGAAAAGCGATTACGTGACAGCGAGAGCATATTAAGCCAGGCTCAAAGAATTGCCCGAATTGGGCATTGGAAGGCTAACTTTTCCACTGACCATCTTGAATGGTCAGAAATGATATACGAAATGCTCGGGCTGTCTCCGCAAGATACCGTACCATCAATATCTTTGTTTAAGTCACTTGTTCATCATGAAGATTTAAAGGCTGTTGAAGAAAGTGAGCAAAAAAGCTTGAAGACAGGTGAGCACGACATAACCCATCGTATGTATCGCGCTGATGGAGAAATTATTTGGGTACACGAAAAAGCGAAGATGTTGAATGATAAAGTCACTCTTGTAGGAGCGGTGAAAGATGTAACTAAGCAAAAGCAGTTAGAAGAAAAGCTGCTCAAACAATCTCGCATTGACTACTTAACCAATCTGTATAACCGCTTTTACTTTCTTGAGCTGTTTGAACATCACCTCGCTATCTGGAAACGCTCAAAACAGCCAGTCTCTCTTCTCATTATCGATGTCGACAATTTTAAATTAGTAAACGATAGATATGGCCATATTGCCGGGGATAAAGTTCTGCAAGACATCTCGTCACAGCTTTCCAGCAGTACTCGTGAGTATGACGTCTGTGCACGAATAGGCGGTGAGGAGTTTGCTGTACTGCTGCCCGATACAAAACTTAAAGAAGCAGTATCTATTGCCGATAAGCTCAGAAATAAGATTAGCCACCACTCAACGGCAGTTGATAACTATCCAATAAAGTTATCTGTGACGATTGGTGTCTCATCTTTAGCTGACGAACGACCAGACTGGACGAGTATGTATAGCGCCGCGGACGCTGCCATGTATCAAGGGAAAAGCAGTGGTCGTAATACTGTTGTATCGGTTGACGAATAAACTTGGGGCCTCGTACTAAAGTTACTGTTAGCTCAACATAGAGGTATCTCAGTGATGAAAGTTATGGCTTACATAATTGAAAGGTAAACTTGATGAGAAATAATCAGCCGGTTACACAAAAAGAGTACAGGTTTCCAGACCATGAACGGTTAATCTCTTCCACCAATAAGCGTGGACACATTGAATACGTCAATGATGCTTTCCTTAAGGTAAGTGGTTTCGAAAAATCGGAGCTTATTGGTCAGCCTCACAACATTGTTCGTCATCCAGATATGCCGCCTGCTGTTTACAAAAGCATGTGGCAAACTATCAGCCAAGGAAAGCCCTGGATGGGATTAGTGAAAAACCGCCGTAAAGATGGCGACCATTACTGGGTAAGTGCTTACGTTACTCCTATATTTGAGGATGAAGTCATTGTTGGTTATGAGTCCGTCCGTGTTGCCGCCACTGAGGAACAAAAGCACCGTGCGACTCGGGTTTATAAACGCTTGAGAGATGGCAAAACACTGTTTCCTGTTTCTGCCTATTTGCGTTATTACAGCCAAGAAAACAGGCTTGCATTATTGCTGTCACTACTAGCTGGTGTGTTTTCTTATTTTACTGTTAATTTAATAGCCGCTCTCGTCGCGCTAACAACCGGTATACTTGTTACTTGTTTGTCAATATTCTCGTCACAGCGCTCTTTGGAAGAGCTTATCAATCTCAGGCCTGATGCTTTTTGCGAAGAGTTAACCGCATACACATACTCTAAGGATGGCGGTGCAAAGGCTCGACTTGAAATGATGATAAGAAGCGAGGCTGCAAGGGCCCAAACGGTTATCACCCGCTTAGACGACTCGGTGTCGGCTTTATCCGGTATTGTCAGAGCCACTCGAGAGCAAGCCGATGCTAGTAACGCTCTCATCGATGAGCAAAATAATAAAACTCAGGATGTTGCATCGGCGATAAACGAAATGTCAACGTCAATTCAGGAGGTCGCAAATAGCGTTGAAGATAACGCAAGCAAGTCGGAACTGGCCGCTAACAATGTGGATACCGGTGTTTCAGTTGCAGCAGAGGCACTACAGGCAATTAATGAACTCAATAACTCAGTCAGCAGTATCGCCGAAACAGTCGAGGAGCTCTCAGCTTCAACGGACGAAATAGGTAAAGCTGCCGATTTAATAACAACAATTGCAGAGCAAACCAATCTTTTAGCATTAAATGCTGCAATCGAAGCAGCCCGTGCTGGAGAGCACGGACGCGGGTTTAGCGTCGTAGCCGATGAAGTTCGCTCACTTGCTACAAAAACCCGCTCTTCCACGGAGAGTATTCATAAAACCATTGATAATCTGATGACAAAAGCTGAAAATGCAGTATCCGTCTCTAAAACAGGCGAACAAGCCGCTAAAAAAGGCGTCGAGATGGTCGGCAGAACAGAGACAGCACTAAAAGAAATACGTCAGGCAGTGCAGTCGATAAACGAAATGACTATTCAAATGTCCTCCGCTGTCGAGGAGCAAAGTAACGTCGCAGAGCATATTAACCAACAAGTTACGGCCATAGCTGATAGCTCACGAACGGCCAGCGACAATGCAGCGGAAACATCGCGCTCGAGTGAGCGACTGGAAGAAACAACCGATCAACTTTATAAACTCATACGCCGATTCAGCAGTAAAAACTAATTTTATGAATGATTCTTCATGTTGGCCTGTATCATCAGAGAAGCTGCTTGCTGAAACTCAGCAGCTAACAGACAGTGGTGTTTGGTGCCTGGATACTCGCTCACAAATGCTTTACTGGAGTGATAGTACTTATGCATTGTTTGAGCGTGAGCTAGATAAAGCTCCAACGCTCGACGACGCAATTAATTACTATTCCAAGAGCGACCGCCTGAAAATTAGTAAGGCAATAGAGAATGCTATAGACGATAACGAAGCATGGTCTGTCGAAGCAGAAATCATTACAGAAAGCGGCCGGAAGAAGTTCATTAGGACGTGCGGCCGGCCCTTCAAGCTCGACAACGGAGCATATCTACTTTTTGGTTCAATTCAGGATATTTCACAGAGCCATTCAAACTTGCTTACGTTGAAACAACGCACTAAATCACTTAATGCCATATTAGACAACCTCGTAGATGGTGTTATAACCATTAATGAGAAAGGTATCATACAAGGTTTCAGCAAACCGGCTGAGCGTATTTTTGGGTATCAGGCTGATGAGGTTGTCGGCCTCAATGTCAAACATTTAATGCCTCAACCATACAGACGTGAGCACGATCAATACCTCACAAACTATCAGGCAACAGGTAAACGAAAAATTATTGGTATTGGTCGAGAAGTTACAGCGTTGAGAAAAAATGGTGAAGAATTTCCGATCGATCTCGCCGTTTCAGAAACAAAAACGGAGTTGGGAACACGCTTTATTGGAACGGTCCGGGACATAACGCAACAAAAAGAAGCAGCAAAACGAATAGAGTTCTTGTCACATCATGATGAACTAACAGGCCTACCTAACCGTGCCCGGCTCCTGGAGCAGACTGAGGTGTTGTTAAGAAGTACAGCAGTAACCGTTGCCTGTTTGAACATCGACTACTTTAGACGTATTAATTCTGTTTTGGGTGAAGATATAGGCGATCAGGTCATTCTGTCTGTTGCTGAGCGGGTAAAGTCAGCAGTCGGTAAATATGCGATGGTAGCAAAAGACTTAGCCGACCGGTTTATTATCGCCTGTGCTTGTCCGCCTTGTGTCAAAGAAGACATAATACAAAGCATTGAGTCTTTAGTAGTAACTATTCGTGAGCCCATAGTAGTGGACACGTGTATTAACCCAATTCACATTACTGTAAGTGCTGGTATAGCGAGTCTCAGCAAAGGCACTAATGCTAAAGACGCGTTAGTTAATGCCGAATCTGCTCTTGAGCGGGCAAAACGCCAAGGGCGAAACCGAAGCTGTGTTTACCAAGATACAATGCTAGCGAACCTTCAATATGATTATAAGATTGAAACGGGACTGCACGAGGAGTTACAACGGCTCAAATTTGGACAAAACGTTGGGTTTGAGTGTTGGCTTCAGTCCAAGGTAAACAGGAATTTTGAGGTTTGCGGTGCGGAAGCACTAATAAGGTGGCGATATCAAGGACAGTTAATTAGACCCGATGAATTTATTCCCCTAGCTGAGCGCCTGGGTCTTATTATAGACATCGGATTCTGGATGCTGACAAAAGTTGCAGGTTTAATAAGCGCAACTAACCTACCAATTGCTATAAATGTCAGTCCTAAACAGTTTCTGGAGCCAGATTTTCCAGAAAAAATAATTCGTGTCATGCGAGAATCTGACGCACCTTTCGAAAACCTTATCATAGAGATAACAGAAAACCTTTTGTTGCATGACCATACTCAAGTACTATCGGTAATGAATGAGTTAAATCAGGTTGGTATTCAATTCTCTATTGATGATTTTGGGACAGGTTACTCAAATCTGAGACGGTTGCAGCTATTGCCGGTATCAGAGCTGAAAATAGATAAAGAGTTTACACAAAATGCTTTTCACAGTGAACGAGACCGTAATCTGCTCGACTCAATTATTTTGATGGCTAAGCAAATGCGTGTTGAAATTGTAGCAGAGGGCGTTGAAACAGCTCTTCAAGCAGCTTACCTGAAAGACAGCGGTGTTGACTTGCAGCAAGGTTATTATTTTGCGAAACCTATCTCGAGCGAACTATGGGCTCGCTCCTGACTAGTTATTCAAATTGTTTGCGGTCGCTAATTCTAACTATCGAATAAACAAGGTTAGCAATCGCTTTCCACTTTAATTTTTTTGCCAAGACAGTACCGACAACACTCAAGTTACGACTTCATCTGTTCCAAGTAATTCCCCCACCACTCCATCATCTCAACGCGCTCATCCCAATACTCCGCCTTGTGCGAATAAGCACCCTTTACTTTATTCTGTTCCACGTGTGCTAATTGTCGCTCGATTGCGTCAGACCTGAACTTTTGATCGCTCTCATGCAGCGTTGATGATGCCATGGTTCTAAAGCCATGCGGCACTGCCTTTTCTTTCAAACGACCATCGGAGTAATGAGCATTATCCTGGTACTTAAGGTAGGTTTTGGCGACTCTACCGTCTTTAGTGTTTTTCGCCTTAGGAAAGTAGCCCATTTTAAACATTGCCTGGCGCATTGTATTGTCAGACATGGGCTCATCAGGCTTGGTTTCAGATGGGAATAGCAACTCATAATGGTCGGTAATACGTTTTATACGTTTAATCGCATCAAGAGCCTGGGCTGATAACGGCACCTCATGTGGCCGCTTCATCTTCATACGCTCTGCAGGAATCGACCAAACCTTGTTATCGAGGTCAAACTCTTCCCAACGAGCGCCTCTTAGCTCCCCTGAACGCACAAACGTCAGAATCAATAACTCAATAGCCAGAGCCGTTAACTCCCTTCCCGTCTGGGTATAGTTAGCAAGATCCTGCATAAAGAATGGTAGGTTATTAATGTCCAGGGCTTCACGGTGAACAACCGGTTTGGAAATTACTTTAACGGGGCGCAGCAGACGAATGTCGACATCGTCTTCGAGTGAGTATTGATCAACGACGTATTCAAATAAACGCTGTGTATCGTCCGCTATTCTCTTGGCGGTTTCATGGTGACCCTTCGCCTCAACATTCTCAATTAAACGTCTGATATCTTCTTTACGGACGTCACTGATCAGCCTATCACCTAATTTTTTAAGGATGCCATTTTCGAGACGCTTCCATACCCTTGCCTTATGATCTTCAGACCAGGTTCGAGCTGTCGCCTGAGATTGGTACTCAAGCCATTTAGCGGCATAAAAACGTAAACTATTATCATTCGTATTTATTGATTTTGTATCACCAGGATCAAGACCATCAGCCAACATGGCCTTGGCTTTTATAGTCGCATCTTTTGCTTGCTTGAGAGTTACATTGGGGAATACACCAAGCGCCAGCGTTTTCTGCTTTTTATTGAAGCGATATTTTAAACGCCAATATTTACCGCCCTGCTTCCTTACAAGAAGCCGTAAACCGGTGCCACCAGCTACCCGATACCATTCATCACGGTCTGAGGGCTTAAGGTGTTCGACGTGCTTATGCATTGCTATGATTAGCTTGTCATCAGACATGGTGCTACATCCGTATAACCGAATTGAGATAGCACCAAAAGTAGCACCACTTAGTATCGATTTGCAACGATTTAATGTAGACAGAAGGAATCAGGATTTGCCTTTAAAGCCAGTAAAATCAATGGCTAGCGGCATTTAATAGAATTTGAAATAATTGGAATTGGTGCCCGGGGCCGGACTTGAACCGGCACGCTGTTACCAGCGAGGGATTTTAAATCCCTTGTGTCTACCAATTCCACCACCCGGGCACTACAAAGAAGTGTTCTCGAATAATGGAGGCGGGTCCCGGAGTCGAACCGAGATCCACGGATTTGCAATCCGCTGCATAGCCATTCTGCCAACCCGCCAGAATTTGGAGCGGGAAACGAGATTCGAACTCGCGACCCCAACCTTGGCAAGGTTGTGCTCTACCAGCTGAGCTATTCCCGCACCGTCATCTGCCGAGGCATTCTACTGTTTAATCTTTTTCAGTCAATGACTTTTTATCAAATTTATGACTGTTTGCGCAAATTTACGGCAAAGCTGCTAATTTCTGGTCAATTCCTTGCTGGCGCCGCGCAAATATTTCCACATTGACCAAACAGTCAAAACGAAAGCGCCGTAGAATAAAACAATAGAAATCCAGAAAATATAGATATTCGCGTTCCAAATTAAACCTATAAGCGCGACCATTTGCGCAATGGTTTTCAACTTACCCAAATTTGATACTGCCACTTTTCCACGGTTGCCACTTTGTGCCATCCACTCGCGCAATGCACTAACAATTAACTCTCGGCAAATCATAGTCAACGCAGGTATCGTTATATAAGCGGCGTTAAAGTCTTCAACTATCACCACCAACGCAGCCACCACCATGGCTTTATCGGCTACGGGATCTAAAAACTCACCGAATTTAGTGAATTGGTTGAAACGACGCGCAATAAAGCCATCCAACGCATCAGTAATAGCCGCCAGCCAGAAAATAAACGCCGCCCAAAAGCGTGCGTCTTCAAAGGGCAAGTAAAACACCACCAGAAATACCGGAATCAGAAGAATCCGAAAGCTGGTCAAAATATTAGGGATATTCCACTTCATTATCCGCTGTTTCCTTATTTGGTTTTACTCATCCCGGAACGAGTAATAAATTTTTTCTGCCATGGCCTGACTAATGCCGGGCACGCTAGAAAGTTTACTAATACTAGCGTTTTTTACCTCTTGTAATCCACCCAGATTTTTCAAAAGCGTTTGTCGACGTTTAGCACCAATACCTTCTATTTGCTCCAATGTCGATGTTTTCTGCACTTTCGCCCGTTTCTGACGGTGTCCGGTTATTGCAAAACGGTGTGACTCGTCACGAATGTGCTGAATTAAATGCAGCGCACTGGCATCTTTGTTAAGTGCTATGGTCTCGTGGCTACCCGCCATAATGAGCGTTTCAAGCCCCGGCTTACGTGACTCACCTTTTGCTACACCAATAAGCATCGGGGCATCACTGCCCCAGTCCTCGAAATACTTCTCAGCTTGTGATAGCTGTCCTTTACCACCGTCTATAAAGAGAATATCGGGGATGTTGCCTTGCTCTCGCGCTTTATCATAGCGCTTTGCCAATGCTTTAGACATAGCGGCGTAGTCATCCCCCGGAGTAATTCCGGTAATATTATAGCGTCGGTAGTCGGACTTTTTCGGCCCGTTTTGATCAAACACCACGCAGGAAGCTACCGTCTGCTGCCCCATGGTGTGGCTAATGTCAAAGCATTCCATACGCTGAATGGGAACACCAAAATCCAGCACCTGCTGTAACGCCGACGTACGACGGTTCATGGTGCTTTGCTGGTTCAGGCGGCTCTCCAGCGCATTCACGGCGTTTTTTGCCGCTAATTGCTGATACTGCTTCCGTTCACCACGAACATTGTTTTGCATTTTAACCGAACGATTGAGCGCCTGCCCCATGACTTGTGCCAGCACGTCATCGGGTTCTACTGTGTCCGGCAGAATAATTTCGCGGGGCGTTTTTCGGCCCGCGTTATCTGATAGGTAAAACTGCAGTAAGAAGGCGCGCAAGACTTCCTCGTCACTGGTGTCCGCCGGCACTTTCGGGAAATAGCTGCGGCTGCCCTGTAAGTGGTTATCCCGTATAAACATCATTTGAATGGTAGTCATGCCATTACCACGAGCCAAGCCAATAACATCGAGCTCCTGCTGCGCACCGGTAACCGAGTTGCGCTCCTGAGTCTTACGCAAAGACGCTATTTGGTCGCGAAACCGTGCCGCTTTTTCAAATTCCAGCGCCTCACTGGCTTGCTCCATTTTTGTCACCAGCTCATCAATAACTTGCTGATTTTTTCCATTCAGAAAATGCTTTGCTAGCTGGACCTGTTCGTTGTATTCGTCATCTGTGCATTTACTCACGCAAGGCGCCAGGCAGCGTTTCAGTTGATACTGCAAACATGGCCTTGTACGAGCTCGGTAATAGGAGTCCTGACACTGACGAATGGGAAACAGCTTCTGCATTAAGTTCAGGCTCTCGCGCACCGCACTGCCGTTTGGGAAAGGTCCGAAGTAGTCGCCCTTCTCTCGGCGCGCACCTCTGTGAAAACCCAGCCGGGGGTGTTCGTGAGACGTCAAAATAATATAAGGATAAGATTTATCATCGCGTAGTAAAACGTTGTAGCGCGGTCGGTATTTTTTAATAAAGCTGTTTTCGAGAATCAGCGCGTCTGCTTCCGTGTCGGTCACAGTGACATCCATTGATGCTATTTGTTTAACCAAAACTTGAGTTTTGACGGCGTCAACTTTTTCTCGAAAGTAGCTGGAAACTCGCTTTTTGAGATCTTTCGCCTTTCCAACATAAATAACGTCGCCCGACTCATCATACATACGGTATACACCGGGTTGATGAGTCAGGTTCCGAAGAAAGTCTTTGTAATTAAAGGTTACTGAATTGCTATTTGTCATCTACCTTCAAACTGGATTAGGTCAACCAGACCCGATTGAATTGCCATATGTGACAATTGTACATCACCATCAATGCCAAGTTTAGAGAAAATGCGGTAGCGGAAGGTATTTATTGTTTTACTGCTGATGCACAAATGTTTTGCAATTTCTCTGACCCGAATGCCGCGACTTAGCATTTGCGCCACCTGCAATTCTCTGTCTGAAAGCGCATCGACCATTCCCTGCTGCTTGCGACTGCGCGGGTTCCGCGCTAAGTATTCAGCAACCGGAGCGGCAACATAAATGCTTCCTGTTTTGAGGGTCTTTAGCGCTTGTACAAGCTCGTCACTATTAGAGGACTCCAGTAAATAGCCATCGACCTGACTAATACCGCACTGAAAGTTAAGAATATCTTGCTGGCTTCGACCCCAGACAATTAACTGCAAGTCGACATGCCGTCTTTTAATGCGTCGCCAGTGCTCAACGGTTGCTACTCCGGAGAGTTGACTGCTCAAAATAACGAGTGCATCATCGTGTTTGTAACACGCTTGTCTCAGCGCATTCATTGAATTAACCACTTCAATTTGCGTATGAAAGTGCTGTTGTATCACAGCCGCCATCCCAGCACTGGTGATAGGGTTAGGTATCGCTAAAATAATACGGTTCATTAGCCATGTTCCTTATTGCATATTGGTTATATTATTGTCCTTAAAGTTGATGAACTCGTACCCCTCTGCCCGAATTCGGGAGCGAATATTCAGTGGTTTTCATTAACCTCGCAACTTGCTTTTACAGATCTTTACAATAACCAGCGATTTTGCAGTATTCTTACGTCGATGGTTTTATGTGCTGCTCTTGAAGAGTTCGTTTGGCGTGAGCTTTATCGTCTTGCCTGATCTAACATGTCCCACAAATAACAGGCTAAATAACTACGATATGGAGTGGCTCTTTCAGGAATAATGTAAACATCCTGATCTTTCAGTTGGCTGATAGCTTTTCGTAATGAAGAGTCCTGAATGGGAAAAAGATTTTCATGCGCAAAGTGAAACATAGCCAGTATCGATGCAGTCCAGGAACCAATACCTTTAAGCTTCGTCACATCGCTAACAAGCGCCTCTGATGTCATGCTTGCCCAATTTGCAATCCGCTCAGGCTCGGTTTTCTGGCAATGAGCAACGCTTTGAATTGCTGACGCTTTTGTACGACTCACTCCACAATTTAGTAAGCTATCGGTTGGCAGGTAAGCTATCGATTGTAGGTCTAACGACTGTGCAGCTTGTTCCGCACGTTCAATAATGGTTGCCGACGCTTTAAGCGACAGCATTTGCCGAATAATAATTCGCGGTAAGGCGTCAATGACCGGCGTATTTGAGGGTTTAAGAGGCGCCCGTTCAGGCAATTGCAACAACACCAAATCAAACCCCGGTTGGGTATCAATAAGGTGTTGTTTAATAGATTGAGCCGTCGATTGCATAAAGTTAAGCAAACACAGTAAAGGTTTGGCGACTTATCGCCAATAACTCATCGTTGTCTGACCAAAGACCGGCTCGACTATGGCCGTAACCGTTTTCAGCATGCTCGATAAAAGCTTCATACTGATACCAGTCATGAGTACTGGAGTTTTCTAACGGCTTATCAGGAAACTCAATAGTCCAGGTGAGCGACGATGCGGGTGCCGGTTGCTTTAAGTGCGGTAACACGGC
The DNA here is from genome assembly GCF_003987095.1 of Idiomarina piscisalsi. Classification (GTDB taxonomy): domain Bacteria; phylum Pseudomonadota; class Gammaproteobacteria; order Enterobacterales; family Alteromonadaceae; genus Idiomarina; species Idiomarina piscisalsi. Next base: position 324,399 of record NZ_PIQA01000001.1, on the reverse strand, counting down.
CGGTGGCCACGCATCCACTAACGCTAAAATAGCCGCTATGGTCAGTTTCTGCTGCTCATTTCTGAAGCGCACCCAACCACCAAAGGTTCTTCCCGGTTGTCCGCTAAATGGCATACCTCCGGAGGTAATTCGATAATCAAAGTTCTTCGCAAATTCAGGCACAATATCGGCCTCTGGCAAACCCGGGCCATCGTTAACAGTCTTTAAGTCTGGCGGTGTTTCACCACTGACAGATACTGAAGACTGACGTCCTTTACCTAAGCTTGCTAAACCAGCAAGCATCACTTCATTATTTTGAGTCAGTTCAACGGCAACCTGCAATACCGAGGAGCCTTGACGGAGAACTCGATAACTTAAAGTGGCATCTCCCGGTGTTGCCGGCGCAACAAAAGAGATAGCAAAACTGCGCAGATGATAGTCTTCCGGAAACTGTTGCAGAAGAAATTGCGCAGCAACGGCAGCACTAAAACCACCAAAAAATGCCCGCCCCTGAGCCCAGCCTTCAGGCAAGGTAATGGTTTGGTTGCTCTTGTCGCTTTCAATTGACGCTAAAGTCTCGTGAAACTGCATATCGCTTCCCTGTTAAACAACTGTTTGAATTAATGATTAGGATACTATTTAAAATGGGAATAACAAGAATGTAGTGGCAGAAACGAAAAAGCCCAACTCGATGAGTCGGGCTTTTTCGTTTAAATTTGGCGGAGAGGGAGGGATTCGAACCCCCGGTGGGTGTGAACCCACGCCTGATTTCAAGTCAGGTGCATTCAACCGAGCTCTGCCACCTCTCCGAATTGTTGTTTTCAATGACTGCGTCGTTGAGAACGATGCGAATATTAAAGACCTAAATTACGCTTGTAAAGTAAAAATTTAAATAAAGGTATCGTTTGGGCGTTTATTAGACAAACTGTCTAATTTTTACTGGAAATTACTGCCCCAAGACCCCCTTTATGCTGTAGTATTTAGGAAACTTTTTTAATAATAAAGCGTCTTAACAGACAGTCGTTCAACACGGAGAAATCTATGAACAATCGCAGTCAGGTATATGTCGGTCAGAATGAATCGGCACTGGCCGTCAATAAAGTATTACGTAACACCTACACTTTACTAGCAATGACGTTGGCTTTTAGTGCCGTTGTTGCTGCTATTAGCACCATGGCAAATTGGCCTCACCCGGGTCTGATTCTAACTCTGGTCGGTTATTTCGGCCTGCTATTTGGTGTTTATAAAACCAAAGACAGTGCCATGGGCTTGGTTTTCACTTTCGCTTTAACCGGTTTCCTGGGCTATACCTTAGGGCCAATCATTAATATGGCGCTGCAAGTTGGTGGTGGTGAAATTGTCGCTACTGCGCTTGGCGGTACCGCACTCACTTTCTTTGCTACCTCAGCTTATGTTCTGACGACTAAGAAAGACATGTCCAAGCTAGGTGGTTTAGTAACTGCCGGTATCATCATGGTTATTGTTGCCGCTATTGCTAACTTGTTCTTCCAAATGCCAGCTCTGCACTTAGCATTGTCAGCAATAATGATTCCATTGATGGCTATGCTGATTATGTGGCAAACCAGCGATATCATTAACGGTGGTGAGCGCAACTACATCTTAGCGACTGTCACTTTGTATGTGTCTATTTATAACCTGTTCGTCAATTTGCTAACATTACTAATGGCATTTGGTGGCGACGAGTAATCGTTATTTATAAATAATGTAATGCGCCCCGCAATGCGGGGCGTTTTTGTATCTAAGCTATTAACGGTTGGAAAGTGTGGCTAAATTAACTCTTATTGTTCAAAGCTCGGCATCGAATCAAAAGCGTTCAATTGATGCTCTAACCTTTGCAAAAAACGCTCTTAAGCAAGGACATGAAATAACCTGTCTGTTTTTTTATCGGCAAGCGGTTGATCATGCCGTTGCGCAAACACCTGCAGAAAATGAGATGCTGATTCAGCAATGGAGTGATTTTAAAAAGCAATCCGGCATTCCCTTGGTGGTTTGTCATACTGTGGCTGAGCGCATTGGTATAGATGAGTTTCATCCTAGCTTTGAAGCTACAGGACTCACTGCCCTATCTAAAGCCATAGCCACCAGTGACCGGACATTACAATTTTAGCCTTATGAAAAAAGTAGCCATTTTACAAAGCAGCAATAACCCAGATACAGCTACCGAGGCTCTCGATGTGGCACTCTCACTGGCAAGCTTCGACACACCGGTACAACTTGTTCTTATTAACAGCGCCACTGATGTATTAGTGAAAGCACCGTCAAAGCGTTACGCTATGTTGGACTTATTAGATGCTGAGCCTATTGCTCTGTGTTCAAACTCAGACATAGACATTGATGCCCTTCCGGCAAATATTGAAGTGACCACTATTAAAACGGAACAGCTGAAACAACATCTGAATCAGTTTGACGAGGTGCTGCAGTTCTCATGAAAACTTTGCATTGGATACGGGACAATTCACTGTCAGCATGGTTAGAAATGCACAGCCATCTGCTTGGGCAAGACGATGCGTTTTTAGTGTCAGAACAAGCTCTAAAAACACTTCCTGACAGCTCGCCAGTAGCGCAAACTGTTTATGCTCGTAAAAGCGATATCGAGATCTCAAAAGCGACCGAACCTAATTACCTTGTGGTAAAATCGGACGAAGAATGGGTTGAACTGGTTCTCAGTTTTCAGCAGCAAATGACCTGGTAGTCCGCATGATTGAATTTAACGGTAAAACATACGAAACCGACAAGCACGAGTATTTAGCCAATATTGATGACTGGAATGAAGAGCTGGCCCTGCATATTGCGGAGCTTGAAAGTATTGATATGACACCGGCACACTGGGAAGTTGTCAATTTTGTACAAGACTTTTACCGAGAATTCGATACCAGTCCGGCTATGCGTGTTTTGGTGAAAGCCATGAAAAAGCAGTTGGGAGAAGATAAAGGCAACAGTCGTTACCTTTACAAATTGTTCCCGAAGGGCCCTGCTAAGCAGGCCACACGAATTGCGGGCCTGCCGAAACCAGCTAAGTGCATTTAGGGTTAATCTTAGCCCTTAATAACTTCAAGACCACCCATATAAGGTCGCAGGGCTTCAGGCACAACTATTGAGCCGTCTTCCTGTTGGTAGTTCTCCAGTACAGCGACTAACGCCCGGCCTACTGCTAGTCCAGAGCCATTTAGTGTATGCATAAGCTCTGGTTTTTTTGCACCCTTGCGGCGAAAACGAGCCTGCATACGACGTGCCTGAAAGTCCTGCATATTTGAGCAAGAGCTGATTTCACGGTACGCCTGTTGCGCTGGTAACCATACCTCAAGATCATATGTTTTAGCGGCGCCAAAGCCCATGTCGCCGGTGCAAAGCAATACCTTACGATACGGCAGTCCCAGCTTTTTGAGCACAGTCTCGGCATGCCCGGTCAGTTGCTCTAAAGCGTCCATTGATTCTTCAGGTTTCACTAGCCAGACCAGCTCGACTTTATCAAACTGATGCTGACGAATAAGGCCTCGGGTGTCACGACCATGAGAGCCGGCTTCACTGCGGAAACAAGGCGTATGCGCCGTAAATTTAAGCGGCAGTTCGTCTTCGTCAGCTATTTCGTCACGGTATAGGTTCGTTAACGGTACTTCGGCCGTTGGAATCAACGACATAGGTATTTGGTCTTGTGACTCGCCTTCAATGTGGAATAAGTCTTTACCAAATTTAGGTAACTGCCCTGTGCCCAGCAAAGAATCCTGATTCACCATATAAGGCACGTAGGTTTCCAGATAGCCGTGCTCTTGTGTGTGCAAGTCCAGCATGAACTGAGTCAGCGCACGGTGCAGGCGAGCAATGCCGCCACGCATAACCACAAAGCGCGCCCCGGTTAATTTCGCGGCAGCTTCAAAGTCCATACCTTTAGCTAAGGCTTCGCCAAGATCAACGTGATCTTTTACTTCAAAGTCAAAAGACTTAGGTTCGCCCCAGGTCAGTACTTCCTGGTTTTCACTCTCGTCTTCACCTTGTGGCACTTCGTCTGCCGGCAGGTTAGGCACACCCATAATAATGCCGTTAAGCTCTTCCTGAATCGCTTTAAGCTCTTCTTTCGCGCTATCCAGCTGGTCACCTAAGTCGCTCACCGCATCCAATAAAGGCTGTATGTCTTCACCGGCAGCTTTTGCTTTACCAATCGCTTTGGAGCGACTGTTACGTTCAGCCTGAAGTTGTTCAGTACGTACCTGTACCTCTTTACGTTGTTCTTCAAGCTTGCTCAGTTTAGCAACGTCTAAGTCGAAGCCTCTTTTAGCAAGTGCTTTTGCGGTATTATCTAATTCCTCTCGGAAGTATTTAGCGTCTAGCATGAGTGTCCTATTTAACCGTTGTTGAGTACAACATCATTGCTGCAACAACAGCAGCAATACAGATAATTACGTTTAAGCCTATGTGTAAGGCGGCTTTTAGCATTTCGCCCTGGCTGGCCAGCGTCACAACCTCAACCGAGAACGTTGAGAAAGTTGTAAATGCGCCTAATACGCCTACACCAAGGAATAAGCGGGTTGTTTCTGAGACGGATTGTTGTTGCCCGTACGCCAGTAACAGCCCCAATAAAAATGAGCCTAATATGTTAACGGTCAGCGTTGCAAAAGGGAATGCCCGCAGCCCAAATGATTGCATCGCAAGGCTAATAGCATAACGTCCGGAGGCGCCAATGGCTCCGCCGGCAGCAACGCAGAAAAAATGCAGCAATAAGTTATTCATCGGGCTCCCTTGTCCAGTCTGACTTAGCGTCCATATCTTGTAACCAGCGCAGCTTTTCCTGCAACTTTATTTCTAAGCCGCGCGGCTCGGGCTGATAAAATTGCGTTTCAGCCAGTTCTGACGGTAAATAACGTTCACCGGGCACATAAGCATTTGGGTAGTTATGCGCGTATTGGTAATCAGCACCGTAACCCTGCTCTTTATGCACTTTGGTGGGTGCATTGCGTAGGTGTTCCGGTACCGGCGCGTCGCTGTGCTCTTTTGCAGCCCTGAGTGCCCCTTTAAAGGCATTGTACACCGCATTGCTCTTAGCGGCACAAGCACAATAAATAGCGGCCTGAGCTATGGCTCTTTCGCCCTCTGCCGGCCCTACTCTGTGGTACGTATCCCAGGCATTTAACGCTAACTGCAAGGCTCTTGGGTCGGCATTGCCAATGTCTTCAGAGGCTATGGCCAGTAACCTACGGGCTATGACCAGAGCGTCACCGCCGCCTGTTAATAAGCGCGCGTACCAATATAAGGCACCGTCCGGTGAAGAGCCTCTTACCGATTTATGAAACGCCGATAGAATATCGTAGTAATGGTCACCCTGATGGTCGAATGCGGTTGCCTTTTCACCAATAGCGGCGGTAATTAGTTCAGGCGTAATAGGCTGGCTGCTGCTTTCAACAAAGTCGGCCACTACTTCAAGGTAATTCAGCAGCCGTCGAGCGTCACCACCGGCTAAGTCCAGCAGCTTTGCCCGGGCTTCACCTTCTAACCTTAATCCACGACGCCCAAGGCCTCGCTCTGTATCTTCCAGCGCTCGGTTTAAGGCCTGCTCAAGGTCTGCTTTTGAAAGCCCCTGCAAGCGATACACCCGTGCACGTGATAACAACGCATTGTTTAATTCGAAGCCGGGATTTTCTGTCGTCGCACCAACAAACACAATGGTGCCGTCTTCAATATGCGGTAAAAATGCGTCCTGCTGACTTTTATTAAAGCGGTGCACCTCATCGACAAACAAAATAGTTCGGCGTCCCTGCTGTTGGGCAACCTGCTTTGCTTCTTCAATAGCTTGTCTTATGTCTTTTACACCGGAGGTAACCGCACTGATACGACTGACAGTGGCATTGGCGGTAGTAGCAATGAGCTCAGCTAAGGTGGTTTTACCGGTGCCAGGTGGCCCCCAGAGAATCATTGAGTGCAAATGACCTTGTTCAACCGCAACTCGCAGCGGCTTCCCCGGTGCTAATAAATGCTGTTGCCCGACATACTCTTCAATAGTTTGCGGGCGCATGCGCGCCGCGAGAGGTTTGAGATCAGGCTGAAAATCTAGATCAAGGCTGGCCACAACGGTTAGCTTTGATCGTCCACATCGACACCAGCCGGTACTTTGAATGTGAATTGCTGGTCGTCAATTTGAGTATTTAATGCAACGTCGCTCAACATCAGTTCAGTACGCTCGCCATGCGCCTGTACCATCGTAATTTCTTTAAGCTTATTGCCGTCGAAGGCTAATTCTAACTGGCTGTTATCGCTGTTATGTTTAACAAGGTAGCGCTCATCAGTATAAGTTACCGAGTAGTTCTGCCATTGGTTGGTATTACTGTCCAGTACTAACAATAGCGGACTGTTATCGACCATGTCCTGTTGCGCATAAATGGTGACCTGGTCCACGAACGGGTTGTAATACCAAACCTTCTCTCCGTTCGCGACCATCACCGTTTCATCGGGGCGCATTGTGTGCCAATACAAATTCGCCGGGCGCTTTAACGTCATAGTGCCACTTAAACTTTGCAAAACATTGCCCTGCTCGTCTTTCACTTGCTGTTCGAACTCTGCCGATAAACTTTGAGTTTGCTCTAACAGCTGCTGTAGCTCCTGTTTATCCGAGTTATTGTCGCTGGCAAATGCATTCATTGATACCGCCATAACGGCGGCGAACCATACTGCTTTCATGAATTAATCCCTTGGTGGTTTAGGTGCCAGAACATCACGCTGGCCGTTATTACCTGCACTACTTACGACACCGCTCATTTCCATTTGTTCGACAATGCGTGCAGCGCGGTTATAACCAATACGGAATTTTCGCTGAACACTCGACACCGACACTCGTTGCGTCTCTGTAACGAAAGCAACCGCTTCGTCATAAAGCGGGTCTGACTCGGCGTCATCCATTTCCTGTTGCTCGCCCGGCAATAACGCTTCTTCGCCTTGATCACCTGAGAGAATTTCTTCCAGGTAGTTAGGACGCCCCCGCTTCTTCCAGTCTTTCACCACGGCATGCACTTCATGGTCATCAACAAAAGCGCCATGCACTCGTATTGGTGAACCACTTCCTGGTGGTAAGTAAAGCATATCGCCCTGCCCTAATAACTGGTCTGCACCGGGCTGGTCCAAAATAGTACGAGAGTCGACTTTTGACGACACCTGAAACGCAATACGCGTTGGAATATTGGCTTTGATTAAACCGGTAATAACGTCGACTGACGGACGCTGTGTTGCCAAAATAAGATGAATACCGGCAGCACGCGCTTTTTGAGCAATACGGGCAATAAGCTCTTCGACTTTTTTACCGACAATCATCATCATGTCGGCAAACTCATCGATAACAACCACAATATTTGGTAGCTTTTCTAAAACAGGCGGTAACTCATCCATTGAGTCACCCGGCTTCCAGATAGGATCCCGCAGCGGCTCCCCTGCTTCCTCTGCCGCTTTTACCTTAGCGTTATAGCCTTTTAGGTTACGTACCCCTAAGGCTGACATCAGCTTGTAGCGGCGTTCCATTTCTCCGACGCACCAACGCAGCGCATTGGCCGCATCTTTCATATCGGTAACCACTTCCGTCAATAAGTGTGGAATGCCTTCATAAACTGACAGTTCAAGCATCTTGGGGTCTATCATAATCAGGCGAACGTCTTCCGGTGTGCTCTTGTAGAGCAAGCTCAGAATCATGACGTTAACACCCACAGATTTACCCGAACCGGTCGTACCCGCAACCAATAAGTGCGGCATTTTAGCCAAGTCGACAACCACCGACTTACCGGCAATATCTTTACCGAGTATCATTGTCAGTGGCGACTGACTATTACTGAATTGGTCACTATTGATAACTTCGCTCAGCTGCACAATTTCGCGATGCTTATTCGGTAACTCCAGTCCCACATATGACTTCCCGGGGATAACCTCAACCACTCGCACAGCAACAGCCGACAAGGTACGAGCAATGTCTTTAGCCAGATTAGAAATTTTTGATACTTTAACACCTGGTGCTAAATCCAGCTCGAAACGAGTAATGACCGGTCCCGGCTGAACATGCGCTACGCGAACATCGACACCAAAGTCTTTTAAAACGGTTTCAACCGTTCGTGATACTTGGTCAAGTTCGTCCTGCGTAATAGGGTTTTCTTTTTTATTGGGACGGTCCAGTAACTCAATTGACGGCAAAGGTGGTAACACCTCGGGGTCAACATCGCTTTCTGCGACTTCCGGCTCGTCATTTTTATCGTCCTGTTTTGCGGCTTTCGCCTGACGCTTGCGTTCTGCGGCCTCTTTGCTAAAGCGCGGTGCTTTTTCTTCTTCCACCGCCTCTTCTTCTTCATCCACCGCACTAATTGACGGCAAGCTTAATACAGGCTCTTGCTTATCTGCGCCAAATAAATCACTGGTTAGCGATTTTGTCTCTTTGTCTTCGTTATCGGTTAAAGCTTCCGTGGAGTTCTCTTCTGGATCACTCTTGTCATCGTTGCTGTCGCGTTTTTGCCAGGTCTGTTTAATTCTGTCGACCAACCACAATACCCCGACAATAGCCCACTCCCCCAACTTGTCAGCCACTTGCAGCCAACTGATACCTGTAACCAGAGTGATACCGGTGAAAAAGAAAGTGAGTAACAATAAGGTACTGCCGACAAAATTCAGGTACGGCAAGAGTGACGCTGCAATCACATCGCCAATAACACCGCCGGCGGAGAAATAATAAATGTCGTCAAAGTTAATGGAAGAAAGCGCAGAAGCGCCAATGAGCGCTAGTAACGCCCCAATCATCCGAAGGCTGACCGCCAGATAATCCATTTCCAGTAAATGATAGGTTTTGCGGAACAACAAATAGCCTAAGCCCGCAAACCCAAAAGGAATAAGGTATGCAACAAAACCGAATGCAAACAACAGGACATCAGACACCCAGGCGCCAACCGCACCACCGGCATTATGAATACTGCCCTCATAGCCTGTCTGCGACCAGCTAGGATCAGCCGGATTAAAGCTGACTAAGGACAAGAAAATAAAAATAGCTAAAGCCCCGCTAACAAGCAGTCCGGCTTCTAGAACTCTCTGTACACCTGTCATTATTCTGTTGTAGCGCCTTCGTTAGTTATTGTTTTTAATAATTGCATGATTGTAGCGAATGTCAGCCCTAATGTTACCCCTTTACTAATACTTTATTTTCTTGTTTGACCTCTTCCATAACAACATAAGTACGAGACTCATCAACGCCAGGCATCATCAATAGGGTTTCACCAAGTAGTTTTCGATAGGCTCGCATATCGGGCACGCGAGCTTTAATCAAAAAGTCGAAGTCTCCGGCAACCAGGTGACACTCGAGAATCTCGCCAGTTTTACGTGCGGCTTCACTAAATTCAGCAAAGGCATCGGCCGATGTCCGTGTCAGTGTAATTTCAACGAACACCATTAAATTAGCCCCTAATTTAGCAGGGTTTATTTTGGCATGATAGCTTTCAATGACTTGCTCACGTTCCAGCTTCCGAACCCGCTCTAAACAAGCGGTTTGACTCAGTCCGACCCGCTTAGCTAACTCGACATTCGACATGCGGCCATCGTCTTGCAGCAGGCGTAAGATCTTCCTGTCTATTTTATCAACAGTGATTTCTATGGGAGTTTCGGCATTAAACATAATAAATCTCTAAAAAAGTAGTTATTAATAGAATATCACACTAAAAAATAACTTAAAAAAAGTAACTCATGCACTTAGGTTTGCGTCTATAATTTGCGCCAAATTATTTCACCGAAAACCGTTAACTAAGTAAGAGGCAGACAATGCTAATTGGTGTACCAAAAGAGATTAAAAACCACGAATATCGCATCGGATTAACCCCTGCTGCAGTTCGCGAATATGTTGAAAATGGCCACGACGTTATTGTTGAAAATAATGGCGGCGCCGCTATTGGTTTTACGAACGAACAATACACAGAAGCAGGCGCAAGCATTATTGATACGCCTGAAGAAATTTTCGCACGCGCTGACATGATTGTTAAGGTGAAAGAACCACAGCCTAACGAATGTAAAATGCTGCGCGAAGGGCAAATTCTTTATACCTTCTTGCACTTAGCTCCTGACCCGACTCAAACCGAGTTATTGGGTAAAGCCGGTTGTACCGCTATTGCTTATGAAACGGTTACCGACAACCGCAATGGTTTACCGCTGTTAGCACCAATGAGCGAAGTTGCTGGCCGTATGTCTATTCAGGCGGGCGCGCACTACTTAGAAAAAGCTCAGGGCGGCAGTGGTACTTTATTAGGTGGCGTACCAGGCGTTGCTCCGGGCAAAGTCTTAATTATTGGTGGCGGTGTTGTCGGTACTAACGCAGCCAAAATGGCAATTGGCCTTGGCGCAGAAGTGATTATTTTAGACCGTTCACTGCCTCGTTTACGTGAGCTGGATGATATCTTCGCTGGACGCGTACAAACCGTTTACTCAACCGTTGATGCTATCGACAAATATTCGCGCGAAGCAGATTTAGTTGTTGGCGCGGTACTGATTCCAGGCGCAGCTGCTCCGAAACTCCTGACTCGTGAAAACATCAAAAACATGAAGCCAGGCTCTGTCCTGGTTGACGTAGCTATCGACCAAGGCGGTTGTTTTGAGACGTCAAAAGCAACGACTCACCAAGACCCAGTTTATGTCATTGATGATGTGGTTCACTACTGTGTTGCAAACATGCCGGGTGGCGTGGCTCGTACCTCAACTATCGCACTGAATAATGCAACCTTACCTTATGGTATTGCGCTGGCAAACAAAGGCGTGAAAGCAATGCTGGAGAACGACCACTTGCTGAAAGGTCTGAACATGCACAAAGGTAAAATCACCTACAAAGCTATTCACGATGACTTAGGTGAACAGTTAGGTCTGGACTACCAAGACCCACGTGAAGCGTTGCAAGGTTAATACTCCCTAGCGACTAAAAGCTTTTGAAAAGCCTCGGTGAATGCCTTCACCGGGGCTTTTTTATTTTTGACTTGTTCCACACGCTTGCAAACCCTACAATCAGTCCCCATACACTAGTTATCTTACATTAAAAGAATAAAAGCAGTCAGGAGTTATCGATGGCAGACGCCAAGCATTGTAAGTTATTAATTTTAGGTTCAGGCCCAGCGGGCTATACTGCAGCAGTTTACGCGGCACGCGCTAATTTAGACCCTGTCATGGTGACCGGTATGCAACAAGGCGGTCAGTTGACGACTACCACCGACGTAGAAAACTGGCCCGGTGACGCTGAAGGCTTAACAGGTCCTGACCTGATGGTTCGTATGCAGCAGCATGCAGAGCGCTTTAACACTGAAATTGTGTTTGACCATATCAACAGCGTCGACTTCTCCAAGCGCCCTTTCCAACTAAAAGGCGATGTCGGTGAATATACCGCAGACTCGGTTATTATCAGTACCGGAGCGTCAGCGAAATATTTAGGTTTGGATTCTGAAGAAGCCTTTATGGGTAAAGGGGTATCTGCCTGTGCAACGTGTGACGGATTCTTCTATAAGAAACAAAAAGTCTGTGTTGTTGGCGGCGGTAATACGGCGGTAGAAGAAGCCCTTTACCTGTCTAACATTGCCAGTGAAGTTCATGTTATTCACCGCCGTGATACGTTCCGTGCTGAGAAAATTCTGGTAGATCGCCTGCACGAAAAAGAGAAAAACGGCAACATCACCTTCCACTTGAACAAAACCTTAGACGAGGTTTTAGGTGACGACGCTGGCGTAACAGGTGTTCGTATTAAGGATACACAAACTGGCGGCACTGAAGAGCTGGACGTTGCAGGTTGTTTTATTGCCATTGGCCACCAACCGAACACCGGTATTTTTGACGGTCAACTGGAGATGCAAAATGGCTACATCACCGTCCAAAGTGGTTTAGAAGGTAACGCAACAGCGACCAGCGTGCCTGGCGTATTCGCAGCCGGTGACGTTATGGACCATGTCTACCGTCAGGCAATTACCTCGGCCGGCACTGGTTGTATGGCGGCGCTCGACGCTGAACGCTATCTGGATGTGTTAACGAAGTCCTGATACGACAGTGGTCGTTCAGCTTGATCCATTATCGATAAGCTTCCCTCCTGCAGCGACAGCACTTCACGAGCCTAACGGGCTGCTCGCTGTTGGAGGCGACTTATCGGCTGAACGATTACTCTACGCCTACCAACATGGTATTTTTCCCTGGTTTTCAGACAACGACCCTATTTTATGGTGGTCACCCAATCCGCGTACTGTATTTTATCCGGACAATATTCATGTCAGTCGTTCCTTAGCAAAGGCTGCCCGTAAGCAGCCATGGCGAGTGACCATTAATAACCAATTCGCCGAGGTTATTGATGCTTGTGCCCGCCAACGTGCCGACAATGAAGGCACCTGGATAACGGATGAAATGATGGATGCGTATATCAACCTGCACCGTCTGGGCTGTGCTCATTCCGTTGAGGTTTGGCTGGATGAACAGCTGGTAGGTGGTTTGTACGGTGTGTCGGTTGGCAAAACGTTCTGCGGTGAAAGTATGTTTCACACCGCCACTAACGCCTCAAAGATTGCCTTAATTCAGTTTGCCAATGCCTTCCACAAAAGCGGCGGTGAACTGATTGACTGCCAGGTTGGTAACCCTCACTTATTTTCATTAGGAGCACGAGAACTGTCCCGTGAACGTTTCCTTGTTAAATTACACAGTTCTCAAAGAGCGACTATGCCTAGCCAGTTCTGGTTGCCGAGAGTACTCGAGTTTTCAGAGGTAACCACATGCAGTTCGGATTAACACGGGAGTCTCACTGCAACTACCTGAGCGGTAAGCAAGAACGGCTTATTGTCGCTGTGCCGGAAGATCACCAGCGGTTAACCCCTGAAGCCTATGAATACTTTATGGCGAACGGTTTCAGGCGTAGTCATAACGATGTGTACCGTCCGCATTGCCGGCTTTGCAGCGCGTGTGAGTCACTTCGGGTGATAGTTAACGAATTTGTTGCCAGCAAAAACCAAAAACGCATAGCAAACAAAAATAAAGATTTATCATTAAACGTTGTGCTTGAACCTACGGAAGAGCACAGCCGCTTATTTTGCGAGTTTATCGAGCAGCGCCACTCTGACGGCGAAATGTACCCTCCCGACCCGGCTAACTTCTGGCGTTGGGTATCCTGTGACTGGATGACGCCACTTATTCTGGAGTGGCGGGACAACGACGAAAACTTACTGGCTGTTTCAGTAGCAGATCAAACTCCTCATGCGCTATCAGCTGTTTATACGTTTTTTGATCCGGCCGCTCACAAGCGCTCATTGGGCACCTATGCCATTTTACAGCTAATTGAATACAGTCGACAGCAAGAGCTTGAATATTTGTATTTAGGCTATCAAATCGATGCCTGTAATAAGATGAATTACAAAACTCGCTTTGCCCCATATGAACGACTGGTTGGCAATCATTGGAAAAAAGCGCTAAAATCGCACACACTTTAGACTACTAACAGAAATCAGAGGATTTTAATGGCGAAAGAAGACAATATTGAGATGCAGGGAACGGTTCTGGAAACACTTCCCAATACAATGTTCCGCGTAGAATTGGAAAATGGCCACGTGGTTACTGCACACATCTCCGGTAAAATGCGTAAACACTATATCCGCATTTTAACGGGCGACACAGTAACGGTTCAGTTGACTCCATACGACCTGACAAAAGGCCGCATCGTCTTCCGCGCACGTTAATCCGTTCGGGATTAAGGCCGGCTCAACCGAACCGGCCTTAAGCACTTCTTCTAACTCTCTACCGTTTCATTGTTGCTGTCGTAATCAAATTTAAGTTCATCTTTGTCCGACGCACTCACTTTGACACTGCCACCTTTTGACAACTGACCAAACAGAATTTCATTGGCTAACGGCTTTTTCAGGTGCTCCTGAATAACCCGGCTCATTGGTCTTGCCCCCATTTCCTTGTCATAGCCTTTTTCAGCTATCCAGGCATGAGCGCTTGGGTCAACTTCCAATGATACGCCTTTTTTATCCAGCTGAGCCTGCAGCTCGCAAATGAATTTATCAACCACTTGCTCCAGCACTTGCGGTGTCAGGTGGTTAAACCACACTACACCGTCCAAACGGTTACGGAACTCTGGCGTAAAGGTGTTATTGATTTCCGCCATAGCATCGTGACTGTGGTCTTGCTGCTTAAAGCCAATGGATTTTCTTACTGTTTCACGAACACCAGCATTAGTGGTCATGACGATAATTACATTGCGGAAGTCTGCCTTACGGCCGTTATTGTCGGTAAGCGTACCGTTATCCATAACCTGCAGCAGGATATTAAAGACATCCGGATGCGCTTTTTCCAGTTCGTCCAGCAAGAGAACACAATGCGGGTTCTTAATAACCGCGTCGGTTAATAAGCCACCCTGCTCATAACCTACATAGCCAGGAGGCGCACCAATTAAACGGCTGACCGCATGGCGTTCCATGTACTCTGACATATCAAAACGAAGTAACTCTATGCCCATAGCTTTGGCTAATTGTTGAGTGACCTCAGTCTTACCGACACCGGTAGGCCCTGCAAATAAGAATGAACCAATAGGCTGATTCTCGTTCGCCAAACCCGAGCGGGACAAGCGAATAGACGCTGTTAACTTATCAATAGCTTCGTCCTGACCAAATACCACCATTTTCAAGTTGCGGTCGAGCTGTTTAAGCGTTTCCTGATCAGACTGAGAGACCGACTGCTCTGGCACGCGTGCAATTTTCGCAATGATATTTTCAATGTCAGAAACGCCCACCGTTTTACGACGTTTTGATGGCGGCAACAAACGTTGGGAAGCACCCGCTTCGTCCATCACATCGATTGCCTTGTCCGGTAAGTGACGTTCATTAATGTACTTAGCAGACAACTCTGCTGCCGCTTTTATCGCTGGCTGGGTATAACGAATGCCATGATGACTTTCATAACGATCTTTCAAGCCCATGAGAATTTTTGTGGTGTCTTCAACCGACGGCTCTACGACATCTACCTTTTGGAAGCGACGTACTAACGCACGATCTTTCTCGAAGACATTCTTAAATTCGTTATAAGTTGTCGAACCAATACATTTCAGCTGACCACTAGACAGTAACGGTTTAATGAGGTTTGACGCATCCAGCACACCGCCACTGGCAGCACCTGCGCCTATAATGGTATGAATTTCGTCAATAAACAGAATAGCGTGCTCTTGCTTTTGCAGCTCTTTTAATAACAGCTTAAAGCGTTTTTCAAAGTCGCCCCGGTATTTAGTGCCGGCCAGCAAGTCGCCCATATCCAGCGAGTAAATTTTCGCGTCCAGCAATATCTCCGGCACGTCACCTTTGACGATACGATACGCCAAGCCCTCTGCAATGGCTGTTTTACCAACGCCTGCTTCCCCCACCAGTAGCGGATTGTTTTTACGACGGCGACAAAGAATTTGAGCGCAGCGCTCTACCTCGTAATCACGCCCAATCAGCGGGTCAATTTTTCCTTCTTTGGCCTGCTCGTTTAGATTAGTGCAGAACTTCTGCAGATAACTTTGTTGCTCTTCCTGCTGGGTTTCAATGGTTTCATCTTCCAGCGACTCTTCTGCCGGCTCCTCATCGATACGCGAAATGCCGTGCGAAATATAATTCACGATATCCAAACGGGTAATATCGTTCTTATTCAGCAAATAGACCGCCTGGGACTCTTGTTCACTGAAAATAGCGACCAACACGTTGGCTCCGGTTACTTCGGCATTGCCTGACGACTGCACGTGGAATACCGCTCGTTGCAGAACGCGCTGAAAACCTAATGTAGGCTGTGTGTCCGGCTCTTCCTCGTCCGGACCAAATAGCGGTGTACTGCGGTCAATATAACTCAACAACTCTTCTTTCAGTTGTTGGAAGTTAGCCCCACAGGCGCGCAGCGCTTTTGACGCGTCTGGATTATCCAGCAGCGCTACCAATAAATGTTCGACAGTCATAAGCTCATGACTGCGTTCTCGTGCCAGCCGAAACGCATCATTCAACGTCAGTTCAAGGGCCTTATTCAACATACACCACTCCTTACCGTCTCACTCACTTACTCTTGTTCCATTGTGCAAAGCAATGGATGCTGATTTTCGCGAGCGTACTGGTTGACTTGTACTACTTTTGTTTCGGCGATTTCCGCAGAATAAACACCGCAAACGGCCTTACCTTTGTAATGTACCTGCAACATCGTATCTGTTGCTCTTTCCTGATCCATCTTAAAAAATTTCATCAACACTTCAATCACAAAATCCATGGGTGTGAAGTCATCGTTGTTCAAAATGACTTTATACATGGACGGTGGCTTGAGCTCTTGTTTTTCCTCTGTGTCGCTAAGATGTTGTTGGTCAAATTGACTCATTTGTTAACAACCTATCATAAATTGTAGTCTAAAAATTCGTAATTACTTGCAAAAATCCACTCAAAATTTTAACAACAGAGCGCATTTTTTAACCAAAAAAGCTTGACTAATAACTCATGTCACCTAGAGTTAAAGATGGTGTTTGAACAGCTTAATTTCAAGTTAACACCTCCAATAATAATAAACATAGTCTGTTGCAAAAGAAGGAAGTAGATGTATGGCTACCGGAAAAGTCAAATGGTTCAATAATTCGAAAGGCTTCGGCTTTATCGAGAGCGAAGATCGCGAAGGCGATATCTTCGCACATTATTCGACCATTGAAATGGAAGGTTATCGCACTCTGAAAGCTGGACAGCCTGTTGAGTTCGAATTAGAGGAAGGCCCTAAGGGTCTACACGCCTCCAACATTGTCCCCGGTCCCACTGAAAAATAACCGAGGTAACTCTAAACAAGATAAAGGCGCGGACTCACACTCCGCGCCTTTATTTTTGCTTAACTCGCATGGTTCTAGCTGTCGATACCAAAATAGCGACGTAATTGATCACGCAAGTTCGGCGGTGTTCCATTTATAGTCAAAGTATCGGTTGCTGGATCATAATGAACTCGCTCGCCCAGTACTGTGTGGTCAAAGCCAACACTGACACCACCGCCCTGGCCTTGAAACTTAACTAATTTTCTTAGCGTGGACTTATCGGCCGGAAAGTCGTCGGCAATTTCCTTTTCTCGCTGCTCGGCAAACTCTTTAGAAAACATTTCAAACGAATTGTCTGACGGATACTGCTGAGCAAACTGCTCTGACAGATCTTTAATTTTTACCGAATCGCCCTGCTTCCACTGTTCGTCACAATACTCATACGCCGTTTTATTTAATGCCTGGCGCTGTTCAGCTTCAAGCCCTGACTGCTTCGCGTATTCCTGCACGGTATCAACCAACTGTTGAGTCTGCTCTTTCGTATTCACACGCTCGGTACACCCCAGAAAATCCAGGAAGAAGTCTGAGACTTTGCGACCCGCACGTCCTTTAATAAAGGAAATATAGCGCTCTGCATCTGGCGCCGTGCGCCACTCGGTTAAATCAATACGCGCAGCCAGCTGCACTTTACTAATGTCCAGCTGTGATGAACGGTCAACCGCTAAATCCGGGCTTATCGTGACGCCTTCTTTTACCGGTAAGAAGCATACCAACAGGTATTCTGAACTTAAGTGTTGATAACGGGTTATCAGTAAAAAGCCAGCTTCCAATAAGTTATAACTTTGCAACTGCTCTAATAATAGCTTGGCCGACTGCTGACTGAACTCAACAAAGTCTAGATCTTTGTCATACCAGGACTTCAATTGCTCAGGAAACGGGCTGGCATCGCCTTCATCGTTTTCGGTCAGAAAGCTAGCGTAACCTTTAGCCGGTTTACTGGTATAAACGTCCGTTAACTCAACTAGTAAATCATGCAATTGCTCGTCTTCATTCAATGCTGAAGGGGCTAATCGTAAGCCTACCTGACCATCGTTTTGGTAAAACTGGTGAATAATACTTTCTTCAATTCGCAATTGCATATCAGGGACTATCCTTGCTGTTTTGCTGTGTTACTATAAGCGGATTGTAACACGAGACTGGTAGACAATGGGAAAGGACCAACGCGGAAAATACCAACGCCGGGACAAAATAGCACGGCTAATTAGCTGGGGACATTGGTTTACGTTTGCCAACATTATTCTGTGTTTATTCATTGGCTTGCTCTATGTTGAGGCCTCGCCAGAGTCACCGAGTGCTATTGGCACCTTATATATGCTGGTGAGTTGGCTTGGCCACTTTGCCTTTTTGCCCTTCGTGTTCTTCATTATTCTTATATTCCCGTTCTGTCTTATTGTGCCCTACTCAAAGGTTCTGCGCGGCTTAGCTGCGTTAGTCGCCTCGTTTGGGCTTATCGCTCTTATTGCCGACGCCTTATTTTTTAGACAGTACGGCTACCACTTAAACACCTATTCTCTGGCTCAAATGACCAAAGACGCTGAAGCCGTATTTACCGGGGCTAGCTTCGTTATAGTTTCAGCAGTGCTTTTAGGTTTTTTATTAATTGTCGGTATCGAGTTGCTACTTGCTAACCTTGCCTGGAAACGCTTAAGTGACTTGCAGCGTAAAAAAATAGGTGCACCGGCAACAGCGGTATTTGTCCTGTGCTTTTTTGTGAGTCATAGCGTCCACGTTTGGGCAGACGCAGCTTTATATACCCCTATTACCCAACAGGACGATATGTTTCCACTGTCTTACCCAACGACAGCCAAAACTCTCATGGCGAAACATGGGGTTATTGACGTGGAAAGCTACCAGGCTCGTCAGCAAATGCTTATGGCTACGGATAAAATTAAACTGAAGTACCCTAAGCAGCCACTTTTATGCTCGAAGAAAGATTTTGAACAGCCTGCAACAATTATTCTGTTTAATGAATATAGCGAGAACATCAATGCTGCTCTGGCAGACTCAGGCTTAACTCAAACACAGGTAACTATGCTTGCCCATCCCCGGCAGGAAGGCGGCTTGTTTCAGTTCCTATACGGACTTCCCGATTTTTATCAGGATACAATTGAACGTCAGAAAGTAATGCCTGCTTATTTGAAACCTTTGAACGACTTTAATATTGAAATGAACTGGTATATCAGTGAGCAGTGGAATACTGATGAGCTCAGCCTGTCACAGTTTACTGATGAAATTAGTACAGAGAGTCTTCAAAGTTTTACGGGCCGCAATAACCAGCG
This sequence comes from Idiomarina piscisalsi, assembly GCF_003987095.1. Taxonomy (GTDB): domain Bacteria; phylum Pseudomonadota; class Gammaproteobacteria; order Enterobacterales; family Alteromonadaceae; genus Idiomarina; species Idiomarina piscisalsi. Next base: position 305,313 of record NZ_PIQA01000001.1, on the reverse strand, counting down.
CATTAATGTCATTTTACTGACAGAAGACAATACTGAGCAGTTAGCCGGCCTTCTCTCTAAAGCGAAACAGCATCAAATTCTGGTTAGTTATTTATCGCCTAAGGACCAGTCTGAACTGTTAGGCAAAGAGCAGTTTGCGCTTGCAAACATGACTGTCCCATTGTGGCAATCGAACCTAGAGCTTCCTAAGCAACCTATTGCCGGTTTAATGGACATTATTCCGACTGTTATGGATGATCGCATTGCCTGCGCAGGGTCTTTTAAAAACTACACAAACGGTGAAAGTTTACACTTGCAGAAGCCTCGTTGGCCGCTTATCGAAACCTACAGTCCTTATATTGTTATTTATGACGAAGCGGAAATAACGATTTTGGATAATAGTGGCCAGTTTAACGTCTACAGCAGCCCTGAATTTACTTTGAAAAAAGGCTCTGAACCACCGGTTCCGGTTTTAATAGACGCATTAAAAGACCTTAAACGCTTTACCGAAACTCAAGAGTCAGGTAATTGATGAAAATAGAAGCACTTGAGCAGCTAAAAGGTTTCTGAGGCTTGCGTAATACGTCAAATACAGTAAGATAGCTTCCCTCGGTCGGCGTGTAGCGCAGCCTGGTAGCGCACTGTCATGGGGTGTCAGGGGTCGGAGGTTCAAATCCTCTCACGCCGACCAATTCTTCCTTTAGTTATCTCCCTGAAGCAAACCTAGCTGTTCATTCAGCGGCGCAACGACTCGCCAGTATCCGCCTCTTGCTGAGCCAACACGTTTTAATTGTCCGCGAGACTTTAATTTGGAAATGTGCTTTTCGACAGCACGGTCAGAAATTCCGAGCACTTCTGATAATCGTGCGGCGCTCCACTCTGGGTGTTCCTGTAATAACGCAAGAATGTTCTCACGAGTGGTAAAGTAAGGCTTAATTTCGTGAAAACGCCCTTTCCCCGAATTAAATTCCGAACTTATTACCGAAGCTTTCAGCGAATTTACCGACTTATTTTGTTCCGTTAGTGTCTTTTCAACGCCATCCAGAAGCTCATCAAAAGCCTCCTTCAAACGGTTCAGTACAAACTCAACCATGACACTCAGGTCATTATTACCAATGGACAACCTTAAGCAGTCATAATATTCGCTACGCTTTTCTTTTAACTTGCTTTCAAAGTTAAGCCAACGCAGCAAAGCATGCCACTGCTCAAGAATAAGGCTGACCCACAAATGGCCAATACTGCTATTCCCAATAGAAAATGGCTGAATGAATTCGTATTGACGCAAAAATATGGCGGCTTTAACTAACGGATGCTCGTCCGCTTGCTCCACCCACTCAAGTAATGAGCGGAGTTGCTTAGGCACTTGTCCGGCGGGCACGGTGGTGTGCACCAGCTTGTTATATTGGTAAATACCCATTCCCGTAGAACGATAGCGACCCGCTTCCGGCGACACGGCAGCAAAAGTCTGTCTATGAGCATCCCGAAGACTCTCATCAGATCCTATGCGCCAGCGCGAATGCGACTCATAAGTCTCGCTTAAAGACACGCCGTTAAGCCGCGTTGCGTTTAAATCCATACCAATAGAGGCATTCAGCTTTTTCTGACGCGAAACGTCACTAAGATCAACTTGTTCAGGCTGACCGCCTTCAAGCAAACACTCTAAATAGCCGAGCTTTTTACTAATATCAGCAACCAGGTTAATGCTTTGCGTCGACAACGCACCCTCGGTATTTATCATTATTTTTCGGCCACCACCCTGTTTCGCCCATTTTCCTTTGCATCGTACAGCGCATCATCAACACGTTTTATCAGCTGAGTGCGGGTTTCATCTTCAGCTAAGTTAATAGCCGCTTTTCTTTCACTATCTAGCACTTATTGCTCCTGCACATATCCCAGCGTATTCTGCATGGCTGCAGTGACTGCTTTTCCAACCAACTGATGTAATCTGACCAAGTATTTTCCTTATAAAAGCTAAAGTAGCTCAGGGCGTTAGCATTAGCAATGAAATCCTGTTTTTTGCAATCTTTTATGAAATATCTTCCCGCCCAGTGTCGAGCCCTCAATAACCTATGCGGCGCCCATAGCCTCAGTGTCAGTCATTGTACCGACAAGTTTACTGTGCAGTTCTTGAGTCTTTGTTCTAAGCTCATTTAATAAAGGAAAGGACGTCAAAACTTCTCCTAATTATTTCGCTGTATTAACCGATATCAATAATAGATACGTCACCGGCAAGCAAATAGTTCGTATTAACTGAGGTAAGCATGAATTTGCAAAATAAATTAACCCTAAGCATGGCCATTGCCTTAACAACGCTACTCGTTATCGCCCTAGGCATTTCTACTTACATGATGCGCTCTCTGATTGAAGAGCGAGTCATAGAGCAAGAATTACCAGCCACCTTAGGTGAAATTCGTGGCGAAATCAGCGAGCTTATAAACACTCCTATGTTGGTCTCACAGGAAATTGCGAATAACCAATACCTCATTGATGCCTTAAAAAATGATGACAGCCGTCAAGTTCAAGATGAGATCACCCAATACCTTAACCGCGTTTACACAAACAGAAATGCTGTCGCAGCCTTTGCAATCAGTAATTTAAGTCGCAACTACTACACCGCAGATGGCATCTTAAAGCAAGTTTCTCCGTCGGTTGAGCGTGACCAATGGTTCTATGACTTTGTCGATAGTGGTGATGAGCAAGAGTTAAACTTTGACGTTGATGAAAACTCTGGCACGCCAACGGTTTTCGTCAATGTCCGCATTACCGACAATGGTGAGACTTTAGGTATTGGCGGTATTGGTCAAAGCCTGAAAGCGTTACAAGACGCCATTGCAAACTTTCAGGTGGGTGAAACGGGTATTGCTTACCTCGTTGATGACAGCGGAAACATTCAGATCCACCCATCAATTAACGACTTCAGAAGCCTGTCGTCAGAGGTTGGCTCTGATGTTGCTAACCAAATGCTGAGCAACTCAGATTTTGAAGCAGGCTATAGCAGCCACAACGGCGAAGACTGGATTGTTGCCAGCACTGACCTGCCTAACACCAACTGGCGCATTATTATTGAAATGCCAGAGTCTGAGCTATATTCCGGCCTCAACCAGACCATTACCGCCATTGTTATTCTCAGTATCGTTATTGGCACAGCCTTTGTTGTGGGTAGCTGGTTCTACGCTAAGAAAATTGTTCGCCCTATTAAATATGTCGCCAAAAACCTTAATCGTATGTCCAACGAGGGCGGCGACTTGACCCAACGACTGGATATTGACAGCAATGACGAGATTGGTGACTTAGCAAAAGGGTTCAATGCGTTTGTGGCCAACCTCGGCAGTATTATTACGCATGTTCGCAATACCGCTTATGAAGTTAACGAGAAAGTGACTTCAATTGATAAGTCCATGACGCAAATTGATGGTCTTTCCAACGAGCAGGAGAATAAAACAGACCAGGTTGCGGTCGCTATGAACGAAATGGAGACCACAGTTCGTGAAATTGCCGAAAACGCCAACCAAACGGCCAGCCATGCGTCAGAGTCGCGCTCAACCACAGAGCAAAATCAAGAGCAGTTACGACAAGCCGTTAATACCATGCACGAGTTATCTAACTCAATGCAAAGTGCGGCACAGTCTGTTGAAAGCTTAGCAAACGACGTAGAAAGTATTGTTACCGTTATTGATACCATTGAAAGTATTTCAGAGCAGACCAACTTGCTTGCGTTAAACGCAGCCATTGAGTCTGCTCGTGCGGGCGAAGCCGGCCGAGGGTTTGCGGTAGTCGCTGATGAAGTCAGAACCCTGTCACAGCGTACCAGTCAGTCAACCGAAGAAATACGTCAGAAAATTATTCGCCTACAAGAAGGTTCTCGCAATGCGGTTTCCGCTATGGAGCACAACCGTAAACAAGCGCAAAGCACCAGCGAAAAACTGAGCGATGCCGACAATAAGTTGAATGAGTTAGTTAATCTCATTCAGGAAACCGCAGATATGAGCACTCAAATAGCGACCGCAACAGAAGAGCAAGCATCGGTTAGCCAGGATGTTGCTGCCAACATTCAGTCTATTGCTGACTTCGCTACGCAGGTGTCGACAGCGGTTCGCGAAAGCCACAGCGAGTGTGAGCAAATGTCCTCACTCGCTGACAGCCTTCGTAAGCAATTAGAGCAATTTAAAACGTAATATCGGCGAATAACTCTTGCAGCCGTGCAACTTCCTTGTCTGAAAGGGGTTGCATTGGTTGCTTACCCCACACCGGATCCGGCCAGGCCGCGTCACTCATAAACCGTGCTATATGATGCACATGCAACTGCGGCACTCGGTTCCCCAACGCAGCGACGTTGAGTTTATCGGGCTTATACTCTGCCTTTAGCCAGTGACTTAAAAATGAGCTTTCATGCAAAAATTGAATTTGCTGCTCTTCAGTTAAGTCACAGAGTTCCCGCACATCATCGACTCGCGGAATTAGCACAAACCAAGGGTACTGTGCGTCATTCATTACTCGCACTTGGCATAACGGCCAGTCGGATAAAAAGTAACTGTCTTCTAGCAGTGCCTTTGCAACCGGGAATTCACTCATTATTGACTCCTTAATTAGCGTCCTGCGTTTTAAACTGGCTTAAAAACTGAGAGAACAACGTACTTATTTTAGGTAACGTGCCTATCAATCGGTGATCATCATCCAGTATATGCAATTCTGCTGAGTGCTGCTTCGCAAAGCGCCAGCTGTTCTCTACTGGCACAATATCATCACGCCAACCATGCACAATAGCCGTCGACTCGGGAAGAGCCACAATATCGAAGTTAACCGAGCCCCCCAAGTAAAAGGCCGGCGCCAGCACAAATAAGCCTTTACAGGTAGGCTCTCCGGCGCAGGCTGTTGCCACGTAACCACCCATGCTTGAGCCCACCAATACAACCGGCTCCTTTATAAATGTTAATTTTTGTCGAAGTTTCAAAACACGCTCATCAACGTTGTCGATCCCCTGATAATCGATACTATCCACTTCAAAGCCTTTTTCCTTAGCTACTTTAGCGAGTTCTTTGATCTTGGTTCCCCAAGGTCCACTTTCTTTTCCGTGACTAAAAACAACATTCATGTATCAAAACCCTATATTTTTTGTTTAGCTTACGCTAAAACTTACAGTATAGATTGAGTTAACAAACATAATGCACACAGGAGGACGTTATGCCGCTAAAAACTGGTGTATCGCTACTTGTCATGGTGGCTGCTTCAATGGGCTCATTCCTGTCTGCAAAAGCAGTGGCTAACGATGACATTACCTGGGGCGTTAACTCGGCGCCGCCCTTTCATATTTACGACGGCGAATATAAAGACGCCGGTGTTTGTGATGCTCTGGTCAGTGCATTCCAGCAAGAATTGCCACAAACCACGCATAACATCAGAAAAATGCCGTCAAAACGCATCACGATGATAATGAAACGCAGTAAAAACCTGTGCTTTCCCTGTGTCATTAAAAATAGCTCCTATAACGACACCTTTCTTTACAGCGATACAACCCACAAGTACGCACCACATGGGGTAATAACCAACCAAGATACCGCTCAGTATATCACCGCCAAATATGGCTACCCTGTTCGGTTCGAAGAGCTCGCGAAAGACACCGACTTACGCTTTGGACAACCCGATGAACGCCGTTACGGCAAATTACAGCCTTTTATCGATGACTACCTGCTTAACTCAAGTAACTTTAGCTTTATCAGTGGGCAGAAGTCACACGTAAGCGTACTTGCTATGATACTGAATGATCGTATTGACTACACTGTCGACTACGAAATGATAAAAACCTATTACCAGCGCACTCATGATGACGGTGCCAAACTCAGTTTTATTCCTATTGCAGAATACGACGGTCAGGTTATTGAAGGTGCTGTTGGTTGTACACGAAACGAATGGGGTAAACGCACCATAGAAACTCTGAACAGCGCGATAAGTTCCGTACAAAGCAATTCAGAGTTTCAGCGAGCGTTGGACCGGTGGTTGGGACCAAACCGGCCACGTTAATGTCGGTAGAATTAACCGAAACGCTTTTCTAAGTATTGATTAATATCATCGGACTCGTACATCCAGGTGGTAGAGCCGTCTTCTTCGGTTATACGTAAGCATGGAACTTTCACTCGACCGCCACCCTGCTCTAACTCATTTCTATGAGTTTGGTTGTGTTGAGCATCACGAAGTTCGATGGGTAACGACAAACGCGCAATGGTTTTGCGAACCTTTATACAAAACGGACAGGTTTTGAATTGATATAAAGCCAGGTTCTTACATTGTTCATCCACCTTGCTTTGCTCTTCAGCACTGCGTTCAACACCTTTCGGGGTTGTCAGCTTTTCACCAATAATCATAAACGGCATTAAAATAAGGCGAACTAAACGAAAGAAATAACGAATCACAATGCGCATAAATCGAAAACTCAACTATTAATAACAAAGAAAGGCCGATAGCCTAGCACATATCGGCGTATTGCTTAACGCTCGTTTAATACTTCGCTGGCAATCTCAAAACTCCTCAAGCGCGCGTCGTGATCATACCCATGGCAGGTTAAAATCAATTCATCGATACCTGTGTCATCAATAAACTGATTCATATGACGGCTCACAGTATCTTTTGTGCCGACTGCAGTATAAGTCAGTGCGTGATTCGCACCCGCGATTTCCTGCGGTGAGCCCACCCGGCTAATATCCTCAACTGGCGCTTTTAATTTACCCGGCGTACCTCGTCTAAGCGCGATGAATTGCTGTTGCGTTGAGCTCATCATATATCTAGCCTCTGTTTCAGAATCTGCGGCAAACACATTCATTGCTGCCGCAACATAAGGCTTATCCAGGTATTGTGACGGCTTAAAGTTGTCCCGGTAGGCTTTTAGTGCATGATGCAAATAATCCGGTGCAAAATGCGAGGCGAAGGCGTACGGGAGCCCCAGGTGAGCTGCAAGCTGCGCCCCGAATGTACTGGACCCCAGCAACCAAACCGGTATCTTTTGTCCGTAGCCAGGTACCGCTTTAATGACATCAGCAGGCTGGGCTTCTGCCAGATAACCGAGTAACTCTTGCACATCACGCGGGAAGTTTTCTGCGTCATTCGGACTGCGGCGCAATGCCCGTAACGTTGCACCATCAGTGCCCGGCGCCCTGCCCAACCCTAAATCAACTCGGCCCGGGTATAACGCATCTAAGGTTCCGAATTGCTCCGCCACTACAAAAGGCGCATGGTTTGGCAACATAATACCGGCTGAGCCCACTCGTATGTGCTCAGTTTTGCTGGCCACATAACCCAACGCAACCGCCGTTGCAGCCGAGGCTATACCTTCCATATTGTGATGCTCCGCCATCCAGAAGCGAGAGTAGCCCCATTTTTCCGCATGCTGAGCAATGTCTGCTGCATTATGTAAAGCGGTTGCTGCTGTTCCCTCTTCGGTCACCGGAGCCAGGTCTAATAATGAATATTTCATAACAACTTAAAAACAGTGATTAATGCTCTTTATATTGGTATGACTTCTTTATTTTCAAGGTCAGATTGCAATGACTGCGTGACCTCCTCCGGCCAGACACTCGCCTGCACCTTGGCAATATGACTGTCTTGCATAAGGAACATAACCACTCGCGACTGCCCGATGCCGCCACCAATTGTTAAAGGCATTCCCCCACCTAGTAGCGATTTATGCCATGGTAAACAAGCCTTAGATTGCTGTTGACTCAACTCTAGTTGACGTTTTAATGCGACCTTGTCAACTCTGATACCCATAGAGGATAGCTCTAACGCATCGTCGATAGCCTCGTGCCAGACGAGTAAATCACCGTTTAATCCGGTTTCTCCGGTTTCTGACACCGTGCTCCAATCATCGTAGTCGGGCGCGCGTGCATCATGCGCTTGTCCATCACTTAACCGCGCACCAATACCAATAATAAAAACGGCGCCGTGCGTTTTGGTTATTTCCCGCTCGCGTTGTTTCGAGCTCAATTCGGGGTATTGCTGCGCCAGAGTTTCACTGTGAATAAAGTAAATGTCGTCAGGCAGCTCTAATCCGCTCGCTCTAATTTCAGGAATGCACTCAACAGTGCGAAGCAACGCCGCATAGATGCGCCTGACAGTCCGTTTTAAGTAAGCTACGCTGCGATCATGCTCGGCAATGACTTTTTCCCAGTCCCATTGATCGACATACACTGAATGCTTGTGACCTAAGCTTTCTTCATCGGGCCGTAACGCGGTCATGTGGGTTAAAATACCCTCTCCCTCGCTAAATCCATACTCACCGAGTAATTGTCGCTTCCATTTCGCTAACGAGTGAACGACTTCATAGGTTTTGTGGGGTATCGCCTTTATTGACACTTTAACCGATTGCTCTTTGCCAGACAGGTCATCCTGCACGCCAGTTCCACATTCGCTCAGTAACGGCGCCTGAACCTCAATAAGGTTTAATGCCGATGCAAGTTCCTGAGTAAACTGCGTTTTAATTTGGCGAATAAGTTGCTGTCGTTCTATAAATGAATGTTTCATAAGTCTCTCCTGTTCTCTGTTAACTTATTAACACCAAATAATAAGAAACATTCAACAGGCACAAATAAAATTAGCTTTTCGCTGTAAAAAAATTAAAATAAAAGCGTATAAATTCACAAAAACTTTAAATAACCATGAAAAAACCAGCGCAAAATTATCAAATCGACAATTTGGATAAAAATATCCTGTCAGAGCTTCTGCATGACGCTCGCAAAGCCTATAGCGAAATTGCCAAACGTTATAAAGTGAGCCCGGCAACCATTCATGTTCGTGTCGAAAAAATGCGCGGTGCGGGAATTATTAAAGGCACCCACTTAGCCGTTAATCCTAAAGCTCTAGGCTATGAAGTCTGCTGTTTTATTGGCATTACTTTGCGCCAGGCGGGCGATTACCCCTCGGCTATCGCTAAACTGGAAAAGTTAGAAGAAGTTATTGAAGCTCACTACACCACCGGTCAGTACAACGTTTTCATAAAAATACTGACTCGTTCAATAGATGACTTACAAAACATTCTTATTAACCGCATTCAGGCCATCCCTGAAATACAGTCAACTGAAACACTTATTTCTTTGCAGCAACCTATAAAGCGAGACTTGCAACCTTAACCTGTCCGGTCATTTACCTCAGGAATGAAACAAAACACCGAAAAAGAAGCGCTTATACACCAGTATCTGTTAGGGTAAAGTCACTGATAATAGTAACTAGAATAAAGAAGGAAGCCCGTATGTTACGAAAGTGCATTCGTTACGTCAGTGCGCTTACGGTCGCTATCGTTGCTGTACCCTCGATTGCTGTCGCTGAGAACCTGTCGTATTACTTACCTGCAGATGTCAGTTATGACGAAAGCATAACCAAGCCTAAAGAAGCGCTGGGTTATAACGTAGGCGACTGGCACGCGCGCCCAGAGCAAATTGTTAACTACATGAAGCAACTGGCGGAAGAGTCTGATCGCATTACCTTTGAAGAAACTGGCCGCACACACGAACAGCGCCCGCTGGTATTGCTAACAGTCACTTCACCTGACAACCATAAGAATATTGATGACGTCCGCGAGCGCCACTTAGCGGCGGCTGACACGTCGCGTGACGCCGACCCTGACAACACACCATTAGTGCTTTACATGGGTTACAGCATTCACGGTGATGAGTCCAGTGGCAGTAACGCCGCTATTTTATTGGCTTATTACCTGGCGGCAGCGCAAGGTGAAGAAATAGAGGCCGTTCTAAAAGACTCAGTAGTACTTTTAGACCCTGCGTTTAACCCCGACGGCTTGGCGCGTTTTGCACAATGGGCAAATCAGCATAAAAGCCAAAACCTGGTCGCAGACCCGCAGAGTCGTGAACACGTTCAGCCTTTTATCCGGGGCCGCGTTAACCACTATTGGTTTGATATGAACCGTGACTGGTTGCTGTTGCAACACCCTGAGTCACGAGCTCGTATTGCTAACTTCCAGAAATGGAAGCCAAACGTGCTCACTGACTATCACGAAATGGGCACTAACAGCACTTACTTCTTCCAGCCGGGTATCCCGTCGCGCAAAAACCCACTGACACCCGATGAAAACGTGCGTTTAACCGAGATTTTAGCGGCTGAACATGCAGACTCGCTGGATGATATTGGCAGCCTTTACTACACCGAAGAATCCTTCGATGATTTTTATTACGGTAAAGGCTCTACTTACCCTGACATTCAGGGCGCCGTTGGTATTTTGTTTGAGCAGGCATCAAGCCGTGGTCACTTGCAAGACTCCGTAAACGGTGAAGTTGCCTTCCCATTCACTATTCGTAATCAGTTTGTGGCGTCACTTAGCACCATTTATGGCGCTCATAAAAACAAAGCGCGTTTTATAAGCTTCCAGGAACAGGCTTATGACAACGCATTAGAAGCAGCGGCTAGCCAAAACTTCGACGGCTACCTTGTCGGTGATGCTACCGATACGTCTCGTCTGCAAGGCTTTATCGATATTCTTCAACAACATGGTATTGAAGGCTATCGCGTTGAAAAAGATATCGAAAAAGACGGCCAGGTCTACAAAGCTGGTCAAAGCTATTATATTCCGGCTGAACAAGACCAGTTTGGTCTTATTCAGGGCATCTTTAGCACTCGTAAAGACTTCCCGGATAATACTTTCTACGATGTTTCCGGCTGGACCTTAGCACACGCCTTTAACCTGCCGTTTACAACACACCGTGGACGTATTCAAATTGCTGATGCAGCCTGGGATGCTCCGGTTAAGCGGCAAACCACGCTGGAAGACGCCTACGCCTATGCCTTTAGTTGGGACGACTACAAAGCACCGGCATTATTGCAAAGCCTGCTGGAGAACGACATTCACGCGCGTCAGTCAACCAAGTCTTTCGCAGTTAAAGCTCAGGGCGAACGCAAAACCTTTGAACCGGGTGCCGTTGTTGTACCAAAGGCTTACCAAAATAAAGACTGGCATCAGGTACAACGCATTTTAGCCACTCTGGCTAAAGAGCAAAACGTACAAGTTACATCTATTGGCACGGGGCTTACCCCTGAAGGTGTCGACTTAGGTAGCCGTAATATTCAGCCGGTAGAAGAGCCTAAGGTAATGATGCTAACCGGCGACGGTGTGAACCTGTACGAAGCTGGTGAAACCTGGTACTACCTCGATCGCCACGTGGGTGTTCCTCTGTCCATGGTTGACACAGACCGGTTATCGCGCGTTGATTTAACTCGTTATTCTCACATTATTATGGTCGATGGCTGGTACAACAGTTACCTGTCTGACGACGTCAAAGAGAAACTGAAACAATGGGTTCAGCAAGGCGGTATCATGATTGGTCAGCGAGGCGGTGCGAAATGGCTTTCAGAAAATGGCCTGCTCCACGCTCGCTACGTTGACGAAGAGGTCTATCAAAATGCTTTTGCAAAAGAAGGCCTGACGTATGAAGAGCGCGACGATTTCTATGCCGAACAACGTATCGCAGGAGCTATTTTCTCGATGGACGTGGACACTTCGCACCCGCTGTTCTATGGCTTTCCGCGTTCAACCATGCCGGTATTCAAAAGTTCGTTAGAAGCCTTTGAAACACCAGAGTCACCGTTTGTCTCCGTTGCTAAATACAGCGACACCCCACTATTAAGTGGCTACGCCGACAAACGTAACCGCGACATTCTTAAAGGCAAAACCAACATCGCTGCCCACCGCTTTGGTGACGGTCATGTTATAGCCTTTACCGATAACGTAAACTTCCGCGCTTATTTCTGGGGCACGGCAAAACTATTGAGTAACGCTATCTACTTAGGCGACCGCATCAACGTTTATGCAAAGCCTCTCAAAGATAAAGCCGCAGCTGATGAAGAAGCGGCTGAGCAAGCTCACTAAGGCTTTTTAACCCCTTTAAAGCTGTCACTGCCTGTCCTCAACGGGCAGTGACTTTTTCTCTCAACCGCCTTTATCTTTACATTTCCTTTGCTGGCAAAGCCAAAAATACTGGTCTACCTTAACTAGTGACACTTAAAATCTCATAAAAAAGAGGTGCTTATGTTACGTTGGGTACTAATATTCTTAATTGTCGCTGTAATCGCTGCCGTATTTGGCTTTGGTGGAATAGCAGGTGCCGCCGCTGAAATTGCCAAAATCATCTTCTACATATTCATCATTCTGTTTGCGATATCTCTTGTCGTTCGGCTGGTAAAAGGCCCGGGTAGGTAGTTAGGAGGTTAGACAAACAATTAGACATTGGTCGAATGCACAGTATTATTGAATATGCGCTACACTAGCGGTGATATTCGATCAATGTCCTTCTAACCCAATAAAAACGAGGCTAACGCCATGAACGCTATCGTCATGATGCTTTTAGGTTTAGGCGCAATGTTTCTCGGTTATGTGTTTTACTCGAAATTCATTGCCGAAAAAATCTTTAAGCTTGATCCTAACTTCAAAACCCCCGCCCACGAACTCGAAGACGGCGTCGACTTTGTTCCGACCAATAAATACGTACTTTGGGGACACCATTTTACTTCTGTTGCAGGTGCCGCTCCTATTATCGGTCCGGCTATCGCTGTAATTTGGGGCTGGGTACCCGCTTTCCTTTGGGTGGTTTTCGGTACTATTTTCTTCGCAGGTGTTCATGACGCTGGCGCTATTTGGGCAAGTAACCGTAACAAAGCTAAGTCTATTGGTAACTTGACAGGTGATGTTGTCGGTAAGCGCTCTCAAACGCTATTCATGATAGTCATCTTCTTGGTCTTGTTGATGGTTAACGCCGTATTCGCGACTGCTATCTCAGGTTTGCTAATTAAGTTCTCGAGTTCAGTGGTGCCGGTCTGGGGTGCTATTTTTGTGGCACTGATTATTGGTCAAATAATCTTCCGAAAATGGATGGGCCTGGGCGCAGTATCTGTGTTAGGCGTTATAGCCCTATATCTGCTTATTTGGGTTGGTCCTTCTGTGCCGCTGGAACTGCCTGAGACTGTTATGGGTGTCAGCGATAACGCTCAATGGGTTCTTATTTTATTTGGTTACGCGGCTATTGCTTCACTACTGCCAGTTTGGATGTTATTGCAACCGCGTGACTACATTAACGGCCTGCAGCTGTTTATTGGCCTGATTCTTCTTTACGGCGCTACCTTGTTATTAGGGCCAGAGATTTCGGCTCCGGCATTTAACACCAATACGCCTGAAGGCACGCCATCCATGCTGCCGTTGCTCTTTGTTACCATTGCCTGTGGCGCAATTTCCGGCTTCCACGGTTTGGTTGCTTCGGGAACCACCTCTAAGCAGCTCGATAAAGAAACAGACGCCCGGTTTGTCGGTTATTTTGGCGCCATTGGCGAAGGCTCGCTGTCGCTGGCAACCATTATTGCGGCGACAGCAGGTTTCGCAACACTGGCTGACTGGGAAGCAGTATACTCTTCTTTCGGCCAAGGTGGTGTTGCGGCCTTCGTTGAAGGTGGCGCAAACATCATTAGTCAGGGGATAGGCCTTGAGGCTGACATTGCCGAAACCTTACTGACAGTAATGGCTGTCCTCTTTGCAGGTACAACTATGGATACCGGTCTGCGCCTGCAACGTTACATCTTCCAGGAATGGGGTGGTTTATATAACATTCGCTGGATGCAAAAAGCCTTACCAGCAACCCTGCTGGCGGTAGGCTCATGCTTATTACTGGCGTTTGGTGCAGGTGGTGCCGATGGTTCTGGTGGCTTGTTAATTTGGCCTCTGTTCGGTACGACCAACCAACTGCTTGCCGGTCTGACACTCTTGGTTATTACCGTTATGCTGGTGCGCTTAGGTCGTCCAATGTACTACACGTTATTACCGCTTATTTTCTTGTTAATAATGACAGTGTTCGCACTTATTGTTCAGTTGAAAGGCTTCTACGATAAAGGCGACTGGTTCCTGTTAACGCTCGATTTGGTGGTTCTGGTAGCAGCTATCTGGATAGCTTTGGAAGCAAGTGCCAGTTTGTCGAAAATTAAAAAGGAACAAAAAGCGGAGAACACAAAAGGGTAATAAACATGAGCATGAACATTCATTCGGTAAAACGTTGGTTCAGCCGAGCAGGCGAGTTGGTAAACGAGTTTTATAACGCGCCCTACCGCTCTGCCATTGCTCGCGCTAAACGTGATGAAGATGACTTGTTCATGCTCTTAGTTTACTCCGAGATAATGGGCGTGCCGAATCCGGCCGCCTATTACACATTAGAATTACAACCGTTAATGCTTGAACGCTTTCACGAATGGCACAAACGAATGGGGATGGAGCACTCACCGCTTGATCACTTCCGTTGCTGCTAGTCAATTTTTTCACCCTCCACTAAAGAGCTCGTTGTATGCAGTTATCCAGTAAAAAAATCTTACTTGTTGGTGGTAAAGGTGGTGTTGGCAAGACAACAGTCTCGTCCGCGCTTTCCATGTTAGCTGCTAAGAACAGCAAAAAGGTGTTACTGGTATCCACTGACCCGGCTCACAGTCTATCCGATGTCTTCAATATGGACATTGGTGATCGTTTGCAGCATGTTTCTGACAACCTCACGGTTATGGAAATTGATCCCGATAAAGAAGTGAAAGAGCACATTGCTCGTGTTAGCTCGCAAATGAAGCGTTTTACCAACCCCGACCTATTTCCTGAAATTGAACGGCAAATGCGACTGACACAGCAGTCACCAGGCGCGCAAGAAGCAGCTATGCTCGAGCGCATTTGCAAAATCATTGACCAAGCCGAGCAAGACTACGACTTGCTCGTATTTGATACTGCGCCGACCGGCCATACGTTACGTTTATTATCCCTCCCCGAAGCGATGGCAGCCTGGACGCAAGGAATGTTGCGCTCGCAAAAACGCTCCGAGGAATTCGGCAGTGTCTTGGAGCATTTGTCACCGAAGGCCGGTAAGGACATTAATAATCCAATGGCAGATCCGTCTGACAACGCCAGTGACGGAATGTCGGATAAAACCAAAGCCATTACCGAACAATTACTCAATCGACAACGTCTTTTTCAACGCACTCGCCGACTGTTACAGGACCCGAACTATACCGGCATTTTGTTCGTGCTAACGCCTGAGCGTTTGCCAATTAACGAAACTCGACGTGCATTACAGTCACTTACTGAAGAAAAACTACCGGTTTCAGGGGTAGTCGTGAATCGTATATTACCTGAGTCAGCAGACGGCGGTTTTCTGGCGAAGCGTAAAGAACAAGAGCAAACCTATTTAGAGACTATTGAACAGACGTTTGCCCAGTGGCCTAATTTCAAACTTTATCTGCAAGAAGAAGATATTCAAGGGGTCGATGCCCTTTCAGCGTTTGCCAAGGAGCTGGAAAAAAGTGGCTTCTCAGCCTAATCCTTTCTAATTTCTTTCATCGCAGAGTCATCGTTTTGACCTAAACTGCGTATATATAAAACATTTAACGTCCGAAATAAGGAGTAGACGATGCGTGCTGTCGGATACCAACGCTCTCTTCCCATTGATGACCCTAAGTCTTTGGAAGATATCGAAATTGACAAACCCACTGCCGGTGACCATGACTTACTGGTTAAGGTTAAAGCAATTGCCGTTAATCCGGTGGATACCAAAATCAGAATGCGTGCCGAGCCCGATTCGGGTCATAAAGTGATTGGTTGGGACGCTGTTGGAGAAGTGGTTGAAACCGGAAGCAAAGTGAAAGGTTTTAGCGTCGGTGACCGTGTCTGGTATGCCGGCGACTTAACCCGTCCCGGCTGTAATGCTGAGTATCAAGCGGTTGATTGTCGTATTGTTTCACACGCCCCAAATACATTAGATGATACTCAAGCAGCAGCTATGCCTTTAACAACTATTACTGCCTGGGAGCTGCTCTTTGATCGTTTACAGATTGATGCGCCCTCACCTAACAAAAAGCGTAATTTGCTCATTATAGGTGGTGCCGGCGGTGTTGGTTCAATACTCACGCAACTCGCAGTACAACTGACAAATGCTACCGTCATTGCAACAGCTTCACGCCCAGAGTCTCAACAGTGGGTCAAGGCCTTAGGTGCACATCATGTTATCGATCACAGCAAACCATTAGGTGAGCAAATTGAAAACCTGGGGATTGGTCAGGTGACCGATGTCGCTTGCCTCACGCACAGCGAGCAGTACTTCGAGCAAAGCATGGCGTTTATGGCACCGCAAGGCCGTTTTAGCTTAATTGATGATCCGGCCGACCCTCTTGATATTCGACTGATGAAACAGAAAAGCATTAGCTTGCATTGGGAGTTCATGTATACCCGCTCAATGTTTACTACCGACGATATGATTAAGCAGCAAGAGCTACTGCAATCCGTTGCTAATTTAGTCGACAACCATCAGGTACGCTCGACGTTGGGTCAGAATTTTGGACCCATGAATGCCGAGAATCTGAGAAAGGCGCATTCGGCGTTAGAAACGCATAAAACGATTGGCAAAATCGTCTTAACTGTCGAGGAATAGTTTTACAAACATACATGAATGTATGTATAATTCTGCGGTATTTAAAAATGGACAAGCTAGAGGTATTTTGATGAAAAAGCGCTTTCAAATTGCGCCGTTATTCGCAGCGGGCATTTTAGCAACCACAGTCTTAACCGGCTGTGGTGACGCACCGCAGCAAGGTCAGCAACAACAAGCTCCGCAGGTCGATGTTATAACGGTAAAACCTGAAGCACTCGAGCTAAGCACCGAACTCCCTGGCCGTACTGCAGCATTTCGCGTTGCTGAGGTTCGCCCGCAAGTCAGTGGTGTACTTTTAGAACGAACGTTCGAAGAAGGTACTTTCGTCGAGAAAGGTCAACAGTTGTATCAAATTGACCCGGCAACTTACGAAGCAGAATTAGCCAGTGCAGAGGCTGAAGTACAGCGCGCAAAAGCCGTTTTACGCAGCTCAGAACTTCGCTATAACCGCTTCAAGGAGCTCATTGAAGAAAACGCAGTCAGTCAGGACGAATTCGACAGTGCCGAAGCGACTTACTTTCAGAATAAAGCGGCAGTGGCACTGGCTGAAGCACAGCTTAAAAACGCTCGCATAAACCTCGAATACACCAAAGTAAACGCGCCTATTAACGGCATTATTGGTCGTTCAAACTTTACTGAAGGCGCCTTGGTTACTGCTTCTCAGCAAGAGCCGCTAGTGACTATCAACCAGCTTGATCCTATTTATGTTGATATCAGCCAATCCAGCAAGCAGTTCATGCAACTTCAGGCAGACATTCAGTCCGGCCGCATTGAAGCCAACGAGTCGGGCAATGCGCCGGTTCGTTTAAAACTGAACGGTTTAGACTTTGATCAGGAAGGCGAATTGCTGTTTTCAGAGGTAAGCGTTGAGGAAGATACCGGCGCTATTTTGTTAAGAGCCGTTTTCCCTAATCCGGATAAAACTCTGTATCCGGGCATGTTTGTTAGAGCTGCTGTTAGTGAAGGTACTATCAACACTGCCCTGTTACTGCCGCAAAAAGCGGTGACTCGTGATCCGCGAGGTCGCCCTTATGTCATGATCGTCAACGACGACAACAAGGTAGAACAGCGCATGATAACTACCGAGCGAGCCATTGGCAGTGACTGGTTAGTCAAAGATGGCGTTAAAGAGGGCGACACCGTTATCACCTCAGGCCTTCAGAAAGTTCGTCCGGGCGCAACGGTCCAAATTTCGAACTCTGCCTCTAATGAACAGCAGTAAAGGATTCATCAATGGCTAAGTTTTTTATTAATCGACCCATATTTGCCTGGGTTATCGCGCTGTTGGTCATGATGGCAGGTGCCATTGCGACTATTCAGCTACCGGTAGCCCAGTACCCGACCATTGCGCCACCGGCAGTTGAAATACAAGTCAACTACCCTGGCGCAAACGCGGAAACCGTGTCTGATACTGTAACCAAAGTCATTGAGCAGAATATGACAGGTATCGACAACCTGCTCTACTTCTCCTCGCAAAGTAACTTTGGTAACGCGACTATCAGCCTGACCTTTGCGTCCGGTACAGATCCGGACATTGCGCAAGTACAGGTGCAAAATAAGCTTTCCCAGGCAACGCCACAGCTGCCTCAGGAAGTACAGGCACAGGGCATTACCGTCAGTAAGTCCAGTAGCTCTTTCTTAATGGTTTTGGCGCTGGTCGCAACCGACGATCGCTATACCCAAACCGATTTAAGTGACTACATTGCCTCCAATATTCAGGATCCTATTGCGAGGACAACCGGTGTTGGTAACGTCCAGTTGTTTGGCGCGCCTTACGCCATGCGTATCTGGGTTGACCCATCAGCGCTGGTTAACTACGGCATGACCATGGACGACCTTAAGTCGTCAATACGTGCACAGAACGCTCAGGTCGCTGCCGGTGAACTCGGTGGTACACCAGCAATTGACGGTCAACAACTGAATGCGACCATTATTGCTCAAACACGCTTATCAGAGGTTTCAGAGTTTGAAAATATCACTCTGAAAGTTATGCCGGACGGCTCTCAGGTGCGCTTAAAAGACGTTGCGCGTGTCGAGAAAGGTGCTGAGAACTACTCGATTGAAGCCAATTATAATGGTAAGCCCGCAACCGGTCTTGCTATTAACCTGCAAACGGGAGCTAATGCGCTTGAGACAGCTGAGGCCGTTAATGCCCGCATAGAGGAATTGAAAGAGTTTTTCCCTGACGGCATGGAAATGGTGACCGCTTATGACACCACGCCGTTTATCAAAATTTCAATTTCAGAGGTTGCGCAGGTACTAATAGAAGCCATTATTCTGGTGTTCCTGCTCATGTTTGTCTTCCTGCAGAACCTACGGGCGACACTTATCCCTACCCTTGCCATACCGGTGGTTATTCTCGGTACTATGGGTGTTTTATCCCTGGCAGGCTTCTCGATAAACACATTAACCATGTTCGGTATGGTGCTATCGATAGGTCTCCTGGTGGATGACGCCATCGTTGTTGTCGAGAACGTTGAGCGGCTTATGTCCGAGGAGGGTTTGTCTCCTAAACAAGCCACCATTAAGTCTATGGGGCAAATTACCGGCGCATTAATAGCCATTGGTGTCGTCATGGCCGCAGTATTCGCACCTATGGCCTTCTTCCCGGGCTCAACCGGCGCCGTTTACCGACAATTCTCATTGACTATCATTACCTCAATGGGACTTTCGGTCATGGTTGCCATTATTTTCTCGCCGGCGCTGTGTGCAACATTGTTAAAACCAGTGAAGCACGACAAAAACGACGGCTGGGGCCCATTAGGCTGGTTTAACCGCACTTTGGAAAAGTGGACGGTGAAGTATACCAATTCTATCCATTATATCTTGCGTCGTACCATGCGTTTCGGGCTGATTTATTTAGGTATTATTGGCGTACTGGTTTTCTTATTTACTCGTCTGCCCGCTGCATTCCTGCCCGATGAAGACCGTGGTGTTTTCTTAACGCAGATGCAACTTCCGGTTGGCTCAACGCTTGAGCAATCGGTCGAGACTATGGATAAGATAGAAAACTACTACCTGAACCAGGAAGACGCAGTACAATCGGTATTCTCCGTCGTTGGTTTTAGTTTCTCAGGACGCAGTCAAGCCAATGGTATCGCCTTCGTTCGCCTGAAAGACTGGGACGAGCGTAACGAGAGCCAAAGCGTCGATGCGGTTATTGGTCGTGCTTTTGGATTCTTTGCGGGTATTAAAGAAGCCATGGTTTTTGCCTTTAACCTGCCACCTATTCCCGAGTTAGGTGTTTCCAGTGGTTTCAACCTGTTCCTGCAAGATCGTGGCAACATTGGTCATGCGGGCCTTATTGAAGCCCGTAACCAATTGCTGGGAATGGCATCTCAGAACGAGAAATTAGTACAGGTTCGCCCTAATGGCTTACCCGATGCGCCGCAGCTGCGTATTGATATCGACTTTGAAAAAGCACAAGCCTTAGGTCTGACCATAGCTAGTATTAATGACACTCTGAGCACCGCCTGGGGCTCTGCCTACGTTAATGACTTCATTGATCGTGGCCGCGTCAAAAAAGTGTACCTACAAGGTGAAGCTGACGACCGCATGCTGCCTGAAGACATTAACGAGTGGTACGTACGCAATAACCAAGGCGATATGGTGCCCTTCAGCTCCTTCTCAAGCTGGGAATGGACCTATGGTCCGCAGCGGGTGGAGAGTTATAACGGCGTTGCCGCACTGGAAATTCAAGGTCAGGCAGCTCCTGGTATCAGTACCGGTGAAGCCATGACGGAAATTGAGAACTTAATTGCTCAATTGCCGCCGGGTATTGGTTTTGAGTGGACAGGTATTTCGTTACAGGAGCGCCAGTCCGGCAACTTTGCACCAATACTGTATACCGTTTCTATTGTAGTTGTATTCCTGTTCCTGGCCGCACTGTACGAGAGCTGGTCTATTCCATTCTCCGTCATGCTGGTTGTTCCGTTAGGTATTTTAGGTGCCGTTGTTGCGGTGATGCTGCGCGGTATTTCCAACGACGTGTACTTCCAGGTCGGTCTATTAACGACCGTGGGGGTCTCAGCAAGGAACGCTATACTCATTGTTGAGTTTGCCAAAGACTTGCAAGCACAAGGTAAAGAGCTGCTCGAAGCCACCATGGAAGCGGTTAGACTACGTCTGCGCCCTATTCTAATGACCTCACTTGCCTTTATCTTTGGTGTTATGCCATTGGCCTTAAGTGACGGTGCGGGTGCCGCAAGTCGTAACGCTATCGGTACCGGGGTTATCGGCGGTATGATTGGTGGTACAGTATTGGCAATATTCTTTGTGCCCCTATTCTTCTATGTGGTGAGAAAGATATTCCCACCCAAACAGGCTGAAGAATAAATCGGTTCAATAATAAATAACCATAAAAAAACCGGAGCTTCAGGGCTCCGGTTTTCTTTTAAGTGAAACAAAAAAATTAATTAACGCTTTGTTTCGTCTTTATCTTTTACTTCGTATTCACCGTCAATGACTGAGCCATTTGAATCACTCTCTTTATGGTTCGCTTGCTGACGATAACTTTCCTGCTGTTCGTATTGACGTTGTTGATTTTGATAATGCTGTTTCGCTTGCTTGCGCATACGCCATACTTGTTTAATGGTATGACGTTGGCGCCAAAGCACCGGTATCATCAGTAATAGTAAAATACCGGCAATAACCAAGCCAAAAGCCAGCCCCAAACCAACAATGACCAACAGCAATAATAAGCCAAGAATGCGGGTAAACCAGTTCCCGGAAGCGGATGAACGCCCCCGGGTACTTTGTCCGCCCTGGCTGAAACGTATATAAAGCTTATCTCGTTTATCTGTCATAACGACTCCTACAACTCTCTATCAGTTAAGACAACAAGACAGAATATCTGTTCCAGCCAAGTTATCTAAGGTCTTACTTGCGCATATCTTGTGTCGCTTTGCGGGCAGCTTCAAACTCATTACCTGGTGCCCATTTAGGCCACTCGCGAGAGTTCGCTAACTCTTCACCTACCGCATAAAATAGCGACATGTCTTGCTGTACGCCTCGTAAATCCCAGTTTTCATCAAACTCGTCAGCAGGCTTATGGTAAGCATCGCGGTTGAAAATAGCTCGTTGCTCTTCACCCCACTCACGACCCTTCGTAAAGTGATCATTACCGCCTTTTGCATACAGCATTGGTACACCTTTCTTCGCCAGATTGAAGTGATCTGAACGGTAGAAAAAGCCTTTTTCTGGTGTTGGCTCAGGTGCTATATATCTATCTTGGGCCTCAACGTAAGGTTTCAAGTAGTCATCCATATTTGAATTACCATAACCGACAACCACCATGTCTTTCATAGGGCCATAGACATTCATTACGTCCATATTAATTCCGCCAACAGCTTTACCCAAAGGCAATAATGGATTGTTCGCATACCAAGCCGAGCCCAGCAGACCACTTTCTTCTGCACCTACCGCAGCAAAGACAATAGAGCGCTCAGGACGAGGCTGTTTAGAGAACTCTTCTGCCATGGCCATCAAGGCAGCAGTACCCGAGGCATTGTCTTGAGCCCCATTGTAGATAGGGTCGTCCTCGCGTACCGGATCCATACCTAAATGATCATGATGAGCCATATAAATAACGTGCTCTTCCGGATACTTAGTTCCTTCGATATAGCCAATAACGTTATTGGTATCTAAGTATTCGTACTTGTTATTGATGGTCATTGCAGCCTGAATATCAAGCACCTGAGGCTTGAACTCACCACTTACCGCCAACTCTTTCATTTCTTCCAGACTTTTGCCTACAGAAGCAAATAGCGCATTGGCACTTTCTTCAGTTATCCAACCTTCAACGGCAGCGCGATCCATGTTTTTATTATCACGCTTTAAGTCGAACTTCACTGGTGAGCCACCAGCAACAACCCCCCAACCGTAGCCAGCAGGTCCGGTCTCGTGAATAACAAACGCCGCTTTTGCGCCTTGGCGTGCGGCTTCTTCATATTTGTATGTCCAGCGACCGTAATACGTCATTGCATTACCATTGAAAAGTTCCGGATCGCCCGTTGCGTAACCCGGATCATTGACAAACATAACGACCGTCTTTCCTTCGACGTCCAGACCTTCGTAGTCATTCCAGTCATACTCTGGCGCCACAATACCGTAACCCACAAAGACCACATCGCTGTCGTTTAGATTAACTTCTTCAACAACTCGTGGTGTCCACGCCATCATCTCAGTACGATACTCCATCGACTCCGGTGCTGACTCACCCGAAAAGCTCAACGAACTGACTTTGTAAGGCATTAACTTCACCAAAGGCAGCGGTTGACGGTATGAGTTATTTTCTTCGTCATACGGCTTTAAGCCCCACTCACGGAAATGGTTTTCAATAAAGCTAACCGCTTTCTCTCCACCTTCTGACGCGGGCGCACGTCCCTCAAATTCGTCCGACGCCAACGTTTTTAAGTAGTTTTTATAATTTGGGTTAAACGCGGAACCTTTAATATCGGCGGCAGCCTTCTCAGTCGGCTTCGCTTCTTCGCTTGCCGGACCGCAGCCGGTTAATACGGTAAGCCCGATTAGGCCTGCTAGTGCGTATTTCATTGCATCTCCTTTTTGTTATATCATTATTTTTGTTCGTTCTTATTGTTCGTTATGCACGAACCATTCTCGCTCGCTAAAGACACTTTATCGCCCAGTCGAATGTCATGGTCTGAAAAGAACCCCGCGTTCACTTCCAAAACGCTCCAGTAAGGTTTACCCGGTGAGTAGCTTTTACACTGGCTCGGATCGGTACTTCGGCAAGGGCGCATCGTGAATGTCTTAACAATTTCCCCATGTTTATTAAGGTAAGCGATATCCAGCGGAATTAAGGTCTGATACATCCAAAAACCACTGTACCCGGGGCGCTCATGATTATAGCGAAACCACATGCCTTCATACTCACCCAGTGACTCTCGCTGCATAAGCCCACGGGCTTGTTGAGGCTGAGTATCAGCCAGTTCAACCGACAGAGGCGAATCAACGCCTTCCATACATATCGTTGTTTTTTCGAACTCTTGCGGTGCCGGTACAGACCATTGCTGGGCTGCTGCACTCATTGACAGCATAGCGGCAGATACCAGCAAACACCCCTTTATTAGTCCCATTATCGGCTTCCTTTTGTATCGTCAATCGTGACTATGACTGATTTTGTCCTATCCCGGCGCTAACCGCAATGTTCATTAACTGGAACATGACAGCTCAGCTGGGGCTTGGCCCGGCTCTGGCGGTGCTACCCAGCGAGTATTGTTATGAACTTCCTTAAAAGGTGTCATCAGTGCGCTGACATAATCTGTCAGCGGTTTATCGTCGCCCTGTTCAGCCTGCTCAATCACATATTGCGCATGATGATTGCGTAAAATCACCAGCGGATTCACTTGCTTCATTGTTTCCGTGTCAGGGTTATTGGCAACTGCCTTGCTGTAATCACTCAACCAGCTCTGTCCCTTACTTTTTATTTCTGTCGCTGTCTTTTCTAACGAGCTATGCAGCGCTTGCGAATCGTTATCGAACAGCACACCCAACGCCCTGTAACTTAGGTTGTAATCGAGCTGATAAGTTTCCAGAAGCATCAGCCAGCCACTGATTAGCGACCAACAAGTGTCATCATTATCGACATGAGTTAACCCAAGCCGTTGCTTCATAACCGTTAAAAATGCTTGCCTTAACACCGGTTCATAGTCATCCAATACATCATCAACAGGCGCGTCACCGGCAAATAAACCCAACGCATGAGCAAGTCGTTTTAAGTTCCATAAACCCACACCGGGCTGTTGCATAAAACCGTACCGCCCAGCGTGATCAGTATGATTAAAAATATGGTTAGGCTTATAGTCGTCAAAAAAGGCATAGGGGCCATAGTCGAAGGTTTCTCCGGCCAGGCTCATGTTGTCTGTATTCATAACTCCATGCACAAAACCGTACGCCTGCCACTTTGCTATCATCTCTGCGGTCGCGTTAACCACATAGCGGAATTGTTCAGATACAGTTTTGTCCGCCGCACTAGGCCAGAGTTCTTCAATGCTGTGCTGCCAGAGTCGCTTAGCACTGTCTTCTAAGTTTCGGTACAAGCAATGCTCAAAATGACCAAAGCGAATGTGTGTACGTGCCACTCGAACCAGCATTGCTCCGGGCTCAACCGTTTCCCGTTGAATTTGCCCTTCCGTCGATACCAAGGCCAACGCACGTGTCGTTGGAATACCCAGTGCCTGAAACGCCTCACTGGCTAACAGCTCACGAATGGATGAGCGCAGCACCGCACGACCATCACCACCTCGACTGTAAGGTGTTGGTCCCGCGCCTTTTACGTGCAGATCATAACGCTTGTTAGCCGTTATTACCTGACCCACCAACAAACCGCGACCATCACCTAAGTATGGATTAAATTGTCCGAACTGATGCCCTGCGTACTTCTGTGCTACCGGCTCAGTGCCCGGCCAGTCTTGGTTTCCGGCAATCCAATCCGCCAGTTCTTTCGGAGGAGAGTCATGACTGAGTGACTTCCACAAAGCTTCATTGACCCATCGCAATTTTGCCTGACCATCAGGTCGTATTTTTTGTGCATGACAAAGTTCCGGGAACTTATTAGCAAACTGATTATCGAAAATTAGTGGCATACGTCCTCCTGCGACATCTATTGTTACACAGTCGACGAGGCTTGCATAACTAACAAAAAATCGGCTAAGGTGCGCTAAAAGACACAAACAGCACGGCCTTGGCAGAAAAAGGAGCCACATGCAACTGCAATCACTAAGATGTATCACCGCGATTGGCGGCGGACACGGTCTGGGTCGTGTACTTTCGACGTTGTCGTTTATGAAACATAAGCTGGTTGGAATTGTGGCAACAACCGATAACGGCGGTGCAACTGGTCTTTTAAGAGCTTCCCAGCACTGCATAGCCTGGGGTGATATCCGAAACTGCCTGTCCCAGCTGGTAGAGCAGCCGCTAGCGGCTGAAGTTTTGAATTATCGCTTTGACTCAGATTCAGCATTAAAAGGCCACAACTTCGGAAATTTGTTGCTTTATACGCTGGACCAACTCAGCGCCCGTCCACTTGATGGCATTCAGCTTCTCAGCCGCTTACTTAACGTCGACAACCGTATTCTTCCCATGTCGGAATGCCCGACCGATCTTATCGCAACAACCAGTGACGGCATTCAGTGCCACGGTGAAATTCATATCGATAAACTGCCCAACATGCCACACAAACTCGAGCTTTCTGGTCAGGTCGAAGCAACTCCCGAGGCCGTTCGCCATATTAAAAACAGCCAGCTGATTCTTATTGGTCCGGGTAGCTTTATGACGTCTGTCATGCCACCCCTCTTAGTTCCTGGTATTTGTGAGGCGCTGAAAAACACCCGAGCCAAGGTTGTATTTATTGATAATTTAGTCGACGAGCATGGCCCCGCTGGTGAGTTGTCACTGGCAGAAAAGCTGGAGTTTATGAAGTACGAACTGGGCCAACAAGTTGTCGACCTTATTTTGAGTAACAAGAAAGAGAAAGGGCTGCCAGTGCCTGTTATTGGTGGGCTCACCAGCGACACTGACGTTCATTATCGTCACAATACCAGCAGCCTGCTAACAACCTTAGAGCAAGCTGCGCATCAACTGTTGGTCGAAAGCGCTTAACCGCCGTCCGCCGAAATACGTGATGCAACGGCGCCGTGTTGATCTTTATACTTCGCATCATCCCGCTTGTTATAAGGTCGCGCACATTCCTGTCCCAGCGGCTCAAAACTGATAGCCCCTATTTTCATGCCTGGGCGCAACGCTAAAGGAAGCTTTCCGCTGTTATAAAATTCCAGCACAATTTGCCCGGACCAACCCGGATCAATTCGGTGAGCGGTAACGTGCACCATTAACCCTAAACGTGCTAACGACGAGCGACCGTCAAGCCAACCGACCATGTCCGCGGGTAGCTGAATAGACTCATGAGTTACAGCTAACGCAAATTCCCCCGGATGAATGAAAAACGCCTGACCATCTTTGAGTTTAATTTCATCACTCATGACCTCGTGGATAGCCGCTTCTATCGCTTCGCGCGAACCGCTTATATCAATAAACGGTGCTGCGTGGTCTTGCAAAACCCGAAACTCATTACCGAGGTGAATATCCAGAGTAACACCTGAAATATCCGTCACCTTAGGCGCCGGTGTTACCCCTATTTTTCCTTCCGCTAAATGTTGTTCGATTTCGGTATCGGTTAAGCGCATTCTTATTCACCTGTGACTGTTGTCTTTATCCTTTCTATAGCGCGTACTATAGCGAATTTTTCTGCTGATAATAGAGGTTGGCAGAAACATATTGTGCCGATTCCAGAATTAATTGACTCAACTGGTGCTCTGGCTGTTTTAGCAGCAAGGGTTCGTTACCATCAAGACTGTCGCGTAGCTCTGTCGATAACGGCCATTGTCCCAGCACCGGCAGCTTATTTTCCTTGGCGATAGCGAGTCCGCCGCCCTGCCCAAATACGGGGTCTTCATAACCGCAGCTAGGACACTGATAATAACTCATGTTTTCCAGCACGCCTATCATCGGAATGTTCAGTTTATTGAACATAGCAATGCCTTTTTCGGCGTCTCGCAATGCCACCGACTGAGGCGTTGTTACCACAATAGCGCCTGTTACCGGTAATTTCTGCGCCATGGTTAATTGTATATCGCCGGTACCCGGAGGCATATCAACAATTAGGTAATCTAAATTAGGCCATGCGGTGTCTTTGTATAGCTGCTGTAATGCGCCACTGGCCATTGGTCCGCGCCAAATTGTGGCGTCTTTTTCATCCACCAAATAACCCAGTGAATGCACGTAAATACCATGGCGCTCCATGGGGACCATCTTGTTATTTGCGGTTAGCTCCGGCTCCTTATCGCCCTTACCCAACATTGTCGGAATTGAAGGTCCGTAAATGTCCGCATCCAACAGACCCACTTTGGCACCCAGCTGACTGAGTGCTAACGCCAAATTCACGCTAACAGACGACTTACCAACACCGCCTTTACCCGACGACACCACAATGACATTACCGGTGGTTAGCGGCAAATCGGGCTGCGAGTTTTTAAGCTTTTCAATTTGGCTGTTTATTTCCCAGTCAAACCCGGCCAGCTCGTCTTGCTCTTTTAACGACTTTAACAGCGGCTCACCAGCAGCGAAAGGCACATTCAGTACTCGCGTATTACCAGAGCCTGTTACCCACTCATGCGGTATGCCGTTCGGGAATATTTTGTCGAAAAAATTTGCCATTGGACGTCCTGTTGTAGCTGTGTATCGAGCATAGCCTATGGTAACATGAGTCACAGTAACTTTGGGTTTGACTTAAATTAATTAACGAATACGGAAGCATAATTTCGCATGAGCCAATCCGCACGAAAAATTCTAGTGACCAATGCATTACCATACGCTAACGGACCTATTCATATAGGTCACATGTTAGGCTACATTCAGGCCGATATCTGGGTTCGTTTCCAGAAACTAAGAGGCCATGAATGTCATTTCATGTGCGCCGATGACGCACACGGCACCCCTATTATGCTGAAAGCTCAACAGCTGGGTATTACACCGGAACAAATGATAGGCGATATGCAGCGTTCACACGAAGCGGACTTCAGCGACTTTTTAGTGGGCTTTGACCACTACTACAGCACGCACAGTGACGAAAACAAAGAGCTGGCCGAAACCATTTATAACCGTCTCGACAAAGCCGGACATATAAAAACCGAGGTTATCGAGCAGCTGTATGACCCGCAAAAAGAAATGTTTCTGCCCGACCGCTTTGTTAAAGGGGAATGCCCTGACTGCGGCGCGGAAGACCAATACGGCGACAACTGCGACGTTTGTGGCGCAACTTACGCCCCCACAGACTTAAAGAATCCGAAGTCTGTTGTCTCTGGCGCAGAACCAGAACTTCGTAAGTCAGAACACTACTTCTTCGATTTACCCGCTTTTGGCGACATGCTGAAAAGCTGGACACGCTCTGGTTCGTTGCAAAATGAAATGGCCAATAAGCTTAATGAATGGTTTGAGCAGGGCTTGCAGCGTTGGGATATTTCCCGCGACGCACCCTATTTTGGCTTTAAAATTCCGGGGACCGAAAACAAATATTTCTACGTTTGGCTGGATGCGCCAATTGGCTACATGAGTAGCTTTAAAAACTACTGCGATACTACCAGCAAGGCTGACTGGGACACTTACTGGCAAGCCAACAGCGAGGCAGAGCTGTATCACTTTATTGGCAAAGACATTATCTATTTCCATAGCTTATTCTGGCCAGCCATGCTTAAAGGCGCGGACTTCCGCCAACCGACTAATGTATGGGCGCACGGTTTTATTACCGTTAACGGCACCAAAATGTCTAAGTCTAAAGGTACCTTTATAAAAGCAAGAACCTACCTGGATCACTTAGACCCTGAGTATTTGCGCTATTATTTTGCTGCCAAACTAACGAGCCGTATCGATGATTTAGACCTGAATCTGACGGACTTCGCGCAACGCGTAAACTCTGACTTAGTCGGTAAAGTCATTAATATCGCCAGTCGTTGCGCCGGCTTTATTCAGAAAAAGTTTGACGGAAAATTATCCTCAAATGTGGCTGACTCAGCACTACTGGAAGACTTCCAGTCAGCGGGAGCAGACATTGCTGAGCTGTACGAGAAGCGCGAATTTTCTCGAGCCATGCGTGACATAATGGCACTGGCGGATCGCGCCAACCAATACATTGCGGACAAAGAACCCTGGCAGCTTATTAAAAAAGAAGGTGCCGAGCAGGAAGTTCATGAAATTTGCTCATTAGGTATTAATCTGTTCCGTGTACTTATGGTCTATCTGACCCCTGTGCTTCCGAAGCTGTCTGCAGACGTTCAGCACTTCCTGAACGACACTTTCACTTGGGAAAGTCACAAAACCGCATTGACTGACCACCCAATTAACAAATTTAAAGCGCTAATGCAGCGCATTGACATGAAAGACATTGACGCCATGATTGAAGATTCTAAACAGCAGCAACCACAAGCGACAGAGCAGCCGGCAGTGGCAAACGATGAATTGAAGAAAGAGCCTATCGCCGATGAAATTTCGTTTGATGAATTTGCCAAAGTTGACCTGCGTGTGGCGCTTATTGCAAACGCTGAACACGTTGAAGGTGCGGACAAGCTACTTAAGTTAACGCTGGATCTTGGTGGCGAGCAACGTCAGGTTTTTGCAGGCATTAAATCGGCCTATAAGCCTGAAGAACTCATTGGTCAGCATACGGTGATGGTTGCCAATCTGGCACCACGGAAAATGCGTTTCGGCATGTCAGAAGGTATGGTGTTAGCCGCGGGTCCCGGGAAGGATGAAATCTATATTCTAAACCCTCACGATGGTGCAAAACCAGGCATGCGAGTCATGTAACCAAAGGTCGAGATTAGTCCATTGAGATAATTCGACACCCCAGTATGTAATCGCCGCTGTTGTCTTCCAGCCTTTGACTGTGAACGACTTCAGCGGTTGCTTTTAACGATGGCACGCCACCTGCTGAAACAATTTCCGCTGTTAACTGCTGCCCTTTCTCAAGCTCCACCGGTACTTTCAACGACAGTCCTTCTGCACTTAAATCCAGACAAACCGCATTAAAAGACTCTAACTCACCAGATTTATCAAAAGTCACCTTGGCATCTGCGTTTATCGACATTCGCATAAAGTTTCGGTTGTCATTCGACTCAAGCATGCGTTTTCCCAACTGTTATTAAAGTGTAAATGTCACTTCAGTTTTAGCACGCTTTGGCCGATAAAAAAACATTGTTAGATAACAAGGAACCGTCATCATGGTTGAAGCCAAATTTTCAATAGGACAACTTGTCACTCATTCGATATATGGATACCGCGGAGTGATTATTGATGCCGACCCACAGTTTACCCTGTCTGACAGCTGGTATGACAAAATGGCGACGACGAAACCATCAAAAAATCAGCCCTGGTATCATATTCTGGTAAACAACTCGTCTATTCAAACATACGTTAGCGAGAGTAGCCTGGAAATGGACTTATCTGAGCAAGAGATTCAACACCCAATGGTTGATTTGGTTTTCTGTGGCAAGTCTCAGGGTCAATATAAGCTTGCTGAAAACCTTAACTAAAGTTGCCCCGTAGAGCTGCTGTGGTTACCATTGAGTGACACTAAGACACAAGGAATTGGGCATGGCAGAAGAAACCATATTTTCTAAAATTATCAACCGTGAAATTCCGGCGGATATTGTTTACGAAGACGAAAAAGCACTCGCGTTTAAAGATATTAACCCGCAAGCGCCTGTGCATTTGCTGATTATTCCGAAAGAGCCCATCGCAACCGTTAATGACGTTGACGAAGAAAATGCCCATTTAGTGGGTCACTTATACGTCGTTGCATCAAAGCTCGCCGTCCAGTATGGCTTTGCAAAAGACGGGTATCGTTTAGTCATGAACTGCAATGAGCACGGCGGCCAAACCGTTTATCATATTCACCTGCATTTGCTAGCAGGTAAGCCTCTTGGCTGGCCTCCGTACACAGACACCCTAAAACAAGGGTAATTTAAGGACGGTATCTGGGGTCGAGAATTCTGTCGACTAACCAACTGTCCCCATTTTGGATGAGTACAACATCGCGGCTGTCCTTGTTGTACTCGCCTTTATACTCTCCTTCAAACAATACAGTTGCCCGAAGTTCATCCGAGTGATTTAAATAGTCACCCAGCGAATCGCTAACCACTTCCAGCTCTACTTTGTCGTAATAGCGGCCAAGCACATAGCGTTGAACCGAGCTTACCGCCGCATAATGGCTGATAAGGTCAACCATTCGAGGTGATGCAAAACGTTTGGCTTTTTCGAGATCTTTCTCTTCATAAATGGCCTGATAAAACCCCTGAATGACCTCCGTTGGCGTTGCTGTATTCAAGTCAACGGGCTCTTCATCGCTACAGGCGCTTACTCCAACGAGAGCACCGACCATTACTAAACCGGCTAACAGCTTTTTCATTTTATTCTCCCTTTGCGACACCTTCCCTGCGCGGGTCAGCTGCTCCAATTAATTTGCCACTGTCAGTTAGGGTTATACCATGTAAACCACTATTTAAATCAAGCACTTTGACATTGTGCCCGCGTTGTTCAAGCGCTTCTTTTAATTGACTTATGTCTCGTCCTTTTTCAAGCGAGGTATAGTCATTTCGGTTAGTGACATTCCCCAGGTTTATAGCGTCCTGAATATCCATATTCCAGTCTAGAAGAGCCACCAGACTTTGGGTCACATAGTTAATAATGCGGCTTCCGCCGGGAGAGCCAATAGCATGAAGAACCCGTTTTCCGCTCTCATCAAGCACAATTGCTGGTGCCATAGAGCTGCGTGGTCGTTTACCCGGCTCAACTCTATTGGCGTATTTGTGCTCTCCGTCATCTGGCGCTAATGAAAAGTCAGTTAGCTGGTTATTCAGTAAAAAGCCTCTTGCCATAACGGTTGAACCGAAGCCCATTTCAATACTGGTTGTCATCGAGATCACATTGCCTTCATTATCCACAATAGAAACGTGGCTAGTATTAGGCAGTTCATAAGCGATATCTTGCTGGTATTTCGGCAATAGCTCACTACCTGGTTTCGCTTTACCTAAATCTTTATCGCTAATCAGTTCAGCTCGTTTGGCTAAGTAACTCTTGTTTAACATAGCCTCTACTGGTACATCGACAAAATCACTGTCGGCTATCCATTGGTTTCTGTCCGCAAAAGCTAACTTAGACGCTTGCGTAAACAGATGAACAAATTTCTCACTGTTCGGCTGTAAATGACCGATATCAAAGTTCTCGAGAATACCTAAAGTTTGCTGTGTAGTAATACCGCCTGAGCTTGGCGGCCCCATACCGCATACCTGATACACTCGGTACTCACTACATACGGGTTCACGCAGTTTGGCTTCGTAATTTGCCAGGTCTTCTAAGGCTAAAACACCCGGCTCAATTGGGCTATTTTGTACGGCCTCGACTATGTCTTTAGCAATTTCGCCTTCGTAAAAGACATCAACACCTTGTGAGGCAATCAAACTGAGGCTATTGGCATATTCTTCATTTTTCAAAAGCTGACCTGCTTTTAGCGGCTCGCCGTTTGGAAAGAAGTAATCACTGGCGGCCGGCATTTTCTTAACGCCCGGGTTAATTTCAAGTTCGACAAGTTTGGCAAGCCGGGGAGATACCTCAAAGCCTTGTTCCGCCAGCTTAATCGTGTCGTCAAACAAGCTCCCCCACTCTTTTTCGCCCCACTTAGAATGGGCTAACTCAAGCCCTCTCAAAATACCCGGGGTACCGACAGAGCGCCCACCAACGACTGCATCTATCCACTTAGGCGGCTTACCGTTTTCATCTAAGAACAGTTCTTCTGTCGCTGCCATTGGCGCCGTTTCGCGAGCATCAATGGAGTACAGCTTTTTAGCCTCATTGTCCCAATACAAAATAAAGGCGCCGCCACCAATACCAGACGATTGCGGCTCGACAAGCCCCAGCATTGCCTGAACGGCTATGGCCGCATCTACTGCTGAACCACCTGTTTTTAAGACGTTATAACCCGCATCAACCGCATGAGGGTTTGCCGCTGCAACCATAAATTCATCGGCTTTTACTGACTGCTTTTGTTGAAAACCGGTCGCCGCTTCAGGCTCTCGTACTTCTTGCTGCTGTGGCTGACAAGCGCTAACGGCAAGCACCGCCGCAACCAGTGTGGTAACGCGATATTTCATATAACCTCATTCATATTCACTTTTAATTGCCCTATCATACGAAGCTGAGTTTGCGCACGCAATGAAAAGGACGCTAGATGCACTATTTAAATCGGTACTGGGTTGGTCTTGTTCTTGTTTTAGGCATTTCCTGTGTTTTACAGCTGTTGCCACAGTGGCATCAGCAGCTAAGTTTTCACAGTGAAACTGTTATGTCACAAGGCTGGCCGCTAATTACCACCCACTTTATTCATTTAAACTGGACTCATGCATTGTTTAATCTTGCAGGCCTGACGCTCATTGTGGTTATTTGGCGGGAATACTGGAATACGCGCTGGCTCGTCAACGCATTACTATTAAGTTCAGCAGCGACGTCTCTTATTTTGTGGTTACTGCCTATTACCATTATTTTTGTCGGTTTGTCCGGCGTTCTGCACGGGCTCCTGGGCTATTGTTTAATAAAGGACATTAAAGCCGGTAAAAAGTGGATGTGGCTTATTCTTATTGCGCTTATTGGCAAAGTCGTAGTTGAGTTATTGGGGTGGCAGCCTGACCATTTCGTTGGTCAGCACGTAAGCTACATACATGCAGCCGGTTTATTAACCGCCTTATTGCTTTATAAACTAGAACGGCGCCGTTTGAGCGACGCCGTTCCCCATAAAGACTAAGCCTAGTTGCTTACTTTAGGTTTTCCTCAAACAGTTTGAAAATACGACGGTATTCGTTCAGCCAGCTTTCTGGCTGACGGAAACCGTGGGGTTCGACCGGGTAAATAGCCGTTTCCCAGTCTTCTTTCTTCAGCTCGATTAAACGCTGTACCAAACGTACGCTGTCCTGGAAGAATACGTTGTCATCAATCATCGGTGAATTGATAAGCAACGCATCTTCTAAGCCTTCGGCGAAGTAAATTGGCGAACTGCGGCGATAGGCTATAGTGTCATCCTGTGGCAGGTTCAGAATGTTCGATGTATAACCGACATTGTAGTGTGCCCAGTCAGTGACCGGACGCAATGCAGAGCCAGCCTCAAACAGTCCAGGCTCTTTAAACAGCGCCATAAAGGTTAGGAAGCCACCATAGGAACCACCGTAAGTGCCAAGGCGGTCACCATCGACATTCAGGTTGGTTTCCAGATAGCTCGCTACATCGACTAAATCTTCTACTTCCGGCGTGCCCATTTGGCGATAAATAGCCGTACGCCAGTCGCGTCCGTAACCTTTGGAGCCACGGTAATCAAGATCCGCAACCACGTAGCCGTGCTTGTTCAGCAGGCTATGGAACATAAACTCGCGGAAGTAACCAGACCAGCCCATGTGAGCATTTTGCAAATAACCCGCACCGTGGATAAACACCACTGCCGGATATTCTTCTGCTCGCTCAGCATCAAAACCTTCCGGCGTGTAAATACGCGTATAAATAGGTTCGTCCACATGACTCGACTCTACCCCGACAACATCCGGCGCCGTCCAGTCTATGCTCAGGAACTTCTCTGACACCGTATGCGTCACGCGTTCAGGCGCATCACTGGCGTTAGCCTCTTTATGATAAAGCTCTGGTGGCATAAGCGGCGTTGAATGCGTCAGAATGAGTTCGTCTGCTTGCGGGCTCAGCTCAAACGCGGTCATACCGTCTAAATCCGTCATGGCTTCTGGCTCACCGCTACCGTCGGTTTTTACTCGATACACTTCGTAAATGCCAGGATGTTCAATGTTCGCCTGAAAATACAGGTACTCAGCGTCGTTGCTTAACTCAGCGGTTTCGACAACATAATTGCCTTCAGTAAGCTGCTGAGTGTCTCCGTCCAGCGGCTTCACATACAAATGCGAATAGCCATCGGCTTCAGACATGAACCACAGGCTGTTGTCGTTTAACCAACCAAACTCGTTATGGGTATAGTTAATCCAGGCATCATCGTGCAGACGATCCTGAGGCACTAATTTTTTGCCAGCGAAATCTACGGTCGCAATCCAGCGATCTTTGTTGTCCCAGGCTTCCAGCATAACCGCCAACTCAGTGCCGTTGTCATTCCACTGAATAGCGCCATTTTCCCAGCCCCAGTCGGCCATCAAATGAATCGAACGTGGTTTTTCTTCCGATTCATAGTCTTCGCCACGCGCTTCGTAGTTCTCACGCTTAACGTCAGCTAAAACGTCTTCATTCCAGCCCGGTAACGTATTGTAAGTCAGTGCTGTGTCAGTGTGGTTTTCCAAATCCAGAATCACTAACTGATCTTCATCCGGCTGCGCATCAGCAACACGGCGACGTACCTGCTCGCTGGATATACGACCGTCTTCGTTAATATAGTTTGGCATGATATCGCCGTCTTCACGCCATTTGTTGGGTTCGCTAATCGCCGCAACAATTTTATCGCCGCGAGGTGATAAGCGTGCCTGAACTAACTGCTTCGACTTATCCAGATAGAAAGGCTTAGGTGCTAAGCTTGCGTTTTGAGACTGCAGCTGCTGTTGACGTTCAAAACGCTCTTCCGCTGCTTTGCGCTCTTTTTGCACGTACTGAATAAGCTGTTGTTCTTCTTTCGCTAAGTAATCTTTTGGCTCTTCATTAGCTTTTGGCGCATCTTCAAACTTAATGGAGGCAACCTGACGCGTCAGACCAGAGTTAACATCAACCACATAAAAGTCATTGCCCTGCTGATAGCTTAAAGAACCGTCGGTCATGGCTTGTAAGTTATGCTGGCGGGCTTCGTCACGGGTCAATTGCTTAACGCTGCCATCGCCAAAGCGGGCAAACACATTGCCCTCAAAAGTGTAGGCCAGCCAATTACCAGCAACTGACTGCTCTTTTTCATCCGCCACGTAAAGGTGATAGTCCGACAGTGCCACTTTGGAGGCTTCGCCTTCAGCATTTTTGATAATCATCAGGTCACGAATGTCACTTCCTTCGCGCTTCTGATAAAACAGAATATGCTCACCGTCCATGCTCCAAAAAGCATTTTCCGGAAAGCGACCCATCCAGTCAGGGTCAGCCATAATCTGTTCCATGGTAAGTTCTGCAGTGCCTTGTGCGGAAGCTAGCGGGTCAGCACTTAACGTTTGTACCTGTGGCGCCGTTACATTGGTTTTATTTGTATTTTCATTTGCAGGGGTTGTAGATGCGCAAGAGGCGGCCATTAATGCCGCCCCTATTGCCATCACTAGACGTGATTTAACCATTTAGCTATTCCTTATTGTGCGTCTGGCTGATTCTCTGGGCGTGCCTGTTGAACCGCAGTTAATTGCTGTAAACGGTCATGCACTGCCACAAGCGTTGGATAATTATCTAACGGTACCTTAAAACGCTCGGCATTGTAGACCTGCGGTAACAAGCAGATATCCGCTAATGTTACCGAATCTCCATAGCAATAATCACCTGCGGTTTCGGTCAGGCGCTGCTCAAATGCGGTGAAACTCTGATGAACCCAATGATGAATCCAGTCATTGCGTTGTTCGTCACTGCAATTAAGTTCGCCAGTAAGGTATTTCAGTACCCGCAAGTTTGTGATCGGCTGTAATTCGCACGCGAGATCATAAGCCAAAGCTCTTGCCCGCGCCTTATCAACGGTAGCACTTGGCAATAGCGGATGTTGCTCATAGCGTTCATCCAAGTACTCAATAATCGCTAACGATTGATTCAGCGTGACTTCGTCGTCGACAAAGGTCGGTACCAGACCGGCCGGGTTTAACTTTCGGTACTCAGGAGTGTGTTGTTCACCACCATCCTTGACCAGATGCACTGGATGGTATTCAAATTCTAATTCTTTTAAATAAAGCGCCAGTCTGACACGAAAACTGGCGCTAGAGCGCCAGTATCCATAGAGCTTCATCATTCTGAAGGTCCTTTATATTCAACCACTTTCTGATCAATTGCACCGAAGATAGATTCGCCATTGGCATCTTTCATTTCCATATGAATAGTGTCGCCAAACTTCATAAACTCAGTCGTTGGCTTGCCATCACGGATAGTTTCTATCATTCGAACTTCGGCGATACAGCTATAACCAACACCGCCTTCTTCTATTGACGTACCGTGGTCTGTACCTTGTTTATTCGACACTGTACCCGAACCAATGATAGCGCCCGCACCCAGGTTACGAGTTTTAGCGGCATGCGCAACTAACTGACCAAAGTCAAAGGTCATGTCTTCACCCGCATTCGGCTTACCAAACGGCTTGCCGTTATATTCTGACAACAGCGGTAAGTGAACTTTACTGTCTTTCCAGGCACTGCCTAGCTCGTCCGGTGTTACCGCCACAGGCGAGAACGCAGACGATGGTTTACTCTGGAAAAAGCCAAAGCCTTTGCCGAGCTCGCCCGGAATAAGGCCACGCAACGACACATCGTTAACCAACATAAGCAGTTTAATGTGGCTTGCAGCCGACTTCGCATCGACACCCATAGGTACGTCGTCAGTGACTACAGCAATTTCGCCTTCAAAATCAATGCCCCACTCGGTGCTGCCCATCTGAATTTCATCGTGTGGACCTAAGAAGTCATCCGAACCGCCTTGATACATCAATGGATCTTCCCAGAAACTTGGGGGCATTTCGGCACCACGAGCTTTACGCACCAATTCAACATGGTTCACATAAGCACTACCGTCAGCCCACTGATACGCGCGAGGCAGTGGCGACTCACACATGACTTGCTCAAACGTCACTTCACCATCAACGCTACCTTTATTCAGTTGCGTGTAAACGTCATTAAGCTTTGATTCAACATCGTCCCAGTTATCAATAGCTTCTTGCATACAGGAAGCAATAGCAGGTACTGCAACTGCTCGAGTTAAGTCCTTGCTAACTACCATTAACTGGCCGTCACGCGTTCCATTTCTATAAGTGGCTAATTTCATAAGTTGTTATTTCTCCTGCCAGCTGTAGACATAATCTGGATTTTCGACCTTCATCGCCGCGTCGCTCATTTCCAGCGAATCGCGGGTATCCAGCATGACTGCTACTTCGTCAGTGAATTTCTTTTTGTGTTCCAGACCCGCATTGAAAGCTTTCGGGTGTGGGCCATGGGTAAACCCTGCGGGATGGAAGGTTACCATACCACGGTCGATATTATCGCGACTAAAGAAGTCGCCTTCGTGGTAGAACAACACTTCGTCATAATCATCGTTATTATGATAAAACGGCACTTTAAGTGCGCCAGGGTCAGACTCAATAGGTCTTGGCACAAAAGTACACACCACAAAACGCTCAGCAACAAACGTTGTGTGTGCTGACGGCGGTAAGTGGTATCGGTGACTCATAAGTGGCCGTATGTCACGCCAGTTCAAACGCACAGGTGCTAAATCACCGTGCCAGCCAATAGCATCCAACGGGTTATAAGGATAAGTAATAACGCTGACTTGCTGATGACGCTTAACGTACACTTTCCAGCTGTCTTCGCTGTACTGTGCTTTAAACTCGTCATCAATGGCAGGCGTATCCAGAACCGCTGGGTCGAATACCGCATGGTTACCGACAATGCCCTTCTCTGGCAGCTGATACGAACCATTGGTGGTTTCAATCATCAGCAGTTCCATTTTTTCATCAGGTTCAAGACGCCAATTGGTCGAACGTGGCACTAAGAAATAGTCCCCCTTAACCAGATGAATATGGCCATAGTCACAATACAAATGACCGCTGCCTTCATGCACAAACAACAGGTCGTCGCCGTCGGCATTGCGCACCAAATACGGCATATTCTCAGTACAGTGCCAAATACGGAACTTACAACTGCTGTTTGACAGCAAATCCGGCGTCAACCACGGATTTTCCGGCGCTTGCTCGGTAAGCTGATTAAAGTCGAAGGCACGCGGTTTCAGCGGACCTTCCCATTCCGACCAACCGGTCGGCGCATGTTGATGATGGAAATGTGTCGCAGGGCCAAAAAAGCCGCTGCGACCCGCTTCGCGCTCATAAATGGCCTGCTCCGGAAAGTCAGCATGGGCTTGTCGTGACGACGTCCCTTCCTGCTTCGGGAAGCTGATCCATTTACGCATCGTCTAATACTCCTCGGCGAATTTGGTCTTCTTCAATGCTCTCAAATAGCGCTTTAAAATTACCTTCACCAAAGCCTTCGTTACCTTTACGCTGAATGATCTCGAAGAATACCGGACCAATAACGGTTTGCGTGAAGATTTGCAGCAAAATACCGTCTTTCATTGGCGCACCGTCAATCAGAATGCGTTGCTTGCGTAGCGCGTCAACGTCTTCGTCATGGCCTTCAACACGCTCGTTTATTTTCTCGTAATAGGTGTCCGGCGTGTCCATGAATTCCATGCCGATTGAGCGTAAGTCTTCGACGGTTTTGTAGATGTTGTCCGACGTCAGTGCAATGTGCTGAATGCCCTCGCCTTTGTATTCGCGCAGGTATTCTTCAATTTGTGATTTGTCGTCGTGCGACTCGTTAATTGGAATACGGATTTTGCCGCAAGGCGCAGTCATTGCACGGCTTAGCAGACCTGTCAGCTTACCTTCAATGTCGAAGTAACGGATTTCGCGGAAGTTGCCAATGCGCTCATAAAAGCCTGCCCAGGTATCCATGTTGCCGCGGAATACGTTATGCGTCAGGTGGTCAATTTCATACAAACCTGCCGCATGGTCTTTCATTTTACCTTCCCAGTTATCATAGAAGTCAAAATGTTGCTTATAGATTTCGTGGTTCTGGTAATTATCAATGAAATACAGTGCACTTTCACCAATACCGAAAACCGCAGGAGTGTTTTCAATAACACCTTTGTCGTCCGGAAACGCTTTCGCACCATTCTCTAGTGAATGCTTTAATGCGTGGCTAGCATCTTTAACACGCCAAGCCATACCACAAACACTGGGACCGTGGTCTTTAGCAAACTCTTCTGCCTGACCACCTGGTTCAGCATTTACAATAAAGTTGATGTCGTTTTGTTTGAACAACCAAGCTTGCTTTGACTTGTGCTTAGCCACTTCAGTAAAGCCCAACTTATCGAACAGATCTTTTAATGCGTCGATGCCTTTTTGATCCGGAGCCGTGTACTCAACGAATTCAAAACCATCGGTATTTAGGGGGTTCATGACTTGCTCTGACATTATTACTTCCTCTTGTTATTCGTTTATTAACACTAAGACTGTAGCCGTAAAGGTGTTAACAATGCGAATTCAAACCGGAAATAGTGCCGAGCGCGGGAATGTGCATTATTGTAAAGTAGTTGTTACAGGATAAACCTTTGCTCTATATCAAGGTTTACCCTGCTATTTTTGTAAATTAAAATTTACAAGGTGCTTTTTTTGGCAGGTTAAGTTTACGATTAATCTTAGTCTTTGGGTTTACGAGCCCGCCCTTTGCGTTGTTTTCCAATACCATAGTCTCTTAGTTTGTTCGCAACGGCCGTATGCGACAGCCCTAACCTCTTGGCTAACTGGCGCGTACTCGGGTAATTTGGATACAGCCGTTTCATAATATGACTTTCGAACTGCCTCAACGCCTCTTCCAGCGTAATATCTTCAATATCAACCGCCAGACGCTCGTCGTTTCGCTCCAGTTCCGGTAACCGAATGTCTGCCGGCTCCAGTGTCTGCCCTTCCAACATAGAGACGGAACGGAACATCGTATTCTCTAACTGACGTACGTTGCCCGGCCAATGATAATTTTTGAGCCTGTCTTTCGCCGTCCGGCTTAATTGAATTTGACTGCGCCCTAACTTTTTACACGCCTGAGCAACAAAGTGCTCGGCCAATAAAATAATATCCGCTTTGCGCTCGCGCAGCGGCGGAACGGTCAAAGCCAATACGTTTAAGCGATAATAGAGATCTTCACGGAACTCACCATTTTCAACCAATTCGAATAAGTTTCCTTGCGCTGTACAAATCACCCGAACATCGACACTCACTTCCTGCTCTTCGCCAATGCGGCGAAATACACCGTCTTCCAGGAAGCGTAGTAACTTAGCTTGCAGGCCTATCGACATTTCACCCACAGAGTCGAGTAAAACAGTTCCACCGGCGGCCTGTTCAAGCACGCCAGTTTTTTTCGCGCTTTGCGCACTTAAGCTGCCCTCACCATGACCAAAAAGTTCGCTCTCAGCGACGTTGTCAGGCAACGCTGCGCAGTTTATGGCGAGAAACGGCTTTTCATGTCGTGGGCTGGCCAAATGGCAAGCTTTCGCAAGTAGTTCTTTACCAACTCCCGTTTCGCCTTCTAATAGCAGAGGCGCATCAAGTTCGGCCATACGTTGCGCATCGCTGATAACACGTTTCATTATCGGCGTTTCCGTTAGTAAGCGATCAAACGCAGCTTTATTACTGGCTTGCTGCCAGTTCTCGGTAACAGGCTCTGACTTACAGGTCATTACGGCACCCGCAAAGACTTCTGAGCCCTCTTCGTCATTGACCCAAATAGGCAATAGCTGAGCGTAGTATTGATCACTACCTATGGTCACAGCTTCATAAATAGGCATTTTTGGCTGTTTATCCAGCCAGCGTTGTAGCGAAATCCCCTGCACAAACTGAGACAGCGGTTCCCCTTTAAGCACATTATGGCTGTCCGAGAGTAGTTTTAAACCCGCATCGTTAATAATGTCGATAATGCCTTTGGTGTCTATGGATAACACTGGATCCGGTAACGTAGAAAGCAGCAGGTTAAACTCGTAATGCTCACGCTCGAACGGCATGTAAGGAATGGTTTTTACGTCTTTAACATTAGGAATACGACGAATTTGCGGCATTAAATGACGAAAATCATCAAAGTCTAACTCGGGGAAATTCAGGAAAATTTTCCCTTTAGGGTCAACTTCAATGCCACGTAGGTCAATTTCGTGATCGCGAAGAATTTGCAGGACATCCTGACAAATACCAAGCCTGTCATCACAGGTAATTTCTAGCCGCATAACACCTTGCTTCACCGTCTAAATGTAAAGCAAATGATACACTAAAGGTGGGCATTTAAAAACAAAAAACCCCGGCCATTTTCACCAGGGTTTTATTCGCATTTTAGTGGAAGCGAGTATCTAGGCGTCCAGAACCTTGTCGGTCTTCGCAGCCATAATAAAGTCGTTCTTATGCAAGCCATTAATAGCGTGCGTCCACCACGTTACTGTCACTTTGCCCCACTCGGTAATTAGCTCTGGGTGGTGCTTTTCTTCTTCAGCAATATCTCCAACACGGTTAGTAAATGCCAGTGCCTGCTTAAAGTTTTTAAACTTGTATTCACGTTGTAACATCATAACGTTGTCTTTGGTGACTGGCGTCCAATCCGGAATTTCACGCATTAACTCTTTTAGCTCGTCGTCACTCACTTTGGGTGCGTCAGCGTGACAAGCTTCACAACGTTCCTGATCTAATTGTGCCATGTAACTTTACTCCTCGTTGTTCTTTATCGTTGGCAAAAGCTAAGCTGCATCTTTCGGTGGAAACTTCGGTTCAAACAAGCCGAGCTCCATCGCTTCATGTACAAGTGACATGATATCCATGTCAGAAATTTCAAACAGCTCATCAACACTTTCTATGGTGTAGTAAATGGGCTGAATAATATCAATGCGATACGGCGTTCTCAGTGCATCAAGGGCTTTTAATGGTTTGCGCTCTGGCTTGTCGCTGTTAACCGCATACTCGGTT
This sequence comes from Idiomarina piscisalsi, assembly GCF_003987095.1. GTDB lineage: Bacteria > Pseudomonadota > Gammaproteobacteria > Enterobacterales > Alteromonadaceae > Idiomarina > Idiomarina piscisalsi. Next base: position 262,629 of record NZ_PIQA01000001.1, on the reverse strand, counting down.
TCCGCCGGCGACGATAATATACCACCACCGTAAATACGTGTGCCCTCTTTAGTTTGCAGCAGCCCAAACTCAACCGTAAACCAGTACAAACGAGCTAAATAGACACGTTCTTTAGGTGTTGCCGCATACCCCAGTTTACCGTACTGGTGGGTAAAGTGAGCGAACGCCGGGTTGGTTAATAACGGACAGTGTCCAAATATCTCGTGGAAGATATCCGGCTCCTGCAAGTAATCAAACTCTTCGCGAGTTCGAATAAAGGTGGCGACCGGGAACTGTTTATTCGCCAGTAAGCGGAAGAACTCGTCAAACGGAATAAGAGCCGGCACAGCGGCGACTTGCCAGCCAGTCTCACGCTCTAACACCTCGTTCAACTCATGCAACTGCGGCAGACGATCTTTCGGTAAGTTGAGTAATTCAAGTCCCTTCATATACTCGTCACAAGCCTTACCCGGAATGCATTCTAACTGACGCTCAACGAGATCTTTCCATATCGCGTTTTCTTCGTCAGTCCAGTGAATAATACCGTTCTCGTCCGGTTGCTTCGATACGTATTGACTTTCTTTACCCATAATCCAACCTTGTTGCTTCCTCATTAAATTTTGATAGTTATTGTTATTATTAGTTCAGAATTACGCTGACTGCTGCAACCGCGCTTTACACGCATCCAGCGCTTGCTCGATGTCAGCGATAATGTCTTCTGCGGCCTCTAGGCCGACAGCAATGCGAATGAGCGTATCTGAAATGCCTGCTTTGGCCCGTGCTTCAGGTGTATACGGCGAATGCGTCATCGAAGCTGGGTGTTGAATTAGCGTTTCAGCGTCTCCTAAACTGACGGCCAGCTTAATCATGCGTAGTTGATCCAGAAAGTACCGCGCCATAGCTTCATCGCCGTCAAGCTCAAACGCAATAACGGCGCCATTGGCCTTCATCTGGCGTCCCATTAACTTCTGAGCGCTATGGTCCGGCGCACCAGGGAAATAGATGGTTTTAACGTCACTGCGCTGAGTTAAAAACTCATAAACCTTATTGGCATTTTCGCAGTGACGCTGCATACGCACATCCAGGGTTTTTAAGCCACGCAAAATAAGCCAGGCATCGTGCGGGCTAATGGTCGCTCCCATATCTTTTAATGTCGTGCTTTTAATAGTGGCTATGTCTTCTGCACTACCACACACAACACCGGCAACCACGTCACCATGGCCGTTTAAGAACTTAGTGGCACTATGCACGACTATGTCCGCACCATGTTGCTTGGGCTGTTGTAATAGCGGGGTCATAAAGGTGTTGTCGACAATCAGTCGAATGTCTTTGTTCTTAATAACAGCGTGTACGGCGTCAATGTCGACCGTTTTTAAATGCGGATTCGCGGGTGTTTCTAAAAACACCAGACGCGTGTTGTCTTTAATGGTAGACGCTAAGAGATCGGTATCCGTTAAGTCGATAAAGTCAGCATGAACACCGAAGCGTTCAAACAGTTCGCTGAATAACGCAAAACTACAACCGTAAATAGCGTCAGAAACGACAATGTGGTCGCCCGCTTTAACGAACGCCATAGTCGTTGCCGCAATCGCCCCCATACCGGTTGCTGCAGCGGCAGCGGCCTCATAGCCTTCTAACTGAGCCATGCGTTGCTCAAGTTCGTTCGTGGTTGGGTTACCCAAACGACTATAAATATAACCCTCTTCCTCGCCGGCAAACCGACGTGAACCCTGTTCAGACGATGCAAAGGCAAACGTCGATGTTTGATACAACGGACTGCTTAGCGCACCATACGGATCATCATGGTTAGCGCCAGCGTGAATCACCTGAGTTGCAGGTTGCCACTTATTATTAGAATTGTTGTGGTTGCTCTTAGCAGACATACAAATTTCACTCATTTGTCAGTAAAATGTTAACGAGCAACAAAGTGCAACGAGCAACCCAATATTGGCAATCTTTGCGCTATCTCAAACCTTTTTTAAAGTGTAACGCTAGTTTTCCACTTTAGTGTCTGAGCTCTTCGCAGCCTTTGTAAAACGGGCTTTATATAAGGATGGTAAAACACCTTTTAGCTGACTGAGCAAGTCTTTTTGCAAACGACCATACCCTGGTTTTTTGGTGTGTTGAAATGGCATTGGTCGACAAAGCGATATGACCTGATACCCTAAACGTGCCGTCAATAAGCCGGCGCCTAACCCTTGCCCGGCGCGGGCAGACAGTTTAGTAATTAGCTCTGCACTTACCCACTGCGTGCCTAGATCAACAGCCGCTTCACTCAGACCCGAATAAGCGATATTCGCCAACACTTGTCGCCACAAACGCAGCCTCGCCAAATAGCCCAGCTTCACGCCGTAAAGTGCAGCAATACGATGAATCATTCGTTGGTTGCGCCATAAAATAATCAGCATATCTAAGACCGCAAAAGGGCTAACGGCTATCATAGCGGCAGCTTCTGCTGACCAGCGACTGACCAAGCGACTGGCTTGTTGGTCGACCCGACTGAGAATATCGCACTCAAAACGCTCGCGTTTCTCACTGTCGGACCAGTATGGCTGGTAAATTTGCGCCCAACACTCCTCTAAGTCTGGGTGGTCAAGCAATTTTAACTGCTGCTCAACACTTTCTATTCCATGGCTTTGCGCATGCCAGCGGCGTTTTAGTTGCCGTAGTTGCCAAAACTCTTTGACGATAAATGCTGAGAAAATCCCCACTATTAATGCGAAACCAAGGCTCCATAGCCCACCTAATACCCAACTTTGCTGCCAGGATTCGATAACGGCTAATACAATCTCCGCAATGCCGGCGACTAACGCTAACACCAGGCCTAACAGCAGCCAACGCCCCCAACGGCGAGGTTTTCCGTCATAACGTGCCTGCCAGTCGGTACTGTTTTCTATCGTATCTTGCTCATCGAAAGGCTCTGGGGAGACCTGAGGCTGTGCCTCTTCCTCGACAGAGTAATAGGTGAGTTTGCGATGCTTGCTCATCGTAACTTGTCTCCAATGACTGAATTCAGCAGCTTGTCTAAGCGAATATGCGGCAACGGGGAATCTGCAAGCGTAAAGTTTGGCTGGAAATGCGGATAAACATAGCCTTGCTGCCAGTCTTCTCGCGTTGGCAAACGACCAGGCACATGGGGAGCGCCAACCCGGACTAACTCGCCGGACTGATCAATTCCCTTCAGCACATTAGTACCGTTTTTCAGTTGCTTCCATTGGCTGGTTGCAACACCTGCCACGCTGAATAAGTCAAAAGGAATACGCTCAAACTGCAGTTGCTGACGACCCTCGAGGGTCAGTGCATTAATAAGCCCGGTGAGCTTGGCATGGTCAGACGGTACAACGCTATCAGCCTTAGTGACGACGAATGCGACTTTATCAATTTGTGGCGAAAACAGGCGCCTTAGCAAACTGTTTTGGCCATAATTAAAGCTCTGCATAATTTCGTTCAGCGCCAGCTTAAGTTCATCAAAATACGACTCACCACCTTCTAAGGCACTCAGCACATCCACGAGAATAAGCTGGCGGTTAAAATGGCGAAAATAATTCTGATAAAAAGGTTTAACTACTTGCTCTTTATAATACTCAAACTTACTTTCAAGCAGGCCTTGCCAGGCATCCGGCACGGGCTGCTCTAAAGGCCACGGAAAGAAGTCGAGAGAAGGCGTTCCTGCTAACTCGCCGGGCAGCACTAAGCGCCCGGGCTGCAGCAACTTTAAGCCCTGCTCTTTACAATCTGCTAAATACTGGCGATATGCCTTAGCGACAACTTTTATCTGTTTCTCAGCGTTATCATCAGTAGCAACAGCTGTCAGATCGTTTAATTGATGAAGCCATGCTTTTGCCAGCTCTTTACGTGGTTCCTTGGAAAATAAGGTGCGCTGTTTTTTAGACCATTGCTGGTAAGTCAGCGACAACAACGGTAAGTCGAGTAGCCACTCGCCTGGGTAATCAATAATATCTACGGTAAGTCGACGCTCATCAAGAACTTTACCCGCCAGGCCCCGCTCCGGATGGTATTTCAGCTCCAACCGAATTTCACTGACATCGCGGGTAGACTCTGGCCACTGTCCCGGCGTACCCGTTAAGCGCTCAATGGCTTTTTCATAGTCGAAACGCGGTGTGTCCCAGTTAGGGCTGGTGTGCAGTCGGCAACCTATAAGCCGCTGGTGTTGACGCACATTAAAATAAGGCAGGTTTTGCGATTCATTCGCATACAGTAGCTGCTCCAGAACGCCGGTAATTAATGCGGTTTTACCCGCACCGCTTAGCCCTGTTACTGCTAGCTTAATATGACGATCAAACCCGCGATGGATGAGATCGCGGGTTTGGCTTTTAAACTGCTTAATACGACTCACAGACGATTAAATTCTCGCTGAAGATTATAATGATTGGAGGTTACGTATTTCTCCATAGATTGCAACTGAGCTTCCAGCTCATCGAACTCGCGCTTTATGTCGTGAATGGCGTCTCTTGGCGGTTCGCCGCCTTGCCAAACTTTGGTTTTAACGTCGACGCGATGCGAGTTCAAGTCGGACTTTTTTTTGTCGAGAATCAACCACCCTGCCAAATACAATACAAAGAAAAAGCCTGATGCAAAAATCAACCCTGTGAAAAATACGACTCGTACCAACCAAGGCTCAACGTTCAGGTAGTCTCCCAGGCCGGCGCAAACACCGGCTATTTTGCCTTTCTCTGAGTCACGGGTCAGCTCTCTGCGTGGTTTTGAGATACTCATTGTCTGTCCCTCCAACCGGGTGAGTCAGCGTCCAGAATACGCTCCAGCGTTTGCACGCGCTCACGAATGCGTTTTGCCTGATCGGCCAAGAGCGCAAGCGACTCACGCTCTTCCTCGTTCAGCCCCTGATTCATTTGTCGTTTGCTGCGGTAATGTAAAATTATCCAAATGGGTGCAACAACCAGCACGAACAGAATCAGCGGCGCCATCAACATCCCTAAAATAGCTTCAATATCCATGTTGCGTTGCCTATTTATTCAGAGTCTTTAGATGACTTTGACTTCATACGAGCGCGGAGAGCTTCTAACTCTTCATCGACCTTGCCTTCGTTTTCTAACTCGGCAAACTCGTCACGCAAGCTGCGTTTACCCATATCGTAGGATTCAACTTGCGCTTCTAAGTCATCGATTTTTGCTTCGTAGCGATCAAAGCGCTGCATTGCATCATCTACTTTAGAACTATCCACCTGCTTTTTCACCTGTAATCGGCTACTTGCGGTTTTCTGGCGCATCAAAATCGCTTTTTGACGAGACTTCGCGTCCGCCAGCTTTTCCTGTAGCTGTGCAATTTCGTCATTCAGTTTGTCGAGTGACTCATCAACACGCTGCATCTCACTTTGCAAAGCATCGACATTGTCTTGCGCCCGGCTTTTTTCTATAAGCGCCTGTCGAGCTAAGTCTTCACGCTCTTTGCTCAGCGCTAATTCAGCTTTTGCTTCCCAGTCGGCAACTTCTTTTTCCATGCGCTGCTGCTGACGCTGAATGTCTTTTTTCTCCGCTAATAAACGCGCAGACGTTGAGCGTACTTCCACCAATGTGTCTTCCATTTCCTGGATAATCAGACGCACCATTTTTTGCGGATCTTCGGCTTTATCTAATAACGCATTGATATTAGAGTTCACGATATCGCTAAAACGTGAAAAAATACCCATAATAAATACCTCTTACATAGCTAATGATTTATTCGCTCATACATTATTCAAGTATCGAGCCAACTTTTTATATTTAGCTAGAGCAATGATTAATAAGGTTTTTTATATTTTGTGACATAACCAGGCATTGTCACAGTTCGTGAAATAGACTAATAATTAGCAAAAATAACTATAATTAAGGCTCAGTCGATGAGTAATTCGCGTCCATCAGACAATTTAATTGGTCAGTCCAACAGCTTTGTTGAAGTTCTGGAACAGATTTCACAAATAGCCCCTTTAAATAAGCCCGTCCTTATTATTGGTGAGCGTGGTACCGGTAAAGAGCTTATTGCTGCGCGCTGCCATTACCTGTCACAACGCTGGCAACAGCAGTATTTAACCCTCAACTGCGCCGCTTTAAATGAAAACCTGCTAGACAGCGAACTCTTCGGACACGAGGCTGGAGCATTTACCGGCGCGGCGAAGCGTCACGAAGGTCGTTTTGAGCGCGCCGACGGTGGGTCGTTATTTTTGGATGAACTGGCCAACACGTCCTTACGGGTTCAGGAAAAGCTGCTCCGCGTCATTGAATACGGTGAATTTGAGCGTGTCGGTGGCCGCCAGCCGGTTAAAGTCGACACCCGCTTAATTGCAGCAACAAATGAAGACTTACCTACTCTTGCAGAAAAAGGTAAGTTTCGCTCCGACTTACTCGACCGTTTAGCCTTCGACGTTATAACGCTGCCTCCCCTTCGGGAAAGACGAGAAGATATTATGGTGCTGGCAGAACACTTTGCTGTATCAATGGCTCGGGAAATGGAGCTTGAACTCTTTAGTGGCTTTACCGAAAAAGCTCGTAAAATTCTTTTAAGCTATGACTGGCCGGGCAATGTCCGTGAGCTTAAAAACACCGTTGAGCGTAGCCTGTACCGGTTAGGCAATGGCCACGTTCCCATTAATGATATTATTCTTGATCCGTTCGACAGTCCTTTCCGTCCCGGTATCTCAACAGCAACGCAGTCAAGCCCTCAGGTCTCAGAAAACGCACCGCCGGAGCCAGCGTCAGACAACGGTCATTCAAAAGTAACCTCGACGTTGAAGCCCGATGAGCCTGTCGAATTTAAACAGCTCTCACAGGACTACGAGAAAGAACTGCTAAAACAAGCGCTCCGGTTGTCGCAATTTAATCAAAAAAAGACAGCATCTTATCTCGGTTTGACCTATCATCAGCTCAGAGGATACTTAAAGAAATACCAACTGCTGGACGGAGCGGCCGCGAATAATGACTAAAGCGTTTTCTTTACTCATTTCAGCAACAACCATACTACTGAGCGGCTGTGAACCCAGCACAGAAGAAGTGACGCCGCTGTCCGAAGGCATTATCTACTGTTCAGAGGGCAACCCCGACACCTTCAACCCGCAACTGGTTACCTCAGGCACAACCGTCGACGCTACCGCAGCCCAGCTTTATGACCGTTTAATTGACTACGACGCTGAAAAGCAGGCCTTTGTGCCGGCGCTCGCCGAAAGCTGGGAGCCTCTTGATAACGGTACGCGCTATCGCTTTTATTTACGCGAAGGTGTCGAGTTTCACTCGACAGACTATTTTTCACCAACCCGTGAGTTCAATGCAGAAGACGTGCGCTTTAGTTTTAATCGCTGGCTTGATGAAACCAGTCTTTATCACAACGTTGGCGGCAGTTACCCATTCTTCAGCGCCACCGGGCTCGATAAACTCATTCAAAAGGTAGTGAAAGTCGATGAAATGACCGTCGACATTGTGTTGAATAATGCTGACAGTTCTTTTCTTGCAAATTTAGCGACCGACTTCGCCATTATTCTGTCAGCAGAGTACGCCCAATTACTGTCCGTTAAGGACATGCCCTACTTAATCGATCAAAAACCCATAGGTACTGGCCCTTATCGCTTTGAAAGCTTCCGCAAGGACGTGCTAATACGCTACACAAAACATCCTGATTATTGGCGTGAAGGCCCCGGAATTAAACAGCTAGTCTACTCCATTACTCCCAATGCCAATAAACGCATGTTAAAACTGGTTACCGGTGAATGCGATATTATTCCTTACCCGCTTATTAGCGAACTTCAGGCTTTGAATCGCGATGACATAATAGTCACTAACGAGGTTAGCCCGAATGTCTCGTTTTGGGCGTTTAATACAAAGAGGCCACCGTTTGATGATCCACTGGTTCGCCAGGCGCTCAGCCATGCCATAAATCGCCAGGCCATTATTGATACAATTTACTACGGTAACGCGGAGTTGGCACGCTCAATACTACCACCAACGTCCTGGGCTTACGATAATCAGGGAATTCAATATGACTACAACCCTGAGAAAGCCCGCAAACTGCTTGAAGAAGCTGGCCACAGTGAACTCAGTATTAATATCTGGGCAATGCCAGTCCAGCGTGTCTACAACCCTAATGCACGCAGAATGGCAGAGCTTATGCAGTCGGACCTTGCACAAGTCGGTGTGAATGCCCGTATTGTTTCTTATGAGTGGAATACCTTTAGACGACGCTTGTCGCGTGGCGAACACGACACTGTTTTAATAGGTTGGTACGCAGACAATGCTGACCCGGATAACTTCTTCCGGCCGTTATTAAGCTGCGCTGCGGTAGCAACCGGCGGTAACCGCGCTAACTGGTGTCACCCTGGGTTTGACCAGCTGTTGTACGAAGCCATTGCGACAACTAACGCCAATGAACGCAAGGCGCTCTATCAAAGCGCTCAACACATACTCAACCAGCAGCTACCGCTATTACCTATCGCTCATTCACGCCGCTACCAGGCTCAGAAAAAATCAGTACGAGGCGTCCAGTTACCGCCTTATGGGGGAATCAACTTTCGCCTGGCAACCAAAGTGACAACAGCTGAGGAGAGCGAACAATGATCCGTTACCTCAGCAGCCGTTTGTTTGTTTTTATTATTGCGTTCTTTTTATTAACGGTATTCACTTTTTCTCTTAACTTTTTCTTTCCCGGCGACCCTGTCACCAATATGACTGGGGTGCGAACTTTTAGCGACTATTACCCGGTTATTTCAGAAATACGAGGTGCCGATAAAAACATCGCATTTCAGTACATTAACTATATGCAGAACTTGTTGTCAGGCAACTGGGGAGCTTCTCTCAGCTCCGGCGACTATGTTTTCGAGCATACCTATCAACACCTCTTCGCTTCTCTGGAGCTTATTGTCGGCGCATTAGTTCTTGCGGTACTTATTGGTGTACTCAGCGGTATCTTTGCTGCCACCCAGTTTCGTGGGCCCATTGATAAAGGCGTTATTAGCCTGGCCATGGCAGGTTACTCCATTCCGGTGTTCTGGTTAGCTCAGCTACTTATTCTGTTTTTTGCAGTAAAACTAGACTGGCTGCCTATTACCGGGCAAATCAATCCGTTATACGGTATTGCCCCTCAGTCCGGGTCAATTTTAATTGATATTGTAATAAGCGACTCAGACTATAAAGCGGCAGCACTTCAGGATGCACTTAATCACCTTATTCTGCCGGTGATTATTCTCTCCATCATGCCAATGATGCTGCTGCTTAGACTAATGCGTAACGCCACTCAGGAAATGCTGCAAAAGCCATACGTCAAAGCGGCAAGAGCCCGCGGTCTTAACGAGTTTCAAGTGTTAATAAAACACGCTGTGCCAAATGCCACGCAGTCAGTCTTGCAGCAAGTGCCACTTATTTTCAGCTTGTTACTCAGCAATAGCATTGTTATCGAGTCTATATTCAACTGGCCGGGCATTGGTAACTGGCTAGTACGTGCTATTTTCGAGCGCGACTTTCCTGTCATCCAGGCTTGTGTACTGATTATCGCCTTGACTATTTTACTGTTTAACTTAGTGGTGGATCTCTATCGTGGATGGCGATTCCCTATTGTGAGGCAGGAATAACATGCCGCATATTAACCTGTATTACAAAGACGAAAACCCCAGCCCGTTAACGCTGGTATGGCGCCGCTTTAAAGAGCGCCTGCTTTCCATGACGGCGTTGTACATCCTGTTGGCAATGATTCTGGTTGTTATTTTTTCTCCTATACTTGCCCCCTACAGTACGTCGATGCAATTTGCGGATGCCGTTTCGCTGCCTCCGTCGTGGACGGAACAAGGCAACATTCAATTTCTAATGGGAACGGATGACCTTGGCAGGGACATGCTGTCACGATTGCTTATCGGTAGTATTTACAGCCTGGGTCTGCCAATTCTTATGGTCGCTGTTTCGTCCATTATTGGCATGGTTATCGGAGCCGTTTTGGGCATTGACCGTACCATTAAATATCAGACATTTTCACGCGTATTCGACACCTTGCTCTCTATTCCCTCATTTTTAATGGCACTGATTATTATTGCCATATTAGGGACGGGGTTATTTAATGTTGCGTTAGCTATTACCCTGTCACTGATACCTCAATTTATTTTTGTCACTCGTAATGCTGTGCATCAGGAGTGGCACAAAGACTATGTCACCGCGTCGCGACTTAATGGCTGTTCCAAACCTTACCTGCTGTACCGGGTTATCTTGCCGAACATTACCCCCATACTGGTTATGCAACTGACCGTGTCTTTATCTGTGGCTATTATGGACATTGCTGCGTTAAGCTTTCTGGGGCTTGGTATACAGTCACCGACCCCTGAGTGGGGAAGCATGCTGGCACGCAGCCTTGACGAAGTGTATTTATCGCCTTGGTCAATGGTGTTGCCGGGCGTAACCTTATTCGTCACCATAATGTCGATTAATATTGTCGGCGACAGTCTGCGCCGTGCGCTCAGCGAAAGGGTGAACAGCTAATGCAGTTACTGGATATTCGCAACTTAACAGTTGAAATGAAAACACCGCACGGAATCGTTCGGGTGCTGGATAAGGTAAACTTACAACTCGGTAAAGGGGAAATTCATAGCCTGGTTGGCGAATCTGGCTCCGGTAAGAGTCTTTTGGCAAAAGCTATTGTTGGTTTTACTAACCCCAACTGGGAGGTAACCGCGGACCGACTGTGGTGGAACGGCCAGGACTTATTAGCCATGAACACCAAACAACGCCGCGCTGTGACCGGTCGGGATATGGCCATGATATTTCAGGATCCATATTCTTACCTGGATCCAAATAGTACTGTTGAACAACAAATTGTTGAAGCTATTCCTGAAGGCGATGTACGCGGCACGTTCATGCGACGCCGTGTGGACAGGAAAACCCGGGTTAAGCGGTTATTGCACCGGGTAGGTATTCGCGATCACGAGTCAGTCATAGACAGTTATCCGTTTGAGCTCTCGCAAGGGGTTGCTCAAAAAGTCAGTATCGCCATTGCCATTGCTCACCGCCCTCGTCTACTCATTGCTGACGAACCAACAACAGCTATGGAGCCATCGACGAAGTTACAAATTCATCGGCTTTTAGCGCGACTGGCAGCCAGTCAGGAAATGTCTGTGCTGCTAATTTCTCAGGACCTGACGTCTATTTTGCCGGAGACTAAACAACTGACTTTATTGTACTGCGGTCAGCTTATGGAAACAGGGCCTGCGGAGGAAGTTATTAACCATCCGGCCCACCCTTATACCGACTCAATGCTCAGAATGTCGCTGCAAACACAACAAGAGCTGCCTCATAAAGCACGCCTGCCGACATTGCCGGGAGCTATTCCGACGTTACGTCATATGCCGATTGGCTGTCGCCTTGGTCCTCGCTGCCCTTATGCGCAAAAGCAGTGTGTAAAAGCACCACTGGCAACCCAAAAACAGCAACGTGTCTTCCATTGCCATTTCCCGCTTTTGGAGCTTGAGTCATGAGCCATTTACTGGAAGTCAAAAACCTCGGTAAAACGTACCGTCCCCGTAAGGCGTGGCCCTGGAGTCAAAAGTCAGTGGCGATAGAGCCAATATCTTTTCATATCGATGCAGGTGAAACGCTGGCGGTTATGGGCGAAACAGGCTCCGGCAAATCAACACTGGCAAAAATCATTGCCGGCGTAGATAACCCCAGCTCTGGTGAACTGTGGCTAAACGGCCAAAAGCTACATAACCAGCATTACCAGCAGCGTTGTCACAATATCCGAATGATATTTCAGGACAGTGAGAACTCCCTGAATACTCACCTTACTCTCCGTAAACAGCTTGAAGAGCCTTTAAAGTTCAATACCAACTTAACGGCGCAAGAGCGTAACGAAAAAATCGATATAGCTTTGAGGCGAGTGGGTATGCTAACGGAGCATGGGGAGTTTTACCCGCATATGCTGTCCAGTGGACAAAAACAGCGTGTTTGTATTGCACGGGCTATCATCCTCGAGCCGCAGATTGTCGTTGCCGATGAAGCCTTGGTTGGGCTCGACCCATCAGTTAGAGCTCAAATTATTAACCTTATGCTCGATCTCCAGCAAGATATGGGTATTTCGTATATTTTAGTGACTCATTCGCCGCAAATTGTGAAACACATTGCTGATAAGATATTAATTTTATATCGTGGTAAAATGATCGTGTTTGATAAAACAGACATAGTACTAGGTGATGATCAGCAACCTTATGTTCATCAGTTGCTGCATGACCACTTAAATAAGCAGATTAAATTCAAAAGCGACAAAGCAAAAAAGATCGCTGACTAAAAACCAAAACAACAGGAGTTTAATGTGGAAACAGGTACTCTGATATCACTAGCAGCGTATTTTATCGCCATGCTAGGTATTGGTCTTTACGCCTACAAAAAGTCAACTGACTCAGTATCAGGTTACATGCTAGGTGGTCGAGGCCTCGGTCCTGGCGTTACCGCGTTATCTGCGGGTGCATCTGACATGAGTGGTTGGATGCTGATGGGCTTACCCGGTGCAATTTATGTCTCAGGTGTCTCGCAGCTGTGGATTGCAGTGGGTCTGGTCATTGGCGCGTATCTAAACTACGTTATCGTAGCACCACGCTTAAGAACCTATACAGAGGTTGCAAACGACTCCATTACAATTCCGGACTACTTTGCAAACCGCTTCAATGATAAAGGCCGTAGACTGCGTATATTCTCGTCTGTGGTTATTATTATCTTCTTTACGCTTTACACCTCAGCCAGTCTGGTTGCCGGCGGTAAGCTGTTCGACAGCTCATTCGGCATGGACTACACCACGGGTCTTTGGGTGACCGCCGGTGTGGTATGTGCTTACACCCTGTTCGGTGGTTTCTTAGCAGTAAGCATGACGGACTTTGTTCAAGGCTGCATTATGTTCGTGGCTCTGGTTCTGGTGCCTATTGTCGCCTTTGCTGAGCTTGGCGGTTATAGCAGTGTTGTGGGCCAAGTCAGTGAGATTAACCCTGACTTCTTAGCATTCTTTAAGGATGGGGCCACCGGTGAAATACTAGGCACCTTAGGTATTCTTTCTTTGCTTGCCTGGGGTCTCGGCTATTTTGGTCAGCCACACATCATTGTTCGTTTCATGGCTATTCGCTCTGTCAGTGACGTGAAAGCTGCACGTCGCATTGGTATTTCATGGATGACGGTATCTATCATCGGCGCTATGGCAACTGGTTTTGTCGGTATTGCCTATGTCGCAGAAACCAAGATGACATTGCCGGATGCTGAGACTATTTTCATCATTTTCTCACAGTTCTTATTCCACCCATTGATTGGTGGCTTCCTGCTGGCGGCAATTCTGGCAGCCATTATGAGTACAATTTCTTCGCAGCTATTGGTTAGCTCGAGCTCGCTGACGGAAGACTTTTATAAAGCCTTCTTACGTAAAGACGCGAGTGAAAAAGAACTGGTATTCGTCGGTCGTATGTCAGTATTGGCGGTTTCGTTAGTGGCTATTTGGTTAGCATGGAACCCAGAGAACACCATTTTAAGTCTGGTCAGTAACGCATGGGCCGGCTTCGGCGCCGCATTTGGTCCTGTGGTTATTCTGAGCCTGTTCTGGAAACGCATGAACCGTCATGGTGCTCTTGCCGGTATGTTGGCAGGTGCTATTACAGTACTGTTCTGGATTTACGGCCCAACCTTTGGCGGCGAGCAGCTATCTGCTTACGTCTACGAAATTGTGCCAGGCTTCATCTTATCAACACTGGCTATCATCATTTTCAGCAAACTAACTGCTGAGCCAGAGAAAGAACTGCAAGATAAGTTCGAAGAAATGGAAAGCGTTATCGATGATTACTATCACGGTGACAAACAAGGCTAACTAACAACACGCCACGCCGTAAACCTATAAAAAGACCAGCCTATCGTGCTGGTCTTTTTTGTTTCTAGCTGTCGGTCCTTATGGCGGCTACTAAAGAATAGGCTTGAAAGTTTGGGCGCCGCTTAACCGCGGCGCTCTCTGTATAACTCAATTTCATCCATGATCAAATCACGCATACGTGTGGTAGTGTCATAACCAATATCAATAGCTTCCTGCCCACGATAAAACTCCATAATGCCGATATGACCAAGTTTGGGCTGCACTAAAACATCCGGCGGATCGCCCGCCATACGTGCCTTAGTAATACGCTCCTGCATAATATCTATAGAACTTGCCATGACACTGAACATACCCGGCGCTTTATGCCCATTGCTTTTAAAACGCTCTTTAAAGCTGTCTAAATATTCTTTACTGCCCGACCACAGATTATCGAAAAAGCCATTATCGTCTTCCGCATGTCTTTCTATTTCAGCTTTTTCCTTTTCGAGCTGTTCAGTCTCTGTTTGCGGCGGAATACTGCGACCTCTTTTCTCTACCGCCCGGGAGTTCAACTGAGAATTCAAATGCACGGCTATAACAAAGTCAGCACCCAGGGCCCGACACAGCGACACGGGAACAGGGTTAACCAGTCCACCATCAATTAACCAGCGTCCGTCAAACGCCTTAGGTGACAGAACCCCAGGCATGGCGCAGGAAGCTCTCGATGCGTCGTATAAATCCCCTTTCCGTAACCAAATTTCACGGCCACTGTAGAGGTCTGTTGCCACAGCGCCATAAGTAATAGGTAGGTCTTCAATATTGCGTTGGCCGAACTCTTCCCGAGCATGGTTAAATACTTTTTCGCCGCCGATAATGCCGCCTTGGTTAAACCCAAAGTCCAGTAGGTTGAACACTTCCCAGCGACTCATTCCCTGCACCCATTGCTCTATTTCAGCCAGGCGACCAGACGCATAACCCGCTCCAACTAGTGAGCCAATGGAAGTGCCTGCCACCATATTAATGCGCACACCCATTTCTTCGAGGGCTTTAATAACACCAATATGTGACCAACCACGAGCCGCTCCAGAGCCTAGAGCTAATGCAACTTTCACTTCCGACATGTGATTTTTCCCACTTTTTTAATTTGTTTAAGTATCGTACTATGATTACTGAGTTTTCAACAACCTACCTGAGCTATCTATGCCCTGGACTGACCGTCAAGTTAACATATTAAGCAATCGACCCAATGACACCCGTACCCCCTTCCAGCGAGATAAAGCCAGAATATTACATAGCGCCGCATTTAGACGGCTGCAGGCAAAGACTCAGGTTATGTACGTGGGTATGCACGACTTTCCAAGAACTCGTTTAACCCACTCGCTGGAGGCCAGTCAAATTGGTGCAAGTCTTATTGTTCATTTAAGTCATCGGCACCCTGAGCTCTCAGAACTACTTGAGTTTTCTGAACCTCTATTAGAATCCTTATGTTTGGCTCACGACATTGGTCACCCGCCCTTTGGTCATGGCGGAGAAATTGCGCTCAATTACATGATGCGCAATAACGGTGGTTTTGAAGGTAACGGCCAGACCTTTCGTATAGTTACCAAGCTCGAAGCCTACACGCCAGAGCATGGCATGAATTTAACCCGTCGCACTTTACTCGGGTTACTGAAATACCCTGTTCTAGCCAGCCAGGTTCGCCGCGAACAATTACCTGAAGATGTCAGTAACTTTAAGCATTTACCGACGCGGCAATGGTTGCCCCCTAAAGCCTTATATAACGATGACGCCGCCCAATTAGACTGGGTGCTTGCCCCATTATCGACTAGTGACAAACAAGCCTTTCAGACACTTTCAGAAGAGCCACAAACCACTAAACACGGCCGCAGCGCGTTAAAAAGCGTTGATGCCTCTATTATGGAAGCGGCTGACGATATTGCTTATGGCGTGCATGACCTCGAAGACGCCATAGTTGTTGGGCTTATTCAGCGCGATCACTGGATGAAGCATATGTTCGATAGGTTGCGGTCTTTGGAAAGCCCACTGCCTGACTTTAACGCTGAATCGCTGACTCATGCTCTGTTTTCTGATGATCATTATGAGCGCAAAGGAGCCATTGGTAGCTTGGTCAACCGCCTGGTTACTTCTGCAACCTTAATAAAAACAGACAACGACTTTGAATGTCCGTTGTTACAGTACCAAGTTGCACTTGGAGATTCCGAGAAGCACCTGCTTAATGCACTAAAAGAGTTCATTTTTAAGTGGGTTATTCGCAAGCCTGAAATGCAGGCGCAAGAGTTTAAAGGGCAGCAAATAGTTATGGAGCTGTTTGATGTGCTTTCTGTAGAGCCAGAAAGACTGCTTCCAGAAAATACTCGCTTACGCTACCTGCACGAACAAGAGCATGGAAACAATGCCCCTCGGGTTATTTCAGATTACTTATCCGGCATGACCGACGCTTATGCGGCAAAGCTCTACCAACAACTCTTTGCAATAAACCCCTCAATTTAAAAGGCCCCGGATAAATCCAGGGCCTTTGTACTTTCATTCTTAACAACGCAACTTACAACACGTTGTCATCGCTTGACTCTGTAGAGTTTTCAGCTTCTTTTGCAGCTGCTCTCTCCGCTTCACGATCTTCTTTGGTTCTCTTTTCAGGCTTTGACAGCAAGAGCTCACGTATTCTGCTTTCCAGTTCGTCCGCTATTTTGGGGTTTTCTTGCAAGAACTTCATTGAGTTTGCTTTGCCCTGGCCAATTTTATCGCCTTTATAGCTATACCAAGCGCCCGCTTTATCAACCATCTTGTGCTTAACACCCAGGTCAATCAGCTCGCCTTCTTTAGAAATGCCCTTACCATACAAAATTTGGAAGTTTGCTTCTTTAAATGGAGGCGCAACCTTGTTCTTAACCACTTTCACACGAGTTTCGTTACCGACAACTTCATCGCCTTCTTTCAAGGCACCCGTACGGCGAATATCCAAACGAACAGAGGAATAGAACTTCAGTGCGTTACCACCCGTTGTGGTTTCGGGGTTACCGAACATCACACCAATTTTCATACGAATCTGGTTGATGAAAATACACATGGTGTTCGATTTTTTAATATTTGACGTTAATTTACGAAGCGCTTGTGACATTAAACGCGCCTGCAAGCCAACATGGCTATCGCCCATTTCGCCTTCAATCTCGGCCTTAGGTGTTAAGGCAGCTACCGAGTCAACAATCACAACGTCAACAGCACCGGAACGCACCAACATATCGCAAATTTCCAGTGCTTGCTCTCCCGTATCAGGCTGAGACACAAGTAAGTCATCTACGTTAACGTCTAGAGCTTCAGCGTAGATAGGATCGAGAGCGTGCTCAGCGTCAACAAAGGCGCAGGTTTTCCCCATTTTTTGGGCTTCAGCAATAACTTCTAAAGTCATTGTCGTTTTACCACTGGACTCCGGTCCGTAAATTTCTATCACTCGTCCAAAGGGTAAACCACCAATGCCAAGAGCAATATCCAGCCCTAACGAACCTGTTGAAACAGAGGCAATATCCAACGTCTGGTTGTCACCCAACCGCATGATAGATCCTTTACCAAATTGACGTTCGATTTGCCCGAGCGCTGCATCCAACGCTTTTTGACGATCATTGCTCATTTTAAGCTCCGCATTAATTACTGGTTTTATACACAGTATACTGTACGTTTTTACAGTATCAAGTATTCATTAAAAAGTTTTATAAAATGACAGCTAAGTTACTGTAATCAAAACTGATTTATTGCTTTTTGCAAGACTTCGTCGATGGTTTGGCTTCTCACCTTCTGTCTATTCCCCGTGAAAGTTTGCGACCAAACTTCCTCGCAATCGGGTCCAACTAAAGCCATCCAAACCAGTCCCACTGGCTTTTCGGCGGTACCACCGCCGGGCCCTGCCACACCACTAATCGCAATAGCCCACGACGTATTGCATTGAGCCTGGGCGCCAAGTGCCATTTGTTTCACACACTCCGCTGACACAGCCCCATCTTTTTCAAGCGTTCTCTGACTCACATTCAGTAGCTGTCGCTTCAGGTCGTTAGTATAGGTGATTAATCCGCCATTAAACCAAGCAGAACTTCCCGCCACTTCCGTAATAGCGTATCCTATTCCCCCTCCGGTACAGGACTCTGCAGTGGCAATTGTTTGCTGTTTTTCCAACAAGCACTGACCGAGCTGTTCCGCGAGTTCTAAGGTTTGCGGCGTAATAACTGTGGTTGTTACCATAACATTGGCTCCAGATAAAAATAACTCAACTATGCCTGATTTTTCTGAAAAATATATCCAATCACATACCCCAATGATGCAGCAATACTTACGTATAAAAGCACAACATGCGGACATGCTTTTATTCTATCGCATGGGGGATTTTTATGAGCTATTTTATGATGATGCCAAACGTTCGGCAGAACTTCTCGATATTTCTCTGACCGCTCGCGGACAAAGTAACGGCGAGCCCATTCCAATGGCCGGTGTTCCCTACCACGCGGTCGAAAACTATTTAGCTCGACTCGTCAATTTAGGCGAATCTGTCGCTATTTGTGAACAAATTGGCGACCCTGCTACGAGCAAGGGGCCTGTCGAACGCAAGGTCGTTCGCATTGTCACGCCGGGAACAGTAACTGACGAGTCGCTACTGGCCGAACGACAACAAAAACTGTTAGTCGCTATATCGGCCTTAAAAGACGACCTGTATGCAATTTCCAGCCTGGAGCTTAGCAGCGGACGTTTTTGGTTAACTCAAGCTAACTCCCACGAACAACTTGCTGCAGAAATGCAACGTCTGGAGCCGGCAGAGCTTCTCTACCCAGACACTCTGTCATTAGCAGGCTTGCCGCTGGCCAAAGCAAACTGTAAACGCCGCCCAGCCTGGGAATTTGAACAACAAACCGCATTTGAATTATTAACCCGACAGTTTGCTACGCAGCACTTGGAAGGCTTTGGGCTTAAAGCCGACGAACCAACACTGGGAGCGGCCGGCGCTATTCTTCACTATGTTAAAGAAACTCAGCGCTCGGCGTTGCCGCATATTCAGTCGATTGTTACGGAGCACCCTAATGATGCCCTTATTCTGGATGCTGCTACTCGCCGTAACCTCGAGTTGCAACAAAGCCTGGGCGACGCTAACACGCATTTATCGGCAGTATTGGATAAAACAGCCTCGGCCATGGGTAGCCGCCAGTTTCAACGTTGGCTACAGCGTCCGATTCGAAACCAGGAAGCCTTAAATAAACGCTACGATGCGGTTGCCGCTCTACTAGAAAACAACGCTTACGAGCCTTTGCAGACTAGCCTGAAGTCGCTCTCAGACATTGAGCGTATCGTTGCGCGGGTTGGCTTAAGAACCGCCCGTCCTAAAGACTTTGCCCGTTTAAGAGACAGTCTGAAACAGCTCCCTGATATTAAAAGCCAATTACAGCACCAAAGTCTCAACCAATTGAACGAGGCTATTTTGCTTTTCCCTGAAGTGGTTGATCGCTTAGAGCGCGCTATTACCGATAACCCGCCTTTACTGATAAGGGACGGCGGCGTTATTGCCGAAGGCTACGACAGTGAGCTGGACGACCTACGCGATCTAGCCACCGGTGCCACCGACTACCTGCATCAGCTGGAGCAGCGGGAACGCCAACAAACCGGTATTGCGACCTTGAAAGTTGGCTATAACAAGGTGCATGGTTACTTTATTGAAGTTAGCCGACAAAATGCAGACTCAGTCCCTGAGCACTACCAGCGTCGCCAAACATTAAAAAACACAGAACGCTATATTGTTCCTGAGCTGAAAGAGCACGAAGACAAAGTACTCAATGCGCAGGCGCGCTCGCTGGCTCGAGAAAAGTGGTTATACGATCAACTCTTTGAGCAGCTTATGCCGCACGTCGCTGACTTACAAAGAACCGCCTCGGCGTTAGCTCAGTTAGATACGCTCAGCTGCTTCGCGCAACTAGCGAACAACTGGAACTATTGCCGCCCAGAGCTGACGGATAAGTCGAGCCTGATAGAACTTGAGCAAGCCCGCCACCCGGTTATTGAGCAGCTCAGCGAGACTCCTTTTATAGCCAACGACGTTGCCTTAAACGATACACAGCGCATGTTAATGATTACCGGACCCAATATGGGGGGTAAGTCTACCTTTATGCGTCAGGCAGCGCTGATTGTCATTCTGGCGCACATGGGTTGTTACGTTCCTGCAAGCGCCGCTCGCATTGGCCGCATCGATCGAATTTTTACGCGTATAGGTGCATCTGATGACCTCGCTTCTGGTCGCTCGACCTTTATGGTAGAAATGACAGAAACGGCAAACATTCTGCACAATGCAACGCCAAATAGTCTGGTGCTTATGGATGAAATTGGTCGAGGCACGTCAACCTACGATGGCTTGTCGCTTGCGTGGTCCTGTGCTGACTATCTGGCTCAAAAGCTGCAATGCCTAACTCTGTTTGCCACACACTATTTTGAGTTAACAGAACTGGCAGATGAACTCCCGGCAACCAGTAATGTGCACGTTAATGCCAAAGAGCACGGCGATACCATAGCATTCCTGCACACGGTTACTGAAGGTGCTGCAAGCCAAAGTTTTGGTTTACAGGTTGCGAAATTAGCGGGGGTTCCGGAGCACGTTATTCAACAAGCTAAACTGAAACTAAAAGAGCTGGAGACGGCGCATCATGGGAGCCACAAGTCAGTTCCGGCTGAGACCAACGAAAAGCAGCCCAGTTTGCCGCTTGAACCCACACAGCCAAACCCCATTTTAGAGCAGCTGAAAACAACCGACTTAAATAACTTAAGCCCGAGACAAGCTCTCGATTTGCTCTTTAGTTGGCAAAACAAACTCTAGAAGCAAAAAGGGCTCGGTTTTATCCGAGCCCTCTCTCTAAAACAGTTATGCCAAATTATTGCCCGGAAAAAAGGGCATCCAACGTCAATCCCTGCTGCTTCAGGGAATCTCTTAGCTTTCTTAGCGCCTCCACCTGAATTTGGCGAACCCGCTCCCGAGTTAAACCTATTTCACGACCAACGTCTTCAAGCGTTGAGGCCTCGTATCCTAATAAACCAAAACGACGCGCCAAAACTTCTTTCTGCTTAGAGTTCAACGAATCCAGCCAATCGGTAATGTTAGCTTTCAAGTTCTCGTCTTGCAGTACACCCTCTGGGCCGTGGTCATCCTCGTCAGCGAGAATATCCAGCAGAGCTTTATCATTTTCACCGCCAACCGGAGTATCAACAGATGCAATACGCTCGTTCAAACGCAGCATCTTAGTAATGTCACCCACAGGCTTATTCAGACTTTTTGCAATATCTTCAGCTGTCGGCTCATGGTCGAGCTTGTGCGCCAGCTCGCGTGCTGCGCGTAAGTAGATATTGAGCTCTTTAACCACATGAATTGGCAAACGAATAGTACGCGTTTGATTCATAATTGCCCGTTCTATTGTCTGGCGTATCCACCAAGTCGCGTAGGTTGAAAAACGGAAACCGCGCTCTGGATCAAACTTTTCAACGGCGCGGATAAGACCCAGGTTACCTTCTTCAACCAGATCTAATAGCGCTAAACCTCTGTTTGAGTACCGGCGGGCAATTTTAACCACCAAGCGAAGGTTGCTTTCAATCATGCGTCGGCGCGCGGCTTTATCACCTTTTAACGCACGACGTGAATAAAAGACCTCTTCTTGGGCGGTTAATAATGGGGAGAAGCCTATCTCACCTAAATAAAGCTGAGTGGCATCCATTTTCTTTTGGTACTGACTTGAGGACGATGACAGCGCCTCTTCTAACTCCTCATCAGAGCTCGTTGCAGACTGTTGCGCTTCATCTGCATTTTCAAGTAGCGCTTCTTCCTCACTGATTTCGATAGTGTCGACAGCTTCTTCCTTTATCTGGCTCATAACAAGCTCCTGTTAATCTGAAAACCGTGTTAATGCACACGTCGACCTCCATATCTTGTTATTATTATTTCCACGTCACTAGCGAGAGCTCGGTAAATAATGCTCAGGATTCACCGACTTACCTCTGAAACGAACCTCAAAATGCAACTTCACTTGTTTAGCACCTGAGTCGCCCATGCGAGCTATCGTTTCACCCATGTCCACCCATTCCTTTTCTTTCACCAGAATGTCCTCATTGTGGGCATAGGCTGTAATGTAATCATCGTTATGTTTCAAAATGATTAAATTACCAAAACCTCTAAGCGCACTTCCAACATAAACTACCTTACCGGCCGCCGCAGCTTTTACAGGATCGCCCCTGTCACCGGCGAAATCGAGACCTTTATTACCTCGATCTTTCAGTGAAAAACGTTCAATAACCTTACCTGTCGACGGCCATTGCCAGGCTAACTCAGCGTTACTTGGCATTGCCGTTTCAGACCTTACCCGCACCGGTTTTTGACGGTTCTGTTTGCGAGTATCGGCTTGTTTTTTCACTGTTTTTTCCGTGTCTACTTTTTGACCATACTCTTTCTTCTGAGTCTTGGCAACGGGCGTTCTTATATTATTTTGTGCGTTCTTTGCTCTTTCTTTATTACTTTGAGGTCTTTGAGTCGGTTCACTGGTGCCGGTATTTTTTGCACTGCCCACTAAGTCCAGTGTCTGCCCCGGGTAAATCGTATAAGGCCGGCTTAAGTTATTCAGGCGGGCTATATCATCGACATCCATATTGGCGCGAAAAGCAATTGAGTAAAGTGTTTCACCTTTTTGTACTTCGTACTTTTTCGCATTCAAAGAGTTGGGCTGAAAGTCACGATAGGTTTTGCCTGTATATAAGGTGTCAACGGGAGCTGGCTGAGAGCGACTGCTGCAGCCTTGCAGCACAATTGGCAGCAAGGCAAGCACTATAAGACTCTGTAACATCCCGTTTTTCAATCGCATCCCTAAACCAATTGCACCACTATGTAGGCTACTATCAATAGTATTACCAGTGACCAGCCTATTCGATCAACATATTCACGAAGTTTTACAGCCATTTTAGGGCCACCGGTTTTGAGCAACCATGCCACCAGATAAAAGCGCAACCCGCGACTAATAACCGATGCTAATAAAAACGGGAAAAATGCAATTTGCATAACACCCGCTGTCACCGTAAATAATTTATAGGGAATGGGCGAAAATCCAGCAATAAAGACAATCCAAAAGCCCCAGGTTGCAAACCAGCTTTTAACAGTGTCCAGCTTACTTTCATACCCCATAGTCTCTACAGCGGGTAAAACAACAGTTTCAAACGCCCAGAACCCAAGAAAGTAGCCCAACACTCCACCGGCAGCCGAGCTCACCGTGGTTAAAAATGCCAAGCGCCAGGCTTTGTCCGGTTGCGTCATTGCCATTGGCGCCAGCATCACATCCGGAGGAATGGGGAAAATCACCGACTCGGAAAAACTAAGTAAGGCCAAAATTGTTTTAGCCCGGGGGTGTTCAGACCAACTTAATACTTTGTCATAAAGCGCAGAAAACAGCTTCAACTGAGCTCTCCTTTAACCAAAGGTACAAACCGAACATCACCAATTTGCTGTTGTTCAACGCTATCGCCGAAACGACGAATAACCGTCAGGCTTTGTGCTTCATCCTTATCGCCAACAGGGATAATCATGACACCACCGTCGGCTAACTGTGCCACTAAGTCAGAAGGTACTTCGCTGGCGGCTGCTGTGACAATAATACCGTCAAAAGGCGCTTTACTGCTCCAGCCTTTCCAACCGTCACCATGACGCATTGACACATTATGTAGGTCTAACTGGCGTAAACGGCGCTTTGCCTGATACTGCAATTGAGCAATGCGCTCCACGCTAAACACCTTATCCACCAACTGCGCCAGTATCGCCGTTTGATAACCAGAACCCGTGCCTATTTCCAGTACATTATGACAGTTATGCTGCATGAGTAACTGAGTCATTGTCGCGACCATTAGCGGCTGCGAGATAGTCTGACCATTTCCAATAGGCAACGCCGTGTTTTCGTATGCTTTGTGTGCTAATGACTCTGGCATAAACACATGGCGCGGGGTTTCAGCAATAACCCGTAACACCTCCTGGTTAGTAATGCCCAGGTCACTCAGTTGCTGTATAAGTTTTTTGGCTCTTGCCTGTCCACTCATTGTTGTCATCATTTTTTCTGATCTAACCACTCCGTTAGCGTATCGGTATGGCGTTGTGCCGTCATGTCCAGACTTAATGGCGTAATAGACACATAACCATCATGAATTGCAGCAAAGTCGGTCTCCGGTTCATCGCTTGCATGATGTCCAATCGGGCCATACCAAAAAATCTCGTTACCGAATGGGTCACGGTCATGAACCATGGTGTCGGCGCGATGACGACGACCTAACTTGGTCACTTTTGTACCTTTCAACTTGTCGTAAGTGGTATAGGGTACATTAATGTTCAGCACGGTATCTAAACGCAGCGGCGCTTTTTCCATATCAGCGACAATATCAGCAACAACTTTTGCCGCAGTTTCATAGTAGTCGTGCCCTCGTCCCCCCATCGACACAGCAATGGATGGCAGTCCCATAAAGCGCCCTTCCATAGCGGCAGCGACGGTGCCGGAATAAAGAACATCGTCGCCCATATTTGGGCTGTCATTAATGCCCGAAACGACAATATCGACATCTTCCGCTATTGGCGAGTTCGTGCCTAAGTGAACACAATCTGTTGGCGTACCATTGACCGAGTAAAAGCCATTGTCGAGTTTGCGAATGCGCAGCGGGTTATGCAGTGTTAACGAGTTACTAGCGCCGGAACAGTTTCTGTCAGGTGCGATTACCCGTACTTCTGCAACCTCTTTGAGCGCTAAATAAAGCGCGCGAATACCCGGAGCATGTACACCGTCATCATTACTCAATAGAATCTTCATCATTTGTGTTCACCACTTATCGTCGCAATTTCAGTCAAAATCGTTGTCGCATAGGCGCCAGATGGGAGGGTAAAGCTAAGCTCAACGGTACTTTCGTCAAGTTCTTTTAGCTCTGGCTCATCGGGGGTGACTTTCCACGCACGCCGTCCCTCATCGACCCGAAGTTTAGCAAGTGCCTCTATCCAGCTCTGGTAAGGATCTAGCAGCTTGTTCTCAAAGTCAGCCGACTCACCCGCGCTCATCGACTTATTGGCA
Organism: Idiomarina piscisalsi; assembly: GCF_003987095.1. Classification (GTDB taxonomy): domain Bacteria; phylum Pseudomonadota; class Gammaproteobacteria; order Enterobacterales; family Alteromonadaceae; genus Idiomarina; species Idiomarina piscisalsi. Next base: position 237,736 of record NZ_PIQA01000001.1, on the reverse strand, counting down.
GACCCCGGCAGCGGTAACGCTATTTCAATATCCTTACTGGCAAGTCTTTGTTTAAGCTCATGGTCCCAGTGCTCAACAGTAAACATCGAGTTAGAGCCAGCTAACATCGCACAATCACCCTCTAATAACGAATCTGCGCCCAGTTGCTTGGCTCGCTCTGAAGCCATTAAATTAAATAAGAAGCTCCGTAATGCCGACAAATAAAGTCCGCGCTTCGCTTTTGACAAACGTTTTGGGCGACTGGCCATAATCCAACGCTCAGCCGCAGCTACATTGTCACCGTTGCGTCCAAAGCGCTGTTCGCCAAAGTAATTAATCGCACCGTTTTGCATGACTTGCTTCCAGCGCTCTTTCAACAAAGCCATGTCGCTAACACCGTGCAAACGAATGACAAACCGATTGCCACTATGTAAACCGCTACGCAGCTTTTTCGTTCGCCTTATGACCTTCTCAATCGTCATTTCGTCATCGTTCAACGACTGCCAGTCCAACGTATCTTTACCGGGTAGCTGTATGGAAAACCATTGCCAGGTAACCGCTTGCCGGTCTTTCAGACCGGAGTAACTGACCTGTTTTGGCGACACGCCGGCAAAACGGGCAATTTTTTCAGCACAAAAGACAGTATTGGCCCCTCGCTTTCTAACCCAAAGCCATTGATGCTCTCCGTCGTGTTCGTCTTCGACAGTCAGTTGCTCTATAACCTGAAAGTCTTCAGGGGTCGCTTTGAAATTGGCGCTCGGCTTTTCACCGGCATTGAGAGTGGTTAGCTCCTGACAATTAACCGTCTCTGGAGCAAGCATTAAAACGACTCCATCAGTACCACTGCGTGACAGGCAATACCTTCTTCACGTCCGACAAAGCCCAGCTTTTCGGTTGTGGTTGCTTTTACATTAACGTTGTCTACACAGGTTTTTAAACAGCCTGCAATGCGTGCGCGCATATCATCTATGTGCGGAGCCATTTTCGGCGCTTGAGCAACAATGGTTACGTCAATATTGCCCACCTGAAACTCTTTCTCTTGGCACAAGTTTACGGCGTGTTCCAGAAGTTGTGCGCTGTCAGCACCTTTGTATTGTTCATCGGTATCCGGGAAGTGCTTACCAATATCGCCTAATGCCATAGCCCCCAACAGTGCGTCAGTCACCGCGTGAAGAACAACATCGCCATCTGAATGTGCTTCCAGCCCCTGTGAGTGAGGAACCTCAATACCGCCTAAAATCAGCGGTTTATCAGCCCCCCACCGATGCACGTCGTAACCATGACCCACTCGAATCTTCATTGAGTTATTTCCTTACTCCGTCGTTGTAGATGCCAGCAGCCAGCTGGCAACACATTCAAAATCTTCAGGATGCGTAACTTTTACGTTTTTAAAAGCCCCTTCCACTAACACCGGTTGGTAACCCAGCCATTGCATCGCTGATGCTTCATCAGTCAGTTGTGGATTATGGGCGCCCATATGCTTAATACCATTTAACAGCGTTTGTGCCTGGAACACTTGCGGTGTCTGTGCCTGCCATAAGTGTTCACGATCAACACTTTCTTCAATGTGTGCTGCCATGCCACTCGATGTCATTGCACGTTTTAAAGAGTCACGAACCGGAATCGCTAAAATAGCACCATGCTGACTGGCTGTTCCGCTATCAATGACTCGCACTAACGCCTCTTTGGGCAAGCAAGGACGTGCAGCATCGTGAACCAGTGCATGAGTTGCTCCCTGTGCCACGGCGTACTCAACACCTCTACAAACCGACTCAGCACGAGTATCACCACCACTGATATAAGTAACGGGTTGTGCCACCTGAAATTCAGAAGCATTCGGCAAGTCGCTTGAGTCAGGATCTGACACGGCCACGATCACTTCAGTCACGCGAGGGTCAGCGCATACCGCTTCAATGCTGTACTGCAATAAGGTTTTACCGCCAACGGTTAAAAACTGTTTAGGAATATCGCTTTGCATTCGGCTGCCATGACCGGCTGCCGGTATAACCGCTTTAACGTTGCAGTGTTCGGTGGGCTCTGTACTTGTCATATCGTTATTGTGCTCTGTCCGGAACCAGACGGAAGAACACTTCGTCCTTTTTAATCATTCCCAGTTCATTGCGAGCACGCTCTTCAAGCGCATCTTCACCGTCACGCAGGTCTTCAATGTCTGCGTAAATCAGTTGATTGCGCCGTTCGAGATTTTCATTGGTTACTTTTTGGTTGCTGACTTCCTGTTGCAAACGCCAATAATCTGGCAAACTGTTTTTCCCAAACCAGAGACGGTATTGTAGTGCCAGGAATAAGGTCAACAACACGACCAGAGTCACCCGCATGCTCAGCTCCGTTGTTATTATTGTTATCATTATGAAGACTATTGCAGCGACTGAAAAGCCGTTTTCAAACATTAGCAATAAAAGAGGTTAAATTGGAGTATTTTGCCGCCGCATTAGTATTCTTTTTTGCCGCTATGCTGCAAGGCATTAGTGGTTTTGGCTCCGGCTTGCTCGCCGTTCCTATTCTGGCTTTATGGTTCCCTATTAGCGTTCTTACGCCTGCATTATCCGTTATTAACATCATTGTTGGTGCCTGGATATACTGGAAAAACCGTGAAGCCGCACGTCCATCGCAATGGAAGTGGCTGATTATATCCGGCGTTATCACGTCAATTATTGCGGGCTCCTTATTACTCGCCATTGATGACCAACTCATTAAGTTGGCACTTGGCGGCGTCATTCTAGCGGTGGCATTAGCGCTGGCCAGCGGAAAGCAGTTTCCAACTGCCGAGCACGCGCCGGGCCACATTGCGGTAGGCAGTAGCTCCGGTATTTTAAATGGCTTAATGACACTCGGCGGTCCCCCCATAGTTCTGTTTTTGGCAAACGCTCGTATTCCTAAGCAGCAGTTCAGAGCCACTTTAAGTCTGTTTTTTTGCTGTATCGCTATTGCTAACGTGTTTAATTTTTCGCGTCAGGCCATCTACGCAGAAGCACACTTTTACCTTATTTTGAGCCTATTGCCGGGCGCGCTCATTGGCGCAACAGTCGGTCACAAGCTCCAGCATCATGTTTCGGAATACCGTTTTCGTCAATTAACACTAATATTAATGATGCTGTCCGGTGTTAGTGTATTGGCTCAAAGCATTAGCTCGTAAAACGACTTGAAGGTAGCTATGACGTTAATTTATACCCGTGAAAACAAACTTTTAGTGGAAAATGCGCGTAATGTATTGCGCATGAACGGCATAGAAACCGTTATGAAAAATGAGTTTTCCAGCGGTGCGGCCGGCGACTTAGCGCCATTGGACACCTGGCCAGAGCTTTGGTTGGTTGATGACACTCAACTCCATACTGCTCAGAAACTTATTCAGCAACTGGAAGAACAGGCACGTGGTGACGACTGGCGCTGTAACCAATGTCAGGAGCTCAACGGGTCAGCTTTTGAAGTTTGTTGGAATTGTGGCGCAGCTGCGAACTAGCCGAGCGCACCTTAAAGATAATAACGAAGGAGATAACAATGAACGGATCTGAAACTTATTTACTGGCTTACTGGGGCGTTTTTGCAGCTCTGATTATTTTATTGGTTCAGTGGCTGGTCGCTAGTGGACGCAAAGCCAAACAACCAGGCGCCGTGCCGGGGAAAATTAACGAGTCACTCAGTCACAACTCATTCGTTTTTCGTGCGCACCGGACATTTATGAACTCACTTGAAAACTACCCTCTTATGCTGGGCACTACCTTTCTGGCGTTCTTTATCGGGGCAAGTGCATTCTGGACGGCGCTGCTGGTTTGGGTATTTGTGGGAGCACGCCTTATTCACATGGTGCTTTACTACGCTATTGCCACTGAAAAGAACCCAAGCCCGCGTAGCTATTTCTTTATGATTGGCCTATTCGCTAATATCGCCTTACTGGTCGTTTGCGGTTCAACACTAGCCAGCTAAGCATTCAACGTGGGCGGTATTAAATATCCGCCCACTCTCTCATCAGGTTATGAAACACTTTTGTTAACCGATCAAAGTTCTCAGACTTACCATTAGCATCAAATTCCGCTTTCAACGATTGCTCGACATCAAACAAAAGCTCTCGATGGTTAGGTTGTTTTATAACGCTTTGAATCCAGCCTATCATTGCCAGACGAGCTCCCTGGGTCACCTCATTAACCCTATGGAGGTAATGGCTTGGGTATATCAATATATCCCCTTTTCCCAGACGCCAGCTTCTCTCACTGCTGGTGTCTTCAATAACCAGTTCACCGCCCTCGAACGTATCAAGCTCTGATAAACCCAGCGTAAACGAAATGTCGGTGCGTACACCGTTCATCAGGGAGTCGTCCATGTGAGTACCATAGTACTGACCCACTTCATAACGATTAATACTACAACGAGCCACATGCTTTGGTCGCATAGCCGACTGAACCAGAGGGTTTGTGTGAAGCTTCTCTAATAATAAATCAGTTGCTGCTTTTGCTTTTTTTCCGGTCAATTGCTGGTTGTTCTTAACCTCTTTTGCAGCCCAGCCTGCCGTCGCTTTGCCGTCACCGAATTGCTCTGCCGATAAACCTGCCACCAGGCTGTCAATAACAGCTTCATCCACCGCTTTTTGAATATGAAGTATCATAGTTTTAACTTGCGAATAGTTATCATTTCTGCAAATATACACGAGTTCCGTCACTCAAAAAAGCACATAAGGTTTTTCTATGTTTGAGAAGAAAAAAGTTTGGGTTGGTGTTGGCAGCGTTTTAGCGACAACGATGGCAGCCTCAACCGCTAATGCAGCGCCTTTGACTCAGCCAAACGCTGCACCTGCGTCTTTTATGGCAGCGCCAATGGCTGAAGGCGAAATGGCTGCGCCTGAAATCGATCTAAGCACCAATGACACTGCGTTTTTAGCGCAACTGGGATTTATTCGTGGTCACCTTTGGGTTGGTATGAAGCTTTATGAGCAAGGTCATATTGAAATGGCGAAAACTCACATGAAGCACCCAGGGGATGAGCTCTACGCGGGGCTAACTGAAGCCTTTAACGACCGTGGTCAGCCTGGCTTTGCCGATGAGCTTGAAGCATTAGCTGATAGCGTTATCAACGACAACAGTAAAGACGTTGTCATGAACAATTACAAGGTACTGCTTGATGCTATCAGCGCGCACGAGCCTATCGCCGATATGACGGCAAAAGGTGTGCTGTTAAGCGTCGCTACTATGCTAATGGCAACCGCCGACGAGTACGCTGTGGGCATTCAGGAAGGTAAAGTTGCACAAGTGCATGAGTATCAAGACGCACTCGGCTTTAAAGAAATTGCGCTCAATCGCTTAGAGAGAATTAATAGCGAAGAAGCAGAAAAGGCCTCTGAAGCGATTGAAGAAACCCGCACTGTTCTGAAATCATTAACCGATCTTTGGCCGACCATTACACCAGAAGGTGAATTACAAGGTGATGCCAGCAAAATCTATGGGGCTGCATCACGCATTGAATTAGAAGCTCGTAGTATTTAAACGGGCTTATACCCCTTCGCTTACCCCTGGGTGTACCCCCTTAAATACCCCTTTTATACCCCAGGGAGTAAGCGATTATTACCTCCTCATTTCACTCGCAAAAAACCAGCAAAGCGATATTGTAAAGGCATCTTAAGTCAGTCACTGAGGTGTCATTATGAACATTCAATCCACTTTAAAAATAGCTGTAATCGCAGCCTCTGTTGTCGCATTCTTCTTCGCGCAACCTGCTGAAGCTGCAGACGGAAAAAATGCCTACAAAAAATACTGTCAAGCATGCCACCAACCAGCGGGTAAAGGGCTGGCAGGCGTATTCCCGCCACTTGCGGATAACCCAAATATTAAAGACCAACCCGATTACATCGCCCAAACCATTGTAAAAGGTAAATCGGGTGCGGTCACTGTCAACGGCACTACTTACAACGGCTCAATGCCTCCCATGGCGTATCTCAAAGATGCTGACATTGCGGCCATTGTTAACTACGTCAACACCGAATTAGCTAACGGCAGCAGCACAATTGAAGCAGACGCTGTCGCAGGCTCTCGTTAATTTTAAATATCATATAAACAAGGAAGAGCAGTTATGAAATCTCTCAGTCTCTCAGTTATTAGCGCGTCTATTCTAGCAGCCGCAGCCTCTGTTTCAGCCCCTATTGCTTTCGCTGACACTGAACTTAAGCACGACAGCGAATATGTCATTGACGGCAAAGTTTATGGTTTACCTGAAGCTAAGGTCTATCGCGAAGACTACAGCGGCCCCGCAGTTGTTGGTGACTACCTGACTCAAGTGCCTAATTTGGCGAAACTCGATTACGAAGGTAACAAAACACACAATGTGCGAATGGATGTATTTTCGCAAAAAGTCGAAGTAGCGCCGGGAGTCAGCTATTCAGCATGGACATTCGGTGGCTCCGTTCCAGGCCCGGTTTTACACGTACGAGAAGGTGACCGCGTTATTTTCAAAATGAAGAACCGCTCTGACGAAGAAGTGACTATTACTAAGCCAGTCAAAAATGGCTCGCCATTCTTGCAGCAGGTTCAGGCAAATACTTATCAGAACAACCAGCCTGTCGTTAACCCAATGCCTCACTCAATGGACTTCCACAGTGGAACTGTCGCAGCTGAAGACAAATGGCGCACTATTTCACCAGGCGAAACTATTGAGTTTGAATGGATTGCCAACTATGCCGGTACTTACATGTACCACTGCGGTACTTCCAGCGTGTTAATGCACACTGCAATGGGTCAGTACGGCGCGGTCGTTGTATCACCTAAAGACGGTTATCCAACTGACGCAGACAAAGAGTACGTGTTGGTTCAGTCCGAGCACTACTTGGAAGAAGTGGGTGATGGAGAGTTTATTTACAACCACGACGCTGCGCTTAATCGCCAACCTAGTCACGTTACTTTTAATGGTCACGTCGGTGCACTGAGTGACTCACCATTACGTGCTGATGAAGGCGACCGTGTGCGCTTACACGTATTAAACGCAGGACCTTCAGGCACTTCAAGCTTCCACGTTATTGGCGCTATCTTCGACCGAGTTTGGTACGAAGGCGACCCGCGTAACGAGTGGTACGGCATGCAGACTGTTCTGCTGGGCGCCAGCAACAGCGCAACTATAGACTTCATTGTGCCGGAAGAAGGCATTTACAAGCTGGTTGATCATGAGTTTGCTGACGCAGAGCTTGGCGCGGCCGGCGCACTTATTGCCGGCCCACGTAAAGACAAATAAGGAGACGGTTATGGTTAAGTGGCTTGGAGTTGCGGGACTTATGTTCTCGACGCTAACAGCGTCACCGCTAGTACTCTCAGACCCAGTCCGTATTAACGGTGGCGAGTTTGAACCTCCAGTTCTGTTGGACAAGGAACGTCTTAGCATCGAAATTAATAGTTTCATGCTTGACGCAACTCCGGTCACTAACCAACTTTTTCTCGACTTTGTTAAAAGTCACCCTAAATGGCAGCGAGATAACATCGCTGCCCTGTTTCACGACGGAAATTACTTAAAGCACTGGCCGCAAAACAACGCCTACCCTGACGGTCAAGCTGACCATCCGGTAACCTATGTGTCTTGGTTTGCTGCACGCGAGTATTGTGCCGCAAAAGGCGGTCGTTTGCCCAGCCTCAATGAATGGGAATACGCTTCCGTTCAGTATCGTCAGCAACAAAACATAAGCGACGATGATTACGCGCGCAATTTGTTTGCTTGGTACAGCCAGCCTAAAAGCGACGAACAAAGGGTGAACGTTAATGCCACTGAACTCAGCCACATGTATGACCGGGTCAACGAATGGGTGGAAGACTACCAGTTGTTGTTAACTAACGGCGATGACGTTGATTTATTGTCAGGCTCTTGTGGCGACGGGGCTCGCTTCTTATCGAGCTTTACCAAAGCGAATTACGCCACGTTCTTTCGGTATCAATCTCGTAGCGACTACGCACCTCAGAGCTCAACCAGCACCATGGGTTTTCGCTGCGCTTACGACATTTCTTCTGACACTATTGCCAGTAACGGAGACCAATTATGAATAATCTATTAAAACCAGCCGCTTATGTCGCATTGGTCCTATCAAGCGCCCTGCTCGTATTGGCTCCGACTTTAGCACAAGACCATTCCCAGCATAAGTCAGGGCATGAGAATCATGCGAATCATAAAAATCACACCAGCATGGACGCCGCAAAAATATCGCATTCTTCGTCGGTTTATCAGGTTGATGCGCACTGGATAACACACAAAGGTGAGCATATGACACTCGCTGACTTACAAGGTCAGCCGGTCATTGTCTCAATGATATACGGCAGCTGCACCACAGCCTGTCCAGTTCTTGTCAATGACGCTAAGCGTCTTTACAGCAGTTTAAGTGACGAAGCCAAAAAGCAGGTTAAGTTGGTCATGGTCAGCTTCGACAACTCTCGCGACACACCGAAAGCTTTGGCTGATTATGTTAAGCAGTACAATCTAAACAGCGATAGTTGGGTCTTTTTACATGGTGAAGACCAGGACATTCGGACCTTAGCGACTGTCCTTGGGGTTCGCTACAGAAAGCGTCCTGACGGCGACTTCGACCATAGTAATTTAATTACCGTTTTGGACAAAAACGGTGTTATTGAACACCGCGTTGAAGGCTTAGGGCAGCCAATGGATAAAGCCGCAAAAGTCGTTGATACATTGATACAGCAGTAACAGTTCACGCATTCACTGTTGCAATAGGCTGAGTAATTTGTTCCACTAAAAAAGAATCTTGTCGGAGTGCCTCGTTACTCAAAAAGTAACAGGCTGAGACCGCAAAAAGCGGGATCCGTTGAACCTGATCAGGCTAATACCTGCGAAGGGAACAAGAGAGCAACCGCCAGGGGTTCTCCCTTTTTCAGTGCGGTTGTTCCTTTCAACACTCCTGACAAGCATCTCTAAACCCTGTTATTTTTAGCTGGAGAGAATGCTATGTCATCAACAAACCGTCAAAACCGCCAACAGGCAGAGTCCTTTTTATCGTCTGTTTCAGGCCGCTATTTCCCTAACTCTACGCGCGAATTTATTCAAGGCAGCCAGCCTGACATTCATGTGCCATTTCGTCGTATTCATCTAAGCGAAACTCTGCATCAACCTACACCAGGAGTAAAGCCACCGCCGAACTTACCTGTCGACGTATACGATACATCCAGTGTTTATGGTGATCCTAACTCTGTTATTGATGTAAACACCGGCTTAAAGCCGCTGCGCTCAGGCTGGATACGTGAAAGAGCGAAAAGCACCAATAAATGCGGTGTGACACAGTTAGCATACGCCCGCCGCGGTATTGTCACTCCAGAAATGGAGTTTATTGCTTTGCGGGAAAACATGGGACGGGAACATTTAGACAACCCGGTAACCCCGGAATTTGTTCGCGATGAAGTTGCCCAAGGTCGCGCCATTATTCCGGCGAATGTGAACCACCCGGAGTCTGAGCCGATGATTATCGGTCGTAACTTTTTGGTGAAAGTGAACGCCAATATCGGCAACTCGTCAGTTAGTTCTTCCATTGAAGAGGAAGTGGAAAAACTTATTTGGGCAACACGCTGGGGGGCCGATACTGTCATGGATTTATCTACGGGTCGTAATATTCACCAAACTCGTGAGTGGATCCTCCGAAACAGCCCGGTTCCCATTGGTACTGTTCCTATCTATCAAGCATTGGAGCGCGTTAATGGTATTGCTGAAGACTTAACCTGGCCGGTATTTAAGGACATCCTTTTAGAGCAAGCCGAACAAGGTGTTGACTACTTCACCATTCATGCCGGCGTACTTCATGACTTTATTGAGCTGACGGCTAACCGGGTGACTGGGATTGTCTCACGCGGTGGTTCAATTATGGCCAAATGGTGCATGGCACACCGTCAGGAAAGCTTCCTTTACGAGCACTTCCGCGATATTTGTGAAATATGCGCAAAATATGACGTATCGCTGTCGCTGGGTGACGGCTTACGCCCAGGTTCCATTGCCGATGCCAATGACGACGCCCAGTTTGCTGAGCTACGTGTTTTAGGTGAACTGACTAAAATAGCCTGGGAATATGACGTGCAAGTCATGATTGAAGGCCCTGGCCATGTACCCATGCACAAAATTAAAGAGAACATGGACGAACAGCTTAAGCATTGCCATGAAGCACCTTTCTATACACTGGGACCATTAACTACTGACATTGCCCCCGGTTATGATCATATTACCTCCGGAATTGGTGCCGCCATGATAGGCGCCTTTGGCTGCGCCATGTTGTGCTACGTCACGCCTAAAGAACATTTAGGACTACCCAACAAAGAAGATGTTAAACAAGGACTCATTGCTTACAAAATTGCAGCGCATGCGGCTGACCTGGCAAAAGGACACCCAGGCGCTCAAGCAAGGGACGATGCTATGTCCAAAGCCCGCTTTGAGTTTCGCTGGGAGGACCAATTTAACCTGGCATTAGACCCGGTAACCGCGCGCAATTATCACGATGAAACTTTGCCACAGGAGTCCAATAAAACGGCGCAGTTCTGCTCTATGTGCGGACCTAAATTCTGCTCCATGAAAATTTCTCACGAGGTTAGGCAGTACTCAGGGTATTTAGCAAATGAGCGCATCGATGTCACCTTTAAAGATGCCACGGCTGACGAAGTTGGAGCGGAGTCATGACTGACGCACCTTCTGAAAGGCCTGTGGTATGGACTATCGCAGGCTCTGACAGCGGCGGTGGCGCCGGCATTCAGGCCGACTTAAATACGTTTAGAAGCTTTAGCTGTCATGGTTGCAGCGTCATTACTACCGTCACGGCACAAAATTCTGTAGAAGTAATGGGTTTGTATGAGCTAAGCGGCAATGCGATTGAAAAGCAACTCAATTGCTTACTTAACGACTTGCCACCAGCGGCCATTAAAATTGGGTTACTCAGCAACCATGAACAATTAGATGTGGTTGTCGAGTTTCTACAACGATGGCCAGACACCGTGAAACGCCCTTTTGTGGTGTGGGATCCGGTTATGATCACCACCCAAAATGATACCTTATCAACGCTAACGCTCGCACAAAGCCACAGACTATTAGCGCTAGTCGATTTAATCACGCCGAATACTGACGAACTGTCGTGGTTAGCCGGCACCGAGGTGAGCGATAAAATAAGTGCGTTGAACGCAGTGTCTGAAGTTATTAAAAAAGGAGCGAACAGTGTTCTGGTAACCGGTGTTGAAACTGAGCAATACGGTAAAAATAAGATAGTCGATATTTACCTGTCTAAACGCCCTCTTCTCGATGAGCCGTATCTTGTTTACTCGCAAGAGAAAGTCGCTACCAATAATAACCACGGTACCGGCTGCACGCTTTCGTCGGCAATTGCCGCGGCCTCAGCGCAGGGGTACCCGACAGAAGACGCAATCACACTGGCTAATGCCTATGTTCATCAAGGTTTATTGAGGGCAAGCGGAATTGGTAAAGGCCCGGGTCCTGTTGCCCATACACTTTGGCCAAACAACCTAAAACACTTTCCGCATATAGAGGCTACTAACCTGCCAGCGCCAACGTCAGCATTTCCAAAACTCAATAAGTCACCGGGTCTATATCCCGTTGTCGACTCTTTCAAATGGGTGCAGCACTTATTGCAGCTTGGCGTTAGAACACTGCAGTTAAGAATAAAAGGCAAACCTTCAGACTCTATAGAGCTGGAGATAAAGCGCAGTATTGAACTGGCGCGGTCATATCAGGCACAACTCTTTATTAATGACCATTGGCAGCTTGCCATAAAACACGGTGCCTACGGCGTTCACCTGGGTCAGGAAGATTTACAAACGGCTGACTTGCAAGCGCTTCATTCATACGGCCTTCGACTGGGTATTTCCACTCACAGTTACACCGAAATACTCATCGCTTTGCGATATACGCCCTCTTACATAGCATTAGGGCATATTTTTGCAACGCAAACCAAAGAGATGCCGTCAAAACCACAAGGACTGGAGCGTTTAGCACGTTATGTCGCTTTATTAAAACCGACCGGTATACCTACGGTCGCTATCGGTGGTATCTCAAAAGAGCGCATTGCGAAAGTCAAACAAACCGGTGTTAACGGCATTGCTTTAGTTAGCGCCATTACAAAAGCCGCGAACACGGAAGCCGCCATTAACGAGCTTCATCAAGAGCTGGAGGCTGCCCATGTTGACTGATCAACAAGCTTTGCGCTACAGCAGCAACCTACTTATTGACTCTATTGGAGAAAACGGACAGCAACGTTTACTGGACAGCCAAGTTCTCATTATTGGGCTTGGAGGTTTAGGCACTCCTGCCAGTCAATATCTGGCGTCATCTGGCGTCGGCCAGCTCACGTTAATGGATCACGACCAAGTCTCACTGAGTAACCTACAGCGGCAAACCTTATACGGTAGTAATGATGTTGGCTCGCTCAAGGTGACTCAGGCTGCACAGCGCCTAAGCGAGATTAACCCAGACGTCGACATTACGGCGTTATCGCAGGCTGCTTCTGAGGACACACTAAGAGACCACATTGGCACATCTGATATCGTGCTCGACTGCACCGATAATCGCGACACTCGATACCTTATTAACCGTTACTGTTACTGGCTTAACAAGCCACTTATCAGCGGTGCAGCACGAGGTTTCAACGGGCAAGTATTGGCATTAAAGCCAAGCGCCGACCATGGTTGTTATCAGTGTCTGTATCCGACCTCGGTTAAAGAGCCGCTTAACTGCACTAATGCCGGCATTGCCGCTCCTATCGTTGGCATTATAGGAGCCATGCAGGCTCTACTCGCCATTCAATACTTAACACAACACCATTTACCCTGGGGACGACTGCAGTCTTTTGATGGTCTTATTCACCAATGGCAGCAAGCCGAGTTGCCAAAATCTACAACATGCCCAATTTGCGGAGGTGAGCATGCAAATAACCGTTAATGGCAAACCTGAAACAGTCAACAACTCGCTGCGTTTATCTGAGTTTTTTGAGCATCAACAAATCAATACTGCAGCTATTGCTGTTGCCGTCAACGGCGTTGTTATCCATCGTGAGAATTGGCATGAACATAGGCTGAATCACAATGACTCACTGACAGTTATTCAAGCGGTTGCAGGAGGCTAACGATGTTCACTGTTGCAGATAAAAACTTTAGCTCCAGGTTGTTCATTGGCAGCGGCAAATACAGTAGCGCAGATATAATGAAAGCCTCTATTCATGCGTCAGGCAGTGAGCTGATTACACTGGCCTTAAAGCGCGTCGACTTTAACCAGCCGACAGATGATATTGTCACGCCGATTAAAGAGTTGGGGCTCAGTTTATTACCTAACACCTCCGGTGCAAGAACAGCTGACGAAGCCATTTACGCTGCCCGGCTGGCTCGTGAGGCACTGCAAACCAATTGGTTAAAGCTGGAGATACATCCTGATCCCAATTACCTTCTGCCCGACCCTATCGAAACATTAAAAGCTGCCGAGCAGCTGGTTAAAGAAGGCTTTATTGTTATGCCCTACTGTGGCGCCGATCCAGTATTGTGCAAACGTTTGGAAGAAGTGGGCTGCGCAGCGGTAATGCCACTGGGCTCACCTATTGGATCAAACAAAGGCCTTATTACCCGTGACTTCCTGCACATTATTGTCGAGCAAGCATCGATCCCTGTTGTGGTGGATGCTGGTATTGGTGCTCCCAGCCACGCTGCTGAAGCCATGGAAATGGGAGCTGACGCCGTGCTGGTTAATACCGCCATTGCAACAGCACATGACCCGGTAGCAATGGCAAATGCATTTCGCCAGAGCGTTTGTGCAGGCAGAATAGCTTTTGAAGCGGGTCTCTCAGGTATAAGACCCAGTACTCGCGACAGCTCAATGAATGCCAGTGCTTCAAGTCCACTGACCGAATTTCTAGAGGGCTTATGAGTAAGAGTTTTTATGATCTTTGGCAGCAACTTAGCTGGGATGACATTAGGCTTAAGCTTTACAGCACAAGTGCCACCGATGTCGAGCGTGCGTTGAGTAGAAGCACGCTGACCAGCGACGACTTTATGGCGTTGTTATCACCGGCAGCAGAGAGCTACCTTCCTGCTTTAGCTGAACGCTCACGCATGCTAACGCGACAACGCTTCGGAAATACGTTACAGCTCTTTATTCCGTTGTATCTGTCGAATTTGTGCGCCAACGATTGCAGCTACTGCGGTTTTTCAATGAGCAACCGCTTAAAAAGAAAAACCCTGTCACTGGATGAAATTGAGCGGGAGTGCCGCGCGATAAAAGCAAAGGGCTTTGACACGGTTCTTATTGTTACCGGAGAGCACGAAACCAAAGTCGGTATTCATTACTTTCAGCAAGCTATGCCAATTATAAAACGCTATTTTAGTTACGTGATGTTTGAAGTTCAGCCGCTGTCTTCTGATGAATACAACCAGCTTCGGCAACACGGTTTAGACGCAGTAATGGTGTACCAGGAAACCTATAACTCCCTAACCTACGCTCAACACCATTTGAAAGGCAAAAAACGGGACTTCCGTTGGCGCCTTGAAACACCGGATAGGCTCGGTGCATGCGGCATGGATAAAATAGGTCTTGGGTCGCTGATTGGACTGGAAGACTGGCGTATCGACAGTACCTTCACGGCAATACACCTCGACTATATGCGCAAACGTTACTGGCGCAGTCGATACTCGTTGTCATTTCCACGTTTACGGCCCTGTACCGGCGGCGTTGCAGGCAGCAGGGACATGACGAACAAGCAACTCGTACAACTTATTTGCGCATACCGCCTAAGGTTTCCCGACGTGGAGCTCAGCTTGTCAACCCGTGAGGAACAAAGTTTAAGAGACGGCCTGTTCAGTTTAGGTGTTACCTCGGTCAGCGCTGAGTCTAAAACGCAGCCAGGCGGGTATGCCAACGAGAAAGAAGAGCTGGAGCAGTTTTCGATAGATGATGACCGTTCAGTCAATGAGGTGGCCGAAGCCATAAAAGCAAAAGGGTTACAGCCTGTCTGGACCGACTGGCTTAATGAGCTATCCGCAAAGCCACCTGAAACTTTTTCCAGTCCAGAGTAGCAACTAATAATAGCTCGCGCAGAGTGAGAGTGCGCGGGTTAATTCGACCTTTGTGATTCCACTGATGCCCACAACAGGCTGCTGTCATAACTCGCTTATTGGGCTTGAGTAACGTATCTTCTTCATGCTCGCCCTGCCCGGCAAAGTCTAACCAGCCTCGGTAGTTCAACCGCAAACGCTGCTTGTCTGTATCCACTCTATCAATGCTGTCGAGCATGATAGTCGTAAATTCCGGAGTTTTATAAAGTACCGGCACCACCAGACCTAACGCGGCATGCTTTGAGAACCAGGAAATTTGCTTTTCTGCTGAGGTACCCGATGAAGGTACTTTCGTTGGCTGAGGAGCTTGCCAACTGGCATTTTGAACGTCCAGCTTTAGCAGAGACTGCTTAGCGGCATTCAAACAACCATGAGCGGCATGACGTATATAGTGAGGTAAGCTGGCTAAGCGACGCTGCAATGCAGCGACCGGCATGTCATCGACTTGCGACAGTTGCTGCAATTCGCGTTCATACAGCGCTGAGCACAGCTCGGCAAAATCGCCTTGCTGTGCCAGCGGCTGAAATATGTCAGCCTGTTGATTAGCCAGCGTTGACTTCCTGTCGTCCGCGGTAAGGCGCTTGGCCATTCAAATCGCCCTCTATACGCAATAGTTGGTTGTACTTAGCAACTCGGTCAGAGCGGCACAGTGAACCAGTTTTAATTTGCCCGGCGGCTGTACCCACTGCTAAGTCTGCAATGGTGGCGTCTTCGGTTTCACCTGAACGGTGAGAAATAACCGCTGTGTATCCAGCTTCACGCGCCATTGCAATCGCTGCTAAGGTTTCTGTCAGGCTACCAATCTGATTAAACTTAATCAAAATTGAATTAGCAATCGACTTGTCGATGCCTTCTTTCAGAATACGCGTATTAGTCACAAACAGGTCATCACCCACCAGCTGAACTTTGCTGCCCAACTTTTCGGTTAATATTTTCCAGCCATCCCAGTCGCTTTCGTCCAGACCATCTTCAATAGAAATAATTGGGTAACGGTCACAAAGCTCTGCCAGATAGTCGGCAAACTCTTCCGCAGTAAATGACTTGCCTTCACCTGACAACTCATATTTTCCATCACGGTAAAATTCAGAGGCTGCGCAGTCTAATGCCAGCGTAATGTCGCTGCCCATTTTGTAGCCCGCGTTTTCAACCGCTTCAACAATAACCTGCAAGGCTTCTTCATTAGACGCTAGGTTTGGTGCAAAGCCACCTTCGTCACCCACGGCGGTGCTCAAACCACGCTTCTGTAGAACCTTTTTCAGAGCATGAAACACTTCAGCGCCCATACGCAGACCTTCTTTAAAGCTGTCAGCGCCAACCGGCTGGATCATAAACTCCTGAATGTCGACGTTATTGTCAGCGTGCTCACCACCATTAAGAATATTCATCATAGGCAGAGGCATGCTGTATTTACCACTGGTGTTGTTCAGGTTCGCAATGTGCTCATAAAGCTCAACGCCCTGACTCAAAGCTGCGGCTTTAGCAACTGCCAGAGACACTGCCAGAATTGCGTTCGCGCCCAGTTTCTCTTTATTGTCAGTGCCGTCTAACTTCAACATAATGTTGTCGATAGCGTCCTGGCTGTCAGCATCTTTGCCCATTAAAGCTTCAGCAATAGCGCCATTAATATTAGCAACAGCGGTTTGTACGCCTTTACCGAGGTAACGCGACTTGTCGCCGTCACGCAGCTCTAACGCCTCACGTGAACCAGTTGACGCACCGCTTGGTGCTGCGGCACGACCCATGTGACCAGATTCTAAATAAACATCGGCTTCTACGGTTGGGTTACCGCGAGAATCCATAATTTCGCGACCAACAACTTTAACAATCTTGCTCATGCTTCAATCCTGTTTAATGCGTAACGTTTCGTTAAGTGACTCAATTAAGCCATGCGCTCTTTACGGAATTTACCCGCGGCTTCGATAAAGCCTTTAAATAACGGATGCCCATCGCGCGGCGTTGATGTGAACTCCGGATGGAACTGCACCGCCACAAACCATGGGTGTTTCGGGTTTTCCAGAATTTCAACTAACTGCTTGTCGTGCGAGTAACCGGTAATTTTTAAGCCCGCTTTTTCCAGCGGCTCAATGTAATGATTATTCACTTCGTAGCGATGACGGTGGCGCTCTTCAATAACCTCTTTACCGTACATTTCAAGCGCTTTTGAGCCTTTTTCCAAGTGGCATTCCTGTGACCCAAGGCGCATGGTACCACCCAAATCGGAATGCTTGTCTCGCAGCTCTTTCTGACCGTTAGCATCCATCCACTCTGTGATAAGACCCACAACAGGATCGCTGCAGTTTTCATCAAACTCTGTGCTGTTCGCGCCCGTTAAGCCCGCAACGTTACGAGCAAACTCAATCATTGCCACTTGCATACCTAAACAAATGCCTAAGTATGGAATATTGTTCTCACGTGCGTATTTCGCCGCAATAAGTTTGCCTTCAATACCACGATCACCAAAACCGCCTGGGACTAAAATAGCGTCCACACCTTCTAGCTTGGACGTACCCTTGGTTTCTAAATCTTGTGAGTCGATGTAACGAATATTAACGGTTAAGCGGTTTTTAAGCCCAGCATGTGCCAGCGCTTCGTTTACCGATTTGTAGGCATCCGGCAGCTCAACATATTTACCGACAAAACCAACGGTTACTTCACCATTCGGGTTCGACTCTTGATACAGAACCTCTTCCCACTCGTGCAAGTCGGCTTCAGGACAGTCTAAACGGAAGCGATGAGTAACAATTTCATCCAGCCCCTGCGCTTTTAACATAGACGGGATTTTGTAAATACTGTCAACGTCGCGTAAGCCGATAACCGCACGCTCTTCTACATTGGTAAATAGAGCAATTTTCGAGCGTTCAGACGCCGGCAATGAACGGTCAGAACGACACACCAGAACGTCTGGCTGGATACCAATAGAACGCAGTTCTTTTACCGAATGCTGAGTTGGTTTGGTTTTTACCTCTCCAGCAGCGCCTAAGAACGGCACTAGGGTCAGGTGCATAAATAAAGTATGGTCACGACCAATTTCCGTGCCTAACTGGCGAATAGCTTCCAGGAAAGGTTGAGACTCTATATCACCTACCGTGCCGCCAATCTCAATGATGGCAATATCAAAGCCTTCGCTGCCTTCAATAACACGGCGCTTAATTTCGTTGGTGATGTGCGGAATGACCTGAATGGTCGCCCCTAAAAACTCACCTTTACGCTCACGGCGAATAATGTCTTCATAGACACGGCCGGTGGTAAAGTTGTTGTTGCTGGTCATGCGAGTACGAATGAATCGCTCGTAATGACCAAGGTCAAGGTCGGTCTCAGCCCCGTCTACGGTGACGAATACTTCACCGTGCTGAGTCGGGCTCATGGTGCCTGGATCTACGTTAATGTAGGGATCCAGTTTCATGATAGTTACGTTTAAGCCCCGTGCTTCAAGAATTGCCGCCAAGGAGGCTGCAGCAATGCCTTTACCCAGCGAGGATACAACTCCGCCGGTTACGAAAATATAGTTTGTCGCCATGTGATACCCAGTTGGTCAGGTCGAATTTGGGATTGCTTTAAGACGGGAAAGTAGTATACCGAAAGTCGGTCATGACGACAAATGAAAAAGCACGCAACCTAGTCTTTAACTACGTCGATTTGCTAGTATAGCGCCAGCAAAAGTCTATTTAGGAGTTCGTTTATGTCATCCTGCTGCGGCAGTTCATGTGCTACCACACAAGCTCATATCGATAAATCACAGCGAAAACTGCTTTGGACGGTGCTAGTCCTTAACGGGGTTATGTTTTTCGTGGAGTTCATTGCCGGTTGGTTAGCACAGTCCAGTGGACTTATTGCCGATTCACTTGACATGCTGGCCGATACACTCGTTTATGCCGTGAGTTTGTACGCGGTTGGTAAAGCCATTAAATACAAAGCCAACGCAGCTATTTTTAACGGTACGCTGCAAACCTTATTGGCGTTATTAGTGTTAGCTGACGTACTCCAGCGTTTAGTTTTTGGCAGCCAACCGAATGCCAACATGATGTTATGGATTGCCGGTTTGGCGTTGGTGGTTAACATCGCTTGCTTTGCTCTTTTATATAGCTCCAGAAACGGCGATATTAATATTCGCGCCAGCTGGATATGCTCCCGTAACGACATGCTCATGAACACCGGTGTCATTATTTCTGCGCTTCTGGTCGCTCAGCTCAATATGGCGTGGCCAGACTTAGTGATAGCAACAGTAATTGCCTTGGTTGTGTTGCGCTCTGCAATACGCATTATTCGCGATGCGCGAGCAGTAAAAGCAGGTGATAAAGCAGATATATCGGGGTGTTGTGGTTAAAACCGCAATACCCCAATTGCGCACTAACTGGATTGGTCGCTTGGTTGTTCCATTGTTTCCTTCCTTTGTTTTTATTGTTAGCACGTTTTTTTTAATTTTCATTTAAAAGGTAGGCTCTAAACTCTCGTTCTTCTCTGAACACAAATAGAATATTAACTGTGCCATCTTGTTCGCGATAAATAATGCGACAGGGAGAAGCGATGACTTCTCTGTATACCGAGCTTTGAAGTTCAGGGGGAACCCTACCTGAAAGAGGAAATTCACTTAGCCTATCTGTTTTATTAAATACAGACTTCACTAGCTTTTCAGCAGCTGCCTCATTATCTAACGCAATATACTCTGCAATATCATTGAGATCTTGTAATGCTGAATGTGTCCATATTACTTCAGCCATTTACTCATTTTCTCCTTGGCCTCATTCTGACTATACGTTCTTCCGTGAAGTAAGTCCCGCTCTCCTCTTGAGAGCCCCTCTAAAAGCGCTAAACGCTGTTGCATTAATTCATAATCTTCAATGTCCACCAAATAAGCCGATGGTTGTCCGTGTTCCGTTATCAAGACCGGCTCTTTCGATGAATGTAAATCAGCCAAAATTTTTGTCGCCTGACGCTTTAGACTTGTAACAAGCTCTACTTTCATAGCATACCGCCTAGTCATCTATCTCATAGTGATACTATAGTAGCACTTATGACGATTTTCTATTCAAATTTATAAACATGCTTTCTAAGAGCCACTTTCAACCTCAACGCGCTATGCAATTGAGGGCAAAGTAAATCGTTGACCGTTTTGTTGTCTCGCTCATGATGCTAACCTACATAAGAGCACCATGACGTTATAGCACCAAAACGTTATGACGTTAATTTTTCTAAATACTCTTTCAACACCACGGCATTGTTGTGCTCAGTATCTTTAGAGGAATACAACAGTGTGACTTTTTCACCACTAGCTTTGCTGGCCAAGTCACGTAAGGCTTCTTTGTGTTCTTTTAATTCAGACAAATACCGGTTGCGAAACTCGCCCCACTCAGAACGATTACTGTGAAACCATTGACGAAGCTCATCGGAAGGCGCTATGTCTTTTATCCAATCATCAAGCTTAGCTGCATCTTTTGAAATGCCGCGAGGCCACAATTTATCAACCAAAACTCGGTAGCCGTCGTCAGATGATGCATCGTCATAGATGCGTTTGAGCTGTATAGTCATATTCTAACTATTCCTTGTTCGCAGTTTTTTTCGCAGCAACTTAAATACTCGCTGATATAACCATGAGGCAGCCACTGCAATTGCGACAAAAACACCTAAATCAATTAGGAAATTCGCGATATCAAAGTCATCACTTAGTGGGTTGTACTTTGAACCTAAGCTATACATAAGTGCTTCAGTCATAATCACAGCTATAATAATAGGTACAACAGTAGACCCAAATGGTTGTCGAGCAATTGACTCACTCATGGCTGTGCTCCCGAATATCCGTTAGCACGTTCTTAACTAAATTTGCACATGCGCCAACAATAATTATCGGCATCAGAAAAATAAGTAGGTGATTCATGTCTCCGGCAAACATCGAAATTATTTGAATAAAAACGACAGGCACTACCGCTAGAAATACAGCAAACCCTGTATGTTTTTTAATAATTGAGTTGAGCTCTTTCTCGGTTAAGTTAAACACGGTATTTCCCTAATCCGATGATAGATTGAGTAAGTTAGCAGGAGTCATAGCCATTGCTGCTTTTTCTTCCAATTGAATTAAAAGCAAGAATAAGAAAACCTATTCCCAACAAAACCATAGTTCCAGCTATTGCAGTCTTTAAATTAAGCAAAAGCCCAGTAGGCTCTGAATAATTATTGAATAGCACCAAAATCCCAAGTACAGATATTGCAAGACCCGACGCGACCATTAAAGTTTTTATTATTAATATGCTTAAACCTGATGTATTCATGATTTTCACTATGAACTCTACGCTTCAAGCGTATTCCGTTTTCGATAAGGCTGGGTTAAAAGCCTCCAAACCCAATAGCCAGTAGCAATTGCATAAAGCACATTTTTACCTAAAAACACCCAGTCAAAACCGGTATCAGACCAGTAGAAAACGATATCAATCACTGCTACCGTGAAAACAATCAAACAAATGCCAGCCCATAAGTTCAAGGCGGATTTTTTTAAAGACTTCATCACTTCCTCCGGTTACCCTCGAACGTGCTGTATGAGGTAGCCTCGCTCAGCACCCGAGAAGCGCTAAGCGAGTCGTTATAAAAACGTTAACTACGATAATTTCTTTAATCGAGAAAAGCAACTAAGTGGCGGTAGGAGCGGTAAAGCGTGGCTAGCTAATTGTTTATAACTATCTAAATCAAAAGGTTTACTTCGAAGAGCAGCTTCCGGATATTTTGCTTAGTCGACATCAATAACAAGAGTTCGACTTTTTGATTAGCTTCATCAACTTTATAAAATACAAGGTTATAGTCATCAACCAACCACTGCCTATTCAGCGATCCCAAGACTAAGAAGCCACTCGCTAATGGGGCCTATTTTAGGGTTAATTGGCAGTTGTTCTTTAATCCTGTTTTTTATGTTGGTGATCACATTATCAGCAATCGACTCTGAATAATTGTGTTCTATGAAACTACGGAAGCGTCTGGTAGACAACTTAAAAACACGAGAGGCTTCTACTCTATAAAACTCACTCGAATGCTTCATCAAAGCTCAACCTTTCGTCATCCAACGACTTTTCGGATAGCTTGAGAAGCTTCAAAAGTGCTAGAGTTTCTTGTTGAAACTCATAATCGGAAAAAGACTGAACCACGTACGCAGGTTTGCCCTTTTTGGTAACAAGCAACTCTTCATTGAGCTCAAGAGAATTAGCGTTTTCTTTTAGATAAGTAACCGTTTCAGTTTTCACAAAAGGCCTCAAAAAGACTTTTTAAAGACTGTTGGTAACTATAACACTGCTTCTACAGTGCGCAACTCTTTATGTTCCAGTTAACTGATCTCGCCAACTCTAGTCTCCTTCAGGTACGCGCTCAGCTTCACCATCAGAATCGCCTTGTTTCTTCGCTTCTTCAAGTACTCGCTCACGAAAACTCTCAAGGCCCTGCTCTATCAGCTTATAAGTTTCATCCGCATCGCTTTCCACTTTACCTTCGTAAACCTGTAAGCCTTGAAGAATAGTAACAGCATCTTTAAAGCCCTTGTCGATACCGCCTTTTATAAGCTCCAGAAAGTTATTCAGCGTCTCTTCTTCTGAATCGCCTGGATTTAATTCTTTGTAGCGGCTATAAAAGTTGGTCGCAAAGGAAACAATGCGATCGGCCGTGGCGCTAGGAGAAGTGTCGACGCCAGACTCATAGATTTTCTTCGCTGCGTTCTTACCCATGACAGGCTCAAGCTCAGCATTAATGCCTTCGAGTGCGGTCTTGTACAGCAAGCTTAATGACTCATTGTTACTATTTAATGAGACCTTTTCATGCGCGGCGAGAATAGCGGCATTATATGCCTTCTTCGACTCTGTTTTTGCGTCTTTAACATCACGGTTATCGGCGTTAGATTCAGCTCTTACGCTATTAGAATTAGGCTTGCCAGAGCCTGTTGCGAAACTGGTTGGATTAATAGGCATGATGGTGCTCCTGCAAAATCGGCTATCACTGACTTTCAGTATAGTCCGTAACTCTATTATCGGCAGGTTTTGATTAAAATTTACACCTTCTTAGCTTGTTGCCACAAAGCTTCTAGCTCATCCAAATTGCAATCAGTAGGATGTTTGTCCTGTTCGCTTAGGCGTTGCTCTATGTTTTGGAAACGGCTTTTGAATTTTTCGTTGGCTCGTTGCAGCGCAGCTTCAGGGTTCACTTGTTTGTGGCGTGCGAGGTTAACAACAGCGAACAGTAAGTCGCCAATTTCTTCTTCAATGTGCTCTTGGTCTGTTGCTTCTTTTACTTCTTGTATTTCTTCTTCAATTTTGTCGTATACCGGTTCAGCTTCTGGCCAGTCGAAACCGACGGAGGCCGCACGCTTTTGCAGTTTGGAGGCTTTTAAAATGCTCGGCAACTGACTAGGTATATCGTCAAATACAGAGCCACGGGCATTTTTTTCAGTACGCTCTTGCTGCTTTATCTGTTCCCACTGAGCTTTAATTTCGGCATCGGACAAGTTGCGTTCAGCATCACTGCCAAATACATGAGGGTGACGGCTAATCAACTTATTGGCAGTATGCGCGGCAATGTCGTCAAACACAAAGTCGCCCTGCTCTTTCGCCAGCTGTGCATAAAACACCACCTGGAACAGCAAGTCACCGAGCTCGTCCTTTATCGCGGCCATATCACCCGATTGAATCGCGTCAACCACCTCGTAGGTTTCTTCTATGGTGTAAGGCAGCAGTGACTCAAAGTTTTGCTTTAAGTCCCAGGGGCAACCACCCTCGGGGTCGCGCAAACGACGCATGACTTCGGTTAACTCGGCAACACCATTAAATTCACTCGTCATTTATAAAACCCTTTAGGGCTTACACCCGTTGTACCTGTTCAACACCATTAATTTGCCGCAAGCGCTGACTAATACGCTGCAGGCTCTCGTTATCTTTGACGGCCAAAGCCAATACTACTGTGGCGGTTTGAGACTGGCGGTCAGCATCACTGTCCATTTGCATGACGGCAGCTTTCTCATTCGCCAACACGCTGGTAATGTCATGCAGCAATCCACCTCGGTCTAACGCTGAAATGCGTAGCTCTGCTCGATAGTCCTGATGCGTCTGACGGGACCAACTGACTTCAATGCCCCGCTCCGGATGCTGACTCAGCAAATGCGCTAACTGCTCACAATCACGTCTGTGTACCGAAACACCACGCCCTTGCGTAATAAAGCCTCGTATTGGCTCGCCCGGTAATGGCTCGCAGCACTTCGCAAATTGCATCATGAGGTTACCAATACCTTCAATAACCACTTCCGACGTGCTACCTACTTTGCGCTTGGTGACTTTTGTGCGCTTCTTAATTTGCTCAACTTTTTCAGCTTCGGTTGTTTCCGGCTTGAGCTGGTTAACAACCTGATGCAAACGCACATCGCCCGCACCAATGGCAGCTAATAGGTCGTCTAGATTACTGACATTAAAGCGCCCTAACACGTCAGTGGCTTTATTGAGCGGAATGCCGTACTTCTGTAGCTCGTTTTCCAACAGCTCTTTGCCCGCGTGTAGGTTTTTATCCCGGTCTTCTTTTTTAAAGTAGGTATGAACCTTGGCTCTTGCCCGCGAGGAGTGTAAATAGCCCAGCTGCGGGTTCAGCCAGTCGCGCCGTGGTTGTGCGTTTTTCTGAGTCAGGATTTCAACGCGATCGCCATTTTGCAACTGATAGGTAAAAGGCACAATGCGGCCATCAATTTTGGCGCCAATGCACTTATGTCCAACCTGACTATGAATGTAATACGCAAAGTCGAGCGGCGTTGAGCCCATAGGTAAGTCCATAACCTCACCTTTCGGCGTAAACACATACACCCGGTCCTCAAAGACCTGCGAACGAATTTCATCGACCAAACCTTCGCTACCAGCCATGTCTTCATGCCAGGCCAGCAGCTTACGCAGCCAGGCAATTTTATCCTCAAAACCGTGACGTTTGCCGGTTGCCGGACCTTCTTTGTACATCCAGTGTGCGGCGACACCCAACTCAGCGTCATCATGCATATCATGCGAGCGAATTTGAATTTCGACACTTTTGTCTTCGGGCCCGACCACTACCGTATGAATTGACTGATAGCCATTCGGCTTGGGCGTGGCTATATAGTCGTCGAACTCAGACGCAATATGCCGCCAGCGCGAATGCACGACGCCCAGCGCGGCATAACAATCTTTTAGATTGTGCGTGAGTATACGAACTGCACGTATGTCGAACAGTTGCTCAAACTGCAGATGTTTTTTCTGCATTTTGCGCCAAATAGAGTAAATATGTTTGGGTCGGCCATAAACTTCGGCCTGTATTTGCTGCTCGTCCAACGCGTTTTGCAAGTCAGCAACAAAATTCTCTATGTATTGCTCTCGGTCTATGCGACGCTCATGCAAGCGTTTGGCAATGGTTTTGTAGGTATTCGGGTGCAAATACCGGAAAGCTATGTCTTCCAGCTCCCATTTAAGCTGACCTATGCCTAAACGGTTGGCTAAAGGCGCGTATATTTCCGAACACTCTTTGGCTGCTAAGACTCGTGTCTCTTCGTCGGCGTTTTTCACTTCGCGTAAGTAACAAATGCGTTCTGCAAGCTTAATGAGCACCGCACGCACGTCTTCCACCATAGACAGCAACATACGTCGTACATTGTCTATTTGAGTACCATCAGGCTGGCCGTGCTGAAAATGTTGTAAGTCACTAATGCTCTGCATTTGCTGTACGTTACGCAACAGTACAATGAGCGTTTTTGACTGCTGGCCGGTGAGCTTGTCTAGGTCGAGCTTGCCAGCTTCCAGCAGTGGTACGTACAAAGCCGCCAGTAGCGACTCTGCGTCAAGCTTCAGTGGCGCCAGAATCTCTACCATTTCCTGGCCTTTTAGCAGTGCGGCTTCTTCTTTTGGAAATTGTTGTTTTAGCTGCTCTAAGGTAGTTTCCAGTGGCTCAGGATCACTCACAGCGTTCAGCCAATGCTGTTCGCTGTCTTTGTACTTGGGATCATCCACGTGGGTACTGCGTACATGGACCATGACTTACGACGCTCGCTCCAGACAAACCATGGTTTCAATGTGATGCGTTTGCGGGAACATGTCAACTGTGCAGAGCTTGCTAATACGGTAGTCGGAGGCCTTTTTGTTGCTTTTTAGACCAACAATAGTAGCAACGTCTCGCGCGAGTGTATCCGGCGCGCAAGAAACGTACACAATTCGCTTAGGTCGTTGCTCGGGTTTGAGCTTTTTAAGTAACGTCATCACCCCTTCTGCTCCGGGCCGAGCCGGGTCTAAACACCATAAGTCAGCCGGTTCACCTAATTCAGACGCGGTAATATCATTTAGTTCAGCCGCTAAGGAACTCAAGTTAGTAAGACTATTGGTTTCAGCGTTATTGCGCGTTTGTTCCGCCATGCGATACACACCTTCCACTGCCAGTACCGACTTGGCTCGACGCGCTAACGGGATGCTGAAGTTACCAATACCTGCGAAAAAGTCGTACACGCGTTGCGTTTTTTCCGGCGCAAGCCAGTCTATAGCCTGCTGCACCATACGTTCATTAATACTGCCATTAACCTGTAAAAAATCTCCGGGTTGAAAGTAAGGCTTGTCACCGTCTATGGACGTATCAAAAGGTAAACTTGCGTTGTTCAGAGGTGTTAATTCATTGTCGCTTTGCAGCCAAATATCGATATTCTGCTCTGCCTGCCACTTCTCAAGTGACTGTATAGCGTCCTTTGGCAAGCTGTCCGTTATACGCAGTAAAATAACTGGCTTATTGGTGTGAATGGCTTCTAAATGCCCCAGCTTAGTCGCAATACTTGAGGTGTTTAGCACTGGATACAGCCTATTCACCGCTTGCAATAAGCTTTCTTCAGCCACTAAGCAGTCTTCAACTGGCACAATCTGATGACTTTGCGCTTCCCGAAAACCAATAAGTAATTTTTGTTCTTTACCGAGCCAGCGGGTGGCCAGGCGGACACGCCGACGATATCGAGTCGGCTCACTGACTAATGGTGCCTGCCAGGGCAAGCTTTCAGTCGCAGCGTCAAACACACCGAACTTCTGGAACAGCTCTTCCACCACTTGCTGTTTGTGGCGCTGTTGGTAGCTTTCATCGACATGCTGAAAGTCGCAACCACCGCATTGCTCATAATATTTGCAGGGAGCATCACGACGATCAGTGCTTGGCTCCAGAATGCGTTCAAGCGTACCACTGTGTTTGCCGATGGTTTTGTACTGAATGACCTCGCCGGGTAACGCACCAATAATGAAACGTGTTTGAGGCTTTCGACCCGCTTGTTTATCAGAGCCACGAACAACCGCTCGCGCCTGATGATCAAGCCCAGAGACTTGAGCTTTGAGAGTTTTACTAACGGCTTTGCCACGCTTTTGCGGCTTAAAAAATTGCGCCATTTTGGTTGTGTTTAACCTATTTTATTCAGACTCTAAAATAACCGTTGCCACGGCGTAATGCTTTTCGTCACTGATGGATAAATGGCTGGCAACAACACCCATTTCTTTAATCCACTGGGCAGCGGTATCGGTAAAGTGCCAGCTGGGCTTTCCATAGTCGTCATGGACAACCTGCATATGCTGAAACGACAATCCGGCAGAAATACCACGCCCAAACGCTTTAGCACAAGCTTCTTTAGCGGCAAATCGCTTCGCCAAATACGCAGCTTCGTCAACCGATGCGCTCATTTCTTCCTGCTCTTTTGGCGTCAGCACACGCTTAGTTAAGCTGTCGCCACGCGCTAACGACTTCTCGATACGGGACATTTCAATAATATCCGTACCCAGTCCTACTATTGCCATTATCTTGCCTTATCAAGTATTTCCCGCATATCGCGGACAGCTTTATCCAGACCATCTAAAACTGCCCGGGCAATAATAGAGTGACCAATATTCAGTTCGACCATTTGCGGAATTTGCGCAACGTCTAATGTGTTGTGGTAGTGAAGGCCATGACCCGCATTAACCTGTAAACCAATAGAGTGCGCGTACTCCGCCGCTTCCATTAAGCGGGCCAATTCTTTTTTCTGTTCTTCTTCAGTGTCAGCTTCAGCGTATTGGCCTGTATGCAATTCAATTATAGGAGCTCCGGCTTCTTTTGCTGCATCAATTTGCTTGTGATCAGCATCAATAAATAGCGACACCTGAATGCCTGCATCCGTTAAACGCTTGGTCGCATTGGCAATGTTTTCAACTTGTCCAGCAACATCTAGACCGCCTTCAGTGGTCAGCTCTTCACGCTTTTCCGGTACCAGGCAACTGAACGTTGGCTGTGTTTTTACTGCAATGTCGATCATTTCATCGGTCACGGCCATTTCTAAATTCATTGGCACGTTCAGAGTTTGCTTCAGCATCGCCACGTCGCGATCGGTAATGTGCCGACGGTCTTCACGCAAATGAATGGTGATACCGTCAGCTCCTGCACGTTCAGCAATGCTGGCCGCAGCTACCGGGTCTGGGTAACGTACGCCACGCGCATTTCGAAGTGTTGCGACGTGGTCAATGTTTACCCCTAAGCGTAATTCTCTCATGGTTACTTCCTTCTTTGCTGAAACAGTTCACGGCTGCGCAGCGGTTTGTCACCCAAATACACGTGAAGCGCCTCGCGCATTATCCACTTTAACTGTTTTAAGCGGTGTTCATCACTTATATCCCAGTCTGCTATTCGTTCAATATCACTGACTGGGTAAGCTTTGTCGTCTTTATGTCGGGGTGTCGATACTAACCCATGATCAGGCACAAAGTAACAGTACTCAAGCTCTTTTAGCGGTAGTCCAGTGTCAGCATCATGATACCAGTCAAAGGCTGCCCCCAAATGTTCAAGTAGTTGCCATTCGAAGCGTCTGAGTGCTGGTTCTACATGTTTCGCTTCGGACAACGCAGCTATCGCCGACCAGTAATGCTGGAACAGTTCCTGTGCTTCAGCTTCTGCCGGCAGCAGGCGCTGCAACAATTCATTGAGGTAGAAGCCGCTATAAAGTGCGTTGCCGATAAGTCTTATATGGGCTGATTGGGTGTCTTGTTCAAGTAGTGTCAGCGTTTTTAAGTCGCTGCGCCCTTTGTACTCTATTTTCACTGGTACAAAAGGCTGAGCTAATCCACGCCATGGACTTTTAGGCCGTTTGGCTCCCTTAGCAATGAGTCGGACGCGCCCGTTTTGCTCTGTGAACACGTCCAGCAGCAGACTGGTTTCCTGAAAGTCCCAGCGATGCAACACTAAGGCTCGCTGAATCACGATTTAGTCCTCGCGGTACCCTAAACTTTTTAAGGCTCGTTCGTCATTAGACCAACCCGACTTCACTTTCACCCATAGTTTAAGGAGTACTTTGTTGTCGAGCAAGCGCTCTAAGTCGCGACGAGCTTCTGTTCCTATAGTTTTCAAGCGTTCACCGCCCTTACCGATGATCATTCGCTTCTGTGCTTCGCGCTCAACCAAAATAAGTGCGTGTATATGCGTCGTACCTTTTTCAGAGTGACCGAACTGTTCTATTTCAACGGTCGTTTCATAAGGCAGTTCATCACCGGTAAAACGCATCAACTTTTCACGTATAATTTCAGCGGTCATAAAGCGCACTGAACGATCAGTGACATAGTCTTCCGGAAAGTAATGAAAACCGGGCTGTAAGTGACCACGCACAATTTTGCGCAGTTCGTCGAGGTTGTCACCATGGGTGGCCGATATCGGCAATATTTCTGCAAAGTCGTGTTGTGTACTCAACCACTGCAAATGCGGCAGTAACTTCTCTTTGTTTTTAACCTGATCGACTTTATTGACCAGTAAGACCACCGGTACCTTGCTGCGCTGCACTTTTTCAAGCACCATTTTGTCGTCTTCCAGCCATTTCAAACTATCAACAACAAATAAGACCAAGTCTACGTCTTTTAACGCGGAAGATGCCGTCTGGTTCATCACTCGGTTAATCGCCCGCGGCTCTTCAATATGCATACCCGGCGTGTCAACATAAACAGCCTGGCAGTCACCGTCGGTGTCTACGCCCAGAATGCGGTGGCGTGTTGTTTGTGGTTTATTCGAGGTAATGCTGATTTTCTGACCGAGTATACGGTTAATCAGCGTCGACTTACCCACGTTTGGGCGCCCAACAATAGCAACAAAGCCGCTGTGTTTGTTGTCGTCGAGTTCTATATCAAGCGTCATTTACGCTCCTGCAAATGTTCTAATGCCGAGGTCGCTGCAGCTTGTTCAGCTTTACGACGGCTTGTGCCACTGCCTATGAATGGCTCTTGTTGCCCTTCAATAACACAGTGAACTGTAAATTGTTGATTATGCGCCTGCCCTTGTGTAGCAATCACATCGTATTCTGGCAGCGGTTGCTGTCTTGCCTGTAACCATTCCTGCAGGCGTGTTTTGGGATCTTTCTGGCTGGCACCCGGCTTAATGTCATCGAGCTGTGGTTCAAACCACTTCAAAATGACTTGTCTAACTGTGTCCATGTCACTGTCGAGGTAAATGGCACCGATAATGGCTTCTACTGCATCCGCCAATATCGATTCCCGACGGTAGCCGCCACTTTTTAGCTCTCCCTGACCTAACGACAAAAAGTCACCCAGCCCCATTTTTTTACCCAGCTTCGCCAACGAACGGCCGCAAACAATAGCGGCTCGCATACGGCTTAGGTCACCTTCGGCGACTTTCGGGAATTTCTTAAATAAAGCTTCAGCTATTACCAGCCCTAAAATAGAATCGCCCAGAAATTCCAGGCGTTCGTTATGGGTCGATGAGGCGCTACGGTGCGTGAGAGCTTGTCGCAAAACATCTTGTTTTTGAAATTGATGTCCGACTATTTTTTCTAGTTCAGTTAACGGTGGTTTGGGTAAACTCACTCGATACTCCCCAGCCTTTCAAATCGAATCCCTGTTGGTACCCACGACGGTAACCAACTATCTTGTCCACGGTTCATTTCAAAGCTCATCCAAATGAATACAGCTTTGCCGACCAACTGTTCTTCATCGACGAACCCCCAGTAGCGACTGTCTCGTGAGTTATCGCGGTTATCGCCCATAGCGAAATACTGGCCTTGGGGTACAACCCACTCATCACGTTGAGTACCCGGTTGGTCATAGAAAAATGCACGACGTGACGCCACTCTAGGGTCAACTAAAATGTCATGCTTTACATCGCCCAAGGTTTCTTCATAGGTTTTAAGTGGTGAAGAGCCAGAAAAGTATGCGCCATCGTCTTTCAGTTGCGTTTTAATAACTTCCATTTCAGGGCAGTCTCTGCGCCCTTCTTCGCACGCTGGCTGCACGTATAAGGTTTTATTGCGATAAACAATACGATCACCTGGCAAACCAATAATACGTTTAATGTAATCTATGTTAGGCTCTACCGGATACTTGAAAACAGCAATATCACCGCGTTTGGGCTCGGTTGTTTCAATAATGGTATTTTGAAACAGCGGCTCTTTAATACCGTAGTCAAATTTTTGCACCAGTATAAAGTCACCGCGTAGCAGCGTTGGCATCATTGAGCCCGACGGAATTTGAAATGGCTCATACAATATTGTTCTAACGATCAACACCAAAGCAATAACCGGGAATATCGACTGCCCCAGCTCCATTAACTTGGGTTGCGGTGCTAACTGCTCTACTTGCTCTTCTGTCAGCGGGCTGGTGGTCTTTTTTTCAACCTCAGCAACTATTGCCTGACGTTTAGGTTTTAAAAACTTCGCATCGTATAGCCAAAGCAGCCCCGATACGATAGTAACTACCGTTAAAATTAATGAAAAATAATTGGCCATTTCCTATTTGCCTACTTTTAAAACCGCAAGGAAGGCTTCCTGAGGTACTTCAACGTTACCCAGGTTCTTCATGCGTTTTTTACCTTCTTTTTGTTTTTGTAAAAGTTTCTTCTTACGGCTTATGTCACCACCGTAACACTTTGCGGTTACGTTTTTACGCAGCTGTTTTACCGTAGAACGCGCAATAACATGGTTTCCAATGGTGGCCTGGATAGCTATATCAAACATTTGACGTGGAATGAGTTCTCTCATTTTATCCACCAACATGCGACCACGCCCTTCCGCATGATCGCGGTGCGTGATCATTGCCAGCGCATCCACCCGGTCACCATTAATCAGTATATCGACCCTAACCATGTCCGCAGGTTCAAACTTTTTGAATTGATAATCGAGCGATGCATAACCACGGCTACACGATTTCAGACGGTCAAAGAAGTCCATGACCACTTCAGCCATCGGAATTTCATAGGTTACGGACACTTGTTTACCGTGATAAGCCATACGAGTTTGCACACCGCGCTTATCAACACAGAGTGTAATAACGTTACCTAAAAATTCCTGTGGAACCAGGATACTGGCTTCCACGATAGGCTCGTAAATTGTTTCAATATCGTTGACTGGCGGTAGATTTACCGGATTGTCGACTTTGACAATTGAGCCGTCTGTTTTTTCAACTTCATAGACTACCGTTGGTGCGGTAGTAATAAGGTCAATGTTGTACTCGCGTTCGAGTCGTTCCTGAATGATTTCCATGTGCAGCATGCCAAGGAAACCACAACGGAAACCGAAGCCCAAGGCGGCTGAGT
Source organism: Idiomarina piscisalsi (assembly GCF_003987095.1). GTDB lineage: Bacteria > Pseudomonadota > Gammaproteobacteria > Enterobacterales > Alteromonadaceae > Idiomarina > Idiomarina piscisalsi. The sequence goes on along the minus strand of NZ_PIQA01000001.1, from coordinate 205,145 downwards.
TTTCCGGCTCGTAAAATAACGAAGCGTCATTCAATGCTAGCTTACCCAGTGCATCACGAAATGCTTCGTAATCGTCTGAACTAATTGGGAACATACCCGCATACACTTGTGGTTTCACTTTTTGGAAACCTGGAACAGGCTCTTTGGCCGGTGCCCGGGTATTTGTTAGCGTATCGCCCACTGGCGCACCCAAAATATCTTTAATGCCCGCAATAACATAACCCACCTCACCAGTGTGCAATATGCCCGTTTCATGCGGTTTTGGATCAAAGTAACCCACTTTATCAATTTGGAACGACTGACCGGTCGACATCACCGTCATTTTTTCGCCCGCTCTCAATGTGCCATTACGCACGCGAACCAAAGACACAACGCCCTGATAATTATCAAACCATGAGTCAATAATAAGGGCTTGCAAAGGCTCTTCTTCGCTGCCCTGCGGCGGCGGTATTTGACGAACAATGCGCTCTAGTACGTCGTCAATGCCAATTCCTGTTTTTGCTGAACACTGAACAGCATCGACAGCTTCAATACCCACAATGTCTTCAATTTCCTGTGCCACGGCCATTGGATCGGCCTGAGGTAAGTCGATTTTGTTCAGAACCGGCACCACTTCCAGGTCCATCTCAATAGCGGTGTAACAGTTCGCCAGTGTCTGTGCTTCAACGCCTTGCGCCGCGTCGACAACCAGCAAAGCACCTTCACAACCTGCCAGAGAGCGCGATACTTCGTATGAGAAGTCGACGTGTCCCGGGGTATCGATGAAGTTAAGCTGATAGGTCTCACCGTCCTGTGCCGTATAATAAAGCGTGACGCTTTGCGCCTTAATGGTAATACCGCGCTCGCGCTCAAGATCCATCGAATCAAGGACTTGCTCGGCCATCTCGCGGTCGGTTAACCCCCCGCAATGCTGTATGAGCCGGTCAGACAGCGTGGACTTCCCGTGGTCGATATGAGCGATAATAGAAAAGTTGCGAATATTACTTTGCTTGAACGCCTTATCCGGCATTGATGATACCTCTGTAAAACTTAAATTCTGACTTTCAAAAATTAGCCCCGATCATACTCATGTTAGGCGCAAGAACAAAGGTTTTTATGGTTTATTTGGTGAGAATTGAAAAAGCCACGTTATACGGTTTTTATTCGTACCAATTGGTTTATTTTAATGTCTCGGCGCCTAAACCACGCCCGCAAGCCTAAAAACGTCAGCGCAAAGCCTGCAAAAGACAATAAAATGGTAATACCTTCATGAACAGCCTCGGAACTTTGTAGCGCAATAGCAATAATCAACAAGGCTAAAATTGGCAAACCATAAAGCATGAGAGCGAATTGAGTAACGGCTTGCTCTGGCACATCGAGTTCTACTCGATCACCAACGGTAACAGGCTCGTCTGTCACCACATGAAACTGGGCGTTTCTGTCAGCAAACACTTTACTAAGAATACCCGCACCGCAGGTAGAAACCTGGGCACAGCCTGAGCAAGCGGTTTTTAGTTGCGTGGTTACTGTGACTCGTTTACCGTCCACGGCAACCACTTCTGCCAATTCTTTCATTATCTCACTTCTTGCGCTATTCGCTGGGCGATGCTGAGTGGCACCTGCCCGACAACAGTAATTAAGTAGTCATTATAACGCATTGTGAATAAGGTTTGTGAGGAAGACAGCGCCACATCGGTTTCCATATCATCGGTAAGCCTTGCAATGTAAACCGAATACTCCGTCAAACCATCTGAAAATAAATAATGGTCAACCAGTGTCGATTCAGCAACCAGGTTATGGCTTTGTTTGGTAATAAGTTCAAAGCCCTGAGGCTGCCAGCCGGGTTTTACGGGAAACCCCGGTTTGTTCAATATGCGAAGGTCACTTAGTAATGGTGGCATTTCCAAATCTGACACTTCTTTTAAAACGCCGGGAGAGTCCTCACGAATAGAGAGACTGGTCAACTGCATTTGTTCAACAATGTCACCGCGTTGATCATGCATCATCATTTTGAGCAACATGCCGGACGATCTGTCGACCCAAAGTGAATAGCTGTAGCGCTGATTATCGCGACTAATAACTCGCAGGTGTTGAGCATTACGACCCAACACTCTCGCCCCGCCACCAATTGTAACTTGATACGTATCTTTTAAATTTGCGAAAGGCTTGGTGAACGCTTCGGGCAATATTGCTGAAACAGAGTCAGCCCTTAACGAGTAATTACTGGCTGAAGTGTGGAAATGGGCAACTCGGTTGCCCATTCTTAAAATACGGAAGTCAGGCCCGTTCATGCGAATGAGCAGTTCTTGACTTTGTGGCTCACCGGCAGCCTGGAACCACTGATAGGGCTCTATTTGGTCACCGTGAACATGAACTAGAGAGGCTTCAAAATTGAGGGATGTCAGCGCCTTTGACATACGGTCAAACCAGCCCTCACCGTCAATTTCCTTTTGCGTTTCCTGAGCACTTGCTGCCGACATAAATAACACAGCGACAGCGGCTATCAGTGACTGGTACAACCGAGTTATCATCGAATTAATTACCTTTGTTGAGCTCCTGCTCTTCTTTATCATCGCTTTCTTTTTGCTGCAGCATTAACTGCTGCTGATGGTCGATTAAATACGACTGCACCTGGCGACGACGCTGCTGGTCGCTCACTTGAGACATTGGCTCGACATGATTCAGGCTTACTGGCTCACGCCCACCAATTGGATTCGTTAATAATGCGGGCTCGGCACTGGCTCCGTCCGCTCCGGCTGGCTGTTGGTAAACCTGAACCGTCATAACAGCCACTACAGCGACACTCGCTGCTACCGCTACCTTCGCTAAAGGCTGGAACCATTTCGACGCTGCTTTATTCTGACTTTTCGACTGTCCGAACCCAGGTTTAATAACATTAGAGCCTTCACTTTCAATAGCAGCACTAACGCGCTGGCTAATATCCAGATCGATGCTTGCGCCTAGTTCATTTTTCAAAGCAGCCCGCGCAACACTGTAGCGATGCCAGATTTGAACTGACTGCTCATCATTTAATACATCATCAAGCTCTTTTGCGTCGACGTCCTGACTGTCAAACAAAGCTGACGTAACTTCTGATAATTTTCGAGACATAAGCCCCTCTTCAATTTACCGTTCCAGCAACGGTCTCAGTTGGTTATCTATGGCTTCTCGGGCGCGAAAAATACGTGAACGAACAGTTCCTATTGGACAGTCCATTTCGAGCGCTATTTCCTCGTAGCCAAGCCCCTCAATTTCTCTTAACGTGATAGCCTGCCTTAAGTCATCCGGCAGCCCCTCAATTGTTTTTATCACCACATTTCTGATTTCGTCCGTCAGCATATGGCTTTCCGGTGATGCACCATCTTTTAAAGCGGCGGCGCCTTCGTAATATTCAGCTTCTTCGGCGTCGATATCTGACGCGGGTGGTTTTCTGCCCTGAGAAACTAAATGGTTTTTCGCCGTATTAACCGCTATTCGGTACAACCAAGTATAAAAAGCGCTATCTCCGCGGAAGTTAGGCAACGCACGATACGCTTTAATAAACGCTTCCTGTGCAACATCTGCAACGTCTCCGGGTTGCTTTACATACCTGGATATCAAACTCATGACTTTGTGCTGATACTTCTTTACCAGCAAATCAAAAGCCCGGTTGTCACCTTGTTGTACTTTTTTGACCAGTTGTTGGTCGTTCACCTGTTCGCTCATCCGAGCCTGTTCTCCCTTTACCCAGGAACTGCTGGAACTGGCGGCCCGTCCTGTTTGTACAGACTGTGACCAGACCGCTTGTAAAAAGTTCGCAAATATTTCAGCAAATGCGTAAAATCATCCAAAATTCTTAATGAGTACTTTATGGAACCTGCAGCAAATTATCAATGCGATGTGCTGGTTGTTGGCTCAGGAGCTGCTGGCTTAACCACTGCCCTGCAACTTGCCGACACATTAAAAGTCACGGTATTAAGTAAAAGCGCCTTAACCGAAGGCTCTACATTTTATGCTCAAGGTGGCATTGCCGCTGTGTTTGATAAAAACGACAGCATTGAAAGCCATATTGAGGACACCCTAGTCGCTGGTGCAGGCCTTTGTGACCCCGAAGCCGTTAAGTTTACCACAGAAAATGCGCGCGACAGCTTACAATGGCTGATTGACGCAGGAGTCGGCTTCGATAAAGTTGAGAGCGACGGCCAGTCCCCTACGTATCACTTAAATCGTGAAGGTGGGCACAGCCACCGGCGTATTCTGCATGCCGCCGATGCGACAGGCCGTGCGGTACAGACCACGTTACAAGAGCAAGTTCTGAAGCATTCTAATATTACCGTATTAGAACGCTACAACGCCGTCGACTTAATTACCGGACAACGTATTGGCGCAGATCCTGGCTGTTACGGCGCCTATATATGGAACCGCATGGAAGAACAGGTAGAGACCATTGCAGCAAACTTCGTGGTTTTGGCAACCGGTGGCGCCAGTAAAGTGTATCAATACACCAGTAACCCGGATATCGCTAGTGGTGATGGCATTGCCATGGCATGGCGCGCCGGTTGTAGTGTTGCCAATATGGAGTTTAATCAGTTCCACCCAACGTGTTTATTTCACCCAAATGCGCAAAGCTTTTTGCTGACAGAAGCGTTGCGTGGTGAGGGGGCTGTTCTAAAACGTCCGGACGGCTCCCGTTTTATGCCAGACTTTCATAAGCTAGCAGAATTGGCGCCCCGTGACGTTGTTGCCCGCGCCATTGACTATGAAATGAAGCGCCTGGGCGCCGATTGCATGTTCCTGGACATTTCTCACAAGCCAAAAGAATTTATCGAGCAGCACTTCCCTACCATTATGGATAAGTGTTTATCGCTCGGTATCGATATGAGTAGCGAACCTATTCCGGTCGTACCGGCTGCGCACTATACTTGTGGTGGCGTGCGCACTGACTTACATGCCAGAACCGATGTGCCACATTTATACGCGGTTGGTGAAGTCGCTTGTACTGGCTTGCACGGCGCTAATCGAATGGCTAGTAACTCACTGTTAGAATGCTTGGTATTTGCCCGAGCGGCGGCAAAGGATATTTTAGCTAAGCAGTCTTCAAGAGCACCACAAACACACTTACCAAGCTGGGATGAAAGCCAGGTGAGTAACTCAGACGAAGAAGTCGTCATTCAGCATAATTGGCACGAACTGCGTTTGTTTATGTGGGACTATGTTGGCATCGTGCGCACCACAAAGCGCTTAGAGCGTGCCCTGCATCGAATTGAACTACTACAACGGGAAATCCACGACTATTATGCAAACTTCCGGGTCAGTAATAATCTGCTGGAATTGCGGAACTTAGTTCAGGTGGCCGAGCTCATTGTCAGAAGCGCTCTAGAGCGCAAGGAAAGTCGTGGGCTTCATTATATTCTGGATTATCCGAATACCATGGAAAAAGCCGAACCAACCGTGTTGACGCCTTCTCATTAAAGGTTGCTAACTGACTTGCGAAAGTTGCCGCCTGAGCTGTGCTTGCTGCTCAGGTGGCAGCCGAAACCACCAAACCCAAACCCAGGTCTTCATTTGGACGTCGGAGTCAGGTAATGACTCCAACGGTAATAACGTTAGTATGTTGCCAATAACCAATGGTTTACTGAACAGTTTGCATGCTGCCTCCTGCCACCACCAGTTATATCCGCAAGGCGACCCGGACAATGGCTGTTGGGGTCGCTTGAGTAAATAGAACTCCAGCGTTTATACCTTTACGCGTGACAGCATAAAGTCAACCATGCCCTGAAGCTCTTCGTCCGGACACTTTTTATGCCCCATAAACCAAGCAAATAGATCCGGGTCATCACAAGTCACCAAGCGACGAAACACCGCTTTTTGTTCGTCGCTAAGCTCGTCGTAAGCCTCTTTCACAAAAGGTTCAAAAAGTACGTCAAGCTCCAGCATGCCCCGGCGGCAGGCCCATATTAAACGACGTTTGTCCTTTAAAACTTCTTCAGACTGTTTCGGGAACATAAGATCTCCGCAGCAATTGCCCTTGTAATTTCAATCAGTGCCCTAATATTAGCATGTAAGCTATCCAATAAGGAGTCATTGTGGTCGAGTTAAAACAAGCTTTAATGGATTCGAATGAGGATTGCCTTTCCGTTCAACTAACGGACTATGGTATCCTGTCGGTTTCTGGCGAGGACACTGACAGCTTTTTACAAGGACAGCTGACATGCGATGTGCGCAAACTCGACCAAGAAGATTGGTTATATGGCGCACATTGTGACCCTACGGGGAAGGCATTTAGTAATTTTTGGTTGTTTCGTCATGACAATGCAGCATTATTTGTTATGCATAAAAGTGCCCTTAAAGGCTCTTTAACACAACTGAAAAAGTACGGTGTTTTTAGTAAAGTCGACATTCAGGATGTTAGCGAAGACTGGCATATCGCTGGTTTTATTGGCAACAAAGCAAAACAGGCATTGCCTACTGACAGTCTGACATTGCACGTTGGTCAACAACCTGATCAATTTATTGTGTTAAGTCGGCAAGCAGTTTCTACGGACTATCCGCAGCCCTTTTGGGATGCGCTGGAAATTGAACGAGTTCGTCCACAATTGACGGCAGAAAACAGTCAGGCGTTTGTACCGCAAATGCTGAATATACAAGCGTGGGACGGAGTCAGTTTCGACAAAGGATGTTATATCGGCCAGGAGACTATTGCCCGAATGAAATATTTGGGCAAACAGAAACGGGCACTCTTTCGATTGTCAGGCAACGTAGCGCGAGCTGTGAAACCGGGGCAACAACTAGAGAAAGCCATTGGTGAAAACTGGCGTCGTGTAGGTACGGTCATTATGGCAGTGAACCGCACCGACACACAAACGGACTTATTAGCGGTTTTACCCAGCGACATTGACGCTGACACCACTATTCGAGTTCAGGGTGACGACGCAAGTCTACTGGAAATACACTCACTGCCTTATCAATTAGGTTAAATTTTATGAGCGAAACCATTGCACAGAACAAAGTCGTGGCTATCCATTACACTGTGAAAACAGAAGATGGCCAGACCCTGGACCAGTCTAAAGAAGGCAATCCGCTTAGCTTTATTCACGGCCGCGGAATGCTAATTCCTGGTCTTGAAAATGCACTGGAAAGCAAAGCAACTGGCGATAGCTTCACTGCTGAAGTTAAGCCAGAAGAAGCGTACGGCGAACGTCACGACGGTTTGATCCAGACCGTTCCACGTAACTTATTCGGCGACAACGAAGTACAGCCTGGTATGCAGTTCCGCGCAAGCACTGACCAAGGCGAGCAGTCTGTTGTTATCGTTGACGTTAAAGACGACGAAGTCACTGTAGACGGTAACCACCCATTAGCGGGCGTTAACCTTAACTTTGACGTAGAAGTTGTTGAAGTTCGTGACGCAACAGAGCAAGAGCTTGAGCACGGTCACGTGCACGCTGACGGCGAAGACCACTAAGTCGTTGACAGCATTGTAAGAAACCCGGCTTTTGCCGGGTTTCTTCGTTTCAGGCTGCCGTTTTCCGACTTGCCTTTTCTCTATCCAGTAACTGCTGTTTACGATCTAATCCTGCTGCAAAGCCTCTTAATGAACCATCCTGCCCAATAACGCGATGACAAGGAATGGCGATAATAACCGGGTTCTTTGCAATAGCGCTGGCTACCGCTCTGGTTGCGGTTGGTTTGCCAAGCTTCGAAGCCACTTGCTGGTAGCTCAGCGTCTTCCCTGAAGGAATTTGTTGAAGTATATCGAGGACGCTCTTTTGAAACGGCGTGACTTTGGGGTTAAGCGGAAGATCAAACTCATAATCCGGCTGTGAAAAGTAATGATGAATTTGCCGCGTCGCAGCTTCTAATAACCATTGTTCTGGCGCATACTGGTACTGTTGCATGTCTGGGCAGTGTTTTTGCCCTTGATAGTAAAGACCAAGAATATGCTGGCTATCGGCCACTGCGTACATAGTGCCCAACGGGGTTGAAAACTCAGAGTAGTACATAAAAGCCGCCCATAAAAAAACGCATTAACTGACTATAGAAAATGACTATAGCAGCCAATGCGCTTTTCGAGCAATTTTTAAGCTATTGCTTAATCTGCTTTTGGACGCATATGCGGGAACAGTAAGACGTCACGAATCGATGCAGAATCGGTTAACAACATAACTAAGCGGTCAATACCGATACCCTCGCCCGCCGTTGGCGGCATGCCGTGCTCTAGTGCAGTAACATAGTCTTCGTCATAGAACATGGCTTCGTCGTCGCCTGCTTCCTTCTGCTCGACCTGCTCACGAAAACGCTGAGCCTGATCTTCTGCATCGTTAAGCTCGGAGAATCCATTCGCCAGCTCACGACCGCCGGCAAAGAACTCGAAGCGATCAGTCACAAACGGGTCATCATCGTTACGACGTGCCAGTGGCGATACTTCCGCCGGATATGCAGTAATAAAAGTAGGCTGAATTAAGCGATGTTCAGCAACGGTTTCAAAAATTTCGATTTGAACCTTACCTAAGCCCCATGAAGACTGCACATTTACACCAACCTGCTCAGCAATTTCCACCGCACTATCCATGTGCTTCAGCTGCTCTTCCTTCACTTCCGGCATATACTTCAAAATAGCTTCCAGCACGGTCATGCGTTCAAACGGCTTACCAAAGTCATAATCAACGCCTTGACTGGTAAACTGAGCCGATCCAAGAACAGCTTCAGCTGCACCACGCAGCATTTGCTCGGTTAAATCCATAAGGTCGTGATAGTCCGCATAGCCCCAATAAAACTCCAGCATAGTGAACTCTGGGTTATGGCGAGTCGACAAACCTTCATTACGGAAGTTACGGTTAATTTCGAAAACTTTTTCGAAGCCACCCACAACCAAACGCTTTAAGTAAAGTTCTGGCGCGATACGCAGGAACAGCTCCATGTCTAACGCATTATGATGCGTACTGAATGGACGCGCCGAAGCTCCGCCCGGAATTGCCTGCATCATTGGCGTTTCAACTTCCAGGAACTGACGCTCGCTTAAGAAGCGGCGGATGTAATCGATAACTTTAGAACGAACGACAAAAGTATTACGCGACTCATCGTTTGTAATCAGGTCTAAGTAGCGCTGGCGATAACGCGTTTCCTGATCTGCCAAGCCGTGGAATTTGTCAGGCAATGGACGCAAAGCTTTGGTTAACAGGCGAATGTCGTCAACCTGCACACTCAGCTCACCGGTACCTGTAATGAACAGAGTTCCCGACGCACCAATAATGTCGCCTAAGTCCCATTTTTTAAATTCGCTGTTATAAAAGCCTTCAGGCAAATTGTCCCTAGCAACGTACAACTGAATTTTACCACTCATATCCTGAATGGTGGCAAAGCTCGCTTTACCCATAATACGTCGGGTCATCATACGTCCGGCAACTTTTACGCGAATACCTTTCTCTGCCAGCTCTTCTTTGCTAACACTGTCGTAATCTGCGTGCAGATCTGCTGCCAGCGAGTCCCGACGAAAATCGTTCGGGAATGCGATGCCCTTATCGCGAAGCGCCGACAGTTTCGCCTTTCGTTGCGCGATCTGTTCGTTTACATCTACTTCGGGTGCTTGCGATTTATCAGTCATTATCGATTTTCCTCTGTCGGGATACTTAAATTAAACTTATAGCCCGCTTTTTAAGCTGGCTTCAATAAATGGGTCTAAAGCGCCGTCTAACACGGCTTGTGTATTACGATTTTCAACGCCGGTGCGTAAGTCTTTAATACGTGCGTCGTCTAATACATACGAGCGAATTTGGCTGCCCCAGCCAATGTCCGCTTTCGAGTCTTCCAGCGCTTGTTTCTCTTCGTTTTGTTTCTGTAACTCGAACTCATACAACTTCGCTTTTAACTGCTTCATTGCCGAGTCACGGTTCTTATGCTGCGAACGGTCACTTTGACATTGCACCACAATGCCCGTGGGCTCGTGAGTAATACGAACCGCCGAGTCTGTCCGGTTTACGTGCTGACCACCCGCGCCTGAAGCCCGATAGGTATCAACGCGTAAATCTGACGGATCGATTTCAATATCGATGTCGTCATCTACTTCCGGATAAACAAACACAGAAGCGAACGATGTATGACGACGGTTTCCCGAGTCAAACGGAGATTTACGAACCAGACGGTGTACGCCGGTTTCGGTACGTAACCAGCCGTAAGCATACTCACCTGCCACGCGCACCGTCGCTGATTTTATTCCGGCAACATCACCTTCTGACAGCTCGGTAATTTCTGCTTTAAAGTCATGAGCTTCTGCCCAGCGCAGATACATTCGCAATAACATATTGGCCCAATCCTGAGCCTCAGTGCCACCAGAACCCGACTGTATATCCAGGTAGCAGTCAGCACTGTCATTATCTTTCGAGAACATCCGGCGGAATTCTAAGGTTTCCAACTGCTTTAACAGGCCAGACAATTCATCCTGAGCTTCGTTGAAGGTATCTTCGTCTTCCACCGCTAAATCAACTAAGCCTTCTACATCATCCAGGCCTTGCTGTAACTTGTCTAAGGTTTCGACCACTTGTTCAAGACTGGCTCGCTCTTTTCCCAGAGCTTGCGCTTTTTGCGGATCATCCCAGACATCGGGCTGCTCCATTTCACGGGTAACTTCTTCCAGACGCTCTACTTTAGCATCATAGTCAAAGATACCCCCTAAGCGCATCACTGCGCTCACGCATTTCTTTTATGTTGTTGTAGGTTGCGTTGGTCTCAAACATTCGACTACCTAATTCTTTGAATTTTGAAAGGGGCGTAGTTTAACGTATTGCGCGAATTTGCTCCACCAGCAACTGCACAGAAGTTTTACCGCGGAAATGATTTAATTGTGGCTTGTATAACAGCTCAACCCGCTGAGCGCTATTATTTGGCCATTCGTTGGTATCGACATTGAATGCAATAGCATCTAACACATCGCCTTGTGGATGCCTAAGCACACATTTTAAGTGCTTCTCGCCAACAATACGCTGGTCGACAATGTCAAACTCACCGTCAAACATAGGCTCCGGAAAGTGCTGTCCCCAGGGGCCTGCGTTTTGCAGCATTTCAACCTGACTTATCGATAGCTCCGGTAAGGTCAGTTCACCATCAGACCAATAGACACGTTGCTTTTGCTCTTCCGTCAGCCACTCCCCGGCAACTTGTTGAGCCAGTTCTGAAAACCGTTCTAAATTGCTTTTCTTTAGGGTTAAACCTGCTGCCATCGCGTGGCCGCCAAAACGTTCCATAATATTAGGCTCGAGAGTATGTACACGCTCAAGCAAATCTCGCATGTGTAAACCACTGACAGAGCGTGCAGAACCTTTCAATACCTCATCATCTTCATGCGCCAGCGCAATAACCGGACGGTTTACCTGTTCTTTCACTCGGCCGGCAACAATACCGATAACGCCTGCATGCCAATCGGATTGATACAAGGTCACTAAGTCAGGAATCTTCCCCGTATCGAACTGCAGTTTCGCAACGGCAGTCTCAGCGTGTTCACGCATATCAGACTCGATATTTCTACGTTGCAGGTTCAGTTCGTTCAATTGCTGCGCCAACCGCTGCGCATGCTCTTTTTCAGCAAGCAGACACTCAATACCGAGACTTATGTCATCCAGTCGCCCAGCTGCATTAATTCGGGGAGCCAGGGCAAACCCCAAATCACTGGCATTAAGCTGTGCGGCATTGCGGTTAGACACGTCCAGTAGTGCCTGAATGCCCGGACGGCAAAGGCCCTGCTTTATTCGTGCAAGCCCCTGATGGACCAAAATTCGGTTGTTGTAGTCCAGTGGCACAACATCTGCCACGGTGCCGAGCGCAACTAAATCAAGCCAGTCGGCTAAATTCGGTGTGGGTTGCTTTTCTCTTAAATGGGCGCGCAAAGCCAGCAGTACGTAAAAGGCAACGCCAACGCCGGCTAAGTTTTTGCTGGGAAATGAGCAGTCGGGCTGGTTTGGATTAACAATAGCGTCTGCATTAGGCAGAGTCTGCGCAGGTAAATGGTGATCGGTAACAATCACTTTGATATTCAGTTCATTGGCTCGTTCAATGGCCTCGTGAGCCGCTATGCCATTATCAACAGTGACAATCACTTTAATGTCTTTAGCGGCGAGCTCTTCTACCATAGATACCGACAACCCATAGCCGTCAGTCATTCTATTGGGAACACGATACCCGACATTCGCGAAACCGAAAGCAGTTAAGGCCGACACCATAAGCGCGGAGCTAGTCGCACCGTCAGCGTCGAAGTCGCCGCAAATACACACAGACCACTGCTTATCCAGCGCATCCGCCAGTATTTCGACCGCAGCGTCAATATCTTTTAAACTTGAAAAGTGTGTCAGACCGGCCGCTTTTAAAGACAACTCTCGTTCATCACTAACACCACGGCGCGCATAAATTTGCCGCAACAATGGCGGAACATTTTGCGGCAGAAACTCGTCACTAACCTTAGGGTAACGGCGTATTGTGTAATCTGTCATTGCAGCTGCTGAACTACTTTCTTAATTCAGACAACAGGCGACGTGCCGGCACCGCCCCCGGAATTAAACGGCCATCGGGCAAAATAATTGCGGGCGTTCCGGTAACACCGAACGACTTACCCAGCGAGTAATGTTGCTCGACGGGGTTGCTGCACGAACTGTTGCCACGATAGCTTTCTTCGTCTTTAAAAGCACTTATCGCAGCTTTTTTGTCGTCTGCACACCAAACTGCTTGCAGCTCCTGTCCTCCTTTACTATCCAGACCGCCACGCGGGAATGCCAAGTACTGAATAGTAATACCGGCACTTAAGTAGCTGTCGAGGTTTTCATGCAGACGTTGGCAGTAACCACAAGTCGTGTCCGTGAACACAGTGACTTTGTATTTCTCGTCATCGGCTTTGTAAACGATCATATCGTCTACAAAGTCGGTTAGCATTTCTTTGCGAACCGCTCCATTGCCCTTTTCCGTCAGGTTCTCAGGCGCTGAATTTGTAATATCAAAGACATTACCGCTAATCAGCTTTTTGCCGTCCTCTGACACATAAAACATACCCTGATTAGTGACCACACGAACATAGCCGTCAATTTCGCCCGGCTCGGTTGAAATAACCTCAATACCTATTCTGTTCAAATGCTTGGTATTTAATTCGTCAGCGGAAATGGGCGCTGAAAATAGCGAAAAACCTATAGCCGATACAGCCAATAACGTCGTCAAATACTGCATAAATACCTCTTATTATTGATGAGCGAACCCTACCCTGTTACCGCTTAAAATGCAATTATCCGCGAGGGTGGTGCTGGGCGTGTAAGGCTTGTAAACGCTCTCTTGCGACCTGCGTATAAATTTGCGTAGTCGATAAGTCACTGTGACCTAAAAGTAACTGTAAGACTCTTAAATCTGCGCCATGGTTCAGTAAGTGAGTGGCAAACGCATGTCGTAACGTATGTGGCGATAAATGAGCGTATATACCTGCGGTTTCTGCGTAATGTCGTAACCGATACCAAAACGCCTGACGGGTCAGTAATGAGCCTCGCGTAGTCACAAACACCCAGGGGCTTTGTTTGTCAGTCAATATAGGGCGTCCATGCTTTAAGTAACGCTCCAGCCATTCCAGGGCTTCCTCACCTAACGGAACCAGTCGCTCTTTATCACCTTTACCAACCACTCGCACCAGGCCCTGTTGCCGGCTGACTTGGTCATATTGCAAACGAACCAGCTCCGTGACGCGCAGACCAGTTGCGTATAGCACCTCCAGCATGGTGCGATCACGCAGACCAATTGGAGTATCAGTTTCCGGAGCTTGCAGTAGGTTTTCAACATCAGCTTCGCTTAATGAGTGCGGAATGCTTTGCGGTAGCTTCGGACGCTTCAGCTTGGCGGTCGGGTCATGAGCAAGCCACTTCTGCTTCACCGCAAACTGGAAAAACTTTTTCGCAGAACTTAAAAAGCGAGAGGTACTTCGAGGAGACAAGCCCTGAGTCCGGCGCCACAGCAAGTAGTCTTGAAGGATTAACTCATCAACCTCAAGTAGCGGAGTTTTTTGGGGAAGCAGGTACTCACAGAATCGACGTAGGTCACTACGGTACGCCGCCTGCGTATTTTCACTGGAGCCATGATGCAGCCATAAATGCTCAGTAAACGCATCGATACGCTCTTCATCTTCTGGAGGTAATTGCTTCATGTGGCTGCAAGACTATTGGTTTCGAAACATCAAAGCCATTATGCCCGAAGCAGAGAAACGATGAAATGCTTAGTGCGTAATACCTAATTTTTGTAGCACATCGTAAAGCCCCGCCGGACCTCGTTTACGATAATCATTAAGCTCTGGCTCTTCTTGCTTCGACTTTTTCTTTTCAACACGTTGGCGTACACGCCAGTCTAAATTATGAAGCAACTCAATAGGCAAGCGGTCAGGGCTTGCATCAGGTACGAGCGGTTGAGGGTGTGTAGCATCTTGCAGCTTAAAGTCAGACAGTTGGCTGACTGACTTATAAACACCGCTCGCTAAAACAACATTTCCTGCCGGTTCTAACGGTCGAGCTCTTGCAGCACCTATAGCTCTTTGCCAATTAGTTTGGTCATATTGGTTATCATCAATGACCGGGTCGGTGCCCAATGCCGACACCCAATAAGCAAACTCACCCGCGAAGCCATGATTAACGGCTTCACTCGCGTGCTGCTCAAAAATGTCCGATGCTCTTTGCTGAACCGACTGAACTTGGCTCATACCGACCCTGGAAAATAACCTTAGATACTTTTGTTATCGTCCAAAGTCAGGAAAGTTTAAGTTTTCTCTTTACAGCTCAGTTCTGGCTGTTATTATACGCGCCTCTTGAGTGGAGGGGTTCCCGAGTGGCCAAAGGGATCAGACTGTAAATCTGACGGCTCAGCCTTCGCAGGTTCGAATCCTGCCCCCTCCACCATTTTTCTTAAGGTTACTCGCCAATTTTAACGACGATTTTCCCTTGCGTTTTATTAGCAGCAACATAATCAAATGCCTGCTGAACATCTCTCTGTTCAAACGTTTTATCAATAATGGGTTGTATTACGCCACTCGTAAACTGAGAGCCAAACTGTTGTCACATTTGTGTGAGTATTTCGCCTTTACGCTCCGGCACTAACGAACGTAGCGTAGAGCCAATAATGCGTTGGCGTTTCATAAGCATGCGTCCAAAGTCGACCATGCCCACACGGCCACCCATTAGGCCGATAAGAATAATACGGCCGTCTTGGTTTAAGTAGTGTTGATCCTTTCCTATGGAATCACCTGCTACCGGATTAAGCACCACATCAACACCGCCAATACCTTTCATCGTTTCAACAATGTCCTGCTGATAACGATTAATAGTTTCTGTGGCGCCAAGCTCTTTACAAAAGCTCTCTTTGTCTGAGCTACCGACAACAGCCGTTATTGGATTGCCGCTTTCCCGGCATAGCTGAATAAGCGAAGAACCTACCCCGCTGGCACCAGCATGTGTAAGAACGGACTCTTGCGGTTGCAGGTTTGCTAGCATAAAGACATTTAAATAAGCCGTAGCGAAGGTTTCCAACCAACCGGCAGCCATTTCATCAGTCCACTTATCAGGTACAGGGAGGACTTGTTCAGCCGGCACATTTACGTATTCGGCAAAGCCTCCGCCCGCCAACAAGGCAGCAACCCGTTGCCCTTTCTGCAGACCACTAACACGGCTACCAACCTCTGCGACAATGCCTGCTACTTCTAAACCAGGTATGTCTGATGCCCCCGGTGGCGGAGGATACTTGCCAGCTATTTGCATTAAGTCTGCCCGGTTCACACCGGCCGCCGACACTTTTACGGTAATCTCATTGGCAGAGGGATTTGGCAATGAGTTGATTTCAGACCAGTGCACTTTTCCTTCAGACAGTTTTAAAGCTTGCATATATCACCCTGTTGCTGCTTAACATTATTGAATTTAGACAGTATGCTGTTGCTAAGTCGTTAATTAAAGGGTGTTTGACCGCAAGAATGGATAAAACTCTGGAGCTCAATAATAAGCGTGTGCTACTGATTGATGATCAGAAGCCCTTTCAAGTCATGCTTAAGGGCTCACTGCTCAATTTGGGCGCAAAAGAGGTTCAGGTAAAAAGCACTGGTGAAGCGGGTATTGCCGCCTACGTGAAGAACCCTCACGATATTCTGTTGGTTGACTATAATCTCGGCTCCGGTAAAAACGGCCGTCAGGTATTAGAAGAGTTGCAAGTGCGTGGGCTGATGAAGCCACATACTTTGTTTTTTATTATTACCGGTGACAACTCTCGCCCAATGGTGCTGAGTGCTCTTGAGCTTCAGCCCGATGACTATTTAATGAAGCCATTCTCGCATCGGGTACTCCGCTCGCGCCTTACTCGCGCCTACAAGCGTCGTATGTGGCTAAAAGATGTGTTTCAGGCACTCACCTCTCATAATTACGACGACTGCATTAAGGCTTGCGAAAAGCACATTGCGACGAACAGCCGCTACAGTAACTACTGCCGTAAGCTACAAATAGAGCTCTACAATAAGACTGGTCAGCTGCACGAAGCAGAAAAGGCGATAAAGGAACTGTTGGAAGATAACTCACACAGCTGGGTATTTTTGAAGCTAGCCGAAACCCGACTGTTGCAAAACTCGCCGGAAGAAGCACTGAACATTATTAATCATATTCTCAAACGCATGCCCCATGCGATAGAGGCTCAGGATTTAAAAACCGAGTGCTATCTACAACAGCAGCAGCTTGAAGAAGCGTTAGACAGCGCTCGCGACGCCATTACTATGGCGCCATTTTCAATCGACAGACAAACTCGACTGGCTCACATTGCTCGCGACAACGGCGACTTTGACTTAGCAAAGCAAGCCATGAATAACGTGTTACAAATAGCACGTAAGTCAGTATTTCGTAATGCAGAGCACCTGTGTAACTACCTGCGCAGTATTCTCGATGCCGCTGAAAACAGCGATACCCCGCAACAAATCAGTAAGTATCAGACTGAAGCCACCATGGAGCTTCAGCGCGCGCGCTACGACGAGCACTTGCTGCACGCCGACATTTCTTTTGAAGATCTCGAGTCTATTCTTCTGTCTCGCATTGACTCATTCAACGGGCGCTTACGAGAGGCTCAGCATCGTTTGAATGAAGTCGTCGGCGATGACCTGGCCAACAACCGTGAAATCGATCGGAACCTTTTACCGGACGTTATTGCCGTTTTACTGGATGTTGGTGAATACGAAAAAGCGAATATGCTTGCCGGCCAACAAGCAGAAAAAGTGAAACTTGACAGTTACACGCTGAAAATCCTCAAATCCCGCATGGCGGCTGCTCAAAAACAGCAGGACGAATTCTTTAAAATTCATCGACAAGGTGCTGAAGCCTATCAAGCGGGCATTTACCAACAGGCATTAAATGACTTTCGTCAGTCGATGGAGCTAGCACCGCTAAACAGCGGTGCGGCCTTGAACTTCATTCAGGCTGCCGTTCGTTATACGGAAGAAAACCCGAGTGCGAATAAGGCTACTCTGAAAAAAGAGTGTGAGAACTGTTTTAAGGTGCTTGAGGGGTTGCAGCTCTCCGATAGCCACACACAACGCTACGAGCAGTTGTTAGAGGAAACCGAAGAGCTGGGTCTGCGCTAAAGCTTCTGATTCGCTGCCAGCGTTCCGCTTTGATAGTCTTTTATTGCCACATCCAGTTCCTCAGATGTGTTCATCACGAATGGGCCATACTGTGCGATAGGCTCGTTAATGGGTTTTGCGGCCAACACAATAACCCCTGCACCTGCATCGCTTTTAAGCGCTAAATCTGTGCTACTGTCGAGTTGCAGCAACTCACCACGAGACACTGCTTCACCGTTTAATTCCAGCTCTCCATCGTAGACATAGGCTAAACGCTTTTCCTGTTGCTGTGACTTTAACTCAAACTCGCCACTCAGCTTCACGTCCGCCATGAAAAAGTCGCGACCCGACAAGGATACCGGTCCTTTCTCGTTACCGTAATTGCCTGCGATTAAGCGCAGTGTTGTGTTACCAACTTGCACTTCGGGTATTTTTGCTGAAGGAAAGTCAAACCACTCGGGGTCGCTCATTTTCTCCGAGGCAGGTAGATTAACCCACAGCTGAAAGCCCCACATAAGGCCTTCTACCTGTTTGGGCATTTCGGCGTGAATAATACCTTTTGCCGCCTTCATCCATTGTACGCCACCGGCTTCCACTTCCCCCGTATTGCCGACTGAGTCTTTATGCTCCATAGTGCCCGCCAGCATGTATGTCAGCGTGCAAAAACCACGATGCGGATGCGGAGGAAAGCCGGCAATGTAATCATCCGGGTTGTCTGAGCGAAATTCATCCAGCATCAGGAATGGGTCCTGATGCCGCAAGCCGGGCTGGTTAATGACCCGAGTCAGCTTAACGCCGGCGCCATCCTGAGCCGGCATGCCGCGATGTCTGCTCTTAATAACACTCATTTTAAAGCCTCCCGGTCATGTGACTGTTCAAAGTCGATATCCGGTCCCTTGGGCACAACCTGTGTTGGGTTAATGGTTTTATGGCTGGCATAGTAATGCGTTTTAATATGGTCCATGACGACCGTCTCTTTAACGCCCGGATACTGATACAACCCCAGCAGGTAATTCCACATAGCAGGATAATCAACAATGCGCTTTTTATTGGTTTTAAAGTGCCCGAAATAGACCGCATCAAAACGCACTAATGTGGTAAATAATCGCCAATCGGCTTCTGTGAGTTGGTTTCCTGCCAGGTAGCGTTGTTTAGATAAAATGCCCTCAACACGGTCAAGTGCGGTGAAAAGCTCGTCAAAAGCTTCTTCATAAGCTTCCTGAGTCGTAGCGAAACCGCTCTTATATACACCATTATTAATGCTGTTATACACCCATTCGTTAACACCGTCGATTTCGCTACGTAAGTTTTGTGGGTAAAAATCCTCTGTATTACCAGTCAACTCATTAAAACTTGAATTGAAGATGCGGATAATTTCCGCAGACTCGTTATTTACAATGGTTTGCGTCTTTTTGTCCCACAACACAGGCACTGTGACACGGCCGCTGTAGTTGCTGTCCGCTTTCAAATACAGCTCATACATAAAGTCGAGTCCATACAAAGGCTCATTCAGTGGTGCCTCGCCAAACTCCCAGCCATTTTCCACCATCAGTGGCTTAACGACCGATACGTCAATATGAGGCTCTAAGCCTTTTAATTTACGGAAAATGAGCGCTCGATGCGCCCACGGGCATGCATAAGATACATAAAGGTGATAACGCCCTGATTCAGGCTCAAACTCACCGCCCGTCTCTATGGTCGAGCGAAACTGTGACTCACTACGAACAAAACGACCACCATGCTTTTTGGTGTCGTACCACTTATCGTGCCACTGACCATCGACTAATAAACCCATAATAAACTCCTTTAAAAAGGGATACGCTAATAATAGAAGTTATTACGGCAAAAGAAGAGTTTAGATTATCGACGCTAAGATTCTAAATTATAGAAAGGAGTCAACGACGTCCGCCGCTTTTTCGCTCGCGGTGACTTTTAGCTGTTGATGTATTTGAGTGAACTGCTCTAAAAGTGCATGATTGTCCGATTCGATAAGCGATGATAACTCTTGCTCAATGTTATTCTCAGACGCTTCGGTCTGAGCCAGCTCCGGGACAATTTTGCGCCCTGCCAATAAGTTAGGTAGAGAGAAAAATGGTGCGTGAAAAAGACGTTTAATAATTCGGTAGCTCAACCAATGAAAACGGTAAGCAACGACCATAGGTCTTTTTATTAATAACGCTTCTAATGCAACAGTGCCGGAGGTTAACAGCAAGTAGTCGGATGCTGCCATAGTCAAACGGCTGTTACCAATAGGTGTATTAATTGTCAGCTCCGGCGCATGCTGCCTTACCAAGTTATTAAACTGCTCTGCTCTTTGTTCACTTATCATCGGGGCGACGAACTTAAGCTCTGGGAACTTTGCAAAGAGACGCTTAGCCACATTTAGAAATAGCGGAGCCATGCGCTCAATTTCGCCAGAACGGCTACCCGGTAAAATAGCTAAGTACTTTCCGTGTGGCTCTATGTCCAGCTCATTTCTTGCGTCGTTTTTGCTCCATTCAAGAGGGATATCATCAGCCAGGGGGTGACCAACAAAGGTGGCCGGTAATTGATGCTTATCGTAAAACTCTTTTTCGAACGGTAGTAAACACAATACATGATTAACGGACTGCTTAATGCCTTTTATACGGTTTTCACGCCAGGCCCAAACCGACGGACTAACGTAATGTATGGTAGGAATACCAGCTTTCTTTAAGCGCTTCTCGACCGTAAGGTTAAAGTCTGGTGCGTCTATTCCCACCATGACATCGGGCTGTTCATCAATAAGATACTGAACCAACTGCTTTCGGTGCTTAAGCAGTTTAGGAAGCTGCTTAAGCACTTCTGCTATGCCCATAACGGCAAGGTCATCCATTGGGAAAAATGACTTGAGCCCCTGCTCTTGCATGAGCGGCCCACCAACACCAATGAACTCGATGTTGGTGTGGCGCTGTTTTAGCGCTTTAATAAGGCCGGCCCCCAGTAGGTCACCGGAATGCTCGCCGGCAACCAAGGCAACTTTTATGCTTTTTGTCATTACGGGCTCGCTAACTAAGGACTATTTAGCCGCGAATAATTCCACGGCTGCTCTGGCGAACAAAGTCAGTAAAGCCATCCAACGCCGGTTCGCTCAGCGCTTCAATATGCTCTAACGCTTCTTCAGTTGTGTGTCCGGCACGGTACAGCAACTTATAAGCCCGGCGGATATTTTGAATTTGTTCCGGGGTAAAGCCGCGGCGCTTTAGACCTTCTGCATTGATAGTGCGGGGACGGGCATTATGCCCCTGCGCCATAACAAAAGGAGGAATATCTTGAACAACGATGGAGTTTACCGCCGCAAAAGCATGAGAACCAATATGGCAGAACTGATGTACGCCTGTCATACCGCCAAGGATAACCCAGTCACCAATATGCACATGCCCCGCTAAACTCACCTGGTTAGCAAAAATATTGTTGTCGCCAATCATGCAGTCGTGCGCCACATGCACATAGGCCATGAACAAGTTATTGTCGCCAATTTTAGTCAGAGAGTTATCCTGAACGGTACCTCTGTGAATAGTGACCGATTCACGAATAACATTGTTATCACCAATGATTAATTCAGTCGGCTCACCTGCGTACTTTTTATCCTGGCAATCCTCTCCAACGGACGCAAACTGATAGATAGTATTGCCTTTCCCTATCGTCGTCGGGCCTTTAACGACAACATGCGAGCGAATATCGCAGTTGTCTTCAATAACAACATCAGGACCAATAACCGTCCACGGACCAACACTGACGTTCTCGCCAATACGTGCTTTCGGATCGATAATTGCTGTTTCGTGAATCACTACACTTCTCTTCTTGCGCAGATAATCTCAGCCGTACACGCAACTTCACCATCTACTTCTGCACGACCACTAAATTTCCAAATACCGCGACGCTCTTTTTCAAAAGTAACGTAAAAATCGATTGTATCACCGGGCACGACCTGGCGTTTAAACCGCGCGTTATCAATACCAGCAAAAAGGTATAAATCGTTGGCGTTTTTCTTACTTTCGGTAATTTTGAACCCCAGTAGACCACAGGCTTGCGCTATTGCTTCTAACAGCAAAACGCCCGGGAAAATAGGCTTTTCCGGGAAGTGTCCATTAAACATTGGCTCGTTAAAACTGACATTTTTTATGGCATGTAACGAGTCTTTTGAGTTTGTTTCAATAACTCTGTCAATGAGCAAAAATGGATAGCGATGCGGGAGTAACTCAAGTACGCCCTGAATATCAAATCCTGAGTCCTTTATTTTCAAATCATTCACCTTGAAAGTTAATCTGCTTTTTTCTCGAGCTCTTTTACACGCTTGAATAAGTCATCAAGCTGTCTAAAGCGAGCACCGTTGCGGCGCCACTCACGGTGGCTGGCTGCCGGTATGCCTGACGCATAAACGCCCGGCTCAGTGATCTCTTTTATCACCATGGCAAAGCCCATTATCTGTACATCATCACAAATACTGATGTGTCCGTTAATAGCCGAGGCGCCGCCTATCATGCAGCGTTTACCGATATGGCAGCTTCCTGCTAATACAGTACAACCTGCAATAGCGGTGTCTTCATCAATAAAGACATTATGAGCAATTTGACACTGGTTATCGATAATACAGCCAGAGCTTATGATGGTGTCATCTAACGCGCCTCTATCGATAGTCGTGCTGGCACCAATATCGACGTTGTCTTTAATGACCACACGGCCCAACTGAGGTATTTTAACCCATTTCCCGCCCTCTGGCGCCCAACCAAAACCATCGGCGCCAATAACGGCCCCAGAATGGAATAAGCAGTTGTTACCAATGACACACTGGTGGTAAACCTTAACTCCGGACCACAAAGTACAGTCCGAGCCAATAGTGGTCTCGCGCCCGACATAACAGTGTGGACCAATACTGGTGTTATCACCAATATGAACCCCTTCTTCAATTACTGCATACTCACCAATACTGACGTTTTTGCCAATGTGAGCTGAGTCAGCGATGACGGCGGTTTTCGCAATACCTTCTGCCGGTTGTGGTGTGGTATCGAGTAATTGAGCTATGTGAGCAAATGCCGCGTACGGATTATTAACGATAATGGCATTATCCACCACGTCGCTGTCATCTTTGGGACTGACTAAAACCGCTCCGGCTTGAGTGCTTTCTAACTGCTTTTTATAACGACTGTTTGCCAAAAAAGCTATGGCATCGGCGCTTGCAGATTGCAAGGTTGCCACGCGCAAAATGGGGAGCTGCGAGTTTCCTCGCACCTCCCCACCCACATGGTCAGCCAACTGCTGCAATGTGTATTCGGACATATTAATTTCCTGAAGACATTTTCTCGACAACTTCGTCTGACAAGTCGTTATCAGCTTTCATGTATGCAACAGCGTTGCTTTCTAAGACCATGTCATAGCCTTCTTCTTCTGCAACGTCAGTAATAACGCCCTGAACTTTGGCTAGCAACTTGTTACGCTCTTCGTTTTGACGAGCGCGCGTATCTTCCTGCAGTGCTTTGCTCTTAAGCTGTGCTTGAGAAATTGTTTGCTCGAGTTCACGAGCCAGCTGAGTTTTTTCAGCTTCTGACATAATTGAAGCATCACGCTCTTGTTTCTGACGAAGCTCCTGAACTTTTTGCTCTAGCTGACGCATTTCTTCAAAGCGATCCTGAAACTCATTTTGCAGTTTTTCAGAAATTTGCTCACGCTGTGGCAATTGCTGAAACACGTTCATCATGTCAACAACACCAATTTTCTGCTGCGCTTGAGCGGCACCAGCAAACAGTGCGGTTGAAATAGCGACAGCTGCTGCTGTTGATTTCATTAACTTTTTCAAAATATTACTCCTTCAAATTGCTATTTTAGCTTTATTATTAGAATGTCGTACCAATGTTAAACGAGAACACCTGAGTTTCATCGCCTTCCACTTCTTTAAGCGCTCGACCTAACGAGAACGTTAAAGGTCCCATCGGCGAAATCCACTGTACTGAAACACCAGCAGAAGCTCTGAAGTCTCCCGGTGAGCTGTAATCACTTAATTCGTAGCGACTGTTTGGGCTCATCGGTAGATCTTTATAAGTATCGTAATTGAATTCTGTATCCCAAACCATACCAAAGTCAACAAAGACACTGGTTCTTACGCTATTACGCATGCCTTCATCAATAAATGGTGTCGGTACAATCAGCTCAAGACCACCAACAACTTTTGCGTTACCGCCCACTGCATATTGACTGACAAAAACACTCTCATTCGTTGATGGAATACCACCTGGGCTACCATCGACACCCGGAGGCGTCGTCATGCCGCCACCAAGCTGAACAGCTCGAGGGCCTACGGTGTTAGCTTCAAAGCCTCGTAAGTCGCCTTGACCTGCTACACGGAAATTTTCCCAGAAAGGCAGTAAAAATTCGTTGCCGTCATCACTTTCACCATAACCATTACCGTAGCCTAAATTCAGGCGTGTTAGGAATGTCCATTGCTGGTCGCGGGTAATTGGAAAGTAATGCTTATAATCGTAATTAAAGCGGAAGTACTGCACGTCACTCAATGGCGTTGCAACTTCAACACCTAAGCGTTGTGATGAACCGCTCGTTGGGAAAGTGCCTCGGTTCAGGGTCACTCGTGACCAACCGGCGTTCACTTCATAAATATCAAAACCAACGGCTTCGTCCGGCGCTGTTGGGTCTAAAAACGGTTGGAAAAAGTTACTAATTTGTTCGTAAGAGTCGGTATTCGCTGCCGCCACTTCTTGGTTCTTATAACCAACACCAAAGTTTAGACGATTAATTTCGTCTATAGGGAAGCTCACCCCTGTCGATACACCGTAGGTTTTTTGGTTGTACTGAACCAAGTTTTCCGCACGGCCTGCATCAAACTCACTCATATAAACCTGACCCGACAAGCTAACGCCGTTAATTGTAAAGTACGGGTC
Organism: Idiomarina piscisalsi; assembly: GCF_003987095.1. GTDB lineage: Bacteria > Pseudomonadota > Gammaproteobacteria > Enterobacterales > Alteromonadaceae > Idiomarina > Idiomarina piscisalsi. The sequence continues at coordinate 180,686 of NZ_PIQA01000001.1, read as the reverse complement.
AGTATATGAAACGTTGGCATTTTTATTAAAACGGCTGGTACTGATATTAAAACCAACCCGGTTACCAGTTCCCAAGAAGTTATTCTGTTGAACACCTGCGTTTAATTGAAGCCCCGAGTAGTCTCCGTAACCAATACCCGCATTAAATGAACCTGAAGGCTGCTCTTTGACTTTATAAGTAATATCTACTTCGTCATCGCTGCCTTCAACACGTTCGGTAGAGGTCTCGACAGTTTCAAAGAAACCTAAGCGCTCAAGGCGCACTTTACCCTGCTCTACGTTACTGTCTGACAGCCAGGCGCCTTCTAATTGACGCATTTCACGACGCAGTACGCGGTCTTGGGTTGCGCTATTGCCTTCAAACTTAATACGTCGTACATAAACGCGCTTGCCCGGGTTCACAGAAAACGTGATTTTTACCGTTTTATCGTCTTCGTTATGTTCGGGAATAGCACGTACTTCAGGGTAAGCATAACCGTAGCGACCGTAAAAACGGCTTATCATGTCTTCAATGTAAGTCACTTGTGCGGCGTTATAAAGCGTTCCCTCTTCAATTTGAGCGATACGTGTAATCATCTCTTCGTGACCCTTTAAGTCACCAATAACATCCGTTTCGCTGACATTGTATTTGTCGCCTTCATTGACGTTAAGAGTTATGTATACACCTTCACGATCTGGCGTCATTGACACTTGTACAGACTCGACCTGAAATCGCAGGTAACCGCGGTCACGGTAAAATGACTCCAGGGTTTCAAGGTCGCCGCTGAGTTGTTGCTTCTGGTAACGTTTTTCACCAATAACGTTCCACCAGGGTAAGTCATCACGCAACTCGAACGTATCCAGTAGCTGAGCGTCAGAGAACGCCTTATTACCGACGATATTAATTTGAGCAATTTCCGCTGCATCACCTTCTTCAAAAGTCATACGCAGCTCAACTCGGTTACGCGGTAAGTCAACCACCTGAACCTCAACCGAGGCATTGTATTTACCGACGCTGTGGTAAAAGTCTTCAAGACCTTTTTCAATACCTGCAATGGTGGTTCTGTCGAGCGGTTCACCAACAACAATATTGTTGTCAGTTAAGCTTTCTTGTAGCTGTTCGTCTTTTATATCGCTGTTACCATCAAAGGTAATATCTGCAATAGTGGGTCGCTCACTGACTGAGAAAATAAGCGTATTATCATCACGTCGAGCATCAATATAATCGAAGTGCGTAGAGGAATACAGTGAACGAATTGCGCTGCGAATTTGCAACTCACTGACCTCGTCACCGACTCGAACCGGAATGTAGGTTAACGCGGCTCCTAAAGCAACACGTTGCAACCCTTTAACTTCAATATCTTCTACAACAAATTCATCTTGTGCATAAGCCGGAGCAACAGCACTCGCTATCATTGCACTTACTAACAGCTTTTTAAACGTCATTATCACTAGCTACTTATTGTTTAATTCGTGATTTAGAATGCAAAACGGATGATATCATTTGATATTGCCAGCGCCATTAGCGCGAATACCAACACCCCGCCTATCCTATAGCAAATATCTTGCACTCTTTCGGATACCGGCTTCCCTTTCAACCATTCAATGCAATAAAACATCAAATGACCACCATCGAGAACCGGCAACGGTAATAAATTTATAATCCCCAAATTGACACTGAGCAGAGCTAAAAAACTCAAAAAGTAAACAAACCCGTTGCTCGCACTAACGCCAGCCCCTTCTGCAATACTCAATGGCCCTGCTAAGTTTTTAACTGACACATCACCGGTCAGCAGTTTACCTATCATTTTGACGCTAACAACCATTAACTCCCAAGTTTTTTCAATACCCTTCGAGAGTCCGCTAAACAAGCCGTACTGGTGGTTGTATATATACCCCTCCGGCAACGCATCCGTTTTTGGAGCAACGCCAAGATAGCCTATGACACCATTTTCAGTATCGCGTTCCCCAATTTTGACGGGAATGGTTGTTTTTTCCCCGTTTCGTAGAATCAACATATCCAATGATGTACCCGGAGACTCGGCAATTTTCTGCTGCAACGACCGCCAGTTATCAAGCGTTCGGCCATCAATTTCAAGAATCTCATCACCTTCCTGCAACCCTGCTCGAGACGCTGGAGAATCCGCTTCGACCCGAGCTAAAGCGGTATACACTTCTGGTTGATAGACCGAAATACCTAAGCTTCCAAAGGTTGACTCAGTTTCGGGATCGAATGTCCAGTTTTCAATATTTAAGGTTCGGCTGACTTCCTTCTGATCACTCGTGCGCAACTTTATGGTTGCCTTCTCATTACCTATCGCCGACATCAGGCCTAACTGAACCTGCTGCCAGTCATAAGCTTCAACGTCATCGACATAGAGTATCTCACTGCCTTTTTGAATACCGGCTTGTGCTGCAATAGAGTTCGGCTCAACATCTCCCACAACCGGTTTTACAGTTGGCACTCCCACACCGAACATGAGCCATAACACCGCCACAGCTAATACAAAATTTGCAATGGGACCGGCTGCGACTATAGCAAAGCGTTTATAAACTGACTGAGCATTAAAGCTCACACCTTTTAAAGCGTCCGGGACCTCATCGACACGCTCATCAAGCATACGAACATACCCCCCTAGAGGTATGACACTTACCTGATAAACGGTGCCATCTTTCGCTTGTCTCTGCCAAATAGAACGTCCGAAACCGATAGAGAATGTAAGGACCTTCACACCACAACGCCGAGCGACCCAAAAGTGTCCAAACTCATGAAAAGCAACAAGAATTCCAAGCGTGACAACGAAGGATAAGGCATACCACAAAATATCTAACATGAACCGTACTCCTTCACCCACTGTGACGCTTTCTCACGCGACTGGGTATCTAAATTGAAAAGCACTTCAAGGCTTTCAGCAGCAACTGGAGTGCTGTTTTGCAATACCGAGTCACACACGTTGGCGATATCCGTAAATCGAATATGTCCATCTAAAAACGCCTGTACAGCAATTTCATTAGCTGCATTTAACGTTGTGGTCGCCCACTGGCCGTCCCAACACGCCTGAATAGCCAACTTCAAGCACGGATAACGAGCATAGTCTGGCTGCCTGAAGGTCAGCTCATTAAGCGTCGTAAAATCTAAGCCGCCGACGCCGCTTTTTAAGCGATCTGGGTACCCGAGAGTGTGCGCAATGGGTGTACGCATATCCGGTTGTCCCATTTGTGCTAAAACCGAACCGTCGGTGAACTGAACCATTGAGTGAATCACGCTTTGCGGATGAATAACCACCTTTAACTCTGGCTCTGTACAATTGAATAGCCAGCGTGCTTCAATATATTCAAGCCCTTTGTTCAGCATGGTTGCCGAATCCACAGATATTTTCTGTCCCATTGACCAGTTTGGATGGTTACACGCCGCTTTTGGTGTCTGCTGTTCCAACTTATCGACGGGTAAATCACGAAAAGGCCCTCCCGAGCCGGTCAATAATAAGTAGTCAACGCCATGCTCGTTAAGGCTCATTGCGCCAACTTGCTCCTGGGCGGCTTCGGGCAAACACTGGAAAATAGCGTTATGTTCGCTATCGACGGGCAGTATTTTTGCGCCAGAACGCTGCGCGTGGTCAATAAACAGCTGCCCGCTCATAACTAAGGCTTCTTTGTTGGCTAAGAGAACGGTTTTACCTGCATCTATGGCTGCTAAGGTTGGTTTCAAGCCAGCAGCACCGACAATAGCAGCCATTACCGTGTCGACATCGCTGCTTTGACTGACTTCAATTAGAGCTTCTAGTCCATGTAAAACAACGGTTGAAACTTTGCCGCTAAGTTGTGCTTTCAAGTCATTAGCAGCCTGACTGGCCCCCATTACAGCGTACTTGGGTTGGTGAGTAAGGCACAATTCAGCCATAGCAGAAACCTGACTGTGCGCCGTCAGTGCGTATACCGAAAAGTCTCCCGGATGCCGCGACAAAACGTCCAGCGTGTTCTGACCGATAGAGCCGGTTGCTCCAAGTATGGTTATTGTGCGCATAGAATTAATGCAAAAACTCCAGGTAAGCTAAAGTAAATACAGGAACCGCAGCTGTAAGACTGTCTATTCGGTCTAAAATTCCACCGTGTCCGGGTAAAATTGAGCCACTATCTTTCACACCGGCACTACGTTTGAACATACTTTCATTTAAGTCACCAAACACTGAGGCAACCACAGTAAAGAGTCCCGTGAGGTAATAGCCCGTAAACTGATCAGCCGGCACTTTTGTCCAATGCGCAACAACCATCATGACAACAAAAGCTAAAGTCACGCCACCGCAAAGGCCTTCCATTGTCTTGCCTGGGCTGACTGCGGGCATCATTTTATTACGACCATAACGCACACCGGCAAAATAAGCGCCTACGTCAGCTGCCCACACCAGCAAGAGAATAAACAGAACGACCCAACCACCAAAATAGGGATTGTCTTCAAAATTAATTGAGCGAACAGTCATTAAGGCCGCCCAGGTCGGAATGAAAATAAGCATTCCAAACACGCCAACAATTGCCCGTGTCCGAGACCAAACACGTCGACTCGATGGATAATTGACAATTAAAGCCAGTGCTATCACCCACCAAACACCGCCAAATACTATCGTGTAATAAGTCACGCTGTTTAATGCGCCGTCATTTCCCCATAAATCGCCCAAGGGAACCAGCCACGACAACACACCAATTATGGCTCCTATAAAGGCAACATATGCAATTCTTGCTGATTTACGACGTACCCCCATTAGCGGAGACCATTCCCAGGCGCCCATCATAATGACGGCCTGAATAAACAATGAAAAGCCCCAAAGTGGGAGCAAAAAGACGCAATAAAGCGCAATTGGAATGAGTAATAATGCCGTTATAATTCGTTGTTTTAGCAAGTGTTATTCCTCTGTTCGAGTGTCTATGTCTTGCATTAACATAGTTAGCTGTTCACTTGTCAGCCCAAACCGACGTTCACGCTGTGCAAAATCGTTAATGGCCGCTGCAAAGGTTGTATCGTCAAAGTCTGGCCATAATACCGGCGTAAAGAACAGCTCTGCATACGCCAGTTGCCATAACAGAAAATTGCTGATGCGGTGCTCGCCACCTGTGCGAATCAATAAGTCAGGTGTGGCTTGGTCAGACAGCATTAAATTATCTGCCAGCGCCTCTTCTGTTATTTCTTCTGCGGTTAAGTCGCCACCTTCAACTTTTTTGGCCAACGCCCTGCAGGCTTGAGTAATATCCCATTGCCCGCCGTAGTTGGCAGCAATGTTCAGAATTAATTGGTCATTGCCTGCTGTTTTTTCTTCTGCTTGAGCAATTTGCTTTTGCAACCTTTTCGAGAAGCGGCTTTTATCGCCAATAATGCGTAGCTGAATATTATTCCCGTCCAGCTTCACCACTTCTTTTTTAAGAACCGACATAAACAGCTCCATTAACAGAGAAACTTCTGTCGCGGGTCTGTTCCAGTTCTCACTACTGAATGCAAAAAGCGTCAACGACTCTATGCCGTTACGTCTTGCAAAGGCAACCGCACGACGCACCGCTTCGGCTCCGGCCTTGTGACCCGATGTCCGTGCTTTGCCACGCTGTTTCGCCCAACGCCCATTACCATCCATTATAATAGCGACGTGTTTGGGAACTAATTGTTTTATTGACGGTAGCTCTTTCATGTATCAGCCATGAACATTAAAAAACGCCGTGCGAGTATACCTGACACGGCGTCATACACCAATGAAGTCATCACCTGATGATTATATTTCCATCAAGTCTTCTTCTTTCGCTTTTAGCGCTTCGTCAATTTGCTTCACGTATTTATCGGTCAGTTTTTGAACTTCATCTTCCGCTTGGCGTTCTTCATCTTCAGTGATTTCTTTTTCTTTCAACAACTCTTTAATGTCACCGTTTGCATCGCGACGAATGTTACGTACGGCGACACGGCCTTGTTCAGCTTCCGCACGAACAATCTTCACTAAGTCCTTACGACGCTCTTCCGTTAGCGGTGGTAACGGAATACGAATAACAGCACCTGCAGACGCTGGATTCAAACCTAAGTCGGAATCCATAATTGCTTTTTCGACGGCTTGCGATGATGATTTATCAAATACAGTCAGAGCCAGAGTCCTAGAGTCTTCAGTCGTGATATTAGCCAACTGTTTAAGCGGCGTATCTGTACCGTAGTAATTAACCATGACACCATCAAGAATGCTTGGGTGAGCACGACCCGTACGTACTTTTGACATTTGACTGCGCAGTGATTCTACACTCTTTTCCATGCGCGACTTTGCATCTTCAATAATTTCTTTTATCACTGTTTGTACCCTTTAATCTTAGAATCTGTCTTATTCTGCTTCGTGACTGATCAGTGTACCTTCTTCTTCACCAAGAATCACTGATCGTAGAGAGCCAGGCTTATTCATGTTGAATACCCGAATTGGCAAGCCGTGGTCCCGGGCTAGCGTAAATGCCGCTAAATCCATGACTTTCAGTTGTTTCTCCAGCACATCATTGTAGCTTATGTGCTTATATAGTGTGGCATCCGGGTTACTCACCGGATCATCTGAATAGACACCATCAACTTTGGTTCCCTTAAGAACCATTTCAGCTTCTATTTCGATACCGCGTAAACATGCTGCGGAATCTGTGGTGAAAAACGGATTTCCCGTACCCGCAGAGAAAATAACAACGCGGCCTGATTTAAGCAAACTAATGGCTTCGGCCCAGTTGTAGCTATCGCACACGCCGGTCAATTCAATTGCTGACATAAGGCGAGCGTTAACGAAAGCCCGGTGCAATGCATCACGCATAGCAAGACCGTTCATGACCGTTGCCAACATACCCATGTGGTCGCCCACAACCCGATTCATACCGGCTTTAGCAAGGCCTTCTCCGCGGAACAAGTTACCGCCACCAATGACCAAGCCGACCTGAACCCCAAGTTCAACCAGTTCTTTAATTTCTTGCGCCATACGGTCTAAGACCTTGGCGTCGATACCAAATGGCTCATCGCCCATAAGCGCTTCACCACTGAGCTTTAACAATATGCGTCGATAACTGGGTTTAGGATGGGTAGTCATTATTGCCTCTACTCTTTTTTAGGTTAAAAAAAACCGCGTCCTGAACGCTCAAGACGCGGTTGTATTTTATGTTATCAAGTTGGTCGAAACCACCAGATTAACCTTTGTTCGCTGCTGCCACTTGAGCCTGAACTTCAGAAGCAAAGTCTTCTTCTTTACGCTCAATGCCTTCGCCCACTTCAAAGCGCACGAAAGTAACAACGTCAGCGCCAGCTTTCTTCAATAATTCACCAACAGTCATTGATGGATCTTTAACGAAAGGCTGACCAGTCAGGCTGATTTCGCCGGTAAACTTACGCATACGGCCTTCAACCATTTTCTCAGCGATTTCTTTAGGCTTACCGCTTTGCATAGCGATATCAACCTGAATAGCACGCTCTTTTTCAACAACTTCTGCGTCCACGTCTTCAGGTTTAACAAACTGAGGGCTGCTTGCTGCAACGTGCATACACAGGTCACGAGCTAAGTCTTCATCACCACCGTTTAATGCAACAGCAACACCGATGCGAGCACCGTGCGTATAAGTTGCAACAACGTCGCCAGCTTCAATCGTTTGAACGCGACGAACATTCATGTTCTCGCCGATTTTAGCGACTAAGTTTTCGCGAGTTTTCTCAACGGTTTCACCACCGATGTCGGTTGCTTTCAGTTTTTCAACGTCGTTTTCTTTGTTTGCAAACGCAGCGTTGATAACTTTCTCACCGAAGCCTAAGAAGTTTTCGTCACGAGCAACGAAGTCAGTTTCACAGTTCAGTTCAACTAATGTCGCCTGGCTGCCTTCAGACTTAACTAAAATAACACCTTCAGCGGCAACACGGCCCGCTTTCTTAGCGGCTTTTGCCTGACCACTTTTACGCATCAGTTCAATTGCGGCTTCCATATCGCCGTCGACTTCCTGCAATGCTTTTTTGCAGTCCATCATGCCAGCGCCTGTGCGCTCGCGCAGTTCTTTAACTTGAGCTGCTGTAATTGCCATGATCTCTATCCTCGATTATTCACTTGCTTCGACGAAGTCGTCAGAGTCTTTCGCTTCAACCTGTGCTACGCGCGCTTCTTTAATCGCATCAGCAGCTGAGTTCAGGTATAACTGTACCGCACGGATTGCGTCATCGTTACCTGGAACAATGTAGTCAACGCCGTCTGGATCTGAGTTGGTGTCAACAACAGAAACAACAGGAATACCCAGGTTGTTCGCTTCTTTAATTGCAATGTGCTCGTGGTCAGCATCGATAACGAAAAGAACGTCAGGCAAACCGCCCATGTTCTTGATACCGCCTAAACCTTTCTCAAGCTTTTCCATTTCGCGGGTGTTAACCAACGCTTCTTTCTTAGTCAGCTTGTCGAAAGTGCCGTCTTGGCTCATTGTTTCAAGGTCTTTCAAACGCTTGATAGACTGACGAACTGTTTTCCAGTTAGTCAGCATACCGCCTAACCAACGGTGGTTAACGTAGTACTGACCACAGTTATTAGCTGCTTCTTTAACCGCTTCAGACGCTGCGCGCTTAGTACCAACAAACAGGATTTTACCTTTGTTTGAAGCAACGTGCTGCATGTAGCTCAACGCATCGTTGAACATTGGCACAGTCTTTTCGAGGTTAATGATATGAATCTTGTTACGAGCGCCGAAAATGTAAGGTTTCATTTTCGGGTTCCAGAAACGAGTTTGGTGACCGAAGTGGACACCTGCTTTCAGCATGTCACGCATTGACACGTTAGCCATAATATTTTCCTTTTGTAAGGGGTTAAGCCTCCATACACCCCATAAGCCGACTTAGTCTAGCTAAGCACCCCGCCTTATGTGCCGGTGTATGTGTGGATTATACAATTGTTTATTAAGTTGCTATTTGCGGTGACCATTTATTAAGAGAATATCCGACCAACCGAAAAAGCGTGCGTTTTATACCATAAAGCCGCTGCAACAACAACTAAAAACCACTTAAATCGTGTTTTTAGAATCCCTTAGTGAGTGAACATAGCGAAGTTTTACTGCGGCTGTTAAACTGTCGTTTTTTATGAGCGGTATGGACGAATAACAAAATGAGCATCTCTATTAAGACTCCGGAAGAAATTGAAAAGATGCGCGCAGCGGGCAAGCTCGCCGCCAGTGTTTTGGAAATGATAGGGGAATACGTAAAACCCGGTGTGACCACTGAAGAGCTAGATGACATTTGCCACAAATACATAACCGATCACGGTGCCTATCCTGCTCCGTTAAATTACCACGGTTTCCCTAAATCCATTTGCACTTCGGTTAACCATTGCGTTTGCCATGGTATCCCCGGACCAAAGAAACTCAAAGATGGTGATATCATGAATATCGATGTCACAGTGAAGCTCGATGGCTATCACGGCGATACTTCCAAAATGTTCGTCGTTGGTAAGCCTTCTATTTTAGCTGAACGTCTGATTCGAGTAACCCAGGAGTCTCTTTATAAAGCCATTGAAATGGTTAAACCGGGTATTCGTCTTGGTGACTTTGCAAAAGTCATTCAGAAGCACGCTGAAGGCCACGGCTATTCAATCGTTCGCGAATATTGCGGACACGGCATTGGTGCGGTTTTCCACGAAGATCCTCAAGTTCTGCATTACGGCAAAGCAGGTACTGGTGAGGAGTTAAAACCCGGCATGTGCTTTACTATTGAGCCTATGGTCAACGCCGGAAAACGCCAAACAAAGCTTATGAAAGATGGTTGGACAGTATTAACGAAAGATCGCAGTTTAAGCGCGCAGTGGGAACATACATTACTAGTAACTGACAACGGCGTTGAAGTGCTTACTTTGCGTAACGACGAGACTGATTTACAACGCGTCATTGAACACAACGACTAAAGGTATACGCTTATGGCCAATGCTGACAATGATAAAGACTTTCACGGCCATTGGCCCAGCCGTAACAGCCCTCCGCAAACAAAAGACTATAAAGAGTTACTGACCAGTTACCAAAACTGGTCAGCCACTCGTTTTGTTACCGCTGACATTGACGAACTGGTTCATCACCGAGCCACTTTTTTTGATCAATTACTCGAACAATTGTGGTCACAATTTGAACTTAATGAAGAGCCCGCTACTTTAATTGCGGCAGGAGGCTACGGTCGCGAAACTCTGCATCCCGGCTCTGATATTGACCTACTGATACTGGTTGACCCAAAAAGCGATAGCCTTCGCATGGTTGAAGACAAACTCAGCCGGCTCATTACTTTTCTATGGGATTTGCACCTGGATATCGGCCATTCTGTTCGCTCCATAGATGAATGCTTTCAACAAGCCGCTGACGATATTACCGTTGCAACCAATCTCATTGAAAGCCGTTTCCTCACTGGCTCAGAGGATCTATTCAATGAATTTCAGCAGCACTTAATAAATGATTTCCCCTGGAGCAGCCGTGATTTTTATCAGGCAAAGTTGGATGAGCAGCGACAGCGGCATCAGCAATACCACAGTACATCCTATAACCTCGAACCCAATATTAAGTCTAGCCCGGGCGGACTGCGTGATATTCAGACCATAGGCTGGATTGCTAAGCGTCATTTTCAGACTCATTCAGATGAAAACTTGGTTGAGTATGGCTATATGACCGCCGATGAATTCGTTGAGTTAAGGGACTGTATGAACTGGCTTTGGCGGATACGCTTTGCACTGCATATAGAAGCCGGAAAACGTGAAGATAGACTACTTTTCGACTTCCAGCCCGGTGTAGCGGTACGGTTAGGGTACGGAAACGAAGGGAAGTCGTCCGTCGAAACAATGATGAAGGACTACTTCAAGGTGGTTCTTCGAGTCAGTGAGCTCAACCAAATGTTATTGCAGTTCTTTCATCAGGCTATTTTAGGCACGCAAGACCTTCAGGACGCTGAGCTCATTGACCGTGACTTTGCTATCTCGAATACACTACTAACCGCACGTCATGACGAAGTTTTTGACAACCCGGTTAACTTAATTCGAGCCTTTGTTTGTATTGCCGAGTACCCACAGATAACCGGCATTCATTCGAACACTATCAGGCTAATTCGTAACGCCCGTGCGCAGTTGACTGAGCCGCTTAGCCACAACCCAGACTGTCGAAATAAATTTAATCAGCTTATTCAGCATGAGCGTGGATGCGGTTTGGCATTTTCGTTAATGCACCATCACAGTGTACTGGCCAGCTACTTGCCACAGTGGCAGCAAATTGTCGGGCAAATGCAGTTTGATCTTTTCCATGCTTACACGGTAGACGAGCACACCTTCCGCTTAGTCAGGAACTTGTATCGGTATAGCGACGAGAAATACGCCGAACAATTTCCGCTGTGCGAAAAAATTGTGCAGCAAATGGAACGTAAGTACTGCTTATATTTAGCCGGTATCTTTCACGATATTGCCAAAGGCCGCGGCGGAGACCACTCAGAGCTGGGTGAAATGGATGCTCGCAACTTCTGTCATCAGCACGGATATTCCGAAGACGATGCAGAGCTGGTTGCCTGGTTAGTGCGTCACCACTTAACCATGTCTGTTACCGCCCAAAAGCGTGATATTCACGACCCGGAAGTGATTCAGGAGTTCGCTAACCAAGTACAAACCGTTGAACGCTTGGACTTTCTCTATTGCCTGACGGTTGCTGACATTCGAGCTACCAACCAGTCATTGTGGAATAACTGGAAAGCGACTCTTTTAGAGGAGCTCTACAACGCAACTGCGTATTTACTGCAACAAGACAGCAGCCAACCCACACTGGATGTCCGTGAAAAAATAAAAGAAAACAAAGCCAGCGCAATGGCACTATTGCTCAGTGCCGGTTTTGATAAAAGTGACATTAACGCCCTTTGGGGACGCTTTACGGCAGACTACTTTTTTCGTCACACCGCAGAGCAAATTAGTTGGCATTCGCAGCACATTCTGAATTTGCCGACCGATCAGCTGCCGCTTATTTTGATTGGCGATGAAAACAACTATGGCACTACCGAACTGTTTATCTATCACCATGAGGAAAGTCATTTATTTGCGTCTGTTGCCGGCGTTCTGGACAGTCAGCAACTCAGTATTTTAGACGCACAAATACTGGCAACACGTGATGGCTTTGTTATGGATACCTTCATTGTTCTGCAGCGCGACGGCAAACCGTTAACAGAGCCGCAACGCATTGAAGAAGTAAAGCAACAGCTGCTGGATGTCCTGCATAAACGCGTTCCTGTTCCTAAAACCAACCGTCCGCTTTCGCGACGAATGAAGAACTTCTCAGTGAAAACAGAAGTGACTTTTATTCCGAGTAAGCATCAGGGGCGCACAACTTTTGAGTTGATAACACTAGACAGACCGGGACTTATTGCTAAACTGGCGGCTATTTTACAACAGCAAAACGTCACCTTATTGGCGGCCAAAATCACCACCATTGGTGAGCAGGCAGAAGATTTGTTCATTGTAACCTCGGAAGACAACACGTCGCTGGATGAGCAACAAAAACAAGCGCTTAAACAACAGATTATCAAAGACTTGGAGTTTTAAATTAGAGCCATGGAACACATTAAACAATTAATTACTGATGCTTTCGACAATCGCGACCAAATAAACGCCAACACCGATAACGATGAGCTACGAGAAGCGGTACGCTACGTCATTGACGAAATCGATCGCGGTGAACTGCGCGTTGCCGAAAAAGTGTCAGGCGAATGGGTCGTACACCAATGGCTTAAAAAGGCGGTTCTGTTGTCTTTTCGATTGAACGACAATGACTTAATTGAAGGCGGAGAAACTCGCTTCTGGGACAAGGTGCCGGCAAAGTTCGCTGACTACGACAGTGCCCGCTTCCGTGCCGAAGGCATGCGTGTCGTGCCGCCGGCTATGGTGCGCAAAGGCGCTTATATCGGTCGTAACGTTGTTGTCATGCCATCTTATGTCAACATCGGTGCCTACGTTGGTGAAGGCAGCATGGTTGATACCTGGGCTACCGTCGGCTCTTGCGCACAAATCGGTAAAAACGTGCACTTGTCGGGTGGCGTCGGCATTGGTGGCGTACTCGAGCCATTACAGGCAAACCCAACCATTATTGAAGACAATTGCTTTATTGGTGCGCGCTCTGAGATCGTTGAAGGCGTTATCGTGGAAGAAGGTGCCGTTATCTCTATGGGCGTTTACATTGGCCAAAGCACCCGCATTTATGACCGGGAAAATGACCGCATTCTATATGGTCGTGTACCAGCCGGAGCTGTTGTTGTACCGGGCTCACTGCCTGCAGCAGATGGTACTCATAGTCTTTATGCCGCTATTATCGTTAAGCGTGTTGATGCGAAAACGCGCGCCAAAGTGGGTATAAACGCCCTACTTCGAGGCGCTGAATAAACAACAATAGGCTTAATCTGACTGAAAGGCCTTAAGAAACTCACCCGGAAGTGGCACTGTTAATGAAATGGTTTCGCCACTTACCGGGTGTTTAAATTCCACTCCCGTTGACGCTAATAGCAATCTATGGCTGTCAAAATGTTCCCGAAAGAACCGGTTATGGCGACCGTCACCATGGTTCGTGTCACCAATAATAGGATGACGAAGGTGTGCCATGTGTCTACGTAGCTGGTGCTTGCGTCCTGTTTCAGGGGTTAACTCGACTAACGAATAACGCGTCGTGTCGTGCTTTTTGCTGACTTTAAAGGGTAATTCCACTTTTTCCAGGCAGCGAAAATGCGTCACAGCCTCCTGTGCCTCTTTGTCTTTATCCGCCTGTGCGTCAGCAATTTTATCAAGCTCTTCTTTTAGCGGATAATCGACAGTTCCTTCCTCAGGTAAATAGCCACGGACTACCGCATGATATTGTTTTTTTACCTGGCTAGTGGCAAAGCTTTCCGACATTTTGGTCGCTATTTCACTACTTAGCGCAAAGATTAAAAGTCCGGAGGTAGGCCTGTCGAGGCGGTGTACAGGGTAAACATGCTGGCCAATTTGGTCGCGCAGCATTTGCATGGCAAATTCCCGGGCCTCACTAGCAATGCGACTGCGGTGAACCAATAAGCCACTGGGCTTGTTAATAACGGCTAAATCATCGTCCTGATAAACAATATCCAGAGGTGGTCGCATTAAAGATCATCCTGCAAAGGGTCAGTGCCACTTAGCAGAACGTCGAACTCACGGATAAGACTAATAAGTTGCTCATATTGTTCGAGTTCATTACGGTAGGTGTGAGCCGCCATTGGGCTTATAGAAGTGCCTTCCGGGAGCGGCCGCTGCCCGTCAATGAGTGACCACATTTTCGGTATCATGATAAATTGCAGCCACTGATGAAATTCCAGGGTATCAACCGCAAAAGGTTGCTGACTTTCGAGTGCCTGAACTGGCGGTTGGTGAGACTGCCAAAGACCTAAACTATTGAGCTCGCGTTCAATCCTATCTAATAATCGAGCCGCTTTCTGATACTGCTCCATATCAGACTCCGTTACCACATGAGGTTATTAATCGTTATAATGGCGCAATAGTGGTTTAATACGTTCCAAAATTCAAGTGAAATGGAGTTTTTGTGTCAGAGCAGAGCATTACAACCCTGGGTGATTTTCTAAAAGCAGGCCAAACCGAGTACCAAGTTTTTGACATTGGTCGTTGCTTAACTGAGCTCTCTCAGGAGCAGTTCGACGCGATTGAGCATCAGCAACAGCCATACCCTTATCCAATTGCCCGTCAGGCTCAAATTGCCGTTCTGTTCCAACACAAAAGCGCTGAACAACCACCCTATTTATGGTTTCTGCAGTTTCCATTAGACGAGCGTGGCCTGCTTAACCTGGCAGCGCGAAATCAATATCTCGAGTATGTGATTAACGCGCTGGGGCACGAAATTACCGGCGAGCTCACTGAGGAACAACAAGAGCAGTTGCAGCAGAACCCCTATTTGCTCACACCGTCAGAAACACAGCGAGCAGCCTTGCACGCTCATGTTCAATGCCAACATAACTTATCACCGTCTATTCATTTTGAGGCGGCTGAGGCTTATTTGCTAAAACCAAACGGCAGTCAGAATTGGCAAAATATCGGCTTACAAGGGCTTCATGATGTTGCTGCACGTTTAATGCAGCGTAACGATATCAGTGCGGCCATTGCTGAACACTTTGCGAGCTACCCCGACGGTGTACGTTCGCCTCTGGCCGCGGCACTCGAGCATCAGTCTATACCAGCGCACTTACGCAACGCGTTACTGGAGCTGATAAACACAGAAAATTCAGAGCTCATAACAGACGCGTTGAGAGCATTAGCAAGCGCGTCAGATGAGCCAAGAGTGCAAAAACAAATTGCGTCACTGATTAAGACCGCTAATGCGGACCAATTGGTCGTTATTGCGGCTCGTTTATGGCGTGTTTTGGCAAATCCGACAACCTTAAATAGTTACCTCAACGCTATTGCTAAACTGGATGTGACCTTATTTGACGCGCTTTTCCAAGACATCATCGCACTGCCAACGGTGCGTCCACAGTTACTGTCTGTCATTGCGCAACAGCAACTTTCAGAGCCGGTACAACAGGCGCTGAACCGCTTGAAGTCGCAGGTGCAATAACCGTATGAATTTACTCGATGTCATTGTCTTTCTGGTTTTACTGCTTGCGGTTTGGGTGTTTTGGCAACACCGACAGCAATCGGAAAGCGCTCAAAAACACGCCATTTATTACTGTAAGCAACAAGGTTTGCAGTTCTTAGACATTCGGCGAGATAAAACGCACTGGTCGTTTAAAGGCAGTCAACCAGGTTGGCGCAGTACCTTTAAACTGGGCTTTTCCAGTGACGGTGAAACCCGCTACGAGGGGGATTTAACACTACACAATCAGCGGTTAATTGGTGTCGAGTTACCGCCCTTTAGAGTGCCCGGTCAGTAAGTTAACCCAAGCGTCTTTGTACATAACCCAGTCGCCCATCAGGCTGTACAGTGGGTATTTGAAGGTCGCCGGTTTGTTTTTCTCGAAAATAAAGTGACCTAGCCATGCAAAGCCATAACCAATAACCGGCACAGCCAACAACCACCAGTAGCTTTGAGTAAACAGCGCATAGGCAAGTACAATGAGTACCAGAGTGCTGCCAATATAATGTAAGGCTCGGCAACGCGTGTCGGAATGCTCCTGTAAGTAGTAAGGGTAAAACTCTTTAAAGCTGGAGTAGCTCATTATTCAGCCTCCTCCTTTGGGTAAAACAACAACTCACCGGGCAGTGTTTCAAATTCGATTTGCGCTTGCAGACGATACCCACGCTTTTTGAAAAAGGCCTGATAGTCTGCACGAGTTACAAAGACTGCAATTCCCTGAGACTCGGGGTCTTCCTGAAACGCTGACTTCGCAGCCTCCACCAATAAATGACCAATGCCCTGCTGTTGGTACTGTGGCGCTACCGCAATAAACGCCAGCATATGGTAAGGAACATTTGGCATCGCTTCCTGAATACGGCGCTCTTTTTCCATGACTTGTTTGGTACTTAAGAAGCCCGCTGTCAACAACATACTAATGCGCCAATGCCAAAAGCGCCCGGGGCCAAAGCTTTTTCCCGGTCGGGTCAGGCAGGCTACGCCCAGTAAGGTACCACCATCTCTAATGCCAATAATTGGCTGCCCGCTTTCCCAAAATGAGGTGAGATCTTCCCGAATAGCGGCTCTTAACCGTTTATCATAGTCCGCTTTGTCGGCGCGAAAAATCTTTTGCAACAGCTCGTCGTCATAGTAAGTCTGAAAAAGTAACGAGGCTGCAACCTTCAGGTCTTCAGCAACCAGGTAGGTCAACTCCCCCTGCACCTCGCCACTGCTTTGTTCACTGGCGTGTTGTATTTCCTGCTCTGTAGCCTCTGTTAGCCCCTGCATCCCGGACAACCTCTTTGTTATTCTTGATAAACATCAAGCTAACCTTTTTTTAACAGACTGTCGAGTCACTCAATTGCAGAAGAAGGGTCCTTTGGTTGGCACTTTATCAGCCAGTCTTCCAGAGAGTCAGCAAGGTACTCATGCTGCTCTTTGCCAACCCACTCTAAACCGACTTGCCCGGTCGAATTATCGATAGACACCAACAAGTCATCATTCTCAACACCTAAACCAATAAACACCGTTTCGGGTTGTTTTAAACGACGCTTCATAAGGATATGACCGGTCAGATTTGCCAATAATCGCTCACCGTCCTCAGGGCTTTGCACTTGTAATAAAGTCACCGGATGCCCGTCGTATTCCAGCGATAAATCACCGGCAAACCAGCGCCCAAAGACCGTTTTTATACTGTCATGGAAAGTTGTTTCAAGGGCCTTTTCCAGGTCTTCAAAAGACAACGGCGACGCCTGCTTAACGGGGCTCCACTCTACCGTATCATCATCTATTACAGTGCCATAAATGGGACTACCCCATTCCGAAACATACTCGGTATAACGAACCGGCAATTTCTCAACGTAGCTTTCAATGAGGTTATCTAACACACTTTCTAAATTCTGCATCTGGTACTGCTCACTCAGACATTTTACAATGGCGTCATTGTACGTACGGAGTGACACAAATGCCAAAAAAGGATGCACTCGGCCATTTAAGCCTTGGCCAGCAAACCGAATACCCAAGCCAATACGATTCCACTCAGTTACAGGCTGTTCCACGCTCATTAAACCGGGAGCCTATTGGCATTTCAGGCGAACTTCCCTTTAGCGGTGTTGATCAATGGACCGGTTATGAACTCTCATGGTTGAATACCAAAGGCTTACCGCAAGTAGCTATCGGTTATTTTGAAGTGCCTGCTGCCAGCCCTAACCTGATCGAGTCAAAGTCTTTCAAGTTATACCTTAACAGCTTTAATGACAGCCGTTTCGACACTTGGAGCGACGTTCAAAACATTATGAAAAAAGATTTGTCAGCCTGTGCAGGCGACTCAGTGTCTGTCCAACTGACCCCATTAAGTCGTGTGGCTCATGAAGCTATTGCTGACTTTCAGGGCGAATGCATAGACACGCAGGATATCGATATTGAGCATTATGATTACCGCCCGGAGCTGTTGAAGCTTGAAGACAATGCTGAAGAAGTAGAAGAAAAGCTGCACAGCCACTTGCTAAAATCAAACTGCTTAATCACCAACCAGCCCGACTGGGGGTCAGTCTCCATTCATTATCAGGGGCCTAAAATAGACAGAGCGGCTTTATTAGCTTATTTGGTGTCTTTTCGGGGTCACAATGAGTTTCATGAGCAATGTGTCGAGCGAATTTTTCAGGACATACTCGCTCTTGGTGTTAAGAAGCTGAGTGTTTACGCACGCTACACACGACGAGGTGGGCTGGATATAAACCCGTTTCGCTCCAATTTCGAGCCAGCGCCGCAAATGCAGCGCATGGCCCGTCAGTAAAGGTTCAGGAAGTTACGCGTTTGGGTGCGGAATTTGCAACCACTGTAAGAAGCGCGCTTTCTGTTCAGCAGTAGGCGCGTCTACTGGCTTAATCGAAGCATCGGTTGCCGGTGTCTGCTCGAGCTTCAGCGTTTTTTCATGCAATTGATTACGACGGAAGAAAGTGACCTTAACTTCGTCACCCGCTTCATACTCTTGAAGCGCTTCCTCAAAACGCCCCTGCATAACCGTATGGCCGTCGTACGCAACAATGACATCATCCGGCCTAAAGCCAGCTTCCCATGCCGGGCTACCACGGCTGACTTGAGTCAACTCCATACCACCGTCTACTTTTGATGCACGCCAACCTGTCCAGTTTTCTGGCTCATCATTTTCTTCGTAGACCAGCTTTAAGCCCGCATCGTTCAGCATTTTCTCAAATGGAATATCGGCTGCTGGTGTTTCGACATTGTTCTGCCACCATTGCTGCCACGAGTCACCAGTTAAGTCATTAAGAATTGCCAGCACATCGCTGGCCTTAAAGCCCTGTTCGTCGGCATCAAAGCGCTTGTAAAGTTCGTTGTGTACATCGCGATAGCTAACCTCACCGTCCGTTGCCTCAAGTAACGCATTATCGAGCATCCAGGAGACTAACGCACCTTCCGAATAAATACTTACGGAGTCGTTGTGAGCACGATCTCCATACTGATCAATCCAAGCTTCAAAAGAAGCCTCTGCCACTGACATAACCTCGCGGCCAGGCTTCGCATTATAGCGATCGATACCGCTCGCTAGCCGCTCAAAGTACTCTTCCGGTTCCATAATGCCTGCCTGCAGCAGCAAATGATTTTGGAAGTAACTGGTTGAGCCTTCGGCTATCCAGAATAAGTCTGTATAGTTCTCTTTTTGGTAGTCGTAAGGCACCAGACCGTCTGGCCGATAAGCCTTCACGTTCCAGGTATGTACGAATTCGTGAGATGCCGTCGACATAAACGACAAATAATCATCCCGACTGGCAAAGCTATAACGTGGGCGTTGAATAACCGTTGAATTTTTATGCTCGGTTGCCCCACCAGCCCCGGAAGTTGCATGAATCATAAAAACGTAGCGCTCATAAGGGTAACTGCTCCAAATAGAGTCACCGGTAGCTACTAATTTTTCCAGGTCTGCAACTGTCTGTTCAGCGCCGTAGTTGCCTTCGCCCCAGAACACCACTTCATAGTCGCGTCCGCCCTGTTCAAAGGCAAAGTGCTTATTAATACCTGTTTCTATTGGCGAGTCGACCAATACATCCCAGTTATCGGCGACAAAGCTATGATCACCCTCGCGCTCCATACCGGAATAGCTGCGCCACTCAGAAGGTACGTCTAAGGAAACTTTGACCGGGTCGTTACGCCATTTATCAGCGTACATAAAAACCGCGGATGCATCTAAGTAGGCGTGGCTGTCGTCAATATGACGACTTCTGCGGCCCAGCTGATCAGCATAGATTTCATAATTAACCGTCACTTCACCCGCGTTTTTCGGTAAGTGGATACGCCAGGTACTTTTATCCACTTTTTCCCAGCGCAGGTTCTGTCCGTTCGTTTTCGCGGTAAAGTCCCTAACTCCATTGGCCAAATTTAAAATACGATAATACCCTGTGCGCCAGGCCGGCATTTTAATGTCCAGAAACTGCTCGTTCGTTTCAGGGAACGTAATGC
This sequence comes from Idiomarina piscisalsi, assembly GCF_003987095.1. Lineage (GTDB taxonomy): Bacteria > Pseudomonadota > Gammaproteobacteria > Enterobacterales > Alteromonadaceae > Idiomarina > Idiomarina piscisalsi. The sequence continues at coordinate 160,655 of NZ_PIQA01000001.1, read as the reverse complement.
TAACGTTCCCTCGCTGGTGTTCTGGTTGAGTCAGATCAATTTTATAGTCAGTATCTGCCCAAGCCGCAGAAGATGTTAATAGAACCGATAATGCTAATACGCTTATACGCACAGTACGTCCCCGCTATTTTCGACTTTTTTGTTAGGAAATAAATGATAAGACTACCACAATCTGGGAGTAGTATTTAATGAAGAAACCGATAAACTTTGTCACCTAAAGGTTCGTATTAACCTAAGTTGTCAGTAAAGTAAGAAGGTGAGTAGTGTCAATACCTGAAACACCGCAAGAGCAGGTGCAACACCTAAGCAAGAAATTAAAACAAAGCATTCAGTCGAGAAAACAACTCGAGGACGATTATCGCCGTGACTCAGAGCGCTACTCTGAGTTTGTTAATCAGTTGTGCCTGGCGCTCAATGGTGTTGACAACGATTTAGACTCCATTATTCACCAACTTCGTAGCCAAATTCAGCAAAATGCATCGGCTGCTGTACTTGACCCGCTGATTGAAAAGCTCAGCGGTGCTATTGCTGATTACACCATTAAATTTCAGCAGCAAACTAAGCAAACCACTGACACTATCTCAAACGCTTTGGCGAAACTCGAACCCTCAACAAGGCAAGCTGAAAAAGAATTGGCCAGTATTGAGAAAGCGTTTGAAAAGCCGACCATGGCGCTTACCCACTATTTGCCGCTGGTTAATCGCTTACTGAATTTATCACACCAATGCGCTGTCACTAAAAACGAACCCAAAGCAGATGCCGTTGCTACTGAGACCTATCAAGCTCAATTATTTGATTTGTTAAGCGAAGTTGAATTTAGCGGTAACTCCGCAGAAGCATTACAACAAGTTAAAACAGCGCTGCAAAAACCTCAAAGCCTCGACACCCTGATGACCATCAGCCTTAAAGTTATGCGGCTTATTTTCAACAGCGTGAATGAAGAACGTAAGTCGGCTCAGAGCTTTTTACAGCAACTCAACGCTTCATTAGAGTCTGTTAATAGTATTCTGGGTACGACGGTTAGTACCTCCGTTTACTTTGACGAGCAGCGCAGCGAGCTCAATGAAAAGCTAAAGTTGGGCGTATCTGATATTTCTGACTGTGTTCATGGTGCTTCAGAGCTTTTCGAACTGAAGGAAACGGTAGGCAGCAAGTTAGAGCAACTGGGGGTTACGTTGGAGCAGCATATCTTGCTACAAAACCAAGAGCGCGAAAACTTCACCAAAAATACTAGCGAACTTGAAGACAAATTACGCCAGACAGAAGCGGAAGTTGAGCGTTACAAGCGAGAGCTGGCACAACAAAAATTCCGCAGTTTACAGGACGCGTTAACAAAATTGCCTAACCGCTCTGCGTTTGAAGAACGATTGAATATGGAGTTTGCACGTTGGCAAAAAGGGCAAACCGCTCTCACCATCGCCATTGCCGATGTTGACTTTTTTAAAGACGTAAATGACAACTTCGGACATATTGCGGGCGATAAAACCCTGCAGGTCATCGCTGGCACCTTGAACAAAGCGCTAAAAAATGATGGTTTTGTTTGTCGCTATGGTGGTGAAGAATTTGCTATTATCTTTTGTCTTGATGAGAATCAAGTAAAAGAAAAGATGGAATTAGCCCGAGAAAAAGTCGCTAATATCCCATTTAAGTTTAAAACTGACGATATTCGCATTACTGTATCGGCAGGCGTGGCGTCTTTTAAAAATAACAACGACACCACAGTGTCTGTTTTTGAGCGTGCTGACAAAGCACTGTATCAAGCGAAAGAAAACGGACGAAACAACGTTATTCTGGCACCGGACGGATACTAATGATGAGGTGCCATATAAGGTGACAAGGGTCACCCTTTGTAAAGGAGTATTAAATAATAATGAGAGCAAGTATTTCTCCCAGAGGCACGATGTCTCTGTTGTCACAACTAGAAATAGAACGACTAAAAAAATCTTCAAACAGCCAACTCTATAAGCTTTTCAGAAACTGCTGCCTTGCCGTATTGAATGCCGGTAGTAACACCGACAGCAGCGCAGAGATTTACGACAAGTACCAAGACTTCTCCGTTAATATCATACGCAAAGAGCGCGGCATAAAAATCGAACTCATTGAGCCGCCAGAAGAAGCGTTTGTTGACGGTGAACTTATTGTGGGTATTCGTGAGCTACTGGAATCAGTACTTCGAGACATTCTATTTACCGGCGAGCGTTATTCAGAAGAGGAGCTTAAAGACGCAGATAGCGCCACCCTAACCCATGTTGTTTTCGATATTCTGCGCAACGCTCGTACCGTTCAGGCCATGCAAGAGCCTGACATGGTGGTATGCTGGGGTGGTCACTCAATTAGTGAAGAAGAGTACAAGTATACCAAGGAAGTAGGTTACCAGCTGGGCCTTCGTGGTTTGAATATCTGTACAGGTTGCGGTCCCGGCGCTATGAAAGGCCCTATGAAAGGCGCGACTATTGGTCACGCTAAGCAGCGCATCAGCGGCGGCCGGTATTTGGGATTAACAGAGCCAGGCATCATTGCCGCTGAGCCACCTAACCCTATTGTCAACGAACTGGTCATTTTACCGGACATTGAAAAGCGTCTGGAAGCCTTTATTCGTTGCGCACACGGCATTGTTATATTCCCCGGTGGCGCAGGCACTGCCGAAGAACTGCTTTATTTACTGGGCATTTTAATGCATCCGAAAAATCAGCAGCAAAGCTTACCGGTCATTTTAACCGGGCCTGAAAGTTCACGTGACTATTTCGAAGCCTTAGATGAATTCATTATCGAGACATTGGGTGAAGAAGCTCGTCAACTGTACCGTATTATTATTGCTGACCCTGCCAGTGTCGCTCAGCATATGAGTGCCGGTATGGCTTCGGTGAAGCAGTATCGCCGCGACTCGGGCGATGCCTATTACTTCAACTGGACATTGTTTATCGACGACAATTTCCAGCGCCCATTTGTGCCAACACACGACAATGTGGCCGCGTTGAACTTGCACCCTGACCAACCAAAAGAAGAGTTAGCCGCTGACTTGCGTCGCGCCTTCTCAGCTATTGTTGCCGGTAATGTGAAAGACGACGGTATTCGCCGCATTCGCGAAAAAGGTGTATTCACCATTCATGGTGAAACCCAGTTAATGAAGCGACTGGACGTATTATTGCAAGCGTTCGTCGAACAAGGTCGTATGAAGTTACCGGGTTCGGTGTACTATCCTTGCTATAAAGTCGTTACTGATTAAGCGGGTTATGAAAAACAAAGTTTTTGTCATTTTAGCCATAGGCGCTGTTAGCTATCTGGCAATTGTCGGATTAGTCCTGATGTTGTATCAGGCTGATCCGGCCGATCTTAAATGGCAGGAGCGTGAAACCTATAATGCACGTCAAATTGGTCAACTCGACTTAGGCATGTCGAAAGACAGTGTTATTCGGATATTAGGCTCTCCCGACATCAATGAAGCTAAATCGTCTGAACAAGGTGACATGCAAGTTCTGTTTTACCGTACTCATCATGTTACCTCTGACGGTATTACGACCAAAGACGAATGCACCCCTTTGGTGTTCAAAAATAATGAACTTATTGCCTGGGGTAATGACTCTTACCAAGACTACCAGAACGCTCAGAGGCGACAATGAACAAGCTCGCTAATTGTTGTGCTAAAGCTTACGGGCTAATGGACAAGCATGACATTCGCCAGCTGTATCAATTTGTAAAGTCGCTTGATGAAGAGTTTCAAGAGTATCGCTGGCCTGAATTACTTCCCTGCTACGCTCAGGCCCGTTTCGAAAATAACGATAAGCTCGTTGAGTTCCTGGCTCAGGCTGTTAACGCATTAAAGTTAGGAAAAGCTCTGGCTTTGCACACCCATTACCGGCGAGTATTAGCAGCCGCTTGTCTGAGTGCCTGTATTAATGACAGTGTGGATTACTGGCGCTCTAAGCAACTGCGCCAGGCGCTTTGGTTAGAAGCATTGAAACCCTTGCGTTTCGACTCACATGATATTGCGTTTTATCGGCATTGGGTGGCGCTCATATCGCGGGTTCAGCAACAGCGTGTGGCTCCGGAAGTTGAGTTCGCACCTCAACTAAACAGTATTTTCCGATACAAGTTCTGGCCATTAATGAAGCAAAGCGCCGGCTTTTGTCGTTATTTTACAGGCCAACGCTTTAAGCACACTAAAAAGTCGCGTTCCGCACTACTGATGGATTATCAAAAAGGTCAGTTTTTATTGGCATTTCCTCATAAGCTGCATACGCCATTTTATGTGAGTGCGGAGCAGCTAAAGCAGTGGCAGCCGACTAACGAACCAACAGACTCAGACATTCTCGAGTCACTGGTGAAACACCGGGACTTTTTACTTGAGGCCAGACCCTCTACTTTGCAAACACCGAAAGCATTGCTTACAGCCATTAATCGATACGCGAACGCGTCCGGTTCACTCAATGCGGTGATACAGCAAATTAGAAAAGTGCCCTATTTAAGCGAGTCGATGCATCAGTCCGTCATAGAGAATGAACGCATCAATAATGATGAAGCCGCTAAAATGGATATTAAGCAGGCGTATCTATGGTTGGGCGCCAAACGCGCTTCCATTATTCTTGCGACGGCTTTTTTGCAGCACCAGTTTTCGCTAAATAGTATACCGCTGCATAAGGCACTTACGCAGCGTATCAATTTACTGTGTAGACTACTGGAAAAGCTCAGCGAAAGTAGCGGTATTAGGCTCCCAACCCCGGCTCCGCTGTTAGCATTGCTGTCAGGTGCCAACCTGTTCCGCCATCCTGAGTTATTAAAATCATCTAAATGGCCAAAAGTATCGGTTATCGAGCACTTTTATTGCAGTAGCTGGGTCGGCTCAGCGTTAGATCCGGCTGACTTTAGACGCAGTCGTCAACTGGTTGCTCGCTGGCAACTGCCCGAGAAGACACACTTACTGCTTGATCCAGAACAAACAACTGACAAAAAGTTAACCGCCCTATTCTACGTTGCCCATTTTCTGGCGGTTAAGGTGTATCACCCACAAGCAGAATTAAGCGACTCGGCTCAGAAGCTGCTAGACTCTTGCTATGAAGCATTAGGAGCAACACCAACGAGTGCTCAAAAAGTGAAGCAGATAGCAGCGTTTGAGAGTCATTGTCACTCTCCCTTATAGCACCTATTCACTTGGTGAATAATGCTTTTCTAGTCACATAAACTGTAGGGGTGGTAGAATTACTGCCTGTATTTAGTTGTAACACGGTTTGAAGGAACTCTTTAAATGAGCAAGACAATCACAGTTATTCCAGGCGACGGTATTGGTCCCGATATTGTTAAGTCGGCAACAGCCATTCTCGACAAAGCAGGTTGCGATTTTGAATACGAATATGTAGAAGCCGGTTTAACCGCTTTAGAAAAAACTGGCGAGCTTCTGCCACAGAATACACTTGATGCTATCGCTCGTAACGGTGTTACTTTAAAAGGTCCATTAACGACCCCCGTTGGCGAAGGTTTTACCTCGATTAATGTCAGTCTTCGCAAGCACTTCGGGCTGTACGCAAATATGCGTCCCGTATTGTCGTTCAAAGGTACTCAGGCACGCTACGAAAATATTGATATCATTACTATCCGCGAGAACACCGAAGGCATGTACTCAGGCCTTGGTCAAAAAGTCTCAGAAGACGGTAACGAAGCCGAGGCTATGAGCAAAATCACGCGTGAAGGTGCTGAGCGTATCGTGCGTTTTGCTTACGAAACAGCCCGTCGCGAAGGCCGTAAAAAAGTAACGGCAGTACATAAAGCCAATATTTTGAAATCCACTTCTGGTTTATTCCTGAAAGTAGCTCGCGAAATTGCCGAAGAATACCCAGATATCGAATCTGCTGAGATGATTGTCGATGCGGCGTGTATGCGCTTAGTTATGAACCCGGAAGAGTTCGACGTTATTGTCACCACCAACCTCTTTGGTGATATTTTGTCAGACTTATGTGCCGGCCTCGTCGGTGGTTTGGGCATGGCGCCAGGCGCTAACATTGGTAAAGACTGCGCCATTTTTGAAGCGGTTCACGGCTCTGCACCAGACATTGCGGGTAAAAACCTGGCCAATCCAAGCTCTGTTATTCTGGCTTCTATTCAAATGCTGGAATACTTAGGCATGGCCGACAAAGCGGAAAAGATCACCAAAGCTCTGGCGGACGTTATTGAGTCCGGCGATCGCACCACCCGCGATCTCGGTGGTTCGCACGGCACAACAGACTTTACTCAAGCGGTTATCGACCGCCTGTAATCAGTTTACAGCAGGCTTTCCCGGTGAAAGCCTGCTCGTCCCTTTACTGCTTCGGTAGCCAGCGCAAGTGAACTGTTATTTCTTCACGATCGTGATACAGGTGCTTGGCCTGAATTTCGAATGGCTTCGTGCCCTGTGTCTGTAGCTGGTCTTTTATTTGCTCCAGATACTCTTTCACCGCAGCATAGCGCTGACGCATGGGTAACTTCAGGTTAAAAATAGCTTCCTGACAGTCGCCTTCAAGCAACCAGCTTGTCATTAACTCACCGACTCGGGCTGGCTTTTCAACCATGTCACAAACTAACCAGTGAATGTTTTTGCGTTTTGGGCGAAACTTAAAGCCATCTTCTTTTACATGCTGAACCTGCCCGGTTTCCATTAACGCCTCAGCCATAGGGCCGTTATCAACAGCCTGTACCATCATACCCCGACGCACTAACTGATACGTCCAGCCACCTGGCGCAGCACCTAAGTCGACGGCCTTCATACCGGGATGTATGCGTTTTTCCTGCTCACTTTCAGGAACAAACACTTGAAAAGCCTCATCGAGCTTCAACGTCGAACGGCTAGGCCCGTCTTTTGGCATTCTTAGACGTAAAATACCGCCGTCATAAGGTGTCTGGTTATAACTGTATGAATACCCGGTCAGAGCATGTGCTGAATTAACAAAGAGTACATGCAGTAAAGGACGCTTTGCCAACGGTTTATTACTTAACAGTTCTTCTTTTCGCAAAGCCTGACGAAGCGGAACACTGAACTTCCGACAAAACTTTGATAACTGATTAGCTTCGTTTGTATCAGGTGTTTCCACCCGGAGCTCGCCAGCCAAGCCGAAGGTTTCCTGATGCGGCTTTAACGCTTTTATCACCTCACTGGCTCGGTCTTCAACGCCAGCCAGTTTAATTGGGCTAAGCAAAGCGAACATTTCGCGTGCGAACACCAAGTCTTTCAACGGAAGCTTTCTGGCAATATGCTCCGCTTCTTCAGCCTGACAATTATAAGTAACATAAGCCTGGTTCGGCTGTGTCTGGCAGTATCCGTAAATACCAAGATCAGTCGCTTTATCCTGAATTTCAGCGGCGCAGTCGCCTTCAAAACCAGCGCGACACAATAAAATAATTCCGCTCATTAACTTACTGCTCCTAACTTTATTGCGCCAATAAACAAGCTTATCCAGCCTGCAATAAATAGCAAACCACCTAAGGGTGTTATAGGCCCGAACCACTTAATACCGGTAAGCGCTAATGCGTATAGACTACCAGAAAACAAAATAACGCCGGCTATCCATAAATAACCGCTTGCCACAAACCATCCAGACGTTGTCTGTTTAAGCCATAAGGCTAACGCTAGTAGCGCTAGTGTATGGTAAAACTGATAGGTTACACCGGTCTCAAAAGCACTCAGCAAACTCTCACCTAATTTCGACTTAAGACCATGCGCAGCAAAGGCGCCTAACATAACACCCGTTGCACCTAAAAATGCCGCAACGATTAAAAATAACTGAATCACTGAATAAACTCCTTAATTGCCGTAGCCGCTTGCTGCCAAATAACGGGCGTGTCTGCCGATTTTGCTTTAGTTGCTTCAAAGCCGTGATCAGCCCCTTCCAGCCAACGCAATGACCAGTTGTCAGGTAAAATTACACATTCACCCTGCTCTTTCTTCTTCATTAACGGTTTACTAAAGGGGTCTCGAGTTCCCTGTAAAATAAGCCCCGGAGCTTGGCTCAGTGTTAACTCATCCAACCGTGAATTTTCTGGTTTTTGCGGGGGGTGGAACGGAAAACCTAATGCAATAGACGCTTGAGCATTGAACTTGTCAGCCACGCGCAACATCACCCGGCTGCCCAGCGACTTCCCCATTAAAACTAACGGTTTGTTGTCCTGCTGCAGGTCTTGCAGTAGAGACTCGACTGCCTCAACAAGGGTTGGCATTCTGTTAGGTGGCCTGGGCTTACCGGTTTCTCTTACTTTTTCCCAGTACGGAAAGTCCGGGCGAACCACTTCAGCGCCAAAAGCCACACATTGCTCAGCGAAATAATTCATAAACCCAGTATCGGGACCTCCGCCAGAGCCATGCAGAAAGATAATCCTCATAGCACCTTCTGGATTTTGCCGCTGATAACGCATCATTCCTTAAATTCCCTTTCTTCCTGCTGCACTATGTCCAGCAGCCATTGCCGAAAGGTCGCGATTTTACCGATTTCGGCCTGGTTGTCACGACAAACCAAATAAAAGGCTTTATTCCGCTGCAACGCTTGGGGAAATATTCTCACCAAATGACCACTGTCAATTTCAGGCTTTACTAACACGTTATTGGCTAAGGCCACCCCTTGCCCATGTACCGCTGCTTGCAGCGCCAGGCTCGAGTGACTGAACACCGGGCCGTTATCGCCTTTATATTGTGGCAAACCAACTAACTGAAACCAGTCTTTCCAGGCATTACGCGTTTCATCATGTAACAGTGTTTGTTTAAATAAATCTGCCGGCTCCGTTATGTCGGCTTTATTCAACAATAAAGGCGAACACACTGGCCATAAGTATTCTTCATGAAGCTGATAGGATTTGACTCCGGGCCAGCGACCGTCACCGTAATAAATGGCTACGTCGACATCATCAGTCAGTGAACCGCTAATTTCATCAACTGCTTTTATACGAATATCCATGTCTGGGTGTGCTTCGCGAAAGCTGCTTAGCCGCGGCACAAACCATAAAATTGCGAAACTGGGAGGCACCGATACAGTAAGAGCTCCGCGCTCTGATACCAATCGCAATTTGTCGGTCGCTTGCGCCAACTGTTCAAAAATGTCCCGAAGCTCTAAATAGTACTCCTGACCTTCTTCAGTCAATAATAACGAACGGTTTCGACGAATAAACAGCTTAAGTTCGAGGAAGTCTTCTAACGCTTTAACCTGATGACTAACTGCCGCTTGGGTAACAAACAGCTCTTCGGCTGCTTTAGTAAAGCTAAGGTGGCGTGCGGCCACTTCAAAAGATTTTAGTGCATTTAAGGGAGGTAATTTGCGCATGCCGATACAAAAAAGCGTCTCTGTTTTTTAGTTACTCACTACTATAACAGAGACGCCCTTCATTCGGCTATTTACATTACTTTATCTAATGCGATTTACAGTCGTACGCCACCGTCAATTTCGACGACTCGACCGCTGAAAAAGTCATTTTCAATAATGTAACGTGCGCTGTGGGCAATTTCATTGGGCTGTCCCCAGCGCTTCAACGGCACCATAGACAACGCACGCTCGACCGCTTCGGGTTTCATTTGAGCTGTCATTGGCGTTTCAATAAAGCCAGGGGCAATAGCGCCACAGCGAATGCCATAACGACCAAGCTCCCGCGCCCAGGTTACTGTCATTGCAACTACACCGGCTTTCGTTGCGGAATAGTTAGTCTGACCCATGTTGCCAGCTCGAGCTACACTAGAAATATTAATAATGACGCCCTTTTTACCGGCTTTCACCATTTGTGCTGCCGCCTCACGACCGCACAAGAAGGTTCCGGTCAGATTCACATCCAGCACTGACTGAAACTGTTGCAGAGGCATTTTCTGCTTCAGTTCTCCGTCTTTGTACTTAATCAGTAGACCGTCGCGCAGTAAGCCGGCATTATTCACTAATACATCAATGCCGTTAAACTCTTGCTGAATTTGCTCAAACACGGTTTCTACTGACTCTTCGTCAGTAATGTCGACTTCATAGCCAATAACCTTGGCTGCGCCTAATTTTTCGCACTGTTCTTGAGCGTCACCTAATACGTCACCGTTAATGTCGATAAGCGCTAACTGAGCGCCCTGCTTGGCAAAGTCTTCAGCCATTGCAAGACCCAGTCCCTGAGCGCCACCGGTAATTACAATCACACTGTCTTTAATTTGCATGTGTTTCCTCAATTCTTAAGTTACTTCTGTGACTTAGGCGCCACATAGTTAAAGATACTGGAAAAGTCCTGACGACCATGGCCTTGTTCAGACCAACTGTGGTATAGATTACGCGTCAGCGAGCCCATTGGCGTCGCGGCACCACTTTCCAGGGCCGTTTGCTGGGCTAAGCCTAAATCCTTCGCCATTAGGTCAACCAAAAAGCCACCTTGATAATCGTTACTGGAAGGTACGTTTTCCATAACCCCCGGGCATGGGTTATACACTTCCAGCGTCCAGTTACGACCTGAACTTGCCAGCATTATTTCGGATAAAATTTTCGGGTCAAGACCATTTGCCTTGCCCAATTGCAGAGCTTCTGACGTGCCAACCATCAATACAGAAAGCAGCATGTTGTTACAAATTTTAGCAATTTGCCCGGCTCCGACATCGCCTGCACGGAACACATTTTTGCCCATGTCGTTCAATACAGTGCGTGCACGGTCTACATTGCTTTCAGTACCACCGCAAATAAAGGTTAATGTACCGGCTTTCGCACCACCCACGCCACCAGACACAGGTGCATCAATGAAAGCGATACCCGCTTTCTCAAGTTCTTCACCCACAAACATCGCTGTATCTGAAGAAATTGTGCTGCAATCGATAACTAATTGGTCTTTAGACAGTTTGTTAATAAGTCCGTTGTCACCTAAATAAACACCTTTAACGTGGCGGTCTGCCGGTAACATTGAAACCACAAACTCAGCGCCATCAATAGCTTCTTCGGCGGTTTTCGCGGCTTGTGCACCATCTGCGACAACGGCTTTTAGCGCCTCTTCTGACAAGTCGAACACTTTAACTTTGTGCCCTGCTTTAGCCAGGTTGCTGGCCATTGGGCCACCCATGTTACCCAGTCCAATAAATCCTACGGTTGCCATGTCGGCACTCCTTCTTGTTCATTCGTTTTATTTATCGAGATCGGCCAGCGGATGCGTTCTGTCACCCCACGGAGGTAAAAAGAATGCATCAACCTCTTCTGCGGGTACGTCCGCCACTGAACTGTGCTGCCATTGTGGATTTTTATCTTTATCAATCAGCAAAGCTCGAATGCCTTCAGCAAAGTCACCGCGAACCGCGCAGTTACACGACAGCGTCAACTCTAACCGGAAGCAATCAGCTAACGACAGGTCAGAGCCTTGCTGTAACTGGTTCCAAACCAAATGAGAGGTGAACGGGCAACCGTTCGCCAGGTTTTTCCGTGCCCGGCTTAACCATTTGTCATCAGTTTCATCGTTAACAATGCGCTCAGCAATGTCACCAATGTCATTACCTGCTGTGAGCTCAGAAATAAGAGACTGATGCGGTTCTACCTGAGGCGCTGGCAGTGCCGTTGTGTCGTCACTCGCTACTGCGCTCAGTAAGTCAGTCACTTTTTGTTTATTAAGCGCGGCTGTATTGCCCCACTCAGTCTCTTTGAGACTAGTCAGTATAACGTCTTTACTCTCATGACCAACGAAGTGATCGGCCAAGTTCAAATAAAGCGCATCATTGGCATTGATGGTTGCGCCGGTAATTCCGAGGAATAACCCACAACCTTCCGGCATACGGTTCAGGAAGTAAGTCGCGCCAACGTCTGGGTACAAACCTATAGTAACTTCCGGCATGGCCAGTAAAGATCGCTCGGTCACAATACGGTGGCTGGCTCCATTCATTAAACCCATACCGCCGCCCATCACTATGCCGTCACCCCAGCAAATGAAAGGCTTCGGGTAGGTCTGAATGAGATAGTCCAGCTTGTATTCCTGAGTAAAGAAGTTTTCAACCTCTTCCACTAACTTGCCTGGCTCGGCCTGCATAGCTTTGTACATAGCGACAATGTCACCACCGGCACAGAAGGCTTTTTCACCAGAGCCCTGCAACCAGACACAAGCCACTTTGTCGTCATCTGCCCATTTCTTGAGCTGTGGCAGCAGCTTTTCAGCCATTGCCAAACTTAAGGCATTCAACGATTTCTCGGAATTTAATGTAGCAACGCCGATGACTTTGTCACCGGCGCTAAGTTCTTCAAAAAGTACAACGTCTTGCATGGAATCTCCTTACAAGATTTCGCGATCGTTATCCGCCAGCATACGGCGGCCGATAATCATACGCATGACTTCATTCGTGCCTTCTAAAATTTGGTGTACACGAACGTCACGCACATGGCGCTCTAACGGATACTCTTTAATGTAACCATAGCCACCATGCAGTTGTAGCGCATCGTTACATACTTTAAAGCCAACGTCTGTCGCAAACTGCTTCGCCATAGCGCAATAGGTGGTTTTGTCAGCGTCGTTGTTATCAACTTTACTGGCTGCCAAACGCACCATTTGACGTGCTGCTACCAGCTCAGTGGCCATATCAGCTAACTTAAACTGTAGCGCCTGAAAGGCTGCCAGAGGCTTACCAAACTGCGTACGTTCCTGCATATAAGCTTTAGCCGTATTCAGCGCCGCTTGTGCGGTACCGACAGAGCAAACTGCAATGTTAATACGTCCACCGTCTAAGCCCATCATGGCAAACTTAAAGCCTTCGCCTTCTTTACCCAGCAAATTCTCTGCCGGAATGCGAACGTCTTCAAAGGTCACTAAGCGAGTCGGCTGGGCATTCCAGCCCATTTTGTCTTCAGCTTTACCATAGACAATACCTTCTGCGTCGGCCGGCACTGCAAAGGCAGAAATGCCTTTAGGACCATCTTCGCCAGTGCGTGCCATAACGACCAACACGTCGGTTTCACCGGCACCCGAAATGAACATTTTAGAGCCGTTCAGAACGTACTCGTCGCCATCTTTTTTCGCGCTGGTGCGTAAGCTGGCCGCATCTGAACCTGAACCAGGTTCTGTCAGGCAGTAAGAGCCCAACTTCTCACCGGTAACCAACTCTGGTACCCACTGGTCAATTACAGACTGTTGGCCGAACGAGCCAATCATCCAGGTGACCATGTTGTGAATGGTCATCATTGCAGTTGTTGCGGTACAACCGCCAGCCAGTTGTTCAAAAATTAATGCTGAATCTAAACGGCTCATACCGAAGCCGCCAGCTTCTTCCGGCGTGTACATGCCCATAAAGCCCATTTCACCGGCTTTACGGAACACTTCTATTGGGAAATGATGCTCTTCATCCCATTTTGCCGCATTCGGCGCCAGCTCTTTTTCAGCAAACGCCTTTGCCGTATCGACAAAGGCTTGTTGATCTTCTGTCAGTTCAAAGTTCATCGTTGTCCCCTACTACCTAAGGTTAATCGACATATTTGGACCGGCGACTTCATCAATGTCGCTCTCGAACCAGCGCGCCGTCACAGTTTTCGTTTCGCTATAAAAACGCACCGCTTGCTTACCATAAGCGTGGAGATCACCGAAGAATGAACGCTTCCAACCAGTAAACGAGAAGAATGGCAGAGGTACCGGAATTGGAATGTTAATACCCACCTGACCGACTTCAACTTCGTGTTGATATTTACGAGCAGCCGCACCGCTGGCAGTAAAGATAGACGTACCGTTACCGTATGGGTTGTTATTAACCAGCTCTAACGCGTCATCCAGGCTATCGACTTCTGTCGTACATAAAACCGGACCAAAAATCTCAGTTTTATACACTTCCATATCCGGTGTGACACTAGAAAACACAGTCGGCCCTACCCAGTTACCCTTTGGTAAGCCGTCAACTTCACAGTTGCGTCCGTCGACTAAAAGCTTCGCGCCTTCTTTTTCACCTTGAGTAATTAAGGCTTCAACACGCTCTTTCGCCTGTGGGCTAATAACCGGACCATAGGCTGCATTCTCGTCATTCCAGGCACCCGGGCGAACTTTTGCGATAGCTTCAGCCACTTCTGGAATCCACTCTTTCGCAGCGCCAACAAACACGGCGACAGAAATTGCCATACAACGCTGACCGGCGGCGCCAACCGACGAACCAACCAAGTTATTGATAACTTGCTGTTTGTTTGCATCCGGCATAATAACGCAGTGGTTTTTCGCACCGGCAAAGGCTTGTACGCGCTTACCATTTTCTGTACCACGACGGTAGATGTATTCAGCAACAGGTACCGAACCAACAAATGACAATGCACGGACATCGGGGTGATCAAGCAAGAAGTCGACTTGCTCTTTATTACCATGTAAGACCTGCAGAACGCCCTTTGGAGCACCCGCTTCTTCAAACAGCTCTACCAAACACGTTGGTGTTAAAGGATCTTGCTCAGACGGCTTAAGAATAAAGGTATTGCCACAGGCAATTGCCAACGGGAACATCCAAAGCGGAATCATTGCCGGGAAGTTAAACGGTGTAATACCAGCGCAGACGCCTAGCGGCTGCGTATAGCTGTATGAATCAATTTTGCGAGCAACGTTCTCAACCGTTTCGCCCATTAATAACGAAGGGATATTAGCTGCGTGTTCAACCACTTCAATACCGCGCCAGACATCGCCTTTTGCGTCTTCAAATGTCTTGCCGGTTTCCTGAGCCAGGATTTCAGCAATTTCTTCCTGATGCTCTTTAAGCAGTGCCTGATAACGCATCATTACGCGAGCACGCTCTGATACAGGTACTTCTTTCCAGGTTTTAAACGCTTCGCGCGCGCTCTCAACCGCTGCTTCCATTTCACTTTGAGTGGCAACGGGCGCTTCGGCGATAACTTCCTGTGTCGCTGGATTGGTGACAGGAATCCACTGTTCCGACTTCGAGGCGACAAATTCGCCATCTATGTACAGAGGCACTTTCTTAGACATAATTCACCTTCTTGTTGTGTTATTTTGTTCACATCATAATGAACGAATTTAGTTAAGTGAGCCTTTAACGTGACCCTCTTAATTCTGATTACTTTGCTTTGGGCCGCCAGTTTTTCTCTCATTGGCGTTTACCTTGCCGGACAAGTTGACGGTTATATTGTTGTTTTTGTGCGCATGATTTTAGCACTGTTAACCGTTCTACCCTTGTTCCGTTGGCGGCATTTATCGCCCAAAAGTGGGCAGCTACCTCAACTGACTAAGCTGGCCATTATTGGCGCCGTGCAAATTGGCGCCATGTATTTATTTTTGTATCACGCATTTTTGTATTTGAGCGTCGCTGAAGTGCTTTTGTTCACTATTTTTACGCCGCTCTACATTACTCTTATTGATGAACTTATACTCAACCGCAAGCACTTACCCCTACTATGGTGGATAGCAGCAGCGGTCTCTGTCGGTGGCGCTGCCATTATTCGCTATCAACCATTGTCCGATGACTTCATCACTGGCTTCTTTTTAATTCAAGCAGCCAACGCGTGCTTTGCCTTAGGTCAAGTTGCTTACAAACGTCTACCCACAGGTAAAACCCTCGCCCAAAGTCAGCAGTTTGCCGCTTTTTTCTTTGGCGCCAGTATCATTGCCGGACTTGGCGTATTACTGTTCGCCGACTTAAACCTATTGCCAACCACTCAGCTTCAGTGGGGTATTTTGCTCTGGTTGGGCATTGTTGCCTCCGGCCTCGGCTACCTTGGCTGGAACCTCGCCAGCAAGTGGGTTAACACCGGGCAACTTGCCACCATGAACAATGCGCTCATTCCTGCCGGAATTCTAGTTAATGTCTTATTTTGGGAACAGTCTTTCGACTATACCCGACTTATTAGTGGCGCTTTAATTATCGTACTTGCTGTTTGGTTAGCCGGGCGCGCTCACAAATTGAAGCCCGCCGGCTAACTCATAAAGGCGTACGCCAGTTACATCATTTCCACTGCCAGAGCGACGGCTTCGCCACCACCAATACACAGCGAGGTAACACCGCGCTTCTGGCCTTTTTGTTTCAGTGCATGTAGCAGCGTTACTAATAAGCGTGCACCACTTGCACCAATTGGGTGCCCTAAAGCACAAGCGCCGCCATGCACGTTCACTTTAGCCGGGTCTAATTTCATTTCCTGAATAGCCAACATAGTGACCATGGCAAAGGCTTCGTTAATTTCCCATAAGTCGACATCGTCTTTTGTCCAGTCTAACTTGCCAAGCAACGCGTTCATCGCGCCAATAGGAGCAACAGTAAACTCAGACGGAGCTTGCGAGTGCGTTGTGTGGCCCATAACTCGCGCCAGCGGCTGCAGGCCTTTGGCTTTAGCTTCACTTTCACGCATTAAAATAAGTGCAGCCGCACCATCGGAAATAGAACTGGAGTTAGCCGCAGTGATAGTGCCGTCTTTTTTGAAAGCTGCGCGAAGCTGGGAAATTTTATCCAGGCGCGCTTTACCGGGTTGTTCATCAATGTCTACCGTGACGTCGCCTTTGCGAGTCGAATAAGTCACCGGCGTAATTTCACCGTCAAATAGGCCATCTTTAATAGCAGCTTGTGCCTTGGTTAATGAATTAATGGCAAATTCATCCATTGCTTCACGGTCAAGGCCATATTCGTCAGCAGTACCCTGAGCATAAACGCCCATTGCCTTATGCTCATAAGCGTCTTCCAGCCCATCAAGCATCATATGATCAAGTACCTGTCCATGCCCCATACGATAACCGCTACGACCTTTTGGTAGCATATAAGGTGCGTTTGACATACTTTCCATGCCACCTGCAACAACGACATCGGCCGAACCAGCCTTAATTAAGTCGTGCGCCATCATTGCCGCTTTCAAGCCCGAGCCACACACCTTGTTAATGGTAGTCGCGCCTGTAGAGCGAGGTAAATCTGCGTATAGCATCGCCTGGCGAGCCGGAGCCTGACCTAAGCCAGCGGGTAATACATTACCCATGATAACTTCTGAAATATCATCGGCAGTTAAACCGCTGTTACTAAGAGCTGCTTTTATCGCTGTCGCGCCCAAGTTGGGTGCTGACACATCACTCAAACTGCCCTGAAAACCGCCCATTGGCGTGCGGTTGGCCGCCACAATAACGATGGAATCGCTTGACATCTTTCCTCCAAATGCACTTTACGTTAACGTAAACTTCCTCTAAGCTTAGATCCCAGAGCAACCAAAAAGCAAGTACCGATGAACAATAAAATTACCTACAGTATTGGTGAACTGGCAAAGCAATTTGACATTACCACTCGTAGCATCCGCTTTTACGAGGACGAAGGCCTGCTTTCACCAAAGCGACAGGGCCAGCAGCGCATCTATACCAATAAAGACAGAGTCCGTTTAAAACTCATTTTACGGGGCAAACGTTTAGGCTTTTCTTTGGCTGAAACGCGTCGCTTATTTGAGCTTTATGACGCAGACAACAGCAGCGCTGCACAGTTACAAAAGGTACTTGAGCTTATCAGTGAGAAGAAAGTCTCACTCAAACAACAAATGGAAGATATTAATGTATTGCTGACGGAACTCAGTGGTCTGGAACAACGTTGCCAGGACGAACTTGAAGCCATTCAGCAGTCAACATCCAAAGTTCACTCTCAGGAGTCGTTATGATTAGTCAATACACCACTTTTAATTTTGGCCTCGGCGAAACGGCCGACATGATCCGTGAGCAAGTTAATGCTTTCGCTCGTGATGAAATTGCACCACGCGCTGCAGACATTGACGAGAAAAATGAATTTCCAAGCGATTTATGGCGTAAGCTTGGCGACATGGGTCTACTTGGCTTAACCGTTGCTGAAGAGTACGGTGGTTCGGGTATGGGCTATCTTGAGCACGTTATCGCTATGGAAGAAATTAGCCGTGCTTCAGCGTCAGTAGGTCTGAGTTACGGTGCACATTCAAACCTTTGTGTGAACCAAATTCACCGTAATGGTAACGAAGAGCAGAAGAAAAAATACTTACCAAAGCTGTGTACCGGTGAACATGTTGGTGCTCTTGCTATGAGCGAACCTAACGCCGGCTCGGATGTTGTCAGCATGAAGCTGCGTGCTGAGAAAAAAGGTGACAAATACGTTCTTAATGGCAACAAAATGTGGATCACTAACGGTCCGGATGCCGATGTTTTCGTCATTTACGCAAAAACGAAACCTGAGAAAAACTCTCGGGGTATTACTGCGTTTATCGTTGAAAAAGACACCCCTGGATTCAGCCAGGCGCAAAAGCTCGACAAACTTGGTATGCGCGGTTCAAACACCTGTGAGCTGGTATTCGAAAACGCTGAAGTTCCTGAAGAGAACATTTTGGGTGAGCTTAACGAAGGTGTCGCTGTACTAATGAGCGGTCTGGACTACGAGCGCGCAGTTCTTGCAGCAGGGCCATTAGGCATTATGCAAGCATGCTTAGACGCTTGCGTCCCTTATATTCACGACCGTAAGCAGTTCGGCAAAGAAATTGGCGAGTTCCAATTAGTCCAGGGTAAAGTTGCTGATATGTACACTCGTACTAATGCAGCTCGCGCTTACGTTTACGCAGTAGCCCAGTCTTGCGATCGTGGTGAAACCACTCGTAAAGACGCAGCCGGCGCAATTTTATACGCCGCTGAGTTAGCCACTCAATTAGCCTTAGACGCCATTCAATTACTAGGCGGTAACGGTTACATTAATGAGTACCCAACAGGTCGTTTGTTACGTGACGCAAAACTGTACGAAATAGGCGCGGGCACATCAGAAATTCGCCGCATGCTGATAGGTCGTGAAATCTTCAGCGAATCCAAATAACGGGAGGCTGCGCTGTGGCAATTTTATCGAGTAAAGTAAACACTCGTGATGAGCAGTACACTGCAAATTACGAGTCGATGCAGGTTGTGGTTGACGACTTGCACGAAAAAGCAGCACAAATACACCAAGGCGGTGGCCCTAAGTATCAAGAGCGCCACTTATCTCGCGGTAAATTACTGCCTCGTGACCGTATTAATAAATTATTGGACGCTGGCTCGCCATTTTTAGAAGTGGGTCAGTTTGCGGCATGGGACTGCTACGAGGACTATGTACCTTCTGCCGGCGTTGTTGCTGGTATTGGTCAGGTCGAAGGCACCGAGTGCATGATCATCGCCAACGATGCCACCGTGAAAGGCGGCACCTACTACCCCCTGACCGTTAAAAAACATTTGCGTGCTCAGGAAATTGCCGAGCGCTGTCACCTACCTTGCATTTACTTGGTAGACTCTGGCGGCGCTAACCTGCCCCGCCAGGATGAAGTATTCCCTGACAAAGAACATTTTGGGCGTATTTTCTTTAATCAGGCCAACATGTCAGCCAAAGGCATTCCGCAAATTGCAGTGGTTATGGGCCTGTGTACCGCCGGCGGTGCGTACGTACCCGCAATGGCCGATGAAAGCGTTATTGTTAAAGAACAAGGTACCATTTTCTTAGCCGGTCCCCCGCTAGTTAAAGCGGCAACGGGTGAAGAAGTTTCAGCCGAAGAGCTTGGCGGCGCCGACGTGCACACTCGCATTTCCGGTGTTGCCGACCATTTTGCTCACAACGATGAGCATGCTTTAGCTTTAGCACGCCGCTCGGTAGCACGCCTTAACCGTAGTGAGCCAACTCAGCTGGACCGCCAACCATCAAAGCCACCGCGTTACGACGCCAAAGAGCTGTACGGCATTGTTGGTACCGATTTGCGTAAGCCTTATGACGTTCACGAAGTCATTGCGCGCATTGTTGATGATTCTGACTTTGATGAATTTAAAGCCAACTACGGTAATACGCTGGTGACAGGTTTTGCCCGCATTGACGGCTACCCCGTTGGTATTGTCGCGAATAACGGTATTTTGTTCTCCGAGTCGGCGCAAAAAGGTGCCCACTTCATTGAGCTTTGTGCACAGCGTAAAATTCCACTGGTGTTCTTACAAAACATTACCGGCTTTATGGTCGGTAAAAAGTACGAAGCCGAAGGCATTTCCAAACACGGCGCGAAAATGGTTATGGCCGTTTCCTGTGCGAAAGTTCCTAAGTTTACCGTCTTAATTGGTGGTAGCTATGGCGCCGGTAACTACGGCATGTGTGGTCGCGCTTATGATCCAACCATGATGTTCATGTGGCCAAATGCCCGTATCTCAGTTATGGGTGGCGAGCAAGCCGCCGGGGTTATGGCGCAGGTCACCAAAGACAATTTAGCGCGTAAAGGCGAAAGCTTAAGCGACGAAAAAGAACAAGCGCTGAAAAAGCCGATTGTTGAGCAGTACGAAAAACAAGGTCATCCGTATTATGCGTCTGCTCGATTATGGGACGACGGTATTATCGACCCGGCACAAACGCGCGAAGTTCTGGCACTAAGCCTTGCCGCTTCATTAAATGCACCGATTGAAGACAGCCGTTTCGGCGTCTTCCGCATGTAATCGGAGGTTATGAACCATGGCAAAATACACCAGCCTCAACATTGACGACAAAGGCATTGCAACCCTGACGTTGAACCGTCCTGAGATTCACAATGCATTTGACGATGTGATGATTTCAGAGTTACTTCAGGCGTTAAAAGACGTCGAAGATAGTGAGCAAGCTCGCGTTCTGGTATTACGCTCTGAGGGCAAAAACTTTTCTGCCGGCGCGGACCTGAACTGGATGCGCTCTATGGCGGATAAAAACTATCAGCAAAACGTTGAAGACGCCGGAGAGCTTGGGCTGTTAATGGAGCGTTTAGATTTGCTCAGCAAGCCAAGTATTGCGTTAGTACAGGGTGCCGCTTTCGGCGGTGCCGTCGGTTTAGCCGCTTGTTGTGACATTGTACTGGCGCAACCTCGCAGCAGCTTTTGCTTAAGTGAAGTAAAAATTGGACTCATACCAGCGGTTATTAGCCCTTATGTTGTCCGCACTATTGGTGAAAGACAGTCTCGTCGTTACATGCTCACAGCAGAGCGTTTTTTCGCTGACGAAGCACAGAAACTGGGCTTAGTGAATGACGTTGTCGACGACTTTGAAGAACCACTAAATAATTTACTCGATGCGCTGTTAGCTAACAGTCCTCAAGCCGTAACGGCCTGTAAGGAACTTATTCGCAACGTTGGTTCGCGTCCTATTAATAAAGACTTACGCGAACATACTATTAAAGCCATTGCGGAAATTCGCGTATCGGATGAAGGTCAGGAAGGCTTAAGTGCGTTTTTAGAAAAACGCCCTGCTGCCTGGCTCAATAAGAATTAAACACAGGTCCCATTATGATCAACACATTACTGATTGCGAACCGTGGCGAAATCGCTTGCCGTATTATTTCAACGGCAAAGAAAATGGGCATTCGAACAGTCGCCGTTTATTCCGATGCCGACCGAAACGCCCGCCACGTTAAGTTAGCTGACAATGCCGTTCACATTGGTCCTGCCGCTAGCACAGAAAGTTACCTGCGCAGCGACAAAATTATTGCCGCAGCTAAACAAACCGGTGCCGAGGCTATACACCCCGGCTATGGTTTTTTATCAGAAAACGAAGACTTTGCTGACGCATGCCAGGCAAATGACATCATCTTTGTTGGGCCTCCGGTTGCTTCTATCGCCGCAATGGGCTCGAAAAGTGCCGCCAAAGCCATAATGCAAGACGCCGGAGTGCCCTTAGTTCCTGGGTATCATGGTAGCGAGCAGGACACCGATACACTCAAGGCTGAAGCCGAAAAAGTAGGCTTCCCACTGCTTTTGAAAGCCGCATACGGTGGTGGCGGTAAAGGCATGCGCGTCGTCGAAAACATGGGTGAGTTTGACGAAGCCTTAAGTTCAGCCAAGCGCGAAGCCAAGTCCTCTTTCGGTAACGACAAAGTGCTGTTGGAGCGCTTTATTCGGAATCCACGCCACGTGGAAATTCAGGTGTTTACCGACGAACATGGCAATGCTGTTTATTTGGCCGAGCGTGACTGTTCAGTCCAACGCCGTCACCAAAAGGTACTTGAAGAGGCTCCGGCACCTGCGCTGACTGAAAAGACTCGTAAGGACATGGGTGAAGCTGCCATTCGTGCAGCTCAGGCGATTGATTATGTTGGCGCCGGCACCGTGGAGTTCTTGTTCGATCAAAGCGGCGAATTCTACTTTATGGAAATGAATACCCGGCTTCAGGTCGAGCACCCTGTTACGGAAATGATCACCGGGCAGGACTTAGTAGAATGGCAGTTATTGGTCGCTTCAGGCCAACCGTTACCGCTTGCTCAAAACGATATTCAGGTTAACGGACATGCGTTCGAAGCACGTATTTACGCGGAAGATCCAGACAACGACTTCTTACCGTGCACCGGCACCATCAACCATTTGCGCACACCAGCTGAAATAAACGGTGTACGTATCGATACCGGCATTGAAGAAGGCGATGAAATTTCAGCTTTCTACGATCCCATGATTGCCAAGCTAATTGTCTGGGATACCGACAGAAGCCGCGCTCTACTTCGTCTGCAAAAAGCATTGCGCGAATACCGGTTAACAGGGCTGACAACCAATGTCGATTTCTTGCACCGTTTAGCATCGCACCCGGAGTTTGTGAATACGAATTTGACCACTGAGTTTATTCAGCAGCACCAGGACGCCCTGGCACCTGACAGCTCAGTGAATCATCAGCAAATTGCGACGGAAGCTGCGCTGTTCGATATTGTTCAACGCCAGCAGCAACGTGGCAGCTCTCCGTGGCAAAGTGGTAACGCATTTAGAGTGAATTCAGCAGCTACGCACAGCATCCCGTTGCAATTCAATGATGACCATTACACCATTGCGCTGGTTGAGACTGGAAAGGGTGAGTTTACTCAACACATCGATGAAGAGAGTATTCATTGGCAAGTATCTCTGACCGATGACAAGCTGACCTTAACAGCGGGTGACATGCGTTATTCACGCTACGTCAGTGCGGACGACCAACAAATTACTGTCTTTACCGACAATGGCCCTGTCACTTTCCATCGTCACCGTGTCGCTGATACCCTTTCTGATGATACAGCGCATGGCGGACACGTTGCGCCGATGAACGGCACTATTATGGAAGTCCTGGTGACTAAAGGCGATACCGTCGAAAAAGATCAAGCGCTTGTCATTATGGAAGCCATGAAAATGGAGTACACCATACGCGCAGGTCATGATGGCGAAGTCACAGATATATTCTTTGCCGCAGGTGACCTTGTCAGCGACGGTGATGAACTCATCGCAGTTAGCGAAGCGGAGTAGTTATGGCTATTGCAGAGCAGATTAAAATTGTTGAGGTGGGTCCTCGAGACGGCTTACAGAATGAATCCGCTGTTTCTGTAGACGCTAAAGTCACTCTTATCGAAGCTCTGGCGGATGCGGGTCTATCGTATATTGAGAGTGCGAGTTTCGTCAGTCCAAAATGGGTGCCACAAATGGCTGACAGCACAGCGGTTATGGAAAAAGTAAACCGCCGCTCCGGAGTTACCTACGCAGGCCTTACACCTAATCTAAAAGGCTTCGAGGCAGCAGTGGCAGCTAATATGGATGAGGTGGCGGTATTCGGAGCGGCTTCTGAAGCCTTTACACAAAAGAATATTAACTGCAGCATTGATGAGTCGCTGGAGCGGTTCAAGCCTGTCATTGCAGCGGCAAAAGATAAAGGCATTCCTGTTCGTGGTTACGTTTCTTGCGTGCTGGGCTGCCCATACCAAGGTGAAGTGCCAATCGATAATGTGGTTAAAGTCGCAAAAGCTCTGTATGACATGGGATGTTACGAGGTGTCTCTGGGTGACACCATAGGCGTAGGCACCCCGCTTAAAGCTCAGAAAATGTTGGCAGCGGTAGCTGAACAAGTACCCATGGAAAAACTTGCCCTGCATTTCCATAATACTTACGGACAAGCATTAGCCAATATCATGGCCTGCTTGCCATTAGGTGTTGCGACTATTGATTCTGCCGTTGCCGGCCTTGGTGGCTGCCCTTATGCTAAAGGCGCTAGTGGAAATGTTGCCACCGAAGATGTGGTCTACATGCTGAACGGTATGGGTGTAGAAACAGGCATTGATTTGAATAAGCTAATCGCTGCGGGCGCAGGTATTTGTGAACACCTAAGTCACGGGCCTCGCTCACAGGTAGCCATTGCAGAATTAGCAAAACGAGGGGAATAAAATGACTTCAGAAGCATTGTGGCAACCGTCAGCGGACACTATTGCCAACGCCCGCATGACCGACTTCCTGCAACAGGTAAACACGGAAAAAGGTTTAGCGTTGGCGAATTATCACGACCTTTATCAGTGGTCTGTTGATAATGATGAAAGCTTCTGGTCAATGATTTGGGACTATTTTGATGTTATTGGCAAAAAAGGCTCTACCGTTGTAGCCGATAAAGAAAAAATGCCTGGCGCCAAATGGTTTCCCGAAGCAAAGCTTAATTTTGCAGAAAACTTGCTGCGGCATAAAGATAATAAAATTGCGTTAATTTTCCGCGGTGAGAACGGTGCCCGACAGCAACTTACGTATGCCGAGCTGTATAAAAGAGTTGCAGGCCTTGCTGCGGGGCTTCGTAAGCAAGGCGTAACAGCTGGCGACCGCGTTGCGGCTATGATGCCAAACTGCATAGAAACCATTATTGGCATGTTGGCAACCACCAGCATAGGAGCTATTTGGTCGTCGTGCTCTCCCGACTTTGGTGTGCAAGGCGTGCTGGATCGCTTTGGTCAAATAGAGCCGAAAGTCTTAATTACCGTCGACGGCTATTTCTACAACGGTAAAAACCTCAATATTAAAGACAAAACCGCCGATATCGTTGAAAAAATCCCTAGTATTGAAAGAACTGTCATTGTTAACTTCAGTGACCAACAAGAAACGTTCACCGGCGATAACGTTGTTTCATGGGATGATTTTTCCGACAGTAGCGCTACTCAAGTTGAGTTTGTTGAGCGCAACTTTAACGACCCGCTTTATATTATGTTCTCATCCGGCACAACCGGAGTTCCCAAATGCATCGTCCACGGCACGGGAGGAACATTACTACAACACCTTAAAGAACACGGTTTACACACTGATCTCGATACCGAAGACAACCTTTTCTATTTCACCACCTGCGGCTGGATGATGTGGAACTGGTTGGTCAGTGGTTTAGCCGTTGGTGCAACCTTAACCTTATTTGACGGTTCGCCGTTCGCACCAGAGCCGGAGTTCCTATGGGATGTAGCCGACGAAGAAGACATTACTGTTTTTGGAACCAGTGCTAAATACCTTGCGGCACTTGAAAAAGCCGGTGTGAAACCCAGAGAAAGCCACCAACTGGAAAAACTAAGAAGCATACTGACAACAGGGTCAGTTTTGCCCCCGGAAAGCTTTGACTACGTTTATCGGGACATCAAAAAAGATCTTTGCTTGTCTTCTATCTCAGGTGGTACCGACATCATTTCATGTTTTGCGTTAGGTTGCCCTATTCTGCCGGTTTATCGCGGTGAGCTTCAGTGCCGGGGTCTCGGTCTGGCGGTCAATATCTATGACGACAATGGCAAGCCGATACGCGGCGAAAAAGGCGAGTTAGTTTGCGAGAAATCATTCCCTTGCATGCCTGTCGGCTTCTGGGGGGATGACAATGGCGAACGCTACTTTAACGCTTACTTTGCTCGTTTTGACAACACATGGGCGCATGGTGACTTCGCTGAGTTAACCGAACACAATGGCGTTATAATCCACGGCCGTTCTGACGCTGTGCTTAATCCTGGCGGTGTTCGTATCGGCACTGCTGAAATTTATCGCCAAGTGGAAAAAGTAGACCAAGTCCTTGAAAGTATCGCTATTGGCCAACAATACGATGGTGACGAGCGCGTCGTTCTTTTTGTTAAATTACGCGAAGGTATTGAGCTTACCGACGAGCTCAAGCAAACTATTGCCAAAACCATTCGTGCAAATGCAACGCCGCGGCATGTGCCAGCCGTTATTTTGCAGGTTGACGATATACCCCGTACTATAAGTGGTAAAATTGTCGAATTGGCTGTGCGTAACGTGGTTCATGGTGAGCCCGTTAAAAATACAGACGCATTAGCGAACCCTGAAGCACTCGACTATTTCAGGGACAGAGAGGAGTTACTCTAAGCAATGATGTTTATTCAGGGGTCGCGGCAAGCCGTTATCGCGGCAGTTGTGGGGGTGGCAGTCACTCTCACAGCCTTTTTCTATCTGCGATACACTGAAAACGAAAAAGCACATGAGGCTTTGGAAGCTGAGGCTTATAGCCTGCAGCGCGATATCCGCCAAAGTCTTGTGTCACACCTATTCGTTGCAGAGTTACTTGCGCGGGAGTGGGAGCGCAGCGAAATAAGCTTAAACTCTCGCCGCGACTCAGACGCCGACATTGTCACGCTTTATTACCCCAACGTGCAAAACGTGGTTTGGCTGAATGCCGACCAAAAAATACAGTTTTTGTATCCTAAAAATCAGAAAAATGAACTCATAGGAACACCGTTTTCTGACAGTCCGTTGCGCGCGCAACTAAGTCAGTCTCAAAACAACCGTCATGCGATGATGGGACCCGCTGGAAACCTTGGTCGCCTCAGTAGCGACATTGCCATTTTTGTTCGCGTTCAGCGTTCTGATACTCCGGGCTTTATCGGCTTTGTTATTAGTCTTCAAAGTATGTTCAACAATGTCATTCGAACCAATATCAGCGAAGGTTTTCAGGTTAGCATTAGTAATGGCACTGGCATACTTTATGAATTTGCCGGAGACCCATCTCTAAAAGCGGGCTGGACGCACAACCGCCGCTTACAGCTTGTCGGGAATAGCTGGGAGTTGGCTGTTTGGCCAACCGCTGAACACATGAGTGATCTTAGAGGCTCAGTTTCTACTGCGGTTTTACTGGCCGGGCTATTCATTACTGCGGCTCTTACATTTGTACTTTATATTCTCGGCCAAAGTCGCTTCAAAGCGCAGCAACTCGCTGACGCTAACATCGAGCTTTACAGCGAAATAGACGAACGCGAACGCGTTGAAAAACAAATGGCTTATTTGGCTGAGCACGATGCACTCACCGGCCTTATTAATCGCAATGCGTTAAAACGTATTTTGGGTGAATGGCTTGAGAAAGGTGATGCTAAAAACAACTCTGCCCTGCTGTTTATCGACCTCGACCGCTTTAAAGAAGTGAACGATGCTCTGGGGCACACCGTAGGCGATGAATTGCTCCGGCGTGTTGCTCGCCGTATTAATAAACTGGCGCCTAACAGTAGTCAGCTCGCTCGTGTTGGCGGTGATGAATTCTTGCTCGCAATTGAGTGCACGGAAAGTCGACAACAAGTCGTTACTCTGGCAGAACGATTATTGCAGGCTTTAGATGCGCACTTCTTTGTCGATGTTTATGAGCTCTTCATAAGCGCTTCGATTGGCATCACCTTTGCGGAAGACGCCGATTTCAACGCTGAATACTTTATTCGTAACGCTGATACCGCGCTTTATCAGGCAAAAGAGCAAGGTCGTAACACCTATAAAATATACGACAAAGCCATACACAAAGACTTAACCAAAAAACTAGAACTGGTTAAACGCCTGCGACATGCCGTTAATAAGCAGCAGCTCACCGTTTACTATCAGCCGAAAGTTGAGTTAAGTAGCCGCCGTATCACAGGCTTTGAAGCCTTGGTTCGCTGGGTCGACGAAGATGGTTCTATTATTCCGCCGGACCAATTCATTCCACTGGCTGAAGATACCGGCTTAATTATTCCTATTTCGGAATACGTTATGCGCGAATCCTTTTTACAGTTAAAGCAATGGCATGAGCTAGGCTTTACGGAGTTAAGCATTGCTATCAACATTTCGGGTAAGCAATTGCATTTGCCGGACTTTGCCGACGATGTCATTGAAAAAGTTAACGAAGCCAAAGTACCACCGAGTAAAGTCGAACTGGAGCTTACCGAGCAAGTCTTTATAGACAACATACAATCGCACACAAGATTCATGCATTCCGTGCGCGAGTACGGTATGTCTTTAGCCATTGATGACTTTGGTGTAGGTTACTCGTCACTTTCTTATCTGAAGAATTTTCCGGTAACGTCGCTGAAAATTGATCGTTCATTCGTGAAAGACTTACCAGATAATGAAGATGATGCGACAATTACTCAAACAATTATAAGTTTAGCGCGCAACCTAAATATCCAGTTGGTTGCTGAAGGTATTGAAACAGAAGAGCAAGTTGAATTTCTGCTGCATAGAGAGTGTGCAACCGGGCAAGGTTTCTTATTCAGTAAGCCGGTTCCAGCGCAACAAGTCACTCAATTATTACAGCAGTACAACGGGCTAATACCAATACAAATAGCCTGAATAAAGTGGAGGTTCACGTGGAACGCGAAAGCATGGAATTTGATGTCGTCATTGTTGGTGCAGGTCCTGCGGGCTTAGCAACTGCGTGTCGACTCGGTCAGCTGGCTCAAGAGAACGAGCAAGAGCTGATGATTTGTGTCGTTGAAAAAGGTGCTGATATTGGTGCCCATATCTTATCGGGTGCAGTATTTGAGCCTCGTGCATTAAATGAATTATTCCCAGACTGGAAAGATCGCGGAGCCCCACTTAACACAGAGGTTACCGGTGACGATATTCTGTTACTAAAAGACGAAGAAAACTTCAGTCGCTTACCCAACTTTTCGGTTCCTAAAACCTTTCACAATAAAGGTAACTATATTGCCAGCATGGGCAACCTGTGTCGCTGGATGGCTGAGCAAGCAGAACAGCTAGGCATTGAAATTTTCCCGGGCTTCTCAGCGGCCGAGCTACTATACAACGAAGACGGTTCAGTAGCAGGCGTACAAACCGGTGATATGGGTGTTGCCAAAGACGGTAGTGAAAAAGACGGTTATATGCCCGGCATGGAGCTGCGAGCAAAATATACCGTATTTGCTGAAGGTTGCCGCGGACACTTGGGCAAGCAACTGATTAGCCAATTCGAACTGGACAAAGACGCCACACCACAACACTACGGCCTTGGCTTTAAAGAAATATGGGATATTCCCGAAGAGTTACATGAGCCGGGTAAAGTGGTTCATACCGCGGGCTGGCCTTTAGAAGGCAATGCCAACGGTGGTGGTTACCTTTATCACGCAGAAGACGGTCAGGTGTACCTGGGGCTTATTGTCGACCTGAACTATGAAAATCCATACATGAACCCTTTCCAGGAGTTTCAGCGTTTCAAAACCCACCCTGCCATTAAACAAATTATTGAAAATGGCAAACGTGTTTCTTATGGCGCTCGGGCTATTGCTAAAGGCGGTTATTACTCATTACCGAAAATGACCTTCCCTGGCGGATTAATCGTTGGCTGTAATGCGGGCACATTGAACTTCTCTAAAATTAAGGGCAACCATACGGCAATGAAGTCTGGCATGATTGCCGCTGAAACGCTTTTTGACGAACTAAAAGCCGGTAACGCAAACACTGAGGCGAAGCAATACACTGAACACTTTGAATCGTCGTGGGTGTACGACGAGCTTTATCGTTCACGCAACTTCGGTGGTGCAGTTCATAAGCTCGGTACAATGCTTGGTGGCGCCTATAATATGGTTGACCAGAATTGGTTTGGCGGAAAACTACCGTTTAAATTTAAAGAGTGGACACCAGACTATAAAGCAACAGGTAAAGCCGATAACTTTAAGCCTATTGAGTATCCTAAAGCTGACAATAAACTCACCTTTGATCGTCTGTCTTCAGTATTTTTATCTAATACGAATCATGCGGAAGATCAGCCATGTCATCTAAAACTCAAAGATGACGATATTCCGCTTAAGGTTAATTTACCGGAGTTCGCTGAGCCAGCGCAACGTTATTGCCCGGCCGGAGTTTATGAAGTTGTTGAGGAAGACGGAAAACAAGTTTTCCAAATAAATGCTCAAAACTGCATACATTGTAAAACCTGTGACATTAAAGACCCCAGTCAAAATATTACCTGGGTGGTTCCAGAAGGTGGCGGCGGCCCAACTTACCCTAATATGTAATTGTTTTGTAAAGACACCAGATAGAAACACCCAGGCATGCTATATGTCTGGGTGTTTTATTTTTTATGGCTTGTAGAAACAAATTTTCTGAACTAAACCTAATACAAAGAAATGCAATGAGGTGACTTTTATGAAACACATCAATTTAGGAATAACATCACTGGTGGCTGCTTTATTAATCTTCAACGGAACTGCTTTTGCTCAGCAAAAGTCTGAAGAAGCAAAAGAAATGAAGCAGGACAAGAAAGAGATGAAAGCTGACATGGAAGCAATGAAGGAAGAGCGCAAAGCCGAGATGGAAGCTATGCGCGAAGAGCACAAGGCTGAGATGATGCAGCGTAAGGAAGAGCATAAAGCCGAAATGCAAGAACGCAAGGAAGAACGGAAATATGAGAAAGAAGAACATAAATTAGAAAAGGAAAAAAGAAAGCACGATAAAAAAGACAGAAAAGAAAAGTGGAAAGCTGAAAAAGAAAAGCGCAAAGCCGAAATGAAAGAGAAGCGTCAGTCTCTGAAAGATAAAAAAGACGACTCTGACGATGACTCTGATGACGATGACAACAACGACGGCAATAATATCTCTTAAGCAATACAGATATTAAATAGAGAAAAAGAGCGACTATCGCTCTTTTTCTGTTTTTAGCCGTATTTTATTGCTGTTATTTTAATCAAGCGTTATTATTCCCAGCAATTAAATATAGGAATTAGGGAAATTAATATGAGTGAGTTTTTAAATATTATTCGTCACGAAAGACGTTTAAAGTCGGCATTAAAGTCTCTTTCAATTGAAGAGTTAGAATCAATAAAAGAAAAGTTCGATTCGGTTGTCGCAAAACGCAGAGAAGAAGAAGCCGAAAAGCTTCGTGAACAACAAGAGAAAGCAAAAAAAATAAAAGAGTTCAAAGCAGCGATGGCCGATGCTGGCATTGAACTATCGGATATTCTCGAACAAGAACTCGGTGGCGAGCCTATCGTCAAAACCACAAAGAAACGTGCGCCCAAACCTCCTAAATATGAATACACCGACGACGAGGGCAATCGTCAAACCTGGACTGGCCAAGGCAGAATGCCAAAGCCAATGAAAACAGCTTTAGATAACGGTAAGCCGTTAGAGTCTTTCCTAATTAAGTAGCGCTTTTTGTTGAACAAACTCTAAAGCTTGATTAGGCTATAAAAAAACAAAAACGCAAGGACTCAAATTGCGCTTTCCATTATTTATAGCTTTACCATTACTAACACTGACGGGCTGCTCGATACTTCCGGGCGGCTCAAGTTCGCCTATGAATTGGTCATCACACTCTGCTGACATTTACCGTCAAGGCAACTTACCAAGCTCTAACTATGAGGTTATCAGTGTTGTTAATGGTGAAAGCTGCCAGCGAGAATATAAAGCGGCCCCTGCGTCAGAATCAGACGCTTTAAAGGCCTTAAGAGCAGATGCGGCTCGCTTTGAAGCCGATGCTGTTATTGAAACTCAATGCTTTAATTTAAAACCCGACGCAGACTCCATTTGCTATAGCGAAGTCAGTTGCGTCGGGCGAGCCATTCAGTGGGTCGACTAAGCGCTTAGTTACTCAATTTACTCAAGCGCACGTCACCCACGCCTACTTCTACATCAACACGAACTGACCCTGTGCCTTCATAAGTAGACTCTGAAGTCACCATCATGCGCTCGTTATTGCTGTTATCAAAATTATCCAAACGAGTATCTCCGACACCAACTGACGCCGTTACCTCTTCGTAGTCTCCAGCCCTCAAGTCTAAGTCTATATCCCCAACGCCCAGCTCAATATCGCTGTTAATAAAAGGCAATACTCCGCTGATTTCACCAACGCCTAACTCTAAGTCCAGATGGTTAATCTTTGGAACTCTAATGACCCAATGCTGAACCATATCGTCCGCCGGTGTTGCCGATACTACGAGTTTATTTCCTTTTCTTTCGCCTTTTATTAAAACGGCATCAATATCGCCGCCACTGGTAAACCAACTGTCTCCGTCTGATTCAACTCGCAACTCTATTTCTACTGCGTCATTGTCTGACGGCATTAGTTCAACTGTCCCAACCGTTGCTTCCAAATGAATCTCTGTTTCTAAGTCAACAATATAACTCTCGGTTAATTCCTTTTCTTTTGCAAAAGCCGCTGTACTTAGGGTCACCAAACCAATAAAGGCCAGTGTTAAAGGCCAAATTTTATGCTTCATCATTTTGCTTTTCCTTTTTTGATAGCACCAGTTCATGATTAGTCAGTAATAACCTCAAATGGTTACGGTTAGACAGCAATCGGCGTGCCAAAATAATTACTCTTTAAATTTCAAATAGTTAAAAAACTAACAAATCTCAGGTTAGGCAAAATCGCAATAATGTGGTCAAATTGGCTATTATCGCCAGGTAAAAGTGTGAACCATGAAAAGCCAACAAAAACTGACACCTATCGCATATATCAAAACGCCCTACCCTGAGAAATTCAGCGTGCCCAGACAAAGCCGGCTTACGCCTAACGTTTATGCGACAGTTGAGTTAGCTGGCGATTATGATCATGCCCAGGCAATAAAAGGCATTGAGCAATTCTCACACCTGTGGCTTGTTTTTGAGTTTCACCAACATTCAGACTGGCAGGAAAAAGTGCGTCCACCGAGACTGGGAGGCAATGAATCTGTCGGTGTTTTCGCATCACGATCCCCTTTTCGCCCCAACCAGTTGGGTCTGTCTGTCGTCGAGCTTGTTGGCGTTGAAACAACGCCCTGCGTGTGCTTAAAAGTGCGTGGTGCCGATATTGTCGACGGCACACCCATAGTCGACATTAAACCTTACATACCTTATGTCGACGCCATAGAGGATGCTAAAGGAGGTTTTGCCGACAATCAGCCAGAGCAACTTAGCGTTGAGTTTTCACAAGAAGCTGCGCGGCAATTAGAGCAACTGTCCGGCCGGAATAAAGAACTACGCGAAGCCATTATTGACGTACTGCAGCAAGACCCCCGCCCTGCCTACCATAAGGCGAAAGCTGCCAGGAGAATCTACGGAACTGCGCTTTTTGACTATAATATTCGCTGGTACGTTGAAGAAAATACGGTTTTTGTGGAAGAAATTGCACAAAATACTCTGTAAAAGACTTTTGACCTTCAACAGACACTGCTAAACTTCGCCCTAATTTTTGACCACTACAACTTGCAGAGAATTGCCAGACTATGCGCAGTAGCCAATATTTATTATCAACGCTAAAAGAAACTCCGTCTGACGCTGAAATTGTGAGCCACAAGTTGATGCTTAGAGCCGGTATGATACGAAAAGTCGCTGCCGGGCTTTATAACTGGACACCAACAGGCTTGCGCGTTTTACGTAAAGTTGAAGCGGTTGTTCGCGAAGAAATGGAAGCCATTAATGCGTTAGAAATACTAATGCCAATGGTTCAGCCTGCTGATCTCTGGCAAGAGTCTGGTCGTTGGGATGACTACGGCCCTGAGCTACTGCGCCTTAAAGATCGTAACCAACGTGACTTTTTACTGGGCCCAACTCATGAAGAAATTATCAGTGAGCTAGTGCGTAAAGAAGTCAGCAGTTACAAACAACTGCCGTTGACCCTATTCCAAATACAGACAAAGTTCCGTGACGAAATTCGCCCTCGCTTTGGAGTAATGCGTGCGCGTGAGTTCATCATGAAAGATGCTTATTCGTTCCACTTAAGTCAGGAATCGCTGCAGGCAACTTATGATGCTATGTACCAAGCGTATAGCCGTATATTCGAGCGCTTAGGTTTAGATTTCCGGCCAGTTATTGCCGATACAGGCTCTATTGGTGGTAATAGCTCTCATGAATTCCATGTACTAGCAAGCTCTGGCGAAGACGCTATCGCCTTCTCTGATGGTTCAGATTACGCTGCAAACGTGGAAATGGCAGAAGCTCTGGCGCCAACAGGCGAACGCCCTGCGGCAACTCAAGACATGGCTAAACACGAAGTGCATGGTGATGAATTAGCAGCCGTATTACAACCTTTGTCAGTTGAGAACCAGCAAGCCGTTAAATCAGTTATTGTTAAAGCGTCTGACGAAATTGACGCCGAGTACGTTCAATTAGTGCTGCGCGCAGACCATGAATTCAACAGTGTAAAAGCTGAAAAACTACCTCAGGTAGCAGCCCCCATTGAAGTGTTAACTCAAACAGAAAAAGCAACGGGTGTTGATGCCGCTTATGTTGGGGTCGTAGCCAGCAAGCTGCCGCTGTTGGTTGACAGAAGTGCGGCACATCTTGCGGACTTTGCCTGCGGTGCCAACGAAAATGGCCACTGGTTAACCGGCGTTAACTGGGAACGCGACGTCAATAATTTTGATGTTGTTGATATCCGCAATGTTGTTGAGGGTGACCCAAGCCCATGTGGCAAAGGCACGTTAAAAATTGCGCGCGGTATAGAGGTTGGCCATATTTTCCAGTTAGGCAAAAAATACAGCGATGCAATGAAAGTCGGTGTGTTATCTGAAACAGGCAAGCACGAAACTCTGACCATGGGCTGTTACGGTATTGGTGTTTCGCGAATTGTTGCTGCGGCTATTGAGCAACATAACGATGACCGAGGCATTCGCTGGCCAGACGCATTAGCGCCTTTCCAGGTTGCTATTGTGCCAATGAACATGCACAAATCTGCACGCGTTCAGGCGGCCGCTGAAAAGCTTTACGAAGAATTAAAGTCTAAAGGCATTGATGTATTATTTGATGACCGTAAAGAGCGCCCTGGGGTCATGTTTACCGACATGGAGCTTATTGGCGTACCCCATCAAGTCGTTGTTGGTGAGCGTAACCTTGATGAAAACCAGGTTGAATACCAGTCACGAGCCGGTGGCGAGAAGCAAAAAATCGATCTCGATCAGTGCGTTGATTTCGTTCTTGAGCAATTCGCTTAATTTCGACAACAAGCCCCTGATAACAAAAAGGCCTGATTCAATCAGGCCTTTTTGTTTCTTAACGATTTATAAACGCTAATTAAGGTTCTTGCCCTGCCAATGGCTCAACATAGTGCAGGTGCATATCCCACGGGAAGTGAATCCAGGTATCTTGCTCTAAGTCCGCAACGAAGTCATCGACTAAGTCCATACCTGCTGGTTTTGCATAAACGGTAACGAACTTGGCTTTTGGCAATCGATCACGCAGGAACTTCAATGTGTTGCCCGTATCAACCAAATCATCGACGACTAAGAAACCCTCACCATCTCCAGTTGCCGTAACGTCTTTCAACAGCTGCAAGTCATCACGTTGTTCGTCATGGTCGTACGAGCTAACAGCGACACAGTCAACCACACGAATATTCAATTCACGAGCCACAATAGCGGCCGGAACCAAACCGCCACGGCTTACCGCGATAATGCCTTTATACTGTTCAGCTGGTAATTGCCGACGCGCCAACTCACGTGTTGCTCGATGTAATTCTTCCCAAGAAACGAAAAATTCGCGATTTGAATGCCATCCCATAATGTTACTACCCTAACCAAATGAATTTTGCGATAAATAAAGCACCTAACAGCACCACACTTGGCGTTAAGTCACTGTATTTGCCACCTAAAAGCTTCACGACCACATAACTGATGAAGCCTAAAGCAATACCGTCCGCTATTGAAAACGTCAATGGCGTCATTAATAAAACCACAGCTACTGGTGCTGCTTCAGTAATGTCGTCCCACTTCACGTCTTTCAGCGTGAAAAGCATCAGTACGGCGACATAAATAATAGCGCCCGCTGTTGCGTAGGCTGGAATCATTCCAGCCAGTGGCGCAAAGAACATCGCCAATAAGAACAAGACACCAACCACAACAGCCGCTAAGCCCGTCTTACCACCAGAGGCCACCCCAGCCGCAGATTCAATGTAGCTAGTGGTTGTCGAAGTACCCAACATTGAACCAGCTACTGTCGCTGTACTGTCTGCCATAAGCGCTTTGTTCAGGCGCGGCATATGACCGTCGGCTTTCGCCAGACCGGCCTTCTGTGCAACAGCCAACAACGTGCCAGATGTATCGAATAAATCAACAAACAAGAAGGCAAAAATAACCGACAACATCCCTAAGTCAAAAGCGGCAGCTAAGTCCATTTGCAGGAACGTTGGTGCTAAGCTCGGTGGTGCAGAAACAATACCATTGTAGTCGACTAACCCAGTCAACCAGGCAATAAAAGTGACCGCTAAAATACTAATCAGAGCAGCACCCTGAACTCCGCGTGCAACTAAACCAATAATTAAGAAGAAACCCGCCGCAGCAAGTAATACTGACGGTTCACCTAATTCACCTAAGGCCACCATAGTCGCATCATTAGCGACAATGATATTGGCGTTTTGCAAACCAATTAATGCCAAAAATGCACCAATACCAGCCGCTATCGCTAAGCGAAGCGTTGGTGGAATGGACTTAATAATCCACTCTCTAACGCGAAACGCCGACAATAAAAAGAAAATACAGCCTGAGAAGAACACTGCCCCTAACGCCGTTTGCCAGGTATACCCCATGCTGAAAACAACGGTATAGGTGAAAAACGCATTCAGACCCATACCTGGTGCTAGTGCGACGGGATAGTTTGCCCAGAAGCCCATTATTAGACAGCCAATAGCCGCGGCTAAACAAGTCGCCACGAAGACCGCACCGTAATCCATTCCGGTTTCACTTAAAATGGAGGGGTTCACAAAAATAATATAAGCCATGGTCAGGAAGGTCGTGAAGCCACCAATGACTTCCGACTTTATGGAGCTGCCATTGGCTTTTATCGAAAACAGTTTTTCCAACATGAGAAACCTTGAAGTTTGGCGTTGTGGTTAAAAGGCAGGTATTTTATCCTAATTGGCACAAAATTTGTTGTTCACTTTTTAAATAATTTACAGGAAACCCAATTAACCATGCCTACAGTTTATTTTGTTGATGCCGACGGAAACCAATTTGAAGCCGATGTCGAAGCCGGAACCAACGTCATGGAAGCCGCTGTCGATAATTTTATCGATGGTATTGTTGGTGAGTGTGGTGGGGTTATGTCATGCGCCACTTGCCACTGCTACATTCCAAAAGAGTGGCAGGATAAAATTCCTGAGCCATCTGAGCAGGAAGAAGACATGATAGATATGGTCATGGAGCCTCAGGATAACAGCCGTCTGAGCTGCCAAATTGAAGTCACTGACGAGCTAGACGGCTTAGTCGTTCATTTACCTAAGTCACAGTTTTAAATTAACTGACGGCTGCCACGGGCATGAGTACTTCGTCGTGGTAGCCGGTAATGACCCGAATTGTTCCAGACAATTCGTTGTCGAGTTCACTGTCTCCAGTGTCGACTCGAAGCGGTTGATTATTTAATGACTTCAGCTTTGTCTTAGTCGCGACAACCCAAATGTTGTCTTTACCAATTGCCCGAATTACTCGCGGACTCAGTTGTTGATTACCACGGCCAAACAAATGTCCCTGTCCGCCAATAAGCGTAATAATCAGTTTGACTGAGCCTACAGAATTAGAGACGGCTTCAAACAACTCTTTCTCAGTAACGTCACTTTTAACCAGGGTTTCATTTTGAACGAGATCGACACCTAATAACGTATTTTCAATACCCATATCGTCCATTATGGCAGCAACGGTCGAACCCGACCCCATCACTAACAGTTCGTCGTCCACTCGCTCAATAACTTCTGCCGCTATGTCATCAAGCACCAACTCATCGCTCTCTTTACCGCCCATTTTTACCGCCTGAACATATTCAAGCTCGGCAGGTACCGACATTTCACCATAGCGTCGCGCTTTGACGATGCCTTCTCTAAAGGCGCTTTCATCAATGTCCATCACATCAGACTCGTGAATACTCGAAAGCTCACCTTTGAGAATTTTCTCAATAACACGCCCCGCTGCCGTTGGGCTAATAGCGTAAACACCCGAGTGAATTTTCACTCCGGCCGGAATACCTAATACCAATTGGTTATCAGGAACCACAGAGTAAACATCACGAGCGGTGCCATCACCACCGGCAAACAGCAGAATATCGACGTTTTTATCAATAATCGCTTTTACGGCTTGTTTGGTGTCCTCCGATGACGTTTCCTGAGCATTTGGGTTAAATACGGTTTGGTAAGAAAACCCTAGAGACTTCAATACATTTTCGCCCATTTCGCCACCACAAGTGACAAAGCCGAGTTGTTTTTGATAATTCTGGAGGATTTTTAACGCGGTTTCTGCACGCTGCATTGCTTTGCGCTCTGCACCGGCTTTTAATGCCTTTTCACGAATATCGGCGCCATCACTTCCCTTTAAAGCAATGGGGCCGCCAATACCTGCGTACGGATTAACCACCAGGCCAACCGCTAAACGGTTTACTACTGTCATTGTTACTCTTCGTTTGCTTCGTCCTGAATGGCTTCACCGGCTTTCTCTAAGTCACGACCTGCACCTTCAATAGTCTCACAAGCAGTCAGTCCCAAAACAGCAACAACCAACAACAACGCTCTTAAAAACATAAGTAACTCCTTGTTAATCCTGAATCATTTGGCAACTTGGCCACTCACAATTAAACGCCTTACACAGCGCTTTTGCAAATATCTTTGCTCTGGGAGGCAAGGTGTCGGTTGCCAGATAGCTCTCTAACTGTTTGGCGACAGCCTTACGAAACGCATGCCTATCGACCTCAACACCACTTAAATTGTCGACGCTTACGTCAAACTTAAAACCTGCACATAATGAAAACAGCCATTCCAGCGCTTGTGGCTTTCGTTCAACCTGTTCAAATTCGCGCTGTTGCTGTTCATTGCGGCCATCGGGTTCGTACCAGTAGCCGTAATCGAACTGTTGCCGGCGCTTTTCACCGGCAATGCACCAGTGCGCAGTCTCATGCAACGCTGACGCAAAAAAGCCATGAGCAAATACAACCTTATTAGGCTCGCCGCCCTCCCCCGGTTCGTAATACGGCTCGTCATCACCCGCCACCAACACTGTGTTATAACGGGTACGAAAGCAATCGTTAAATATCTCAATTAAACGGGAGTAATGATGTGTCAATTCGTTTGGCATACGTCTTAAATGCTACTGGTTAACGACTGATATCGGGCGTTTCTGTTTTTACCTGCGCGTTCTGAGCCCGCTGCCGCAACCAATGGTCAACCAATACCAGTGATGTCATCGCCTCAACAATGGGTACCGCCCGAATCCCCACACAAGGGTCATGACGCCCTTTTGTGACAACGGGTTGATCATTGCCCCATTTGTCTATGGTTTGCCCACTGATGGAAATACTTGACGTTGGCTTCAACGCAATGTCCGCAATAACGGGCTGACCGCTTGAAATGCCACCCAGAACACCGCCACTATGGTTCGACAAAAAGCCCTTCTTGGTCATTTCATCTCTGTGCTCAGAGCCTTTTTGGGTCACCACATCAAAGCCGTCACCGACACTTACCGCTTTTACGGCATTAATGCTCATAAGCGCCTTAGCTAAGTCGGCATCCAGACGATCAAACACTGGTTCTCCCCAGCCCGGTGGCACCCCAGTTGCCTGCACTCGAATGCGAGCCCCCACGGAGTCACCTTCTTTTAATAGCTGTTTAATAAGCGCTTGCATAGGCTCGATGGCATTAACGTCACCACAAAACAGCTCGTTATTTCTCACTTCCTGCCAGTCTGTGTCTTTCGCTTTAATATCGCCCATTTGCGTCAACGCGGCCTGAATCTTAATGCCCTGCTGCGCTAAAAGTTTTTCTGCAATAGCACCGGCCGCCACACGCATTGCTGTTTCACGCGCTGACGAACGCCCACCACCACGGTAGTCCCGAATGCCATATTTATGCTCATAGGTATAATCTGCGTGGCCGGGACGGAAGGTATCTTTGATTTTGGAGTAGTCCTGACTACGTTGATCCGTATTTTCAATAAGCAAGCCAATAGGCGTACCTGTGGTTTTGCCTTCAAACACACCGGAAAGAATACGTACTTCATCGGCTTCGCGACGCGCTGTTGTGTAACGACTTTGCCCCGGGCGGCGCCTGTCCAACGCCTCTTGTAAGTCCGCTTCAGACAGCTCAAGACCCGGTGGGCAGCCATCAACAACCGCACCTAATGACGGGCCATGGCTTTCACCAAAGGTTGTAACTTTAAACAGTTGTCCAAACGAGTTTCCCGGCATGCGCTAGCCCTACTTTGAGTTATTTAGTTGACGCTGC
The DNA here is from genome assembly GCF_003987095.1 of Idiomarina piscisalsi. Classification (GTDB taxonomy): domain Bacteria; phylum Pseudomonadota; class Gammaproteobacteria; order Enterobacterales; family Alteromonadaceae; genus Idiomarina; species Idiomarina piscisalsi. Next base: position 120,658 of record NZ_PIQA01000001.1, on the reverse strand, counting down.
TTATGTTCTTCAAGCTGCTCTTTGGTCAGCAAAAATACGCCATCGCCGCCATGTTGAAACTCTATCCAGGTGAATGGCGTACGCGGATATTTTTGCGCCAGCGCTGGCATTGAATTTCCCACTTCGCAAACAAAGAGTCCGTTATCGTTCAGTTTGTCCGCCGCTTCCATAAGCATTTTATCGACCAAAATGAGACCGTCCTCGCCTGCTGCCAGACCTAACTCAGGCTCGTGATGATATTCATCCGGCAAGTCGGCCATGTCTTCTGCATCGACGTATGGCGGGTTCGTCACAATGAGGTCATACTTTTCATTTTGTACAGCCTCAAATAAGTCTGACTGAATAGGCGTTACCTGATGCAACAAACCATGCTGTTCAATGTTGAATTCAGCCACTTCCAGCGCTTCTGTCGACACGTCGAGCGCGTCTACTTCTGCGTCCGGGAATGCATAAGCGCACGCAATAGCAATACAACCACCGCCCGTACACAAGTCCAATACACGCTTAGGTTGCTCGGTTAACCAAGGCTGGAAGCCGTTCTCAATAAGTTCGGCTATGGGTGAGCGTGGCACCAGAACACGCTCGTCCACGTAAAACGGCAACCCCGCAAAATACGCTTGATGGGTTAAATAAGCGGCTGGCATTTTGTGCTCAATGCGCTGGTTTAACAGCTCAATGAATTCATGCTTTTCGCTCGTCAGCACACGACAGTGCCCCATAGCGGCCAACTGTTCAGTAGTCAGTTGCAAGGCATAGCTTAAAAGCGCGCGAGTCTCATCAATAGGATTGTCCGTGCCATGCCCGTAATACACGTCAGACTGGTTAAGTTGGCTGACACTCCAGCGTATCAAATCATCGATACTATGAAGCTCTTCAATGGCTTGTTCCCGATTTCGAACGTGCAAGGGCTGTCTCCTGAACAACGAATGTTTTATACTGATGATCTTTATTGGTGTTAAAGATACCTTAATTTCACTCGGTTTTCATTAGTCATGGTCGCAAAGAAAAGCTCTTCATCCTCACTGTCAGAAGACGACATCGCGCTTTTTCGCGAGGCAGCTCAGGGTGCAGCTCCTATTGAACAAGACAAGCGACCACCAGAGCCACCCAAAGTTTCCGAATTAAAACGGCGGAATACACAAAGGCAAGGTAACAGCCCTAAGGACATAGCTGCCGCCAGCCGCGAAGCCAGCCAGTATTTTTCAGACGGTTTTGAAGCACATTTTAGCGAAGGCGCTATGCAATTTACTGCCGAAGGTGAGTCAACGTACTTAACCAAGCAGCTAAGGCGTGGCGACTATACACCAGAATTGCTGCTCGACTTACACGGAATGACCTTAGCAACCGCCCGCCAGGAGCTCGCCGCTTTGCTTATTGCCTGTGAAAAAGAACGTATTGACTGTTGCTGCATTATGCATGGACACGGCAGCGGCAAATTAAAACAACAGGTGCCACACTGGTTAGTGCAACACCCGTTAGTCAGAGCCTTTCATCAGGCTCCTCGCGAATGGGGCGGCGACGCGTCGTTACTGGTGTTACTTCGCGTTAATGACAATTAACCCGCACATTTTTCAGCAATCATTAACTGCTGAAATTTACCCGTTAAGGTTTCTGGCGAAAATTCAATAACCGCAATACCTGCCGTTGGAAAAATAGGTGGTTGTACACTGGCATCAAGCTCATGCACCAGGTAGCTAACCAGTGGCATGTGAGACACCAACACTACAGTTTCATAGCCGTGGGTTTCTATTTCCGCCGCTAACCAGCTAACTACAGCCGCCGCGTGACCGTCAGGCGTAATTGCGTCACAATTTTCTCGGTGTTTAGTTTTCAGCTCTGAAAACAAAACCGTTGCTGTTTGTTGCGCTCTTAAATACGGGCTCACAAACACACAGTCTACCTCGCGGTGACGCTCAACCAGCCATCGCGTTGTAGTGAGTACCTCACGCTCGCCTTCCGGGGTCAGGCGACGCTCTCTGTCTGAGTAGCTTCCTTTCGGGTAGTGAGCCTCTCCATGACGCATTATGTACAGCTTCATTCGGGTTTCGACTCCTGCGCTTTGCGCTTAGCATCCGGTCTGCCACCGGTTACTTTGTCAGCTCGTCCAGACTGTTTTGCTTCTTCCGCGCGGCGTTTACGTACCGCTTTCGGGTCAGCAATAAGTGGGCGATAAATTTCAATGCGGTCGCCGTCTCGCGGCGTGGCATCTAACTTTGACGCTTTATTCCAGATACCCACTTTCTGAGTGCTAAGATCAATCTCCGGAAAGTGCTCTTTAATACCCGACTGTAAAATACACTCTTCTACCGTTGCGCCCTCTTGCGGGTGCACTGTCAGAATAAGCTGCTTTTCGGGTGTGGCGTAGGCCACTTCTATCGTCAGAGTGTTCGCCATGTTAGCTTCCGTATACCTGTTCGGCACGTTTTACAAAGGCATCGACCATTTTCGACGTAACTTCACTAAAGATTTTGCCAAAGGCCATGCCTAACAACCGACTGGAGAACTCAAAGTCCAACTTGAGCTCTACCTTACATGCGTCGTCTGACAATGGTTTAAACACCCAACCGCCGGTCAGCTTTTTAAAAGGACCGTCAACAAGCTCCATGTCGATGCGCTCTGGCTTTACTAACCGATTACGCGTGGTGAAGGTTTTTTGAATGCCTGCTTTGCTTATTTGCAGCGACGCTACTTTATAGTCGCCATTTTGCTCAACCACACGCGAGTCGGCGCACCCGGGAACAAACTCCGGGTACGAATCAATGTCGTTGACCAAGTTGAACATTTGCTCTGCACTGTATGAAACTAAAGCACTTTTTTCGATACTGGGCATGTTTTTCTCTACCGCTAAAATTTGACTGCGCAATAATAACGCAACCAGATATGCTTTGAAGCCCTTAAAGCAATTTTCTTTTCAGTGTGCATAGGTATAATAGCGCTTATGAGTAAAAAGAAACTAAAACAATCGTCTAATACCATTGCGCTGAACAAAAAAGCCCGCCATGAATATTTCCTCGAAGACAAGTTCGAGGCAGGCATTAGTCTGCAAGGCTGGGAAATTAAAAGTATACGCGCCGGTAAAGCGAACATAAGCGACAGCTACGTCATTATTAAAGACGGCGAAGCCTATTTACTGGGTGCGGAAATACAACCGCTGAACCAGGCGTCTTCGCACGTATACTGCGAGCTCGACCGTAGCCGTAAATTGCTGCTAAAACGTCGAGAGCTCGACAAACTTATAGGTGCCGCCGAGCGCGAAGGCTACTCCATTGTGGCAACCGCCATGTATTGGAAAGGTCCTTGGGCCAAGCTGGAAATACACCTGGCCAAAGGTAAAAAGTCGCACGACAAACGCGACACAGTGAAAGAGCGTGACTGGCAACGCCAGAAGTCACGCATACTGAAGCATTCGGTGCGCTAATACTTTAGTTAAGCTGTTAGCTAAGGCATCAGCCAACTCGAAAGTCTGAATGCAACTTACGCCAATGCTCTTTGAGCACCTGTTTACTGGACTCCAGCATAGGTAACTCATTGAGCATTGTTGGCCACAACTCTCTTGCTTGCTCCATAGTTTCATTTAAGTGAACCGCTATAGGTTGCCAAGGCACATCTGCACGCTCCGCCCACTTTTTAAAGGTTTCCATATTGGTTTCATACCAATTTTTAACTTTCGCCATATTGAGCGCTGCGCCATTTTCACCTTTCACATAAGGCAGGGTGGACACAATATCGTACGCTGGCGATAGCTGAGGCGTTATTCCGTCTGAGTATATCAACGACCAGTTTTTAAGATGCGCATCACCATTTGCGAGTAAAACGTTCACCAACAACCGTTTCGCCATTTTCTTAGCATTCTTTAAGCCTTGTGGGCTGTGTAAATAGATAGCATTAACTATTTGCTCGTAGTTTTTCTTCTCATATTTCTCATGAGAATACAGCTCAAATACCTGGGCAAAGTCCTCAGTATGTATTCGTTTGCCTTTACTGCGGTCGAACCGTCGTATCGCGTAAGCATACTCTTCATCGGGCAGCCGAATGTCGGGCAGGTTGTGCAACTGAGTCAGCTTCACTAACTGTATTTCCGGTATGTCGATACCCACTGACTCTGCTAAGCGCATAGCTGTGTATTCGTTTGCCGGAACCTGTTTGTAAACATTAGACGGTACTTTGATAATCCAGCTATCGGCATTATCTTCTTCATTGATATTAAAACGCTTGTCAAGCGCTCTTACCGACGAAAACTTCATTTGAATGCCTGCAAGCGACTGCTTGCTTACGGCTTTGTCGATATTAATCTGTACAGCTTCTACCCGCTCTCTATGAGCAAGTGCCCAAGACGGTAACTCTCCAGCAGCGATGGGAGTCGCTTTAAGTGCGCCCGGAAGATTCGCACCTAAATGGACCATAAGCGGAAACTCATTTTCCGAGTGGACTTTCAGTTCTCGGCTAATAAATTCTCGTAAAGCGCCTTCGGGTAGCAAGTTTGACAGTACTGGTGATAAGCGTTGAGTGCTCACCTGTGGGAGCTCAAAATAGTCCTCTCGTATTAGTTGAGTGAAACTAACTATTGGACGGTCACGTTTATCGAGCATGGCAAAGTCAGGAGAAAAACTAAGAATGTTTTTCCCTCCTGTGTAATGCGTCAACACACCGACTTTTTGCTCATTCAGTGTTACTTGAAGCCCTTCGACTTTTTCTACTCTCATGCTCGCCATTGGCGACTAGTCCTCTAAGTGATTTTGATATTTGTCCCAAGAGTCATACTCGTTATAAACAGCTTCAGGCTCTTTAACTTCTACTAAATTAGCGTCTTTAAATTCGAGCTCTAACTCTAACCCGGCCAATATGCGCAACAGGGTCGACAGTCGAACATCCTGCCCTGCCTCCACCCGTTGATACTGCTGCTGGGACATACCAATAAGCAGGCGCATGTCCTTTTGAGACAAGTTTCGTCTTTTTCGCTCTTCAATGAGTTTTTCTGAAATGGCCTTTAACGTTTTCATTGAGTTGTACCTTTAGCGTACTTATTAACCAAAGGTACAACTTATTAATTGTTAGATCAATAAAATACAACTTATATATTTATAGCTATTGATCTCCTACCTCCTCAATAGACAGTTTTTGTAGAGCTAAAAGATCTTTCAGAAGTCCATCTAATTGGTCATCAGTTTCTTTAAGCTGAACCCGGGCATCCATTAACGTGTTGGTTGTTTGCCTAAGCTGGTTTAGAGCAAGGTTAAACCAGATATCATTATTTGATGAATCGAACTTAAGCGATCGCAAATAAGCCTGCTCGCTGGCTTCAAATCGGTATTGCCTAAAGTAGATATTTCCTAGTAAAGCCCAACTCTGGGAACTAGCCAGCCCTTTACTATGAAGCCACTGTAAATGATGCTCAGCCGAATCGAGATCACCAGATAAATACCAGTTTTTAGCGTTCTCAAAGCTTTTTAAGCTTTGCTTTTGCTCTGCAACAGTTGCGCTGCAACCACTGAGGCTAACAAGTAAGGTTAATACTGCAATCGAAGTGATAATTTTCACGAGGCGCTCCTTGCTTTTTATTGAATATGACAGGCTTTCCTAGCCAGGACTCTAACGGCCAGTAACTACTGGCCACCGTTTCTATTAGACTGTGTGCTCCTTTAAACCAATGAACTTCGTTGGGACAGATGAAGCGTCTTACTTCCATTATGCATTGCTGTTTATCTAACGCGATAACGTCTATAGGCTCTTTCATCCCCCAGGTATGAATCGATTTGCAATAAGGGAACCAGTAAGCCATATCCGACGTTGGCTGGTCCTCTCCTAGCATCCCAATTAATCTCTGGTGAAATTTCGACATTTTTCGGACATCAGTCCATAAAATGACTGGTTGCTCTTTCGTCATGTGAACCCTCCCTGGCTCATTTGTAAAATAATAGGCCCTAAGATGACCAAAAAGTTAACCGGAAAGAAGCAGGTCACTAATGGAAACAAGAGCTTTACAGGTGCTTCCTGCGCTCTCTTTTCAGCGCTATTAAGCAGCTCCTGACGTAGCTGGTGCGCAAAAAACCTCAAGGGTTTAGTAAGGCTGGCTCCCTGCTGGTGCCCTTTAACCAGCATTGTTACCCATTCTTTAATGGGTTTAGCATCACAGCCATCCGATAAAGCTCTCATTGAGGCATCAAACCCATTACCGCGACGTAACCTCTGTACAACAGCATTTATTTCAGAGGCTAAAAGTCTTTCATTGCATGAGTCTGCAACTTTTTCCAACGCAAGAATTAACGGAACTCCAGATGCCATCATCATAGAAATAAGGTCGCAAAAATCCGGTAATTCCTTCACTAAGGTTTTATTTCGTTTTAGCCATAACGTTCGTCTTTTGTTGAAGACCATCAATAAAACGAGAGCAAAAAACATAAACACCAAAGGCTCTCTATTTATGATAGAAGTAGCTGCACTTGTAGTAGCCAGGAGTAACCACACAAAGAATGATAAGTGTGCTTTATTACCTGCAAACTTAAGAACCAAATAACGTTCGACAACGACTTTCAGTTTATCCGGTGCTCTTTGCCATAAGTGGTTTATTTTTCTGTCCAGAAAAGAGCTTAATTGAAGGTAACTCCATAATTTATAGGTACCGAAGAAAACTGCTGTGCTGACAAAAAATATCAATATAAAAAGTAACAACATTAATCATCATCCGGGTTCATTATTTTCTTAACCATCCACCCGCCTAAAATCATCAATAACAAACTGGCAGCGAGCATTCCCATACCAATAAAAGACTCAGTAAAAACAGCAGTGTGATTTGGCTTTATCCATCCCAATAAAAAATACAAACCAGCTGGCATTAATACGAGAATCTTCGCCTGCATTCTCGCTTGCGACGTTAATGTCAGTTGCCGTTCTTTTATATGTTGTTGCTGTTGAATATTTTCCGCCAGCCTCAGGAATATATCGGATTGCTGTCCACCACTTTTCAGCCCCAACTTTAATGCTTGAGCAACCAGTTTGACGGAAAAGACCGGGACCCGGCGCTGCCAGTCATCAAGACACTCTATGAAAGGCCGCCCAACTTTTTCCTGGCGAAGCATTTCATCAATTTCTTGCCCAAGCGGAGGCTGCATACTGCCTTTAAAACTTTTAAAAGCAGTGCTGACACTGGCACCGCTGCGGATTTGGTTGCTCAAACTAATCAGCATACCGGGCAATTGTTTCTCTAACTTCTCGAACCGTTTCTTTTTAAGAAAGCGATACATGAGAGGCGGCGCAATTAACGTAAGAATAAAGCTACAAACAGCCCACATAATGGGGGATGTAAGCCAAACAATAACCGGTAGAACAACTAACAATAGCAAGTAACCACGAACCAGCCAGCTAACCGGAAGGTTAAGAAAAAAGTCTTCCAGAGAACGAACGGTTGATAGCTTTAACTTGTTCTCGAATTCCTGATACTTGTCTGGCGTCGCATGCGAAAATAGCCAAAACCAGCAAGATACAGTCAGAGTAATGAGTAGTACTAGAAAGACGATATACATGATTCATCACCCATCAGGGTTTTAAACAGGTTTTCTCGAACATCATCCGACTGCTGCTCTGCAAAGCGACACAACGTTTGATTACTGGTCAGGGAATGTTCTGCGCTTTCCCGACTAAACAACGGCGACATTTGTAAAACGTCGTCATCAATACCCGTGAGCTCATCAATGCTTACAACTAACCGTCGTCCATCGGGTGCTCGGGCAATTTGCACGATAATATCTACAGCACTTGATATTTGTTGCCTCAAAGCGCTGACTGGTAGCTCTATTCCACCCATTAAAACCATAACTTCCAGCCGTCTGAGCGCATCACGGGCACTGTTTGCATGAACTGTGGAAAGAGAGCCAGCATGACCGGTATTCATTGCCTGTAACATATCCAAGGCTTCTGCACCTCGACACTCACCAACCACTAATCTATCTGGCCTCATTCGCAACGCGTTGATCACCAGCTCTCGAATACCGACATCGCCGGTGCCTTCCTGGTTTTTAGGGCGAGACTCCAGGCCAATTAAATTGTCATGATTTAACTGTAGCTCCGCAGCATCTTCAATGGTTAAGACGCGTTCCCCTTCAGGAATTTCGTGCGACAGAATATTCAACAACGTCGTTTTACCAGTTCCCGTGCCCCCGGACACTATAATGTTTTGCCTGCAACGTACCGCCAGCTTTAAGAAGTCAGCCGCTTGCTGAGTCAAAGAGCCGCTGTTTACCAAATCGTTAATTCCTAATGACTGTTTAGAAAATTTCCGAACAGTAAGACAAGCACCTTTTGTCGCCAGGGGCGATATAACAGCATTAACACGAGAGCCATCAGGCAAACGGGCATCGACCATAGGAGAAGCATCATCAATATGTCGGCCTAACGGCAAAACAATGCGATCAATTGCTCTTCTTAGTGCATCTTCTGAGGTAAATACTTCTGCCGCTTTTTGTAATTTCCCGCTACGCTCGACAAAGATTTTATCGTAACGATTGACCATTATTTCACTGACGGAATCATCGGCTAAAAGCCTTTCTATAGGCCCTAACCCAATAACTTCAGCAATGGCGTCTTCAATGACTCTGGGTTCGAAGTCTGAGGCTTCTTGTAGAAAGCTGTGCGCATACTCACGCAGCTCTGTTTCGTCCAATGCTTCAATTTGACTGTCGCGAACATCAAGACGGTTTCGCAGCGCTTCAATTGCTTGTTGTATTTTCATGAACCAGTTCCCTTAGTTGTAATACTGACTCGTCCTTGAACCAGTTATTTCTTTCTTCCCGCTTTTGCTCTTTATCTAAGCGTCGTTTCTCAGCCGATGACATTTTTTCAGCAGTAACCATAACCACAAGCTCAGTTGTTTGCTCCCGGTGTTGCTGACTGCCGAATACTCGATTCAACCCCGGTAGCTCTCCTAAACCCGGCATTTCATCCGACTGGTTAGATTCATCCACGTTTAATAAGCCAGACAAAACCATAGTGTCGCCGTCTTCAGAGAGAAACACAGATTCAGTACGTCGGGTCAAAATACCGGGGACTCCCGCCACAGAAACCGCAGGATCAATATTACTCAGTTCGGCACTTAACTTTGTTTTAATGCGCCCATCCTTTAAAACAACAGGTTCAACTATGAGTCGAATGCCATACTCACGGAAAGTCACATCTTGCATACCCTGGGCAACGACTTGAGGAATGGGAAGCTCCCCCCCGGCCAAAAAGCTGGCTTTCTCGCCACTCTGAGTAGAAAGCGTTGGGTTGGCCAAAAGTTTCGCTAGACCATGGCGTTTCATAAACATGAGCTGGGATGCGATATCAAGCTCCCAGTCAAATAAACCAGAAACTGCGCTTGATATAGATGGCCCCTCTGGTGCACCTTGCCAGCGAATACCAATATCTTCCAAAGCCTGTCGTTTTGTTTCGAGTATATTTACTCGCAACGTCAGCATTGGCTCTTCACTCTCTTGCATCGAGGTCAAGTTCATTATATTCGAATCCCCCTGAGCTAACGCCTTAATGAGGTTATAGGCCTTGGAAGAAACCGAGCCTGAAAGGACCATAAGACCATTGCGCTCTTCTAGGTGAAGCCCATCCTCAACCGCAGACAATGCTTTTACTCGCTCTTTCAGTACCCCTTTATTCGACGGTGCGACAGTTACTAAAACCTTTTTGCTTTTGGCGCCATGCTTAAGCCAAACATCTGTACTGCCTACACTCACCGCTTTAAGAATAATTTTCTCATTACTGAGAAGTTTCGCTTTTATGATATTTTCATCGCTAACGAGCACGTTAGTCCCTGGCGAAATATTAATTGATGTCGAACCACCTAACTCAATAACATGGTTATCAATATCACTGGCTAAAACATTAAAAGCCGATAAAACTAAAAGCAGAAAAATAATAGGTCGTGTGTACCTTAATATGTCGTCCATGACATCACCTTTGAAGTTAAACTTTCCGTGTTCCAAACATCTTCTCTCGAACTCGACGAACTTCTTGCCCAGACCAACATCCCACTGCCCATAGCCCGGGTAAATTCATCAACATCGTCAGGCTTAATAAGTAAAGTCAACGCGTAGCTTCCATAACCATCGTTGAGCCCATGAATATCGAACACCTCAATATTCTCGAACGACTCGGTCGCGATACCGCTTTCAAAGTGTTCACTCACAAATGCGATATCAACAACATCTCCAGGCTTCAATAAAGCATTATGAAGCCCCAAGTTATCGGTGCTAACTGTAATTGCGTAATGCCCATCGGGCAGCTGACGCGACAAACCGCTATTTTGCTGGTTTAATAAACCTCGCTTCGATACAGGCTCTCCTTTACTTCCATCTACTCTGAGTTCCTGACCAATAATGAGGCCGGCTTCGTTCTGTAAGAACCAATTATGATTAATTAGATGGCTAGGGTATTGCCGCACCAACAAATCTTTTGCCGATACAATTGTTCCTGCAGTTAAATCTTTAGCGAAAACCACAACAGAGTGAGTATCAGCTGATGCTTGCTCCACACGGCGTTGAGTTTCCGTGTTGAGGTATTCATTAATCATGAAAACAGTAATTAATGAAATAATTAAACTAAAAATGACTGCAAATATCCCTTTTGCTTTTTTACTCACGAACCCCCTCCTGGAATGAGCACTAAATGACGCCAGATAAAATCGTAAAACTCCCTGACTCTATTCCCTGTCTCTATTAAATAATCAAGAACTGACCAGTTTTCCTCTACAACAACCAGCGCTAACATGACGAGTATCGAAAGAAGCATCCATTCAACCGATGCCTGTCCGCGTTGATACGCCGTCATATCACATGAACCATAACGACATATTCGCCTTGCTGGGAGAATACCAATCGGCCTAAGCCATCCTTAAACTCCCACAGATCATTTGGCATCTCTATGGAGCGAAAAGAACGTATTTTCTGGCTGTATTTAAGCTTTAAGATCTTTTGCACATCACCCAAGCTGTAGTGCGATACATAAACCCAAACTTCCTTGCCATTTTGTTCGGTCTGCGACAACACGAAAAATGGGCCAACTAACTTAGCCCCTTCGATATCCGTACTAATAATTTTACTAAGAACCCATGTGTCATCTGTTCCTTTAAAAAAAGTCCAGTTTTTATTCTCAATTTGGCATAACCAAAAATCGAACTTATTACGGTCGCAGTATGGATAAAAGTCTTTAAGAAGTTCCCAGTCTGGTGTTTTCGGATTTTGTAAAAAGTAGGCTTTCGCACCGGTATTATTTGCTACCGGCATTTGCGTCCACTGCCACTGATCAAACCCTGTTGGAATATCAGCAATCATAAGTTCCCTCTTAGTTTGCTCGTTAAGTTCCGCTTTAATTAGGACTTTTGGGAATCGTGTGAACTATCACAATACTTTTTCCTTCCTGAGAAAAAGTAAGACGACCCAAGTCTCCTTTAAAGTGCCAAATATCATTATTTGTCTCGACTGACTCAAATGACTGAATATCCTGATTATGAAAAAATAGAAGCATATCTTTAGTATGCTCCATATCGCCCCAGACTATATATGCCCATACTTCTGCTTCAGCGGAATCATCGTAATAAAGTTTTATTGGTTGCGTTTCCAAAATACCTTCAGGGGCATCACTTTCTAACTTGGTTAAAATCCACTGACCGTCTTTGCCCTCATAAAACCGCCAATCAGCCTCTCCAATGCCGCAGATCCAAACCATGGTTTTTCCGCCTGGGCAAAGTGGATACTGAAAGTCTATTCGCTCCCAATCTGGCTCATATGGATCTTCCAAGTGATAACCAACAACATAGTCATTTAATGAACTTATCGGTTTTATACTCCATGACCACTCATTAAAAAGCGGTGGAAGTTCACTTTCATTAGTATTGTCAGATTTGCTTAGCGTTGAACTGGGTGCCCCGCCTTTTGAAACTTTGTGAGTAATAATCACGCTCTCACCCTGCTGGGAAAATGTAACCCGCCCCTTTTCGTTATCCAGCGTCCACACATCATTTTCAGTTTCAATAGATTCGGTAGCTTTAACACTCTGAGCATGCTCAAGTTGCATAGCAGCTTTAGAAGCCCCCATGTTAAGTAGAGAGAAATAACCCCATACTTGCTCGTTATCATTTTCAACGAAGTGAAAGGGCATCATTGGTCCAGTTATTGAAGCTTCCTCTTGCTTTACAGGAACTGATGCTAACACCCATTGTCCATCGCCATTCTGATATAGTGTCAACTCTAACCCGTCGGCTATGCACAGCCATACAGATGTGTTATTTCCGAGACATCCAGGATATTCATCATGAACGTCTTCCCACACAGGTTCGGCTGGTGCTTCAAGGTGGTAAGCAACTATATTTTCAAGCGAACTAATTGACTGCTGACTCCACGACCATTCATCAAATACATCTGGTAAATCCATTTACCTCTCCAATTTTTGCTGGAAAATCGAACACTATTAACGATAGTTTATTTAGGAACTGTATGAACAAGGATGACATTGTCGCCCTTTTGAGAAAAAGTGACTGTTCCCATACCGCTCTTTAAGTGCCAAATATCTTTTCGTCGATTAATAGACTCAAAGGACTCAATTTTTTTGTTATAAATGGATAAAAGGGATTGTTGCAAAAAATCTACTGTTCCCAAGGCTAAGTAAGCCCAAACCTTTTTGTCGGTTTTTTCCTCGAAATATATTGGAACTAATGGGCCGTCGAGAGTCACATCATTTGCCTCTCGCTTTGCTTCAATTAAAACCCATTGATTATCATCTGCTTCATAAAATCGCCATTGACGATTATTTATCGTACAGAGCCAAATAATATTTCGACCACCAACGCATGAGTCATATGCCTTATCAATGAGCTCCCAATCTGGCCTGTATGGTTGCTCAAGATGGTAGCTAACAATATTATCCAATGAGCTTATCGACTGTTGACTCCAGGACCAGTCATTGAAAACTTCTGGCAAATCCATGATTACCTCTCTATTAGTGCATTGTCAGGAACAACATTTGAATCAATATGACCAAAGACTAATGAGTCTGCTTTCAGTTCTTTAGCCAAGAAAATAAAACCTATACCATTTTGGACAGTACGCATTATTGGGTGTCCTAAAGCGTTGTTTACGACAAGGGCGGACGGTCTCGAAACTAGCCCCTCTTGTTCTTTTGTTTCCCAGCTATCCGTTAGCCTAACCATATGGTGAGTATTTATTTCTTGCTGGTTTGTAACCCTTAAGTTGTCTCTTTCTAGGTTAACTGGTACTAGCCGATCTATTGGTTCTATTAACCTACCGAAATAGCTATTCAAACGATAACGTCCGCTCAAGTGTGTTTTTTCCGGGTTTCTCAGCCTTTCCCAAGTGACTTGTCTCGATAATTTCAATGAGTTTGAGTGATCATCAATAGCAGGTACTAGTAAACGACTTAAGGAAACAGTAATTACCACAAGTAGCGTTAGTGCTAAAAGACACTCTATGAGTCCTTGACCACTTTGATTATTGAATATATTCATTGCCTGCCAACCACAATTTATCTTCTATACTTAACGGCTCCAAATTAGCCTGCCATAAAGCGTTAAAGAGATTCCCTAGCTCTATAAAACGATCATTTCTTGGAAAAACCGACTCTGGTCGCATAAAATGAGTTCTAGCTTTTGCGTAAGCAACTTGTTCGCCCAGTGAAACTCTTACCACCAATGAATCAGCCGCCGTACTCCAAAAATGATTAAGTTTCGTATAGTTAAAAGCTCCTTGAGTAACGTCAAATGATTCCATTTGAGATAAAGCAAGGCTAGAAGAATTGGAGTTACTTCTAAAAGCTCCACCATAGGCATTGCGTTGAGTACGTTTTTTATCTTGTGCACTTGCTCCCCACCCTAAAGGAATTTGCTCCCTAAAACCGCCAAAGAGCCAATGACGACCATGTAAAGAAACTGAGTCTAAAGAATGCCAGTCCCATTTTCCGCCACTATTAACGCTCAATTCAGTTCCGCCGCGTTTAACAACTTTATGGCTGAACAGACTCACCCAGTTATATCCCCTTGATTTACTAAATGGGTCTAAGCTTTTTATTGTTAACTCTTCAAAAAACTCAGACTCTTCAGAGTTACTGGTAGACTCACGATCGAACCTTGTAACCCAAAGATAGGGAAATGGAACCAAGCCACCACCTTGATAGGCATCCCAACCCAATTCTTGAGAGTGCTGAGAAACGACATCATTTAGTAGCAATGGCATATCAAAAAAGAACTCGATATCTAAAGCTCTTTGCGCAATTGATATTCCTTGAATTACGGCTTTTTGAAAAATAACAAGCAACCGCGCCACTTCCGCAAAGCTCTCCTCAATGCGTTCAACAATCATCGATATAGCCCGAGTTATTTGAGCTACGTAAGGAATAAACGAGGTAATGGTTTCAAGATTTTCTGCGGTACGATCCAGCATGGCCAAATAACTTGCCAAGCCAACCCACTGGGCAATTGCAACTTGGTTGCCTATAAGCGCGCGGTTGGTAAGAGCCATAAAGTTCATCTGCCTCGACATGGCGACTGCTGCACTATATGCAGCGTTGTCAGCAACACTTTGCAAATAAAACTGTTGGCGTGCATGCTTGCCCATATCTGTCACAGCAAATAGTAAACTTGCGACCAGGAGCAAAACGCCGGTCATCATGACCAACGTTTGCCCTGTTTGCTTCTTTCGAAAGCCCAACATTTTAGTTGTCGCCCTGTTCGGTCGCCTCGTCATAATTGCCGAGGTTTACATCAGTGTCAGCAACGGTACCTGCACGGCGGGACGACTGTCTGGCTCTGTTGAGTTGTTGACTAGATGACTGCCCGGTCATCTCCTGAGCCAGGCCAGCAACTTGGTTACGTATGGCTTTGCCGAACAGTGAGTAGACGCCAATTGCAGCAACAGCAATAAGTGCAACAATGATGATGTATTCGGTCATTCCCTGACCGCGACTGCGTGAAATGAATTTCCGTTTCATAAAACCTCCTGTCAAAATTTGCCTTGCTTGGCGAGTTAGGACAGGAAGTATAGATCGACTTTCAGAGGGTCAGAGCACGAGTAGTCAATGTCTTACTCAATATTGAGATATTTATGCATCTGCACCGACAAGCGCCAGTTGCGCTCAATACAGGTTTGCATAGCAAGCTCGGTGGCCCGTGGGCGCTGGCTTATGGGCTGTAGGCAAATAATAGCGTCGGCTTTGGGTGGGCAACGTTTTAGCAGTGAATCTAAAGCGTCTATGTGCTTTTGCATGGCAATCGGGTGTTTTATTTCGTTAGCGCGCGCCATGCAGTCTGGACGCACCAGGTAGCCGCCCGGCATATCTAACTTAGGTGACACGGTTACCCAGGTATTGTCGGTCACTTTTAGCTCGAAGGTGCCGCTGGTTTCTATTTGCAGCTGGTAGCCTTTGGCTTCTAAGGCTTCGCCTAGTGGCTGCAAGTCGAACATAGCGGGCTCGCCGCCGGTTATGACCACGTGTTTGGCGGCATAACCTTCTTGCTCAAAGCGTTTGACTATGTCTTCAGCAGTCATTTCTGTCCATTTCGATGAGGCTTCGGTTTTTGCCATCATCGCGTCAGGGCTTACTTTATCGCTGTCGTTGGTTTCCCACGTGTGTTGAGTGTCACACCACGGACAACCCACGGGGCAGCCTTGCAAGCGCACAAATATGGATGGCACACCAGTAAAGGTGCCCTCGCCCTGCAGGGTCTCGAAAATTTCGTTGATGCGATAAGACATAGCTTTCGTTAAAATGGCTTCTATTAAGGTGGATAGACCGCAGATTATACGGAGAGTTACAGCATGTCGCAAAAGGTCGTTGTTATTTATTCAGGTGGAATGGACTCGTTTACAGTGCTGCACAAAGCATTGCAGGAAGGTAATGAGGTGCTGGCACTGTCGTTTAACTACGGTCAGCGCCATGTGAAAGAGCTAGAAGTTGCCGCTAACGTCTGTAAACAGCATGGAATTCCGCATAAAGTAGTCGACATTACTACCATTAACCAACTACTGTCCGGCAGTTCATTAACCGACGACATTGATATTCCCGAGGGACACTACGAAGAAGAGTCGATGAAGTCGACGGTGGTACCTAACCGCAATATGATTTTGTTGTCGTTAGCCATTGGTTATGCGGTGTCTCAGAAAGCTTCTGCGGTGTATTACGGCGCTCATTCAGGCGACCACGCCATTTACCCGGACTGTCGGCCGGAGTTTGTGCGTCAAATGGATGTGGTCAGTAAAATGGCCAATTACGAACCGGTAGCTGTTCATGCGCCTTATTTAGACGTCGATAAAAACGCCATTTTAGCCGATGGCCTGAAAATGGGTCTGGACTACAGCCAAACCTGGACGTGCTATAACGGCCGGGACAAGGCCTGTGGTAAATGCGGAGCCTGTGTGGAGCGTTTAGAGGCCTTCGCTGCCAACGGCGTTGAAGACCCCATTCCTTACGAAGCTTAATTAGCCACTGACAGCCAGCGCTGTGCTTGTTGCCAGCGCTCGGTGCGCTTCAACTCTTCCAGACCAACAGCAGATTCGCTCATCAGCATACGTTGAACGCGCTGAGCACTTTCTGGCTCGGTTGCCGGAAGCTCTGCGTCAAGTACCTGTAAGGCCCCTGCTCTGTCATTACAAACCAGTATCATATCGCAGCCTGCATTCAATGCGGCTAACGCCCTTTGCTGCATGTCGCCCGCGACAGTCGCGCCCTGCATCGACAAGTCATCACTGAAAATGGTGCCGTTAAATTGCAGTTCATTACGCAGTATTTGTTGTAGCCAAAACTCACTAAAGCCAGCTGGCTGTGGGTCAATTTTCGGGTAAATAACGTGTGCCGGCATCATGCCATCAAGCTTTTGGCTTAATGACAAAAACGGCTTCAAGTCATGTGCCCGAATTTGCTCCAGTGTGCGATCGTCTTCTGGAATGGCAATGTGTGAGTCAGCCTGCACCGAGCCATGCCCAGGGAAATGTTTGCCAGTAGAGGCCATACCGGCTTCATGCATGCCCTCAATAAACGCAGAGGCGAGCTCAGAAATCTCTGAGGGGACATCAGAGAACGCCCGGTCGCCAATCACTTCGCTGCAATCATCGACATCTAACACCGGCGCAAAGCTAATATCTATGCCGACAGCCTGTACTTCTGCTGCCATTAACCAACCTAAGTCTCGTGCCGCACGATGGCGCTCATCGGCGCTTTCAATGCGACGCAGTGAGCCCATTGCCGGAATAGCGCTGAAGCCATCCCGGAAACGCTGCACACGCCCGCCTTCGTGGTCTACAGCAATAAGTAGAGGTTTAGCGGCAGCCATACGAGCTTCCTGAGTTAAACGAACCAACTGCTCGACCGACGCAAAATTGCGTGTAAACAGTATCAGTCCATTAACAGAGGGTTGTGCCAACAGCTTCTTGTCTTCTGGCGTTAGTTCGGTGCCCTCAATGTCTATCATGACTTGTGCCATAACGTCGTTGTTCTCCGTCTGTGTTTAACGGTCAATAGTCAGTGTCGGCAGTGTGCCACGATGCAGTAAAAAGCGCCACGCTGGGTGTTCATCTTTTCGTTCTCTGTGCTAAATTGTGAGTTAACATTTTTACAACACGCGAGATGGAGTATGACCTTTAAGAAACCTTTATTGCTACTGAGCATGGCAGCGGCATTATCAGCCTGTGGTGGCTCTGACAGCAGCTCCAGCATTGGTGACGATGACTCAGGCTACGTGACCTGCTCTGTCGAAGATCAAAACCAGCGCTTTTTCAATTATATGAAAGAGGATTATTTCTGGGCCGATCAACTACAGGACAGTATTGACCCGGAAGCCTTTGACGATGTTTACGCGGTTCTCGAAGAGTTACGTGTTCCTGAAGACCGGTACAGCTATATTTTAACGGAAGAGGAATACGAACAGCTATACGTTAACGCCACCTACTACGGTTTCGGTTTTTCAATGGAGCAAATAAGCGATACTCGCGTGAAAATTCGCTTTGTTTATAACGACTCCCCTGCTGATACAGCGGGCATAGAACGTGCTGACGAGCTAATTGCCATTGACGGTGTGCCGGTTTCTGAACTACTTGCCAGCGGTGAATTTGATGATGCCCTAGGACCAAACGAGGAAGGCATTAGTAAAACACTTACCTGGGAAAAGCCTGACGGCACCGAGCAAACCGATGTTCTAAGCAAAGTTGAAGTTGAAACCAACACTGTCATGGGCGCACAGACCACAGTGCTCGATAACGGAGACACTGCCGGTTACTTTACCCTCGATTCTTTCATTAACCGTACGGGCAGTGACTTAAACGAAGCTTTTGACTTGTTCGCTAACGAAGGCGTTGATCATTTAATTATCGATGTGCGTTACAACGGTGGTGGTCTCATTCGTTACGCCAACCAAACCTCCAGCCAGGCGGCAGGCAATAACGTACTGGGCGAAACCTTTTTAACTTATCGCTTTAATGAGCAAAACAGCGATAAAAACGAAACCCTCCAGTTCGAGCTAATCGACGGCACGCAGAAGCTCGACTTAGATACTGTTTATGTTTTAACGACCGGCAGCAGCTGCTCTTCTTCGGAAATTATCATTAACTCTTTAAAACCTTACGTGAATGTTGTCACTATTGGTGAAAATACCTGTGGTAAACCTGTCGGCCAGCAGCCTGAACAATTGTGTGACAAAGTGACTTTCGCTATTAACTTTGAAACAGTGAACGCTGAGGGCGAGGGTCAGTATTACGACGGCTTGGCTCCTACCTGTGAGGTTGAGGACCAAATTATTGCGGATTGGGGAAGCGAGCAAGATCCGCTGACCGGTGCTGCATACAGCTATATTGAAACAGGCAGTTGTCCGGCAACAGCGAGTGCAAGCACAGAAACGAAAAAGAGCGCTCAACAGCGCTCTTTTGTGGACCCAGTGTTCAACTTAAAAGACAAACGTCGAACACTTTATTAAGTTGAAATAAATGCGGTGGTCAGTCCCTGACCGCCGCTTTTCTCAAGTCACCTTTTGCCGTGTAAAACTGGTTATTTTCCAGAATACCCGGCGCGAAACTGTCGACCCCAATAGCAAGCAATCGCAGCTCTTCGGTTTCTGCCAGCTTCTCAGCAGTTTCTTTATCCACTAAGCCCTTTTCTAAAGCGGCATCGGCAAGTTCCTGACCGTTTAGGTTAGACGACAATTCACCGCGTTTCTGAGCCTTGCGAAGCGTTTTGTAAACCGACTTCATTTCCAGCATGGATAAAAACGCTTTTTCCATGTGACCGGTCGGATCGTTCTTGTCGTCTTTCCAGTAGCACAGGAAGGTGTGGCGATCTCGTGTGACGCCCGGCTCCATCATGCTTAGGCTAATTTCCTGCAAGGTGTCGTCTTTTGGCTTCTTAAAGTGATTACCCAGCGGGAATATCACTAAGCGCATCATCCAGGCGACAGCACGGTTCGGGAAGTTCTCGAAGAAACCATAGAAAGCTTCAGCAATACTGTGCAGGTGATGTTGCAACGCATAATGCACATACGGCAAGTCAGCAACCTGACGACCTTCGTCTTCAAAGCGTTTCAACACTGCAGAGCCCATGTATAAATGACTTAAAACATCACCCAGGCGCGCTGAGATCATTTCTTTGCGCTTCAGGTCACCGCCCATCATCAGCATGGAAATGTCTGACGCTAACGCCAACCCACGGCTCATGCGGCCCAGTTTACGGTAATACTGAGCCGTTTCACCGCTAACCGGAGACTCACCAAAACGTGCGCCTGTCAGACCCAACCACAGACTTCCAAATACGTTGCTGGCCGCAAAGCCAATGTGTTTCATTAGCAAGCCGTCGAACTCGCGCATACCCTCGTCTTCATTTGGGTTTGCGGCCGCTTGCATTTCTTTTAGTACATAAGGGTGACAACGAGTCGCTCCCTGCCCAAAAATCATGAGGTTACGGGTTAGAATGTTAGCCCCTTCTACCGTAATAGAAACCGGCGTTGCCATGTAATTGTGGCCCAGGTAGTTATGTGGCCCCAACTGAATGCCCTTACCGGCATGAATATCCATAGCGTGCTCAATAACCTCACGACCCATTTCTGTCATGTGGTATTTAGTCATTGCCGTTACTACCGATGGACTCATCCCCTGACACAGCGATGAAATTGTTAAGCGGCGCATTGATTCGAGAATATAGTTCGTACCGCCAATTTTACCCATTGATGACTGTACGCCTTCAAACATACCAATAGGCAGACCAAACTGTTGGCGTACATAGGCGTATGCGCCCGTCATTCGCTGAGTAACATGACCCGATGCCGTTGCCAGCGCCGGCAGTGAAATGCCTCGACCAGCTGACAGACACTCAACCAGCATACGCCAGCCTTTACCAGCGTAATCTTCACCACCGATAATCCATTTCAGCGGAATAAATACGTCTTTACCGTAAGTGGTACCGTTTAAAAACGCCTGATTCAACGGGAAATGGCGGTCACCAATTTCGACGCCTTTGTGACTGGTTGGAATAAGCGCACAAGTAATGCCTATGTCTTTTTTGTCGCCCATTAAACCTTCCGGATCGTACAGTTTAAACGCAAGCCCCAGAACCGTAGCTGAAGGCGCCAGAGTAATGTAACGCTTTGACCAGTTCAGACGAATACCAACCACTTCTTCGCCCTCGTGCTCGCCTTTACAGATAATGCCTTCGTCCGGAATGGAGCCTGCATCAGACCCGGCTTCAGGGCCCGTTAAGGCAAAGCATGGAATATCGGTACCATCGGCTAAACGAGGCAACCAATACTCTTTTTGTTCTTTGGTACCGTAATGCGTCAGCAGTTCGCCCGGGCCTAATGAGTTAGGCACCATAACCGAGACTGCGGCGCTAATTGAACGGCTGGCAATACGCGACACAATGTACGAGTTAGCCGCCGGAGAAAAGTCGAGACCGCCGTGCTCTTTGCCAATAATCATGGCAAAGAAACGTTCTTTTCTCAGAAAGTCCCATACTTGTTTTGGCAAGTCTCTGTCTTGCTGCACAATTTTGAAGTCATCGATCATATCCAGCAACGTATTCAACTGGTTATCGATAAAATCCTGCTCTTCCTGAGTCAGCTTCGGCTGAGGCATATCCAGCAGCTTCTGCCAGTCTGGGCGGCCTTTAAATAGCTCGCCGTCCCACCATACGTCACCAGCTTCCATAGCCTCTCGCTCGGTGTCCGACATTGGTGGCAAAATGCGCTTAAAAATACCAAAAACAGGTTTCGTAATAAGGCTGCGACGGATATCTCCGACTGCAAATACCAGTACTACTAAAACCAACAACAAAATGAGAATTTCCATGGTTATCTCCAGTGCACCATCACAATGAAAGTGTAGTCAAATCTCAGTCTTACGACAGTTTATTTACGAATTTTCGAGCCCGCCAGACACAAACGGAATAAGTTGGTCAATAACATCTTGTGCGCCAATTTGCTGATTAAACTCAGCCTGCGCTATTTCTATAAGTGCTTGCCCTGATACCTGAGCAAAGACCACAGAGCCCAACACAAAGTGCAGACGCCAAAACATTTGTTGCTCATCTAAATGCGGATTAGTGCGCTTTAAAAGCTGCAGTAAGTGTTGTAATACATTGCCGTACTCTTGCTGAGTGTACTTACGCAAATGCCCCTGTATTTCAGAATAAGCAAAACCCAGTAATCGTAAAAAAGTATCGGGACCGCGCTTGTTGATTTGGGTCAACTTAGCAAGCGGAAGTTTGAAACGCTCAAATAACGCCTGTGTTTTTAAGTCTTTTTGGGCTTCAGCTTCGTTTAGCTGTTCCTCTAAAGCAGGCATAAAAACACTTAGGTAACGGGCAATGACTGCCTGTATCAGCGCCTTTTTTGAGCCGAAATGATAGTTTACGGAAGCCAGATTCACGCCCGCCTCGTGGGTGATCTGCCGTAAAGAGGTCTGTTCAAAGCCGTCTCGCGCAAACAGCGCTTCAGCGGCGTTGAGTATTTTTTGTTGAGTCGTAATGCGTGCTGCCATGATATAAATAAACGCATGATTTAAACATGCGTTTAATTTAATTCATGTGGTTTCAGCGTGCAAGTGTTCGCTGAAATTTATTTTAGTGCTTCCAGTAATGTCTGTGAAATAAAATAAGCACCGTCATAATTTCCAGACGCCCCGCTAACATAGCAAATATCAGCAATAGTTTGGCACCACCGTCCAGGCTTGAAAAGTTACCTGCAGGTCCAATAATTTCGCCAAGCCCCGGACCAACGTTCCCCACAGCTGATGCAGCACCAGAAATAGCGGTTAGAAAGTCGAGATCAAATAACGACAGTCCCAGAGCAATAACAGCCACCAGCAAGAAGTACATAAAGCAGAACGCCACCATTGAGCCCAATAGTGAGTCGTTAACTCGTCGCTCCTGATACGTTTCAACCCGAACCAAGTTTGGGTGAATGAGTTGACTAAACTGTTTTTTAAGCAGCAACTGTGAAAGCTGGAAGCGGAATATCTTCATGCCACCGGCAGTCGAGCCAGTACAGCCGCCAATAAACATAAGATAGAAAAAGACCATCAACGACCAGCTGCCCCAGTTGCCGTAATCTTCCGTCGCGTACCCGGTAGTGGTCACCACAGACACCACGTTAAATGCGGTGTGCATGAGGGCGTCGCCGAGCTCTCGCCCTTTGACTACTTGCACCAAGGAAATAAGCGCAATGGCGATTAGTAAAAAAGTAACAAAAGCACGAACCTGAGTATCTTTCCAAATAGGTTCGTAATCTCCTTTCAGGGCTCTAATATAAAGAACAAAGGGCAATGCCCCCGCAACCATAAATAGCGTGCCCGTTATGACCAAAAATGGCGTGTCAGAAAAGTGGCCGAAAGAGGCATCGTAATTAGAGAAACCAGCAGTGGCTATGGTTGTCATACCATGGACAAAGGCATCAAAGCTCGTCATTCCACCAATAAGGTATAGCGCAATAACTGCAACAGTCAGTATTAAATAAACACGCCCTATGGCTAAAACCATGTGGCTTGAGCGAGGCATAAATTTGCCCGACATGTCGGAAGATTCAGCTTGGAACAGGCGCATACCACCAACCTGCAAAAACGGTAGTATGGCCATAGCCATAACGATGATTCCTATACCGCCTAACCACTGCAGCATCGCTCGCCATAACAACACACTCGACGGTAAGTTATCCAAACCGGAAATAACCGTAGCACCCGTTGTGGTAATAGCTGACATCGACTCAAACCAAGCGCTGGAGAAATCGAGGTACGGTTGAGCGAAGATAAACGGCAAAGCCCCAAAAAGGCTAGCTGACATCCAACACAAGGTGGTTAATAGAAAGACTTGCCGGGCCCTAAGTTTTGCGTCACCAACCGGTTGCAGGAAAAGCGCAACACCAATCACAAAACCAATGATAGCCAGTGTTAAATACGTCCACTGCTCTTTTTCTGCATTAATGACAGCCATAACAAATGGTGCCAGTAATGCCAAAGACAGCAGCGCCAGCAAACCACCTACAGCTTTCAATAGAAGCTTTATCGCCTGACGTTTATCAAGCGGCGTTTGCTTAAGCGAGCTGCTGGCCTGAAGCGACATGGCTAATTAGACGTATCCAATTCGCTGAATGACTTCACTAAGTCGTCAACGGCTTTCATTTGCGTTAAGTAATCTTCTAATGCGCGTAGTGGCAGTGCGCACGGCCCGTCACACTTAGCTTCATCCGGGTTGGGGTGTGCTTCAATAAACAAACCGGCAATGCCCAAAGCCATACCTGATCGTGCAAGTTGTGCCGCTTGAGCACGACGTCCGTCAGCCGAGTCCGTGCGGCCACCGGGGCGCTGTAACGCGTGGGTCGCATCGAAAATGACCGGAGCCATGGTCTTCATTTCATCCATGCCCAGCATATCAACCACCAGGTTGTTATAACCAAAACAAGAGCCTCGCTCGCACAGCATGATATTTTGATTACCGGCTTCTGCGAACTTGCTAATAATATGCTTCATTTCATGCGGCGCTAAAAACTGAGGTTTTTTCACGTTAATCATGGCGCCCGTTTCAGCCATAGCAACAACCAGGTCTGTTTGACGCGCTAAAAACGCCGGTAGTTGAAGGATATCTACAACTTCAGACACAGGCTTAGCCTGATGAGGCTCATGCACGTCGGTTATAAGCGGCACATTGAATTGCTGCTTTACTTCCTCAAAAATGCGCAGCCCTTCTTCCAGTCCGGGACCACGAAATGAGTGCACCGATGAACGGTTAGCTTTATCAAAAGACGCTTTAAAGACGTAAGGAATGCCTAACTTATCCGTCACTTCAACGTAATGCTCGGCTATACGGAGTGCTAAATCACGCGACTCCAGTACGTTCATTCCGCCAAACAGAACGAAGGGACTGTCATTGGCTATTTCAATATCATTTAACGTTAACTTTGAAATCATGGTCATTCCTTTTAATTAACTGCCAACAACACGCAATACTTGACCCGAGAAGTACGCCATATAGGTACCGAGGGCATAGCCCATGACGGCCAGCAAGACACCAACTGGAGCCAACGAAGGGTGAAAGGCTGATGCAACCACAGGAGCCGAAGCGGCTCCTCCAACGTTAGCCTGGCTGCCAACTGCCATATAAAAAACAGGGGCGCGTAAAAGTTTAGCAACAAACAGCATTAATGACGCATGAATAATCATCCAGATAGCGCCAATAAGGAAATATTTGGGTGCTTCCACAATTTTAGTCACATCCATGTGTAGCCCAATGCTGGCTACTAGTACATAGACGAAAACCGAACCAATTTTAGAGGCCCCTGCCGCTTCCAAAGAGCGTGCTCGAGTAAAAGACAACGCGATACCACCGGCTGTTGCTAGCACGATAACCCAGAAGAACAAGCTATCTAAACTGAACTTGCTCAGCGCGGGGTAATTTGCACCAATAGCGGGGGCAATCCAGTCAGCTAACAAGTGAGCTATGCCAGCCACGCCAAAACCAATAGCTAAGATAAGCATTAGGTCTCTCAAACTAGGGTTACGAACGTGTTCCGCCTCGAACTTTTCAACTTTATGGCGAATGGCATCTATAGCCGAAGTATCTGCACCAGTGCGCTCATCAATTCTCTTAGAGTTAGCCGCCATGTATAGCAGTACAGCCATCCACAAATTAGCGACTATTATATCCACCGTCACCATGGCAGAGAAAATATCACCGCCGACTTCATACACTTCTTTCATTGCAGCCTGGTTTGCACCGCCGCCTATCCAGCTGCCGGCAATGGTTGTCATGCCGCGCCAAACAGCGTCTGGCCCTGCACCACCCAACATTTCAGGAAATATGAGCGACACCAAAAGCAGCGCAATCGGGCCGCCAATCACGATACCGAAAGTACCCGTTAAGAACAGTATTAGTGCTTTAGAGCCCAGTCCCAGAATAGCTTTTAAGTCCAAGCTTAAGGTTAGCAGCACCATACAGGCCGGCAGTAAGTAGTCCATTGTTATATCAGTTACTGCTGTCGCATTACCGTCAACAATTCCAAACGTATTGAGTAACGACGGCAGGAAGTAACAAAGTAACAGCGCAGGAACAAAGCGATAAAACTTTTTAAACGCCGGGTGGTCGCTATTATTGGTATAAAAAACGAACCCCAAAATAGCCATTAATAAGCCGACAATCACGCCGTCATTGGTAATAAGTGCGCTAGTCTCTGTTACTGCAGATTCCGGTGCTAACATACAAACTCCCTTTCAATTAGCCGGCAATTAATGGTGTTTTAGACATAGCCACATGCAATAAAAACGCTATCCAGCCGCAAGCACCAACAAAACCAACCCAGCGAGTCAAAGCTGACTGGCCTTTCATGGCGAAAATACCAAAAATAATGTAGCCAATAACACCAATGACTTTATCGGTTAACCAAGGCACTTGTATGGGATACATACCAACAGTCACCATAATGCCAATAGCACTCGCCAGTAGAAGTGTGTCGTTAACGTGAGGAACTATTTTTAGCCATTTTTTCTGTAATGCAGGAGAATCTAACAACCGCAATATGAAGCGGAATAGAAATAAAGTGATAGAAATGAAAACAAATAAGACATGCAGGTGTTTAAAAACAACGTACACAGTATAACCCCTTTATAATAAATTAAAGATTTCTAAGTTCGGGTAGTAGCTTCAGAGCCTGCTCGAGGAATTCAGGTGAGTAATAGCGGCCCTTTTCATCATCGAGTCGTGTTTTGATATCAGCGTCACTGGTCTCTTCTTTGAACCAGTCCACAAGCTGCTCGGTCAATAACAACACCTGAGTGCTTAATGCAATATCACTACCTTGCTTTCCTTCAGGGAGGCCTAAACCGTCCCAACGTTCGAGGCGCTCAATTAACGCACGATGCGCTTTTTGAGTCGCTTCGTGCTCACCATGAGTTAAGGCTCTTAATGAGCGAGCAACTCGCTGCTGACAAGTGGTTTCGTTAGCAGCAACAGCCGTCGAAGCACAATCTAACAACGGCCGAGCTTGTGCAAATAGCGACCAGGCTAAAGCCGTTGCTTCCGCCTCGTCAGCATTAACCGCTTGTGACAATCGGTAAGCTATGCGCCCTTCTCTGCTTCCATCCAGTACATTATTAAAATGATTCGCATTGTGTAGCATCAACTGATCGGCTAAGCGCGCCAAGAAGTGATCAGAGTCTTCTAAACAAACAACATTGTCCTGGGCCAGCTGCACGTTTTCCGCAAATAATTGCAGTACGTGATGGTCATCAGCTGTTAACGTACGAGAAAGGCCACCAATAAATAAAACCGAACCATGCGCTCGGCAATGGCTGCGGCAATACATCAATACAAAGTCTTCACCGTAGAACGAGCCATGATTAGCAATCACGTTTTCCAACTCCGCTAAGGCTTTTGAAGGAATAACCGACCGCAGAGTTTGCCCCACACTAACCTGAGAGTCTTCACCATGCGCGGCCAACACTTTATAAGACGTTCCTTCTTCATTGGCCGTCGCATAAAGGGTTTGCTTCGCACCGCCAATAACCCAACTTAACTGCTGAACTAAGCCATCAACAAAACTATTCATAGGCTGCAGTGCGTATAAGTTTGTTGAGGCTGAAATAATTTTTTCTAAACCATGGCGGCTTTGATCAATAGACATGATGTCTCGATATGAACGCAGTGACGACATCACTGCGGTAAAGAGCTTTTGCGCCGTTAATTCAGTCTTCGACTTGTAGTCATTGATGTCGTAATTAACGATAACGGTACGCTCAGGCGCTTGACCTGGCTGACCCGTTCGCAAAATAATGCGGGTAAAATGATTATCCGCTTTCTCGCGAATGTAACGAGCAACCTGAAGACCAGCGTCATCGGTTTCCATAACAACGTCCAGCAAAAGAATTGCTGCATCCGGATGTTCATCGATGAGTTTTTTGGCTTCCTCCCCGGAGAATGCGCTATAAAACTTAAGACCACGCCCCAGAAAGTTAAAATCATTCAACGCCAATTTAGTGACAGCATGCACTTCTGGCTCGTCATCGACAATTAGAATTTTCCAGTATTCTGTCGGTAATTTTGTATTTTGCTGGCTGGCTTCATCAGCAAACATGAACTGGTTGCTCATTACTTGTCTCTCTCCGCCGTGACGTATTGTCCACCTGATACTCGCTCTACACTAGCATAATCCTGCCAACGGTTAACCTTTTTATAACCATTTTTTGCGAGTAGCTCAATGACACTATCGGCCTGCTGCCACCCTTGTTCAAGTAGTAACCAACCACCATTAACAAGGTATGATCTTGCACTAACAACGATGTTCTTAATATCGTCTAAACCATCACCTTTGGCCACCAAGGCGCTTAACGGTTCAAACCGCACGTCACCCTGCTTAAGGTGTGGGTCAGCTTCTTCAATATAGGGTGGATTAGAGACAATCACATCGAACGTCTTGTCCGTTGGTACATTAGAAAACCAGTCGCTTTGAAAAAACTCAACGTCCAGGTCATTACGTACCGCATTGCGGGTGGCTAAAGCAACAGCCTCGCCGTTCTTATCACAGCCAAACACTTGCCAATTAGGCTTCTCTGACTTTAACGCCAAAGCAATAGCACCAGTCCCTGTACCTAAATCCAGTACTTGCGCATTTTCGGGAAGATCCAGACCCAAAACTGCCTCTACCAGGGTTTCTGTGTCCCCTCTTGGTATTAATGTACTTTCATTGGTTTCCAGCTCTAACGACCAGAACTCTTTACGCCCAGTAATATAAGCTATTGGCTTACCGCTAATCCTTTCATTAACCAAAGCTTGGAAACGTTCCCACTGCGCAGCGGTTAAAGCTTTTTCCGGCCAAGTCATTATGTAGGTTTTATTTTTGTTAAGCACAAAGCTCAATAACGCATAGACGTCAGCATTTACATCATCTCTGTGCGCTAGCTGCCGACGTGCCCACTGTTGAGCTTCTTCTATGGTCATTCTTGTCCTTCAGACAATGCCGCCAGCTGATCGGCCTGATGTTCAGTAATAATCGGATCCATAATCAAATCCAAGTCGCCCTGCAAAACTTCGTCCAGCCGATATAAGGTTAAGTTAATGCGGTGGTCAGTCACACGACTTTGCGGATAGTTATAAGTTCGAATACGCTCTGAGCGGTCACCACTACCCACTAAGTTACGGCGTGTGCTTGCTTCTTCCTGCTGACGTTTTTCGTCCTCGATTTTCTGTAATCGAGCTTGCAGAACTGACATCGCTTTGGCGCGGTTTTTATGTTGTGAACGCTCTTCCTGACATTCAACAACAACGCCTGACGGCAAGTGCGTAATACGAATGGCCGAGTCAGTTCGGTTAACGTGCTGACCACCGGCGCCCGATGCACGGAAAGTATCGACACGTAAGTCCGCCGGATTAATTTCTATGGCTTCGGCTTCCGGAATTTCTGGCAGAATAGCCACCGTACAGGCCGATGTATGGATACGGCCTTGTGACTCAGTTTCTGGTACTCGCTGCACACGATGACCACCGGACTCAAATTTCATACGGCCATAAGCGCCATCGCCATTGATTTGTGCAATCACTTCTTTATAGCCACCGTGATCACCTTCGCTGGCACTTACGACAGAGATATTCCAGCCATGTTTTTCTGCGTAGCGGCTATACATACGAAACAGGTCGCCGGCAAAAATTGAAGCTTCATCACCACCAGCGCCCGCTCGTATTTCCAGGTAGCAATTGCGATCATCGTTGGGATCTTTAGGCAACAACAAAATTTGCAGTTGCTGCTCCAGCTTAGTTTCGTTTTCTTTCGCCTGCTTTAGCTCTTCCTGGGCCATTTCCCGCATTTCCGGGTCGTCTTCTTCGGCCATGTCTCTAGCAGCGACCTGATCTTCCTGGTTTTGCTTGTATTTCTCGAAGCAGTCAACGACTTCTTCAAGTTGTGAATACTCTTTCGATAGCGCGCGAAAACGGTTCTGATCGGAAATAACGTCCGGTTCACCCAGCAGCGCCTGAACTTCCTGGTAACGCTCAAGCAAACCTTCAAGTTTTCGTTCAATGGATGGATTCAACATATTCTTTTATTTGCCTTCTAAAGGGTCAGAATCGTCGCCTGACCACAATTGCTGTAACACTGCCAACGTATACTGATCGTTATTTTCACCGGCAGATTTTAACAAATTGGTGGGTTGGTGCGTCAGTTGCTGCACCAGTTTATGACTAAATTGCTTCAGCACCTCTTCCGGTGCTTTACCTTGCTGCAGTTGAGCCAAGGCTCGCTCTAAATGAGTATCGGCGACAGCTTTCGTGTGTTGTCTGTATGACCGAACCAACTCCACACTGTTGAGCGACTGCAACCAGTCAGTAAATTCCTGCGCCTGCTGGCGGATAATTACCTGCGCTTCCTTTGCTGCCTGCTCTCTGTTTCTTATGTTTTCACTAATAATGCTTTGTAAGTCGTCAACCGTATACAAATAGGCATCATCAAGCTCATTCACTTGCTCTTCTATATCCCTGGGCACGGCTAAATCAATCAGTAGCATCGGCTTATGGCGACGTTTCTTCAATGCCTTTTCAACCGTGCCTTTACCCACTATTGGTAAGGTACTGGCAGTTGAGCTCACCACAATATCAGCGTCAGGGAGAAGTTCAGACAGTTCTGACAAACTGTGTGCGGCACCATCCACTTTCTCAGCCAGCTCTCGTGCGCGTTGCAAGGTTCTGTTAGCGACTGTTATTTCCGTCACCCCTTGCTGCTTTAAGTGTTGGGCGACAAGTTCAGAAGTATCTCCAGCCCCAATTAATAACACTTTAGACTTGGCTAAGTTCGAAAAGATATGTCGCGCCATAGACACTGCGGCGTAAGCCACTGACACAGCATTTTGCCCAACGGCGGTTTCATTACGGACAGTTTTTGCGACACGGAATGTTTGCTGAAACAAACGCTCTAAAATACCGCCGACAGCCGCCTGCCGTTTCGCTATTTGATACGCCTGTTTTACTTGCCCGAGTATTTGCGGCTCCCCAAGCACTAGCGAGTCTAAGCCACTGGCAACGGACATTAAATGACTGATAGCCTGATCATTTTTAAACAGATAATGATGATTTTGCAAAGCGTCGGGAGGTAAGCTGTGAAAACCCGTGAACCAACCGAGTAATAAATCGTCTGATACATCACCACGGCAATAAAGTTCGGTACGGTTACACGTCGAGACAATGACCGCTTCCTGCACGCCTTGTAAACCACGCACAGCTTGCAATGCGGCGTCGAGCTGCTCGGCATTGAAAGCAACTTGCTCACGCAAATCAACGGGGGCTGTTTTGTGGTTTATTCCCAGAGCTGAAATGGTCATCGGATTGTGTAACTCGTTATCTCAACGCGGTCATGATATTAAGTGGCAGTGATTGTACGTGAAAGCCCTAATCATTGAAAGTCACAGCGCTTTCTGGTCAACTAACGGTCCATCGATTACGCCAATAGAAAAATATGATTCAATACCTAACTCGATTTGCGGTTTTGCTGGCTGTGTTGCTTGCCGCAGGCTGCTCAATACCAACACCGTCACACCAGGACAGTAGCCGACAAGTCAATGTTGAGCTTGTCAAAGCACACCAAAATAAGCTGAACACGTTAAATAGCTGGTCGATGTCAGGTCGCATGGCGCTTATTCAGAAAGAGCTCGACGAGCGCGACTCATTTTATGTTAATTGGCAATATCAACCGACTTATCAGGAACTTCGCTTTTCACATCCGTTAAAAGGTCAGCTGGCGAAGCTGACCGTTAGCAACCAACAGGCAACGTTAGTAGACTCTAACGGAGCCATGCGCTCGGCGTTAAGCGCCCCTGCTCTTCTCGCGGATGTATTGCCGGTTTATATTCCTTTTGAACATCTGCATCAATGGATTGTCGGTCAAAAAACGTCACAACTGAAAAAACTCACGTATTACAACGACGGTACGCTAGCCAGTGCTTCAGTTATTCAAAATGATGAACAGTGGCGTATTCGATGGTTCTATAAGTTAGAAGCAGAAACAAAGCTCCCTCTCCCCGAGCAGGTGCACATTGAAAGCCCGACATTAAAAATAAAGGTACAAATGAACGAATGGCAGACCAGCAACTAACGCTACCAGCGCCGGCAAAACTGAACCTGTTTTTACACATAACGGGACGCAGGAATGACGGCTATCACGAACTGCAAACTGTTTTTCAATTTTTGGACTACGGCGACACCATAAGTTTTCAACCAGCGCCGGATGACCAGTTCGATTTCATAGGTAGCAAGTCTCAAATTGCCAAAGAAGACAATTTAATTTGGAAATCCTTAGTGCGGCTTCGCCAGGAGTATTCAAGTAAAGGCATTAGTCAGTTGCCAGGCGTTACCATTGAAGTTACGAAACGTTTACCTCAAGGCGCTGGCTTGGGCGGCGGCTCATCGGATGCTGCCACAACGCTCGTTGGTCTTAATTACCTATGGGGAGAACGCTTGTCGAACAAGCAGCTTCAAAAAATAGGCCTCGAGTTAGGCGCCGACGTTCCCGTATTTATCCATGGAAAGTCATGTTTCGCAGAAGGCATTGGTGAGCGGTTCACGGATGTTGAGCCGCCTACTCCCTGGTACTTGGTTGTTAAACCCAACGTCCATATTTCCACCGCCAAACTTTTTAATCACCCGGACCTAAGGCGAGACTGCAAACCGATTGAAGCCGCTGCCTGGGAACAAGGTCATCATGAAAATGTGTTCGAGCCAGTGGTCTGTGCTCTGCATCCTGAAGTTGCTAAATTACGCGATGCCTTGCTAGAATACGCACCGACTCGGCTTACTGGCAGTGGAGCATGTCTATTTTCGACGTTCGAGAGCAGACAAGCGGCAGAGGAAGCTCAAAAGCACATTCCTCAGGAACTGTGTTCATTTATTGCTCAAGGCCAGAACCGTTCACCACTATTCCAAACATTAACCCAATAAAAGTCGAGGTATGTTGTGCCTGACATGAAACTTTTCGCTGGCAACGCTACCCCCGAGCTAGCGCAGAAAATCGCCGATCGTTTATACATTAAACTGGGTGAAGCGTCTGTTGGACGTTTCAGTGATGGCGAAATCAGTGTCGCTATTAATGAAAATGTCCGCGGTTCCGATGTCTTTATTTTGCAATCCACCTGCGCACCTACCAACGATAACCTCATGGAGCTTATCGTCATGGTTGATGCACTACGCCGCGCGTCTGCAGGCCGTATTACCGCTGTAATGCCTTATTTTGGCTACGCTCGCCAGGATCGCCGCGTTCGTTCTGCTCGTGTTCCTATTACCGCGAAAGTCGTTGCTGACTTTTTATCAAGCGTTGGTGTTGACCGCGTTCTGACCGTTGACTTGCATGCTGAACAAATTCAAGGGTTCTTCGATGTGCCGGTCGATAACGTATTTGGCACACCAGTATTACTTGAGCACATGCGCCAACAGCAATTCGACAACCCAGTGGTTGTTTCTCCGGATATCGGTGGCGTTGTTCGTGCCCGCGCGTTTGCCAAGTTAATGGACGACACCGACTTAGCAATTATCGATAAGCGCCGCCCTTCTGCTAATGTTTCTCAGGTCATGCACATTATTGGGGATGTTAAAGGACGCGACTGCATTATTGTCGATGACATGATTGATACTGGCGGCACACTTTGTAAAGCAGCGGAAGCGCTTAAAAGCCATGGTGCTAAACGCGTTTTTGCTTATGCAACACACCCGGTATTTTCCGGTAACGCTGTTAAGAATATAGAAGAGTCGGCGATTGACGAACTGGTAGTTACTGACAGTATTCCACTTAGCGAAGAAATGAAGGCGACAGGAAAAGTGAGCCAACTGACACTTTCCGGCATGTTGTCTGAAGCACTTCGTCGCGTCAGTAATGAAGAGTCTATCTCTGCAATGTTTGAGTACTGATAAAGTTGTTTTTTTGAGACTTCAGTGCTAGTATTGCGCGCCCTTGGAAACCGGCCTCGTCGTCGGTTTCTGAGTATCTGGGTCAGCAGCTTGGTCGCGAGTGCTGACAAATTAAAACATTTAACAATGAGAGCCCAATATCATGGCTGAATTAGATTTCACAATTAAAGCAAGTGTCCGTGGGGACAAGGGGAAAGGTGCGAGCCGCCGCCTGCGTCATGCGGATAAAGTACCTGCCATCCTATATGGTGGTAAAGGTGAGCCAGTAGCGTTAGAAATGGATCACAACAAAGTGAACAACATGGCTGACTACGAAGCC
The DNA here is from genome assembly GCF_003987095.1 of Idiomarina piscisalsi. Classification (GTDB taxonomy): domain Bacteria; phylum Pseudomonadota; class Gammaproteobacteria; order Enterobacterales; family Alteromonadaceae; genus Idiomarina; species Idiomarina piscisalsi. The sequence continues at coordinate 86,949 of NZ_PIQA01000001.1, read as the reverse complement.
TTCTATTCACACATTCTGACGTTAGACATCGACGGCAAAAAAGAACAGTGCATCTTAAAAGATATGCAACGTCACCCTTTCAAGCCTAAGTTGACTCACTTAGACTTCCAACGTGTTGAGAAAGGCCAGAAGCTGCACACTCACGTACCACTTCACTTCTTGAATGAAACAACGGCGAAAGGCGTTAAAGAAGAAGGTGGCGTTGTTGTTCACCACGTCAATGACGTTGAAATCCTGGTTCTTCCGAAAGACTTACCAGAGTACCTGGAAGTTGACATCGCAGAACTGAGCGTTGGTGACACTATTCACCTAACTGACTTGAACCTTCCTAAAGGTGTTGAGCTGGTTGAGTTGACTAAAGGTGAAGACCACGACCAGGCGGTTGTTTCTGTTTCAGCTCCTCGCGTAGAGAAAGAAGAAGACGAAGAAGAAACAGTAGTACCGGATGAAGTTCCTGCAGAGAAGAGCAAAGACGACGCTGCTGACGAAGAGTAAGCACTAGTCCTAGCTATGGGAACAAGCATTAAGCTGTTAGTGGGCCTGGGGAATCCAGGCCCCGAATACGAAAAAACCCGCCATAACGCGGGTTTTTGGTTAGTTGAAGACTTTTGTCGACGACACGGCGTTACATTATCCGCCGATACCAAATCAAAAGCACTAATAGGCCGTTATCAGCAAGGCGCTCACGATCTGCGCATTGTGCTACCCCAGAATTACATGAACCGCAGCGGCTTCTCTGTCGCACATATCGCCAATTTCTATAAAATTCCGCCAGAGTCGATACTCGTCGCATACGATGAACTCGACCTACCTCCTGGCATAGCGAAATTTAAAAAAGGCGGCGGTGCGGGTGGCCATAACGGCATTAAAGATATTATCGCGCAAATTGGCAGCCAGGACTTCCTGCGACTGCGAATTGGCATTGGTCATCCTGGGCACAAATCGAAAGTAACCGGTTTTGTGCTGGGTAAAGCGCCAGCAACTGAACAGCGACTCATTGATGACTGTATCGATGAAGCCAGTCGCAGTATTGACACATTAATGGAACAAGGCTGGACGGATGCGCTTCAACGCCTCCACAGCTACCGTCCTCAACAGAAAGGTTAACTCATCATGGGATTTCGGTGTGGTATTGTTGGTTTACCCAACGTCGGTAAATCCACTTTGTTCAATGCACTGACTAAAGCAGGCATTGAAGCAGCAAACTTTCCTTTTTGTACAATTGAACCTAATACCGGTGTAGTTCCGGTTCCGGATACTCGTCTGGACAAACTAGCTTCAATTGTTAACCCAGAGAAAGTACTACCAACGACCATGGAGTTCGTTGACATTGCAGGCCTGGTAAAAGGTGCCTCCAAAGGTGAAGGCTTAGGTAACCAGTTCCTGGCTAATATTCGTGAAACTGACGCTATTGGACATGTCGTCCGTTGTTTCGAAGATGACAACATTGTCCACGTTAGCGGCGGAATTAACCCTGCTGATGACATTGACACAATTAACACCGAATTGGCATTAGCCGATTTAGACTCCGTCGAAAAAGCTTTGCACCGTTTAGGCAAGAAAGCCAAAGGTGGCGACGCTCAGGCTAAGGCTGAAATTGCCGTTCTGGAAAAACTGAAGCCTGCACTGGATGAAGGCCATATGGCTCGCTCAGTAGAGTTGACGAAAGAAGACCGGGCAACCATTCGCTCATACAACTTACTGACATTGAAGCCAACTATGTACATTGCCAACGTCAATGAAGATGGCTTTGAAAATAACCCCCACCTGGACACAGTTCGCAAAATAGCGGCAACCGAGAATGCCGTTGTTGTGCCGGTTTGTGCGGCCATTGAATCAGAAATTGCTGAGCTGGACGACGCCGACAAAGAAGAGTTTCTGTCGGAGATTGGTCAGGAAGAGCCTGGACTTAACCGTGTTATTCGTTCTGGTTACGAGCTTCTGAACCTGCAAACATACTTTACGGCCGGTCCTAAAGAAGTTCGCGCATGGACGGTAAAAGTCGGTTCTACAGCGCCACAAGCCGCGGGTCGTATTCATACCGATTTTGAAAAAGGCTTTATCCGTGCTGAAGTCGTCGGCTATGACGACTACATTGAACATAACGGCGAGCAAGGTGCAAAAGACGCCGGTAAGTGGCGCCTGGAAGGTAAAGACTACATTGTTAAAGACGGTGACGTCATACACTTCCGCTTTAACGTCTAAGAATGTAATACTGCTTCAAAGCCGCTCATCTTGAGCGGCTTTTTTATTTGAAAGCACTCTATACTGCGTGATCTTCCTCTCACTCCATTCGTAATGTGTTATACCTATTAATGTTAATTACCTATAAAAACTCGCCGCAGGAGGTTTACTTTATGACTCAAGGATATCGCACTGAAAGCGACAGTATGGGTGAAGTTCAGGTTCCCGAAGACGCGCTCTACGCGGCACAGACACAGCGGGCCGTAGACAACTTCGCGATAAGCGGGCTGACAATGCCTGATGATATGATTAAAGCGGTTGCCCGTGTAAAAGCTGCCGCCGCCAAAGCAAATGCCCGGGTAGGTAGTTTAGACAAAAAACAACGAGACGCTATTGTTCAGGCTGCCGAACAAATTATAAACGGTGAGCACCAAGCCCATTTCCCTATCGACATTTTTCAAACGGGCTCGGGCACCAGCTCTAATATGAACGTCAATGAAGTTATCGCGAATTTGTGTAAAAGAAACGGCGTTGATGTTCATCCGAATGACCATGTCAACCAAAGCCAGTCGAGTAACGACGTCATACCCACATCCATTCAAGTGGCCAGCGTGTTAGCCATTGAAAAACGCTTACAGCCTGCCATTAAGCATTTAATGGAGGTTATTCGGAGTAAAGCTGTCGAGCTTCGGGACGTCGTAAAAACCGGGCGCACCCATTTGATGGATGCCATGCCTATGACGCTAGCGCAGGAGTTAGAAACGTGGGCGGGTCAGCTCAGCCACACCGCTGAACAACTGCCACAGCTGCTCCAACACAGCCGAATTCTGCCTCAGGGTGGCACAGCAATAGGCACTGGCATTAACGCACCAGAGGGGTTCGCAGAAGCCTTTGCAAAAGAACTCAGCGACTTCACCGGTACTGAATTTAAGGCATCCCCGAATCCATTTACAGGTATTGCGGGACAAGAATTGAACCTGCAGTTACACGGCCAATTGAACACCCTGGCAACGACGCTGTTAAAAATGAGCAATGACTTACGATGGATGAACAGCGGCCCCTTAGCCGGCCTGGGTGAAATTCAGTTAACGGCACTTCAACCCGGCAGCAGCATAATGCCTGGTAAAGTGAACCCGGTAATACCGGAAGCCGTGGCCATGGTGGCTGCACAAGTTAACGGCAACCACACCACTATTACAACTGCTGCTCAGCAAGGGAATTTTCAGCTAAACGTTATGCTGCCCGTTGTGGCGTATAATTTACTGCAGTCGATAGAGCTTCTGACAAACAGCTGTCATGCCTTAGCTGATAAAGCCATTAAAGACTTTGAAGTCAACGAAGAGCGCCTTAATGAAGCCTTGGCTAAGAACCCTATTTTAGTGACCGCGCTAAACCCTGTTATTGGTTATAGTAAAGCGGCTGAGATAGCGAAGAAGGCTTACCAAAACGGGCGTCCCATTATCGATGTTGCAGACGAAATGACCGATTTAGGTCGTGAGCGCCTGGAACAATTATTAGACCCTAAAAAGCTAACAGAAGGTGGCGTCAGCCAATAACTGATTAAAGGAGCAGTAGAATGAGTCAACCCCATGTCGTTATAACAGGCGCAAACAGAGGCATCGGCTTTGAGTTTGCCAAACAGTATGCCGAAAAAGGTTACAAAGTCACTGCCGTTTGCCGTAATAACTCTAAGCAGCTGACCGAATTGGACGTCGACATCATAGAAGGTGTCGATGTTACTAAAGCCTCAGACTTGTTGCGTTTAAGAGAAACATTAGGCGACAAGAAAATAGACATTTTGATCAATAACGCAGGTCTACTGCACAAAGAGGTTTTAGGTGAGCTGGACGCCGGCACCATTCGAGCACAATTCGAAGTTAATGCATTAGCGCCCTTGCGGGTAACCGAAGCATTACTCGATAACTTATCTAAAGGCAGCAAAATTGCATTGATTACCAGCCGGATGGGCTCAATTGCAGACAATGGCTCGGGCAGCCGCTATGGTTACAGAATGTCTAAAGCCGCGCTAAATGCAGCGGGCAAGTCTCTTTCTATTGATTTAAAAGATAAAGGCATTGCTGTCGCGATACTGCATCCAGGCTTCGTCCAGACCGACATGGTCAATCATGCGGGAGATATTCCGGCAGAAACGGCGGCCGAACGACTCATGCAACGAATCGACGAACTTTCAATGGAGTCGACGGGCGAGTTTTATCACAGTAATGGTGACCCTCTTCCATGGTGATTTGACGCCTTTTTAATCAAATGACTGTTTTTTTGCACAAACGCACTGCTTTATCGTATTTTTTCTCAAAAATAGGTTGACGGGTTGCGGAGCGATTTGCATAATACGCGCCGCACTCACAGAGAGCGGAAAGTTAAAAAAGTTGGCTACGTAGCTCAGCTGGTTAGAGCACAGCACTCATAATGCTGGGGTCGCAAGTTCGAATCTCGCCGTAGCCACCAACTTAACTGAGAAATGTGCGGACGTGGTGGAATTGGTAGACACGCTGGATTTAGGTTCCAGTGCCTCACGGCGTGAGAGTTCAAGTCTCTCCGTCCGCACCAACTCTCTATCAGGGTAGCTAAAATTGGGGCATAGCCAAGCGGTAAGGCAGCGGGTTTTGATCCCGCGATTCCCAGGTTCGATCCCTGGTGCCCCAGCCATTAGCTTCTTTAATTTTATTTTGTGATTGCTGTCCTTAGTTGGATGGGGCATAGCCAAGCGGTAAGGCAGCGGGTTTTGATCCCGCGATTCCCAGGTTCGATCCCTGGTGCCCCAGCCATACTAACTACTGTTGCGGTGGTGGCGGAATTGGTAGACGCGCTAGCTTCAGGTGCTAGTGTCCGAAAGGACGTGAGGGTTCAAGTCCCTCCCTCCGCACCACAACAGACAATGGCCACCTCAGGGTGTTTTTTTGTGCCCGTTTCCCCTTAGTTATTCTATTCCCCAATAGCCTGCTTTATTAAGAAATGCTTCAGTATCGGGGCGCTGGCGGCATTCAAAGAGACGTCAGCCAATAGACGAGCTATCGGATTACTGCTGCGCCAGCTTATTTGAAGTGCATCCATTAAACGCATCATTTTAGCGTTTTCAAATTTTCTTTGTTTTTCGTATCCGTTAAGCGCCTGAGTCACTGGCTTATTAGGTAATTCGTTGAGCAAGCACTGAATATCGGCGAACCCCAGGTTAACGCCCTGCCCCGCCATAGGATGAATACTATGAGCAGAGTCTCCGAGTAACGCAACGCAACCGTATGAACAATAGTTTAATGCATGCTTACGCTGCAACGGAAAGCTCGCGGCCTTTATCAACTGAAATGCTCCTAAATGTGGCTCAAACACCTGTGATAAATGGGTTTGCAGTGCGGTTTTATCATGCTGAAGCGAACGAATATCCGCTCTTTTATCATAGTCAATAAGGCAGGCTTTACTGTCAGACAGTGGCAGTAATGCGTAAGGTCCCTGTGGTCTGAAAACCTCCCAAGTCTCGGAAGCGACAGGCTGTTCAAGCTCAACATTAGCCAGCAAACAACGTTGATCATAATCCCAGCCACGATACGCAGTGTGGGTCAACTGAGCTATAATGGAGTTCGCACCGTCACATCCCAGCAATACGTCGAAGCTACTCCGCTCGCCGTTAGTGAACTCGACGGTTCTGTCATGAGGATTCAAGGAATTAATACGCTTCTCTGTCACGAGTTCGACACTTTCGTAGTCTCGCAAACACTGCCAAAGCGCTGCCTGCAAAGCGTTATTTTCTACCATCACCCCCAGTGACGCCTGGTCGACTTCACTGGCATCAAATGTCAGGCTTTTTCCTGACTGAGTAGTTACCGTTAACCGCTGGTAGTCTCTTACTTTGCTGTGAGCGATGACCTCATGAACCCCCAGTGAGCGTAACCACTGCCAGTTGGATAAGTTTACGGACGAAATTCTGAGATCCCAATCATCGGTTTGACCCTCGAGCTTTGGTGGATGACTTTCAAATAATTTGACGTAAGCCCCGGCTTTAGCAAGTGCCAGCGCTGACGCAGCACCGACCATTCCACCGCCATTTATGACAACCGTTAAATCTCGCATAGAACCTGAATTGTCTGTAAGTATAAGTTCTCTATAAATAACACATTTTTAGTGTTTTTTCCGTTATCATGGGCAGATTCAGCGGTAGAAACATCACATTTTTTAAGAGCACACGAATGCCAACAACAGAGACCTCTCAAAAAGCCGTTATTCTCGCCTCGTTTTTAATTTTAAGCGCTGAAGCGAGCTTTGCCGGTGTGAGTGCTCTGGTAAAATTCATCAGCCAGGATCAGCCTTTCGAACAACTGGTGTTTTTTCGAAACTTAACGGCGTTTTTAGTGTTACTGCCATGGCTTTGGCGAAAAGGTGCCAGCTCTTTAAAAACAACACGACTCGGCTTGCACTTAGTCAGAGCGGCTGCCGGCATCACTGCGATGTATCTCTTCTTTTATGCCATTGCCACCATACCGCTTGCTCAAGCCACATTGGTACTACTGTTATCGCCATTTCTAATTCCCGTTATTGGCTGGCTTTGGTTAAAGGATTATGTCGCCCGTCAAACCTGGCTGGCTATTGCCCTTGGTTTTGTTGGCGTGTTTATTTTCCTAGACCCAATGAACAGTGAGCTGTCTCCGGTCATTGCTGTGGCATTTTTAGCAGCGGCTTTAGCCGCATTTACTAAGACCGTAATACGTCGTATGTCCAGCACAGAATCGGCCAGCAAAATTGTGTTTTACTTTTCGGCATTAGCCACAATTGCGTCAGGCATTCCTTTACTTTGGTTATGGGAGCCTATTCCGAGCCATCATTGGTTTGGTGTTTTAGCGATGGGTTTACTGGCCGTATACGGTCAGTTAGCTATGACCAAAGCCTTTTCAATTGCCCCTCCGGCAAAAGTCGGCGTATTTACTTACAGCTCTGTTATTTTCGCCGCACTACTGGGCTTTTGGCTGTTTAATGAAGCACTTGCCTGGCACATGTTATGGGGCGCTCTCATCATATTTGTGGCGGGTTATTTTGCAATACGATCGCGTCGTAAAAGCTAGCAAATTCGTGTTTGGCAATTTGCCCCAATAAACGATAAAATACGCGGTCTTAATTCTAGAACCTATCAACCATCGAGTAGTCATGAGCAAGAAGTTATATATCAAAACATGGGGTTGTCAGATGAACGAGTACGATTCAGCGAAAATGGCTGACTTACTCAAATCGACGCACGGGTACGATGTGGCAGAAGAAGCAGAAGACGCTGATCTGATCTTACTGAATACCTGCTCCATTCGCGAAAAAGCTCAGGAAAAGGTTTTCCATCAGCTGGGGCGTTGGAAAAACCTTAAACAGAAAAAGCCAGACTTACTCATTGGCGTAGGCGGCTGCGTGGCTTCGCAAGAAGGCGATGAAATACGTTCTCGCGCGCCTTTCGTCGATATTATATTCGGGCCGCAGACGCTGCACCGTTTGCCAGAAATGGTTAACCAAGTCAGCGAAACCCATGCGCCTATGGTTGATGTGTCTTTCCCTGAAATTGAAAAATTCGACCGTTTACCGGAGCCCAAAGCAGACGGCGCTAGTGCGTTCGTATCTATTATGGAAGGTTGCAGCAAATACTGTTCGTTCTGCGTGGTTCCTTATACTCGTGGTGAAGAAGTCAGCCGCCCTGTTGACGATGTTATTTATGAAATTGCTCAGCTGGCAGATCAAGGCGTACGCGAAGTTAATTTGCTTGGTCAAAACGTAAATGCCTACTTAGGTGAGCACTTTGACGGCACTCAATGTCGCTTTGCTGAGTTACTTCACCTGGTTGCAGCCATTGATGGTATAGACCGTATTCGTTACACCACGTCGCATCCGGTTGAGTTTACTGACGACATTATTGAAGCGTACACAACTATCCCTGAGCTGGTGAGTCACCTGCACTTACCGGTGCAAAGCGGCTCAGACCGAGTACTAACAATGATGAAACGCGGCCATACTGCGCTTGAATACAAATCCAAAATGCGTGCATTAAAGAAAGCACGTCCAGATATTGCCCTGTCATCTGACTTTATCATTGGCTTTCCGGGCGAGTCCGATGCCGACTTTCAGGCAACGATGGATTTGATCCAGGCGGTTGATTTTGACATGAGTTTCAGCTTTATTTATAGCGCACGTCCGGGCACTCCGGCTGCAGACTTACCTGACGATGTTTCAGAAGAAACGAAAAAGCAGCGCTTGCAAATTTTACAGCAGCGACTGAACCAACAGTCTATGGCGCACGCGCGACGTATGTTGGACACCGAGCAGAGAATTCTGGTCACCGGACCATCGAAGAAAAACCCGATGGAACTGTCAGGTAGAACGGAAAATAACCGGGTTGTAAACTTTGTTGGGCAACCCCATATGATAGGTCAGTTCGTTGATGTTCGTATTACGGAAGTGTTACCGAACAGTCTTCGCGGCGACCTTATCCGTGAAGAACAAGACATGGGGCTGCGTGTCGACACCGCCCCAGAAACAATTTTACAAAGAGGCAAAGTCAACGAACCTGACGAATTGGGTGTTGTAAAAATGCCTCCACAAGCGAGTTAAAGAGGAATCGATTGAGTCCACAAACGCAAACGCTAGATTTTGAATTGGAGCCGACGGATTCTCGTCGGCTTTCTAACCTCTGCGGGCCTTTAGACGAGAATCTGCAGCATATTGAGCGCCGACTTGGTGTTGAGATAACCCACCGTGGTCATCAGTTTCGTTTAATAGGCAACGCTAAAACGGTTTCGGCTGTGCAAAAGTTGCTGCTTGATTTATATGTCGATACGGCACCAATGAAAGGTCGTGACGGTCAAGTTGAGCCAGAGCAGGTACATTTAGCCATTCAACAGGCCAAAGTCCTTGAACAGGACCGCGACAAAGGCGACCCAGCCGCAGAAAAAATGACACACATTAAAACCAAACGCGGCCTAATTAAGCCACGCAACCATAACCAAGCTGAATACGTCCGCGCCATTCTCGCACACGACGTGAACTTTGGTATTGGACCTGCGGGAACGGGCAAAACCTACTTAGCCGTCGCTTGTGCCGTTGACGCATTAGAGCGCCAGGAAGTCCGCCGTATTTTACTGACTCGTCCGGCTGTGGAAGCAGGCGAAAAACTGGGCTTTTTACCCGGTGATTTGGCTCAAAAAGTCGATCCTTACTTAAGGCCTCTTTATGATGCGCTATTCGAGATGCTTGGCTTTGAAAAGGTCGAGAAGCTTATTGAAAGAAACGTCATTGAAGTTGCCCCACTGGCTTATATGCGTGGTCGTACTTTGAACGATGCCTTTATCATCCTGGATGAAAGTCAAAACACAACCTGTGAACAAATGAAAATGTTCCTGACACGTATCGGCTTTAACTCGCGTGCGGTCATTACCGGAGATATTACACAGGTCGACTTACCACGCGGCCAACGCTCGGGCTTACGTCACGCCATTGAGGTTTTAAATAAAGTATCCGATGTCAGCTTTACCTTTTTCCAGGCAGGAGATGTTGTCAGGCATCCAGTGGTTCAACGTATTGTCCAAGCATACGATGAGTTCGATAAGCGCTCATGAGTAAGATCACGCTTGATTACCAAACTGCCGAGGGTATTAAAGACGCACCGGAAGAAAGCACCATTGCTCTTGCGGCCAACGCTGTTATTAAGCACCTTGGTATCGATAAGCCTGTGGAGCTAACGGTTCGAGTTGTGAAAGATAACGAAGCCGCTGAACTCAACCTCCAGTTCAGAAGCAAAAATTACCCAACAAACGTGCTGTCTTTTCCTTTTGAAAGTCCCGTTGAATTACCCATCCAGTTACTGGGTGATTTAGTCATCTGTCAAAGCGTCGTCGAACGCGAAGCAAAAGAGCAAAATAAGTCGGTTATCGCCCACTGGACGCACATGGTGATACACGGTACTCTGCACCTTTTGGGTTACGACCATATACAAGAAGAAGATGCCGTCGAAATGGAGTCGATAGAAAAGCGAATTATGGCTTCTCTTGATTATCCAGACCCATATGAAACAACAAGCAACACGGAGCATACACTTTAATGAGCGACGACAACCCCCACTCAGCCAACGGCTCGTCGGGTAAATCTTGGGCAGCCAAGTTATTACAAATATTCACCGGTGAGCCGAAAAGCAGAGAAGAACTCGTCGATTTAATTCAGGACGCTGAAGAGCGTGATCTGATTGATAACGATACCAAAGAAATGATTGAAGGCGTGCTCGATGTCGCGGAGCTTAAGGTTCGCGATATCATGATTCCGCGCTCGCAAATGGTCACTATTGATGTACACCAAAGCGTCGAAGAGTTTTTACCCATCGTTATCGACTCTCAACACAGTCGTTATCCGGTAGTGACGGATAATAAAGATCAGGTTGAGGGTATTCTACTCGCGAAAGACTTGCTCAGTTATGGCTTTAACTTAAACGAAGAGGACTTTTCGTTAGAAAAAGTCATGCGCCCGGCTGTCATTGTTCCTGAAAGCAAGCGGGTAGACGTGTTGCTGAAAGACTTTCGCTCAAACCGCTACCATATGGCTATTGTTGTCGATGAGTACGGCGGTGTCTCAGGGCTTGTTACGATAGAAGATATTCTCGAAGAAATTGTCGGCGAAATTGAAGATGAAACCGATATCAATGAGAATGACGACAAACAAAACATTCGTCGCTTAAGCCCGACTCGATACTCAGTTAAAGCATTAACCACTATTGAAGACTTTAACGAGTACTTTAAGTCAGAATTCAGCGACGAAGAGCACGACACAGTAGGCGGCTTAATCGCCCATGGCTTTGGGCATCTTCCACAAGCTGGAGAAGAAATTACCTTAGGCAATTTCACTTTCCGTATTACTAACGCCGACAAACGACGGATTCAACAACTTCAAGTAAGCATTCAAGAAGTCGAGTCTTCGGAGAACGCCGAATAATGAAGAAACGCTGGGGGAGTAAGCTTAACTCTCTGTTCTTGCTTTTGTCTGGAGCATCTTTAACTCTGGCATACTCCCCGTTCAACTGGCATTGGTTGCCTTTTATTATTTTACCTTTGGTTCTGAAAGTCATTTGGCCAATGGCTCCGAAGCGAGCTTTTTATGCGGGGTTAACCTTTGGCTTTGGCTGGTTTACCGCAGGGTTGAGTTGGATTTACGTTAGTATTGACCAGTATGGTGGTTTACCAATTTACGCCACCCTTCTTATTCTCCTGCTGCTGTTTCTTTACTTGTCCTTATTTCCTGCACTTGCATTCGGGCTTTGGCAAAAATTGTCACACCGAAGCATACAGTGGCGTTTCTCACTTCCGCTTATTTGGCTGGGCTTTGAGTTACTTCGGGGCTGGCTGTTCACAGGCTTTCCATGGCTTAGTCTTGGCTACACGCAAACCGACGGTGTATTTGCCAATTTAGCGCCTCTGGTTGGCGAATCTGGCATTACTGTCACCTTATGGCTAACAGCACTGTCTATTTTAATGGCTGTAAAATATCATCGTCCGCTACTCTTAATTGTGCCACTTGTATTACTCACGGTTTCAAACTTAAGTTACAAATTGCAGCCTACCTGGCGAAGTACTGAGTTAACCAGTGTACTGTTAGTACAAGGCAACATTCAGCAGTCACTGAAATGGCAAGCCGAACAGCAGTGGCCAAATATTCTGCGTTATCTCGACTTAACGCGACCTAAATTCAATCATGATATTGTGATTTGGCCTGAGTCAGCGGTAACCGCTTTAGAACCTTATGCGCAGGACGTTCTGAACACGATGGAACAATCTGCGTCGGTTAACAACTCAGCGTTAATTACTGGCATTATCGATTACGACAGACTCAATGACGCCTTTTATAACAGTGTTATTGTGCTTGATGACGACACCTACCAATACGGTGGCGAAAACCGTTATCAAAAACACCATCTGCTTCCAATTGGTGAATTCGTGCCTTTTGAAGACATTTTGCGTCCAATAGCTCCGCTGTTTAATTTACCCATGTCCTCTTTTAGCCGGGGTGGGTATCAGCAGCCTAACCTTGAAGCTAATAACAGAAAGCTGTCTATGGCCATTTGCTACGAAATAGCCTTTCCGCAGCAGGTTCGGGACAATACCTTTGAAGACACTGACTTTTTGGTCACTATAAGTAATGACACTTGGTTTGGCGACTCTCACGGACCTTGGCAACACATGCAAATCTCCCGAATGCGAGCGCTTGAATTGCAGCGCCCTCTTTTACGGGCAACGAATAACGGTGTCACTGCTATTGTCGATGAGTTTGGTCAGTTTATTGAAAAAGCTCCGCAATTTAAGGCTGCAACCGTTTCAGCCGAGCTCTACCCAGTTAATGGCGATACTTGGTACAAGCGGTTTGGTTTATGGGGCGCTTTTATACTTGCGCTGTCAGGACTGCTTCCTGCAGGATTGACAAAAGCCCGTAATAAGCGATCTCAAGCGTAGTCAGAACGCCCTAAAATCAGTACACTATTAGGCTGTGTGTTCAGTGTGTCAGCAGAGCCTATATCTGCAGTTATTATTTGTACTTTCTACAGGAATATCATTATGGAAAATATTTTCGATGCTATTTTGTTTGCCGTTCTGGTTGCCGCTGGCGGTTTAGGCCTAAGCAGCTGGTTGATGCTATTTGGTATCGATAAGTCTGCCCCTGCAGAAGTGAAACAACGTTCTGTATTTGAGTATGGCTTTTTTGGTTTAGCAGGCATCGTTGTCATGCTTGTCATGTGGTACGCCATCAGTTAATTCACTTTATTGCACCAACGGAAGTAAGCAGGACTATGCAAGAACAATATAATCCCAACAAAATTGAAACTGCTATGCAAAAACGCTGGCAGGAGCAAGACGTTTTTACCGCAAAAGAAGAGCCGGGCAAAGACAAGTTCTACTGTTTATCAATGTTTCCTTACCCCAGCGGTAAGTTACACATGGGACACGTCCGTAACTACACGCTCGGCGACGTCATTAGCCGTCACCAGCGTATGTTAGGTAAAAATGTGCTACAGCCAATGGGTTGGGATGCGTTCGGTCTACCTGCTGAAAACGCCGCTATTCAAAATAAAACGGCTCCCGCTAAATGGACCTACCAGAATATCGACTACATGCGCGAGCAGCTGAAAAGCTTAGGCTTTGGCTATGACTGGAACCGCGAAGTAGCAACCTGCTCGCCGGATTACTACCGTTGGGAACAATGGTTCTTTACCAAGCTTTATGAAAAAGGCTTGGTTTATAAAAAGAACGCGACAGTGAACTGGGATCCTGTCGATCAAACGGTTTTAGCAAATGAGCAAGTTATCGATGGAAAAGGCTGGCGCTCCGGTGCGACCGTAGAGCAAAAAGAAATTCCACAATGGTTTATAAAAATCACTGACTATGCAGAAGAGTTGCTAGACGATCTTGACCAACTCGACGGTTGGCCAGAGCAAGTTAAAGCCATGCAACGTAACTGGATTGGCCGCTCAGAAGGTGTCGAAGTCGACTTTTCTGTCAATGGTTATGAGCAACCTCTCAAAGTCTATACCACCCGTCCTGACACTATTTATGGCGTCACTTATATGGGCGTTGCCGCTGGTCACCCGCTGGCAAAAGAAGCCGCTAAAAACAATAGCGAGCTGGCTGCCTTCATAGAAGACTGCAAGAACAATAAGGTCGCTGAAGCTGATATCGCTACCATGGACAAGCTGGGCATGGATACTGGCTTTAAAGCAGTGCATCCTATGACAGGCGAAGAAATTCCGGTATGGGTCGCTAACTTCGTACTTATGGATTATGGCTCAGGCGCCGTCATGGCAGTACCAGCCCACGACCAACGCGACTGGGAATTCGCAACCAAATATGACTTGCCGATAAAACCAGTTATTGAGCCTTTATCGGGCGATAATGACATTGCTAAAGCGGCTATTACGGAAAAAGGCACAGTCATCAATTCTGATCGTTTCAACGGGTTAAGCTCGGCTGATGCTTTTGACGCCATAGCGAAAGAACTCAATGAGAAAGGCATCGGCGAGAAAAAAGTGAATTATCGCCTGAGAGACTGGGGAGTTTCGCGCCAACGTTACTGGGGCACACCCATTCCGATGCTGAATCTGGAAAATGGTGAGTCTGTACCTGTCCCTGAAGAACAACTGCCGGTGAAATTACCAGAAGATGTCGTTATGGATGGTGTTAACTCGCCAATCAAGTCTGATCCCCAATGGCGTAAAACTGAATATAACGGTATGCCGGCTGAGCACGAAACCGATACCTTTGACACCTTTATGGAGTCATCCTGGTATTACGCTCGCTATTGCAGTGCGCAAACTCATGACGCGATGTTAGATCCTGAGAAGGCAAACTATTGGCTACCGGTGGATCAATATATTGGCGGTATTGAGCATGCGATACTGCATTTACTGTACGCTCGCTTTTTCCACAAACTGCTTCGCGATACCGGCTTAGTCGAGTCTGACGAGCCGTTCAAGCGTTTGCTTTGTCAGGGTATGGTATTAGCAGACAGTTATTACCGCGAGACTGAAAAAGGTGGTAAAGAATGGTTCTCGCCGCTGGATGTTGATGTTCAACGCGACGAAAAAGGCGCTATTTCAGGGGCTACATTAAAAGCGGACGGTAAACCCGTTGAAGTCGCCGGCATGAGTAAAATGTCGAAGTCTAAGAATAACGGTATTGACCCGCAAACCATGGTAGAACGATACGGTGCTGACACCGTGCGCTTGTTTATGATGTTTGCGGCACCACCAGAAATGACATTGGAGTGGTCTGATACTGGTGTTGAAGGCGCTCAGCGTTTCCTACGTCGTTTGTGGAAACTCACTTTCGACTTTATTAACGCCGGTGGCTATGTCTCTGGTGAAACGTTGAATTCTCAGCAAAAGAACTTACGCCGTGAGCTGCACAAAGCTATAGCCAAAGTCAGTGATGATATGGGTCGCCGCCAGCATTTTAATACGGCTATTGCGGCTATTATGGAGTTACTGAATCACCTTCAGAAAGCCCCCATGGAAACATCTGCCGACCGTCAGGTGCTAGGTGAAGCCATTGATGCTGTCGTTCGTATGCTAGCCCCTATTACACCACACATTTGTGAACAGCTTTGGATTGAGCTCGGTCATGAAGAACCATTGTCGTTTACTGCATGGCCAGATGTCGACGAAAGCGCTTTGGTTGAAGATGAAAAGCTTATCGTGGTTCAAATAAATGGGAAGGTTCGCGCCAAGCTTACCGTTCCTGCTGACGCTTCTGCCGAGCAAGTCGAACAACAAGCATTCGACGATGAGTCAGTGCAAAAGCACATTGAAGGGAAAGACATACGTAAGAAAATCTACGTTCCCGGCAAAATTCTCAATATTGTTGTTGGTTAATGACGATGAGAATAATGAGCCGGCTACTACTGAGTCTAACAATGTTAGCCACACTCTCAGGGTGTGGCTTTCAGTTGCGTGGTGACTACCAGTTGCCTCCCAACCTGGACTCAATGGCATTACACTCTAATGTGTCAAAAGAGCTAGCCTCGCAAATGGAACAGCGATTAGTACACTCGGGTATTAACGTCGTAGAAAGCGGCAGTAGTTATCAGTTAGCTCTGCTTTCTGACAAACTCGAACGCCGCACCCTGTCATTATTCGAAAGCGGACAGGTGGCAGAATACGAGTTACTCTACCAAGTGAACTATCAGCTCTTAAAAAACGACCAGGTATTAGTCGAGAGAACTGCTGAAGTTGCCCGCGACTACCAGGACGACCCAAACTTTGCCCTGGCAAAAACCCGTGAGCGTGAAATGTTGGTTAACGAAATGCGGGCTGAAGCATCGCGAATTATCCTTCAGCAAATTGTCTCTGAACTGTCGCAATAACGGAGCGTTAAGTGCAGACCTTGTATCCCGAACAACTCAACCAGTACCTTGAACGCTCGGGCGTTCCTCCCGTACTGCTGCTGTTCGGCGATGACTTACTGCTGCGCATGGATGCCATAGATTCTATCCGCCAGCACTTTGGTCAAGACGCTGAAAAGTACCATTGGATACAATCAAAAGACTTTGACTGGAAGCAACTCAGTGAGCTTGAACAGTCAATGAGTTTGTTCGGCAGCAACACACTCATCGAACTCGAACTTCCTGAAAACAAACCCGGTAAAGAGGGCTCAAACGCTTTACACAGCTATGCAAGCCAGCTTCCGGAAAACCATACTCTTGTGGTCATTGGCAGTTATTTAAAAAAAGAACATCAAAACAGTCGTTGGTTTAAGTCGTTATCTCAACAAGGGCCTTTAATAAAAACGCAAAGCCCCGATAAAGGCCGACTCCCCGCCTTTATTCATAAGCGAGCTCAAAAATACCAGTTACAGCTAGCAAACGGTGTTCCTGAGTTATTGTCTGATTGGTTCGAGGGGAATCTACTAGCACTCGATCAGGAACTTCGTAAATGGCAACTGCTCAGTGACTCGGGCATTATCACTCAAGATTTTCTGACCGATGCCAGCAGTGATTCCAGCCGCTTTAATGTATTCGCCTTACAGGAAAGTATTCAGGCCGGTAATTATAAAGAAGCTCTGCACAGACTTACGCGTTTACTTGATGAAGAAGACGACTTTCACCGTTTTGCCTGGATTTTGCAAAGAGAAGTGCAACTGCTGACTATCCTTAAAAACAGTGGTAACAACCTTGATGTCTCTGCCGTTTTTCGCCGTAATATGATTTGGTCCAACCAACAACCTGGCTATATGAAGCGCGCAGAGTCTTTGTCTATAGACGCTTTGCATCAGTTACACTACCTAATCGAACGCTTAGAAATGGCATTAAAACAGGACAGCGGTGAATCTCCGCTAATATTAACTGTTCATTTGCTCGGGCTGCTTTGCCAGCAAGGCACGAACCACTTAAACACCACCGAGTATTTAAACACTTTCTCTCAACCATTTCAGACTGAACGTTCTTTTATTTCACTATGATTCGAGCATTCTTCGGTGGCACTTTTGACCCTATACATAACGGTCATTTAAAAACATCCAGCGCACTGATGAAAGAACTCGGAATTGACCGGCTTGCGTTTATGCCTAGTGCTATTCCCCCACATCGTACGCAGCCAGAAGCTTCAGCTGAACAGAGACTCGACATGGTTAAGCTTGCTTGCAAAGACTATCCCGGTTTTGAGGCTGAAGACTGGGAGTTACAACAATCACGCCCTTCCTATACTGCAGCCACACTCGCTGAGTTTTCTGAACGCTTTCCTAACGATACACTTGTTTTTGTTATGGGAATGGACTCGCTGATGAGCCTGAATCGTTGGCACAAATGGCGGGAAATCGTTCAATATGCGCATATCGTAGTGATGCCTCGCAGTGGTGTACCTTTCGCGCCACAAGGTAACGAGCTTGAAACTTTTATAGCTCAACACAGAGTTAACCAACCAAGCGACTTAGAAAGTGCCAAAAACGGCAAGCTTTATATTGCCCAAACTCCTCTTATCGACATTTCCGCAACCGAACTTCGCGAGCAGTTACACAAACGCCCTGCATCGCCGCCAATTCCTGAATCTGTTTACAAGTACATTAAAGAAAACAAACTGTATTTGTAGCTGAACAGAACAGAGATAATCTGTTAAACTTAGCGGTTGAAACAAAACTTAAAATCGAATGGAGACCCTCCTTTGCAGGCAAAAGAATTACGCGATTTTGTCATTGATAAAATTGAAGATATGAAAGCTCGTGACATACAAGTTCTTGATGTGCACGATAAAACCGACGTTGCTGACTTTATGGTCATTTGCTCGGGTAGCTCTAAAACACACGTTAAGAGCATTGCCGAGTACCTGGCAACGGAAGCCAAGCACGCTGGTTTCCCACCTATTGGAATTGAAGGTGGTGAGCAGTCGGAATGGGTCTTAGTTGACCTGGGTGATGTGGTTTTACATGTTATGCAGGAAACCATCCGCGACTTTTACCAATTAGAAAAGCTTTGGGGTCAGTAAGTGCACATTCAATTACTTGCGGTTGGCACCAAAATGCCAACCTGGGTAAAAGAAGGCTTTGACCAATACCAGAAGCGTTTCCCAAATGACTGTAAGCTTGTTTTGACCGAAATTGCGGCTCACAAACGAACCAAAAAGGCCGATGTGAACCGAATAATGCAAGAAGAAGGCAAGGCGCTTATTCAGGCTATCCCCAAAGGCAATAAAGTCATTACACTAGAAGTTAACGGCAAAGCCTGGGACACACCTAAACTGGCAAAGCAACTCTCGGCCTGGCAAATGGATGGTCGCGATGTTACGTTGCTGGTTGGTGGTCCTGAAGGTCTATCAGATGAATGCCTGTCACTGGCAGAGCAGCGTTGGTCGTTATCGAATTTAACTTTGCCGCACCCAATGGTTCGATTAATTGTTGCGGAAAGCCTTTACCGGGCATGGAGTTTGAATAATAATCACCCTTATCACAGAGAATAATAACGATAATAATGCGCCAGCGCACAACCATACGTGATCACGAAGCCGAATCTGCTATTTTTGCCCGCCGTGCGATGGTCGCTATCGTTATTGTTGTGGCCGTCTTTGTGCTGTTGGCTTCCAATATGTTCCACTTGCAAGTCAGTGAGCACAACGAACTGCAAACCCGCTCTAACGACAACCGCATAAAGCTTGTGCCTTTAGCCCCTAATCGAGGGCTTATTTACGACAGAAATGGCGTTCTTCTGGCTGAGAACAAACCCATATACAGCATTGATGTGACCCCGGAAGAAGTCAATGATCTCAATGCAACACTTACGCAATTACAAAATTTACTGGGCTTTTCAGATGATGTACTCCAACAATTCGAACAAAACCTAAAAAGTCAACGTCGCTTTAATAATGTCCCGCTTCTGGATAACGTCAGTGAAAAAGACCTGGCAATTTTTGCCGCACACCAGCATAAGTTCCCCGGGGTTAGTCTGGAAGCCCGACTTATCCGAAGCTATCCGTACGATGACTTACTGACCCACGCCGTTGGCTACGTTGCAAAAATTAATCAACAAGACGTTACCCGCCTTAAAGAGCAAGGGGAACTTGCAAATTATGCTGCCAGCCGAACCATCGGCAAACTGGGCATTGAGAAGTACTATGAAAAGCAACTACACGGTACGGTCGGTTACCAGAGTGTTGAAGTAAATAACCGCGGGCGCGCCGTTCGCACGCTTAGCATTGAAGCGCCTGAGCCTGGAAAGGACATTATTCTCGAGCTTGATATTGAACTCCAGAAAAAAGCCGTTGAGCTGCTTGAAGAACATCGGGGTTCAATCGTTCTAATGAATAGCGATACAGGCGCTATTCTGGCCATGGCAAGCAACCCAAGCTATAACCCGAACTGGTTTGTCAACGGTATCTCAGTTAAACAATATCGCTCCTTGTTGAACTCTAAAGACAGCCCACTGCTTAACCGGACCACACAGGGTGCTTACCCGCCAGCGTCAACCGTTAAACCTCAACTCTCATTGCTCGGTCTTGAGGATGGTACCATTACTAAAGACACTCGCATTTGGGACCCGGGCTGGTTCGAAATAAAAGGCGTTGACAGACGTTACCGAGATTGGCTTGCCTGGGGCCACGGCTGGGTTGATGTAACCCGTGCGATAACTGAAAGCTGTGACACGTTTTACTACGACATGTCGCTGAAGCTGGGTATCGATAAAATATCTGACTTTATGACAAAATTTGGCTTTGGTGAGATCACCGGCATTGATATCCATGAAGAGGTACCTGCACTCATGCCATCCCGCGGCTGGAAAAGAGCCAGATTTGGTCAGCCCTGGTACGCCGGTGAAACGTTATCAGTAGGTATTGGACAAAGTTATTGGACGGCAACGCCCATTCAATTAGCTGTCGCAACGTCCATTGTGGCGAACGAGGGAAAGCATGTTATTCCTCGGCTACTTCGCGGTACTTTAGATGGGGGGCAAGTGTCTGAAGCATTAATTACTTATAAACGTCCCGTAGAAATTGAAAAGCCTGCGCACTGGAACGTTATTAAAGACGCAATGAAGAAGGTGAACATGAGTAACACCGGTTCGGCACGCTCATCTTTTAGAGACGCCGAATACAGCTCAGCGGGAAAAACAGGTACAGCGCAAGTTAGAAGCCTGGGCGAGGACGAAGAATACAATGCGGAAGAAATTGCAGAGCGCTACCGCGACAACGCTATGTACGTTGGTTACGCACCGGCAACTGACCCTAAAGTCACTATCGTCGTTGCTATTGAAAATTCACTCGGTGGTGGCGGCAGTGTGGCGGCACCTGTTGCTCGTAAAATGCTTGATGCATGGCATTCGCGTTACATGATAAAAGACAAACAGCAGGTGAAAGACAATGCTGACAACTGAAGAACGGCAGCGGAATCCCCTACTAAAAAAAATTCATATTGACGGACCTTTATTTTTGGCCCTTGTTACGCTTTCGATTGTCAGTTTGTTCGTGGTTTTTAGCGCATCAGGGCAAGACATGGCTATGATGCAACGTCAATCAATCCGAATTTTGGTGTCTTTTGTGATGCTATTTATTCTTGCACAAATTCCACCACGGGCATTAAGTCGACTTGCCGTTCCGTTATTTCTGTTGGCAGTGCTGCTGCTAGTGGCCGTTCTTGCTTTTGGCGAAATGGGCAAAGGCGCACAACGTTGGCTCGATATTGGCCCCATAACGATACAGCCATCTGAAATAATGAAGCTTGCTATGCCACTCATGTTGGCTTGGTATATGGACAGACGACAAATTCCTCCCACATTAACTCACATTTTTGGCGGCCTGCTTCTTGTGTTGATACCCACATTACTAATAGCGAAGCAGCCCGATTTAGGAACTTCATTGATTGTTGCCAGTTCCGGATTGTTTGTTATTTTTCTGGCGGGTCTCAGTTGGCGACTGGTCATGACCGCCGCTGTAGCGGCCGCCGCCTTTGCACCCGTACTTTGGTTTTATCTCATGCACGACTATCAACGAGAGCGTGTACTGACCTTTTTAAACCCAGAGAGAGACCCACTTGGTAGCGGCTACCACATTATTCAATCACAAATAGCCATAGGCTCGGGTGGTATTGATGGCAAAGGCTGGTTGCAGGGAACTCAGTCACAACTTGAGTTTCTGCCTGAACGGCACACCGATTTTATCTTTTCGGTATTTAGCGAGGAATTCGGTCTTACCGGTGTTGTGTTGCTTCTGGCTCTATACGGTTTTGTGATTTTGCGCGGTCTTATCCTTGCAATGCGAGCTCAGGATATTTTTAGTAAATTGCTCGCCGGCTCTATAACGCTGACCTTCTTTGTGTATGTTTTTGTAAATATTGGTATGGTTTCAGGACTCTTACCCGTTGTTGGGGTACCATTGCCCTTAATTAGTTACGGTGGCACCTCAATGGTGACGCTAATGGCAGGCTTTGGCATATTAATGTCGATAGCAACTCACCATAGGCTCATTATAAACAATTAAAACAAGAGGCTGGTTATGCGTTTATTAGCAGGCATTACACTATCTATTTTCAGTTTTGGTCTGGTAGCACAGGATAATGTACCAAGTGTTGATGAGTTTATTGAGCAGCAAGTTCAGCAACATAACCTTGACAGAGAACAACTGAATAAGTGGTTAAGCAAGGCCAAGGTTAACAACGAAGTACTTGAAGCGATACAGCGTCCTTGGGAAGCCAAGCCCTGGTATCAGTACTACCCAATATTTTTGACCGAAAAGCGACTCAAAGCCGGTTTAAAGTTTTGGAAAAAACACGAAGCAACCCTTCAAAAAGCAGAGCAAGAGTATGGTGTTCCGGCGCAAATTATTGTCGCTATTATTGGCGTAGAAACCTTTTATGGTAACTACATGGGGAAATACTCAGTACTGGACTCTTTATATACTCTGGGTTTTCATTATCCTCCTCGTGCCAAATTCTTTCGTTCAGAGCTCAGTGAGTTTTTCCAGCTGGCTTCTGAAGAAGGCTGGGATATTAATTCAGCGAAAGGCTCCTATGCAGGAGCTATGGGTTACGGACAGTTCATTTCATCCAGTTATCGTCATTATGCCATCGACTTTGACGGTGATGGTGAGCGCAACCTGTTAACCAACCCGGTCGATGCCATTGGCAGTGTCGCCAATTACTTCGCAAAACATAAATGGCAAGCAGGACAGCCTGTTGCTCAATCGCTGAACCATAGTGAGAACTGGTCAAAAGTGATTAGTAAGGGCATGAAGCCCAATACCACGCGTCAAGCACTGAAAAATCAAGGGCTTGATTTACCCAATAACGAAACCGTGACACCGGACACCAAGGTTCGGGTCTTTGAATTTCAAACTGAAAATGCCGCAGAATACTGGTTGGGCTACAATAACTTTTACGTGATTACACGCTATAACCATAGTCCACTCTACGCCATGGCGGTTTACCAATTCAGTGAGCAATTGAAAAATGCGCGCCGCTAGCCTGCTCTATTGCTCGTTAATCACTGTTCTGGTTGTTGGTTGCAGTTCTAAACCTTCTGGAAGGTACAGCCAACACCACGACAGCGCGCCGACTCGCTTACCCACTCAGGCAGAGTTACGAAATGCGGTTCCGGTGCCCGAGCCGCATAGCCCTCAGGGCAACCGTGACTATGAAGTTTTTGGCAAGCAATATGAGGTTATGGAGCAAGCTCAAGGCTATGTCGAAGAGGGCTATGCCTCATGGTACGGCAATAAATTTCATGGCCATCTTACCTCGAATGGCGAGTACTATGACATGTACAGTATGACAGCCGCTCATACTAGCCTGCCCTTACCCACTTATGTAAAAGTCACGAACCTAAGCAATGAGCGAAGCGTTATCGTAAGAGTCAATGACCGCGGTCCCTTCCACCCCGAACGCATTATTGATCTTTCTTTTGCCGCCGCTTATAAGCTTGATATGCTGGATTCTGGAACCGCTCATGTCCGGGTCGAAGCGATAAACCTGAAAACACCGTTAGCCAGTGCCGGTGAGCAACCAGCAACGAGTTCTTACCATATTCAATTAGTGGCATCGTCCGATAAGCAACGTTTGTCGCAAATAAAAGACCAATTACCGACAACGCTTAAAGAAATTGCAACTACCGAGCAAAATGATGGTCTAT
The DNA here is from genome assembly GCF_003987095.1 of Idiomarina piscisalsi. Lineage (GTDB taxonomy): Bacteria > Pseudomonadota > Gammaproteobacteria > Enterobacterales > Alteromonadaceae > Idiomarina > Idiomarina piscisalsi. The sequence goes on along the minus strand of NZ_PIQA01000001.1, from coordinate 63,654 downwards.
ACAAACTAGTATTAGGGCCTGTTCCGGAACACGAAAGTCACGACCTACTCGAACAAGTAAGAGCCAGTGGTTACCCTAAAGCCTTTCGTGTAAAAGCAACGCAAAACACAACGGCTGCGCCTGACGGGACAGCGCAGAACTGATATAATCCGGCGCTAAATTAAAACTCGCGTTTTACATGTTGTTTCACCTGACTAAAAAGATAATTCCAATGAAAAAAATCTGTCGTTTTTTTGCCATCGTTGCCATTACCTTTAGTACTGCAAGCGTAGCAGCTGCTCAATCTCTGGTACCTAGTGCATCATCAGTTAATGCAAAAGCTTATATCTTGATTGACCACACAACCGGTAAAGTGCTGGCTGAAGAAAATGCAGACGAAAGCTTACCACCTGCAAGTCTGACTAAAATGATGACAAGTTACATTATCGGAAAAGAAATTCTTGCCGGCCGAATTTCACCGACTGATCAAGTCACTATTAGTGAAAATGCCTGGGCTAAGAATTTCCCTGAGTCATCAAAGATGTTTATCGAAGTCGGCAAGCAAGTGTCTGTCGAAAAGCTGAACAAAGGTATTATCATCTCATCAGGTAACGACGCTTGTGTTGCCATGGCTGAACATATTGCCGGTAGTGAAGACGCCTTCGCTGACCTTATGAACAACTACGCTGAGCAACTTGGCATGTCAAACAGCCATTTTGCAAACAGCCATGGGCTGCCAGATCCAGACCAGTACGTATCGGCACGTGATATGGCAACTTTGGCCAGTGCATTGATTAATGAAACGCCAGAAGAGTACGAGCTATATGCGCAAAAATCATTTACTTATAACAACATTAAGCAGTACAACCGCAACTCATTGCTTTGGGACAGAAGCTTAAATGTAGACGGTATTAAAACTGGACATACTAATGAAGCTGGTTATAGCCTAGTATCTTCGGCTGTAGAAGACGGAACTCGCCTTATTGCGGTCGTTATGGGAGCGAACAGCGAACAAGCGCGAAAAATAGAAAGTAAAAAGCTACTTAACTACGGTTTCCGTTACTACGAAACAGTAAAGGCCTATAAAGCCGGTGAAAGCTTTGTTGCGCACCGAATCTGGGGCGGCGACATCGACGAAGTCGCCTTGGGTATCAGCGAGGATGTTGTTGTCACTTTGCCTCGCGGTCAAAAGGACGATTTAAACGCAAATTTCGAATTAGACCAAAAGCTACAAGCACCACTAAGTAAGGGTCAAAAAGTAGGCACCGTATATTTACAGCTTAATGGCGAAGATGTTGCATCATTCCCGTTAGTTACCTTACAAGCTGTTGAGGAAGGCGGCTTTTTCAAAAAAATCATGGACTATATTAAACAACAGTTTAGTGAAGAATAAAGGTTTAGGTCATGCAAAAAACGCGCTTTGATAAACTGGTAGACTTTCCGACGCACTTCACGTTTAAGGTGATGGGCGTCGCTACTGAGAGTTTGCCAGATCAAGTTGTAGCCGTACTCCAGGAGCATGCGCCAGGAGATTACAGCCCATCTGTAAAACCGAGCAGCAAAGGCAATTATCATTCTGTTTCAGTTTCCGTTCGCGTTGAAAGCCAGGAACACATTGAAGTCTTGTACCGCTCGCTTTCCGATATTGAGGACGTTCGTTACGTACTTTGATGTAACGACTAGCCGTTAAGCTTTACAAACGTTATAATCGCGGCATGAACGATACTCTGATTATACGTAACCTTGGCAGGCAGCCATACGAGCCCGTATGGCATGCTATGCAGGCGTTTACCGATAGGCGTGATGAAACTACCGCTGATGAACTTTGGGTAGTGGAACACGATCCTGTCTTTACGCAAGGGCAAGCAGGCAAAGAAGAACACCTCCTCGCTCCGGGTGATATTCCTGTTATACAGGTTGATCGTGGCGGACAAGTGACTTATCACGGTCCGGGTCAAGTAGTTATATATTTCCTATTAGATATTCGACGCTTAAAGTTCGGTGTAAGACAGCTGGTCAACCGCATAGAACAAACCATTGTTGATATGCTCGCTGACTACCAAGTTCAAGCTGCGGCCAGGCGCGACGCTCCCGGAGTCTATATTAACGGAGACAAGGTGTGTTCTTTAGGGTTACGTATTCGCAAAGGCTGTTCATTCCATGGGCTTGCACTGAATGTCAATATGGATATGGAGCCGTTTGCCCGAATTAACCCTTGCGGTTTGACCGGCATTAAAATGGTTCAAACTAAAGATATGAATGGCCCGCAAACCTTTGATGAAGCAGCTAATGCTGTCATCAAACACTTTACTGATGCGCTGTCGTACAGCAACATTCTTCAACAAACAGGACTCGCTCAAGATTATGTCAAAGCCAGTTAGAGTTGAACCTGGCGTCAAAATGCGCGACGCCGACAAAATGGCACTTATTCCCGTGCAGGTTATTCCAACCGAGCGCGATGAAATGTTGCGTAAACCGTCATGGTTGAAAGTGAAACTTCCCTCTTCCACCGAGCGAATTGATGAAATAAAACAAGCTATGCGCAGTCATGGTTTACATTCTGTTTGTGAGGAAGCTTCCTGTCCTAACTTACCAGAATGCTTTAATCATGGGACTGCAAGTTTCATGATTCTCGGTGATATATGTACTCGCCGCTGCCCTTTCTGTGACGTTGCTCATGGTCGTCCTTTACCTCCTGACGCTGAAGAGCCTGAAAAGCTAGGCAAAACCATTCGCGACATGAAAGTGAAGTACGTAGTTATTACTTCAGTCGACCGCGACGACCTACGAGATGGCGGTGCTCAGCACTTTGCTGACTGTATTCGTGAAATTCGCCACCATTGTAACGGCGATATTCAGGTTGAGGTGTTAGTGCCAGACTTCCGTGGCCGTATGCAGGTGGCTTTGGATATTCTTAAAGAAGAAGCGCCCGATGTTTTCAACCATAACCTGGAAACCGTGCCACGCCTATACAAAGCAGCACGCCCTGGTGCCAACTATCAGTGGTCGCTGGACTTGCTTAAAAAATACAAAGAAGCACGCCCTGATATCCGAACTAAGTCAGGCTTGATGGTTGGTTTAGGTGAAACCAAAGAAGAAATACTAGAGGTTATGCGTGACTTGAGAGCGCATGATGTTGATATGCTGACTATTGGTCAGTACCTTCAGCCAAGTCGTCATCACTTGCCAGTCGCTCGCTACGTCCACCCGGATGAGTTTGAAGAGCTACGAGTAGCCGGTGTAGAAATGGGCTTTTCACACATTGCCAGTGGTCCATTAGTACGTTCTTCTTATCATGCAGACTTGCAGGCTGCAGGTGAAACAGTACGTTAATTGACTAAAAACAACAGGAGTGCTTTGTGAGCTTACTTTTATGGTGTTTACTCATTGCCGGGCTGCTACCAATTCTAGCCAAAGCCCCTGTTGTTTATTTCCAAAACCGCGATAACGGTTACGATAATAAACACCCAAGAGCCCAGCAGCAACGCCTCATTGGTCGCGGAGCACGCGCCGTTGCAGGACACTATAACGCTTATGAAGCATTCCCGTTATACGCAGTAGCATTGCTCGCAGCAATAGCGACAAACACAGTTACTGAGCGCATTGAGTTCCTTGCCATTGCCTTTATTGTGTTACGAGTGCTCTACCACATTACTTACTTAGCGAACTATGACAAACTGCGCTCTTTGCTTTGGTTTATGGCAACATTTTGTCCAGTTATTATCTTGGCTCAATTAGCCGTTTCGCTTTGAGACTCTATTAGCTGCAAGTAAATTGCAGGCCAGTATTCGGTTGCATGCTGCTCCATAGCGGTAGTTTCCTTCACGGGCTTCCACGCCTGAAACCGCGCTTCAGCATTACAGGTATCGGCTTTAAATAAGCCAATGTCGTGCTGCTTGTCATCCGAGCCTAACACCCAATAACTACCATTATACTGCGCTATATCTCGCCATGAGTCCAAACTGTTCTTCCATGGAAGACGCTCGTAAAGAGCCTTTATATCAGGTTCATAGAGCTTATTATTACTGGCGTCGGTAACTACAATATTTAAGCTTTTATGCAGGTACAACCCCTGACAAAAGCTTTCCGCCAAAACTTCGGACATAGGATACTCGTCTGCCAACCCTAACCAGTGAGCAACTTCATGAAGAATAACGGCTCTGGAGCTATGTTTGGTTAAAACAATTTGTCGGTCAGAAGCACTGGCAATACCCGATTCAGCGAAAATAATTTCATAGTCAGCCGATTCGGTTGCGCTACAACTCGCCCGTTCCCTTTCCCCTTGTAAAGTGCACTCGAGCTCTGAGTCGACAACCCATTGAGAACACCAATTTACTTCGAAAGCACTTTCCTCCAATGCGCTCAACACTTTGAGATAGCCAGACTTTTGCGAATGATTGTGACCAATAACAGCCAGAGTCGTTTTGCACTGGGGGTTATTTTCAAAGGAGTTCAATGAGTCGAATTGTTTCTCAAGCCAAGCCGTCTGCTCATGTTGCCAACGTGCCACCCAGCGCTCTAAAGAAAAGCTTGAACTGACAAGCTGCCGTTTGGCAACTGCATCTATTGCTGAGGAGATTCCGGCATTTGCGGCCAGAGTCAGCCATTTATCAGAACTTTGTGGGAAATGCGTCATTAAGCGGTTAATTGATTTAACACTGCCGCTATTCGCAGCTCTCTCCCACCAATAATAGGCTGAGGTTTTCTGACCTTGCTGCCAGTATGAATGAGCAAGCTCAAATTGAGCATGAATATCGCCACTTTCAGCATGAAGAAAACGCTCTTGATTGCTAGTCAGGTGCTGATGACCAATACTGCCAAATACCAATACAGTAAGAGCAATAAGCGATTTTTTCATCATCGATTAATAAGCGACTGCCGAACTCTGTCTAGCTCTACTGACGCATAGCGGTGCTCAACAAATTCATATACGTTTGTTGAAAGAGCCAGCTTAAAGTAGTTCATGGCATCCAGCGGCTTATTGTTCAGCTGCATATACTTACCCAAGTAGAAATAAGCTTCACATAGCCGTTCCGTTAATTGTTCGTCTTCAGCCAGTTGCTGAGTCATGCGTTTTCTAAACTCATCCACGTCCAGGTTGCCAAGAAACAGCTGTACTACCTGATATCCCCACTCCGACTTGTCCAGCTCACGAACGTTTTCACTGAGTGCTTTTTTCGCTTGTTCATTGTTGATATCAACGCTGGTGAGATATAACCAAATAACTCGATAGGGATCAGAAGGCTCACGCTCTAAGTGATATTCCAGGTCTTCTTTAGAAAGTTCAAAGCGCGAGTCATAATATTCCGCGATACCTCGATTCAAATACGCATAGTTGTGCTTAGGTTCAAGCTCTATCGCTGAGTCAAAGGCTTCATAGGCGTAATCAAACTCTTGCAACTGAGTATATTGGATACCAAGAAAATTGTATGCGTCAGCAAGCCGTGGGTTGTATTCAAGGGCTCGGGTGAAATCCATTCTCGCTAATGTGCTAAGGCCTACAGCGTCATATAACGCTCCCCTGCGATAATAAAGCTCGGCGCGTTGCTCGGTGCTTAAGTCTTCCGTGAGGATTTGGTCAAGCCGTGCCAGCTCAATTTCATAACGAAACTCAGCGCGCTCGGGCTCTGCAAGGACTATTTGGCTTATTGCCGAAGGTTGTTGTCCCGTTAACGAGGCACAGCCAGACAAAAACATCGAAGCAATAGCAAAACCAAGAATGGCGTGGGAACGAACCAACTGCATAATAGTACCTTTAATTTAACGATAACCTACATTACAGCACATTCAGCGCCTTTCAGGCAAAAAAAAGCCCCGCTAAAATTGCGGGGCTTTCGCGTATATCGAAGATTACTCTTCTGTTGAGTTCTCTTCAGAAGCTTTGCTTTCGTCACTTGCTGTGTCGTTAGCCTCTTCTTTTTTCTCAACCGCTTCCTTCATACTTAAACGAACACGGCCCTGACGGTCAATTTCCAATACTTTAACCGGCACTACGTCGCCAACTTTCAAGTATTCGTTAACGTCATTAACCCGCTCTTCAGCGATTTGAGAAATATGAACAAGACCATCTTTACCCGGCAACACAGTAACGAAAGCACCGAAATCTACGATGCGCGCTACTTTACCTTGGTAAATTTTACCAACTTCAACATTAGCCGTCAGCTGCTTGATTTTCTCAATAGCGGCGTCGGCATCAGCCTGGTCACTAGCAGCTACTTTAATAGTGCCGTCATCACCAATTTCGATGTTGGTATTAGTCGACTCAGTTAGTTCACGGATAACCGCACCGCCTTTACCGATGACATCTTTGATCTTGTCCTGATCAATTTTGATGGTGGTAAAGCGTGGCGCATAAGCAGATAGTTCTTGGCGGTGACCACCAATAGCCTCGTCCATCACTTTCAGGATGTGTAAACGAGCTGACTTAGCCTGTGCCAGTGCACTTTCCATGATATCGCGAGTGATACCGTCGATTTTGATGTCCATTTGCAGCGCAGTAATGCCGTCGTTGTTACCTGCTACTTTAAAGTCCATATCACCTAAGTGATCTTCGTCGCCCAGGATATCTGAAAGCACGACATGCTTGTCGCCTTCTTTTACCAGACCCATAGCGATACCCGCTACAGACGATTTAATAGGAACACCCGCATCCATAAGTGCCAATGACGAACCACAAACTGACGCCATTGAACTTGAACCATTAGATTCAGTAATTTCTGACACCACACGAATGGTGTAAGGGAATTCATCGTGGCTTGGCATAACTGCCTGAATACCGCGTTTAGCTAATCGGCCATGACCAATTTCACGACGCTTAGGTGAGCCCATCATGCCAGTTTCGCCAACACAGTATGGAGGGAAGTTATAATGAAGCATGAAGCGGCTGGTATTTGTGCCAGTTAGCTCGTCAATCATTTGAGCGTCACGGTCTGTACCTAATGTTGCGGTAACCAAAGCCTGAGTTTCACCACGAGTAAACAATGAAGAGCCGTGAGTTCGCGGTAAAACACCGGTCGCTGCGCTAATAGCACGAACCATATCCGGGTCGCGACCATCGATCCGCTTTTCACCAGCAATGATACGGCTGCGAACAATTTCGCTTTCAAGATCGTGGAAAATCTCGCCAGCTTCTTCTAAGTCAGCATTTTCATCTTCTGCAATTAGCTTTTCAGCCATCTGCTGTTTAACTTCATCAAGCTTGCCTTTACGTTCGGCTTTGTCAGTAATGCGGTAAGCTTCACCAATACCTTGCTCTGCCAACTCACGAACTTTCTGTTGCAGAGTTTCGTTTTTCTCTGGTGCTTTCCAGTCCCACTTTTCTTTACCTGCTTCTGCAGTAAATTCTTCAATGGCTTTGATAACGTCCTGCATAGCTTCATGACCATACATGACAGCGCCCAGCATTTGGTCTTCTGAAAGCAGCTCGGCTTCAGACTCAACCATTAATACTGCGTTTTCTGTACCTGCAACCACAAGATCCAGTTTAGACTGCTCTAGCTCATCCATGGTTGGGTTCAATACATATTCGTCGTTTACCACACCAACACGCGCAGCACCGATTGGGCCTGCAAATGGTACACCTGAAATTGACAGCGCAGCTGATGCGCCTATTAGTGCAACAATGTCAGGGTTAATTTGTGGATTAACTGACACTACCGTAGCAACCACCTGAACTTCGTTCATGAAGCCTTCAGGGAATAAAGGACGGATTGGACGGTCGATTAGACGCGATGTCAGCGTCTCGTTTTCACTTGGACGACCTTCGCGTTTGAAGAAGCCACCCGGAATTTTACCTGCTGCGTATGTTTTTTCTTGATAGTTAACTGTCAGCGGGAAAAAGTTTTGCCCTTCACGGACGTCTTTTTTTGCAACAACAGTTACCAGAACTGTTGTGTCATCCATACTGACCAATACGGAGCCAGTGGCCTGACGTGCAATAACGCCAGTTTCTAAAGTGACTGTATGCTGACCGTACTGAAATTGTTTCGTAATTGGATTCACGTTGTCTTTCCTTTACCTAATAAATATAGAACATCCGGATTGATGTTCGTCTTCTCTCTTTATTTGTCTCGCCGCATAGTATAAGGGAATTGTGACAAAATTAAGACCCATAAGACTAAAAAGAACACAAAAAAAGGGCTGAATTTTTCAATTCAGCCCTTTCTTACAGAAATTTTTGCTTTGCTCAGCGTCTTAGCGACGGATTCCTAAACGCTCAACAACTGATAAATAACGCTTTTCGTCTTTACGCTTAAGGTAGTCAAGCAATTTACGGCGACGGCTAACCATGCGTAACAAGCCACGACGTGAGTGGTGGTCTTTTTTGTGCGATTTAAAGTGGTCTTGAAGCTCTGCCAGGTTTTTTGTCAACAAAGCGATTTGTACTTCTGGAGAACCTGTGTCGTTCTCGCCTTGACCAAACTCTTTTACGATTTCAGCTTTCTGTTCAACAGTTAGTGACATAATAACTCCTAATTGTGTGAAATATCCGCCTCCGATCACTAATTCAGGGGCGGGAGAAGCGCGTATTATATAGAGCTAACGCCCAAAATCAATGATTATTTCAAATCATCGAGAGAGAACTCACAGAATTCAAGCGCCAAGACCCTTTTGGGCCAAAAGCGATTATCATCCCTCAGTGCTCCGACACCAATAAACTCCTTTCCACCGTCAAGGCGATCACACCACATACGGCATTGATCGCCAACGGCCACCTCACGATCTAAGCAATTATCTACCGGCTGCCCATGAAGTAAATCTCGTGCTTCAGAACGAGTTACTTTTTGCTCTGGTAAGGCATGTAGTAGACAATCAACCGAATGGAGCTGTGCGTCCAGATCGCCCGCTTCAGCCAATTGCTCCAGCTGCTCTATAGCCAACATATTGTCCGCGTTTAAATCCGCCACACCATTTCTATGTAGTAACGAAACATGCGCTCCGCACCCTAATGCTTGACCCAGGTCATCGATTAATGTGCGTATATAAGTGCCTTTGCTGCAGCTGACCTGTAACTCAAGAACCTCACCAACTAACTGAATAAACTCAATGGAGTGGATGGTTATCTCACGCACTTTTTGTGGGACGTCAATACCGCGGCGAGCGTAATAATACAATGGTCGACCTTCGTGCTTAAGTGCAGAATAGATAGACGGAGTTTGTTGTTGCTGCCCAATAAACTCGGACAGCTTTCTCCGAATATCGTCTTCGGTAATATTCACCGCCTTACGCTCTACTACCTCGCCCTCTGCGTCACTTGTCGTTGTACGCACACCCAAAGTGGCTTCAACCCGATAGCTTTTATCCGCATCAAGCAGGTATTGAGAAAATTTAGTGGCTTCCCCTAAACACACGGGCAATAAGCCGGTTGCTAAAGGATCCAGAGCGCCGGTATGGCCGGCCTTCTGAGCATTGTAGAGGCGCTTAACACGTTGAAGGGCATGATTGGAACTCATGCCCTTCGGTTTATCCAGAAAGACTACGCCACAGACAGGACGCCCTTTACGGGGACGAGCTTTGCCCATTGCTTAGTCCTCTGAATCGGTCTTATTTTTGTTGTCACGTGCGCGTGCTTCCGCCACCAGCTTACTCATACGAATACCTTCATTTAACGAGGTGTCGTGATGAAATTTCAGCTCTGGCACAATGCGCGCTTTAATCCGCTTACCTAAAAGTGAACGAATGAAACCAGCCGCTTGATTTAAAATTTTCAGTGCTGTTTTCGTTTCTGCTTCGTCATCATTGAAAAAGGTAACGAATACTTTGGCGTACGCTAAATCTCTTGATACTTCTACATCGGAAACCGTCACCATGCTCACGCGAGGGTCTTTCACCTCGCGCTGTATGATGAGTGCGATCTCACGTTGTAACTGATGCCGCACCCTTTCGGTGCGGCTAAAGTCTTGTGGCATACCTTTCCTTACAACTTACGTTCAACTTGAACCGTTTCGAAGACTTCGATTTGGTCGCCTTCTTTAACGTCATTGTAGTTCTTAACACCGATACCACATTCCATACCGTTACGAACTTCCTGAACGTCATCTTTAAAGCGACGCAGTGATTCAAGCTCACCTTCATAAATAACGACGTTGTCACGCAAGACACGAATTGGTGCGGAGCGCTTCACAATACCTTCAGTGACCATACAGCCGGCAATAGCACCAAGCTTAGGCGACTTAAAGACATCACGAACTTCAGCAAGACCAATGATTTCCTGCTTGAACTCAGGCTGAAGCATACCGCTCATCGCCGCCTTTACTTCGTCAATCAAGTCATAAATAACACTGTAATAACGGAGATCGACGTTTTCCTGCTCTACCAGTTTTCTGGCCGCTGCTTCCGCACGAACGTTGAAACCAACGACGATAGCGTTAGAAGCGCTTGCCAGAGAAATATCAGTTTCGGTGATACCACCGACACCGCTACCAATAATATTCACTTTCACTTCATCGGTAGACAGCTTGGTCAATGCATCAGAAATTGCTTCGAGTGAACCTTGAACGTCTGACTTAAGAACAATATTCAATTCTGAAACATCGCCTTCCTCCATGTTCGCAAACATGTTTTCCAGCTTCGCTTTTTGCTGCTTAGCCAGCTTCACTTCACGGTATTTACCTTGACGGTAGTTTGCCACTTCACGGGCCTTACGCTCGTCTTTTACAACAGTCGCTTCATCACCTGCTTGAGGGACACCAGACAGACCCAGTATTTCCACTGGAATTGATGGGCCAGCTTCTTTAATTTCTTGACCATTTTCGTCACGCATCGCGCGAATTTTGCCGTACTCAAGACCACAAAGAACCACATCCCCCTGTTTCAGCAAACCACGCTGAACAAGAATGGTTGCTACTGGTCCACGACCACGGTCAAGACGTGATTCAACCACGATACCTGACGCCATGCCGGTTTTTTCAGCTTTAAGGTCAAGGACTTCAGACTGCAACAACACGCCTTCTAACAGTTCGTCAATTCCTAGTCCGCTGTGCGCGGACACTGGAATAAACATAGTGTCGCCACCCCAGTCTTCAGGAATAACGTCCAACTGTGACAACTCGTTCTTAACACGGTCTGGATCAGCTTCTTCTTTATCCATTTTGTTGATAGCAACGATAAGTGGTACACCCGCCGCTTTCGCGTGCTGCACAGCTTCTTTCGTTTGCGGCATGACACCATCATCGGCTGCGACAACGAGAATAACCACGTCAGTTGCGCCGGCACCACGTGCTCGCATCGATGTAAAGGCTGCGTGTCCTGGAGTATCCAGGAAAGTCACCATGCCTTGATCAGTTTCTACGTGATACGCACCAATGTGCTGTGTAATGCCACCGGCTTCGCCAGAAGCCACTTTCGCTTTACGAATGTAATCCAGCAGTGACGTTTTACCGTGGTCAACGTGACCCATCACCGTGACAACCGGTGCGCGCGGCGCTTCTTCACCACCTTCGTGGCGATCAGACAGCACTTCTTCTTCGAGCGCATTGTCTTTAACCAACGCTGGTTTATGACCAAGCTCTTCAACAACCAGAGCGGCTGTATCCTGGTCCAGAATCTGGTTAATAGTGACCATTTCGCCCATTTTCATCATGGTCTTAATGAGGTCACCTGCTTTTACCGCCATACGGTTTGCAAGTTCACCGACTGTGATGGTCTCACCAATTTTCACTTCTCGCTCAACAGGTTGAGCGGGTTTATTAAAGCCTTGCTGCAAAGAAGCTCCTCTTCGAGCGCCCTTACGACGCTTTTCGCGACGCGGTGCGTCTTCATTTTCTTCATCTTTACGACGACGTTTCTTATTACGACGACGACTTTTACGTTCTTCATCAAAGTCTTGCGCGTCTTCTGCTTCTTGAGCAGTAGACGATGTCGTAAAGTGAACGTCCTCTTCTTCCTGCTGTTTACGCTTTTTCTCTTCTTCTTCCCAGCGTTTCGCATTCTCTTCTGCCAGCTTACGCGCTTCTTCCGCCTGCTTTTCAGCTTCTTTTTCGGCTTTTTTACGCGCTTCTTCTTCCTGCTGGCGTCGAAGCTTTTCAGCTTCCTCTTTCGCTTTATCAGCTGCTTCACGCTCTTCAGGCGTCATCGCTGCACGCTTTTCAGCTTCCGCTTTCTGCCGTGCTTTTTCTTTCTCTTTACGAGCTTTTTCCTTTTCAGCCTTTTCTTTTTCGGCTTTTTCGCGCTCAGCTTTTGCCTTCGCTTCCTTACGCTGTTCCTCTTCGCGCTTCTGCTCTTCTTCTCGGCGCTTTGCTTCTTCCGCTTCTTTCTCTTTAGCCAAACGTTCTTGTTCTTCGCGTTCAGCTTCTTCTGCCGCAGAACGTTTAACGTAAGTACGTTTTTTACGAACTTCGACTTGAACTGACTTCGAGTCTCGTCCACCACCTACACTCAAGGTGCTTTTCGTTTTACGTTTTAATGTCATTTTGCTGGGTTCAGAGCTGCCGCCACCGCCATGTTGACGATTTAAGTGAGCCAGCAACTTTTGTTTTTCTTCTTCATTAACTAAGTCGCCAGCTTTCTTGTTCATGCCCGCTTCAGCGAACTGCTGAACCAGACGATCAACTGTTGTACCGACATCTTTGGCCAGCTTTTCGAGCGTTACTTCTTCCATAGTCTGTTGTACCTCCGCTGATCGTTTTACTGTTCTTCACTGAACCAGCAAATATTGCGGGCTTTCATAATTAAATCGCCAGCCTGCTGTTCATCAAGTTCTTCAATATCGGCTAAGTCATCAATGCCCTGCTCTGCTAATTCTTCCAGAGTAGTCACCCCCTTACTCGCTAGTACATAAGCAAGGTGACGATCCATTCCTTCCAAGTTTAACAAGGTTTCATCAGGCTCCGCCGACTCCAAAGACTCTTCATTAGCCAATGCTTTCGTCGTTAAATAAGCGCGTGCACGGCTACGAAGTTCTTCAACGATATCTTCATCCATACCTTCAATTTCAAGGAATTCTGCAACAGGTACGTAAGCCACCTCTTCTAATGATGAGAAGCCCTCTTCAACCAGCACTGTTGCGAAATCTTCATCGATATCCAGGCTTGAGATAAACAAGTTTAACAAGCGTTGCGTTTCTGCTTCATTCTTCTCATTAAACTCTTCTTCAGTCATTACGTTTAGTGTCCAGCCTGTTAACTGACTCGCCAAACGAACGTTTTGACCGCCTTTACCGATAGCTTGTGCCAGGTTGTCATCCGCCACAGCGATATCCATAGTGTGAGCATCTTCATCAACAACAATAGAGGCAACTTCTGCCGGCGCCATTGCGTTGATAACAAACTGTGCAGGGTTGTCGTCCCAAAGAACGATATCAACTCGTTCGCCGCCAAGCTCACCGGATACCGCCTGAACGCGCGCTCCTCGCATGCCGACACAAGCCCCGACAGGGTCTATACGCTTATCATTACTTTTAACAGCTATTTTAGCACGTGAACCCGGGTCGCGTGCAGCGCCACGAAGCTCTATCATTTCTTCGCCAATTTCAGGTACTTCAATACGGAACAGCTCCAACAGGAAATCTGGGTGCGTTCTACTGACAAATAATTGAGCGCCGCGCGCTTCTGGTTTTACGTCATAAAGCAAACCACGAATACGGTCACCTGGGCGTACTGACTCGCGAGGCAGCATTTCATCACGGTAAATAATTGCTTCTGCGTTGTTGCCTAAATCTAAAATTACGTGCTCACGATTAGCACGCTTTACAATACCGCTCACCATTTCGCCCACTTGGTCACGATATTCGTCAACAACTTGTGCCCGTTCCGCTTCACGAACCTTCTGTACAATAACTTGCTTCGCCGTTTGCGTGGTGATGCGATCAAACCGAATTGAATCAATTTGCTCTTCAACGTAGTCACCAGGCTGCAAAGACGGGTCTTCGTATTGTGCCGCCGACAGGCTAATTTCACGATATGGGTGTTCCAAGCCTTCATCAGAGTCTTCGACTACTAACCAACGGCGGTATGTATCAAATTCGCCCGTTTGGCGATCGATGTCTATGCGAACGTCAATGTCACCTTCGTATTTCTTTTTAGTCGCATGCGCCAGAGCTGACTCTAACGCTTCAAAAATCTTTTCTCTTGGTACGGCTTTTTCGTTTGAAACCGCTTCTGCGACTAACAGTATTTCTTTACTCATGAGTGCTGCCTCGCCAACGCAATCTAATCAAATCTTGGAACCAGATGAATGCTTTTTATATCGCGCATTTTCACCTGAAGCGTATCGTCATCGACAGTCAAAGTCAGTGTGTCGTCTTCAACTGCTTCCAATAATGCCTGAAATTTTCTTTTGTTTTTCTGAGCTGCGACTAAGTTCACAGCGACAGTTTCATTGATATAAGGCACCATTTGCTCAGTATTAAAAAACGGTCTTTCCATACCCGGTGAAGAAACTTCCAGGTTATATTCAGCGTTTATCGGGTCTTCGACATCTAATAAGGAACTAACCTGATAACTTACATCCGCACAATCATCCACACTGATACCATCAGGGTGGTCAATGTATACGCGTAATGTTGAAAATTTACCCGCACGAACAAACTCAACGCCCCATAACTCATAATCCAGAGCTTCAACTGCAGGGCGAATAATGTCCGTCAACCGTTCTTGCAAATTTGCCAATTACTGCCTCCTAAAAACAAAAAAAGGGCGCAAGCGCCCAGTGTTCTGGCTATCTTAAGATAGCTAAGGTCACATAGCAAAAAGCCCCGAGCTGCTGCGGGGCTTTTTAAACACTGGACCCTTTGTCAGTTATTCAACGAAGCCTATTACTATGTCCTGCTTCATTGAATTTGGTTGCGGGGGCAGGATTTGAACCTACGACCTTCGGGTTATGAGCCCGACGAGCTACCAGACTGCTCCACCCCGCGTCCGAAACTTGTTGCACATTATACGTTTTTTTCTTTTATTTTCAAGCTCTGAAGCAACAATCAGAGAGAAATTAATTGGTGCAGAAGGCGGGACTTGAACCCGCACGCCCGTTAGAGCACTACCCCCTCAAGATAGCGTGTCTACCAATTCCACCACTTCTGCAAATCACTTAGTTAATTGGCGGTACATCCGAAGAATCATCTTCGTTATTTTCCGCCGGAGGTAACTGTTCTTCTTGTTCTGGAACGGATAAGTCAGAAAAATCGTCTGTAGCTTCACCCGTTGAAGTCGACAAGTTACCTAAAGCCAGGCTCAAGACGAAGAACACAACCGCCAAAACAGCAGTGGTTCTGCTCAAAAAGTTACCTGAACCTGACGAACCAAATACCGTGTTTGATGCGCCGGCGCCAAACGATGCGCCCATGTCTGCGCCTTTACCTTGTTGAATCATGATAAATCCAATCAGAATAATGGCAACGACCAAAAATGCGATCATTAAAAATTCATACATAATTAAATTACCCTTGTGCTGCCTGGCAGATGCTTAGGAAGTCGTCAGTTTTTAAACTTGCACCACCTATCAGGCCACCATCAATGTCTTTTTGTGAAAACAGTTCTTTTGCGTTACCTGGCTTAACTGAACCGCCATATAACAATGGCAATTTATTGCCAATTTCACCGAACAGCTCGACAACCAGTGCTCTTAATTTCTCATGCACTTCCTGAGCTTGTTCCGGTGTTGCTGTTTCACCTGTTCCTATTGCCCAAACAGGTTCATAAGCAACGATAATCTTTCCTGTACTTTCAGGTGCGATACCCTGCAATGCGTTTTTCACTTGCTGCGATACCACATCCCAGGTTTCGCCAGCGTCTCTTTGTGATTTGTTTTCACCAACACAAAGAACCGCTTTTAAATTTGCGCTCAATGTCGCTTTTACTTTCTGGTTAATTTGCTCATCGCTCTCAGCAAACAACTGACGTCGTTCTGAGTGACCAACTAACACATAGCTAACGCCTGCTTCTTTCAACTGAGACGTTGATACCTCTCCAGTGTAAGCGCCGCTTTCATGCTCTGATACAGTTTGCGCACCGACAGCAATATCGTCGTAATAACACTCTCGTGTTAAATCAGAGATGAGAGTAAAGGGAGGACAAACGACAACGTCAACAGCACGAAACTGCTCTTGGTTATCTCTTAAAGACGTTACCATTTCTTTGGCTAACGCTTTATTTCCGTTCATTTTCCAGTTTGCAATCACTAATGATGCATTTGGCATAATTTGTCCTCTACTTCAGAGCGCGGGAATAGTAGCGAAACCCGCTCAAAGATACAAGCAACATTTTTAGCAAAGCCGCTAAGTGTTTAATTTGTAGCCGCTTCAACTTCGTTGGCGATTTGTTGAACATAAGCCCGCACATTCCCCTCATCCTCACCTTCTACCATGACTCGGATAAGCGGTTCAGTACCTGACTTACGCAACAGCACTCGGCCTTTATCACCGAGAGCCGACTCAACTTCTTTAACGACACTTTTCACTGCCGACGACTCAAGTGGCTGTTGACCCTTCTCAAAACGAACATTGACCAGTACCTGAGGCATTTTCTTAAAGTCGCAACTAAGCTGCTCTAATGACTTTCCTTCCTGATACATAGCCGCTAACACTTGTAGACCAGCGATAATACCGTCGCCTGTTGTGTGGTGTTGACGGTTGATCAAATGCCCAGAGTTTTCACCGCCTAAATACCAGTCACGGTTAACGAGTTCTTCAATAACGTAACGGTCGCCCACTTTTGCTCTCACAAAAGGTATATTGCGCTTGTTCAGTTCGCGTTCAAGAGCGAAATTAGTCATTAAGGTGCCGACAATACCACCTTGCAGTTGCCCTTGCTGCTGCGCAGTCACTGCTAACATGTAAAGAATTTCATCGCCATCAATCGCACGGCCATTTTCGGTGACCATCATAATGCGATCGCCATCACCGTCTAACGCGATACCTAAGTCGGCTTTCTCTTTAATCACGGTTTTTTGCAGCGCATCGAGGTGTGTTGCGCCACACTCATGATTAATATTTAAACCGTTTGGCTCTGTGCCAATTTCTGTCACTTTTGCGCCTAACTCCCGAAATACATTAGGTGCAATGTGATAGGTTGCGCCATGGGCACAATCGACAACAATACGCAGACCTTCGAGGGTCATCTCATTAGGGAACACGCTTTTACAAAATTCAATATAACGACCTGCTGCATCATTAATTCTACGAGCACGACCAAGCTCTTCCGAAATAACACAGTCCATCGGCTCATCAATAAGACGTTCTATTTCAAGCTCCGTAGCATCAGGCAGTTTGTGACCATTGTCGGCAAAGAACTTGATACCGTTGTCATAATAAGGGTTATGTGAAGCACTAATTACAATACCTGCCGCCGCTCGGAACGTTCTTGTTAAATAAGCAATTCCGGGGGTTGGCATAGGCCCTAAAAAATCAACGCCAACACCTGCAGCAGCCAAGCCCGCTTCAAGCGCTGATTCCAGCATATAGCCTGACACGCGAGTATCTTTCCCTACCAATACCCGACTTGCGCCTTTCGCTGCTAAGGCTCGACCTGCGGCCCAACCCAGCTTCACCGCAAAATCAGGGGTTATGGGGTAGTCTCCAACTCGGCCACGGACACCATCAGTGCCGAAATACTTACGCTCGCTCAAATGTGCTCTCCTTCTAATGTTGCCGCGACAACCTTCATCGCATCAACCGTTTCCTTTACATCGTGAACGCGAATTATACGTGCTCCTTTCATTGCTGCAATGGTTGCACCGGCTAAACTTCCTGCTAATCGTTCACTGACGTCTCGTCCAGTCACATGACCAATCATACTTTTCCGTGACAAACCGACGAGCAATGGCAGCTGCAACTCATGAAATGCCTGCAGTCGTTGTAGTAGTTGATAATTGTGCCGAGGTGTTTTGCCAAAACCAAAGCCAGGGTCGAGCCAAATATTCTCACGTGCTATGCCTGCCTCCGTGCAAACATCGATTCTCTCTTGAAAAAAGCGTTTAACATCGCAGACAACATCGTCATAGTGTGGACGCTCTTGCATGGTACGAGGCTGCCCCTGCATATGCATAAGGCAAACTTCAACGCCAGCCTTAGCAGCGGCCTCAACAGCGCCCTCCTCTCTCAGTGCATTCACATCGTTAATTAAACTAGCGCCGGCATTGACACTTTCAGTCATGACTTTCGCTTTCGTCGTGTCAATGGAAACCGGTATGTCAAAACGTTGCTTTATTGCTTCTATAACAGGGATAACTCGATCGAGCTCCTCAGCTTCACTGACTGCGTCCGAACCCGGCCGGGTCGACTCTCCGCCAATATCCAAAATATCAGCACCATGCTCTATTAACTGACTGGCTCTAATTATCGCTTCGTCTAGCTGGTTATAGCGACCACCATCAGAAAATGAATCAGGTGTTACATTAAGAATACCCATCACTTGCAGAGGTTTCGGATTCTTAGGCATAGCAGCTCCCAATTTGCTTCCCCATTACTAAAAAGCCACCTTTCGGTGGCTTTTTATAGCTTAGCTGTTTTTACGACGTCGCGTCACCAGGCTTATCAACATTGATAGGCCTCTGTGGACGCTCTTCAGTGTCGTCTGCCTTAGCAGCGCCACCATTAGTGCCGTCACCGTCGTTATTGTTATCCGTCCAGCCTTTAGGTTGGCGAACTTCACGACGATTCATTAAGTCATCGATTTGGTCTGCATCGATAGTTTCATATTTTACCAACGCGTCTTTCATCGCATGAAGAATATCGACGTTTTCTTCAAGAATTTGCTTAGCTCGTTGATAGTTTTTATCGATAACAGACTTCACTTCTTCATCGATAGCTCGGGCTGTGTCATCAGACATATGCTTATGCTGTGTCACCTGACGACCAAGGAACACCTCGTTTTCATCTTCAGCATAAAGCAGTGGCCCCATTTTGTCCGATAAGCCCCACTGAGTTACCATTTTACGAGCAATTTCGGTTGCTCTTTCAATGTCATTAGAAGCGCCGGTTGTGACTTTTTCATCGCCATAAATAATGGCTTCAGCCAGGCGTCCACCAAACAAGCTTGAAATCATGCTTTCCAAGTGTTGCTTGCTGTGACTGACACGGTCTTGCTCCGGCAAGTACATAGTCACACCCAACGCACGACCGCGTGGAATGATAGATACTTTATAGACAGGATCATGCTCCGGCACTAAACGACCAACAATCGCGTGACCCGCTTCGTGATAAGCAGTCATCGCTTTTTCATCATCGGTCATGACCATTGAGCGACGTTCCGCACCCATCATGATTTTGTCTTTTGCTTTATCGAACTCTTCCATTGCAACGACACGCTTATTACCACGTGCAGCAAACAAGGCAGCTTCGTTCACTAAATTCGCTAAATCTGCGCCTGAGAAGCCTGGTGTACCACGAGCGATTAGCTCTGGTTTAACATCATCACCTAAAGGTACTTTGCGCATATGTACTTTCAGAATTTGCTCACGACCGCGAACGTCTGGTAGTCCCACCACAACCTGACGATCAAAACGTCCAGGTCGGAGTAATGCAGGGTCAAGTACGTCTGGACGGTTAGTAGCGGCAATAACAATAATACCTTCGTTGCCCTCAAAGCCGTCCATTTCAACCAGCATTTGGTTCAGCGTTTGCTCGCGCTCGTCATGACCACCGCCGAGGCCTGCGCCACGCTGACGGCCTACCGCATCTATCTCGTCAATAAAGATGATGCATGGAGCTGACTTTTTCGCTTGCTCGAACATATCGCGAACGCGCGAGGCGCCAACACCGACAAACATTTCAACGAAGTCAGAACCCGAAATACTAAAGAATGGTACTTTGGCTTCGCCTGAAATCGCCTTCGCCAGCAAGGTTTTACCGGTACCAGGAGGACCAACCATTAGCACGCCTTTCGGGATTTTACCGCCCAATCGTTGAAACTTCGATGGATCTTTTAAGTAGTCAACCAACTCGGTTACTTCTTCTTTGGCTTCGTCGCAACCTGCCACGTCCTTGAACGTTGTTTTTATTTGCTCGTCGCTCATTAAACGGGCTTTACTCTTACCGAACGACATGGCGCCTTTGCCACCACCGCCTTGCATTTGACGCATGAAGAATATCCATACACCAATAAGCAACAGCATTGGGAACCATGAAATGAAAATTGACGCAAGAATACTTTGCTCCTCAGGAGGAGTACCTTGTGTTTGAACGTCGTTCGCCAACAAATCGTCCAGTATTTTTGGATCGTACTGGGTTGGAACAACCGTTTTATAAGATTGTCCGTTTCGAGTTACCCCTGAAATCGTGCGTCCGTCGTCACCAAATTCAGCCTTGCGAATGTTGCCATTGTTAACCTGACTTACAAACTCGTTGTACGCCATGGTTGAAGACGACGATTCGCTTGGACTGAAGCTCTGAAAAACGCTCATCAGCACAACGGCTATTACCAGCCACAAGATGAGATTCTTTGCCATATCGCTCAAAGCCTATTACCTCTATTAAAATCACTACCCAACAGGGTACTATACTTTATAGTGTGTCGCTACCAAGTAGACTTCTCTGGAACGAGCGCGAGAAGAATCTGGTTTACGTGTTTTGACCGTTTTAAAAGCGGCTCTTGCATCTTTCAGGAACTCTTCGAACCCTTGCCCCTGAAATACTTTGACGACAAAATGGCCGCCAGGTTTCAATACTTGGTGACACATATCTAAAGCAAGCTCTACTAAGTACATAGAGCGTGCTTGATCAACCGTGCCATTACCACTCATATTTGGCGCCATATCCGACAATATAACATCGACGTTCTTGCCACCAATTCTGTCGGTTAACGCCTCCAGTACAGATTCTTCACGAAAATCGCCCTGAAGGAAATCGACACCAGCGATTGGGTCCATCGGTAAAATGTCGCAGGCGATAATTTGCCCGTCGCCATTGAAATAGTCAGCCACGTATTGTGACCAACCGCCGGGAGCAGCCCCTAGATCAACGACAGTTTGGCCTTTTTTGATCAACTTATCTTTCTGCTGAATTTCTTCCAGTTTGAAAACCGCCCGAGAACGCAGGCCTTTTTTTTGCGCTTTTTGCACAAAATGGTCATCAAAATGCTCTTTCAGCCAACGCTGACTACTGACACTGCGCTTTTTTCCCATGATTTACCGAAGTTTCCTCAATTAACTGGCTAGAACACCTTATCTGGCGTTACAATACCAAAAATTCAAGTCGTAAACCGGAATATTAGCAAATGTCATTAACAAATAAACAAAAGCAGTTTTTGAAAGGACTGGCTCATCCGTTAAAGCCTGTTGTGTTATTAGGCGCAAACGGATTAACCGAAGGTGTTATTGCCGAAATAGAGCAAGCACTTGAACACCATGAGCTCATTAAGATAAAGGTGCCAGAGGAAGACAAAGAATTACGCCAGCAGATTATGGCAACTATTGTTCAGCATACCGACGCTGAGCAAGTGCAAATTATTGGTAAAACTCAAATTCTGTATAAGCAGGCCGAAGAACCTCAGATAAAACTACCTCGCCGTTAAGTTAACGCAGCTCCTCCGTCTTGGGTGGATCCATAGCCAGTGCGCGAGCAATAAGCTCGACCGCCTGTTCTTTATTCAGAAAATTGTCTTTAGACAATAAGTAGCACTCCAGCAGAAAGGCTTCGGCTTTTCTGCTGCTTTCTAGTTGGTATTTTTCCAGTAGAGGCCTGACTCTTCGGTGAGCATTCAGAAAGTTAAACCTTTGCCATTGCTCGTGCTCTCGGACACTTGCTTTGGTGTAGTCGGCAGCACTATAGACATACTGTGGTTTACTTAAGTCTTGTCCAGGCGCGAAGAACCAATCCAGCGATATACCTTCTCTGAGTAACGCCCGAATAATCTCAAACCAAGGCAGCTTGCCACTGCGACGCCAATTATTGTAGTCCATCTGTGTTTTGCCAAGCCAAATAGCCACATCTTTATAGGTAGACTTGTTTGAAACCAATTTCAGCTTTTCAAAACACTCTGTAACGGATAAGTCGTCAACTTGAGTATAGGAGAGAGGGTCAAACCCCGGGGCTTCCGTGTCCATCGTTTAGCTTCTTTGTTTTATTTATGTTAACAATTAGTGATGGGTGCGGAAATATACAGCAAGACGGTGAAAAAACAACCAAAAGCAAGGCTAAAAAATAAAAAAGGCTGGTAAACTTAAGTTTCCAGCCTTTTAAAATGTCAATAAATTTAAGGAGTTACTTGTACTCTACTGCAACAACCTCGTACTCAACTTCACCATTAGGTGTCGTTACTGTTGCAACATCATCGATTTCCTTACCGATTAAGGCACGAGAAATTGGAGAGTTAACGGAAATCAGGTTTGACTTAATATCCGCTTCATCATCACCAACAATTTTATAAGTAACCTCTTCATCAGTCTTAGTGTTATACACTGTGACTGTTGCACCAAAAATCACTTTACCGTTATTAGGTACTTTAGTGACATCAATGATTTGAGCGTTAGAGAGCTTCGATTCAATTTCTTGAATTCGACCTTCACAAAAACCTTGTTGCTCACGTGCAGCGTGGTACTCAGCGTTCTCTTTCAAGTCACCGTGTTCACGTGCTTCGGCAATTGCCTCGACAATACGAGGTCGCTCTACCGTTTTTAAACGCTTCAGCTCATCTCTTAACAACTGAGCGCCCCGTTCCGTCATTGGAATCTGGTTCATACTAACGATACCCTTTTATGTAATTCTTGTACTGAGCTAACCCGAGCTCTGTCGTCCGCGGTGTTTGCTTTCACTGTTGCGAACGCTGCATTTAATGTGGTGGTGTAAATCACTTTATTCAACAGCGCTTCGCGACGAATGTAAACAGAGTCTTCAATAGCCTGACGACCTTCTACCGTGTTGATAATATAACTGTACTCGCCATTCTTTATAGCATCAACAATATTTGGTCGACCTTCCTGAAGCTTATTGACGATAGTGCAGTCAATACCTTCTTCTGCAAGCATCTTCGCCGTACCGCGCGTTGCTTCAAGGCTAAATCCTAGTGCCAGCAAGCCACGAGCAAGATCCATAAGACGCTGTTTATCGCTGTCTTTCACTGAAATAAGCGCTTTACCTTTTTTCGCCAGCGCTTCACCAGCCCCTAAATTAGCTTTGGCATAGGCTTCTTCAAAGCTTTCACCAACGCCCATCACCTCGCCCGTTGAGCGCATTTCCGGACCGCGAATTGGGTCCACGCCCTGGAACTTAGCAAAAGGAATAACCACTTCTTTGACCGAGTAATACGGTGGAATAATCTCTTTCACGTAGCCCTGCTCTTCAAGGCTGCGCCCCACCATAACTCGGGCTGCGACTTTCGCCAGTGGTACACCGGTTGCTTTAGATACAAAAGGTACGGTACGAGCCGCACGAGGGTTCACTTCTATTAAGTAAATCTCGTCGTCTTTTACAGCAAATTGTGCATTCATTAAGCCGTTTACATTTAACTCAAACGCCAATTTACGCATTTGTTCACGTAGCTGCGCCTGAATAATATCGCTTAAAGAATAAGGGGGTAATGAACACGCCGAGTCGCCTGAGTGGACTCCCGCTTCTTCAATGTGCTGCATTATACCGCCAATAAGGACATCTTTGCCGTCACAAATAGCATCAACATCGACCTCAATCGCATTATCAAGGAATTTGTCCAACAATACAGGTGCATCATTTGATACTTTTACGGCATCAGTCAGATAACGCTGCAAGTCTGTCTCATCGTAGACAATTTCCATAGCGCGCCCACCCAGAACGTATGACGGACGAACGACCAACGGATAGCCAATACGTTTCGCTTCAGTCAAAGCTTCGTTAAAGCCTGTGACTGTGGCGTTTTCCGGCTGCTTAAGGCCTAAACGACGAACCGCTGTTTGGAAGCGCTCACGATCTTCCGCTCGGTCAATAGCATCTGGCGACGTACCAATAATAGGTACACCATTAGCTTCTAACTCACGCGCCAGCTTCAGAGGAGTCTGGCCACCGTACTGAACAATAACGCCTTTAGGCTTCTCAATACGCACAATTTCCAGCACATCTTCCAGAGTAATAGGCTCGAAGTACAAGCGGTCAGACGTATCGTAGTCGGTTGACACAGTTTCTGGGTTACAGTTCACCATAATGGTTTCATAGCCATCATCGCGAAGCGCCAGCGCTGCGTGAACACAGCAATAATCGAACTCAATACCTTGCCCGATGCGGTTAGGACCGCCGCCAATAACCATGATTTTCTCTTTATCAGACGGCTCTGCTTCACACTCTTCATCGTAACTCGAGTACATGTAAGCAGTGCTTGACGCAAATTCTGCCGCACACGTATCGACGCGCTTGTAAACCGGGTGGATATTGAATTGCTGACGCTTTTTCCGAACTTCAGCCTCACTTACGTGCAGAACATCTGCAATACGGGCATCGGCAAAGCCGCGACGCTTAAGCACAGACATAACGTTTTCGGTCAATCCGGCCAAGCCCAATTCGTCGACTTCTTTTTCTAAGTTAATAAGCTCTTCAATTTGAATCAGGTACCACTCGTCTATGCGTGTTAGCTCAAACACTTCACGAACAGTCATACCCAAACGGAACGCATCCGCAATGTACCAAATACGTTCAGCGCCCGGTTCCTTCAATTCACGAATGACCTTCGAGCGCGCATCTTCTGCCTGCAGGTCAACCACGGGGTCAAATCCGGCAGCCCCAAGTTCCAAGCCACGCAACGCTTTTTGCATCGACTCCTGGAAGTTACGGCCAATAGCCATAACCTCTCCCACCGACTTCATTTGTGTGGTTAAACGGTCATTACAGTTTGCAAACTTCTCGAAGTTAAAGCGAGGAATCTTAGTGACCACGTAGTCTAACGCAGGCTCAAACGAGGCTGGTGTGACACCGCCGGTAATTTCGTTCTCAAGCTCGTCTAGCGTATAACCAACTGCCAGCTTCGCCGCTACCTTCGCAATTGGGAAGCCCGTTGCTTTCGACGCCAGAGCCGAGGAGCGAGAAACTCGAGGGTTCATTTCAATGATAACCATACGCCCAGTATCAGGGTTAACACCAAACTGTACGTTTGAACCACCGGTTTCGACACCAATTTCACGCAGCACGGCCATCGCCGCATCACGCATTATCTGAAACTCTTTGTCGGTCAGTGTTTGTGCCGGAGCAACCGTAATGGAGTCACCGGTATGAATACCCATAGCATCGAAGTTTTCGATGGTACACACGATAATGCAGTTGTCGCTCTTATCGCGCACCACTTCCATTTCGTACTCTTTCCAGCCAAGCAGTGACTCATCGATAAGAAGTTCATTTGTCGGTGACAGGTCTAAGCCGCGGCGACAAATTTCTTCAAATTCTTCTCGGTTGTACGCGATACCACCGCCGCTTCCGCCCATAGTGAAAGACGGACGAATAATGCATGGAAAGCCTAAACGGTCTAGGACATCGAACGCTTCTTCCATACTGTGCGCCATTTCCGCATTCGGTGTCTCCAGACCAATAGCTTTCATGGCCTTGTCGAAACGGTCACGGTTTTCTGCTTTATCAATAGCATCGGCATTAGCACCAATCATTTCTACTTTATAGCGTTCGAGTACACCATGACGATCAAGATCTAATGCGCAGTTGAGTGCCGTTTGGCCACCCATTGTTGGCAAAATGGCATCAGGACGCTCGCGTTCAATAATTTTTTCTAAAACTTCCCAGTGAATTGGCTCAATATAGGTTGCATCGGCCATTTCCGGGTCAGTCATGATGGTTGCCGGGTTCGAGTTTACCAATATAACTCGGTAACCTTCCTCACGCAGGGCTTTGCAAGCTTGGGCTCCAGAGTAATCAAACTCACACGCCTGACCGATAACAATCGGACCTGCGCCTAAAATCAAAATGCTTTTAATGTCGGTACGTTTTGGCATAAGTCGCTCTGTCTATCCTCTCGCTATACGTAATTGCTTATTGAACAACGAATTACGCATTAGCCTGCATTAATTCAATAAAATGGTCGAAAAGCTCACTGGCGTCATGTGGACCCGGACTCGCTTCAGGGTGCCCCTGGAAACTAAACGCGGGTTTATCGTTCCGGTGAACGCCCTGCAATGTGCCATCGAAAAGTGAGCGATGCGTAACATCAAGACACGCCGGCAGGTTTTCTTCGTCAACCGCAAAGCCGTGGTTCTGGCTCGTTATCATGACCTGCTTAGTTTTAAGGTCTTGAACAGGATGGTTTGCGCCGTGGTGACCAAATTTCATTTTTACGGACTGCGCTCCGCTGGCAATTGACAGCAGTTGGTGACCTAAACAAATACCGAAAATAGGAACATCTTTGTCCAGAAAGGTTTTTATGGCTTCAATTGCGTAGTCACATGGCTCTGGGTCGCCCGGGCCATTGGATAAAAAGATGCCGTCAGGATTCATCGCCAAAACATCTTCTGCCGATGTCTGTGCCGGTACGACGGTGATTTTACAATTCCGGTCAGCCAACAGCCTTAAAATATTTTGTTTGCAGCCATAATCGTATGCGACAACATGGTACTTTGACTGTTCAGGCTGAGTAAAACCTTCGCCGAGTTGCCAGCTTCCGCCTTTCCACTCATACGGTTTGTCACAGCAAACCTCTTTCGCGAGATCCATACCCTTAAGCCCGGGGAATTCCTGCGCTAACTTCAGCGCTTTCTGCTCGTCAAGCTCACCAACGATAATACAGCCATTCTGAGCGCCTTTTTCTCGTAAAATGCGAGTCAAACGACGGGTGTCGATATCGGCAATACCCACAACATTGTGACGCTGCAAGTACGCGCTTAGCGTTTCTTCTTTTCGAAAGTTACTGGCTTTCATAGCCAGGTCACGAATGATTAACCCTTTCGCCCACACATTATCAGATTCTTGATCTTCTGAGTTAGTGCCTGTATTGCCAATGTGGGGATAAGTGAGGGTAACAATTTGTTCGGTATAAGATGGGTCGGT
This sequence comes from Idiomarina piscisalsi, assembly GCF_003987095.1. GTDB lineage: Bacteria > Pseudomonadota > Gammaproteobacteria > Enterobacterales > Alteromonadaceae > Idiomarina > Idiomarina piscisalsi. Next base: position 36,797 of record NZ_PIQA01000001.1, on the reverse strand, counting down.
AAGAATTTCCTGATAGCCTGTCATTGCCGTATTAAAGACAACTTCACCGACGGCGGAGCCTTCCGCTCCTATTGCGGTTCCGCGAAAAACGGACCCGTCGGCAAGCACCAGAATCGCTCGTTTAGCGGATTGACTCGCTAGAATACTCAAGGGCAACCTCCGTACATAAAAAAACGGGTGAATCAAATAATTTGACTTCGCCCGCCTTGCGTCCTGAACCGCGCATTTTGCCTGTTACATCCAAAAGCACGTTAACTGACTGAATTAACTGCCCGAATTGACTTAGGCAAATTGCACTTATTCTACGAAATTTTACGGAAATCGTCCAGTTATATTTATTGCTTGAGCAGCTGACTGAACACCTTGTTAAGCTCGAGTATGTCCTGCATACCATAGTTACCAGGCTTTTGCCGGTATAACCATAAGCCCGCATTGATAGCACCTTGCGCAAAGGTATTTCTATTGCTGACTTTATGACCTAATTCTATACGCTCACCTTCTGTGGCGAGGGTAACCTGGTGTTCACCAATAATGTCGCCCGCGCGCATCACCGAAAAGCCAATACTGTCATCTTGCCTGACACCATAACCACGAACTCCGCCATTCACTTTACTCCAGTTTTGGCGACGCCCATTGGCAGCTGCCTCCCCAAGCGCTATAGCCGTACCTGAGGGTGCATCTTTTTTGTGTTTATGGTGTGCTTCAAATATCTCAATGTCAGCTGTTGATAAAGCTGAACTCGCCAATGCAACTAACTGCTCTAACAAAGCCACTCCCACACTGGTATTGCGTGCGTAGAGAACGGGGATTTGTTCTGAGGCGGTTACCAGCATTTGTTTTTGCTCATCCGTAAGTCCTGTCGTACACACCACAACAGGAAGTTTGCTCTGCAAAGCATAGGTTAAATTCTCTTCCAGTGCCTCGGGCAGCGAGAAGTCGATAAGCACATCAATGTTCTGTGCATTGGTGTTTTGCAATGACGTGTACTTGAGACCATTATCCAGCTCTTTTCCAAAAACACTACTGGTTGAGCGGACAATTGCAGCCGTCAATTCTGCTTTTTCGCTTTGCCCAAGCGCAGTAACAACCGCTTGCCCCATGCGCCCGGACGCACCCAAAACACCCACTTTTAACATTGTTATGACTCCGTTTTTACTATGCTGTCATCCTGCAACAAGTTTTCACTACGTGCAACCACTCGTGACACCATCATATCACCGGTCACATTTGTGAGCGTACGCGCCATATCGATAATACGGTCAATGGCTGCAATGAAGGCAATACCTTCCAGAGGCAAACCAATAACATTCAAGGTGACCGTCAACATAACCAATGCGGTACCGGGAACACCAGCTGTCCCCACTGACGCCAGTGTTGCGGTAAGCATGATGAGTCCGTAATCCATCCATTCTAACGGAATACCATAAAGCTGAGCGATAAAAATGGAAGCCACAGCGGGGTAAATACCACCGCAACCGTCCATATTTATAGTGGCTCCCAGAGGCAACACAAAGCTTGCGTAGTCTTTTGAGACTTTAAGACGTTCTGTTACCGCTCTGTGAGCAGCCGGCAAAGAGCCAAACGAGCTACAGGTCGTAAATGCAACTATCTGAGCATCAAATACAGCTTTAAAAAACTCTCGGATACTCATACCACCGGCGGTTCTCACTAAGCCCCCGTAAACAACAACGATATGAATAAGGCACGCAAGGTAAATAACCCCAACAAACTTAGCCAGTGGCAGCAATGTTGAAAAGCCATATTCACCAATAACCCAGGACATAAGGCCAAATACGCCAACAGGCGTAAGTTGTAAAACCATGCGAGTGATTTCATACATAACCTCTGCGCCAGACTTTATCGTCTTACGTAACGGCTCGGCCTTCTGACTCAGTCGCTGAATGGCAATGCCGACCAGCGCCGCAAAAACCACTATTTGCAGAACGTTACCTTCTGTCAGCGCCGCAAATGGGTTATCAGGAACAAAGTTGAGAAAAACTTCTGACACACTCGGAATGCTTTTTTCATTTTGTTCAGTTGGGGTCAAAACGGTTTCGGGGCTAATGTCGATTACAGTTGCCAGTGTCAAACCTATTGCACTGGCAATAACCGCTGTGAACATGAATAAACCAATGGTTTTTACACCCAGTCGCCCTAATTTTTTGCCATCGTTTAGATCAGTAACAGCGCTGACAATGGCACAAAAGATTAATGGAGCGACGAGCATCTTTATGGCTTTAATAAAAAGGTCACCCAGTGGCTTTAAGGCAACACCTACTTCCGGTGCTAAGCCACCAATCAGAATACCCGCAGCAAATGCCCCTAACACGCGCTGCCAAAACGGAATTGCGAACCACACTTTCAACATACTACTGCCCGTCGGTCAAATAAATGGGCGCTAGATTAGTGTGTCACTTTACAAAGGGAAAGAACCGGTTGATATACCTTATAACCGTTTAAACAGAAAGCGCGGCATAATAGACCGCGCTTGTTGGATGACTCTAGGATCTGGTCATTACTCAGCCTGTTTATCGAGCGACGCAGGTCGTTGACAGTTAGGCGTGTTACCTGCAGCAACCGCTTGTTGATAACGGCTTTGAAGCGAAGGTATTTGCGCTTCTAAGTCCTGAATGCGAGTATCCGGGTTCGGGTGAGTTGACAGTAATTCAGGCGGGGCAGAGCCGCCGGTCGCTGCTTTCATATTACGCCACAATTCCGGCGCTTGGTCGAGCTGAAAACCGGCGTCAGCCATATACTCAAGACCTAACTCATCTGACTCAGACTCATGCGTTCTCGAGTACGGCAAAAGCACACCGACTTGAGCCCCAATACCCAATGCCGCCATTAACAAACCAGCTTCATCACTGTCCATTTGGGTGCTGGCGATAACACCACCAATCTGTAGCCCTAAGCCGACTAGCATATTACTTGAAATGCGTTCATTACTGTGTTCAGCAATGACATGACCAATTTCGTGTCCAATAACCGCCGCTAACTGGTGCTGATTTTCCGCAGTTTCCAGCAAGCCGTTATAAACACCTATATAACCACCAGGTAGTGCAAAAGCATTGACCGTTGGTTCATCAAACACAGTGACTTCCCAGTCCATCTGCGCATAGTCACCCGGCAAAGTCTCAACCAAAGCATCGGTAACACAACGCACGTATGCGTTAACCTGTTCATCTTGGTTAATTTTACCTTCTTTACGCATTTCCTCGTAGGAGGCAGCACCCATCTTGTTCAACTCACTGCTCGGATAGAGCTGCAACTGTGAACGTCCGGTTGGTGACTGTGCACAACTGGCCAAAGTCACCGCTGCTGTTATACCTAACAAAACTGTTTTAAGCTGCATCCGCTGCCTCCAATCATTAGCTAATACACTATAGTGATAGCCAATTTATCCGCGTAAGTCATCAAAAAACTGTTTTACGCCGTCAAAAAAACCTTTTTCTTTGGGTCTAAACTTGGCAGCTTCGTCGCCGCTTCCCATAGACTCTTCCAGCTCTTCAAGCATTTCACGCTGCTTGGACGAAAGGTTCACAGGTGTCTCTATAACCACCTTACAAATAAGATCACCAACGGCACCAGTTCTTACCGATTTCACGCCTTTGCCACGCATGCGGAAATGTTTTCCGGTCTGCGTTTCTTTTGGAACTTTTAGCTTCACTTTGCCATCCAGCGTTGGCACTTCAATGTCTCCACCTAACGCGGCTTTTGTAAAGCTTACCGGCACTTCGCAGTACAGGTTATTACCGTCGCGAGAAAAAATTGGGTGTTCACGGACATGCACCTGAACATATAAGTCCCCCGCCGGAGCGCCGTGCTCGCCTGCTTCGCCTTCGTTGGCTAAACGAATACGGTCGCCGGTATCCACGCCTGCCGGAATTTTAACCGACAAGGTCTTAGTTTCTTCTTTGCGACCCTGTCCATGACAGGTGCGGCATGGATCGCTGATAATAGTACCTTTACCACGACATTGTGGGCAGGTTTGCTGAACAGCAAAAAAGCCTTGGCGCATTTGAATTTGGCCCGCTCCGTGACAATGACCACAGGTTTGCGGTTTGCTGCCTTTCTTGGCACCACTGCCATCACAGTCTTCACATTCAACTAAGGTTGGAATTTTTAACTCAACAGTTTTACCCCGTACAGCTTCTTCCAATGACATATCCAGGTTGTAGCGTAAATCCGCGCCACGCTGCGCACGTGCCTGCTGACGACGGCCACCGCCACCGAAAATATCACCGAATACATCACCAAAAATATCAGCAAAATCGGCACCACCACCGAATCCGCCGGCGCCCGGGCCGCCACCGCCCTGACGTGCCTGTTCGAAGGCTTCGTGCCCATATTGGTCATACATCTGGCGCTTCTGCGGGTCAGATAAGACCTCGTAGGCTTGCTTTATCTCTTTAAACTTTAACTCGAGGTCTTTATCGCCTTTGGTGCGATCCGGGTGATATTTCATAGCCATACGTTTGTATGCTTTTTTAATATCACGATCGCTGGCGTCTTTTGAGACCCCAAGAATTTGATAGAAATCTTGTGTCGCCATAATGTTACGTCTTCTGTCCTACTCTGATACGAATACACGGGCATTACCTTGCGGCAACACCCGTGTTGATTAGCGAAGTTGCCTTAGTGCTTACTTCTTATCGTCGTCTTTGACTTCTTCAAATTCAGCATCGACAACGTCGTCATCCGCTTTTGACGAAGACTGCTCACCACCGGTTGCGCCTTCAGCACCTTGCTGAGCTTGCTGCTGTTGAGCGGCTTCCATCAATTTTTGAGACGCTTCCATCAGAGCTTGAGACTTCGCATCGATGGCTTCTTTGTCGCCTTCTTTGGCTGCTTGCTCAAGTTCTTCACACGCTTTCTCGATGGCGTCTTTGTCTTCTTGAGACAGAGCGTCACCAACTTCTTTCAGCTGGTTACGAGTTGCGTGAACTAAGCCGTCAGCTTGGTTACGCGCCTGCACCATTTCTTCAAATTTCTTATCTTCTTCAGCGTGGGCTTCTGCGTCTTTCACCATTTTCTCGACTTCAGACTCATCCAGACCAGAAGACGCTTTAATGGTGATCTTCTGCTCTTTACCCGTGTCTTTGTCTTTCGCCGATACGTGCAGGATACCATCCGCATCAATGTCAAAGGTCACTTCGATTTGCGGTACACCACGCGCTGCCGGGCGGATACCTTCTAAGTTAAACTGACCCAATGACTTGTTATCGGCTGAGCGCTTACGTTCACCCTGCAATACATGGATAGTTACTGCAGATTGGTTGTCTTCCGCTGTTGAGAACGTTTGCGATTCTTTAGTCGGAATCGTGGTGTTCTTCTCAATCAGCTTAGTCATTACACCGCCCATGGTTTCGATACCCAGTGACAGCGGACATACGTCCAATAACAGTACGTCTTTTACATCACCTGACAAGACACCACCTTGAACCGCAGCACCCATTGCTACCGCTTCATCCGGGTTCACGTCACGACGTGGCTCTTTACCAAAGAAGTCAGTAACCGCAGCGCTCACTTTCGGCATACGAGTCTGACCACCGACCATGATAATGTCGTTAATGTCGCTTACTGACAGGTCTGCATCTGCCAATGCCTGCTTAACCGGCTCCAGTGACTTAGTAATTAAGTCTTCAACCAATGACTCAAGCTTCGCGCGAGTTACTTTAATTGCCATGTGCTTAGGACCGGTGTTGTCTGCCGTAATGTAAGGCAGGTTCACTTCGGTCTGCTGAGCCGATGACAGTTCAATTTTGGCTTTCTCTGCCGCTTCTTTTAAGCGCTGCATGGCTAATGGATCTTTACGCAGGTCAATGCCTTGGTCTTTCTCAAACTGCTCAACTAAGTAGTTAATTAAGCGGTTATCAAAGTCCTCACCACCTAAGTGGGTGTCACCGTTAGTCGCTAATACTTCAAACGTGTGCTCACCTTCAACTTCATCAATTTCGATGATGGAGATATCGAAGGTACCACCACCTAAGTCATAGACAGCAATGACGTTGTCGCCAGACTTTTTATCCATACCATACGCTAACGCAGCAGCTGTTGGCTCATTGATGATACGCTTAACTTCTAAGCCTGCGATTTTACCCGCATCTTTCGTTGCCTGACGCTGCGCATCGTTAAAGTATGCAGGAACAGTAATAACTGCATCTGTAACTTTCTCGCCAAGGAATTCTTCCGCGGTTTTCTTCATTTTCTTCAGAACTTCCGCAGAAATTTGTGGTGGTGCTTTTTTATCGCCATCCACTTCTACCCAAGCGTCACCATTGTCCGCTTTAACAATTTTGTACGGCATGATGCCAATATCGCGCTGCACTTCTTCATCTTGGAAGCGGCGGCCAATTAAACGCTTAATTGCGAATAAAGTTTTGTTCGGGTTAGTTACTGCTTGGCGTTTTGCTGGTGAACCCACCAAAATCTCGCCGTCGTCAGTAAATGCAACCACTGAAGGGGTTGTGCGGTCACCTTCACCGTTTTCGATAACGCGTGCTTTGCCGCCGTCTAGTACAGCAACACAAGAGTTTGTTGTACCTAAGTCAATACCAATTGTTTTGCCCATGATTCGTCTCCAACTCCAGATTCATGAAATTTGTTTCGTTACCCCTTATTTGGGGTCTCTTTATTTTGATTTCAACACCCTATGTAAGGATATTTGATTAATCTTTATGCTTTCGTATCGACGCCCGAGTCTGAATTACGCGCAACCATAACCATAGCGGGACGCAGCAAGCGGCCATTTAGTTCGTAGCCTTTCTGCATGACAGCCATAATGGTGTTATTTGAGTGCTCGCTAGACTCTTGCATCGACATGGCCTGGTGCAAATCAGGGTTAAAGGCTTCGCCTTCTTCTCCTACCGCTTTCACACCAAACTTTTCCAGGGTTGAGGTCAGACTCTTGTAAGTCAGCTCAATACCTTCAATAAAATTGCGGCTCGACTCGTCTTGCTGGTCGGCTAGCTGTAGTGCTCTTTCCAGGTTATCCACGGACGTTAGCAATTCATTGGCGAACTTCTCTAGCGCGAACTTATGCGCTTTTTCCACGTCCTGGCTTGCACGACGTCGTACGTTTTCCATTTCAGCCTGCGTACGCAACACCGACTCGCGCTGGTCTTTCACCTGTGCTTCAGCTTTACTCAGTGCCAGCTCAAGCTCGGCAATTTTGTCAGTTTGGTCAGCCGACGTTCCTGCCGTTTCTGCTTCAGCTGCTGTTGTGTCTTGTTGCATCGCTTCTTCCGCCGCTTGTGCAGCCTGCTGCTCTGCTTGCTGTTGCTCGACCGTCTGGTCAACATTCTGTTCAGTCTGTTGGTCTTTCTTATCCGCCATATTTGACTCTCTTCAGTCCGGTTTAAATTGAGGTTGCCAAGTTAATGGGGGCAAGTTTTTTACTTTCAAGGGGCTTTCTATGACTTGATAAATTTTCCACCTGATCGTAGCGTAAACAGCCTAAACCACAGGAACTGTCATTATGAGCGCATTTCAGAGAATTGGCTTACTCGGCAAGGTCAATGACCGCGGCACACAACTCACTTTAGAAACGGTAACGACGGCACTAAACGAACGTGGCTATGACATAGCACTTGAGTCCCGCACTGCTGAACAGTTACCTCAAAAGCTACTTGAGTCTGGTAAAATCAAAACCATAAACTTAGCAGAGCTTGGAGAGTGGGCTGACATTGCCGTTGTTGTTGGTGGTGATGGCAATATGTTAGGTGCAGCAAGAGCGCTCTGCGAACATGACATTGGAGTCATTGGTGTGAACCGGGGTAATTTAGGCTTTCTGACTGACCTGGACCCTGACGAAGTAATGACCCACTTGCTTAACGTTTTAGAAGGCGAATACCGCGTTGAAAAGCGTTTTCTACTTTCTGCCGAAGTGATTAGCAACGGTTCTCCAGCAGGTGCAGGACGCGCCATTAACGAAATTGTTCTGCATTCTGACAAAGTCGCCCACATGATAGAGTTCGAGCTCTACATTGATGACCATTTTGTTTTTAGTCAGCGCTCTGACGGGTTAATTTGCGCCACACCGACAGGCTCCACCGCCTACTCTCTGTCCGGAGGCGGCCCAATACTACACCCTAACCTCAATGCGATGACTCTGGTTCCTATGTTTCCTCACACATTAAGTAGCCGCCCTATTGTTGTTGATGGCGAAAGCGATATTCGACTGCGCGCAGCTTACGACAACGACCTATTACAAATTAGTTGTGACGGTCACGTACGTATGGCCGTGCACCCGGGCGACGACATTGTGCTTAAAAAGCATGACCATACGCTGAAAATGATTCACCCGGTTGATCACAATTATTACCACGTATTGCGTAACAAACTTGGCTGGGGCAGCCGACTTTTTTAGAAGAAATTTCATACTGAGCTTGCAATAACAAAATAGTACTGTATAAATACTGTATAAACTGTACAAAACAACAGTGCTTTTATACGTACATGTCAATAAGGTGCATTTATGTTAGCTCAGTTACACATCCGCAATTTTGCTGTCGTTAAGTCTCTGGATATCGACTTTTCAAAAGGCATGACCGCTATCACTGGTGAGACCGGTGCTGGTAAATCTATTGCTTTAGACGCTTTAAGCTTATGTTTAGGTGCCAGGGCTGATGCTAACTGGGTACGACCAGGCGAGGACAAAGCGGAAATAAGCGCTGTTTTTACGGTAGAGCCAAACAGCCCTGCAGCCCAATGGCTTAAGCACAATGACTTTGATGCAGAAGAAGACTGTATTCTACGACGTGTCATTCAGCGTGACGGTCGTTCAAAAGCCTGGATAAACGGCACCCCAGTTGCGCTCACCCAACAAAAGTCACTGGCACCACTATTAGTTAATATCCACGGGCAGCATGAACACCAACTATTATTGAAAGAAGAGCACCAGTTAGAACTGCTCGACAACTACGCAAGACACACAGGGTTACTGTCAGAGGTTGCAACGCAATACCGTCAATGGTTCGAGCTTGAAAAAGAATATAAACACTATGTTCAACAACAAGACGAACTCGAAGCTCAGCGACAATTGCTCGAATACCAAGTCGAAGAATTGAATGACTTTGCTATTGCCGAAGGTGAATTTGAAGAGCTCGAACAACGCCATAAAAAGTTAAGTCACAGTAAGTACCTCATGGAAGCCAGTGCTTTTTCACTCAGTGCGCTTTACGAGGGTGAGCATAACAATGCAACAGGGCTGGTTTCTTCGGCGAATCAGCGACTAGAAGAAGCGGCGGATATCGATGAACAGTTAAAGCCTGTTTGCCAACTCTTAGAACAAGCCAAAGTCCATATTGAGGAAGCCGCACTCGAACTGAGGCATTATCAGGATGAACTCGAGCTTGACCCCGCTGAGCTCGACATTGTTGAAGAGCGCCTTAGCAAAGCTATTAGCTTAGCGAAAAAGCATCAGGTGCCGGCTGCCGACTTATGGCAACACCATCAAAAGCTGAACGCCGAACTCGATAATATTGTGAATGCTGATAAAAACCTTGAGCAGCTAGATTCTGATCGCCAACAGGCGGAAGCCGATTACCGGGAGTTAGCACAGAAACTCTCTAGTAGCCGTGAAAAGGCGGCAGATGAACTCAGTAAGAAAATTACACAATCAATGCATGAGCTCAATATGCCTCATGGCCGATTTATTATTAATGTCGAGCATGACACGGATAAAAAAGCGTCTCGTCTGGGTACCGATGATATTCAGTTCGAAGTAACAACTAACCCAGGCCAGCCACTGCAGTCTCTCAGTAAAGTAGCATCGGGCGGTGAACTTTCACGTATTAGCCTTGCCATACAGGTCATGACAGCAACCCAAAAGTCAGTGCCAACAATGATGTTCGACGAAGTGGATGTTGGTGTGAGTGGCCCAACTGCCGCTATTGTTGGAAAAATGCTACGCGAACTTGGGCAAACAGCTCAAGTTATTTGCGTTACGCATTTGCCACAGGTTGCTGCAAAAGCTGACAACCAGTTCCAGGTCAGTAAATATAGTGACAATGACGAAACAGAAACTATGGTGAAAGCGCTAAGTCACAATGAACGTGTCACAGAGCTTGCCCGCTTACTGGGTGGGGATAGTGTAACGGACATGGCTAAAGCTAACGCGAAAGAGCTTTTAGCGAGTTAGTCGCTGACTGTGCTGGTGTTCAGCGGCTGCTTTGTTTATCATCGTCAAAAGTTAAATACAGTTATAAAAAAGAGAAATAGGTATTTCATGACCAAATTTGCAGTTTGTATCGCCGCATTGCTGAGCTTAGGTGGTTGCTCTGTGCTCGATAGCATGGTTTACAGAATAGATATTCCTCAAGGCAATTACCTTGAGCAAGACGATGTTGATAAGCTTCGTGTCGGAATGACTGAAGAGCAGGTTATTTACGTATTAGGCAAGCCTGTCGCTGAAAACAGCTTCGACTCAGATCGCTGGGTGTACTTGTACAATATGAACCCGAACGAAGGTAAAGTTTACCGTAAAGAACTGATCTTAACTTTCAATAACGAACGTTTAAGTGATTTAAGCGGCGACTTTGCTAAGTCAGATCAGTTTGATCAGCCTCTCGATCAATAAAAACCTAATATGAACTAAGGAACATTATGGCGAACTCCTCAAAGACTGATGAGCTCGTCCGTGTTGTCCGAAGTCCCAGTGACAAGCGTGACTATCAGCACTTGGTTTTAGATAACCAACTTAAAGTGCTGTTAGTCCATTGCCCTGATAGCGTGAAAGCGGCAGGCTCCATAGCCGTCAGTGCAGGTCACTTTGACGATCCGCCGCATACCCAAGGTCTCGCTCACTTTTTAGAGCACATGTTTTTCATGGGTAGTCAGTCTTATCCTGAACCCAACGCCTTCAATGATTTTCTTAGCGCTCATGGTGGTCAGCACAACGCTTGGACAGGCACCGAGTTTACTAATTTCCACTTTGACTGTAATGCAAACGCACTTGAAGCCGCATTTGAGCGTTTTGCATCAATTTTAAAAGAGCCTCTTTTTACCGATAAGTGGATTCAAAAAGAAAAACAGTCCATTGAGTCAGAGTTTCGTTTAAAACAAAAAGATGAGTTACGTCGCCTGTATCAGGTTCATAAAGTGACGGCTAATCAGGCTCATCCCTTTTCTCTGTTCTCTGTTGGAAACTTAAATACCTTAAAAGATGATGAGCACGGTACTTTACAACAGAAGCTTAAGCGCTTTTATGAGTCTCATTTCAGCGCAAATCGAATGCAGCTGGTACTTGCCGGTCCACAATCGTTGACTGAACTAAAGGCTATCGCGACTCGTCATTTTTCTGACTTTCAAAATCATGCACAACCCAAAACGGCCATAACTGAACCTCTGTATACTGAGGAACAAAAAGGCCTTTTCATTCAAGTAAAACCATTAAAAGGTGCCTACCGCCTTATTCTCACCTTTCCGTTACCGGGCATTGACCAGGATTACCGAAACAAAACCACCAGTTTTATTGCGCATATCGTCGGGTACGAAGGTCCCGGCAGTTTATTTAACTGCTTACGCGACAAAGGGTGGATAAACTCTTTATCTGCTGGCGGCGGAATTAGCGGCAGCAACTTTAAAGACTTTAATGTCAACATTCAGCTAACCCTGTCGGGCCGAAAAAATATCGACACCATGCTGCAATGGGTTTTTGCTTACTTGCGAAAGGTGAAAACCGAGGGAATAGAAGACTGGCGTTATCAAGAAAGAAAAATTACGTCTGAGTTAAGCTTTCTTTATCAGGAACCAACGCCCGTGGGTGAATTAGCCAGCCAATTAAGCATCAACGCTTTTCATTATAGTTCGGAAGATACCATTTACGGTGACTATCGAATGGATGAGCTTAATAATGCTTACGCTGAAAAATTACTGACGTTAATGACGCCAAAACACAGTCGTATTACGTTAATCGCTCCTGATGTCAAAACCGATCGGGAAGCCCCTATTTACGATACTCAATACAGCGTAGAGAAACTCACTGAATCGCAATTAACGAAGCTTAGTCAAACGCCCGAAGAGTTCATAGCCAAACTGCCCGAGCGCAACCGTTTTATAAATGATCGGTTACACCCGCAACCACTAGAAAACGAGACGTTACTGCCGGAATGCATTTCAAGTTCCGATTTGATGGAGCTGTGGCACTTGCAAGATACCGAGTTCCGCGTACCTAAGGGACATATTTATTTAGCATTGAAATTACCTGCAGTAACCAGCTCAGCTTATTACTTCGCAATTGCCCGGCTTTGGTCTGAACTCATTATAGACGCCTTAAACGATGATCTTTATGACGCTGAAGTTGCGGGGCTGCATTTTAATATTTACCCGACTCAGCAAGGTATTGTTATTCACACAACGGGATTGTCAGAGGGGCAACTTCCGTTAATGTCACATTTAATGAAACGCGCTTTAGTGCTTAAATTTGCGCACCGTCGTTTCCGAGATATAAAGCAAACCCTAGTTGCCAACTGGCAATCTGCGCATCAAAATCAACCATTAAACAAGCTTTTCGCAGAGCTCAATCAGCAATTACAACCTGGACTTTTTAGGCTGCCCGAGCTTGCCAACCAGCTCTCTACCTTATCTTTTCGCGAGTTTACTCAAGCATTAGAGAGAATGTTCGAACCAGTGTATATAAAAGCCTTTATGCACGGAGACTGGCAAACGCGTCAAGCCCACGAACTTGCTGAACTTATTCAAGCAAACTTGCCCACTGAGCGCCCGGCACAAAAAGACAGAGATTCGGTTAAAAAAGTCAGCGAATTTTCTAACCAAGAACTTGAGGTTCCCTGCTCTCATCCTGATAACGCTATTTTACTTTATCAGCAAGGCAATAATGACAGTGAGCGAGAGCAAATTTGCTATATGTTACTTCAGCAGTTAGTACATCAAGCGTTCTTTCATGATATCCGCACCGAGAAACAGTTAGGTTATGCCGCGGGTAGTCAATACTTTCCTGTTCAGCGTCTACCCGGCATTTTATTTTTTGTTCAATCCAATAGTGCACCAACCGACACCTTATTTGACGAAGTTTCAGATAGCCTTGAAAAGCTATTCAGTCGACTAGATACAACCACGCTGAAAGTATGGCACCACACCAAGGCGGTTCTTCAACAACAAATACGCACGCGCGACAGAAGCCTTCGAGTTAAGAGTCAACGCTTATGGGGTGCTATTCAATTGGGCGACACGTCATTTAACCGCCAGCTCAGATTACTGGACGCACTTGATAATTATCAATTAACCGACTGGCTGACTGACATACGACAAAAATTGTCACAAAATTCAGGTTGGCTGAGGCTTCAAACAAGCTAGCAAGCCAAGTAAAATAGGCTTTGACAGCGGGTTATCAAACCGATAACTTAACAGCATATTAACAAAAGAGCCGTTTTAGCGGCCTACTGGGTACTCTGTGACATTTACTTTGTATACGAGGGCGTGGGCCAACGCCGCAGTATTCTTTTTGCTTTCATTCACGAGTCAGCTAATGGCTCAACCTACCCCTACGCTGGACCTTCAACCAGAGGGCGTTAGATTCCTGTCATCTGCCAATGGTCTACCCAGCAATTATATTCGCGACATCGAAATAGGTCCTCAAGGCTTTCTATGGCTATCAACCGCCAAGGGTTTAGCCCGGTACGACGGTGTTGACCTAGACAATATCAATAGCCTGAATATCGATGCAGTTAACCATGCCGGTTCAGGCACCCTATTAACTATTGGCAATTCTTTATGGACGACTACAGATCATCGTTTATGGCGTCTTCAAAAAAACGGTGAATGGACTTCAACCCTTTTTCCAAAGCATGACACAACTGCTTTCAAAGTGAACAGCTTCACTAAAGGACAGGATGGCCTGTTATTTATCGGAACCTCTGAGAGCCTGCTTACATTCAATCCGCAAACTCAGCACTTTAAAGAAAAAGCGCTTAACTATAACGGGCAACCAGTAACGAATATCCACTTTATTGAGTTTCACGGTGGCTGGTTTTGGTTGAGCAGCGGCTCCGGAGGTATCTATGTATGGGATGGTTACTCCGATAACGTTTTCTCAGTAACAAAGAGCAACCCCATATCGGACACTATAAATGCCTCTGAAGTTAAAGCAATAACATGGTTTGAAAGCGCATTTTGGCTAGCGACCAATAGCGGGTTGAGGTTACTTAATAATGAGCTTCGCAGCGTTCAAACCCCACAACCAATTAATGAGCTAAAAGCGGTCGTTACCGATATTGAAAGGCACGACAACCAATTATTCATAGCCACCGAACAAGGGCTCTACAGTTACAGTAACAAACAGTTAACGCAATTAACGCAAAGCCCAGCCACGGGGAAAATTGAGTTTTCTAATAACGGTGACCTGTTTCTGGCAACCTCGTCGAATGGGCTCGTCGAAATACCAAATTCTTATGCGCCAGGGATATTAAAACACTACACTGTCCCTAACCATTTGCCTGATAGTATCAAATCTCATTTACCAGAGTCGTTAAAGAGAACGGGTAGCTATACTCAGACAAGCGACCATCAGTACTGGATACAGTCTGACTTGGGAATGGTTAATTACGACTTTATAAAAAAAGAAATTATAACTATCGCAGAGTCGCCGGTAAGCATTGAAAACGTTGCTGATATCGAAGCCTACTCTGACGATATATTCTTGTTGACGAAAACACACCAGCTGTATAAATACAATACGGTGGAAAGCGAATGGCAACGCCTTGACTACGGCCTAAACTTAAATGATTCATTTTGGCTCACTCGTTTAGGCGAGACATTGTGGCTACATTCAGAAAACAATGCTTATGCCATTAATCCGTTTTCTGAAATATCTGAAAGAAAAAAAATAAACCCGGCGCTGCCGCTAAAAAACGCCTCCCTTGCCATAGATATTAAGCCTTCGGGCAGTGCGGCAGAAGCTTGGTTTTCGTTACCATTTTCCAGAGTCGGTAACACACTCACCTATCGCTACAAGCTCGATAAGAATCAAACTGCATGGTCTTACATTCAACATAGCGAACTGCCATTACAACTGAACCAGCCATTTCCTGGCACCTATCAACTTACTGTACAAGCCTCTTTAGATGGTGAAAACTGGTACGCTCAGAACGAAGCAAGCTATAGCATCACTCGTCCTTTTTGGACAACTCCCTACGCAATTTTCGGGTATAGCATTGTCGCTTTACTCGCTCTTGGCATTACCATTGTCCTCTATCGTTTTAAGTTAAAGCAATTAACGAACCTCGCTACGTCACTAAATGGTCAGGCAAAAGCGCTTCAGTTCAGTCGCAGCCAGTATTGGCAATGGAACCTCTCTACAGGTGAACTATTGAGGCAATATATTTGGCCAGACTGTCCTGCGTTTCCGGTCGATGGTCGTCGCCTTAAGTCACCGGAAAGCACTTCGTCAAATATTCACCCAGGTGACGTTAACCGCTTACAAGAGGCAATAGATAACCATATCAATGGGCAAACGGAATATTACGAGTGTTCCTATCGAATAAACAATAACGGCGCCTGGCTTTGGGTATTGGATCAGGGCAGAATCGAGAAGCAGAACGGTGTCAATATCATGCATGGCACGCTCTGCGACGTTAGCAGCTTAGTTAGCTCGCAAGACCGAATTGATATGCTGGCAGCTTCTATTACCAACATTTCCGATGGTATTTGTATTTTTGATCGATTTTTCAAAAAGGTGGAGGTCAATAAGGCTTTTGAACGCATTTTAGGTTATCCCCGTAAGCAAGCTTTGGGAAAAAGCTTTCACCTTGATCTTTATTCAGAAGAGTTTACCAACCAGATTAAACGCACGGTCATAAAGGAAGGTACCTGGCGCGGGGAATTAACCGACATTAAAGCTGACGGTAGTGAATTTTTAATGGAGCTTACCCTGGATGCCGTTCATGATGACGAAGGTGCGTTATCTTTCATCGTCGCCAGCTTTTCTGATATTACGGAGCGCCAGCGCACCGAAAGCGAGCTAAGACGCCTTTCCAATACGGATACCTTAACCGGACTGCCAAACCGCTCTTATTTTCAGGTGAGCCACTCAAACCTAGTGCGTAAGAAAGTCTCTCACACCCTGTTACTATTTGACTTAGACGACTTTAAAAAGGTCAACGACTCTCTTGGTCATGAGCTTGGCGATGACTTACTGTGTCTAGTTGCAGAACGACTGATGGAGATTAGCCGACGTCAGGATACGCTGTATCGGTTAGGCGGTGACGAGTTCGGCTTGCTGATTGAAGACAGCACCGACTTGCACCTTATCGGTGACTTAGCGCACAAGATAAACAGAACCATCGCTGAGCCCTACTCCGTTAATAATCAAGATATTGTTATTGGTAGTTCCATTGGTATTGTTCTGTTCCCACACGACGGCATTACCTCGCAAGAGCTCCTGCAAAAGGCCGATATGGCCATGTACCACGCCAAGCAGCGCGGTGGAAACTGCTATCAATTTTTCAGTCAGTCGATGAACGAAAATGCTGTGCAACGGCTGAAACTGGAAAACCAACTGCGTGCAGCTTTGAAAAATAATGACGTTGAAGTTTACTATCAACCAAAGATTGAGGTTCATACCGGGCACATTGCCGGTATAGAGTCGCTGGCAAGAATAAAAAGTGATGATGGCTCTCAGATAAGTCCAGCTGACTTTATTCCTCTGGCTGAAGAAACAGGCCTGATTATTGAGCTTGGCGAACAAGTACTGCGCCAGTCATGTCAAGATATGAAGGTCTTTATGCAGTACCCGGGAGCGCCCAAAACCATTGCTATTAACCTGTCAGCTCGTCAGTTTATGCAATCTGGACTGGCTTTGCAGATAGAAAGTATATTGCGCCAGGAGTCATTGCCCCCACGCCACGTTGAGTTTGAAATAACCGAAGGCATGGTCATGAGTGACCCTGAACGCGCGATTATTATGATGGAAAATCTATCCGATATGGGCGTTAAACTGGCTCTTGATGACTTCGGAACGGGTTATTCGTCACTGGCTTACCTTAAGCGCTTCCCTATGGACAGCTTAAAAATAGACAAAGCCTTTATCGATGACATCACGATAAGCTCAAAAGACCGCAGTATGGTTGCGTCGATTATTGGTATGGCTCATAACCTGGGTCTGAAAGTCATTGCAGAAGGGGTTGAATCTGAAGCTCAGCTTGAGCAATTAAAAAGCCTTGAATGCGAATACATCCAAGGCTTTTATTACGCGAAACCAATGCCTGCTGATAGTTTTATTGAATTTATCAAGCAACATACAGCAGACGTGGTTGACGTTTAAACACTTAAGAGTAAAAGCGCTCGCCGTTTTTAGCCATTTCTTTTAGCAATGGTGCTGGTGTGTAGCGCTCGCCTCGCTCTGACGCTAAAGCTTCCAGTTTAGCGACAATGCTACCAATCCCCTGGCTGTCCATATAACGGAACGGTCCACCTAAGAATGGCGGGAAACCAATACCGAAAATAGCGCCTATGTCGCCGTCACGCGGGCTACGAATAATGCCTTCTTGCAAGCAGTAAACAGCTTCATTCAACATCGGTAGCAAACAAATATCGACGATATCTTCTGCTGATTTACTCTCGTTAGGATCAACACCCAATAGCGAATAAACTGATGTATCAACCGGCTTACCTTTAACGCCTTTACCGTACTTATAGAAACCCTTTTGGTTCTTCTTACCTTTACGGTCGTCATCAATCAGCTTTTCGAAGGCTTGCGGCGCTTCGAATCTGTCGCCCAATTCATTAACCAAAATAGGTGCCACTTTTGCCGCGACATCAATACCCACTTCATCTAAAAGAGTCATGGGCCCGACTGGGAAGCCGAACTTAACTAAGGTTTTATCCAGTTTTTCAATAGGCTCGCCAGCAAGCATCAGGCGCGCAGCCTCATTCATATAAGGCGCCAGAATACGGTTTACGTAAAAACCCGCACCGTCTTTTACCACAATAGGCGTCTTACCTTGTTTTTTCGCCAATGCCACCGTGGTCGCAATGGTTTTATCAGAGGTCCCCTCGTGGGTAATAATTTCTGCCAACGGCATTTTGTCGACTGGAGAGAAGTAATGCAGACCAATAACCTGTTCCGGACGCTTCGCTTTGGCCGCAATTTGGGTAATAGGCAACGAACTGGTGTTGGTAGCAAAAATTGTCGACTCACTTGCGTGCTCTTCAATGTCAGCCACCATTTTTTGCTTAAGATCCAAGTCTTCAAAGACCGCTTCTATAACGACATCGGTGCGCTCGAACCCACTATAGTCCAGCGTACCGCTTAACATCAGCATGGTTTTCTCATACTCTGCACGGCGCATATGCTTGCGCTTCACTTTCTTAATTAAACGCTCGTAGCTGTAATGCAGGGCATGACGCACACCGTCTTCAGAAATGTCTTTAATGCGCGCAGGAATGTTTGCTTTAGCCGCAGTTACATAGGCAATACCACCGCCCATCAAGCCACCGCCAAGAACGCCAACGCGCTTTATTGGGTCTGGTTCAACACCATCAGCACCGGTCTCTTTCTTCATTTCAGTGGTTGCAAAGAATATCTGACGCAGCTGATACGATTCGGGTGTCATAGCTAGCTCGCCAAAACTGCGCGCTTCTTTATCAAGCCCGGCTTCGTGCCCTCGTTCAACACCTTCGCGCACCGTCTGAATAATTTTATCAATAGCCGGATAATTTCCATGCGCTTTTTTCTGCGCCTGCTCACCCGCTTTTTTGAAAATGATATCGCGGCCAAACTTTGTGCCTTCCAAAATCTTACTAAAGCCTTTCAGAGGCGCTTTACTGGCTTTCGGCTTACGTTTCAGTGCGTGTTCAACTGCTACATCCAGTAAAATACTTTGCGGCACAACGTCTGTCACTAAGCCCGCTTTCTTCGCTTGTTTAGCGCGCAATTGCTTGCCGGTTAGCATCATGGTTAAGCCCTGCTGAATACCCACCAGACGCGGCAGACGCTGCGTTCCGCCACTGCCCGGAAGAAGGCCTAATTGCACTTCCGGCAGACCAAGTACAGTCTTTGAGTTATCCGTACAAACTCGGACATGACACGCCATCGCCAGCTCAAGTCCACCACCAAGGCATGCACCATTAATAGCGGCCACGACTGGCACATCCAACTGCTCAATACGGTCAAACATGGCTTGCCCCTTACGAGCCAGGCTTTCTGTATCCGCAGCGGTTTCGCAGTCGTTGATCATATTAATATCAGCCCCGGCAATGAACGAGCCTGGTTTACCACTGATAAAAACAACGCCCTTAATCGAGCTGTCGCTTTCCAACTTGTTCAGCAACGAGCCAACCTCGTCTGCAAATGAGTCTTTTAAGGTGTTCATCGACTCACCCGGAACATCAATTGTGACAACAGCTACACCGTCGTCGCGTATATCCATCGTGAATGCTTTATCCTGACTCATTATTCTGTCTCCACAATCATTGCAGCACCTAAACCACCAGCGGCACAGGCTGTTGTCAGACCAACACCACCACCGCGACGATGCAATTCGTTCAGCGTTTGCGTGATCATACGCGTTCCTGTCGCTGCAAACGGGTGCCCGTAGGCAATTGAGCCGCCCAGTACGTTAAATTTATCCATATCAATGTCGCCAATGGCTTTGGCACGTCCTAGCTTTTCCTTCGCAAACTTGTCACTAGCGAACATTTTCATATTGGCTAGTGTTTGTGCTGCAAAAGCTTCATGCATATCAATTAAATCAAGATCGTTTAGCGTCATGCCTGCTCTGTCGAGCGCAACTGGCGTAGAGTAAGACGGTCCCATCAGCATATCTTCTTCGACCTGCAGCGCCGCAAAGGCGTAGCTGCGTAAATATCCCAGCACAGGTAGCCCTAACTCTTTTGCCCGACTTTCTGTCATCATTAATACCGCCGAGGCACCATCGGTTAACGGTGTACTGTTAGCGGCTGTAACTGAGCCGTGTTTGCGATCAAACACCGGCTTCAACTTAGAGAGTTTGTCGACCTGGCTATCACCACGAATATTGTTGTCGCGGCTTAGGTGTTTGTTATACGGCTCCGGATAGGCTGTCATGACTTCGCTGTCCAACCACCCTGCTTCCCAGGCAGCATGTGCCTTTTTATGCGAACGTACGGTCAACTCGTCCTGGTCAGCACGACTAATACTGTGAGTTTTGGCCATTTGCTCTGCGGTCTGCCCCATGCTCAAACCGGTTGAGTACTCAGCAACGGCCGGCGGCACTGGCAGTAAATCTTTAAACTTAAGACGTTTTAAAATGGATAAACGCTGACCTAAGGTCTTGGCTTTATTTAAGTCAACTAACGCACGACCCAAGCGTTTGCTGACACCAATAGGCAGTACCGATGAAGAATCGGCACCGCCGGCAATACCACCGCGAATATGTCCGGCGATCATTGCTTCAGCAATATTAACCGCAGACTGAAAGCTCGTTGCACACGCACGTGACACACTGTAGGCGTCGGTGTTCACCGGTAAACTGGTTCCTAACACTATTTCGCGAGCAATATTTGGCGCCTCCGGCATTTGAACCACTTGCCCGAATACCAGCTGCTCGACCCATTCGCCTTCAATGCCGGTTTTATTCACCAGCTCCTGAACGACCATTTTGCCAAGATCAACGGCGGGCACGCCATGAAATTCTGTTGCCTGCTTAGCAAACGGCGTTCGTAAGCCCGCAACAAAGGCGATACGCTCGCCGTTAACTGTGCGCACTTGATGTGCTTCTGACATAACTTTTCCTCGCTTCATCAACCATTACTGGTCTGACCACAAAATATGTTACAAATTCTAGCGCTTAATAGAGCAGATTAAAACCTTCGTTTTCGGTACAGTATGGCAATACAATTGAAAATTCGGAACAAAGACAGCATTGTTACTGTCATTGCATAACGGTACTGACAGCATAGTCATTTTTCACCGGATTCGACAGCCTGGAGTCAAGATGTCATCGACAGCATTTCAACAATTACAAGACTACCTGAATCAGCAAGTTCTGGGACAGCCGGACTTTACCCGTAATTTACTTATAGCCGTACTCGCTGACGGGCATTTATTAGTCGAAGGCCCGCCGGGGCTTGCGAAAACCCGAGCGGTACAAAGCTTGGCAAACGGTATTGAAGGCGACTTTCATCGCGTTCAATTTACGCCGGACCTACTGCCGGCTGACTTGACCGGTACAGATATTTACCGCCCCGAGACCGGGACTTTTGAGTTCCAGCAAGGCCCTTTGTTCCATAACCTGATTTTAGCGGATGAGATAAACCGGGCTCCGGCCAAAGTTCAGTCTGCCCTACTGGAGGCTATGGCTGAACGTCAGATTACCGTTGGTCAACGCAGCTATCCGCTGTCTGACTTATTTATGGTGTTGGCGACACAAAATCCTTTGGAGCAGGAAGGTACCTATCCTCTCCCAGAAGCACAGTTAGACCGCTTCTTAATGCATCTAAAGCTGGACTATCCTGACGCAGAAACCGAACAAAAAATTCTCAGGCTTACTCGCGGTGAAGCATTAAACGAGCAAATGCCAGCTCCAAAACCGCTGACGCAGGCAGACTTATTCAATGCTCGTAAAGAAGTTCTGGAAGTGTACCTGGACGACGCGGTAGAAAATTATTTAGTTCAGTTAATTATCGCCACTCGCCAACCTCAGCACTATGACGCCAACCTGGCTTCATGGATTGGTTATGGCGCCAGCCCGCGTGCCACTATTTCATTAGAGCGCTGCGCACGAGCTCAAGCTTGGTTGGCCGGTCGTGACTTTGTCACTCCGGACGACATTATGTCCATTTGCCATAACGTATTGCGCCATCGAATTATACTGAGTTATCAGGCTGAAGCTGACGGCGTCACGCACGATCAAGTTATCGATACAATACTGAAACTGGTGCCAACGCCATAATGCCTCAACTGGACGTTTCACAATGGCTAAAACAACTGCATACCGACGGCATTTCGCTGGGTATGCAGGAGCTAATGTATTATCGCAGTAAAATTGCCGCTTTTGCTAAGCACAAAAAGACGCTGCCGCGAACAACGGTGTCGGGTCCTTTACTCAGTAAAGTCCGGGGGCGTGGTATGGAATTTGACGAAGTGAGGCATTATCAAGCCGGCGACGACATTCGTGCCATTGACTGGCGCGTAACAGCAAGAACCGGTAAAGCCCATACCAAGCTGTACCGGGAAGAAAAAGAGAAGCCCGTGTTCATTTGGGTCGATTTGTCATTGTCTCAGTTATTTGGCAGTGAGTTTGTATTTAAGTCGGTCCAGGCTGCGCACCTTGCTGCGGCTATTGCCTGGCAAGCGCAGCACAAAGGTGACCGTGTCGGCGGACTCATTAGCAACGGCTGGCTTCATAACGAATTTAAACCTGCGGCGCGCCAGCAAGGCGTATTACGGCTATTGCACGGTCTTGTTGACGTGAGTAAAGACAGTTTAACACGCTGGCAGAAACAGGCCTCGACACCCGCAGAGCCCATGTCTGAATCGCTGAAGCGATTACGCCAACTGGTTAAGCCCGGCAGTATTATTCATGTTATCAGTGACTTTCATAACGTCGACAAAACCATTATTGATGGGCTACAAGTGTTATCGAAACATAATCTGGTGCGTTGTTATGGTGTTTATGACCCGATGGAAAAGTCGCTTCCTCAGGGGCATTCCATCCAGCCTTTAGCCGTATCTAATGGCAAGCAACAAGTCGATATCGACTTAACCAATAAACGTCAGACAGACACGTACGCAAACGCGGCCCAGAGCCACTGGCAAGCGCTTGAAAAAAGTTTTGCAAACCGGCAGCTGCTGTTTACTCCAGTTAGCAGCGCACAACCTATTGAAGTACAGTGGAGCGATATTTCATGATACAGCAGGCATCGCTCAGTCAGTTACATGACATTGTTCCGCCAGCTGATGCCAGTTGGTGGCCACCGACCTGGTGGAGCCTTGGTAGCGTCTTATTATTCATCGCAATTGTAGCGTTCATTAGTTATTGGCTGGTTCAACGGCGCTTAAAGGCTCGGGCTCGTCGGGAGGCCTACAGGCAATTACAGATATTAGCGCCAGCCACCACAGAGCAAGTCACCCTACTGCTTAGACAAGTGGCGCTCGCGTATTACCCACAGCAGACGGTTTCTAACTTGCACGGTCAACAATGGCTCACGTTTTTACTCTCAGGTATGAGCGAAAAATCGCAGCAACACTTTAATGCGGAATTACAGCAATACGACATTAATAGTGAGCTATACGGACAAGCAAGTAATGCATTTTGTGAGCTATACAAAGCAGTTGGCTGCCAATGGTTGCAGTTAGACCTGAGTAAAATGCCGGGAGAGCACAATGTTTGAGTTTGCCTGGCCCTGGATGTTTCTTTTATTACCACTGCCGGCGTTGGTCTGGTGGTTAATACCCACTCGCAGGAACACCCGTTCGGCTATTCGACTGCCCAACTTATATGGGCTGTCCAGTGAACAACAGACCATAAAGAGCCAGTGGTTTTTCTTAACAGTGCTAGCCATTGCATGGGTGTCGCTCGTTTCAGCGACAGCTCGCCCACAATGGTTAGGTGAGCCGGTTGCCACCCGCTCTGAAGGTCGGGAAATGATGCTGGCAGTAGACTTGTCGGGCAGTATGGAAATTGCCGATATGGAAATTAACGGCCAGTCGGTCGACCGGCTGTCGATGGTCAAACATGTGCTTAGTGACTTTATTACACGTCGCGAAGGCGACCGCCTGGGGCTTATCTTATTTGGCGACACCGCTTATTTACAGGCGCCAATGACCTATGACCGACAGACTATTGCACAAATGCTGAATGAGTCGGTACTTGGGCTGGTTGGTGAAAGAACAGCCATTGGCGATGCAATAGCCCTGGCAGTTAAGCGCTTTCAGCAAGACGAAGAAACCAACCGCGTACTCATTTTATTAACCGATGGTCAAAGTACAGCGGGGAATCTGACGCCAGAGCAAGCGCTAGAGCTCGCCAAAAGTTATGACGTTACTATTTACCCAATTGCCGTTGGCGCAGAAGAAGTTGTCGTTGATAGCTTTTTCGGTCAACGTCGCGTGAATCCAAGCCGCGACTTAGACATACCTTTAATGCAGAAGTTAGCGCGTGAAACCGGCGGTGAATATTTCCGAGCAAGAAGCACCGAAGAGCTCGAGAATATTTATACTTTGCTGGATGAATTGGAGCCCGTGGACGACGATCCTCAACAGCTTCGCCCCAGAGCCAGCTTATTCCATTGGCCACTCTCACTGTGCTTCATTGCCTTAGTCACTCTGGCCCTGAGTCGGTACAAGCCATGGAGGGTGTCATAATGAGCGACTTTCATTTTATTCGCCCCTGGTGGCTTGTTGCTCTGCTTCCTGTTGCCGTTATGTACTGGCGACTGCTCAGGCAGAATAAACATGAAGCCGGATGGAATCAGTTTCTTCCTGGTCATTTAGCGAAGGTGCTGGTTAACTCGGGAGGCAAAGCATCCAGCTGGCCGATTCACCGGCTCGCATTAATGCTAATTATTGCTAGTACGGCTCTTGCCGGACCCACTTGGGAAAAGTTGCCACAGCCTGTTTATCAGTTAGAGTCCGGTCAGGTGGTTATTATGGACATGTCACCGTCATTGTTAGCGGAAGATATAACACCCAACCGTCTGACTCAACTACGCTTTAAAGCGATAGACTTAGTTCGCTCTGGCCTTGACGGCGACACCGGTTTAATTGCCTATGCTGACGATGCGTTTACTATTAGCCCGTTAACCGCGGACAACCGAAACTTAATTAACTTAATACCCTCATTGTCGCCGGAAATAATGCCCCTTGAAGGGAGTGAGCCTTTACGCGCCCTGAAACTTGCTAACGAACTTCTGGCAAACGCCGGATACCCTCAGGGCGATATTTACTGGCTAACAGATGGTATCAGCAGCCGCGACTTACAGCCTTTAACAGACTACTTGCGCGATATTGAACACAGAGTATCAATTTTAGGGGTCGGCACAGAAGACGGCGCCCCGGTGCGAAACGCAAATGGCAGCCTGGTAAAAGAAAACGGTAGAGTCGTCATAGCGAAGCTGTTTCCAGACCGGTTAAGTGACTTAGCACAAATAACCAACGGTGCTTTTGTGCAGGCGACATCAACTAACGACGACATCGAAGCGCTCACCGCATTGCCACCACTCAGCCGTGAAGGTAAAGACAACGAGCAACAACAGCGGGGAGATGCCTGGAAAGATATGGGTCCCTATGTAGCACTGTTCATTTTGCCTTTATTACTGGCAAGCTGGCGTAAAGGCGCCCTTTTGACACCACTTGTACTGGCATTCATTATCCCAATGTCGTTATCCACCCCCAAGGCCTATGCTCAGGAGGCTGAACCGAATAACTCTGAAGGCGTACTGAGTTCGCTATTTTTAAACAACGAGCAGCGTGCCCAACAGCTTTATCAGAACGAACAGTTTGAGCAAGCATCCAAGCTAAGTTCAGATCCGCTTCGAAAAGGCGCAGCGCTTTACAAACAAGGCCTGTATGCTGAAGCGGCAGATTCTTTTGCCAAAGACAACTCGGCCGAAGCCCACTTCAACCGGGGTAATGCGCTTGCTCAGGAACAACAGTTCGAGCAGGCGTCAGAAGCTTACCAGCAAGCGTTAGAGCAACAACCTGGCTGGCAGCAAGCCAAAGAAAATTTGGACGTTGTGAAAAAGCTACAAGAAAAGCAGCAACAAGAGCAGTCTGGTGAGTCAGGCGATGAAAACTCAGAGTCAGATAAAGACTCTGAGCAATCGAATGATAAACAAGGTAATAACCAAAACAACAACCAAGGACAAAACCAGCAAGGCGAAAACTCAAACTCTCAGTCGCAGCCCCAGAATAGAGATTCACAACAACAGCAGAAGCAAAATAAACAAGAGCCGGGTCAGCAAGAAAAAAATGAGAAAGAGCAGGCAAGAAAGCAACAAGAAGACAACGCTGAAGGTCAAGCAGAGCAACAAAATGCTCAGTTTAAAGAAGGCGAGATTGATCCTGAAAAAGCGCGTCAATTAGACCAATGGATGAACCGTGTACCGGATGATCCAAGCATACTGCTAAGAAATAAGATGTTATTGGAAAGCCAGCGCCGCAACCAGCGTAGAGCTTCTCAGCCACAAGGAGAGAAGAAAAAATGGTAAGAGCCGTAAACTTGCTCGTTGTTTTACTCATGTTATTCAGTATGACCGCAAGTGCTGATGTCACTGAGGTAACAGCAACGGTCGACAGAAACCCAGTAACCGCAAACGAGTCTTTTGTGCTGACTGTCACGGTTAACGATGACGTATCAAATAATGCATTTGAGGCGTCCAAGCTGCTGCAGGACTTTGTCGTCGGTCGCACTTCTGTCAGCCGTCAAACCTCCATGATAAACGGTAGCCTGAGCAAACAAACACGCTTTACTACAGTACTGATTCCACAGTCTCCCGGCGAGTACACCATTCCGGAAATTACTATTAAAGGAGTGTCGTCTAAACCAATTAATTTGCGTGTGCTTGAACAGGGAAGCGACAGCAACACTGAGCAGAGAATTGCCTTTATTGAAGCCCAAGTCGATTCAACCAATGTCTATTTCCAGCAGCCAATTACCTATATTGCCCGGCTGTTTCTGGCTGCCGACTTAAATAAGGGTAATCTGGTACCGCCACAAGTCGACAACGCAGATGTGCAACAGATTGGGCGCGATGAAGAAAGCACACAAATGGTCAACGGTCGCCGTTATAAAGTTTACCAGCGCGTTTATCAAATAACGCCTAACAAGTCAGGCTCTATAACCATACCCGGCGCTCGTTTTGACGGTGAAGTCTTTACTCAGGGGCAGCGTTCAATCTTTTCCTCTTTTTCAAACACCCAGCCGGTTAGTGCAATAGCCGAAGGCATTGACGTTAATGTGCTACCCGTACCGGACTCATGGACCGGACACTGGTTACCCAGCGAGTTGGTCAGCTTATCAGCATCAATAAGCCCAGAGCAGGAGGAGTACAAAGCCGGAGAGCCTATTACATTGTCTTATATGCTGACGGCTGTGGGGGTTAAACCTGAGCAATTGCCAGAAATAGCTCCGGACTTTCCGAGCAGTTTCAGGGTATACCCAGACAACGATGAAACCGACAGTTTTACTCGAAATGGTGTGGTGATTTCTCAAAAAACCGTCAGTTTTGCGCTCGTACCCGAACAAGCCGGGGATTTAGTCATTCCTGAGTTTAAACTGCCCTGGTTTAACACCAAGACCCAGCAACGAACCGTGGCTAAAACGGAGAGTATGACCTTGCCCGTGATCATGCCTGCCGGTATGACCCAAAGCGATATCGCAGAGGCTGCACCGACTGACATCAAGCCAGACACTAAAAACGAGGAAGCTGCGAACACCTCCGCGAAACCGGACACCAATACTGTTGCCTCTAAACCATTAGTGCCTATTTGGGTCATTGTTGCCTTAACCGCCGGATTAGCTATTTCGTTGCTGCTTAACTTGTACCTGCTAATTAAGCGCAAAAGTGTTAAAAGCCAGGAGAAAACCGTTAAGCCTGAAAGCGCAGATAATTTGAACCGCAGTAAGTCATGGCAGGACTTTCAGAAAGCCTGCAAAAACAACGATGCGAAAACAGCACAAGAGAGCCTTATTAATTGGGCTCAAACGCATTTGGACGGTTCTTTTAATAGTCTTGCTGATGTTGCTAAGCGTTTAAATATTGAGGAAGAAATAAAGCCGCTACAGGCTTCTCTTTATAACTCTAATAGCTCTAAATGGACTGAAGGTAAAACGCTTTATCAGAAAGTCAGAAAGCAAATAGGTAGCATGAACGTAAAACAACAAAGCTCGAGTTTACCGCCACTATACCCACCTTAAGCAATAAAAAGCCCGGCACTAGGCCGGGCTATTCATTTATCACCACTCTGCAGTTATTTACTGAAGACGCATTCTGCGAATGTCGGCATCCGCTTTTAACGTATCAATAAATGACTGGAGCATTACCTGAGCCTTGCGGTTTTGTAACTGCTCTTTTAAACCGTCCATTTGAGCTTCGTCTGGGTTACCCGCTGTTACCGACGTTAACGCAACGATAGCTGCGTCCCCATTAGGTAATGTGACAGCCTCGTAAGTCGGTTCACCATTCGCTTTTGGCGCAAGGCTAAATAACTCTTGAACTAATGTACTTGAGTAATCACGGTTATTACGCTGAATACTATCAACTAAAGTGACCTCTTCGCCCGGTTCTGTACCCGCTCGCCATTGTTCAGCTGTTTCCTGTGCCTGTTGCAGAGCAAGCTGCTGAGCTTTTTCAACACGCAGTTGTTCAACAATTTGCTCACGAACTTCAGCCATATCTTTCACGCGCTCTGGCTCATGCTTTGTAACGCGGACGACGAGTGAACGATCATCGGTCGTTTCTATAATCTCGCTATTCAGCTTCTCTTCAATGAGCTGTTCAGAGAAAATATTGTTTAGCACAACATCGTCACTCAGCGGTGTCGGCGCACGCTCACGAGTAAATAAACCGGTACGTTTCACCTCAACACCCAACTCATCAGCTGCTGGCTCTAGCGTGTCGGGTTGTTCGAACGAAATTTCAGCTAACTTTTGCTGCAACTCGAAATAACGGTCTTCCGCTTGTTGAGCCAATAGCCGCTGCTCCACTTCGTCTTTGACGTCTTCAAAAGGTGTCACAGAGCCTGCGCGTAAGTCCGTCAGCTTAATAATGTGGTAGCCGAAGCTGGTCTCAACAACACCTGAAGTATCACCAACGTTCTCAAGCGCAAATGCAGCGTTGTCAAAGTCTTCATCCATTACGCCTCTCTCTATCCAGTCAAGGTCACCACCTTGTTCAGCAGAGAAAGTATCGTCTGAATATGACTCAGCAACTTCAGCAAAGTCCGCTCCATTTTCCAGTTCCTGAAGTGCGTCTTCAGCTTTTTGTTGCGCATTTTCAGTATCATGCTCAACTAAAATATGAGAAACACGACGCTCTTCTTCAGTCGTATACTGTTGTTGGCGCTGTTCATAATACTCGCGCACTTCGTCTTCAGAAATATCGACAGACTGTTCAACATCGGCCAACGATAATTCAACATAAGCAACACTCAGCTGCTCCTCTGTACGGAACATCTCCTGATTTTGTTGATAAAAGCTTTCCACGTCAGCGTCAGTCACTTCAACTGAGTCAGCAAAGTCTTCGTTGTTAAATACCAGGAAGCCACCTGAGCGCGTTTGGCTTTGCAGGCGCATAAAGGCTAAAGCCTCGGGCGTTAGTACGAATTCGCTGCCCGCAAGCCCACGCAACAGTTGGTTACGTGTCATGTCCTGTTGCATTAGGTTGGCAAAAGACTCGGGCGTATACCCCGCATTGCGTAATGACATTAAGTAAACGTCATTATCGAACTGCCCGGCTGTACGGAACTGAGGAATATCTCGAATCGCAGCTTTTACCTGGTCTGCACCAACACGCATTCCCTGAGACTCTGCATACTGTCTCATTAACTCCTGGTCAATGAGCTGCTCCAGCACACCACTTCGCACGTTTCTCATGTAGTTGGGGTCTGAAGTGATAGCGGAAAACATATCGCCGAACTGCTCTTGTAAGCGGCTACGCTCGTTTTCATACGCTCTGTCATAAGCACTTTGAGGAATTTCTTCCCCGTTAACTTCTGCTACAGCGTCTTCTGTGCCGCTGGTGATATAGCCACCAACGCCTGCCAGAGCAAAAGTTAGAATGATTAATACCAGAATGGCTTTAGCAGTAAAGCTCTGCGAACCTTCCCGAATCCTCTCTAACATAATAAGGCTTTCCTAATTTACCGGTAAAACGACGAGACATTATAAGTAGATTCGTCGCAAAACTCACCCTTCAGATAAAAAATAACCCGAGGTTTTAAACCCCGGGTTACTATTTAATTCAATAAAAAAGCGCTAACGCGCCTTTCTTAGTTTACTGCGTCTTTCAGTGCTTTACCTGCTTTGAAAGAAGGTACTTTAGCTGCAGCGATCTGAATAGTCTCACCAGTTTGTGGGTTACGACCAGTGCGAGCAGAACGCTCACGTACACTAAATGTACCGAAGCCAACTAATGCGACTTGGTCATCTTTTTTCAGAGCATCAGTTACTGCATCGATCATTGAGTCCAGAGCACGACCAGCAGCAGCCTTAGAAATATCTGCACCTGCCGCGATTTTGTCAATAAGCTGAGACTTGTTCACAGTATCATCCCCTTAGATTGTTATTATCAAGTTTCCGTGGTTCCATTCGGTTTTAAATGGGCCGACAACGTTTATATCAAGGTTGATATTATTGTTCAAGCACGTTTATTACCGAACGTATTTCTTTCCCAGCTCCTCTGAGAGTCCCCTCAGAAGTAGCTATGAACCTTAGGCTACCACAGTCTTACAGATTGAAAACCCTTTTTACGCACTTTTTAACGAAAAAATGCGGGCTGAGGGCTAAATTCGCACCTGCAGACCGCATTCTACCGTCAAAATATGACTTTAGTATTACCGCTAAGGTTAATCCTTCACCAATGCCACATCGAGCACTTCGTCTATCCACTTCACCGGCTGGATAACCAAGTCTTCCTTGACGTTGTCGGCGATTTCTTTCAAATCGCGCTCGTTATCTTTTGGTATTAAAACGTGTTTAATACCACCACGGTGGGCTGCCAGGAGTTTTTCTTTTAAGCCCCCAATAGCCAACACTTCACCACGCAAGGTAATCTCACCGGTCATAGCCACATCAGAGCGCACTGGCTTGCCAGTAAGCGACGACACCATAGCGGTCACCATCGCAATACCGGCGCTCGGCCCATCTTTCGGTGTTGCCCCCTCAGGCACGTGAACATGAATATCGCGCTTCTCATGGAAGTCTTCGGCAATGCCCAGCTTATCTGCACGGCTACGAACAACCGTCAAAGCCGTTTGAATGGACTCCTGCATAACATCGCCCAATGAGCCGGTGCTGGTGGTTTTTCCTTTACCGGCGACATTCGTTGCTTCTATGGTCAGCAAGTCGCCACCCACTTCCGTCCAGGCGAGTCCTGTGACTTGACCCACTTGGTTGGCTTCTTCTGCTTTACCATAATCAAATCGCTGCACACCCAAGTAATCACTTAGATTATCGCCATTAATTTCGACGTGCGTTATTGATTTATCAAGCAGGATCGTTTTTACCGCTTTACGGCAAAGACGTGACAATTCACGCTCAAGGTTACGAACACCGGCTTCACGCGTGTAATAACGAATGATCCCAATAATTGCGCTATCATCAACGGTAATTTCTTTTTTCTTAAGGCCGTTACGTTCAATTTGCTTCGGTAGTAAATGGCGCTTAGCAATGTTCAGCTTTTCGTCTTCGGTATAGCCTGATAAGCGAATGACTTCCATACGATCCAGTAACGGCGCAGGAATATTCATACTGTTTGACGTGGCGACAAACATCACGTCAGACAGGTCATAATCCACTTCGAGGTAATGGTCGTTAAAATTGACGTTTTGCTCTGGATCCAGCACTTCCAACAACGCCGAAGCCGGATCACCGCGCATATCCGCCGACATTTTATCAATTTCGTCCAGTAGAAATAGCGGGTTACGAACCCCTACTTTCGACATTTTCTGAATCAGCTTACCAGGCATTGAACCTATGTATGTACGACGATGGCCACGAATTTCGGCTTCGTCACGGACGCCACCTAAGGCCATGCGAACGTACTGACGACCTGTCGCTTTCGCTATCGATTGACCCAGCGAGGTTTTACCCACGCCCGGCGGACCGACTAAGCACAATATCGCACCCTTAACTTTGGTCGTGCGCTGTTGCACCGCGAGGTATTCAATGATGCGCTCTTTTACCTTCTCTAAACCGTAGTGATCGGCGTCGAGAATTTTTTCAGCATTGGCCAGGTCTTTCTTAATGCGTGAACGCTTTTTCCATGGTACTGCCACCATCCAGTCAATATAGCCCCGCACAACCGTGGCTTCAGCCGACATTGGTGACATCATTTTCAGCTTCTGCAGCTCGGCTTCGGTCTTCTTCTTTGCTTCCGCCGGCATCTGAGCATCGTCTATTTTCTTTTGTAGCTGCTCAAATTCATCAACGCCGTCTTCGCTTTCACCCAGCTCTTTCTGAATGGCCTTCATTTGCTCATTCAAATAATACTCACGCTGGCTCTTCTCCATTTGTTTTTTCACGCGACTGCGAATGCGCTTTTCCACCTGGAGAATATCAATTTCGCCTTCCATCAGCGCCATCAGGTGCTCAATGCGTTCACGCACGTCGGTAATTTCAAGCACGGCTTGCTTTTCTGCCAGCTTCAGTGGCATATGCGCAGCCATGGTATCAGCCAGACGATCCAAATCTTCAATACCGGACAACGAGGTCAGCACTTCCGGTGGAATTTTCTTGTTGAGTTTGACGTATCCTTCAAACTGATTCAGTGCAGAGCGAATCAGCACCTCTTCTTCTTTCTCGGACAGAGCTTCAGCAGCAAGGTAATGAATATTCGCTTCAAAATATTCTTCGCTGTCTTTTAATTCATCTAACTGAGCGCGCTGTTTACCTTCTACCAGCACCTTCACGGTACCGTCAGGCAGCTTCAGCAGCTGCAAAATGGTTGCAACAGTACCAACCTGGTAAATGTCGTCTTTTTCCGGCTCGTCTATTGAGGCGTCTTTTTGGGCAGCCAAAAAGACCTGCTTATCTGCGTCCATGGCAGCTTGCAGACAGCGAATTGATTTCTCCCTGCCCACAAAAAGTGGAATTACCATATGCGGGTAAACCACTACATCTCGCAACGGTAGAACTGGCATCGTTAATTGTTCGGTGCGTTCTTCGCTCATTAATCTTTTCTCCCGACCTTGGTTTACTCTGTTATATGCGGTCTTTCGGCTAAAGTTCAATCCTTAACAGAAAAAAAGGGCCAAACGGCCCTTTTTTTGATTACTTTTAACGCAATTTAAGCTATTCGCCCGATGCTTGCTTGTCCTTCTTCTGATTCGCGTAAATCAGAATAGGGTCAGATTCGCCAGCAATAACCGACTCATCGACGACCACTTTGACAACACCCTCAATTGACGGCAAGTCGTACATTGTACTTAGCAGTACGCTTTCAACAATTGAACGCAAGCCGCGAGCACCTGTTTTACGGGTCATTGCTTTCTTAGCAATCGCTCTTAGTGCGTCGTCACGGAATTCTAGCTCAACGTCTTCCATGTCGAACAACGCAGCGTATTGCTTCGTTAAGGCGTTTTTAGGCTCTTTAAGTATTTCAACCAACGCAGCTTCGTCCAGCTCATCAAGCGTAGCAACGACTGGCAGACGACCAATAAACTCAGGAATCAAGCCATAACGAACCAAGTCTTCCGGCTCTACCTGTGCAATAATTTCACCTTCTTTACTCTGCTCTTTGCTTTTTACTTCCGCACCGAAGCCAATACCTGTTCCGGTCGACAAGCGTTGTTCGATAACTTTGTTTAGGCCTGCAAATGCGCCACCACAGATAAACAAGATTTTTGAGGTATCGACCTGCAAAAACTCCTGTTGTGGATGCTTACGCCCGCCTTGAGGTGGTACCGATGCGACGGTGCCTTCGATCAGCTTCAGCAATGCCTGTTGCACGCCCTCACCGCTGACGTCACGAGTAATGGACGGGTTCTCAGACTTACGCGAAATTTTGTCAATTTCGTCAATGTAAACAATACCACGCTCAGCTTTCTCTACGTCGTAGTCGCATTTTTGCAGCAGCTTCTGGATGATGTTTTCAACATCTTCACCCACATAACCAGCTTCTGTCAGCGTGGTTGCATCCGCCATGGTAAATGGCACATCCAAATAACGAGCTAACGTCTCCGCGAGGAAAGTTTTACCCGAACCCGTCGGACCTATCAGCAAAATATTACTCTTGCCTAATTCAACCTGGTCTTTCCCTTTGCCCGAGTTACGCAAGCGTTTGTAATGGTTATAAACTGCAACCGATAACACTTTCTTGGCGCGGTCCTGACCAATAACGTAGTCGTCCAAATGCTTTCTTATCGCTTTCGGTACCGGTAGCTCTTCTTGATCGGGTACCGGAGCAAGCTGATGAATTTCTTCTTTGAGAATATCGTTACAAAGCTCTACGCATTCATCACAAATAAACACAGACGGTCCGGCAATCAGCTTTTTCACTTCATGCTGGCTTTTACCGCAAAATGTGCAATATAGCGGCTTATCTTCGTCGCCTTTGGACTTATCCGTCATTCTACTCTCCTACCACAAATACAACTTAGGCTTCTTCGCCGCGTTGACTTAAAATGCCATCAACCAGGCCATAATCAACAGCTTCTTCAGCTGCTAAGAAGTGGTCGCGATCAGTATCTCTTGCCACTTTTTCGTAATCTTGCCCGGTGTTCTCAGCTAACATACGGTTCAAGCGCTCTTTCAGATCCAAAATTTGCTTCGCATGAATTTCGAAGTCTGATGCCTGTCCCTGGAAACCACCAAGAGGTTGGTGAATCATTACGCGAGAGTTAGGTAGGCAGTAACGCTTACCTTTCGCGCCGCCAGCAAGCAAAAATGCGCCCATACTTGCTGCTTGTCCCATGCAAACTGTGCTCACGTCAGGCTTGATAAAACGCATTGTGTCGTAAATCGCCATACCCGCCGTTACAACACCACCGGGTGAGTTGATATAAAGGTAAATATCTTTATCCGGGTTGTCAGATTCTAAGAATAAAAGCTGAGCCACAATAAGATTAGCCATGTGGTCTTCTACCTGACCACAACAAAAAATAACGCGCTCTTTTAGTAAGCGCGAATAAATATCATAAGAGCGCTCCCCTTTTGATGTCTGCTCGACAACCATAGGGACTAGCTGTGCCATAGGATCCTGAATATCGCTCGACATGTTTTATAAAGCTCCTGAAATAAAAATGGCTCGTATGAGGTCATACGAGCCATTAAACCAAGCTGTAGCGTGCCCCGTCAAGGACTCACGCTGACATTATTGTTGTTTTGGATTCATAATGTCGTCAAAGCTTGCTTTTTTCTCTTTGACCGACGCTTTTTCCAAAACTAAATCGATTGCTTGTTCTTCTAATGCTAAGTTACGAACTTGCTGCATCATATCGTTATTAGACTTGTAGTACTCAATAACTTCTTGCGGATCTTCATACGCTGATGCTGCAGTAGCAATAATTTCGTCCACTTTCTCATCGTCAGCTTTAAGTTCATTTGAACGAATAACTTCGCCCAACAACAAGCCAACTTTAACACGCTCTTTCGCCTGCTCTTCGAACAGCTCTGCCGGAAGTTCAGGCATTTGGTCTGCGTTACCACCGAAGCGCTGTGCAGCCTGCTTGCGCAGTTGATCAATTTCCTGATCA
Source organism: Idiomarina piscisalsi (assembly GCF_003987095.1). Classification (GTDB taxonomy): domain Bacteria; phylum Pseudomonadota; class Gammaproteobacteria; order Enterobacterales; family Alteromonadaceae; genus Idiomarina; species Idiomarina piscisalsi. Next base: position 1,444 of record NZ_PIQA01000001.1, on the reverse strand, counting down.
ATCATTGCTTTTGGCATTTCAACGTCGTTGGTTTCAACAAGACCTTTCAATACTTGCTCTTTGACCTTAGACTTAACTGCATTTTTCAGTTCGCGTTCCATGTTTTTACGAACTTCTTCTTTAAGTGCGTCTACACCACCTTCTTTCACACCGAACATAGCAACGAATTCGTCGTTCAGTTCAGGCAGTTCACGCTCTTCAACTTTCTTAGCAGTAACAACGAACTGAGCGTCTTTACCTTTTAAGTTTTCGGCGTGGTAGTCTTCCGGGAAAGTGACTTCAATGGTCTTTTCTTCGCCAGCTTTGATACCTTTAATTTGGTCTTCAAAGCCTGGAATCATGCGCCCTTCGCCTAATTCCAGAGCGAAGTCGTCAGCTTTACCGCCTTCGAATTCTTCACCGTCGATTGAGCCAACGAAGTCCATAGTGACTCGGTCACCTTTCTTAGACTTGCGCTTAACTTCTTTCCAGCTTGCGTGTTGCTTTTGCAACGTTTCAAGCATGTTATCAACGTCTTTGTCAGTTACTTCAACCGCAGGCTTTTCAACTTTGACTTTGTCTAAGTCTTTCACTTCAACTTCTGGGTACACTTCAAAAGTTGCAGTAAATTCAAGATCTTTACCTGGCTCATTGACTTTAGGTTCAATTGCAGGTGCGCCGGCAGGATTTAACTTTTCCTGCATTACCGCTTCAAAATATTTGCTCTGCATGACGCTTGAAGCTGCGCGTGAACGCGCTTCACGACCAAACATTTTTTGTAAAACATTTGGTGGAATTTTGCCTTTACGGAAACCGTTCACACGGCGGTGACGGTATTCTTCTTTTAATAAGCGTTTTACTTCGCTATCAATTGCATCTGCCGGGACAGTGATTGTCACGCGGCGTTCTAAACCTTGAGTTGTCTCTACAGAAACCTGCATTGCTTCATTACCTCGGTTTCAATCAATGAATGTCACTCGCATCTGGTTATCATTATAAAAATGAGATACGGCAACGGCGTTGACCTTTAAAAATGACGCAGCATTATAGCGAGGTGGCGGCTAAGAGTCGAGAGGGTATTGGTAAAAAACGAGGAGAACGCACGCAGCTGCGCGCGTTCTTAATAAATTACTCTTCTAATTGTAGAATTAAGTTATTAATTTCGCCCAGTTTGTCTGGTTTGTCACCACCCATGTTTTCCTGGTCAGCGACTTCGGTTTCGTATTCATCGTAACGCCACTGCTTTAATATCTTAAGTTTCTGCTCTTTACTAAAATCAGTGCGGTTCATCACATCTTCTGGCTCACCAAAAGTGCCTGCTGGATTTCGCATACAGGTTTCAAAGTCTGCCATGGTAATGCCCTCCATTTATAGCAACGATACTAATAAGCTTAGTCTTATTGACGCATTACGCAACTATCTGGGGATATGATCAAGAGAAATGATGGTCGGCGAGACTGGATTC